>NZ_KB893145.1 GCF_000374005.1 Kiloniella laminariae DSM 19542 | reverse complement strand
TGGTATCGTCAAGGTTGGCGAAGAAGTTGAGATCGTTGGTATCCGTGACACGCAGAAAAGCACCTGTACTGGTGTTGAGATGTTCCGCAAGCTGCTCGATCAGGGCCAGGCTGGTGATAACATCGGTGCCCTTCTTCGTGGCGTTGGCCGTGATGATGTTGANCGTGGTCAGGTTCTNGCNAAGCCAGGTTCCATTACCCCGCACACCAACTTCAAAGCTGAAGCTTATATCCTGACGAAAGAGGAAGGTGGTCGTCACACACCATTCTTCACCAACTACCGTCCACAGTTCTACTTCCGTACAACTGACGTGACTGGCGTTGTTACTCTTCCAGAAGGCACGGAGATGGTTATGCCTGGTGATAACATCACCATGGACGTTGAACTGATTGCTCCGATTGCGATGACTGACGGTCTTCGTTTCGCGATCCGTGAAGGTGGCCGTACTGTTGGTGCGGGTGTTGTTTCCGGTATCACGAAATAATATAAAAAAAACGTTGATAGCGACGGGGTGTCCTGCTAAAGAACCCCCCGTCGTCAACGTGATCAGGTCGATGTGACCGAGTCACTGGTGATGACCTGATCCTGTAGGAGAGTAGCTCAATTGGTAGAGCACCGGTCTCCAAAACCGGGGGTTGTGGGTTCGAGTCCCTCCTCTCCTGCCACTAAGCCCTGTCAAGATGAGGGCTTGTTGTTGCGGATACCCGCACTTAATCTTTGCGGTGTATGACTATCGTATTTGTAACGTTTCATCCTCAGCAAGAGGGTGCCAAGTTTAAAGGCGTTTTAGGAATGGCAAAGACCAATCCCGGTCAGTTCGTGAAAGAGTTCCGCCAGGAACTGAGTAAAGTGACTTGGCCGACGCGGAAAGAAACCCTGGTTACCACAGGTCTGGTGTTTGTCATGGTAACCCTGACAGCGACCTTCTTTTTTTTGGTCGATCTGCTTTTGAATCAAGGTGTTAAACTCGTTTTGGGTCTGGGAGGATAAACTGATGGCTGCGCGCTGGTACGTAATCCACGTTTATTCCGGATTTGAGAAAAAGGTTGCCGAGGCTATTCGTGAGCAGGCTGCCAAAAAGAATATGGAAGAAAGTTTCGAGGAAGTTCTCGTTCCGACTGAGGAAGTCGTTGAGATGCGCCGTGGCCAGAAAGTGGCTGGTGAGCGCAAGTTCTTCCCGGGCTATGTTATGGTCAAGATGCACCTGACCGACGAGAGCTGGCACCTGGTGAAAGATACGCCAAAGGTTACCGGTTTCCTCGGCAGCAAGGGGCGGCCTTTGCCTATCTCTGAACGCGAAGCGCAGCAGATGCTGCAGCAGGTTCAAGAAGGTGTGGATCGTCCGCGTCCGTCTGTTACTTTCGAGGTTGGCGAGACTGTTCGCGTCAGCGATGGTCCTTTTGCATCCTTCAACGGTGTCGTTGAGGATGTGGACGAGGAAAAGGCCCGCCTCAAGGTTGCTGTTTCGATCTTTGGTCGTTCCACGCCGGTTGAGCTGGAGTACAACCAGGTCGAAAAGCAGTAAAATATTTACGGTTTTTCGTTAAGCGGCCGCATCAGCGGCCGTTCTCGTGCGGTGGGCCCGCCATAGCCATACCGCGCACCCAATTGAAAAGAGGGTAAATCAATGGCAAAGAAAATCGCAGGCTATATCAAGCTTGAGATCCCTGCCGGTGCTGCTAATCCATCACCGCCAGTAGGTCCAGCGCTTGGTCAGCGTGGTCTGAACATCATGGAATTCTGTAAGGCATTCAATGCTGCAACAGGTGACGTGGAAAAAGGCACGCCTACTCCAGTTGTGATCACTGCTTATAGTGACCGCTCATTCACTTTTGTCACCAAAACGCCTCCTGCCAGCTTTTTCCTGAAAAAAGCTGCTGGCCTGCCCAAGGGTAGCCAGACACCGGGCAAGGGCTTTGTTGGTTCTGTTTCCATGGACCAGGTCCGTGAAATCGCACAGACCAAAATGGCTGACCTGAATGCTAACGACCTGGATGCTGCAAGCCATATCATTATGGGTACTGCACGCTCCATGGGCCTGGAAGTGAAGGGCTAAGACCATGGCTAAAAAAGGTAAACGTATTGTCAATGCTTACGAAGGTCTCGATCGCGACAAGCTTTTCGGACTGGAAGAAGCTGTAAAGCTCATCAAAGAGCGCGCCAAAACAAAATTCGACGAAACTCTGGAAGTTGCGCTGAACCTGGGTGTTGACCCACGTCACGCAGACCAGAATGTTCGTGGTGTTGTTGCGCTGCCACACGGCACAGGCAAAAGCGTTCGCGTTGCTGTCTTCGCCCGTGATGCCAAAGCTGAAGAAGCTCTGGCTGCTGGTGCGGAAATCGTTGGTGCCGAAGATCTTATGGAAAAGATCCAGGGCGGCGAGATGAATTTTGATCGCGTTATCGCAACACCGGACATGATGGCAATCGTTGGTCGTCTCGGTAAGGTTCTCGGCCCGCGTGGTCTGATGCCAAACCCGAAACTCGGCACGGTTACTGCTGATGTTAAAGGTGCTGTTGAAGCGGTTAAAGCTGGTCAGGTTGAATTCCGCGCCGAGAAAGCCGGTATTGTTCACGCTGGTATCGGCAAGTTGAGCTTCGATGAAGGTCAGCTGATTGAGAACGTTCGCGCTTTCGTGGATGCGATCAACAAGGCCCGTCCAACCGGCGCTAAAGGTACATATCTTAAACGCATTGCGCTCTCATCCACGATGGGACCTGGCGTTAAACTGGAAATTTCTTCTATCGCTGCAGAGTAATCTCTGTACGTAGGGAAATTTTTGGTGTATTAGGGCATCACTNAGCGGGAGAAGACGTTCTTCCGCTGTTCCTGCAACAGAATTTTTTGAGTTCTGTTGCGACCTGTCCATGACTGTAGGTGTTCCTGCTCGGAACTTAAGCCCTTTGGGGGCCTGCAATAGACGGGAAGCGAGTTAATGCATGCCGGGTCCTCCGGTTATGTAAGGCTTGAACTTCCAGGACAGGCGAACCGAATCTCTCTGGTGATGGAGGGATTCTCGTGCAAATCGATCCTTGCCGTTTTTGGTCAGGGTCATAACGAGCGGAGCTACCGTGGATCGTACACAGAAAGAAGAGCTCGTTGCTTTCCTGAAGGAAGTCTTTGTGGACTCCGGTCTGGTTGTTGTTACTCAGCAGTCAGGTCTGACAGTCTCTGAAGTTTCCGAATTGCGCTCTGGCGCAAGGGATAGTGGCGCTAGCTATAAAGTTGCGAAAAACCGGCTGGCGAAGATTGCTCTTGAAGGCACGAAATTTGAGGCACTGCGGTCAATGTTTGTCGGCCCTACAGCGATTGCTACGTCTGTAGATCCGATTGCAGCGGCTAAAGTCTGCGTCGAGTTCGCCAAGAAGAACGAGAAGCTGACTATCGTCGGCGGTGCAATGGGTGACACGATTCTTGATGCTGCTGGCGTCAAGGCTCTTGCCAGCCTGCCGTCCCTCGACGAACTGCGCGGTAAACTGGTTGGCCTCTTGCAGGCGCCTGCGACGAAAGTTGCTGGTGTTACGCAAGCTCCTGCTGCCCAGCTGGCCCGCGTATTTGGTGCCTACGCGTCTCAAGGCAAAGCTGCTTAACGGTTTTGTTAAATATTCTTTGTTCAAGCCTTAGAGGAAAATACAATGGCTGATCTTGATAAATTGGTTGAAGAACTGTCCAAACTGACTGTTCTCGAAGCTGCCGAACTTTCTAAAAAACTCGAAGAGCACTGGGGCGTTTCCGCTGCTGCTCCTGTAGCTGTTGCTGCTGTTGCTGGCGATGCCGGTCCTGCTGCTGAAGCTCAGACTGAGTTTGACGTTATTCTGACCGCTGCTGGCGAAAAGAAAATCAACGTCATTAAAGAAGTGCGCGCTATTACAGGTCTCGGCCTGAAAGAAGCTAAAGACTTGGTTGAAGGTACACCTGGCACTGTTAAAGCCGGCGTTTCCAAAGACGAAGCTGAAGCAATTAAAGCTAAACTGGTAGAAGCTGGCGCAACTGTTGAACTCAAGTAATCTTGAGTTCTGTGTCACTACAGTTTCAGAAAACCCGGCCGGTAAGCAGCTTACGCTGTTTGCCGCGCCGGTTTTCTGCGCCTTTCGGGGGTAAGGTGTGAATTTCACCTCCTGACTTGGTGATTGTCCCGTTTCGGGGTGAGAGCCAAGAAATTTTTTAGATATTTATTTGGCGTCAGGGGCATTCCCTTTCGCCAACACCCAATGGGACGAGGACGTTACTGACATGGCGAGATCGTTTACGGGTCGCAAGCGCATTCGCAAGGACTTCGGGCGTATCACGGAAGTGAGCACTATGCCTAACCTGATCGAGGTCCAGAAAGCTTCTTACGATCAGTTCCTCCAGGTAGGCGTTCCTGCTTCTGAGCGCAAAAAGACAGGCCTGCAGGAAGTATTTGAGTCGATTTTTTCGATCAAGGACTTTGCTGACAAGGCAGAACTTCAGTTTCTGCGCTATGAACTGGAACAACCTAAATTCGATGTCGAGGAGTGCCAGCAACGCGGCATTACCTTTGCAGCACCGCTCAAGGTAACACTGCGACTTGTGGTGTGGGACGTAGACGAAGACACTGGTGCGCGTTCTATTCGCGACATCAAGGAGCAGGACGTATACATGGGCGACCTGCCTATGATGACGCGCCACGGCACCTTTGTTGTAAACGGCACAGAGCGTGTGATCGTTTCCCAGATGCACCGTAGCCCCGGCGTGTTCTTTGACCACGACCGTGGAAAAACCCATTCTTCCGGCAAGTTTCTGTTTGCAGCGCGGGTTATCCCTTACCGCGGTTCCTGGCTCGACTTCGAGTTTGATGCCAAGGATATGGCGTATGTGCGTATTGACCGTCGCCGTAAACTGCCTGCGACAACCCTGTTGCTTGCTCTTGATAACGAAGAGACTGTGCAGCGTCGTGCTGAATTGGCTGAAGCCGGTCAGGCACTTGCGCCACAGGAAGCGACTGGTATGTCCCCCGAGGACCTGCTGAATTACTTCTACAGCACCGTTGTCTATTCCAAGACGCCAAAAGGCTGGAAGAAGCCTTTTGATGCTGATGCCCTCAAGGGTGTGAAGCTGACGAGTGATCTTGTCGATGCTGTCAGTGGTAAAGTCGTTGCCGAGACCGGTACCAAACTGACGCCGCGTCAGATCCGCAAGCTGGTTGACGATGGTCTGAGCGAGATCTTTGTACCTGAAGACGACCTGATTGGCGCCTACATTGCCAATGATCACATCAACATGGATAATGGTGAAGTGATCTGTGAAGCTGGTGAAGAGATCACCGAAGAGCTTCTGGCAAGCCTGGTTGGAACCGGTATGTCTGACATCGCCATTCTCGGTATCGATTATGTCAATGTTGGTCCCTATATCCGCAACACACTTTCTATCGACAAGAACGCAACCCGCGAAGATGCCCTGATTGACATCTATCGTGTGATGCGTCCTGGCGAGCCGCCAACCCTTGAAGCTGCCGAAAACATGTTTAACGGCCTTTTCTTTGATGGCGAACGCTATGACCTGTCATCGGTTGGTCGTGTGAAGATGAATGCCCGTCTCGATTTCGAGACTGATGATCAGCAGCGTACTCTGCGTCGCGAAGATATTCTCCGGATTGTGAAAATTCTTTGTGAGCTGAAAGACGGCAAAGGCGAGATCGATGATATCGATCACCTTGGTAACCGTCGTGTCCGTTCTGTTGGCGAGCTGATGGAAAACCAGTTCCGTGTTGGTCTGTTGCGTATGGAACGTGCGATCAAGGAGCGGATGAGCTCTGTCGAGATCGACACGGTTATGCCGCACGATCTGATCAACGCGAAGCCGGTTGCCGCAGCTGTACGTGAATTCTTCGGCTCTTCCCAGCTGTCCCAGTTTATGGATCAGACCAACCCGCTGTCAGAAATTACGCACAAGCGTCGTCTTTCTGCCTTGGGCCCTGGTGGTCTGACCCGTGAGCGTGCAGGCTTTGAAGTGCGTGACGTTCACGCCACGCACTATGGTCGTATCTGCCCGATTGAAACACCGGAAGGTCCGAACATTGGTCTGATCAACTCACTGGCGACCTACGCCCGTGTGAACCCTTATGGCTTTATCGAAAGCCCTTATCGTAAAGTTAAAGACGGCGTTGTTACCGATGACGTTGTTTATCTCAGCGCGATGGAAGAGGGCCGCTACACGATTGCGGAGGCCAACGCTGCGCTGAACGAAAACAATACTTTTGTTGACGAACTGATCTCCTGTCGCAAGAACGGGGACTATTTCGTTACCCGCAGTGAAGAAATCAACCTGATTGATGTATCGCCAAAGCAGCTGGTATCTGTTGCTGCGGCCCTGATCCCGTTCCTTGAGAACGATGACGCGAACCGCGCGCTTATGGGATCAAACATGCAGCGTCAGGCTGTTCCTCTGCTGAAAGCCGAAGCGCCTTTCGTGGGTACCGGAATGGAGCCACGTGTGGCTCAGGATTCCGGTGTGGCCATTACGGCCCGTCGCGGTGGTATTGTGGACCAGGTTGACGCAACCCGTATCGTTGTTCGTGTCCGTGACGACATGACAATGGGCGAGGGGGCTGTTGATATCTACAATCTTCAGAAGTTCCAGCGTTCCAACCAGAACACCTGTATCAACCAGCGGCCGCTTGTGAAAGTTGGCGATCTGGTTGACCGTGGTGATATCATGGCGGACGGCCCATCTACTGATATGGGTGAGCTGGCTCTTGGTCGTAACGTGCTCGTGGCCTTTATGCCATGGAATGGTTACAACTATGAGGATTCCATCCTGATCTCCGAACGTATCGTACGCGATGACGTCTTCACCTCGATCCACATCGAGGAATACGAAGTCATGGCCCGTGATACCAAGCTTGGTCAGGAAGAAATTACCCGTGATATTCCAAACGTTGGTGAAGACGCCCTACGTAACCTTGATGAAGCCGGTATGGTCTACATCGGGGCGGAAGTTAACCCTGGCGACATTCTTGTTGGTAAGGTAACGCCAAAGGGTGAATCACCAATGACGCCTGAAGAAAAACTTCTTCGTGCGATCTTTGGCGAGAAAGCCTCTGACGTTCGTGATACTTCCTTGCGTGTACCGCCTGGGGGTGTTGGAACCGTTGTTGACGTTCGTGTCTTCTCGCGCCGTGGTGTTGAGAAAGATGAACGTGAGCTGGCGATTGAGCGTCTTGAAATCGAACATCTTGCAAAAGACCGTGATGATGAACGTGGCATTCTCGAGCGCAGCTTCTACGACCGCCTGAAAGAGGTTCTTGAAGGTCATGTCGTGGTAAGCGGTCCAAAAGGAATGCCTACTGGCGGCAAGGTTGACGCCGCACTGCTCGGGGATTACACCCAGGGTCAGTGGCGCCAGATTTCAGTCGAAGATGATACTGCACAGGCTGGTATTGAAGCCCTGAACAAGCAGTTCGAAGATTCGATTGTCGAGCTGACCAAACGTTTTGAAGACAAGGTCGAAAAGCTTCAACGCGGTGATGAGTTGTTGCCTGGTGTGATGAAGATGGTCAAAGTCTTCGTTGCGGTGAAGCGCAAGCTTCAGCCTGGTGATAAAATGGCTGGTCGTCACGGAAACAAGGGTGTTATCTCCCGCATTATGCCGGTTGAAGACATGCCTTATACCGAAGATGGTACGCCTGTTGATATCGTGTTGAACCCGCTTGGTGTGCCTTCACGTATGAACGTGGGTCAGATCCTTGAAACCCATCTGGGTTGGGCTTGTCGTGGTCTGGGACACCAGATCGGTGATATCGTTGTCGACTCCCGTCGCAGCGGTAACTATGACAACCTCAAATCCAAGCTGCTCGATGTCTATGGTGAGGAAGTCTACAATGAAGACATCGTCAACATGGACGAAGCCGCTCTGGATGAGCTGGGTCATAACTTGAGAAACGGCGTGCCGATTGCGACACCTGTTTTCGATGGTGCCAAGGAAAAAGACGTTGTTGACATGCTCAACAAGGCTGGCCTGGACAGTTCCGGTCAGGTTCGTCTGATCGATGGACGTACGGGTGAGCAGTTCGATCGTAACGTTACGGTTGGCTACATCTATATGCTCAAGCTTCATCACCTGGTTGATGACAAGATCCACGCCCGTTCAATCGGTCCATACTCGCTTGTTACGCAGCAGCCTCTGGGGGGTAAAGCCCAGTTCGGTGGACAGCGTTTCGGGGAGATGGAGGTCTGGGCACTTGAAGCTTATGGTGCTGCTTATACCCTGCAGGAAATGTTGACCGTTAAGTCAGATGACGTATCCGGTCGTACCAAGGTCTATGAAGCGATCGTCAAGGGTGACGAGAATTTCGAGGCAGGTATTCCTGAGTCCTTTAACGTTTTGGTCAAGGAGCTTCGTTCCCTTGGTCTGAATGTGGAACTGACGCAAAGCGATGCTTGATGGCGGGGGCCTTCGGGCCCCTGTTATCGACGTTAAAGGTTAGAGAATAGAATTTAGTCGGGAGACACCGATGTCCAACGAGTTGATGAATCTTTTCGGTCAGACTTCTGGTCCACAGACTTTTGATCAGATCCGCATTTCAATTGCGAGCCCTGAGCGTATCCGGTCATGGTCATTTGGCGAAATCAAGAAGCCTGAAACCATCAACTATCGTACTTTCAAGCCTGAGCGCGATNGTTTGTTCTGTGCGCGCATTTTTGGACCTATCAAGGACTACGAATGCCTGTGCGGTAAGTACAAGCGCATGAAATACCGCGGTATTATCTGTGAGAAGTGTGGTGTTGAAGTCACGCTTTCCAAGGTACGCCGCGAACGTATGGGACATATCGAGCTGGCCAGCCCGGTTGCTCATATCTGGTTCCTGAAATCTCTTCCAAGCCGTATCGGCCTGCTGGTTGATATGCCTTTGAAGGATCTCGAACGTATTCTCTACTTCGAAAACTTCGTTGTGGTTGAACCCGGTCTTACGCCGATGAAGCAGCATCAGCTGCTCAGCGAAGAAGAGTTCATGGATGCGCAGGACGAGTACGGCGAAGACGCTTTTACCGCCAAGATCGGTGCGGAAGCGATCAAGGATATTCTCTCCAGCCTGGATCTGGAAGAAGAGAAGACCGAGATCCGTCAGGAACTGCGTGATACCAACTCTGAAGCCAAACGCAAGAAACTGGTCAAACGCCTGAAGATTGTCGAGGCTTTCCTTGAATCCGGTTCGCGTCCCGAGTGGATGATCCTGGATGTCGTTCCTGTGATCCCGCCAGAATTGCGTCCGTTGGTTCCTTTGGATGGTGGTCGTTTCGCGACCTCTGATCTGAACGATCTTTACCGCCGCGTGATCAACCGTAACAACCGTCTGAAGCGCCTGATTGAACTGCGTGCTCCTGATATCATCGTACGTAACGAAAAGCGTATGCTGCAGGAATCTGTTGATGCGCTGTTTGATAATGGCCGTCGTGGCCGTGTTATCACTGGTGCCAACAAACGTCCTCTGAAATCCCTTTCTGACATGCTCAAGGGGAAACAGGGTCGTTTCCGTCAGAACCTTCTCGGTAAACGTGTGGATTATTCCGGCCGTTCCGTGATCGTGGTTGGTCCAGAGCTGAAACTGCATCAGTGTGGTCTGCCGAAGAAGATGGCGCTTGAGCTGTTCAAGCCGTTTATCTATTCCAAGCTCGAGCTCTACGGGCTTGCTTCGACCATCAAGGCTGCTAAGCGCATGGTGGAAAAAGCCCGTTCGGAAGTCTGGGACATTCTCGAGGAAGTTATCCGCGAGCACCCGGTCATGCTGAACCGTGCGCCGACACTTCACCGCCTTGGTATCCAGGCATTCGAGCCAACGCTGATCGAAGGTAAAGCCATTCAGCTTCACCCGCTGGTCTGTACGGCTTTCAACGCTGATTTTGACGGCGATCAGATGGCGGTACACGTACCGCTTTCCCTGGAAGCACAGCTTGAAGCCCGTGTGTTGATGATGTCGACCAACAACATCCTGTCACCTGCGAACGGCAAGCCGATTATCGTTCCTTCACAGGATATTGTTCTCGGGATCTATTATCTGTCTATGATGATGGAAAACGAGCCGGGCGAGGGCATGGCTTTCGGTGATATGGCCGAGATTGATCACGCGTTGCAGAGCAAGGTTATTTCCCTGCATACCAAGATCACTGCCCGTTATCACACGGTAGATGCGGACAACAAACCTGTTGCCAAGCTGGTTGAGACGACTCCTGGTCGTATGAAACTTGCCGAACTCTTCCCGAAACATCCAAAACTTCCGTTCAGCATGATGAACCGTCTGCTGACCAAGCGCGAAGTTTCTGATGTCATTGACATGGTGTATCGTCACTGTGGTCAGAAAGAGACTGTGATCTTCTGTGACCGGATCATGAAGCTTGGTTTCAGCCACGCTTGTCGAGCCGGTATTTCGTTCGGTAAGGACGATATGCAGATTCCCGAAGCCAAGATCGAGCTGATCGAAGAAGCTCAGGCACAGGTTAAGGAATTTGAACAGCAGTATCTTGATGGTCTGATCACCCGTGGTGAGAAGTACAACAAGGTTGTCGATATCTGGGCTCAGTGTTCTGACCGCGTTGCCGACGAGATGATGAAGGTTATCTCTGCTGCAAAAGGTCGTGATGTTAACTCTGTTTACATGATGGCACACTCCGGTGCGCGTGGTTCTGCTGCACAGATCAAGCAGCTGGCCGGTATGCGTGGTCTGATGGCCAAGCCGGATGGTTCAATCATTGAAACGCCGATTATCTCGAACTTTAAAGAAGGCCTGACGGTTCTAGAGTACTTCAACTCTACCCACGGTGCTCGTAAAGGTCTGGCTGATACGGCGTTGAAAACGGCGAACTCTGGTTATCTGACCCGTCGTCTGGTTGACGTTGCCCAGGATGCGATCATCTTCGAAGATGATTGTGGTACTGATGTTGGCATGAATATTTCTGCGGTTATTGACGGTGGTGAAGTTATTGCTTCCCTGAGCGAGCGTCTGCTCGGTCGTTCGACAATCGCGGATATCGTCAGCCCGCTGACAAAACAGGTTATCGTCGCTGCTGGTGATATCATTTCTGAAGAGCATCTCGATGAAATCGATCGTGCTGGTCTTGATACGATCCAGGTTCGTTCTCCTTTGATGTGTAAAGCCAAAACCGGTGTTTGTGCCCAGTGTTACGGTCGTGATCTGTCACGCGGTACCCGGGTTTACACAGGTGAGGCCGTCGGCGTTATTGCTGCACAGTCCATCGGTGAACCTGGTACACAGCTGACCATGCGTACCTTCCACATTGGTGGTGCGGCGCAGGGTGGTTCCGAGCAGTCTTCCATCGAAGCGTCTCTTGATGGTACGGTTCATATTAAAAACCGTAGTGTTGTGATGAACTCTGATGGTCTGCCAATTGTTATGGGTCGTAGCCAGGAACTGGTTATCCGTGACAAGAACAACCGTGAGCGTGCCCGTCACCGTCTGCAGTATGGTACCAAGCTTCTGCTTGACGAGGGGGATGTCTGTAAGAAAGGTCAGAAACTGGCTGAGTGGGATCCCTACACTATTCCGATTATTTCGGAAAAAGAAGGTGTTGCCAGCTTTGTTGACCTGATTGAAGGCGTTTCCATGCGTGAAGTCATGGATGACACCACAGGGATTTCAAGCCGTCAGGTTGTCGAGTGGAAACAGGCCCAGAAGGGTGCTGATCTCAAGCCGCGTATTACACTGCGTGACGACAGCGGTGAGATCATCATGCTCGATAATGACATGGAAGCCCGTTACTTCATGTCTGTCGGTGCGATCCTCTCAGTTGAGCCTGGTACAAAGGTAAGAGCTGGTGACGTACTTGCTCGTATCCCGCGTGAAGGTTCTAAAACCCGTGATATTACCGGTGGTCTGCCACGTGTTGCCGAGCTGTTTGAAGCCCGTAAGCCAAAAGACTATGCCGTGATTTCTGAAATCGCTGGTCGTGTCGAGTTTGGTAAAGACTACAAGGCAAAACGTCGTATCGTCGTCCGTTCGGAAGAAGAGGGCGTTGAGCCACGCGAATATCTGCTGCCAAAAGGCAAACACCTGGCTGTCCAGGAGGGAGACCTCGTTGAAGTCGGCGATCTGCTGATGGATGGTAGCAAGGTACCGCATGATATTCTGGATGTTCTCGGGGTTGAGGCACTTGCCGATTACCTGATCAACGAAATCCAGAGCGTCTATCGACTGCAGGGTGTGAAGATCAACGATAAGCATATCGAAGTGATCATCCGCCAGATGTTGCAGAAGATCGAAATTCTCGATGGTGGTGACACAACCTATCTGGTTGGCGAAACTGCAGATCGTGAAGAATTTGTCGAAGAGAACGAAAAAGCGATTAAAGAAGGTGGCCGTCCGGCTGCTGGTCGTCCGATCCTCCAGGGGATTACAAAAGCCAGTCTGCAGACACGCTCCTTTATTTCCGCGGCTTCGTTCCAGGAGACAACACGCGTTCTGACCGAAGCGGCGACCCATGGTAAAATGGATACGCTGATCGGTCTGAAAGAGAACGTAATCGTTGGCCGACTGATACCTGCAGGTACTGGTGCTATGATGCAGCGCATGAAGAAAATCGCTGCTGAACAGGACGAGAAAATTGTAGCGTCTCAGGATGCCGCCGCTTATGAGGCAATCGATTCGAGCCTCGCCAGCGAACAGGCTCCGGCAGAGTAATATCTGCTTCCCGGTCTGTTGATTAAATCAATACCGGGTCAGATCCGCAAAATATCACGGATCTGACCCGGAAATTCGTGGGAACCGTTAAATTTTTATAGCAAGACTTGACGGTTGAAGGTCGCGACAATAGTATGCGCCCACTTTCGGGAAACTGACTCCTGCCATTTGGCTTGGGAAAAGGACTCGAAACCCTAGTTTTCTAGCTGTTACACAGGATGAGATGTCCGCGGGACGATATTATCCGATCGCGTGGCAACTAATTCTGTTTTATTGGCTTTAAGGATTGCCTGATGCCTACAATTAACCAGTTGATCCGTAAACCGCGCAAATCGCCGGTTGTTCGGAACAAAGTACCGGCGCTCGAAGCATGCCCACAAAAGCGTGGTGTATGTACTCGTGTTTATACCACGACGCCAAAAAAGCCTAACTCCGCTCTCCGTAAAGTCGCACGTGTGCGCCTTACCAACGGTTTCGAAGTTACCAGTTACATTCCCGGTGAAGGCCATAACCTTCAGGAACACTCTGTCGTGATGATTCGCGGCGGTCGTGTGAAGGATTTGCCCGGTGTCCGTTATCACGTAATCCGTGGTACCCTCGACACCCAGGGAGTTAAAGATCGTCGCCAACGCCGTTCGAAATACGGCGCGAAGCGTCCGAAGTAAGTCGAAGGAACGACCATGTCTCGTCGCCATAGAGCTGAGAAGCGTGAGATCCTCCCTGATCCAAAGTTCGGGGATGTCACGCTTAGTAAATTCATGAACTGCCTAATGCTTGACGGCAAAAAGGGTGTTGCTGAAAAGATCGTTTACGGTGCGTTGGATCGCATTGCCGAGCGTAACAAGACAGAAGAAACTGTCTCTGTTTTTCACGATGCATTGGGTAATGTTCGTCCGGACCTCGAAGTTCGCTCCCGCCGTGTTGGTGGTGCAACTTACCAGGTCCCTGTTGAAGTTCGCTCTGACCGCGCGCAAGCGCTTGCCATCCGTTGGTTGATTGCTGCTGCGCGCAAGCGCTCTGAAACCACAATGGTTGATCGTCTTGCCAATGAGCTGATGGATGCCGCTAACAACCGGGGTGCTGCTGTGAAGAAGCGTGAAGACACGCATCGCATGGCAGAGGCTAACAAGGCCTTTTCACACTACCGCTGGTAATTTAAAGAGGTCATCGTTATGTCACGGACGACCCCGCTTGAGCGGTATCGTAATATTGGTATCATGGCACACATTGATGCCGGCAAGACCACAACCACAGAACGTATTCTGTTTTACACGGGTGTATCTCACAAAATTGGTGAGGTTCATGACGGTAATGCGACTATGGACTGGATGGAACAGGAGCAGGAGCGTGGTATCACTATCACCTCCGCCGCGACGACTTGTTTCTGGAAAGAAAACCGTATCAACATCATTGATACGCCTGGACACGTTGACTTCACAATTGAAGTTGAGCGTTCCCTGCGTGTTCTTGATGGTGCGGTAACTGTATTTGACTCTGTTGCTGGTGTTGAGCCGCAGTCCGAGACTGTATGGCGTCAGGCTGACAAGTATCACGTACCTCGTATGTGTTTTGTCAACAAGATGGACCGTACAGGTGCTGATTTCTATCGTTGCGTCAAGATGATGGTTAGTCGTCTTGCTGCTGTGCCGATGGTTCTTCAGCTGCCTATCGGTTCTGAAGCTGAATATCGCGGTGTAGTCGATCTTCTGAAAATGAAGGCGATTGTCTGGAACGACGAGAGCATGGGTGCCCAGTATGACGAGGAAGAGATTCCTGCGGACATGATGGACATGGCTCTTGAATATCGTGAAAAGATGATTGAGCTTGCTGTTGAGCAGGACGAAGCCGTCATGGAAGCCTATCTGGAAGGTAATGAGCCAGATATGGAAACCCTGAAGCGTTGTATCCGTAAGGGTACAATCGGTCTGGACTTTGTTCCGGTTCTTAACGGTACAGCTTTCAAAAACAAAGGCGTTCAGCCTTTGCTTGACGCTGTGATCGATTTCCTGCCGTCCCCACTGGACATTAAGGACGTTGAAGGGGTTCACCCGGATACGGAAAAAGAAGACACGCGCCCGACTGCAGATGATGCACCGGCTGCTGGTCTTGCTTTCAAGATCATGACCGACCCCTTTGTTGGTTCCCTGACGTTTGTTCGTGTTTATTCCGGTACCTTCACAACAGGCACCCAGATCACGAACTCCGTTAAGGGCAAGCGCGAACGTATTGGTCGTATGCTTCAGATGCATGCGAACAGCCGTGAAGACGTGAAAGAGGCCCGTGCAGGCGACATCGTTGCTATTGCCGGTCTGAAGGACACGACAACGGGTGATACGCTTTGTGACAACCTCAAGCCGATCATTCTCGAGCGTATGGAATTCCCAGAGCCGGTGATCGAAGTTGCGGTTGAACCAAAAACCAAGGCTGACCAGGAAAAGATGGGCTTGGCTCTGAACCGTTTGGCTCAGGAAGATCCTTCTTTCCGCGTTTCCTCTGACAATGAAAGTGGCCAGACCGTCATCAAGGGTATGGGTGAACTTCACCTCGATATCATTGTTGACCGTATGCGTCGTGAATTCAAAGTCGAAGCGAACGTTGGTGCGCCGCAGGTTGCTTACCGTGAAACCATCACCCGCGTTTGTGAGATCGATTACACTCATAAAAAGCAGTCCGGTGGTTCTGGTCAGTTTGCGCGTATTAAAGTTCAGTTTGAGCCTCTTCCTCCTGGATCAGGTTTTGAATTCGAAAGTAAAATTGTTGGTGGATCTGTTCCGCGCGAATACATTCCAGGTGTTGAGAAGGGCCTTCGCCAGTCCAACGATGCGGGTGTGATCGCCGGTTTCCCGATGATCGACTACAAGGCGATGCTGCTTGACGGCGCCAGCCATGACGTTGACTCCTCTGTTCTTGCTTTTGAAATCGCTGCGAAAGCAGCTTTCCGCGAAGGTATTGGCAAAGGTTCACCTGTTCTGCTTGAGCCGGTGATGAAGGTTGAAGTTGTGACCCCGGACGAATACATGGGCGATATTATCGGTGATCTGAACAGCCGTCGTGGTCAGGTTCAGGGCATGGATGCCCGTGGGAATGCCCAGGTGATCAATGCAATGGTGCCTCTGGCAAACATGTTTGGTTACGTGAACACCTTGCGCTCTATGAGCCAGGGACGTGCACAATATTCAATGGTCTTCGATCACTACGAACAGGTACCGAAAGCGGTGGCTGACGAAGTGGTTGCGAAACTGGCTTAACAGCCTTTCAAAAGGCTATACAAGGAGTTAAAAGCCGATGGCTAAGGAAAAGTTTGAGCGGACGAAACCGCATTGTAACGTTGGAACGATTGGTCACGTTGACCACGGTAAGACGACCCTGACCGCAGCGATTACGAAAGTATTGGCTGAAGCGGCAGGCAAGACCGGTGTTAAGTTTGAAGACATCGACAAGGCCCCAGAAGAGCGTGCACGTGGTATCACGATTTCGACTGCTCACGTTGAGTACGAGACAGACGGACGTCACTATGCGCACGTTGATTGCCCAGGCCACGCTGATTATGTAAAGAACATGATCACTGG
>NZ_KB893144.1 GCF_000374005.1 Kiloniella laminariae DSM 19542 | reverse complement strand
TGTCCTGATTGGGGCCTTTGCAAAAGGGGCAAATGACCTCGAAGCTGCCATCCCTGTGCATGTCATCCAGCGCTGTTGCCAAAAGAGGGGCCAGAGCGCTGTGTTTTTTATGCAGATAGAGATAGGCATTCCGCTGTTCCAGCGGTGTCACTGTCAGGCCTGAATATCCGCTTTGTTCCTGTTCGGAAGATATGCGGAAAAGCTCTTTCCAAACCAGAGCTACCTGAAACCGCCCGGCCTTGAGCATTCTCAGGATATTGCTTTCCAACTCTACCGGCGCAGGGTGGCCATAGTCCCCGGTCCGGCTGGAAAAGATCATCCAGTCCGCCGGGTAACCGACCGAATAGTTGCGCAGAGAATTCCAGTCAGAAATACGGACCGCGGGATCAAAGCTCAGGGCAACCACCTCCCCCCAGATCAGCGGAGACTCAACCCGGACCAGGTTTTTAAACTCCTCCTCAATTCCTTCAATCCTCGGATAGTGACCATCTGCAACCCCGCTGTCTGCCGCACGCCCAGATCGGCGAAAAGGCAGAGGCATCACCCCGGAAACCCGGCCTGTTCGTAAAGTCGCCTCACGGACCAGCGCATCCAACTGTGCCATAAGCTCCCGCATTTTGTCATCTTCGACTTCATAGGTACTGAATATAAGGGGTGATGAAGCTCCCGCCACCTCGGCTTGCCCGGTTTGCCCGGCAACAGGGAAAATGTCTTTCGCCTGAAGAGGTTGCAGAAACAGCCCCAAAGTAAGAACACAAAGAGCTGTCAGGTAAACAACTTTCCCCGGAGCAGCAGACAAAAGGGGCAAGGCAACAAGGGCAACCTGTTTTTCCCTGAAGTCCATAATCCCCCCTTTGTAAATACAGCAAGAATTTTGTCACAGCGCCCCACATACCGGGCTCTGCCATTTAAAGTCTTTCCCGCCATAATAGCATTATAACATGATAAAAGTCAGCACCTGATGGCAGCAAAAAAAACCTTCGCCACCCACACTCTTCAGCAAAAGCTGGTAGTGTCGGCGACGAAGGTTGTCTTTCATTCCTGTTCGGCAGGGTTGCTAAACAGGAAAAACTATTCTGTCAAATGGCCCGCAGACCCCAGAGTATCACCAGAGTATTCCTCTGGTGATACTCCCTAGATTAACCCAGCGTTGGCATGGTGAATTCAGGATCACTGCGCTGTCCAGTAGGCCAGCGGGTCGTCGTGGTCTTGATCCGGGTATAGAAGCGCACCCCTTCCATGCCGTGCATGTGGTGATCACCAAAGATCGAAGCTTTCCAGCCGCCAAAGCTGTTGAAGGCCATCGGAACCGGGATCGGCACGTTGATACCGACCATGCCGACTTCGATGTCCTGGCTGAAGTTCCGCGCAACATCACCATCACGGGTAAAGACCGCGGTGCCGTTGGCATAAGGATGTCCATGGATCAGATCAACGGCTTCCTGATAGGAGCCCTTGCGCACCACAGAAACCACCGGCCCAAAGATTTCGTCCTGATAACAGGTCATGTCTTCGGTTACGTTATCCAGCAGTGTCCCGCCGATGAAATAACCATTTTCATAGCCCTGACGGTCCTGTTTAAAAGTACGACCATCGACCACAACCTTGGCGCCCTGGGCTTCGCCGCTATCAATATAACCGCGGACCTTGTTCAGGTGCTGTTCAGTTACCAGAGGCCCCATTTCGGAGGTCCGGTCGGCCGCAGGACCAACTTTCAGCGCCTGAATTTGCGGGATCAGCTTTTCGATCAGCGCATCGGCAACCGCATCTGTCACGGGAACAGCAACGGAGATTGCCATGCAACGCTCACCCGCAGAACCAAAACCCGCGCCCATCAGGGCAGAAGCAGCCATGTCAAGGTCAGCGTCCGGCATGATGATCATGTGGTTTTTGGCACCACCGAGCGCCTGAACCCGTTTGCCGCTCGCAGTCCCTGTTTGATAAATATACTGCGCAATCGGGGTGGAGCCGACAAAGCTGATCGCCTTGACATCCGGGTGCGCCAGCAGCGCATCAACCGCAACCTTGTCACCCTGAACCACGTTAAATACACCCGCAGGCAGACCCGCTTCGGCCAGCCATTCAGCCATCAGCAGCGATACAGATGGATCGCGCTCGGAAGGCTTCAGAACAAAGGTGTTGCCTGTTGCCAGCGCTACAGGCCACATCCACATCGGCACCATCGCCGGGAAGTTGAACGGCGTAATTCCTGCACAAACACCCAGGCTCTGACGCACCATGTGGCTGTCAACATCGCTGCCGACGTTTTCACAGAACTCGCCCTTGAGGAAACTTGGCGCGCCAATGGCAAACTCGACCACTTCGAGACCACGGGTCACTTCGCCCAGCGCATCGTCATGGGTCTTGCCGTGTTCCGCAGAAATGGCCTCGGCCATCTGTTCACTGCGCTGCCACAGAATGTTCTTGAAACGATCAAGAATACGGGCGCGGCGCAGAGGCGGGGTTTTCGACCAGGCAGGCCAGGCCGCCTTGGCTGCAGCAACAGCGGCATCGACTTCCCCAACAGATGCCAATGCAACGGTCTTTTCCGATGTACCGGTTGCCGGATTGAATATCGGCTGGTTGCGGCCAGAAGTTCCGGCGACGAACTCACCGTTCATGTAATGCGCGATCTCGGTCATGCTGCTGTCCTTTAAAAATATCCCCAGACATATATATCTGCGGCAAGAATAGAGTGTTATGCGGAATAATCTATCGACAGTCTTTATGATTATATATAGACATTAAATATGATCTGTTATGCATAAACGGAGATCAAAAATTGAACTGGGATGATGCAAAGTACTTTCTGGCCATTGCCCGCTCGGGGCAGATGCTCGGGGCGGCAACACGGTTGAATGTCAGTCAGGCCAAACTCAGCCGGCGCATTACCTCGCTGGAAGAAGCCCTCGGCAGCAAGCTGTTTGAACGCAACACCCGTGGCTGTGAGCTGACCCGCGATGGGGCCGCCTTTCTCGAAGTGGCCCAGCGCATCGAAAGCGAGTTTCTTCAGGCACAGTCCCTCGTCAAACAAAGCGAAAGCACTCTTTCAGGCACCGTACGCATTGGCACCACAGACGGCTTTGGCGTGATTTTTCTCTCACCCCGTCTTCATCTGCTGCAAGAGCGCTTTCCCGACCTCAACATTCAACTGGTGCCCGCTCCGCGCAGTTTCTCCCTGTCGCAGCGCGAAGCCGATATCGCGGTGATGATCGGCCGTCCGGTCAAGGGACGTCTGCGCACCCGCAAGCTGACCGACTATTCCCTCGGCATTTATGCCGCCAGAAGTTACCTAAAAAAGGCTGGCATGCCAGAAAAGGTCTCTGATCTTTTACAACACCGCCTGGTTGGGTATGTGGAGGATCTGATCTTTACACCAGAACTGAACTATGCCGCCGACTTCCTGCCCGGCTGGAAATCCAGCATCGAGATTTCCAGCGCCCTCGGCCAGTTACAAGCCGTTTGTTCCGGTGCTGGTATTGGCGTGTTGCACGAATTCATGGCCCATCCTCACAGCGATGATCTGGTACGGCTTTTTCCCGAACAGTCGATCCTGCGCAGCTATTGGACCGTCTGGCACGAGAGCATGAAAAACACCAAGAAAGTCGCCGTGGTCGCCCAGTTCCTCGACGAACTGGTCCGCCAGGAAAACCATCTGTTTCTACCGGGATGAATGAAACGGCTTATGTCTACGCCCCCAAAGAAGGGTCAAAGCTTGGCGTCTCATACACACAAGCCCCCTCCATGGCGCTACTTGATGATCTTAAACATGCAAACGTTACGAAGATGCACCTTATTCAAGGTGGACAATTCATTTGGCTCTAAAATTTCAAACTCATAACCACCGCCACCCCCTAAGTAAAAAACCCTTCCTTTGTAATAAAATGGAATCAATGGAGTTCTTGAGTACGCCCTCAATTGCTGACTCGCTCTCTCATCATCTGCTGGCCTAACAAAAAGACTCCACGCAAACGTGAAACCATCCTCTTTATAGAGAGAAGGCCAAATATGTTGCCCAAATCGGTAAACAGTTTCGCGGTTACCATCATGATTAGCGTCGAATGAGGCTTTACCAAGCCGCAGCGTCCCTTCAGCCAATTTCTGCAAGATCTTGTCTTTTCGCTTTTCCCACTGAACAAATCTTTCTTCCTCAGTTAAGCGCCCCCGTAAATCCCATTGATCCTGAACATGAATCTTTATTTCCTCGAGATACTCTCCAGGGACCAGATCCACCCATTCCACCTCTCTAAAATCAGAAAAATCAAGGTGAAACGGAATATACATAGGCGTTTCTTCAAGCTCGGGATAATAATCGAGATTTTGTTTGTAATCCTGGCAGAGTTCAAACTGATTACCTTTGACAAGCTGAAACTCGGCAGCCATCGCATTTTGCAATCCCAGAAAACTTCCAATAAAAACACCGCACCATAACCGGAATCCATGTCTAGAATGACTAAGGATAAGACTACGTTTCAGAAGTTTAATGCCATGCAACACAAGCTATTCCTTTGCGTCTGGTAACGAATAGGTTTCAAACGAATTCAAGTTTTTTGTAGCCCCATTCTTGCCCCTGTATCAGGCACCATATTTCCCTCCTGAAATAGCTTACAGCGTACCCCACATACCTCAGGATCGAACCAGAGTGCACAACCCAAAGTTCAGGAGCAAGGTTTGTTTGGGCCTGATGTAATGAGCGTCAATATCGTTTATCCCTGTCTTGCTGAATAAGTCCATACGACAATCGCCATTTAAATAGAGCCCCAATCAACTGACAAACCAAGCCTAGGTTCCACTCGTTGCAAGCCACGTGGCCCCTCATAATCCCGGACAATAAATCCTGTCGCCTTTTGGGTAAAAGCAGGTCACACTCCTCCAGATTTTGTGATCGGTCCCTTTTGACTGGTTACTGGTCTTCCTTGTCCAAATTTCCGAGTGATCCTATGCGGCACATCCCTTTTTTCGCCTTTTTTCTTGGCCTTGTCCTCTCCGGGTTTGTGATGCCTGAGCCATCTCAGGCCCAGAACGGACAGTCCTGTGGAGAAATCGGCAATGCCTGCAAGATAGCTTTGGGCGAATACAATGTCGCCCTGCCCGATATAGCCTTGCAGGACAAAGACACCAGAATTCCTGCTGTGCTTTTCTTTCACGGTGCCGGACGCTCTGGCGAAGTCACCCTCAAAGACAAGGCGATGATCAGCACGCTGACCGGACGTGGCTATGCCGTGCTGGCCCCGACCGGGTTGATGTATCCGGAATCCCGTTTTGGCGCAGGCTGGTCATTTTTTCCCCATCGCAAGAAACTCCGTGACGAAATGGCTTTTTCCCGCGAGATTCTTGACGACGCAACCCAACGTTTTGGCATCGATCGCAAGCGTGTCCTGATGAGCGGCTTTTCCGTTGGCGGTTCTTTGACCTGGTATCTCGCCTGCCAGGATCCCGACATTGCCACAGCCTATGCCCCGGTTTCCGGTGCCTTCTGGCGACCCCACCCCGAAGCTTCAGACTGCAAGGGTCCGGTCAAGCTGATGCATACCCACGGCTGGACCGACCAGACCGTCCCACTGGAAGGTCGCCCCCTGCGCTCTGGCGTTTATCAGGGGGATGTATTCCAAGGTCTGCAGATCCTGCGCGAGGTCAATGCCTGTAACGGCCTGCGCGCTGACGAGTTTGAGATGAGCAAGACCGACATGCTGCCTGAAGAAAAGATGGGCACCATCTTCTGGCAACGCTGGTGGACCCGTTGCACCCCCGGCAGCGACCTGCGTTTTGTTCTCTTTCCCGGTGGCCATGACGTGCCCAAGGGCTGGGCCGACCTTGCTCTTGACTGGTTCGAAGAGGTTACAAGGCCCGATCCAGCCGTTAGTAACTGACAATGTCTATCTTCCTGGCAGAAATAATTGAAGTGGGTTTCTACAAAACAGAACACCTTTGAGTGCAAATTTAGTACATACTACCTCTCTTTTTGGTTGTTTTTGATTTGGTTTGCATTACTTTTCACGGTTCATATTAGGAGTGAATTCCATCGACATCAGGAACAGGAAATTACATGCTATCAAGGACAGCTTTGACTTTGGCTCTTTTTTTACTTGCAGGCTGCGTCACAAGCGGCAGCGAGCATTATCAAACTGTTGACTCTTTAAAATCACAGGGTCTGTCTGCTCTGTCAGGTGAGGAAATGGCTAATCTGCTTTCTGGTAACACGCTCACGGGAGAGTATGTTACAACTCCCTCTGCCAATTTTGAAAACCAACAAAACAAGTGGATGGAATTTTACAATACAGACGGCAGCACCGACTATCGTTATTGTAGCGCCAAGAAAAACTCAAACTGGAGCTGCGCTAAAAAAGTCATCGGCGCATGGAAAATTGAAGCCGATAAACTCTGCTTTTCCTATGACAATTCGGCTATTCACGACCGCTGTTTCCAAATTTATGCTCAGGGTAGCGAATACCTTCTGGCAGCAACGAACTTCAAAAGCGCCGGATATGTTCGCGCCCGTATAACAAAAATCTCCAAAGGCTATGTCGAAGACAGCCCTTTCTCAACGCATTAATCCCCCGCAAGTTTCATACTAACAATAAGTAGCTTTCAAAAACCAGCTGGCTCGATTACAAAAAAATTCGAGCCAGTTGCCTCTATCCTGGATGCAACAATCCGAAACATCCTAGCGGAACAGTTGATGGTACAATCGAAAACCAACCAGCTGTTTACAGCTCTACATTTTCCAAAACTCTTCCCGGCAAGAAAATTTAACGACTATATTTTTTATACACCACGTAGATTTATGTATTGAAAACAGAGAAAAAAGAAAAGTTTTACCGCCTGAAGCGTGTCTAATAGGCCTCGTCGTTGATGATCTTTTCACAAGAGAGCATCAATGGACAAAAGCGGGTTTGGTACCTCCCCTGCGACCTTAACAAACAAAGCCTGGAATTTGGGTTTGCGATGAGCCGTCGGCTCCGCGAAGGAGGATCACTTGTCTGAAATATCCCACTATCAACATATGGTTTCTACGGGAAAAATCACCCGCCGTGATTTTATGGAAAAGGCCGCCGCCCTTGGCCTCACAGCTACAGCCGCTTCAACTTTGCTGAGTTCTGGCGCAGCCGCCCAAAGCCCGAACAAAGGCGGGACGCTGAAACAGGGGATGCTGGGGGCATCTACCGTAGACGACCTTGCCCCAGGGAAGCAGGTCGATCGTATGATCGTCAACGTCAACTATCAGCTGCGGAACAATCTGGTCGAGATTGCATCCGACGGTCAGGCCGTGCCCGAGCTGGCTGAAAGCTGGGATGTCGAACCCGGCGCCCGGAAATGGGTGTTCAACCTGCGTCAGGGTGTAGAGTTTCACAACGGCAAAACCATGGACGCAGAAGACGTTGTCTTCTCGCTCAATCAACACCGCGGGGAAGCATCTGAATCCGGTGGCAAGGGTCTGGCTGATGGCATCGCCGATATCCGCGCCGATGGCAAAAACCAGGTGATTGTCGAGCTGACATCCGGGAATGCAGATCTGCCCTATCTGCTGGCCGACCGCCACTTCAAGGTCATCCAGCGCGACGAAAACCCCAGCAACGGTGTTGGAACTGGTGGATATATTCTTGAGTCCTGGGAGCCGGGCGTACGGGCGATTACCCGTAAAAATCCAAATTACTGGAAAGAAGGTCGCGCTCACGTCGATGCGATTGAAACTCTGGCAATCAATGATACCGCCGCCCGGTCATCTGCGCTTCAAACCGGTGCCATTCATCTGATGAACGCCCCCGACCCTAAAACTCTGGGGCTGATGAAGCGAAACAAGAACTTGCAAATCCTGCGCTCGGCTGGCGGACGTCACTTTACCTTTGCCATGCGCACGGATATGGCCCCCTTTGACAACAATCACGTTCGTCTGGCGCTCAAATATGCCATTGACCGCGAACAGCTGGTTAAAACCATTCTGCGCGGTTACGGGCGGGTCGGAAACGATCACCCCGTCCCGGAGACAGATCCCTATCACGCCAAGGATCTGCCGCAGCACAGTTATGACCCTGACAAGGCCAAATTCCACCTGAAACAGGCCGGGCTCGACAGCCTCAGCATTCCTTTCCACACCTCTGATGCCGCGTTTGTCGGTGCGGTAGATTCAGGTGTGCTCCTGCGTGAAAGCGCTGCAGCTGCCGGAATCAATGTTGATATCGTCCGCGAGCCTGCGGATGGTTTCTGGTCAGATGTCTGGATGAAAAAACCTTTCTGCCCGGTCTATTGGGACGGACGCCCCACCGGCGAGATGATGATGTCAACCGTCTTCCAGTCCGACGCTTCCTGGAACGATACCTTTTGGAAACGGGAAGACTTCGACAAGCTGCTGCTTTCAGTCAGAGCCGAGCTTGACACCAGTAAGCGTGCAGAAATCTATTACGAGCTGCAGCGGATGATCAGTGAAGAAGGCGGGGCCCTCACCCCGATGTTCGCGGACTTTGTCGATATTGCCACTGCAGATGTCATGGGTTTCGAGGCCTCACCGGAAAACGAAATGTCGGGCCACCGTTCAGGCGAAAGGGTCTGGCTGGCCAGTTAATTCCGATTTTGTTTCCTGCCACCCTGGCGATGTATCACCTGCTCTGTCATCGGGACCTGCCAGTTGCCGATGACACCCTCGAGACCGGAACAGCCCTGTTCCGGTCTTCTTTTTATGTCAGAACTGTCAGGTACTATGTCATCAAGGCTGGCTGCTCCCGACAGCCTGATCAGCGTCTGGCAGTGGCAGAGTCCGGGCCTGAGCAATCAAGGCAGTTGCCGCGGTCTTGGCAATTTTTGCGGAATGGTTTTTCCCTTGTGATACCTGCGCTGTAACGATGGCCCCCTCTAACAACAACGCAAGTTCCTGGGCCAGCGTCAGAGGCTCTGCAACAGGAAGTTCACGACAAAGGTCTTCAATAAAACGACAAAGCAAAGCTTTGAATTCCATGCAAACCTGCCGAATGGCCGTATCAGGGCCTGAAAATTCACCTATCGCATTGATATAAAGGCACCCATAAAAATTGTTTTGGGAAAACCAGTCCCCGGCAACATCAAATATCGCCAAAAGCCGTTCGTAAGGCTGTTCCGACCGCGCCTCAACCTGCCGCATGAAATTATTACGAAATATACCGTCGTATTTCTTGAGCGCAGCCAGGATCAACTCATCCTTCGACCTAAAATGGTGATAGAGGGTTTTTTTTGATACCCCGGCTTTATCCAGGATCGTATCGATCCCTGTCGCGTGATACCCGTTACAAAGAAACAGTGATATCGCTGTGTCTATCAAATGTTCCCGTCGGTCTAAACGCGCCATACTGACTCCCTACTATACAGAACGGTTGCCTTAATTCAGAGAGCCCCTGAAAGGCTTCCCCTCGGTAGTATACTGAACAGTCTTATTCCAATCAAATTTCATTCAAGATTTTTTGATGAGCTTTTTGGCTTTCTGCGTTGACGATGAAACAGATCTGTACACCTACTTTGCACGAATACAGATCTGTTTCCCACTATTGATCTTCAAAGCAAGACAACAACCAAAGAGAGTCTCAGCAAGGAATTATCCATGAAACAAAAATCCCCTACCCTTTTCTTTTCACGGCGCTTCTCGGGCAACGGTATCGCTGGCGGGGCTTTGGGCCTTACCCTTCTGGCAAGCACCAGTCTTCCTGCCCTCGCCCAATCCAACGAAGACCTGTTACATCAACTGGAAACCTTGCAAAAGGAAATGGAAGTTCTAAAAGCACAGGTACAGGAAAACAAAGTCGCACAGCAACAGACAGTAGAAACAATCCAAACTGTTGAAAAAGCAGTCGCCGCTGCGCCGGACAAGGGAATTGGCAGTGGTCATACCGGTGTTGAGCTTGCTATTTCCGGTCAGGTCAACCGCGGCATCCTGGCCTTTGATGACGGAGAAAAGACCGATGTCCTTCACGTTGATAACGACAACTCCTCCACCCGCCTACGCTTTACCGGCAAAGGAAATATCGACGAAGAATGGTCCGTCGGCACCCAGATTGAAGTACAATTTGAATCAAACTCGACGGCATCGGTGAACCAGGAAAACCAGCGGAATGTCGGGGTTGACAGTTTTACGCAACGCAAACTGGAATTCTATGTTGACCATAAGGATTTTGGTCGTGTCTGGCTCGGCCAGGGCGATACAGCGTCCAACGGCACTGCCGAACAGGATCTTTCCGGTACTGACGTCGTCGGCTATTCCGGAGTTTCAGATCTTGGCGGCGGCTTGCTGTTCAGAAATGAAAACGATGGTACGCTCAGTTCGATTTCCATTGGTGATGCCTTTAGCAACCTGGATGGCCTGAGCAGGGACGATCGCATCCGCTATGACACCCCGACCTTTCACGGCTTCAAAGCAGCAGCATCTCTCGCGGCGGATGACAGACAGGATATCGCCGTATTCTATAACGACACCTACGACAGCATAAAAGTCAGTGGCGCCGCTGCTGCAGCGAACATATCTGGGGAATTATCGCGTTACGATGGTTCGCTTTCCCTCCTGCATTTACCAAGCGGGATTTCCGGCACCTTCGCCGCGGGTCTGGATGACTTTGACGAAAGCAGCCGGGATGAACGCACTTTTGCCTATGGAAAACTGGGGTATCAGGTTCATCTTTTTGAAATCGGGAAAACAGCTCTTTCAGTTGATTATTATCGCGGAGACAGCCAGGCCAGCAATGATGATGAAAGCAATTCCGCCGGGTTTCAATTTGTCCAGAATATCGACAAGGTCGGCACAGAACTTTATATCGGCACCCGCTGGCATGAATATGAAGACGATAGTGCGACTGACTACGATGACGTCCTGGCCGTTCTGGCCGGTGGCCGGGTGAAATTCTAGGGCGCCCCCGCTCTGGCCTTAATTCTTCCAAAAAGGAAACATATCATGTTACTTCGCATTTTCTTCTTGCTTGCTGTCACAGGCAGCCTTGCCGCCTGTGCCCAGAGCCTTAAACCGATTGATCCCAATCTCATCTCTCAACCCGGTGAACTCAAAGCAGGGCGTGGGTTGCTTAGTGGAGATGATGGAGAATTCAAACTTCAGCTCTGAGAAAGCCCCCCCAGAAACTCTGCTGGACTTTGGGCGCCCCATCCCCGAACCCGAAGACCGCAGTGCACCTTGCCGGACCTGTTGTGTCCGGCATTTTTTTCGAGGGGACGGTTATACGTTTCGCTCAGAATTCATTCCCCAAGTCTCCTTTCTGCCTGCTCACGATTAGTTGATTTAGAGACATCGAAAGCAATCTTGAAAAAGAAACAGATCTGTATACATAGTACTCACAGGAAACAGATCTGTATCCTTTGTTTATCTTTATTACACAGACACCAAATCAAGGAGCTTCTCATGCCTCGCATTAACCCCATAGATCACGCCACTGCATCCGGTGATGCCAAGAAACTTCTCGACGCTGTAAAAGGCTCAATCGGGATGGTTCCCAATATATTTGCCACCATGGTCCAGTCGTCAAAAGTACTCGAAGGCTTCCTTGCCTTTAACACAGCCTTGAGCCAGGGGCTGCTCTCCGCCACACTCCGCGAACAGATTGCCCTGACTGTTGCCGGTGAAAATACCTGTGATTACTGCGCTTCCGCACACAGTGCAATTGGCAAGGGTGCTGGATTGAACCAGGCAGAGCTGACCCTCAACCTTCGGGGACAATCAGCAGACGAAAAAGTTCAGACGGCCCTGACCGTCGTGCGCAAAATCGTCACTTATCGCGGACAGATCGAAGACGGCGATCTGGAGAAGCTGCGCCGGGCCGGTTACAGCGAAGGGGAAATTGTCGAGATCGTCGCCAATGTGGGCATTAATATTTTCACCAACTATTTCAATCACATTGCCAAAACAGATATCGACTTTCCGTTGGTTGCCTCAAGCAGCCAGACCCAAGCAGCCTAGAAACCTTCCCCTTTAGGCATTAGCTACCCGGTTTCCCTTTATCCCCCTAGGGAGGCCGGCCAGAAGCGGCGGTATTTCACACCGCCGCTTCTTTTCAACAGACGCTGCAAAATACAGATAAAAGATTGCAGGAAGGACTTCGAAACATGCATCCCCCCTTCAGATCCGCACAGGCAATAGGCTTATTTCTCATTCTTATCACCACAGCTGCTGCCTATGCCCAGACAAGTATCAAGGTTTTTGCGCCAACGGCCGTCTCCACAGAGGGAAAAATCAGAGTCCCTGAAGACTTTCGTAGCGAGTATGTCATGCTTGGAGCCTGGTCCGTTACCGGAGACGTAGATACCGAAGGAGAAATTGGTCAGCATATCGTCTATGCTCCCCGATCCGCAGTGGAGGGCTACAGGAAAACAGGCGCGTTTCCTGACGGAACCATTCTCGTAAAAGAGCTTTTCAACAGTCAGACCGAGGAACTCACAACCGGTGCAGCAACAAGCCCTACCACTGTCGCCGGTTATTTTATTATGGTTCGCGATGAACAGGACCGTTTCCCGGAAAACCCTCTCTGGGGTGACGGCTGGGGCTGGTCATTTTTTACAGCCGACAACAAAACGGAAACCATTACAGAAAACTATCAAGACAGTTGTCTTGGTTGCCATGAGCCTGCCCGGGCAAGCAACCTGATCTATGATTACGCCTACCCCGTTTTAAGAGAATAGAATATTGGCAAAGGTGCCTTTTGCAGGCGTTACCCCCAGACCGCAAACAGGGTCCGAATTGGACCCTGTCTGCTACCAAAAAGCCGTAGAAACAACCGGTAGGCTTTAGCCGATACCGTCAGCCTGTTCTTCGCGGATGCCGCGCTGAACCCGGTTTACTTCGCTGGAGATTTCGAACAAAAGCTGCACCATGCGCTCATGCATGGACTGGAGACGTTCGATTTTGCTCTGCAGGTCAGCCGTTTCCACCACCTCGACAGTCGGTGGCAGATCTGTGCCATCGCTATTTCCTTCGAGCAACCACATCATGCTGACACCCAGAACCCCGGCCATGCTCACCAGCTTGTTTGCACGGGGTTCGGAACGATCGCTTTCCCAGTTGTTCACTGTGGATACCTTGACCCCGACCCGACGGGCTAATTGAGAGGCTGTTAATCCTCTGCTTTTGCGGGCTGTCGCAATACGTTCACCAATTGTCACATACGTCATTCATAAAACCTCAATTTTAAAATTCCTGAGACAATGTTCAGAGAGAATTCCCCCCAAGATCCCAGATATCAATTCTTTATAAAATCAATACACTGTATTTTTGTGTATCCCTTTAGCTAGTACCAAAGGGATACACAAGCCACTCCCAAAGATCAAGCTATATATCCCAAAAAAGACCTGTGCCCAGGAAGAACATCTGCACAATCCAGAAGGAGCAGGTCCTTGCCATAGCCAGCTCATATTTCGTATTTTGGGTTTCAATCTTTACAATCTCGCCCGTCTTGACTATTGATTTTAACGGATTTTTTTCAAACAGATGAACTTCTTATAGGGGGCTCTTGTGGCTTACAAAGAATACAAAATCATTCACGTCGTTGAAGGTGGCTTGGGGACAATTTTTCTGGGCGCATCCGGAATTCCAATCAAGAAAATGGAAACCATGCTCAACGCCGAAGCTGCCGAAGGCTGGAATGTGGTCTTTCAGATCGTCGAGCAGAAACGCTTTATGCTGTTCTGGAAACGCGAAGCTGTAATTGTAACACTGGGTCGCTAGGAACAGCCTCGCACCGGACAGGAACAAGCCGGGTTATCTCGTACGGCGTGAACTGAATTGCGGGCGTGTATCTGATCACTCAAGGTATCGCCCGCAATATCTTCTGGTATCGTAACCGATAAAACCGATACCATCTGTAAACAGCCCGAAATCAAGGAACGCAAGATGTTATCAAAGGAAGAAGTTCTGGCGCGGGAAGAAAAGTTGCGCAAGCAGGTCCGGGATTTACCTGATGACCAGCGACTTTCTTTCTTCAGGGAAACAGAAAAGCGGTTAAAAGATCCCGATACCTATGCCACTTTGAATTATATTTTCATTGCCGGACTGCATCATTTCTATCTCGGAAAATGGGGACGGGGCATTGCCAACATCACCATTTTCCTGATCGCAGTTATTTTTCTATTTACTGGCAACATTGCGCTCGGAGTTCTGGTTTTTCTGGTGATCACGGCTTTTGAGCTTTTTGAGCTTTTCCGATCCCAGTTGATTGTCCAGCACTACAACAATGATGTGATGGAAGATCTGTACCGGGAGATCGCCCAAAAACCGCCTGCGGCCACCCCACATCAGAACAAAGAAGATCTGGTCGTTACAGAATAACCCAGCCCCAAGAGTAGCGCCCTGGTGTGATTTCCAGCATAAACGAGGACAGTCAACCCATGAACCTGACACTTTTCTCTTCCCTCGACTGGCTGGCCTTTGCTGTCTTTGTCGCCTCCTGGCTGACCTATACCCTTTTTGCCGATCACAGCCGCTGGTCTGACAAAAGTCTGACCAACCGCATCAATATCTATCGCGAACGCTGGATGATGGAAATGGTCACCCGTGATCTGCGGATGATAGACACCACCATCCTTGGTAACCTGATGACAGGGATCGCCTTTTTTGCCTCTACTGCTATGCTGATTCTCGGGGGAATTATTGCTCTGCTTGGCAATCCAACACTGGTTACCCAGTCGATCAAACATCTGCCCTATGCCGTGGACAGCAGCCCGGTGGTTTGGGAATTCAAGGTGTTGCTGTTGGCCCTGATCTTTGTCTATGCCTTTTTCAAGTTTGCCTGGGCTTTTCGCCTGACCAACTATTGCAACATTATGGTCGGCAGTGCGCCGGTCAAGGAAGCTGATCCAGTCAAGCTGGAACAGCATGCCAAACGCGCAACAAAGCTGAGCTGTCGGGCCGGGCATCATTTTAACCGAGGCCTGCGCGCCTTTTTCTTTGGCTCGGCAGCACTGGCCTGGATGTTTCACCCGCTCGCCCTGCTGTTGGCTTCGCTGGTTGTGGTCATTGTGCTCTACCGCCGCGAGTTCAGCTCCACCGCACTTCTGGTTTTGCAGGACTGAGCCGACGGGCAGTCCGTCGGAATAAATTCCCCCGCAACAGCAAAATCAGGTAACATTCACCTGCTATATTGATGTTGCGGGGAAACTCAATGAAGAAAAAGGCGGTTCGACCTGTAACGAAAGCAGGGAAGAAGGCTCAAAAACCAGCGCCCACATCCTCAAAGGCGCATCATAACTGGCTGTCCCGTTTTGAGCTGAACTGCGCCATTCCCCACCTTGACTTCCCCGTTATCAGCACCACGACAAATCTTGCTGTTATCTCCAGCCTGACCCAACTGGAAAATACCCAGTGGTGGACGCCAGAGAAAATCAGGGAGATGCAGTTCAGGCAGCTCTACCAGCTTGTCCGGCACAGTCAGAAAACTGTGCCCTATTACAGCAGCTACCCCCGACCAGACAACCCTGAACATCTTGCCGAAATCTGGCAGAACTACCCCGTACTTGCCCGGGAGGATATCAATACCAACCAGACAGCATTGACTTCAGCCAAGCCCCCGAAATCTCATGGTGCAGTGACAACCAAGTACACCTCGGGCTCCACCGGACAGCCTATTGGCGTCAAAAACACGGCCCTGAGCGGGGTATTCTGGCGGGCCTTTACACTCCGGGATCATATATGGCACCAGCGCAACCCGAACTGGAAACTGGGCCATATCCGTGTCGCCAAGGAAGGCCAGGCTCTCTACCCCGGTGTTACCGGACAGGGCTGGTCTTCCGAACGCGGCGTCAATGCCCTGATCCGTACCGGCCCAACTGCGGGATTAAACATCAACAGCCCGCTTGAGCAGCAAGGCAAATGGCTGCTGCATCATGAACCTGATTTCCTGATTACCTTTCCCAGTATTATCCATCGGCTGGCTCAATATTTTCTCGATCAGGGACTGCGTCCGAAAAATCTTAAACAGATCGAGACCATATCTGAAATCATGCCGGAAGAAACCCGGGCCCTCTGCCGGAAAGCCTTTGGTATCGAACCTGCCGATCTCTATTCCACTCGGGAACTGGGATACCTTGCCCTGCAATGCCCGGACCACGCCCATTATCATGTCCAGAGCGAAGGTGTTTTCCTGGAGGTGATCAAGGAGGATGGAAGCCCTTGCCTGCCGGGCCAACCCGGCAGGGTACTGGTCACCCCCCTGCATAATTTTGCCATGCCGCTGATCCGCTATGCGGTCGGGGATTATGCCGTGCCGGGACCTCCCTGCTCTTGCGGGCGTGGCCTTCCTGTCATCGAACGTATCCTCGGGCGCGAAAGAAACCGCCTGCGCCATCCGGATGGAGGCTATCGCTGGATCGGTGTCTCTGCCTCCGATTATGGTATACTGCTAGCCATAGCCCCGATCCAGGAATATCAGATTATCCAGAAATCCCTGACCGAACTGGAGTTTTGGATTGCCCTTCCTGAAGATCCCGGTGAGGACCAGGTACGACAATTACAAGACTGGGCCAGATCAGCCCTGCACTTTCCGGCAGAGATCACCATTATCGCCCGGCGCAGTCTTGAGCGCAGCGCCAACGGCAAGCTCGAACTGTTCAAAAGCCTGATCGAATAGGCCCGGCGGGATACGGCTTCCGGTATGGTTTACTGGCTCGGATAATTGACTAGCTCGGATAATTTACTGGTTGTCGAGATACTTGCGCAGCACCTTGTAGGAACCAAGAATGTGTTTCCGGGTACGTTTCCCAGCCAACTCCCCGTCCCCTTCGACACAGGCGGCAAGAATTTCAAGATGCTCCTTACGGGCTTTCTCCATCCCGTTGGTCAGGACCAACTGGGCCCGGATATAGGAATCAACCCGGTCAATCGCTTCACCAATCAATTTTAGATGGAACGGACGTTTGGCATCTTTGTAAAGTGCCCCATGAAACAGACGGTTCCATTCACCCCACTTTGACGAATCAGTTTCAGAGCTGAAAAGCTCACAGTATTTTCTGGCTTCCTCAAGTGTTTCCGGTGTCATCATCGCCACAGATTTTTCAATCACCATTGGCTCAAGTGTTGCCCGGACCTCGTAGATTTCCTCGACGTCAGCGGGTGAAAGCAGCGACACAACATAGCCCTTATACCGGAGGCTCTGCACCAGTCCCTGGGCCTCGAGACGGTTCAAGGCTTCCCGCACAGGAATACGGGACACATTAAACAGCTTGGCAACGTGCTCCTGCCGCAGCGACTCCCCCGCCTTTATCTGCCCGCTGATGATCCCGTCACGCAGGGCATCATAGATAATATCAGATGATGACGCTGTTTTTGCCAGATCAATGCCCAGTCCTGTCAAACCTTCCAACACTTCAAATTCTCTCTTTAATTTCAAAGATATCTCCACTGATTTCCCTGCATTCCCTGCGAAGATACGGCTGAGTATACAATTTTTTTTTAGAAAATCTGCAGAAATTATATTGAATATTGTATACAATCTACGTTATACACAATTTCACACCGATTGGAAAGCAGGCAGCCCAAGTGCAACAGTCGGTGCCAGGAAGAAAAACAGAACAAGCCGGGCACAAGCCCGCATAAACAATAATTGCGCCTTGTCAGGAAAAAGAGATCTGGCCCCAAGCTTAGGGCAGGAACAGTAGAATTCCTGGCGGGCTTAACAAAGAACAGTGGAGGAAGAAATGTTAAAGAATTTCATGAAAGCCCTGACCCTTGGTGGTTGTATAGCGACCATTGCAACAGCCCCGGCTGCTTTTGCCGACAAGCTTGACGATGTGATCAACGCTGGTGAACTGCGTTGTGGTGTCGTGCTTGACTTCCCGCCCATCGGTTATCGTGACGCCAATAACGAGCCAGCGGGCTTTGACGTTGAGTATTGTAAGGATCTGGCCAAGGCTCTGGACGTTGATGCAACAATCCTGCCCGTCACCTGGGCCGAGCGTCTGCCCGTCATTGCAACCAACCGCGCCGATGTGGTGTTTGGGGGCACGTCTGATTCACTGGAACGTGCCAAGACTGTTGGCTTTTCCATTCCCTACGCGATCTATTATGCCCAGGCTGTGGTTGGCAAGGACAGCGGCGTCAAAAGCTTTGAAGACCTCAAGGGCAAGCGTGTTGCCGCTGCGGTTGGAACAGTTCCCGAGCAGGAATATTTGAAGTACGCCAAGGAATGGGGCGTTGAAGATCTTTATCAGGGATATCAAAGCGAAAACGAGGTCTTCCTTGCTGTTGCCCAGGGCAAAGCCGATGTCGGCATTACGACAAACACAGCTGTAAAGCCGATTGTTGAACAGTATGACACCATTGATGCGGGTCCCCGCATGCCCTGGACCACTGATTTTACCTCGGTTGTCGGCCCGCGTCTGGATGTGACCTGGCTGAACTATCTCAACCTGTTCGTCACCCACCAGGTACGCTCTGGTCGCTATCAGGAACTCTGGAATACCTATGTTGGTGGTGAGGCGCCAGAACTGCGTATCCCGGGCGTTCTGTACTAACTTCTCGCCTGCTGTTCTTCCCGCTGTATTCCCTAACGCAGCGGGAAGCTCTGCCGGGGTTGTTACCAAACAACCCCGGTTGTGAGACACACCAAAGTTTAAAGCACTAACGTCCCGGTTACGATACCGGACAGGAGCCTTCCACCGTGGATTATAACTTTCATTGGCGCCCGGTATTCCGGCAACTGCCCGATCTGTTCGAGGCAGGCCTGCTGACACTGGAAGTCGCCATTCTGTCCATGATCCTGGGCATAGTTCTGGGGCTGGTTCTGGCCTTGTTACGGATAAACGGCCCAAGACCGTTACGCTGGATCGCCAACATCTGGGTTGAGCTTGCCCGCAACACCCCTGCCCTGTTCCAGCTGTTCTTCTTTGGCTTTGGCCTCGGTGCCTTTGGCCTGCACCTGACACCCTATCTGATTGTTTTACTGGGCCTGTCTTTTAACAACGCCGGATATCTGGCCGAGAACTTTCGTGGCGGCTTCCTCGCCGTACCTGATACCCAGTTTCGCGCAGCCCGCTCACTCGGCATGACTGCCAGCCAGACCTACATCCGGATCATCATTCCGCAGGTCCTGCGCATTGTCTATCACCCCATGACCAACCAGATGGTCTGGGCCGTGTTGATGAGCTCCCTCGGCATGTTGGTCGGCTTTCGGGAACTTTCCGGGGAAACCCAGTTCTTTGCCTCAAAGACCTACCGGATTTTCGAATACTTCGCGGTCACAGCGGTGATTTACTATGTCGTCGTCAAGATCATTCTTATTGGCTCGAAACTGGCCGCCCGCCGGCTGTTCAAATACTAGAAAGGAGATGAACCATGAGTGAACCCATTTCCTTTTTCAGTGGATTTCAGGCCAATGACCTGCTGTTTCTGGGTGAAGCCGCCGGACGGACCTTGCTGATTTCTACTCTGTCCATCACCATTGGAACCGTCTTTGGTATCTTCTTTGGCTGGGCGCTTCAGGCATCCAGATGGCTGGCCCAGACCACCATTGGCACCATCCTTGATATGTTCCGCTCGGTCCCGCTGATCATCCAGCTAATTTTGTTCTATAACTTCTTTCCCATCATTGGCTGGAATACCAGCCCCTTTGCGGCAGGGGCTGTGGTCCTGAGCATTTACACCGCTGCTCTGGTGGCGAACGTTGCCCGTGGCGGGATCGAGGCGGTGGGCATTCCCATGCGTCGGGCCGCAAGATCGCTGGGCATGAGCTATTGGCAGGATCTACGCTATGTGGTCTGGCCAATTGGTCTGCGCGCCGTGTTCCCTTCCTGGGTGGGGGTCGCGCTCAGCGTGATCAAGGACAGCGCCCTGGTCTCGGTTCTCGGTTATATGGAACTGCTACGGGCCTCCCAGATCCTGATCACGCGAACGCAGGAACCCTTTATCATTCTGGCTTGTGCCGGGGCATTCTACTTTGCCCTTTCCTATCCTCTCTCTAAATATTCCCAGAAGCTGGAAGAAAGTTGGACCTCATGATCGAGATCAAGCAACTCCACAAATACTTCGGCAAGCTCCATGTCCTCCAGGGTATCGACCTCAATGTAAACAAGGGCGAGGTATTGAGCATCATCGGCTCCTCCGGGTCCGGAAAATCCACCCTGCTCTATTGCATCAACGGACTGGAACCGATCCAGCAGGGGCAGATCACGGTCGATGGCATCCCGGTGCACGAACCGAAAACCGATATTAACAAGCTGCGCCAGAAACTGGGCATGGTGTTCCAGCAGTGGAATTCCTTCCCGCATCTGACCGCGCTGGAAAATGTGGCTCTGGCGCCAAAGATCGTGCGCAAGATGTCAAAAGATGCCGCAAAAACCATTGCTGAAAAGCAATTGCGGCATGTGGGACTTGGCGACAAGCTCGACGTTTATCCCTCGGCCCTGTCCGGTGGACAGCAACAGCGCCTTGCCATTGCCCGGGCGCTGGCAATGGAGCCAGAATACATGCTGTTCGATGAGGCCACCTCGGCCCTCGATCCAGAGCTGGTGGGCGAGGTCCTCGATACCATGCGCCTGCTGGCTGAAGAAGGCATGACCATGATTTGTGTCACCCATGAAATGAGCTTTGCCCGCGATGTATCTGATCGTGTAGCATATTTTCATCAGGGACATATGGAGGAAGTCGGACCTCCGGCACAGATTTTCGGGGACCCGCAAAGTCCCCATACCCGGAAATTCCTCGCCAGTGTGCGTTAGGAAATTCCCCAGAGTTTAAAAACCAAGAGATACCCGAATACCCTTTAATACCTACACCCCGAACAATAACTTTATGACTACAGGAACAAGACTATGTGGAAAGGCGTTATCCCCGCCGTTACAACGAAATTCGATGGCAACGACAACCTTGATCACGCGGAAATGACGCGTTGCTTTGACTATCAGATGGAATCAGGTTGCGACGGTCTGATCGTCTGTGGCTCACTGGGCGAAGGCTCCATGCTGTCCAAAGAAGAGAAAATCGCCGTCCTCAAGACCGCAAAGGCCTCTACCGGTAACAAGCCGACCCTGATGACCATCAATGAAGCCGCCACCCGCGATGCCTGTGCCATGGCCCAGGCTGCTGCGAAAGCCGGAGCCAATGGCCTGATGGTTGTGCCAAGCCCGATCTATCACACCGATCACCGTGAAACCGTTGCCACCCTGCGTTCAGTCGCTGAGGCTTCAGATCTGCCGATCATGATCTATTCCAACCGCGTGGCCTATCGTGTTGACGTCACGCCACAGGTTATGCTGGAGTTGGCTGACGACAAGCGCTTTGTCGCCGTCAAGGAAAGCTCTGATGATATCCGCCGCACCACCGAGATTATAAATCTGCTCGGAGATCGTTATGACGTCTTCACTGGTGTTGATAACTTGGGTTTCGAAGCCCTCAGCGTTGGTGCCATTGGCTGGGTTGCCGGGCTGGTTGTTGCCTTCCCGAAAGAAACCGTGGCGATCTATCGTCTGATGCAGGCTGGCCGCAACGCCGAAGCACTGGAAATCTATCGCTGGTTCCGTCCGCTGCTCGATCTCGATGTATCGACCTATCTGGTCCAGAACATCAAACTGGCTGAACAGATTGAGCTGAACTCAAATGACCGCGTCCGCGCGCCGCGCCTGCCTCTGGTTGGTGCCCGTCGTGAGCAGGTCGAGAAGGTCATCCGTGATGCCATCGCTTGTCGCCCTGCGTTGCCTGTGCTCTAGGCCGTAGAGGTTAACTGACGGAACAGCGGACTCATTTGCCTCGCTGTTCCGTCTTCTTTATTCTAAAGCTGTTCTCTTTTTTTGCGAGTACTGCCAATGCGATCCTCCAAAACCGTTCATGTCGTCAGTTGCCACGCCGAAGGTGAAGTCGGAGATGTGATCGTCGGTGGTGTCGCCCCGCCTCCCGGTGAGACCCTCTGGGAGCAATCCCGCTTTATTGCCCGCGACCAGACCTTACGAAATTTTATGCTCAATGAGCCGCGCGGCGGTGTTTTCCGCCACGTCAATCTTCTGGTGCCACCCAAGAACCCAAAGGCCCAGATGGGCTGGATCATTATGGAGCCCGAAGACACCCCGCCGATGTCCGGGTCAAATTCCATCTGTGTCACCACCGTCTTGCTTGAATCCGGTATCCTGCCGATGATCGAGCCGGAGACCCGCCTGACCCTCGAAGCACCGGGTGGACTGGTCGAAGTTACTGCCAGCTGTCGCAACGGCAAGGTGGAAAAGGTCACAGTCCAAAACGTGCCATCCTTTGCCGACAAGCTGGCCGTACCACTCGAAGTCGAAGGCTTTGGCACCCTCAGCGTCGATACCGCCTTTGGTGGCGACAGCTTTGTCATGGTCGATGCCAGATCTCTCGGTTTTGACATTGTCCCGGATGAAGCCCGCGATCTGGCCGAAGCCGGTATCCGCATCACCAACGCCGCCAACCAGCAGCTCGGCTTTTCCCATCCGACCAACCCGGACTGGAACCATATCTCCTTTTGCCAGATCCACGCGCCCATGGTTCTGGAAGACGGCATCAAGTCGGTAAAAAACACCGTGGTGATCCAGCCGGGAAAACTTGATCGCTCTCCCACCGGGACCTGCGTTTCCGCCCGCATGGCCGTGCTTCATGCCAAAGGAGAAATGACCGTCGGGGAACTCTATATCGCCCGCTCGATCATTGGCTCGCGCTTTGATGGGCAAATCCTTTCGACCACCACCTTGGGCGACAAGGCGGCGATTATCCCCAGCCTGTCCGGACAGGCCTGGATCACCGGAACCCATCAGCACATGCTCGACCCGACTGATCCTTGGCCCGAAGGCTATCGCCTGAGCGATACCTGGCCCTTGATCAAATGATCCTGTGCTAGTCTGAACGAACAAAACATTCCAGCGCTAGCATCCCGAAAGGCTCGGACCATGAACAGCTATTTCCCTTCGATCCTCAACGATGCCATTGGTCCGGTGATGCGCGGGGCTTCCAGCTCCCACGTTGCCGCCGCCTATCGTATCGGCCAGTTGGCACGCGATTATATGGAAGGCCAGTTCACCTCGGTCTTGATCGAATATGATCCCAACGGATCGCTGGAACCCACCCACGAAAGCCAGGGCTCAGACATGGGTCTTTTCACCGGGCTGATGGGCTGGGACATCACCGACGACCGCATGGTCGAAGCCGGAGATCATCTACAGCAACAAGGCATCGACGTCGAGATCCGCATCACCGACTATCAGGCCAACCATGCCAATACCTATCGCCTGACCCTGAGTAATCATAAAACCGGAGAAAGCTGCTGCCTGCTGGCCATTTCCATTGGTGGCGGCATTATCGAAGTGATTGCAGTAAATGGCACCCACCTCTCGATGTTTGGCGATTTTCATGAGACGCTGTTTCTCTGCCCAGCAAACGAGTTGGAAAACGCCCCGGATTTCAAGGCCCGGCTGGAGCAAAAGGACGGGGTTGATTTTGTCCTCGTTCACCCCTGCCAACAAAACTATCTGGTTCAGATCAAAGGTCAGCGGTTTGTCGCCAGCGACGAGTTGTCAGCGGCAGCGGGCGCTGGCTTGCCAATCCTCAGCCGCAAGGCGCTCGCGCCCGTGTTGCCCCTCTGTAGCCAGCGCCAGTTCAGCCTGCCCTTTCGCGACAGCGAGGAAATGATCGCCTTCAACAAGAACAAAGATCTGCCGCTGTGGAAACTGGCCCTGATATTTGAAAGCGCCCGCGGCAACATCAGCGAAGATGTGGTGTTCGAAAAAATGCGGACCATTGTCCAGATCCTCGACAAATCCATCACCCAGGGCATCGAAGGCACCAGCTATGACGACCGGATGTACCCGGCACAGGCCCCGGCTTTTAAAGAAAAAATTGGCAGTAATGCCTTTCTCGATCTCGGTCTTTACAACGATGTGGTGCTTGCCGTTACCGCACTGATGGATGTCAAAAGCTCCATGGGTGTGATCGTCGCCGCACCGACTGCGGGGTCCTGTGGTACTCTGCCCGGCACCTGCCTGGGCATCGCCTCTGCCCTGAACATGAGCGAAGAACAAAAGGTCCGGGCCATGCTCGCCGCCGGATTGATCGGTGTCTTCATTGCTGGCAAGGCAACCTTTTCAGCCGAACTTGGCGGCTGTCAGGCAGAAACCGGATCGGGCTCAGGCATGGCCGCGGCTGCACTGGTGACCCTGTTTGAAGGCACCTTCGAGCAAAGTCTCGCCGCCGCGTCCATGGCATTGCAGAATACCTTTGGCCTGATCTGCGATCCCGTTGCCAACCGGGTCGAAGCGCCCTGTCTGGGGAAAAATGTGATGATGGCTGGCAATGCGCTTTCCGCTGCCAATATGGCTCTGGCTGGCTTTGATCCGCTGATCCCGCTGGATGAAGTCATCGTCGCCATGCACAAGGTCGGGCAGTCGATCCATTCCGATCTGCGCTGTACTGGCAAAGGCGGCCTTGCCACCACCCCCACCGCCAAGGCTCTGGAAGCAAAGCTCGCCATCAAGGCTTGTGGCAACTGCTGTTGAGTCGAACTGAGTTCTACGCTGCTTTGTGGTTGAACCAGCTTTGACCTTGTAGCCAGAAGAGTAGCCAACTGGCGAGAACAAAGGGAAAGGTCAGAGCGGGTAAAGCGGCAAACTGGAACAGCCGCAGAAAGGCAAGCGACAAGACAATTGCCAGCAGGGCACTGAGAAAATCCCGCCAGTTTGTCCCGGCAAAGGCGATTGCACAGAGTACCGCGTTATAGCCAAACAGACCCAGAAAAATTCCCTCAGGTGGAAAGAGCCCAGATATATAATCCTGTGTTCCGAAATATCCGCCGACCACTGCCAGCAACGGCACCATAGCCGCCCCTGCCAAAGCATAAAATCCGACGAGGCGACTTTTTGCGATCAGGGCCAGAAAGATTACCGCCCCACTCAGCGGTTGCTCCAGAAACATCACCTGACCGAACCCGCGCAGAAAACCCAGCAAAGCGGTGACTTCCGGTCTGACAACCAGATCCATACTCTCCGGCACCCGCAGAGAGGCGTCCCCCCACTCCCCCAGCCAAAGCAGCAGCATGATCACCCAGGTCACCATGACAAAAGGAAAAGTCAGCGGCCGGAGTTTCCATTGCAACATCGCCTGCATCAACAAGGAGGAAGCCATGCCGCCCAACACAACCAGCAACCAGATCAGGAGGGAAGCTTCGTAAAAATATCCCAGCGCCAACCCGACCAACGCGCCGTTAAAGCCGTAAAGCCCCGCCTGACAGTCCTGCCGATCAAACGAGCCGATCCGCGCCGCAATTAATCCCGAGGCCGAACCGACTAGCGCAAAGACAAAAAGCAGGGGAGAGCTGATATAACAGGCCAGAAGAAACAAGACCCCGGTCAGCGGAGATGACTGCAACATGATCTGACCGAGCCCGCGCAGGAACCCCGCAGAGGCATCACAGAAAAGCCGCAGTCTGGATAAAAGAAATTCGGGCGAGATCTGCATCACGTTTCATCATCAGAAGGATCATAAAAAAAATCACACCGCTGACCATTTCACAGAAACAGCACTTCGGGAAGCCCCGTCTTTCTTCTGCTTTACTTTGAGAAGAGCAGAGTTTCCTCTCCAGAGAAAAGTCGGTTAGACTGCTGCTGGTGAGCTCTGTTGTAATATTCCCCTGCTGTTCCATTAAAGGCCCCTTTTCCCTGCCCAATTGGAGGAGAAACACCATGTCTCTGACATCACAGCCCCGCCCCGTATTCACCCCCGGCACCAATGTCGCCATGAAAATACCAAGCCATCTTTTTGACCAGATGGTCGCCTTTTATGAAGACACACTCGGTCTGCCCGCCAACCATGGCAAGTCCAGCGTGACCATCGATTTTGGCGCGATCAAGCTCTGGCTCGACAAGGTCCCGGGCATGAGCCAGCCGGAACTCTGGTTGCAGGTCACCGCTCCGGATACGCCCGCGGCAGCCCGCTATTTCGAGGAACAGGGCATTGTTCGCTGTGACGAAATTGAACAGTTGCCCGAAGAACTGGGATCTTTCTGGATCGCGGCCCCCGGCGGCGTGATCCGGTAATCCCCCCGAAAAATAGATGTGTTCAAAAGTAGAATTTTCTCGGCAATATACCTGAGGAGATTTTAGATGAAGAATTCACGATTTAGCGAAGCCCAGATCATGTCAATTTTAAAGCAGGCAGAAGGTGGTGCGCCGGTTTCTGAGCTTTGCCGTGAACACGGGATGAGCAGTGCGTCTTTTTACAAATGGCGGGCAAAATACGGCGGCATGGATGCCTCTCTGATTTCTGAGATGAAGGACCTGGCAGAACAAAACCGCCGCTTGA
>NZ_KB893143.1 GCF_000374005.1 Kiloniella laminariae DSM 19542 | reverse complement strand
CAACAAAATGCTTATATCGAGCGCTATAACCGCACGGTTCGTGGTGAATGGCTTGGCCAGTATATCTTTGAAACAATCGAGGAGGCACAGGATCTGGCCACACAATGGCTATGGACTTACAACAACGAACGCCCCAACATGGGCATTGGCGGTATCACGCCTGCAATGAAACTGAAAATGGCTGCGTAAATTCTACTGAATGAGCCCATTAAAAATGGGAGGATTACCTAACCCTTTCTCCTTAAACTATTGGCGTAGTTTTTTTTCCTAATGCTCTGTAACAACCTCCACAATAAGGATCTGGGTAAATAATATGTTTGGATCCCCATAGCCTTGGGAATAAAAATATCAGAAACAAAATTATCACCAATATGGATCATTTGCCTTGGTTCAATCTGAAACTTTTCCAACAACAATCGATATAGTGTTCCCTGCCGTTTCGTTTTTTGTAAATCGCTACTAACATAAATTTCTGTATCCCCCCCCTCATCAAAGAGCTTTTCAAGAAGGAAGCCTAAACTGGAGGTATTTAGATACATGTCACTTGAAAAAATTACCGTTTTTCCTTTGTTTTCATAGTGTTTTAATAAGTCCCACAGATCCTTGCGAGGAGTTAGCCCTGTCAACTCCTGAGCGAGCTCTATTGCGAGAAAGTTACGCCACCAATCATTTTGTAGTTGTTTCAAAAGAGGAAGTTCTGTTTGCATCTGCAGACAGATATCTTGGTAAGTTACTTCTACGTTCCCATCCGTATTTTTAATTCGATCATAAAGAACTTTCCCCGCTCTTAAACGAGACTGATAAAGTTCTTCAACCGAAAAAAAATCCTCAAGTAAGAAAAACGCATGTTGCTTTTGTACAAAGTCTCTAAACCTTTGTAACTCTGGCCGGGTTGTACGTAAAAGTAATGTGTCAAAGACATCAACAGAGATCACTTTGATATCTGCCTGCCTCAAAACACGATTGAGCTTACTCAACCACATTATCTAGAACCTGCCTAGCTTGAGGCCAGAATAACTCACCACGCGAAGTTTTTACATAATCAAGATTTTCTTTATTAAACTCGATCAATTTCCTACCTTTTTTATCTCCCATATTCTCGTCATAAGACCAACGCCCGAGTTTTTCAGCCTCTTGAAGATTTGGCTGCCGGATAAGGCGAGACAGGATATTTTGAGACTGTAGTTTAAGTTCATCGAGGTCAGTCTTTAGTGCCCCCCCCCCCTTAAAGTCGTCAATATAGTTAAAAATCCCTTTTTGAATTTCCAAAATTTCATCATACTGCTGGAATGGAAGAGGAGACAGATCACATATCGGTTCACCTGAGACAGTATAATCAATGGTTGTTCCTAGATTTGCACTTGCACATAGCTCCAAAATTTCAGGTGTGCGGAAATATAAATGAGAAAATTTTGCCGGAGCACCATTCTGGGCCAAAAAACCTAGGACTTCACATCTTTGCTGAGCCCAGACCGCTCCAACACTTGATAAAAGAAACCGTCCCCGGCACATTAAGTTCATATTTCTGTATATGAATATTTTTTGTAAGTTCGAAAGTATATTACCCGCATATCCCATATCAAGTAGATACAGGTCTCCTTCATGCCCAGAAAGCACATTTTCGATGTGTCTAAGAAGTCTTTCTTGAAGCTGAAAAGCAGAGTACACAATTTGATCTTTGATATTTTTTTCGTTTAGCCAAGAAAGTATTTTCGGCAGTATTTCAATCGACAACAATGTTTCCGGGGAGAAAGGAAGTTGCTCCTGGCGAACGGAAACATTCAACTGATCTAATGCCGCCTTCAGTGAAAGAGGTTCAATTCTGCTTCTTACAAGAAAATTTATGAGTGCATCTTCTTCATTAGCATCACCTAAACTAGCTTTAAGAGAGAGGGATCTGTTTATATAAAGGAGGCCCCCTATCTCTCCACCCAAACGAGCAACAACTTCAGATAAAAATTGCCCTTCGCGCATAATACCAAAGAAAGGAGTTTGTACGTTCTGTTCAATAACCCAATGCCCATAGCTATAAAAGACCGGGCCGAGAACAGTATATCCAAAAGAACGAAAAAATGTATCGTGTTGAGGTCCATAGTCAGTCCATAACTTCGCAGTCGGCTGAAAAAACAAATCTCTTTGGACTTTTGCAGCAAATCCCGATTTTTTGGGTAAGATATGAAACAAGTAATTCTTTTTTTCTAAGCTTGTAGGAAGATGACAGGAACACTCATCATCAAGCATCTCGGAATCAAGCCTTAGCGATAAGCACTGTCCTTCACCACCTTCCAATACCTCATGCCAGAATCGTGTTTCTCTATCCTGAATTTGTTCACTTGAAACAGTGATAATACTCGACTGTAACAAATCAAATGACTGAAGATACCCTTTAGCGTTCAAGTGACAGTAGAGCCGTGTTTCTGCAAAACTTTCAGGCGTCTGTCCGACAGCTAGGAAATTCTTATCTGCAAGATCTTGAGCAAAAATAATATAAAGTGCCCGGAATACTTCTTTTTTAGAATGCGCTTTCCCCTGAGTGATCAACAAAGAGATCTTCTGCTTCTTCCTCCTCATCTTTTTTTATTCATCATTTTTCATAATGGCGAAACGGTGTATTCCAACTGAGTTGTTAAACAAAAAAGAGATTGTTGTTTCACCCAAATGATTAATGGCACCAGGCAGTAATGGGCATTCGATTATATTTTTCTCTTTCTCAAATTTATTAATAAAATCGTATCTTCTTTCACTAATCACAAAAATTAAATCTCCGGGACCGGTACATTCAAAAATAAGGCTATTAAAACGACCAGGATCTTTAAAATAAAAACTTAGTTTTGAGTTTTTTTGTGCAAACCATTGATCATCTTCAAAGCGTCCTCCTTCTAGAAAAAACTTTGTGTTTTCTTTCGTAATCGTTACCCATTCACCAGTAGTAATTTGTTGGCTGTGAGTGTCTAAAGCCTTAGATATATCTCGATGTCGATCATAAAATCCTTTACGTAAGCAGAGGAGAAGCGGCCAAAGACGATCATCAGAAAGATTGAGATACGCGCTCATACTATGGAGATGGGAACTAAAAATAGGATCCTTCAATCCGGTTCTTGACTGGCTGTGTTTACGATAAAGAAAAAGAACTTCAGGAACTACTTCAAGCTGGTATGCCTCAAGAACTGCCCGGGTAAAGAACTCCATATCTTCCAGAATGAAAGTTCGGTCTTCTTTGTATCCACCTAAGGCATCGAACATTTTTTTTCGATACAGGGCGTTTGTATCTCCAAAACAGTTAATCAGTACACCAAGTTCAGCATAGCCCCCCAAAGGGAGCCAATCGAGTGATACGACTGGGTAAAAAGTATCCGGCGAGATGACTTTAATAGAAGTACCCGCACAAAGCTCAGAATCAGGGTGCCATCCTGGAATACAGGTAAATATATCTGCATCGCTTTTTTGAGCTGCTTGAGCAAAAACCTCTATCTCATTAGCCAAAGCCCAGTTATCATCATCCATAAACAACAGATATTCTCCTGTTGCCATACTTGCCGCAAAATTTCTCGCTTTAGCTGGTCCGAAGTTGTCTTGGTAATAAAACGTCCACCCCCTTTTTCTATACTTTTCTTCGAGGGCTTTCAGTTTGACAAGATTGGGTAGAGAGCTGCCATCATCAATGATAATAACTTCAAAAACCTGCCTGCTCTGATACTCAATGCTTTTTAACGCCTCACTCAAATAATCTGGACGATTAAAAGTCACAATACAAACAGAGATGTCGGGTACTTTCTCAATCGGCTCTCTGTATTCTTTGAGTTCTTTGAAAATATTTTTCTCAATATCAGCAATTTTATTGGAAGCAATATCGTCGTTTTCAGCAATTAGTGCTAGCTGGGACATCCCCCAACCTGCAAGCTCAAACCAATTAACAAAATCAGAGTTTTCGTTATCAAGAACCAAGTCAAATTTACTAAAAGCATCCTTTTCAAGAGCATTGAGTTCTAAATCTGTCCTACCAGACGGGAACGCGGCAGCTTTTTCTAATTGATATGCCCTCGCGACAGGACGATATAACCAAATAGAAACCCCCCCCAAGATATCTGCCTGACTTCGCGATAACAGACTATAGTGACCGAGAGCAGGGCTCCCATCAAAGATGACAAGATCCGGCTGTAAATCACAGATTTCTTTAAACAGACAAAAACTCTTTAAAGGCATAAAAGGCGGCGAGATACCATATTTCTCTTTAACTGAGGGCAAAAGTGAGATGCTGTCACCCAATTCTTGCCCATCACATTCCTCAACAAAAAGTGCCGACCACTCGCCAAGTTTTTTGCTTTTTCTTAACCCCAGATATAAGGCAAGGGAGGTTTGTGTGAGACGCTCTGAAACTATTAATACTTTTTTATTTGAAAAAAAATCTACAAACGTATCCATGCCGAGTCTGCATACATTCGTTTTTTCAGGTATTAATGAATGCCACGCACGACTGAACAAAACCCCGGCCTTTCCTATTACTACAAGCGATAGAAATTATCGTTTAAAATACCAAACGAGCTGCAAGTATTCAAAAAACTGTTTTTCCCCACTAGCCAATTTTTTCCATGTAAAAAGAGCCCGGCTCTCTCTCTCGTGTTAAAAAAGGGCACACTTTTAAAAGCTCGTCGAAATGATCATGATGTATCAAGTTCAAAGCCCCAATAATTTTCCACTCAGAATTATTCGTCAGAAAAGCTTCAAGTAAATACTGCTCATTCCAAAACCGAACATCCTCAACCAGCCAATCTGCCAGGTAATTTCTGGGTGAAAAAATATCATGAACATGAACAATAACACCTTTTTTCAAACAAGGAAGTAACGTCAAATACTCGAAGAGAATATCACCTTCTGGCCTGATGATATGACTAGAATCAATAAAAAGAATATCTCCTGCGTCTAGTTCCGAGAAAAAAGAAATCTCAAGGTCTTCAACTTTTTCTCGTACAACGGTCACTCCTATTTTTTCTAACCAAGGCCTTTCATAGGGCTCAATACAAACATGCTGGCAATCATATTCGGGATTTGTTCGTCTATTTTCCCTGATTGCCTTTTGTGCCAATAAAGTTGAACTCCCACTTCCGATTTCAAACAACCTTCCTGGTTTTTTAAATCGTAAGAATTGGTACCAGTATTCAGCATCTCCAGTTTCAAATGCCCCATTATTAAAATGAAACTCTATTTTATCAGAACGGGTCTGAGGAATGTCTGTAATCTCATCTGCAAAGGTCAGATGTTTGAGTAGACCAAGCTGATCTTGCAGGTTCCAGAAAATCCCTTCTAGAGGTCTTTTTTCTGAAAATGGTCTTTTGCAATTCCGCATATCGAATTGCGGTTCATAATAATGATCATCTATTGGGAAAACCCCAATCCTCATGAGCGCGTTTTTACACAGTGGAAGCTTTCGCACGCCATATCGTCTAATTTTTTTTAATAGAAATGCTGAGAAATATACCGGGAATAATAGGAGAATATCGAGAACAGTACATTTCTTCATCTAATACAAACACCTAGATAAGCCACAACAGCTCTGATAATTTCTGCATTTGGCTAGTTGAACTTGGAGAAATTAGCGGACAAAATATTTCAGTCATGATCACACTAAGAATTTACAGCAAGGTCACTCGCAACCATCTCTTTAACAAGCTGTGTAAAGGAAGTGGTATGTTTCCAACCTAAAACTTCACGAGCTTTTGCAGCATCTCCCATCAGAAAACCAACCTCTGTAGGCCGGAAATAACGAGGGTCTATACGGATCAAAACCTCCCCCGTCGCAGCATTAATCCCGAGTTCATCGATCCCCTTTCCTTGCCATTCAATAATATGGCCAGTTTCTGCAAACGCTAGTTCCACAAACTCACGGACGGAATGGCTTTCTCCTGTAGCAAGAATATAATCGTCAGGAGTATGATGCTGTAAAATTCGCCACATCCCTTCGACATAGTCCCGCGCATGTCCCCAATCTCGCTGCGAATCAATATTTCCAAGATAAAGACATTCCTGCCGCCCCTGTTCAATGGCAGCAACCGCCATAGTGATTTTTCGTGTAACAAAAGTCTCTCCCCTAATGGGGCTTTCATGGTTAAAAAGAATACCGTTAGCAGCAAACATCCCATATGCCTCTCTGTAGTTTACACTGATCCAGTAAGCATAAAGTTTAGCTGCGGCATATGGTGATCTAGGATAAAAAGGAGTGTTTTCTGTTTGAGGATTTTCCTGAGTTTTACCAAATAATTCGGATGTTGAGGCTTGATAGAATCTCGTCGTATCAAGATTTAATATACGTATGGCTTCCAGAATACGCAGAGGTCCCAGAGCATCTGAATTTGCAGTATACTCCGGAGTTTCAAAGCTAACCTGAACATGACTCTGCGCAGCAAGATTATAGATTTCATCCGGTTGGGTTTCCTGGATCAGACGAATTAAATTTGTGGCATCGGTCATATCTCCATAATGAAGGTAAAGGTTTTTGTCTATAGAATGAGGATCTTGATACATATGGTCGATACGACCGGTATTAAACGATGATGAACGGCGTTTTACACCATGAACTTCATACCCCTTACCAAGTAATAACTCAGTAAGATAAGCTCCGTCTTGTCCAGTAATTCCTGTAATCAGCGCTCTCTTCATTATTCTTTGACCTTTATTCACTTTCTAAGATGGTCAATATTTTCCAAAAACCATTGATAATATTTTCTTAATCCATCTTTTATAGGGATTTTTGCAGTCCAGCCAAGGTTATTAATTTTACTAACGTCGAGTATTTTCCGTGGCGAGCCATCAGGCATTTCGTGGTTAAATTCAACTGCACAGTGGTATCCAACGACATCCTGTAAAACAGAAACAAAGTCAGCAATCGCGAGATCTGAACCAGTTCCAACATTAATTGGCCCTTTTTCTGAATAGTGTTTCATTAAGAAAACACACGCATCAGCCATATCATCTACATGAAGGAACTCTCTTCTAGGCGTTCCTGTTCCCCAGACAATAACAGACTTATTTTTTGCCATCTTTGCCTCATGAATACGACGCAACAGAGCTGCCGGTACATGACTGTATTCAGGATGGAAATTATCGCCGGGCCCATATAAGTTTGTTGGCATTACCGAAATAAAATTCTTTTGATATTGCTCCTGATAAGCTTGGCACAATTTTATTCCTGCAATTTTGGCAATCGCATAGCATTGGTTGGTTGTTTCCAAAGGGCCCGTTAACAGGTGCTCTTCAGAGATTGGAACAAGAATATCCCGTGGATAGATACAAGAAGACCCTAGAAACAGTAATTTGCCCACTCCTGCCTGATATGCTCCATTGATAATATTTGCCTCAATCATCAAATTATCATACAAAAATTCTGCTGGAAGGCTTCGATTTGCTTGAATCCCTCCCACTTTTGCAGCGGCGAGTATAACAGCATCAGGTTTATGCTCATTAAACCAACATTCAACGAGATCTTGTCTTCTTAAGTCGAGTTTCCCGCGATCGACAGTAAGTATTGTACAATCTTCCTCAGCCAAACGGCGCATAAGCGCAGAGCCAACCATCCCCTTGTGGCCAGCAACCCATACTCGTTTTCCTTTTAAGTCGTATAGCAAACTTGCTGCATCAGTCATGATCAAACAATTCCAGGAACATCTTTCCGACCATAAACATCGTCAAGCCGGATTATATCCTCCTCACTCAATAAAACACCCGTTTGAACTTCAATCAGCACAAGCTGACCAGAACCAATATTTTCCAAACGATGTATAGTGCCTATTGGTAGGTACGTAGATTCATTTGAATCGAGATCATAGGTTTTTTCTCCACTTGTTACACGCGCGGTTCCACAAACGACAACCCAATGCTCAGCACGATAATTATGATATTGTAAGGAGAGGCGTGCTCCAGGTTTCACTTCTATACGTTTTACGAGGTATCCTTCCCCCACATCCAGAGAGCGATAACAACCCCAAGGACGATGGACTGTCCGGGCAATCAAATGCTGTTCCAACCCACTGTTTTCAAGCTGTTCAACAAGCTTTTTTACATCCTCAGCTCTTTTTTGAGAAGTGACAAGAACACTCCCATCTTTGACGACTACCAATAGATCTTCTATGCCGACAGTGGCCACAACACCATTATCGCCATTCCATACCAAAGAGTTATGCGTATCAATCATAGAGGCTTCACCGAAGGCAGTGTTTCCCTGGTTATCTTGCTTGGAGACATCGTGTAATGCACTCCACGACCCAATATCACTCCACCCCATTTCCACTTCAAGGACAGCAGATTTTATATGCTTTTCCATAACTGATACGTCAAATGCCTCCGAAGGCATTTTAGAAAACCAAACTGGATCTAATCGATAAAAGTCCAAATCTTTAATACCGTTATCAACTGCCATAACTGCATAGGAAAAATTGTCTGGATCTAGTGTTCTAAAGACCTGAAGCAACGTCTTTGCCGCAAAAAAAAACAAACCAGAATTCCAGCAAAAGCGGCCTGATTTAATGTATTCAGTTGCAGTTTTTATATCCGGCTTCTCATGAAATTGAACAATAGACATAACCTCACTGCCTGGCTCAACTGGACATCCTCGCTCAATATAGCCATATCCGGTATTGGGCCTTGCTGCCTTAATCCCAAAGGTAACAAGCCATCCGTCTTCGGCAATCGGTTTTGTCAATACTAACGCATCGTGGAGCGCCTGAATATTCTTTATCATATGATCAGAAGGCATTATCAGAACAAGTGCCTCAGGATTGTCCTGATAAATTGAATAGGTTGCAGCCACGATTGCAGCTGTTGTATTTCGTGCAACAGGCTCAAGCAGAATCTGTCTCGGCACGATTTTCGCCGTTGTAAAGCTCTCCCCAACCAAGAATCGATGGTCTACGTTACATATAATCGTCGGAGCTTCATACAGAGGATTATTTACGCGTTCTGCCGTTTCAATAATCATCGGTTTTTCAGAAACTATTGCCAAAAACTGCTTCGGGTGGCTAATTCTCGAAGCAGGCCAGAGGCGACTTCCCGATCCGCCTGAGAGAATGACTGGATAAATCAACAATTTGCCCTTTAAATATTTACATAAGCAATATGATTAAAAACATGGTTACACATGAAAAAAAAACAAATCTATAACAGGGCGATCATTCGTGATAAAAAAATTTGGGGCTGTCCTAGATAACTAGTTTAAATACCGTCTAACCCATTGCCTTAATTGCAGTAATTGAGTTGTCGGGTCACTGTGATTAAAACGCCACTCACATTCCTTCAAAAGTACCCCAAAGTGCTCCTTGGGAACACCGTTAAATTTGCGCATATGTCGCTTCGCCTGATTCCAGAAATTCTCAATGCCGTTGATATGATTCCTCTTGTCTGCAAACAGCTTAGAATGATTAATACGGAAGTGTTTGAAGTCGGAAACATCGAGCACATTATAGCCTCGCCAATAGTCTGAATACACAATGCTATCAGGCACCACTTTACGCTCAATGATCGGCAGTAAGGTCGCGGAAGAAGCATCTGGAATGATTTTTGTGTAGACTCTTCCTCCTCGTTTTAACAAGCCAAACACTGGATTTTTACCCCAGCCCCAAAAATTTAAGCAGAAGAAAGGTTAATCAGTTCGATGAAAATTGCTCAAGAGATTATATAGCTATCGAGAAACTACCCTTGGAAGAATTTTTGTATCTCCTGAACAATACTCTTTATTTGTTTATTAGTTAGAGATTCTGATATTGGAAGGGATATGATTTTTTTTACAAGCTCACTAGAAACAGGAATATCAACACTTTTCTGGGCAGAGCATACAGAATGGTCATTTGTCAGTGTCGGGTAATGAATTCCACATCCAATGCCCTTAGCCATCAAATAGCTAAACAGAGCATCCCGCTGATCCGTTTTAATGACATAAGTGTGATAAACAGACGTAACATTGTCTTGAGTTTCCGGACAAGACACGTAATCATTAAGATGATCCTTATAGTATTGTGCGATAAACTGCCGACGTGCATTCCACTTTTCCAGATACGGTAATTTCACACGTAAGAAACCCGCTTGGAGCTCATCTAATCGGCTGTTCACACTCCAAAATTCACAATCCCCATGAATCAAACCATGATTCCTCGCTTGTCGAAAATAACTAGCCAACTTGTCATCATCCGTCGACAAAGCTCCCCCATCTCCTAGAGCAGAAAGAGTTTTATTTGGATGGAACGAGAAACAGCCGACATCACCAATACCTCCAACCTTCACACCATCAATTGCTGCACCAACAGCTTGTGCGGCATCCTCAATCAAAAATAGACCGTGCTGCAAAGAAAGCTGTTTCAGTTCAGCCATCGCTGCAGGACGCCCGGTTAAATGCACAGCAATAATCGCTTTGGTTTTGCTCGTAATCTTACGGGAGACTGATTCCGGATCAATATTTAAGTCATCACGAACATCAGCAAAAATAGGTGAGGCACCTGACAGGGCAATACAAGAAGCTGAAGCCAAGAACGAGTTCGCAACAGTAATCACTTCATCACCAGCACCAATTCCTAGCCCCTTAAGAGCAAGGATAAGCGCATCTGTGCCACTGGCCACAGTCACCACATGCTTGACACCAATATAGTCCGCGAACTCAGTTTCAAAGGCAGAGACTTCAGAACCAAGAACTATCTGACTCGACTTACATACTCGATCAAGTACCTTTTGATACTCACCCAGTAGTGAAGTGTTCGTTGCCACTATATTAGAAAAGGGTATATTTTTTGTCATCTTGCAGTTTCTCAAAGTACACTAATAATCACATAGAAAAGATCTTTTCCAACCGCAGACGAATATCTTCAGGCAAGATAGGTTCATTCCCATCAACTGCGCACTCAAGCGCTGCCGCAATGGAACCAAGTACGGCAGCGATTACTGGAGACTGATTACTACATAAAGAAAGACTAGCATAAGCTAAGAGGGCATCACCAGCTCCCACAGGATCAATAACATCACTTGCAAAACTATCAATGACAAATGAAGAACGAACATCGTTCTCGTTATCCGAGCGACACACCATAACACCTCGCTCGCCCATCTTCATAATTACGACGTCGCTTTTGGAGGCTTGCCTCAGTTTCGCCACTAGCGGACGCACTCCTGTATCCTGATCGGCAAGAGAGAAACGAGCCTCACGTTCATTTGGACATACCAAATTAAATTGTTTGAAATCTGTAATATTTCCCCATCGGCTAGCAACCTGACTATCTGCCGCTTTAAATGTAGTATCAGGAATTGCAGAAACCAGTTCAGAAATAGTCGTTTTATTGAAAATTCCGTGCCGGAAATCCGAAAATATAACCAAGTCATAGTCTCTATTCTTGATTATATCGATAAAGGTCTCAAGCGTACGATTAGATATCGGACGATTATCCACAACATCAATTTTCAAAAGCCGATAATCTGCCGCAACAATCACATTCTTTTCTGTTGTCGGGCGTCCTGTTTCATAGACCGGGTGAATAGTGACACCATAACGGGCAAGGTCTTCCTTTACAAAATGCCCAAGAATATCTTCGCCCAAAACAGTGAGTAATTCGACATTAGCTCCTGCTGCTTTAATATGCTTACTGACTATACCTGCACCACCGACAAAACTATCAACAGATTCACGACGAACAGAGATCGTTGGCGTCTTACTCATCCCCCCAATCATAGTACTATGAGTCAGGGTATCGACTATAGTATCCCCGACCACGAGCACTTTTTTATCCGAAAAATCGTTTAAGGCTAAGAACAATTCTTCTGAACAAATGCCTTCACCATCCAATACTGCCAATAATTTTTCTACTGATAAGTTTGGAGGAAATTTTTCAATGAGAGTTGAGGAAGAATATACAACATCACCAGGCGTAAAAAGAATTTCTCCACCATATTCATTAAGAACATTTAGCTCTTCTACAGTCTTTGGGTGTAACTGCCCATTATCATACTCGAAACCCTTGGCAAAAACATCAGGCATTACTTCTCGCAGATTTGCAAGTGGGGTCGCATTGTCATCAATAATTACATAATCAACAAATTCTAGAGCTGCCAAGTTTAATGCCCTGAGCTCCTGGGGAACATAGGGACGATACGCTGCTTTATTTATGTGTTGATCTGACGTTAGGCTAGCTACGAGAATATTCGCCTTATCTTTCGCATAAAGCAAATGACGAAGATGGCCTGGGTGAACCAAGTCGAATACACCATGGCACATTACTACTTTCTTTTCGCGGGGAAATGTACCTATCGCTTCAAGCAGCTCTGAAACTGTTTTAACTTTGTATCCGTATGCATCCGATAGCTTACTCATGGTTTTACTTAAATCCAATTCCTTGATGAAAGAACCTGATCTTTTCGAGCAAAGATTCTCACTTACATTTCAATTAAAATATATATCGTACAATTTTACTTATGCTTATCGGCTTGATTTTTGTCTAGGAAACCTATCGTTTTTCTAAAGAATTCCCCCATACTTTACAAAAAAGAAAGGGTGCTATTACCCAGCCTTTCTTTTTTCTTAAAGATATAATCTGGAAATAATATTTTCAAAAAAAATCAGCCCAAATCCAAAAGCTTTTCACAGGAAAAACGTATGGCATCTAAGGGGTGAGTTACCGTTAAATCCATCCCGCTCGGATACTTCTCAACATACCCATGATCAATAAAAATTGAAAAACAACCTGCAGCAATACCAGCCTCAATATCACGCCATCGATCACCGATCAAAATACTCGACTCAAGGTCAATATCCCATTTTTGTGCTGCAGTAAGAATTAAGCCTGGTAAAGGCTTACGGCAAAAGCAACCATGCTCTTCAATATGTGGGCAAGTCAGTATCTCATCAATAGGAAAGGTATCGAGCAATTTTTCATGCATTATTGATAAAATTTCTGGTGTCTGCTTTCCTGTTGACAGATCAGGTTGATTGGTAACGACAATTATTTTTATTCCCTGATCGGAGAGTTGAAACAAGTCCCACTTAAGTTCTTCATACAACTTAAAGTCACAGAGAAAACGTGGCGCAAAGGGCTTTCCTTCTCTAATTAGTGAGTAATTAAGAACACCATCACGATCAAGAAACAGCCCTTTGATCTTGCCCATTACAATTCCAACACATTATCAATCCCGACGATCATCTTTCGTAGGACTTTATCATCTTGCTCCAGGTTAACTGGGTTGATCCGTTTCATCGTATAGAGTGGCGAAGCATTAATCATCTCAACAAGGTCAGGAAATTCAGGGCTCTGCCAAGGATCAAAGTTAGCACTAAGTGTTTTCCCAGTCAGCCCACGTGTATACGGAGACAGTAACCAGGAAACCAGTTTAACCGGCAACTCAATAGGCACTGCGCCTTCTTCAAGCTTACGCAAGGTATGCTCATAAAATTGCTCGCCCGCCATCTCAACACCTGCATTCAATGTTGCTTGATGGATCTCGGTAGCGACAAATCCTGGTGCAACGGCATTAATAGTAATGCCGTGACCGAACTCTACCGCAAGGGTCTCCGTAAGACGAACAATTGCTGATTTTGAAACAGCATACGCCGAGTATCGAGGTAAAGGATCAAATGCGCCTCCCCCGGCAAAATTGACTATTGATGGCGCCTTTGTCTTCTTTAATAGATCAATACTATTTCGTATTATCAGTAAAGGCCCCAAGGTATTAACTTTAAACGTTTCAAGCCATTCCTCCACAGGAACATCAAGTGTAGGGCCTATGGGGCCATAGATACCAGCGGCATTAATCACAGCGTCTAAAAATTTCGTTTGTGTTGAGATTACAGAAAAAGCATCCTTGACGGATGTTTCATCAGACACGTTACAAACGACAGGAATGTATGATTTATGAATCGATTTTTCGGCCCAACGAGATAGACCGAATACCAACCATCCATCTTCGAGTAAGTAATCACGGACCCCTGCTCCAATACCTTTGCTAGCCCCGGTCACAACAGCTACTTTTTGTTTTCTCGTTGACATAGCCAGTTAAATTCCACGTCCCAGCGCCAAAACTTTATATCCAGCCTTTTCCCAAGCTTGTCGGTCCAAACATGAAAAAGGATCGAGAACCAAGTTGCCTTTCATTACAGAGGCAACTTCTTTAGGGCACAAATTGGAAAAGTGTTTCCACGGTGTGATGACAATTAGAGCATCTGCTCCTTCACAGGCCGACAAGGCGGTCGGACTTACTCTATGGTTTGAATTTTGAGGCGTAAAAGACTGTACTACTGGGTCAAAAATAGCGACATGAGTTAAGCTAAGGTATTTTAACAATATGAGAGAGGCTGCATTTTTCAAAGAATCGGTCTCGGATTTATACGCCAGTCCCCACAAAGCTACTCTACAATCCTTTAACGAATCACCGAACTCCCTTTCTAATACCCTCTCCGGCCACGTTTTACGCCATAAACTATTCCGACGGAAAGCAGCAACAATTCCGACATCGTCATGAGCGTTTACGAGTAAATTATCAATAGTTTCAAGATCACGTTCAAGGTTTCCACCTGCAATCCCGAGCCCAGGAGTAAGGTAGGCAAAAGGACCTATACGGCGATCCATATGCAGAACTTTTTGGATATCCGACCAATCCGCAGTATGGGCTTCACAGATCTCTGCGAGGGTATTTGCGGCTGAAATAGATGCAACCAGCATCAAATTTATGGAAATCTTAGCAATCTCAGCACTTTCAAATGACATATGAAACAAAGGACATGAAAATTTATCAAGTAAATCTTGATAAAGCCGAGGAACTTTATCCTCCCCTCCATCAGAGCCGATTATGATCCTTTCAGGTGCTTTTGCTCTTTGCATCGCCTCACCAAAAACCAATGTCTCTACTTGGTAATAGGTATTCGACTGACGCGTTTTAGCCCATTGTCGAGTAAACCCAGGCGGTACCTGGCTCATAATCACCACTACACTCGCTGGAGCACGCCTTTCGATCAGATCAAGATATCTAGAGACAGAACTCAGATCACTTTCTCCTGAATCCGAAGTGGGCACATCCAAGCAACAAAAAATCAGTTGGCATTCTGACAATAATGCATCATCCGTACTGAATATAATTTGGTCGCCAACATTTAAAAGAACCGCCTCCAACCCGGGCTCACTTATATTCGCCTCCCCCTTCTTTAACTTGTCAACAAGAGAGGAATTTTCTGAAATTGCAACGACATTCATACCCTTGGCCGCAAACGTTGCCGCCATCACAATTCCCATATGAGACAGTCCTGCAACAGCAATCTGTCCTTCCACTAAATCTCTCCACCAATTTGACAGAAAAGCTCAGGAGCTAGCTTCTGCATAACAGTATTAATCCAAATATCTCGCTCCCAATCATATCCTCCCAAATCAGAACAAAGATCTTTGAAAAAAGAATATTCATGCTCCCAGGTGACATCGTCCGCAACTATTGTCGTGATCTTTTCGTCAGGGCGACCGCTTGGGTATTTTCGCATCCTTACAGTAAGAGTACTTCTTCCCCACTTACATAAGGAATCAATTAGTAAACTTCCTTTTTCGCATACAATCTCTATCGAGAACATATTCCGCCAGGAGAGTAAACTAGCCTCGAGAACGATCCTTGGGCAGTTTGAAGAACCTTGAGTACCAAAGAGGCAATAGTCAGGAGCTTTGTTTTCATTACTCTTAACGATCCACGGCATAAATGTGGCGGATTTGGTTTTTGGTCCAAGTAAAAACAATGTCAAATCTAGTAAGTGACACCCCAAATCTCCGAGGACACCAAGCCCGCTATCTCTCCAAGGCGATGACCGAACATCTTGTGCTGTGCCATTCCCATAGAACATTTTAACACTATAAATCGCCCCAAAACTCCCACGTTCCAAGAGGTCTTTAGCAGTCTGTATATGGGGCTCAAAGCGATGATTATATGCAACATAAAGAGCTTTATTGTTCGCCCGAGCATATTTAAACAACTCAAGAAGTTCAGTGTGATTACTGGAATACAATGGTTTTTCGACCATTACATGTTTACCAGAATCCAGTAGTGATTTAATCAAACTCAGCTTTTCGTATTCTGGTGTACAGATCAGTCCGGCTTCAAAAGACAAGTCTGAAATAGCGGAAAATTTATTATAATCGGCCTCGACAGCTATTGGATCAATCATTGCGCAAACATCATCACCAGCAACACGTGATCTTTTTTTTCCTTGATTTCCCAACCCGCAAATAATCACACGCATCGTATTTAAATCATATCCATATTTGATTTATTGAAATAAAGAAGTTACCCAATTTTATAACCGGTCGCCAAAGCATCGTTATAAAACATTTGAACTGTCTCACGGCAAAACTCATCTGGATCCTTCCCCCAAAGCTCCCGCTTACCAAGCAAATCTGCTGTAACAGTTATAATATCAGCTCCAGAGCGTTCTGCTTGAACAATATTAAAAATCTCCCGCGTACTTGCCCACAGCAATTTCACATTTTTCTGATCGCGACAAATATCAACCGACTTTTGAAATATCACTTCAGGATCTTGACCTGAGTCAGCAAGCCGTCCAGAAAAAATGGAAATTATTGCTGGAGTAGTTTTTGATAAAACCCGTGAAACCCCACGCACCTGATCCAACGTAAAAACAGCAGTGATATTTAATTGCAACCCTTCACTTGAGAGCTCTTGGATTAAGGGGAAAGTTAACTCTCCTCCCGTAGTCGAAACAGGTATTTTAACAAATGCATTCTCCCCCCAGCTTGCAATTATCCTGGCTTCTCTTTTCATGGCGTCAAAATCGTCTGAGAAAACTTCGAAGGAAACAGGCTTATTTGGGATAATTTCCAGAGCTTTTCTTGCAAATTCTTCGTAATTAGATATGCCTGATTTGCGCATCAATGTTGGATTGGTCGTAATTCCCCCAATCGTTTCATCTTTAGCCGCGCCCCTTATTTCATCTAAGTTCGCACTATCTAAATATAACAGGATCGACATCACCCGCCCTTTTGTTTGGAAATAGAAACAAAATATTTCACCTGTATCTTTTGGGATTACTAACGCCCCAACCAAAACACAAAAATCACCAAACGGTTTTGTGTTCTTGTAACCTTTCATCACTCACCAGAGCGTGCCAAATAATGGCCTGGAATGCTTCTCCTAATGGAGTAACAAGCTCCGCTTTCATTGTGGGAACAACAATGCATCTATCCGAATTTTTCTCAGCGTACCCACCATGTCGCCCAAGAATCGATACAATTTTGGCCCCCCTATTTCTGGCGAAGTCGATAGCACGGATAAGGTTAACAGATAGATTACGTTCAGCATCGCCCCCACCCACGGAAAAGATCATAATAACGTCTTTTTCAGACAACCTGCTAACTTTAAGCCATTCAACAAATACAGAGCACCAGCCTTCATCATTCGTTCGTGCAGTCAATTCCGAAACATTATCAACAGGTGCGTAAGCTTCAATATTACAAAGTTTTCGAAAATCATTTACGGCATGAGAGCAGTTGGCAGCACTCCCGCCAACACCGAGTATGAATAGCCTTCCCTGCTGCTTCTTTAGTTTTAATAATTCTTGGGCAATAGCTTCATAATCTTTAGACTTGAGCTCGGAACATATTCTGGCTACTTCATCCAGGTAATTTTGAAAATCCATCCGCTCTTCCTCAATCATACTACCCAAGAAAACTAGGGCGAAATTAAAAATAAATGGATTTATGACAGATATTTATGCCAAGCCTCTGTAGCTTTAGAGATCCTATCGACTGTCCATAAAGGAGCTTCTTTCCAATAATCAATCTCAGATAAGATCATTTGGACGCCTTCCTCAAAAGAAACCGTCGGTTCCCAATCAGTCATGGTTTTGATTTTCGATATATCTGCATGAGTTATTTTAGGCTCACCTTTTCTCCAAGGAATATACTTGATGCTGCCTCCTAACAATTCAACCAGGGTACTTATTGTTCTGGGATTGCCAGATCCAACATTAAATCTCTCCCCTACTGCAACACATTCTGCCGCGGCAAGAAATGCCCGAGCCACATCCGTTACATAAACAAAATCCCGGCTCTGTGTACCATCCCCTACAACCGTAAAAGGATGCCCCGCAAGTTTTTGTCTTAGGAAAACTCCGAATACGGCACCATAAGCACCAGTGGTTCGTGACCGGGTACCGTAAGCATTAAAGATACAAACAGAATTTACACTTAATCCATAAACTTTCTGCCAATGGAAAGCAGCCAATTCACCCAGATATTTACTAAGGGCGTAGGGATACTGCAGTTCGATCGCCGCAGTTTCAGACGTTGGTGTGTTAGCCAAGCCATAACAGGAAGAAGATGCTGCATAAACGAACCGTTTTATTCTTGCGTTTCGGGCAGCTTCAAGGACCTTAACGGTGCCTTGAACATTGATGTTCATATAGTCTACGGGAGTTTCAATTGACGGAACGATATCCCCTATTCCTGCGAAGTGGAACACGTTGTCCACTTCTGAGAAAAGGCGATCATTGGCATCCAAATCGATAATATCTTTTTCTTCAACAATCAATTGAGAAGAACCAGTATGTTGGACAAGATTCTCTATCCGTCCGCCACTTAAATTATCAATAACCCGAACAATATGACCTTCAGAAACGAGAAGATCAACCATGTGACTTCCAATAAAGCCAGCTCCACCAGTGACGACAGATACAGGTTTTAAAGGCCTCATTGCACGTTCAGCTCCTTCATACGCTGAACATTATAGTAGTTTTTATTAGCCATACTGTTAGGAAGGTTTCCAAGAGAAAATGCACTACATAAATCCTGAACAGCATCCCGAATCCCATATTCAGGGACGAAGCCCAATATCCGGGAAATTTTTTCTGAATTTACGTGATATGAGCGAATATCATCTGAAGGTTCAACGACAAGATCTATTGATTTTTTGCCTGGATATTCTGAAGAAACAACAGCACGAACAACCTTTGCAATACTAAGAATGCTCGCGTTTTCACATCCAACATTAAACACCTCACCTCCTACTTTCGCAGAATCAGCAGTCAGCATCATTCGATAGAGACGAACCATATCCTTGATGTGAAGATTTGGGCGGCGTTGAGAACCACCAAACACCCGAATAACCGAATTGGTTACAGCATGATTCGTCAAAATATTAACTGATAAATCTAATCGCTGACGAGGTGCATAGCCACAGACTGTTGACGGACGCACAATAATGCAACAGAAATCATCATCATGATAACGCAACAAAATTGGTTCACACAAACCTTTGAATTCATTGTAAAGAGTCACTGGCTTCAAAGGGTGCTCTTCGGTAATATCAGGTACATTGGACACACCATATACTGATGCAGATGAAGCATAGATAAAACGTTGAACACCAGCTCTCTTTGCAGCCTTAACCATGGGCTCAAAGCATGTAAGATTAACCGACGTACTCAGCTTTTCATCCAGCTCAAAACTGGCATCATTTGAAATGCAAGCTAGGTGAATTACAGTATCAATGCCCAAGAAGGCTTCAGCCAAACTTTCCGTGTCACGAATATCCCCACGGATAATTTGTAATCGAGGATCGTCTTTGGGAAGATGATCATCGCCGAAGAAACAAATGTCATATACAGTCACGTTATAACCATCTGCCAACAATGCTGGTACGAGAGCGCTGCCGACGTAGCCCGCACCACCAGTGACAAGTACGTGCGTGGGAAGCTCCGATATCATATTCATTTCATCCTTGGGTACGTTACAGGTGATTTCCGTGACAATCTCGTGGCAAAGATATCCGATTTTGCGATAGCTCATTGAGTTTATCTGACGGCTCAAATAACAATCCATCCAAGATGCGATTATGGGGATCATTACGACATCCAGCGATACAGTTCTTTAGGCGAACTCTATCAGACATCTCCCCTATCCCCTTCCGCCACTCTATTGAAAAATCACTTTTTGCCCCAATAGGTCCATGTGACCATTCATATTGACCATCCCCCATTTTACTGCTCTTGGATTTATTTACACAGATGAAATACCTCATATTTGCATCATCCCGATCAGGAGATTCAACATCAACGTCCATATACCCCGTCAACCATATTCCAGTGCATCCACGATATTGTAATCCATCATTAAACTTCTCTTCGCCCCAAACTTCTTCGAACTGAATTGCTTTGCCATGTATGGAAAGTCGAGAATTTTCGTATTCTTTAGCTGCATCAATACTTTTTTGTATGCTTTCAAGAGATGTCGAAGTATTGCGTATCCTAGTTTTCACATGTGCGGCAAGGTACTTCGGCTTATAAGCAAGATAATCAACCCCTAAATCTGCAGCAATTTCAGCTATTTTGATAATTTCGTGGCTATTATGATCATCAACTGTGAATTGAATTCCCAGGGTCGGTTCACTTAGCCCGAGTACGTCTCTTCTCTTCACAAGGTTTTCAATATTTTTAATAATTGTTGAAAATTGCCCTTTAACACCTCGTTCAATCGCATGAGTTTCAGACGAGGCTGCATCAAGAGAAACACGAATAAAACGCATCGTTTCTAGCATGCTCGTGGCGATAAAATCTTTTGGGGAATCTCCTTTATCACCCATATTATTTCCGTTTGTATATATCCCAATATCTAATCCGAGCTCATCTTTCATATAGTACAGCAGTTGAGTAAGATGCGGATACAATAAAGGTTCACCTGATCCAACAAGCGTAACAGCCTTTAAACCAAGAGTTTCTTTAGAATAAAATGGATGAGATATTTCTTCATATTCCCTCCCCACAGAAGCTGCCTGCTTCAATTGAGACTTAAGAACCTCAAGTGAAGCAGTGAACATGATCTTCGGATTAAAGCGGTAACTACCAGCATAACAGCCTTTACAAAACTGATCACAATACGTCACCAAGCCTAATGTCAGATGAGTAGGATAAGTATAGCCAAACTCCTGAAGGTGCCGAACTCTTGGTGCATGGCCTTCAATCTTTTTTCCCAAATCAAGATACGACAATTTAGCAGTGTTTGTAGACATTTATGATCTCGCTTTCATTGTACGTAAATCTAACGCAATTTTTACGCCACATAGAAAACCTCAATAACCGGAGGTTGTTTTCTATCTTCCAAACTCATAAGCAACCTCAACTACTTTATCATAAAAAGTCACAAGGCGGGGGCCCATTTTCCGATGGTCATATGCTTGACGAGACGCCAACGCCCCTTCTCTTAACTTATCAAAATCAAGACCTTTAACAAAATCGCGCAGGTTTAACAGATTTTCCTGTTTCAAAACCACCGCCCCCCCATATCTCTTGGCAATTGCAGAAAGAAATTTAGCCGGAAATATTAATACTGGTAGTCCTGAATCAAAAAAATCAAAAATTTTATTACTCATACAATATTCGTATTTTCTCAAAGTATACGTAGATGTTTCAGGGCCATCAGATTTATTCGACATAATAAGTATGCCAGCATCAAATTTTCTTTGCTCAACAATTAATTCACTTGCTGACAACGTACGATGTAGATGGAAATACGGATTACTCTTATTTTCTCTTATCAATGGCTGATAAATAGAATCATTACTCTTATCGAGAGGAAAATTAGTTGGATACAAATGATAGTGTATTCTTTGAGCCTGACAGTGTCTGGCAAGCCAAGGATGGAAGTTTGCAGGATCGCTCCCATCATCAAATCGAGTATAGACATTCCCCTGATACACAAGATGCAACTCATCTCGCTTTCTCGGGATAGTCAGTATTTCGGCTTCACTGTTCCAGCAAGAATCAGGGAAAAACCCTCTTACCCCTCGCAAACCACCTACCTGACGATTGATAATTTGCGTCTCTATTGATCGGCATGAATGTCCATCAGCAGCAAGTAAAGTCTTAACTTCTAGCTTCTGAAAAGATGAGTAATCGGGATGATTTTCCTGTATCATACCCGTAAGAACATCATAATCATCAATAATGACAGGACCTGGTCTGTACTTTGTAAACAAAAACCCAACTTGAAAGAACCAACTGCAAAAGACATGATAAACAACAGGATTGAATTTGCAGGCGAGTAACAATGCATGTTCATGAGAATCATATTTCAGAACAGATGCTGCCCAATCTAGGGGGACGGTAAGATCTTCACCGCAAAGGAATATCACCCGTTGACCCACTGCGGCCAAAGCAGATCCTATTTTCTCATATCGTCCCAAGAGGCGGTCCGCGACGAGAACAACTAATTTTCTGTCCCGTTCAACAAAAAAAGATTCACGGCATGACTCTTCAAGCAAGAACTCATTTGTTATAGAAGGAACCACATTAACAATAGCTTTTTTCACGATGGCGAGTTGCCTGTTTTACGATATAATTTTAATACATTATACTGCTGTGCTTCGACTGACACTTCTGGAGCAAGTCGGCATTTTTGGCAATTCTGTGCTAAATTCCCTGTTAACAAACCCTTTTTTAGCTCAAACAACGGACCCGACGAGTAAGTATTCTCAGCAGGCAATTCAACACCACCAACCTCACAACACACAGCTACTTCGGTCTTCCCTGTCAAGGTCAAGTGATTCCAAGGATGAAGGCAAAGTCTAGTATTACCTGGACGAACAGGTTCGAAATATCCTTCGAGATAATGGCTTTGGTTAGATTTCCCGATAACAACACCAGAAGGTGCTGTATTACATTTATTTTTTACCTGGTTATTACCCATAATGAGGTCGTAAAGGGCAGCATCAATAATACAGTACCTCCCGGCATCTTTTGCAATTTTCTGAGCTCGGAGTAGGCATTCCTTGGCATAAAGGATTCCTGCTGGAGGCAGAAAACCGATCGGCGTTGCCCCCTTCAACCCTTGGAGTACAAACATTGAATTAAACATGAAACCATGTGCCCCAAATTCAATCCCCTCCTCAACAAGCTGGGCTAAATCATCAAGCGTTTCGGCCATAGTCACCGAATTCCAGCCGATTATTGGTGCAGAAGGATAGGGCTTCTTTAACCGTAAAGCCCGTAGGTTATCTTTAAGCACCTCAATTCTCAAACCTTTTCGAATTTCAGCTGACTTCTCTTCATTTAGGGTATCCACGCTGATTGTAATTTCATCAACACCAGCCAATACTTCTATTTCTTTTTCTGATAATCGTTTAGAAAGATTTGTAATTAATCCAGTCTTTAATCCTAATTCTTGTGCAAAACGAACAACTTCGGCCCAATTCGGCATAATTGTAACTTCGCCAAATCCACTAATACGAGCTTTCTTGACCCCAATATCTTTCATCCATATTAATTTCTTTTTTAATTCTTCTGTCGGAAGAGCAACCACATTCAAGTGCTCAGGCCGTGTTGCCTCCCAACAATACACACATCGCAGATTACATCCATTTCCAACATCAAGATGAGCTATTTCTGGTGATTTACTAAATTTAGCTAAAGCATCAATTCCTTCTTTTCCTGTAACCTCTGATATTGCTTTTCGAATACGCACAATGATACCGTTTCGCAGACTCAAAATCTCTGAACATTCAGGGTATTTTCCAAGAGTTTCATCGTAAAAAATAACGGCTTTAGTCAAATCTCCTGAATCAAGAATTTCGGTCAATTCATTAATCATATCTCTTTTTTTAATGTCCGAGCTCAACTGCGACCTCTCAATAAATCAATCACTTTGCCGAGAATAATAAAGGGTTCCATCACTCCGCAAAACGATATTATCTTCCAGATTGTCAAATACCGTTACCCCAGAAACGACCGTACAATTACAACCAATCACAATATCCTTATTAATCGCACAACCTATACCTATTAATGTCCCTTCGCCGACAGAGACGGCCCCTCCTAAATGCGCCCCATCACTGATACGTGCATAACAACCAACAGAACAATGATGTGCAATAGTTGCGCCATTATTAACGTGAACCATGTCACCTATAACAACTTTGGGGCCAACAACCGTTTGCGGCCCAATAAAAACACCTTCACCAACTTCGGCTAAAGGAGAAACATATGCCATTGGGTGGATAACTTTTGCCGAGGCGAACCCTAAATCTTGACATTTTTTCCTGGCTTCTTTCGCCAACGGTACAGCCCCGATTGCAATATGGAAAAAAGGGACTGTCTCAAATACAACTTGCTCTAACTGATCAAGGGACAAAATCGGTAAGTCATAAAAACCGTCATCCAAATCAGGGCTATCATCCACCAAAAGAACCGGCGTATATTCACCTCCCGCAATTACAGCATCATATACCACAAGCCCATGACGTCCCGCTCCATAAATTATTAAGGGGTTCGGAACAGAGTTGATTTTCGCCACAAAATCATTAGACATGGCTTTCTTGTTGATCAACCCGAGATACTGAACGACGTCCTCAGCCCTTAGGGCCTGATTATTTGAGAAATTATCAAGGGCTAATCCATGCTTATCCAATAATGCACGAGCAGCATCTGAAACGAGCAGCTGTGCTCTGTCCCATGGCTTTTCATTTTTAGTTTCAAGAAAAATTGGATCTTCATTATCTAGAACGTGTCCAAACAGATTACCTACTGGAAGAATCTCACCAATTTCAACCCTGGGGTAGAAATACCCATTAGCAGTAGAAACAATATCAATCGTCGCTTTTGTTGTTTCAACTTGACCCAAGACAGCATCAACATTGACCATATCTCCTCCAGACACATTAAGACTGACAACGACGACCATATCGTCATTTGCATTAACTCTGGGTATGTAGATTGGATTAGTCATCTTCTCATCAACGATTTTGCATGTTTAATAATTGTATCCATACGGGGCAGAACCAACGCTTCAAGCTCAATACTACTCGGGATTATAGTGTCTAAAGCCGCAATTCTCATAACTTTAGGTAAGCTTTCCCCCATTATTTCACTCAACTGTGCGATAATTTCAGCCCCCCACCCATTCGCTTTTGTACCTTCTTCCAAAGTGATTATCGCATCTGTTCTTTGGGCTGCGGAATAAATTGCGTCGATAGGTATTGGAGAAATCATACTGGGCACGACAACCTCAACAATCTTTTCCGATTCAACAAATAACTGGCGAGAAACGTCAAGAGCAAGCTCTACCATTCCTCCATAAGCTATAATCGTCAAATCGACAGATTCATTTTTTGCAACTGGATTTAAAAACAGTGTCGGAAAAAAATCTCCATAGGATGAAGCTAAAAATCCAGCCACACGGCCATCAGTTTTCGGAATAAAATATCGTCCGTATAAGGTTTTGTTTTCAATATGAAGACAAGGTATATCTATCTCTAACATTCTACGCCACAAAAGCTCAGGCGCATGTATCGGACTTAATGCCGTTACGATTAAACCAGGTATTCCAAAGAACAACTTTTCCAGACATTGGCTGTGGGTCGGGCCGTAGCCACGGTAGCCTCCCACTGGCGTACGGATAATCACCGGGCAACAAACATTATTACCATACATCGCACCAAATTTAGCAGCATGGTTGACGACCTGGTCAACAACCAAGGTCAAAAAATCTCCAAACATTATTTCAACTATAGGCCTTAATCCACGCAACGCCATGCCATTAGCAAGTCCTGTAATTCCAGCCTCAGAAATGGGTGAAGAATGAACCTGCTTAGGAAAAAATTGTGAAAGATCTCCCATGACTTTAAATGCACCACCATATGGAGCATCAATATCTTCACCAATAAAATGAACATTCGGTTGACTGGAAAGTAGCATAGCGAACGTTTCGTTTAACCTTCTTACACAAGCCGTCTCTCCTCCACTCACCCAAGCTTCAGTTCCATCATACAGATCAGGCAATTGACGTGGCAAAGGAGGCTTACGTTGATTAGTGTACCGTGTTGATATCGCTACGGAAAAAAGATTATCAATTGTATTAGTGACGTCTTGCGACAATTTTTCCAGCACCTGAGGAGCTATTTTTTGACCAGCAAGAAATAATGGATCCTGTTTTTTCCAAAATCTTATCTCTTCACTACTCCTGTGATCATCTCCTTTACTATGTGGACCAAGACGATATGAATGAATAATCTGCAAAAAAGGGGCGCCCGTTTTCCTCACGGAATTTACAGCAGAATGGAACCTTGCCTCAAGTTCGCCAATCTCATTACTTTCAATCTCATCTACAGAAATTCCAAAAGCCCTCCCTCTATCACTTAGACTACCTGCTACCCCCTTTTCAATTGGCGTACTTTGTGCGTAGCGATTATTTTCAAGTACGAACAAAACTGGCAATTTCCATAAAGATGCCAGATTAAAACTCTCATACAACACGCCCTCACCAAGAGTTCCATCTCCAAAAAAACACATGACGACAGCATTCGAATTATTGAGCTTCTCTGCCATCGCTGCACCAGCAGCTACAGGTAAATTTCCACCTTGTATTCCATTGGAATAAAATTGGCGCCAATGAATATGTTGAGATCCTCCATATCCTTGGCAAATACCATCTTCATGACCCATAATTTCGTGCAAAAGTGCGAGAGGCTCCCCACCATATGCCAAGAAATGGGCATGACAACGATGCGTTGAGAATACAACATCATTTTCGCCCAACGCTGACATCGCAGCAACGGCAACTGCCTCTTGCCCAATTGAAGTATGCGTTGTTCCTCTAATCTGATTATTCTCAAACTCAGAAAGTAATCGCTCTTCAAATCGGCGAGTAAATAGAATTTTTTTATATTTCTCTATATTTGACTTCATGATTCTGCCTGAATTATTTCGCATACATCATACAAAACGCTCAACAATAGATTAAACTGAATCTAATCTAGATAAAAAACAGCCGTCTTCCGAAAATATTTATTTAAAAAAATCAATGCCCAAAATAAATATCGCCCTTCATCAACTAAATAGAGAAACATAACAAATCGGCATACCAAAAAAACATCCCCAATAACCAAACACAATTATGCAATAAACCAGTAATAATCACCAGTATATCCAGATTCCTCGAACAATTCCTTCCATTCGTTAACACTTAATATTGTTTTCGCAGTCAAATTCCAAGCATACTGTCTTTTTTCTTCTTCTGAATCTCTATACGAACTAACTGTTACAAAGCTTCCTTTTCGAGAAACTCTTTCAATCTCTTTAAGGGCCTTTATACAATCACCACGATCCAAATTATGAATCGCAGCAATGGAGATCGTAACGTCAATACTTTTATCTGGAAAAGGCAGTGCCAGTGCCGTACCGACTTGGCAGAAAGGTTTAACAGCTTCAATTGCATTGGCAATAGCGTACTCAGAAATATCAAGTCCCCTAACAGTTAATCCTGGAATCAAGCGCATCATATCATAAAGCATAAAACCTTTGGCACAGCCAATATCAAGCACACAGTCACCAGCCTTTAAACCCCAATGCATCTGAAAATCAGGGACAACTTTTTCCCAAAAATGCGGTGCATAATTAAACCCACCATAGCCTTGCACACGTGATCCATCGAAAAATTCCTCACCAAACTTCCGGGCGATGCTACGATCAGCCTCCGTTTTTAAATCTCCTCTCTCGTCCACCTTTCGGTTTGAGTGAGGATAATTCTTCATCAAATTCACTTCTCGCCGCACCAAACTACCCCTAATTTGTAAATTTCACCTCAACAGTGCCACCACCTGAAATCCGCATAAATCTGAGATTTTGCAAAATAACTTTCCAATATACACCTCTCAAAAATCCGCAAACCACTTCAATAAAAATCATAAACATTACCTACAGATACTCTTTAATAATTGCGTCCAATTGCTTGGCTCTCACCTCAACGCCATGATCCTTTAAACAGCGTTCCTGCCCCTTTTGTGCAATACGTTCTCGCTTATCTGGATGGTCCAGATAGTAAGTGATTTTATCCTCCATTTCATCAACGCTTGCATAAGTCTCGATCTCGACTCCTGGTTCGAACACCTCTGAAAGCTGTGGACTGTATTCTGTTAGTAGAAAACTCCCTACACCTGTAGCTTCATACAAACGCATATTCTGGCTCTCCCCCAACGCCATATCCACGTGACTATTCACCACAATACGCCCCTGTTTGAGGGCCTTAAACATATCCATACCCCATACAGCAGGTCTGGCATATGCCTCCGCAATACCAAGAGCAATCCCAGATGGATTCAGCAAGAACAGTGATAACCCTTGCTCTTTCTGCAAACGCGTAATTCCTGCTAATCGTTTGATCGTGTCGATACGTTTATGGTGGTATTCTCCGACTTGCCCAGTGAACACCACGTCAAATACCTTTCCTACGCCCAACAAGGCTTTCGATACAAAATTGGGAAAACCAGGTCTGAATTCTTGGACCGCTTTTGCCCCGAATGAAAGCGCCTGTTTTCTACACCCTGCATGGCTAGAGATCATTAAATCAACATCGCTCCAGTCAGAACCATTCGGCGTAGGAGCCGCCCTCCACGCGATCACTAGGCGAGGCTTCCAGTTACACCTACGCAAAACCTGTGGATTGAGGGCAACCGGATCAGATATAAAAAGAATATCCGGACAAATTTTATCTACCTGAGCCTTAATAATTTCGGAGCGACTTGGGCTCCCTGTCATCGAACAATATTCCGCCATCCAAGCACACTGAGCAGGAATACAGTCAACAACAGCAAACTCCGTATCATACCCGAGATGTTTCATTGAGGAAGCAAACAGATGCCCGCCAGAAAAGCCATCAGTCTCCAATGCCATCATCTGCGTTTGGAATGAAGCGATTTGTAATTCAGAATGCCGCGTATAAAAGTTCTTTAAATACTCTGAATAGAAGGACATATATTGTAAAAACTTCAATGTTCATCCATTCTTTCTAATTTGGCTTAGCAATCTTCAAGAATTCAGACAAGACGATATCTACATCACAGGCACTAAGTTCCCCACAGATAGGAAGGCTTATCGTTTGGCTAGAAATCTGTTCGGCATTCGGTAAAGCTTTCCGCCAATATCCAGACATAGCACCTTGCAAATGACAGGATGGTGAATAATGAATACCGCAGTTAATTCCTGCAGATTCCATTGCCATAATCACCTCATCCCTGTTAGACACAGCGACAACGAACAAATGATAGACAGGGTCTGCACCGGGTATAGAGGTAGGGCTACTGTACCCCTCTGAGCCCAAAGCTTCTCTATATTGTTTGGCCCGAGCACGTCGGTTCGCATTCCATTTTGGCAGTCGAGGTAATTTCACAGACAAGAAAGCCGCCTGTAATTCATCCATACGGAAATTTCCACCAACCAACCTATGGATATTTTTGCTCGAACGGCCGTGGTTAATTAAGCATCTAGCGTAGGTTTCATTTTCCTCTGACCGAAAAGAAACAATTCCAGCATCTCCCAAGGCTCCCAGGTTCTTTCCGGGGAAAAAACTAAAGGATGCTGCATCTCCAAAACTTCCAACCGGATGCCCCAAAAGACTACATCCATGAGCTTGCGCACAATCTTCAATCACAAACCATTTATGTTCTTCTGCAACGTCAAGAAGCTCACCCATAGGACACGGAAAGCCATATATGTGTACAGGTATGATGGCTTTGGTTCTTGATGTTGACACTTTCAGAACTTCTTCTGCGGTTATCGTATGACTGACAATAGAAATATCTGCGAATACAGGAATCGCCCCTACCGCACAAACTGCTTCTGCAGTGGCAATAAATGTGTGCGCAGGCAGAATAACTTCGTCACCAGGCCCAACCGCCAAGGTCCGTAAAGCAATTTCAAGAGCAACAGTTCCGTTTGCGCAACCAATAGCATTGGGCAGTTCTTGAGCTTTCGCGAACTCTGTTTCAAATCGACGAACAAAGTCTCCCTGAATAAAATTTCCACTATCCAGTACTTTCCCATAAGCATCCGCTAACTCTGCCCGAAGATGTCTGTGTTGCCTTTCTAGATTGACCAGAGGTATCTTCATAAAGAAGAATCTGAGCGCAACACACCCAACTTACATTTTGAAGGGCTAAACCGTAACGCTATCTCTCTTCCTGTTTCAATCGATTCATAAATGGCCGAAATCAACTCAAGAGACTTGCGCCCTTCCAATCCGTCAACCAACGACGCTCCTCCCAAAGAAATAGCTTTTACAACATTTTCCAAATAAGCTTTATGTCCAAAACCATAAACATCAGGAGGGTTCTCTGAAAAATTCCGGAGTATTTCATCGTCCTCTTTCATTGGCTCTGAAAATTCCCACCGCAAAATTTTATTCACCGCAAAACCGCCAATTTCAACATTCCCCTTCTCTCCCAGAATAGTAAGGGAACCTTCAATATCATTTGGACGGGCCGCTGTAGTTGCCTCGACCACGCAAATAGCACCGGACTTAAATTTAATAATCGCTGCCCCAGTATCCTCAACTTCAATGTCAACCAAGCTGGTTGAAGATTTTGCAAAAACGCTAACTGGCTCACCAAAAAACCATTCGAGGAGGTCTATATGATGGCTCGCCTGGTTAGCAAAAACACCGCCATCCAAAGCCCAAGTTCCTCGCCAATCATCTTGATCGTAATATGATTGATCCCTATGCCAACGTACTTTCACACTCCCCATAACAAGTTTGCCAAACCTGCCTTCGCTGAATGCCTCACGCAGTTTTTGAACAGGAAGGTTCAGCCGGTTTTGTTTAACAACGAATAATTTGACGCCCTTTTGATCACACTGTGCGATCATTTGGTCTGCGTCACTTAAAGTAAGAGCCATCGGCTTTTCAACGACGACATGCTTGACGTACTTTTGCACAACATTCAAAACATCTCTGGCATGGTGTCCACTCTCGGTCAGAACACATACAACATCAATCAGCCCCCCGTACCCTGACATCATAGCATTTAAGTCTTTAAAAAATGGCAGCCCTACCTTTTGCGCCAACAGTTCCGCCCGATCTCCTTGCGGATCACAAACAGCAACAAGGCGCCCTCCCGACACCTCACCTCCGGCCAACAAAGCAGCATAACGTTGAGCTATACGCCCACATCCCATTAAGGCAAAATTGACAGTCACACCTTGCTTCATCAGACACCACCACTAGAACCAACCAACAGATTAATACCTAAGTATCTATGATAAAATATAAATTAATTCTTCTCAGATAAATTATTTTGGTCAACGATTTCTTTCCATGCAAAAACCGTACAAATGAATCGATCCGTTGGCGCCCTCCGAAATGGTGGTTTTTGGGCCCTACCTACCCAAGTCGCATAGTGCAAGTCATTTAAAATATAACGAAACCTCTGCTTTTCCAGTAAAGACAGCAACTTACCAATTCGAGGACAATTTACTTCATTCTGATTAAGAACATGCAGTTCAATAATTAATCGGTCGACTTTAAACAGCACATCAGCACAATCCAGAACAACATCATATTCTGCCCCCTCAATATCCATTTTAAGAAGATCGACCCTCCCCTCCTTCGCCAATAGATCACATAGCCTAACCGAGGGAACCCTGGCCCCTCCAGTACGAATAGCACCAGAATCATCTGCCGTTGAATTGAACCCCACACCTTCTTCATGCGTCCAGATCGCCTTTTGTTCAGCAACAACATTGTAGCAACCATTATTGAAAAGGTTACGTTCAAGAACTTGAAATATTAGTGGATCAGCTTCAAAACTCGTCAAACGTGCGTGAGGATAATTTTTCAAAAAATACAGTGAGGCCAGCCCCACATGAGCACCACAATCAATAATCCGAGGTGTCTCAGTAATAGCGTCAAAATTATAAAGATCTTCACCAAAGATCTGTTTGAATTGGTAATAGAAGCTGTGCAGATCAACATATTCAAATTTCTGGCCATTCCAGACAAGATCTCCAGCTTCTCGTCTAGGAACTATATCAATTAACGGTGCCAGTCTTTGAAGCAACTCTTCAACAGATCCCTGAATATTCATCATCTGACCCCTTCGCCTCATTGACCATAACCAAGATACATATCACTTAGACCATCATGCGATTAACCTCATTTAGCACTATTCTTTTGGTCAATCAGGCTTTCATATAGACCTTGGTATCTATTCCCTTGAACGGAAGGGCAAAATTCTCGTTCTGCAACGAACCTAGCTGCCATCCCCCTATTCCTCAGCTCCTCCTCACACGACAGCGCCTGAAGTATGGCACTGGCTAAGCCATCAACACTCCGTTTAGGCACCAACCACCCTGTTTCTCCATTTACAATGAAGTCAGAAGCTCCTCCCGTATCGTATGCAATCAAAGGCGTACCACTCGCCATTGATTCAAGGATAATATTAGGCAAATTATCCTCTAGAGAAGGAAGGAAAGTAAAATCTACTGCGTTATAGATTTGGCTGATTAAATTTTGATCTTTGACAAAAGACAGCGATCGATGTTCCACCGGACTTTGGATCTTCCCTTTTGTGTATCCTGCAGTGAGTAAAATCATTCCTTCTGCCTCCGCTGCAGTCAACCCCTGTAACGCAGCCTCAAGATAGCTTAACCCCTTTCTCGGGTCGGTCAGATTATGAGAAGGGAAGAAACCTATAACCTTATCTTGCGGTAGCCCGAACTTTTCGCGCAAGACTGTTCGCATTCGAGGCTTAAATTGGTTTAAGTCCACACTATAGGGGATGATCTCAATATCAAAACCAGAAAACAAACTGCTATGTCGCGCCTCGTTGGCCAACCATTTACTTGGGGTCACAATCTTCATTGGAAATCGTGTCTTGGCTAATGCAGTTTCTTTGATTTTATATATCTGCCGCGACAAATCATATTCAACCTCAGAAGCAATATACCCGCAAGCACCACATTGATGAGTAAACCCCTTACACCCCCCAGCATAATGACACCCGCCAGTAAACGGATACATATCGTGTAATGTCCAAACCATTGGAGTTTTTGTGGCAGATGAGCCAAAAAAGCTCGGATAATCAACAAAATCACAAACCCAATGAAGGTTGATAATGTCAATATCAGGGATTTGTTTCTGCATTAGAGAAGTATAAGGCGCAAAGGGAAGTGAAAATGGCCCGAGATCTGTTCCAACCGCACCAGTATAATCCACTAATAATGCTTCCTCGTATGCCTCTAACTCCTTTTGCTCTTCGAACTCCAGCATAGAAAGAAAGGTAAGATCGAGCTCTTGTACAGTTTCATCATTGCTGAGCTTTTCCCTTACATACATTACCGAATCCACACCCACAGATCGTACAGCTTGATGTTGTCGATAAGCTGCAATTGCAGCTCCCCCCATCACATCCCACCGATTAATCTGAGCAACTCTCATTCTATTTCCCAAGCTATTCTTTAAATGAAGCTTTGTTAAGCTTCTATAATATTCCGCGACACAGCTCCGAAATTTAGTCCCGAAGAAAACTATAATTTTGAAACCAACATTTCATTACAATCACACGTTTATTTTCAAACTCAATTCAACTCTTCCCGATTAGAAAGAAACAAAACCTACATTGCCTTCCGACCACTTTCTTTGTTAAGGCTAGTATACAGTCCTAACAAAGAAGTCACTCGCATCATGAGACGATTAATAAGAAAATTCTTATATTTCATTTCGAGAACAAAACCACCTGTAAACTTTCTTATCAAACAAGCAAAACTAACAATTTTCTGGCTAAAAAATTCAAATGAAAATACAAATTACACATATGATCTCGAAGAAAAGAATAAACTCCACCTCGCTTTTTTAATTTCCGCCATTACAAACTCAAAGTTTGAAATTATAAATTCATATATAACTGAAATCTGCGATGATGAAGAATTGAAAAAACATATATCATCGCATATCGCAAAAAGCAGCCTATCCTTTATGGCAGATCAAACTGCTCGATATGGACGAAGAGTAGGCTGGTATGCAATTGTCAGGGCCCTAAAACCCAATATTGTTGTGGAGACTGGTGTCGACAAGGGATTAGGAGCCTGTGTACTTACTGCTGCCCTCAAGAAGAACCACATAGAAGGAAATTCTGGTTATTATTACGGTACAGATATTAACCCCAAAGCTGGATACATGCTTTCTGGGTCCTATGCTGAATTTGGTGAGATCATATATGGTGATTCGATAGAAAGCCTCAAAAATCTGAACCACACAATTGATATTTTTATTAATGACAGCGACCATTCCAACGAATACGAAGCTTGCGAATATCGGACAATTAGCAACAAGCTTTCAAAGCGTTCTGTCATCCTTGGGGACAATTCGCATAGTACTAACGAATTACTTGAATTTTCCCTTAAAAACAACAGAGACTTTATCTTCTTTTGTGAAAAGCCAGAAAAACATTGGTATCCTGGGGCCGGAATAGGAATTTCCTATTCCAAGCGAAACGACAGCCAACTAAACAAGTAAATACCATCTCCACTCATTTTTGAGTAAAAAGATAATTCCTGATTTCTCGGATTTAAAGAGTTCCAAACATGCCCTCTGCCCCTTCTCCTCCTAGAAAAGAATTGATAATCCCCTCCGGCACAGATGAAGCCAAATCTTACAAAATAACAGTAGATAAACTGAACTACAAAACAGTCGGTGCATCCTCTATCGCTGACGACCCCTCACAGTCTCTGTATGAAGAATGGGCCTATATCCCAACGATCTACCATAAGGATTTTTCCAACGAGTTATTACGCATCATCAATAAATATAAGATCACTGCAATATTCTGCCCGCATTATAAAATATTTTATGTGATAGAAGAAACACTGAAACATCATTCAATTCCAATAGAGCTTTCCCCCCCTCCGACCAGGCAACCAATTCTTGAACAGGCACTGCATCTATTTAACTCTAATATTTCAAACACAATTACTGACATAATAGATATTGGCGTTCAATTTGGGACACCTTTTTTAATTAAATCATTCCCTTTGGCAAAACACCACCTAGTTGAGCCTGTTGCACAATATTATGAAAAGATCAAATCAACCTACACCAATGCAGGAATAGAATATTCTTTATTACCTTATGCTCTTTCAGATCTAGATGGTGAAATGATCCTCCATGAATACGATTTACATACCAAAGGAACAACATCCCATTCTAGTTTGAGACCTCAAATTATCGACCATCCAAACCTGTATAAGACATCAGCTATCAAAGTAAGGAATCTGGATTCACTATTCAGCGAGATCATGCTAAAAGAGCACGACTATATTGTAAAAATTGACGTGGATGGATTAGAAGATAAAATTATTTCCGGTGGATATAAAACGATACGTAATGCAGCCGCTATCATCATAGAAAGCCCGCTACATGCTCTCTCGGAACGGCTTCAGTCTATACAAAACTTAGGATTTTCACTTTGGGATATTTGCGATCCCGCTTACTACCACGAGCAATTAAGCCAAGTAGATCTTGTCTTCATCAATAAAATAATAGAACGGAACAACATCTCTTTCCGACCGTGGGATCAGGGCCCATTCTCTCTTGAAAAATGGCAATCAATATAAGACCTCTGGTAATCCTCCCATTTTTAATGGGCTCATTCAGTAGAATTTACGCAGCCATTTTCAGTTTCATTGCAGGCGTGATACCGCCAATGCCCATGTTGG
>NZ_KB893142.1 GCF_000374005.1 Kiloniella laminariae DSM 19542 | reverse complement strand
TGGTATCGTCAAGGTTGGCGAAGAAGTTGAGATCGTTGGTATCCGTGACACGCAGAAAAGCACCTGTACTGGTGTTGAGATGTTCCGCAAGCTGCTCGATCAGGGCCAGGCTGGTGATAACATCGGTGCCCTTCTTCGTGGCGTTGGCCGTGATGATGTTGANCGTGGTCAGGTTCTNGCNAAGCCAGGTTCCATTACCCCGCACACCAACTTCAAAGCTGAAGCTTATATCCTGACGAAAGAGGAAGGTGGTCGTCACACACCATTCTTCACCAACTACCGTCCACAGTTCTACTTCCGTACAACTGACGTGACCGGCGTTGTTACTCTTCCAGAAGGCACGGAGATGGTTATGCCTGGTGATAACATCACCATGGACGTTGAACTGATTGCTCCGATTGCGATGACCGACGGTCTTCGTTTCGCGATCCGTGAAGGTGGCCGTACTGTTGGTGCGGGTGTTGTTTCCGGTATCACGAAATAAAATAAATTAAAATAACCGTTGATAGCGACGGGGGGTTCTGCTAAAGAACCCCCCGTCGCTATTTTTTATTGTGACGAATACCTAAATTAACTCTGAAAGGGGTTAACTGCGTTCCTCTGCCGATGCTGGTACGAACGGGTTAATCAAAGGTGGCTGAACATGGACAGCCAGAATATCCGAATTCGCCTCAAGGCGTACGATCACAGGGTGCTCGACCAGTCGACATCAGAGATCGTTGGCACTGCCAAGCGCACTGGTGCGCAGGTACGTGGCCCAATTCCTCTTCCTACCCGCATTGAAAAGTTTACAGTTCTGCGTGGGCCTCACATTGATAAGAAAAGTCGTGAGCAGTTCGAAATTCGGACTCACAAGCGTCTTCTTGATATCGTTGAGCCGACTCCGCAAACCGTCGACGCGCTTATGAAGCTCGATCTGGCGGCTGGCGTGGATGTCGAGATCAAACTGAAAGGCTAAGCTATGCGTACGGGTCTTATTGCGCAGAAACTTGGCATGTCTCGTATCTTCACAGAAACTGGCGAGCATGTGCCGGTTACTGTTCTGAAGCTGGACAACTGTCAGGTTGTTGCTGTTCGCACGCAAGATGCGGACGGTTATAATGCGATTCAGCTTGGCTCAGGTGATGCCAAGGTGAAAAACGTGAGTAAAGCTGAGCGTGGCCATTATGGCAAAGCGAAGGTTACTCCTAAAAAACACGTTGCTGAATTCCGTGTTTCCGCTGACGCCCTTCTGGACGTTGGTGTTGAACTGGAAGCTGGTCATTTCCTGGCTGGTCAGTATGTGGACGTTACCGGTACTTCAATCGGTAAAGGTTTCGCAGGTGCGATGAAGCGTCATAACTTTGGCGGTCTTCGTGCATCACACGGTGTTTCTGTCTCTCACCGTAGCCACGGTTCGACTGGTAACAGTCAGGATCCTGGCAAGGTGTTCAAGGGCAAGAAAATGGCTGGTCACATGGGTGACCGTCGCGTGACCACCCAGAACCTGGAAATCGTTGCCACCGATGGTGAGAACGGTCTTATCCTGGTGAAGGGCGCTATCCCTGGTTCAAAGGGTGGCTGGGTTTATGTTCGCGACGCTGTAAAGCGTGCCCTTCCTGAGGGTGTGCCTTTTCCTGCTGGCCTGAAATCTTCTGGCTCTGAAGCGCCTGTTGCTGAAGAGAAGGATCAATAACCATGAAAATCGCGGTTACATCCCTCGACAATAAAAAAGCTGGCGAAGTTGAACTGAACGCATCAGTGTTCGGTCTTCCAGTGCGCGCTGATTTACTCGCTCGCATGGTCAACTATCAGCTGGCTAAACGTCGTGCTGGCACCCACAAGGTGAAAGAACGCGGCGAAGTTTCCGGTTCTACTCGCAAGATCAAGAAGCAGAAAGGTGGCGGCGCTCGTCACGGTTCTATTCGTGCTAACATCTTCCGTGGTGGTGGTATTGTTCATGGACCTCGCGTTCGTGATCACGCTCATGACCTGACGAAGAAAGTACGTCTTCTTGCGCTTAAGACAGCTCTTTCTGCCAAGGTTGCAGAAGGCAAGCTGATGGTTCTGGAAAATACCGAAGTCAAAGGACCAAAAACTTCTGCGCTTGCCAAGCAGTTGACGGCTCTGGGCTGGTCTTCAGTCCTGGTTATCGATGGTGCTACGGTAAACGAAAGTTTTGCTCTCGCTGCCCGGAATATTCCATGCGTTGACGTGCTGCCAGAGCAGGGCGCAAACGTGTATGACATTCTGCGTCGTGACACACTGGTTCTGACCAAGGACGCCCTTGTAGCGTTGGAGGCACGTCTAAAATGAGCAGAGCACGCGCAAGAAATACCAAGCCGGTGACCGTTTCCAAAGAGCGGATGTATGAAATCATCCGTCGTCCGGTCATCACCGAGAAGGCAACCCTGGGTTCCGAGAACAACCAGGTAACCTTCCAAGTTCCGCTTGATGCTACGAAGCCTGAAATTGGTTTGGCTGTAGAAGGTTTGTTCGGCGTTAAGGTTGAAGCGGTTAACACCCTTCGCGTTAAAGGCAAAACAAAACGCTTCAAAGGTCGCCCTGGTCGTCGTTCCGACGTCAAAAAGGCTATCATATCCCTCGCTGACGGGGATAGCATCGACGTGACGACGGGAATTTAATCCGATGGCGTTGAGAAATTTCAATCCGGTCACTCCAAGTCAAAGAAACTTGGTCCTGATCGACCGTTCTGAGCTGTACAAAGGGAAACCAGTCAAGAAATTGACTGAGGGTCTCAGCAAATCAGGCGGACGTAATAATAACGGTCGGATCACCATGCGTCGTCGTGGTGGTGGACACAAACGTTCTTACCGTATCGTTGACTTCAAGCGGACAAAGTTTGATGTTGCCGCTACTGTTCAGCGTATTGAGTACGATCCGAACCGTACAGCGTTTATCGCGCTGATCGAATATGCAGATGGTGAGCAGGCCTATATCTTGGCTCCTCAGCGCCTGCAGGTTGGTGATAGTGTCATCTCTGGCGCTAAAACCGATGTTAAACCTGGTAATGCTATGCCACTTAGCGCGATCCCTGTGGGTACTATTGTCCACAACGTCGAGCTGAAGGCTGGCAAAGGTGGGCAGATCGCTCGTTCAGCCGGTACTTATGTACAGCTGGTCGGTCGCGATTCAGGTTATGCCCAAATTCGCTTGAACTCAGGCGAGTTGCGTATGGTACGCGCCGAATGCATGGCAACGGTTGGCGCCGTGTCCAACCCGGATAATTCGAACCAGAAACTTGGTAAAGCAGGGCGTAATCGCTGGCTTGGCAAGCGTCCTTCGGTCCGTGGTGTTGCTATGAACCCGGTGGACCACCCGCACGGTGGTGGTGAAGGTCGTACTTCCGGAGGTCGTCATCCGGTCACTCCTTGGGGTAAACCCACCAAGGGTGCACGCACTCGTTCTAACAAGAAGACTGATGGACTTATTATCCGTCGTCGTCATCAGAAACGCTAGTGAGGGGATGGCCATATGGCACGTTCCGTTTGGAAGGGCCCGTTCGTTGATGCCTATCTTCTACAGAAGGCAGAAACCGTGCGAAATGCGGGTCGCAATGAAATTATTAAAACCTGGTCACGTCGTTCGACCATCATGCCACAGTTCGTTGGCTTGACGTTTGGTGTGTACAACGGCCAGAAGCACATCCCTGTTCTCGTAACCGAGAATATGGTTGGCCATAAATTTGGTGAATTCGCGCCTACACGTACCTATTGGGGTCACGCTGTAGATAAGAAGGCGAAGAAAGGCAAAAAATGAGTAAGTCAAAACGTGATCGTGCGTTAGCTGACACTGAAGCTCGTGCAGTTGCTGTCAATCTTCGCACTTCCCCGCGTAAATTGAACCTGGTTGCGGCCAGCATTCGTGGGAAATCAGCAGAATCTGCTTTGGCAGAACTGACGTTTTCCAAGCGCCGTATCGCGATTGAAGTGAAAAAAGCTCTTCAGTCCGCTATTGCAAATGCTGAAAACAACCATCAGCTTGACGTTGATCGTCTCTTTGTTGCAGAGGCTTTCGTCGGCAAGAGCTTTGTCATGAAACGCTTCCGGGCTCGTGCTCGCGGCCGTACCGGCCGTCTGCTGAAACCCTGGAGCCAGCTGACAGTTGTTGTCCGCGAACGCGAGGAGGCCGCATAATGGGTCAAAAGATTAATCCTATCGGCCTTCGTGTCGGTATCATCCGGACCTGGGATTCTCGTTGGTTTGCAGATGCGAACTATGCTGACATGCTTCATGAAGATCTGAAAATCCGTGAGTTTCTGCGCGAACGCCTGAAGCAAGCTGGTCTTTCACGTATCATCATCGAGCGTCCAGCCAAGAAAGCCCGTGTTACCCTTTATTCTGCCCGTCCAGGTGTTGTGATTGGTAAAAAGGGAACGGATATCGAAAAACTGCGTCGTGAGCTTCAGAAACTGACTTCTAGCGAAGTCCATCTGAACATCGTAGAGATCCGGAAACCAGAAATTGATGCGAAATTGGTTGCAGACAACATCTGTAGTCAGTTAGAACGTCGTGTGGCTTTCCGCCGTGCCATGAAACGTGCTGTTCAGTCAGCGATGCGTCTCGGTGCCCAGGGTGTGCGTATTAACTGCGCAGGCCGTTTGGGTGGTGCTGAAATCGCTCGTACAGAATGGTATCGTGAGGGCCGTGTTCCACTTCACACGCTTCGTGCTGAAGTTGATTACGCTGAATCCCGTGCTTCCACCACATACGGTATTTGTGGTGTTAAGGTTTGGGTATTCAAAGGCGAGATCATGGAACATGATCCAATGGCCATGGACAAACGAGCTCAGGATTCACAGGCAGCTCGTTCATAACGGGCATAGCTTGAGGAAGTAAAACAATGCTGCAGCCAAAGCGGACTAAATTCCGCAAAGCACATAAAGGCCGGATACACGGCAATGCCAAGGGTGGTACCGAGTTGAACTTCGGTGCTTTCGGTCTCAAAGCCCTGACCCCTGGTCGTGTTTCTGCCCGTCAAATCGAAGCGGCCCGCCGCGCCGTCACGCGTCATATGAAACGTGTCGGTAAGTTGTGGATCCGCATTTTCCCGGACGTGCCGGTTTCATCGAAACCAGCTGAAGTTCGTCAGGGTAAAGGTAAAGGTAACCCAGAATGGTGGGCTGCCAGAGTCAAACCAGGTCGTGTAATGTTCGAACTGGACGGTGTGCCCCTGGAGCTGGCACGTGAGGCTTTCTCACTTGCTGCTGCAAAGCTGCCAATCCAGACGAAATTTGTTGTTCGTCCCGGTGAAGGAGGGAACTAATGAAATCGAGTGATCTCCGTACTAAAACGGCTGATGAGCTGAAGGTTGAGATGGTTAATCTGCGCAAGGAGCAGTTTAACCTTCGTTTCCAGAAAGCCAGCGGTCAGCTTGAAAACACTGCTCGGTGCCGTCAGGTTCGCCGCGACATCGCCCGAGTCAAAACTGTACTGCAGTCTCTGCAGGCAGCTTCTTAAGGAGTTTGCACAATGCCACGGCGTGTGTTGCAGGGTGTCGTCGTAAGCGACAAGACGGATAAGACAATTACCGTTCTTGTTGAGCGTCGAGTTATGCACCCTATCTACAAGAAGTTCATTAAGCGCTCGAAGAAGTATCACGCTCATGACGAGACCAACGCGGTTAAAGCGGGAGATGTCGTCAAGATTCGTGAGTGTCGTCCAGTTTCCAAGACCAAATCTTGGGAAGTGTTCAGCGACGCTTCTTCTGAAGCATAGTATTTAGGATAAAGCCATGATCCAGATGCAATCTCAGCTGGAAGTAGCTGATAATTCAGGCGCTCGTAGAGTGCAGTGCATCAAGGTACTTGGCGGTTCTAAACGTAAAACCGCCAGTATCGGTGACATCATCCGCGTATCTGTCAAGGAAGCAATTCCACGTGGCAAGGTAAAAAAAGGTGATGTTCATCGTGCCGTTATTGTACGTACGGCAAAAGAAATTCGTCGTGAAGACGGTACCTCGATCCGCTTTGATACCAATGCTGCTGTTTTGATCAACAAGTCAAATGAGCCAATTGGTACACGTATTTTCGGACCTGTGACTCGTGAGCTGCGTGCGCGCAGTTTCATGAAAATCGTGTCCTTGGCGCCCGAGGTGCTGTAATGAGCAAGAAGTTCAAGATTAAAAAAGGCGACCAGGTAGTAGTTACGACCGGTCGTGACAAGGGTAAAAAAGGCGAAGTGCTTCGTGTACTTCGTGACGAAGATCGCGCTGTGGTACAGGGCATCAACGTTGCGAAGAAGCATCAGCGTGCGACCCAGACATCAGCGGGTGGAATCGTCGAGAACGAAGCTTCCATTCATATTTCTAATATTGCACTCGTAGATCCGAAGTCCGGTGATGCTACCCGCGTTGGGTATCGTCAGGATGGTGATCGTAAAGTGCGCTTCGCCAAGAAATCTGGCGAAGTAGTAGATGTATAAGGCGGGTTGAAGAAATGACACAGCCTCGCTTGAAAGCACACTACAACAGTGCCGTCAAAGACGCTTTGAAAGTTGAATTTGACTACACGAACCCAATGCAGATCCCTAAGCTCGAGAAGATCGTGCTGAATATCGGTGTTGGTAAAGCCGTTCAGGACACCAAGAAGGTGAAAAACGCTGCTGAAGAGCTCGAGCTTATCGCTGCTCAGAAGCCGGTTATCACCAAAGCCAAGAAATCCATTGCGGGTTTCAAGGTGCGTGAAGAAATGCCACTAGGCTGCAAGGTGACACTGCGCGGTGACCGCATGTATGAGTTCCTCGATCGTCTCGTGACGATTGCCCTGCCACGTGTTCGCGATTTCCGCGGCGTGAAAGGCAATAGTTTCGATGGTCGTGGTAACTACAACATGGGCATCAAGGAGCAGATTATTTTCCCGGAAATCGAATACGATCGCGTAGACGAAATCCGCGGTATGGATATCACCATCTGCACCACGGCGAAAACCGATAAGGAAGCAAAAGCTCTCCTTGCAAGGTTCGACATGCCGTTCTCTAAGTAGAACGGGCAGAAAGGAATAGTACTATGGCTAAGAAAAGTGCCATTGCTAAGAACGAAAAACGCCGCCGTCTGGTCGTTAAGCAGGCTGAAAAGCGTGCTGTTCTAAAAGCGATTGCTACTGATCGTTCGGCTTCTCCGGAAGAGATCTTCCATGCAAGCCTGAAATTGGCTCAGTTGCCTCGTGACGGAGCAAAGATCCGTGTACGGAATCGTTGTGGCGTTTCCGGACGCCCACGTGGTTTTTATCGTAAGTTCAAGCTCTCACGTATCGCACTGCGCGATCTGGCCTCCGTTGGTCAGGTTCCCGGTGTGGTAAAGTCGAGCTGGTAAGAAAGGAACAGCGAGATGGCGATGAGCGATCCTTTAGGGGATATGCTGACCCGCATCCGCAATGGACAGCGGGTTGGTAAATCCGTCGTTAGCGCGCCAGCTTCAAAGCTGCGTGCTAACGTTCTTGATGTCCTGAAGCGTGAAGGTTACATCCGCGACTACAGCACAACAGAAATTCGTGCTGGCATTTCCGAGCTCTCAATCGAGCTCAAATATGCAGATGGTGATCCGGCGATCTCTGAGATCAGCCGTGTTTCCCGTCCTGGTCGTCGTGTATACTCTAAAATTAAAGAGCTTCCGCGCTTCTATAACGGACTTGGGGTTACCATCCTCTCCACGCCTAGCGGCGTAATGTCAGACCAAGAGGCCCGCGCCGCCAATGTTGGTGGTGAAGTCCTTTGCCAGGTATTCTAAGGGGGTTATGATATGTCTCGTGTAGGCAAAAACCCCGTGGAAGTCCCAGGCGGGGTCGAAGTTAAAGTAGACGGCAATGTCGTCACTGCAAAAGGGAAGCTGGGTCAACTCAGCTTCGCAGCTACGGATGATGTAAGCATTTCTCTCGAAGAGGGAAAAGTGGTCGTCAAACCAGCTAATGATAGCAAGCGCGCACGCTCCATGTGGGGTACTGCTCGCAGTCGTGTTGAAAACCTTGTTATTGGTGTGTCCCAGGGCTATACCAAGAGCTTGGAAATCAACGGTGTTGGTTATCGTGCGGCGGTTCAGGGCAATGCTCTCAATCTGCAGCTTGGTTTCTCACACGATGTGAACTACCCGATTCCTGAAGGTATCTCCATCGTTTGTGAAAAGCCGACAGCAGTGGCCGTCTCGGGGATTGACAAGCAGAAGGTTGGCCAGGTGGCTGCCGAGATTCGCGCGTATCGTCCGCCAGAGCCTTACAAAGGCAAAGGTGTTAAGTACGCTGACGAAGTCGTTCTGCGTAAAGAAGGCAAGAAGAAGTAACCCATGCGTAAGCTTACATCATTGCACGATCGCCGCAAAAGTCGCGTTCGTACACAGCTCCGGCGCACGGGTAATGGTCGTCCTCGCCTGTCAGTTTTTCGCTCGAGCAAACATATCTATGCTCAGGTGATCGACGACAAGCAGGGTGTCACTGTTGCCGCTGCGTCAACTCTGGATGGCTCTCTGAAGAGCGCGTTGAAGACTGGTGCTGATAAAACAGCAGCTACCGAAGTCGGAAAACTCGTTGCAGAGCGTGCTGTCGCTGCCGGTATCACCGAGGTCGTCTTTGACCGCGGTGGTAACATCTATCACGGTCGTATCAAGGCTCTTGCCGATGCTGCCCGTGAAGCTGGCTTAAAGTTCTAGGAGGACAGAATGGCACGTTCTCAGAAAGAAAATAATCGTGATCGTAGAGATGATCGCAATCGCGATGAACCGGAACTGATCGAAAAACTGGTTGGTATTAACCGTGTTGCTAAAGTCGTCAAGGGTGGCCGTCGTTTTGGCTTTGCCGCTATTGTCGTCGTTGGTGATGGTCGTGGCCGCGTTGGTCATGGCACTGGTAAAGCCCGTGAAGTTCCTGAAGCAATTCGTAAAGCCACGGAAGCTGCAAAGCGTAACATGGTTCGTGTTCCTCTTCGTGAGGGCCGCACACTGCACCACGACATTAAAGGTCACTATGGTGCAGGCCACGTTGTAATGCGCAGCGCACCAGCGGGTACCGGTATTATTGCCGGTGGTCCACTCCGTGCTGTTTTCGAAGCTCTTGGTGTTCAGGATGTGGTCGCTAAGTCCACAGGTACTTCGAACCCGCATAACCTGATTAAAGCATCCTTCGATGGCCTCGTGCGTTCACGCAGCCCTCGTATGGTTGCTCAGCGTCGCGGCAAGAAGGTTTCTGACATCCTTGGTTCCCGTGCTACTGGCACAGAAGCGCAGGGGTAAGATACCATGGCAGCCAAGAAACAAACCGTTACTGTGGTTCAGGTAGGAAGTCCAATCGGACGGACAAAAGATCAGCGCGCTACTTTGGTTGGTCTGGGCCTCAATAAAATGAACCGTCGTTGTACACTGGAAGATACTCCAGCTGTGCGTGGCATGATCAACAAGGTTAGCCATCTTGTGAAGGTTGAGGAGGCCTAAGGGCCTCCCCATCTCTCTCGCAAGTAGGGGAAACTGGGACCATTACCATGAAGCTCAATCAGCTTTCCGATAACCTCGGCGCGACCAAAAACCGTAAACGTGTTGGTCGCGGAACCGGATCCGGAACGGGTAAAACCGCCGGGACCGGTCACAAGGGTCAGAAGTCCCGTTCCGGTGTTGCCGTTAAAGGCTTCGAAGGCGGCCAGATGCCACTGCATCGCCGTCTGCCGAAACGTGGATTTAACAACATTTTCCGGAAGAACTTCGTTCCTCTGAACATCGGCCGTCTTCAGGCTGCGATCGACGCTAAGAAGATCGACGCCAAGAAACCGATTGATCAGGACGTTCTGGTTACTTCCGGTATCATTACCGACGCTCGTGACGGTATTCGCCTTCTGGCGAACGGCGAACTGTCTGCTAAAGTGTCTATCACTGTAGCTGGCGCTTCTGCTGCGGCAATTGCAGCCGTCGAAAAGGCCGGTGGCTCTGTCACCGTTCCTGCAAGCGAATAATTTGTAAAGGCAGGGATCTCCTCAAGCTTGGGGAGGTCCTTGCCTTTGCTTTTTTTTAAGTCATTTCTAGTACCGGGAACAGGCACATGGCATCCGCTGCCGAGCAATTAGCCTCGAACATTAATTTTAGTTCGTTTTCAAAAGCCACAGATTTGAAGAAGCGTATCTGGTTCACCCTGGGTGCGCTGATTGTTTATCGTCTGGGTACCTATATTCCTTTACCCGGCATTGATCCCTCTATCTTCAAGCAAGCCTTTAACAGCCAGGCTGGTGGCATGCTTGGGATGTTTAATCTCTTTTCTGGTGGTGCGCTCGAGCGCATGACCATTTTTGCTCTGAACATTATGCCCTATATCTCTGCATCTATTATCATGCAGCTGATGTCGGCGATCTCTCCGCAGATCGAAGCTTTGAAAAAAGAAGGTGAGTCCGGGCGCAAGAAAATCAACCAGTACACCCGTTACGGGGCGGTTATCCTTGCTGCGATTCAGGCTTACGGTATTGCCAGGGGGCTTGAGGCCTCGTCCGGATTTGGCGCTTCGGTTATCAATCCGGGGCCGTTCTTTGAGTTAACGACAGTTATCACCCTGACTGGCGGGACTGTGTTCCTGCTGTGGCTGGGTGAACAGATTACCCAGCGCGGTATCGGTAACGGTATTTCCCTGATCATTTTCTCAGGTATCGTGGCAGGTCTTCCGGCAGCACTGGCCCAGACGTTTGAGTTGAGCCTGAACAACGGCGTTGTTGCGCTGATCATTCTGCTGGTTCCTCTGGTGATTGCAGGAATCGTCTGTGTCGAGCGTGCTCATCGCCGAATCATCGTTCAGTATCCGAAACGTCAGGTTGGCAACAAGATGTTTGGCGGCGAATCTTCTCACCTGCCAATCAAGCTGAACGTTTCCGGTGTTATTCCTCCGATCTTTGCCTCTTCACTGTTGCTGATGCCGATTTCTGCGGCGCAGTTCTCTGCCGGGAGCGGTCCTGAGTGGCTGACCTGGGTAACGGCAAATCTCGGACGTGGATCACTGGGATACATTCTGCTGTACAGCACACTGATTGCTTTCTTTGCTTTCTTCTACAAAAGCATCGTTTTCAATACAGAAGATACAGCCGAAAATCTGAAAAAGAATGGCGGCTTTGTTCCAGGGATTCGCCCGGGCAAGAACACCGCCAACCATCTGGACTATATCATTAACCGGTTGACTGTAGCGGGTGCTGCGTATCTGGTTGCTGTCTGTCTGCTACCGGAGATTCTGATCTCTCAGTATGCTGTCCCTTTCTATTTTGGCGGAACGAGTCTTCTGATTGTCGTCTCTGTTACAATGGACACGGTCGGTCAGATCCATTCTCATCTGGTAGCCCATCAATATGAAGGTCTAATCAAAAAATCAAAATTAAAGGGTAGGCGTGGATGAACATAATACTGTTTGGCCCTCCTGGGGCCGGGAAGGGAACTCAGGCCGAGATCCTGGTTGAAAAGCATGGCATTGTTCAGCTTTCAACAGGGGATATGCTTCGGGCTGCTGTGGCTGCGGGTACAGAACTGGGACAGAAAGCCAAATCCGTCATGGATGCGGGACAACTGGTAGACGATGATCTGATCATCGGTATCATTTCTGACCGGATTGATGAAGCCGATTGCAAAAACGGATTCATCCTCGATGGCTTCCCTCGTACGGTCGCCCAGGCGGAAGGTCTCGACAAGATGCTTGTCGAAAAAGGCCTGAAGCTGGACAAAATTATTGAAATCGTTGTCGATGAGAAGATTCTTTTTGATCGCATCGAAACCCGGGCCCAGGCAACACCGGAAGCACAACGCCGTGCGGATGATAATGCCGAGACCCTGAAAAAACGTTTGTCCGTCTATCATGCACAGACAGCTCCAGTGTTGCCTTACTATGCAGCCAAGGGTGTTCTGAACAAGGTTGACGGGATGAAAAGCATAGATGACGTGGCGAATCAGATCGCTGGTTATCTTAAATGATTCTTGACCATTGACAGGTCGGCGGATTGGCATATAATCCGCCGCCGAATGGACATTTTCCCAAAGGAAGCCTTGATTTATCTTGGTTTTCACGCGGGATAAGAATATGGCGCTGAATCTAGGCGCCTTTCGTATTCCCGGCCTGGCCGGGGGAAATAGTCGTACGACGTCTCTCATTTCACCTCTAGAGATAGTCGCGGATTGAATTAACCCAGGGTTGTCAAATACTTGGCACCCGATCTGTGTTTGTGAGGAGAGCGTAGTGGCTCGTATTGCTGGCGTCAACATCCCGACGCAAAAGCGGGTACTCATCGCATTGACCTATATCCATGGTATTGGTCCTGCGAATTCAAAAAAAATCTGTGAAGAAGTTGGCATTCCGGCTGAACGCCGTGTTAACGAACTCACAGAAGATGAAGTACTTCGCATTCGTGAAACAATTGACCGTGGCTTTACTGTTGAAGGTGACCTTCGCCGTGAAGTTTCAATGAACATTAAACGTTTGATGGATCTGGGTTGCCTGCGTGGCCTGCGTCATCGTAAACGTCTACCAGTTCGTGGACAGCGTACCCGGACCAACGCACGTACGCGTAAAGGTCCTGCTGTTGCGATCGCTGGTAAGAAGAAATAAGGGGCTTTTAGACAATGGCTAAACCTCAGACGAAAGTTCGGCGCCGCGAGAGGAAGAATATTTCTTCCGGTATCGCGCACGTGAACGCCACGTTCAACAACACCATCATCACCATTACTGACGTTCAGGGAAATGCTATTTCCTGGGCATCTGCAGGTGGTCTTGGTTTTAAAGGCTCTCGTAAGTCTACTCCCTATGCTGCTCAGCTTGCTGCAGAAGACGCAGGTAAAAAAGCTCAGGAACACGGGATGAAGACTCTCGACGTAAATGTTAAAGGCCCAGGTTCAGGACGTGAGTCCGCTCTGCGTGCCTTGCAGGCTGTTGGTTTCACCATCACCGGTATCCGTGATGTGACCCCAATCCCGCACAACGGATGTCGTCCTCCTAAACGCCGTCGCGTTTAAGGGTACAGGGGCGGCGCACTAACGGGAGTGCCGCCTTTTCCAATCAGGTCAGAAGCCGGAGGTTCTCCGGCTTTTTGGCTTATCTATGACAGAGCATGAGCCATTGTTGTCGCCCGTTGACAATCGATAGCATGCAAGTCACGAGGTTTTACTGTGATTCAGACAAACTGGAATGTGTTGATCAAGCCTGAAAGTCTCGTTGTCGAGACTGGCAATGACAGCAGCCGTGTTGCCAAGATTGTTGCTGAGCCGCTTGAGCGTGGTTTCGGTCTTACTCTTGGAAATGCTCTTCGCCGTGTTCTCCTGTCTTCTTTGCAGGGTGCTGCGGTAACGTCCATCCACATCGATGGCGTTTTGCACGAATTCTCTTCTATTCCTGGCGTTCGTGAAGATGTGACAGATGTTATTCTGAACATCAAAGCGATTGCTTTGCGGATGGAAGGTGAGGGACCAAAACGGATGCGTTTGCGCGCCGAAGGTCCTGGTTCTGTCACGGCTGGTCAGATTGAAACCACAGGCGACATCGAAGTGATGAATCCTGATCTGGTTCTCTGTACTCTGGATGACGGTGCTCACCTGGATATGGAACTTACTGTGAATACAGGTAAGGGCTATGTTGCTGCATCGCAGAACCGTATCGAAGATGCTCCAATCGGTCTGATCCCGGTTGATTCGATCTTCTCTCCGGTTCGCAAGGTTTCTTACAAGGTTGATAACACCCGTGTTGGTCAGGTTACCGATTATGACCGTCTGACACTGGAAATTGAGACTGACGGTTCCATTACACCGGAAGATTCGATTGCTGTTGCTTCCCGCATCTTGCAGGACCAGCTGTCACTCTTCGTGAACTTCGACGAACCAAAAGTTGAAGAGATCGATGATCGTCCGAGCGAACCTCCGTTCAACCGCAACCTGTTGCGTAAAGTTGATGAGCTTGAGCTGTCTGTGCGTTCCGCGAACTGCCTCAAGAACGACAACATTGTCTACATCGGTGATCTGGTTCAGAAAACCGAAGCAGAAATGCTGCGTACGCCCAACTTCGGTCGTAAGTCCCTCAATGAAATCAAAGAGGTTCTTTCCGGCATGGGGCTGCACCTCGGTATGGAAATTGCCGAGTGGCCACCTGAGAATATCGAAGAGCTGGCCAAGCGTCTCGACGAACCTTTCTAACCAAAGGTTTGAGTTAAGCAAGTGGGGAGATTTCTCCCCACCTGTCGTACATCGGATGGATAATCCTCTCCTGAAAAGGGGCGGGAATGTCAGATCAGGCGGCGGCAGGAAAATACAATCCGTCTCGTGCGCGAGACAACAGATAATAGGAGAACAGAAATGCGTCACGGAATGAGTGGTCGTAAACTTAATCGTACCTCTAGCCACCGTAAGGCTATGTTTGCCAACATGGCACACGCCCTGATCAAACACGAGCAGATCAAGACAACCCTGCCGAAAGCCAAAGATCTTCGTCCCATCGTTGAGAAGCTGATCACCCTTGGCAAACGCGGCGATCTGCACGCCCGTCGTCAGGCAATGTCTGTTCTTCGTGATGCCAAGATGACTGGCAAGCTGTTTGATGAACTGGCAACACGTTACAAAGAGCGTCAGGGTGGTTACACCCGTGTTCTTAAAGCCGGTTTCCGTCATGGTGACATGGCAGCAATGGCTGTGATCGAATTGGTTGAGCGTAATCTTGATGCAAAAGGCCAGGATTCTGGTCCGGTTGCTTCTGATGAAGGTGAAGGCGAAGAGTAAGCTCTTTACCCTCTATCTTTTTTGTACAAAAGGCAGCTTTCGGGCTGCCTTTTGTCGTTTCAGTATCTATGTTCCTGAATTTAGGACTTCTGTCAGAACAGTTCCGTATCCCTGATGTGGATAAAATCTCCGTCGAGGCTGTTCAGAATTTTTTCTTTCCCTTTCGGGGCGTTGAGAACCATGACACGTTTTTTCTTCAGCTTGATGGTTTTGATTGCCTGAATGTATTTGGTTTTTGAATGCCGCCCCATGGCCAGGGCTTCGTGGTAATCAAGGATCAGTATGGTCACCCCCAGCATATCAAAGTGGTGATCCCCTGGCATATGGAGCTGAAGTTCTGTCGCTCCCATTTTGCAAAAGGGTCTGAGCCTTGCCATTAGGTCGCTGATCTTGGTCAGATGAATGTGGTTGGGTAACCCGGTCAGGGCGATGATCAGGCGTTCTCTGGATTTTTGCGGCAGGCTTTCCAGCAAGATCAGAACACGGTCAAATTCTTTTTTATTGGTGCAAAGTTGATAATCCAGTTTCATAATGACACCAGCTGCCGCCATGTCGATCAGGTTGGATATCATGTAGCCTGTCGTCTGGCCGATATAGGCACCCTCGATGATTAACCGACGGGGATCAGTCTCGTCGATAACCTGATCTATTTTTTGCTGACGTTCCTGCCCGAAGTCATCGAAAGAGGCCAGGGATAAAGGCAGATTGTCCCCTGCAGTATTTTGTAGCCTTGTAAATCTAATTTCAGCACGCTCAAGAATTTCCTGCAGGAAAATGTCTACTTTTTCCTGCGTTGCCCGGGCGGATTGTTCTATTCGTTTCTGAATAATATCCCAGGGATCTTTTGCTTTGGTGTATTCCTCTTCCTCAACTTCTACCTCATAGGCTTGGCCTTTGATTTCAAAAGCCTGGGCCGAAATTGCCAAATCATCTTTGTAGCCCTCTTCTCCGAGCAGCTTGATCCAGACTTCTTTGCGAATAGCATCAAGTTTGAACCGGGCTTCCACTTCATTCAGCTGGGAAAAGCAGACCATCATATCGCCATCTTCGGATATACGGCAGGAATCCAGGGGACCAATGTTTTTGGAAACGACCGACACCATAATATTATGGATCAAGCGCTGATGATGCTCCCACTTGTCTCCCACTTTTTCTTTGAGTTTGTCTATTCCCAGCAACTGAAACCGTCCGGCAACCAAACGGGCGTCGTCAGGAAAGGGAGGAGCTTGTGTATTCAATATCCCTTCTGTTTGAGGGGATGATGAAGGGATTGCAGAGGGGGAAGATACGGGAGCTGTTTGGGAGGCAGTGCCCGCTGCTTTGAGGGACGGACTTTGGGGGCGTGCGACGGTTGAGGCTGGCGCAGCTGCAGGTGTTTTTGTCACAGGAGCTGGGCGAGGTGCCAGATGTGGTTGTTGCTCCCCGGGTTTTGCAGCTTTGTTTTGAGCTGCCGCAATGCCAGCAGAGATTGGCGTTACTGTTGTTTTTTCTGTTTGGGGCTTAGCTGTCTGGGGGGCCTTGGATTGAGACTTTGCCAACTGCTTGGCAATCGTTGACAAGAGAAGGTCAAAGTTAACGGGTTTGATTATATAGTCATCGACCCCGAGTGATTTTCCTTCAATCATGTGTTTGTTATCTGACATGGCACTCAGAAACACAAAGGGGGTGGATGAAAAAGGAGCTTTTGATTCTCGTATCTTTCGTAACAAACCCATTCCATCCAGTACGGGCATCGAGATATCGCTTAATACAAGATCAAGATTCTTGTTTTCTGAAACTATCTTAAAACCTTCTGCGCCATTTCTGGCAGAAAGAACATTATATCCATAATCCGTTAGTTCTTCGACAAGGTCCTCTCTAAGGACATCTTCATCTTCAACACATAAAATTGTGGCCATATTTTCTTTCTCTGATTTTTACGATCTGGCGACAGCGATTTGATCTGCTCCGGAGAAATCGGACTCTGAAGAAATTAGGGGAACGTCAATAATCTCTGCCTGTTCCTCTCCGGCGTCTTTTATCGGTAGCATAATTGTAAAAGTAGAACCGACATCCAATTCACTCTCTACCGATATAGATCCTCCATGTAATTCTAACAGCCACTGAACAAGACACAAGCCTATCCCGGTTCCGGATATTCCTGATGTGTTGCTTGAACGGAAGTAGCGTCCAAATATTTTCGACCAGTCGTCGTGTGAAATGCCAATCCCGAAATCTTGAAAAGAGATATAGGCCCGTCCATTTTCTACATAACTTCCGATGATGATTTGTTCCGCTCCGGGCGAGTATTTGATTGCATTCGAAATAATATTTGAAAAAATCTGGGTGATTTTGGGCTTGTCGGCAAGGATGCTTCTGGGCAACCTTTGTGTATCATATATAATCTGATGATGTTCCGAATAGTCTTGATGATTAATACATGTCAACGCGAGAAGACCTGCCAAATCAATAGGCGTAAGGGACATTTCGACTTCTCCGGCCTCGATGCGTGATGCACTTAATGTACTGTCCAGCAGTTCAAGCATGCGCTGGGTTGCACCAGAGATTTTGTGTAATTTTTCATCAATAAAGTCTTTGTCTAGAGTGTCTATTCTTCGCCGAATACGTTGAACACTACTGTCTATGATGGTTAGGGGAGTTCTTATTTCGTGTGAGGCCATGGATACAAAATCACGTTGCATCGAATTTTGTACGACTTCCTTTTCCAAAGTCATGCCAAGCAAATTGGTTTTCTCTTCAAGTGTTGTCCGGGTTTTTTTGAATTCATCCATCCGGTGTTTGAAAACTTCAAGAGCAAGTGCGATTACCCCTAATTCATCTTTTCGCTTAAAGTGCTGGCTGGTTTTGGGACGTTGGTTGTTGACGATCAGAAGCATGTCATTGCTGAGCTGTGCAAGGTGCGCCCCAATCGTTAGCTTGGCCAGGATAACGATAAATAAACTGGCAAAGGAAATAATGCCGAGAGAGAGGTAGGTCTGGCTTTTTAATGAGTTGAGAAGGTGATTATTGAGGGGAGACAGGCTCCAGGTGATAACCAAAGTTCCATAAGCCTTACTGCGCAAGGTTTTGATCGGCACAGCGACAGTAACTCCTCTGTCATCAAGATGATGAAAGGTTTTTTGCGTCTTGCCCTCAAGAAGCTTTGAAAATCTCAGGTCCTGGGGGGGATGGTTAAGTCCGACATGTTCAAGTAACTTTTTGCCAGCAGGATTATATACGCGCAAGTCGAAGGGGGTGGCCTGCTCGCTTGGAGTCAGAAAGTTGAAAGAATGCCAGATGGCATTCGGTTGTTCTCTTCTTACGGCGCCACTGATCTGTGCTGCCAGTCGCTCGGTTTTTACCGTAACATTCTCTATCCAGATTTCTGTAATGCGCTGTTTTTCTATATTCCAGTTCACAGATGTAAATATTGCGAATAACACCGAGATTACCACAACAGCGACCAGCGAAATTTTTCTGCCAACATTCCAGAAAGTTTTGGTTTTCTTGAAGGGGGCGTTACTCATGTAGGTTTATCCCGGATTCATTGCCACGACTGTCCTTATCTCTCGGTCCTTAAATAGCAAAAGTTCCGGAGGTAGTAAGAGAAGACGCGGGGGAGTTGCGGTTCCGTGTAATCCGTAGAGACGTCGTCGACACCTCTATTTTGAGGGTCACCCCCGTTTTGAGAAACACTTCATCAGAACGTCATTACCTCTCATCGATACTAATTTGTAACAGAGAAGTCTTTATAAAACCTGAAGGGTTAAAGTGGTGCCGTCATGGGAAAAGAAGGAAAGTAAGTGCTTGATCCTAGACGCAAAAATTAAAACGTAAATTTAAAAATAATCCAGTTTTTATCATTTTAGCGGATTAAACCCCCAGGCTTTACCTCCTGTTTTGACTCGAGCTATTGCCTTGTACATTGGAAAGCGATAGGGCTGATGCTTTGATGTAAGATATCAATGCCAATCAGGTATAGTTATGTCCTGTACAGTCAAGGGAAGGGATGTTTGGGTGAGAACGGGAACGAGATGCATTTTGGGAATGTTGTTCTGTATCCTTGGGGGGATTTCCAGTGTGAAACCTGCGTCCTCACAGGAAGTTCCCTCCAGTCGCGAACAGATTAATCTCAGTTTTTCGCCTGTTGTTCGTCAGACTGCACCAGCGGTCGTAAATATTTTTACAAAAAAACTGGTTCAGGAGCGTCAGGTTCCATCGCTTTTTAATGATCCGTTCTTTCAACGTTTCTTTGGGAATAATCTTCCGGACAGAGAGCGTCAGAGGCAGGGAAAATCCCTTGGTTCTGGAGTGATAGTGCGCAGCAATGGTTTGGTTATTACCAATCACCACGTGATTGAGGGGGCAACTGAGATCCAAGTTGTCCTCGCTGATCGTCGGGAGTTCTCTGCCGAACTGGTCCTCAGTGATGAAGGAACCGATCTGGCTGTTCTAAAAATTGATACCGGGGGGGAAGAGCTGCCAACACTGGAGTTGATGGACTCAGACAGGATAGACGTCGGAGATCTGGTTTTGGCGATCGGTAACCCTTTTGGGGTCGGGCAAACTGTTACCAGCGGTATTGTTTCTGCACTGGCAAGAACCCGTGTCGGGATTGCAGATTATCAGTTCTTTATTCAGACAGATGCAGCGATCAATCCCGGAAATTCCGGTGGTGCTCTGGTTACCATGGACGGAAAATTACTTGGTATTAACACCGCTATTTTTGCCGCTAAGGGCGGTGGATCAATCGGGATCGGTTTTGCTATTCCGGCTAACATGGTGCGCACTGTAATACGTTCGGCCGAAGAAGGGCATGGACTTGTCCGGGCCTGGACTGGACTTATTGGACAAAATCTTACATCTGATCTGGCTCAGGGATTTGGATTGTCCCGCCCTGGCGGCATAGTCGTCAGCAGTGTCTTTCCGGATGGGCCTGCGGATCAGGCTGGTCTGAAGGCGGGGGATGTTATTCTCTCTGCTGCGGGTCAGGAAGTCACGAATGTTGATTCGTTACGCTTTCGGATCGCAACGATTCCTGTCGGGGATGAAATCCAGCTCGGGATCTGGCGGGGACGGAAAGCCCAGACCTTACAATTTGTCGCAACCCAGGCTCCTGAAATTCCGCAAAGGGATATGCGGGAAATTCTCGGTTCAAATCCTTTGGCCGGGGCAACCATTGCCAATCTTTCTCCTGCCTTGTCAGAAGAACTGGATATCAGCGGGCTTTGGGAAGGGGTTATTATTAGCAATATCGCCCGTCGCAGTCCGGCGCACAGGATAGGGCTGCAGCCGGGGGATATTTTGCTGGGGGTTAACGGCGGCTCTGTTAAACTTGTGTCCGATGTTGAGCCCGCGCTGGCCAGGGAAACCGAGAAGTGGCAACTGGTTATCAGAAGAAACGGGCGCCAGAGGCTACTTGAGTTTTCACGTAATAAATGATGGTTTACCGATTGATTATCATGCGTTATTTGCAAAGATAAGGGTAGGTTGTGACGGGACTTTTTGAAAATCAAGCTACACGTCCTCTGGCTGACCGGTTACGTCCACGCAGCTTGGCTGAAGTCGTCGGACAGGATCATCTTGTCGGTGAGAACGGACCAATTGGACGGATGGTTCGCGCAAGGCGACTGGCTTCGATGATCCTCTGGGGGACACCAGGCTGCGGCAAAACCACGATTGCCCGGTTACTGGCTGATGTAACTGATCTTCATTTCGAACCTCTTTCAGCCATTTTTTCAGGCGTAGCAGATCTGCGTAAAATCTTTGAACGGGCCAGAGAGCGACGGGCAATGGGGCAGGGGACCCTATTGTTTATCGATGAAATCCACCGTTTCAACCGGGCTCAACAGGACGGATTTTTGCCGCATATGGAAGACGGCACAATTGTTCTGGTTGGTGCCACGACTGAAAATCCTTCTTTTGAATTGAATGCGGCGTTGTTATCCCGATCCCAGGTAATGGTTCTCAAGCGGCTTGATGAAGAGGGTATGGATGATCTTCTGCGCCGGGCAGAGCAGGAAATGGGGTTCGAACTCCCGCTGAGCGCTGAAGCACGGCAATCAGTGATTGCCATGGCAGACGGGGATGGGCGCTATCTGCTGAATATGGCGGAAGAGCTTTTCACTTTACCGCCCGGGCAGGAACTTGATAGTGGGGATCTTGCCGGTGCAATCCAGAAGCGGGCACCGATCTATGACAAAGGACAGGAAGGGCATTATAACCTGATATCCGCCTTGCATAAGTCTTTGCGCGGATCAGATTGTGATGCGGCGCTTTATTGGCTGGCCCGGATGCTGGCTGGGGGAGAGGATCCTAATTTCATAGCTCGAAGACTACTACGTTTTGCTGTAGAGGATATTGGACTGGCCGATCCGAACGCGATGTCTCAGGCGCTCCATGCCTGGCAGACTTTTGAAAGGTTGGGATCACCCGAAGGAGAGCTAGCGTTGGCACAAGCTGTGATCTATCTTGGGACAGCTCCCAAGTCCAATGCCGCATACAAAGCCTATAAAAGCAGTGTCAGGGCGGCTGCCGAGACGGGCTCACTTTCCCCGCCAATGCATATTCTCAATGCGCCAACCAAAATGATGAAGGACCTGGGCTACGGCAAGAACTATGCCTATGACCATGATGCCAGGGATGGATTTTCCGGGCAAAACTACTTTCCGGATAGCCTGCCGAGGGAGAAATACTATCTTCCGGTTGAGAGGGGGTTTGAGCGGGAGGTGAAAAAACGCCTGGCCTATTGGGACAAGCTGCGCCAGGAACGGCAGAAATCCTGATGTTATTAAGAGAAATGCATTATACGCGTGTCTGCTATGAACTAGTGGCGATTGCGGAGGTGTGACATTTTGGTGTTTGTTGTAGGGGTACTTCCTACAACAGACTGTTTTGTTCTTCCGGATAAAATAACGTCCCAGCAGGTAAAGGTTACAGATGACAGAGTATCTACGTCCGCAAAAAGATCACGCAGCACTGATAACGCTATCGATCCAGAGGGATTATATTCTTCCCTCGTCACCAATTCGTGCTTCTGGTCTTTCCCGTGTGATCCCGACAATGACCAGACTGGTCCAAGGGGTTCGGGAACGCGACGTTCCTCTCTATCATTCGATCCGCCTGTATAAGCCCGATGGTTCCAATGTCGACCTCTGCCGCCGTTCCGCTGTGGAAGAGGGCCTGCGCATTTTTATGCCTGGTAGCCTGGGGGCCGAGCTGGTTGATGAAATCCAGCCGGAAGGTGAGGAAGTCCGGATTAATCCTGATATTCTTTTTGATGGGAAATTTCAGGAAATCGGCCCGGATGAATCTATTTTCTATCGCCCGCGCTGGGGGGCTTTCCACGGAACCTCCCTTGAGCAGGAATTGCGTTCACGCGGCGTTGATTCTCTGATCCTTTGTGGTTTCTCTTTTAATACGGCAACGCGAGCCACAATCTATGAAGCCAGTGCTCGTGATTTTAAGGTCGTCGTTGTTCCTGATGCGCTTTGTAATGCCAGTGAACAAGGTCTTGAAGAACTGGGAAGAATGGGTGTTTACCTCATGGAAGCTGATGAGGTTCTCTCCTGGCTCGGCACGCCAAAGCAGAATGGTAAAGAAGACAAGGCTGCTTAAACCTTCATTTATTCTTTATCTGCTTATGCAAATCCGTGTTTCATCTGAAGTTGCTTATTGTATTACATTTGCAAGTTTTTTCTTGTCGATGAAATAATCGATGGTGGTCCGCCTGAACTCAACATCTTTGTCATTCCACTCCTCGTGATAGGCAAGGAATTTCAACAGGATTTCTTCTGTGAGCAGGCGGTTGACCTTTTCAATGACCTCTTTCCCGAAGTCATCATTTTTGCAGGCGACATAGACGTTTTTATATAGATTATGTTCCTTGATTCGATAGGCAATATAGTCGTCACCCAGGTTGTTTATACGTTTTTGGGTCGTGATAGTGCTGGGATAACCCAAGGTGTAGTCTGCTCTGCCGTGCCCCAGTAATGCCAGATTTATCGTGTTTTCACTTCCATTTCGCTCCATTAAGTTCACTTTCCCGACATAGGGAGCCAGATAGGGATAGAGAACCGGATACCGGCTTTGTCTGGCCTTGTCGTTAAAGTCCAGGGGCATGATGACAAGCGTCAGGTCGTTTTGTTGGAGCAGCTCAGCCAATGATACCATCGTCCCCTGGGGGCCGATGCGCGCCTGATGCCGTTTGTGGAAGATTGCGACATGGGGCGGTGTGAAGCTGTATGGCTTCGACAGGAGCAGCTGATCAGGAAAGAAACCACCCCACAGATGGGCCGAGCAACGGTTCGGTAACAAAACCTCCCTGCTCCAGCGGGGGATATTGACGTGACGAACGCTGTGTTCATACTCCGGCAGATGTTTGATAAAAAAATCTAGAAATTTGTCAGCATACCCCTGATTTTTCCAGGGACCGGTTTGAATGAACTCGGGAGCAAGATCCCAGACGAACCAGATCAAAGGTTCTTTTTCTGACCTGCCGGGATCTGCTTCCTGGGCGTGACCGGGTAAAGCAAAAGAAACAAGGCAGAGAATAACAAAAAGAGACTGGAATGTTTTTTTTGAGTATTTTCATCACAGTCCTGAAAATGAGACAAGATCCAACCCAGTTCTGAGTTGATGTTATGACAATCTTGCCGTTCCAGGAAGTGATTATCGATTTGTAGGGCCAAAATACTGCTGCGATTACTGAACTGCATATGATTATTAAAGTCAGGTTTTGCTTTTGGGAGGTTTATAGAATACGCCTCTTGTTGTTTGAGAAATTTATCTGTTTCTAACCGGTTGGACAGACTGAGAGTACTGTGCCGAAGTTTGTAACAGTGCTTTTGCCAAGTGCCGATTTCTTTGATAGGTAATGATTGCATTATTGGGCAAAAGCAGTTTTGTCCTGATGATATCGCCCTGAAAAAAATCATCTTTGCACATAACTCACAGCGAATAGACAAAGAGCACACAGTGATCGCGATGGCAGGTGGAATATGAAAATGCTGATAGCTGTTGCGTTCGGCGGTGCTGTTGGTGCTGTTGGGCGTTATCTGGTTTATATCCTGATGGGATCACTGGTGGGGTCCCAGATCCCCTCGGGGACACTGGCTGTAAACATTGTCGGGTCCTTTGTTATGGGGCTTCTGGTTCCCTGGCTTGCAACCGATGGCTCAGTTCCTCCTGAAATCAGAGGGTTGCTGACTGTGGGGTTGCTTGGGGCTTTTACCACCTTTTCCACCTTTGCCATGGATACTTTTGTTCTGATTGAGCGTGGGGCCATGGTGTTGGCCGTGGTATATGTCTTGCTATCGGTATTTCTATCTATCACAGCCTTTGCAGGCGGGTTTTTTATGATGAGGTCTTTTCTGGCATGAGTGCAGTAACAATGGTCATGGTTGCGCCTGATGATGGTGGTGTTCGGCTCGATCGGTGGTTCAAAAAGCACTATCCGGCTTTCAGCTATATTCAGGTTGAAAAGATGCTGCGCAAGGGGCAGATCCGTATAGATGGCAAACGCGCCAAAGCGGCAACGAGGCTGGAACCCGGGCAGGAAATCAGGGTGCCGCCGATGCCTGAGCGATCGGCCGAGGATCGCCCGGCTACTAAAGCCTCAAATGAGCAGCTGATGAGCCCTGAGGAAATGCAGGCCGTGAGAGATCTTGTGATTTACAAGGATGATTCTGTCATTGCGATCAATAAACCTGCCGGATTGGCAGTTCAGGGCGGGACAGGCTTGAGCACGCACCTTGATGCGATGCTTGAAGCCCTGCGCTATGAAAAACAGGAAAAACCCCGTCTTGTTCATCGGCTTGATAAAGATACAAGTGGCGTACTTCTTCTGGCAAGAAATGCTCTGGCTGCGCGAAAGCTGACTGAGGCTTTCAAAGGGAAATCAGCTCGCAAGGTTTACTGGGCACTGGTTTCGGCTGTTCCGCCACAGAAAAAAGGCTGGATCTATCTGCCGCTTGAAAAGCAGGCAGGGGGACAGGGCGAAAAGATGGTTGTTGACTATGACAACGGCAAGGAAGCGCTTACGCTGTACAGTATGATCGACAAGGCTGGTCGCAAGGCTGCCTGGGTTGCGCTGATGCCTTTGACCGGACGTACTCACCAGTTGCGCGCTCATTGTGGCGCGCTTGAAGCCCCGATCCTCGGTGACGGGAAATATGGTGGCAAGAAGGCCTATCCTCTGGGCGAAAATATTCCAAAAGATATGATGCTGCATGCTCGTGAAATCGCGGTGCCTCACCCTGATGACGGAACAACCCTGCGTATACAGGCTGCTCTGTCTCCGCATATGGTTCAGGCCTGGAATACGCTGGGGTTCAGTCAAGCCCATGGGGAAGGGGCTACAGAGTTACTGGAAGGTTATGCAGCAGATTTGGCTCACTGTCCTCCCCGGGAACTTGGGGATTTCTTCAAGCCCAAAAAACAACGTTATTAATCGGTTCAGGCAAGGCGTCATCGGGCGCTTTGGTTAATCATTACATCTAATTATTTAGCTGGAATTTTGCACATATGAATGCTCATCGTTTCAAGTTGGTGGTGTTTGATTTTGATGGCACGCTGGTCGACAGTCAGGCGAATATCCACAGCTGTATGGCCCAGGCTTTCGTCACCAATGCTCTTCCTGCACCAACAATTGAGCAGGTAAGGCGGATTGTCGGGCTCAAGCTGGAATATGCAGTGGCTGAAATTCTGCAGCAAGACGGTGACTGGGATCTAGCCTGTGCGATCAGTGATTCTTACCGCCAGGCCTTTCTCAAGGCCCGGGAATTGCCGGATTTCCATGAGCCCGTTTTTGCGGGTGTGCACGAGATGCTGCAACGTTTAAGCGGGACAGAGGCTTTGCTGGCAGTCGCAACGGGAAAGAACCTCCGCGGTTTGCAAAAAAGCCTCGCTCATCATCAGTTCGAAGATTATTTTGTCACGCTCAAGACGGCTGATGACGGGCCAAGCAAACCCCATCCCGAAATTCTTCTTCAAGCCATGAATGAAAATGGGGTTGATCCCGCTGATACTGTCATGATCGGTGATACGACCTATGATATCGAAATGGCCCGTGCGGCAGGGGCTGCTGCGATAGGGGTATCCTGGGGATATCACCATCAGGATGAACTTCTGAAGGCCGGGGCGCATTGTATTGTCCAGTCGTGTGATGATCTGCCCGCAGCTTTTACAGATCTGCTATAGTCATAACAAACCTTCACTGGGCCACACTTCAAGGATTTTCTGTGCAATGTCTTCTTCTCTTGGCTTGAAACGCTTTTATAAAACCGCTTCGGCAGAACAACAGGGGGACGGGTATGTTGTTCTGCTGGATGGCAGAGTTGTTAAAACACCGGAACAGGAACCCTTGTTACTGCCAACGATGGGTTTGGCGAAGGCCGTTGCAGCAGAATGGGACGCCCAGGGCAAAGAAATCAAGCCGTCAGAAATGCCGATGATGACCCTGGCCTGTACGGCAGTTGATTGGGTAGGGGCAGCGCGTCCTCCCGTGGAAGAGAGCATTTCAGCCTACGCGGCTCATGATCTGGTCTGTTATTGGGATGCCAGTGATGCTGAGCTTCTCTCAAAGCAAAAAGAAGTCTGGCAACCGCTGCTGGACTGGACTGCTCTGACTTTTGACGCCCCGCTTGTAACGACAAGTGGTCTTATCAGTATAGATCAGCCAGAGGATGCCTTGCGTGCCCTGCATAATACAGTGTGCACATTTTCCAATATGGAATTGGCAGTTTTGTCCGCAATTGTCCGAACCGGGGGATCGCTGGTTATCGGGCTGGCTTTGTTAAAAGGTCATCTGAATGTTGAAAAGGCCCAGCAGGCGGTGCTTTTACACGAGATGTTCCAGATCGAACGCTGGGGAGCTGACGAAGAAGCAGAGCAACGGCATGTTAATATTTTAACAGAGTTTCGCACTGCAATGAAATTTTTGACCCTGTCACGTGACTGAATTGTTACGAGGCTCTGGCGTTGCTATAGGGTCCATGTTATCAAGGACAACCTGTTTTGTCGCAGTGCAATACTGCGCCTCAAATATAACAACACAACAACGTGGGGGCACACGTGCAGGACATCATTCAAAAGCTGGAAGCAAAGCGACAGGCTGCCAGAACTGGCGGTGGTGAGCGTCGGATAGAAGCTCAGCATGGCAAGGGCAAACTCACCGCCCGTGAGCGTATTGATATACTGTTGGACGAAGGATCCTTTGAAGAATGGGATATGTTCGTCGAACACCGCTGTATCGATTTTGGCATGGAAGGCCAGAAAGTTCCCGGTGACGGTGTCGTTACCGGACACGGTACGATCAACGGCCGACTGGTCTTTGTTTACAGCCAGGACTTCACCGTTTTTGGCGGGTCACTCTCCGCATCCCATGCGGACAAGATTTCCAAGATCATGGACAAGGCCATGGAAGTGGGCGCACCGGTTATCGGCCTCAACGATTCTGGCGGCGCACGTATCCAGGAGGGAGTAGACTCTCTTGCCGGTTATGCCGAGATCTTTCAGCGCAATGCCATGGCATCAGGTGTTGTCCCCCAGATTTCCATGATCATGGGCCCCTGTGCCGGCGGTGCGGTTTATTCCCCGGCTCTGACCGACTTTATCTTTATGGTCAAGGACAGCTCCTACATGTTCGTGACCGGCCCTGATGTGGTCAAGACTGTCACCCATGAAGAAGTGACGGCAGAAGAGCTGGGCGGTGCTGTTACCCATACCAGCAAATCCGGTGTTGCCGATCTGGCTTTTGAAAATGATGTTATCGCGCTGCTTGAACTGCGTCGCTTTATGGACTTCCTGCCTTCGTCCAACCGCGAAAAGGCACCGGCAAGACCAACCGCGGATGCTGCCGATCGCGATGAATATTCCCTCGATACGCTGATTCCGGACAATCCGAACAAACCCTATGATATGAAAGAGCTGATCATCAAGATGGTTGATGACGGGGATTTCTTTGAGATCCAGCCCGATTACGCCGGGAATATTCTGGTCGGAATGGCCCGGATCGACGGAGAAAGCGTCGGGATTGTTGCCAACCAGCCGATGGTTCTGGCGGGTTGTCTGGATATTGCTTCCTCGATCAAGGCCGCGCGCTTTGTTCGTTTCTGTGACTGTTTCAATATTCCGATTGTGACGCTGGTTGATGTGCCTGGCTTCCTTCCCGGTACGTCCCAGGAATACAACGGAATTATCAAACACGGGGCAAAGCTGCTCTACGCCTATGCGGAAGCAACTGTTCCCAAGGTAACAGTGATCACGCGCAAAGCTTATGGCGGGGCTTATGATGTGATGGCCTCCAAGCACCTGCGCGGGGATGTCAACTATGCCTGGCCGACGTCGGAGATTGCAGTCATGGGGCCGAAAGGCGCAGTGGAGATCATTTTCCGTCAGGATATCGGGGATGCGGCAAAGATCGAGGCACGGACAGAAGAATACCGTACCAAGTTCGCCAATCCTTTTGTCGCCGCTTCCCGGGGCTTTATTGACGATGTGATCATGCCGCACGGCACCAGACGTCGTGTCGCAAAGGCTTTGCGCATGTTGCAGAACAAGCAGCAGCAGAATCCGTGGAAAAAACACAACAACATGCCACTGTAATGAACTGGAAAGGGCCGTTGATGGCTGATCCGATTTTATACAGTGTCGCAATGCAGCAGGGGGCTTGATACCGTGGCCTTGTTTGAAAAGATCCTAATTGCAAACCGTGGCGAAATTGCTTGCCGCGTCATCCGTACCGCCCAGCGCATGGGCATCAAAACGGTTGCCGTTTATTCTGACGCAGATGCCTCTTCGCTCCATGTGAAAATGGCTGATGAAGCTGTTCGTATCGGACCTGCCGCATCTGCGGAAAGTTATCTGGTGATCGACAAGATCATTGCTGCCTGTAAAGAGACCGGGGCGCAAGCGGTTCATCCCGGCTTTGGTTTCCTGTCCGAAAATGCGGCCTTTGTGAAGGCGCTTGATGATGCTGGTGTGGTCTTTATCGGCCCGCCAACCAAGGCCATCGGTGCCATGGGCGACAAGATAGAATCAAAACATCTGGCCAAAAAGTCCAATGTCAGCACCGTTCCGGGCCATATGGATCTGATTAAAGATGCAGAAGAGGCCGTCCGGATTTCTTCTGATATTGGCTATCCTGTGATGATCAAGGCTTCCGCTGGTGGCGGTGGCAAGGGTATGCGTGTGGCTTATAATGATGCAGAAGCCCGTGAGGGATATCGTTCTGCCCAGAATGAAGCGCGTTCCAGCTTTGGCGACGACCGTATCTTTATCGAGAAGTTTATCGAAGAGCCCCGGCACATCGAAATTCAGGTGATCGGTGATAAACACGGCAATATCATTCATCTTGGCGAGCGGGAGTGTTCTATTCAGCGTCGTCACCAGAAGGTGATCGAAGAAGCGCCATCTCCTTTCCTTGACGAGAAAACCAGGGCGGCGATGGGATCGGAAGCTGTCGCGCTTTCTCGCGCAGTGGACTATTATTCCGCTGGTACCGTCGAATTTATTGTCGATAAGGACAAGAATTTTTACTTCCTCGAGATGAATACCCGCATTCAGGTCGAGCATCCGGTGACAGAGCTGATTACTGGCATCGATATTGTCGAATGGATGATCCGGGTTGCGGCGGGTGAGAAACTGGCCCTGACCCAGGATCAGGTCAAGCTCGAGGGCTGGGCTGTGGAGTCCCGGGTTTACGCTGAAGATCCCTTGCGCAATTTCCTGCCCTCCATTGGCCGTCTGGTGCGCTATCAGGCTCCGGAAGCTGAAGGCGATTTGAATGGTCGCCCTTTGATCAGAGTTGACAGCGGGGTTGAGGAAGGATCAGAGATCTCCATGTTCTATGATCCGATGATCGCCAAGCTGGTGACCTATGGTCCGGATCGTCTTTCCGCGATCAAAACCATGCGCACGGCGCTTGATTCCTTCTATATCAGAGGCATCAACCACAATATGGGCTTTCTTTCGACGGTGATGTCCCAGGACCGTTTTGTCGAAGGCCGCCTGACCACAAACTATATCGTCGAAGAGTTTCCAGATGGTTTCCTGGGTATCGAACTGGACAAGGACAATCTGAACCTTCTGGTGTCTGTTGCTGCTGTGCTACAAACCAACCTGTCAGAACAGGTCGCGCTTGCAGCACATATCAATGGTTATCGGGGTGTTGATATTCCGGTTGAACTGACGGTCTTTATCAATCGGGAAGGTCACCCCGTCGTCATTGATTTGCAGGATGATGGATATCTGGTTTCCGGTGATGGTTTCGAAACACTGATCCGTGGTGACTGGGCGCCTGATCAGCAGGTCTTCTTTGCCGAGGTCAATGGTGAAGAAACTGTGGTTCAGATAGATCGTCATGGGGCAAACCTATCACTGACCCTTTCCGGTGTCACAGTAGAGGCGCTGGTTATCGAAAGCCGCCTTGCCAGATACAACGAATTGATGCCGGAAAAGTTACCCCCGGATCTTTCCAAATTTTTGCTTTCTCCTATGCCGGGCCTGCTGGTTTCGGTTGCTGTCGAAGAGGGGCAGACGGTCAAGGCAGGTGAAGAACTGGCCGTGATTGAGGCCATGAAAATGGAAAACATCCTGCGGGCAGGAAAAGATCTGACCGTGGCAAAGATATCGGCATCGGCTGGTGAAAGTCTTGTTGTAGATCAGGTGATTATCGAGTTTGAATGATTCTTTACGTCATCGGATTGTTTTTTTTGAGGGCTGCATTTTTTTGCAGCCCTTTTCTGTAATGTCTTCTGTAGTATGATGGAAATCAACATCGGTCGTCTGCCTTTTAATCAGAAGGTGGACCAGAAAAAGTGGAACGAGAATGGATCAGCTGGAACTGCCCCGCGATGTCATCTGGTCAGAACGTCGCTTCTGGTTCGAAGAGCTGGAGGCAAAATACAGTGAGGCGGGTTCCCCTTCTCCGGGGGAGCAGGCCTGCGCCCTGATGATTGATTTGCAGGCAGTTTTCTGTACAGGCGCCTGGGCGGCAACGGTTATTTTGGCTTCGTCCATTATACAGGCCCAGATCAAGGAATGTGGTGGCCATCTTGACTGGATTGAGCCGGATGATCTTTCCTGGATCAACAAACTGCGCAACCGTCTGGTTCATGGGGACAAGCGCAAACCGGGGCTGACCATCCAGGATCAATGGCTGAAACGGCCGGAGTGGGAAGCCTATGCCCGAAAATCGGTTGAAGTAACCTTCAGAGCGCTATATCGATAGGCTGCTTAGACATAATCGACGTGAAGTAAATTGGCAGGTAGCGAGGAAAAATGGCAGACAAACAGATCCGGGTTGTCGTTACTGGTCGCGTACAGGGGGTATGGTTCCGGCGCTGGACAGTTGATAAGGCAAGAGAATTGGGTCTGTCAGGATGGGTCCGGAATCTGGCAAGTGGTCAGGTCGAGGCCATATTCAAGGGGCCGGAAAAGAAGGTAGTCCAAATGCTTGAAGCTTGCCAGGAGGGGCCGGATTTGGCCGAGGTTACCCTGCTGGAGCAGTTTTCAGATAGCTCTTCTCTTTCTCCTGAGGGGATTTTTGTTCAGCTTGCGGATAAATAACTGCCTTCCAGGGACAGATCAGGCCTTCGTTAAAGAGTATTTCATCTTTTTTGATTATTAAGGAATGTATAGCTCGTATATTAGTCCACGTGTGTAACCGCCCGGTAAAGGGGGAGGGGCGTTTCCTGAAACGGTAACAGGATAATATGCTATGTTTTCCAACACGAATATCCACAGCTTTATCTGGAAACTGGTTTTACCCGTCCCCATTTTCCTCGTTATTGGCCTTGGTCTGTTATGGTTTTTTGTTCCTCAGTCAATCCAGAATAATATTGTTGTTTCTACTCAGGAATCTGCAATTCAGACGGCCCGGCAATTCAAAACAGTTCGCGGGTATTACACCAACAAGGTCATCAAAAAGATTGTTGAGGACGGAAGCCTTACTCCGACTTCCAACCACGAAGCTGAAGAAGATGGAGTTCCGCTGCCTGCTACCTTTATTCACGATGTCAGTGCTTTGTTATCCAAAGAAAAAATATCGATGAATCTCTATAGCGGTTTCCCCTTTCCCAACAGGAGTGATCGTAAACTGGACGATTTCCAGAAGGAAGCCTGGGCATTTTTGAGTAGCAATCCTGAAGGTGTTTTTACGCGCCAGGTAAATCTGGGGGAGCGCAGTTACATGCGTGTGGCAAGCGCTGATCTGATGATTGCTGACGCCTGTGTTGATTGTCACAATTCACGTGCGGATTCTCCCAAAACAGACTGGAAACTGGGAGATGTAAGAGGTGTTCTGGAAGTATCAACCGATATTACGGATCAACTGGCTGCTGGACAGGGGTGAGCAGGAACATCATGATTTCTCTCCTGATCGCCGGGATTATGTTGACCGCGATTACCTTCTTCTTCTCGTTGCGGGTTTCTCAGCCACTGGGGCGTATCCTTGGTTCAATCACCAGGCTTTCAAAAGATGATCCTTCAGTGGAAGTTCCTGAAACCGGTCGCAAAGATGAAATTGGGTCGATCGCGCGTGCGGTCGAAATTTTTAAACAGCATCGTGTTGAAATGGAAACGATGCGCAAGGAGCGGAAAGAAAAAGATCAGCAGGTTGCAGAAGATCGGCAACGGGTTAAAGAGTCTTTGGCTGCGGAATTCCGTAACACCGTTCTGTCTATAGTTGATCACATGGCTGTTTCCGCAGAGAAATTCAAAATTTCTTCTGAGCAGGTATCAGATTCCATGGGGCTGACAAACAATATTGTTTCATCTGTTTCCTCGACGACAGACAAGTTGTCGAAGAACATGACAGATGCCAATCAGGCGACCAGTACAATGGCAGATTCCATCCGGGTGATCTCAGAAAAGATGGCGCAAACGAGTGCTGTCGCTGAAGAGGCTGTTCAGCAGGCAGAACAATCGAACAGCAAGGTGACAAGTCTGGTGTCTGCAGCGGATCGAATAGGCGAGGTTATCCGTTTGATCTCTGATATTGCAGAACAAACCAACTTGCTTGCGCTTAATGCAACTATTGAAGCTGCAAGGGCCGGGGATGCTGGCAAAGGTTTTGCGGTGGTGGCAAGTGAGGTTAAATCCCTTGCCTCTCAAACGGCAAAAGCAACTGAAGATATCAGTGATCAGGTAGCGCATATCCAGTCCGCAACCAATGAAGCAGCTGAAGCCATTGCCGCAATTGGAAAAACAATCACTTCCGTGAATGAAATTACTGGTGGTGTCACTCATTCAATGCGTGAACAAGGTGATGCAGCAACAACGATGTCTTCAATAATCGGGGATGCGTCGCGACGTACAGGCGATGTTGCCGGCAATGTGGAGCAGATCACTCAATCGACAGACAGTAGTAAATCAGCCTGTGATCAATTGCGCGATTCCTCGCGGGACCTTTCCCAGACAGTTGAATCCTTGAAAAAGGAAATTGGGAATTTCCTTGAGAAGATAACAGCGGCCTGATGTTTATATTTAGCAACCGCTTGAAGTATGTGCTTCCACTCATACTTCAAGCCGGATTGTAGGTTGGAAAGAGATTTTGCTTATTCTGATTCTGAGGAGGGAGAGAATACCTCGTAAAAGGCCTCTTTCAGGGCAACATCGAGATCTTCCATGGAGATACAAAGTCCCAGATCGACCAGTGACGTTACGCCATGTTCGTCGATGCCACAGGGGACGATGCCCTGAAAATGCGACAGATCCGGGTCAAGATTGATCGAGATACCGTGGAAGGAGATCCACTTGCGAACTCGAACGCCAATGGCAGCGATCTTGTCTTCCCGTCCATTACCGCGATCAATCCATATTCCCACGCGCCCTTCGCGGCGCTCCCCGCGAATGTTGAACTTGGCCAGAGTCCGGATAACCCATTCTTCCAGATTGAAAACGAACTTTCTGACATCCTTGTTGTAGAGGTTGAGGTTAAGCATCACGTAGGCGACGCGCTGTCCTGGGCCATGATAGGTATATTGCCCACCTCGTCCGGCATCAAAAACCGGGAAGCGATTGGGATCGAGCAAATCACTGGAATCGGCAGATGTTCCCGCGGTGTAGAGTGAAGGATGTTCTAGCAACCAGACAGTCTGGGGCGCTGATTGGGTAAAGATTTCCCCAACGCGTTGATCCATAAAATCAAGGGCATCAGGGTAATCGACAGGCTTTTCCGAATTTCTCCATTCGATTCCCTGATCCCCTTTTATAATCACCTGTGAATTTTTCAAGATTTTGCTCATCCTGTCTATGGCAGCGGGGCAGTTGTTATGTTTTAATCACGACAGGGTGTCGCGCTTCGGCGCCACTCTGTCAAGACCATCACAGGCAAGCACGCTGCTTCCCCGGCAGTCTGACGAATAAATATCGAAAATACACAGGGTACCGCCAGCCCCAAGGAGCAAAAAAGTTTATGACGCAAGACCTGCGCGATGCCGCACTGTTTTACCACCGTTATCCCACTCCAGGAAAATTGGAAATTTCGGCAACCAAACCTCTCGGTAACCAGCGGGATCTGGCTTTGGCCTATTCGCCGGGTGTTGCTGCGGCCTGTGAAGTGATCGTTGAAGACCCTGCAGAGGCCTCGACTGTCACTGCAAGGGGAAATCTTGTCGGGGTTATCACCAACGGTACAGCTGTACTGGGGCTGGGGCCTATTGGCCCGCTGGCGGCGAAGCCGGTGATGGAGGGCAAGGCGGTCTTGTTCAAGAAATTCGCCGGGATCGATGTTTTTGATATCGAAATCGATGAAAGGGATCCTGACCGTCTGATTAATGTTATTGCGGCGCTGGAACCGACCTTTGGCGGAATCAATCTGGAAGACATCAAGGCACCGGAGTGCTTCATCGTTGAAGATGCGCTGCGCAAGAAGATGAACATTCCAGTGTTCCACGACGATCAGCATGGCACCGCGATTATTGTTGCTGCTGCGATCTATAATGCCCTGCGTCTGGTCAACAAGGACATGAAGCAGGTCAAGGTAGTGGCTTCCGGTGCTGGCGCTGCTGCCCTTGCATGTCTTAATCTTCTTGTTTCACTTGGATTTGATCGCAGTAATATCTGGGTTACGGATATTGAAGGTGTCGTCTACAAAGGGCGTGAAAAGCTGATGGACCCTTGGAAGTCGGTGTTCTCCCAGGAAACGGACGCCCGAACGCTGGGGGATGTGATCGGAGGCGCTGATATTTTCCTTGGTTTGTCAGCGCCCGGTGTGCTCAAGCCGGACTATGTCAGATCAATGGCTGCCAACCCGATTATTATGGCCTTGGCCAACCCGACGCCGGAAATCATGCCTGAAGAGGTCAAGGCCATCCGCGATGATGCCATTATGGCGACCGGGAGATCGGATTACCCTAACCAGGTCAATAACGTTCTCTGTTTCCCTTATATTTTCAGAGGGGCGCTGGATGTTGGGGCAACGGCCATCAACGAAGAGATGAAAGTGGCCTGTGTCAAAGCGATCGCTGATCTGGCGATGGAGGAACAGGACGAGATTGTTATCAAGGCCATGGGCGGGGAAGCAAAGAATTTTGGTCCGGAATACATTATTCCAAGTCCCTTTGATCCACGCCTGATCTCGATCATTGCCCCGGCAGTAGCCAAGGCAGCTATGGAAACGGGGGTTGCCAGTCGTCCGCTGGACAACCTGGATGCCTACCGCGAAAAACTGAGCCGTTTTGTCTATCGTTCCGGTCTGGTGATGAAGCCGATTTTCGAGCGGGCAAAAAATGATCCCAAGCGTGTGATCTATGCTGAAGGCGAGGACGAAAGAGTTCTTCGGGCGGTTCAGGTTGCTCTGGATGAAAAATTGGCTATTCCGATTGTTGTTGGGCGGCCGGACGTGGTTCAGATGCGGCTTGACCGCGTCGGGATCAAATTGACGGTGGGCAAGGATTTCGAGATCATCAATCCGAACGATGACCCCCGCTTTAATGATTACTGGACCACCTATCACCAGCGCATGGAACGCAAGGGAATTTCCCCGGAAAACGCCAAGGTTATTGTCAGAACCCGCAACACTGTCATTGCGGCGCTGGCGGTTTACCTCGGAGATGCTGACGCCATGATCTGCGGTGTAACCGGCAGTTATCATCGTCACCTTAACCACATCCGTGGAGTGATCGGTTTGCAGGAAGGCGTGAGCGATCTTTCCTCGCTAAACCTTCTGCTGATGCAGCGCGGTACATATTTTATGGCCGACACTTATGTTACCGAGAATCCGACATCGGAACAAATAGCTGAAACGACCATTTTGGCAGCAAAACATGTAAGCCGTTTCGGAATAGAACCGCGAGTGGCCCTGTTGTCTCATTCCAATTTTGGCAGCTCAAACAGCGAATCCGCCTGCAAGGTACGCAGGGCACTTTCCCTGATCGCCGAACGGGCACCTGATCTTGAGGTGGATGGGGAAATGCATGCCGATGCGGCTCTGGATGTTGAACTCAGGCAGCGGGTTTTCCCGAATTCCAACTTGACCGGCCCTGCTAATCTCTTGATTTTTCCGACACTAGATGCAGCAAACATTGCCTTTAACCTGCTCAAAACAGTCGAAGACGGTCTGCCTGTTGGCCCGATCCTGGTGGGAACAGCCCAGCCTGCCCATATTCTTACTGCCTCGGTAACGGGCAGGGGGGTTGTGAACATGACCGCGATTGCGGTAGTTGATGCTCAGAACAGAGAAAGGCGCAAAGTCAAATAGACGCCTTGGAGTCTTCGCCTGCGCATCATGCAAGCGGTGGGTGAGATAACGGGAATACAAGGGGGGTAGCAGGTGAGCGAAGATCTGAAAGACGAGAAGCAAACCCCCAATTCCCCCGACGAAGAGGGTTACGGCTTTTCAGCGGATTTGTTTCACGCTGTTGAGGATGCCCTCGAAGAAAGCCGTGTTGCCGAAGTTGAGGATCTGGTTGAAGGTCTTCATGAGGCCGACACGGCTGATCTTCTGGAAAGTCTTGGCCGCGAAGAACGCCAACTGCTCATGGAAATCATGGGTGCCGGATTTGATCCGGAAATTCTTCCCTATCTAGATGAAACCGTTCGGGAAGAAATTGTCGAATGGTTGGGCCCGGCAGGTTTTGCCAAGCTGGTTCAGGCACTTGATAGTGATGATGCGGTCGAGCTTGTTCAGGAGCTCGACGAAGACATGCGGATCCATATTCTTGCCGCTCTGCCGCAGGCCTATCGCCGGGTAATCGAGGAAAGCCTCAGTTATCCCGAAGATTCCGCCGGTCGTTTGATGCAACGTGAAATTGTTGCGGTACCCTCGGTCTGGACCGTCGGGGAGACCATAGATTACATGCGGGTGACGGACAGTTTGCCCGATGATTTTTACGACATCTATATTGTTGATCCCCGTCACCATCCCGTTGGATTTATTCCTGCCAGCCGGATGATGCGTTCTGTTCGTTCGGTTCGCCTTGACCGGATCATGGAAGAGGACATGCGGGTGATTCCTCTCGATCTGGATCAGGAAGATGTCGCGCACATGTTCCGGCAATATGATCTGATCTCGGCCCCGGTGGTGGAAAAAAGCGGACGTCTTGTTGGGGTGATTACGATTGATGACGTGGTTGACGTGATCGATGAAGAGGCCGGTGATGACCTTATGAAAATGGGGGGGGTGAACGAGGCTGATTTTTATGATGATGTTGCTGACACCACAAAATCCCGCTTTACCTGGCTCGCGGTAAATCTGGTCACAGCTGTGATGGCCTCAGCTGTAATCGGTTTGTTTGATGCCACGATTGAAAAGGTTGTGGCCCTTGCTGTGCTTATGCCGATTGTGGCTTCGATGGGTGGGAATGCAGGAACCCAGACGCTGACAGTTGCTGTGCGTTCACTTGCCATGAAAAACCTGTCCGAGATCAATGCATCCCGCTTTATCAGTAAGGAACTGATTATCGGCTTTATTAATGGTGGGCTTTTTGCACTCCTGACGGGCTCTGTTGCTTGGTTTTGGTTTGGGCAACCGGATCTGGCGCTGGTTATTGCCGCGGCCATGATTATCAATATGGTTGTAGCTGGACTCTGTGGGGCTCTTATTCCGCTGGGGCTGGAACATTTTAAAATTGATCCGGCTGTTGCTTCGTCGGTTTTTCTGACCACCGTGACCGATATTATCGGATTTTTTGCTTTTCTCGGTCTGGCGACATTTTTTCTTCTCTGAAGTCCTGTTTGTCTTATTCTTGTCCAGGCAGAGATGTTTTATTGCGTAAGGTAAGAGCAAAAACCGACAGGATAACAAGCTGCTAATTGTTCGCTTTTTGGGTTCTCTTCCCGGGGGAGTTTCTTTATTTCTTTGTTTTACCCGTCGAAATAACAACTTCAGGATAAAATGAAAAATGAGATTTCCCTGAACAAGATTCTGCCTTTGTTGACTGATTCGGCGAAAGGCGTAAGGTGCGCCTGTAGGGCTTTCTTGCCTTGAAAGATTAACTGTTATGGAGTGGCTGCGTGCCAACTGTCTTGATCACAGGTGCCAACAAGGGCATCGGCCTCGCTTTCGCCAAATCTTTTGCCGTTGATGGATGGAAAGTTCATGCCTGCTGTCGTCAACCCGACAAGGCTGTTGATCTGAAAAGCATTGAGGGCAATGTTGCCTTGCACAAGCTCGAGGTGACGGATGGTTTGCGGCTGGCCGGCCTGGCGCGCGAGATCGTCGACGAACCCATCGACATCCTGATCAATAATGCCGGCTACTTTGGGCCGCGCCTGCCTTTTGGCGAAACCGATTACGATGACTGGGCCTACACCTTTCTTGTCAATTCCATGGGGCCCTTGCGCATGGCCGAACATTTTGTCGAACATGTCGCCAGAAGTGAGCGGCGTCTGATTGTGAATATCTCAAGCAAGATGGGCTCGCTGGCTGCCAATGAAAGTGGTGGTGGCTATGTCTATCGCTCTTCCAAGGCCGCCCTGAACATGGTGAGCAAAAGCCTTGCCATTGATCTTCAGGAGAAGGGCGTCTCTGTTATCACTGTTCATCCCGGGCATGTTCAGACCGATATGGGCGGTGAGGATGCACCGGTAAGTATTTCAAAGTCTGTATCCGGTCTGCGCAAGGTTATCGCCAATGTGACCGAGGCAGATACAGGCAAGTTTTATAATTATGATGGAAGCATTATTCCCTGGTAGAAAGGATGTCCTATGTCTGTATTGCTGAGTGAAGAGCATATTCTCATTCGTGAAACTGCGCGCGATTTTTCCCGCGAACAGCTGGCCCCTTTTGCCGCCGAATGGGATAAAAAATCTCTCTTCCCAAAAGATGCCATCTCGGCCATGGGCGAACTTGGTTTTATGGGCATGCTTGTGCCGCCAGAACTGGGAGGCGCAGGGACGGATCATGTCTCTTATGTCCTGGCGCTGATCGAGATTGCAGCAGGGGATGGCTCCTGCTCCACGGTCATGTCGGTTCAGAACTCGCTGGTTTGTGCTCCGATCCAGAATTATGGCAATGAAGAGCAAAAAAAACGCTATCTCGAACCACTGGCCCGCGGCGAAATGCTCGGCTGTTTTGGCCTTACTGAACCGGGGGCCGGTTCTGATGCGGCAGCGCTAATGACCAAAGCCCGTCGCGAGGAAAATGGCTATGTTCTATCCGGCAGCAAGCAGTTTATCTCGACCGGCAGCAATGCGGATCTCGCCGTTGTTTTTGCTGTAACTGATCCGGCAGCGGGCAAAAAGGGGATTTCAGCTTTTCTGGTCCCGACAGATACAGCAGGTTTTTCCTGTGCCAAGATTGAGGAAAAACTCGGTCAGCACGCTTCGGATACAGCTCACCTGGTTTTTGAAGACTGTCACATCCCGCTTGAAAACCGTCTCGGCGAAGAGGGGGAGGGCTATAAAATTGCCTTATCCAACCTTGAGGGCGGGCGTCTGGGGATCGCTTCCCAGTCGATTGGCATGGCAAGGACGGCCTATCAAGCTGCCCGGCGCTATGCAAAAGAACGCAAGACCTTTGGCAAGGCCATTGCAGAACATCAGGCTGTTGCCTTCCGTCTGGCAGATATGGCAACCCGTCTGCAGGCGGCAGAATTGATGGTTCTCGAAGCTGCCCGCCTGCGTGATGCTGGCCTTCCTTGTTTGAAAGAAGCTTCCATGGCCAAACTTTTTGCCTCGGAAATGGCAGAACAGGTTTGTTCCGATGCGATTCAGATCCATGGGGGTTATGGATATCTGCGCGACTATGAAGTCGAGCGGATCTACCGTGATGTCCGTGTTTGTCAGATCTATGAGGGCACATCGGATATACAGCGTTTGATTATCAGCCGACAAATTTTGCAGGAAGATGAAGGTTAAGCTGCAATGGATCGGCGGATAGATTTTTATTTTGATTTTTCCAGCCCCTACGCCTATTTCGCGGCACTGGAAATCAATGGGCTGGGAAAAAAGCATGATTGCCCTGTCCATTGGCATCCTGTTCTGCTCGGCGCTATTTTTAAGACGACTGGCGCAAAACCCTTGCTCCAGATGCCTCTGAAGGGGGCCTATGCCCAGCATGACCTGGAACGGACAGCCCGGATGAAGGGGCTGCCGTTTTGTTTGCCTGCTTCGGTTCCCTTTGTGTCCCTTGCCGCAAGCCGGTTGTACTACTGGATCACAGATGAGCGGGACGCCGCACTGGCCCAGAGCTTTGCCCGCAATGTTTTCAAGGCGGGATATCAAATGGGTATGGATATCTCTGCACCTGGGGTCATCAGTGATATCGCTGTTGCTCTTGGCTTGTCGCGTGAACAGGTGGAAGAGGCACTTGTCAGCCCTGTGGTTAAGGCAACATTGCGGGCGGAAGTGACCGCAGCCGAAGAGCAGGGGGTCTTTGGCAGTCCCTTCTTTCTGATCGAAGGAGAGGCTTTCTGGGGATATGACCGCATGCCTGTGCTGGATAGCTGGCTTTCGCGGGGTGGTTGGTAGGTTTCACTAGCCTCGCCGGGACACTGTTGGCAAAGGCTCTCCTGCGTGATTAAGATTAATCCTTCACATAAGGCAAAGTATCTCAGGCTGTTTCCTGTTTTAGGTCGCTTCTCTTTGGGGGGGCATGATCAGGATCTTTTTCTGGAAATCGGAAGTGACAGAAATCCGGACGTAACAGAAATCCGGACGTAACAGAAATAAGGACAAATTGAGGGGCGCGTGGGGATTCGAAGTTAAAGCTCGTCTACCTTTATTTTCCCAGTTCAATAATTTCTTTCAAAGAAAACGGGATTTTGGCGATTTGGCTGATTTCCTCTTCACTTCTATCCAGAGCCAACCCGGATATCCCTGCAACTTGCTATCGCAACGGCTGCGATTCTGTTTCTGGCATATTCCGGGAGAACCGGTATGCAATGACGCTTTGTGTTTGGATGTCCTCTGTGCTTCATGCGTTTTTCAGGAGTCGTTGTCTCTCCAAGGAACAAGAGGTATTAGTTTCTGAGCGATAATTTTTTAGTTGTTCCCGAGTAAAGCGTCTATGCCCCTAAATTTGATCAAGCTCTCCGTTGGTACAGAAACCCCGGAAACCCTGGAAATTTTTCAGGCACAAAGAAAGCGGGATTACGGTGTGATCTTTCATCAAACCCGCATGTTTCCCAAACGCCGGGATGAGATTATCGCGGGAGGATCTATCTACTGGGTGATCAAGGGACAGATTCGGGCCCGTCAGCTGGTGACAGATATTATCCGGGTCGAAGATCAGGATGGACGCGCCATGACCCGCTTTATTCTCGATTCCAAACTGGTCCTGGTTCATAACAGACGCCACAGGGCGTTTCAGGGGTGGCGCTATTTCCGGGAAGAGGATGTGCCGCCTGATTTTGGCGAAATCGATTCTCTTGAACATGATTTGCCTGAAGATATGGCGCTGGAGCTAGAGAAACTGGGGCTTCTATAGGAGAAAAACTTCTGTTTGGGGCGTGTGCTTAAGGGCCTTGAGCAAAAAAAATCAACTTTATTGGTTTTTTGTGTTTACAAGGTCCGGATAGGTCCTTATAACCCGGCTTCACCAGCGAGGAGCTACGGCGAAACACTGGCGGGTCACAAGGAAAGCAAGAGAGTTCTTGCACTTCGAAATGACCGACCTTATACTGGTCAACCCAGGCGACCTGAACACAGGAAGCCATTTCCGGGAAGATCTTTAATATAAGAAATACCTTGACGGAAGGTTCCTCCGGGTTCTATATCGTCGTGCTCTTGGGGGCTTTGGTTGCCGGGAGATGTTTGGTTGTTTGACATTGTAGATATGAAATTGGAAAGGATGCGTGGACGGCGGTTTGTTGTTTTGGCAACGAGCTGTCTAAGTTCATGTAATCTTATCTTATTAAGTTACACAAAACCTAGTCAGTAATATTTGAGTTCTGTTTTAAGACAGAAGTCAGGTCAACTTGAGAGTTTGATCCTGGCTCAGAACGAACGCTGGCGGCAGGCTTAACACATGCAAGTCGAACGAGAATGTTCTTTCGGGAACAGGACAGTGGCGCACGGGTGAGTAACGCGTGGGAATCTACCATGGAGTG
>NZ_KB893141.1 GCF_000374005.1 Kiloniella laminariae DSM 19542 | reverse complement strand
ACAACGGCTCCAGCGCGTTCCAGTTGATCAAACCTTCTATACCCTCAAGCGCGTTCAGCGCTGGGTGGTCCAAAAGCTCATGTGTCGCGAAAAGGGCGGGTTGTGTTTTGAAGCTTTGTTTCATAGCCAAAAAATACTTAATCAATCAGTCTAGGGAAAGGTCAGAGTTTTGCTGAGGTCTCTATAAATAGAAATGCCCTTCAAAAAGCCGATTAAATCTTCAGGATCTTCGCGATAAGAGCTGTCTCTATACAGGGATGTCTGTCTACAGGGCAGTCTGTGCTTTTCCTTGTACATACCTCGCCCCCCCGGGCTCAGAAACACCTCTGGATTGCGGATATCTCTTTGCGAACTTGCAAGGGGACAGATTCCAATGCAGTTCCTTCGATAATCGACGGCTTCATCAATAGGAGATAATGCCTGAAAGCTTTGAATATCTTCATTTTCTTTCAGCGTCTTAGCCAAAAATCAAAAAAAATTCACTTTTTGCATTTTTCCTCTTGAGTAATTTCATCGAATCCCCTAAGTTCCGCCTCGTCGCCACGATGGCCGTCACGACGGACCAGAAAGACAGAAAAAAGTGGTCGACCTTAGTGCCTCTATAGCTCAACTGGTAGAGCACCTGATTTGTAATCAGGGGGTTCCGGGTTCAAGTCCTGGTGGAGGCACCACTTTTCTTCCTTATATATCAATATTATAACACAATTGTATCATGAAGCATTTCAAACTGTTTTTCATGCAATGCATGATTAACTATTGAAAACACCCTCAATCCCCCGCCATCTCTATCACGACACAAACCTTATACGACCGTCTTCATATCGGCCCATCTGGTCGTGTATCTGGGCTAGAAAAGCGTTCCTGGTCTGCCATTGTCCTTCTGTTGGCTCGCGATTTTCTACAGACTATCAACAAAAATAGCAGAACAGGTCCTGATCGCTGTTTTCTCAAAAAACAGAGGGCTACTCCTGCTATTCTCAGGCAACTTTAATCACCTGTCATATTTGAGAACTGACCATGCCTTCCTCCAACATACCTTTTCAGACCATAGACTGGGCAAAGGTTCCCAAAACCGAATACCCGGGTGAAACCGGCATGGCCTCTTGGCAAACTGTGCAGTATGAAGGTCTGCGGATCAGGATTGTTGAATATTCTACAGGGTACATTGCCGACCACTGGTGTAAAAAAGGCCACATCGTCCAGTGCCTCGAAGGCAGTTTTACCAGTGAAATGAGTGATGGATCAGCTTTTAAACTTGATCAGGGTATGACCTATATTGTCTCCGATAATCTCAGCTCGCACCGCTCGGTGACTGAGACGGGGGTGAAACTTCTGATTATCGATGGAGATTTTTTACAGCTTCCCCCTGAAACCTCGCTGTAATGTTATTGGTAAATGCTCCTGGTAATGCTCTTGCAGACAGTTCTGCATGTTTTGTGAATAATCCTTCTTGAACTGGGCAACTCATTCAGCTAGCCCTTGTCATGAAATATCAATCCTGGAGAACAAGATGCCAGCCAAGAAGAACCCCCTGAAGCTCAACAGTCTGCAGCTGCGCACCCTGGTGCTGGCCCAGGTTATCGCCCGAGACGAGCGTCTTTCGACTGCTCATACTTCCGGCGATGTCACATTGGAACACCTGCCCCATGCCCATGGTGACCATGTCCACGTTGGGCCCTACGTCGTTTCCGCCAAGGAAGCCAGCGGTTTTGCCAACCCTGCTGTCTGGGTTGCTCTGGCGCGCAAGGGGCTGGTACGGGATTCCGGTTATCCTGTGACCCTGACACCAGAGGGGCTGGCCTATGACACCGGTCTGGATGAAAAATTTGAAGCCTCGGATCACTAAACCCCCGGGCAACAAACCAAGACCAAGAAGCGATAATAAATAAAAGGACCGCTATCCTCTCGGAATAGCAGTCCTTTTTTATAGCCTATGCCAAATATCGGTAAACATTACTGCACAGAGCTGATCACTCGCGGTTGGCCGCCGTTCCCCGAACGTGGCTGCAGCTCAGGCAGACATGCAATGTAAGATCAACAGGAACGCCGTTATCTTCAACTTCCTGGATGTCTTCGGGATGATATTTCGAGACATCGTTGTCCAGATGCCAGCTGCCAGTACTGGCAAGATCCTGTCGTGACAATTCATACCGAACCACACGTTCTGAAAAGCACTTGTTACACTTGTTCATAACATCCCTCCCTCTTTAGTACCGGACTTTGTACCCGGCTCTGGTATCGGGAAAAATGATACGATAACAAAGACGATGTGGATAGTCAGGAAAAGATCGAAAGATCCAGTTCCAGTATTTCCCCCAGCCAGATGGCGTGATCGCGATGATCGCGCAGCGCCTCTCCACTGTCCGGATGAACAAAAAGTGTCAGGCCTTTGCGTCTAAGGGAAAACCAGGTCAGGACAGCTCCAAATTGCTCCGGAGGTACAGACAGCTGGCAGCTCCAGCGGGGGTGAGGCCCGACAAGCTGTTCATGCATCCGTCCCATTCTCAAATCAAAGCGTTCCCGCGCCTCGAGGCACAGCTGACGGGCCTGTTCAATCGTCGTTGCATCGTAATAGACATGCAGATGAAAATCAGCAAGCTCGACACCGATCGCATCATTGAAATCTTTTGCCTGAATTTGTTGCCCCATTTCTAATCTTCCCCTTCATTTGTCCATCCTGTTCCTCTCCCTGAAGATGGTCGGGACGACAGGACTTGTCCATGCTGTATCTGTCACCAGACTGTTGCTTCCCCGAAGACAATCGGCATTTTAGCACAGCAACAGCATACTGTATTCCCCGGGAGCTTTAGGGTATAAGAAACAGCAACAAATCACTCTTTTGCCGCGGCACCTGTGGCACAATCATACGTAGCCCTGGATTTTGACCATGACACCTGCCCTGTTCGATATCGCTCTGACAGCCTTTGTTACCCTTTTCGTGATTATAGATCCGCTTGGGTTGCTACCGATCTTTATCGGCCTTACCCAGGGCAGCAATGCCGCCCACAAACGGCGCATGGCTCTCAAAGGCACCTTGATCGGGGGCTGTATTCTCGTGTTTTTTGCCCTCTTCGGTGATCGTTTTCTGGATCTTCTGGGTGTCAGTCTCTCGGCCTTCAGGATCTCGGGCGGGGTTATGCTGTTTATCATCGCGCTCGAGATGGTCTTTGATAAACGTACCCAACGGCGCGAGCATAATGCAGGGGAACTCAAGGGAGCCAAGAAAACCCATGAAGACATCTCTGTCTTCCCCCTGGCGATCCCCCTGATTTCCGGCCCCGGTGCCATTGCTTCGGTCATGCTGCTGATGAGCGCCAACAAAAACGACCTGCTGGCCCAAGGGGTTGTGTTTGCTGTGCTCGCCGGGGTGCTCGGTCTCTGCCTGATCCTGTTTCTTCTTGCCGGGCGACTGGAAAAACTGGTTGGCGATACCATCACTCATGTCATTTCCCGGGTTCTGGGAATTGTCCTCGCTGCTCTTGCGGTCCAGTATATCCTCGACGGACTGAAAATCGGACTTCTGGGCTAAATCCCGGCTGAAGGACGGATGTCAGTCCAGCCAGGAGCCGTTCAAAGTAGATGGCATTTGTCCTATATTACTGATAGTTCTTCGTAAATTAGAAACCTTTCTTTGCTACAAACAGCCAGATAATAAATAATCTGGATAACAAATAACCGGATAACAAATACCCGGATAACAATCAGGATCGGGCTTTTTGCATCCTGGCACAAACATCTCTCGATCAGGGCTGTGTTCTTGCTGAAGAACCCCTCAGCTGGACCGTGAAAAAAAGAAGAGGTTGTTCAAGCCAGCCTCATGAGGATCGACTTTGAAACAGAATGAAGCGTTTTTGCTGGAACAACAGGCTTTACTTGATGCCTTTCCTCTTCCGGTTTTCATCTCCGACAGCCAGCAGGGTTTTATCTCTGGTAACAAGGCCTTCTATGCCTTCATTGATCCGCAGGTAGAATGGAACCCTGATCCGGAAGAGCTGCACAGCGAAAACTTTCATATCGACGAATTGCATGTTCCGGACAAACACTATCATCCTCTGGAAATTGAAACCCTGCTGCAGACAACCATCAGCCACTCCAGCTTTCCGGCCCTCGATACACAGGTTCTGGAAACAGGGACTGCCCGGACAATCGAGCTGTCGCTGCGCCGGGCAGACGGTGTTGACTGTCAGGTCCTGCTGTCCAAAACCCGCCTTGTAGATCCGCAAGGTTTCGCCCGCCCCTGTATCCTCAACACCATCCAGGATATTTCAGAACAATATCAGGCCCAGAACACTCTATTGGATGCAGTAGATTCCATTGCCGAAGCCTTTGTCATCTATGACAACGACGGCAAGCTGGTGATCTGTAACCAGAATTTCCGTGATATGTATGGCTACAGCGAAGAACAGGCACGGCCAGGAGTACACTTTCAGGAACTCCGGCGGATTGATATCACCAATGGCAATGTCGCCATCGGCGATGAGGACGGGGAAGATTTTCTGGAACGAAAAGCGGCCTATCGCCGGGAATTGAAAGGCTCCTTTACCGTCAAGCTCAGGGATGGCCGCTGGATACAGACGACGGATCGCCGGGTCCCGGGTCTCGGTTTCGTTTCGGTTCAGAGCGATATCACGACCAGCAAAGAGTCTGAATACGAGCTTCTGCGGGCCAAGGAAACGGCCGAACTGGCCAGCCGGGCGAAATCCGAATTCCTGGCCAATATGAGCCATGAACTCCGTACGCCACTTAACTCCATGATCGGCTTTTCCCACATCCTGATGGCCGAAATGTTCGGAAAACACACCAGCCCGAAGTATACCGAATATGCCGAGGCTATTCATCACTCGAGCAATCTGCTTCTGGAACTGCTTTCGGACATTCTTGACCAGTCAAAAATCGAACTGGGAAATGCCATTCTGGAACCTGAAGCTGTTCAGATTTCTCCCTTGCTCAATGATTGCATCTCGCTGCTGCGGGAACGCAGTGACAGAGCCGGGATCACCCTGCAGCTTGAAAGCGAGCCAGAGCTTCCGGAAATCTCGCTTGATCGGCTGAAAACCAAACAGACTGTTCTCAATCTTCTGACCAATGCCATCAAGTTCACCGATGCAGACGGCCAGGTTACTGTATCTGCGAAACTCGGTCATCAGGGTGGTCTTCAAATCAGAGTACAGGATAGCGGGATCGGCATCGCATCAGAAAATCTGTCCCGTGTCCTGGAGCCTTTTGCCCAGGTTGCCGAAAGCAAAACCCGTAATCATGAAGGAAGTGGCCTCGGTCTGTCGATATCCCGCTCTTTCGTCGAGCTGCACGGGGGAACCCTCTCGATAGAGAGTACCCTTGGACAAGGCACTGTCGTGGTCCTGGATTTTCCGCCTCAACTGACCCTGTCTCCCCAGAATATCCTGTCCCAGACAGGTTGAGGGCAGAACGACGGCTCTCGAGCTGAGCCGTCGTCCGGAGACAAGTACGACGACATCCAGTGCAAATGATTTCCATAAACTGGTGGCAGTATGCGTCAGCTTACAGGATATTGCTCTGACAGGTTAAACCTCTGTCAACAAAAGTTCTTTCAGGCTTCATGTGGTCTGAAAAGCCCTGCGCCTACCGGGCAGGGTGTCTTGAACCTTTCGTGTTCTGGACCAACACATGCCTCTTATGACTGGGGACCAGTTTTCGAACTGGTCCCTGATTTTTCACTCATACGATTAGGCCTGAGATCGCGGTTTCATTTCCGCCTCTTTTTTGGTTGGGTAATATTTCTTTTTCCGTTCAAGCTGATAAAAAAGTGTTCCATGAATGCCAATTACGTCTTTCTTCTTAACAGGCATCTTCCATACAGGTGTTAAATCTCCAACAGCTTTTCTTCTCCGGTACGCTCGTGTAAGTCTTCAATAAACTCAACATCCTGAGAGTTTGGAAAAACCACCTGAAACATTTCATCTTCAATTGAAAATATATCCTATGTACAGTTTTCAGCGCCATCAATAACCTGAATGTTTTTCATGCCTGCTCCTGTCGCTTCAGATAATAGCTCAAATTATAAAGTTAAAAAAAATTGATTGATCAAGAGTAACGGAAACCTCTGTCACTTTTATGATGTTAAACGCTTTAAGGCCAAATCCGCCTGCGCAATAAACCGCTCGAGAATCGCGGCAACAGGTTCGACCTGCCCGGCGAAACAGGCGCTTTGGCCGTAATCGAGCAACCCTTCCCGCGTATCGCCTGACGCGTAGGCTGCCCGGGCTTTGCTGCCGGAAAGCAGATCCGCATAATCGGCATAGTCCCGATTCCCCTGCTGTTCCAGTTCAGCCACAGCTTCTGCGGTTTCATTGTGCAGGACCCGGTGATGGTTTTTAAAGCTGGTCAGCACAACCAGACTATCCAGTCCGTCGCCTTGCACAATGCGTTGTTTATAGTCCCGGTGCGCCCGGATTTCTTCAGACACCAGCATCCGCGTTCCCATCAGAATACCTTCACAGCCCATCGCCAGAGCTGCAGTCAACTGACTGCCATGACCAATGCCACCGCCAAGCACCACCGGGATCGAAAGTTTTTGCGGGCCACTGGCCCCCTGCACCATCGTGCCAACCATCATATAGCCGGGATGGCCGCCACCTTCGGCCCCGACCAGAATAACCGCATCCACCCCCGCGCGTTCTGCAGAGAGGGCGAAACGAACCGCGGGCACCTTGTGGATCACCTTGATCCCGGCTTCTTTCATCAGGGGAACAATATTTGCCGGAGAACCGCCCGCGGTTTCTACCACCGCAACCCTTTCTTCGCGCACCACAGACATCAGCGGGATCAGGCGGTCATTGGCATCCGGGCGGGCAGAGATATAGAGATTAACGCCAAAGGGCTTCCCCCCGGTCAAGTCCCGGCACTTGCGGATTTCATCGCGCAGCTGTTCCGGATCGGAAAAGGTCAGGGCCGAGATAAATCCCATGGCCCCGGCGTTGACCACGGCTGCAACGTAGTTGGCATCCGCCAGATGCAACAGCCCGCCACAGAGGACAGGGTAGCGAATTCCAAGTAAATCCGTGATCCGGGTTTTGAAGGCGGCTTCACTCATCAAATTTTCTCAGAAGCTTTATCAAGACTCAAAATTCTATGCTTCACACAATCTATCGTCCCTTCCAGACCGGTGTGCGTTTTTCGGCAAAGGCACTGATTCCCTCAACGGCATCTTCAGAAGAAACCATGCGGTGATAGATCGGGCAATCACAGTCGCCGCCGCCCTTGACCCGATCCATGGCTTCCCGGGCAGACATCCCGTCAACATAGGCCAGGACTTCTTTCAGAGCCTCAAGGGCAAGTGGCGCCCCCTGTGCTATTTCCTGTGCCAGTTCCAGTGCTGTACTTTCCAACTCCGCCACAGGAACAGCTTTGCTGACCAGTCCCCAGCGCAAGGCTTCTTCGGCTTCCATCAGGCGCCCGCTGTACAAAAGATCTTTTGCCACATTGGGCGGGATTATTTTGGGGAGCTTCTGTACCGCGCCACCATCAGCCAAGATGCCGCGCTGCATTTCCGGCAACGAGAAAAAGGCATGGTCGGCCATCACCACCATGTCGCAAGCCAGAACGATTTCGAAGCCACCACCAACGGCTGCTCCGTTTACCGCCGCGATAACGGGTTTGGTCAGATCGTGAAATTCGGTAATACCGGCAAAGCCCCCTGGTCCATGCCCCTGTTCGGGATCATTTTCCAGCTCAAGGTTGATCCCACCTTCTCCGGCAGTTTCCTTCAGGTCCCAGCCTGCACAGAAAATACGTTCGCCCTGCCCGCGGATCACCCCGACAGAATAGCCCGGGTTATCCTGTAACTCGCGCAAGGCGGCATAGATCGCCCGGCTCATGGCCCGGTTGATCGCATTGGCAGGAGGACGATTGAGAATAATCTCCAGAACCCGTCCATGTGCCCGGGTTAAAACCAGCTCTTCACTCATTACTCTTTCCCTGTCCCGTTCTGTTATCAGGCTGCTTTATCCTGATCTTGTCTCATCAATTCACGATAACGCCGCAAATGAAAGCGCGGATCGCCAAAGGTACTGTTAATCGCGGTAATCCGTTTATAATAGTGACCGATCGGCAGTTCGGTCATCATGCCCATCGCGCCATGGAACTGGATACCTTCCTGCCCAACAGATCTTGCGTCCAACCCAACCTGATATTTCGCGGCGCAGATTTTACGCATCAGCTCTGGCCCAAAAGGTTTACCGCCCTGTTGATCCGCCTCTTGGTCCAACCCACAGACAGCATCATAGACCAGGGACTGGCTGAGCTGGCATTTCATATAGACATCGACCAGACGGTGTTGCAGCGCCTGAAAAGACCCGAGCTTCTGCCCGAACTGTTCTCTTGTCCGCAAGAAGTCCCCGGACTGTTCAGAAATCGCCCACATGGTGCCGACAGCCTCAGCACAAAGTGCGACAGCCGCCTTGGCAATAACCCACTGCAGCGGCACAAAGCCCTGCCCTTCCTGCCCCAGAAGGGCTTCTTCGGGCACCTGCACCGCTTTAAACTCCAGATCACTGGCAGAACCTCCATCCTGGGTGCGGTAAGAACGGGCCTGTAGTCCTGCGGCATCGGGGTCAAGCAGGAACAGACTGACACCTTCGCGCTCCCCCGCCCGACCCGCGTTTCTGGCCGCGACAATGATCTTGTCTGCCACACCCGCATGGAACACCGTCGTTTTGCTCCCCTCGAGCAGATAGCCGGTTTCATTCTTAGTTGCCCGCAGCCGGATCTGGGTCAGGTCATAGCCTCCCCCCTGTTCGGCAAAGGCCAAAGCCAGTTTAAGCTCTCCGGCCCCGACCTGGGGCAAAAGCGCTGACTTTTGCTCTTCGCTGCCCGCGGCAGCAACAATCTCGCCACCCAGCACCACCGTCGCCAGATAGGGGCTGGTCAGCAAACTACGGCCCATTTCCTCCATCAGGATCATAGTCTCGATCGGGCTTCCGCCCAGCCCGTCGTATTGCTCGGCAAAAGGCATGGCCAGCCAGCCCAGCTCGGCAAAGTTCTGCCAGTGACTTTCCTGATAGCCGTGCGGTTGCTCAAGAATCCCGGCCCGTTTTTCAAAGGCATACTGTTCATCGAGAAAGCGCCGGGTGGAATTGCGGAACAGTTGCTGTTCTTCGGTAAAGGTAAAGTCCATGACTAGAGCCCCAATACTGCTTTGGCGATGATGGTTTTCTGGATCTCGTTGGACCCGGCATAGATCGAGGTCTTGCGAAAATTGAAGTGAGCCATGGCGGCTTTTCCCGAGGTTATCCCTGCAATTTGCAGGACAGGTCTGCTATCCTGCCCTCTCTGTCCGGCATAGCCCAATGCCTGATGGGTCAGTTCAAGAATATCCTGCTGGATTTCGGTACCGCGAATTTTCAGCATGGAAGCTTCGGCCCCCATCGCATCTGATCCGCCCGGACCAAAGAGAAAGCGTTGCTCGGTCACTTCCAGCGCGCGCAGGGCAATCTCGGCTCTGGCAACTTCGGACATGAAATCCGGGTCGTCACTCAAACGTCCTTCATCGACAGCAAGGGCAGCTGCCAGTTTCTTCAAACGTGCCAGACTGGCAAGGGAACGACCGACCTCTGCTGTGCCAAAGCGTTCCAGCCCCAGCAGATACTTGGCAATGGACCAACCCTGATTTTCTTCACCGATCCGGTTGGCAAAGGGCACGCGCACATTATCGAAAAACACCTGGTTGACCTCGTGCGTCCCTTCAAAGGTCATCAGGGGCGTCACTGAAATTCCCGGCGTTTTCATATCGATCATCAAAAAGGTGATCCCCTGTTGTTTCCGCCCGGAACTGTCGGTGCGAAACAGACCAAACATTCCGTCGGCAATATGGGCTTCACTGGTCCAGGTCTTCGAACCGTTGATGATATAGCTGTCCCCTTCGGCTACCGCCCGGCATTGGAGCGAGGCCAGATCCGACCCGGCATTCGGCTCGGAAAAACCCTGACACCAGAGTTCATCCCCGGAAAGTATGCCCGGCAGAAACTTTTCCTGCTGTGCCTGCGTGCCAAATTCCAGCAGACAGGGCGCCAGCATGACAACGCCGTAAGGGATGGGACGGGGAGCGTCAGAGAGGGCAATTTCCCGCTCGAACAGGTAATGCTGTTCATCGCTCCAGCCTGCACCACCATGGGTTTTCGGCCAGGATGGACAGCTCCAGCCCTTTTGCCCCAGAATTTTGTGCCAGCGCACCATCATCTCACGGGGCAGGATCATTTCTTCCTGGGCGACTTTATGACGAATGTCGTCGGGCAGATTATCCGCAACAAAATTACCTACTTCGTCACGAAAAGCCTCTGCTTCGGCGCTAAATTTCATATCCATTGATTATTCCCCGTCACTCAGGACTGTGCCTCGCCACGCACTTTGAAATTACGGCATGTTCAGTCTGAAAGAAAACCACGAGGGAGACTAAAAAATAATACCTTATCCGACAAGAATCATACAAATTGCTAAACGGCTGTTCAATAAGAAAACAAACTGCCTTGAGAGGCCCTTCATTCCAGAGGAGTGTTATCATCTTTCCCCGGCTTTCCAGAAAGCCTGAGGAACAGTTCCCCGCTTTTGAGATCGGTCTTCTTCCCGAATGACCAGTCTGCTCTGCCAACTCCGGGGTTTGTGCTGTTTTTCCCGGACTGTCCTGACATAAAACGGAACAGCCCGCGCAGGCCACGATAGACTTTCGGAATCAACCAGATTGCCAACAACAGGAACAGAGCCAGAAAAGCAGCAAAAATCGACGGGGACATAAAGGCCATGATCAGACCGCCAATCACCATGATATCTTCAGCAACAGACGCCATAATGTTGGTCACAGGCTCAGGAGAAGTATTAAGTACTGCCCGGCTGCCACTTTTGACCAGATGGCTGACAGCAGCAAGCCCTCCTCCCAAGAGGAAGGCCAAGGCCTGGGTTTCCCCGCCTGCACTCTCCAATAACCCTGCGGCAAGAAAGGCTCCTGCGGGGATACGAATGAAGGTGTGCACGGCATCCCAGACGGAATCGAGGGTCGGTATTTTATCGACAATAAATTCAATGAAATAGAGAAAAACAGCAATCATGATCACAGCGGGATGCTGCACAAATGCAAGGTTCGCGGGCAAATCCACCTGTCCGCTGGCCCCAAGAATTCCCAAGAACGCCACGGTAGCATACAGATTTATACCACTGGCCCAGGCAAGGGCTGAAGACAAAATCAGGACCTCGAACAACGACAAGATCATCTCCCAAACGAAAAGGAACCACGTCTTTCAAAAGAAATTAACGAACTGTATTTATATTGGGGCTTATGATCTAAAAACAACATTCGTAAAAATACCAAGCTTGTAAACAAAGGTAATCCTGTCCAAATTAAGAGACAGGTTTCGACAGCCGGATGATAAGTTCACCAGACAACTATGGAGGGATTATCGCGCGGAATATCCAGAAAATCTGGATGACAGTCACAGAATAACCTTAAAATTGCTCTTTTCCATTCATACATTGAATTCAAGAGCCGGTTATCAAAAATTCCGCAGTAATGAGTTGAAGCAGACATCCCGGTGAAATTTGGTGTAGAGTGAATTTAGACCACGCTGAGGGAGTTAAATGCGTTGGCAATGGAAGACCAAGATAGCCTGAGCGCCACTGAACAGGCCGAATTAATGGCTCTGGTAGCCCGATCCAGAGATCGGGATGCTTTTGCCAGACTCTTCAGGCATTTTGCCCCCCGTCTCATTTCCTATATGCGCAAACTCGGCACGGATGAAGAAAACACCGAAGGTCTGGTTCAGGATGTTATGTTCAGTCTCTGGCAACAGGCCGGAAGCTACAATCCCGATAAAAGCTATGTCTCAAGCTGGGTTTTCGCCATCGCACGAAACCGCCGGATAGACCGTTTCCGTCGACAGAAACTTGCCTCTTTCGATCAAAACCAAATAGAAAACCAGGTAGACCTCGCTCCTGGTCAGGATCAGGAGATTGAACATCAGGAAGTTGAAGCCCTGTTGCGTGAGTCCATCGAGAGTCTTCCGGAAGACCAATCCCGACTGCTCCAGCTCGCTTTTTATGATGACTTGACCCATAAAGAAATTGCCCTGCTGGAGAACTTGCCTCTTGGAACGGTAAAGTCGCGCTTAAGGCTGGCCATCAACAAACTGCGCCGCACTTTGGGGCACAGTCTTTTCCAGTTTAAGGGATAAGGGATAACATACAAATATCTGACACATTCATCAGCTTGACTTGTCAGCCTATATTTTCCGGACAGATGTCTTCCTGCCCTAATAAAACCAGGCAATAAGCCAGTGCAGATGAAGTTCCGGCATAAAACTCTTCGCCTATATCAGCGAGAGCCCGAATGTCACCTGCGCACAGTTGTTCTTGTTCACTTTCAAGCGCGCCGCTCAAAATAAGAACCAGCCCTGTCTGCCGTGCCATTTTTCCTGAAAAGGCAGCTTTGCCAGAATCAACTTTCAGCAAAAAAATACGGGCCGATTTCAGGGGTAAAGCTACTGTTGAGCGCCCTTCGCTTTCATTGACATTCCAGTCAAGATCATCAAGATTGCCTGACAAAACCTGATACACAGGTGCCGGAAGCAACTCTTTCCCACCAGAACGTCCTCTTGGGAAAGGCGTAATCTCGGCAGAAACCTTTTCTGAATCCAGCAAGGCCATCATACGTTCTTCCATCCCGTCAGGAAGATCAGTCACGGGCAATCTTTCCAACAGGGCACCGCCAAGAGCCTGAAGACGGACAATCTCTTCCCGGCACTCAGAACAGAGAGACAAGTGGCTTGATATAAAAAGGGCCAGCCCGGACTCAATACTACCCGAGACATAGTCAATCAGGTTTTCACCGGAAGGATGTAACCGAGGAACTTCTACCGCCACCACATCTTCTTGTGTGGCAGATCCGGAGATGATGCCTGTCATGAGTTTATTCCCTTGTTATCCCGGTTTGTGTTACGGCTTGCTTCCTGGCCATTTTCTACCGGTCAAAGCTGGTTTTAATCTTAACTTTTTATACGTTGCAAACCGGCTTTTGGATCACAGAAATGTGTCTGGGATTGAAAGGCACAGTAAAATCGTTCAACAAATCACCTTCCAGGCAATATAACAGAGAAATTGATCTTGCACCATCTTGGACCAATATAGAACATAACATTATCCCGGCAGATGCCTCAGGCCGGCTCATCCTAACAGGCGAGACCTTTAAGTTCCCATGACCCTTTCCCCTTCTCTCCGCAGGATCTGGCTGTTCCTTTTTCTTCCCTTGTTTCTTTCTGGCTGTGAGGGAAGCTATACTTGGGGCTGGCACGTTATTGACCCCAGCACAGCTCAGGGATGGGATAATATCTCTTTTCTTATTGGCGGGTTATGGGGGACCATAAAAATTTCGGTTATCGCCATATTCCTGTCCATGCTGATTGGTCTCGCCATCAGCCTCCCGGGGCTATCGCGCAACAAAGTCTTTCTAGCCTTTAATCTGGGATATGTATCTATCTTCCGCTCGATCCCGGTACTGGTCATGGTGCTCTGGATTTACTATGGATTACCAGTAATTTTGGGGCTGGAAATGTCGGTTATCATGGCCGGAATAGTTGCCCTTGCCCTTTGCGACAGTGCCTTTCAGGCTGAGATATTTCGCGGAGGGATACAGTCAATCGAGATCGGACAACACGAAGCCGCGGACAGTATGGGCCTGAGCTATTTTCAAAAGATGCGTCTGATCATTCTGCCCCAGGCAATTAGACGCATCATCCCACCCCTGGGAAACCAGTTTGTCTATATGCTGAAAATGTCGTCCCTGGTTTCCGTAATTGGCTACAGCGACCTCACCCGCCGGGCCAATGAACTCAGTGTCAATGAATACCGCCCCCTTGAGATCTACAGTTTTCTTATTCTCGAATACCTGTTGCTGATCCTTCTGGTTGCCTATGCCATCCGCAAAGTCGAAAAGCGTCTGCAAGCCAGCGAGGAGAAACAAAACCATCCGCCCCGTGAAGCGACATCTTCAAAGGGGGCGCAAGGCGCTGCCCCTCAAAATTAGTGGCAGAGTTTATCGAATCTCTTCCGAACCGTCCGACGAACGATTTTCCCTGAGCTTCTCCTGCTCTTCCTGCACCATATCCGTAATCACGGTTGAGCTGGCAGGGGAAAAGAGCACCAGAGGGACGCGAAGCGCCCGTACAATCGTTTGCCGAACGAAAGTTCGATAGAGCGCAAAAAGAACCAGAATAACCTGGACTGCTGCCGTGGTCAGGAACAGTCCGGAAGAACCGAATTTCCCCATCATGAAAGAGGCAATAACCGGGCCCGACATCGCACCAATTCCGTAAACAATCATTAGTCCGCCAGCTGCATTGACCCGCTGATCCTTTTCAAGGAAATCATTGGCATGAGCGACGGTAATCGGATTGAGGGCAAAGGCAGCACCACCATAAATCGCGACAGAGACAAAAACCAGAATCCCCCCCAGCCCGGAACCAAAAATCACCCCGATACAGCCCAGAAAAATTCCGCTGGCAACGCCCATGATCATATAACGTCGGTCAAAGCGATCAGACATCCGGCCAAAAGGCCACTGCAGGATCAGTCCGCCAATAATCGCAGCACCCATAAACAGGGCTATGTCTTCGGTTCCCAAGCCAATCTCCGCGGCAAAGATAGGCCCCATGGAATAAAACGAGGCATTGGTCATCCCCGCCGCAGCGGCTCCAACCGTCCCCAAAGGAGAAAGGCGATAAAGATCCTTCAACCCAAAGCTCAACTTTTTGGGTACAGGCGCTGGCTGTTCGGAACGGGTCAGGGCAACTGGAACAATTGCCAGAGAAAAGAGAGCAGAAATCAGGACAAAAAGCGAGACCTCGGTTGGTGCAGCCAGATTGAGAAGAAACTGTCCGGCAGCCAACCCGCCGTAATAGGTAATCATATAGAAAGCAAGGATTTGCCCTCGTATGGCATTATCTGCACGTTCGTTGATCCAGCTTTCCGTAACCATGAACAGGCCCGAGATCGCTATCCCTGCCAGACAGCGAAACAAAGCCCAGGCAAGAGGGTCGACAAAATAGGCATGGAGCAGCGGCAATATCGACATCAACGCTGCAAGGGCTGCATAAGTCCGGATATGCCCAACACTTGCAACCATCTTCCGGCAGAGGAAAACGCCGCTCATAATACCAAAAAAATAGGCCGCCATGACCCAGCCCGTGGTTTCGTTGGCAAAGCCTTCAGCGGATGCCCGCACCCCGATCAAGGTCGAAAACAGACCATTGCCCATGACAAGGATGGCCGTCGCCAGAAAAAGACTAACCAGCGAAGAAAGGGTACGGAACATGAAACCTCCGGAAGGTGCCCGTGGTCAGGGAAAGAACACAATAACAAAGTCAGGGCCTTATACCGTCAGCCTGACAGCATCCCCTTGCAAAAGTATGAAGATATATTGCTTAAGTCCAGACCAAACAGAAATGTCGGAAGGACGCACTCTCCGGGGAAAGCCTGGTATGATAACCTGGAATAAGAAGAGGTTATAAAAGGTTCTTGGGGGTGCTATAACGGACCAACAACCGCGCCACACCAGGATTAAGCTCCAGCCCGACTTCATGGCGGGAGTTCCATTTTACCGTCCCGTAGAGGGAACCACACTGATCGTGGCTCAGCTCAATAACGCTGCCCACAGGGATCTTGGTTTCCAGCTTCAGGCGGGCACCGCAGGATGAAAGATCAAGAACCTCGCAATCATAACAGGTATCCAGAACTGTCAGGGACACTCTGGTATCCGGCAACGCCGCATGACGAGGCCCCTGTCGACGATTTGTCAAACGTTTCAACGAAACCTGAGAGAACTCTTGATACAAAACTTTACCCTCATTACCACAAACTCTACAGCGCCTCGGAACAGTGTAGATTACATAAGGTTTCTATATTCTTTATCCTGGAACAGGCCAACAGCTATTCTTTGTGAACAGGCCGATATAATGTAATCACGTACCAGAGTTGCTGTTACAGGTTTGGGCATAAAACCGGAAATAGACTGCCTCTCCAGCTCATCGACCCCACCTGCATTGTCATATCCACTCATCATTAAAAATGGAAGCTCCCGGGTCAGGGCATCACTTGAATCACGCAGGCGCTGCAGAAGATCGAGCCCGGTTTCCGGCACCATAAAATAGTCGGAAATAACCAGATCAGGCGGTTGCACGGCAATAGATTCCATTGCTTCAGCAACTGTCTCATACAACAGGACTTCGCCAACACCCAGTGATCGAAGCATCAGATTCATCATCGAACGTACAGCCTTGCTGTCGTCAACCACAACGATCCGCAGATTGGCCCAGTCGTCCTTTGTCCAAGGCACCATTTCACCCCTAATTCTCTGAACTCTATATCAAGAAAAAACCTGAAGGGATTCTCGTGGCCCAACGGTTTCAGTTTGTGTCTGTACACTGCATTCACTTATGACTCCGGAGTGTTAAAATTCTCCTACTGACTAGGTTGTATTCGAGCTAAAATATCAGTTTTTTTGAAAACCCATCTATCAAATAAAAACCTAACTACATGTTATTAAATAAAAATAAAAAAACATTCCCTCTCATGAGCACATCTATTGCGGGAAATTAATATGAAAATATTTTTATCCATAAATTGTGGTAGTTAAAATTTTAATTAATTTTGAAATGAAAATCAGCAGCCTGTGCATATTTTGTTTAGGAATTTGTCGTAACCTCACCCCGTTTCCGATAGTCTCTTGGAAACAAGAATTTCAGGGAGTGGTAAATGAGCCTCAGGACTTACAAATATCAGATCCAGCCCGCACCCATGGCGCGCGTTGAATCCGGGGAAATAGAAGCCAAAAATCTTGACGATGCTAAGCGTCAGCTTCGGGTACAGTATATGCTGTCCCAACTGCCGAATGATACGTTACTGGAAGACCAGTCCGAAATTCAGGAAAATATGGCGCGCGAAAAATCTGCCAAGGCCCGGGAGATGTTAAGAGTCCTGTCCGAACATCATGTCTGGATGAAAGATTCCTCGAAAGGTGCGCGGGCGAATCTGAATAATCTCAACCTGACAGACATGGTTATCCCCAAATCCCAACTGGAAAATGCTGATATGGCCGGCGCTGATTTCAGTGGCGCTGATCTGAGCGGTTCCAATCTTGTTAACGCCAATCTGGTACGCGCCAGCCTGTACGGTACAAACCTTAAAGGGGCTGACCTGTCCGGCGCTGATCTGAGTGATGCTGACCTGCGTGGCGCCAACCTCACTGATGCCAAGCTTGAAGGCGCTGATCTTTGGCGGGCAAACCTCATGGGGTGCGTCATTTCGCCTACTGCCCTGCACAAGGCCCTCTCCTGTAAGAAAGAATAAAGTCTGGGGCTGCAAGCCGCAGCACTCGATAAACTCTGCTGTGGAAGATATGAGCGAAAACAAACAAGACTCTGGGGAATTCGCCGCCTCTGCACCGGAAGAAAGATCTGCATTCCAGGCCCTTAAACGGGGCCTGCGCAGAAAATGTCCCTGTTGTGGAACAGGAAATATCTTTCGGAAGTATGTGACGGTTGAAGATGAATGTGCAGTATGTGGTGAAGAACTTGGCCACATCAGAGCCGATGATATCCCTCCTTACTTCACCATTATGATTGTCGGACACATTGTGGTCCCGGCAGTGATGTGGAGCGAACAGGCCTGGTCTCCTTCCCTTTGGACCCATGTCGCGATTTGGCCCGCGCTCACCCTGGCCCTTACCCTTGCCTTTCTTCCCTTCATCAAGGGCGGTGTTCTTGGTGTGCTCTGGGCACTTAAAATGTTTGAAGACGAAAAGCGCTATCCGGTGGCAAAATAAATACTGTGCTCACCTGAAAGCTCTGTACCACCGGGAACATGAGGAAAATACCAGGCAAGTAAAGACACCAGCCTGGTCAAGCCTCTATACGGTTTTCAGCCGCATATTTTATTATCCTGTCTGCCTGACAGATCTGGCATTGATATTTCCTTTTCCCGGCTCACGAAGTTGTATATACAATACGTAACGGATACAGGATTTCTTGGAGCACGATATGTGGGATAGCCTTTGGATCAATTGTCACCTCTGCACACTACAGGATGACGGCCTTGGTATTATCAGGGATGGCGCCATTGCCTGCCAGGGCGAAAAAATCATCTGGGTTGGCCCCTTCTCCGAACTGAAAGATCCTCCGGAAAAGCTGGCAAAAGAAATTTATGACCTCAATGGCAGCTGGGTCACCCCCGGTCTGATTGATTGCCATACGCATATTGTCCATGGTGGTGACCGGATTGAAGAGTTCAACCTGCGTCTGGAAGGGGCAAGCTACGAAGAAATTGCCCGAGCTGGCGGTGGTATCCGGTCTACTGTAAAGGCAACCCGGGAAGCCAGTGAAGCGGAGCTACTTTCTGCAGCCCTCAAACGCGCGACGGCACTCCAGTCAGAAGGCGTCACCGTTATCGAGGTCAAATCCGGCTATGGCCTGAATTGGGAAAATGAGTGCAAACAGCTCACCGTTGCCCGTGAAATCGAAAAGCATCTGCCGATCAAGGTGCAGACTTCCTATCTTGCTGCGCATACGGTTCCAGAGGAATTCCACGGGGACGGCGATGGTTATATCAACTCGGTAATCGACAAGCTGTCCGTGCTGAAGGAACTCAATCTGGCGGATGCCATTGACGGTTTTTGTGAAGGTATTGCCTTTAATCCGGCGCAGATCGAAAAGCTGTTCAAGGCCGCCCAAAAACTTGGTTTTGATCTGAAGCTCCACGCAGACCAATTGAGCGATCTCGGCGGCGCAGGTCTTGCCGCCCGTTATGGCGCGCTCTCTGCCGATCATCTGGAATACTCTTCGGAACAGTCGGTCAGGGAAATGGCCGAGGCCGGATCGGTTGCTGTAATCCTGCCCGGCGCTTTCTACTTCCTTAAGGAAACCCAGGTCCCTCCCATTGCGGCTTTCCGCGAACACGGCGTGCCCATGGCTGTCGCAACAGATATGAACCCCGGCTCTTCTCCCTGCTGCTCTTTGCTCATGTCCATGAATATGGCCTGCACCCTCTTTCGCATGACACCAACCGAGGCCCTGCGCGGCGTCACACTCAACGCGGCAAAAGCGCTGGGGATCTCAGATACACACGGCTCGCTTGCTATTGGCAAGTCTGCTGATTTCGCTATCTGGGATATTTCCTCTCCCGCCGCTCTTTCTTACTACATCGGCTATAATCCATTGCAGCAGCTGGTTCAGGCCGGAAAAATCATCATCCAGTAAAGCCGTGAGCCATGCCCCAGATACTTGTCTGAACAAGATACAAAACAAAGGCCCTGCAGGATCAAAGCGGGCCTTTGTTCTTACTATTAGCGCTCTTTACAACGGCGCATAGCTGATCGCCAGAGCCAAGATAGAGGAAACAACCAGAACTTTTGGAATAGACCAGTGCAACCTCAGCAACAGCAATCCGGAGATAAATGCCAGAGCAACAGCATAAATATCCAGCGTTGCCAGATCTGGCATCCAGAGCTGGATCGGCCCAATCTTTTCAAGGCTAACCTCGGCAAAAAACACATGCAGGGCAAACCAGAGGGAAAGATTCAGGATCACCCCGACAACTGCAGCAATAATTGCTGACAGTGCTCCCTTGAGACGGGGTTGGGACCCGATCCATTCAATGTAAGGGGCTCCGGCAAAGATCCAGAGAAAACAGGGCGCAAAGGTTGCCCAAAGCGCCACAAGCGCACCGCCCAGTCCCGCAAGCCAGGACAGGCTTTCTACCTGCTGATAGGCTGCAAGATAACCGACAAACTCTGTCACCAGAATAAGCGGGCCCGGTGTGGTTTCTGCCAATCCCAGCCCGTCCATCATCTGTCCGGCCGTCAGCCAGCCGTGGTTCTGCACCACATCCTGCCCCATATAGGCCAGCACAGCATAAGCCCCGCCAAAGGTCACCACCGCCAGTTTCGAGAAAAACCAGCCGATCTGCCCAAGAATTGCCCCCTCACCAAGATAGGAAGACAACAGAATCAATGGTAGAAGCCAGATCGCCAGCCAGAGCAAAACTGTTCGCACTGTGGCTTGCGGTTTCACAGTGATATGGACCAGATCTTCTGGTAACCCGCTCTTTTTGCTGCGAAGAAAACCGTATAACCCGGCAAGGAAAACAATCAGGGGAAAAGGCAGAGCAAAGAAAAAAATCGCCACCAGAGAAATCCCGGCAATAATCCAGTGTTCTGTATGTTTCAGGGCCTTGCGGGAGATCCGCAACAGGGCCTCGAGAACGATAATCAGTACAGCCGCCTTGATACCGAAAAACAGGGCTTCGACAAAAGGCACCGAACCAAAGGCGGCATAGATTGCAGCCATGGCCAAAACGACAAAAGCCCCCGGCAAGACAAACAGCAACCCGGTTGCAAGTCCACCGGCAACCCCGTGCAATCTCCAACCTGCATAGGTCGCCAGCTGCATGGCTTCCGGTCCCGGCAACAGCATGCAAAAACTCAGAGCATTGAGAAACTGGGACTCAGTCAGCCATTTTTTCTCGTCCACAATCACCCGGTGCATCAGCGCAATCTGGGCTGTTGGTCCGCCAAAAGAAAGGATGCCAATCTGGAACCAGATCTTGATCGCTTCCCATAAGGTAATTGGATCATACAGAGTATCATCGGAAGCAATCGAGCTGGAATTATTGCCCGCCCCGTCAAGGCTATGGTCAGTCACGTTCCTGACTCCTTGTTGTTGCTGCGGGCCAGTCGTGCCCTTCAGCCGTGGCATCCCGTGCCCAGCGATAGAAGGCATCATAAAGCAGCATTCCTGCTTCCAGTTGAGCCAAATCATCACGATACATTCTGGAAAGCCCCAGAGACGCTGCCAGCAATCCGGCAGCCTCGGGAGCCAGATCATGCCGGTTGGTATCTGCTCCCCGCACAATCGTCGCCAGATTTTTCAGAGCTTCAATTTCAAGGCCAAACTCTTCAACCATTGTGTCAAAAGTGCAGTATTCCTCCCTGTGGCTCCAGAATACTCCATCAACATCAAAAGGAGTGGCATCGAACTTTTCCGCCACACTTTCGACCTGAGAGGGCACCACGAAAAGAAACTGGGCCGAAGGATCAACAAAACGCCGGATCAACCAAGGGCAGGCAATACGGTCAATTTTTGGCCGTAAACGGGTGACCCAGAGCGTATTGCCCTTTGCTGTACGCGTCGGAATAGACTTTGCCGGAACGCTCGGCAGTCCTGCGGCACTCCAGCCAAGTGTCCCTGTTTCCAGGCTCTCCGCGTTCACCCCATGGTGACGCAGAAGCGCAGCTGCGCCCTGGCTCAGCTTCAGGCCTTTCTGACAGACAACAACAACGGATTTCCCCATAAGCTGGGGAGCCAGTGTTTCAATCTCCCGGAAACCATGCCGGAAAGCCCCGGGAATAAACCGGGGATCATCCTCAAAATCCTCATCAATGCGGACATCAATCAGCACAGGAGCATTCGGGGTACCAATAAGACGGGAAAGCTGGGCAACGGTAATTTCGGTTGGTGACGACATCAGGCGTCCTCCCTTGTTTTAAGAGATTGTTACGGACGCGAATCTTGGGCTGTCGCCTCACGGGGTGTTCGCTGCCCCCATGCCTTTATAAAAGCCTGAAATTCTTTTGCTGTCAATGCGAAGGCCAGAACGAGTTTAGGACTGGAAAAAAGAGAATAGGACTCTGGTGACGTCACCCGGCAACAATCCGCGTATCAAGTGCCCAGCGTGGCGCTGGTGGTACAGCCGTGCCGTAACCGATCCGGGCAAGCATTTGCAGCGTCTCCCCCTCTTCAGCAAAGGCAGCATGTATTCTGCGATAGAGATCCTTCATCTCGTTATATTCCTGCAGGGCCTGACTATGAGGCTGCATACTGATCCCCAGAACTGTTGCCGTCAGATTTGCCCTTACATAGTCTCGACCGGCTTCAATCTGGCTCACTCTGTTGTTCTCTGCAGTCGCCAGAATAATAAATGCCCCGGCTGTTTCATTGAGCGGTCTCATATAGTCAAGGCTTTCGGCAAAAGCCCCACTCGCAGGATCAGCCAGGCTTTCACGGGTCACATAACCAATTCTGTTCGCCACCTCCAGAAACGGACCTCCAAGTGAGATACCATCAGGTGCTTTTTCAATCTCATCTTTACCGATACGCATCAAGCCCACACTTTCACCATGTTTCTCGGGGGTCTTCGTTTCCACCAGCGACGCCTGCCAGCCGATTTCCTTGAGGCTGGCGATGCTCCTGGCATCATTCAGGACAGAGACACGGACAGCTCCGCGCCCGGAGCGGTCAATCGCATCAAGATCGGACTGGGCAATGTTGCGGGTTTCATCAAAAACGGTACGGTTGGTCCGTCGATTGAGGATGGCTGTAAAAAGCGGGTCCTTCTTTTGCGTTGTGTCCTCGACAAGTCTGATATGGGCAATTGCCCGAGCATCCAGTGTCCTGGCATTGCTGCCTTCGGGAAAGATATCAATCTCTGCCCGATAGCCGCTTTCCGCAGCGGCAATGCCAAAGATTTCCAGAAAGCAGCCCAGACCGATTGTTATCTGCCGATTAAAGGGATCTGTTTCGGGCAGGAGACGATTCAGCTGACAGAAAAGCGTCGCTTCAGTATCAGATTTTAAATCCACCAGCCAAGGCTGACGGTTATGAGGATTAGGAGCCAGGATTGCATAGGACAAAGCATTCCGCATCGGATCGGCATAAACACGCCCTGCTTCTGTCCAGGGCAGTCGTGCCCTTTCCGGGGCGCGTGTCGCAACCCAGCCTCCGGCTCCCGCAGCCAGAATTACGCTCGTGCCACCGATAACCTTCAGAAACTTACGACGACCTCTTTGCATGACCAATTCACTTCCCTGAATATCTACTGCCGCATTAATCCACATTGTTTGCACGCAAACGATCAAGAGCTTTCAATCAAAAAAGAAAGAGGTGAGCTACACCGGAACTGCTGCAAATCTCCAGCTCACACCAGCTTCACGCAACATTTCTTCCTGGGTTTTGATCATGCCCCAGCGTTCGGCAAAGTCGGGATCACTTTTGCTTTTTTCATCGACGATGATCTCCTTGATCCCGCTCTGGATAATCGCCCGGGAACAGTCCGGACAGGGGAAATGGGTCACATAGATGCTTGCGCCGCTGAGACGCACCCCGACACGGGCCGCATGGAAAATCGCATTGCGCTCGGCGTGCTCGGTCCAGTCATATTTCAGCGGACGCGCATGGCGTTCATCGGCATTGTCATCCACCAGGCGGGGAAAGCCGTTAAAACCATAAGGGCCTGGCGTATTGTCCTCAAGAATGATCACGGCACCGACCTGCGTCGAACGATCCTTGGACCAGCTGGCGATCTCGCGTGCCAGTTTAAGATAACGGGCATCCCATTTTTCCGACATTTTCTGCGTCCTCTTGTCTCTGAAAAAATAGCCCCTGCCGATCAAAATCTTTGATTGACCATTATCCCGGAAATGGAGCATAGCCCATCCCACACCCCAGTCCATCATAAAACCTTGTTCTTTTATCCAGGACAATCGCTCAACAGACAAAATTCATAAATACAAGCAGATCTTTGTCCTGTCATTTTCCCGTGCCGGGTGTTTTAGTGTTTAAATTCAACCGAAGAGGACATGTTGATGACAACCGGGATGACAACAGACCAGATTTTTCTTTTTGCCCTGTTTGCTTGCGTTTTTGTCATGTTGATCTGGGGCAAGATCCGCTATGATCTTGTGGCATTTTCCGCTCTGGTTGTTGCCGTCGTTGCCGGGTTTGTCACAACGAACGAAGCCTTCTCTGGTTTTGGTCACCCCGCTGTCGTCATCATCGCACTGGTATTGATCGTCTCGCGCGGGTTAATGAATTCTGGGGCTGTGGAACTGATCGCAGGTTTTGTCCTTTCGTCAAACCGTCCCCTGCCCCTGCATATCGGCATCATGTCTGTTGTCGGGGCCACCCTGTCAGCGATCATTAACAATGTCGCCGCTCTCGCCCTCTTGATGACGCTGGATATCCAGGCCGCTGAAAAGGCCAAACGGGCCGCCGCTCTCAGCCTTATGCCTCTTTCCTTTGCCACCATCCTTGGTGGTATGATTACCCTGATTGGTACACCGCCGAATATTGTGATTGCCCAGTACCGCGAGCGGGTTCTGGGCGAAAGCTATGGCATGTTCGATTTTGCGCCTGTTGGTCTTGCTGTCGCTGTCGGTGGCATCCTTTTCGTGGCCCTGATCGGCTGGCGTCTGATCCCGCAACGGGATCGGCCATCAACAATCCAGAGTGGTGAAGATACGGGACTTTACGTTGCCGAGGCAGAAATCCCCGAGGGCTCGGATACCATTGGCAAACGTATAACCGAACTTTACCCCCTTGCACGCGAACATGACCTGACAATTCTTGGTCTGGTCAGAGCCAACCGCCGATTACCCGGCTTTGCCAGATATGAAGAAATTCAGAAGGATGACCACCTCGTTCTTGAAGGTGACCCAAAATCCATTGAAGCCTTTCTTGGCGCGGCCAAACTTAACTATGCCGGCAAAGACAAACATGAAGTCGGCCTGACCAGTTCTTCCCTGACCCTGCTTGAAGCCATCGTCCCGGACGGTGCCCGGGTTTCAGGGCATTCAAGTAACGAGTTACGCCTGCTTTCTCGTCATGGCGTGACCCTGCTCGGAGTTTCCCGACAAGGAAAACGCTTCCGTGAACGGGTCCGAAAACTTAAAATCAGAACCGGAGATGTGGTTCTTTTACTTGGACCAGAAGAACAGCTGGCCGAAGTCACGGCCTGGATGGGTGTCCTGCCTCTGGCCGATAAACAACATACGGTCATCCAGCGCAAAAAAGCTTCTATGGCGATTGGACTGTTTATGGCGGCCATTGCCCTGTCTGTCGCAGGGCTGGTCTATCTGCCGATATCTCTGGCAGGTTGTGTCATTGCCTTTGTCGGGCTGGGGATTATTTCCGGACGTGAGGTCTATGAGTCTGTAGAATGGAAAGTCATCGTCCTGCTTGCCTCGCTGATCCCGCTCGGCATCGCGTTGGAGAATTCAGGTGGCACCAAACTCATTGCAGAACTGATTGTCGCCCAGACACAAGGCTGGCCTGCCTGGGCAATCCTGACGGTACTGGTGGTCGTCACCATGACGTTGTCCGATCTGCTGAACAATGTCGCCACAGCCCTGATTGCCGCCCCCATCGGGGTTGATGTGGCTCAGGCCATTGGTGCTGCACCCGACCCATTTCTGATGGGTGTCGCGGTTGCTGCCTCCTGTGCTTTCCTGACCCCGATCGGGCATAAGAACAATACCATCATTATGGGGCCGGGAGGCTATCGTTTTGGCGACTACTGGCGCATGGGTCTGCCTCTGGAACTGCTGGTCATCGCCATTGCCATTCCTGCTATTCTGTTTTTCTGGCCCCTATAGAGCAACAGAGGAGCAGCTGTGAACCCTGCTCTGGGACACTCAAGACTACTCAAACCAGTAAAACTGTAATGGCGGGAAGCGTTTGATCAGCCCTTCCCGACCAAGCTTCTCCATCAGTGCCATATTGCGTTCGGGGATCTGGTCGGGATTGCTGTAACTCGCCAGTGCCCGGCTCATCTGCCCTTCGCGAATGATGTGCAACATCGGAAAGGGGGATCTGTTGGTCCAGTTACTCAGATCAGATGGATCAGTTCCGTCGAAACAATAGGCCGGATGAAAGCTGGCCAACTGGAAAACACCACCCAACCCGCTCTGGTCAATAGCTTGTTCGGCAAAGTCCAAAAAATCGAGAAAGTCTTCAAAGTCTGTCAGGCTCCGGTTAAAAATTACAAGAGAAGTCGAGTGCTCGTTTTCCTGTTCTCCTGCAATTTTCGACAACTCTTCAAGAAACTCCTGATAACTGCCTTCTTCGGTTTCTGCCTCGACAAGTCCATATTTCAGACGGGCGCTCTGGACTTCCGGTGCAGCAAAGGGGCAGAGATTGAGATCAACCACCATCTTCTCAACCCAAAGCCTGGTCAGTTCCATGGCGTTTTCAGCAGCATATTCAGGATAGCCCGGGTTATCAGATGAATGCACCGTCATGCTTAAAGCCCTTGATTGGAACCCATTCAGTGCAAAGCAGATGTTGCGGAGAATAAATTCAAAAAAAATTGAAAATAATGAACCTCGAGAAATCGACAGACGACCGATAGTAAACTTGCCTGATGATGTTACTGTTGCACCACAAAAGGAAACAGGACGCAAATGCCAAAAACAGAAACACTTATTGCCCTTGTCCCTTTGACACTGCATCTCCTCACTTTTGGTTTCAGCGCCTTTAGCGGCTGGTCCCTGGTGATCATTCTCTGGCTTATACGGCTAGAGGCTTTTACAGTAATCCTCCTGTCAGCGTACACCCTGATCGAAGATCTTCCTGACGGTTATGCTCCGGAGGTATTTCCTCTGACTTTCCTTATCCTCGGGCTTGTTTCTTTTTTTGTCAGCTGGTGTCCGGTTCCCGGCACTGTGATCTGGATCCTCTTTATCCTGCACAGTTTGATCACTGCGGCTCTGGCACTCTTTGCTCTCACCTTCCAGATGCGGATGTTCTAATCCAATGACCAGAACCGAAAAGTTCATTGCCTATGCCCCACCAGTACTACACGTTCTTGCTCTTGGATTGAGTGTTTTTACCGAATGGTCCCTGTCAGGCATTCTCTGGCTGATCAAGCTGGAAGCCTTTGGCGCAATAGGACTATCCATTTATACCATATTTAAAGACTGGGTTCGCCAGTCGGATATCGAGGTTATTCCCTCAACCTTCCTCGCCCTGGGAACCCTGTCCCTTATCGCCAGCTTATGGCCGGTTCCTCCTGGCGGAATCTGGATCCTCTTTGCCCTGCACAGTGTGGTTTCGGCTTTTCTTTCATTCCTGCTTTTGTTTTTCCCCAAACGCCTGAATTAAATAAGAAAGGCTTGGATAAAAAAGGGCGGCTCCATTGGAACCGCCCTTAATTAAGCACTCAAATCACAAAGATCAGAACCTAGAACAGACCTTCGATCTGGCCCTGTTCGTTCAGATAGATGTTGTTCGCAGAAGGCACGCGCGGCAGACCAGGCATGGTCATGATCGCACCTGTTACGACCACGATGAAACCGGCACCGGCTGACAGACGAACTTCACGCACAGGAACCGCGTGACCTGTCGGCGCACCAAGCAGGGTCGGATCAGTGGAGAAGCTGTACTGGGTTTTCGCCATACAGATCGGGAAGTGACCAAAATCTTTCTGCAGTTCGGCAATCTGGTTGCGAACGGCAGTGTCAGCGATGATTTCGCTGGCGCCATAGATTTCTTTGGCAATGGTTTCGATCTTGTTCCACAGCGGCATTTCATCCGGATAGAGCGGTGCAAAATCGGCAACGCCGGAATCAGCCAGTTCAACAACGTGTTTTGCAAGTTCTTCTGTACCAGCTGAGCCATTGGCCCAGTGGCTGGCAACAATAGCTTTGGCTCCCAGTGCTTCACAGGCAGCAGCGATTGCAGCAATCTCGGCGTCTGTATCAGTAATGAACTGGTTGATTGCCACAACGGCAGGAACGCGGAACTTTTTAACGTTGGCAATATGACGGGCAAGGTTTGCACAGCCTTTGGTCACGGCATCAACATTTTCACCGCCAAGGTCGGCCTTGGCAACACCACCGTGCATTTTCAACGCGCGAACAGTGGCAACAATAACCACCGCTGAAGGTTTCAGACCAGCTTTACGACATTTGATGTCGAAGAACTTCTCGGCACCGAGATCCGCACCGAAACCTGCTTCAGTCACAACATAATCAGCCAGCTTCAGAGCTGTCTTGGTTGCGATCACAGAGTTACAACCGTGTGCGATGTTGGCGAAAGGACCACCGTGGATGAACGCAGGGTTGTTTTCCAGCGTCTGAACCAGGTTAGGAGAAATCGCGTCTTTCAGCAGAACTGCCATTGCGCCTGGACCTTTGAGGTCACGGGCATAAATCGGCTGCTTGTCACGTGTGTAGGCAACAATGATTTTGCCCAGACGTTCGGACAGGTCATTCAGGTCGGTTGACAGACAGAAGATCGCCATGATTTCGGAAGCAACAACAATGTCGAAACCGTCTTCACGTGGATAACCGTTACTGACACCACCAAGAGAGTTGGTGATGGCACGCAGGGCACGATCGTTCATGTCAACAACGCGCTTCCACTGTACACGACGGGAATCAATGCCCAGCTCGTTACCCCAGTAGATGTGGTTGTCAATCAGGGCAGACAGCAGGTTGTGTGCAACACCGATGGCATGGAAGTCGCCGGTAAAGTGCAGGTTGATGTCTTCCATTGGAACAACCTGGGCATAACCGCCACCAGCGGCTCCACCCTTAACACCAAAACAAGGACCGAGTGATGGCTCACGCAGGGCGATGATGGCTTTCTTGCCGATACGGTTCAGACCGTCACCCAGGCCAACAGTTGTCGTGGTCTTGCCTTCACCAGCAGGGGTCGGGTTGATCGCTGTAACAAGGATCAACTTACCGTCTTTGTTACCCTGGACCGAATTGATAAAATCGAAAGACAATTTCGCTTTTGTCGGGCCATATTGCAGCAGCTGATCAGCTGGAATTCCGATTTTTGCTGCAACTTCGGTAATCGGTTGCATTTTTGCCTCGCGGGCAATTTCGATGTCGCTCTTGGGCATTAGCCTACGGCCTCCTGACGGTAATAGATTTCACGACGAAATCTAGATGACGTTTGACAGTTGAGATATCCTACAAGCGTCATTTCGTCACCCAGAAACACCTGATCCCCCTTTAAAGCGCGTTCGGAATTAGCTATCGCGAAATAGGAATTCCAAATCATAATTACATTTTCATTTATTGATTCAAATACTTAACAAACAATCGACAATTATTCGAGTTGATGACAGATGGCTGCTTCAGTTTTTGATCAGCACTTTGAATTAATATCATATTCTGGACCTGACGCTCAGAAACAGAAAACAAAACGGTAATGTCTGTTTATTTTGCACAACAGCTATTCCGCTTTGTTTTGAAATAGAAATTGACAGCCAAGCAGGCAGGGCGCAGCTTTCCCCACCGCATAATAATTTGATGAAGAGCCATCATGTTAGAGATCCGGCCGATCATGGCCACTGTCGGCATCCTGCTTTGTGGACTTGCAAGCCTGATGATCCTGCCAGCAACGATTGATTTTGTGAACAACAATCCAGACTGGCAGGCATTCTTTGTCTCTGCAGCCATCACTCTCTTCATCGGGGGTGTCCTCACCCTCAGCAATCACGGCGAAGCTTTCTTTTCAATCAATCTTCGCCAGGCCTTTCTTCTGACGCTTTCCAGCTGGCTGGTGATCCCGCTGTTTGCCGCCCTTCCCCTGGTCTGGCTCCATATCAGTTACACCGATGCGTTCTTCGAGGCTATGTCAGCCATGACGACAACGGGGTCAACTGTTCTTACCGGACTGGATGGCCTTCCCCCCGGCATTCTATTCTGGCGATCCATTCTCCAGTGGATCGGCGGTATCGGCATTCTGGTCATGGCTGTATTTATCCTGCCCTTTATCCGCAGCGGGGGGATGCAGCTCTTTGCCCTCGAAAGCTCGGACAATGCAGGAAAGGTTGTCTCCAAGGCCCACCAGCTGGCGGTATGGATACTCTGCATCTATCTCGTCATGACTTTCGCCTGCGTGGTTTTATTCCGCTGGTCGGGCATGAACCTGTTTGATGCCATCAACCACGCCATGACAACGGTCTCTACCGGCGGATTTTCCACCCATGATGCCTCATTCGGATATTTTAAAAATTCATCCTCGCACTGGATCGCCAGCCTTTTTATGGTTCTGGGCGCCCTGCCCTTCAGCCTCTATATCAGGTCACTGACCAAAAACCATGCGACGCTCTATTATGACAGTCAGGTCAGGAGCTTTATTCTTTTGTTGCTGGGCGTTTCACTTGTTATGGCGCTCTGGCTTGGCCAGGAAAAGGATATGGCCTTCTTGACTGCCTTGCGGCTGGTGACCTTCAATGTAATTTCCGTGGTGACAACAACCGGTTTTGCCAGCGATAACTATCTGGCCTGGGGCGCCCCGGTTGCTGGTGTTTTTCTGGCTCTCACCTTTGTCGGTGGCTGTACTGGCTCAACCAGCGGAGCGATCAAGATCTATCGTTTTCAGGTTCTCTGGTTGATCGTGCGCTCCCATGTTTTCAGCATGATGTCTCCGCATCGGGTGCAAACGATTACCTATAACGACCGGGTCATCACCGAAGAAATCCAGCGCTCTGTTCTGGCGTTTCTGGCGGTTTTTTTTACCACTATTTTCCTCGCCACCATTGTTCTCGGGGTAATGGGACTTGATCCGCTGACCGCCTTTACCGCCAGTGTTACCGCGATCACCAACGTCGGACCAGGTCTTGGACCAATCATCGGCCCGGACGGGAATTTCTCCAGCTTGCCGGATATTGCCAAATGGACACTTTCCCTTGTCATGCTGGTTGGCAGGCTTGAGGTCTTCACCGTTCTGGTGGTGATCATGCCGTCTTTCTGGTGGTAAGAATCACCGCAGTGCTCTCACGCAAGCCAGCGGGCAAGAAAGTCTTTTGCCCAGCGATCAACCCCGGGATCATATTCCCGGAAACCCTGATCGATTTCAGCACGACTTTGCGCCCCCGGCGCCTCAAGAGCTGACGGAAAGGTGTCGAGCCAGACAGTGGCAATTTCCCGGGTAACTTCCGGATGAAACTGGAGACCTATCACCTTGTTCTCGAGAATACCCTCCCCCTGACAGACAAAAGCCTGACTTGGGAAAAGATCTGACCCGGCAAGATTGCAGGCTCCTTCGGGCAACTCAAAACCATCTTCGTGCCACTGAAACAGAAATTCCGGCAGATTGCCCAGACAGTCATGAAAAAAATCTGGCACATCCTGTTCCAGGCCTTTTTCCCGTTTCATCTGATAAAACCCTATTTCTTTTTTTCCCCGGGAGTGGCGATAAACTTTCCCGCCAAGTGCCTTGGCCAGCAATTGCCCGCCCAGACAGATCCCCAGATAGGGTTTTCCAGAGCGGACCCATTTCTTGATCCACTCTGTTTCCAGATCCAGATGGGGGAGAGGGTCATTGGCACACTCCATCCCGCCATAGACAATTGCCGCGCGGTAGTTGTTAAAATTATCAGGAAGCTGATCGCCCTTTACCGGGCAGCACCATTCTATATCATAACCCTGCGTAACAAGCGCTTCAGACACACGGTCTTCGCGTGGCTGCCCCGCATGATCCACCAGCAATATCCTGTCGCGCATCCTGACCTCCTCAATATACTTTCTGTATCTGAGGTGAAAATACAGGGAAACTCAAGTGGAAAGATCACTCCTAACTATGTCCGGTAACTATGTCCGGGGGCAGTCAGAAAACCACAGCACCAAACGAGAATTCTATCCGATTTATAGTGAGTTTTCTTGATCGAGTTCTGCCTGACGGGCCCGGGAAAAAGCAGTCATATGAAAAGCCGCGTGGGCTGGCAAAAGCATAAAATCCTGTCCTACAGGACAGGCCCGGCGGGCAAGACAGCCCTGTTCGATACAATTTTCGCCTGCGGCTTTCGAAAGGTGTCTGGCACAGCCAAGATAGTCATAAGGTTGGTCAACAACAAAAGCGGATACCGGACAGGCAGAAAGACAGGGTTGGTCAACACACCCCAGACAGGGGCTCTCCCCCCTGTTCAGTACCGGAAGGTCAGGCACCCTTTCCGGCAGGAGGATCGCAGCTCGCAAGGCATGCCAGGTTCCCCATTGCGGGCTGACAAATAACCCGATCGGGCTGGGATACAGCTCTTCTGCTCTGGCAGACCAGCGCTGGAAAGGAAAATACGGCGGGCCAACCGAAGGGAACAGAGCCTCTACGCCGATCTCGGCCGCCAGCTTTCCAATAACCCGTTCTGTCCAGCGATCCATGGGATTGGCCATGCCGTCCCGGTATTCTGCCGACTGCAGGAACTGCCGCCAGAAATCCCCGGAACCGACGTTACCGACCACAACAACACTCCCAACTGCTTCTCCTGAAGCCAGATCGGGAACAGCATCTTCTGGCCGCGGGTAAAATCCGCCCCGCGCCAGAAAACCCTGCCCGGCTAACTGTTGCTGCAATTCAGAATAGCTAGAAGTCATCACCTGTTTTCAGCCTTATCATGCAACGCGGATCTCAGCGATTATTAACGTCCATAACGGACCCAGGGTTTGGGGGGACTGGGGTCCTGCGGCCATTCAACCACATGATCTTCCAGATCCGCATCCTCGACTTCAGTTTCCGAGATAATACGATCCAGTGCCGAGACACCTGCAGTATGAACCGAATTAGGATCTCCTGTAACCAGCGGGTGCCACCAGGGAAGGTCCTCTCCCTCGTGCAACAACCGATAGGCACAGGTTGGCGGCATAAAGCTCAGAGTTTCAATATTATCCGCAGTCACCTTGATACAATCAGGGACATACTTGTGCCGGGTAGAATACTTGCTGCAGCGACAATTCCCCAGATCAAGAAGCTTGCATGAAACATCGGTGTCGACAATCTCCTGGGTGTCGGCATCTTCCAGCTTCACCAAACAGCATTTGCCACAGCCATCACAGAGACTTTCCCACTCCGATGCTGTCATTTCTTCCAGTTTCTTCACCTGCCAGAATGGCAGGTCACTGTTCTTTTTACTCATCTCGCAAACCAGACTCTATTATTGCATCAAGGTTACAGCCCTCTTGTCGGGGCCTGCTTTCTATTCAAAATGGCACTAGCGAAACATTGAAGGTATCACAAGCACATTCACCAGAGCATTCTAGCAATATTCTGGAAAAACAACTTGTCCTTCTGCGTCATCCCTCCTCGCAGAGTTTTGGCAAAGCTTTAAACACAAAGATCACCGGAAGCTCGCCTGATATCAGAATAAAGCTGAAAATTTCTATTTTTGCGCCGGGAAAAGGGACTGTAACAAGCTTTCGAATGCCCGGATATACCCAGTACTCTCCCCGCCCATGGCAATTTCCAGCGCCGCCCGATCAAATCCGGCAGAAAGAAGTGTCGTAAGTTCCCCCAGTGGCAGATCGGGGCGGTTGGCAGACCGGGCGGCCCACTCCAACCCCTTATACAGTGAGGCACTGCCGGTTTCCCGATCAATTTCTGCCATGCCATCAGGACCGAGAACCGCAGGACCTTCAAGCAATAGAATCCGTGCGCGTCCGGGTTTTGTCATGGCTGTAAAATAGGCCTGAGCTCCAGATACAAGAGCCCTGACAGGTTCAGATTCATGAACAGAGTTTTGATTGATTGCCTGTGCTACATCCCGGGATTCCTGCAAGGCGACAGCCCGAAAAAGTTCGGACTTGTCTGTAAAGTGATGATAGAGCGCCCCACGGGTCACCTCTGCCTCCTTCACAATTTCCGGGGTTCCCGTATCGCCATATCCCTTTTCCGAAAAGAGCTTTCGGGCTGCTGAAATCAATCTCGCACGGGTATCCTCTGACCGGTCGCGATTGCTTCGTCGTGGTGTTTTCTGATCTTGCATACATACAGCCTGTATGTTAATTAATAATCTACATACACACTGTATGTCTAAAATAAAAGGAGAGCAACAATGCGCTGCAGCCAATATTATCCCGTTATCATGACTGACGATGTCGAAGGAACTGCCGAATTTTATCGCCAGCATTTCAAGTTTCAGAACAGTTTTGCGTCAGACTGGTATGTTCATCTGCAATCCACGGAAGACGAGAAGGTTAACCTCGCCATTCTGCAGGGAGACCACGCAACAGTGCCCCTCGCGGCCAGAGGACGCGTGAGCGGCCTGTTACTGAATTTCGAGGTTGAAGATGTGGACAGTATCTATCAGCAAGCTGAAAAAGATGGTCTGCCTATTCTCCTTAAACTCAGGGACGAAGACTTTGGACAGCGCCACTTCATCACCCAGGACCCGAACGGGGTGCTTATTGATGTCATCAAGCCAATCCCCCCAAGTCCAGAGTTCCTTGCCCAGTATGCACCGGAAGCTCTGCCGGTTTAATAGGACACCCCTCTTGTTTACGACAGGGCGACAATAAGGATTAAAGCGTCGCCCTGTTTCCAGTTCAATTTTCTAGTGCAATTTTCTAGTGGAATTTTTCCAGTGTAACTAAAATAGTTCTGCATCACTTCCCTGCCATAAATTAACCGATCGGTTAATTTTAACTTGACTGATCGCCCTGCATCTGAACAATAAACCATTCGGTTAAGTGTGTAGATCATACAAAAATCAGATTATTGAGTCAGCTGGAAGAAGGACGGCAATAATGACGACAAGAAACGTGGTTACGAAAGAGCAATGGCTTGCCGAGCGACAGGAACTCCTGCAACAGGAGAAAAAATTCACCCGCGCCAGGGATGCCCTTACAAAAGCGAGGCAAAATCTCTCCTGGGTCAAGGTAGAGAAAGAGTATCGGTTTGACAGTGAAGACGGCTTCATCATGCTTGCCGATCTTTTTTCCATTCACAGCCAGTTGATCATTTACCATTTCATGTTTGGCCCTGACTGGGATCAGGGTTGTAGCAGTTGCTCTTACTGGGCTGATAACTTTAATGGAATAGAACCCCACCTTAATGCAAGAGACATTGCCTTTGCTGCCGTCTCGAGCGCCCCGGTTAAAAGGCTCCTTGCTTTTCGAAAACGTCTGGGCTGGAATTTTGACTGGGTGTCCTCTGGCGGCAGCAGCTTTAATGAGGATTTCGGCGTCAGTTTCGGTCCAGACCACAAGCCTGATGATCTGGTGACCTATAATTACACTGAAACCCGGTTCCCTGTTAACGAAGCCCCGGGTATCAGTGTCTTTGTCAAAGATGAAGACGGGGCAATCTATCACAGCTATTCGACCTACAGCCGGGGACTGGATCTGCTCAACGGAGCCTATAATTTCATGGATCTGACTCCGAAAGGACGAGATGAAGAGGGCAAGGGAAATCCCATGTTCTGGTTGCGGCTGAATGACAGCTACACCTGAGGTACTTTAAAAAACCACAGTTCCATCATGGTTGTCAGGACCATGTCCTTGTCGGATCAGCTCCTGTTCAAGACGGTGGAACAAGGGCCTGTCAGGTCAACTTGCCACAGACATCCCGGACACAGTCACGCAGCCAGCGATCAGCCGGGCTTGCCTCGAGCCGGGGATGCCAGAGCATCGAAACCATAACCTCGGGCAGCGAGAACGGCAGGGGAAAACTATGGAGCCCTGCTCTCAGATTACCAGTATGACGTTCAGGAACTGTCGCAATCAGATCAGATCCCCGAACCAAAGTCAGTGCCGTAGAGAACCCTGCAACAAGAGTCACAATGTTGCGTTCCAGCCCCAGTGACTTCAAAGCCTCCTCAACCGCCCCCTTTCCCGGATTTTTCCCCGAAATACAAACATGTCTTCCCGAGGCATAACCCGAAGCGGTAACATCACCCTGGCTCAACGGGTGCCCACAACGCACGACGCCGATCAGGCGATCCCGGTATAAGGCCCCGATACGAACCTCCGGGCTTGTCGTCTTCCCGACAACACCAATTTCCAGATCAACTGTCCCGTCGCGAAGCCCGGTACTTTCCCTGTCCAGTTTGTGAATAAAACTTAACCGGACCCGGGGAGCCTCAGCAAAAACACGCTCGATGAGATCAGGTCCAAAGTTTTCGACAAAGCCCTCGCTTATCCTGAGAGTAAAAGTTCGATCCAGCTGATCAAGATCAAGTTTCTCGACCGGGCGCAACACCGATTTCCCGTCCTGAACCAGCTGCCCCACCAGTTCACGAAGCTCAAGCGCTCTGGGTGTGGGAACCAGCCCCCGCCCTGCCCTGACCAAAAGAGGATCTCCTGTGGTTTCCCGCAATCGGGCCAAGGCTCTGCTCATTGCCGAAGGACTAAGGCCCAGACGCCGGGCGGACCGGGCAACACTGCCTTCTGCAAGCAGCACATCAAGGGTAACAAGCAGATTAAAATCTGGGATCGACACAGGCATACCTAGCTTACATCCGGGCAAAACAAGTCAATCAGTATACGGCGCCTTGTGCACTAATAAAATGCAAATGATGCGTCTTCCGCCATATCACTGAGAAGAATAGCTTAACCGGGAGCTCCATTTCCGGAGACCGCTGTTAACGGAGTGCAAATTGAAAAAGCCCCCTTCAAAACCCGCTATAACGATGATCATGGCCAGGGAAGACAAATCGAAAACGATGCCTTCTTCACCTCTGGCGCTTGCCGGTCTTTCCCTCGCCATGCTCCTCTCTTCCCTTGGCGTCAGTATCGCAAATGTTGCCCTGCCAACACTGGCCCAGGCCTTCACAGCTTCTTTTCAGGAAGTCCAATGGGTCATCATCGCCTATCTTCTTGCTATCACCATAACAATTGTAATCGCGGGCCGGATTGCAGATCTTTTCGGGCATCGACGGATTTTACTGACCGGGATTTTTCTCTTTACCGCCGCATCGTTCCTTTGTGGTCTGGCACCAGAGCTCTGGATCTTGATCACTGCCCGGACGATACAGGGACTTGGGGCCGCAATAATGATGGCTCTTACAATGGTTTTTGTCCGTGAGACAGTCTCGAAGGAACGAATGGGAAGCGCCATGGGGTTGCTCGGAACCATGTCCGCAGTAGGTACCGCGCTTGGTCCATCTCTTGGCGGGCTTCTGCTTTCCGGTCCCGGTTGGCAATCACTCTTTCTGGGTATGGCACCGCTCGGTATCTTAAGTTTTACCCTCGTTTGCGCCACTCTGCCAAGAGACAGTCAGACAGATACAAGGGACCACAAGAGTTTTGACAGCCTCGGAACAATAATACTTGGCCTGACGCTTGCCGCCTATGCTTTGGCGGTCACCCTTGGGAACGGCCAGTTTGGCTTCCCCAACCTGGCCCTGTTTGTCACTGCTGTATCAGGGGCGGTGATTTTTGTACTTGTCGAGACCAAAACCAAATCCCCCCTGATCCAGTTGGCCCTGTTTCAAAGGACAGCATTAAGTTCAAGCCTGGGTATAAATGTGATCGTTTCCACCGTCATGATGTCAACTCTGGTGGTCGGTCCGTTTTATCTCTCGCGCTCGCTTGCTCTTGAGGAAATCCTGGTTGGCATTGTTATGTCGGTCGGCCCGGTCATTTCGGCCATAAGCGGCATCCCTGCCGGTCGCCTTGTCGATTACTTCGGTGCCCCTTTTATGGTTCGGGCCGGCCTCTTTATAATGACGGCAGGTTCTTTGGCCCTGTCAACATTACCAACGCTGTTCGGAATGACTGGCTATATTATTGCCATTGCCATCCTGACCCCGGGGTATCAGCTGTTCCAGGCATCGAACAACACGCTTGTGATGGGAATGGCCGATCCAGATCATAAAGGGGTAATTTCCGGGATGCTCAGCCTGTCGCGCAACCTTGGCCTCATTACTGGCGCCTCGGCCATGGGAGCCATCTTCGCCCTGGCTTCGGCATCAGAAAACATCACTTCTGCTGATGCTCAATCTGTCGCCACAGGGATGCAGATAACCTTTGCGGTCGCAACATTACTCATAGCTCTCGCAGTCTTTATCTCAATCGTAGCAAATCAAAGCTCTTCCCATCGGAGTATTTTTCAACAACAGGACGGAAGATAGATCAGACAGATAAAAAAGATCGGGGCCGGGATTAGGATCTGGAGGAGGAATTCCTGTCCCGCATCTCTCAGCGATCTGAAGGAAAACTGCCTGTCTGCGTCGATACCTGTTCCTGCAGCCAGCTAATGACCTTGGTCACAGCCAGGTTTTGCCGTTCAGTCTGGGGCAAAACAATCCAGTAGGCATCTTCGAGGATTTTCTCCTCCCCTTCAAAGGGACGGATCAACAGGCCACTGGCCAGATCATCCTCGACCAGGCGCCCCCGGGCCAGAGCCACTCCCAGCCCCTGAACCGCCGCGCGTAAAACCAGATCAGAGGAAACAAAACGGGCTCCGCTTCTGGTGTCAATATCCTGCAGCCCCATATCCCGGCACCACTCCGCCCAGCCCGCGCGCGGGTCGCGATCATGCAGCAAAGGTAACTTCGCAAGTTCTGGCAACCGCGTCGGGCGTCCAGACTTGAGCCAGTAGGATGTGTTCATCACCGGGAAAAGCGGCTCATCCATCATGGGGCGACAGTCATAGCCCTCCCAGGGCCCCTGCCCCATACGAATGGCAAGATCCACCCCCTGTTCAGCCAGATCCAGCGGCTTCTGTTCGGCAATAACCGACAGTTCGATCCAGGGGAAGGCCTCGTGGAAAGAGTGCAGTCGCGGCAGAAGCCAACGCGCGGCAAAAGAAGGTGTCGTCGAAATCATCACCGCGTTACCACGCCGGTTTTCCCGAACCTGTTCAACTGATTGTGCCAGAGCAGTCATGCTTTCCAGTGCCGCACGACCGATCATTTCTCCCTGGGCGGTAAACTGTAAGGCCCGAACCCCTTCTTCTTTCAAAAGCAGGGGAACACCGATCCAGCTCTCCAGTTCGTGGACATGTTTGCTCACAGAAGAGTGAGTGATTTCGAGCTGCCTGGCTGCGGGACGAATACCCCCGGCTTCATAGACAACGGCAAAGGCGCGCAGGGCATTTAAGGGCAATTTGTTCATGGTCGTTCATATAGACCAAAACCCAAGATCTTGAGAACAGTATTTTTCACCTGTCCTGTTATTTTCTTGTGGCAGGACCTGGAACAACAAAAGATCGCCGACAAAAAACTAAAAAAATCCATTTAAAATCAATATTGTAAATAAAAACCATGACAAGAAAGGCGAAGATCAACAGATGGGTATGCTTGTAGAGGGACTCTGGCAGGAAGAAGAGCAGATTATTCAATCCGGTGTATTTGTACGCCCGGCCAGCATCTTTGCACAGGAGATTCCCCCCGAGGTTATTCAGGGGTTGATCCGGGAACCGGGGCGTTATCACCTGATTGCTTCCGGCAGCTGTCAATGGTCACACCGGACCGTGATCCTGCGCCAGCTTATGAAGCTGAAGGATCATATTCCCCTTTATCTCGCTCACGGCCCCCGTTTGCAAGGTTATGCGATTGATGGCGGCGCAGACTGGACTGTTCCCGGTTCCCATAAACTCCCGGCTTCCCCTGATGGTATCCGGATAAAACACCTTCACCAGCTCTATAGCCATAGTAAACCAGACTATAGCGGGCGAGTGACTGTGCCTCTGCTCTGGGACAGCTGGCAGCAAAAAATCATCAGCAATGAATCAGCCATGATCATACGGGCTTTTGATGCCACCTCTGCCTTTCCCAATCCGGCAGGAACAGAGTACAGCTTTTTCCCTGCAAAGCTTGAACCCGAAATGAAAGTGCTAGATCAAAGGATCTATGATCGACTGGGCAACGGCGTATACCGGGCAGGGTTTGCCCAAACCCAGGAAGCTTACGACAAGGCTATTGACGAGGTTTTTTCCGAACTCGATAAGCTGGAAAGTCATCTGGGGAAAAACAGGTTTCTGTTTGGCGAGATCATCACCGCTTCTGACTGGAAGCTCTTTACCACACTGGTTCGTTTCGATGCGGTCTATCATCACCTGCACCGCTGCACAAAATATCGACTGATCGATTATCCATCTCTCTGGGCCTATACGAGGGATCTTTACAGCTGGCCGGGTATTGCCGATACCGTTGATTTCAGCGTGATCCGGGAGGCCAGCTACAAAAACGATACCAGCCATAATCCCAGTGGCATTCTCCCCATTGCCCCGGTGGCAGGCTGGCTTGCTCCTCATAACAGGGGAGAGCTTTCTTTGGCGTCGATAATGAACCGGTCTGGCGAGAGCCTCTCGCTCTTCTCGTTATTCCCGACTTAAGTCACAGGCTCGGGACAAAGTGGCTCCTGCAGTTCCCGGGAAACGGCTCTTATATTGTCCCTCTCCTCCATATAGGGTGCTCATAACAGGCTCCCGCCCCCCTAATTCCTGTACTAGCTCCAGCTTGCTCGCAAGAATAATCACTTGGGCAACAGCCCCCTGTCAATCTGGAGAATAACACTGTTTAAATTGGGAAATATTGTCGCACCCTAAATTTCAGAACAGCACAAACAATATAAAACAATTTTTTAGTGTTATTATTAACATATTGTTTTTCAATTAGTTAAATCAACATAAAAATTAAGTACTATTTTTTTGTGGAAAATAAACTTGATAACGGCAGTCAATGTGTTAAATGATAGGGAAATGCAACGTGCAAATTACCATATTTATGGTACAAACTGGCCTTGAAGAACAAAGTTTCTTCAGGCGAAGTCTGGCAACTTTATAAAAAGAGTTGCCAAAGAGGAACAAATGCTTAGATATCCCCTTGATGTTTTCTTAATCGAAATCTTCGGGACTTATCCAGGCCAGGGTTGATACCAGACCGTCCGGGGCAGTGAATTGTAACAGCTGTCCGGGTCCGGATCAGAATTTGTGACAAGACAGAAGCTTCAGTCCTGAAGCTATCGCAGAGAGTAAGCAGGAGCAGTTAATGGCTGTTGAACAATTGGCAATCGCAGAACCGGCACCAGGCGACGTTATGGATATCACAGACAAGCCCTTACCCAAGTCGGTAACCGGCGAGACAGTTCTGTCCGTAAAACATCACACGGACTCACTGTTTTCCTTCAAGATTACGCGGCCGGCATCCTTCCGCTTCCGCACTGGCGAATTTGTCATGATTGGCCTGATGGTCGATGGCAAACCGCTCTTGCGTGCCTATTCCATTGCCAGCCCTGCCTGGGACGAGACCCTTGAACTCTATTCAATCAAGGTGCCGAACGGCCCGCTGACCTCTCGTCTGCAGAACATCAAGCCTGGCGACATGGTTCTGCTAGGCAAAAAGCCAACAGGCACATTGGTTCTTGATGCCCTTGTGCCGGGCAAACGCCTTTATCTCATGTCCACAGGCACGGGTATTGCCCCCTTTGCCAGCGTGATCCGTGACCCGGAGACTTATGACAAGTTCGATGAAGTCGTGCTGATCCACTCTTGCCGCCACAAGGAAGAACTGGTCTATGGCGAGGAACTGGTTCAGGACCTCTACAACCATGAATTCCTCGGCGAACTGGTTTCAGAGAAACTCAAATACTATAATTCCGTGACCCGCGAAGACTTTATCCGCAGGGGCCGTATCCCCGAGCTGTTCCGCTCTGGCAAGATCACCGAAGATCTGGGCACACCAGCCCTGAACCCGGAAACCGACCGTGTCATGATCTGTGGTTCCATGGAGATGCTGAAGTCCTGTGCCGAACTTTGCGAAGAAGCTGGCCTGAGCGAAGGTGCCAACAGTCACCCCGGTGAATATGTGATTGAAAAAGCCTTTGTCGGGTAAGCTTTTGTGACAGTCCGAAAGTAACAAGAAAAGCGGCTCCTCTGGGCCGCTTTTCTTGACTCTAGCCATTTAGTACTGCTTTTGCCTTCTTGACTGAGACTGCTCTTTTATCAAAGTACTGTGCAACCCATCCAGAATCAGATAAAAATGAGTACCCTTCTGTAATCAATCGAACAATTCAACTGACATTGATTTCATCTGATCAAATATATGCCCGTTTCAAATACATGAGCATCCAGACACATGAACAAATTTATACATCTCGCCTATGGATTTGATGGCAAAGGCGGTGCAGAAGCGCTAGAGGGTGCAGCGATCTCTCAGCTGATCAAAGATGAACGGCTGGCCTGGGTTCATATGGATGCCAATCATCCTGACACAAAAAAGTGGCTCGAAACCGAGGCTGACTATCTTGATCCCTTTATCATCGATGCGCTGCTGGCTGAAGAAACCCGCCCGCGCATGACCCCGGTAAATGACGGTGTTCTACTGATCCTGCGCGGTGTTAACCTCAATGAAAACGCCGATCCAGAAGACATGGTCTCCATCCGCCTCTGGGTCGACAAGCACCGGATCATCTCCCTAAGGAAACGCAGCCTCAAAGCCGCCAGGGATATCGAGGCAAAACTGTTGCTTGGCAAAGGTCCAAAAGATGCCGGGGAGTTTATCTGCATGCTGATCACCCAGCTGTTCAACCGGATGGAGCCTGTTCTGATCGCCCTGGATGAAGCAACGGATGACACCGAAGAACAGGTTCTTGAATCCGGAGACAATTCGCTGAGAGAAAGTATTGTCAACATTCGCAAACAGGCCATTATTTTCCGCCGCTATATGTCACCGCAACGCGATGCCATTGAACAGTTGCGCATGTCCGACATCAGCTGGCTGAACGAAAAACACAAGCGCAATCTGCAGGAAAGCTATAACCACGTCACCCGCTATGTCGAAGATCTCGACGCCATTCGGGAGCGGGCCCAGATCGTCAAGGATGAACTCGCCAACATGCTGGCAGATCGCCTCAACCGCAACATGTACGTCCTGTCGGTTATTGCCGCAATTTTCCTGCCCCTTGGGTTTCTGACCGGACTTCTGGGGATTAATATCGGGGGTATTCCTGGAACGGACAACGCCAATGCCTTCTGGATTTTCAGTGGTATTCTGGTCCTGACTGTTGTTGCACAGGTTATTATCTTTAAAAAATTCAAATGGTTTTAAAAGCCGCTTGGGCCTGTAACCATTTATAGAGCTGCTGTACCTGCTGATCCCCGGCCCTTCCCGCTGTCATGACCAGATAATTTCCCGCTGCTTCGTCAATGCAGAGATCCAGCGGCGAAATCAGACGGCCGGACTGCAAGGCATCCAGAACCATAGGGCGGTGACCAATTGCCACTCCGGCTCCCCCCATTGCTGCCTCAAGGGCATGGCTTGATGTTTGAAAGGAAAGCCAGCCCTTTGGCTGAAGGTCCGGCAAGCCGGCTTTGTCCAGCCAACGCGGCCAGTCATTATCTCTGGGGGAACTGGCCACCCGGATCAGAACATGCTCTTTAAGGTCAGTAACCTGTTGAATTGTTTTTTGCGCCTGCAAAACAGGCGACATGACCAGTCGCGCTTCGTCCGGCATCAGAAGCACAGCATTTTCCGGTTTTTGATCCTGTGGAAGCGGACGGATCACGAGATCGACATCCCCGCGATCAAGGTCAACCATGCGGGAGCTCGTCAGAAGTCGCAGATCAACAGCAGGATATTTATCCTGTAAATCCGCCAGACGCGGTATCAGCCAGTATTGAGCAAAGGTGCCCAATACAGCCAGGGTAACATGGTGGTCTCCCAGCTTTGCTTCGCGCAATACATCTCTGATCATACCAAAGGCTGAATGCAGTGGCGCTGCCAGACGCTCTCCCTGTGGGGTAAGCTGGATACCACTGCTCCCCGATGCTCGTTCGACCAGACGATATTGAAGATAGCTTTCAAGCTTCCGCAACTGCTGTGTCACAGCTGGTTGTGTCACCAGCAGTTCTTCCGCCGCGGCAGAAACACTGCGCAGCCGCGCCACCACTTCAAAGGCACGCAACGCCGAAAGGGGGTAAATCTGATCCGTGACCATCTATTAGATTTTCTTATACAAATGACATTATTTCGAATTTGATATCCCCAATTTTAAAGCGCCTATTCCAGTCTGCGCAAGTTTCTTTATAAGCAAGACTATAATCGGAACATCAATGGAACTCTGGATACCTATCACCATCGCGGCCGCATTGTTTCAAAATGTCCGCACGGCCTTGCAAAAACATCTGCGCGCAAGACTGGACACAACTGGGGCAACTTACGTCCGGTTCCTCTATGCAGCTCCCTTCACCTGGCTTTATCTGTTCCTGTTAAGCCAGAGTAGCCTTGCAGATATTGGCGGAGGCATTGGCGGGGGACTTGGCAGCGATGGGCAGGTTGAAAACGGCCTTGTTCCCGATGCGAATTTTCGTTTTCTGCTTTTTTGCGTTATTGGCGGCACCGCCCAAATTCTGGCCACAGCACTGCTGGTCTGGCTCTTTGGCCAAAGGAATTTCGCGGTCGGCACCAGCCTGACAAAAACCGAAGCCGTACAGGCCGCTATATTTGGTATTGTTATTCTGGGAGACAGCTTAAGCATTCAGGCTCTGTCCGGCATTCTGGTCAGTCTTGTCGGAGTTCTTGCTTTAAGCGGGAAGAGTACGGGCAACAAAACCATCAATGGCACCGCTTCCAGCAAGATCACTCTCAGCGCCGTCTTGCACAACAAGACCGTGCTGCCTGGCATCGCCGCAGGCGCGCTTTTCGCCCTGTCGTCCGTAGCCTATCGAGCAGCTTCCCTTTCATTGGGCGGCGAAGGTTTTCTCCTGCAATCAGCCTATACACTTGTCTGGGTCACGGGCTTTCAAACCCTGTCCATGGGCCTTTATATTCTGCTGCGCAAACCCGAGATCCTCAGCCGCGTGCTACAACACTGGAGAGCTGCCATCTGGGTCGGCCTGACCGGAATGCTTGGTTCAGCAGGCTGGTTTGCCGCCATGACCCTGGAAAATGCCGCGCATGTGCGCACCCTGGGACAGATCGAGCTGATCTTCACCCTGATGATTGGATATCTTTTCTTTCAGGAGCGTTTGAGCAGGAAAGAACTCGCCGGGGTAGTTCTGGTTTCCTGTGGTATTCTCATTCTGCTCTGGCGATGAGCTGTCCTCGTGTGGTGGATTTGAACTTCGCTAGCTTGTGTTCAGCTACTCTGCAGGCGAATTTCGGATTCGGGACACTAGATCTCGATTTCCAGATACAGCGGCTGGTGGTCAGACCCCAGCGCATCATCCCCGACTGTCAGAGAGTGTAGCGCAGGCACAAGCTCTTCTGTGACAAAACAATAATCCAGCCGATAGAGTCTGCCATCATAGAAACAGGTCCCGCCCTGATCTTCGGCGCCACCAGTGGCAACCCAGGCATCGATAAGACCCGCCGCAGGCAGGCTGCGCCCGACAAAGTGTTCTTTTGCTCCACAGATCCGGTCGTATTCGCTAAAGCTTGGGTCCATGTTGAAATCGCCCATGACAACCGCCCGGTTCGGCATCGGCATAAACCGACCATTGCTGTACCAGAGTTCAGTATCTGGCCCGGCAGAAACAACGCCCCCTTCATCCGGTGCCTGTTTGACAATCTCAAGCAGGCGATCAATTTGCAGCAGGCGCTCCTCGACCGAGGCATGGGCCAGATGCAGGGAATAAACCCGCAAGGGACCGGACGCTGTCTCAATCACAGCCTCGATAATACTGCGCTGCAGACTGATCTGGTTTAACAGCCTGACTTTGGGCAACATATGGTGACGGCTCGACAGGATAGCTGTCTTGCTCAGGATCATATTACCAAAGGTTGTCCGCCGGTTCACCAGCTTGCCTGCCTCATCCCGATAGGAGGCATCCGCATCCATCGCCGGGCCATAGGTCCAATAGTGCTCGGGGAACAAAGCCGCCAGTTCTGCAACCTGGTCCAGATTGCCTCCTCGCCCCATAAACTGGGTCACTTCCTGCAGCGCGATGACATCAGCATCGCCGATCTCCTCCGCAATCCTGGTCAGGTCAACCCGGCCATCCTTGCCCACACCATACTGAATATTATAGGTCACGAAACGCATGGAAACCGCCTGTTCATTTTATACCGCGAAACCCTATTGGAAAATCGCCACATCCTGCACAAAATTTACAACAGAATTTGCCCGGGCAATTAACCCTGACCGCCAGCCCGCCGTCGCATGAGTGCATGAAATCAAGTTATGGATCAGCGACATCGCCTTATCAGCCATTTGCCAGCCCCCATGAGGAACCAGGAAGAGCATCAAGCCGTCATACGTTGCTTTTCAATCGGAAAAATCAGGGTAACAACAGTGCCGACGTCAGGCGTACTTTCCAGTATGAAGTCAGCCCCGTGCATTTCTGTCAATCGTTTGGAAAGCGGCAATCCCAGTCCCGTTCCTTCGTGTTTCCGGCTCAGGCTGGAATCAACCTGTCCAAAAGGTGCGAGAGCCTTGGGAATATCATCCTCTGACATACCGATACCATTATCCCGAACGACAAGTTCAATGCCTCGCTCGCTCAGACGTGACGTGACATTCACCTTTCCCCCGGCTGGAGTGAACTTAAGGGCGTTAGAGATCAGGTTGATAAGAACCTGTTTGATCCTGCGCTCGTCCCCCCTCAGCACAGGCAGATCCTCAGCAAGATCCTGCTTGAACTCCAGTCCGGCCTGAATTGCCCGGTCAGACAGCATATTGCTGCAGCGCTGAACCACTGAATTCAGATCCAGCAACTCGTCGACTAGCTCGATTTTTCCCGCTTCCGCTTTTGACAGATCAAGAATGTCATTAATCAGATCAAGCAGGTGGGTCCCGGACTCATTCACATCGCGGGCATAATCCTTGTAACGGGGACTGCCCAGAGGCCCAAACATCTCGTTCGCCAGAATTTCGGAAAATCCGAGAATGGCGTTGAGCGGCGTCCGTAGTTCATGGCTCATCAAAGCCATAAACTCCGACTTTGTCCTGTTGGCCAACTCGGCACTTTCCTTGAGAACCGTGAGCTCTTTTTCCACTTCCTTCTGACCCGATATGTCGTGCATCACACAGACAAAATACTGGATCGTACCGTCCTGGGCAAAAATCGGACTGAGATCAAACTGATTCCAGAAGGTCTTTCCATCCCGGCGATAATTGAGCATGTCGATACAGACATGGTGATAGTCCCGCAAAGCTGCTTCAAGTTCCTTGCGAACCTTTGGATCGGTTTCCCGACCCTGCAGGAACCCGGCGTGTAGCTGTTTTGTCTCGGCCAGATTATATCCTGTCAGGCGGGTAAAAGCCGGATTGATATATACCACTGAACGGTCCACTGTTGTTGCATCGGCGATGAGAACCCCTGCATCCGTTGAACTGACAGCTGCCGCCAACCTGTGGTTCTCGCTGCTGAGATCAAGCAACTCCTGTTCCCTGGCCTTGAAATCGCTGATATCGGTATAGACAGTAAAGAGATCGTTTTCCGGTGTTCTGTGATCAATGACCTTGAGCCAGACATTCTCGGTCAGGCGGAATTCGCGATTTCTTTTTCCGCGACGCTGCAGCAATGTTTCAATATAGCGCTCTTGCCGCTCCAGACTTCGTGGATCTTGTCCCGTATTCGCATAGGAAACAATTACTTCCTTGTAGGTCATCCCCACCCGGATAGCCATCGGACGCCCCGGGAAAAAAATTTCCTGGAACCTGCGGTTGAAGGCAACCAGCTTGTCTTCCTCGTCATACAGGGTCACAGCGCCGGAAAAGCTTTCAAAAGCCCTGAAAAGTCTGGCGTGTGCTGTTGCCATTTTCTGCTGATCAAGTCGGCGCTCGGTAATATCGCTTCCCGCACCGCGATAGCCGATAAATTCGTCCTGCTCATCAAAAATTGGCACACCACTTAATCTGATAATGCGAGGAGTACCAGCAAGATCCGGCACAAGCAGTTCCAGATCGCGAAAGGACTGTCTGGTTTCCAGTGTTTTCAACAATCTGCCATCAGCAAGGTCCTGCCCTTGAAGATCGATCAGGCTTTTCCCCAACAGGTTCCATTCCTGAAGCTGGGACACAAAAGAAAACCTCAATTCCGGTCCCATTTCCCAGAACCAGTCCGTTGCAGCCCCGGCAATATCCCTGAAACGGCGCTCACTATCCTTCAACGCAGAAACCGCCCCCTCGCGGCGACTGGATTCCACCACAATCGAGCGTCCGCCAATAAAGAGAACCGTCATCATGATCAGACAAGCAAGAACGGCAAAGCCAACAGAGGCAAAGTAACGATCACGCCAGATCTGGCTGACATAATCAGAAGGAACCCCGACAACGGCCGTAAGCCCAAAACGGCTCAGCTCCCGACCCAACAAGATGCGCTCTACCCCGTCGAGGTCGGTCATCACCCGCGGGCGGTCATTGTGAAAATCACTCGCTTTATAGGGGGTTCTCCGGCCAACAAGATCACTGGAGAAGTGATCATCAAGCCAGAGACGCTGATCCGACGTCTGGATTGAAATCAAAGATCCCTTTGGCAATCCCAGAATTGCCCACCAGTTAAGGAAATCGTTTATCTTGAAGCTGGAAACAATAAAATCGTTGGTAAACTGTAAACTTTCCATACCTGGGCGAATGGCCGTGGCGAACCATTGCCCGTCTGACTGATATGGCAAACTGATCATTGCGCGTTCCCGGACAGAAACCCGCAAAATCATTTCATCCAGCTCTTTTTGGACAGGCAGAGGAATAACAGGCCAACCGGGAAGAACAGCACCAGTATTGCCCAGGATTGTAATGTATTGCCATTGATCAAAAACGTCATCTGTTGGAATGGCCAGAGGAGCAAGGTGGAGGTTATTATTGCTGAGCCCGGACCATTCAGCCTGACCAAGCTTGCTTTCTACCCTTCCCAGAAACAGATCAAGAGGTAAGGCCATCTTGTTAAGGGCGGTCTGGACCTGGGTATCAACCTCGGCCGCAACTTCATCATAGGTGCTTTTAACCCAGAGGCCGATTAACAGAGCAGAAAGTAAAAAGGCGAAAACATTCAGTTGGACAGCGCGATTCCGCAAATTCCGGACTGAAAGTGTTCTTGCCGTCTCTTTCTTGATGTCGTCACGGGAAAGATCATCGCTTTTGATATCCCCTGACTTCCTGGGCTGTTTCTTGCCTTCAGGTTGACCCGCGCCGCCCTTAAGCACAATATATTTCCTGTTCTTTTTTTTATCGCCGCCCCGAAAACAGGATGGCGAAATACGATATCTCCCCCCGGAAAAGACCGGGAAACACACGACGAAACCATGAGACATTAGCTCTACAGCCCAAGACTTATCAAATGGTTAAAAACTGTCGGATTGCCTTGACGAATTGATGACATATTTAACAATTGTTTGTCACAATTTCGTCAAAGGAAAAGTGAGCGTCGCAAATCGAACATGCACGCCTCTTGCTTTGTCGCTATAACATAGGTGATATGTGTCAGCGGGAGGGTGCCCGGTTTGGACTGCGCACAAGAACTGACACTGAACAATTAACTTTGCATGAGAGAATACGACCATGTCTGAAGAAGATGATCTCGATCTGAGCGCGCTGGACGACGACGAACTTGTACAGCAGATGCATGACGACCTTTATGATGGTCTGAAGGACGAAGTCCTCGAAGGTGTCAACATTCTGCTCGGACGCGGCTGGACACCTTATGATGTCCTGACCAAGGCTCTGGTTGAAGGCATGCGCATTGTCGGGGTTGATTTCCGTGATGGTATTCTCTTTGTACCGGAAGTTCTTCTTGCTGCCGGCGCCATGAAAGGCGGCATGGGCATTCTTCGTCCCCTGCTGGCTGAAACTGGCGCCCCTAAGCTTGGCAAGATGGTTATCGGAACAGTCAAAGGCGACATCCACGACATTGGTAAAAACCTTGTCGGCATGATGATGGAAGGTGCCGGTTTCGAAGTGATCGATCTGGGAATTAACAACCCGGTCGAGAAATACCTCGAAGCCCTGGAAGAGCACAAACCAGACATTCTTGGAATGTCCGCCCTGCTCACCACCACCATGCCTTACATGAAGGTCGTAATTGATACCCTGAAAGAAAAAGGGATCCGTGACGATTATATCGTTCTGGTTGGCGGTGCTCCCCTGAACGAAGCTTTCGGTGAAGCAATCGGCGCAGACCATTACTGCCGTGACGCGGCTGTTGCGGTCGAGATTGCAAAAGAAGCAATCAAACGCCGCCACAACGCAGCCTGATCCTTATAGTTTATAGGGACAAGCCAGGATAAAATACCATGTCCCAGCAAGCCACAGACATCAAAGATAAGGGGGATAAAACCCTCCTTATCGCCTGTGGCGCTGTGGCACGGGAAATTGTTGCCCTGAACCGGATGAACGGCTGGGATCATCTGGAGATCACCTGCCTTCCAGCGATCTGGCACAATACTCCCGATAAAATTCCCGGTGGTGTCCGGGAAAAAATCCGCGAAAACAAAGATATCTATGGCAACATTATCGTTGTCTATGGGGATTGTGGTACTGGCGGCGAGCTGGACCGGGTCCTTGAAGAAGAAGGTATCAAGCGCATTGATGGTGTTCACTGTTATGCATTCTTCACCGGACTGGATGCCTTTGATGAAATGCATGACAATGACATCACCTGCTTCTATCTCACCGACTATCTGACCCGCCACTTTGATACACTGATCATGGATGGCATGGGCATCAGCAAACACCCTGAACTTTTACCGATGTATTTCGGCAACTACACCAAGCTGGTCTATCTGGCACAGACAGAAGACCCGGACCTTCAGAAAAAAGCCCGCGAAGCTGCCGAGAAAATCGGCCTAGAGTACCACTATCGCTTCACCGGTTATGGTGAACTCGGTACCCTGATGGCTGACGCCAGCCGATCCCCCAACTTGTAATCATACCCCGGAGTAAAATCACATGGCAAAACTAACCCTGGTTTACTGGCGGGACATACCTGCCCAGGTCATCGTCAAGGCGGGCCGGCAGAATGCCAAGATCCAGCTTGAAGAACGCTTTGAAAAAGCCATCGACCGGGCTGCAATGAAAGCCAAACTGCGCGACAGCGACTCCTATCTGGAACACTGGCGCCGGAGTGATCCTGCTGACTGCGGCGATGACCTCGAGGCAGAAGCCAAAGCCATGGCGAGCAAGATCGAACAGGACTATCCCGACAGTCGTCTGGATAGTCTCGTCGCTAACGGTGGATTGGAAGACGCCTCAGCTTAAGTAAGCAAGAAAAATAACGCGGATAGTGACAGAAATAATTGTCCGCTTATAAGGTCGAAAAGATGAGTACAGAATTCAACGCAGACGTCGTCAAGAAACAGATTATTGATTTCATGACAGGTTTCACAATTGAGACCACCCCCGGTTCAGCTGCAAAAACACCGGATTATCGGGAACATCTGCGCCCCGGAACCGAGATTGCCGTTACCTTCTTGCCTGGTTCCGATTTTGCCGACACTGTTTCGACCTCCAAGCGTCTGAAAGCAGAAGGTTTTGTACCAATGCCGCACTTTGCCGCACGGTCTATTCCTTCACTTGCAGACTTTGAAAATTACCTCATTACCCTTCAGGGCGAAGTCGGTATTGAGCATGCTGTTGCTCTCGGCGGTGCGGTTGACAAACCACTGGGACAATTTGAAAGCTCCATGCAGCTGCTCGAAACCGGGCTATTTGACAAACATGGCATCAAGTCAATCGGCGTTGCCGGGCACCCCGAAGGCAGCCCCGATATCTCCACTGCCGGGCTGCAAGAGGCCTTGAGCTGGAAGAACTCCTTCAAGGAACGTTCAGACGCCTATATCTATATTGCAACCCAGTTTTGCTTTGAAGCCGAACCAATCATTGCCTGGGACAAAAAAATCCAGGCTGAAGGCAACAAGTTGCCGATCCATATCGGCGTTCCCGGTCTGGCAACCCTGAAAACCCTGCTGAACCACGCCAAAGCCTGTGGTGTTGGCGCCTCTATGCGCGTGCTGACCAAACAGGCCCGCAACATCGCCAAGCTGATGACCGTCAATGCTCCGGACAAGCTGGTTATGGATCTCGCCCGCTACCATGCAGAAGATCCGAACTGCGGTATCCAGAAGGTTCACATGTACCCGCTGGGCGGCATGAAAAAATCGGCCGCCTGGAGTTACGCTGTTACAGACGGGGACTTCACGCTTGATGCCAAGGGCAAGGGCTTCAAAGTAAACCGCGATATCGGCTAGAAGAAAGTATCTTTGCTGTTTGGACTGTGATCTGTCGCGAACAAGCGCTCTTCACAGCCTGTCAGTGACATTGTAATACGTCAGTCCTGATAAGATCAGGCAACTTTTCACAATTCCCGGGCCAGCACCCCAGTTGCCCGCAAAACGGAGACCCCAAACGATGACCCGCACGATCGTCAGTTCCGCCACGAAAGAATTTGCAATCGGTTTTGACGAGCCTTTCTGCATCATCGGCGAGCGTATCAACCCGACTGGCCGCAAGCTGCTGGCCGCAGAGATGGCGGCTGGAGATTACAGCCGGGTCGAGGCTGACTGTCTGGCCCAGGTTGCTGCGGGTGCGCACATGCTGGACGTGAACGCGGGTATTCCTCTGGCGGATGAGCCAAAGATCCTGGCCGAAGCCATTCAGCTGGTCCAGAGCCTGACCGATCTGCCGCTGTCGATTGACTCCTCCATCATTGATGCACTGGAAGCTGGCCTGAAGGTCTACAAGGGCCGGGCGCTGGTAAATTNGGTGACCGGTGAAGATGAATCGCTAGAGCGGGTTCTGCCATTGATCAAGAAATACGATGCGGCTGTTGTCGCTATTTCCAATGATGAAACCGGAATCTCCGAAGATCCGGACGTGCGTTATGAAGTGGCCAAGAAAATTGTCCAGCGCGCTGCGGATCACGGTATTTCCCATGACCGTATCGTGGTTGATCCCCTGGTGATGCCAATCGGTGCCATGGGCACAGCCGGGAAACAGGTCTTTGCCCTGCTGCACCGTCTGAAAAC
>NZ_KB893140.1 GCF_000374005.1 Kiloniella laminariae DSM 19542 | reverse complement strand
CCGTATCGATGGTGGTGCCGGAAATGATTCGATCACCGGGTCTGCCGGGGATGACACCATTGTTGGTGGCACCGGGAATGACAATCTGCGCGGTGGTGATGGCGATGATACTTTTATCGTTGAAGGCAACGGACAGGGAGCTGATCGTTATAACGGTGGTGCGGGCCGGGATAAAATTCAGGGCACAGATGGCGACCAGACGGTTGTTGTCTCGCATCTGACCGCGGGTGATTCAATTGAAGAAATTGATCTGAGCTCTGGCATCAATGTGCTGTCCGGGACTTCAGGCAACAACACGATTGATTTGAGCAATACCACTCTGGCCAATGTCACCCGTATCGAAGGCGGTGCCGGAAATGATTCGATCACCGGGTCTGCCGGGGATGACACCATTGTTGGTGGTACGGGTAATGATAACCTGCGCGGTGGTGACGGCAATGATACTTTTATCGTTGAAGGGCAGGATCAGGGCGCGGATCGTTTCAGTGGTGGCGCGGGTGCTGACAGAATTCTGGGTGGTGACGGCGATGATACAATTACCGTTTCGCATCTGACCTCGGGAGATTCCATTGAACAGATTGACGGTGGAGCAGGCGTTAACATTCTGTCCGGAACGTCCGGCAACAACACGATTGATCTGAGCAACACAACCCTGACCAACATTGACCGTATTGATGCGGGTGCTGGGAACGATACGCTGATCGGTTCAGACGATGATGATATTCTTTTCGGTGGTCTTGGAAATGATCGTCTTACTGGGGGCGGGGGAGATGATAGCTTTGCCTTCAGTCTTTCGATGAATGCTTCTGGCAGTGTTGAAGCCCAGGGTAAAGATACTATTATGGATTTTGATTCCGGCGATCGGCTGGTCTTTGAAGATATTTTGGGTAGTCTGGGGGGGGCAGCTGACCCTCTGGCGGCTCTTGATAGCCTCGGGGGTGTTACGGTCGTGGATGGCGGTGCTGGCCGCGATGTCTCGATCCAGTTTGAAAATGGCGACAGCATCACATTGCGGGGGCTGGGAACAGCGGATCACTCACTTGATTCCCTGACGGACCTGAATGATAACGGCGTCCATATCGACGTTTTCTGATAGTTACGTAATATTGCTTTGATCGGCTTTAAGAGGAGCTTTCCACAGGGAGAGCGCCTCTTTTTTTTGAGATTTTCAATCTTGCTCAGCACTTTTTTGGTAAAATCGGAGTTGGTATCCTCGGCAGAATATCTTCCAGAAAATTGGCTGCCGAGAGAAGGGCACCATCTGCGCGGGGGCGTCCGACAAGCTGGAGACCCACAGGCAACCCTGTTGCGGTGAAGCCGCAGGGGAGCGAAAGGGCGGGGGAGGCTGTTATTGTGATGCTTGATACGATGGCAAGCCAGTCGATGTAGCTCTCGAATTTCTGCCCGGCACATTCGCTGACATAACGCTGTTCAATTGGAAAGGGAGGGACGATTGTTGCCGGGCAAAGCAGCAGATCATATTCCCCGAAAAAGTTTTGCATCCGATGATAGATTTCACCGCGTTTTCTTTCAGCCCAGGCGATGTCTTCGGCAGAAAGAGTCCGACCGTATTCAATATTGAGAACGATGTCTTCCTTGAGCTTGCCGGGGTGCTGCGTCTGTAGTGGTCCGAGGCCAACAAGAAAGTCCAGCCCGCGAAGGCGCCGGAAGACTTCCGGGGCATCGGACAGGTCAGGGCAGGTTTCTTCGACAATAACGCCTGCCTCTTGAAAACGCAGGGCGGCTGCTTTGCAAATATCGACAATTTCCGGGTCAACCGGGCTCACGCCCAGGTCAGCACTGAAGGCAATCTTCTTCGGGGGAATTTTCTTCTGGCTCGTTGACAGAAAACGCTCTCCAGATGCGGGTAGAGCCAAAGGGCTTGTCGGGTGGAAGCCAACCATAGCATCAAGAAACAGGGCAGTGTCTTCGACATTCCTGGCCATGGGGCCTTGCATGGAGAGTGTTTGGAACGGCGTTGTTGATGGTCCGCTTGCCAGAAGGTGCAGGGAAGGTCTGAGACCAACAACCCCGCAAAAACTTGCCGGGTTACGCAACGATCCCCCCATGTCAGAACCATGAGCAAGCCAGGCTGTGCCACTTGCCAACGCAGCAGCAGCTCCTCCTGATGATCCGGCGGCTGATTTTGCCACGTCCCAGGGATTGCAGGTCGGACCAAAAACTGGATTAAAAGTGTGGGCCCCGGCTCCAAATTCAGGGGTGTTGGATTTGGCATAGATAACCGCGCCGTTTCCCTCCATTGTCTCAACCAGAACATCCGAATAGTCCGGGATGTCATCGGCAAAAATTGGACTGCCGTATGTGGTGCGAACTCCTCTGACGGCTGTAAGATCCTTGATGGCAACGGGGATACCGCCAAGGATACCTCTGTCTGTGACAGGCTTTTTCTCCAGCTCGTTTACTGCTGCTCTGGCGCGCTCGAAACAAAGTGTTGGCAGGGCATTGACCTCTCTTTCGACAAGGTCAATACGGCTCTCCAACGCGTCGAGAAGGTCGTTAGGTGAAATCTTATTCAGGAGCAAAAGCTCTCTGATTTCACAGGCACTGGACTGGATAAGTTGTTCGCCGGTCATCTGAGGCATTGTTCCTTACTCTGAACCATTAAACGATTTTGGGAAAAGCTTATCTTGGGGAATAAATGTCAGGAAGGAAAAAAATATCTCCGAAATGTTTCTCGTCCATCAAAATCCGGTTTGCAATAAAAGGAATTCTGATCCTTGAGCGTCTCGCCGAGAATAGTAGCATTCCAGAGCATACGATTATCAAGAGTATTGGTCAGGCTTTGTTAAGTTTAACTGGGTAATCTTTTTCAGCATCAATCAGATCCTGTGAACGTTGTCAGTCGGGGAATATGGCGGAAATGGAAAAATCTCTATCGTGTCTGAGGGCGAGATATGGGGTCAAAATTTTTCCTGTGCTGTATTTTTGTCTTTTGATTACTGTCTTCTCAAGGACTGCCCTTGCCGAGGAAAAGATTGAAATTCTCGCAGTTGACTTTCCGCCCTATGAGTTTGAGCATCCGGTTGATGGGTTGGCAGGTTTTGATGTTGATACCCTTGTTACCGCATTCGCCCGGAGGGGGTTACTGCTCATGTGAGATTTGTTCCCTGGGCACGAGCACTTGAGATGGGCAGTCGGGGCGAAGTTCCTGGAATATTATCCTGTGCAAGGAATGCGGATAGAGAAAAGTACTTTTTACTTTCAGAGCCCATAAGTTATGCAGAATTCGGATTTGCAGCTCTTGCCAGCCGTGAGGTTAAAAAAATCAATCACCTTTCGGATGCAGACAAATATAAGGTGGGCTCAATTATTGGATACACCTCCAGTACCGAATTGACCGACGCGGGCATAGAGCATGATCTTTCTCCTACGGATAGAGTGGCGCTGAAAAAACTTGAGGCTGGCCGTATTGAACTTTTATATTCAGAGCTCAACACGACCAGATACCTTGTTAAAACTGAGCTCGAGGGAGTGAATCTAAAGTATTTTCTTATGGGGAAAAGGGCTTATCATCTCTGCATTAGCAAGCAGTGGCCTGATGCACAGTCTTTGTTGTCCATGTTTAACGCCGGATTGGCAGAAATACAGGCCGACGGCACCTTTGACAGTATCCAAAGAAAATATCAGTGATACCTTAAGCCTGCTAAGATGTCCGTTGATATCCGTGCTGAGGGATGCGATCAACCGGAACAGGAGAAACAGATTTTCCGGGAAATATTATGCAGACGAATTTGAAAAATATACATCAAATAGGATCTGACTGGATTGTTATTGTTGCTTAAGTAAATAGAATATATTCCTCAGGATTTTTGTTAATTCTGGAGTATGCGGGTAGGATAATATTTAGTTACAGGTTTCTTTGGAGCGGTTGTTTTCAATTTATTGGTGTTAATTCTGATTGTCATCTTTCTTGATAGTAACAAAATGACGTTTTTGTAACAGAATTTCTTCTTTTCATTTGATTTTATAACCTGTTTTTGCTTTCTGGGTACTGGTTGGTGTTCCCTACAGGGATTGGCCGACAGGAAACCGCTTCAAGAGAAAACAGGTCTTAAATGAAGAGTGAACATTCGCAAGAGTGTCCGGATGTTGCTGGTGTGTGCCGTGACGTGAGCAGTCTTTTTCTTGAGCAAAGTTTTGAGGCTGTTTTTGTAACGGATCTTTCCGGTTTGGTTCTTTATTGCAATCCTTCAGTTTCCAGAAATTTTGGTTTCCCGGCAGAGGTACTGGTCGGCCGCTCTGTTTTCGAGCTGATCACCCTGCCTGCCGAAGATCAGCAGAAAATTCTGTTGTCTGGATATCAGGGAAATCCCGAAAGAGAAGCCGAGGTGATAAATGGCGAAATCTGTTCGGCCAGGGGAACTATTTTTGATGTCCACCTGCGAGCTTATCCGCTGCTATCCTCCGGACAGCCGCTCATAATGGTGCTGGTGCGGGACATCAGCGCGAGAGTGTCTGTCCGTAAGGAGCTGGAAACGTCCCGCGAGTTGATGGGCCGGATTGTCGAAGGTGTTGCTGATGCCATTATTGCGACTGATGAAGAGGGAGATCTGACGCTTTTTAACAAGGGGGCGGAAAAGATGTTCGGCTATCAAAGCTCTGAAATTATCGGCACCAGTCTGGAGCATTTGATACCCGACGCTTTTTGTGATCCCGATACGGGCAATCCGGAAGACCTTGGCGGCAGGCAGGATAACAGCAGAAGCCTGGGATTTCGGAACGGCATTTCTGCCCTGAGACGCAATGGCGAGATCTTTCCGGCAGATGCGACGATTATGAAAATCAAACGGGACAATAGCTATATCTTTGCCGCTGTTGTGCGCGATGTGTCTGAACAGATCTCTGTTCAGAATGAATTGCGTCAGGCAAAAGAAATGGCCGAGGCCGCCAATAGAATGAAAACGACCTTTCTGGCGAATATGAGCCATGAGCTCAGAACACCGTTAAATGCCATCATCGGTTTCTCGGAGTTTATCAGCGAAGAACATCTCGGACGGATCGAGCCGCCAAAATACCGGGAATATATAAAGGATATTCTCTATAGCGGCTGTCACCTTCTGACCATTGTCAACGATATCCTTGACCTTTCGAGGGTAGAAGCGGGGGAGATAACCCTGCATGAAACAGCGGTTGATATCGAGGCTGCTATTGAGTCAGCCTACCGCTTTGTCAAAAGGCAGGCCCAGGAAAAAAATATCAGGCTACAAACTGTAGTTGACGCAACTCTTCCTTATCTTTTGGCAGACGAACGCCTGTTGAAACAGGTTGTTATCAATCTTGCCTCCAATGCGGTGAAGTTTACGCCAGAAGGTGGTTCTATTGTTGCCAAAGTTGTTCCGGGCACGGCCGAGGGAGAGCTGGCAATTATCATTTCCGATACAGGGATCGGGATTGCCAAAGAGGATCTTGATCGGGTGATCAAGCCTTTTGAACAATGTGAATCAAGCTATACCAAAACCATTGAGGGTACCGGTCTGGGCCTGTCTTTGGCCCTCTCCTTAATGGAGTTGCACAACGGACGCCTGTCCATCGAGAGTGAACTGGGCGTCGGCACTTCGGTAATTCTTACCTTCCCGGCGAACCGGGTCGTTACTGGAAATTCTGTCGAGGAGCTTCCGCAGCAAGCCATGATGAGCGCCTGATATTTCTCGAAGTGTCATTTGGGCGGAGGTTACAAAAAGGAGGCAAGGATAGTTCCCTGCCTCGATAAGGGTATATCTTGAAATCCGGACAGGTCAGTTTTGAACCCGGTAGTCTTCAGGCAGGAAAAACAGATAATCCTGATCTTCGCCAACAGCATTATGACAATCGGCGCAGAATTTCACTTTCTTTGAATTGGTTCCATTGGTTTCTCCGAATATTTTTCCGTCAGGAGTCACCAGTGTGTATTTCCAGTCGCCGCTTTCAGGGCTGAAACCCGCAGCCATTTTTTCCATCAGAAACAGGGGGCCAGGTTTCACGCCATTCTTGGTCACCTTGAAGCTGTCCTTGGCGGCAATCGCGCCAACGGGCAGGGTGCCTACCTCTTCGAATTTACCGTAATTCTTGGCGATATCATTGGCGTAGTTATGGACCAGACGGCCGCCATGGGTGCTGGAAGCGTAGGGAACAGTGCTGTAACGAGACCAGTTAAAGTACTCAGTTGCCACCGGATGACCTGACTTTGCGTAACCTTCTCTCAAAGAGGGGGCAATAGTCTCGTATTCTGCCGCGGCTTTCTCGTCTGAGATTTCTTCGGCTGAAACAGAAGTATGAAGAGTGGTCAAGAAAGGAAGCATGGCTGTACCAATAGCCATGGTCTTGAGTATAGAGCTGATTTTCATCTGGGTTCCCTCTGTTTCTCTGACGTTGGAATGGATGTTTTGTTCTTAATCTTGTTATCGCGCCTTGCTGATATTCGCTTATCTTTGATAGCACCGCATGCACCTGGCTGTTGCATAAAGCTTTATCACGTTCATGTGAATTAGAGGGGGGGGAGAATTCTTTTTGGCCTGAAAACCCGGGACGAAAAAAAGGGCCGCCTGTGCGACCCTTTTTCTGTTGGAAGGTGATCTTATGCCTGAACTATTCGGCGGCAACCGAAATGCGTTCCATTCTGGCGGCGCTGTATTTGAATTCCGGGATCTTGCCGAAGGGATCAAGTTGAGGATTGGTCAACATGTTCGCTGCTGCTTCAGAAAAGCAGAAGGGCATAAAGATCATGCCTTCGGGAACTTCCCGATCCTGGCGGATTTTCAGACTGACTGTGCCGCGGCGGGTTGAAACACTTACCCAGTCACCCGCAGAAACACCGAGCTTGTTCATATCCAGCCGATTGACAAAAACCACCGCTTCCGGCTCCAGATTGTCGAGAACCTGGGAGCGTCGTGTCATGGCGCCGGTATGCCAGTGTTCAAGCAGACGCCCGGTGGTGAGGACCAGCGGGAACTCCTCGTTCGGTAACTCGGCCGGATCAACAAGTGCTGTCGAGACCAGCTTGCCGCGACCGGATGCTGTCGGGAAACCCTGGGCGAAGAGAATTTCTGTACCAGGACCATCTGCGCTGGAACAGGGGTAGGTAACGACGTTTTCACGCTCAAGTCTTTCCCAGGTAATGTTGTTCAGGGATGGCATGATCTGGGCCATCTCGTTGAAAACATCGCGGGGATGACTATAGGACCAGCTCAGGCCCATACGTTTGGCAATTTCCTGGATCAATTCCCAATCCTGACGCGCTTCGCCGGGAGGAGAGACTGCAGCACGGCCAATTTGGACCTGCCGATTGGTGTTGGTAAAGGTTCCGTCCTTCTCGGCGTGGGCCGAGGAAGGGAGAATTACATCTGCATGCCAGGCTGTTTCTGTCATGAAAATGTCCTGAACCACCAGGTGGTCAAGCATTGAGAGGGCTTCGCGGGCGTGTTTCTGATCCGGGTCGGACATGGCCGGGTTTTCACCCTGGATGAACATACCGTTGATTTCGCCGTCATGGATGGCATCCATAATCTCGACGACGGTCAGCCCTTTTTTGCGATCCAGTTCCATTCCCCAGAAATCCTCCATCCTGCTGCGGATCTCGGCATTTTCCACGGACTGGTAATCCGGGTAGAGCATGGGGATAAGCCCGGCATCGGAAGCACCCTGGACGTTGTTCTGTCCACGCAGTGGATGCAGGCCAGTGCCCGGACGGCCGATCTGTCCGGTAATCAGGGACATGGCAATCAGGCTGCGGACGTTATCTGTACCGTGGGTATGCTGGGAGACACCCATGCCCCAGAGGATGAGTGACGCTTCTGAAGTGGCGTAGGTACGGGCGACTTCACGCAGGGTCTGGGCATCGATACCACAGATATCTGCCATATCTTCGGGCGAGAAGTCCTTGATGTTGGCTTTCAGTTCCTCAAAGCCCTCGGTGTTGGCCTGAACATATTGCAGGTCATAGAGGTTCTCTTCGATGATGGTATAGATCATCGCGTTGAGCATGGCGACATCACGCCCTGGCTTGAACTGCAGGTGCTTGTCAGCATAGCGCACAAGGTTCTGGCCTCTGGGGTCCATCACAAAGAGATGCTTATTGGGATCCTTTGCCGCCTGTTTGATATAGGTGGCGGCGACGGGGTGGTTCCAGCCGGGACGACAGCCGATAATGATGATGCAGTCGGAATCCGCAACAGAGGTAAAGGGGGCTGATACCGCCCCTGAGCCAACACCTTCCATCAGGGCGGCAACAGAGGAGGCATGACACAGCCGTGTGCAGTGATCCACGTTGTTGCTGCCAAAGCCGGTGCGAACCAGCTTCTGGAAAAGATAGGCTTCTTCGTTTGATCCTTTGGCCGAACCAAAACCTGCAAGAGCTTTGGGGCTTTTGTTGTCTCGGATCTTGCTCAGGCCGGAAGCCGCCCGCTCCAGGGCCTCTTCCCAAGTTGCTTCGCGGAAAAATTCCGAAAAGTCATTGTCTGGAACCTGAATGTCCCAGCCACGGGGGGCATCATCCCGGCGGATCAAGGGTTTGGTCAGGCGGTTGGGGTTGTGAATATAATCGAACCCGAAGCGGCCTTTGACGCAGAGACGTTTTTCGTTGGCAGGACCATCACGTCCATCAATCTTGAGGATCTTGTCGTCCTTGACATGAACCTCGGTCTGGCAGCCGACACCACAGAAGGGGCAGACGGAATTGATGATTTCATCAGCATATTCCGTACGTGTTCCTGCCGCGTTGAGCAGGGAGCCTTCCATCAGGGCTCCGGTCGGACAAGCCTGAACACACTCACCACAGGCGACACAGGTGCTTTCGCCCATTTCCGTATCAAAATCGAAAATGATGCTGGCTTTAGATCCGCGATAGGCCATGCCGATCACATCGTTGACCTGAACTTCACGGCAGGCCCGCACGCAAAGGTTACAGTTGATGCAGGCGTCAAGGTTGACGGCAATAGCTGTGTGACTGAGGTCGGCTACAGGGCTTTTGCGTGCCGGGAACCGGCTGGAAGTTACGCCGATGTCGGAAGCCCAGTTCCAGAACTTTGAATCGGGTTCATGGGCGGTTTCACGGGCTGGCTGATCGGCGACCAGAAGTTCAAAAACCATCTCGCGAGCTTTTTTCGCCCGCTGGGTTGCCGTATTGACTACCATGCCTTCGCTTGGTGCCCGGATACAGGAGGCTGCAAGTGTCCGCTCGCCCTCAATCTCGACCATACAGGCGCGACAGTTTCCGTCAGCGCGATAGCCGGGTTCCGGTTGGTAACACAGGTGCGGAATCTCTGTGCCGAGGCGGTCTGCGACCTGCCAGATGGTTTCACCGGGCTGGGCTGCGACCTGTTCACCGTTAAGGGTAAAGGTAACCGGGGCTTTATTTGCAACTACAGACATTACAGTTCCTCCGGAAAGTGTTTCATTACCGATAACAAGGGATTGGGGGCGGCCTGGCCGAGACCGCAGATGGAGGCATCCATCATCACAGTCGAGAGTTCTTTAAGCAGATCCTGATCCCAGGTTTCTGCCTGCATGAGCTTGACGGCCTTTTCCGTGCCGTTGCGACAAGGCGTGCATTGTCCGCAACTTTCGTCTTCGAAAAAGCGCATCAGATTGCTGGCGACATCCCGCATATTATCCTGATCGGACAGGACCACGATGGCGGCAGAACCGATAAAACAGCCATGAGCCTGTAGTGTATCAAAGTCGAGCGGTACATCCCCGAGGCTGGCGGGAAGTATGCCACCTGAGGCTCCGCCTGGTAGATAGGCCTTGAATTCGTGACCATCAGCCATGCCGCCACAATATTCGGCAATCAGTTCTCTGATGGTGATACCGGCTGGTGCAAATTTTACCCCGGGATTTTTGACGCGACCAGAAACAGAGAAGGACCGGAGCCCTTTGCGGCCGTTCCGCCCTTCGCTGGTGAACCACTCTGGGCCTTTTTCAATCAGATCCCGGACCCAGTAGACCGTCTCGACGTTGTTTGTCAGCGTTGGCAGGCCAAAAAGACCAACCTGTGAGGGGAAAGGAGGTTTGTGACGGGGAAGGCCGCGTTTGCCCTCGATAGATTCAATCATCGCGGACTCTTCACCACAGATATAGGCTCCGGCTCCACGGCGAAGATCGATTTTAACCCCGTTGTTCAACCCTTCGGCATAGAGGCGGTCGATCTCTTTTTTCAAGAGTTTGATTACCGCCGGATATTCATCGCGGATATAGATGTAACTGGCTTCAACTTCGCCGACCCATGCACCGATCAACATACCCTCGAGAAAACGGTGCGGATCGGTTTCAAGGTAGTGACGATCTTTGAATGTGCCAGGTTCACCTTCATCCCCATTGATCGCCATAAGACGGGGTTTGGGTTGCTGGCGAATAATGCCCCATTTGAGTCCAGTCGGGAAGCCTGCACCACCAAGGCCACGAAGACCTGTGTTTTTCAGCAGTTCAACGATCTGGTCGCGCTGATATTTGCCTTCGTAGCAATCGCGCAGGACCTTGTATCCACCATCGGCAAGATAGGCATCGTAATCTCTGTAGGGAACCTTGGCAGGTTCCAGATTTTTGGCCTTCGCCGTCTGGACGATTTTCTCAACGGTCGCATGTTCAACATGATGGTGACCAACTTCGGCAACAGGTGCACAGTCACAGCGGCCCATGCAAGGTGCTCTTACCACCCTCACATTCTTTGCAACAGCTGATGGAAGCTTGCTGAGGAGTTCATCAGCTCCGGCCATCTCACAGCTGAGGCTTTCACAAACCCGAACTGTAATCTCGGCGGGGGCGGCTTCTCCATCGAGCACGATATCAAAATGTGCATAGAAAGAAGCAACTTCATAGACCTCGGCCATGGGAAGTTTCATTTCATCTGCCAGGGCCTGCATATGATCCGCAGAAAGGCAGCCGAATGAGTCCTGTATCAAGTGCAGATGTTCAATCAGAAGATCCCGCTGACGCGAGCGGTTGCCAAGCAAGGCATGAATGGTTTCCTGTGCACCGGGGTTCAGTTGACGCCCTTTGGCGAAAACAGGGGGTTTGCGGCGGCCTGAACCCGGATGGATCTGGCGCTTGACGGGGGACTTGTCCAAGGTGGCATTATCCGACATTACTCATGCAACTCCACGACACGCCCTGCTGTGCGGGCGATGAACACCGGTTGATCCGGGCTCTTTCTGTTTCAGTTATTCGGGCGGAAAAATCCGGGCCGATATTTCCATATTCCTGTTGGCATCTTGCGGTCTTCCCGCATTCCCGGACATATCTGGAGCATTTTATAGCGCTTTGCCAGTGTTGGATAGCGATGGGGCATTCGCAAAGTCCTATGCCTTGATAGGCGATTGCTATTAATGTCGCTTGCCGGATGTCTGGTGTCGTTTGTCGAACCTCGGAGCCTGAATTCCTTGGCCAGAGCGTTCAATATATCAGACTGATTATGGAAGGATAATGACCGGAAGGCGGATAAAGATATCAGAGCAGCGCAGAAAGCCGGGGTCAGTAGTTTTTCTGTTAATATTTATGTGTTTAACTGATCGCAATCTGAAGCTTTTTTGGTATGTCGATTTCCAGAGCGAGTGTTTTTTTAGTCAAAGCGAGTATTTTTTAGAATGAGTGATCAAGTTGATTTCCGGGTTCTCGAGCTTCTGACATCGCGTTTGTGTCATGATCTTGTCGGGCCAGTCGGTGCTGTTAACAACGGCCTTGAACTGATGGAAGATGATTCTTTTGGTATGGCTGCTGACGCCTTGAAACTGGCAACAGGATCCGCTGTCCAGGCCGCGGCAACCCTGCAGTTTTACCGTATTGCCTATGGTCTGGCTGGCAGTCGGCTTGGAAGTGATTTTGCAACATTAAACCAGCTTGCGAGTAACTATCTTAAACACACCAAAGCGGAATTTAACTGGCCGAACCTGACGGTGCCTGAAGGCTTGCCGGAAGATGGGGGCAAGATTCTTCTAAATCTTATTGCCTTTGGGCTTGAGATGCTTCCTCGGGGCGGGGTTATTACTGCCCATAGTGGTGAGGCGGATAATCGTACTTTCGTTGCTGTTACAGTTGCCGGAGAATCCGTCGCGATTCGCGAGGAGGTGCGTTATGCTATTTCGGAAAAAGTTGATCCGGGAGAGCTGACACCAAGAAATGTTCATGCCTATTTCACCCGCTTTCTCGCTCAAAGAAGAGGAAGTGACCTGTTGGTGAACAGTTCTGTCGACGGGCATGTGCAGTTAATTGTTTCATTCTAAATAGACGGATAAGGCCTTCCTGTTTCTGGTAATTCAGACTGAAGTCCTTATATCTGAAAATGGCTATAGCCTGGGAAAAGCAGCTTCGGATCGATGAAGCTGCTTTTTTCTTTAAATTCAATGATTTTAATTTGCGAATAAGTCTCATTTCTAACTTGATATATTGCGAATGATTTGCAATATTCCGGGTGCTTTTTATCGGAAGAATTTTGTTCCGGTCAATTTTCTGATCACTCCCTGTGATAAACAATTAGGAGACAGTCGAAATGAAGACTGCTTGGTTCGTAACGACAGCAATCCTTTCTGCGACAGTACTGAGCGGTGTTTCCGCCAGTGCAGAAGAGGTTGTCAACGTTTATACAGAACGTCATTACCAGACTGATGACGCACTTTATGCTGGCTTCACCAAAGAAACCGGTATCAAGGTCAACCTGATCGAAGGTAAAGGTGCCGAACTGGTTGAGCGTATTAAAAGTGAAGGTGAAAACAGTCCTGCAGATATTCTGGTGACGGTTGATGCCGGTAACCTCTGGCGCGCGGACCAGGACGGGATTTTTAAATCCGTCTCTTCTGATGAACTGAATGAGCGCGTTCCGGCCAACCTGCGCCATCCCGACGGTAACTGGTATGGTTTTTCTACCCGCGCCCGGATGATCTTCTTTGATAAGGCAAAGGTAAAAGAGGGTGAAATTACCTCTTATGAAGATCTGGCTGATCGAAAATGGAAAGGCAAGGTTTGCATCCGCGAGAGCTCAAACATCTATAACCAGTCCTTGCTGGCTTCGATTGTAGAGCACAAAGGTGAAGCTGCTGCTGAAGAATGGGCGAAAGCCGTAGTTGACAACTTTGCGCGTGAACCTGTTAAGGGTGATACAAACCAACTGCGGGGTATCGGTTCAGGGGAATGTGAGATTGCCGTGGCAAACTCTTATTATTTTGTTCGACTGCAGACAACACCAGAAGAACAAGATAAAGGTATCGCTGACAAGATCGGTTACGTTTTTCCGAACCAGAATGATCGTGGAACCCACGTGAATATCTCTGGTGCCGGTGTTGTTAAAACAGCCCCACACAGTGAAGCAGCAGTTAAGTTTCTTGAATATCTGACCAGTGCTGACGCCCAGAATTATTTTGCTGACGGGAACAATGAATTTCCGGTTGTTGAGGGTGTTGCTGCCAACGCGGCTGTGACGGCTCTTGGTGATTTCAAGAAAGACACGGTAAATGTTTCTGTTTATGGCACCAATCAGGTGACAGCCCAGAAAATCTTTGACCGTGTTGGCTGGAAATAATTGAACGAGGCTCTTGTGCCTCAAGCGGTTCCAACTGTCGAAAAGCACCTCTGGATAATCCCAGGGGTGCTTTTTTTTAGGTTTTACAGGTCTTGTGGTGGCTTCGCCTGGCTCCCCGCCCGACTTTTTGCAATCGCCCGCGAGAGGAAAATCAATGGCAGGATACCAACGGCGACAATTGTGAGGGAAGCCGTTGATGCTTCCGAAAGTCGTTCATCAGAAGCAAGGTTGTAGGCATGAACAGCCAGTGTATCAAAATTGAACGGGCGCATGACAAGAGTGGCTGGCAACTCTTTCATGACATCAACAAAAACCACTAATCCAGCCGTAATAAGGCTGCCGCTCATAATAGGGGTGTGAACATGCCAGAGTGTTTTGATTGGCCCCATGCCCAAGGTACGTGACGCATCGTCCATACTGGGACGTATTTTCCCTAGACCGCTTTCAACAGTATTCAGGGAGACAGCCAGAAAACGGACAAGGTAGGCAAAAACCAAGGCTGTAATCGTACCGGTCAGCAGGAGGCCGGTTGAGATATCAAAAGTACTCCGCATCCAGGAATCTATAGTGTTATCCAAGGCAGCAAGGGGAAAGAGGGTACCAATGGCAACGACGGTACCGGGAATTGCATAGCCCATGGAGGCAATCTTTGTCGCTGTCCGGGAGAAGAAGTTGGCCTGCATCCTGTTGGTGTAGGCCAGCAAAACAGCAATCAATACTGCAAGACAGGCCGTCACTGTGGCCAAGGTAAAGCTGTTGAAGGCCAGCGTGATAAATTTGATGCCAAACTGTTTGTCACCCAGGGAAAGGGTCTTGTTGATCAGAATAACTGCGGGCAGGACAAAGCCGAGAAACAGGGGGATACTGCAAGCGGCAACGGCGAAACATTTTTTCAAGCCATGCAGCTTGTAGCCCGGCAGGTTTTGATAGCGATTGGTTGCGTGATGATACCGCGCTTTTCCGCGGCTGAGCTTTTCGATGATAAAAACCGAAAAAATAAAGACGAGTAAATATGTCGACAGCTGTCGCGCAGCAGCCAGATCGCCGAAAGTTGTCCAGGCGTTCATAATCCCTGTGGTAAAGGTCTGAATACCAAAAAAAGAAACCGTGCCGAAATCAGCAAGGGTCTCCATAAGGGCAAGAGATGTTCCAGCGATAATGGCAGGGCGTGCCAGCGGCAGAGCAACTCGGAAGAAACTCGATAGAGGACTGCAACCGAGGGTACGGCTGACTTCGAGCGCACAGACGGACTGTTCGAGAAAGGCTGCTCTGGCGAGCATATAGACATAAGGGTACAGGACGAGTGATAACATGGTGATCGCACCGCCCATGGAGCGGATTTCCGGGAACCAGTATTCTCTGTATTGCAGGGCAAATACTTCGCGGAGCAGGACCTGCAGCGGACCACTTGTCTGAAGAAAGTCGGTGTAGGTATAGGCCATTACATAAGCGGGCACAGCAAGGGGCAGGATAAGAGCCCACTCGAAGAGTCTGCGGCCCGGGAAGCGGCACATCGTTACCAGCCAGGCAGTGCCGCCACCGATTACCGTCACCAGGCAGGCGACCCCGGAAGCCAACAACAGAGTGTTGATGACATAGTCAGCAAGGACGGTTTGGACAAGATGATCCCAGACATCGCTGGTGGCGGTGAGGGCTGCAGTGGTCACACTCAAAATGGGGAAGGCAAAGAGGCCGGCCACAAAAAAAGCAAGCCAGGTCAGGACGCCTTTTTTACCTGAACGGGCGAAGACCCTGCCGCTGTCTGTTGTGATCTGGTTTTGAAGTGTTTTTCCCGAATCCGCCAAACTTCAGCCCTGTAATTATCTAATAACGAGTCTCAAAATCAGCTATCAGCTATACTTTGCGTCAGGGGCTTGTAAAAGGTCTTTCTTGCCGTGCTGCTGTCTCTACAGCTCTAAAATCATTAAATTTTGCATCTTTCCAATTAAAGTTAACAAACCAGCGTCGCGGGGTAAGAGGTTATTAATCTTCCTTTGACAAGCTTGTCGTTGATAAAGGCGGATAGCACACAAGCTGTGACCGCAGTGAATGATCAAGATGGAATGGAAGCGCAGTCATGGATGATCTTTTGAGCGAGTTTTTGACGGAGACCAATGAAGGTCTGACCACATTGGATGTGGAGCTTGTCAAACTCGAACAGAACCCAAACGACACGGAGCTGCTGAGTAACATCTTCCGGCTCATGCATACAATCAAGGGCACTTGCNGGTTCCTTGGTTTGCCGCGGCTTGAATCTGTTGCCCACGCCGGTGAGAACATCATGAACAAGTTTCGCGATGGAGAACTGGTGGTTTCTGCGATGGGCGTTTCGCTGATCCTGGAGTGTCTTGACAAAATCCGGGAAATTCTCGCGACGCTTGAAGCGACAGAAAAGGAACCTGAAGGGGACGACAGCGACCTTATCGCTCGACTGAATGCGCATGCTGAAGGGACCGATGGTGGTGAGGCTGAAGCTCCCGCACCTGTGGCTGCTGCGGGGGTCGCAGATGTGGATGAGGATGATGATGAGGAAGAGGATGAACTGGAGCGGGCGTTTCGCGAAGCTTTGGGTCCTGAAGAGCTGGCCGCACAGGCTGCAGAAGAAGAGCAGCCCGTTGCTGAAGTTGTGGCTCTGAAGCCTGAGCCAGCACCAAAAGCTCCTGCTGCCAAGGCGAAAAAGGCTGCACCTCCCCCTCCACCACCTCCTGCTGCCCCTGCCGGGGATGCTGCTTCGTCAGTTGCCAACCAGTCAATCCGCGTGAGTGTTGATGTTCTGGAAAACCTGATGACGATGGTCTCAGAGCTGGTGCTGACGAGAAACCAGCTCTTGCAAATTCTTCGGGCGCACAAGGAAAGTGATTTTGCGACACCACTGCAGCGTTTGAACCACGTGGTCTCGGATCTGCAGGAAGGGGTGATGAAGACCCGGATGCAGCCGATCGGGAATGCGTGGGCGAAACTGCCGCGTATCATTCGCGATCTGTCGCACGAATTGAATAAAAAGATCGACCTGGTGATGAAGGGTGCTGATACAGAACTTGACCGTCAGGTTCTGGAGCTGATCAAAGATCCGCTGACCCATATGGTGCGTAATTCGGCTGATCACGGGCTGGAAATGCCGGATGACCGCGTTGCTGCCGGCAAACCGGAAATTGGTCAGGTTGTCCTGAATGCCTATCACGAAGGTGGTCATATTATCATCCAGATCTCGGACGATGGTAAGGGGTTAAATACCGAGCGGATCAAGGAAAAATGTGCCGAGAACGGACTTGCTTCTGAAGCCGAACTTGATGGAATGTCTGATCAGCAGATACAGCAGTTTATCTTCAAAGCTGGTTTTTCCACTGCTGCAGCTGTAACCGCGGTTTCTGGACGTGGTGTTGGTATGGATGTGGTGCGCACCAACATCGAAAAAATAGGTGGTACGATCGAGTTGAGCTCGACGGAAGGAAAAGGGACGATCTTCACCATCAAGATTCCTTTGACCCTTGCGATCGTTTCCGCCCTGATTGTTGAGTGTTGTAAAGAACGATTTGCGATACCGCAATTGTCTGTCGTGGAACTGGTTCGGACATCAAATCATTCCGAACATGTGATCGAGCACATTAACGATACACCTGTTCTGAGACTTCGTAATCGTCTTCTGCCTCTTGTTAAACTCCGCGACTTGCTCAAGCTCTCGGTTGAAGGTGAGGAGAAGGAAACCAAACTGCGTGATGACAACTTTATTGTTGTGGCTCAGGTAGGGACTTACACCTTTGGTATTATTGTCGACCGGGTCTTCGATACAGAGGAGATCGTGGTCAAGCCGGTTGCACCGATCATCAGAAATATTCAGCTGTTCTCTGGTAATACCATTTTGGGTGATGGTGCTGTGGTTATGATCCTGGATCCAAACGGGATTGCTGCTGCTACTGGGGAGATTGCTGTGGGTGAAACAGAACTCAGTGGTCTTGCTGATCGCCATCATACTGCGAATGATGAAAAGGTGGCCATGCTGGTCTTCCGATCTGGGGATGATGCGCCAAAAGCTGTGCCTCTAGCGCTTATTGCCCGACTGGAAGAAGTGGATCTTACCAAAGTCGAGAGCTCCGGCGGGCAGCATGTGGTCCAGTATCGTGGCCAACTGATGCCGCTGATCCCGATGCAACCAGATATGAAGCTGGCAAAAGAGGGGCGCCAGCCGGTGCTGGTCTTCTCTGATCGGGAACGTTCCATGGGGCTGGTGGTTGACGAGATCATCGACATTGTTGAAGACCGGATGAACGTGGAACTCAGTGCAGAAAAACGCGGTTATATCGGCAGTGCGATTATTGCCGGTAAAGCGACGGATGTTGTGGATGCCGGTTTCTTCCTGACCCAGGCCTACCCTGACTGGTTTGGCTCTGAAACTGGTAAAGAGAATTTCGACAGTTCCCGTTCCCGTCTTCTGCTTGTTGATGACAGCGCCTTTTTCCGCAATCTCCTGATGCCGATGCTTTCGGTTGCCGGATATGACGTAAAGGCTGTTGATTCTGCAAAATCCGCTCTGGATCTTTGTGAGAAAGGCGAACTGTTCGACGTTATTATCTCTGATATTGAAATGCCGGGGATGAATGGCTTTGAATTTGCCGAAGCGGTTCGTGAAAACACGAAGTGGTCCAGAATCCCAATGGTTGCCCTTTCAGCCTTTGCTTCAAATTCTGATCTGGCGAGAGGGCGGGCTGCAGGCTTTAAAGACTATGTCTCCAAGACTGACCGTGAAGCTCTGTTGATGACATTGCAAGATACCATTGCCGAGATCAAAGGCGCGGCTTGATAGTAAAACGGGTCCACGGGCTCCCCGGTTATCGGAGCCTGGATCAAAACCATAGAGAGTAAAGCTGTGAGTGATACTTACAAAGAGAGCGAAGATTTTGTCACCTTCTATATCGCAGGCCAGCTCTTTGGCGTGCCAGTGCTCAGAGTACAGGACATTATCAACCCGCAACAGATTACACCGATCCCCTTGGCTCCGCCGGAAATTGCAGGATCTCTTAATCTCCGCGGACGTATTGTAACTGCTATTGATGTTCGTAAACGTCTGGGACTGGCACCGAGACCTGATAAGACCTGCATGAGCATTGTTGTCGAAAACGGTAATGACTTATATAGTCTTATGGTTGATAGTGTTGGTGAGGTTCTGGGCGTGGATGCTTCTTCCTTTGAGCGTAACCCGCCTACTCTCGATCAGAGATTCAGGGAGTATTCGATTGGTATATACAGGCTTGACGGGAAATTGCTTGTCATCTTGGATGTTAACCGCTTCCTTGATTATAATCGCGGTGTTGATGCTGCCTGAATTAATTGAGCGCCGACTGTTTTCTTATACAGAACAGGTGTGATGAATATGTTTTTGACAGATAAAAATTAAGCTGGAGCAATAAAATGAAAACCTGTTTGGTTGTCGATGACTCCAAAGTAGTCCGCATGGTTGCCAGGAAAATACTTGAAGGGTTGAACTTTCAAATTCAGGAAGCTGAAGACGGTCAGAAAGCATTGGATTCCTGTATAAACTCCATGCCTGATGCGGTATTGCTGGACTGGAATATGCCGGTAAAGGATGGCCTTGAATTCCTTAAGGACCTGAGGGCATTGCAAGGAGTTGAGCAGCCTATAGTTGTGTTTTGTACAACAGAAAATGATATGCAACATATCCAGCAGGCGATTGCTGCCGGGGCCAATGAATATATCATGAAGCCTTTTGACAGTGACATCATTGAATCCAAATTTACCCAGGTAGGCCTGCTTTAATGTCATTGCCACTGAATACATCACCTGCCCCTAAAGCCGAAAATGCCTATCGTGTGATGGTGGTGGATGATTCTGCAGTTATCAGAGGGCTTTTGACCAGAATGCTGGAAAATGACCCAAAGGTATCTGTTATTGAGTCTGTTTCCAATGGCGAGATTGCGATCAAACGTATCGCGACCCTGGACGTTGATGTGGTGGTTCTCGATATAGAGATGCCGGTTATGGATGGCCTGACGGCCTTGCCAAAGCTGCTTGAAGCCAAGCCCGGTGTTCAGATTATCATGGCGTCCACATTAACGCGCAAAAATGCCGAGATCAGTTTCAAGGCAATGCGGTTGGGAGCCGCAGACTATATCCCCAAACCGACAAGTTCGGGTGAACTCACCAAAGCTGATGATTTTAAATATGAGCTGGTTGAGAAGGTGAAAGCCTTGGGCCGTGTTGCACGAACGGCCAGACATGCCCCATTACCATCGGAAGCTTCTGCGACAGTTGCTAAAACGGGGATCAGCCAGACAACAGCTGCCTCGTCGGCTCCGGTTAAAAGGACGACCGGGGGGCTTTACGCCAACAAAGAGATTACTTTGCGGACCACAGCGATTGCGCGCCCTGATATTCTGGCTATTGGCAGCTCCACTGGCGGTCCCCAGGCCCTGTTCGATGTGCTCGGTAATTTGGGGGTGGTCAGTCAGCCTGTTGTCATTACCCAGCATATGCCAGCAACCTTTACAGCTCTTCTGGCTGAGCATATCGGGCGTATTTCCCAGATGCCAAGTAAAGAGGGCGAGGATGGGGAAGCAATACGTGGCGGGAGAATTTATCTGGCTCCTGGCGGCTATCATATGGTTTTTGAAAAAAAGGGGACAGACACCATTATTCGCCTCAATCAGGAACCGCCAGAAAACTTTTGTCGTCCGGCGGTAGATCCGATGCTAAGAAGTCTGTCTAAAATATATGGCTCTCATCTCCTTGTCCTGATCCTTACGGGGATGGGCAGTGATGGTTTACGAGGTTCTGAAGTTGTGACAACCGCAGGCGGGAGTGTCATTGCACAGGACGAACATACAAGTGTTGTATGGGGTATGCCAGGCGCGGTAGCGACTGCAGGTCTCTGTTCCGCTGTTCTTCCTATCAAGGAAATGGCAGCGCATGTACGACAACTTGTGCTGAGGTCGGCGGCATGAACGTGAACGATTTCGAATTTATTTCACAGTTTCTAAAGAAGCGTTCCGGGCTCGTCTTAAGTCAAGACAAAGCCTATCTGTTGGAAAGTCGCTTGAATCCTGTGGCACGTAAATGGAGCCTTAGCGGCTTCGACGAGCTGGTACAGAAGGTCAGATCAAGCAACGACGAACGTTTACTTAATGACATCACAGAGGCAATGACGACCAATGAGTCGTTCTTCTTCCGTGATCAAAAACCCTTTGATCAATTCCGGGATCTGGTGCTTCCACATATGTTGGAAAAGCGGGCTTCCAGTAAAACGATCCGGATCTGGTCTGCCGCTTGCTCGAGCGGGCAGGAGCCCTATACCCTCGCTATGTTGCTTAAAGAAGCGGGGCCCAAGCTGGCTGGCTGGAAGATCGAGATTATCGCAACGGATCTGTCCAACGAGATTTTAAACAAGGCGAAAGAAGGCGTTTATACCCAGTTTGAGGTACAGCGCGGTTTGCCGATCAATCTCCTGGTAAAATATTTCCAGCAAGCCGGGGACCGGTGGCAGATTGATCCTTCCATCCGCAATATGGTGACCTATAAAACTTTCAACCTTCTTGAAAGTCCGGCGGCGCTTGGTAAATTTGATATTGTTTTTTGTCGCAATGTTTTGATTTATTTCGAACAAGCGACAAAATCACATGTTTTGAAAAATATCGCAAAGCAGATGCCTGATGATGGCTTTCTGTACCTGGGTGGTGCGGAAACCGTATTAGGGATATCTGACGATTTCCAGCTTATCCCGGGGCAAAGAGGTATCTATGGCCTGGTGCGCGGACAGGCCGCGCGTGCTGCAGTAGGGTAAGTATTGATAAAAGCCGGGGGGATATCTTCCCCGGCTTCGCATCTTGGTAATAAAAAAACAGAGGCTGAATTTTCGGCCTCTGTTTTTTTATTACGTATTTTGAGAACTCTTGAGATATTCCCTTCGGGAATAAAAATCAGGCAGAAGCCATATGAGCTTCATTTATTCCCTGATCAACAGGATCTCTCAGGACATAGCCGCGTCCCCAGACAGTTTCGATGTAGTTTTCACCGCCTGTGGCATTGGACAGTTTTTTCCGGAGTTTACAGACAAAGACATCAATAATTTTGAGTTCGGGCTCATCCATCCCGCCATAAAGGTGGTTAAGGAACATTTCCTTTGTAAGAGTTGTTCCCTTGCGCAGGGAAAGCAGCTCCAGAATGCCATATTCCTTGCCCGTTAGGTGCAGGAGTTTACTTTCAACTTCAACAGTACGGGTGTCCAGGTTCACACGGAGCTTGCCAGTGTTGATTACTGAAGCGGCGTGACCTTTGGATCGGCGAACGATAGCCTGAATTCTGGCGATAAGTTCTCTTTTATCGAAAGGTTTGGTCAGATAGTCATCTGCTCCAAATCCCAGACCCTTGATTTTGTCATCCAGGCCGTTGAGCCCGGAAAGGATCAAAATTGGCGTTTCTACCCTGGAAGCTCTCAAACGCCGGATGACTTCATAACCATCCATATCAGGGAGCATAAGATCCAGGATGATGATGTCATAATCATAGATCTTACCAATTTCGAGGCCGTCTTCACCCATGTCAGTTTTGTCACACACATAGCCTTCTGACTTGAGCATCATTTCGATGCCTTGGGCTGTTGGGGCGTCGTCTTCTACTAACAGAACTCGCATGTTTGGTTCCGGTCATTAATGTTGGTTAAACGAATATGAATGCTGTTAACCATTTTCAGCATGTAACGTTAACAAAATATTACCAGAAATTCATAGAAACTCAAAAAAACGGGAGAAAACTATGATTAATTTTATTAAAAGTAGTTTCTTCGGCAAATTTTGATCTTTTTGAAAGGAAGCAGAGTTAAGCTGACGTTAAATGCTCTGTGTCAAAGTGGTGATGAAATCATGTGATGAGTACATCCTTGGGTTATTTTTATGTAGTTTATGTTCAATTTAAGGTATCTAGATCGGTATGACACTTAAAAGTCTGGCACGGGAAATTTCAGAACTTTCTGATTATCAGGTCTATGGCCGGGTCTCGGGTGTGCTTGGCATGCTTGTTGAATTGTCCGGACTTGATCGTTTGTTAGCGATTGGTTCGCGTTGCACCCTCATTGCCCGTGATTCCCGACAGGTTCCTTGTGAAGTTATCGGTTTTCGCCAAGGGCGCGCGCTCTTGTTGCCTTTTGGCTCTCTGGATGGAATAGGCTTGGGGTGCAAAGCTCTGCTGGCTCAAAGCGAACCATCAATTCATCCCTCCGATGCCTGGCTTGGCAGGGTCGTTAATGCCCTGGGAGAGCCGATAGACGGCAAGGGGCCACTTCCCATGGGGCCCGACCCTTATAAAGTAAGAAACATGCCGCCTCCCGCACATGGTCGACAGAGAGTGGGAGGGAAAATTGATCTGGGTGTGCGGGCAATCAACAGTTTCCTCTCCTGTTGCCAGGGGCAGAGGATGGGTATTTTTGCCGGTTCTGGAGTAGGCAAGTCCGTCCTGCTGTCCATGTTGGCCCGCTTTGCGTCTCTTGATGTCAATGTGATTGGATTGATCGGGGAGCGCGGTCGGGAGGTTCAGGAGTGGCTTGAAGACGATCTTGGCCCAGAAGGTCTGGCAAAATCAGTTGTAGTTGTGGCGACCTCGGATGAACCTCCGTTAATGCGGCGTCAGGCTGCCTATATGACCATGGCCGTCTCAGAGTACTTTCGTGACAATGGCAAGGATGTGCTTTGTTTGATGGACTCGGTGACACGTTTTGCCATGTCTATGCGTGAAATCGGTCTGTCTGCTGGTGAACCTCCCGCAAGTAAGGGGTATACTCCGTCTGTTTTTGCCGAATTACCCCAGTTGCTAGAGCGTGCAGGCCCCGGTGTTCTGCCGGAGGGGTCGATCACAGGTCTTTTCACTGTTCTGGTCGAAGGGGATGATCACAACGAGCCGATCGCGGATGCTGTACGCGGTATTCTGGATGGTCATATTATTCTCGAGCGGGCAATTGCCGAACGCAATCGCTTCCCGGCGATAAACCTTCTGCGCAGTATCTCCCGAACCATGCCGGGATGTAATAATGAAAACCAGAATGATCTGGTAACTCGGGCAAGACAGCTTCTATCAACCTATGAAAACATGGCGGAGTTGATCCGGATCGGGGCCTATTCTGCCGGGGCAGATCCTGCGATTGACGAAGCCATTCTTTATCATGATGCCCTCGAGGCTTTTCTCAAACAGGATAAGTTTGAGCAAAGTAATCTCGAACTGGGATATGAGCAACTTGCTGCAGCAATAGGGATGCCTTGGCCTGAAGCGGGTGAAACCCTGGAAGCGGGGGAATTCCAGGACGCCGGCTTGATGGGAACTGACGCATGAAAACACCTGTGGATAGCCTCGTTCGTGTCAGCAGCTGGAAGCTGGATGAAGCACAACAAAAACTATCTGATTTGCAAACACTGGAAAAAAAGTTGATCCAGGACCTGGAGAAGCTTGATCGGGATGTCCAGCATGAACAGGATTTTGCAGTCCAGAATCCCGAAATGGCACATACCTATCCGGTTTATGCCGAGGCAGCACGGGAACGCCGAAAACGCATTGTTTACTCGATTGAGGAAATAATTGGCTGGAAAGAGCAGGCACAGCAGGAGCTTCAAGCTATTTATCAGGAATTGAAAAAATACGAAGAAGCCCAGGCCAATGACATTCGTAGACAAAAAGATGTTCTGCGGAAAAAAGAACAGGCGGCTTTGGATGAAATGGGGATACAGCTTTATCGTCGACGCAAGTCTTCAGAAAATTGATCCCGGACCAAAAATTCTTGTGAATACAGATAGTGTGTCAGGTTTTATCTTTGATTATGACTTAGGCAACAGTGCTCTGGTGGATGCTGGGAATATTGCGATCACTGATTTCACTTAATCTTTCCCATTGATTGGAAGCCTCGAACGATATCCGGCCCGCATAGCCTGTTGCTTCGTTTGCGGCATAGAAAATATCGGATATTTTCTGGTGCATGTACCGGGGCAGGGTATTTCTGCTGCGTACCACCAGATCGAAATGGTGTTTTTTGACCAGCCCGTCGAATTGCATATCTCCGTCCCGGCTCATTTCTACTTCGAGTTTGAAACGGGTTGCCTCTTCACGCTCAGGATCATCCTGTTGCTGGCTTCCCTGTTCCCTGTCCCGGACAAAGAGATTGGCTTTTTGCAGCATACCTTCGTAGAGGACGGGAAGGGGAGTCATACGCCATTCTCCCTGAGATGTTTCCACCTGTTGTCCTATCAAGGGAGTATCGGCAGAAAGCTTCTGGGCGAGTTCAGTCTGCCCACTGTTCCTGAGTAGAGAAAGAGTATCTTCCCCAAGCCAGCTTTTGGTGGAACCTGATTTTAGAGCATTTAGGAACAACAATATTCCTGAAGTCAAAGCAGGCCCTTGATGGGGGAGATGGCTCGCCAGGGCATTGCCTTGCCCCTGATGGATCAGGCTTGTCAAGGCTGTCTGTAACAAGCTGCGCAGATCTTGTCCGGCGGCTCCTTCTCGGGTTGAAAGTGAAAACCCTGACAAGGGGTTCTCCTCTCCAGCCTGTGGAGAAAGTGTCAGGGTGAGGGTGGTGCCAGGTGTAATTGGTGCCTTTATGGACAGCTGAATTGATCCCAGAGGTGTTTGTACAACCGGGAACCCCTGATTGGCACCTGTTACTGTTCCTTGAATGATGACTGTACCTGAAGCCGTGGTGACAATTGGTGACGTGGTTGCTGTGGTTACTCCCGCCCCTGTGTTTTGGAGGACCGGGGCTTGGGGGGCGGCTCCTGCTGATGACGGGGCTGCAAGACCCGGACCGGGGGGCGTGATAAAGGGTTTTGGAGCCTGAGGTGTGATCTCTACTCTGACAAGAAAACCATTTCCAGGCTGGAGCTGTGCCAGGGCAGGAGGGAGAGAGGGGGTTCCGGAGGGGGGCGGGGAGGTTGAAAGCACCAGCGCCTGCAAGGTATGGCCAAGAGTGAGTTTGTCATTTGGCAGAGCATGGTGAGGGGAAGATGTCTGGGCCGGGGCCTTTGACGTCTGGGGCAGCAGCAGGATCTCAAAGGGGGGGCGCTGGGTCTTGAACTGAAGTAAAACTTCTGTTCCGGGGGGGAGTTTTTGCAGGCTGTTGATGGCCAGTTCACCAAGGAGAGTCTGGACCAAAAGCTGCCCCTTTGTATTTTGGCCAGTGACTGTTCCAGGCAACTGTTCCTGCACGGGCCGGGTGGCAAGGGCAGGAGGGTAGTTGGCAATTGTGCTTACCTGAGCAGCCTGTGTCGTAACACCAGCTTGTGGAGACGGGGCTGAAGCAAGCGGCAGGCTGACCTTGTTCATCTATCCGAGAGCAAATTCCTTGCAATCTGCTCGACACGCTCGGCCGCAGGGGATGTGGGATACCTGACCAACAGAGGTGTTTGATTGCGAATTGCTTCCTTTATCTTGCTGTCCTTGACAATAATTCCCGCCAGGGGAGGCGTGATTTTGAGAAACGACTCACAAGCCTTGCGAATTGTATTGTAGGTCTTGTGTCCATCGTGCTCGGTCTCGGCCATGTTAACTATAACACGAAGATCAGCGTCTGGCCTCTGCATTTTGGTCAGCTTGATGAAGGCATAGGCATCTGTCAGGGATGTAGGCTCGTCGGTTGTGATCACCAGACAAACCTGAGCCTGAGCAGCCAGCTGGCGAACGGTCCGGTCAATGCCAGCGCCGAGATCAAGAATGACCCGGTCATAGGAATCCGACAGAGAGGCCAGATCACTGGTGAGGTGACTGAGGCGCTGGGCAGGCAGGTTGGCCAGACTTCCAGAGCCTGAGCGCCCGGCCAGGACATCAAAGCCCCCCTCGGGGTACCGTACAGCCGCGTCCTTAAGGGCATAACGACCTGTAAGGACGCCGCCCATATCCTTGTTCGGGGCAAGGCCCAGCTGGATATCGACGTTGGCGAGGCCCAGATCCCCGTCAAAAAGCAGGGTTCTGCAACCGAGATTTGACAAGGCGTGGGAGAGTGTGATGGAAAGCCATGTCTTGCCAACACCGCCTTTGCCTGACGCGATGGCAATCATATTCTGACAAGGCACCTTGTCGTGCAGGGACTGTACATTAAAGTTCTTGGCTTCGTTCATCAGCGTGTGCCTGTTGCAAGAGTATGCTGTTGGTGTTCCAGCCTGGTAGGAAGCAATAATCGCGCCAGTGACACCGGATTGATTGGAGATAATCCATCGACGATATGAGGAGATGTCCCCGCGGCCATAAAGGCAAGTCTGGTACTGTGAGCTGCCGTTAAGAGACCACCAAACCGCCGGGTCATATCAAGTTTTGTCGGAATAATGTATTTACTGTTCATGATCGAAAAGGCTGCGGCCTTATCAGCGGTTTCATATACATCCCCCCCGGCTGGTGTGACGAGTGCAATCTCTGCATTTGCGGCAAAGGCATACTGGCTCAGCTCATTAAGGCTGGTGTCATCAAAAGGATTGATGCCCATTGTATCAATCAGGATCAATCTGTCCGTACTGGTCCGTTCAACTATTTCTGCCAGCTGTTCGGGGGTTTCTGCAATTTCAAGATTCACCTGGAGGCGATGACAGAAAGTCGCGATCTGTTCGATTCCTCCGGTTTTTTCTGAATCTATTGTGATCACGCTTGTGGGGACATCTGACAGCCGCGCTTTGGCGCAGAGCTTGGCGATGGTCGATGTTTTGCCATCCCCGGGCATTCCAACCAGCATCAGGGGGCGTGGCTGGGGGCGGCAGGGAATTGCGGCAAAGCGAAAATGGTTATCCAGGGCACCTGCCAGCGAAATATGCCACTCTGATGCTGGAATGCCGACGGCGTGACCGACAAGGGTTTCGATCAGCTGAGGCGGCAGACGATGGAAGTCGAGGACTTCGGTAATTTCGTCGACAATGTCTACATCATCGACAGGGTCCTGGATGGAGAATTCCTGTCCTGCTTCCTCGTCGAGACCAGCGGTCACCCGCACACCTTTGCCCGGGCCCAGTTCGTCCGTTGCCAGAATGATGGCATCTGTGCCGAGATCCTGCCGGACTTTGTGAATAGCATCGGGAAGGCTTTCCGCAATGTAATGCTTTAACCGCATTTTTGGCGCCTCCTTACTGCTTCAGCTGTGCTACAGACATAAAATAGGTATCTCATGGTTCTTAAATAACCCCGAGAGTCTTAATTTTTGCCTTAGGATGTACTTCATTCTGTGACATCACCACGGTCGTCGGTCTGAAACGTTCGATAATCGAGCGAACATAAGGGCGAATGACAGGACTGCTGAGCATGACCGGTGTTTCGCCCATCATTGCGTGACGTTCAAAGGTCTGGCGAACAGTTGTGATGAATTCCTGCAGCTGGGTTGGTGGCATGGAAAGCTGTTTTTCCTCACCATCCCCGACAAGCGCCTGGGCAAAAGCTTGCTCCCACTGTGGAGAAAGGGTGATCATGGGGATGAAACCCTGTTCGTTTTCATTGGCGCTGGAGATCTGCCGCGCCAGCCGCGATCTGACATGTTCGGTGATGAAGGTTGCATTTCTTGTATAGGCGCAGGCTTCTGAGATTCCCTCGAGAATAGTCGGAAGATCCCGAATGGAGATGCGTTCGGCCAGAAGATTTTGCAAGACACGTTGTAAAGCACCGACAGAAATCTGGCTCGGGAGTAGATCGGCGATGAGTTTCTGGTGATCATCCCCGAGTTCATCAAGCAGCTTCTGTGTTTCTGCATAGGACAGCAGCTCGGAGATATTGTCTTTGACGACCTCGGTAATATGGGTAGTGATCACGGTTGAGGCATCGACAACGGTATAGCCTCTGAACAGCGCTTCTTCTTTTTGACTGTTATCGACCCACATGGCGGGCAGCCCGAATGTCGGTTCAACTGTTTCCTCACCAACAAGCTGGATCTTATCGCCACGAGGATCCATCACCAAAAGCATGGCGGGGCGCAATTCGCCGTTACCTGCAGTAATTTCCTTAATGCGAATAACATAGCTGTTGGCTCCCAGCTGAAGGTTGTCCTGTATCCGGACCGAAGGGAGAACAAATCCCAGTTCCTGGGCAAGTTGGCGGCGCAAGCCTTTGATCTGGTCTGTGAGGCGCTCTCCTCCTTGTCCATTGATCATGGGCAGCAGTCCGTAGCCAAGCTCTAGCCGCAGATTGTCGATCTGTAAGGACGCCGAAATCGGCTCTTCTGCCACAGGCGGCGGCGCGGTATCTTTTTTCTGCTTCTGTTCGGCAAGTAATTCTTTTTTGTTTGTTCCCTGCTTGGAAACCCAGCCAAGCCCGCCAGAGATAAAGGCAAGAAGTAGAAAGGGCAGAACCGGTGTGCCGGGTACTGCAGCCAAGCCGACCATCAATGCAGCAGATAGTCCCAGGGCGCGAGGGTAACCACCAAGCTGGGCAAAAACAGCTTTGTCAGCAGAGCCAACGGAAGTGGTTTTGGAAACCAGAAGGCCTGCAGCGGTTGAAACAATAATAGCCGGGATCTGTGAAACCAGTCCGTCACCAACAGTCAGAATAGTATAGGATTCAGCGGCGTCACCGATTGCCATATCTTTTTGGGCAACTCCGATGATAATGCCGCCGATCACATTGATAAAGGTAATCAAAAGCCCGGCAATGGCATCGCCACGAACGAACTTTGAAGCACCGTCCATCGCCCCGAAAAAGTTACTTTCATCTTCCAGAGTTTTCCGGCGTTCCCGGGCATCGGCCTCGTCAATCAGCCCGCTGGATAGATCCGCGTCAATTGCCATCTGTTTTCCAGGCATGGCATCCAGGCTGAAACGGGCCGAAACTTCGGCAATGCGGCCGGAACCCTTGGTGATGACAATGAAGTTCACAATGACCAGAATACCAAAGACAATGATCCCGATGACAAAATTGCCGCTCATGACAAAGTTGCCGAAGGCCTGGATAACCTGTCCGGCTGCGGCCGTTCCCTCATGCCCGTTCGCCAGAATCAATCTGGTGGAGGCAAGGTTGAGCGATAGTCTCAACATGGTCGCAATCAACAGGATTGTGGGAAAAGAACTGAATTCCAGCGGTCCCTGGATAAAGAGGGACGTCATGAGGATCAGGACCGACAGCGTGATAGACAAGGCAAGGGCAATGTCCAGCAGCCAACTGGGCATTGGCAGGATCAAAACGATCAGAATCGCGACAACGCCAAGCGCAAGGGCAATATCCCCGCGTTTCATGACTTCGATAAAATCGAGGATCGGCTGGGGTAAACCCAGTTTATTTCCGCCCGGTTGTGGACTGGCGTCGGTCATAGAAGCAGTATCACCCTTAAAAGAAAACTAATCTGGCCGCGTCTCAAAGTGAGGGACTCAGGCTGTCATTTCCGCCCGGCCCGGTAATTTCAATCCCGTCTTCACTGTATAGCTTCAGTTTGTTTCTCAAGGTCCGGATGGAAATCCCGAGAATATTTGCCGCGTGGGTTCTGTTGCCCAGACAATGGTCAAGTGTATTCAGGATAAGATCTCTTTCCACATCGGCGACAGTTCTTCCGACCATTGCTCCCCCGGCTGCTTCCGAACCTGACATGGGCTGGGAGGAGGCAACGGCTTTTCCGGATGCAGGGTATCCCGGAATTGACGGGGCAACTGCTGGGGAAGCCGAGGGTGTTGCGGTGGGCGTTGGCCCAAAGGTGGCGCTGCCTGTCAGCATGATTGCTTCAGGGCTGATCAGATTGTCACGGGACAGCAAAACAGCCCGGTGCATGGTGTTTTCCAGCTCACGTACGTTTCCGCGCCAGTGGTGCTGAAGAAGCTGATGTTTGGCTTCAGGGGTCAGAGCAGGTTTGGCGATGCCGTTGGACTTGGCATATTTACCAATGAAATGCTCGGCCAGGATTTCGATATCCATTGGCCTTTCCCGCAGGGCTGGCATCTCGATGTTCACCACATTCAAGCGGTAATAGAGATCTTCCCTGAAGTTGCCCTTCTTGACTTCTTCTTCCAGGTTTCTGTTCGAGGTCGCCAGCAGGCGGATATCAACCTTGATTGGCTGGGTCCCGCCGACACGATCAATTTCCCTCTCCTGCACCGCACGCAGTAGTTTTGCCTGAAGGCGGGGATGCATTTCTGATATCTCGTCCAGCAGCAGAGTGCCGCCATTGGCTTCTTCAAACTTTCCGATCCGACGGGAAATCGCGCCGGTAAAAGCGCCTTTTTCATGACCGAACAATTCTGATTCCAAAAGGTTTTCCGGGATTGCAGCGCAGTTGACGGAAATAAAGTGATTTTTTGCCCGTTTCGATTTTGAATGCAGATAGCGGGACATTACCTCTTTACCTGTCCCGCTCTCGCCTGTGACCAGAACACTGGCATCGGAGGGAGCGATCTGTTCTGCCAGTCGCAAGACTGCTGCTGTCGCCGGGTCCTTGAAAACCAGAGCGGTTGTTTCTTCCGTCACAGCTGCGAGAACAGCTGCGATCAGTTCGGCGTCAGGCGGCAGGGGGATATATTCTTTTGCCCCGGAGCGGATCGCATCACCAGCTTTCGAAGGCTGAGTACCGATACCACAGGCAATGACAGGAACAGAAAAGCGTTCGGCCAGAAGATTCTTGCAGAGGGTATCAATGTCGAGGTCAATATCGACCAGCAACAGATCTGCTCCCTGACCGGTACGAAGCGAAGACATGGCTTGTTGTATATCATCGACAGTTGCCACTTTGGCTCCTCGCTCAAAGGCAATTTTTCCGGCGGTTATCATGTGACCTTCAAGCGAGCCAACAATCAATAGACGCATTACTTACTCTCCTGGTGGACGATTTTTGTGTGGGTCGGCTCAGTCAAAATAATTCACTCTCTGGTCTGGAGGGAGAATGGTGTTCATCATTATTTCAAGGCGCCTCGGGTTTTCCTGGCGTCCAATGGAGCAGATTCCAATGGCATAGATCTGATTGACCGTAGCTTCAACCTGCGAGATGCGCTCAAGCTTGGCGGCAAGGGGATTAAAAACCATATTGGACAGGATCGCCCCATAAAAGGTTGTCAGCAGAGCCACGGCCATACTCGGGCCGATGGTGCTGGGGTCTTCCAGATTACTCAGCATCTGCACCAGTCCGACAAGGGTACCGATCAGGCCCATAGCGGGTGCAACTTCCCCGGCACGTCTGAGAATGCTCGCTGCCCGCTGGTGACGGGTCAGGATTGCCTGAACCTGCTGCTCCAATACGGCTTCAAGCTGTTCGGGGGTGATACCGTCGACAAGCATTCCGGTTGCTCTGTGCAGGAAAGCGCTGTTTTTGATATCAGCAAGATGCTTTTGCAGGGAAAGAATACTGTTTCGTCGGGCCTGATCAGCCAGAAACAGAACCTGCATGGCTGCATTACTTGGCATTTCCGAATGATAAATAGCTGCTTTGACCATGGTTTTCTGGGATCTGACAATTTCATCGAAAGTGAATGATGTTGTCGTGACCAGAAACGTTCCGCCAATAACAATGAGGATCGAGGGCAGGTTAAAAAACGAACCTGCTGATCCCCCGAGGAACATGGCAATCAAGATAGTCAGGAAAGCGCCTCCAATACCGACTAGCGTGGCATAGTCAACCTTGGCCTCTGACTGCGGGCGGCTGGGGCCCTGCGGGCTAACTGTGCTTTGCGTCGTTGTGGTGGTATTGGCCATATCAGGCGCAGCTCCAAGAAAATTCTAATGAAAACCGCAGGGATTAATTTCCTGAATTCATTCAGGTGGTTCGTCCCTGTGAAAAAAATTAATTGCGATCCATCTTGATAATTTCTGTCATGGTGACACCCAGACGGTTTTCCACAACAACGACCTCTCCACGGGCAACAAGACGGTTGTTCACATAGATGTCTATTGCTTCCCCGACTTTCCTGTCGAGTTCAATTACGGCACCGCGCCCAAGCTTCAGCAACTGGCTGACTTGCATGTTGGCCTTGCCCAGAATTGCTGAAACCTGCACGGGAATGTCGTAAACAGCCTCAAGTTCTTTGGCATTGGTTGGTGGTCGTCCACCTGCCTCGGGCATGTCGAATTCATCTTCCATCTCAGGCATGTCAGGAGCAGAGGAAAAAGTATCGTCTGCTGCACCCACGATTTGATCTTCTGTGTCTTCATCGCTCATTCGACAACCTCATTGGTTGGTGCACCTGTCGTATCAGAAGTATCCTTGGGCACTGTGTTTTGCCCGGTCTGGCCGGGCCCTTCTATCGGCTTGATTACCCGATTAAGAATTGTTTCGATTTCTGTCAGCATTTCGGCGCTGTTCCGTTCTGCGCCACCTTCGGCCCATTCAACCAAAACATCGCCAGGCTGCATTCCTGGTTCGGAAAGAAAGACCAGTCTGCCGGTAAACCCGCTTTGTCCGGCAACTTTTTGCAGCTGGTCCTGAACATCATCAAGAATGGTATCGGCAACACGAACCACCAAACGGGGTTCCTGGGGAAGACGATCCAGACATTCTTTAAAGACAAGCGTGATTTCTTCAAGTCCTCTGGTCTTGTCCAGGGTCGGAAACAGCTTTTTTATCGCCTTCATGGCGATGTCCAGAGTTACCGTTTGCAGTTCCTCGACCTTGTCGGAATATTCCTTTTCCATCGTCACCAGTTGTTGACCTAATGTTTCCAGCGCCTGCCTGGTCAGGGCTTCGTGCATCTGCGTGGCCTGCTCCATGGCTTCATTTTTGCCAGCGGTCATTCCCTCGTCATAGGCAGCCTGCCTAAGTTGCTCGACCTCCTGAAGGGGCACTGTCTCTTCTGGAACAGGTATAATTTCTTCGGGGGGGGGCTGTGGCACGGTCTTTTCAGCAGGACTGGTCCTGTCACTTACAAACCCATCGATTTTATTACTGGTAGCTTTCCCTGATCCTTCTTTTTTTTCGAAAGAGTTATTAAAGAGAAATTTCGAGTTTGGCTGTGACACTGCAGCGTCTCCTAATAGACCAACTCGTCTTCGCCTTTGGAATCAGCGAGTACGATGTCCCCTTTTTCAGCCAGATCTTTTGCGATTGTGACCATGTACATCTGGGCTTCATCGACATCCTTAAGCCGGATGGGGCCCATAGCCTGCATGTCTTCTTTCATGATTTTTGCAGCACGTTCGGACATATTCGAGAAAAACAGCTCGCGCAATGTTTCCGATGAACCCTTGAGAGCAATAGCCAATTTGTCTTTTTCAGCGGCACTGAGAAGGGTCTGCACCCCACCTGGATCAAGATTGCTCAGATCCTCGAAGGTGAACATCAGGGCCTTAATCCTCTCTGCGGAATCCTTGTTGCGTTCCTCCAGGGCATTCATGAAACGGCTCTCCACATTCCGATCCAGGAAGTTGAAGATATCAGCCATCATTTCATGAGAATCCCGGCGATTGGTTCGAGCAAGGTTGGACATGAACTCGTTGCGCAAGGTGCGTTCGACGTCGTCCAGGACGTCTTTCTGAACGGCTTCCATTCTCAGCATCCGCATCACCACTTCCATGGCGAATGGTTCAGGTAATAACCCCAAAACCCTTGAAGCATGTTCAGGCTTCACTTTGGAAAGGATCACTGCAACAGTTTGGGGGTATTCATTTTTAAGATAGTTGGCGAGGACGTTTTCGTTAACGTTGGCAAGTTTTTCCCACATGGTTCGACCTGCAGGGCCGCGAATCTCTTCCATGATGGTGTCGACACGATCGCGATCAAGAACTTTCATCAGCAACCGTTCGGTACTGTCGTAGCTACCGACAATCGTCCCGGTGGTGGAGATTTGATCCGCAAATTCTACAAGCAGACGTTCGATCAACTGTGCACTCACTGTTCCCAGTGTTGCCATGATCTGTGACAGTTCCCGGATCTCGTCGTCTTCCATCAGAGCAAAGATCTGGGCGGTTTGGGACTCACCAAGAGCCATCACCAAAAGCGCTGCTTTCTCGGGGCCGGTCATTGTTCTGTAGTCGTCGCGCATATGCTTGCTCTTTACTGGTATTTCAAATGTCGTTGTGACGCAGGGTCAGCCTTTGTTTCTTTCTTGGTACAGCCAGCCGCGAATGATCTGAACGGCTTCTTCCGGATGTTTTTCAACAATCTCGCCAATCTTGTTCAAAGAAGAGGCCCTGACCCGACCCTCGACTTTGTTCATATCGATCATCTGTTCAATCTCGGAGGATACCTTTTCGCTGTCGGATGCTGTCATGGCCCCTTCTGAGCCTTGCGAGATGAGAAGTGGCGTGCCATCGGCCCCGATCTGGGCGGGCATTCCCGGAATGAGGGGTGATCCGGCCATTCCCGGAGGAGCCGCGACGACCATCGGCTGTCCGTTTGGACCTGTTACGGTGATGGTGCCACCGCCGCCTTCGCCGGAGGGCGCGAAGTCACCATCAATAACACGGCTGACCAGAGGGCGAACGACCAGTAGCAGGATAAGAATAGCGACGACGCCAAGGACAAAGAGTTCTGCGAAACGCATCATGTCTTCTTTGCCCATTCCCAGAAGTCCATCCTCAGGCAAGAACAGAGGATCAACATCGGCAAAACGGAAGTTGGCAATTTCGACCTTGTCTCCCCTGGCTTCATCAAATCCAACTGCGGAGCGGACAATAGCATCCAGCGAAGCAACTTCTTCGGGGCTCCGGGCTTCGAATGTGCGGGTACCATCTTCTGCTGTTGTGCTGATGTCATTGACCAGAACAGCAACGGAAAGGCGCCGGATGGACCCGGTTTCGTGAACACGGGTCTTGATAATCTTGGAATTCTCGTAGTTGACGGTTTCTTCCAAACGTGAAGAATTGCTTTGGGCGCCGCCAGGTGCGCCGAGTTGACCCAGGTTTGCATCAGGCAGATTGTTGCCAACGGTTATGCCATCGTTACCTGCGTTGTCAGCCTCATTGGCACTTTCTTCAACTGTCTGGGTCGAGAGGACGACCTGTCCATCAGGATCAAATGTTTCAGAATTTTCGGTAACGCGGTCAAAATCCATTTCTGCAGTAATCTGGACCCGGGCATTGCCCCGCCCAACATAGCGTTCCAGCAATTCTTCAACCGTGCGCATCAAGCGGGTTTCGTAAGCCACGCGGCGCTCGTCTGCAGTACTGGTTAACTGGTTTAGATCACCTTCGTCACCACCCCGGGCAAGGAGGTTTCCCTTGTCATCAATAATTGAAACATTGTTGGGCTTCATGCCGGGGACTGCAGCAGCAATCAGATGTTGTATCGAGAGGATTTGTTGCTTGTCGAGCAGAAAACTGCCCTGTGTTGTCACCACAACGGATGCTGTCGGGGATTGTTTGTCCCGGCTAAACAGTTCTCTCTGTGGCAGGACGAGATGAACCCGGGCCTGTTTAATCCTGTTGATGGACTTGACTGTCCGAGAAAGTTCTCCTTCAAGCGCCCTTAGGTGGTTGATATTTTGGACAAAACTGGTTGTTCCAAGGGCTTCGGACTGGTCAAAGATCTCGTAGCCAATTGATCCGCCACTGGGAAGTCCTTTCTCTGCCATGGTTACCCGCATTCTGGCAACCTGGTTGCCCGGGACATAGATTGTGTTCCCGGCAGGAGAAAGCTTGTAGGGAATTTCCAGCTGCTCGAGTTCACTTACAATCTGCCCGCTTTCCTGCGGGTCCAGATCTCCATAAAGCAGGGCCATCTCGGGAGTGGCAACACGGCCTGTGAGGTAAATGAAAAAAGCAATAATAGCCGCAGCAACTGCAGCCATTATCCCCAGCCGGATGGGGCCGAGATTTTTCAATGTATCAACGAATGTGTTCACTACCGCTAAGTCCGAATTGTTAACAAGCCATCAGCAGGTAACAGAACCTGCTTACATAAACCTATAGTTATTCGGTAAAGAGGACGTTAACAAAGGAAAATATTGCCTAGTGGTAGGAAAAAATTGCCGAGAGAGTGTTTTGATCTATTCTTAATATGTTACAATTACTTAGAGCAAAGGTATCTGCTTTGCTATTTCAAATGCCAATCCCTTGGTAAAATAAATTTTCAATTCTGGCTGTGGCGGGGTGTTGGAGCATCAGATTTTAGCAGAAGATTTCGTTTCTGCATCGTTTCTGTATTGCTGAAGACGTGTCGTCCTGAGCCCTCGCAAACCATGGTTTTCAATAAGCCTCTGCCAGGAGAGAAACTCTTCGAGGGATAATTTGTATCGTTTACAGGCATCTTCAAGACTGATCAATCCTGTCCGTACACCTGCGACGACCTGAGCCTTCCGCCTGATAACCCAGCGTTTGGTTTCCGGGGGAGGGAGGTCATCAAGTGAAAGTGGCAAAGTTGTTGTATCTGAAACAGCTGCCCGTCGCTTTAAGCTGCTAGACGGCATCGTGTCGGTCTCCGGTTTTATCGAATAGCAGAACCTTTTTAACGCATGGATATTGAAAAACTATTAATATCAATAATTTAGACAATTTATCTTAAATTTTATGTATTATATTTTTTACCTTTTAAGACAAAGAACTAGAGATAAAAAAAACGGCCATCCCCAAGGAATGGCCGCGTAAAAATAAAATATATAATCTTGAAGTTACTTTTTATCTGGCGATTCTGATCAGCTCATCCAGCATTTCATCTGCAGTTGTAATGATTTTTGCACTGGCTGAATAGGCGCGTTGTGTCACGATCATATTGGTGAATTCTTCTGCAAGGTCAATGTTGGAGGCTTCCAGTGACGCAGAAGCCAGCAGGCCTGCTCCCCCGATTTTGGGGCGATTGAGCAAGAAGTTACCGGATTCAGAAGTCGGGCTGAATGCGTTCCCTGTACGGCCTTCCAGCCCATTGGGGTTAGGAAACAGTGCCAGGGGAAGCTGGGATATATCGAGCTGTTCACCGTTATCAAACAGGGCAGTAACAATACCTTCGTCACTGATCGAAACACCACGGAAGTTCCCAAAGGTGACGCCGTCCTGTTCGATTTGTGTGACAACAAAGTTGCCGCTGAACTGGGTGATGCCATCTGCCTGCCCGATGGTGCCCGGATCAAGTGCAATTGTACTGGCTGCCGCGCCGATGGCAGGATTCCAGGCAATCTGCAGATCCGGCATTGTAATTGTCGCCGGACGACCACTGGCAAAGGTTATGGTCCGGATTGCTGGTGTGACGGTACCACTGCTTGTTCCGTTAAGAGTAGGGTTCTGGGGGAACATTTCCCAGGTGTTTGACCCTGTTTTTCTGAACAGAAGATCCATGTTATGGGCGTTACCCAGATCATCAAACACCTGAACTGTTGCGGTATGTTCTGCTGGCGCGGTTCCGCCAACCTGAAGAATCTGGGTGGCGTTAAAGACTGTACCAATCTGGGTCATACGGTTTGTACTGCCAGCTGAGCCAATATCGACGGTCAAAGGGGAGGCTGCCGCACCTGAGTTCCATGTATAGTTAGGTGTTACAGCTGGTACAGGGGCAATCGGCAAACCTGTTGCAGGACTAAAGTCTACTGTGTAGGGACCACCGGCAACGGTACCGCTTGCGACGCCGTTGATAGTCGGATTTTGGGGCGTAACAGACCACTGGTCAGCGGCTGTTTTGGTCCAGAGAAAAGAAGTGGTCTGAGCATTCCCGAGTGAGTCATAGACAACAGTCGACACTGTCTCTGTCGCACCGACAAGAGCAGTGCTTGAAAGGTTAGCCTGCATAGTGATGCCTGTGGAGGCCACAGGAACCGCTCCGGTTGAAGGAAGATTCAATCCGAGTTCAAGGTTGGTCGTTGGACGGGCAGCGCCATTGAGATTGGATATGTTAACCGTTGCAAGACCCGCAGTTGTGGCTGCACTGGTCGGCGGAGTGGAGCCGGCAGTGATCGGCCACCCCTGCAGGTAATAGCCGCCAGCATTGACCAGATCGCCACTGGCATCGGGCCGGAATGACCCTGCGCGGGTAAAGAGGTACTGGGTATTGGTACCTGCGTTAGGACGGTCACTGACAACAAAGAAACCATTTCCGGCGACGGCAAGATCGGTTGCCGCGGCTGTTGCCTGTAGCTGCCCTTGCTTGTCCACATTTCGCAGGGGAGCAGAACGCACACCGCCGGGCGAGTATTTTGTCTGGCTGGCTGACTGGGCAACCAGGGTGGAAAAGCGTGCTGAAACACCCTTGTAGCCGATAGTATTCACGTTGGAGATGTTATCTGAAATCATCCCCATGGCGTTACTCTGGGCGGAAAGCCCTGATACACCTGAATAGAGGGCGCCGTAAATACTCATGATCCAATCTCCCTATGCGTGAAAGTCTTCGCGAGGCCCTCTGAGCCTGTTGCAGGGTTATTACCGGGGTGTATGTGTTTTATCATTTCAACTGCTCCCGCTACCGGCTGCGGGTTTCTGAAGAACGGCCTGAACATTTTCAAGCGGGATTTCAACTTCGCCCAAATTAAGAACAACTGTACCGTTACTCATCTGAACACCAGTGACGGTACCCTTGATGCCTTGTGCTGTCTGAATGACCTTGTCATCACTGTCTGTCGCGACAACGGCAAAACCATAGAGCCCTTTTTCGAGAGGGTTTCCGCTTTCGTCATTGCCGTCCCAATGGATCTCGTGCTGTCCAGCAGTTAAGGATCCGTTGAGAACACGGACAGTTTTACCAGTCGCATCGATAATCTTGATCTCTGTTTTTGCAGAGTTTCCAGTGAGGGCGTAGGCAATATCAGCGCCACTCTCGTCAAGATTTAGCACAATGCTGTCCGCTTTGATTACATTGCCGACATATCCCAGTGCCGAGCTTAACTGGCTGTTGCCCTGAAGGGCGATCAGACTGTCGAGCTTGGTGTTTGTATTCAGCGCGGCCTCTGTTTGTGAAAACTGGGTGAGCTGATTAACAAATTCATTGTTGTCTGTCGGGTTCAGAGGATCCTGGTTCTTGAGCTGTGTCGTCAAGAGCTTGAGGAACATGTCGAATGTACTGTTCAGCGAGGTTCCGCCTGTCAGCGATCCGGAATCACTATTTGTCTTGTAGGTAACACCATTTACCGGAGCGGGGCCTTGTAGTGCTGTATCCATGGTTTCTCTCCCGTCTTTCGGTTAAATGCTGATGTCCAGGTCGCCGTCATGTCTTGAGACAAGAGGGCCCTGCTGTGACAATTCATTTTCTGCCAACTCAGTATCTGAACTTTGGTTGTCGCCCTGCTTGGCAGCAAAGGCACTGCGATCACCCGATGCGCCGTTCTGATCGCCATTCTGCTTGAGATTGAAGCTCAGGCTCTGGCCATCTGTTTTTAGACCAGCCTCTTGAAGAGCTTTCTCGAGCAGTCGTGAATCTCTTTGCAGAAGATCCAGTGTGTCCGGGCGTTCGGCACTGATCATGGCTTTCATGACCCCGTTATCGGCAATCTCGAGTTTAACGTCGACCCGCCCGAGTTCAGAGGGATGCAACTTGATCGAGATGCTGTCCTTGTTCTCTCCTACGGCTTTCTTGATTGATATCGAGAGCTGGTCAGAGGCGGTAACGTTCAGTGGTTTTTGTGGTTTCAGCTCTGTTGCCACGCTCGAAGAACCAGCGGTGCTTGTCGCATTGCCCAGGCTCTGGGCGAAGCCGGTTGAAGTGGTTACTGCTGTCGGTTTGGCTGCGGTTGCTGCGCCAAGTTCTGCGCGGGCAAGGTTGTTGCCATTCTGGGACTGGGTATTATTGTTGGCGCCCTGTCCGGATGCGCTGGCCATTACGGCTTGCGGGGATGTTCCTTGGACAGCGGATTTGACCCCAGTCGTTTCAGCTGTGCCAGAAGAGATGCCCTGTCCCTTGTTTTGTGCTGTTGCGCTGACGGCAGAAGCAACCGTTGCAACCGTATCGTCTGCTGTATTAATGGCCGAGACACTGGCGGCAGCAGTCAGATTGCTTGTCGGTTGTGATGTGACGGCCGCTTGGGTTACCTGTACCGAAGCTGTGTTTCCTTTTCCAGATCCTGTGCTCTTGCCCTGATCTGCGGCCGCTGCCGAAGCAGCCTGCTGTCCAGCTTGCGCTGAAGGCAGTGCTGTGCCTGGTACGGTAGCCGTCTGGAGAGTGGATGTTCTTGTTAGGTTAGCAGCAGTATCCGGGACGGAGGCTTTGGCTGCATCAATAACAACAGCATCAGCATCCGGTGTTTCAGTCTCGCTCTCATTCTGCTGGGCAGATTTTTCATGTCGGGGACGATCTTCGGGCTGATTTCCTGTAGATTGCTCGGTCTGCTTTTCAGGAACGGTTTCTGTATCGTTGTTAGGCGAGGCAGATTTTGCGTCCTGATCATCTGTCAGGGCTTTCCGGTCGCGGGATGTTTCAGAAATTTCATCAGTTTTTCTACCAGGACGGCTTGATGAAACATCCTGATCCAAATGCCAGGTAGGTTTGTTGAACAGCTGGTTAAACGCTGTAGTGTCGTGCTTCAGGACAGGGGAGGCCACCGTCGTTTTCGCGGTTGTTTTCGCGCCGCCGAGAAAATCACTAAAGGCCTGGGCTGCCTGTGAAGCCTGCGTCGATTGGGCAGCTTTACCCACGGCCTGCGGTGATGTGGTGCGGTTGGTTTCGAGTGAATAGTTGTTCATCTGCCTGTCCTTGACTTATGCCAGATGTAGTCCGGAGCGTTGATGCTGTTGCAGGGCCGAATGAGGCCAGGCAAAGCACTCTTCTTCCAGCGACGGATATAACGTTGTCCAGATCTGCCGGAATGAGATCATCAATGCGAGGGCTTCTCTGGCGGATGCCAGGTCATTCTTCACATTGGTTCTGAGCATGTTGGCGATCAGGCTGAGATTGGTCTGGGTAAAAGCGTCCCGTACTCCCTCAGAAATATCTGCCTTCATTTCCTGTTCGATGCTGTCGAGCAATGCAGTTGCCTTGACTGTGGCATTAAATCGTTTTTCGATCTGGAGTGTGGTGACAGCTTCCTTGGCTTCGCCGAGGGCATTGATAACCTGGTTGATCAGCATCAGAACTTCGCTGGGCGAGGTGTCAATACTGTCCAGACCTGTCGCTGTATTACCTGGCTGCCATTGCATGATACTTCCAATCCATCTCGAGTGATAAAATCTCCCGAGTGTTTATGCAAAGCTTGGGCCAATTTTTATGTTCGGCTAATAAATTGTTTTATAATAATAATTATTGCTGTGTTGATTGTTGGGAAAAGACTGCCGGGTGGTTTGTTCCGTCTGGAGGACCAAAGTGCCGAGTTGAATTTCGATAGATCTAGGGTGTGGACTCAATTGATCCAACATCTAATGGAGAATAGGTATATCATGTTCAGGAAGTTTTCTGCCTTTTTCTCAAACCTTGTTGCCAGCCGCCTCATATCCTTCATTTTACAAAAGAACCGCTCGACAATATTTCGCATTGCATAGAGGTTTTTATCGTGGGGGATCGGCTTTCTGGCATTGCTTTTTGAAGGAATGACCGCGACAGCTCCTTCATCGGTGATTTTTTTTCGAATTTTGTCACTGCTGTAGGCCTTATCAGCAACAATGGCCAGAGGTGGCACTTCCCAGTCCAAAAACTCAGGCATCAGTTTACTGTCATGAACATGACCACCACTGATCACAAGACGGATCGGGCGACCTTTCTGATCTACGGCCGCGTGAACCTTACTTGTCCGACCTCCGCGTGAGCGGCCAATACTTTCCGCCAGTTCCCCTTTTTTGACCCAGCCGCTGCGCGGTGAGCCTTTACGATAGAACCATCAATAAAAATCAGGACGTCTTCGCATTCTTCAGCCAAAGCATCAAGTATACCCTTCCAGACACCACGCTCTCCCCAGCGGACATAACGGTTATAGACCGTTGTATGGGGGCCGTAGCGCTCAGGAAGATCTCGCCACGGCGCGCCTGTACGCAATATATAAAAAACCCCGTTCAGAATGACCCGATCATCCCGACGGGACGGACCACGACCTTTTTTCGGTAATAAAGGTTCAATAACCAACTATTCTGGGTCGCTTAAATCAAATTTTGCCATGATAAAACTCCATTATTCGGAGTTATGAATCATAAAAAATCATACACAGAAAGGCATTGAATTGGGGTCACACCCTAGGTCAGACGCTGTCTTAAATAGTCACCATAGCTATTGTTACCAAACTGGTTGGCGATGATTTCTAGTTGTGCGCTATTAATGTAGCCCATGTTGTATGCTACTTCTTCTACACAGCAAATTTTTAAACCTTGGCGATCTTCAATGATCTGAAAAAAATTAGATGCGTCCATCAGTGAGTTGATCGTGCCTGCGTCTAGCCAGGTCGTTCCGCGGGAAAGGAATTTGGCTTTTAGCTGGCTTTTTTTGAGGTAGATATTGTTAAGGTCGGTTATTTCCAGCTCTCCGCGCTTGGAAGGTGATAAGCTTTCTGCATAGGTAATGACATTGTTGTCGTAGAAATATAGTCCGATTGCAGCAATATTGGATCTTGGGTGTATTGGTTTTTCTTCTAGAGAGAGTACATTTGAATTTTTATCGCACTCAATTATGCCGAAGCGGTGAGGTTCTCGGGTATGGGCGCCGACAATATAAGCGCCTTCCTGAACAGAGAGGCATTCATTCCAGATAAGGTTGAGCTGCCCCCAATAGAGGATGTTGTCACCTAATATAAGACAGATCGGATCAGCTCCGATGAACTCCTTGCCTATTATAAAAGCGTCTGGTAGTCCGCGTGGCTCTGTTTGAATGGCATAATGTAATTTAATTCCGATTTGGCTTCCGTCTTTTAAGTTGTGCTGGATGAAGGGGAGATCTTTCTCTGTGCTGATGATGAGTATTTCTCTTATTCCCAGTAGCATCAGGGTTGCCAGGGGGTAATGAAGCATGGGCTTGTCGTATACAGGTAGTAATTGTTTGCAAACGACATCGGTTAAGGGTCTGAGGCGAGAGCCATTACCGCCAGCAAGAATAATCGCTTTTTTTATCAAACCAATGTACCTGCCTGTTATCTATGAGTGGTGAATGAATGTAAATGATAATGCGGGCAAGAGGAGAAAGTCCAAAATATTCTTGGACTTAAAAGATACCGGATTACTGAAGTCTTGTATTTCGATTTTGTGAAAAGTTCTTGAGAGGCCCTTTTATGAAAAACTTGTAGTGGCATTAGCGAGATTTGATCATGAAAGGTGCTTTTCTAGGAAGTTAGTACTGCATTTAAAGGGTGTGTAGCTAGGAATAGTTTTCCATGTGTCTAGGTAAAAGGCGCACTTTGTTGTTGAGATGCAGACAAAAAATTCACAGGTAATGTACTCTATTTTCATTCTATCCATTTGAAATATATTGATATATTAAATTGGCATGAGCTTTGCTTTGTATGGGGGAATTCAACATCTGCCGTATTGACGGTGGAGCGGCAAGAAGCTGTTCCGTTGAGCAATGTGAAAGGAAAGAAAATGCCTACAGTAACAACAAACACAGCGGCTAATTCTGCGCTCAGGTTTCTGAATTTGAATGCAGGTCGATCTGGAAGTGCTATTTCTAAGCTGGCCAGTGGATCTCGAATTGTTAATGCTTCTGATGATGCGGCAGGATTGGCGATTGGTACGCGATTGCGTGCTGATAGTAATGTACTTCAGCAGGCATCTATCAACTCAGCTCAAGGTGCTTCCGTGATGCAGGTCGGGGATGGGGGCCTTGCTCGTATTTCTGATATTCTCCAGCGGATGAAGTCTTTGGCTGCAGCTTCTCTTTCGGGTGTGCCAACGGATACTGAGCGTAGTTTTATTAACGCTGAATATTCTCAACTTGTCGCGGAAATCGATGGTGTTGCGGCGAGTACAAGATTTAATGGAGAATCTCTTCTTGATGGTACTGGCGCCCAGTTCGGTGCAGGAGCAGTTAACTTTTTTGTTGGTGTAAGTACCGCAGACGTAATCAGTGTAAATATATCGACATTAAGCGGGACGGCCAGTAATTTTCTGGCGGCGAGTCTTGCAACTGGCGGGACGGCTTTAGGATCGACGGGTGTTGGTACTTCTGCAAATGCATCGACGGCTATGAACTCAATTGATTTAGCGATTAACGAGGTTTCAGAAGCGCGTGCTAATATCGGATCTATTGTTTCTCGTTTTGAATTCAGACAACAACAGGTTGCGACCTCAAAAGAGAACATTGATGCTGCACTTTCTTCCGTGATGGATGTGGATCTTGCTGCGGAGCAAAGTCGTCTGGTATCTAGTCAGGTCTTGGTGCAGGCTTCGGTCTCCGCTCTTTCGCAGGCAAATCAATTGCCTCAAACCTTGCTGTCGCTACTCCAATAGTCTTCTTAGCATAGCAGGCAGGTTTCTTTTCGTGCATTGTTAAAGGGGTTCTCAGGAGGAGAGCCCCTTTAAATTTGATAAACACTCATGTGGGTGTTCTTTACTATTGTAAGAAGTTATTGCCCCAAAAATTGCATCCTGTTTTGTCGAGATAACTTACACAAGGTTAATGCCATTGATTCCACTTTTTACCCCAGATATGCCGACTGCAGAGCAATTGTTGCCTTATCTCCGAGAGATAGATAAGGATCGCTGGTATAGTAACTTTGGCCCTAAGGTGAGGCTGTTCGAAGAACGCCTTGCTGACTACTATCATCTGGATTGTTCTGATGTCGTTACTGTATCCAATGCGACATCGGGGTTGGTTGCAACGCTTTCCTGTGTTTTCCCGTACGGGAATAATCGAGTTCCTGGTCAACCGGTTAGATGTTTGTTGCCCGGTTGGACATTTGTTGCCACGGCGCAATCTGTGCTGCTGGCAGGAATGACGCCGATCTTTTGTGATGTGGATTCTGTCACGGGAATTTTGGAGCCAGAGCTGGTTAAGAATTTTATAGAGAATGCCGATACGCCGAAGATTGATGTGGTGCTTACTGTTGCTCCCTTTGGGAGTGGTGTTGATGTGCAGTCTTGGGATTTGTTTTCTGCCGAGTATGGTATTCCGGTTGTGATTGATGCTGCTGCGTCATTCGAAGCTCTTGTGCCTGGAAACTCCCCGGCTATTGTTAGTTTTCATGCAACTAAGTTTTTTGGTATTGGCGAGGGAGGTGGCATTTTTACAAAAAACACCCCTCTCGCTGAGAAGATTAAGCAGTTTACCCGATTTGGTTTTGGAGATTCCCGCGTAGCAATGAGAGCAGGCGGAAACTTTAAGCTCAGTGAATATCATGCTGCTGTCGGTCTCGCCCAATTTGATCGATTTGATGAGTTGAAGGCTCGATATCAATTTGTCAGAGATTGTTTCGTTAGTGAATTGGGGGGCTCTCACTCGGTTAGGCTGTTTCAAGGCGAGGCAAAGAAGGTTTCGTCAACCTTCAATGTGATTGTTGATGGCGTCGGTGTGGAAAACTTGGTGTCAGGACTTAATAGTGCTGGGGTGAATGCGGGTGTATGGTGGCAGGATATTCTTTATAAAAACCCGGTTTTCTCTGCAGAGGGTATTTCTGGGTTATTCCCCGTTTCAGATTTTCTCTATTCTCATGTTCTTGCACTCCCTTTTAGCTCTTCATTTACGGACAAGGAGGTAGTCAAGGCTGTGGGTAGCTTGAAGTCCTTGATCGAAAACGTCTAGGCAAAAAGTGCCGGATGCCGATCTGAGTGGGTAAAAATTTCCTAGTAAGTTTGCAATATTTGCCGCATTTTGTTTATTAACAAGAGATTAATTTATTATATATCAATTGGTTAGTTGTGTTTTTTATTTTGGCACAAGCCTTGCACTTGTACTGGCATCTACATCTGATTTCAGGAAGAAACTTTGTAGATGATTGCCAAGAAGGCGATCTTGACGGCCTTGTCCATGAAGGACTTGGCTTAACATACTTCAAGTAGAAGGATTTAGTATTATGCCAGTAGTTACTACAAATACAGCTGCGAACTCTGCAATTCGCTTTCTCAATAATAACTCATCTATGGCTGCAAACTCGGTAGGTAAACTCGCCTCCGGGTCAAGAATCGTGCGTGCATCTGATGATGCTGCAGGATTGGCTATCAGTGCCAAGCTTTCTGCGGATACAACTGCACTGAAGCAGGCTGCAACCAACGCTTCTCAGGCTGCTTCTATCATACAGGTTGCTGATGGTGGTCTTGCCCGTATTGGCGACGTTTTGCAACGTATGAAGGCTCTGGCTGCTCAGTCTCTGTCCGGTGCTGTTACCAACACTGAACGTGGATATATCAACACTGAATATTCTGCATTGAACTCAGAGATTGCTGATATCATCACGACAACACAGTTCAACGGCCAGCAGTTGATCAACACCTTTAACCAGAGCTTCTTTGTTGGATCTTCTGCTTCTCACACGATTACAGCAAACTTGACTGCTACGACAGTTGCAGGCCCAGGTGGGGATGTGTCTTCATCTGCTAACGCTTCTACAGCGATGGGCAACATCGATACTCAAATTGGGAACGTTTCTACTTCTCGTGCTAACGCGGGTGCTTTGATTTCCCGATTTGAAACTCGTGGTCAGGCTGTGGCAACTTCAATTGAAAACATTGAAGCTGCGAACTCTGTTATCAAGGATGTTGACCTTGCTGCAGAACAGAGCCGTCTGGTTTCTGCAAACGTGCTGACGCAGGCAGCGGTTTCCGCTCTGTCTCAGGCCAACCAGATTCCACAGTCTCTACTGAGGGTTCTTCAGTAAAATAATTGGGTTAGGTCCAGGGGCTTGGCCTCTGGACCTTCATCCTCTTAGTATGGTTTAATCGAATTAACTATGGTATTGTGGTATTTATTATGGAGATAGGGAGTAAGGAATATGTCTTCTGATATGACTATCCAAAATCTGCCCGCTCGTGCTGTGAAAAATGCTCCGGTTGTGACTGGGGCAATGCAGTCCTCCGCCCCGTCTCCTCAATCTGGATTGGCGCAGGGGAAGGCTCCGGCGCGATCAGAGAAATCAGTAGTTACCAATTTATCTGCGGCAACTGAAAACGCTTCCCCGCAAAGAACTGCTGTTCGTGATCAACCTTCCAGTAGTTCGCCGATGATAAGCTCTTCGTCGAATATTGTAACCTATCGTGATAGCGATTCAGGTAGACTGGTTGTTAAGTTGATTGATGAAAACAGTAATGCCGTTGTTACCGAATTTCCGAGTAAAACGATGCTGGGTAATTATCCTAAGCCTACGTATGGCTTTACCAAATCGCCGAGTATAGACACAGAGGCCTAAACTGGAATGCTAATTGCATAACAAGTGTAGTAGCTTTTGATTTGGAGTGAGACATGGAAACTGGCGCATTAACATTTGTAAACGGCGTTCCCAGGATCACCGGTCAGTATTCCGGTTTTGATACCAATGCAATTGTAGAGGCAACTCTTCTCGCGAAGCGTATACCTGCTGTGCGTCTTGAGAGCACCATCAAGCAAAATGATTTAAAATCAGAGGCATATGGGGCAATTAATACATTGCTTCAGACCCTGAAGTCGTCGTTGAATGGACTTAGAAATCCGCCAGGTCTCTCTGGTTTGGACAGTAATGCTTTCGAAACGAAAGCGGCTTTCCTGACATCTTCGAACTCTACCCCCGCAACGGAACTGCTTGGAGTTTCGACAACTAATAGTGCTGTAGCTGGTACTTACGAAGTCGAAGTTCTGCAAATTGCCACTGCGAATAAAATTTCTTCTGGCACTGTTGCAGACGCTACCGCAGCACAAGGTTTGACGGATACGCTAACTATCGGGTTGGCTGGTGGAACGACAAAAGATATCTCGATTACCTCTAGCATGACCTTGAATGATATTGCGGAGGCGATTAATGGTGTAAAGGCAGACACCGGGGTCCGTGCTTCTGTTATTAAGGTTGCAGATAACGATTTTCGTTTAATTATGACTGCTGAAGAAACGGGCAAGGCGATCACACTTTCTGGTTCTTCTGGAGAGTTTTTAACTGCGTATGGCGATGGGGCCGTCCTTTCAGAATTGCAAGCTGCAAAACTTGCTAGGATTAAAGTTGATGGTATCGCTACTGTTATCGAGCGCACAAAAAATGATATTTCCGATGTTATTACAGGAGTAACTCTACAACTGTACAAAGCCGATGTTGGTAATAACATTAAAGTCGAGATCCAGAGTAATCTGGGGGGCGTTAAGGAAAAAATTGCCGACTTTGTGAATGCCTATAATGCAATTAAGGATGTTTTGATAGAACAGCGGAATTATGATCCAGCGAGTGCTTCTTCGTCAAAGCCTCCATTGTTCGGCGATGATATTTTACGTACCCTTGAGACAAGTCTGTCATCCATAATCAGCGGTGGTGCGATTGGTACAGCGGATGCCAATTTTTCTAGTTTAGCTGTTCTTGGAATAACACTCGACGATAATAGTAAATTAACGATTGATGACAAGAAACTGGATGCTGTTCTTATCAGTGATCTTGATAAGGTTCGAGGTGTGTTCGAATTTTCCTTTTCCTCGGACGACAGTCGGTTGAGACTTCTTGGCCGAACGAAAAACATCAGCGTAAATAACTTTGAGCTTGTGATTAATGGTGTCGATGGCAGCGGGAATATTACCGGAGCGTCGGTCACAGGATATGGAAATGTTTTTGATGTCAGTGGAGCAAGTCTTATCGGGAAAGCTGGAACGGCTTTCGAGGGTATGACAATGGCTTTCGTTGGCACCCCGGGAAGTGGAGCTCAGACAATCCAGGTCAAGACGTCACTTGGGATTGCTGAGAATGTGTACCAGTCTGTAGATAATTATATAAAGCCTGGTTCCGGGTTGATTTCCTCACGCATATTGACCTTGAATGATAATAACAAGGATATGGCTGAAAAAATTAATGCTATTGATAGTCGATTAGAATTAACACGCCAATTTCTTTTCGAGAAATATTCTCGCCTTGAGCAGTCATTGGCTCAGGCTGAAGCGTCGCGGAAGCAGCTGGAAGCGTCGTTCAAACAAAGCTGATTTAAGTAAACACGGAAAGGGGATGATATGTATCCTAATCCCTATAGCTCTAACGCCTATTCTCAGGCATCGCAGAATGTAAGCCCAATGAAGGCGATTATCATGCTCTTTGATGGGGCAATTCGGCTTATTGGGGAGGCTGCCCGGGCAAATCAAGAAGGTGATTTTGAGCGTCGGTTTAAGTCAGTTGAGAAAGCATCAAAAATTATTTTAGGTCTTCAGAGCCAGTTGGATTTTGAAAATGGCGGGGAAATATCTCCGGTCCTTCATGCCTTTTATGATAATTTGTTTATGAGAATGATGCAGATTAATTCAAGGAACGCCGAACCTGTTATTGAGGATGTACTCGCGAGTTTATCCGAAATGAGAAAAACTTGGGAGCAAGTCGCGTCTCAGGTGGAGGGTGGAGAGCAGGTGCAGAAAACAACACCTTCTGTTGCTCAGAATAATCAGGGAACGGTGAAAAGCGGTCAATCTGCTTCACTGAGAGTTTGAGCCCTGCTGAATACAATATTTGTGAGTTTTTGTAAGTCAGGGTTTCATTGTGAAACCCTTTTTTATTAAAGTTATTTATATGAAGAAAATTGTCATTCTGGGTGCCGGTGGTTTTGCCTTGGAGCTTCAGGGGTATATTTCTGACTGTTTGGCTGTCGGAGCGCTTACAGGGGAGTTTCTTGGATTCCTGGATGACACTATTCCTGTTGGTACTCATTTGAGTTCGAAGTGGGGGGTGCTGGGGGGTATTGTTGATCATAAACCTGACCCAGATTTGCTCTATTATATCGCTCTTGGTAATCCTGTTGATCGACGACATCTGTACTCTGTGTTGAAGGCGCAAGGGGGGGAGTTTGGAGTGTTGAAGCATCCTTCGGCATATATTTCATCTGCTGCGAAACTGGGCGAGGGAGCAATTCTTTGCCCCTTTGCGTTCGCAGGACCTCTTAGCCAGATAAATGAAAATGTACTTATCAATATTTATGGTTCGGTGGCTCATCATTCTGAGGTTGGAAAACATAGTGTCCTCTCTCCTTATGCGACCTTAAATGGTCATTCATCTGTGGGAGAGGCGGTTTTTTTAGGAACCTCATCTGTGGTTACGAGTAATGTTTCAGTGGGTAGCTTAGTCAAAGTTGCCGCGGGCTCGGTAGTTTATAACAATCTTAGTGAAAATGCTGAAGCTTTTGGTAACCCGGCAAGAGTAAAAAAACTAACTTGATCATATGGTTGTGTTTCTCCATTCTGTTGTTGGGTAGGCATCAAGAATAGGGCGATCAAGAATTATGGATTTGATCCAAAAAAAACTTTCCAAAGATGACCTAAGACTAGATGAGCTTCTCAGGTGTGTATTTGAGGGGCGATATACCGATGCGATTTCGATGGGGGAGAGCTATCTCAAGCGAAAAAATTATAAAGCCTGGGAGTATGTTGTTGGTTATGCCTACGTAAAGTCAGGTGATTATCAAAAAGCTTCTCTTATGATGAGAAAGCTCGTGGTTAAATCGATCAAGGATCCCTATTGTCTATATCGTTTGGGACACATCGCTTTTGAATTCGATTTATTTGAAGATGCTGTGGCTTGTTTCAAGAGGGCTGTATCACTTGATAAGAGGTTCTGGGAGGCCTTTTATAACCTTGGAAATACCCAGAAAGAGCTTCTGTTATATGATGAAGCCCTTAATAATTATAATAAAACTTTACAACTCAATCCTGAGCTCGTTGACGCTGCATTTAATGCTGCGTTGCTCTGGGAAAAAATGGGTCGACTAGAACAGGCTCAAGATTATTATCAGGCAGTACTTCTTAAGTCTCCAAATGATGCTGAGGCTCTGTGTGGTGTCGGTCGTTGTATGGTCCAAAAAGGTGATTTTGACACAGCTCTGCGCCATTGGCAGAGGGCCCTTGAATTAGATTCTCAGTGTGTTGAGGCATATAACAACATTACGAATGCACTTATATCGCGTGGGCAATTTGATCAAGCCTTGGAGCTACTTCAAAGTGCTATCGACAGAGGCATTGCCCATTATGCTGTTTACTACAATATTGGCCGTGTTTTACAGCAGAAAAACAACTCTCAGGATGCCCTGTCAATATTTGAAGTTGGTTTAGAGAAATTCTCTAATATTCCCGAGCTTTGGTCAGGTTATATCCAAGCGTTAATTAATTTGAATCGTAATGAGGAAGCGGAAAGTATTCTGAATAGCTTATTTGCTGCAGGGTATCACCAGTGGTACCTCAAGGCGAGTATGGCAAAAATTTATATCGAATCAGCGCGGTTGGACGATGCTAAAAGTGTACTGGAAGAGCTTTTAAGCCAAAATCCGAATAATCCTGCTTTGATCAGCTCCTATCTCGCTTGCATGGTTTACAGTAGTTCTCATACGACAGAAGAACTTTTTGCTGCACACCAGAAGTATGCTGCTCGATTGGAGGTTCCTGTCGGTCAACGATTGCCTATACGAGAATATTCGGTTTCTTCTGGAAGAAAAATAAGAATTGGGTATGTGTCACCTGATTTTAGGGAACATGCTACCAGCCGTTTTATGGAGCCGATTATCGCGAATCATGATCGGGATAAATTTCATATATCGCTTTACGCTGAGAGTAAGATTGTTGACGCTGTAACAAAACGTTTCCAGGAACATGCAGACAGTTGGTGTTTTACAACAGGTACGAGCGATGCTCAGTTAGCACAGATGATACGTGATGATGAAATTGATATTTTGGTCGATCTTGCGGGGCATACGCCAGGTAACCGACTGGGAGCATTTGCATACAGGCCAGCACCAGTACAGGCGAGCTGGATGGGCTACCCTTTTACCACAGGAATGAGGTCTATAGATTATTATTTTGCGGATAAAGAAATGGTTTCTGAACAACAAGGGCAGTTGTATTTTACTGAACAAGTGATTCATATCCCTTTCGATGAAAGAAAAAAACGACCATCAAAAGTGAATTGGTTGCCTGGCAAAGTTAATTTTTTAGAGAAACTTCCGTTTGTTTCTAATGGCTATTTTACATTTGGGTGCCTAAACCGACTTGAAAAGATGTCAATCCATCTGCGGGAAGCTTGGGTTGAGATTCTCAGACAGGTTCCTGATTCTAGGCTATTGCTTATGAATCGTAATTTTGATGAAGAGGCTTATCGTCAGAAGTGCATTGGATGGTTTGCTGAAAATGGTATTGACGAACACAGATTAGACTTTCGCCCGAGTACATCTTTGGTTGACTACCTGTTAACCTTTAACCAAATAGATCTTGGTTTGGACACATACCCCTACAATGGGAGTACAGTTTCCTATGATTCCTTGCGGATGGGGGTGCCCTTTGTGTCCTTAACTGGGAAATCTGCTCAATCACGAGCTGGAGAGGGGTTGTTAGCTTCTGTGGGGCTCAGTGATTTTTCTGTGCAAACATATGAAGAGTATGTGCGTCTCTCTGTTCAACTGGCTACTTCATCTGACAAGTTGAGTGCTATACGTAAGAATCTTGTACTGCACACGCAAGATCCTTGGAATAAAGTAGCAATGGATTGGGCTGTTGTCCCCATTGAAGAAATATATATACAAATTAGTAGATAATTAAGTCGAAATATCTTTCATGAAAAATATCCGGTATGTCCATTATTCATTATTGGTGGTTCTGTTTTGATGCAGACTTCGAAATATTGCTTATCTTACAAATATAATCAAAGAAAAAGGCTTGTTGATTATAACATACAAAAGTGGCGGGGGGAGCGTATTGTCATTGCCCAGCGCTGGCTGAATTCTGGTTCGCCGTTGATTCTTGATGAAATATTAGCCCCTAAGTTATCATCATCTAAGTTACCTGGTTATTGGTATAGATACAAATCTTACCTTCTTGCGTCATTGTATCCTATGACGGATGAGGAAAATAAGTTAATCAAAACAGCGGTTTATAATTACAAGAACACATTTAAAAAAGAAGAGAAAATTAAATTTTTGTTTGTTTTGAGTCTTTTTTATTATGCCCACGATTTGAAATTCAACTTTAATATTGACGTTGATGTGGAATTTGAAGTAATTCCTGAGGTATTTGTTGTGCAATATATTGTTTATCTTATTAATTTTCCTCAGATGCAATTTAGGGAAACCGAAACCGGAGATGTTCTTTACCACTATGAATGCGTCTTGAGTGGAATATTGGCTTTTGTCCAGAGAACAAGAAATATAGTTTTAAAGCGCGATATTCTGCGTTGGTGCACGACGATTTACATTGGAGCAAATATGACGGATATAAGTTTGAAAAAACTTTATCAGTTGAGGGGGGCTTTAATTGAAGAATATGTATGTGCTTGTGGTGAGGATTTACCTGCTCTTGATTGTGTATTTGATGAGAATAATTGTGGGGTGAGGCGGGAGAAAATCAAAGTCGGTTTAGTGATCTCTCGGGTGAAGCCAACTGCAGAAACTAGTGTTTGGCTCTCTCATTTTAAATACCTCGATAAAAATAAGTTTGAAACATACCTTTACTATGTATCGTTAGGCCAAAGGGGGGATGATGAGTTTGAAGATTGTTTTCTGTCTTGTTTTGATGTGGTCCGTGAAATTGGATCTGATTATGTTTATGCCCCTAATTCTGAGGTTGAGAGAAATAAAGCGACAACAAGTGCTGTTAGATTGATCCGTTCAGATAGTCTTGACCTTCTTGCCTTCTCCAGTGTCCCAAGTAACAGCTTTGTCGGATTTGAAAATACTCTTACTCCCTATCGACTTGCAAAAAAACAGTTCATGGTAACTGCGATTAGTCCTCAAACGACTGGTCTGCGATTCACAGATGTTGTTATTTCTGTGCCTCTGGTTGAGCCAGAGAATGCACAGGAGCACTTTACTGAAAAAGTGATTCTTGGAGTTGGAAGCAATAATTGTTTTTCTTTTTTTGGTCGAAAACAGAATACTGATTCTGGTGTGACTAGAGAATCTCTTGGAATAAGTGCTAGTCAAACTGTACTTATTAATGGCAGTAGTATGTACAAATTATCAACAAAAGTGTTGAGGATTTGGTTCAATGTGATGAGGGAAAATGCAAATACTGTAATGGTACTTTTTCCCTACAATCCGTTGTGGAGTAATAACTATCCAATGAGGGTGTTTGAAGAACATTTGATGCAGTTGTGTTTGAGGGCTGAAGTGGACCCAAAGCGAATTTTTATTTTGCCCCCAAGAAAGCATTATTACGAAGTGAGCTCTGTTCTTCAGGTTGGCGATATTTACATGGATAGTTTCCCGTTTTCTGGGGCGACGTCTATTCTTGATGCGTTTATGGCCGGACTGCCTACAGTTGTAATGCGAGGGAAAAGCCAAAGGGCGATGCAGGCGTCTGCTATGCATATATTGATAGGGTTGGATGTGTGCGTGAGTTATACGGGTTCTGAGTATAAAGAGAAACTCGTGCGATTGATAAAAGATAAACAATGGCGCGAATATTTATCAGAAAAAATCATAGGAATAATTGCATCAAAACCAATATTTTTAAATGTTGAGCAGTTTTCTCTGTCATTCGAGCAGAATTTGTACAAGGTTCTTGAGTATGAACCAGCGAAAGTTTGCGCAGGTGAAATCCCTAGTTCTGGCTGATGTTAGAGCATTTCCGAATTAACCATCCTCGTATCCAGCAGCGTTGAAGAAATTGTAACATTCCTCTTCGGTAAAGAGATCACATACCTTCCCAACAGCTTGCCAGAGGTCATGATATGTTCTTGCGGCATGTTTCCTTAAAAGAGCCTTCAACTTTGCAAAGGCCATTTCGATTGGGTTTAGGTCGGGACTGTAGGGAGGTAAGAACAGGAACCATGCCCCAACTGATTTCAGCATCTCCACAGCTTGAGGGCTTTTATGAGATATGAGGTTATCCAGAACAAGGTAATCCCCCCGAAAAATAGATGTGTTCAAAAGTAGAATTTTCTCGGCAATATACCTGAGGAGATTTTAGATGAAGAATTCACGATTTAGCGAAGCCCAGATCATGTCAATTTTAAAGCAGGCAGAAGGTGGTGCGCCGGTTTCTGAGCTTTGCCGTGAACACGGGATGAGCAGTGCGTCTTTTTACAAATGGCGGGCAAAATACGGCGGCATGGATGCCTCTCTGATTTCTGAGATGAAGGACCTGGCAGAA
>NZ_KB893139.1 GCF_000374005.1 Kiloniella laminariae DSM 19542 | reverse complement strand
TATCGTGGTTGATCCCCTGGTGATGCCAATCGGTGCCATGGGCACAGCCGGGAAACAGGTCTTTGCCCTGCTGCACCGTCTGAAAACCGAGCTGAAGGTCAACACCACCTGTGGTGCTTCCAACGTTTCTTTTGGTCTGCCNAACCGTCACGCCATGAACGCCCACTTCCTCGCCATGGCGGCAGCTGCTGGCATGACTTCTGCGATCATGAACCCGCTGCACGAAGAAGAGCTGGCCGGGATCCGCGCCTCTGACGTGCTGCTGGCCAAAGACGCAAACTGCCTCAACTGGATCAAGAAATACCGTGAACCAGCCCCTGAAGGCGATGCCGGTTCTGCCAGAGGCGAACGCCGCCGTCGTCGCGCCTGATTTGTCGGGGCCCTGATTGTCGGGCCCTGATGGTCAGGTATGACACAATAATGTAGGCGGGGCCCGGATCACATTATCACGTGAGAAGGGCCCTTCTTGTTTTCAATAACCAAAAAATCTGTAACTTGTATTAGCTACGCGATAGAAAAGCATTACCGGACAAAGAGTAATGCCGGGGAATTCGAGCAAGGAGAGAATTAGTGTCCAAAGATGCTCATATTGTATTTACGCCTTCTGGCCGACGGGGTGATTTTCCGGTTGGTACGCCTGTCCTGAACGCTGCACGGAGCCTTGGCGTTGATATCGACAGTGTTTGTGGTGGTCGCGGTATCTGCGGACGCTGTCAAATCCAGGTCGGTGAAGGCGATTTCCAGAAACACAAGATCGTCAGTTCCTGTAACAATATGACCGCTTTTTCCAGCGTTGAAGAACGTTATGCGAGCAAAAAGGGCATGAAAGAAGGTCGTCGCCTCTCCTGTCAGGCCCTGATCGAAGGTGATCTGCTGATCGACGTCCCTGCAGAAAGCCAGGTGCACAAGCAGGTTGTTCGCAAACGTGCCGATGTTCGGGAAATTGAAATCAATCCACCGATCCGTCTGCACTATGTCGTGGTGGAAGAACCTGACATGCATAAACCCTCCGGGGACCTTGAACGCCTGCAGGCCGGACTGGAGGCACAGTGGGGCCTGAAGAACCTCCATTGTGATCTGCGCACCTTGCAGACACTGCAACCTATCCTCCGTAAAGGCCAGTGGCAGGTTACCGTCGCGATTGAAAACGAAAAGACCATTATCGCGGTCTGGCCCGGCTTCAAGGAAAAAGCCTACGGGATTGCTGTTGATCTGGGCTCAACCACCATTGCTGCTCATCTGTGTGATCTGCAAACAGGAGAAGTAACCGCCTCTTCCGGCATTATGAACCCGCAGATCCGCTTTGGCGAAGATCTGATGAGCCGCGTATCCTATGTGATGATGAACCCCGGCGGCGAAAAAGAAATGACCGCTGTAGTTCGGGAATCACTGGATATTCTGATAGGCGTCGTTGCTGAAGAAGGTCAGATCGACCGCAGTGATATTCTCAGCATGACCTTCGTCGGCAACCCGGTCATGCATCACCTGCTGCTTGGAATTGATCCGGTCGAACTGGGAGGGGCTCCCTTTGCCCTAACACTGAACTCCTCAATCCATCTCTATGCTTCAGAGCTTGACCTGAACATAAGCCGGGATGGCCGGGTTTATATTCTGCCCTGTATCGCCGGACACGTCGGCGCAGATACTGCCGGGGTTATTCTGTCCGAGGGTCCGCATTTCCAGGACGAGATCACCCTGATCTGCGATGTCGGAACCAATGCCGAGATCGTTCTGGGCAACAGGCATCGTTTGCTCGCCTGCTCATCCCCGACAGGACCGGCATTTGAAGGCGCCCAGATTTCCAGTGGACAGCGTGCAGCCCCTGGCGCAATCGAACGCATCCGCATTGATCCCGTGACGCTGGAACCGCGCTATCGAGTCATCGGCTGTGATCTCTGGTCCGATGAGGAAGGTTTTGCCGAACAGACCAAGGATTTCGGTGTAACCGGGATCTGTGGATCAGGCATTATCGAAGCCATTGGCGAGATGTTCCTTGCAGGGATTATCCAGACAGACGGTATTATTGATGGCAGTCTCGCCGAAAGATCTCCNCGGGTGCGCTCTGCAGGCAAGACTTTTGATTATGTCATCAGTGAGAGTGAACCGGTTATCACCGTAACCCAGACCGATGTTCGAGCCATCCAACTCGCCAAGGCAGCACTTTACGCCGGGGTTAAGCTCCTGATGGAAAAACTTGGTGTTGAAACCGTCGACCGGATCCAGCTCGCCGGGGCTTTCGGCAGCCACATCGACGTCAAGTATGCCATGGTAATTGGCCTGATCCCTGATTGTGATCTTGCCCGGGTACAGTCAGCAGGGAACGCTGCCGGTACCGGCGCCAGGATCGCCTTGCTCAATAAAAAATCCCGCAAGGAAATCGAGGATGTGGTTCACAGGGTCGAGAAAATCGAAACCGCTGTGGAACCAAAATTCCAGGAACACTTCGTCAATGCCATGGGCATGCCCCATACCACAGACGAATTTGTCCACCTGGCCGGGGTTGTTACACTGCCACCAAAGAAAACCGGTAAGTCCGGAGGTGACGGTGAAGATGGTGGTGGCCGCAGAAGACGCCGCCGGGTTTCCTGATCCGGGGACAGGTAGTCATTCGACAAAGGGGCCGCCATTTTGGCGGCCCCTTTGTCATATCCACTCTGGCAGGCAGGCGACATGATATTCGAGTCATGTAAAATCTGTCTCTTTACTGTAACAAAAGCAGAATTTCAGTTTATTTTCCCTAAAAACAACCAAGTTGAAAAATTTTATATCTTTAAAACCAGATCTGAAAAATTCTTTTTATTCAGAGTCTTATTTTACATACCTCTTTAAAGGCTGTGAAAATACAGCGCCAAACTTTTGATTTTAAAGAAATTAACTTTCTATTAACCAATGAATCACATATAATTGATCCCACGACACAAGAATGTCACAGGCATGACGTCAATAATTTTCTGCCCGGTCTCTCAAGGATCATTCAAGGCAGAGAGCGGTTGAAGGAGGATGAAAAAAATGCCGACGACAGAACAGCTGGAATCAAGCCTGGCGCAAGAAAATATCACGCACCAGACCTTCGGGATAAGCAAAAAAGCTTACGACGGAGTTATTGCTTTTCAACTTGAAAAACATGGTTTTGCAGGCGCACTCCGCATCATCAAAAAACAAGTTGCCACGCTTGAGGCGGTTCGACACTAAGAATACAGAGGCAAGCACTCCACCCTCTCAAGCTCTCCCACAACGGGATCGAGCAAGATCTTTTGCACAAGCTTTCTCTGATCTTTTAACGGATTTTAGTTTTCGCTGTTAAAACAGGAGTGGAGGCAACCTGACTATTCAGTCACCTTCCCCCTCCCCTGATTCACTAAAGAATATCAAGCCATACCCTGTTCTCGTGTGAAAAGCAGTGTGGCATCGTCGGAAAGACCCGGCTGGAAAGCATAGCCCCCTGCGCTAAAATCCTTGAGCCCTTCCGGGCGGTCAATACGTTGCTGGATCATGTAACGGGCCATCATTCCCCGGGCCCGTTTTGCCGGAAAGCTGATGACCTTGGCAACGCCGTCCTTGATTTCCTTGAAAACCGGTGTGACTACCCGCGCTCGTGCTTTGCCCGCCGCCAGTTTTTTGGGGCGGACCGCCTTGAAATATTCATTCGAGGCAAGATTGACCAGCACATTTCCCCCCAGGCGCTCCAGTTCCTGATCCAGTTGCCCGGAAATCTGGTCTCCCCAGAAATCATAGAGGTCCTCCCCAAGCGGATTACGTAGCCGGATCCCCATTTCCAGACGATAGGGCTGCATCAGATCGAGGGGACGCAACAATCCATAAAATCCCGATAAAATCCGCAAGTGATCCTGGGCATAGGTCAGATCATCATTATCCAGACTATCGGCGTCCAGGCCGATATAGGTATCGCCGCGAAAGGTTTCCACAGCAATCTTTGCATTGTCTGCAGTAAAGGGCAGTTTGAAATCTCTAAATCGTTGATAGTTAAGCTCGGCCAGGTTTTCACTGATGCTCATCAGCTGCCGCAAATCTGCACGGCTCAGATCACGGGTTACACTCAAAAGATCGCGGATCTGGTCATGAAAAACAGGCTGTGTTGCGGGAATATCCCGGATAGCCGGGCTTTCATCCAGTTTTTTTGCCGGGGAAACAACTGCAAGCATAATAACCTCAATCCATAAAAATCTGACCGACTATACCTAGGGCGACCACTCCTGAGAAACAAGGACAAACAACCCGGCCCGAGCACTCTTTACGAGATAACACCTCTTCACAATTATATGAGAAGTATAGGCGTTGTTCCCGCAGGATGAGGCTCTATGTTAACTTGAGAAGAATGACTTCCCTCGGTCAAATTACCACCCAAGGAGCGTAGAATTCATGCAACGGATCAAACTTACCTTTCCCGGCGCGACCGGACTTGAACTCGCAGGCGCACTGGAATTACCTGACCGGGTGCCGCTGGGCTATATCCTCTTTGCTCATTGCTTTTCCTGCGGCAAGGATATTCCCGCAGCCAGCCGTATAAGCCGGAGCCTGGCCGAAAAGGGCTTTGCGGTTTTGCGTTTTGATTTTACAGGGCTGGGCGGAAGCAATGGTGATTTTGGCAATACCAGCTTTTCCACCAATGTTGAGGATCTCGTTGCGGCGGCGGCGGCCTTGCGCGCGCATTACAAAGCTCCCGCCCTACTGATCGGCCACAGTCTCGGCGGCGCAGCGGTCCTTGCTGCAGCTCATCAAATTCCCGAAGCAGAAGCTGTAATCACAATCGGTACACCAAGCAGTCCCGAACATGTGCTCCACCATCTGGAAGACCAGAGAAACACCATAGAGCGTGAAGGCTGTGCACCAGTAAAACTCGGCAGCAAAACCTTCCATATCCGCCGGAAATTCCTAGATGACATTTCTGACCACAATATGAAAGAGCATATTCGCAACCTCAATAAAGCACTGCTGGTTTTCCATGCGCCGCTGGATCAGACCGTCGGCATTGAAGAGGCCAGGAAGATTTTTGAAACAGCGCGACATCCCAAAAGCTTTATCTCGCTCGACCAGGCGGATCATCTGCTTACGGGCCCCGCAGATGCCGCCTATGTCGGCCATACCATTGCCGCCTGGGCCGAACGCTATATTTCCTTTTCCTATGAAACGTCAGAAACCAACCGCCCTCAAACGCAAAATATTGCGACAGGCGAAGTTCTTGTCACAGAAGAAGACAAAGCCTTTCTCAGGTCTATCAGAACCGACAGTCACCACTGGCTTGCCGATGAGCCTCTGTCCATGGGCGGCGGCAATCAGGGACCAGATCCCTATGAGATGTTGCTGGCTGCATTGGGGACCTGTACCTCGATGACCATTCGCCTTTACGCCAATCACAAACAATGGCCGCTGGAGGATGTCAGAATAACCCTGTCCCATACCCGGGAACATTGTCAAGACAGTGCAAACTGCGAAAAAGAAGGCCAGAAAATTGACGTCATCGAGCGTCGGATTGAATTGACAGGTGCACTGGATCAGGAACAGCGGGCCCGACTGCTGCAGATTGCGGAGCGCTGTCCAGTCCATCGTACTCTCGAGAACAAAATAGAGGTTCGTGATCAGCTCCTGCCCCCAGTTCCTTCAGATTAGCAGCATTCTGTTCTGGACGAGAAAAACACAATAATATACGCTTCATATATAAATCATATATGGATTCGAAAATGGGCATTGTCAAAATCTCCAGTGAAGTACACGAGCAACTCCGCCTTGCCAGCAAGGCCATGACCCGCTCAATCAATGCCCAGGCGGAACACTGGATGAAAGTCGGGCGTCTCTGTGAAGCACACCCGCAACTCGCCTACCCGGATATTCTGGCCTTGCTGATGGAAGAAGCGCGCGCGCTCGAAGCACCAGAAAACCAGAATTCCTCCCCGGTAGCCAAAATCCGCAACAGTAAAGTATCCAACTAACTTTCGAGCCATCATGATCAAGATAAAAACCCCTGCAGAAATTGAAAAAATGCGGATATCCGGAAAACTAACCGCGCAGGTCCTCGAAGCTGTTTCTACGGTCATCCGTCCGGGAATCTCGACCATGGAAATCAATGATTTCTGTGAAAGTTATATCCGGGGTGAACTCGATGCCATTCCCGGCAGCAGGGGACAATACGATTACCCCTATGCCATCAATACCTCCCTCAATCACGTGATCTGCCACGGCATTCCTTCCGAAAAAACATTCCTGAAGGAAGGGGATATCCTGAATGTCGATGTTACAGTCAAAAAGAACGGCTATTACGGCAACAGCAGCAAGATGTTTGCCGTTGGAAAAATTGCGCCTCATGCTTCCCGTCTAATCGAAGTAACCAGAGACTGTCTCTATCGGGCAATAAATTCGGTACGGCCAGGTAAAACCCTTGGGGATATTGGACACGCGATCCAGAGCCTGGCAGAGCAAAACCGCTACTCCGTGGTTCGGGAATTCTGCGGGCATGGAATTGGCAGGGCAATGCATGAACCACCGGAAGTTGCCCACTTCGGAACAGCAGCAGCTGGAATTCCCCTTGTTGAAGGTATGACCTTCACCATCGAACCCATGATCAATCAGGGCCGGGCTGATATTCGTCAACACCCCGACGGCTGGACGGTCACCACTCGGGACAGACGTCTTTCCGCCCAGTGTGAACACACGATCCTCGTGACAGAAAACGGTTATGAAATCCTGACACTCCGTCAGGAAGAACAAAACTTTATCCAGCACTGCGGCTGAGCACAGATCCGGATTGTCCCACGCAGAATTATCTTTTGATATTTCCCTGCGACTTCATTAAAATTCCACCCGATTTACATTTAATTTTCACAGCTTCGGACAAGGCTTTCCTTCCCTAAAATCCTGTGTCAGACAGGATTTATTGATTTATCGCTAAAATTTTAGGGGAAATTTTGACCGAATCTACTTATATATACTTCCAGTAGATACTCCAGGGGGACGAAAGAAGTTGACCAACTTTGATACCGCCATTCAAAAAACGCAATCTGAAGTAGAACGCGCCCAGGCAAAAATTAACGAATTTAACAGCAAGATGGAAACGGTCCAGAGCAAGATCAAACAGGGATCAGATATTTCCATCGATATCGAGAATGCCACGCTGGATGATGTGCACAACCACAGTGAATCCATGAACGCGAACATTGCCGACCTGATCATGGGTCTGGATGATGTAACCGCTGGCTTCTCCAAAGATTTTGACGCCATGCGTCAGAAGACCACCTGGGAGAGCATTGTCGGGTTTCTGTCTTCTAACAAAGCAGATTCCATGCGCGAAGAACGTATCCGCTCAGCCTCTATCGACGACAAGCTGCAGGACCTGATCGGCAAGTCCGATATTATCGTCTCCCTGCTGCAGGGGCAGCTGAATACGCTTGAAACTCACAAGGGCCGGGTTGAAACCAACCTGACAGAAACCCTGAACGAGCGTGAAGCAACCGTTCACAGCCTGGAAGATCTCAAGGCCCGTATTCTTGCCCTTGACCCCAAGATCATCGAGCTTGAAGGCAAAATCTCGGTTGAACAGGATGCTGCCGCCCGGACCAAACTGGAAAGTGAGCTGGCTGCCCTCAACGGCACCTACAATGAAATGATCCAGCAGGAACAGGTCATGGTTGCCAAGTCACAGACCCTGGAGCGCTATATCGAAAAGGGCAAAACCTGGGTCGACAGTCTCCAGAACCAGGCCGCCACCCAGATGGTACTGATCAACAAGTTGCAGACAGACACCAAACAGCGTGTCGTCCTCTATGATGCCCTGACCAAGTCCCTGAAAACCGCCCAGCAACAGGATGTTGCCCACCGGATTAACGAAATCGGGGTCGCGACAGATCAGGAAGCACAGACCGCCATGGCAGCCATTGGTTCCGCCACGAACCAGCGCATGGCGCAAATGATGGAAAAACACGAAGACCATATGGTTTTTGCCCGCAAGGTGCTTGAGGAAAAAGCCAAATCTGACGAGCGTTTTGCCCGCCGTTTTGCCAAGATCGTCGAGAAACACGACAAAAACCTTTATGGCCAGAACTAAGGTACCAGATTGAACCTGCGAGAGGATCATCACCCTCTGACCGATGCTGCGGCGACCCGGCGATATTTTGCCAAGTTCGACCGTATCATCGGGCATATGAGGGACGTTGCTGCCGAGGCTTCCGGAAACGGACGCCTCGGGCAGTCCGAGCTTGATATCGTTGAGGGCTATCTGAAATGCCTGTCTTCAACCTTTTCAGCACTGTCCTACAAACATCTGATTGCTGCCTTTATATCAAACGCCCTGCCCCAGGTCCTCGAAATTGACCGCAAGGATTCCGGCTTCCCGGTCTATCGCGAGCTGTTGCAGATGGCGAATGATTTTGTCCAGGCCGAAAAACATCTTATAAGCCTTCCGGCGCAGGAACAGCTCAAGGAACAGATGCTCGGCCAGATCCTCGGCGATCTGAAGATTCCGCGCGACCTGCAGTTTGCCCTGTCCCAGCGGATCTACTATGAACATTTACAGAGCAGAGCCCTGTTCTGGCCCCAGAATGATCCGCAAATCAGCTGGGTGGAAAACCGCGGAGCCCATCGGCGCAGCTACCTGTTGCACTGGGCAATTTTTGACAGCCAGACCAACCTGCCCGTGATTTACATCATGAAGCTGGAGGATTCGGGTGATCTGCCGTTACAGCGGGATGACAAACGCTGGCCCCGGGTACAGAGCCACCTTGCCGCCCAGTCGCCGCTTTCACTCAAGCTGGTGACCATTGCCTCCGGGTTTGACCAGGACTTCGACGATCTGCATCCAAAATTTCTGCGCCGGATTATCGTCGGCCCGATGTATTCCGATACCTTTACCGAACAGACAGGCCCGCTCCAGCAAATCCTTGCCGAAGCAGCCGGAGAACCAGGACTGGACTGGGCTCTGGCCTGGACAATCGAGTCCCTGATTTCCAACCGGGCCGAACGTAAATCCGTCGGTATCTTTGAAAAGGTTGACCGGGAAATTTTCGAGCTGGACCACTATGGCCGCAGTGAAGCAGAAACCGGAGCAACGGAAACCCAGCGCTCCCTGATCCTGCCGCAACGGCCATACCAGATCCTGCAGGACAGAGACCCCGTCGGCCTGAGAACTGTCCGCAAATATGTGGTTGGTTCTGATGGCAAGGTTATGAGCAGCCTGTAGCACAAGACTTAAAAAACAAAACCTGAAGAACAAGATCCGAGAAACGAGACCCTGGAATGAGCACATCACAAAATCTGATGGAAATCCGTGAAGAACAGATCCGCAGCCACTACAGCAGCGCAGAAGGCCTGCTTGATGGATTTGATCACACGCCCCGTATCGCCAAACCACGGGACGGCGTTGCCCCGACAACAGCCCAGGAACGCTCGCCCGGCATTGGCATCCGCCGCGGGTTTCGTTCTTCAACACCGGGTCTCGCCACACGCTCGACAGCCCGTCCTGAAGGTGTTCACCTGATCGAGCGCATCCAGGCTGCAGATGACAATGATCCCCTAACCAGCCCGGCACAGGCAACCCTGATGCAAGGCTTGCGCCGTGCCCTGGCAACAACCCATGCCGTAGCAGATCTCTATAGTGAACAGACCATTCTTGCCAAACTCAAGCGGGATAATCTCGAAGGCAAACTTGATGCCGCGCACCGGGTCGAATTTTCCGAACTTCTTGCCGGAGCGTCGCTGATCTCTCTACAGGTCTTTGCCAGCATGACAGCCTACCTTCTCGCCAGTCAGGTGGCCGAAGCCGGAGAAGGCGATCTGGACATTGGCGAGGTCGAGGAAATTCTGACAGACAATCCTCAACTGGCCCTGCATGGCGCTCTTTGGGAGCTGGACCAAACGCTGGCTCTCTTCGCCAATGATGATCAGAAGGTAATCCGGGTGGTCTCGGCCTTCTGCGAAAAATTGATGGAAAAAGTCGCTCTGCGCGCCCAGAACGCACCAAGGCTGGACAGCTTCAAGGCCGTCAGTTATCGGGTCGAGGCCGATGATTTCCAGATCGATGGGTTCACGCCTGCCAGCCGCAGCCGCAGCACGCCGCTGATCATGACCTTCAAAAAACCGCACGAGGTCGTCGGCAACCATATTGCCAAGTATCAGGCCATGAAACTGGCCAAGATGTTGATGGCCTATGATTTTGATCGCAAACTGAACCCCTTTGCCGAACTCGGCGGGTTTATCTTTACCTTTATGGGCGACGGCAAGCCAGGTACCGGGAAAACCACCCTGATCCAGATGATGGCTGGACTTCTGAACGACTATTGTCAGGTTGCAGGCTATCCCTTCCGCTATGCCAACCTCTCGACTGACTCCATTGACAGTTATCAGGGGAAATCAGCCCAGAACGCCAAGGCATTTATCACCTCGGTTCTCGATCCGCAGGTCATCGGCTTCGGCACCATTGACGATATCGATCAGATCGCCGGGAAACGCGGTGATCGCCAGTCCTCGGCCGGACAACAGGAGATTACCGCCGTACTGATGGAAAGTTTCGCTGGCGCCAATACCGTGGTCCGGGGCAACTGTACCTTCGGCATGTTCTCTAACTATCCCGAGCAGGTCGATGACGCCCTGCGCCAGCGCGCCGGGGCGCGTTTTCTGGTGGACGGTCCGCAAACCCGGAACGATTATATTGATATTCTCCACCTGCTGCTGGGCAAACGTCACGAGATCCCCCTGGGCGAACATGAACTTTACGCAGCACAGGAAATCAAGAAAGCCGTTGCCGCCTCTTATGACGGTCACGCCCACCCCCATGAAACGGGCCTTGTCCGGGTTTTTGACGAGGTACAGAGCCGAATTGGCGAACTCGATACCATTGCCAAGCTCGGTTCCTATCTCAACGCGATCAAGGAAGCCGACGAGCGCTTTACCGGTCGTGCGATCAAGAACATCACCGACGCCGTCAAGGTCCGGGCCATGGACTTTGAGCTGCCAGATGAATGGATGGAAAACCCGGATCTTTTCCTGAACAGGGATTACGACAGTAAAAAGAACATGATCAGCGAGCTGAGCAAACCGATCACAGTCGATATGGTGGTTCAGGAAATCAACCGCTACGCCGACAGTGAATTCCGCTATGCCGGAAAGTCTGATGAAGCGGCCATCGAGGCCCAGGTCCGGGACATGAACCGCCAGACCGAAGCGCGGCGACGTTTTGCCAGCAGCCTCCAGGCTTCCACCACTACCAGCGAACAGGAATAGCCGGATGTTACGTCTTGTCGAACGCGGCCTGATGTTTGGCAACCTTTTCGAGGTTTCCACCCCTATCATGGTCGAGCGCTATAATCAGGCGCTTGAACGTCTGTCAGGCAAGCGCACCGCCTTGACGAGCTTTCACATCGACGTTTCCGGCTATGCGCCCGAGATCGCGGACGAGCTTGATGATGAACTCTACCTCAACCCCCATGGCTGTAACCGCCAGTTTATTCTGTTGTCGACGGAACAGAAGCGCTCTCCCCTGATCAACATGAATTTCTCGACTTCCCGGTCGATCCTCAAACGTTTCATTATCGATAACGAGGCCGCGCTTTTTGTTCTGACCTCCCGCGATGCGGTGTTCGGAGAGCTGATGAACTCGGTCTACCGCATCACCGAACCCCGGCATCTTTTTGATATCCGCAAAATCCGTATTGATGCCGATACCAATGACCACCGTCTGATCCGGGCCAAAGAACTCTCCAAACTCGTCGAACGCTTTCGCAAGGAACCCGATGGCTGGTGGGATGATCTGCTCTGCGCACAAATGATTGAACTGGCAAAAAAAACCGGAGACATTACACGCTTCCCGGTGGCGCTTGAAAAGACAGACTACGAACAGAACAACTTCCACACCACCCATTTTGGCGGCGTCTATATCTTTAGAGATATCAAACGCCCGGCTGCAATCTGTTGTGATGCAGAAAGTGCAAAGCTCGAATTTCCTGTTGATTCAGTTCTTGCCCTGTCAAACCGTCAGGCGGTTGCGACCTTCCTGAAAGAAAATGATCTGGTTGAACCGCTGATTGATGCCAAGGATCTTGATGCTGTCGACATTCTGCAGCAAAGGCTGGACTTTATCCTGATTGATCTGCTCTCTGCCGAAGGCCGGTCGATAGAAAAATTGTCCCGGCGTGAACTGCGTTCTGTCGCCTTGCGCCAGTTAAAAGAAATGCCGGAAGAGTTTCACGGCTTGAACGATTTGCTGCGCTGGAAGGAACAGGGCGGACGTAAACCGGATCTCACACCGGAACACCCTGCCTATTTCTATAGCCTGCGGGCACGCTATCACCCGGACCGGGATCTTGTTAACATGCTGCTGGCCGAATACATGCCGCAAGATATTCTTCAGCTTTTCATCTGTCATAAACGGGCTTTCTACAGTTCTTACAGTGGCTGGAATGAGATCAAGCGAACCTTTGCAGCAAATTTTCTGGCCGAAGAATACATTGCGGACAAGACAGGAACGCGGCGAGAGCTTTTTGGCAACGAACGTCTTGTCGAACCTCTTGCCCGGCATGAAGAAAAGCAGAAACAACGGCCGCAACCCTGGGGCAGTGCTTCCGATTATTCCGACAAGGTCAATGAAATCGTACAGAAAGCCGTCGGCAAGGACAAAAACAAAGGCTATGAAAAACCGCACAAAAAACCAACCAAAGGCCCCTGGGGAGGAACTCTTTAATGTTGCTTTGGGTATTCAGGCTCGTGATTATCTTTGCCATTCTCAGCGTGGTTTATATCGCCCTGTCGCGGTACTATCGCTGGGACAAAAAGAAAGAGCTGGAAAACCGGTTCAAGGCGGCAGCTCGGGATGAAAGTGAAAAAGAGACATTCATCGCCGAGGGCATGGTTGGTTATGATCGTTCCTTGAAAAAGCGCCTGTTGCTTGGTGTCTTCGCTCTGCCGCTGTTTATTATCTTCGGTCTTCTCTTTATTGCGAACTTTATGTGAGTCTTCCATGCAGATTATAAAATGGCTGTTCCCCTCGATCCTGATTATTCTGCTTGGCAGCTTTCTGCACTATACCTTGCCTGGAAAGGACCTGGTTCGCGTAGTCGGCAGCGATGTCAAACGTGTCGACACCTCGACCTTCTGGGATTCAGAGGTTCCCAAAAACGAGACCAGAAGTACAAGAGACGTCCGCTTTATCAACACCGTCTGGCCAGATGGTACTCCCCGGGTTTTTCGCAACGAGGATACCGACTGGTCCTGGCCGCCCTATCTGAAATTTGATTCCGGTAATCTGCAGGCCGAAGCCCAGTCCCTGATCTCAACCGAAGCAGCGCCTGTCTGGGTTGTTGTCACCCACTATGGCTGGCGCATCCCTATCCTGACGCTCTTTCCCAATGCGGTTGATATCAGGCGCGCAACCGGGCCGGATGAACTGTTGATCCCCTGGTTCAACATCTTCTTTTTTGTCTCGCTCGGGATCGTATTTTTCCTGATCGGACGCTTTCTGCTCCGTCTGAAACGTCGTCATCTCGACCCGACACTGGATGAAGTTGCCGAAGCTTTTGATGACTTTACAGAGGCAGCAGAAGCAGCCAGCCAACGCACCCGTGAAACCGGATCGAAATTCTCCCGCTGGCTTGACACATGGCGCGCCAAAGACAAACGGAAAAAATAACACTATCTGCCCAGGGTTTTCCCCATACTCACCCGGGCCTCAACGCCATATCCCAGGCTTTCGTATAGCTCAACTGCTGCATTGTTACCTGCACGTACCTGCAGGTTGACCTTGAGACAACCGAGTTTCTGCAACGCCTGTTCCGCCTCCCTCACCAGAGAGCTGGCGATACCCTTGCGTCTGTGGTCCGGGTCAACGACCACGGCATAGATCCAGCCACGATGCCCGTCATAACCTGCCATGGTCGTACCGATAAGACGTCCCTCTTCCTCTGCAACGAACAGCAGGTCAGGCTGAAAAGAGAGCTTGCGATCCAGGCTCCCCTGCGGATCGTTCCAGGAAGAAGGATTGGGTTCATCCGCGCGCCAGAGATCAATGACACCTTTGGCATCGCTGTCACGATACAGTCTGATATCCATAAACGGGTACTTTCATAAAAAATTTACTTCACAGAGGCCTCGGGAGAAGAATTATTCCTCCCACAGAAGGATCTGTACAGAACAAGTCCGGCAAGCGTCGCGGATTTTATCAAAGAAGGCGTTTCCTGCTTGCCCCGGATCAAGAGAATGGTCTAGGCTTGTCCTGTTTTTCGCAGCAGAGGGATTTTCTCTTTCTGGGAAAAACATGTGCATTTAGGCGCTTGTTCTCAGGGCAGGGTGAAATTCCCGACCGGCGGTAATCTGTAGAGATCCCGATTGATCCGGGAAGAAACAGAAAGCCCGCGAGCGCCCTTGGTAATCCGGGGTTTCCTCTATGGGAGATACTGAAGAACCAAGGGGTCAGCAGATCCGGTGAAAAACCGGAGCCGACGGTAACAGTCCGGATGGGAGAGGATAGGCGGAACCTTCAGATGGCAACATCTGTGGAGTTCTGGCGCGTGCAGGGTATTTCAGACGGCGCAATCCGTCTGGAAAACCGTGACCTTTCTGAACACGCCCTGATTCTGGTTTACGCCGCTTTTTTAGGAGTGACAACCATGAATCAGATCGCAAACGATCATACTCAAACTCACCAGTCCCTACTGGCGCAGTTCGGCACGGCCTATGACCGTGTGGAAAAGGCGCTTGCGGTCCTGCGGGCCGGACAGGGTGTTCTTGTCGTCGATGACGAAAGCCGGGAAAACGAGGGAGACCTCATTTTTCCCGCAGAAACCCTGACCAATGAACAGATGGCCATGTTGATCCGGGAATGCAGTGGCATTGTCTGCCTTTGCATGACAGATGAAAAACTGCAGGCTCTCGACCTGCCACAGATGGTCAGTGACAACAATTCCTCCATGGGCACCGGTTTTACCGTAACCATTGAGGCCAAGGTTGGCGTGACCACTGGTGTGTCCGCTGCAGACCGCGTGACCACGGTCAAGACGGCCATTGCCGATGACTGCAAGCCGGATGACCTGGCCCGCCCCGGTCACGTCTTCCCCTTGCGGGCCATGCCCGGTGGTGTCCTTCAACGCGAAGGTCATACCGAAGCCACCTGTGACCTCTCCCGCATGGCTGGCTGGAAACCTGCCGGAGTTCTCTGTGAGGTAACCAACCCTGACGGCACCATGGCCCGCCTGCCCGAGATCATTGCCTTTGGCAAGCTTCACGGCTTTCCGGTTGTCTCGATTGAGGACATCATCCTCTATCGCAGACGCGAAGAATCCCTGGCGGGAAATGACAAATCTGCTGTGGCCCGTGCCATCGCCGTTTAACCTCCCGGTGCACAGGCTGACGATAAAAGACAAAGGCTCCTTAACCGGGGCCTTTGTCTTTTAAAATAACAAAGCAAGATTCAGATATTGGCTTTGGTGATCCCCCCGCATTGTCTCTCTATTGGACAAAATCAGGAAACACCAAAGGAGCCGTTATGGGCACTCGGAATAACACCGCCATCAAGTTTATCGCCATATCAAGTGCTGAGGCTTTGGCATATCAGGGAAGAATGCCGGACGAAAACGGACAGAAGCCGGAAGTTCATATTTCCGATGGTCAGGGGAACCCCTGTCGTCACTGCTTAAAGTACGTGGCAAAGGACGACGAGGTTCTGCTTTTGTCCTATCGTCCGTTCAAGACACAACAGCCCTTCGCCGAAGCAGGACCAATATTTCTTCATGCCAGCGCCTGTGACCGGGCCGAAGAAAACAGCGAGGTGCCCGAAGTGTTGCAAAACCGAGATGCCATCCTGATCCGAGGGTATGATGCCAGTGAACGGATTATTTACGGTACCGGACAGATTGTTTCCAGCGAAACGCTGAAAGAAAAAGCACAGCTTCTGCTTGATAGATCCGATGTCGCCTATATCCATGCCAGATCCGCGACAAATAACTGTTATTCCTGCCGGATCGAGCGCGGGTGATTATAAAACTAAACATCAGCCAGTTTGAAAAACTGGCTGATGTTTAGTTAAAAAAGATAGGTTATTTCTTTACTCTAATTTCACTCAGAAAGGTGTTCGCATCTGAAAGAGAGTAAACGTTTGATTTTCTCTCATCACAGACGAACCCTTCCAACAGGTCTGTCGCTCCAGGTGTATCAGACATTCTCTCTCCTTTTTTTGCATCCCTGGCAAACACTAGACATGCGCTATCTTCATTAGGAACTAAAAAAGTAAAACAATTATAGCTAGAGCACTGAAGAGTCGTTACTTTTTCTAAATCAATTTTTTTAAAACCATCCCAACTGTGGATTAGTTCTTTTGTATAATCCTCTTTATTCTTCCAGTATTGATAACTTTTAATCGGAGCGTAGTATATGAAAGAAGCCCTATCACTAGAATCATCTTTCCAGCTCCAAAAAGCTAAATAATAGTATGCAACATTATTGCTAGACAGATAACGGTTACAATTTTTCTCATTCGCTTTTGATAAAATCTCTCCGCCAAGATTGACCGGACATTCACTCGCGGAAAGTTCTTTCCCCTTTTTTCTGTCCGTTTCCGAAGTCGTCTGACACCCAGCAAGCAAAGCAGACAGTAAGACAAAAATTCCCAATTTTTTAAACATACAATACCCCAATTTTTTTTCAATCAGCCTGGCAAGGGCTTTCTTTTCCTGTGATGCGTATAGACTTGACCCAAAATTCACTGTTCAGCGAAAAACCCGCTGACCAGCTATTCCGAATCAAGAAGATACACCTCGTTAAACAGAGGATAATGGACAACATTTACGGGAAAACAAAAAGGAAAAACACCCTGCAGAAGTAAAAATAAAACAGAACTGATCTGGTCTGGAAAGATAACCAGATTCAAAAACGACAAGGTTGCCTGAGGTATAAAAAGTTTGGTCAGAGATACCTATTTGTTAAATTCGGCCTCCCACTCGCAGAGTAATTACTGCACCAAGACCCAGCCGCCTTCGGTTTGTTTTGGCAACATCGCATCCAGATCCGGATCAAGCGGCAATTTAAAATCTGTCGCCGAGAGAATGCGGCCATCACCCGCCCGCAGGAGCTTGAGATTGACATAGACCGTATCCACACCGACAGAATAGGTTCCGGTCAAAACCGCCTGGGCATCCTGGCGGCCAGCGAGGAATGCCAAATCGCGCGACAGCATAAGCTCACCCTGTGCAGGGCGAACCGCAAGGGAATCCCGCATCTTCACCTCCGATACCGCATAGCCAAGCTGGGCAATTCGACCAGAGAGCTGTTCACCAACCGTCCGACCAAAAGTCGAGCTGGTCTCGAGCGCATCAACATTGACAATCGAAGCAACCAGAACCGACGCATTGCGGTCCAGCGGCTGGTTTGAGCTGTAAACCAGTGTATCTGCCGCATTATAGACTTCGGGCAGCAATTTATCGCTGCTTGTGACACTGTGTTCCGGCGCAGGTTCACTGTAGACGTTAAAATATTCGGGGGCACAGGCAGAAATGCCCAGTGAAAGGAATGCGGATACAGCAAATTTATACATTATGGATCTTCCTACTCCCCCGCGACGCAGGTCTCTTCTGATTGTTGCCCTGCAGTCTGGATCTATTGTCTCATAAACTTAGTGTCTTTTGCACAATACCTATTGCGTCACCTATTGCGTCACAATCGCAATCGGCCTGACTTCTAGCGGCTGGTCTGCCGTCGTACCGGTACTGCGGATTGGTCGATCCGCAGCTGTACTTGTCATATAAAGCGAAAGTTCTTCAGGCCGGACATAAAGTACTTCTGATTTCTGGTGTAAAAGTTCGTCCCCATGGGCCACCGCTGTGGTCAAAACAATCTCTGCATCGGTTACAGCACCATCACTGACCAGTTCCTGCAACAATGCAGCAGCACCAATCCCGGCACCAAGGGTTGAAAGCCTGCCCCAGTTACCGTACTCGGTAATGCCTATTGCCGTTGCTATCCCCAGAATGGAATAGGGAGACGCAGGCAAACGCATGCCTTCCTCGTCATAGAAAAAACTCTGGACCTGATAATTGACAATAATCGCCCCTTTGGGCGAAGTTACCACTGGTACACCCTGCTCCAGCAACCGCGTTTCCAGTATCCGTTTGAATGCCCGGCTGAAGGGCATATCCACCGGGCCGGGCTGAACATAAAAAGGTCTGGAGGATACATAGCCCGGAACTGAACCGCTGCCCGTATCGCTGGTAACCTCGACAGAGTTATTAAGAGACGCCACCTGAAAATCCGGTACGACTGCAAGATCGGCCGCAATCCTGTCAGCGGCACGTTCTCCAAGCAGGTTCCAGTCATTCCAGGTCAGGACCTTGTATTGGCTGTGATCGGTTCCTGTGGCCTGATCGCGCGCGACCCAGGGCTTTGCGCAGGCAGACAGGGCAAGACTGGCAAGGGCCAACATGATCACAGCAGGCTTCCGCATAAAGCTCTCCACTAAACAAATTCAGTACACAAGAGGACTATTTCAATCATCCGGTTACTGCTTCTGTTTATCGGAAAACTCTTTCTTTAGCGTTAATAAACCCTAAATATTAGCTCAAATGATCAGGTAAGGGTGATGGGAACTCAATTAACGCCCCCTTCAGGAACCCACCCGGTTTGCCACTGCTCCAGGGGGGCTATGGTCGCATTTTCTCCATTCTTGAAAAACGAACTGTCAACCGACCATTTGCTTCCCTCTTCACGGCCCAATGGATCAACCTCTTCGATCACTGCTGTTGCATGCAGAATATTCCCTGTCACCCAACTGCGTAAAATCGGTCTGCGCAGCTCGTGATACCGGAGCAAACCATCGCGTTGCAACAGGCCGATAAAGTTGCTGGCATTTACCGCTTCATCAATACAGTCGAGCTGATTATCGCCGACATCCCCCATAAAGGTCCCTGCCTTGTCCCCTGAAGTACCGTTTTGGCTACCTGCGTAATATTCAAGTTTTCCGACCGCCATCGCAAGAGCAAGCCGTTCAGCCTCCGGGTCCAAGTCTTTATTCTTGAACATCGCCTGGATTTCTCCCCACTGGGTTTCATCCAGACGCAGCTCCCCTTTGAGGGTACAACCATGACCATAACAGTATCCCACCTGTTCAGGTGTATAGCTGCTTGAAAGGTGGGACAGAGCATTCTCTGATGGTTTGGTGACACTGCATGCCGCCAACAACGATAAAGTAGCAAAAGCAATGATCAGAAGATTCTTGTTCAAGGTAAACTCCAACAGATGGTCGGGCCGAGTTTTACTTACCTCTGTTGCGAGGAAGAAGTCAGGCAGATTATTTTCGATCTTTCAAAAAAATACCAGCAGGTAATGCCACTTACTATCTTTCATTGCAACAAAATCTACTTTCACCTGAGCTCTCTAATGCTTCCCCATAGCAGGAAGCAGAAATTCAGTCCGGATTTAAAGCCAAGAAGAATATAGAAGTGATGCATTGATCAATGCACATTCTTTCTTGTTGAAAGCAAATGAATTTCAATGGCATAAATAGGTTTCATTACAAAGTGTACTACCAAATTCAATTGGGAGGCAAAGATACTGTGCCAAAATCAAAGCCACTTGTTTTTATCTACTTTACTTTATCCATTCTCGGATTATTAGCAACTTGGTACTATAATTTTCAATACTTCTCCACAAGTGACAGCCTCAATTTTGGACCATACCTTAAAGCTCTTCTGGCCAACTCCGCTACTACAGCTGTAACTATAGACATTTACTTTACTGCTGTCGTGTTTTCGCTTTGGGTTTTAGTTGAGTCCAAGCGGGCGGGTATGAAATGGGCATACATATATATACTTCTCTGCTTCGGAGTAGGGATAGCTTTCTCTTTCCCTTTGTTCCTTGCATTTCGCGAAAAAAAATATCAGGAGATGTCTTCTCAGAAGGCCTAGATATAATATGCGAAACCCCTCAAAGGCTGGACAGTTCCCTTCTGATAAGTTAGGAGCAGTTTCATTACTTTAATAGCCTGCTGCCGAGCGAGGAAATAAGATCATGAGCACCTTACAGATCCCAGCGGAAATTCCGGTTCACGATGACAATCGCGATCTGATGAATGCCCTGCTCATGATTGCCCAACGTGCGGGCGAGATTGTTATGGAAGTCTATAACCGTCATGGCGATATCCAGGTTCAGACCAAAGACGATGCCTCTCCCGTTACTGAGGCTGACCAAGCTGCTGAAGCCTTTATTCTCGGCGCACTCAATACCGTCACCCCTGAAATTCCGGTGGTTTCGGAAGAAGCGGCCTCTCAGGGAGAAATTCCCTCGATTGAAGACGGACTTTTCTGGCTGGTTGATCCGCTTGATGGCACCAAGGAATTTATCAACCGTAACGGCGAATTCACCGTCAACATCGGCCTGATCGAAAACGGTGTTCCTGTTGCTGGTGTCGTCCATGCCCCAGCCAAGGGTCAAACCTGGGTTTCTGCCGATCTCTGTGTCTTCTTCGAAGAAGGCTATGAGCCTATTGTTGCCCAGGTCCGGCCAATTCCCGAAGAAGGTGCAACCGTTGTTGCCAGCCGTCGCCACGGCGATAACGAGGATCTCGCCGCCTTCCTTGAAAATCGCAAGGTCTACGAACAGATCTCGGCAGGTTCCTCGCTGAAGATCTGCCTGATTGCTACAGGACGTGCCGACCTCTATCCCCGCTTTGGCCCAACCATGGAGTGGGATACTGCAGCTGCGCACGCCGTGCTGCTTGCCGCGGGCGGGCATCTGAGCGATGCGGATGGCGATCCCCTGACCTATGGCAAACACAATTTCCGCAACCCTTATTTTGTTGCCGAAGGTGAACATCTCGATGCCGGGTTTGACCTGTTTGAAGATGACGCTAACGAAGAACAGGATGAAGCCTGAGCTTCATTGTCTATCCTAGCTAAACGACCGGGGCCATACCATGACAGCCACTCGCTCAGGAACATATGACAATATCATCACCGCAGACACTGCCGGATTCGATCTTGCCTGCGACCTGCTCCGTGCTGGTGGTCTGGTCGCCTTTCCAACAGAAACCGTCTATGGTCTTGGGGCAGATGCCACCAACGGCAAGGCCTGCGCGGGCATTTACGAAGCCAAGGGCCGACCCAGCTTTAATCCGCTGATTGTTCATTTCTCTGATAAGGCCGCAGCAGCCAAACGGGTTATTTTCACCAGTCAGGCCGAGAATCTGGCCCAGGCCTTCTGGCCCGGCCCGTTGACACTGGTTTTACCCCGCCAGGAAAATTGCGACATCGCCCCGATTTGCTCTGCCGGACTTGACAGTCTGGCTGTTCGGGTTCCCGGACATCCGCTGGCGCATCAACTGCTCGAACAGCTTGCCTTGCCCCTCGCCGCGCCCAGCGCCAATGCCTCCGGCAGGATCAGTCCAACGACGGCAGAACATGTCGCCAGCTCTTTGGGCAATCGGGTGAGCTGTATCCTGAAAGGACCAGCCTGCGCCGTCGGTCTGGAATCAACCGTAATCGACCTGACAGGCCCCCAGCCTGCATTACTGCGTCCCGGTACCCTGACCAGAGAACAGATCGAAGCAGTTATCGGCCCAATCCAGCTTGGCCAATCGCTGATGGAAAGCAAAGCCGAAGAGCTTTCAAGGACAAAGCAGGCAGCTTCCGGCCTCAAATCCCCAGGTCTGCTGAAAAGCCACTATGCACCGCGTCTGCCGCTCCGGCTTAACGCCACCCACGTACTCGCTGATGAAGCCCTGCTTTCTTTTGGCTCTACTGTGCTTGCCGGGGCTGCCGTTACCCTGAACCTCAGCCCGGCGGAAGATTTGCGCGAAGCTGCAGCGAACCTATTCGCCGCCCTGCACGAACTGGACAGCAGAACGGACATCGTCGGAATTGCTGTCGTGCCGCTCCCCGAACAGGGCCTTGGCCTTGCCATCAACGACAGACTGAAACGCGCCGCCGCGCCGCGTTGAGCCTGATGCGGGGACAGGTTTGATTAAGCCGGGAAATTATATCTCTTCAGGCTTGTCTCCAACGCGGCCGGGTCCGTAAAGTGGATCGTTTCGAAACCGAGATCCTTTGCCACCATGATGTTGTCGGCCCGGTCATCGATAAAAACACAGTTCTCGGACTTTAGCGAAAAATCTGTCAACAGGCGGAGATAGATCGCCGGATCAGGTTTGGCCAGTTTGACTTCACCTGATACCGTGATCCCGCGAAAGCGCTTTAGAAAGGCAAATCGTTCCAGGGCAAAGGGAAAGGTTTCCGCTGACCAGTTGGTCAGGGCATAAAGTGGCACCCCGGCATGATGAAGCTGTTCCAGAATCTCTACCGTGCCCTCAATCTGTTCCCCGAGTGTTTCCGGCCAGCGGGTCAACAACGCTTCAAGCGCGGCATGATATTGCGGGAATTTTTGCTGCAGTTCACCGATGACATCTTGAAAAGCCTCGCCAGCATCGAGCCGATGGTTCGCTTCAAAGGTAAAAACCCGTTCCAGAAAGCGTTCCATCTCGGCCGGATCACTGAAAATCTGGCGATAGAGATAGCGCAGGTTCCAGTCCACCAGAACACCACCGAGATCAAACACGACTGTTTTTGCCATCCTTTATTTCTTTCCCTATGATCCAGAAGACTTCAGCCCCGGAATTATTCGCAACACACAAGATAGTCGAGAGAGTTCAACTATAGCCTTTAAAGTTGATATAATTTTCAATACATTCGGTCATAGAGCAATATATTTTTGATGACAATGCCTACCCCCGTTATTCACTGGTTCCGCCGCGACCTCCGTCTCGCTGACAACCCGGCTCTCTTTGCGGCGAGTCAAAATGGCTCCCCGGTTATCCTGCTCTATGTCCATGATGACACCACAGCCGGAGACTGGACCAGCGGGGCTGCTTCGAACTGGTGGCTGCATCATAGCCTGCAAAGCCTGACCCGCGACCTTGCCCCCTATGGCAACCGGCTTGTCTTCCGCACAGGACCTGCTGTCGAAGTTGTCCGGGATCTGGCCCTGGAAACAAAAGCCAGCGCCGTGTTTTTCACCCGCTGTTACGAACCCTGGTCCACAGAAGAAGAACGCATGCTGGCACAAGAGCTCGGGGCTGTTGGTATCGCGGCCCGACGCTTTGGCGGAAACCTTCTCTTTGAACCTGAAAGCCTGAAAACCGGGGCGCAACACCCCTTCAAGATCTATACCCCTTTTTACAAGGCCGCCTTGAAACAGCTTCAGACCGAAGGCATAAAACCCCGCCCGGAAATACTTCTCGCCCCTGAAAGTTTTCCCCCGGGTGATGATCTCGCCAGCTGGCAACTTTGCCCCGCAAAACCGGACTGGAGCAGCGGGCTGGCTCAGAACTGGCAGCCCGGGGAACAGGGCGCCGAAGCAGCACTGGAGCACTTCATCGACGGCGCGATTGACAGCTATGGCCGAGATCGCGACTGGCCCGGTATCAGGGGAACATCCCGCCTCTCTCCACATCTGCACTTTGGCGAAATCAGTCCCCGTGTCTGCTGGCACCACGCCCTGACCAGCAGTGCAATTGAAAACGGCTTTCCTTCACAAGGCGCAGAGGTGTTCCTGAAAGAACTGGTCTGGCGAGAGTTTTCCCACCACCTTCTCCATCATAACCCTGACCTTCCGACCCGACCCTTTCGCGAAAAGTACGCGGCTTTTCCCTGGCGCAGGGATAAAACACATCTTGCCGCCTGGCAACGTGGCCTGACGGGCTATCCGCTGGTCGATGCAGGAATGCGCGAGCTCTGGCACAGTGGCTGGATGCACAACCGGGTACGAATGATCACAGCTTCTTTTCTGATCAAGCACCTGCTGATTGACTGGCGGGAGGGCCAGAAGTGGTTTTGGGATACGCTGGTGGATGCAGACCTCGCCAACAATGCGGCGAGCTGGCAATGGGTTGCTGGCTGTGGCGCTGACGCCGCCCCCTATTTCCGGATTTTCAATCCGGTCCTGCAGGGCGAAAGGTTCGATCCCGAAGGCAGCTATATCAAACGCTGGCTTCCCGAACTGGCGCGCCTTCCGGCAAAATATATCCACGCCCCCTGGCAGGCTCCGGCAAGTGTGCTGAAACAGGCAGATATCACACTGGGCAAGGATTATCCGCATCCAATTGTCGATCATTCTGCCGCGCGTAACCGGGCACTCGCTGCGCTTAAATCTCTGGAATCACTATTGGACCAGAACCCTGCAGGGTAAAAGCTGTCGCTTTGATCTGGCGCTCGACTGAAAAGCACACTAGATTTAAACAGACGTAACTTCTGCCCCTAAACCTTTATAAAAGCTCCTGTTCTGCCATGGCCTCACATTCAACCGGCGCCCCGCTGCCCACCCTGCCCGAAGGCTTTCTTGCAGCTCTGAGGCAAATTGTGGACGACAAGGGGCTTCTGACCGCAGCAGAGGAAATCCTGCCTCACGTTACCGAACAGCGTGGACGCTTTGTCGGTGCGACGGCCTGTGTGGTCAAACCCGCAACAACGCAAGAAGTCGCAGAGGTTATGAAGCTTTGCTGCGATCACAACGTTGCTGTCGTTCCCCAGGGAGGCAATACCGGGCTGGTCAGCGCCGGGATTGCCTTTGCCGAAGACCGGGCGATTATTCTCAGCCTCAGCCGCATGAACAGGGTCAGGAACCTCGACCCGCTCAACAATACCATGACCGTTGAAGCAGGCTGTATTCTGCAGAATATACAGGACGCCGCAGCTAGGGTTGATCGTTTTTTTCCGCTTTCGCTGGGATCGGAAGGCACCTGCCAGATCGGCGGAAACATCGCCAGCAATGCGGGAGGGATCAATGTCATCCGTTATGGCAATAGCCGCGCCCTGGTGCTCGGGCTGGAAGTTGTGACTGCTGAAGGCGAAGTCTGGGACGGCTTGCGCTCTCTGCGCAAGGACAACACGGGCTATGACCTCAAGCAGCTGTTTATCGGTTCTGAAGGGACACTGGGCGTCATCACTGCCGCCGTATTGAAACTTTTTCCGGCCACCAAAGAACGCAGCACTGCCTTTATCGCGCTGGGACAGCTGGAAGATGCCCTGCCTCTGCTCAGCCTGGCGCAGTCTGTCATTGGTGAGGCGTTGAATTCTTTCGAACTGATCCCGCGCATCGGTATGGATTTTGCCCTTAAACACGCGCAAGACATTACCGATCCGCTGGCGCAACCCCACGACTGGTATGTCCTGCTTGAAGCCAGCGCCGGGACACAGCAGGCCAACCTGCCGACCCTGTTTGAAAGCTATCTGGAACTGGCACTCGAAAAGGGCTGGATCACCGATGCCGCTCTGGCCCAGAATACAGCACAGGCCGACAGTTTCTGGCGCTTGCGCGAAAACATCACCCTCTGCCAAAAGGCCGAGGGCGGATCGATCAAACACGATATCTCCGTCCCGCTTTCGGTGATCCCCGCCTTTATCCGCAAAGCCAATGCGGCGGTCGAGGCTTACCTGCCCACTATTCGCCCCTACCCCTTCGGTCATATCGGCGATGGCAACATCCACTATAACCTCAGTCAGCCCATCGCGATGGACAAGGACGAATATCTCGCCCACTGGGACGCGCTCAACCGCATTGTCCATGACATCGTCGTCGAAATGGGGGGCAGCATTTCAGCAGAACACGGTATTGGTCGGGTCAAACTTAAAGAAAACCTGCACTATAAATCCCCACTGGAAATCAGGATGATGCAGCAGATCAAGCAAAGCCTTGACCCAAAAAACCTGATGAACCCGGGTAAGCTTTTACCAGATACCAGAAAATGATCATCAGAAAATACAGAACTGAAGAAGCAGAAACCCTGTTCCGGCTTTTCCGTGATACCGTGCGCAAAGTCAATATACGTGATTACAGCCCGGCCCAGATCGCTGCCTGGAGTAGTGGGGAGTTCACCCCGGAAGGCTGGCAGGACAGAACCACCGGGTACACAATTCTGGTCGCCGAAGATGAACAGAACCCAGGTTCTGTCAGCGGTTCTATTGGAGGTTTTGCCGAGCTTGATATCGATGGCCACATCGACTGTTTCTACGTCAGCCACAGACATCAGGGACAGGGTATCGGCAAGTTGCTGATGCAACGGCTGGAAAGCGAGGCAGAAAGCCGGAATCTCCGGCACCTCTATGCCGAGGTAAGTATCACCGCCCGCCCCTTTTTCGACAAGCAGGGTTTTCAGGTTCTTGCCGAGCAGCAGGTCGAACTCCGCGGCGAAAAATTGACCAATTTCCGGATGGAAAAACTTCTCTAGACGGCCCCTGTTTTGTTTCCGTGAAAATAATTGAGAATTTCCCTTGAAGAATATAAATTGTGCACAATATAATTAATCACAATTTATATTCTTCATGCAGACAGGAGCAAAACATGACACCCGAGAAAATTCTCTACACCGCCCGCGCTGAAGCAACTGGAGGTCGTGAAGGCCATATCAAGTCGGATGACGGCGCTTTGGATCTCGCCCTGACAACGCCAAAAGAACTTGGGGGCGCAGGCAAGTTCGGCGTAAACCCGGAACAGATGTTTGCTGCGGGTTATGCAGCCTGTTTTATCGGCGCGCTCAAGGTTGTAGCCGGACAGGAAAAAATCACCCTGCCTGCTGACACCAAAATTGCCAGTGAAGTGGGGATCGGCCCGATCACAGGTGGTTTTGGCATTACAGCCTCTCTGAGCATTTCCCTGCCCGGCATTGAAAAAGCCAAAGCAGAGGATCTGATCGCCAAGGCGCATCAGGTCTGCCCCTACTCCAATGCCACCCGTGGCAATGTCGATGTAAAACTGAGCCTTGCCAGCTAAAGAACAGGTCTTGTGTCCGGATTGCCCGCTTTAAAGCAAGACGGGACACAAGGGGCACGGTGTTCAGGATTGAAAGATTGCCCTTCTATTCAATATTTCAATCCTCCTGCAGGTCGGGGGAAAATCCCCCTTTCCCCCGACCTGATTGTGGCCTAGTTTTTATTGGGAAAGCTGGTTCCCGAGACATTTTTCAATCAACTCGTCCAAGATGCCAAAGAAAATCAAGATGCAGATGCAAGAGACGCCCAAATTATCCTGCCTGGAGGAACAACTCTGTTTTGCGCTCTACTCCAGCTCTCAGGCAATTATCCGGAAATACACTCCTTTTCTGTCTGAACTGGATATGACCTATCCACAGTATCTGGTCTATCTGGCACTGGAACCCCAGCAACAGATCCCGGTCAAGGATCTGGGCAAATCGTTGCATCTCGATTCAGGCACCCTCTCTCCTTTGCTCAAACGCATGGAAAAATCAGGACTGGTGACCAGAGAACGCAGCAGCGAAGACGAACGCAAGGTTATGGTCGGCCTAAGTTCAAAGGCACGTTCTCTTGAACAGAAAATAACCGAAATGCAGCAGGCCGTTGCCTGTTCCAGTGGCCTTGACCTCAAAACATTCCAACAGCTGCTTACACAGTTAAAACAACTGAACCATACTCTGCGCCAGAACGGTTCCTGACTTCCTCCTGATTACTCCCAAAAAATGAGTTTCGACACCAGAATAGCAGCCAAAAGTCTATATCCAGATAGATATCCCTGTTATATCCAGAATAATGAAATATCATGTTACATATCTGGATAGCCTGTAGAAGACCATGACTGATCAAATTTTTGTCCTCGACCGAAACAGTGAAGAATCTTTACAGCTGCAAATCCGGCGGCAACTGGTTAACGGCATTCTGGGCGGGACCTTGCCTCCCGGGGCTGCAGTCCCTTCAAGCCGAAAGCTCGCCGCTCAGCTCAAAGTTTCACGCATAACGGTTACACAGGCCTATCAAGCTCTGATTGATGACGGCTTTCTTGCCAGCAAAGAGCGTAGCCGCATCTGCGTCAGTGACCGCCTGACCTTGCCAAGCCATTCTCCCTTCGAGACCGAAGCCCCTCCCTCCCTTGTGGGCACACCAGCAAAAACTGATTTTACAGCACATCTGAGACGCCAGCCAACCCGACAGGCCAATATTGAAAAACCGGCTAACTGGCGTGACTACCCCTACCCCTTTGTCACCGCTCAGGTCGACAAGGCCCTCTTCCCCATCACGGCCTGGCGGGATTGTTCCCGGCAGGCGCTGAGCCTTAACGCCATGGCTGACTGGACCGAGGACCGTTTGGGAACGGATGACCCCTTCCTGATCGAACAGATCCGCACCCGCCTCCTGCCTGCGCGGGGGATACACGCCCGTGAAGATGAAATCCTGGTAACTGCCGGGGCGCAAAATAGCCTCTTTATGCTCACCCAGCTTTTTCTCGACAAAAACAGTCTGGCGGGGATCGAAAATCCCGGTTACCCCGACCTCAGAAATATGATCGAACTGACCGGGGCCGCCATGCGCCAACTGGAAGTGGATGAACAAGGATTGATCCCGGATCAACAGCTTACCGGGTGCAACCTGCTCTACATCACACCAAGTCACCAGTTCCCCACCACTGTCACGCTGCCAATCGAACGTCGCCGTGCGCTGCTGGCAAAGGCCGAGCGGGAAAATATCATTATCATTGAAGACGATTATGAACCGGAACTGAACTTTATCGGTACCCCGACACCCGCCATCAAATCCCTGGATCAGTCAGGACGGGTTATCTACGTCGGCAGCCTGTCGAAATCATTCTTTCCCGGCTTGAGGCTTGGCTATCTTGTCGGCCCAGCCGAGGTCATTCGCGAAGCCAGAGCCCTGGCACGACTGATGCACCGCCACACCCCGACCAACAACCAGCGCACTATGGCGCTGTTTCTGGCTCTGGGGCATCACGATGCTCTGCGTAAACGTCTGCACAGAATTTACAAAAGCCGCTGGCTCGAGATCAAGCAGGCTTTGGAAACCTCAGAAATCGGTTTTTATGTCCAGCCTGCCTATGGTGGCTCCAGCATTTGGGTCAGAGGTCCACAGGACCTCGACAGTAATATCTTGCGGGAGAATGCCTTGAAACAAGGCGTTGTTCTTGAGCCCGGTAATGTCTACTACTCCGGTGACAAACAACCCAAATCAAATTTCAGACTGGGCTATACCGCGATTGAGAAAAAATTTATTGGCGAAGGAATCCTGCAACTGGAAAAGGCGACAAGGCAAAGCTTGAGCCCGAACAGAACACGCGCCTGATTTATATTTTAATGAAAGACAGAGGTGTAAGGAACCGGTGCAAGATCCTCTTCATCCAGCAAGACGTCCATCGGAACGGTCTCACCATGCTCCTCAAAATCATCGCTATGCATGAAATAAGACAGCATGCCCATGCCCATAAAAGAAGAAGGACGGGGCATGCGGGACTTCACTGCCTCTGCTGTGTCGATGCTCTCAACATCGTCTTCATCTTCAGCACAGAGATCCATCAAAGGTCGGGATCCCGCCTCGGTCATCCGCAAGGCCTGATTGAGATCGGAAGATTTATATCTAGTTGAATTCTCGTACAGGATCGAATTGGCAAGCATACCCTGCAAGTTGTGAACAGCCTGCTCGGAATGCTCAGGCACATAGAGCAATTCTTCCTCCATCTCGAGGAAAGTTTTTCCATCAAGGCAGGTTTCAGCGTAATTCATTTCTTCGGCAACAGCGAGCATGACAATCTCCGTACAAGCTCTGCTATTTTAGGGAATTAAATCTAAAATTTACGTTAAATATTTCTTGACAAAAATTAACCATAAAACAAGGCTCCAGGGATCATATACCCACGATTACACTTTAAAGATTTTTTAAGCCCAATAAGGTATCCATGTGTAATACAGGACCGTAAAAAGAAAGACTCCCGGCAATGACTGACTCAAATGAAGACCGCAGAACTTTCCCTCGTGCTGAGGTCGTTATGGCCGGCAGTATGAAAGGAAGTTATGATCGTCGGGATTGCGCGGTAATAGACATCTCCCTTACCGGTGCCAAACTTGAGCTGGATAAACCGCTGGACAGTAAATCAATCCAGACAATCAGGTTCTCCCAGACAACGGCCCTGAATGTTTCGGTTGCCTGGCATAAAGGCACCAGTGTTGGCGTTACCTTCACCGATGACCCTCATGATATTGCAAATGCGCTTGAACGCCTGTTGCCAGACAGCTGCTTTGAACCTTTCAGCAAATCCTAAGCTTTTCTGTTTCTTGACTGATCGGCTAATCTTTTTAGGGATCAAGCTGACGGCTGCTAAACCAAAAGCAGATTTTGGCCCCCGTCCACGTCATGAAGCAAGACAGGCCATACAAGCGGCCCCCTGTTAACTGGATCGATTCCTGATCACAGTCCATCCAGCTTCTCCAGCAGACCTTTAAAGATATCAAGGGCAGGATCCGGAACGGCAGGATTGTTTTCGGTTTCGTCACCTCTATTCCGGGCTCCAGCCTGTTTCATTCTTTGCGAGGTCTCGGCCAGGCCTTCCGGCGAAACGTCCCCGATGTCGCCAACACAGGCAGAGATTTTGGAAAAAAGCTCACCCGGATTGATCGGTTTTGAAACGTATTCATTCATTCCCGCATCCAGGCAAAGCTCGCGGTCTGTCTCCATCGCATTCGCCGTCATGGCAATAATTGGAATTGTCGCCAAGGCACGATCCGACAAAGCCCTGATACGGCGTGTGGCTTCAAGCCCATCCATCACTGGCATCTGCATATCCATCAGCAGAAGATCAAAACTTTCGCCAGAGGTGACAGTATCAAGTGCTTCCTGACCATTTCCAACGACATGCGCCTGATGTCCGGCTTTGGCCAACATGGTCACAGCCAGTTTCTGGTTTATCCTGTTGTCTTCCACCACCAGAATTTTCAAATTTTGTTTTTTCAGAGCCACTTCGCGCAGGGAGAAGCGTTTTTCCATCGCAGGCTCATCGCGTTCATAAAAGGCAAGGCGAAGAAAATTTTGCAACGAACTATGGTTTATCGGTAACGCCAGCGTGCCGTGATAACCAAGCCCTTTGGCCCAAAGCTGGATCTCGCTGGATTTATGCTGGATCAAAAGTGCCGAATAGAAAGTCTTTTGTTTCCCGAGCTTTTCAAAAGCAGCAGCCAGGGTCTTCAGCTCGGAGTTACCGCAATCGTCACTGGCCAGAAACAGCGAAATGTCTTGCTGTTCAAGAATTGCAACCGCTTTGCTGCACTCGTTGGTCACCTCAACCCGAATACCTGCTTCGCGCAAATAGCGACAGAGATGCTCGGTACAAAAATTGTTTTCCATATAAAGCAGTGCAGACTCACAGCCGAGTTCTTCCTCGGGTTTTACTGTCCCGACCAGCTCAATGTCCCGCGAAGATTTAGTCAGCTCGACAGTAAACCAGAAAGTGCTGCCCTGCCCGATCTGGCTTTTGATCCCGATCTCTCCACCCATGAGGTGGACAAGCTGTTTACAAATAGCCAACCCCAAACCTGTCCCGCCAAATTTCCGGGTCGTCGAGGCATCTGCCTGGGTAAACTTCTCAAACAGATGTTTCTGGACATCCTTGCCAATTCCGATTCCGGTGTCGCGTATTTCAAAACGCAGCCTCACCTTGGTACTGTCGACCGGTGCCTCATCAGCTGAGACATTTACACTGACACCACCCTGCAGGGTAAATTTCATTGCGTTGCCGAGCAGGTTAAGCAGGATCTGACGCACGCGGCCTCCGTCAGCGACGATATGCCGATCAAGATCCGGCGGGAGGTAGGCCGAAATTGCCAGTTCCTTGTCGTTCGCCCGCGAGGCAAGCAGGTTCAGACTTGATTCAACAATCCCGACCAGATCAACTTCCGATACCGACAGCTCCATCCGCCCGGCCTCGATCTTGGAGAAATCAAGCACATCATCAATGATGTTCATCAAGGCCTGACCGGACTCATTGATCATCTTGGCAAATTCGTACTGCTCTGAATCAAGGGTGGTTTCCAGCAGCATTTCCGCCATCCCCATCACACCGTTCATCGGCGTCCGGATTTCGTGACTCATGGTCGCCAGGAATTCGGATTTTGCCTTGTTCGCAGCTTCAGACAGATCCCGCGCGACACTGAGTTCTTCTGCCATATTTGCCAGTTCACCACTCTGGGTTTCCAAAGCTTCATGCGCCATCTGCAGATCGTTTAGATTCTGTTCAAGAGCCAGTTCGGCATTTTTATGTTTGGTGACATCCAGCAAAACACCATCCCACTGTGCTATGCCAAGGTCGTTATGACTTAATTGGGCAATCGACCTCACCCAGCGGGGCTGGCTATAATTATCCGGGGCCTGCTTAAATCGCATCTCGAAATCAAGCCGTTGCGTCTCGGCACCGGCTTCCGCCATGGAAGTCAGCCAGAGCCGATAATCATAGCCATCAAGTGCCGTTGCCAGAAGATCAGGATTGATCTTGATCGAGCTGGCACTTATGCCTGTGATTTTTCGTATCCCGTCACTCACATAGGGGAAAGATATGTTTCCTTCGTCATCAAGCGTCAATCGATAAACGGCGCCTGGCAGGTTCGACGTCACCGCCTGCTGGAATTCTTCGGCAGCCCGTCTTTCTGTCACGTCGCTAAAGGTCAGAACCATCCCGTTATCAATCACCGGGCTTCCCGAAACTTCAAGAAACTGCCGATTGGACATATGTAGAGGCAGGAAGAAAGGTTCCCCACGGATCAGCAAATCCAGCAAACTTTCATCCTGTTTCTGTTTGCCTTTCACACCATAATCACGGTGGGCCTCGATTTGCTCGACAATTTTATCAATGCTGGCGCCGACAGGAAAAGCTTCGAAAGAAATGCCAAGAATACGATAAAAAAGTGGATTGTTCACAGCGATAATGCGCTGGCTGTCAATCATGCAAACGCCCTGATCAATCGTGTTAAGGGTTGTTTTCAAAACCGAGTAATGCCGGGAAATTTCATCCGCACGCTGTTTAAGATCAGATATATCCCGCCACGAGATCAGCTGCCCTTCCTCGCCCAGGGTGATAATCGGTGTTATCGTGACCTCAACCGGGTACTCCTGGTCAAAGGATGAACACATGGTCCACTCAAACCGGCTTATACCTTCGGCTAATGCCTTGTCAGTCATGGAAAGCAGCTTGAAAGAAGACCGTTCTCCATCTGCCTGGAACTCGGGTGCAAGATCCTCCATCTGCAGAGACAGCAACTCGGTCTTGTCCTTACAGCCACTCATCCGTACAGCGGTCTGGTTGCAATCCAGAAACCCGGTTTTCCCCTTGAGTAAAAGCGCATCGGAAGAATGTTCAAACAGGGTTTTGAAACGCTCTTCCGTAATTACCCGGTTTGTCACCTCGCTTGCACTGCCCCGATAGCCGAGAAACTCGCCATCATTTGATAGCAGGGGAACACCGCTGATATTGATCCAGATCGTCTGTTCCGTAACATCCAGACTGCGGCAAAGCAGATTTCTAAAGGGTTGACGGCGCTTCAGAGCATGAAGGATTTTCCCTGAATCACTTTTCTCATCTTCAATAATCAAACTGGAAACGGCTTGGCCAAGATATTCTTTATCTGCCCGCCCGGTGATTTTGGTAACCTGGGGGCTGACAAAACACAGGTGCTGATTTTCATCGCTCTCCCAGAGCCAGTCGGAAGCAACATCGGAAAAAGCCTGTAATCGCGTTTTACTTTCAACCAGGGCATGATTGACCCGGTGCAGTTCACTCGAACGCAATTGCGCCAGACGGGCAAGATGAAAAAGCCCTGACAGTAGAAACGTTAACAGCAAACCGCCGACAAGTCCCCAGACAGGGTATTGCCGGCGGTTTTGATCCAGGACTGTCTCGTTTGGCCAGACTTCTATATTCCAATGCCTGTTTCCAGGAAAAGGCAAAGGCACAGACTGCTTGTAAGCAAGACCAGCGTGGCTTTGTTCGGTAAGCTTATAATAGAGCTGCTTGTCCCCATCGAGAATTGAAATCGAATACCCCCTGGTGCCAAGTGGTTTGGTCACAAAATCCAGAAAAACCGGAAGTTCGATTATCCCGGCAATCAAGCCGTTATAGTGACCTTCAAAATTCAGCGGAAAGTCAATAATAACGGCGCTGCCGGACTGAACCAGCTCGATTGCTTTTGAAATATGCATCCGCCCCTTGCGGGCATGGTTCTTGATGTCATTGCGGCGCCACTCAATTTTGTTGAGATCCAGTCCCAGGGCACTTTCGTTCCCCTTCAGGGGGATAACCCATTGAATGATATTTTCTGGATCAACCCATTCAACAGCCCGAAATCCCGGGAAATCCTCGACAATTGCCCGGGCATCATGATCCCACTTTCTCCGGTCAAGTTCACCGGAAATATGGGAGCGTTGTGCAAAACGTTCCAGAACATCAACCCGGCTTTCGATCCCGTTGAGGATCTGTTGCCGGAAAAGAGTAGCTTCATAGGAAGCATTTCGATGAAGCGTTTCCTCGTTGATGGTATTTAGAAAAACCCACAGGGAAACACTGGCACAAACACCCGTCAACGCGACCAGAAAGGTTGCGGCCTTGGTCAGTTTCATCAGCAAACTCAGTTTATAGCGAGACAACCACACCGTCTCCGCGAGGCGGTGATCACGGGCAGTTTACAAGAGGGTAGGTGAACGCTTCTTTAACAAAAAAAAGCAAACATTACCAGTTCCTGCGCGCAGGCTCTGCTTATTCGAGTTAGGCTTGGAAACGGTTAATCCTCGTCGTCTTCTCCGGCAAGACTCGGCAATCCTCGCTCCTTGCGGGGTGTACGACCAAAGAAATCACGATAACATTTGGAAAAATGCGAAGCAGACACAAAACCACAGGCCAGAGCCACATCAATGACCGACATATTGGTCTGCAACAGCAACAGGCGAGCCTTGTTCAGGCGAAGTTCCAGATAATACCGCGCCGGAGAACGGCTCAGGTACTTGCGGAACAGACGTTCAAGCTGTCGGGTTGACAAGCCAGCGTCACGAGCGAGCTGGATCCGGGTCAGCGGTTCTTCCAGGTTGTCTTCCATCAGTTTGATAACCGCGAGAAGTTTGGGATGGCGAACCCCGAGGCGGATCGGCAGGGACATCCGCTGCTGATCGTGCTGGTCGCGAATACGCTCGTGCATGAACTGATCGGCGACTTCTGATGCCAGTTCATGACCATGCTGGGCCGAGATCACATTGAGCATCATATCAAGAGCCGCCGTTCCTCCTGCACAGGTAAAGCGGTTGCGATCAATTTCGAACAGCTCTGGCGTAACTTCTATTTCTGGAAAATCTTCCAGAAATCCAGCAAGGTTTTCCCAGTGGATGGTACAGCTGTAGCCATCCAGCAGCCCCGCTTTGGCCAGGATATGCGCCCCAGTACAGAGAGCCCCGACATCAACGCCAGTCCGGTCTACCCGACGCAGCCAGGAATAGATCCGCCGATCATCAACTTTCTGGACATCTTCACCGCTACAGACCACCACGGTGTGAAAATGCTGTAATTCGTCGAGCTTGGCATCCGGTGTAAAGGGGATACCACAGGAAGAGCGAACGGGAAGGTCATCGACAGAAACCAGGCTCCAGCTGTACAGCCTTTTGCCGGACTCACGGTTTGCCAGACGCAGAGGTTCCAATGCCGAGGTAAAGGCAATGAGCGAGAAACGGGGAACCAGAAAAAAGACTATGCGTTGGGGTAGTTCCTGCGGGGCCTTACGAATCATTTTATGCTCACCTGACACGTGTGTATTTTAAAACCCATTAACTGATCTTGACGCAAAGGCCTTAACGAAGGCTTTCCTTGCGGACCTGTCTCCAGAAAAGGAACAGAAGCAGCTGTTCCGTGACCTGATGTTGCTCTGGTCGCGAAGAACCCGGAAACAAAACACCAGAAACACAGAAGCATAACAACTTTCGGCTTCCTTCACCAGAAATGACGCATTCAGAACAGTTAATCGTTATTTCGTTTTTACTGTTAAGACGCCAGATATCAGAAAGAATAGAGGTCGACAAGCCGCGTCATCATACTTTCACGCGGTTTTTTCAATAAAAAAGAGGCAGCACCCGGCTGCCTCTTTTGTTAAGTCGATTAATCGCTGTTATTTTTCAATATCTATCCAGCGACATAATCTTTTTACTGGTCGATCTTAAGTGAAAGCATCCGGCATGGATGTTTTTTTATTGGCAATAAACTCCAGTACTGCCTCATCAATCGCCGGATCAAGCTCCGGTGCCACATACTCTTCCAGAATCTTCTTCACCAGCCCACTTGCCCGCTGATAGGCATCTTTGGAGCCTTCGGATTCCCACTGCTCAAAAGAGTTATTATCGGCAATGGTCGACCGGAAGAATGCTGTTTCAAAGTTGGCCTGGGTATGGGCACAGCCAAGGAAATGGCTGCCCGGACCAACTTCGCGGATCGCGCTCATCGCCTGACCGTTTTCAGTCATGTCATAGCCATCCAGCATCCGCTGCATCATGCCGAGCTGATCCGCATCCATCACCAGTTTCTCATAGGAGGAAATCAGTCCTCCTTCGAGCCAGCCAGCGGCGTGCAGGGTAAAGTTAACCCCGGCTAGTGCTGTCGGGATAATGGTGTTGGCAGATTCATAGGCGGCCTGTGCATCCGGCGTCTTGGACCCACAGAGCGATCCGCCGGAACGGAACGGCAGCCCCAGACGACGGGCCAGCTGTGCCATGCCATAGAGGACCAGCGCAGGTTCAGGCGTACCAAAGGTCGGCGCCCCGGACTGCATGGAAATCGAGCTGGCAAAAGAGCCGAGTACAACAGGCGCGCCCTTGCGGACCATCTGGGCGAAAGCAATCCCGGCCATGGCTTCGGCCAGCGTCTGGGCCATAACACCAGCAGGTGTCACAGGCGCCATGGCACCGGACAGAATAAACGGCGTAATGATACAGGCCTGCATGTTACGCGCATAAACTTTCAACGCTCCAAGCATGGTATCGTCAAAAGTCATCGGCGAGTTGGCGTTGATCAGGCTGATCATCACCGTGTTGTTTTCAACAAACTCGTCGCCAAAAACCAGTTTGGACATGGCAATGGAATCTTCCGCACGTTCCGGCGCCGTGACAGAACCCATATAGGGTTTGTCCGAATAACGGATGTGCGAATAGAGCATGTCGAGGTGACGCTTGTTCACCGGAATGTCGACCGGTTCACAGACAGTTCCGCCCGAGTGATGCAGTGCTGGCATTGCATAGGCCAGCTTCACAAAATTGCGGAAATCCTCAATCGTGGCATAGCGGCGCCCACCATCATAATCCCGGACAAAGGGAGGACCATAGACCGGAGCAAAAACCGTATTGTTCCCGCCGATGATGACACTGCGTTCACTATTGCGGGCGTGTTGGGTAAACTGGCTCGGCGCATGTTTGCACCACTGACGCGCCAATCCACGGGGAAAGCGAACGCGCTCCCCCTGAACATCACACCCGTTATCTTTCAGAATCTGGAGCGCTTCGGCATCATCCCTAAACTCGATCCCGATTTCCTCAAGGATGATTTCCGCATTTTCCTCGATAATTTCAAGCGCTTCTTCGTTCAGCGTTTCGAAATAAGGAATCTTGCGGGTAATGAACTTCAGCTGTGCCGATGAACCGCCAGAGCGGGCAGCACGACGTGACGCCGCTCCCCCGCCACTACGACCACGGCCAGCGCGACCGGCACGACCAGCCTGTTGTTCTGTATCACTATCACTCATAAAAAGCCCTCCCATAGACTCTTCGAAATATTCCCCCCGGACCGTTTCCTCTCTGTCGAGTTTGCGACAGTCTGAAAACCAAAAGCGGCAAGCGGGAGAAACTGGCTGTTTCCTGGGAAAAAAAACCACTGACCGTTGGCTTGTTGCGTATCATTAAAACAGATTTTGACGTTTTTTTGTACGAAACTTTCCTCTCGTCCGGAAAGAGCAGGTTTTAAAGAAACGAGTCGCTTTGCTGCAGGAGACATATTTTTTCACTTTTATTCCGCAAAAGGACAAAGAGGCAGATCAGAAAAAAGTTTGTACTCGTCCCCGGCAAACTTCAGCGAACCAATTCCAAAATGACTTCTATTTCAGCCATCTGGTACTACCATTCTGTTGCCGCATCATCCGCGAATACACCCTTCGTCCCGCCCGGTTGTTGACTGTCCCAGCAAGTATACGGTTCCCAATCCGAGCAGGATGAGAATGGAAAAAATGTCGCAAAAAATCATTCGTGTCGTAATATGCAATGCTGATGACGCAAACCGATAGGACGTTTACAGACCTGTTCTCCATCATCATGGCGCGTACTTCTGACAAGGGTCTGTTGTATTGAACAGCTGCCGACCACAAGGTCACCAGGGCTGATCGATTTTCCACTACCCGTCATCAGAAGCACAATGAAACAATCTGGAACGCGTGTTGTGTTAAGACACGTTAGTCGCATTAAACTTGGAGTCAGGCGATGAAATCTCACTACAAAGCCGTGGTTATCGGTGGTGGTGCTGTCGGCGTAGGTACCCTGTACCACTTGGCGAAAAAAGGTTGGTCAGACGTTGCGCTTCTCGAGCGTCACGATCTCACCTCCGGTTCCACCTGGCACGCCGCCGGTCTGCTTCCCCTGTTCAACATGAGCTACTCTGTTGGTAAAATCCACCAGTACTCGGTTGATCTTTATGCTTCGCTCGAAGCCGAAACCGGTCTGCACTCCGGCCTGAAACAGGTCAGCAACATCCGTCTGGCCCGTACCCAGGACCGTATGGACGAGTATCGCTACTATGTCGGCGTTGCCAAAACCCTTGGTGTGAACGTGCGCTGGCTTTCAGTGGAAGAACTGAAAGAGATCTGGCCGCTTTGTAACACTGACGGCATCCTTGGCGCGATCCAGCACATGGACGACGGCTACGTTCAGCCTGCTGAACTGACCCAGGCCCTGGCCAAAGGTGCGCGTAACCTCGGTGCCGAGATCCACCAGCACACTGCGGTCATCGGTATGGAACAACAGGACGATGACAGCTGGCTGGTCCAGACCGATAAAGGCGACATCACCTGTGAGCACGTCATTTCCTGTACGGGTAACTTTGCCCGCCAGACCGGTGCCATGGTTGGCCTCGACATTCCGGTTATTCCGGTCGAGCACCAGTTCATCGTGACCGAAGCTCACCCGGAAATCAAAGCCCGTCACGCGGCTGGTCTGCCTGAAATGGGCGTTCTGCGCGAGTCTGATTCCTCCTGGTACATGCGTGAAGAAGCCGGCGGCCTGCTGCTCGGCCCTTACGAAGTTGGCGCGCCGTGCTGTTATGTTGATGGCCCGGCCAAAGATGCGAAGTATGAGCTGTTCAACGAAGAACTCGAACGCCTTATGCCTTACATCGAGACCGCTTTCACCCGTGTTCCTGCCTTTGCTGAGGTCGGTATCAAGGAAGTCTACAACGGCGCGATTGCCTACACTCCTGATGGCTCCCCGATCATCGGCCCGGCTTGGGGTCTGAAAAACTTCTGGCTCAACGAAGGTCACTCTTTCGGTATCACCGCGACCGGTGGTGCAGGCTGGCAGCTAGCAGAATGGATCGTCGACGGTGAACCGACCATCGACATGTCCGGTGTTGATCCCCGCCGTTTTGGCCCTTACGCAAGCCGTGGCTTCCTCAAGGTTAAAAACGAAGAAGCCTATTCCAACGTCTTTACCCCGCACTTCCCGGACGAATCCCGTCCTGCAGCGCGTGGCCTGAAACGTTCGCCCTGTTATGACCGCATGAAAGAGCGCGGCGCTGTCATGGGCACAATCTATGGCTGGGAACGTCCAAACTGGTTTGCTCCGGAAGGCTATGGCCTGACCGCAGAACAGCTCAACCAGGACGACACCATCACCCGTGAAAACCACGCTCCTGCCGAACCCGGCAAGCTGCCTGTGGAAAAATGGTCCTTCCGTCGTTCCAACTACTTCGAGTTCGTAGGTCAGGAATGTAAAAACGTTGAAGAGAACGTCGGTCTGCTCGACATGTCCGCCTTCTCCAAGTTCATCGTTCAGGGCCGTGGTGCCGAAGCCTGGCTGGAAAGCCTGGTGGCCAACAAGATCCCGAAAAAGATCGGCCGTATGGCACTGACCCACATGCTGACCCTGCACGGCGGTGTCCGCGCGGAATTCACCATCCTGAAAACTGGCAAGCAGAGCTACTATCTGGTTTCCGCGGGTGCTCAGGAACGTCACGACTGGGATTATCTGACCAAGCTGAAGCCAACTGACGGCTCTGTTGATCTGCAGAAAATCACCACCCAGCAGGGCGTGTTTGTTATCGCCGGACCAAAATCCCGTCTGCTGATGGAAAAACTGTCTGACGCCGATTTCTCCAACCAGGCTTTCCCGTGGCTGACTGCGCAGCAGATTTCTGTCGGTATTGCTCCGGTTACGGCCGCCCGTGTTAACTTCGTTGGTGAATACGGCTGGGAATTGCATCACCCGATCGAAATGCAGAACTATCTCTTTGATGTTCTGATGGAAGCTGGTGAAGAATTTGGGATCAAGCCGTTCGGTATTCGCGCCATGGATTCCATGCGTCTGGAAAAGTCCTATCGTCTGATCCCGACCGAAATGTCGATCGAGTACGCTGCTCTTGAAACCGGTCTCGACCGCTTTGTCCGCCTGGACAAGGAAGAAGACTTCATCGGGAAAGCGGCTCTGGCTGCCTGGAAAGAACGCGGTTTTGCAAACCAGTTCGTCACCATGGAAGTTCACGGTATCAAGGACGTCGACGCCCGCGGTTCCGAGCCGATCTATCTCAATGGCGAGATGGTTGGTCGTGTGACCTCTGGTGGCTACGGCTGGCGTACCGGCAAGTCCCTCGCCCTGGCGATGGTCCGTCCGGATCTGGCCGACATCGGCACCGAGCTGGAAATCTACATCCTCGGCGATCTCTACAAAGCAACTGTTATCGAGGAATCACCCTACGATCCCGAAAACAAAAAGCTCCGCGCTGTCGAATAATCCCGGCAACCGCGTACTCGCTGAGAGTAACAAATCAAAAGGCGTCGGATTTTCCGGCGCCTTTTTTGTTTAAGAACGTTAGCCTATTATTTCTGAAAAATTAACCGTTCCGGTTGTACAAAACAGTCCTTTAATCCTCTAGTACAAAGAGGAACGCAATCACGAGGCTTCGCGATCATGCTCGGGAGAATAGTTCTCACCATAATAGGCATTATAGTTGCCACACCGATTGCGCTGATCCTCCTCACCATGTGGTTGCAACGTGGCGAGCATGAACCAACCTTCTATGTCCGAGTTACTGTCGACATGGTCGTCAATGATCAACCCGTACATATGGAGCGAGTGATTACCTGTGAAACTGTAGCCTTGGGCAATGCGGGGTTGGAAACCTTATTCAAGCGCGCTTATACCGAATACCGCCCTTATCCCTTGGCATTTGGTGAACGCTTGCCCGATCAAAGTGCCGTGATGATGTGGACCCCTTATGAATGTGATCGTGAGGAATTTCTGGATACAGAGGGCAAGACACAAATTCGTGCACGTCAAAATGCCCCAGACTATGTTCCGCGTATTGGCTGGACTCCAAGTTATAGCCCAATTGAAACTTTAGAATATTATATCGACCGGAAATCCTTCACACACCCGAACCGACGCATTAAAAATATAAAAATCCACAGTGAGTTGCTTTCTGATAGTGGATTTCCCTTCTATAAACCGATCGAAAAACCTTCAAAACCAGATGATTTTGTTTGGTTCACTGGAATTAAACCACCAAATAAACACAAGAAGGTGCTCTTTGTGGCTTTTTATGCTCAAGTTCTAACAGAAAAGAAATGGCGCGGCTATAATACGCTAATTGATGCAGAGCTTGATAGTTACAACAGCCCTCAACGTGTTGCGCATCGACCTGAATTAAATCAAAACTCACCAATATACCTTATTGATAAAATGTTTCGCGATCTTGGCTATTCTCGTGAATTAGCAACGGGTTATGGAGGGCACGGCGTAAGTTCTCAAAGCTTGAATAAAAATACTCCAGTTCTTGGTTTTGGTGTCGACTTAAGTGAGCAAGATTTAATCGTTCAATTATTACCTGAAGATGGTGTCATAACCGTTTCAAATAATAATACTTGGGATCGCCTTGTTTTCCGGAAGGAACCTGATGGTCAAAAAAGAAATGACAGCTCTTGGATGAAATATTCAGACAAAGATTTTCTTGTTAATGGTCAGTTAATCAAACCAAATAAATTCAATACTTCAACTTATTTTTTGTTCGATCCAGAATCACAGGATCTTTTTTCTGTCAAAAGGTCCTTATTCCAAGTTTACCCCGAAAGGGATAACCCCCTTTTCCAAAGCGCTAATGAAGGGCAGTAACCCTCACCCCTTGCCATTCAATTATTGGGTATTCACACCCGGTTCAATACATTGCCTTACTCGGGCGACCACGAAATTGTTGAGAAATCCCGGGAAGTGAAACGAGCCTTGATTTTGTAATCCACCAAGTCAGACACAATCTTCTCGAATACCCACTTCCCATGCCCCAAGCCGGGCCTGCCAAATCGCGTTTCTAACCGTCACTCCGCCGCCTTGATCAGTTCTGGTTCGGGATAGAGGTCGGCCATGGAGATGCTGCGGCCGTTGTCCATCACCACGCGGGCATGTTTGCGCTTCAGACCTCGGACATCTGCAGCGCCACAGCTGTGGGCAATAGTACCGACTTCCTTGTGCATGTTTTTGGCGTACCAGGCCACACGCTGGGCCTTGTCAACAGGATCAAGGCCAAACTGCAACTTCTTGTCGTGGGTGGTAATGCCCGTCGGGCAGGTGTTCTTGTTACACTGCAGGGCCTGGATACAGCCCAGCGCAAACATAAAACCGCGTGCGGAATTGACAAAATCAGCCCCGGCGCAATAGGCCCAGGCTACATCCGAAGGGGTAATCATCTTGCCACTGGCACAGACCTTGACCCGCTCGCGCAGGCCATGACGTTTGAGGGTATCGACCACCAGCGGCAGGCTTTCACGCAGTGGCATACCCATATTGTCGATCAGGCTCATAGGGGCTGCACCCGTGCCGCCATCAGCGCTGTCGATGGTGATAAAGTCCGGGGCAGTTTCCGGCCCGCGTTTATTGATTTCCACGCAAAGCAGATCAAAAAAGTCATAAGCCCCGACCACCAGCTTGAAGCCAACCGGCTTGCCAGTGATATCTCGGATATAGGCCAGCATATCAAGCAAGTCACCTTCGCTGCGCACCTCGGGATGGCGGTTTGGGCTGATGGCATCAAGACCAACAGGCACACCACGAATTTTAGAGATTTCCTCGGTCACCTTGGCTCCGGGCAGAATCCCGCCCTTGCCCGGTTTGGCGCCCTGACTGAGCTTGAGTTCAAACATTTTTACCTGCTCATGTCCGGCAACCTCGCGCAGTTTTGCTTCGTCAAAACCACCTTCGGGTTTGCGCACACCAAACTTGGCTGTGCCGATCTGGAACACAATATCGGCCCCGCCTTCGAGGTGATAAGGCGACAGACCGCCCTCGCCCGTGTTCATCCAAATCCCCACCTTTTTTGCACCAGCAGAAAGCGCCCGGATTGCAGGGATAGAGATCGCACCGTAACTCATGCCCGAGATATTAAAGATGCTTTCGGTTTCATAGGGTTGCCTGCAATAGGGGCCGATGACCACCGGGCCGGGCTCAACCGCGTCTTCGTCCAGGGTGGGAAAAGCGCAGTTGACAAAGTAGACCGTGCCCGCCGGACGCAGATCGCGGGTCGAACCAAAGGCCACAGTGGAATCAACATTCTTGGCGGCGCGGTAAACCCAGGAACGTTCGGCCCGGTTAAAGGGCATTTCCTCGCGGTCGAGGGCAAAAAAGTACTGGCGAAAGAACTCGCCCAGATGCTCAAAGAGATAACGAAAGCGGGCAATGACCGGATAGTTGCGTCGCAAGGTACTTTCGGTCTGGGTCTTGTCCTTGATATAGGCAAAGACCAGCCACAGCACCCCGACACCAATGGCCGTGATAAAGAGAAACGACAGCAGCTCCATAAAGCCGACCACAAACTCTGAAATCTGTCCCATTGCTCTGTCCCCCGCGTAATTCCTGATCTTGCTCTATAGGTGATCGCCAAACACTGCGCTTAAAAAACCACGCTTTGGTTATTTGAGCCAGCCATACAAACATGATCGCATAGAGAGTATGAATTTTTTACTCCACCATTTTCTCGAAAATTTTTAAAAGTCAAATTGAGTGTGATCTTTGATTGTAAAAACGACATCAACCTTCAAGACGGTCCAATATCCAGTCCAGACTTTTCAGATAATCCTGCAAAGATAACACACTCTCTTTTGGGGCGGCAGCCGCCGCTACGGCAAAACCATGTGTATAATCAATAAGAAGATTTAGAAGAATATCATCATTAGATTGATTAGCTTCCTTGAGGTTTAACCGGATCAGCTCTGTAAGGGACAGCAGCTGTTCATCCATCAGGGAAAGATCTGCGAGCACACACTGAATAAGATTTGGGTGTAACAGAACCTGTTCGCAGTAGCGCGACAATAACATCCGCAGTCTTGCTTGTGGTGTCTTACCCTCTGGCTTTTCCCCAACACCGTCGAAAACCATTTTCACCAGACTGGACAGCATTTTCTTACGGTTGCCAACATGGTGCGACACTGCCATAGGCGTTACGTTCAAGGCTTTGGCAAGAACCCGAAAGGAAGCAGCATCAGCACCACCTTCATCAATAAGGCACAAGGCATGCCTGAGTATAAGATCCTTTGACAGGTTCTCCATATTTTTAAAAGGCCGTCCAGCAGATCCCGTTTTTTTCATCACTCACAGCAGCCTGTAACTATTCTGCACGAACCCACATTTAAAAGATCTGGATCCTGTCAATTCAAGATCGATATCTCTCTCAAGGGCACCAAAAAGTCTGTGGCCTGTTCCAATTAGAATGGGGATGACAGTTATAATCAGATCTGAGATCAGACCTTCCCTTATAAAAGACTGCACAAGAAGCCCTCCATCGACATAGACCCTTTTCCACCCATCACTTTCAAGCGATGCCATCAACGCCTTCGGCCCTCCTCTGGCGATACGAACCTTGCTCTGAATATTTTCAGGGACAGCATCATCCCTGAGCGACTGGCTCATCACAACAACCGGTTTTTTATAGGGCCACTCTCCTAATCTCAACACATTCAGGAAAGACCCGCTCCCCATCACAATCCCGTCAATCCCGGCTTCAAATGTGTCGTACCCGAGATCCTCCCCTCCGGTCTTTTGTTTCATCAACCAGTCCAGGTCATGATTTTCTCTCGCCACAAAACCATCCAGACTCATCGCCATAAAAATATGTCCAGAAATCATCGTTTTATTCCCATGTAAGTCAATCACGTCACATAATTATACATCGTATAATTATGTGACGTGATTGACAATGATTATTGCTTCCCAACCAAAAAATTTATGTATAAACCTTCGTAACATTGTGACGAGAAAATCTGGTGTAATTCAGCGTGTCTATAAATAAGTTGCGACAAAAATTGGATTATGTAATAGGACAAGCGTTTTAAGTTTTTGCAAAATTTAGAATACCAGAGGCAAATTTCTGTATGAAGCGCGGAAAAATTCATAGAACTCCCCTGACCGAAACAACGCAGGCTCGTCGGGAGTACCCAGTCAATATTTCTGCTGCGGATGAAGGCCTCTTCCAAGAAGCAACAGAGCAGACAATTCCGGCAAGTGAGCTACTGGAAATCGAAGATGCCGTTGTTCTTGGCAATGGCTGGCTGTGGTCAAACAATAGTGTCGTGAGAGAAGCTTTTAATCCTTTTCGTATGCCTGATGCTAAAAAGAAAAGGATTAAAGGTAAGCTTCGATTGTGGCTCTCCAGCCTTCATAGAAGCAAAGCCGTAAGCGGTCTTTGGGTCAGCGACGTCTGGAGTTATAATTACTACCACTGGCTGACAGATACGATTCCACGCCTATACCTCGCCAGGGAACAGGGCGTTAACGCACAGCTATACCTGCCGAAGATTTGCCTTAAACCCAAATTTATTCCGGAATCTCTCAAGCTTCTTGGAGAGGAACAGCCTCTCTATATCAGCCAAAGCATTGCCTCAATACGTTTTGGAAAACTGTTTCTCCCTACCTATGCGGGCGAAGTCGGAAATAACCATGGGCCAACCATTAGAGCTGTCGCGGAAAAATTCAGACGTTCCTGGAGCAAATCCTCGCCCCCTAAGCGCCGGGTCTATATAAGCCGAAAACTCGCCCCCAATCGGCTGGTCCAGAATGAAGATGAAATACTGCCCGTTCTTGAGAAGTTCGGCTTTGAAGCAATCTCTTTCGAAACCCTCTCATTTACAGAACAGGTTGAGCTCGCGGCATCCTGCGAAATGATCGTCGGTCCCCATGGCGCAGGTATGACAAACATTATGTTTATGCCAGAGGGAGGAAAGGTGATTGAACTCCATCCCCAGAGAACAGAGCTAAACACCTGTTATTTTAACCTCTCTCATGTCATGCACCACAGCTATCAGTATTTGATCGCCGAGAGCATTGACGATAAAAGCAATATGATGATCAATCCGGCTTCGCTGGAGGAATGCCTGTCCAGGGTACTCAGTCTTTCTTAAGCCCTTACAAAAGGGCGTACGCCCGAGGTAAAGAGTAAAATGAACAAAAGAATATTGATTACCGGCGGAGCAGGCTTTCTTGGTTCGCATCTCTGCGAGCGTCTGTTGCAACGGGGCGATGAAGTACTCTGTGTCGACAACTACTTCACCGGCACCAGAAGAAACGTAGAGCATCTTATTGGCCACCCCCGCTTTGAGCTCATGCGCCATGACGTCTGTTTCCCACTCTATGTCGAAGTCGACGAAATATACAACCTCGCTTGCCCGGCCTCACCCGTTCATTATCAGCATGATCCCGTGCAGACGACGAAAACATCCGTACATGGCGCCATTAACATGCTTGGGTTGGCTAAAAGAACCAACGCCAAAATTCTCCAGGCCTCGACCTCTGAAGTTTACGGAGACCCTGTTGTCCACCCGCAGACCGAAGACTATTGGGGCAACGTCAATCCGATCGGCATCCGCTCGTGTTATGACGAAGGCAAGCGCTGCGCGGAAACCCTGTTTTTTGACTACTGGCGCCAACATAACCTGCGGATAAAAGTACTGCGTATCTTCAATACCTATGGGCCAAGCATGCACCCGAATGATGGTCGGGTTGTTTCCAATTTTGTCATGCAGGCACTGCAAAATCAGGACATCACGATTTACGGGGACGGCTCGCAGACCAGATCCTTCTGCTATCGTGACGATCTCGTCGAGGCCATGATCCGGATGATGGATACGCCTGATGACGTAACCGGGCCGATAAATGTCGGGAACCCGAACGAATTCACCATTCGCGAGCTTGCTGAAATCGTTATCGAACTGACCGGATCCAGCTCAAAAATCATCAACAAACCTTTACCACAAGATGATCCAACGCAAAGAAAACCCGATATTTCCAAAGCAACAAGTGAACTATCCTGGTCCCCTACAGTTCAGATTAGAGAAGGCCTGGTCAAAACAATCGAATATTTTGAGAATATCGTGCGGAATGAAGCTGCTGAAAGCACGAACTAATCCCACATGTTTTTATTATTACATATAAATTCAATACTTTCGTGAAACATCAGGATCAGAACAGGACTTGAAAATGAAAAAGGCGCCGGAAATTTCGGCGCCTTTTGAACTTTACCCAGAGATCAAAGCTGAACTGTCCAATCTATATATGCAGCGCATGTCCCAGCGTTCGCAGGGCGGCTTCCTGCAGAGCTTCGCTTTGGGTCGGGTGGGCGTGGATGGTGGCGGCGATGTCTTCGAGCCTTGCGCCCATTTCCAGCGCCAGGGCAAAGCTGGCCGAGAGTTCGGACACGCCTGATCCCACCGCTTGGATACCCAGTACCAGATGATTGTCGGCACGGGCGACAATGCGGACAAAGCCTTCTTCGCGTTCCATCGACATGGCCCGGCCATTGGCCTGTAGCGGGAAGAGATCGCTTTTGATTTCGTATCCACGGGCACGGGCTTCGTCGGGGGACAGACCCGCGGTGACAATCTCGGGGTCGGTAAAACAGACCGCCGGGATACAGACCTTGTCCCAGGACCGTTTTTCCCCGGTGATCAGTTCGGCCACCATTTCGCCCTGCGCCATGGCGCGGTGGGCCAGCATCGGCTCACCAGTAACATCGCCAATGGCATAGATCCCGCGCATCGACGTCTCGCAGCGATCATTGATGCGGATAAAACGTCCCTCCATAAAGAGGTCGATTTCCTCCAGCCCCCAGCCCTCGGTCACCGGCTTGCGCCCCACCGTGACCAAAATCTTGTCTGCCGGGATTTTGACATCCTTGCCGCTGCCATTTTCCACCAGCAAGGCATCACCCTTGCTGGAAAGGCCCTTGGCCTTGGCCCCCGTCAGGACCTTGATGCCCAGTTCTTTCATCCGTTTGGTTACAGGGCGGATCAGATCCTTGTCATAAAGTGGCAGCACCGCTTTGGCGGCTTCAACCACGGTGACTTCACTGCCCAGCTTGGCATAGGCGATGCCCAGCTCCAGCCCGATATAGCCGCCGCCGACCACAGCCAGTTTGGCCGGAACCTCGTTCAGGGATAGAGCTTCGGTCGAGGAAATCACGCGCCCGCCAAAGGGTAGGAAAGGCAGTTCGATCGGTGCAGATCCGGTCGCAATAACGATATATTCCGCGCGGATAACCTGGGTACCTGTCGGGGTTTCCACTGCAACGGTTTTTCCATCCCGGAACTTTGCCCAGCCCTCGACGGTTTTCACGCCGTGTTTTTTGAGCAGTCCAGCAACACCGGAATTCAGACGGCTGACGATACCGTTTTTCCACTCCAGAGTTTTTTTCAGATTGATCTTGGGCGCGGAAGCCGAAATACCCAGGGCATTATCGCCGGAGAAATGCACCGCCTTTTCAAACTCCTCCGCCGCATGGATCAGGGCTTTGGAAGGGATACAACCGACATTCAGGCAGGTGCCACCGGGTTTGCCTGCCTCGATAATCACCGTATCGATGCCCAGCTGTCCCGCACGAATGGCACAGATGTAACCACCGGGACCAGCACCGATGATCAGAAGCTTTGTCTTGATTTCTTTCACGGCCTAGCCCTCCATAAAGATCATTGCCGGGCTTTCCAGAAGCGATTTGATCTTCTGGACAAACACCGCTGCATCCCAGCCGTCGATCACCCGGTGATCAAAACTGGCCGAGATATTCATCATCTTGCGCGGGACAAAGGTTGTACCGTCCCACATCGGCCGGATCGCCATCTTGTTGACGCCGATGATCGCCACCTCAGGGTGATTAATCACCGGGGTTGTGGCTATGGCTCCAAGGGGACCGAGCGAGGTGATGGTAATGGTTGAACCACCCAGTTCCTCGCGGGTGGCTGTACCGGTTTTGGCAGCGGTTGCCAAACGATTGACCTCGGCGGCACAGCCCCAGATATCACGTGCTTCGGCATGTTTGATCACAGGCACCACCAGACCGTTCGGGGTCTGGGCCGCCATGCCGATATGCACACCACCGTACTGATGGACCACCCCGGCTTCATCATCAAAAATCGCGTTGAGTGCAGGTTGTTCGCCCACCGCCTTGACCAGAGAACGCATCAGGAAGGGCAGCAGCGTCAGTTTGGGTTTGTCATCTGATTTGGATTTGTTGAGCGTACCACGCAATTCTTCCAGCGCGGTCATGTCCACTTCCTCAACAATAGTGATATGCGGGATGCGCGATTTGGAAATCGACATCTTTTCCGCAATCTTGCGCCGCAGTCCCACCACCTTGATATCAGTAACAGAGGTGTTGGCCTGCAAGCCGCCGCCGGATTGAGTCGTGATGGTGCTGCCATCAAAATAGGCATCCAGATCTTCGTGGGAAATCCTCCCTGCCGGGCCGGTACCCGGCACCTGTCGCAGATCGACCCCGGCTTCCTTGGCCCGTTTACGGACCGATGGCGAGGCCAGCGGTTTCTCGCCCTCGGCTCGGGTTGGGCCGGAAACTGTGCGGCGCGCCTGAGAAGCGGCGGGTTTTTCAATAGTCACTTTGGTTCGCACGTCAGCAACAAAGGCAGAAGCAGGAGCCGTGGTTTCCGCTTTTGCACTCACCGGAGCAATAGATGCTTTCGCCTTTTCTTCTGCAGCGACATCCTTGGCGGCTTTTGCTGCTTTGGCAATCAATACCTCAGCTTCAGATCCTTTGGCCGCCTTGTCAGAAGCAGAGACATTGCCTTCACCGCTGACTTCCAGTCGGATAATCGGCGCACCAACCGACATAATATCACCGGGTTCCGCGCCGAGCCAGATCACACGACCGTCCACGGGTGATGGGATCTCCACCGTGGCCTTGTCGGTCATTACAGCGGCCAGCACCATGTCTTCCTGGACCACATCGCCAATGGCGACTTCCCATTCTACAATCTCGGCTTCGGCAACGCCCTCGCCCACATCGGGGAGCTTGATGACATATTCACCCATGATCAGGCCTCCATCACTTTAACAAGGGCCCGACCCACACGGGCTGGTCCGGGGAAATAGTCCCATTCCTGGGCATGGGGATAGGGCGTGTCCCATCCGGCCACGCGAATGATCGGAGCTTCGAGATGATAGAAGCAGGTTTCCTGCACCCGCGAGAGCAGCTCGCCCCCGAAACCCGAGGTCAGGGTTGCTTCGTGAACCACCACACAGCGTCCGGTTTTCTGGACCGAAGCAATGATAGTCTCTTCGTCCAACGGCAAGAGCGTGCGCAGGTCGATAATCTCGGCATCAATCCCGGTTTCGCGGGCGGCAGCTTCGGCCACATAGACCATGGTGCCATAAGCAAGAACGGTCACAGCAGAACCTTCGCGGGTGACCTTGGCCTTGCCCAGCGGAACAGTGTAATGGCCGTCCGGCACCTCGCCCAGCTCGTGCTTGGACCAAGGGGTGACCGGCTGTTCGTGATGGCCGTCAAAGGGGCCATTGTACAGGCGCTTGGGTTCGAGGAAGATCACGGGATCGTCGTCTTCAATCGAGGCAATCAGCAGCCCCTTGGCATCAATCGGATTGGAAGGCACCACCACCTTGAGGCCGGAAACCTGGGTAAAAACTGCTTCCGGGCTCTGGCTGTGGGTCTGTCCGCCGAAGATCCCGCCGCCTGTCGGCATGCGGATCGTGATCGGTGCGGTAAAGTCCCCGGCGGAACGATAGCGCAGACGGGCGGCTTCGGACACAATCTGGTCATAGGCCGGATAGACATAATCCGCGAACTGGATCTCGACACAGGGACGCAAGCCATAGGCCGCCATGCCAATGGCCGCGCCGACAATCCCGGATTCATTGATCGGGGTATCGAAACAGCGATTGCGACCGTATTTTTCCTGCAGGCCCTGGGTACAGCGGAACACCCCGCCGAAATACCCCACATCCTCACCAAAGACGACGACGTCTTCATCCTGGCCCATCTTGACATCCATGGCATCACGGATAGCCTGAATCATAGTCATTCTGCTCATGGTCAGATCCCCGCTTCCTGACGTTGCCGCCTCAGGTGTGGCGGCATTTCCTTATAGACATCCTCGAACATGTCGCGCGCAGAAGGGGCACCACCGGAATGCAGGGTGCCATGACTTTCGGCTTCTTTCTGGGCAATCAGAACCTGATCGCGGATTTCGGCTTCGGCCTGTTTGTGTCGCGCTTCGCTCCAGATCCCCTTGCCAATCAGGTGCAGCTTCATGCGCTCGATCGGGTCGCCCAGCGGCCAGGCATCGGACTCTTTCTTGGGACGATAGGCGGCGGGATCATCCGAGGTCGAATGACCGCCAGCGCGGTAGGTGACATATTCGATCATCACCGGGCCGAGGTTACGCCTGGCCCGTTCTGCTGCCCACTTGGCCACGGCATAAACCGCCAGATAATCATTGCCATCAACGCGCAGCGACGGAATACCAAAACCATGCCCACGGGCAGCAAAGGTGCCGGAGCCGCCCTTGGCAATGCCCTGGAAGGTCGAGATCGCCCACTGGTTGTTAACCACGTTCAGGATCACCGGAGCCTTGTAGGTCGAGGCAAAAACCAGTGAGGCGTGGAAGTCAGATTCCGCGGTGGAACCATCGCCGATCCAGCCCGCGGCAATCTTGGTATCGTGTTTGATCGCCGAGGCCATGGCCCAGCCAACCGCCTGTATATACTGGGTGCCGAGGTTGCCGGAGATCGAGAAGAAACCATACTCCTTTTCAGAGTACATGATCGGCAGTTGGCGGCCATGCAGGGGATCTTCCTCGTTGGAGTAGATCTGGTTCATCATTTTGACCATCGGATAGTCCTGGGCGATCAGCAGTCCTGCCTGTCGATAGGTCGGAAAATTCATGTCGCCCTTGACCAGTACCTTCTGGAAGGCGGTAGAGACCGCCTCTTCCCCAAGATGCTGCATATAGAAAGATGTCTTGCCCTGGCGTTGCGCCATCATCATACGCGCATCAAAGGTTCGCAGCGTCATCATATGGCGCAGGCCTTCGATCAGTTCTTCGTCGTTCAGTTCCCCCGCCCAGGGACCAACGGCTTCACCTTCACGGTTGAGTACCCGGATAATTGAATAGGCCATGTCCCTGATTTCTTCGGGAGCCACATCAATCTCTGGTCGCCGCACAGAGCCGGCACTGGGAATGTTCACATTGGAAAAGTCCGGGGTATCCCCGGGACGGAATTCTGGTTCTGGTACGTGAAGATGTAGCCGCTGTTCTTCCGACATGTATCACTCCCTCGGTGTGTCGCCCGTTTTTTGTCCGGTTATGTCAGCCAGTATGCCATATATGCACTGGTGTTTTTTGCTAAACTGAATAGTATGAAAAAAATATTTCAGCAGTTATTCACTAATATAGCCCCGTAAAGTAGAGATTTATGCAACTCGACGCCATTGACATGAAGATTCTCCGAATCCTGCAGAAAGAAGGCCGTATCCGGTCGATTGATCTGGCTGAACGGGTTGGTCTCTCGCCGACCCCCTGTGCCCGACGGGTCAAGATGCTTGAGGACGAAGGGGTGATCAAAGGCTATTCGGCCATCGTCGACCAGACCAAGCTTGGCTATATGATCAACATCTTTGTCTCGGTCGAGCTGGAAAAGCAGGCCTCGGAAAACCTCAAACTTTTTGAAGAGGCGATTGAGCGTTTTGAAGAGGTGGTGGAGTGTTATCTCATGACCGGAAGTCAGGATTTTTTGCTCAAGGTCGTTGCTCCGGATCTGATGGCTTTTGAAAAATTTCTTCAGGAAAAACTGACCCGCATCCCGACGATCCGTGCAGTCAGATCCCGCTTTGCCCTGCGGTCCATTGTCGAACGAAACTCCTTGCCCAATCCTCTGCAACAGGCCGGCTCCAAATCCCAGTTTATCAAGTAACGATATACCGAATAACGATTTTTTATCGTAAACCCGTTTCAGCTTGCATCATCAACTCTTTCTTCATCCAGCGCCTCAATAACACGGTCAAGGGCGTTCAGGATTATGCTACTGACCTGCTGGCTGCATATAATATGACGTTTATTGCCTTCCGGCATGTCATCCAAAGTATGTAAAGCCAGCCCACCACCATCAAAAGCCAGTTCTCCCAGCAGGGCAGTGGCTTCTTCCTCTGCCATAAACATATAGTCTGCCCGTCCCCGAAGGATCATGTCAGCCATTACCGCGTTTGTTTGGCTGGTCGCAGTCATTTTTGGTTTGATTGCATCGATCCTGCCATCAAGAAAACTGCCATAGGAATAGCCATCCCGGATCAAAAGCGATGCCCTGATATCAGCCAACAGCCCGTCAACCCGCTTGTGAACAAGAACTGCCATGGCATCCTGCCGGGTCAGAACCACGGCGGGTCTGTCCTGATATATCGGCAGGCTGTAACGGGCAAACATTTCACGCTCAGGGGTTTTGAACCAGCCTGTGGCACAAACCGGTTCAAGGTTTTTGCCAATTGTTACCAGCTGTCTCTTGGGTGGCATCTCTTCCCAGAAAAAAGAAACGCCTGCCTTCTGGAAAATCTCTGTTGTCCGGTCAGCAATCAGCCCGGTAACCTGCTCGCCAGACTGGCTGTAATAGGGGGCACGGGCATGAAACAGAACTTTGAGATCGGCAGCCCTTGCCGGAGCAGACGCAGCACAGAAGACAAGCAACAGAAGAACGAGAATGCGCAAAGCTAACTCTCCAACGGAGAAACACCTGCATATGAATGACGACAACAGAGCAACTTTCCACTGCCCCGAAACACCAAGTATAGAGTATATTTAACTTCCAGGCAGTCCAAAATTTGCAAAACCATTTATGGCGACCAGTTAAACAGCGTCTAACCTCATGGTTGTGAATTTAAACTTTTTTGTCAATCACCAGAATATTAATGGCGGAAAGAACAGCCGGACAGGCAAGGTTTTTAAAAGCAAAAACCCGCTATAGTATACTCAAAAAACCTGCTTCTCATGCAGTTCTGGCAAGGGCGCACGTTTACGGACCAGCAAATCCCCGAGGCTGTTCAATTTATGCTCCACCAAAGTGTCCGGGCCACCCCAAATCGGAACAGCCCGGCCAAGACGGGCCATCAGATCATAGATGATAAACTTGGCAACCGCATTTCCGCCCCGCGTCCCCTCATAAAGCAACTGCAGGGGATAGGCTGCGTTACCAACGACCGGGAAAAAGCCGACAATCAGTGCCAGCCAAGGCCGATGGGCCTTTCTGCCTGTCGAGGCAATAATCCGGCAGGTGGTATAGGTGGTCCGTACGATCACACCGGCTGAGAGATAGCCGATAACCCCGCCAAGAATCCCGATAACATCCAGAGCACCCAACGTAAAAAGTATCGCCAGGGTGATAACCTTCACAAAAGGTTTCGCCGCCATAAGAATACCGAAATCAGTAATATAGAGGCTTGTCTCTCCGGTTTCGATTTCATGCTTGAGCAGATCAGCTTCGCGATCATTGAGCTGGCGACGTTTGTGCCAGTCCTCAATGCCACGGGCAACCAGAAGACGACTGAGCTGGCTGCGATAGGAGGGTAACAGCAAAAATGCCCGTACCTTGGGCACGATATGGGTCAGCTGTTTTACCAGCTTGCTATCCCTCAACAGTTCTCCGACCTTGGTCGCAACCTTGCCCAGTCCCTGTTTGGCGAGGCGGCTGTACCAGCGAACAGGCCGGGTTTTATAATAAGCTACTTCTTCTTCAGAAATCCTGCTGCGGGCGAGGCGCGACTGCAGACTGCGTTGCAGACGCGACATAAAACGCCAATCCGTGGCATCCGGCAGTAATTCTTCGACATCACCCGCCAGCTCTGCCAGCTCTTCAGCATTCAAGACACTGCCCAGTTCCTGCTGATGCCGGGCAACATAGTCCCGCAGCCGCGGTACATCAACATCATCATAAAGCGGACGACCATTGGCCAGCGTGCGCTGAAGATAGAAAGTAAACAGCAGTATCGGGTTGGCCGGAAACAGAGCGGGAACTCCGGACTCCAGATCAACCCAGACCCAGCGGGTTTCCCCTGTATCTGTGGTTTCAAGCAGAAAGTTACTGGTTGCAACCGGGTTGCCATAACCTGCCTGCCAGGCCAGACCGTCAAAACCGGCATCAAGCAACAGCCCCTGCAGCGGCTTCATAACGTTCTCGACCAGATCCTTTATCTCGCCTTCTTTTGCCGAAGAGAAGGGATGGTGCAACGAAGGTGCCCGCCCATCGATAAATTCCATGGTTATTTCATTGGCCCGGAAATCTTCATTCCAGGAAACCGAAATAATTTCAGCAATCCGCAGTTTGCCCGGCAGCCAGAGCTTCATCAATTTTGAAAGGACCCGACGGCGACAGGCAGCCTCGGCGATTGATCCACGGTGCCAGATGTAGGGATTGTTCGCACCAAAAATTACATTGTGCACCAGGCCAGCAAGGGTCGAGCCAACAAAAATTTTCCGGGCAGTCGCCCGTCCGTCCGGAAGATAGTCCAGATATACAGTTGCGGATCGGCCTGCGCCGATCTTGCGATCTTTTAAACTCGACATGAACCCGTTTTCCAACCCTTGCATCACACACAAGCTCCCTGTCCGGCCGAACGCCAGAGCAACTTAGCGTCACCCAAACAGCCGGGAGAGCGATTGCGAGGGGCCTATATGTAGTCCTTTTTCCAACCGATGAACAGTCGTGACCGAACAAAAGATCATTTTTTTACCACTGCTCCGTCACAAACCCGTCATCACCATCACCTTGATCGTCCATCAGACATATAAAACCATATAAAGAATTCCTGATGTAGCTTGCGCCGCTTGCCAAAAAGGCCTAGTTTCAGGGATATCATTTTATTCTTCGTTAGGTAGGTGACACATGTCGAACAAATTTCTGGAGCTTCTGAGCAAGCGTGACTGGCTGCTTGCCGACGGGGCAACTGGGACAAACCTTTTCGATGTGGGTCTGGAAACCGGTGACTCGCCCGAGCTCTGGAACATCGAACAGCCCGAAAAAATCTATAATTTGCAAAAAGCCTTTGTCGATTCCGGGTCGGACATCCTCCTGACCAATACCTTTGGCGGAACGCGGAACCGGATGAAGCTGCACAAGATGGAAGACCGGGTTGCCGAGCTTAATGCGGCTGCCGTAGAAATTACCAGACGTGTCGCCAATAGTGCTGGTCGTCCCGTCATTGTCGCAGGCTCTATGGGCCCCACAGGGGATATCTTTGAGCCCGTCGGCAGCTTGACCCGTCAGGAGGGAATAGACGCCTTCCGTGAACAGGCCGTTGCTCTGGCAGGCGCAGGTGCCGATGTTCTCTGGCTTGAAACCATTTCCGCCCCGGAAGAACTTGAAGCCGCCGTTACAGCCTGCAGTGAAACCGGCCTGCCGATTGTTACCACGCTCAGCTTTGATACCAATGGCCGGACCATGATGGGGCTGACCCCAAGTAACTTTGCCCGCAAGGTCAAAGAACTCTCACCAGTCCCCGTTGCCTATGGTGCCAACTGTGGTGTTGGTGCCTCCGAAATGGTTGCTGCGCTGATCAATATGGCGATGGCGGCAGAAGAAGGCGATATCCTGGTCTCGAAAAGCAACTGTGGTATCCCCGAATATGTGGATGGCGCCATTCGTTACAACGGAACGCCGGAACTGATGGCTGACTATGCCAGAATTGCCGTCGATGCCGGGATACGCATCATTGGCGGCTGCTGTGGCACCTCACCAGATCACGTACGCCATATGCGCAATGCACTGGACAATCACACCCGGGGCAAAAAACCGAGCCTGGAAGAAGTTGTCGCCCGATTGGGAGAGATATCCAACGGCGCCCGGGAACAGAACAGCCTGGGTCCCCTCGGCTCGAAACCAGAAGCACCGGCTGGCGAAGGCCGCCGTCGCCGGGGGCGTGACCCCAAACGCAAGGCTGCTGACGACGGAAAATTCCCCGGCCAGCTCTGACCCGGCCAACTTGCGCAAGATGATCAATTAGAAAAGCCCCGGATAGAGATCCCTCTTTCCGGGGCTTTTCTATACAAACAATCAATTTCACCAAAGCTTAACATACAAAGTGATATACTCGGTTTCTACGACAATCTTGAGGTACCTTACCTGCTTCCAGGGTCGAGGATCAGGATCAACCAAAGTTGAGACCTTTCCTCTCGTTGCGTTTCTTCCTGAGGAAAAGTTTGATGATCAAAACACGCTTGAGAAAACCTGGTTTGCGATGTCTTTGGTTATCCTGCCTGTTTATGGGCGTAGTTACTCTGTTTTCAACCACTCAAGCGCGGGATCTGATCCTCTTGGCCACACCGCAGGCCCCCTTCAAGTATGAAGAAGATGGAGAACTTAAAGGGATAGATGTAGAAATCATCACTGAAGTCATGAAAAGACTTGATCTCGGCTTCAGGCTGCGCCTGATCAAGTCTGATGCCCGAATTCAGGAAGAAGCACGCCTGGGCAAGGCCGATATGCTTCTGCTCTTTTCAAAAAAGCAATCGCGGCTCGACTATCTGATTTATCCCGAAAAGTCCTACATTGATCTGACCTGGAATTTTTTCCTCCGCCGGGAAGATGCCGGAAAGTACAGGTTCAACCAGTTATCAGACCTTAAGGGGGTGACCATCGGCGCAACAAAGGATGTCGCCTATACGCCGGAATTCTGGCAGGCAGGCCTGTTGCTGGATATCACAACCAATAATGACCAGCAGATCACGAAACTGCTCGCCGGTCGTTTTGATCTGGTCCCGCTGAATACCATCAGCACCCTCTATGAGGAAAAGCGTAACGGTAATCTCGGCAAGATCTCCTATCTGCCTCATCCCTTAAAATCCACGCGTTATTACAATGTCTTCACCAAGGCTTCTGATTTTCCAGACCAGGAAAATCTCATCCGGCGTTACGATGAAATCATTGGTGAGCTACAGCAGGACGGTACAATCCAGAAGATCATGAACAAGTACCTTGGAGACCCGGAAGATATGGATATTACAGGCTAGATAATAAAAAAAACCTGCACCGCCACTGACAATCAACAGCAGCAGTACAGGGAATGGCTTCTTAAATCTTCCACAGTCTTTTATGTGAGAATAGTTTCCAGCTCTTCAATCGATCCCAAGACATGGTCTGCCAAAGTTGCAAGAACATCCCGCTCGGATGTCCCGGTCAGAACCCCGACCTTGAGCCCCGCCCCGGCATTGTGCCCCATTTCCATATCATGCAGATTATCACCGACAACCATCACCTGATCAGGGTCAAGGGACATTGCAGCACAGAAGCCCTGCACCATGCCCGCTGTCGGTTTCAGACCGTGTCCGGAATCATATCCGGCAATAAAATCAAGCTTTTCAACCGCCCCAAACCGCTTTAGCGAGCGGCGAGCGCCCTGCTCACTGTCACTGGTTGCCACCCCCAGCTTCAGTCCCCGGGCCTTCAGACGATCAAACAGCACCGAAAGATCGGTCACGGCAACAGCCGCTGTTTCCCCATCTTCCTGGAAAATTTTCTCTACCCGCTGCAACAGATCTTCATAGGCGACGCCAGGAAGGAATTCGCACCACTTGGCAATGATTTCGCCGTTGCTGCTGGCTGCGAGCATGGAACCGGGCAACACCCGATCCTGTACCGCATCATAGCCCGTCGCTTCCAGAATTCTTGCCGCCAGTGTTTCGTCTCCGGCCGCAGCCATAAGAGATGCCTTCCTGTTCAAAGGCATCCAGCTTTTGGCATAGTCAAGCAGGGTTCCGTCTTTGTCGAACAGGATACCCTTGATCACGGGACTGGTATTTTCAGACATTTTCAATTCCTATTGCGCCGCATCGGCAATCGAACTTTGCCGCAGGATGCCTTGATAGATCTCTTCATCCCCGACCACACCGACAAGGCGGCCATCTCTCACCAGCAGAACGGGATTCCCCGTTGCCTGACGCAATTCAATTGCCCGTTTCATCGTAATATCAGGCGATGCCAGAGCAACAACACAATCCGAGACAATATCCGCAAGCTCGGTCTCTTCCGAATAGGAGAAGAGCTTCAAATCAAGCTTGCCGTCAAAAGTTGCCTTGACCACGGCCCCCTGCCCGTCGAGATCCACTTTGAAGGCATCGTATTTATCCAGGATCAGCTGATCCCCATCGCGACGCATGTTCTCGACCTCGGTCATCAGCGAAGCACAGCGCAAGACATTGAGCGGGTTCATGTGGGCGACAAATTCAGCCACGTATTCATTGGCCGGATTAAGCACAATCTCTTCGGGCTCACCATACTGTACGATGCGACCACCTTCCATGATGGCGATATGTGTTCCGATTTTCAGTGCTTCGTCCAGATCGTGGCTGACAAAGATGATGGTCTTTTTAAGATTGCGCTGCAACTCCAGCAACTCGTCCTGAAGATGGTCACGGATCAAAGGATCAAGCGCGGAGAAAGGCTCATCCATCAATAGAATATCAGCATCGGTCGCAAAGGCACGCGCCAGACCGACACGCTGCTGCATCCCGCCTGACAGCTCGTGTGCATACTTGTCTTTCCACTTGTCGAGGCTGACCAGTTTCAGCTTTTCCTCGACGATGGCTTCGCGTTCTGCCTTCGGCATGCCTTTAAGTTCCAGCCCGAGCCCCACGTTCTCGGCGACGGTACGCCAGGGCAACAGTGCAAACTGCTGAAAGACCATGGAAACCCGTTCTGTCCGCATATGGCGCAAGGTTTTGGCATCACAGGACGCCACATCAACCATGGTATCGCCGTCCTGTACCAGCACTTCGCCCCGGGTCACCTTGTTCAAGCCATTGACCGCGCGCAACAATGTAGACTTGCCCGAACCGGATAGGCCCATCAGCACACAGATCTCGCCTTCCTCAATCCTGATTGAGCCATCAGCCACCCCGAGTACACAGCCGGTGGCATCAAGAATCTCTTCGCGGGTTTTCCCCGCATCGACCATTGGCACGGCTTCTTTTTGCCGATCACCAAAGATAATATCGACGTTTTTAAATTCTACTGCAGTAGATGTCATGCTTTGTTTCATCCCTTTATGCGCCCTTGACCGGAGCGTTACGCTGCTTGCACAAGCGGTCCAGCAGGATTGCGATGATCACAATGGCCAGACCTGCTTCGATCCCCATATCAGGCTTGACCTGGGACAAAGCCCGGAGCACCGGCACACCAAGGCCCGGTGCACCAACCATGGCGGCAATCACCACCATCGAAAGTGACAGCATGATACACTGGGTAACCCCGGCAATAATCGTCGGCAGGGCAAAGGGAATCTCGACCTTCCACAGCAGCTGGCTTTTGGTCGCGCCAAAAGATTCAGCCGCCTCTATCAGAGGTGTCGGCACCGAGGAGACGCCCAGGTGGGTCAGACGGATCGGGGCAGCAACAGCAAAAATCACCGTCGCAATCATCCCCGGAACCATACCAAGCCCCAGAAGGATCATCGCAGGGATAAGATAGACAAAGGTGGGAATGGTCTGCATCAGATCAAGGATCGGGCGCAAAATAGAGAACAGCCAGGGGCGATGCGCCGCAGCAACGCCAAGAGGAACCCCCACAAGCATACAAACAAGGGTCGAATAAAGCACCAGAACCAGCGACTGGATCGCTTCTTCCCAATATCCCTGATTGATGATGAAAAGCAGAGACAGAAACACAAAAAGGCTCAGCTTCCAGGATCGCTGTAAAAAATGGGCCAAGGCTGCAATCAGGGCCACCAGAACAATCGGCGGAAGATAGAGCAGGCCTTCAACTGACCCCTTGATCAGAAAGGACATAACATCCGAAAACAGATCAAAAAATCCTGAAAAATTATCGATGAGAAAATCAAAAAAACTCTCGCCCCATTTACCGACAGGAATTTTATGACCAATCAACCACTCTTCGATGCTGGACATAGTGAAACCCTTTTTGTTCTTTGAGGGTGATCCCGATGTCCTTCTCCCCTATTCCTTGATGACATGTCACCCCTGTTACATGTCGCGGAACATCCCGGAGAGAGGTATCAGGCTCCAGCCCTGATTATTTTTGTTCTGGCAGTCAGACCGTCTTCTTGCGTCGCGGACGGTTTCTTACTGTCGCTGGATTTGTTCTTGCAATGAGAACATGCAAGAGGGCTGACAGTAAAGCCAGCCCTCTGCAATCAAATGAAACAGGCAGGCAATCCTATAGACCAAGATGACCTTTTACAGCAGCCAGACCGTCGCTACCATCAAGGGTAGTCACGCCTGCAAGCCAAGCATCAAGAGCAGCCGGATTGGCTTTCAGCCATTCAGTCGCAGCAACAGGACCGTCTTTACCCTCATCCAGAATCGCGCCCATGATTTCGTTTTCCATGGCGAGAGAGAATTTCAGGTTATTCAACAGCTGGCCCACGTTCGGGCACTCGGTAGTGTAACCCTTGCGGACGTTGGTATGTACGTTTGCCCCACCAAAGTTTGGTCCGAACACATCATCCCCACCAGTAAGGTAGGTCAGCTCAAAATTAGAGTTCATCGGATGTGGTGCCCAGCCAAGGAAAACAACACCCTTGTCACGGCGGGTCGAACGGGAAACCTGCGACAACATGCCTGCTTCGGAAGATTCAACCACTTCAAAGTCTTTCAGGCCAAAGCTGTCACCATCAATCATGCCCTGAATCAGACGATTACCGTCGTTGCCCGGTTCGATGCCATAGATTTTGCCCTCGAGTTCATCCTTGAACTTTGCAATATCGGCAAAATCTTTCAGGCCCTTGTCTGCCAGGTATGTCGGTACGGCAAGAGTGTACTTGGCCCCTTCCAGGTTTGCACCGAGATCCTCAACAGAACCTTCTTCGCGGTAAGGTGCGATATCGGCTTCCATTGTTGGCATCCAGTTGCCAAGGAAAACATCAACATCACCATTTTTCAGACCAGCGTAGGTAACAGGTACGGAAAGGATCTGTGTTACTGGCTTGTAACCGAGGCCTTCCAAAACAACGGATGCCGTTGCAGTCGTTGCGGTGATATCAGTCCAACCAACATCCGAGAAAGTGACAGCCTGGCATTCCGCCGGATCAGCAGCCTGTGCAGTTGCTGAAAAGCCTGCTACCGCGATTGCCGTTGAAATTGCCAGTGTGCTGGCCGAAATCATATGCTTGAGTTTCATTCCACTTGCCTCCATTTTTCCCTCCAGAGCGGTCCAGAGGGCTATATATTATATTTAACGGCGTCTCCCTGCGAGCTTCTTATTGTTTTTTCGCAGGATAGATTGCCCGAATACGCTCCCTTTGACACGGTATAAAATTATGCAATAGGAAGCATAAAAAATATCCATGACATCTCTATCAATAATTTATTTTGATTGAACGTTCAATAAAAATAAATTATTGATGAAGGAACAAACAGACAATAACGCTGCAAAATGCCGGGATCGCCCAAAAGAAACATGCGACTGGCAAGCTGGATCTAAAGGGCAAAGGCCCCTCCAGAAACCAAGCACGCCCCTAGGACAGATGCCCCAAAGGGAACACTGCACAAGAACAGAGGAGTCGCAGGCCTTGCCGAAAGTCGGGATGGAAGAAATCAGGAAAACCCAGTTGATCGAGGCAACCATTGCTTTGATTCACGAAGAGGGTTTCACCAATGCCAGCATCTCGAAGATCAGCAAACGCGCCGGCCTTTCCTCTGGCATCGTCGCCCATTATTTTGATGACAAATCCGGCTTGTTGACAGCGACACTCCAGCATCTGATGCGCCAGCTGGGTGAAGAGACCTCTATCCGTCTTGCCAAAGCAAAAACCCCTATAGAACGTCTCCTCGCCGTCGTTTATTCCAACTTTGCCCACGACCAGTTCAAACCTGGCGTTGTTGATGTCTGGCTCGCTTTCTGGGCACTTGTTCCAACATCGCCAGAATTGGCCCGCCTGCACCGGATCAACGAACGCCGGATGCACAGTAATTTCCAGCATGCACTTAAACCGCTGTTGCCAGCCTCAATGGTACGAAGCACAGCAACCGGGCTTGCCGCGATGGTCGAAGGGCTCTGGATCCGCTGCGCCCTGACAGCTGGTGGCGTGACACCGAAAGAAGCGATCTCTATTATGGAAAGCTATATCAACAGCCAGATCCTTGTCTTCCAGGATACAACCGGCAAGACAAGCGCCACTACGGGCAGGCTTCTTACCGAGTAAGCTCCGCTTGCCTTGTAATCAGCCCCCCGTTTTAAAACATGCACGTAAGTTAATGCGACATCAGACCTTAAGGACACGCGATCATGAGTAAGCTCCCCACCCAAAAACTTTACATCAATGGCGGGTACGTGGATGCCACCTCGGGACAGACCTTTGAAACCATCAACCCGGCAACAGGCGAAGTGATTTGCGACGTACAGATCGCCTCGGCAGCAGATGTCGACAAAGCCGTTGCCGCAGCCAAGGCGGGCTTTAAAGTCTGGTCAAAGATGAGCGGGACAGAGCGCAGCCGTATTCTGCTGCGGGCCGTGGCGCTGCTGCGTGAACGCAACGATGAACTGGCAGCGCTGGAAGTCACGGATACAGGGAAGCCCTTGCAGGAAGCCAACTGTGTCGACGTTGAATCCGGCGCGGAATGCATTGAATATTTTGCCGGGCTTGCCGCTTCGCTGAACGGCGAGCACATCCAACTGGCCAACGGCAATTTTGCCTTCACCCGCAAGGAGCCTTTGGGTGTTTGTGGTGCGATTGGCGCCTGGAACTACCCGATCCAGATCGCCTGCTGGAAATCTGCTCCCGCTCTCGCCTGTGGCAATGCCATGGTCTACAAGGCGTCGGAAGTCACCCCCTTGACCGCACTGAAATTGGCCGAGATATACACCGAAGCCGGACTGCCTGACGGCGTCTTCAATGTGGTTTCCGGTCTTGGTCCGGTTGGACAGATGCTGGCAGAACACGAGGGCATCGAGAAGATCTCCCTGACGGGCTCTGTGCCAACGGGCAAACGCGTGATGGAATCAGCGGCCAAGACCCTCAAGCACGTCACACTTGAACTGGGCGGGAAGTCCCCGCTGATCGTTTTTGAGGATGCCAAGCTCGATAACGCGGTCTCCGCCGCCATGCTGGCAAATTTCTATACCCAGGGTGAAATCTGTTCCAACGGCACCCGTGTCTATGTTCACAAGGACATCAAGGACAAGTTCATTGAGAAGCTGATTGCCCGTACCGAGAAAATGATCATCGGCGATCCGATGAACCCGGAGACCCAGGTTGGCTCCCTGATCCACCGCGATCACATGGAAAAGGTACTCGGTTACATCGAGATCGGACAGAAAGAGGGCGCAACCCTCGCCTATGGTGGCAAGCAGGTAACCGTGAAAGGCTTTGAAAAAGGCAACTTCCTCCAGCCCGCAGTCTTCACCAATGTCACAGCGGACATGCGCATTGCCCGCGAGGAAATCTTCGGTGCTGTCATGTCCGTCATCACCTTCAGCGATGAAGATGAAGTGGTCGCTGCGGCAAACGACACGCAGTTCGGTCTTGCCGCCGGGGTCTTTACCCAGGACATCACCCGCGCCCACCGCGTCATCGCCAACCTCGAGGCAGGTACCTGCTGGATCAACAACTACAACATCACCCCGATAGAAATGCCCTTTGGTGGCTACAAGCAATCGGGCATCGGACGTGAAAACGGCACTGTTGCAGTGGACCACTTCACTCAGTTGAAGTCGGTTTATGTGGAAATGGGGGACGTGGACTGCCCTTACTAGGGCCAGTCTGTTGCCTGATCACTTTTACCAGGCCCTTTCCAGAGGGTCGAAAACAACTGGTTTCTGAAGGCGCACTCAAGAACAGCACCCCTCAGAAACCCTGACGACAACATGGACAAAAGAACCTTGAGCGAAACCTTTGATCTGCATCCACGCCTGAAAGCCGATACGCTTCTTGTCACAGACCTGCAGCATTGCCGGGTCCTGCTGATGAACGACAGTCGCTATCCCTGGCTTATTCTGGTACCGCGGAGCAATGGCTTGCGCGAACTGCACGATCTGGGGGCGACAGAACTCGCTGCCGTCATGGAAGAAGTTCGCAAGGTCTCCGAGGTTCTGGTGCAGGATTTTTCGGCTTTCAAGATCAATGTTGCCGCCTTGGGCAACATGGTTCCGCAACTGCACATCCATGTTATCGCACGTTCACAGAGCGACCCGGCCTGGCCGGGTCCGGTCTGGGGCGTTGGAGCGCCGCTTGCCTACAGCGATGAAGCAAGCAGCGTTCTCCTGCTAAAACTTGAAGCCGCAATCGGGGACGGGAAGCTCTCAACCTGAGAAAGACAGCCTCCCTGAGCACTGCTCAAGATCGTCTTTCTCAGGCTCCTGCCTAACCTCAGTCCCGCACACCCGTTGCGGCTTCTTTTTTCATCGGCTTCCGAAAACCGGATCGCTTATCCCGTTGTTCGGGATATAGCAGATACTGCTTTGGACAAACGCCAGCCAGTGAAGTCTCTTCTATACCTGCAGAACACGGATCAGGAAAACCCTATCTGCTGCATGGAATTGTCCATTCGCGACAGCTGGCCCTAAAATCAGCCATGGCCCAAGCCTCGATTATCGTGTTTGTCATCTAGTTGGAATAGTCATCCCGAATGGTGTAGACCAACTCGCTGGTCGGGAGCTTGTCGATAACACCGGTCGATAATTTACGGGAGATAGCCTCTTCCTGGGAGATATACAGGCGATTGCTTTCGCTGTTGAGGAAGGCCTCGATCTCGCTCTCGTTAAAGCTGGTACAGCTGCCATAAATCTTTTTAAACAGACTGTTATAGCGCTTGTTTTCCTGAAGAAGTTGCGAAATCGCCGTTGGGTCCTGCCAGGAGGAATCACGGATCTTGGCCGGATGCAGCAGGAAGTAGGAACTGTCTACACCCAAGCGACGCGTTCCTGCACAATAAAGCATGGTCGCGGCTGAGCTGACATCCGAAAGATTGATCGTGGTTACCGGCACAGGCATGCTGCGGATCGCCTGATAGGCAATATACCCTGCATCCATGTCTCCACCGTAGCTGCTGATCAACAGATAGATATTTTTAACATTGGGGTAATTCATCTCGATATTGTGCAGATCCAGCACCAGTTCATTGACACTGGGCATGGAAACATCGGCAAGGAAATAGATCGACACACTTGCGACCTCATCCTTGCCGATTTCCTTTTCAACCGAGCCAATGACAACCTCGTCTGCAGACGCTGTAGCGATCCCCAGGCTCATCATCAGAGCAGCCAATATCGTTTTTCCCATTATCCCCTCCCGGTAGCAAAGCAGCCAAATGACGAAGCGGGAAGCAGTCAGCCTCCATCGCGGGGGCACCCTGCCCTTTCAAATCGCCATGCGCAGGCATATTCACACCAATTACAGGAACAAGTAAACGACAATATCCAAGCTTGCCCGGGAGGTTAGCTATTTTTTCGACAGACAGCCCGATAGAGAATCTGCCAGTCCCTTCATCAGGCGCGGATAGGCATCAGCCCCTTTTTCCAGGCTTGCGCCAAGAGGATCAAGTTCGCCAATCTCTACAGGAAGGTTTTCGCTCAACACCTCAACCACCGCAGGCTGGAACTGTGGTTCCCGGAACACACAGACCGCCCCACTTTCCTCAAGCAGGTGACGCAGTTCACTCAAGCGCTTTGCTCCGGGCTTACGTTCAGGATTAAGCGTCACAGCTCCGACGACATTCAGGTCAAAAGTCTGCTCAAAATATTGATAAGCATCATGAAACACCAGATAGGGCTTTGTGGAAACCGGGGCGAGTTTCCCGGCAATATCCTGCTTCAAAACGACCAAAGAAGCCTGGGTTTTACTGACGTTTGCCGCATAAATCTCGGCATGAGCAGGATCAATCCGCGCCAACTCCTCCCCAACCCGGGCGACAATCACCGCTGCATTATCAAGCGACAGCCAGATATGGGAGTCATACTTTCCATGATTATGATCATGATCTTCGTCATGATGGTGGGCCTCTTCGCTATGCGCATCATGCCCCGGCCCACGATCGTGGTCGTGGTCGTGGTCGTGGTCGTCGTCCTGATCGTGGTCGGGCTCAGTTTCTGCTCGCCCAGCATGATCATGTCCTTCTGCTTCTTCCGCGTGATTGTGCCCTTCTTCGGTTTCCCATGCCCCGGCCGTCCGATTTTCCAAAAGCGTAATACCAGCAATATCCATCAGCTCAAGCGCATGACCCGTCCCACCATTTTCAGCTTTCTGATGCAGGGACTTCACCAGAAATGTTTCCATACCCTCACCAACCCAGACCACCAGATCAGCCGAGTTGAGGGCACGCACCTGGGAGGGACGCAGACTATAACCATGCGGAGAAGCGCCCTGGTCAATCAAAAGCTCGGGTTCTCCTACCCCTTCCATTACCGACTGGACCAGCGCGTGGATCGGCAAAATCGAAACAGCAACTCGGGGAGCTTCATCGGCCAGAGCACTCCCGGTTATCAGAACTCCCAATGGCAGGGCGAACAGGGTTGAAAACGATTTCTTCGGCATGAGGCTCAATAAAGCAGCGGATGTTAGCCTGGAAAAACGGGACATTGGGGTTCCTCGAACGAATCATAGTTTACGAATTATTTTGAAAAATATAATATTGTTATGTTATAACATTTACAGTTCTGTCAAGACACGATATTTAAAGAGCCATGAAAAACTTCGACACCGTTTCTCTTTCTTTTGATACCAACAACCACGATCACGGGCGCTGTATTCATACCGCCATGAAGGTGGCAGACAAGCTGTGCCTGTCGCGGAGTGTACGCCTTACCCCGGCTCGCCGACGGGTACTTGAGCTGATCTGGGAAAGCCATCATCCTGTCGGAGCTTATGATGTCCTGTCGAAATTATCCCAGGAAAGCGGCAAAACGGCCCCACCGACGGTCTATCGGGCTCTCGAGTTCCTGATGGAGCAGGGCCTGATCCACCGGATTGAATCGCTGAATGCCTACGTCGGCTGCGCCCACCCCGCCGAGGAACATGCCGGACTGTTTCTGATTTGCACGGACTGCGGTTGTGCTGCCGAGGTTCATGACGAGGCAATTGATCAGGCGATTGTGACCAAGGCTGCAACACTGGGCTTCCGTCCAGAGCAGCGTACCCTTGAAGTCAGAGGCACCTGCCCGGACTGCCGCCCCAATTCGTAGAGATCCGAATTCAGTAGAGGCTTTTTATCATTAAGCCGGTGCTTAAAACACCTGAGCATTTCTGCAAGACCAGATAAAACAAGGAAACACGGCCAAAATGGTCAGAGAAGTGGCAAGTCAAAAAAACGGTTCCCCAACATCTCCCCTTCTCCAAAGTGAAGTGGACTGCGGTTGTGGACATGATCATAGCAGTGTAAACCCTGCCAGTGGAGAACCTCTGATCCAGGCCAGTGATCTGACCGTGGAGTTTGGTGGCCGTGTTGCCCTTGACCAGGTAAACCTTACCGTTCATCGCAACGAGATTGTTACACTGATCGGCCCCAATGGCGCGGGAAAATCAACCTTGATCCGGGCCCTCTTGCAGGCAATCAGGCCAAGCAAGGGCGAGGTATGGCGTCGTCATGGACTGGTGATCGGTTATGTACCGCAAAGACTGAACATTGACCCGATCATGCCCATGACCGTCGAGCGCTTCCTTTCAATCCCGTCTCCCCATTCTCTTGCCGACCGCAAGGAAGCCCTGCTCAGTGTCGGTGCAGCACAAACCCTGGAACAGCCGGTACAGAGTCTGTCAGGGGGCGAGTTTCAACGGGTTCTGCTGGCCCGGGCAATTCTACGCAAACCGGACTTGCTGGTTTTGGATGAACCTGTTCAAGGTGTTGATTTTCAGGGACAAACTGAACTTTATCGCCTAATTTCCCGACTGCGCGAACAAAACGGCTTTGGCATTCTGATGGTTTCCCACGACCTGCATATCGTCATGGCTGAAACCGACCGTGTGGTCTGTATCAATGGACATGTCTGCTGTTCCGGTGCACCGACCCAGGTCAGCGACAGCCCGGAATATCTGGCCCTGTTTGGCGGCCAGACCAAACCGGGACTGGCGGTCTATCATCACCTGCATGACCACTCCCATGACGGGACAGAAGCCCATCAGCACATACACGGGTCTGATTGCCACCACCCTGACGAACCGGAAACCGCCCGGAAAGAGAGAAACTGATCATGGAAGATTTTCTGCTTCGGGCTCTGATCGCCGGGGTTGGGGTTGCCTTGATCTCTGGACCTCTCGGCTGTTTTGTTGTCTGGCGGCGCATGGCCTACTTTGGCGACACCCTTGCTCATTCCGCCCTGCTCGGGGTCGCACTGGGCCTTCTGCTTGGTTTTAATCTCACGCTCGGGATCGTTGCTACGGCTATCATGATTGCTCTGCTGGTCACCCTGTTCCAGCACCAGAAACGTATCGCCAGTGACACCCTTCTCGGTATTCTTGCCCATTCCAGTCTTGCCATCAGCCTTGTCGTGCTGGGTCTGTTACAGGGCTATCGGGTTGATCTGCTGTCTTACCTTTTTGGCGATGTTCTCGCCGTAACCCTTGAAGACATCTACTGGATCTATGGCGGCGGCACCATCGCTCTGGCGTTGCTTGGCTATATCTGGAAAGACCTGCTCGCCCTGACCCTGCATGAGGAGTTGGCCCGAGCTGAAGGCATCAACATCACCCTGACCCAAACCCTGTTCATGGTAACAGTGGCGATTGTCATAGCCATTGCCATGAAAGTTGTCGGGGTCCTGTTGATCACTTCGCTGCTGATTATCCCCGCTGCGGCTGCCCGCCGCTTCGCCCGAACTCCGGAACAGATGGCGGCAATCGCCGCCCTGATCGGCGGCGCTTCTGTCGTCGCAGGTCTGTTTGGCTCACTGCAGTGGGACACCCCTTCGGGGCCTTCCGTTGTTGTCGCACAGTTGATGTTGTTTCTTGGCAGTCTGCTGGCTGGCTCACTGCTGCGCACAGTGCGACCCTAGCTAACAGACAGGGGTTTTGATATTTTCAGACAGCCCTGTGCTTTAATCGCCAGTTCCTCATTGATAAAGCTCTGTTTCAATTCAGCTTCCAGCCAACTGCGGAAGATTTTGATCTTGCGTGAATTCCGGCGCGCTTCAGGATAGACCAGCCAGTATCCACAGCCCTCAATATCTTTACAAACCAGATCGAAAGGCTGGATCAGACTCCCCTCATTCAGCGCCTTGCGATAAAATAACGGCGTGAGAACAGCGACGCCTTGTCCCGCCATGGCAGCTGTGGCTTCAAGTGTCTGCGACCCCAATCGGTTCCTCGGGCGTGTGCTCAAATCATCTAATGATGTTCCTGCTGCATCAAACCAGACTTTCCACCAGGGATCACTTGCATCAATAAACGGCAGCCTGAGCAGATCGGCAGGCTCTTTTATTCCCCCAATGCTTTCAGCCAATCCAGGGCTGAGCATCGGGGTGAAGGATGCCGGCATTAGCAAATGATTGACAAGTCCCGACCAGTTTCCCATGCCTGAGCGTATCCCCAGATCGAACTCTTCCCGCGCAAAATTTCGCATCTCCTGCGAGGCATCAAGCCGAACGGCCAGGTTGCAATGTTCCATCTGAAAACGCCCGATACGTTCAACCAGATAGTTGGCGGCAAAAGTCTGAAGCGTCGAGATTGTCAACAGGGACTGGCTGTCGTCTTCTTCTGCAGCAAAGGCATTGTGCAGCAGATCAAAGGCCTGACTGACCACCGGTGCCAGCCGCAACCCTGTTTCCGACAGGCTCACCTGCCGGGGCTTGCGCAAAAACAGATTGGACCCAACCCGCTCTTCAAGGATCTTGATCTGGTAACTGACAGCAGCCTGGGTCATGCCCAGTTCTTCCGCTGCACGGGTAAAGCTACAATGTCTGGCAGCCGCTTCAAAAACCCGAAGCGATGACAGGGGGGGCAATCGAGATGGCGCCATACATAAATCCTCCTTATGCAATGTAATCGGATTTTAGTTGGATATCCAGCCTGGAAAAGCGCAAATTTCTTTCATGTTCAACAAGATTATATTATCAGAAAGAGAAGAGAACATCATGACTGACATTTGTAACAGCTGTATCAAAATTCAGCCAAAACGAAGAAGTGTTTCCGGAGAATTTTTCAACTTACTTACTGTAAGAGACCTCAGCAAAACGTCTTTATCTGAGTAATTTACGAATAATGTGTAATGCTTTTGGCTTCGAGCAAAGGCTTTACACATTATTCGTTGTCACAAAGAGATCATTTTGGGTTGTTTAGTCGCTTTACCCATAGGCTTTTCGAAACCTTTCGCCCTTATTTAAATTCCATCCGATAGCTGCGAGTGTAAAGTGTACATGGGTTCGAGCCAGCCCCATAAAGCGGGAGCGGCCCATTCCCCAGAGCCGCTTCATCGATCCAAAGATTGC
>NZ_KB893138.1 GCF_000374005.1 Kiloniella laminariae DSM 19542 | reverse complement strand
CGCCGCATAGCCCGGGCGACCAGTCCGACCCTCGCCTTGCGGTAACAACGGCTCCAGCGCGTTCCAGTTGATCAAACCTTCTATACCCTCAAGCGCGTTCAGCGCTGGGTGGTCCAAAAGCTCATGTGTCGCGAAAAGGGCGGGTTGTGTTTTGAAGCTTTGTTTCATAGCCAAAAAATACTTAATCAATCAGTCTAGGGAAAGGTCAGAGTTTTGCTGAGGTCTCTGTAATGTATGATCTATTATTCACTCCGCGTACAAAAGTAATGTCATTTACAGATCTGCATCACCTGCCCGAAAATTTCAAAAGGGATATCGGGTTATCAACAAAATCACCTCGCAAGAAGTTTTTTGATAATCCGCCAAAATTCTGAACTCCGATCTGGAAGGATAAAGCTCTACGCCAAAATATTGCATTCAATCAACTTATCCAAGGCCAAACTAAGTACCGCACGACTTTGGGGTGCTGTCAGACAGATCCGCAACCTGTTTTCCTGGTGCCGACCGCTAGAGAAAAAACTGTCCGGAACAGCTTCTACTCCCCTTGCCCGCACAACCATCACCGCATCATCTGCCGGAATACAGGTTTCCAGCCAGAGGTGCGGCGCGGGCGAAAGTACGCTTCCGGGCGCCTGTCTCCCTGCTCCTTTCAACCGGGATCGGGCAAGGTTCCAACGCGCAGCAACCTCAACCTGCTGCCAGTCGCTACGGGCAAAGGCCCGCCCTTCCTCAATCCAGTGACAGGCCATGCCCAACATCACCGGGCTCATGGTCCAATGTGTGGCATGAACCTCAGCCCGGATCGGGGCAATCCAGCGCTCCGCCCCCGAAACAAAGCCGAACCGCAGCCCTGGTCCAACTGTTTTGGACAGGCCGGAAATCATCAGGCAGTGCTCTGGCATCTCAAGTGCCAATGGCCTTTGTCCGGACAAGGGCCCATAGACATCGTCCTCGATCACCAGAAGATTTCTTGTTTTGACAACGGCTGCAATCTCGGCCCGTCTTGTTGCCGACATGACAGTCCCGGTCGGGTTTTGCAGATTGGGTGTCAGGACAACAACCCTGGCCCCGCTGCTCCGGCTGGCAGCATCCAGGGCTGAAGGCAAGACACCTGCCTCGTCACAAGGAATCCCCTGCAAACGCAACCGAAGTTGCCGGGCGACAGCCTTCATGCCGGGGAAGGTAAACTCTTCAACCAGAACCGTTGCACCGGGCTCACAAAGCACCAGCAAACAGGCCAGCAAGGCTTGCTGAGCGCCTGCTGTTGGTACCACAGCTGCCGGAGGCAACTCTACCCCTCGCCAAGCCAGCCATTTACTTCCCGCCATCTGCGCCCGGGTCAGTAAATCCGGAGCATGATAGGAAAACAGTTCTGTAGATCCACTTTCCTTTTTCAAATAATCAGCAAACAACTCTGCTGCCTGATCGTCATCCGGATGACGGGCCGGGATATTTGTCGAAAGGTCGATAAGCTCCCGGGTGGGGTTTTCTTTCAAGGCGAAAAGCTCTGCCTCGCGACTGCTGGCCAGAACAAAAGTGCCCCGACCAACTTCACCGCCGATCAGGTGTCGTCGCGTCGCCTCACGATAGGCCTGGGTAATGGTGCTGACGTTCAGGCCAAGATCCCAGGCCAGATCGCGGTAGGTCGGCAACCGATCCCCTGCCCGCAACTCTCCTTCTTTGATCGCACTGGCAATCGCTTGCGCAACTGCGAGGTACTTAACCGGAATCGTCGGGTCCAGTGTTGGTCTCCAGTCCTGTTTCATCACCCAATCATCCCTGATGTCAAAAAAACCGTAACGGAAAACATTGTCGCCCACACAATATTAATATTGAACCACACAATCAAGCTGATAGGCTTTGCTCAACCGCGGAGAACAAATTGCAAGTCTGTACAGTTGGCAGATCCAGAAAACGAAGGATTAAAGATGTTTAGTGAAACACAGTTGAGAGAAGCCGCCAGCTATATTTATCAGCACATGTCTCCAACACCCCAGATATCCTGGCCACAGATAAATCAGCGGGTTGGTTGTCAGGTTCTGGTCAAACATGAAAACCATACTCCCATCGGTGCTTTCAAGGCCCGGGGTGGCCTGACCTTTGCGCGGTGGCTCAAGCAAAATCATCCTGAGGCAACCGGGATCGTTACCGCGACCCGCGGCAACCATGGACAGGCCCAGGCATTTGCCGCCACCAAGGCAGGTCTCGCCTCAGTTGTGGTCGTTCCCCACGGCAATTCAAAAGAAAAAAACAATGCCATGCGCTCCTTTGGGGCCGAGGTGATTGAGCAGGGTGCAGACTTCAACGAAGCCCTGCTCGAGGTTGCCAAACTGGCCGAACAGAGAAAGCTCTTTGTAGTGCCTCCCTTCCACCCCCAGATCATGCTGGGTGTGGCCAGCTATGCCCTCGAACTCTTCACCGCAGCTCCTGATCTTGACCGGATCTACGTACCCATCGGCTGTGGCTCCGGGATCTGCGGCACCATCACCGCCCGCGATGCACTTGGCCTAAAAACCGAAGTGATCGGGGTGGTATCGGACCAGTTCCCCGCCGCCAAACTGTCTTTTGACAGCGGACGCATCACCGAAAGCGGTCCGGGCAGCTCCTTTGCTGATGGCATGGCTGTGCGAGTCCCGGTTCCCGATGCCTTCGCCATCTACAGCAAAGGGGCGAAACGGGTTATCACCGTGAATGATGACGAGGTTGCCGAAGCTGCCAGAATTTATTTCAGCGACACCCACAACGCCACCGAGGGAGCCGGAGCCGCAACCCTGGCCGCAGCCCTGCAGGAACGCGATCAGCTTGCAGGCAAAAAAATCGGGATTGTTCTTTCCGGCGGCAATATCGACAGCTCTGCTTTCTCGGAGATTCTGAACGGGGAAACACCAAAAGGGTAGGATATCTTTCCAAAAAAACCGACTTAAAGCTCTTTGACTGCCCAGATCTGATCTACAGATCCACCCTTCACCCTAAGGGCACCCTTCAGGTGCTCAACAGTCTGAAATCCGTTTTTACGGTAAAAGGACAGAGCAGCAGGATTGTCTGCGCGAATATAGGCCGAGATTTTTTGATAACCCTGTGCGCGTGCTGCTTGAAAGCTTGCCGCGCACAGGCTTGTGCCGATACCCTTCCCATGATGGGCCAGGGAAACAAAGCTTGATATCTCCCCTTCTCCCGAAAAGGCCTTTGCAGGAAAATTAAGAGGATTATCTTGTACCGGATCTTGCCCTTTCACCACGGGCTCTATTGACTGCAGTCCCAGTATTTTCAAGCTCCCCTCTGCGACGGCAACCAGAAAAATTCCTTTTTCCGGAAAAGACTTCTGATAAGAAAGNTGCCCGGCCACAGACAGCGTCTCGCGCATCGCGGTCAAACCGCCGCGGGTAATAATCGGATTGAGCAAGGCAACGATCCCGGCAGCATCTCTTTCCTCGACCTCACGGATTGTAAACCTTACTCCCCCTCTTCAAACTCCATCTTGTTGTGATTATATTTCACCACTATAAAGTGCGTTCATGTGAAAGTTCATCTCTTCATTACACTGACGACCCAACGAATTCCCTGTCACCGACCCAAACCAGCAAGGACGCCTCGCTCGTGCCAATAGCCCTTTCTTCAAAACCTGTTTCAATTGCCGCCCTAGCACTATTGGCAACGCTTGGCCTCACCAGCTACAGCGTGGCACAGACATCCGCTGCCGCCAATTGCGCGCTTGAAATCATAGAGGACGCGGAACAGGAGATGGCACTCTTGGGCAAAGCCCGACAGGATGACGTTTGCGCCGCCAATTCACTTGGCTATTACTACTACACCCAGCAAAATTATCGGCCTTCTCTGGAGTGGTGGGGCAAAGCTGCTGACTTGGGGCATGCTCGGGCGGCCCTCGAGATGGCCATGATACATCGGGACGGTCTAATCCCAGATCCTGATCTGGCCGAGATGAATCACCGCCTGCGTCAGGCAGCTGAATTAGGGCAGGTTCATGCACAGCTTGAGCTGGGGCTGAATTACAGTGAAGGCAGCGGGGTCGGAAAAGATCTGGAACAGGCAATGTACTGGTTTGAACAGGCCGCCAGACAGGATTATGCCGCTGCCCAGTATTTGCTGGGCTGGTATTACTGGACAGACGAACGGGGCATGGATGACATACAAGGCCCTTACGCTTCTAATGACGATAAAGCCCTTTACTGGACCTGCCTTTCCGCACAGCAGAACGATCCCGAGGCCCAATATGAACTGAGCAAGGCCTATAGCATCGGTCGGGGAAACCTGACAGCAGATCAGGATCAACGGGCAGCCTGGCGGCAAAAAGCAGCAGACAATGGCTCTGAAGAAGCTCTTGATGAAATCGCCCAGCTAAGCAACGATACATGGTATACAAGACTGGAGCGTTGGGGCCAGAAGCTTTTCAAGCCGGCAACAGAAGCCAGCTGTGCCGACGATCCCCGGGTTTTACAGGACGAATAACAAGTACGTTCTTACGCCTCACATAAGTCCACCTTTTTCTTTTTGCGGATCACCATTCAACTCTCCTTCCAGCTCAGCAAAGGGATGATGTCGATCGAGGTAATCTGAAAAGCGCTTCATAAACGCGTGATATTCCTCACCGAGATAATGGTAAAAGGCTTCGGCCTCCAACTGCTCTTGGCGAAGAGGCAGCTCGGTAATCTTCTTTTCATCCAGGATCCGGCGGACCAGGAAATCAGACGCCAAAAAAGCCTCGACTTCTCCCTGTTCGTAAGCCTTGATAACCGCATCAAAATTCTGAAAGGCTACTGCTGGCTTTGTCTTGACGAAAGCTTCCTGCCAGTAAAAACCCAGAACGTAGGCGATTTTTGGTTCCTCTTTTTCCGATAGACCCGGACGTCGCCAAAGATAACCGGAAATCATAAACAAAGGGCTGGATTTTACATATTTGCGTTCATAAAAACCCTCAGCAGAGGGCAAGCGATAAAGCTCTCCGTCTACTGTATGATTGTTAAAGGTAGCGATCCCTCGACGCCCGGGAAAGGCGACAACTTCTACCGGGCAGCCAAGTTCAAGATAGATCTGTTCAATAATTTTCTCGGCCCGCTGCGACAGCTTGTTATTGCTGACTGTGGCGATCTTCTTTGGACAGATGACAGTGCTATTCGCCAGGCTGGCTCCTACAGCGCCGGACCCAAGTAGGAAAAAAATCAAAGCTGCGGCACCCAGCCTCATGGCTCCACCAAACGATTACAAGAAACTGTCGACAACTGTTACAAACAGATCGACACCACCATCATCGGATGTAAAAAATAATTTTTCCTTACCCGGAGTTACAATTTGAAATTTCCAGTTGAAAATTTCCGCTAGAATTTTTCTGTGCGGAAACAAAGACCAGTATGCTGCTGCTCTTAAAACTTGTTAATCAGCAAAGATCCGCCCACAAGCAGGACAACACCAAGCAGCTTGACTGCCGTCACAGGAACGACCGGCAGATAGAACCAGCCGAAATGACCAGCAATCATCGCCAGCAGGATTTGCCCCGTGAGAGCTGCCGAGACAACCGACCCCGCCCCGATCTTGGGGATAAGCCAATAAAAGGATGCGATGGCAAAGGCACTGAGCAGCCCGCCTGTGAACCAGAGATAAAAAGGTACACTCTGCAGTGAAGATGAATCGGGAACCCGCCTGACAGCAAAAACCAAAGCCAGAGTCGTAAAAACCAGACTGGCGGAAAAAGCCACAACCGTTGCAAAGACAGGGTTTTTCAACAGCAGACCGAGTTGGGAATTCAGAGCAGCCTGAGCGGCAATGGCAGCGCCAGCGACAAAGGCTACAAAAGGCAAGATAGATGTGTTCATAACCGGAAATTACGACCCGGCGGCATAATCATCATTTACATATGTTGATCATTTTTCGAGTTTTGAAATTATATTTTCCGACAGTCAACTTTCCGGGGCTTTATTCTTGAGAACAAGGAAGTTCATCTCTGCCCGGTTATCCAGTCACCAGGGCTTTGCGGATCCGGCTCAACTGGGTTGGCGTGACACCAATATGCGAGGCGACATGATATTGGGATAACCGCGTTTCCAGATCAGGCTGTTGCCGACGAAAATTAAGATAACGTTCGGTGGCACTCTCCTGCACCAACGCGACCTCCCGACTTTCCTTGGCCAGAACCCAGTTCTTTTCCAGATAGAGAATATGAAACCATTTCAAATCCTCGGAACGTTGCAACAGTTTGCGATAACCAGAAAAATCCAGCTCCAGCAACAGGGTTTTCTCCAGTGCCTGGATTGTAAAATCCGAGGGCCTTTTCTCGAGAAGGGCAACCATGGACCCGGGGTAACTGTTCTCGGCAAAGAACACCTTGTTGTATTCATTGCCCTTGCTATCAGCTGAGAAAAACCGCAGCAGGCCTTTATAAACAAATCCAAAACTGCAGGGCACATCGCCCTGGTGCAGAATACAGTCCTGACGTTCAACAACTCTGGGAACCAAAAGCCCGAGCAAATCATTCCATGTCGGATCTGACAGCGGGTGATAACAGGACATTGAATTCCGCAGAGCGGCAAAAGCATCGCTGCGCCAGGTTTCAGTTTTACAGCCATCCGTTGGCATTTTTTTATTCCTGCTTTTCTATCACAGTGACCATACAGATTTCTGCAGCATAGATACCCGGCCCCCGCTAGGAAGACAACCAGGTATATTTTTCAGATATCGGGCAGGTCTGGATAATAAAGACAAGGGAGGAAGATCCCGCAATCTTACTGCGTTAGTGTGATAACCTGCTTACTGCCAGATTCAGGGATTTCCATAAAGCTGAAGGGTTCATGTTCATCAAGATACCGGGAAAGCCGGATCATGAAAGGAGTGAACTCAGCCCCAAGATAATGATAGAACGGAGCGTGGATAATTCTTCCCCCTTTTTCAGGAACGGGTTGGATTTTTCCGGCAGTAACTCTGATATTCATGGCAAAATCAGTATAGAGAAAAGAGCCGATTTCTCCGTTCTGATAGGCGTTCAGGAGATCATCCGAGCTGTTATAGACTTTCCCCCGACGTCCCTTCATATAATTTTCGTGCCAGACAATGCCAAAGAGATAACCGATTGGCAGCGTCTCCCGCAGGGAAACATCAGGGTGAAGCCACAAATGTCCATTTTCAAAGAACAAGGGGCGGCTTGACCGGACAAATCTCCGGGTATAGAGCGACTCTACAACCTCAAAACGGAGGATCTCGCCATCCACTTGCAGGCTATTAAATGAAAAAACGCCGCGTCGTCCGGGGTAATCAAGCACCTCAACCGGACAACCGAGGCTTTCGTAGATCGCGCTCAGGATCTTTTTGCTGGTCAGACTCAAATAATTTTCGCTGATCGCGGCGAGTGTTTTGGGACAAACGCCCGCATCCTGGGCCCGAACAGAACCGGAACTCCAGACCGATAACACAAACACACTCAAAAGAATTACACGCAATCGTTTCAATGGCTTATAGACTCTCAACCCATCCATTCAGCAGAGATTCATTCTACACTAATCGAGCCTAAATTGCGATCCCTCATCCAGAGCCCTCCTAAAACAGCTCACAAAAAAACTCTTCCGGACAGAACAATGATCCAAGGAAACCTTTTGGGAAAAATCATGGGGAAAACATCAGAGAGAATGGCCGGAGAAGGATAACTCCAGCACAAAAAATACTCTCCAAAAGAAAAAGGGCTGCAGCATCTGCCGCAGCCCAAGTTAAGCTAACCTGACACAAACACCTAAAATGTCAAGCCGCCTTCCAGTTCCTCTAATACCTCAATTTACCGGGTCAAGGCAACGGGTAAGTGCTTTTATTCTCGCAGGAATTGCCGACGTGATTCCTGTTCTTTGGTAAATCCAGAACAAGAAAACACCCAACAGACTTCACAGCCTTGTTGCTTCAAGAAAAATTTATCCGGTATCGCCTGTTAACCAGACGAAACCAGACAGAGCAAAAAAGAAGAATTCCCTCTTAAAATCCTTCCAGCACAAGCTTTCCTCGTGCCGCCCCGGTTTCAATCAGGGCATGGACTTTGCGCAGGTTATCTGCGTTGATCGGGCTCAGGACAATGTTCACAGTGCTGCGCAACTGCCCCTTGTCGATCTCTGCAGCAACATAGTTCAAAAGCTTGTGTTGCTCGATCATGTCAGCCGTCTGATGCATGGATCTGGTAAACATCAGTTCCCAGTGCAAACTCGCCGCCTTGGTTTTCATCGCCCCCATCGGCATGGGAAGATCTGTATCATCAATGGTCACAATGCCTCCTTGAGGCCGGATCAGCTCTACTGCGGCTTCCCAATGGCGCATATCGTTGAAAATCGCGATATGATCAACATAGATCAAGCCCAGCGCCCGAACCTGATCGACCAGTGACTGATGATGATTGACCACATGATCGGCTCCCAGCTCTGTAACCCACTGGACAGTCTCGGGGCGGGATGCTGTGGCGATAACGGTTAAACCCGCCCTTTTGGCCAGTTGAATACCAATGGAACCAACACCCCCTGCCCCACCGATAATCAGGATCGTCTGTCCGGCATCTGCACCGGCAGGATCAATTCCCAACCGATCAAAGAAAGATTCATAGGCCGTAATGCTGGTCAACGGCAGAGCCGCAGCTTCGGCAAAAGAAAGACTTTTGGGCTTATGTCCGACAATACGCTGGTCCACCAGCTGATATTCGGCATTGCTGCCTGAGCGGGTGATATCCCCGGCATAAAACACTTCATCGCCCGGCTGAAACAGGGTTACATCTGGCCCCACCGCCTCAATCACCCCACTGGCATCCCAACCTAAGATACGTGGGGTTTCCTCAATCTTGTCTTTTGGAGCCCGGACTTTGACATCGACCGGGTTTACGGCCACTGCCTTGACGGCAACAAGCAAATCTTGCCCCTGTGGCACCGGTTTTGGTAAATCCAGATCCAGGAAAACTTCTGGATGATCCACGGGAAGGTACTGGGTTAAGCCTACAGCTTTCATTGTTTTATTCCTTCAAAATTCATTTAACATCAGCGGTTGTATTCAACGGTTACAAACACCAGCGGGTACTTTCCCGTGTTCTCCAGGTCGTGGACAAAGCCGTTTTCAGGTGAAAGATCGTCATAATAGCGGGTATCCCCCGCCCGATAGACAATCTCGACCTCGCTGCCATCGCCAAAGCGTGAGTGTCCCGTGCCATCGGTCAGAACTGTCCAGAAATAGGGCCGATCATGACGATGTGCTGGCAGACGTTCTCCCGGTTGAAGGCGGAGATGCCATACCCGCATTTCTGCAGTATCCAGCACCAGTTCGGTTCCGATCCTGTCGTTGAGCAAAGCCCTCAGGAACTCTTCGTCTATGGCAGAAACCATTCCTTATGCTTTCTGTTCGGCAGGCAGGTAATCGGCATAGCCTTTAGCCGTCCCGCCAAACAGGGTCGCAGGATCAAAATCGGCAAGCTCCAGCTCTTCATTAAAACGCCGGGGCAGATCGGGATTGGCAATAAAAGGCCGACCATAGGCCACCATATCGGCAAGCCCCCGCCCAAGGATCTCGGCGCCACGTTCACGGGTATATTTACCCGCAACAATGATTGCTCCACGATAAACTTTTCTCAGCTTGTGGCGAAAGGCCTCGGGGATAACCGGTGCATCTTCCCAGTCCGCTTCGGAAAGGTGAATGTAAGCCAGACCGATACGCTCCAGTTCTGCCGCGGCCAGCAGAATGGTATCGATGATTTCCTCATCAGCCATATTGCGCTGGGTGATAAAGGGCGACAGACGGATACCTGTCCGATCAGCTCCGATCTCTCCGGCAACAACCTCGGCAACCTCAACCAGAAAACGGATCCGGTTTTCCTGTGACCCGCCATAGATATCTTCGCGGTGATTGGATGACCGCCTCAGGAACTGGTCGATCAGATAACCGTTTGCTCCATGAATTTCCACACCATCAAATCCAGCAGCAGCGGCATTGGCTGCCGCCTTCCGGAAATCCTCGATCACGTCCGGGATCTCTTCAAGGGCCAACGCCCGTGGCAAGGGACAATCCACCATACCGCCCTCGCCACTTTCCGGATCAACAATCCAGACCTGCGCATCAGGCGAAAGAGCAGAGGGTGCAACGGGCTTGCCATCAGCATGGAAAGATTGATGGCTCATGCGTCCCACATGCCACAGCTGCAAAAAGATCTTGCCGTCTGCCGCATGGACCGCCTCAGTCACGCCACGCCATCCCGCAATCTGTTCCGGGGAATAGATCCCGGGGGTAAAGGAATACCCCTGCCCTTGCGGTGAAATCTGGGTTGCCTCGGTAATGATCAGGCCAGCCGAGGCCCTTTGCTGATAATATTCAGCCATCAGGCTGTTTGGTACGTCGCCGGGCTGGTCCGTCCGGCAGCGGGTCATTGGTGCCATGGCAATTCGGTTGGACAGGTCAGAAACACCAAGACGCAAGGGATCAAACAAACTCTGTTTCATGGCAAGGGTCACTCCGCATACAAGACAAAGGGGATAACGGGTGGAGCAGTCACTGCACTGCTCCCTTCTCGCCTACAGAGATAATTCTTGCTTCATGATTAAATAATTGAGATTTTAATCAAAACATAATTCGGAAAATCTGAATAATGGATCATCTTGCCTCCCTCGCTCTCTTTATGAGAATTGTCGAAAAAGGTGGCCTTGCCATCGCAGGCCGGGACTTTGGCCTTTCTCCCGCAGCCGTCACTGAACGCCTGGCCGCACTGGAAAGCCATTACAAAGCCAGACTGCTCAACCGGACGACCCGTGCAATCAGCCTCACAGATGAAGGTCGTACCTTGTTTGAAGGGGCCCGAAATCTGCTCAGTGAAGCCACAGATCTGGAAAGCCGCATCCGGCATGGGGTCGCCCAGCTTTCCGGCCCCATTCGGCTCAGTGCACCGATCGACCTTGGTCGCAACCGTGTTGCCCCGCTGCTGGACTGTTTTATGGAACAACATCCGGAGATCTCCGTCGAGCTCTGCCTTTCGGACGGCTACATCGATCTGGTGGCCCAGGGAATTGACCTGGCCCTGCGCTTTGGATCTCTTAAGGACAGTTCGTTACAGGCAAAAAAAATTGGAACCAACCGGCGTATTCTTTGTGCTGCCCCGGCCTATCTTGCCCGCTTCCCGCAACCGGAACATCCAGACGATCTCTCAGAACATAACTGCCTGCTGATGCGTTTTGGCACGACCACAGACCGGGAATGGCCCTTTGTCATCAACGGGAAAAAGAAAAACTACAGCGTGCGCGGCAACCGCATTGCCAACGACGGCGCACTGGTCAAGCACTGGTGTCTCGAAGGGCACGGACTGGCACTAAAATCACTCTGGGATGTTGAATTCCACTTAAAGCGCGGCGAACTTGTGCCTTTACTGGAAAGTTTTTCAGCTCCGGAAACCACCCTGCAGATTGTCTACCCCGGCGGCAGTACTCTCCCGAAACGGGTCAGGGCTATGATTGATTTTCTGAGTAAGGAGCTGGCCCGGGAACTGGACTAACCCCGCAGCTTGCCCAATCCTGTCATGATCAATCGCCGATCGGCTGAGGATCTGTACTTTTATGCAGGGCCACCAGGGAAGAGCGAATACGCCGGAGTTTCTCCTTGGCCTGTTCGGGCAACTTGCGCGCCACACCTGCGGCGAGGACGTCGATGATTGCCAGAAAAACCAGCCGCGAAGCCGTCGGTTTATAGATGTCCGGGTCTTCAGGCAGATCCAGAACAATTGCGATGTCACAAGCCTCTGCCAGAGGAGAGTTTCTTTTGGTCAGACAGATCGTCCGCGCCCCGTACTGCTGCGCGATACCTACACTGTCCAGCAACTCTTGCGGTTTCCCTGTTGCCGAAATGGCAAAGACCACATCGCCTTTTCCCAAGGTTGAAGCCTGCATGCGCTGCAGATAGCCATCGCAGTGGGAGGCTGTCGGAATTCCCAACCGAAAGAAACGGTTACTGGCATCATTGGCCACAGTGGATGACCCACCACCGACCCCGAAAAACACCACCTGTCTGGCCTGGGCCAAACACTCCATTGCCGCCTCAAGCCGGGCAGGATCCAGTTGGCTTCGGGCATCACTGGCAACCTGCACCAGCACCCCCAGAACCTGATCCACCAAAGCCCCCGGGCTGACATCTCCGTCGCTGACCCGGGTCATATACTGAACACTTACGGCCAGGTTTTGCGCCAGCTTGATTTTAAAATCCCGAAAACCACTGCATCCCAGCGTGCGACAAAAACGAATGACTGTCGGCTCGCTCACCCCGACAGCAGCAGCGATATCCGAAACCGTGGCCTGGGTCACCTGCTCAAGATTGTCCAACACATAGGAGGCAACCAGTTGCTCCCGGCTATGGAAACTTCCATCCAGCTGTCTCAGCTGCGAAATAAGGTCGATGGTAAAGGTCATGGCTTGTTTTCCGGTCACGCATCTCCTGCTCTGGAGTGTGGCAAAAGCTACCACACTCCCAAATCTTATCAACAACAAGCCACGAATGCTTCGTGACAAAACTATTTAGGCTGATAAGCCACAACGTCGATTTCAATTTTTGCATCGACCATCATCTGGGATCGTACAGTAGAACGCGCCGGTTTTTGACCCGGGAAAAACTCGCTGTAAACCCGATTGAAAGTCCAGAAATCACGGGTGTCATCCAGCCAGACATTGACCTTGACCACATCATCCAGCGTACAGCCTGCCAGGGCCAGAACCTTTATCACGTTCCCCATGGTCTGCCGGGTCTGGCTTTCAATCCCTCCGGAAACAATCTCGCCCCGCTCATCCATGGCCACCTGCCCGGAAATGTAAACAAAATCACCTGCTCTGACGGCTGGGGAAAAAGGAAGTTTCTGACCTCCGGCGCCACTGCCTTCATTACCAAAGTATTCAAGTGCCATGAGATTCTCCTGATTTAGGTCATTATGTCTGAATTCAAACTCATAAAGAGTCGATTCATGTAATTTAACTACATATTGCTTTTCACGGACAAAACCTGGAATGTCAACACATTACCTTTATATTCAGGCATAAATTTAGGAAAACATCCTACTTAAATATTTATCACACTCAATTATTTGACTCGACAAATTACATAAAACGCCATAATTATGTAAAAAAATTACATACAACAATAATAAAAACATAACAGGGATGTCAGTATGGGAGCTGATTCGAGTCTGAGGCAGGCGGCCGCCAGATTAAGTGACGGGTTGAACTGGTTCATAGAGCGTGTTGTCGCGGCCATCATGTTGCTCATGGTATTTGATGTCTGGCTCGGCGTTCTGGATCGTTATGGTTTTCACTGGCAGTTGCCCTGGCCAGAGGAGCTGGCACGTTATCTGATGATCTGGGCAGCGCTGCTGGCCATTTCCTGTGGCATTGCCCGCCGGGAACACATTGGCCTGACCATTTTGCTCGACCGTCTCCCCTCTGCCCTGCGCGCCCCGATTTTAATGGTGATGGATCTCGTCTCCCTGCTGATCTTTGCCTACATCGCCTGGTACGGCATTGACTTTGCCCAGGCCGGAGCAAAACGACAGGCGATGATTTTTGGCATGACCCTCGCCCTTCCTTTTGCAGCAGTACCTGTGTCAGCGGCTATCGCCTGCCTGCAACAGGTCCTTGTTGCCATTCGGGATATGGGAAAATACAGCGCAACAGGCTCAACGGAGGAAGTAAAATGATCGTTGCAGTAGCTTTTCTCCTTCTATTGCTCCTGGGCCTGCCGATCGGCTTTGCCATTGGTGCAGCCGGAATTGTCGGCCTGCTTGATATGGGCGGAGAGCGTTTTCTTGCCCTTGGGCCAAGCAAGATTTTTAATGGCCTGAACATCTTTCCTTTTCTCGCCATGCCTTTCTTTATCCTTGCGGGCGAGATCATGAACCACATCGGCATTACCAGCCGCCTGGTTCTCTTTGCCCAGGTTCTGGTCGGACACTTTCGCGGTGGCCTTGCCCATACCAACATGATGGCCTCTGTCTTCTTTGCCGGGCTGACAGGTGCTGCCACCGCCGATGCAGCCGCTTTTGGCAAGACCCTGGTTCCCGCCATGGTCGAACGGGGGTATCGCCGCGACTATGCCTGCGCCGTTACCGCAGCAGGCTCCATTATCGGCCCGACCATCCCGCCATCGGGCCTGATGGTGATCTACGGTTCGCTGATGGGTGTCTCGATAGGCGGTCTCTTTGCTGCGGGTGTCCTGCCCGGCCTGATGATCTGCCTGATCTGCATGGCCGTCATCGCCACCGGAGCCAAGCGAAACAACCTGCCAAAATCCGAACGTCGCGCCACTCTTATGGAAATTTTCCGGGTTTTCCGCTCTTCGATCCTCGCGCTGATCATGCCCATCATTATCCTCGGTGGCATTCTTGGCGGCATCGTAACCCCGACCGAGGCAGCCTCCATCGCTGTGGCCTATGCCCTCTTTATCGGTGTTTTTGTCTATCGTTGCCTGTCTGTGTCCGCCTTTATCGGCATGCTGATCAGGACGGCGCGGATTACCGGGATCATCTTTGTTATCATCGCCTTTGCCTCTCTGCTCGGCTGGTGGCTCAGCTTTAATCGTATCCCCCAGGAAATTGCCCAGTTCTTCCTGACGATATCAGACAATCCCTACATCATTATCGCCATGATCGTCGCCCTGTTACTGATGGTTGGCATGATCATGGATATCACCGCGATCCTGATCATCATGGCCCCGGTTATCGTCCCGCTGACCCAGCAGATCGGCATGCAGCCCATTCACGCCGGGATCGTGATCGTGCTTGCACTCAACATCTCCCTGATGACACCGCCAGTCGGGGCCTGCCTCTTTGTTCTTTCTTCGGTCACCGGAGAAAAAATTGAACGCATTGCCGCCAAACTCTGGCCCTTCCTGGTCGCCGAGGTCGCTATTCTCTTCCTCTTTGCCTTCTGGTCGGATCTCGCCCTGCTGATTCCGAGATCCCTTGGTTTTCTATAGCCAGGCGTTTCGTTAACGGGCCAGAAGGCAAGGCAATACCAAACTCCGGCTGAAAGGTCATGCTGCCGGAGAAGCAACCAAGAATATGACCACATCAGAGGTTTCACAGTCATAAAAGGAAACGGAACAATGAAACAGAAAAGCTGGAAAATCGCCTTAGCTGCAGCCGTTGGCGTCAGCATGCTGGCTTCACAGGCCCATGCAGATGCCAAGATCCTGAAGTTCGGTCACGACAACAAGGATGACCCTTTTGAGAACCCGGCCCATGCCTGCACAGCAGTTTTTGCCAACATTATCGAGGCCGACACCAACGGCAGTGTTAAGGTCGAAGTTTACCCCAGCAACCAGCTGGGCGGCGCAAAAGAACATGTCCAGATGGTTCGCGATGACGTTCTCCAGGCAACCCTGACCTCCACCGGGGCTCTCTCGTCCTATTACCCGCGCATTGATGTGCTCAACCTGGCCTTTGCCTTCGACAACAATGCCTCGACCTACCAGGTTTTTGACGGCCCCTTCGGCCAGACACTGGCCAAAGATATCGAGACGACACTTGGGGATGTAGAGGTTCTGGGCTTCCCTGATACTGGGGGCTTCTTTGCCGTTACCAACTCCAAACACCCGATTGAAACGCTTGATGACTTCAAAGGCATCCGGGTACGGACCATGACCCTGCCTTCACATCAGAAAATCATCCAGGCGCTCGGTGGCGAAGCCTATCCTCTGGCCTGGGGCGAGGTCTATTCCGGTTTGCAAACCGGTGTAATTGACGGCCAGATGAACCCGGTGCCGATCATCTCCTTTGCCAAGTTCGAAGAGGTTCAGGAATACATGACCCTGACCAACCATCTTTTCTCGCCCTATACTTTTATGCTCAGCAAAACCTTCTGGGACAGCCTGAACAAAGACGAACAGCATGTGGTGCGCTACGCTGCGGAATCCTGTGTCGCAGCCAGCCGCGGACTTTCCCGGATTATTGAGGCGTCTGATCGTGGTCTCGCCGGACTGAAAGAGAAAATCAAGGTTACCGCCCTGACACCAACCGACCGTGCAGCCTTCAAACAGGCGACCCAGCCTGTTGTCATCCAGCATGTTACGGAAACATACGGGGATGAAGGCGTGACCTTGCTGTCTCTCTTCCAGGAAGAGGTCAACAAGGCCAACGCCAAAGAGTACCTCGAATAAAGTGCACTCTGCAGGCGGAGGCCATGCACGCCTCCGCCTGTTCTCATCATAGATCCAGTCGTTCAGAAATAACAATATCGAGCCATCGCATGAGAGTTTTTTGCGCCTCCATCGCAACCGAAACCAATACCTTCTCGCCCCTGCGGACAGATATGTCCGACTTTCGGGAAAGCTTTTATGCTGCCCCCGGTGATCATCCGGAAACTCCGACGCTTTGCAGCGCGGTGATGACCGTCTGCCGCAAGCGCGCGGCAGAAGAAGGCTGGACGTTGATCGAAGGCACCGCGACCTGGGCAGAACCCGGCGGACTGGTCAACCGGGCCACCTGGGAGCACCTGCGCGATGAAGTGCTGGACCAGTTGCGAGCGGCCCTGCCACTTGAAGCCGTCATCCTTGGTCTGCACGGCGCCATGGTTGCGCAGGATTACCCCGATTGCGAAGGCGACCTGTTGCAGCGGGTCCGCCAGATTGTCGGTCCGGATGTCACGATCGGCGCGACACTCGATCCGCACAGTCATCTTACCCCCTTGCGGGTCGAGAATGCCGATCTGCTGGTGGCGTTCAAAGAGTTTCCCCATACAGACTTTGTCGATGCAGCGGTTGATTGCGTCGATCTGGTTCTTCGGACTTTACGCAAGGAAATTACCCCGACCAAAGCCGTGTTTGATTGCCGGATGATCGAAGTGCTGCCCACCAGCCTTGAGCCGATGCGCTCGTTCGTCGACAAACAAAGATCACTTGAGGGGCACGACGACATCCTGTCCATCTCGACCATTCACGGTTTTATGGCCGGAGACGTACCAGAAATGGGCAGCAAAATGTTGGTCATCACCGACAATGCCCCGGAAAAAGCACAGTCCCTGGCAAGGCAGCTTGGTGAAGAGCTTTTCAGCTTTCGCGGCAAGACCCGTCCCGAGTTCCTGGTTCCCGGCGAGGCCTTTGATCGCGCTGCAGCCATCAAGGATGGTCCCGTTGTCATTGCAGACGTCTGGGATAATCCCGGTGGCGGGGTTCCCGGTGATTCAACCGTCTTGTTGCACCATGCCCTGCAACGGGGACTGACTTCTGTCGCTGTCGGCACGATCTGGGACCCGATGGCGGTACGCACCTGCATTTCTGCGGGAGAAGGTGCAAGCCTGCAGCTGCGTTTTGGTGGCAAAACTTCCGCCTCTGCCGGGGCCCCCATAGATGGCTGGGTCGAGGTCAAAAAAATTGTCCGCAATGCGACCCAGAGCTTTGGCGACAGCATTGTCCCACTCGGCGATGCCGTTGTCATCCGGATTGAGGGCATCGATGTGATCCTCAATACCAACCGGGCTCAGGCGTTCGAGCCGGACCTTTTTTCCAATATGGGGATTGATCCAGCGAGCAAGAAACTGCTGATCGTCAAGTCGACCAATCACTTCCATCGGGGTTTTGCCCGGATTGCCTCACAGATCCTTTATGCCAATGTTGAAGGCCCCTATCCCAGTAACCCCGAAACCAATGCCTATCAAAACCTGCGCCGTGCGATCTGGCCAATCCATCCCGATCCCCACAACCACGCCAGCGAATAACGGCATATCGTAAATAAGCCTGCTGTAATAAGAAAGTATCTCGCGCATGTTCTTTGAAGAGATAGAGACCCCCGCTGTATTGATTGACCTTGCGATTGCCGAGCGAAATATTGCAGCCTATCAAAGCTATTGCGATAAACATCAGCTTGACCTGCGCCCTCATATCAAGACCCACAAGCTTCCGGATTTGGCCCAACGACAGATCACCGCTGGTGCCGTTGGCATTACCTGTCAGAAAATCAGCGAAGCAGAAGTCATGGTCGCCGCCGGGTTACAGGACATCCTGATTTCCTACAACATCCTTGGCGCCTCTAAACTGGCGCGTTTACGGGATCTTTCAGAAAAATGCAGCCTTCGGGTCACCGCCGATAACGAGACCGTCGTTCGCGGTCTCTCCTGGGCTTTCAAAACAGCCACTTCACCACTTGCTGTTCTGGTAGAATGCGATACCGGTGCAGGACGCTGTGGCGCACAGACTCCCGGCGCAGCAGTTAACCTTGCCAAACTGATCGACAGTCTGCCAGGTCTCTGCTTTGCCGGACTAATGACCTATCCTGCTGTTGGCAAACCAACCGCTGTTCAGGAGTGGCTTGCCGAAGCTATGAGCCTGTGTCAGGAGGCTGATCTTGCCTGTCCGGTGGTCAGCGGCGGTGGCACCCCGGACATGTGGTCGGCTCACTCTATTCCGGCCCTGACAGAATACCGGGTCGGAACATATATCTATAATGACCGCTCTCTGATCGAACGCGGGGTCTGCAAAGCCAGTGATTGTGCCCTGACAGTTCTGACAACCGTGGTCAGTGTCCCGACAAACAACCGGATCATCATCGACGCCGGATCAAAAGTCCTTACCTCGGACCTGCTCGGACTACAGGGCTATGGTCTGGTGGTCGGTCACCCCGAAATCGCGGTTGTCGGCCTGAGCGAAGAGCACGGAGAGCTGGACTGTTCCCGTACAACCACAGAATTTCAACCCGGAGACCGACTGCAGATCATCCCCAATCACGCCTGCGTCGTCAGCAATATGGTCAACGAAGTAAAGATGATCAGAAATCACAAACTTGAAAGCTGCCAAGTTGTTGCCGCCCGCGGTTGCGTTTTCTGATAGCGGGAAACAAAACCTCCCGGCTGGTACAAAAAAGAAGGGGAAGCAGAAGCTTCCCCTGAAGTTTATTCACCAGAACATCGGCAGCAGACACCGGGTTCTCTCCAGCTGCAGGTCAAAAGCAGCCTAGGAAGCGCGATCAAACCAATAAAATCGCGGGTAAAACCTTGCCAGCAAGGGCTTGCACCAACAAGCCCCTCTCTCGCCCCTAGAACCAGGGCAGAGAGTAGGTCTTGACGTTGGTATAGCTCTTCATCGCCTCAATCACGCCTTCCTTGTAGCCAAGGCCGGAGTCTTTGATTCCGCCAAAGGGAGACATTTCGATCCGATAGCCGGGCACTTCCCAGACGTTCACGGTGCCGGTTTTCAGCTCTTTGATGAAGCGTTTGATGTAGTTGAAATTATCGGTACAGACCCCGGAAGACAGACCAAAAGCCGTGGAGTTGGACACGCGGATCGCATCGTCGATATCCTTGACCCGGATAATCGGAATGGCTGGACCAAAGGTCTCTTCGCGCACCAGTTCACAATCAAACGGCACATGATCAACCACAGTTGGCGGATAGAGCGCGCCTTCACGGTTGTTACCGTACAACAGCTTGGCGCCGACCCCCACCGCATCATTGACCCGGCGTTCGAACAACATCGCGGACTGTTCGTCAATCACCGTCCCCAGATCGGTTTCCGGGTCCATGGGATCGCCGTATTTCAGTTTTTTGGCTTTTTCCAGGATCAGACGGGACAGTTCGTCCGCGACTTCCTCAACCACCAGAATACGTTTGACCGCTGTACAGCGCTGACCGGAGTTCTTGGTCGCGCCAGAGACTGCCAGCTCAGCAGCCTTGTCGAGATCCGCATCTTCCATCACGATCAATGGTGCATTACCACCGAGTTCAAGTACGGTACGGCGATAACCAGCATTTTCAGCAATGTACTTACCAACCGGAACACCGCCGGTGAAGGTTACGAGCTCGATGTTTTTGTTGGTGATGAACTCGTTGCCAAGATCTTCGGGCAGACCGGTAATGATCGAGAGCATCTCTTTCGGCAAACCAGCTTCGTAAATGATGTCAGCCAGCAACAGCGCGGTCAGCGGGGTTTTTTCCGTCGGCTTGCACACGATGCAGTTGTTGGTGGCAATCGAAGGTGCAATCTTGTGCGAGATCATGTTCAGCGGATGGTTGAAAGGCGTGATCGCAGAGATCGCCTTCAGCGGTTCGCGTTCGGTATAGATCTTGCGCTGCTTTCCATGCGGTGTGATATCGCAGGAATAAATCTCGCCATCGTCGAGAATACACATCTGGCCCGCAAGGGTATAGACGTCATAGGCCCGGCCAACTTCGTAGAGGGAGTCTTTTTTGCACAGACCGGATTCAGCCGTGATCACGTCGGAAATTTCTTCCTTGCGACGAACCAGGGTCTCGGCAATGCGAAACAGGATCTGTTGACGATCATATCGGGTCAGGGTCGAATTATAATTCGCCGCAATCTCAAAGGCCTCGCGGGCATGTGCCGCCGTACCGCGCGGCACAGAACCAACGATTTCGTTGGTGTAGGGGTAGTGCACATCGATCCGGCCTTCGGTATCCACCAGTTTACCGGCAATACGCATCGGCTCGTGGCCAACAATCTTTACAGACATAGCTATATCCTCAGTTCTACCGGTTATTCGGCGTAGTTTACGGAACAGTAGAAAGCGTCAAAGTTCCGCAGGCGCATGTCAGACGGGATACCCGGCATCGGACGGTTGCTGATAAACGGTACTTTCTGTTCGGTCAGACCACCATGGGTCCGCAAGGGACGATCCAGCGCCGAAAGATCGTGACGGGATTCTGATGTTCCGATCGCCAAGTGACGTTCAGAAATGACAATAATGTCACCCATGCGGTCTTCCGGTAGCTCCAGCAGGGCACAACCAGCAGGTCCAGAAATCGCCAGTTCAACCCCGTCCATTGCAGAAAGATGTTTGACCGCTTCGTCGGTTGACACACCTTTGGGCAGGTAAGCCGTCGCAAAAGATCCCAGAGCGCCATGATGCACAACGTAAGGATCTGTGATCGGCAGGATAACCCGCGCTTCGTCCTTGCCGTACCAGTCATCCAGCAGGTCCTGCAGATACAGTACGTTCGGCTTGCCGTCTGCGGCGTGTTTCGGGTTCATGCCGTGATCGGCAGTCAGGGTCAGAACGGCCCCAAGTGCATCGAGTTTGGCCCAGTAGCCATCCATCATTTCATAAAAAGCCAGCGCGCCTTCTTCGTCCGGGGCATATTTGTGCTGAATGAAATCGGTTGTGGAGAGATACATGATCTCCGGACGGACTGTTTCCAACAGCTTCACACCAGCGGCAAAGACAAACTCGGACAGATCAGAGCTGTATACGGACGGAACCGGCTTGCCGACGAACGCGTTGACATTGTCGATGCCGTTATCGGCCAGATTGGCAGCATCAGATTTCTCAGCAGAAAAACAGATCGCATTGCCCTTGCTGTAATCCAGCCCGTGGCCAAGCAGCAGGCGCAGCTTGTCTTTGGCAGTGACAACCGCAACCTTGGCGCCAGCATCCTGATAAGAAGAGAAGATGGTTTTGGCGCGATAATACGTCGGTGCGTTCATCAGTTCTTCTTCACCAGTCTCCTGGTTATAGAAGTAGTTGCCACAGATCCCGTGATAACGCGGCGGGCAACCGCTGACGATGGAGAGGTTGTTCGGGTTAGTGAAGCTCGGCACCACGGATTCAGCAATCCGGTTGGTGTTCACGCCACTGTCGATCAGCTTTTTCAGCCAAGGCATCCGCCCGGCTTTCATAGCCACTTCCATATAATCTGGTTCGCTGCCATCAACACAGACAACCACGATGGGGCGTTCGGAACGTTTGTAAAGGCGGCCATTGGCCTGAACGAGTTTACCAGCACTCATAGGATATCTCCCGATTTTAGTGTCTTTACCGCAGTCCTTTCAGCCAATCTCAGGCCCAAAAGGAACTGCGATATGAATGTATTTTCAGGCAGCAGCGGCAGGTGCGCAGTTTTTAACACCCATTTCCACGATGGTTTCCTTGATCACTGCCAGAGCAGCGCGGATGTCATCATTGCCCATGCGACCGATACAGCCAACCCGGAATGAATCTGCCACCGTCAGCTTGCCCGGATAGATCAGATAACCGCGTTCGGCCAGACGATCATAGAAATTCTGAAAATCAAACTTCGGATCAGTTGGCTTGTGGAAAGTCACGATGATCGGAGCCTGCAGATGATCGGGCAAAAGTGTTTCAAAACCCATGGCGCGCATACCGTCGACAAGGATCTTGCAGTTGGAGGCATAACGACCGCCGCGGCCTTCGACACCACCTTCTTCCTCGAACTCGCGAATTGCCTGTTCAAAAGCAACGATACAGTGTGTCGGCGGGGTAAAGCGCCACTGATCGGTCTTTTCCATCTGCACCCACTGGTCATAAAGATCCAGCACCAGCGAGGGCGCATTGCCTTCGGTCTTTTCCAGCACCGAACGACGGACCAGAACAAACCCCATACCCGGGACACCTTCAAGGCACTTGTTCGAAGATGCCGCAACGGCATCAAAGCGGATCTTGCTGGCATCAACTGGAAGGGCGGCAAAGGCGGACATGGAGTCAATCAGCAATGATCGCCCGTGCTTTTCAACCATATGAGCAACTTCAGCAATCGGGTTGAGCACACCGGAGGTGGTTTCACAGTGGATCACCGCGACATGAGTGATCGCCTTGTCTTCGCCCAGACGGGCATCCAGATCCGTCACACTGACCGGCTGGTCTTCCGGGTATTCAAGCAGGTCGTAGCTACGTTTGTAATAGTCACAGATCTTGGCCATGCGGCGGCCATAGGCACCATTGACCAGGATCAGCAGCTTGCCATCCCGTGGCAGAAGAGTTCCCAGCATCGCTTCGACAGAAAAGGTTCCGCTGCCCTGGAGCGGCACACAGACAAAGTCATCCTTGCCATTGATAATGTTGAGCAGGCTGCTACGCACACGGCGGTTGATCTCGATGAACTTTTTGTCCCGTGATCCATAGTCATGCAGCATGGCTTGCTTGGTTGTCACAGAGGTGGTCAGCGGACCTGGTGTCAGCAACCAGGGATCACCAGATGGGGAAGCAGCAACGGCAGATGTCTTGTCAGACATGAGGATCTCCTCGTTTGATCCGAAAACGTAAGGACCGACAGGGCTGAACCCTGAACAATCCCAGGCTGGAATTTTTTGGTCCGGGACTTGCCTGAGCAATTTCTCAACAAGCCCTCCGAACGTCTTGCTCTATATGCCGCGACTCTGTATCATAAATCAAATCGATACTTTTTATATTACAAATTGGTTTAATCTATGAATCACGCCCAGATCCGCGCCTTCCATGCCGTGGCCAGTGAAGGCAGCTTTACCAAGGCTGCCGACGTGCTCAATGTCACCCAGCCAACCCTGTCCGGACAGGTCGCCGCTCTGGAGGAAACCTATGGGGTAAAACTCTTCGAACGCCGGGGACGTGGAATCGAGATCACCGAGATCGGGCGCCGCCTGCATGCCGTAACCCTGCGCCAGTTTGCAGTAGAACTCGAAGCCGAACAGGTGCTGCTTTCCGCCCGGGGTCTGATGTCGGGCCAGCTCCGTGTCGCCGCCGATGCCCCCTATCATGTGGTGCCTCTGCTCGCGACCTTCAGCAGGCTTTACCCGGGGATCAATTTCTCCATGAGCTTCGGCAATTCGCAACAGGTGTTACAGGGCCTGTTCGAGCGAAAATCCGATGTGGTTATCATGCCCAACATTCAAGAAGATCGCCGCCTGCATGCCGCCCCGCTCAAACGGGAACCCCTGATCGTCTTTGTCGATCGCAACCACCCCTGGGCCGCCCGGCGCAGCATCAGCATTACCGAACTGGTACATCATCGCATTATCCTGCGTGAAAAAGGGTCTGTCACCCGCAAGATTTTTGAAAGCGCGCTGGAAAGCGCGGGTGTCAAACTGCTTGAAACCCTTGAAATCGGTAGCCGCGAAGCCGTGCGTGAAGCTGTGGCTTCCGGTCTGGGTATCGGCGTGGTGTTCGAAAGCGAATTTGGCAATGACACCCGTCTGCACGGCCTGACCGTCCGCGATGTCCAGCTCGAGGGACTGGAGTATGTCGCCTGTCTGAAAGAGCAAAAAGACAGCCCGGTTATCCGTGCCTTCTTTGATCAGATCCAGAGCTCGACATCCTCGGGGTACGTCAAATAACACGAGCAGCCCGGCTGATTACCCTCCCCTAAATTCAAGTTAATATCGTCTATTCATCCCTTATTGGGTAGAGTCTGGGTATACTCTCCAGATTGACAGCCCCAGAATTCTTCCTATTTGGTTCTTCAGATTCTAAAACAGTGTTCGACCTGGCAGACCTTATCAAAAGCAGACGAGAAATGATCAGATTTCCCCTTAGAACCTTTAATCTTTTCCTGCTATGGGGAGTACTGACACTTCTATTTGGGCTGTTCACGATCAATCAACGCCATAACCTCTTGTCTGCACAGCTGGCACAAGAAGCGCAAAGTCTGTCACAACGCCTCTCCCAACGTGCAGACCAGCACGATGCTCATCTGACCAATCTCTCGGCTCTGGTCAACACCGGAGACATCCCCCCGCTGACACAGATGGTTGAAGTTGCCCAGACAGTACAACAATTCTATCCCCGTATTCTGGCTGTTGATGTCATCTCGCTTGATCCTGCTTCTCCGCTCTGGATCATGACCACCCGTTCTCAGGATCAGGCAACCGAGCTATTGGCTTCGACTATAAAAAAATCAGCCGTGGCATCCAATGGCGCATTGGTTCTCTTGCCCCTGGGAAACTTGACTGGGCTGCCACCAGCTGCGACGCAGGGACAATATCTTCTGATCAAGCGTTCTCCAAACAGCTCTGCTGCGCGTTATGGTTTGGCCCTCACCATTGACAGCGCACAGCTGGTCACGGCAGAAACTTCTTTTACTAATGATGTCGACCTATGGCTGGATCTCCCCTCGGGAGAGAATATTCTTTCCATGGTCAAGGACAGGCCTCCTGCATCCAGCAGTCCTCTGTCGCCCAGCTGGATACTCGGATTAATCTCACCAGACGCCCTTGTCTTCGAACACCAGCTTGGCAGCCAGAGAGGCACAGGCAAAGGCCTTTTTGGGGCAACAGGAGGCCCGGATTGCACAGGCATCCCGGATCAATTCCCTGGGGGAAATGGCATCCGGAATTGCCCATGAACTCAACCAGCCGCTGACAGCTATTCTAAGCCAGAGCCAGGCCAGCTTACACCTGCTCAAAAGCGAGCCTCTCAAGCGGGATGCATTGCTCGGTGCATTGGAATCCAACGTACTTCAGTCCAAACGGGCCGGAGAGATTCTGACCCGGCTACGCAACTGGACAAAACGGGATGCTACTGTCGTCCAGCTTGCTGATCTGAACCAGATCATCCGCGGTGTTGTCGATTTAATGAGCATGGATCTGAAAGAGCGCAATATTGTTCTGCAGCTGAAACTCGACACTCAAAGGCTGCTCAGCAAATGTGATCCCGTTCAGATAGAGCAGGTCATCTTTAACCTGATCCGCAACAGTACCGAAGCCATCGAAGACCAGAAGGATGATATTAGACGTATTGCCGTAGAAAGCAGAGTGCTGGAAGGCCAGAATATTATTCAGATCAGCGACAGTGGTTGTGGTATTGCAAGCGAAACTCTCCCCCGGTTGTTTGAACCCTTTCATTCGACCAAGGAAAACGGCATGGGTCTTGGTCTCTCGCTTTCGGAAAGTATCCTCCAGCGTTTCGACGGCAACCTGACACTAAATAATCAATCCAGCGGCGGTGCCTGTGCAACGGTTTCTCTGCCTTCAGCATCCCCTGTAAACGGCAAAAAATAATGGACCCGACCGCATGTCTGAAAAGATGATTTATCTTGTTGATGATGACACCGCAGTACGCGAAGCCCTGACACTTTTGCTCGAAACTATTGGTATGAAGGTACTGAGTTTCCCCGACCCTTTTTCCTTTCTTGATAAATTCGGATCCCTTGCTCCTGGCTGTATCATTCTCGATATCCGGATGCCTGGCCTCTCCGGTCTCAAGCTTCAGGAAAAACTGGCCATAGCCAGCTGTGACTGGCCCATTATCGTCATCAGCGGCCATGGAGATATCAACGCCTGCCGACAGGCTTTTCGCAACGGGGCCATCGATTTTCTGAGCAAGCCGATAGATGAACAGGACCTGATTGATGCGATCCAGAAAGCGCATGCACTCTTGGACAGGCACGAGAACCAGCGGGCGGAAATCACCGAAAACCGCGACCTTCTCAACCAGCTTTCCAGCCGTGAGCGGGAGGTTCTCGATATGATAACCCAGGGTTGGGCAACCAAGGAAATAGCCCAGAGCCTGTCCCTTTCTCCACGCACGATTGAAAGTCATCGTAAAAACATCGCCGCCAAGCTTAAAACCACATCTGTAGCTGAAATGACCCGCATTGTTCTTGAAAGCATGCCGACAGCCCCAGATTGATACAGTCAATTTCTCTTCTCTCCGTAGTTCTACGGAGGAAGCCCCCTGACGCTACGAATATACCTTCGCCTTCGGGGTTGCTACAACATCTCCAGTATTAAACCCCGTGTTTCCTGTTGGAGTAGGCCCTATGAGCAACAAGTCGATCCTTAAATTTTCCTGCAATTTTGCGGTAGCTTCCTTGGTTTCCATGATTATGCTGTCGGGGGTATCTTCGGCACAGGCTGCAGAACTGCCAAGCTCTCCCTATCTGCCGTTAGAGCTGGCACAAAAAGCTGCTGATGCTGCGATGGCACAGTGCCTTGCCGATGGATTTAATGTTTCAGTCGCCGTCGTGGAACGCTCTGGCGCGACCAAGGTCCTGATCAAGGGGGATAATTCCGGTCCACACACCGTCGGCAGCAGCACGGGGAAAGCTTTCACCGCCGCCAGCATGGGGCGCAGCACCCTGGATCTGGCCAACTTTCTCAAAGAACATCGCGAGCTTGATGGTCTTCGGGATATGGACCCCCGGATGGTGATCCTTGGCGGTGGCTTACCCATCAAAATTAACGGTGCTCTCGTTGGTGGTATCGGTGTTGGCGGCGCCCCGGGTGGCGACAAAGACGAAGTCTGTGCCAAGGCAGGGCTCGCCAGTATTGGCGCTGAATAGCCTGGGTATTTCTACCTGATACCATTATCCGTTTTTTGTTTGGGGAGACAATATTGTCTCCCCAAACTCATTTGAACAACTATCTGGCTGTTACAAAACCCGGCTGATATCCCTTTGTTTCAAGCTCCTGTTGGTCCCGTGATATCCGGGCAAGCAGCTGATCATCGGCTTCACCACCGGCAGGTTTGCCATAGCCTTCAAAGTTAACCAGCTCGACCAGGGGTAAACGTTGTCTCCAGCCCGCTGTTTGCAGTTCGGGTTTATCAAAGAAACGGGATACATATCCCAGACAGATGTAAGCCACCGGCACCACACCCTCGGGAATTTCCAACAGCTCCTTTAAAGATCTGGGGTTCAGGATGCTGACCCATCCCAACCCGAGACCTTCTGCCCTGGAAGCAAGCCACAGGTTCTGTACTGCACAGACAGAACTGTAAACATCCATTTCTGGAATATGCGTTCGACCGACGACCACCGGTCCGGCCCGCTGCTTGTCACAGGTAATGCAAATATTGACCGGGGATTCAAGAATGCCTTCAAGCTTGAGATTCCGATAGATTTCACGCTTTTCGGGCGGGAACATTTCAGCCGCTTCCTGATGGGCTTTGTCAAACAGCTGGTGAACCTGCTGTTTTGTCTCCTTCGATTGAATGACAACAAAATTCCAGGGCTGCATAAAACCGACCGACGGCGCATAGTGCGCCGCCATCAGCACCCGGCTCAAGACATCTTCGGGAATGTTGTCCGGCAAAAATTGGCCACGGACATCTCGTCGCGAAAAGATCGTCTGATAGAAGGCATTTCGATCACCATCAGAAAAACGGTGCGCTTCTCCAGCTATGTCTTGGCTGTCTCTATCAGAAAAGCTTTTATCGGCCACAACGGTAGTACTATTGTTCAAAATTTCCATATCAGTCCCCTTTATGGAAAAGCCTGCTTTCCAGACATGCTTTTGTCTTCTTTCAGGCCGGTCTTCTGACTCAGGTTCCTCTTGGTCAGGCCCCTTCCCGGAAAACTCTCCAGTGGCATTTGCCTGCCAATCCCCTTCACAGCGCTGGGCACGTGGCGGATTTTCACCGCCTTCCCGATTATTCCCGTTCCGCCCCCTCCATATGAATCGTCCGGACCAGACCAAGACCTGATATGAAGCAAGCGGGAAACAGGACACCTGAAAAAAATAGAGCCGGATACTAATCATCCGCCCCCCTGATATTAAGAAAAAAAATCAACTCGAATCAAGGGGGATAAAAATGATATCACAGCCGATAGAACACAGAATTACTATTAAAAATCAGATAGATACTTATAACCAAGAAACCCGAACCTGCTTCAGTGGCAAAATGCCACAGACCACTGCATATTATCGCCAGGACAAGCAATTTCTATAGCTACAGTTTTGTATTCACACCCGTGTGTGATATTCTGAAAATGTTTTCGGGAACGCCCTTCTCGTAGTTTCACCGCTTTTTTATGGATTTTCTTGCAATGATGGCTGCCCGATCAATGCTATCCTTCTTCAGGTCCCTCACTCTGGTTTTATTTTTTTCCGGGGTAACCCTGGCCTTATCCCCGCCTGTACATGCGACAGAAAGCTGCACCTCCTTTTCCGCAAACGGGATCAACAACTGGTACCCCTTTTCCTATCGTACCGATAAGGGTGAACTTACCGGGATTGTCGTTGACGGCATGCGCGAAGCTCTGTCCCGGATCGGCCTGACCATGGAAGTCGAAACTGACCGCCCCTGGAAACGCATTCTCTATGACCTGGAAATGGGCAACCTGGATATCGTGCTCGGGGCCTACTGGAACTCCGAGCGGGCATTAAAATACCACTACTCTGAAAAAATCGGCACTGATGACCTCAACGTTTTTGTCAAAACCGGAAACGAATTTCCACTTTCAAACCCTGAAGATCTGATAGGACGTACAGGATTGAGGCTTTTGGGGGGATCACTCGGGGATGATTTTGATCATTTTGCCAAAGTGCATCTCAACTTTGTCCAGGTCCCGCAAAGCGATAATATGATCACCATGCTGGTCAATGACCGGGCAGACTACGCTGTTTTGGGCTACGTCGAAGGCCTGCAGCATATCCGGGATCTCGGCCTCAAAGGGCAGGTTAGCGTTCTGCCTGAACCGATCCTCTCCAATGCCATGTATGCCCTGATAAACCGCGAAGCAAACTGTGCCAAACGTCTCCGGGATCTCAATGAAGCTCTGCGGGCCATGCAAAAGGAAGGAGTGATCGAACAGATCATCACCAGACACATGGGGCTTATTACCAGCCGAACTGAATAAAATCCCTGTTATTGCATCAGAAAAATTACCAATCCCTTCTTCTGTACGGCCTGAGCGGCATTATGTCATCTTGCCTTCATGTCTCCATCCCTCAAGATTGGCCTGATTTAAAAGTACAGGACAATCCGGCAAGAGATGCAGAACCCTCCAGACAAAGACAGTGATCTCTACGAGATCTATATGACCGAGCTCGCTTCTGGCCAAAACGAGACCTCCGGCCCCGAAAATAAGACAACTGGCTCCAGACAAAATTCTGGGGAGCAAAGTGCCTGGGGCCCATTAGACAGCCTGCCCGGTAACCCCATGATGTGGGTTCTGATTATCAGCGAGCTGATGGTTTTCGGTTTGCTCCTCACGGGCTATTCGGTCAATTTTATCATGGAGCCGGATCTGTTCCGGGAATCCCAGGCCCAGCTCAGCCGCCAGATCGGTGGCTTGAATACGCTCGTCCTGATCACCAGCGGTCTTTTTGCCGCTCTGGCGAACGAGGCCAGCAAAGAAAACAGACTTTCGCTGACACGTCGCTATCTTTTGATCACGGCCTGTTTTGGAATTCTCTTTCTCGCCCTGAAACTTTATGAATACAGCGACAAGGCCGCGTTGGGCATCTCGATAGAGACCAACAGTTTCTATACCCTGTTCTATCTAATGACAGGCTTTCATGCAGCTCATGTTATTTTCGGCCTCGCGATTCTTGGGCTGGTCAGTCGATACAGCAGCCGCGAGAACATCCAGACCGCCTGTTCCTTCTGGCATATGGTCGATCTGATCTGGCTTATTCTCTATCCCGTTCTCTATCTTGTCAGGTAAAGCCATGCCCGTTTTTCCCAAACTTTCCTCCCCGGTGACCAGACTGTTCCTGACCTGGGCTTTGATGTCCGGCCTGACCGTGATCAGCATCATTTCGGGCGATGCGCTTGAAACCCGGGGACACACAGTTCCTCTCGGTGTTCTCTCCGTTGTCATCCTGATGGGCGCAACGCTGTTCAAATGCCGCCTGCTCCTGCTCGATTTCCTGGAACTTCGAGGATCTTCGGCCACATGGCGCAGAGGCTTTATCTTTGCCATCTTCCTGATTGCTTTCATGATTGTCGGGGCTTATGTCCTGGCAACCGGGTTTTGATTTATTTTACATTTGCAAAAGATCGCCCTTGTCCCTGCGTATTCTGTTTTACTCAGCCCCCTTGCCTATTTATAACAGCATTATAACATTTGAAATAAACGGAACAGGCCACCTGGTTTCAGGATATAACGGCACTGAAAAAATTATACAGGCGCAATAAAATGCATGACGATGTACGGAATGACCTGCGGAATGCTGCACGATGGTGAGGGGAAAGAGATAAAATGACCGATGAAGTGAAAGCAAAACTCTCGGAATATCGCGACAGCATTGACAATATTGATGCCGCCCTGATTTATCTGCTCTCTGAACGTTTCAAGGTCACCGAAAAAGTCGGCCTGTTCAAAAAGAAATACGATCTGCCGCCTGCTGACCCGGATCGGGAACAGCGCCAGATTACCCGCCTGCGTGACCTGGCAAAGTCCGCCAAGCTCGACCCGGATTTTTCCGAGCAGTTTATCAACTTCGTCATTGAAGAAGTTATTCGCAATCACAAGAAAATCCGCAAAAGCTGAGTAAAGGCTTCTGCCCTTTAAAAGCCCTGCAGGAATTTATAATTTCCGCAGGGCTTTTTTTATCAACCCGCTTTACCACAACCAGAATAACAGAACCCAGCTATAGGTCGGGACAAGCAGACCGGCAAAGATTGCAGTCACCCCGATCAAAGAGCGCCCAACGGGGACAGCCTGCTGGCGTAATATTGACCACACCAGCCACAAAGACCAGGACAAGGCCCCCAGAAGAAAGACCATCCGCAAAGGCGAAACCCAGTTCAGATCAAATCCGTCGGCCCGTAACAAGGTAAAGGTCTGGGCTGAAAGACCCAGGATCACACCGCCCCCGGCAAAGGGGATCAATCCTTGCGCCAGATGGTGAAAACGCTGCCATTGCCACGCCCCGGTCACACGCACCACCAGTGCCAGTGACAAGGAAACAGCCAAAGACAAAAACAATGTTGTCGCCGCAATGTACACCAGAAGGATCGTACCATCCAGCAAGGTCAGTACGTCATTCTTTTCCGCATAGTCGGTCAGGACCCACCAGGGAAATGTGGTTTCCAGCGGCCAGATCATCCCCTGTTCCACCAGCCAGAGAGCCAGCCCCTGTTTCATATCAATAAACCAGGGGCTCGAAGACCACTGGAATGCCCCCAGTGCAACACCGATCAGCCCGACAATAATCAGCAGACTGTCCCATCGATGGGCTGTTCTGGAGGAAACCTGCACAATCTCTTCATTTGCTCGGCGAGACTTCAGCTCAATGGCGTTGTGAAAACCGCTACAGCGCCCGCACATATGACAGGGAGAAGCTGATTCCATTGTCCGTATCGGCACCAGAGGCGCACAGTTGACCATCTGGCGCTTTTGACCCGGAGGACTGGCATCCCAAGCCGCACGGTCAACGCCATAATGCATTGGTGCGAGTTTGGACAGAAGGCCAAAAACACCACTGACCGGACAGAGATAACGGCACCAGACTCTTTTATTTCGACCATAGAGGTAACCGACCGCAACAGCGCCAATGGTCGATCCGCCCAGGATCAATAAAGCTGCTTTGGGATATTGATACACCGAGATCATCTGGCCATAAACGGTTGTCAGGACAAAGGCGGCAAAAGGCCAGCCCGGCCATTTCACCCAACGGGGAATAGCCAGCCCCCGCCCCCGTTCACTGGCAAACTCTGACAGGGCCCCTTCGGGACAGAAAACCCCACACCACAAACGCCCGAACAACAGCATGGAAATCAGCACACCGGGCCACCAGATCCCCCAGAAGACAAACTGGGCGAAGGTGGTCAGATCATCCCAGATATGCGCGGTGATGCCCGGCAATGGTAAAAAAGCCGGAACAACCAACAGCAAAGCATAGAAAGCGACAACACCCCACTGGATACGGCGGATCAGAATTTGGTGTTCCTGCAACCAGACCCCGGCTCTCGCCAACCACCGGACTTTCCCTTCGCGGGCAAAATTTCGTGAGGAGGAACAGACAGTCACACCTGCTTCCTTTCTGTCACGGCTATACGCCGATGCGGCTTTCCTACCTGCTGTCCCAGAAGAAAAACTCCGCCCCAAAACACGATCCAGCTTGCGACAGTAACCAGATCAGGTGCCGCCCGATACCCCGTCAGTGATGCGATAATTCCGCCCAACCGCCCCGTATCATTCAGCAGCCAGCCGAGATCCCACAAGGGATCGCCATAGGGCATGAAACCCAGAGAAACCAGCTGCCCGACCCCGGTGACAAAAAGTGCACAGGCCAGAAGCAGCAGCAGGCTTTCCGACAGACGAAAGAACAGCGACCAGGACAGGAACTTCCCCCCCAGTTGCAAGAGCTTGTAAGTCAGAAGCGCCAGCGTCAGTCCGGCACCCGCAGCCATAACCAGTTGATACTTGTCAGCGATTGGACCTGCAGCAAGCATGCCGTAAAGAAAGACCACCGTTTCGCTGCCTTCTCTGGCAACGGCAATCAACGCCAGAACAAACACGCCCCACCACTGTCCACTCTCCGCAGATTTTTCCAAACCCTGCTCCAGTTGCCTTTTAAGATTCCGCCCCTTCAGCCGCATCCAGAAGACCATCTGGACGATCAGGGCCGTTGCGACAAACACCAGTGCTGTCTGCAACAATTCCTGCGCATCGTCTGTGAAACTTTCGGCAAAGCCTACCAGCGCGACAGCCAGCAGAACAGCCGCCGCCAGTCCCGCAAGCACACCACCCCAGAGATAGTACCGTCCCGGAGACGCAACCGCATTATGCGTGATCCAGACATTGAGGATACCGATGACCAGCAGTGCCTCGATACTTTCACGCCAGACAATAAAAAAAACCTGCATCGTCATGAGACATCATCCTCTCACCAGCGAACTCATCGTACTTAGCGCATTTCTCATCAGAGATATTCAAGAACCAAAGTAATTCTGAACCAGCCTGTCTAGCGCGCAACGATCAGACCGTGCGCACTTTCTTTGTCCAGATGGAATTCATCGAAAAATTCGTAACTGCCGGGTGACAGTTTGCGGATTACCACAAAGGATGTCGCCCCCGGAGAAAGCACCTTTTCCTTGCGCAGGCGCAGGCTTTCAAACTCGGCGGGCATGGTCCCGGTGTTGCGCACAACAATCTTGAAGGTGGTTCCCGCCTCGACCTCGATCAGTTGCGGTATCACCTGCCCGTCCCTCATCTCCAGATCAAAGCTCGGCAGGTCCGAGGCCGCAGACATAGTGCTCAAGGTAAACAACCCCAGAGCAACAATAATTCCGCTCTTTATCCAGCCGATCGTGCATCTGTTATGACCAGAACTGCTTTTCATATTCCTGCTCCTGACTTCAACAAGAGTTACAAGGCAATATCTTGTAAAGGATATTGAGAGGGAGCTGCGGCTTTCCCGCAACGGTACAGCGCAGCTCCGGGATGTCTGCTAGCTTAATAGCTGCCGACCTTGCCAACGCCGGCAAAAACAAACTCATAGCTGGTCACGAGCGGTTCAAACCAGGGATCCACACCGGTTTCCTTGTCAACGTGACGGCCAAAGGGAGCCGAAGCACTGCTGCCAGGAGGCGAAACCTTAAAATCCAGTCGATATTTACCCGGTCCCATCAGTTTGACATTGTCGCCATAATGCGGGCCATCATCAGCCACCATCGGCATCAGGGGGCCTGATTGGGTCTCGCCGCTGTCCAGTTTGGTCAGGGTGTAAGAAACACTCAGATAGGGCACCCATTCCCCCTCCGCCATGCCATTGGGGTTGTTTGCCAGGGCATGGATATCTGCCTCGAGATGGATGTCCGAGTCCACTGCAGGACGCATCATCCCCTCTGGCTCCATCGTGATCGGCTGCAGATACACCGCCGCCACCTCCAGCCCTCCGGCTTCTTGCGGTGCACCAATGGGGTATTCCTTGGCCTGAGCTAAAGGAGTTGCCAGAAAAGTTGCCACGACAAAGGCTGCCGCACCCATGGAAAGGCCGTTCATCATCATTACCTCTGATATTAAGTTGATCGCGCCTCAGATGAGGCGATAAAACAACGCTAACAAAGATAAAGATGCATTGCGAATAGTTCTTATTGGCAAATTGTCGCAGTCAGGTTCAGTCGCTCTTTGACTGGCTTTCAGGCAGGGCCCTGAGGTAATACCAGCGCCCTACTTTTTGCCGGAACAGGCTTTTTTCACGCTGTTCATTGGCCCTGTCGTTGACAACTGAGCGGGCAATAAAAAGGACAAAACCCTCTTTGTCTTTCTTTTGTCCCGCGCCACTGGCAAGTATTTCAAGGCCAATCCAGCGACTGTCCTTAGCCCGTATCAGGGTGCCAACCGGATCAAACTGTTTTTGATAGGCAGGCCAGAGCGTTTGTTTCAGATAATCAATCTCTGCTTTAACATAGGCACTGTAGCGCGAACGCATCAGTTGTTCTGCAGTTTCGGGCAAGGCCGTTCCCGAGTGGAAAGCACCGCAGCAACTTTCATAGGGCCCCGTACTGCCGCAAGGGCAAAGAGAAAGATCAACAGTCATACCAAACCCGTTTTATTCCCGAAAAGTACAGATGAAAGAAAACAGCGGATATCTTAGAAAATTGCGTGTTTCAAGCGAGCCAGTGCTTCCTTTTGCAGATCCCTGAGACTGTCGCCCTCTATTCGGGCAATGCGTTCTACCATGGCCAGAAGGTCGCGTTTTTCCATATCTGTCAGACTGCTGCGCAAATTTTTGCTCAGGCGGCGAATAGCCTCGTCCCGGTTACTTGCCTGCTCCATCAGCCAGCGGGCCTGCCCGGTGATCTCCTCTGCCTCCTTGGCCGTTGCAGCAAAGGTCTTCTGACATTCCGCATGGATCGCCTCCAGCTGTTCACGGGTGTAGTCCCCGTCCATACGGGCAAAAGCCGCCATAATTGCTGCTGCGACAAGTCTGTTGTCCTCAACATCATCCAGGGGATTTGCCTTCAGTTTCCGCTGATAGCCGAAACGCCGGGCAGCCGAACGGATATCATCGGCTGCTTCAATCACATCGCGTGCAGCTGTGGTCGTGGCCCGAACCCGCCAGATAAAATAGGCCAGCCCCCCAAGAGCCCCCAACACAGCAAGAAGAATATGCATGATCCCAATCCGCATGACAAAGAAACAGGAAAGCTATCATTCAGTTTGTTTCAATGATGTCAATTGTCAAAACAACCTTTGGCTGTACACCAACAAAATAAAAGCAGACTGCCCGAAGACAGCCTGCTTTGTTCGCACTGCCCGCGAAACAGATTACCCGGCGGTAACCTTGGTCAGGGCCTTGTCAATCGCTCCGACGATTTCATCAAGATGTGCTTTGGTACAAATCAGGGCCGGGCTGAGGCAAAGGGTGTTGTTGTGCCCATGCAGGCTCCGGTTGGTTGCACCAATGATCACACCCTGGGCAAAACAGTCTGCCACCACAGCCTGGGCCACACTTTCGTGAACCGGCTCCTTGGTTTTACGATCCGTCACAAGCTCCAGACCACAGAACAGACCTTTGCCGCGGACATCGCCGACGATCTGGTGCTTGTCCTTCAGGCCATGCAGGCGATCCATCAGATAGGCACCCATCTTTGTCACGTTATCGAGCAGGTTTTCCTCTTCGATAATCTTCATGTTTTCCAGCGCCGCAGCTGGACCGGCAGTACAGCCGCCAAAGGTCGAGATGTCGCGGAAATAGCTCATGGGATCGTCAGGATTGCTCTTGAACTCCTTGAACACCTCTTCGGTGGTCACGGTACAGGAAATGGCCGCGTAGCCAGAGGCAACACCTTTGGCCATGGTCACGATGTCCGGCTTGATATCATAGTGCTGATAGCCGAACCATTTACCCGTCCGACCCAGACCACAGACGACCTCGTCGATGTGTAGAAGGATGTCATATTTTTTGCAGATTTCCTGGACCTTCTGCCAATAGCCTTCCGGTGGGGTAATCACACCACCCCCGGCTGTTACAGGCTCCAGCACAATGGCGCCAACCGTATCGGGCCCTTCACGCAAGATCACTTCTTCGATCGCCAGCGCCGCCTTGATACCATAGTCATCACACTCACCGTACTGAGAGCGATATTCGCAACAGTGGGGCACCTCGACAAAACCGGGGGTAAAGGGACCGTACTGGTCCTTGCGCTGCGCCTGGCCGGAAGAGCTCAGCGCGGTAATGGTGGTGCCGTGATAATCGCGATCGCGATAGAGGATCTTGTGTTTCTTGCCGCCATATTTGTTATGAGCGATCTGGCGGACGATTTTATAAGCCTTTTCATTGGCTTCAGAGCCGGAGTTGGAGAAATAAACCCGGCTCATACCCGGCATTTTCTCGATCAGCTTTTTCGAAAACTGCGACCCCGGAATAGATCCTGCCGACTGGGCAAAGTAGTTCAGCTTGACCAGCTGGTCGCGCACGGCATTGGCAATGGTCTCGCGGCCATAGCCCACATTCACCGTCCAGACGCCCCCGGATACAGCATCAAGATACTTGTTGCCCTTGGCATCCCAGACATGAATCCCCTTGCCCTCGATCATGATCATCGGGTCAACGGTTTCATACTTTTTATGCTGGCTGAGATGGTGCCACACATGGGCGCGATCGTTTTCGATAACTTCGCTAAAATCGTTCGTCTGTTCAGATAAAGTCATATTTCAATCCACTACTGCAGGTTTGTACCTGACACCATTTCCAAGACGGTCCCAACACCGGGCATTGGGAACAATCAGATGGGCCAGACAAACGATGACAACAAAAAGAGAAAGTAAGCCTGTCGCGCGAATCACCGCTTTCCCGTTATCAAAATTCTCCCACACACTCTGGAAAAACCGATAGCTCCAGTTTCACTAAATTGATAACGCCACTTCCCGTTTTAAAGCAGTGTTAATACCCTGGCGAATAGAATGCTTGTGCTTTGATAATATAGTGTCTGTGCTTCCACTCATATAAAAAAAACAGTGATTGCAACAGACGGGAATAGCATAATCAACATTAGAACAGGCCTTATGAGATGAGTACCCAAAAGAAAAGTTTCTCCCTCACCGCCAAGATACTATTGTCCGTTGTTGCAACACTGGTTATCGGCCTTGCAGCAACAACAGCCTTTGTTGTGAAGGAAAGTCAGACAGCTATCCTTGATGTCGCCCAGAAGCATGGGCAGGAACTTGCTGGTCGTATCGGAAACGAGGTAAAGGCCGATATCGATGTCGCCATGACGGCCAGCCGCACCTTGGCAGAATCTTATCTCGCCTTTCGACACGCCGGAATTACGGATCGTCAGGTTTACCGTGAAGCTCTCAAGGGCATCACCCTGAACAACCCCAAATTTGCTGCCGTCTGGAGTGGGTGGGACGCCAATGCCCTGGATGGCAGGGACAGTGATTTTGCCAATACCCCCGAAAGTAACGCCAGTGGCCGCTTTATCGATCTCTGGTTTCTTAAAAATGCCACAGATCTTGGTGTCCGGGGATTGAACATAGATAAAGGAGAGACAGCGGACTGGTACGATGGCCCCCGTAAGGCCATGACGGAGGTGATCACCGAGCCCTATTCCATGGATCTGGCAAAAGACAGTGGCACCGAAACATTTCTGGCGACTTCAGTGGTTGTGCCGCTTATCGAAAACGGCAAATTTATTGGCACCGTAGGCATCGACTTTAACCTCAGTGAAGTCCAGGATCGTATTGCTGTCATCAAACCTTACGATGAAGGTATCGTTACGCTGATCACGAACAATGGTGTGTGGGCTGCCTACCCGGATAAAGCTGCGATTGGTAAACCCGTCGAAGAAAGCTCGCCTGTTTTTGCCGACCAAAAAGCCCGTATTACCAAAGGCGAAAGCCACAGCTGGATTGCGCATTCCGATGAACTTGGAAAGGATGCTCTTTATGTCCTGGTCCCCGTAACCATCGGGGCGTCGACCACGCCCTGGTCTATCGCAGCCATTCTTCCCCTCGACAAGGTACAGGCCGGGGCCACTTCTGTTCGCAATAACATGATTATTGCCGCCCTGGTCCTCACCCTTCTGATGGCCCTCATCATTGCAGCTCTGATCACGGTTCTCATGAGCCGTCCTCTGAAAAATATTACCGGTGTCATCGAAATTCTTTCGCGGGACGACACCAACGTCGAAATTGATGGGCAGCAGCGGAACGACGAGATTGGCGTCCTCGCCAGGGCTCTTGAACACTTCCGCAACAAACTTATCGAGGTCCGCCAGTTACAGGAACAACAGGTCGAGAATGATCGAAAGTCAGAGCAGGACCGCCGGGCAACACTCCTGAGAATAGCTGACCAGTTTGAAGATCAGGTTCAGAGCGTTGTCAGCAATGTATCAAGCTCGGCAGGGCAATTGCTGGTCTCGGCTGAAAGCATGTCGGGTGTTACCGATGATGTCTCTCGACAAACCACTGTGGTTTCTGCAGCAACAGAAGAAGCATCTGCCAATGTGGCAACCGTCGCAAGCGCAACGGAAGAGCTGACCGCTTCTATTGGTGAAATCAATGCTCAGGTGACCCGCGCTGTCGCAGTATCCCAGGATGCGGTACAAGAAGCTGACCGCGCCAATACGATGGTCCAGGGACTGTCGGGCTCCGCAACCCGGATCGGTGATGTTATCAAGTTGATCAGTGATATCGCCGAACAGACAAATCTTCTTGCACTCAATGCAACAATTGAAGCTGCTCGGGCAGGTGATGCTGGCAAGGGTTTTGCCGTTGTGGCATCGGAAGTCAAGTCTCTGGCCAACCAGACAGCCAAGGCAACCGAAGAAATCACCAACCAGATATCTGGAATTCAGAATGAAACTGAAAGCTCAGCCCAGGCGATTGCCGGGATTTCCAAAACCATTTCACAAATCAGCGAAATTTCAACCATTATCGCCTCTGCCATGGAAGAACAGGGAGCAGCAACCCAGGAAATTTCACGTAACGTTCAGGAAGCGGCAGCTGGAACTGGTGAAGTATCCCGAAGCATTACACAGGTAAACAGCAACACCGAAAAGGCAGGAACAGAATCCCGAAATGTTTTGGCAGCAGCCCAGACTCTCCAGGAAGATGCAGGCAACCTGACCCGTCAGGTCGAAGCCTTTATGAGCCAGATCAGGGCCTCCTGACCAGCCTTTCAATATCGAACCAGATAAAGCCCAGAGGGCTCGTGTTTCTCTGGGCTTTATCTATTTCGCTGGTTTTACGACCATCATATTTATTCATACAATTTTCAGGCACCAAGTTTCGTGAAATCAAAATCGACCCAATAGGGATAATGATCCGAAGACTTGTTTTCTGTATCAATTTTGCTCGCTGTAACGGCCTTGCTCAAGCTTGGTGAAACAAAGCAGTAATCCAGTCGGCCATAAGGGGGACAGCTGTCTCCCTCTTCTTCTGTATGTCCCGTAAGAGTCCAGCTGTCCATCAGGTGACGCCGGGTACCAACCCGGCCATACCAGCGGCTTTTGGGACCAACAAAATCGCTATAGCCAGGATCAAAATGACACAGGTTCATATCACCGGTCAGAATCACATCTTCAGGGACAGCCAGTTCGCCTCCCACACCCCAGTTGCCGTTTTTGGGATCCCCCCCGCTCCAGGCCAGGCCGCTGGCGGGTGCATCATTGATGATCTCCATCACCCTTTCGATCTGCGGCGCCTGCAGTTCAGGACAGATATGATTGAGATGGGTATTATACAGCCGTATCCGGCGTCCCTCCCATTCAACCAGGGCTTCCTGCAAGCCGCGTTGCAGACTGAATTGTGGCGAAACAACCGCCGTTCCCGGCAACAGAAATGTTCTTAGAGACAAAAGCGGCACGCGCGACAAAATCATGGTGCCATGCTGGCGACGCCTTTGAACCAGCTTGCCGGTTTCATCCCGGAAACTGCCATCCAGATCACAATAGCCGCCAAATGCCGAATAATAATCCGGAAAGGCCGCCGCGATGCGACTGACCTGATCATCATGGTTCGTACGCTCCCAGTGACGCTCGACCTCCTGCAGCATAATGATATCGGCCCCGACCAGACTGGCAATAATCCTGTCAAGATTGTAAACACCATCCTGCCCAGTACCGTACTGGATATTGTAGCTGACGAGTTTCATATTTTATTTCCCTGAATAAAGTCTGCCTTCCCGGCTTTTCCTCTCTCTAGTCTTACCGATCATCTGCTTGAAATAAATTGTTATTTTTTGATTACAGTCCAGTATTTTTTGCCTCTGCAGACAAGCATTTCCGCCAATGTCACCCGTGGCGGCGATTAAGTGCATCTTTGTGGCTTTCAAGGACAACTTTTCAGAATGATTACCCCAATAATGAGCGACTACGTGCATTAACTGGAGATACCCAATGAAAGAAATCAACACTTTTGAGCTGAGCCGTCGCTCAGCCCTTAAGGGCGCAGCTGCCCTTGGCGCGGCCGGACTGCTGCTGCCAACAGCTGCCAAGGCTGAAACACCGAAAAAAGGTGGCACCCTGCGGATGGGTCTTGCTGGCGGTGCCTCCTCCGATACACTGGATCCAGCAAAGTTTACCGACCACTTCCCTGTCACTCTGGGCTATCAGCTTCGCAACCTGCTGGTTGAAGTCGACACCCACGGCGCTGCCATTCCTGAGCTGGCCGAAAGCTGGTCAGCCAACCCCGATGCCAAGGAATGGACTTTCAAGATCCGCCAGGGTGTTGAATTCCACAACGGCAAAACCCTTGATGCGGATGATGTGATCTTCTCTCTCAATCATCACCGTGGTGAAAAATCTGAATCCGGCGCCAAAACCTATGGCGACCAGATGGCCGACATCGTCAAAACCGGCTCCCATGAAATCATGATCAAACTGCATGATGGCAACGCCGATCTGCCGTTCCTGCTCTCTGACTATCACTTCATGATCGCCCCGGCTGGAACAACCAACTGGGATGAAGGTATCGGTACAGGCCCGTTCATTCTTGAAGAGTTTATTCCCGGCACCAGTTCCCGGGTACGCAAAAACCCGAATTACTGGAAAGAAGGCCGCGCCCACGTTGACGCTGTTGAAATGCTTGTCATCAACGACGTTCAGGCCCGTATTTCCGCGCTGCTGACCAAACAGGTTCACCTGATCAACAAAATTGATCCAAAAACTGTTGGCCTGCTGAAACGCAACAAGGAACTGCAGCTGCTCCTCACCAAAGGTGGTCAGCACTATCCATTCCTGATGAACACCAGCGCCGAGCCTTATAGCAATCTGGACCTGCGTCTGGCCGTGAAATATGCGGTTGATCGTGAACAGATGGTCAAGACAGTTCTGCGTGGTTACGGTACTGTTGGTAACGATCACCCGATCCCGCAGAGTGACTTCTTCCACGCTGCCGATCTGCCACAGCGTGCCTATGATCCTGACAAGGCGGCCTTCCACTTCAAGAAAGCCGGGATGGACGGTCAGGCCCTGACCCTGCACACTTCTGAAGCAGCTTTCTCTGGCGCGGTTGATTCTGCAGTATTGCTCAAGGAATCTGCGGCAAAGGCGGGCATCACTGTCGATGTTGCGCGTGAGCCTGCTGATGGCTACTGGTCCAACGTCTGGATGAAAAAACCTTTTGCTGTTTCCTACTGGTCCGGCCGTCCAACAGCTGATCTGATGTTGTCCGTTGCCTATCACTCACAAGCCGAGTGGAACGATACCTACTGGAAAAACGAACAGTTCGACCAGCTGCTTGTCGCTGCACGGAGCGAACTGGACGACACCAAACGTCGCGGCATGTATCACGATCTGCAGATGATGGTCAGTGACGACGGCGGGGCAATGATCCCGATGTTTGTCGACTTCATCGACGCGGGCCTGAGCAGCGTCAAAGGCTACGAACCCCGCAAGACCGGTTACCTCAGTGGTGACCGTGCTGCCGAAGTGGTCTGGCTCGAAGAGTAAACCAGCTTGGTAGTGTAAAGCGAATAAAGCGGGGCCTGTCCTAAATGACAGGCCCCGCTTTATGTTAGAACAAAACCCCATCCGACAAGAAAATGTCAGACATATTTCACCCAGGTCCCTTCCGAGACCAGGTCTAGCCCCTGCAGATCGTTGCAGGCTTCGGCCACTTTCCAGATCGGCTCCAGATAGAGTTCATAAGAAGAATGATGGATCGGCAGGATTTTTCCGGGTTTGAGCAGATCAATCATCTCTCGTAAATTTTCTGCCCCCATACTGATTTGCCCCAGGGAACCTGTCGTGCCAACCGCTCCGAGATGGGGCACAAGAATATCAGGAGAACCCAGCGTGTTCAGCGCTGTCTTCACCGTTTCTGTGGCAAAGCTGTCTCCGGTCCAATAAAGGCTCTTGCGCCATTCCCCCGATCTGAATTCGAACCAGTAACCATTTCCCTGTCCCAGGATTGCAGCGATTTCCTGATTCTCTGAATGTTCCGCAGGAATGCCTGTGACCACAATTTCACCGTTTTTACTTGGCAGAACCACGCTTTCTCCCCACCCCAATGAGCGCACAGAAGAAAACCCTTTTTCTTCAAGGGCCGGGGTATCCGCCACCGGAGCAATCACCGGGAGACCACGATCTAACATAACCTCGGCTTTCTGATCAAAATGGTCTTCATGCAGATGGCTGATCAGAAGCTGATCAACCCGAGCCAGATCTATCCCCGGGAAAGGGCTTTTGCGCGGGTGATTTTTGATATTGGGACCCCGGGCAAGATCAAACATTTCATTGGGATCTCCCATCCGAAAGGCTTCGCGCCCTTCTCCGAACGCAGGGTCACTCAGGAGCGACAGACCGTCAAAACAGATCAACATCGTTGCTCCACCCAACCAGCATATATTCAGTTCAGGTAATTCAGGCCCGGATGCCCTTGCCGAACTGCTGGTTAACGGCAAAGACAGCGAAGCGACAGTGCCCCCGACTGTCGCCTTAAAAAATTCCCGACGTTGCATGAAACCTCCTGTTGTTGTGGGTACAGGAGTACTATAAAGATGAGAATTGTCAGAAATAGACATATTATATTGAACTTATTAACTGATATATTCAGCCAATGGCAAATCTGACACAGATCCAAACCTTCATCGAAGTTGCTCGTTGCAACAGCTTTGCCCAGGCCGCGCGACGGTTATCTCTTCCCCGTTCCACTGTAACAGCAAGAATCAAGGCCCTTGAAGAGCGGCTTGCCGTGCGCCTGTTTCATAGAACGACAAGACAGGTTTCCCTGACCAACGAAGGCCAAAGCTATTTCAGTTCCTGCGAAGATGCCCTCGAGGCATTGGTACAGGCAGAAGAAGATATTACACAAAAGAATAAACTCACCGGACCGATCCGCCTCTCTGTACCAATTGATTATCCCAAGCCGGAACTGGCACAATTACTTGATGTTTTCACAACCCAACACCCTGGAGTGCAGATCTATGTCGAGGTCAGTGATCAGACCGTAGACTTTATTTCGGATAATTTTGACCTCGCCCTTCGTGGACGTCACCCAGGATCGGCAGGATTGACAGCCCGCCGACTGGGAGCAGGAACGCTCTCTCTCTATGGTCTGCCTTCTCTGGAAGACTTGTTCCGGACGGGAAAACTTGAAAATTTCAGAGTTCTAGACCCAGCAAAAATTCTGCCTCCTCACCAGCAGATGATCACAAAAAATCTTCCTATTGTAACCGGCAGTTTCGAATTAACAAAAATGCTGCTTCTTGAATCTGATAACAATCATTGCAAACTGGGAGCATTTTTACCGGACTCTCTTTGTTTCAAAGAAGTCGCGACAGGCAAGCTCATAAAACTGGACCACCGGGGGCTGTTCCCCGAGCTTGATCGAATACCAGAATTGCCGATTTATATTGTTCTGCCGACACGTTCACAAGTTCCAAAACGGGTCAGAGCCTTTATCGACTTCCTGCTATCCCGGAGCAAGGATAACAGAAGTACACCCCACAGATAAGCAGCCAGATTTTTCTTAAAAAATCGCTTCAATTATTTTTCATAACTGTTTACAAGACGAATCAGTACATCAAAAAAATCCTTTTAATTAAAATGCTTACTCAATATTTTTATATCTGACACTGAATAATCACCCCTTTTTATTCAGATTATTTTTATTAAACTTTAATTAGGACAACTAACATATAATCGTATGTAATTTTGAGATGTAAATCGAGTAATTACGGCTAAATAATGGCACAATACCCGAGTAAAATACTCTGGATAAGCCGACGAGAAAGCTGCCCCTGCTCGATAAACTGTAATGGAATAACTTTAAGCGTAGCAGCGAATAAAATCAGAACCTTCTACAGAATAACAAAGAACAAGGGCGCTCCAGATGTTAAACACTTTTTTTTCCCGGTCGAATGCGGCTGCCAATACCACTGAGCTGGCAGCTCCCCGAAAGAACAAACTCAACAAAAATGAAATGCAGTCCATGCTTGCTGCTCTTGATAAGTCGCAGGCTGTAATCCAGTTCAAACCTGACGGTACCATCATAAATGCCAATGGCAATTTTCTTGCGGCCATGGGGTATCGTCTTGAGGAAATTCAGGGCCAACATCACAGTATGTTTGTTGCCCCTGAAGATGTCAAAAGCCCAGAATACCAGGCGTTTTGGGATAAACTCCGGCAGGGAAAATATCAGACTGCTGAATACAAACGCATCGGGAAAGGTGGCAAGGAAGTCTGGATCCAGGCATCGTACAATCCTATTGTAGGAAGAACCGGAAAAGTTACCTCTGTTGTCAAATATGCTACGGATATTACAGCCCAGGTGCTCCAAAATGCAGACTACAGAGGCCAAATCTCTGCGGTCAACAAATCCCAGGCGGTTATCTCCTTTAATCTTGATGGCACGATCATTGATGCCAATGACAATTTTCTCGGCGCAATCGGGTATAGTCTTTCCGAAATCCAGGGCAAACATCACAGCATGTTTGTCGAACCTGGAGAGGCCAAGAGTCCCGAATATCAGACATTCTGGGAAGATCTTCGCCAGGGAAAATATCAGTCTGCAGAATATAAACGCCTTGGAAAAGGTGGAAAAGAAATCTGGATCCAGGCCTCCTACAATCCGATTTTCGACCCCTCCGGTAAACCTTTCAAGGTGGTTAAATACGCCACGGATATCACAGAGCAAATTCGTATCCGACAGGAAGCCCTGCGTGTTGGCAAACTGGTTGATGAAAATCTCGAAAGAATTCTGAAGTCAGTTACTGACGCCAACTCCCAGTCCTCGACCGCGGTTTCAGCCTCGGACCGAACTCTGCAAACTGTACAGTCTGTCGCTGCTGCTGCTGAAGAGTTTGAATCTTCAGCCCATGAAATCGCAAGAAGCATGGGGGCATCCAAACAGGATGTCGATAAGGCTATGCAAGAAACAACGAGCGCCGATCAGGCAACACAACAGCTGACCACGGCCGCTCAAGCAATGAATAACGTGGTCGTTGTTATTCAGGAAATTGCCGGACAAATCAATCTGCTGGCCCTGAATGCCACAATCGAATCAGCCCGGGCAGGGGAAGCAGGAAAGGGCTTCGCTGTTGTCGCCTCGGAAGTGAAAACCCTGGCCAATCAAGTTGCCCAGGCAACAGAGCAAATTTCCTCGGAAATTTCCAACATGCAGAATGTCTGCGAAACGGTCGTTGGTGGCCTGAAAAGTATCCGTAATGCCGTCGGATCAGTAGAATCAAGTGTGACCGCGGTTGCTGGAGCCGTCGAGGAGCAGACAGCAACAACCCGCGAAATCACCGTCAACATGCAATCTGCAGCCACGGCTGTCAGCGAAGTTAACAGCAGCCTGGATTCAATTTCCCGGGCAGTGAGTGATGCAAATACCTATGCCAAGGAAGGCACGGAACTCTATCGCAGTTTGCAAAACGGATAGCACGAAACCCGACACAGACAGTTTCTGGCCTGGTTGTCTATATACGACCTCGGCCAGAAACTGTTTTATACAGAAACTGTTTTATAGCAGGATGTTTTGGCTGAGACTGTTTTAACCAGATACTTGTACCCGTGTTTGTCCCCTTTCGCCCCTTTCAAAGCGAACTCTCCGGATTAATCCCTCTTCTATCTCATAAATTGCCAAGACATAAAGCGGACTTCCTCCAGGAAGGCCCGTAACTTCTTCCTCATCGATCACCACCCGGCCAAGAGCCATGCGGTTCAGAAGATGAGCGTGGAGGTCTGGATGGCTGAAACGTTCGGCATAGGTTGATCGCAAGGCATCCTTGCCTGTGAATAACACTTGGTTATCCTGAAGCAGTTCAACCACCACATCATCAGAGAAACAGGCACAGAATGCTTCGAGATCATGGGCGTTATAGGCCAACAGCTGTTTCTCGGCGAGATCACTCGGCTTAGTCATTTTTCCCCCCTTATGAAACTAAACGCCCCTCCTAAAAAGCATTAAAGGGCAGGATAAAATCCTGCCCTTTAATATCTCGCTTTGATAAAACAGTCCAGATTCAGCCCAAAATCAGCGCTGCCGCCAGGCCTGGGTTCTTTTCTCCAGCGCTTTGGCCACAAACATATGCAGCACGCGCGCAATGGCATTGGTATAGAAAATCATCATCCCCATGGCAGCAGCCGGGGCAATATCCCCCGCGTCATCCATGTTAAGAACCGCAACTGACGCCAGCTGGGTATGGGTAGCATAGATGAAGACCACTGCCGATACTGTCGTCATCGCATTGACAAAAAGATAAATCGCGATTTCCAGAACAGCCGGGGTACAAACCGGAACAGTCACCCGCAGGAACATCTTGTAAAAGGGTTGCTGCAGGGACTGGGAAACCGATTCAAATTCCTTGTCCATCTGCTTCAGGGCCGTCATCGCCGTCAAATGCGCCACCGTATAGAAGTGGGTCACTGTCGAGACAACCAGAATGGCCATGGTGCCATAGATAAAGTTGAAAGGGTTGTCCGGATTGTTAAAGAAGAAGATATAGGAAAGCCCCAGAACCATCCCTGGCACCGCCATCGGCATCATGGCCAGGAACTGGAACAGCGTCCGTCCTTGATCAAATCCCCGGCCTTTTTCAACCATATAGGCTCCGGTAAAGACCACGATGGTCCCGACCGCCGCAGTCCAGAGTGCCATCTTGATCGAGTTGTAATAGGCATCCCAGCCGCCCCCGTCCATGAGGTCGAAGTTGTAGTGCTGCAACCCGATATCCAGGTTATAGGGCCAGAATTTAACCAGCGCCGCAAACTGACAAGTCGCCAGAATGGTCACGATGATCAATACAACAATACTGCTGTAGCTCATCATCAGCGTATCAAAACGAAAGTTGGGTTTGGGTTCATAGGGAACTGCCCGTGCTGAAAGCTGGGCCACCTGCTTTTTCTGAACCTGTCGATCCACATAGAATGCGAAGATCGCCGGGATCATCAACACCACAGAAACAACCGCTCCCATAGAGAAATTCTGCTGGCCGATCACCTGTTTATAGATATCCACCGCCAGCACGTTGTACTGTCCGCCGATCACCTTTGGAACCCCAAAGTCGGTGATCACAAGCGTGAAGACTACAAACGCAGCAGAGATCAGGCCATAACGGGCCCCAGGTAGAGTTACCGTCCAGAAGATTTTCCATTTTGAAGCCCGCAAGACCGTCGCAGCCTCATATAACCGGCCATCAGAAATTGCTAGGGCAGTCATGATGATCAGCAGAGCATGGGGAAAGGTGAAGAAAACCTCGGCAATCACAATCCCGAGCGGGCCATAGATTTCATAACCAAACAGCATCCAGTTCAGGTAACCCTGCTTGCCAAACATGTAGATCAGGCCGATCCCCGGCAACAATGACGGCACCAGAATAGGGACCATCGCCATAATTTTGAAGAAGCCCTTGAAACGCATACAGCTGCGGGTCAATGCATAGGCGTAAAAGAAAGCCAGGGTAACCGTGATCACCATCGTCACGACGGAGATAAAGACCGAATTTTCGATAGAATTAAACAGAGCTGGCGTTGAGAAGTAGTTGATATAGTTGTCCAGACCAATAAAGACACCGTCTTTGTCTTCGAATGATTTGGACAACATGGCATAGAGAGGAAAAGCCAGAGCAACAACCAGATAAGTACCGATCATCAGCATGAAGGCGCGCATAGTCCAGTCATCACTGCTGGCCTTAGGCTTCACCTCCCGACGACTTTTGGGAAGAGTGACATTAGCCATTGTTGCGTGCCCCCGGATAAATCGTCAAACGGTCCTTGGGGATAGAAACGCGGATCGTATCGCCTTCTTTCACACCGGTACGTCGGACCATATTTATGGAAAAATCACCCTTGATATGCGCATCGGCATTTGCTTGTTTGCTCTGCAGATCCACGCGGAAGAAAGATCCCATAAACTCCATGTATTTGATTTCCGCCTCGAAGGAGTTTGGCAGATTTGTTGCGTCTTCCTGAACCAGAAGATTTTCCGGGCGGAAAGCCACCAGAATGTCGCCTGTCGGACCAGTTCCCTGGACCTCGCACTGCAACGCGACCTCCCCCATCTTCAGCTCCGTCCCGCCATTGAACTGGCCGGGAACAAAATTCATGGTGCCGATAAAATCAGCAACAAAAGCCGTCGCCGGATCGCGGTAAATCTCTATTGGCGTCCCGACCTGTTCAATAACACCGTTATTCATCACAACGATACGGTCTGCCATGGTCAGAGCTTCTTCCTGATCATGGGTCACCATAACTGTCGTCACACCAAGTGTTCTTTGCAATTCCTTGATCTCGTGGCGCAGATGCGCCCTGACCTTGGCATCAAGTGCGGAAAGAGGCTCATCAAGGAGTAGAAGACCTGGGTTGGTCGCAATCGCACGTGCCAGAGCAATACGTTGCTGCTGGCCCCCTGACAACTGCGCCGGATACTTATCGGCTTGGGAAGCAAGGCCAACCAGATCCAGCAAGTCGTCCACACGCTGGGCAATTTCAGATTTTGAATTGCCCCGGTTTTCCAGACCATAAGCAATGTTCCTGCGAATTGTCAGGTTGGGGAACAAGGCATAGGATTGGAAAACAATGCCAAAATCACGCTCGCTTGGCGGCAGGTTTGAAACATCCTTGCCCGCCTGGGTCACCTGGCCAAAGGTCTGGATATCAAGACCGGCAATCGCGCGCAGCAAAGTGGTTTTGCCGCAGCCAGACGGGCCGAGGAAACACACGAACTCGCCTTCATAAATTTCCAGTGTAATGTCCGACAAGGCCGTAAAATTGCCAAAATTCTTGGTCAGATCTCTTGTCGTCAGATAAGGTTTTCGCCCGGTCTCGATACCGACAGTATTTGCGCTCATTGCCATTCCTCTCAAGCGGCCCAGTGGCACAGTTTTTCTGTGCTCAACTTTCAGGCAGCGATTTTTAACAGTCTCTCTGTTTTGCGTCTCAGCGATCTCTTGGGAAAGAGCACGGATAACCAGACATCAAAAGCTGATTAGCCAAAGCATAAGCCGGACAGCAGTCTACCATATAAATAATCGCTGAAAATTACTGTTCCGGAACTCTGATTTTCCGGGGATATCCCCGACAGGAACAGGTTGTAAAAAACAATACAGCCTGTATCGAAAGAACAGTTCCGGATTTGGACACCGCTCTCCGGTCGTAACCAGAGAGCGGGCCCGCAGTCTTATCGACCCAACATCAGAAGCTTATTCTTTCGGCTCTGATTTTGAATCATACCGGTTTGTCCATTCTGCCAGAATGGCATCGCGGTTGTTGGCAGACCATTCGAAATCCATCGCGATCATGCTGTCTGTGATATTCTCGGGATAGAATTCGATCGGCTTGGAAACACCAGGCATCGCCACAACAGCATAACCCTGATTGTAATGTTCCATTGCAGGCTTGGAGACGATGAAGTCCATCAGCTTTTTCGCAGCATCAAGGCTGTCAGTACCCTTGACGATCGCAGCGGCTTCCATTTCCCAACCAACACCTTCTGAAGGGATCACGATCTCCAGAGGAGCTCCCTGCGCCTTGGATTTAGCCGCACGGAAAGCAAAGGAAATTCCGATAGCCACTTCACCGGCAGCAGCCTGTTTACAAGGCTTGGAACCAGAGTGCGTATAGGCACCGATGTTTTCATGCAGGTCGTCCATATAGGCCCAGCCGTCTTCTTCACCAAACATCTGCAGCCAGCTGGCTACATCCAGAAAGCCGGTGCCGGAAGAACCGGGATGTGGCATGGCAATGTGGCCTTTGTAGACAGGCTTGGTCAGATCAGCCCAGGATGTCGGCATTGGCAGGTTGTTGGCTTCTGCTTCAATGGTGTTGACGCAAACTGCGGCAACCCAAGCATCCATTCCAGCCCAGACAGGGGTGTCAGAGTTATCACGAAAACGGCTGTCGAGCTGATCTACACCCGCAGGGGCATAGGTTTCGAACATGTTTTCCTTTTTCATCAGCAGAAGGCTGGAACCGGCAAGCCCCCAGACCACATCAGCCTGTGGATTGTCTTTTTCGGCCAGAAGTTTCGCTGTAACAACGCCTGTGGAATCACGCACCCAGTTGATGGTGATATCGGGGTGCACTTCATTGAAGGCCTCGGCATAACGCTTGAGATCTTCGGCCTCAACTGCTGTATAAACAGTCAGTTCTTCAGCAGCAGCACTCCCTGCCATAAAGCCAAGAGCAGCAATCGTTGCCGCAACACCGCCGAGCAGTTTTCTGTTGTAGGATTTGGTCATTCTTTCACGCTCCTCATGATGATCGCCCGCGGAGGGTTCCCCCCGAGCATCCCTATTCGATTTATTACCCGTGCCGTCTATAGCGGCACTTTGTTACAAACGAACTAAGTCTTTGTTACGCAATTACTTCGTCCCAAAAACCTTTTCCGGGCTTGCGCCCAGATCCGAAATTATTCCCTTCCTCCGCTGCCTCCTGCGGGTGAGTAAGGAACTCTTTCCCTGTCGAAACTGTCCTGCCGACAGTCCCCGACATATCCGGCAAGCCGGAATTTCATACCTTTAACCGTTCACTTCCGCGACAGTGTTTCCTTCACTCTTGGGACGCACACGTAAACGGCTTTCACGCAACTCCCCGCTCGCATCCAGAATGGGATAGGCGACGGAAGTCAGATGAGAGTTAATTCGTTTCAGATCGCGGATCATATCGATGTGCAAGGCCGAGGACTCAATCGATTCAATCCGGCCATCCCGCAAGCGCTGGAGATGTTTTTCCCCTGCGGCCTGTTCCATCGTGCGGAACTGTTCCTTGCCTGCGATCAACTGACGGGCAATATCAACATCTCCCGATACAAAGGCGGTCATGGCCAGTTGCATCTGATCCAGCGTACGACGGTGCAGATCAACCAGTTCCTTCCAGCCCTGTTCAGAAAATTCCAGGCGTTTTTTTATCTTCTGATTGGCAATTTCCAACAGATTTTTGTCGATAATATCGCCGATGTGCTCAAGGTTGGTAGTAAAAGCAATCAACTCTACACAGCGTGAACTGGTCTCTTCGTCCAGCTGATTCTTGCTGACCTGGGTCAGGTAAAGCTTGATTGCCTCATGCAGGTCATCAACCAGATCATCCGACTGGCTCACCTCCTCCAGCAAGACAGGATCGTTGCCGGAAAAAACCTCGATAACCCGACGGAGCATATTCTCGACAACATCCGCCAGTCGTAGAACCTCACGCGTGGCACAGGCCACCGCCACGGTTGGCGACTTGATAACCGTTACATCAAGGTATTTGGGACGCAGATCGTCGGCAGATCCGGGTCTGTCCGGCAATACCCTGGCCATAAAGTGGGTCATCAGACCGACAAAAGGCAGGAAGACAAGAGCCAGGCCAAGGTTAAAAGCTGTATGGAAATTTGCAATCTGACGACCAAGATCCGGACCACTGATTTCGGCAACATAAGGCCCGATCAGTTTCATAAACGGCAGGATCATCAAGACACCAAGCAGGCGGAACAGAAAATTCCCCACAGGAATGCGGCGGGCCGCGGGTGTTTCAGCCATGGTCAGAGCCATAGGCACAATCCCGGCTCCAACGTTTGCTCCAAGTACCAGAGTAAGCCCCAACGCAGGAGGAACAACGCCAGCAAGGGTCAAGGACATGATCAGAAGAACCATCGCAACTGAAGAATGAGTGACCCAGGTAATCAGGGCGGCCAAAATCACCGCAATTACAGGTTCTTCAGAAAGAGGGATCAGGATATTCTGCAGGGTGACGCTGTCACGCATGGGCTCAGAAGCCGCGACAACCAGCTTCAACGACAGCAACATCAACCCCAGCCCGATCAGAACCCGCCCCATATGGCGCAAGGTCATGCTTGGACGCGTGGTAAAGAGAACAAAACCCAGCAACACCAGAACAGGAGAAAGCCACGAAATATCAAGGGAAAGCACCTGGACAACCAGGGTCGAGCCAACATCAGCCCCCAGCATGACTGCAAGGGCAGGCGCAATAGCAATCAAACCTTTCCCGGCAAAAGCCACTGTCAACAAAGCCGTTGCAGTTGAGCTCTGAAGGATACCGGCCATACCGATCCCCATGCCAAAGGCCGTAACAGTATTGCGTGTTGCCGAGCCGAGAAAACGGCGAAGGTGGCTACCATAAGCACGCATAACCCCTGTGCGCACCATACGTGTCGCCCACAACAACAGCGCCACACCACCTGCAATTTTCAATAAAAGCTCAAAACCCGACACGATTGTTTGCTAACCTCGCCCTGTTATTCTTTTTATACCACTTCGCCTGTTATAACCAACCTGGTGGTGAAGCAGGAAACAAGCGGACACCAGGATTTGTTACCCGATTCATCATAACGACACAAGAAGAGGTTCACAAAACTGTCATATTTGTAAAACATTTATGTCACGAAGAATTTGTGACATTAACAGCAACAAATCAACACATTTTTGAGAATATCGGATATTTTACAAACATTTTCTCTGATGAATTTGTGTTTTAGTAAATAAACCCCCTCACATAGATGCATTATAGTTACATTGTGAACTGAGAATTAACATACTTCAAATCGATAATTCACATGCCAAACATAGGCTGAATCTATCAATCTAATTGAATGCCCTCACAGTGGGCCACCAGATTACCTTGTGATCACTGAGCACCATTGTAGCCGTTTTAGGCGGAAATCCTGATCCCTATCTTTGCAAACCTCGCATCATAGCGGGCCTTGAAACAACAAGGCCCGCCAAAAGATCGCCACCCCACTGTCCTACCTACAGGCTTGGGCCTGGGGCCTTCAGGGCATGTTTCAACAACCCCTTAGTCACATAGTCAAACGCTTCATCCATAGAATCGGTCACCAGATACAGATCAAGATCCTCTTCACTGATCGTACCGAACTCGCAGAGAGCTTCAAAATTGATCACCTTATTCCAGTAGTCCGAGCCATAGAGAACAATAGGCATCTTCTTTCTGATTTTCTGCGTCTGGATCAACGTCAGCAGTTCGCAAAACTCATCGAGTGTTCCAAAGCCACCGGGCATGACCAGGACAGCTTTGGCCAGATAAATAAACCAGAATTTGCGCATAAAGAAATAATGGAACTCAAGCGCCAGCTCCCTTGTGATATAGGGATTCTCATTTTGCTCGAATGGAAGCGAGATATTGAGGCCAACATTAACCCCCTTTTCTTCCGAGGCTCCACGGTTTGCCGCCTCCATGATCCCTGGACCACCTCCGGTACAGACCACAAAACGGCGCTCTTCATCTCCAAGCTCCTTGGACCAGCGGGTGAAGCGCCGCGCCAGCTCACGAGTTTCCTCGTAATAGCGCGACATCTTCATCATCTTCTCGGCTTTCTCCAGCCCCTCGCCAGTACTCTTGGCTTCCGCCATTGCCTTTTGGGCTGTCTCTTCCGACTGAATACGGGCAGAGCCAAAAAACACAATGGTGTCATCCACGTTAAACTCTTCAAAACGGGTTTGCGGCCCGAAATACTCGGACAGTATCCTGAGTGCCCTGGCATCAGGCGAGTTCATAAAGTCTGCATCGTGGTAAAACTTGGGAATGTCGCTTGAACTGATTACCATATACTACCTTTCAAATTGAATTGTCCTGTAACCCTGGCCCACACAGCGCCATATCATCTGGAAATATGATCAAGACAAACAAAGACACAGTGGAAACACAACGGGTTACATCCCTGTTATATTAAACCAAAATTCCTATCCCAGATATTAACAGTAAACTTTTACCCCAAAAAAATGCAAACTTTGCCACTGACCACCCTCCTTCCAGGACAAGCAAAACAGATTGCATTGCCTAGAGGATAAGTCAGGAGTTTTCAGTCTTACTGATCTTTTCTCCAGGCATCGCGCAGGGATGTTCCCATTTTATGCAAGGCATTGTTGACCTGGACCTGATGAGTTTCAGCTTCCGAACTATACAGACCACCATTGCTCCAGACTTCAACCCGACCAATCATCTCACTCGCCGTCGACGGATTGAAATAACGGGTGTTGGCATAAAGCACGACCTCTACGTTGCTAACACAATTGACCTTGTCGAAGATGATCGTCGTCACCTTGGTATGTAACCAATAGGCAGATGAACGGGTCAGACGAAGCTCACCTTCGCTAAAGGCCCCAAAAAGCGCGCGTTCAAAAGCCTCCCGGCTCAGCCCACACTGCTCACTGTAATAATTCAAACCGGATACATTGAGTTTCACGTCCCGGACATTCGTCAGGGCTCCTGCTGATGCCGCTGACATCCCTCCTGTAATCAAAGTCAGCGCCAATCCGAGTGCTGCACACCCGTAATATTTTTTTTTCATATAATCCTCCCCTGTTAGACCTGTGTTGTTATCGAGGCACGCAATGATAGTGCAAAAAATCCCGATCGCTCCCAGGGCAACTCTGTTTACAATTCCAGCAGCCACCCTGCCTGTTAAATATGACCCGAACATGACAGGCCCGATGAGAAGACAGGCATATTCCACTACCCTGCCAATTTCTTCGCCTTCGCTTGCGCAAGCCTCGAGACTACAATAGATGAGACCAGAAAAATCGCTATAAATTCAACCTTTAAAAGTATAACTTACTTCTCATTAACCAATTGTCCGTAGATTTTAAAGTGTCCACGGGCTGTAACAATCAGCAAGTGAGCACCGCTGCTGTTGCAGTTTATTGTAAACAGGCTCACTAACTGACTTGTGCAAGCCAGCCTCGAAGGAGATATCATGCCATATGTATCACGATCTGCGGACGGAATGATCACCGGCCTGTTTGAAGATACGAAAGAAGGCGCCCGGGAATATATTGATGCTGATGCACCCGAGGTGGCAGAGTTCATCCAGAATGTCGGAGAACAGGTAGAAGAACACAGCGAAGTTATCCAGCAGGAACTTGCTCAAAGTGACATGGAAATGATCCGTGTTCTTGAGGATCTGATTGCCACGCTGATCGACAAACGCGTGATAATGATGACTGATCTTCCCAAAGCCGCCCAGCGCAAACTGGCCACACGCTACTCCCTCCGGAGCAAGCTTACCGATCTGGGGAACATTGTCGGGGACAATGACGAGATTCTGCTGCCCTGATCCCATACAGTCCTCACAAAGGAACATCAGAGGAACTTGTACAGAGAACAGTCAAAAGCTCGAAGACAACAGCCAGAACCCCGGAGCCCCTGCAAAGACCGAACAAATTATGCCCAGATCAATACTCCCTGTAAACTTTGCCGACCAGGCCCCCAGAGCCCGCGTTGTTCAATATAACAAGAAGCGCTACTCGATCCGGCTCGAGCCGGTCTTCTGGCGCGCGCTGGAACAGGCCGCTGTTGAACACGGGCTTAAACTCGGGAAATTTATCGGCAAGCTTGAATTGATTTATCAAGGGCCGAATTTTTCTTCGTTTCTCCGGGTTTTCTGTATGATTTCCAGCGAACGGCGACTGGCCGGGGCCGAAATTGACCCCAACAAGAGCATCATTCTTTCCCTGCTTGATGCCAGCCCCAGTCCGGCTGCACTGCTGTCCGAGGATCTGACCATCGTTTCCTGCAACAGTGCTTTTTACAACTGGCTCGGGGAAAACAATATCGGCATTGAAGGCGCGAACATCACCCGCCTCTTCCAGCTGCGCAGCAAAGGCCCCTTTCTGGAGAATGTAAAGGATCTCCAGGAATCCCGGCTGCGCAATCTCGATGCCCGCATCATCAGAATGATCCCGGGCAAGGTCATCACCGCTCAGGCCCGGCTGGTCAAGGCCAGCATCCACAATCACAAAAAGCAGTATATGGTGATCTGGGTCGCCAGCACACCGCGCATGGCAATCAGCAGGAAGCCCCTTGCCCAAAAGCCCGAGGAAGAGGTTTCTCTCCCTGAGGAAAGTACTGCAGACACCTGATACCAGGCAATGCCAATGGCGGCCCACAAAAAAATTCTGGACGGCTAAACAAATCGTCTCGGGAAAAGCGTTTTAGCTGTTTGGATTGTCGCGTTTTCTTTTGACCGCTTCCAATCAAAAGAAAGGAATTTAACGTTCCGTCTGGATAATAACTTCGCTCTCGCTATAAAGCGTAAGGCCGCTGGCAAAATTATAAACATGCAGGCCCGTCACATCCACACCGGAAGCCGTGACATGCTCGTGGGAAATACCGCTGTGCACAACCATATCCAGTGTTTCCAGGTACACAGGCTGCCCCTCACCGGCAAAGAGAACCACAGCGCCGGAATCGTCCGGCAGAAGGTCATCGAGATGAAGCGCCACAACCTCATCCTCGTCATCAAAAACAGCTTCAAAGGGCGTGAAAAAGAAATCATCAGCATCTTGCAGCTGAGGATCATTAACAACTCCCTCTATAACCATTTCAGAATCCAGACCGGTTTTCATACGTCATCTCTTCTAGCGACCAAACGCTGTACATCTCGCACTAAGAAATACAACATCCCAATCAAATAACAAGTGCATTTTCTAAAGAGACAGCTAAAGATAACTGCCACTTCCTCCCTGATACAAGATTACACCATGTAATTGTAGCATGAAATAGTTTTATCCACCTAATATCCGCACCACCAGAATCAGAGAAAATACAAAACCACTCCCTATTTAAATTAAAACCTGAAGTAGTTTTTGAATAAAAAACAACTTCGAATACAAAATAAAAAAGGGCGCCGAAGCGCCCTTTTCATATCAGATACAGAAGCTTGATCAGTCAATCAGGCCTTCTGCCCAGGATTTGTGATCAACATTAGCCTGCTCTGGAGCATCAACACCAAGTGTCGCCATCAACTGGCCACTCAGAGCAAGGATACGATAAGAAGCAAGCTGCTCGTTTGTCATAGCTGAAATCAGCTGTCCACGAGAAGTAAAGAGTTCGTTTTCAGCATCCAGAACGTCCAGCAAAGTCCGCTGAGCAACATCGAACTGCTCACGATAAGCATCGCGGGTTTCGGTGTTGTACTGAACTGAAGAAGCAAGATCAGTTACGGACTGGCGTGAGGCATCCAGGGCAAACCAGGACTGGCGCATTTCACGTTGAGCATCGACAACAGAGCTGTAACGCTGGTTTTTGCTTTCGGAAAGACGGGCCAGAGCTTCCTGACGGGCTGCACGATCAATGCCGCCACGGAACAGGTTCCAGCGCAGACGAAGCATTACAGAGTTGTTCTGCTCATAGCTGCCCGGTGTTGCGTCGAACTCATCACGATGTTCGGTAGAAGCTTCCAGGTTGACAGAAGGATAGAAAGGCACTTCGGAAAGTCCTACTTCAGCTTCTGCTGTACGCACGTCAGCTTCAAAAATACGAATTGTGGGGTTGTCGCTTACAGCAAGGTCCACAGCTTCATCAAGACCCGCAGGAAGCGGGGCAGAGAAACCTTCAGGTGTGTCCAGCTCTTCCGGGAAGTGACCAACGATACGGGTATAGTTGGCTTCTGCATCACGGAGATCATTGTAGGATGTGGTCAGCGTGTTACGTGACCGGGCAGAACGAGCTTCAGCCTGGGACACATCAGCGCGGCTGCCGCCACCACCGGAAAGACGCTCTTGCAGGTTCGCAACAATGTCGAGGTGGATCTGCAGGTTCTCTGTTGCCAGAGCAACAAGTTCACGCTGGCGCAGAACTTCAAGATAGGCACCAATCGCATCCAGCGTCAGGAATTCGGCGTTTTCGTTTACGCGATTGGCTGCGGATTCGACACGCGCCTTTTCACGATCAACGGTGCTGCCGGCTTCAAAGCCGTCAAAAATGCGCTGCTGGAGCGTAATGGAAGCGTCTGTGGGGTTGATCACATCATGCTTACCAGTACCGCCGCCGGCCCGGGAAGTGGAATCGTCATTGCTTTCAATACCCGCACCAGCAGAAAGGTCAATCTGCGGAAGGTAGAGACCACGAGCCTGACGAAGCTCCTCATCAACCGCTTCACGGTTGTGGGCAACAACACCGATATCCGGGTTTGTCGCGAGAGCCTGCGTAATTGCTTCTTGAAGTGTTACAGCCTGTGCGGCTGATACGGATGGCAGAACAATAGCACTGGCGAGCAGTGCTGTTTTAAAGTTCGAAACCAAGGTTTTACCAAGTTGGCGCATTGGTACTTTTCCCCCGAATGCTTGTTCGTGACAGCGTCTGTGTCTACGTCCAAATAAATGACTATTCACAACCACCTAATAGAATACTGCAATATTTCTACGTCTTGCACCTCTAACTGTCAACAATCCTATAGGACCACAACCAATTAAGGCACATCTGTTGCAAAAAAATCACAGTCGCATTTCCCCCGATACACCATGACACGCCTCATCTTGAAATAACGAGAATCACAGCTGTAACACGAAAAACACATTTGTTCGCCGCTGAAGGTACGTCAAACACTCTGAATTCTCAAGAAGAAAACCGTTATCTGATAAAGTTTTACACAATTTTATAGTTTTCCAGCGACACCACAAAACCCATTTATAGTTGCAGCCCCAGAATCAACAGCCGCAACCTCAAAAAAATGACATAGAAAACAGCGCCTTGAGGCTTATTCTCACGAGAAAAAACCAAGATCAACACTTCCCCACAGTGGCGAAGCTGATGCACAGCGTTTTTTAACTTCTTGCAGGGCTTCGGCTGTTAAGCTCGGGCTGCTCGGCTCCGAAGCAATCCAGCCAGATCTTGGTCCATCCTGACAATCCCCCCCCGTCACCAGACAAACAGCAAGATCATTTCTGATTTGACAAGCATGATTTCGCGAGAAAATTTCGAAGCAATTTTCACCCGGAAAACCTAAAGGAAATGCGAAAACAAAGGAATAAAAAGCATGAGAGATTCAGAAGAGATTCCAGAAAACAAAGCAACATAGCCAACCGACATAGAAGGGCTCTAGTTCTGCACTCTACCCTGGTCCGCAAAGGACATTGACCGAAAAGTTTGATCGGAAAAACGGTAGAATTACAGCTGAAAATCTTCACAGGACTTCCGGAAAGGAAACATCTAGCTCAAACTTAAAATGTAAGGAGAATAAATGGTGCCCAGAGGCGGATTTGAACCACCGACACGCGGATTTTCAGTCCGCTGCTCTACCAACTGAGCTATCTGGGCACCGGGGGCTGACCGTTGTTGTTGGCCGCCGATGAAAGGGCTTATAGAAAATGATTAAGGTCCTGTCCAGTCCTATTATCAAGAAAAATACAAAAAACAGTTTTTTCTTTATTTCAACCCCTTAAGCAGCCGGAAAGTCACAGGATTTCGTCGTCATCCGCCGAATCAACCGACCGTTCTGAAGTTGGAATCCGATAGCTTTCGCTCAACCATCGATTCAAATCGACATCGGCACAGCGTCGGGAACAAAAGGGTTTATATTCAACAGCAGATTCTCCCTTACAAATCGGACAGCGGGCTTTTTTCAATACGGGATCAGACATATTACTTCTCGGTGTTTATTCTCAACAGGTTCACTCCTGGATATTTATCAGGGCTCAGATGTTAACTGTAAAGCCTTCAACCTCTGCCGGTCGTGATTCTATTTTGATTTTCCGGCCAATACGTTCTTCAACATAAAAGCGTGCTGCACTTTCCTCCAGAGCCAAAGCCACATCTGCTGCGACACCCAATTCCGGGCCAGTGTTAGCTCCCGAGATCTCACTGCCCCTTCTCTGCCCGCCCGATGCACAGGAACACCACAGACGACGCAAAGCCGCATAACCAACAGTCATGGCGTCTGGTTCATGACCAAGCCCGCCAATCCCCACAGGGCACAGCAACAGTTCCTGGAGCGACCGTCCTGCCCGTTTCCGGGTCAATTCCTGCAGGCCCGAAAGATAGAGCGGAAAAAGTTTATGGCTGACCGGGTCGCGCTTCAAAGCATCCTTGAGACAAGCCTGGAGTTTCTTTCGGCTCTCCGGTGCCTTCAGATAGGGAAAGTCAACCAGAATACGCCCGGCGATATTTCGCAATCGCAACTGTCGAGCGATTTCGACTGACGCTTCCTGGCAAAGCAACAAATGCAATATCTCGCTACCGCCGTTATGTTGCATGGTGCCTTTATTGACATCGATCGCGGTCAGGCTGCGCCCCTGTTCAATGATCAGACTGCCACCTGAAGGCAGCGGAACATCGACCTGCAAAAGATTTTCCAGCGCTTCCTCAAGCCCCATGGTTTCGAAAAGATCCGGCTTGTCTGCCTGCAAACAATGATTGCAGCGCGCTACCTCTTCTGGCGAAAATCCGGATTCATTCTCTGCCAGCAACCTGCGTAAATGTCGGAGTACCCCCGCATCAGTCACAAGAATTTCTTCGGGTAAGGTCCCTTGCCGTCCCAGCCAGTCAGCCAGAGGATCACGGGCCTGCACCAGAGAAACCTTTTTCCCGGAAAGCGCCACATCCCCCCGGGCGCGCAGGCGTACCCCCTTGCCATCCGCGCCCTCCCGAGTCACTTCCACCCGGAGATAGTCACCTTCGGAAAGCCCCTTGTCAGCTTTCAGACTTCTGGCGACCTCACCCATTGGCAGGAAACCCGGTTGATCCAGGCCAATATCAACAAAAGCAGCATCAAGCCCCCGATCAAGAGAGATCAAGCGCCCATCATAATGGTTGCCAACGTAAACCGGACGGTCATCGCGCAGAATGAGCATATCTTCAAGGTGATCATCCTCCAGACGGGCAGCCCGCAACAGTCCCGGCAGATAATCAATACAGATCAGCGCAGACATATGAGCTCTCCCGGTTAAGTCTGTAGCAACCCGGCCCTGGGCCGCCTAAAATCCGTTTCCGACCAAAAGGCTGGTCACTTCCGGTAACGACAGCCCGACCACATTGGTATAGGAGCCGTTAATCGCTGGGATAAAAGCCGCTGCTCCGCCCTGGATGGCATAGCCCCCCGCTTTGCCCCGCCAGTCACCGCTGTCAATATAGGCCTCGATTTCACTGGCATGAAGGCGTTTGAATCTCACAGCTGTTTGAACCAGCCGCTGGCGAACCAGTCCTTCCGGCGTCACAAGAACATGGCCGGTCATCACCCGGTGACGACGCCCTGACAGGAGATTCAGGCACATACGGGCTTCCTGTTCACTTTCTGCTTTTGGCAAAATCCGGCGACCAACAGCGACAACTGTATCTGCAGCCAGAACAAAAGCCCCCGCCTGGCGCGCAGCAACAACAGCCGCCTTCTCCTGCGAGATCCTCTTGGCATAGTCAGCAGGCAGCTCCCGGTTTTTGGGGCTTTCATCCAGATCAGCCGGATCGACCAGATCTGGTGTGATTCCAATCTGCAACAGGAGTTCCTGACGGCGGGGAGAAGCGGAAGCGAGAACAAAAGGAGCAGAAGAGTGGCGCGTGACAAGCTGCATGAAAATTTCGGACCCTGCATGATATAAGATCAGTTCTTCTGCATGTACTGGTTCACAGAACATAATCTGTGAAAAAGATACAGCTGAACCATAAGGAGAAGTCACCAATCAGCGACTGCCCGTAAGCGTGATAGCAAATAAAATCTACAGAAACAATTTAAGACAGACAACTTATAGAGATTAGAGCAGCCAGAGGAACTCAGTCAGTATTGTTCATGAATTTCCTATCTGCACTGCGACACGCCGAAATTCGCTCACCTTTCTCAAAACACCCTTCCTGGCAAAGCGGATATCAGACATTACGCCCCGACAAAAATCTTCGGGCAGTTTATTTTCCCCGTAAGAAACCGCGCAAAATCTAGGGAACTTTTCTCAAAAACAGTAGCTGTTAATCTCTTTTTCAGTAATATGGATCTATAGTTAAACTGCGTTTTTTATCATCAACCTGAATAGTTCCCATGATTCTGCGATTTGCCTCTTCTCTTATACTGGCAATACTGCTGAGCCTGTCGGCTCAGGCGGAACCCCTCGTCCTGGCATGCAACAGCTGGAGACCACTGATTGACGAGGCCAGGGGAGACAGAGGACTTCTCAGTGAAATCATCACCCTGTCGGGAGAAAGAGTGGACCTTCAGGTCCAGCACCTTATCCTGCCCTGGAACCGGGTGATCGCCGGGGTCAAAAAGGGCGAAATTGACGGAATTTCCTGCCCAACTTATGTCAACGAGAACAAAAACTGGATCGCCTATACCAATCAGGCTTTCTGGGAGATCGAGATCGGCATTTTTGTACGCAAGGACAGCGGCATCAAGCTGGGCCAGCTCAAAGACTTACATGACTATAGCTTTGGGTCGCTCAAAGGCAGCAGCTATTTCGAAATTCTGCAGGGTCTGATCGGGGACGACATCAGAATAAACCCCTACCCCAAAGAGATTGATGGCATGAAAATGCTGATCGAAAAACGTTTTGACATCCTCTTTACCGGACGCTTGATGGGGTACCAGCTGCTGGAAACCCAAAATCTTGAAAGGGCAAATGAAGTTGATTATCTGGAAACGCTCTATCTGGAACACATTCACCCCGGCATCAGCAGGATCCGTCCTGACGCCCAGGAAATCGCAGAGCGCCTGGATAAAGGTTTCCAGATGATCAAAGCCGATGGAACCCTGGAACAGCTTTACGAAAAACACGATCACTTCCCGCCTTCCCGCAAGACACCCCGCACCGTCACGAATTAGACCTAGCACCGATGCCTTACAGAGCATTCTGATCTTATAAAAACTATTCCCCAGATTTCTTTTAAAACGAGACAAAATTACAGTTAACTAAACCCTCCCTCAGGCTCTTTATTATTTTACAGAAAATTTATTATTTTACAGAAAATCCATATTAATAAAGGGGGGCTTCCCCCCCCTTTTAAATCCCATTTTTCTTGCTTTAATTATTTGCTGCCAATTGACGCTTGATACCTGCGTTCACCTTTGCATCCCAGTTTTTCGTCCAATCAACCAACTCGCGAACATATTTGAGTTTTTCAGGATCACGGCGATACCTACTCTTATGCCATTTACTCATTTCCCATTCAGCACTGACAGGAGCTTCGAAGCCGTCGAGTTCAGGATTCACACCATAAGAAATAGATAAATAATGTGTCTTGCTAACCTTCCTGTATGAAGAAACTAAAGCATTAACCGGCACCGATATATTATTAGTATCCAGGAAATCATAGGTATCAATCCAGGATTTATCGTCGCTGTCGCCTGGGACAACCGTCCAGTGCACCAAGGCTATACAGTCTTGATCACTACCGTCATAATTTGCGTTTTTTTCCCGGTATAACATCTCGTTATCATTACAAAAATCGCTGTACATATATCCCCATTTAGAATGGTCCAGCGAGGCAGTAATCGCTACAAACTTACTCAAGGCATTTTCTTGGCTCTGAATCAGAATCTGGCTTTGAAACCGGGTCCCCGCACTATTTTTTGTAAGTTCTTGACCAACGAGAGTCCATCTTCCCTCTGGAAGTGGCACCTGCACTTCACTACCCCCGACTGTTATATAATTTTCAAACTCTTGGCCTTGTGTGTACTTAGCTGCTTGTTTTGTTGTCACACAAGCACTCAAGAACAGAGACATCACTACTAAAAGAACTATTTTCTTCATGTCTACTCCCCAAAAAAGAGTAAACAATCATAAAATGAAAAACAACTCAAGCTGATAGCCATTTAAACTTAGTACGGTAAAACTTTGGCTGGGTATCACCCCAAAAATAAGACTACCCCCTCAGGCGAACAAGATTACTTCGAGCCGCTTCAATCCTGTCTCGCATGATACAGCCATCGACATGATCATTGATCAGCCCCATGGCCTGCATAAAGGCATAGACCGTGGTTGGGCCGACAAATTTCCAGCCCCGTTTTTTAAGCTCCTTCGACAGAGCAATTGATTCCGCCGAAGTCGAGGCTGTCTGCGGTTGGACAAGCTGGTCTGGTTTCGGCTCGTAACTCCAGAGAAAAGCAGCGAGCGATCCCTCATTCCTGACCAACTCCTGCGCCCGTCTGGCATTATTTATCACCGCTTCGATCTTTCCCCGATGACGTACAATTCCCACATCCTGAAGCAGCCGCTCAATATCTCCCGGGCCATATTCTGCCATCTTGTCGAAATCAAAATTGTGGAACGCAGCCCGGAAGTTCTCACGCTTGGCCAGGATCGTGCGCCAACTCAGACCAGACTGGAAACTCTCAAGGCAGAGCTTTTCAAACAGACGGCGATCTTCTGTAACCGGAAAGCCCCATTCGGTATCATGATAATGGAAAAACTCGGGAGCGGCATCACACCAGCGACAGCGCGCTTTGCCATCCGGACCTATCGTCGTGGTACTCATAACCTTGTCTCACTTCATCAGAACTAAAGAAAACTGTATCGATCTGCCTCCTGATCAGGCCCTGTGATCAAGAGGGATGATCAAGAGGGGTGATCAAGAGGGGTGATCAAGAGGGATGATCAGGACAGGAGAAATTCCAGGCGGGCATCAGCTTTCGCCGGGGTAATCTCGTGAATTTCTGCAAAGACAATTTTCTCTGCGACGAAAGGATCATCCTTCACCCGCTTCTCGAGATCCGCCAGGGAAGTATTGTGGGCCACGATCCCGCCACCCGCTTCAGGTTGAAGGCTGCCAACCACCAGGAAAACACCATCATCAAAGCCGCGCTTGATCCACGCCTTATGTCCGTCCATAAATTGACCAGCCCGGGCTTTGCTGCTGGAAAACCTGAGAAACACAATAAACATTTTCTATTTTCTCCCGTTAATGACAAATCCTGATGATCTGCGCGCTGGTTCGACCTAGTGCGGCTGCGTCACATCCCTGGAGACTTGTTGTGCGCCCTTCTTGCAGCTCAGCAGCCAGTCCATCATCATCCGGACCTCCCGCTTGATAAAAGCTTCGTCCTGAAAAGCATTGGCCAGCGTCGCGGCACCCTGGCTCCGGGCAAGAAGATGCAGGGCACAATCTTCTGACTTTTCTCCGCACCCCATTAGAATAAATTGTTTTTGCAGCCAGTTTTTGAATAGAGAGAAGAGCTGGTTTGCCTCTCCCCGGGCACTGTGATTCAACTTCGCCAGTTCACCGCTGAGGGTCCCTACCGGGCAGCCATACAGGATAATCTTGGCCTGGTTCATGATCAGGATATGAATAAAGCTGCAGATGCGATCTTCCGGACTGTCGCCCTCGGCCTCCCACCGATCAAGCATTCCTGTGGTTCTTGCCAGACGAAGTACGATTACAGCATCCAGAATGTCGTCTTTGGTTTTGAAGTGATAATAAAAGTTGCCGCGCGAGATCTGCACAGCATCCGCAATATCCTTGAAAGAAGTATGTTCATAACCCTGCTGATAGAACAGCTGGTCCGCTGCCTCGACAATATGATCCCGGGTTGTTTTTTCGTTCATCAAGCAAATTCCGCATTCAGTGTAGGACAAGCGCCCTACAGTAAAATTAGGACAAACGACCTAACATGTCAAGAGCAGCAAAAATTCTCCACCTCCTGACTTGAAAAGCTGAGTGTTAAGCGGGAATAACCGGAGACAGGAACGTAAAGGAAAAAAACGTCAGACGACTGGTTTGAGATCCATGGTGAATCGCTCTTCGATCTTTTTGCGCAGAAAATCACGCACCTGGCGGTAGGCCTGCAGACGGGTCTCCCTGCTGCCCTCAATCAGGCCTGGATCAAAGGTATGCCAAAATTCCACATCACAGGCCATGGTCCGGGTCATTTCCACCGCTGAGTGCTGTGCCTCTGGCGAAAGACTGATGATCAAATCGAAGGAACTGTCTTCAAGATCATTGAAATCCTTGGCCCGGTGACGGGAAATATCGACGCCGATTTCCTCCATTACCTCGATGACAAAGCCATCAACTTCCTGTGGGCGCACCCCGACGGAATCGACAAAGATTTTGTGGCCCAGCAGATGTTTGAGCAGCCCTTCGGCCATAGGCGAGCGCACGGCATTATGTGTACAGGCAAAAAGGACGGCACCGGGAAGATCGCTCAAGATACTAGCCCCGAACGTAGTGCAGCGCACAGATCAGGGTGAAGAGACGCCGGGCGGTATTGAAATCAATTTCAATTTTACCGTCCAGCCGTTGCTGGAGAATTTCAGATCCTTCGTTATGCAAGCCCCGCCGCCCCATATCAATGGCTTCAATCTTGGCCGGGCTTGCAGATTTGATCGCCTCGAAATAGGTGGCACAGACAGAAAAATAGTCCCGGATAATCCGGCGCAGCGGCGTTAGCGAGAGAATATGTTCACAAAGCGGATCATCGCTTTCCAGCATTACCTTGAACAGCAGGCGATTTTCCACAATAGACAGATCAAGTTTATAGGGCCCTGCTTCCGAACCCGTTGGACGAAAGCTGTTCTGTTCCAGCAGATCGTAAACCGCAATCGCCCGTTCTTTTTCCACATCCGGGGTTGAGCGAGTCAGGGAGAATTCATCCAGATGAATATGGACAAGGTGATGGCTGCTCTTCTGCGCGTCCTGATCCTGCATCCGGCCTCCCCCTTGCTGTTCCCGATCAAGCTACCGGAAAGCGATTCCTGCAAATGATTTTGCTGAACTGGCCCCGGTTAGACAAGGCCTCTGTGAAGAAGTCTAACATTGTGATCTTTATGATACCTGAACAAGGCCGCAAAATAGTGCCGGGACAGATACCATGATCTATGCCCCTGCCCCGGCACTTTCATATCTGCGTTTATTCTTCCAGCCGTAGGGAAACTGACAAGGCATGAGCCGTCAGACCTTCTTCCCGGGCCAGGGTAACTGCCGCGGGGCCAATTGCTTTAAGACTTTCCGCGTCACAGGAGATCAGCGAAGTGCGCTTCATGAAATTCAGCACTGAAAGACCCGAGGAAAAACGGGCCGAGCGAGCAGTTGGCAGCACGTGGTTAGGTCCGGCAACATAATCGCCGATGACCTCTGCCGTATGCCGCCCCAGAAAAATCGCCCCGGCATTGCGAATTTTGGCGGCAAGCGGTTCAGGATCGTCGACGGCAATTTCCAGATGCTCCGGTGCCAGACGGTTGGTCAGAGGCACCGCCTGTTCCAGATCATCAACCAGAATGATCGCCCCGTGATCTTCCCAGCTCTCCCGCGCGATCTCGCTGCGCGACAGGGTCTGGAGATGGATCGCAATCGCCTGCTCGACTGCCTTGGCAAAATCAGCATCATCAGTGATCAGGATCGACTGGGCAGCGGTATCGTGCTCGGCCTGGGCCAACAGGTCTGCGGCCATCCAGCGCGGGTTGTTCTTGCCATCGGCAATAACCAGAATTTCAGAAGGCCCGGCAATCATGTCGATCCCGACAATGCCGAAGACCTGTTTCTTGGCCGCGGCCACATAGGCATTACCCGGCCCGACAATAATATCAACCGGATCGATGGTTTCGGTGCCATAGGCCAGTGCACCTACCGCCTGTGCCCCGCCAATGCGATAGATTTCATCCACCCCGGCAATAGAAGCCGCCGCCAGAACCAGAGGATTGAGCACACCATCCGGTGTGGGAACCACCATCACCAGACGATCAACCCCGGCCACCTTGGCTGGCAGCGCATTCATCAACACCGAAGAAGGATAACTTGCCGTCCCGCCGGGCACATAAAGCCCTGCAGCCTCGACAGCCGTCCAGCGATGCCCCAGCTGCACCCCGACAGGATCGGTATAGCGCAGGTCTTCCGGTTTCTGACGTGCGTGATAATCGGTGATCCTTGCCGCTGCCAGCTTCAGCGCCTCAATCGAAGCCGGATCACAGGCGGCAACCGCTGCCTTGATCTCCTCAGCAGTGACCCGCAGTTCCCCAGCGGTCAGCTCCAGACGATCAAAGCGCCGGGTATAGTTCAGCAGGGCCGTATCACCACGTTGCTTCACATCCGCCAGAATTTCCGCAACGGTATCGTTCACATCAACAGAGGCTTCGCGCTTTGACGACAAAAGGTCGAGAAAGTGGTTTTCAAAATCAGCGGCATTTGCCTTGAGTTCACGCGGCATTGACGGCCTCCTGAAAACTGCGGATCCAGTGGTTTATTTCTGACGGGCGGGTTTTAAGGGCCGCACGGTTAACCACAAAGCGCGAGGAAACCTCGGCAATCTTCTCGACTTCGGCCAGGCCGTTGGCTTCCAGCGTGGCGCCGGAAGAAACCAGATCAACAATGCGACGACACAGCCCCAGATTTGGCGCCAGTTCCATCGCACCGTTCAGCTTGATGCACTCCGCCTGAACTCCTCGCGCTGCAAAGTGGCGCTGGGTGATCTTGGGATATTTGGTTGCGACCCGGATGTGGCTCCACTGCGCCGGATCTTCTGTTCTCAACAGGGTTTTGGGCGCAGCAACCGACATACGGCAATGACCAATTTTCAGATCAACCGGCGCATAGATTTCAGGGTAGTCAAACTCCATCACCACATCGCTGCCCGCGACACCAAGATGGGCGGCGCCAAAGGCGACAAAGGTCGGCACGTCGAAACTGCGCACCCGGATCAGTTCAAGATAGTCAACATTGGTGGCAAAGCGCAGCTGGCGGCACTTGTCATCAAAGAAAGAAGCTTCGGGTTCGATCCCGGCAGCTTTCATCAGTGGCAAAAGTTCCTTGAGAATACGTCCCTTGGGGACAGCCAGGATCATCGGTTCGATCTTGGGCATAGCATTATTTCCGTTTTTCTGTCGGCAATCAGTGTCTGGTACAGATACCTCGTTACACTTTTTACCTTGATCTTTATCGGGGATCTTTTCTTGTTTGGCAGCGTCACACTTCTTTCGGGGAGCGTGCACCCAGACCATGATCATTTTGGCCATGATCATTTTGGCCATGATCTGTAAATCCCGCTGCTGCGTCAGCAAGCTGGTCTTCCACGTCGTGGCGCGGCTGGTTCAGGGTCGGCCAGGGCTCGCTCAGGTCATCCATATGACAGCGGATCTGGGAAACCACAAGACGGATCGCCGCCCCGCCAGAGAAATACAGAGTGATATACCCCGGGATTGCGGCAATGGTCAGCAGGTTAAGGATCTCGTCCTTCTGCCCCAGATCCACATTTTTGACCTGAATGGATTTGACCCGGTCAAAACACAGTCCGGTGTTCACCCGGTGAAACGTCGGCAAAGGGGCGACATCGGCAAAGGCAACATCGTCATCATCGTCGTCTCTGCTGTCAGCTTTGATTTCTTCCTTGGCGGCGACGATCTCGTCAGGGCTGTCCGGTGCAGAAAAACCGCGCGCCCGGATCTCGGCCGGCAGCATTTCCCAGCAAAAGCGGTTGACCACCATGACAAAGCGCTTTTCCTCACGCAGCCAGGCAACATCACACAGCGGCACCAGAGAGTCCTGCAGCAGGCCCGAAAGCGTCCGGATGTCTTCGTCATCCTGCGCCCGGATCTTCAGTCTTGTCCCCTCAGCCATGCCCGTCTTCCCCACCTTTGGTTACTCATCCTGTTTCATCACAGAAGCATAAGACATTTCAGTCATACACCCCGGGGATCATCCCGGCCAATGATTATTCCACCTTGAGCCGTTCAATATCGGCACCACAGGCTGCCAGCTTGTCTTCGACCCGCTCGTACCCGCGGTCAAGATGATAGACACGGTTTAACACAGTTTCCCCGTCGGCAACCAGCCCCGCCATGATCAGCGAGAAACTGGCGCGCAGATCCGTCGCCATAACCTCGGCCCCGGTCAGTCTGGCCTGCCCGCGCACTAGCGCCGAAGAACCGTGGACTGTAATGTTTGCGCCCATCCGACAAAGTTCGGGCACATGCATGAAACGGTTCTCGAAAATCGTCTCGGTAATCATGGAGGCGCCTTCGGCAGTCGACATCAGCGCCATGGTCTGTGCCTGGAGATCGGTCGGATAGCCGGGATAGGGTTCGGTCATGATGTCTACACCAACAACACGTTTGCCCGCGCGGCTTGCAATCATACCGTTTTCACTGTCCTCGATCATCACACCAGCATGGGCCAGTTGATCAATCATCGAACGCAGATGTGTCGGCCTTGCGCCGATCAATTCCAGCCGCCCCCCAGTCATGGCCGCTGCCATGGCATAGGTCCCGGTTTCAATCCGGTCGGGAACAACCGTGTGGGTATAGCTGTGCAGACGATCAACACCTTCAATGGTGATACAGTCTGTACCCGCACCGCTGATCTGCGCGCCCATACCAATAAGACAGTCGGCCAGATCAACCACTTCGGGTTCCCGCGCGGCGTTAATCATGCGGGTGGTGCCCTTGGCCAGAACCGCCGCCATCATGATGTTTTCGGTCGCGCCAACCGAGACCTTCGGGAAGGCCACTTCGCCGCCGATCAGCCCTCTGGGCGCTCTGGCGTGAACATAACCTTCTTTCAACTCAATTTCGGCACCAAGTTGCTGCATGCCCTGCAGGTGCAGATCAACCGGGCGCGAGCCAATGGCACAGCCGCCAGGCAAAGAAACCTCGGCATGGCCTTCGCGGGCCAGCAAGGGACCAAGCACCAGAATGGATGCCCGCATCTTGCGCACCAGATCATAAGGAGCGCGGGTCGTGGCGATGTTTTTGGCGTGAATTTCCAGCACCCGTCCGGCACAGCCTTCGCTGCCTGCCGCACCGTTCATGTGCAGTTCGGCACCGTGCTGAGACAGCAGATTGGCCAGCGTGGTGATATCCGCCAGATGCGGCAGGTTACACAGCGTCAGCACTTCGTCGGTCAGAAGCGCCGCCGTCATCAGCGGCAAGGCCGCATTCTTGGCGCCACTGATGTGAATTTTACCATTGAGCGGGTTGCCCCCGCGAATTCTGATCTTGTCCATCGTCGTCTTTACCGTTTCAGCCTGAGCTTTCAGACCCTTATTTCTGAACTGGAGGATATTTGCGCCTCCAGGTGTTCTGATCTCTGCCCTGTCACCTAGGGCTCTTTCTCTTTGCCGAATGAATTCCGACGATATTACCATGACACTCTCCCGCAAAAGGGACCGGCTTAAAGGTCCGTTAAAGGGAGAAAAATAATAATTTCTCTTGTTCAAATCGTGACGACGATCTGTTCAAAAAAGTCATATCCTGATCATTCTGCCACATCAATAAAGATGCCGAAAACGAGCAGGAGCCGAGGCTATCTTACAGACGCGGCAGGGTAACCCCGCGCTGTTTCATGTATTTCCCGGCCCGATCTGCATAGGACACATCACAGTCGCCCTCGCCCTTGAGGAAGAGAAACTGGCAGACGCCTTCGTTGGCGTAAATCTTTGCCGGAAGCGGCGTGGTGTTGGAAAACTCCAGCGTCACATGGCCTTCCCACTCCGGCTCCAGCGGCGTGACGTTGACGATGATACCGCAGCGGGCATAGGTGGACTTGCCCAGGCAAATTACCAGCACATCGCGCGGAATGCGGAAATATTCTACTGTCCGGGCCAGAGCAAAGGAGTTTGGCGGGATGATGCAGACATCATCGTTCTTTTCGACAAAGCTCTGGTCGGAAAAATTTTTCGGATCAACAAGGGCGTTGTGCACATTGGTAAAGATCTTGAACTCGCTGGAAACCCGCGCGTCATAACCATAGGAACTGACCCCGTAGGAGATCACCCCCTCGCGGCGTTGAGCCTCGACATAGGGCTCGATCATGCCATGTTTTTCGGCCTGCTCACGAATCCATGTGTCTGGCATAATTCCCACGGCTTGCTCTCCCTCTTCACAGCTGATCAGTTTTTCTGCGCACAAGTCATTCGAACAGGGCGGCAGATCCTTATAACGCCTTCTACTGTTTCCGGGCTGAAAGCTCAAGAATGAAGATTGCCCAAGAGGACATTTCTGGCTTTTTACCGACAGATAAGCGAATCAGGACTACCCGGAGTTAAATCGGGGAAATCGCGAGGAAGGTAGTCGGAGAATAGAAAAAACAAGGTGTTACCATCAGATCAAGATGACAAACCAGTACTTGCCAGCACAGATTTTGTTAAAGGCCCCAGTTTTGAAAGTCACTTGATCAGATATCTTCGCCAGCTCAACCAACTTGGCTACCTCGGCTACCTGTGGCAAAGCGAATACCTGACTTTGGTTTTACGGAAATTATTTGCGTTCGCGCATCTGGCTCTTGCGCTTGAGCAGGTTCGCGCGCAAAGCCTTGGCCTCGCGGGCCAACCGATGCTCTGTACGTTGGGCCAAGGCTTTCTGCTCAGCTGTCTCGACAGCTTCCGATGTGGTCTCAGGTGTGTTTTCCGGTGTTGTACCAGGTTCTGATGCTTTGTTCATGGCGGCAGAGTGCTAATCTCCCCCGCTTTCGTCAAGTCCTGTTGCAACTAGAGAGAACAAAAATCGCCCCAAGGACCGGAAGCGACAAAACACTTTCCCTGTGCCTTTGTCTAAAATCAAAATTTTTGCCCGAAGCGTAAAATAAGACTTGCATTGGATCGCTGGCAGAGGCATATAACGCCCGTCCAGACGAGGCCGTGGTAGCTCAGGGGTAGAGCACGTCATTGGTAATGACGGGGTCGGCGGTTCAATTCCGCCTCACGGCACCATTTTTCAAACAGCTTACTGATTTGAATTGAAAATTCCTGGAATGTCCCGCTTCTCTGATCTTTTGCCCAAAGTACACAAACACCCACTGTGTTCGACATCCGGGCATAAGGATCACATCAGCGCATCCCCCTTTATTATCCTGTTCTGATCAACGCAAAAACCCCGCCGAAAGGCAGGGCTTTAAAGCAGGGTTTTCTGTCAGGAAACACTCTTTTCCTCGCCCCCCGACCCTCTATCCGGCTGACGGATCAGGATCGAACAGAGGATTAATCATACCGTACAGGCTGCAGAGGCCAGGATACAACATTACAGTTGCTTGCCGTGCCGAGCTCGCGCAAATACACATTGCGATCAAGCAAGGCGTTCCCCTCGATACCATCAGCATTTTTAAAGTCAGCCAGTCCAGGCCAAATCAATCCGCCAACGATAATATCCTGTGTGTCGTCAGAGTTATTTTTTGAGATTTTGCTCGCCGCAACTTCCGTATTGGTTTTGTATTCGGTTTGAATATCCTGACAGGACATTTGTTTATCATTTTCCTGTTTTATGCTGACGGTATGTGGGTCTCTTGTATTCGCACAAGCCGCAGCAAGAAAAACCAATGGCAACACCACCAACAGACGTAATCCCATAATATACCCCCTACAAAAGGAATACGGGTAGCGACAAGAGGTAACAAAAACAAGTTATAAGTGTTAATTTTTTTATTATCCACAGGTGAACATTAAATTATCCCGTCATGTTTCGTGATCTTCTTGTTGATTCTCTCTCATAACCTCCAGGGATCTATCTTTTCCTTAGTTGACTAAAATTCCGCCCTTTGCAAACATAACGGGATATTTTCTCATTATATACTCGCACTCGCACTTGCACAGAAAACCCCATAAACCTATCTCAAGAGACTCAGATGAAACCTGTCGCGGCTCTAGCCCTGCTCTTTTCCTTTATCCTGTCAACATCAACGGCTTTTTCAGCCGATTTGCAGAAGGGACTTCTTGCCTATCAGAAAGGGGATTTTGAAACGGCTCTTGCTGAATGGCAGCCTCTGGCAGAACAAGGCGATCCAAAGCTAGAAAATGCGATGGGAATCCTTTATCAGAATGGACAGGGCGTCCCTCGGGATATCAATACAGCGATCGAATGGTACACACGCGCAGCGGAACAAGACTATATTACCGCGCAACACAATCTGGGCGTCATCTTCGAACAGGGCCAGGGCGTACCCAGGGATTATGTAAAAGCCGCCAAGTGGTTCCGCCGGGCCGCCGAACTGGGCGATCCTTCCGGCCAGACCAGCCTTGGTTATCTCTATTTTCGCGGCCAGGGTGTGCCACAGGATTACAAGGCAGCCGCCCACTGGTACGACCTTGCAGCACATCAGGGCAAAGCCTATGCCCAGTACAATCTGGCCATTATGTACATCAAGGGCGATGGCGTTGAGCAGGATTTCCTCCGTGCCCATATGTGGCTGGTTCAGGCCGATATCGGCGGACATGAAAAGGCAAAGGTCGCCCAGGAAACCCTCGAAGAAGACATGACCCCCGCCGTACTGGAACTGGCCGAGAAATTCGCCGCCCACTGCAAGGAAGTCAACTTTGAGGGCTGCTGAGGGCTACTCCCAGCTGTAAACAACCCCGGCTCTTATCCCTCCGGCCACTAAATTCATCTATTCCTGCAAAGGTATGGCTTAAAATGAAACAGTTTGCTGTACTCCTTGCCTCGCTGATCATTTCGATTTGCCTCGCCTTCCCTGCCTTTTCCGATGGGCTTCAGCGAGGGTGGGATGCCTATGAGAATAATGATTTCGCCACCTCCTTCAGGGAATGGAGTACGCTTGCAGAGCAGGGAGATGCAGAAGCCCAGTCCAGCCTGGCTACTCTTTATTACCACGGAGAAGGTGTTACACAAGATTATGGTACAGCCGCGAAGTGGTTTATTCTGGCCGCAAAACAGGGAGACCAGAATGCCCAGATATATCTGGGCCTGATGTACGAAGCAGGACAAGGCGTACCACAGAACGGCGAAACCTCTGTCAAATGGTTTACCCTCAGCGCTGAACAGGGTGACATTAACAGCCAAAACTATCTCGGGGAGATGTACAGAACGGGACAGGTCATCGCGAAGGATTACGAGACCGCCTTCAAGTGGTACAGCCTTGCCGCAGAACAGGGTTATACCTCAGCCCAATACAGGCTAGGTTGGATGTATTATGAAAGACAGGGCGTTGAGTATGATCTTTTCCGCTCTTATATGTGGATGAACGTAGCGGCCACAACCTCGGAATACTATAAGGTGTCGAGCATGATGGAGCATGTCTTTAACAGGTTTTTCACTCCTGATGATCTCGAAACTGCCAAAAAAATGACCCGTGAATGTATTGAGAAAGAATTCAAGGGTTGCTAATTAACCTCACCCCAGATCACAAAAATAAGAAGGCTCACTGATTTGGGCACCGACGGGGCCTGCCCTGTTGAATATTTTCCACGTGCTGTACCGGCTCTCGAGAAGCAGGACGGATAGTTCCCTTGGGCAAAGCCCGGTGAGCGGGGCTGGACGTTGGAATCACGTCACAGCCCCGGGCTTGTTCGTTCGTCTTTTTATCTAGCCTTTGGGTTATTTGCCCTTTTTGGCTCCGACATTCAGGGGTGTTTTATTGGCGCCGGAATCTGCGGTTGCCAGAACCTTGACCTTTACCTGTTTCGGTTTCTTTGCTTCTTTATTGCCGCGTTTGTCATTACCCTTACCCATGGTGATCACCTTCGAAAGTGCAGCAAGTGCTGGTCTTGGGGATCAAGGCGCAGTCCTTGTCGCGGGTTATCCATTGCGGCGTTGAGACAGCCCCGCAATGGTTTGTTATCTGGTTGCCTGTTTTCTCCCGGCCTGTCTTTGTCGCCTCGCCTGCCTCGCCCCTCGGGTGCCAGATTTTGGATTGGGACCAGACGCAAAGACACTTTGCCTCTGCTAAGGAGTGGTACAGAACAGTTCAGCGAAAAGAGGCAGATCAAGAGAGGCACGGCACGACCGGGTCAGGCAGGTTCGCTCTCTGTCAGGAAAAGGGGCCGGGTGGAACCAGCCCTACGGACAAGAAGTCATGAACCAGGCAAGCCGAGGTCGTGAAAACAGATTTTAAAAGAGAGTATCGCAACAGCCTGCGACCAACAAAACAGACGCAGGTAACAGCAGAAATCTTTAGTCGTAGAAAACGCGTGAACTACAAAGAAAACAACCGAAAAAACGACTGAGATGGCGAAAGCGACAACCGAGCGTTCAAAGACAGAACGTCTGTATCGCTATTTGTATAGATTCTGCCGTACTCAAGCAAGGTAATACGCCAGGTTTGATATCACAATTCACGAAGCCCTGTCTTCCTGAAATCGGCCCTTGGAAATGGCTACCAGCTGTTCGTATAGATCGTAATCGGCTGGCTCTGTCCCCGGACGGCAGCTGTACCAATTGCCTTCAGTCCGGCCTTGTCCTTGAGCAGTTGCTGACTGTGTTCTGAGAGCAGTAGCGAGACAGCTTTTTCCTTGGCCAGAACTTCGAGGCGGGCGGCGAGGTTCACGGCGTCACCGTAAACGGTATAACTCTGCCGTCCACCGCCCCCGACATTTCCGGCGATAACCGGGCCGCTGTTGATGCCGATACGAATGGCAAGGTTTTCCCCGGCAAAGTCTGTTTCTGCAACCCGCCTCAGCATTTGCTGTGCTGCGCGCAAGGCGTGGTCCGCATGATCCGGGCTTTTCAGCGGCACATTGAAAATCGCCAGAATGGCATCTCCGTGAAAAGTGGCGACGATACCGTTGTTTTCCGTCACAATCCCGGTCATGGCATCAAAATAATCGTTGAGAACCTCGACAGTCTTTTGCGGCCCCAGACGCTCGGTCAGGCTGGTAAAGCCGACGATATCGCTAAAAACAATCGTTGCCTCGCGCTCGACCGGGGCCAGCAGGCCCGCATCGGCGATCAGGGCCTCGACTATGGGCTCGGGCACAAAGCGGCCGAATATGCCCGTGATTTCCTGACGATCCCGCTCGGCCGTGAGTTTTTCGCGCAGGGTATTCTGAGCCCGGCGCATGACAATAGCGATCAGCATGGCAACGACAACCAGAAAAACGGCTTCCTGCAGACGACTGCCCATGGCCCCGAACGCTGGATTGAGCACCACGTCAATAACATCTTGTGCCGTCGGGTTCGTAGGCAGATCAGACCAGTCGAGAACCGCTCCGTCCCGGGAAGCGACCGCGGCAAAAGCTCCGAGGTATCCAGCTGCGCCGGCAAACCCCGACCAGAGCACCAGCTGGGGTGAAAAGCTGAAAGCCGCGATGCCGAGAATGACAAAAAAGTAGGACAGCAGGGAGCTGCGAAAGATCATCACTGCCGGAAGATCTGCAGAAGCAAAAAGCGGCTGGGTGGCGATCAGGGCAGAGATAATGCCGATATCCAAAGTGATAAAAAGATATTTAACCCAGAAACGATCCAGACCCGTGCCGATGATCCGGTAATGCAGCAGCCCGAGAAACAGGAAGGTTCCGCCCAGAAGAGCAAAGTTGATCGCCGCATCCGGATTGTTGGCCAGACGCGAGAACACCAGCCCGGCCCCCAGCACCACAAGTGCAATGGAACGGCCAATGATCGCCAGCTTCAGCCCGGCATGCTCCGCCCGACGAAAAGTCTGGTCAAGATCGCTGGACAGATCCCCCGAAAGACTTCTGGCGGGATTACAGGAGAGATGATTGGCTGAATTTTGCACTTTGTTCAAGGCTGTGCTGCTCTCTTCCTCGGTCATCTCCTCCCCTCTACTGGCTTGTAGTGACCTATCATGCCCCCTTTTCTGTCAGGCAACCAATCTTTCAGAATCCCCGTCAGAATCCCCGCGTTAATCAGGATTGTCTCCAGTGTTTTCTCTTTAAGTTTTTCCTCTGGGCTTTTTGGCGAAAGATTATTCCACGGACAATGTAGAGAGAACATGATGAAACCCGGCTTCGACTTTACCCAGATCAGCAGCCGCAACCTGGCTCATGGTCAGGGCAGCCAGATGGCCGGAATCTGATTCGATATAGTAATAGTCAGCCGTGTGCGGGATTTCCAGACTAAGGAAGCTGAAGATAAATTCATTTCTCCGTCCCTCCACCACCCGATCACCGATGTTCAGCTCACGCTCGGTGAGGCTGCCCCTGTCTCTGCGCCCTGCAGCGGGATCACTGTCAAAATTTGCGATGACCAGCTCAATGTAGTCGTCCAGGGCCATGGCATATTCTGATGGAAAAACTGTGATCGAAAGCAGGGCATCGCCAGAACTCTGGATAAACAGCGTGCGCACTCCGTCGCTTTCTTCATCCGCAACCACCTGCCAGTTCCCGGGGAACTCAAAGCTGACGCCCTCCGCCTCATAAGACATAAGGTTGGCAAGATCCGCCTGCTCTTCAGCCTGTACTTCAGCAGTAAAGCAGGTCAGGTAAACCAGCAAGGCGAATATTTTTCTGAACATATTCATGTTTATTTTTTCTCTGCTTCTGCCCCGAAATATGGCGGGGAATATCTGTATCAGGGTATTTATGGCTACAATGCAAATCTTAGCTCTTGCGGAATATCATTCAATCTTAACGTGAAAAGAAAGGTACGATTTCAGAATATTTGTTATAAGGTTCAATATTAACAGGATCATAACAAGCACAATCTTCATCTCATCCGGAAATCCAGAGACCCTCTTATGACCAGGAAAAAACGCCCCGCTTGCCGGCTGTGTAAAACCCTTGCCTTGATTGTACTTGGCCTGCTCGCCGCGATTGGAGCCATTTCTCTGGTCCTGTTTTCCAGCGAGATCCTTACCACGATCCGGGCTGGGCTGAACGAAGGTTTTGGCACCGTGCTTTCCCCGACAGCAAATCCGGCCATTTTGCCCGACACGGCATCAGGCGTTGCTGGCGGCATCTCTGGACAGTGGAATTCAGCCCCCACAGAGATCCAGAACCACAGTATCCTGCTGCAGTCCGATACCGACTGGCCCAGCGTCGCTGCGATCATTCTGGGGCCAACCATTGCCGCCTTCCTGACTTTCTACGCGGTCAACTGGCAAAGCAGACAGCACACCCGTACCGAGCAGGACAAGATCACCCGAAACATTATCGATCAGCTGGGACACGAAGCCAGCCATGTGCGGCTGGCTGCCCTGTCACAACTGTGGAAACGGGTGCAGAAAGACTTCTTTGACCAGGAAGATTTTTTCCTGATCCTCGATCAGTATCTGGTGGTGATCAGCGCCCAGCGCGGCAAGATTACCTATCCCGACAGTTCATCTGATGCCTCCTTTGATGTCAGCCTGCTGGAACAGAAAAACGGCCAGTATAAAAAAGCCCGGCTGGAAACCCGATCGATCCTGCAGTTTTATAAAGACAAGGTTCACGCCAGCATCCCAAAACGGGCCAGAAACTGGAGCTTCACCAATCTCTATGGCATGGACCTGAGTGCCACTGATCTGCAGGAAACCAATCTTGAAAACAGCATTCTGACCCGGGCGCGTTTTACGGGCTCGAACCTGAACCGGGTCAACCTGCACAAGGCCCTGATGCAGGGCGTAAGTTTAAAGGACACCAAACTGAAAAACACCGACCTGACCCAGGCCCGGCTGAGCCCCTATATTACCAGCAGGGGGCAGCAGATTATTTCAGACCTCTCGGGCGCGGATCTTTCCCATGCTGATTTGACCGGGGCCGATCTGAGCCAGGCTGACCTGACGGGTGCCGACCTGACCCATGTCGATCTTACGGGAGCGGTTTTTGAGGGAGCAGACCTGACCAGCGCCTGCCTGAAGGGAGCAAAACTCAATGCTGCGCAGCTAACGACCTGTCACGGCCTGACCGCAGACCAGCTTGCCGTTGCCTGGGCCGAGGAAAACGCCCCGCCAGGCCTGCCAGCGGGCCTCGGCCTAAAAAACCTCAGCCCGAAACGCGCGGAAATATCTGCAGGAAAATAACAGCCCCCCCTGTCTCGTTAAAGCAGAGGCACAGACAATGGTGCCAAACGCCGCTCCACCTGTGAATTGTCCTGATTGGGGCCTTTGCAAAAGGGGCAAATGACCTCGAAGCTGCCATCCCTGTGCATGTCATCCAGCGCTGTTGCCAAAAGAGGGGCCAGAGCGCTGTGTTTTTTATGCAGATAGAGATAGGCATTCCGCTGTTCCAGCGGTGTCACTGTCAGGCCTGAATATCCGCTTTGTTCCTGTTCGGAAGATATGCGGAAAAGCTCTTTCCAAACCAGAGCTACCTGAAACCGCCCGGCCTTGAGCATTCTCAGGATATTGCTTTCCAACTCTACCGGCGCAGGGTGGCCATAGTCCCCGGTCCGGCTGGAAAAGATCATCCAGTCCGCCGGGTAACCGACCGAATAGTTGCGCAGAGAATTCCAGTCAGAAATACGGACCGCGGGATCAAAGCTCAGGGCAACCACCTCCCCCCAGATCAGCGGAGACTCAACCCGGACCAGGTTTTTAAACTCCTCCTCAATTCCTTCAATCCTCGGATAGTGACCATCTGCAACCCCGCTGTCTGCCGCACGCCCAGATCGGCGAAAAG
>NZ_KB893137.1 GCF_000374005.1 Kiloniella laminariae DSM 19542 | reverse complement strand
TCACCACCGCGCAGATTGTCATTCCCGGTGCCACCAACAATGGTGTCATCCCCGGCAGACCCGGTGATCGAATCATTTCCGGCACCGCCTTCGATACGGGCGACATTGGTCAGGGTTGTATTGCTCAGATCAATTGTGTTGTTACCCGAGGTCCCGGACAGCACATTGATGCCAGAGCCCAGATCAATTTCTTCAATTGAATCACCCGCGGTCAGATGCGAGACAACAACCGTCTGGTCGCCATCTGTGCCCTGAATTTTATCCCGGCCCGCACCACCGTTATAACGATCCGCCCCCTGTCCGTTGCCTTCAACGATAAAAGTATCATCGCCATCACCACCGCGCAGGTTATCATTACCCGTACCTCCGACAATGGTGTCATCCCCGGCAGACCCGGTGATCGAATCATTTCCGGCACCACCATCGATACGACCAATATTTTTCAGGGTCGTATTGCTCAGATCAATTGTGTTGTTGCCTGAAGTCCCGGACAGCACATTGGTGCCTTCACAGCCATCTATCTCCTCAATGGAATCTCCCTTGGTCAGATGACTGACAGTAATCACGTCATCGCCGTCACCGCCATGAATGTGATCCGTGCCATCGCCACCAATAAAACGATCGGCGCCCTGATCTTTGCCCTCAATCAAAAAGACATCGTTCCCGGCTTCTCCCCGAAGGGTATCATTACCAGTACCGCCGATGATGAGATCGTCACCATCCCCAGCAAGAATATGATCATTACCGGCATGTCCGCGGATTTCGTCTGATCCGTCAGTGCCACGCAGGGTATTATTTCGTCCGTCACCTTCAATCAGGTTCGTTGTCTCGGGAAATTTGAACTCGCAAATCTGGTCTGTTACCGAAACAGTAAAAATCTGGGAAGTAGTTGTGCCATCAGACGATGTCGCCACAACGGTAATGTCATGACTGGTCGCAGTTTCATAATCGAGGCCAGAGGCACCAGTGGAAGTTAATGTAACCACACCCGTAACCGGGTCGATGGCGAAAAATCCATTGGCATTATCCGCAAGGCTATAGGTAACCTCTTCTCCATCTGGGTCATTGGCAAAGGCGGTAATATATACAGCATCACCTTCAGCAGCATCCTCGCGCAGGCTGTTGGCAGTCAGATCACTGTCGGTAATCGCACTGATGCCCTGGTTAGCGGGCAAAACAGCATCAGAAGAGGCTTCGTCAAGGATCGATGCTTCAGGTTGGTCTGCTTCCAGAAGATTAAACAAAAAGGCCGTTTCATCTTCCAGCGTGCTGCTGCTATCAAGCCCATCAAGTGTTTTTCCAAGATCATCATCATAAACTGATCCTCCGCCACCTGAAGCCGACAGACCATCTCCCGTCCCTGCTGCAGTTTCGATAACATCCCCGTCATTGAGTTGGGCAAGAAGATCAAAAAGATCAGAAAAGGCAATCTTGTCATCTCCGCTAATCAATCGGGGTTCTTCGTCTTCAGCATACCCCGCCAGGCGAGTAAAGGTGATGCGGCTCTGGTCAGAGAAGACCAGCGAAAATTGTTCCGAGCCCGTACCAGAAACCTGAACGTCCACCAGTTCGAAATCGAGCAGATACTCGCTGTTTTCCCCTGTTTCGACAACGACTTCCTGCCCCGCAGCAGGTTTAACCAAAACCTGTGCACCCGGGTTATCCACCACCATATCAGAAATCGTATGCTTTACTTCATCAACCATCTCGCCCAACCATCCTCTGGGTACTTCAAATCAAAAAACAAATAGATTACATAAGAAACAATATATTGATTTTCTTTATAAGTAATTACTTAAGGCAATATTTTGAAAATAAGAAATTTTACTTAAAGAAAGACAAATATATAGCTTATTAAGCTAAAATTTTAAATATATTCATTCAATCACAATTTCACAATATATTATTTAAAAACAATATCTTATAATAATTTAATTTTAGAAAAATTCATGTAAAAATTATTACTTGAAGTATATCCAACAATTATGCCTTAAATGCCATATATTCGAATCTGCCTCTCTTTCTGTCTCCCCCTATCAACCCCTTTAAAAAGGCAGTAAGGGGCTTCTCCATCCTTTCTCGAGTCCTCTTCAATAAGCCCTTGCTCATCCCCTTGGTATTTGCTGCTGTACCATCTGTATAAACAGCATATCCTCACAAATCAGGAGCTATTCTTTATGTCAAAAGCACGCGCAAGGGATCTTCGAATTCCCTTTACCGGGCAGCCGGGCCCCCACAATGGCATCACGGATGTTCCCGGACTGGAAGTTGGCACTGCCACGCTGATCGAAGGCAAATCTGTAAGGACCGGGGTAACCGCCATTCTGCCTTGCGGGCAGTTCGCGGCCCTGTCTGAAATTCCCGCAGCTTTATTTTCCCTCAACGGCAATGGAGAGATGACCGGCAGCCACTGGCTGGAGGAATCAGGCCTGCTGACTGGCCCAGTCGTTCTGACCAATACACACAGCATCGGTGCGGCACACGAAGGAACCTGCCGCTGGTTGCTCGCCCGCGATACAGAGGCAAGCAAGCGGTTCCTTTTGCCCGTGATCGCAGAAACCTATGACGGTGTCCTGAACGATATCAACGGATTTCATATCCGGCCTGAGCATGCCCAAGCCGCCCTGGATGCCGCCAGAAGCGGCCCTGTCGAGGAAGGCAATGTTGGCGGTGGAACAGGCATGATCACCCACCAGTTCAAGGGAGGGAATGGCACCTCGAGCAGACAAGTCGATATCGGGGAAGACTGTTACACACTCGGCTGTTTTGTGCAGTCAAACTACGGCTTGCGAGAGCAGCTGCTCATCGCGGGCATTCCTGTGGGGCAGGAGCTTACAGACCTGATGCCGGAAGAAAAAAGCCGCGCTGACGGCACGGGATCGATCATCGTAGTAATCGCCACTGACGCGCCTCTGCTGGCACATCAGTGCAAGAGACTTGCGCGTCGTGTCAGCATGGGTCTTGCCCGGCTAGGCAGTGTCGCCAACAACGGCAGCGGCGATATCTTTATCGCCTTCTCCACCGCCTCCCAAACGTCCCCGCCTCTTGACAACGACAGTATGAACGCCTTGTTTCAGGCCACTGTCGAAGCCACAGAAGAAGCCATCGTCAATGCCTTGGTCGCAGCAGAAACCATGACAGGCTTGAACGGAACAACCATTCATGCCCTGCCGCACAATCGCCTGTGCGAAATATTGAAAAGGCATAACAGAATTATGTCTGCAGCCCTATACGGGTAAGACAAGCACGGAGCCGGGTTCTCAGGCTTGAGCAACCGGGCGTAGATTTATCGGTTTCATTTGGCCTTCTATAGCCACCTGGCTTTCAAACCCAGGAATCTTCTGACAGGTTCTTCTATAGTCGAGCTTTGCTGCATAGCCTTCGATGATCTCGACAATCGTGGCCGCTCTCTTACTAAGTGTTTCCAGCTGGACCGCGGATAAGGAGAAAGAACCCTCCTCCTTATCCGCCAGTTCTTTCTGCGACAGAGGAAGGGCAGGCCCGTTCGTCGTCATCCAGCAAAGCGGACTTTCCGCGGTCAAGTGAGAATTCGGGGCTGCAGCTTGCCGGGCAAAGCCACCAACAGCCTCGCCAGCAACCATATAAAGCCGAAAATCAACATGGTACTCATAGCGCCCCTTTCTGTGGGTGCAGGGAGGGATCCAGGGTTGATAGATTGCCTGGTTATCTGTTTCCGTCGAAACATCCCGTAACAGATCACGGGCCAAGAAACGCTCCACACCACGGCTACCGGCACCATCCCGTGGCTTTCGGATCACATAGCTGTTCGTCACAGCCATCTCTTCGAGAAAACAATGGAGGGCATTTTCATCCCTGTGCGAGTAAGTCGGTATACATCCGATATCAGGCGCTTTCTCCTGTAGTAATGAGGCGATCAAGCGCTTGTCCGTACAGACTGCCCTGAGACGTAAATCGTTCACACTGGGAATCAATGGCTGTGTTTTTGGGAAAGAATAGCTACGCCTGTAAAGCAGTCCGAGCTCTTTGCCATTCAGTAGAAAATAGCGGCCATCTTGGTGGGAAATCTGGGTTGTATCTATGATAGCGCAAGGGTGGCCTGCGTCTCGGATTTGTTCTGCGATCTCATGAAACTCTGCCACTGTCAGCTTGGCAGGTCCCTCGTTCTGCAACGGATCGACAAAATCAAACAGCTCGGCTTGAGCAGTGATCCGAAAACAATCCGGCAGCAATAGCGCAATGGGCTTCCCTGCAGCCAGACGGATCAGTTCTTGCGCCAGTATGGAAAGCCCCTGTCCGGGAAACAGCGGATAACGGCACTGATTTGCGAGATGGTCTGCCCGGTTCAAAGCAACAGGATGGTCGTTGATCTCGATGAAGTGCCAGTGACCGTCTTCATCCAGTATAAAGTCCAGTCCCGCGTATAGCAGTAGATGTTGCACAGCGTTTCCCGCAGTCAGAACGCAGGTACTGCTCTCTGGCTCAGCAATACCTGCAATGTTATCCGTTCCAGAGTCGACTATTTTCCTTTGGTCGGTTTCTTGCGCAGATTATCAAGATCAATAGCAGCTTCCTTAAGGATGTCTTGCCAGAGCACCCGGTTTTTTTTCAACGCCGGAGCATAGTGAGATAGCGAGGTATCTTTCACCACATCAATAACCGCCTGGATTTCCCCCGGTGAAAGGTCAATCCCGCTTTCCATCAAGGTCTGGAAAGGGCTACGATCCAAATCGTTTAAAAACCGGACATCTTTTCTTGCGACATCAAGGACAAAGCCAATTTTCATCAATCCCGCGGTTTGTTCAGCCATAAGAAATCTCCCTAGGTTGGTTTGGTTTGGTTTGAATTACTGAGTGGTGAAACATTTCATGACGTAAGTGGCGTATCTAACACCCTTTTCCGTCAGAAAAACTCTTGATCCCTCCCGGTCAAGGAGCCCCTGCTCTTCAAGCTGCCCATAGGTTTCCAGAAACTCGTTTTCAAAGACGCATCCTGCTTTTTTCTGGAGCTCGTCGATATCAATTTCGAGCAGGCAAAGCCCCATGGCAATGTCCCGTTGCAACTGTTGTTCAGGGGCCATTTCATAGCGTTTGCCAAGTGGTTTTTCCCCTGACTGGATCTTTCTTTCATAGGCAGGGTGAATAACGTCATCCTCCCATAGGAGATGCCCATGTCGACTGTAAGCGCCCGGACCGAAACCGAGATAATCTGAACTGTCCCAGGTCGACTGCACATAACGGCACTCTTTGCCGGGCCGGGCGAATTCCGCCGTTGAGTAGCGAAAAAGCCCAGCCGCTTTAAATTCTGCCGTGGCATATTCGCGCATCTCATTGATGGTTTCCTTGTCCGGACGACCTGGCAAAGTGTTCTTTTCCAAAGAACGGTCCAGCAACTCACCGGGAAAAACAATCAGGGGGTAGGCAGAAATATGTGTGGGCTCCAGATCAATGGTACGCCTGACTGTTTCCTGCCAGCGCGCCATGGTTTGGCCAGGCAATCCATACATGACATCAATGTGCAGGTTGTCAAAACCTGCCTGTTTGGCCGCCGTAATCATATCCAGTGTTTGCTGTACCGAATGGGAACGGTTCAATAACTTCAACTGGGCATCATCAAAAGCCTGGGCCCCGATTGAGATACGATTCACACCAAGTTTACGGATCACCTGCAGATCTGCCGGTTTTTTTGTGCCCGGCTCAGATTCCAGCGTAATTTCGGTCTCTTCCCCCCGCAGACCAAATTCTGCCCTCAAACGCTTCAGAATGTGGGCAATGTGATCATTACTCAGCAGCGAGGCTGTCCCACCGCCCAGATAAACCGACTGGATTTTCGCCAGATCAAAACGATCCTGGTTTTGATACAGGTCCATTTCGCGATCCAGTAATTCGACAAACCAGTCAATAGCCCCCCGGTGAAGCTGACGGCGTTCAAAGGTACAAAAGGTACATATTTTCCGGCAGAAAGGGACGTGAATATAGAGATGATAATCCTGCCAAATAAGTTCTCTATCGATCGTATCAGGACTGCGTTCCCAGAGATATTTGGGGGGATGATGAAAGACAAATGCACCGTCATCCCTGAGATACTCATGATCATCCGATACCCTTTCCCTTAATGCTTCCATTCAAAAATCTCCTCCGGTGCGGATCCTATGGGACAACTTTTGATGCATTCCCTGCATTCGATGTAGCTGTTTTCTGTCAGGGCGATGGCCTTGGATTTACGTCTTGTCGGGGCCGCAACAACACTGCTGCAGGCGACTGGATTAAAGCGATGGGGTTTCACTGCCTTTACCGGGCAAGCCCTGATACAGTTCCCGCAGTGAATACATACATCTGTGGCCAATTCAGAGGCCAGAGGGGCAGACATATGGCCAATCACCGCATGGATCTGCAGCCAGGCCCCCCATTCGGGATGGATCAGAAGGTTGTTCCATCCACGTCGCCCCAGTCCAGCTAACTCCCCGAGGCGCACCATCGAGAGTTCCTGGCCGACAAGAGCCGTGATTTCCTCTATCTTGATATTGTCGAGAGCTGCGAGACGATCAATAATCGACCTGGCGGCAAGTCCCAGTACATAGTTGGCCATAAGGGAACGGTTTTCACCGTGTTTGTGCCAGATCCAGAGGCTGTCTTCTGTAATCGGAATGGCAAAACAGGTAACGACAGATTCCTGATAAGGCCGCATTTTCTGCGCAGGGCTCGTCGGCATCTCGTCAATGATTTCCCCGGACAACCTAAAACTTCCCACTTCTGCATTGGGAATTACCCCGATCAATGCATCGACGGCATGTTTAAATTCTGGATGGAAATCCTGCAGACCTGCTTCCTGTTGTCGAATCAACCAGGTCATGGATTGGCATGTCTCGTCTCAGGAAAAGACATATGAGGAAAAAATATATGTAAAATTAGATACATGATAAGCAATGCCCCACCCAATCCAATAAACATTGGCTCCGAGTATAACTGCAATCCACTTCAACACAAACATAAATTGTATAAATAATATAAATACAACTTTAAATTAGAAAATTTAATTTTAAGTATCAGGCGGCCTGTTCCTCCATAAAAAAATGGCTGCCTCACAAGGAGGCAGCCATTTTTTTACCTAATCCTGCCCCGCAGCAGGAATCAGCCCTCGACAAAGTGGCAGGCCGCTTCCCGTTTGCCGTCATATACCTTGAGCTCAGGTACATCGGTTGCACAGATCTCCTTGGCAAAAGGACAGCGTGTCCGGAAAACACAACCCGAAGGCGGGCTGAGCGGACTGGGAAGATCCCCCTTCAGGGCAATATGCTCCTTGTTCCTCTCCACCTTGGGATCAGGAATGGGTACAGCTGAAATCAGCGCCTTGGTATAGGGGTGAAGCGGTTCACTATAGATCTGGTCCCGGTCTGCCAGTTCCATCATTCGGCCAAGATACAGCACCATAATACGGTTGCTGATATGCCGGACAATACTCAGGTTGTGCGAGATAAAGATCAGACTGAGATGAAACTCTTTTTGCAGACGCATCAGCAGATTGACAATCTGGGCCTGAATAGAAACATCCAGCGCACTGACCGCTTCATCACAGACAATCAGCTTGGGTTCCAGAATCATCGCGCGCGCGATACCAATCCTTTGACACTGCCCGCCCGAGAACTCGTGCGGATAGCGGTTCAGTTGATCAGGTAGCAGACCAACCTTCGCCATGATCGCCTTGACCGCCTCCTTGACCTCTTCCTTCGAAAGATGAGGCTTATGGGTAATCAGCGGCTCTGCAATAATCTGCCCGATGGTCATGCGCGGGTCGAGAGATGCAAGTGGATCCTGAAAAATCACCTGAAGATCAGCCCGGGCATTTCGCAGGGTTTCGGATTTCATCCCGCCCATATCCTGTCCCAGCCAGGCGACCTGCCCGGCTGTTGGTTCCAGCAACCTCAAAACTGCCCGGCCCAAAGTGGACTTGCCACAACCGGACTCCCCCACAACACCGAGTGTTTCACCCGCACGGACCTGAAAGGACACGCCGTCAACAGCCTTCAGCAACCTGGCTTTCTGAAACATTCCGCGACCAGGAATGGAAAAATGAACCTTGAGATCTTTTACATCCAGAAGGACATTATCTGATATCGTCATGACCAACCCTCTTCCATATGGCAGGCATTGAAGCGATCAGGCAAAGCCTGATGCAGGGCAGGCCTTTCCCCAAGACAACGATCCCTTGCGTGAATACAACGCGGAGCAAAAGAACATCCTTTGGGCAAGCGCTGTAAATTGGGCGGTTGCCCCGATATGGTTACCAGCTCGTTATCATGAATTTTTTCATCAAGACGCGGGGTCGAAGCCAGAAGCCCCTGACTATAGGGATGACGGGGTTCGTCAAAGACGAAGTCCACTGGCGCCCGCTCGACAATCCGTCCAGCATACATAACGTTGACGGTATCACAGAGACCGGCCACCACGCCGAGATCATGGGTAATCATGACAATCGCCGTATTGAACTCGTCTTTCAGTTCCCGCATCAGATCCAGAATCTGGGCCTGAACAGTAACGTCCAGTGCTGTTGTCGGTTCATCCGCAATCAGCAAAGCTGGCTCACAAAGCAGCGCCATAGCAATCATGACCCGCTGACGCATCCCGCCGGAAAATTCGTGCGGGTACATGTCAAACCGCTTTGCTGCTTCTGGTATCCCCACGCGGTCCAGCATATGCAGCGCCTGTACCCTTGCTTCTTTCTCGGTTGCCCCCTTGTGCTGGACCAGAACTTCGGTCAGCTGCCGGGAAACCTTGAGATAGGGATTAAGCGAGGTCATAGGGTCCTGGAAGATCATCGACATTGTATGACCACGGATCTTGTTGATCTCGTCCATACTCAGTCCGATCAGCTCCTGCCCCAGCAGCTTTGCACTGCCGGTTGTCGTTCCATTCGTGGCCAACAGCCCCATGATCGCGAGGAATGTCTGGCTTTTGCCTGATCCTGACTCTCCGACGACCCCCATGGCTTCACCGGCACGAATGGTAAAGTTGAGATTATTCACCGCGTTAACCGGCCCCTCTGGTGTCGAGAAGCTGGCGCAGAGGTCCTTTACTTCAAGAATAATATCACTCATGAATTTGACCTCCCTAGCGATCACGCGGGTCAAGCGCATCACGCAGACCATCGCCGATAAAGTTGAAACAAAACAAGATAATCGCCAGCGCACTCGCCGGGAACAACAGAGCCCAGGGCGCAGATTCCATTTGTTGGGCGCCTTCGGAAATCAAAACCCCGAGACTGGTCATCGGCTCCTGTACCCCCAGACCAAGGAAAGAGAGAAAACTCTCAATCAGAATTACCTGTGGAATGGTCAAGGTCACATAGACAATAACCGGTCCCAGGGCGTTGGGAATGATGTGGCGACGGACGATATTAAAACCGCTGACACCTGCAGCTCGGGCGGCTTCAACAAATTCCCGGTTTTTGATCGAAAGGGTCTGCCCCCGGACAATTCGGGCCATAGTCAACCATTCAACGGCCCCAAGAGCTGCAAAGATCAGAAAAATGTTCCGCCCGAAAATCACCATCAGCAGGATGACGAAAAACATGAAAGGCATGGAGTACATGATATCGACGAAGCGCATCATGAGATTATCTGTGGTCCCGCCAACATAGCCGGCAATTGCCCCGTACGTAACCCCGATCAACAGGGAAACACCGGTCGCAACCAGACCGACCAGCAAGGAAACTCTAATGCCATAAAGCGTCCGCACATACAGATCACGGCCATTGGTATCCGTACCAAAATAGAACCCTGCCTCCACATCAGGTGCAGACTGGATGTAATCCCAGTAAACTTCATCAAAGGGATGAGAGTGCAACAACGGGCCAATAAGAGCGATGAGAACAATCGTGATCAGTACAACAAAACTTGCGACTGATGCCTTGTTATTCAATAGGCGGCGAAAAGCATCCTGCCACAGACTGCGTCCCTTGACTTCAGGCTCGAGATCCATGGCGCTTTTTATTTCCATATCGATCGCCATTATCCCATCCTCACTTTTGGATCCAGCATGCCGTAAACGATATCAACGATCAGGTTAAAGACAATGATCAGGGTTCCGTAAAAAATCACCACCCCCATCACCAACGTATAATCGCGGTTCAAGGCCCCCTGGACGAAATAACGCCCGATCCCGGGAATGCTAAAGATCTGCTCGACAACAACAGAGCCGGTAATAATGGCTGCAGAGGCCGGGCCGAGATAGGAAACGACTGGCAGCATCGCAGCCTTCATTGCATGGCGTGTCAGCATGACCCTTTCAGGTAATCCCTTGGCCCGAGCTGTCCGAACAAAGTTCGACCGCAAGACCTCGATCATGGATCCCCGGGTCAGGCGCGCAATATAGGCAATTTGAGGCAAAGCCAGAGCCACCACGGGCAGAATAGCCTGGGACACACCATCACCCCAGCCGCCAACAGGCAACATGCCAAGATAGACGCCGAAGACCAGCGTCAGCAAAGGCGCCATGACAAAGTTGGGAATAGTGATCCCGGTCATGGCTGTCGCCATCACCGCATAGTCAATGGCCGAGTTTTGCCGGAGTGCAGCAATCGCGCCAAGGGACATACCGATTGTGATCGCAAAAAAGATCGCCGTCAGACCAAGCGTCAGGGATACAGGAAAACCGGATCCAATCAGATCAGTTACCGAAAAGTCCCGGTACTGGAAAGAAGGCCCGAAGTCTCCCTGGATGACATTGAACAGATAGTGTCCGTATTGTTCATAGAGTGGCTTGTCCAGATGATATACAGCATTAAGATTTGCCTGAACCTCTGGGGGAACTGTCCGTTCCTTGTCGAACGGGCCGCCTGGTGCCGTACGGATGAGAAAAAAAGCCAGGGTAATGATAATAAACAGCGTCGGAATAGCCCCGGCAAGACGCTTGAGAATAAACGAAAACATTACATTTTGTCCTGATAAAGAGTCCGGCGCGTCATCATCCTGACAACGCGCCGGTCTATTATAGGGAAGCCAGGGGCTTCCTACTTCTCAACAGTAATGTACTGAGAACGAATGTGATCCATAACGTTGCTCTGCCAGCCTTTTACATAAGGCTTGACCATACGCTTGGTCACATAGTGATAAATCGGCGCAACAGCGTTGGACTCAAGGAAAATACCTTCAGCCTTCATCAGGAGCTCTTTACGCTTTGGCGCATCCTGTTCCAGCGACGCCTGTTTCAGGAGGCTGTCAAATTCCGGATTGTTAAAACCGGTATCATTCAGGCCTGAGTCAGACAACCACAGCTCAAGGAAGGTATTCGGATCGTTATAATCGCCGATCCAGCCTGCACGGAAAGCCTGGGTTACTTCTTTCTGCTTACGGGTTTCAAGGAAAACCTTGAACTCTTCATTAACCAGATTCACTTTGGCACCAAAAACCTTTTTCCACATGCTGGAAATCGCAATGGCAATTTTCTTGTGGTTGTCGTTGGTGTTGTAACGCAGTTCAATCTCTAGCGGCTTGTCTTTGGAGTAACCGGCTTCTTCATAAAGCTTGAGAGCTTCAGCATCACGGTCAGCCTGAGTCTGATCTTTAAAGTCAGCATAGACCGCATCATAGGCTGTTACACCCGGAACCACGAAAGCATAGGCAGGAACTTCACCAGCGGTCACGATTTTCGATGTCAGAATGTCGCGATCAATCGCCAGCGAGAAAGCTTTACGCAATTTTGGATCGTTGAACGGAGGCTTGGTCAGGTTAAAACCATAATAGTAGGTACCAAGATAGTTGGATACATGGAATTCATCGCCCATGTTTTCCTTGATCCAGCTGATCTGGTCATTTGGTACTTCATAGGTCCAGTCCAGCTCACCTGCGCGATAGCGTTTCAGTTCTGTCGTCGTGCTTTCAGTCGGATAGTAGACAACCTTGTCCAGCTTGACGGAATCCTTATTCCAATAACTATCTGATTTAACAGCAACAATACGGGATTGCGGCGTCCATTCAATCAGATTGAACGCTCCGTTCGACACCATATTTTCCGGACGTGTCCAGGCTTCTCCATGCGCCTCAACTGTTGCTTTGTGCACAGGATAGGCTACAGAGTGTGTCAGCATTCCCAGGAAATAAGGTGCAGGACCTTCGAGTTGAACTTCGAGTGTCTTGTCATCAAGTGCTTTGACACCAAGTTTGGAAAGGTCCTTTTCTTCGCCATTTGCGATCGCCTGGGCATTCTGCAGCGGATAAAGCAGGAAAGAATACTCGGAACCTGTTGTCGGGTTCACACCACGCTGCCAGGAATAGACAAAATCCTGTGCCGTGACCGGATCACCATTACTCCAGACAGCATCACTGCGGATTTTGAAAGTATAGATCAGACCGTCCGGGCTGACCGTCCAGCTTTCGGCCTGGCCAGGAATGAGCGAACCATCCGTGAATTCAGCCGTCAGCCCCTCAAACACATCACGAAGAATGGTTGAGGAGTTTACGTCCTCGGAAATTTGCGGGTCAAGACTGCCCGGCTCTGTGCCGTTGCCCCGGTTAAAAACCATTTCCGCCATGGCAAGGGACGGCGCAACCAGTGCGGATGTGCCTGCGAGAAGTGAAACCCCAAGTGCAACAGCACGTGTTGTCTTCACAAACGTTCCCTTCGTGAGGAAACGAGAAATACCTGTTGAGAACTCCATAACTTTTTCCCTGTCGTTATCGTTCGTTGTGCTCGCCGAAGCCTTATACACCTTCGCGTGCAAACACGGAGAGTGGCCTTCTTTTCGCTCAATGACAAGAGGCGGTCTTTGCTTTAGATCAACTGCGCAATAAATTAAGGAAAACAGCCATTTTTCATTACGGAAGTGATCAAAACAGGCGAGCATCGCGATAGTATACTTTAACGAAAGGTCCGAATCCAGCCTAACTCATTTAGGACACAAAAAAACTGTCCGGCAGGCGACACCGGACAGTTTGATAACACCATTTCTCTCTATAAAAGCCTATTTTGCAGCTGTAATAATGATCTCGACATTATAATCAGGAGTCGCCAGACGTGCTTCACCAGTCGCCCGCGCCGGGCTGTGACCTGCGGGTACCCAATCATCCCACACCGCGTTCATATCCTGGAAGTGTTTCATGTCATCAAGCCAGATGATTGCCTGAAGGATTTTGGTTTTGTCACTGCCCACCGTCGCCAACAGGCGATCGATATTAGCCAGAATAACCCGTGTTTGTTCGACAACCGACGCGCCAGCGGTTCCAACCTGACCAGCAAGATATACCGTGTTGCCGTGAACAACTGCCTGGCTCATGCGAGGGCCAGTTTCAAATCGCGTAATTTCGCTCATAATAACCTCATTCTGTTTTCTGAAATATGATCCTGATAAATAGCGGAAACAGAGAGCTTCCGAATTTCGACACATCATCTATAGAGCAGCCCACAACAAAGTAAACTTTCCCTCTTGTCAATTCGCCAAAGCCCTCCATAATCCCAGCGGAATCTCGTCGGGGTGCCCTTCCTTCACCGGAACCGGGGCTGAGAGGCTTGCAACAGCCAACCCGTTGAACCTGATCCGGTTAATACCGGCGGAGGAAAATGAGATGCAAAGGGTACTTCTTCTGTTCCTGAAACCTGGACAGCTCCCCCAATTGCATTGATCTTGCCTCCGCAATTTTTAAAAGGGAGGCAAGAATGGCAGTACCTATCGCTCTTACCATCGCAGGCTCTGACAGCGGCGGCGGCGCAGGGATACAGGCAGACATCAAAACCCTGTCGGCACTTGGTGTGTATGCGGCCTCTGTCATCACCGCACTGACAGCCCAAAACACCCGCAAGGTACAAAGCATTTTCCCGGTTTCTCCTGATTTCATTCAAGACCAGATCCATACCGTTTTTGAAGACCTTGATATCCGCGCCATAAAAATCGGCATGCTGGGAGATACAACAGTCATCGAAGCCGTGGCCACGGCTCTGAAACTATACCCCTCTGTCTCCATCGTGCTCGATCCGGTCATGGTCGCGAAAAGCGGCGATAAACTGTTACAGCCCGATGCCATTGACAGCCTGCGGGAACAACTTCTGCCCCTGGCCACTATTCTCACACCTAATCTTCCTGAAGCAGCCGTTCTCGCTGGACAGAATGAACCTCGCAACCTCGTCGAGATGAAGGATCTGCTCGAAAAGCTGATGCAACCGAACGGTCCGGCTATTCTGTTAAAAGGCGGGCATCTTGCTGGCGCAAGCAGCGACGATCTCTTCTTTGACGGGCAAGAAACGATCTGTCTGGCCAGTCCCCGCATTGAAACCAGGAACAGCCACGGAACTGGCTGTACTCTCTCTGCCGCCATTGCCGCAGGGCTGGCGAAGAACCTGTCTCTCTATGAAGCTGTAACAACAGCAAAAGAGTATCTGACCAAAGCCTTGCAGGGCGCAGATAGTCTTTCAGTAGGGAAAGGACATGGCCCGGTTCATCATTTTCACGCCTTCTGGGAAAGTCCGGGAAAGTGAGCTCTCTCGAAAAAGCTATGCATCGAACCGAAGCATTTCCTCCCCCTCTCATTCAGTTTCGGGATTTCTCTTTTTCCTATAAAGGGCAGGAGCTGTTTGACAAACTTGATCTGGATTTGACGACAGGCTGCTGGAATCTGTTACTCGGTCGGAGTGGCGTCGGCAAAACCTCCTTGCTCAAAGCTCTCGCCGGGCTTCTTCCCGATAAAAATTACAGTGGTGAGATCCTTTTTGGTGGCAAAAAGCTTGCCCCCGATCAGGTAAGCTGGATGACCCAGGATGATTTATTGCTTCCCTGGCTCTCGGTACTGGAGAACAGCCTGCTTGGTAATCGTTTAAGAGCATGGAACAGATCCCCTTCCCCGCCGATTGCCATACAAGAGGCTGAAGCGCTACTCTGGAACCTGGGATTGGGGAGGCATCTTGATAAACGCCCCGCCGAACTTTCGGGCGGCATGCGACAGCGCGTCGCTCTTGCCCGGACCCTGCTGGAAGACCGCCCCGTCGTTTTGCTGGATGAACCCTTCTCGGCTCTTGATGCCCTGACCCGCAACGAGATGCAGAATCTGGCTTACGAGCAACTGATGCACAAGACAGTGATCATGATCACACACGATCCACGAGAAGCGCTCCGTCTGGGTCATCACATCTACCTGCTCAAGGGCTCGCCCGTTCAACTTACCCGGATCATCCCCCCGGAAGAAGCCCCTCCGCGCGCAGGGTTCTCCGCAGAGCTGCAATCCTGCGAAGACCAGATCATCGCAGAACTGACTCTTTCCGGAGAAACAGCAAAATGAAGATACTCCGAAGTCTTCTGGTTATGTTCGGACTGACAGCAGGTTGGCAGTTCCTTGTCACTCTCACAGAGGTTCCTCCCTATATTTTGCCCGGACCTGTTGTCGTTGCTGAGGCACTTCTGACCCGCTTTTCCACCTTGTTGCCCCATGCAGCCTACACCCTGGGCGAGATCCTGCTTGGCTTCAGCCTGGGCGCTCTCCTCGGTATGATTTCGGCGTTGCTACTCGCAACGGTCAAACCCCTGCAGGTTTGGCTGAGTCCGATCCTGATCATGACTCAGTCACTGCCTGTTTTTGCCCTGGCTCCCCTGCTGGTGCTCTGGCTTGGATACGGCCTTGCTTCCAAAATCGCTATGGCCGTTCTCATTATTTACTTTCCTGTGACCTCAGCCTTTTATGACGGATTGCAACGCACCCCAAAAGACTGGCTCGACCTTGGCCGGGTCATGAAAGCAAGCAGACTGGCTTTCCTCTGGCATGTCCGTATTCCTTTTGCTTTGCCCTCCCTCGCATCCGGATTGCGGGTTGCCATGGTCAGCACCCCGATCGGGGTCATTGTCGGGGAATGGGTCGGCTCTTCACAAGGACTGGGATACCTGATGCTGCACGCCAACGGGCGAATGCAGATTGACCTGCTGTTTGCCGCCCTTGTCATTCTGATGACCATGGCTCTGGCTCTCTACCAGATCACGGACCTACTCCTGAAACGTCTGCTCAGGCACTTCTCGCTCGAAGAACACAAAACCTGATACTCCCTTCTCAACCTGAGGATTTTATAAATGAAGAGACTCACTTTCCGGCTTGTCCACCTGGCCCTGCTTGCAGGTCTGGCTGGCACAACACTCTCCACCCCAGCCATCGCGAACGACAAAATGACCGTTCTGCTTGACTGGTTTGTCAATCCGGATCACGCCACTCTGGTCATTGCCAAGGAAAAGGGCTTTTTTACTGCTGAAGGCCTCGATGTCACCCTTGAAGCTCCGGCAGACCCCAATGCCCCGCCAAAGCTGGTCGCTGCCGGACAGGCTGAACTTGCCGTGTCGTATCAACCGCAGCTTCACATCCAAGTTGCCGAAGGCTTGCCTCTCAGCCGGGTTGGAACACTGGTGGCTACACCGCTGAATTCTCTGGTCGTACTCAAAGACGGTCCGATCCATTCCCTCGCAGATCTCAAGGGCAAGAAGGTTGGCTATTCTGTCGGCGGCTTTGAAGATGTCATCCTTGATGCCATGTTGGAAAACCATGGCCTGAGCGTAAAAGATGTTGAGCTGATCAATGTCAACTTCTCGCTCTCGCCTTCCCTCGTTTCCGGTCAGGTCGATGCCGTGATCGGTGCCTTCCGTAATTTTGAACTCAATCAGATGGATATCATCAAACAGCCGGGACGGGCGTTTTATGTCGAGGAAGAAGGTGTACCGAGTTACGACGAACTGATCCTCGTGGCCCACAAAGATAAAACAGGGGATGAAAAAATCTCCCGCTTTCTGCGGGGGCTGGAAAAAGCCACGACCTATCTGATCAACCATCCTGATGAAAGCTGGGCCCTGTTCATTCAGGCTTACCCGGATCTTGACGATGAACTTAACAAACGCGCCTGGCGGGACACCCTGCCCCGTTTTGCCCTGCGTCCTGCCGCCCTGGACCAGCGGCGCTATCGTGAATTTGCAGACTTCCTGCACAGCAGAAAATTGATCGAAAGCACCGGTGTCGTTTCCGACTATGCAGTGGAAGTAAAATAATCCGTTCTGGACTTACAAGGCAAAAAGGGATGCCTGTGCCTTCACACACGCATCCCTTTCTATTGTCAACAACGTTGTGGTTCTCAGCTGCCGAACTTCTTTTCCCGGGCAAAACAGATCAAGACAGCCGCCAGTAACAGCCAGACGATCATCGGGATAAAACCAACCTGAAATGTCGTGAGGTCGTAGACCCTTGTACCATTATCAAGTTTACCATCCCAGTTCACGTCAATCAAAAACCCCGTCAGAGGTTGCAAGATCATGGGACCGATCATCACCCCCATATTGCACCAGCCCAGCGCTGTTCCCTGTAGTCGCCGAGGCACGGACTCCCGGGCCAGTGACAAACCGACAATCATAATGCTGCTGCCAGCCGCGGCAACAACAAGGGCAAGATACAGCAGCCAGTGCGGCAGATCCGCAATCTGGGTGACCACCGCCCAACCGAGCGCAGCAACAAGAGCACCGACAATGAAAGGAACTTTACGTTTGCCCGACTGATCGGACCAAAAGCCAAGAAGTACCCCGCTCCCGGCCCAGACCAGAAGCATGATCGTCGTAATCGTCGCAGCCTCCGGACTGGAAAAGCCATAGGCCGTGCGCAGAAAAGGAACACCCCAGAGGCCACCAAAGGTCAGGGCTGACCCTGCCGCAGCCCCACAAGCCAGTGTCAAAAGCAGAACATTTCGATGACAGATCGCATCTTTCATCGTCGAAAGCACCGAGCCATGGGGTTCGTGCCGCGCTCCCTTGAGGTCATAACTTTTATAACCAAGATCTTCGGGATCATCCCGAACCCAGATCCAGGTTGCGACCGCGAGCACTCCCGTTAGAGCAGCCAGCCCCAGCAAGACAGGACGCCAGCCGATTTCCCCGATCAGAAACTGCAACGGCACCCCGGCACCAACTGCGCCAAGATTTCCCGCCAGAAGCCCCAATCCAGTCAGAAGCGAGAACTTTTTCAGATCAAACCAGTGCTGGGCAATTTTCATCATTGTGACAAAAGCGACGGCAACAGCACCGCCAATCAGCAGTCGCCCCAATCCCAGCATCCAATAGTTGGTTGCCATAACAAACAGAACGGTCCCAAGGGCGGTTATTGCCGCGCCACAGGTCAGCAGTTTTCTGGGGCCAAAGCGGTCGGCCATAATACCGACCGGCACCTGCATGGGCATATAGCTGTAATAATAGAAACTTGCCAGGGTCCCAAGTGTCGTCGCGGTCAAGGCGAACTCCATGCGCAAGGGATCTCCCATCACTCCGAAAGCGATCCGGTGGAAGAAGCCGATCAAAAACAGCAGCCCCCCCAGAGTCCACATCAGCCAGGCAAGGCTGGCTGGCGGATGTTGCAAATCCTGCTCGACAAGATCGTCATTGGAAGAAACCGAAACTGACACGATAATATTTCCCGATACAGAAATAAGAAAAGCACACTTGCGACACCCAGATCAGGATGCCGTCAGAAAAGCAAGCATAGTGGGCAACAACTATGGCAAAGGCAAAGCCTATTCCCACACAATCAGGTGAGCAAAAATGCCTCGATCTCGGTCAAATCACCAGGCTTGTTTGCATTGAAAAAAGGATCAACCTTTTGCCCGGCAATATCCAGATCTTCGAAACTGGCTTCCGCAACACCGTGCCGTGCAGTCCAAAGATCTACTTTACGCAACTCATCCTCGACCATTGCCCGGCGAAGGTCTGCCCGCAGATCAACGGACCAGAGCCCGACAACAGGATGATTTCGCCCTCTTGAAACGGCACAAGCCAGAGGTAACTTTTCCCGTCCAGCAGCTGATTTTAATTGCCGAACCAGATCAAGCGGAATCAAAGGGGCATCACAGGGAACAGAAACGAGCCATTTTATCTCGGGATGATGTTCTGTAACCCACTCCATACCTGTCAATATCCCTGCAAGAGGACCAGGGTTTCCCTCAAGCACGTCCGCAGCCACGGGCAGATCATTATCCGCAAAGCGTGACGGATCCCCATTGGCATTGATGGCCAAAGGACCAATTTGGGGCCTGATCCGATCCAAAACTCTTTGCAGTAATGTCTGTCCCGCAAGTAATTTGAGACTTTTATCTCCGCCCCCCATACGGCGGGCCAGCCCGCCTGCCAGAATGATTCCAGCCACATCACCGTGTTGCCCCAGCTTGATCATGACTTTTCCGATCCGCGACTGGCTGCCCGTTGATGGCGACTGTCTTCTTCTTGCAGATCATTTTCATCATGATCAAAAATAATCCGCTCCTGTCCGGCCAGCGCTGTAAACCGCCGTCCCTTCGCCCGTCCGATCAGGGTCAGTCCGGCCTGACGCGCCAGATCCACCCCCCAGGCCGTAAAGCCGGAGCGGGAAACCAGTATCGGTATACCCATATGAACGGTCTTGATCACCATTTCCGAAGTCAGGCGCCCGGTGGTATAAAAAATCTTGTCTTCCGCAGAGATCCCCTTGAGGAACATATAACCGGCGATCTTGTCCACCGCATTGTGACGGCCAACATCCTCGACATAGATCAGGGGTTTGTCGCCATGGCACAGAACACAGCCGTGAATGGCCCCCGCCTCCAGATAAAGACTGGGCGCAGCATTGATCTTGCGGCTGAGGGTATAGATCCAGGAAGTATGAATACGTGCCTCTGCAGAAAGCACAACATCCTCGAATTTTTCCATCAAATCCCCGAAAACTGTTCCCTGGGCACAGCCAGAGGTTCGGGTTTTCTTTTTCAGCTTTTCTTCATAGTTGGTCGCCCGCTCGGTCCGCACAACCACCAGATCAAGTTCTTCATCGACCTCAATCGCCGTGATTACGTCATCTGGCTTGAGCATATTCTGGTTCAGCAGATACCCCAAAGCAAGATAATCAGGGTAATCCCCGATGGTCATCATGGTGACAATTTCCTGACCATTGAGAAAAAGCGTCAGAGGCTTCTCGACCACAACCGGTATTTCTAGCGTCTTGCCATCCTGATCCGTTCCCAGCACACGTTCAGTCAAACCGCTGTTCTGCGGGTCTGGTCGCAACAGAAAATCTTTCAACAGGGCAGGATCAGCCTTGGCAACACCCCGTTTAACCAGGGATGTTTCAGGCTTTGCATTCTGGGGAACAGCAGGTTTTTTGGTCATCAAGATCTCTAAAAAATTCTCACAGCCTGGGTATGTCTCCTTGGTATTTGATAAAGGAAACTCATACAACAAGATAGAATCACTATGTCTTCTGCCAGAAGATCAAACAAGAGTGGCTCTATTCGCGAAAAGCTATCTGATATTAGAAAATTCCCATAAGGCTTTTCTCTGCGGATATAGTAGACAGGCACGCACCATTTAACCCCTTCAAAAATTTAGGGACTGTCCATCCGCGAATGAACGATTTTTCCCAGGCATTCAGTCTCTCTCTCGATCTGATTTTTTCGCTCGACGCCCGTCTGGCCGAAATTGTCCTGCTCAGTCTGCGGGTCAGTCTTTCCGCAGTGCTCATTGCAACCCTTATCGGCCTGCCTCTGGGTGCCGCACTGGCAACATTGCGTTTTCCCGGTCGGCGTACAGTGAATGCCTTTCTCAGCTCGCTCATGGGTTTGCCCCCGGTGGTTGTCGGTCTTGTGGTCTACCTGCTTCTTTCCAGATCCGGTCCTATGGGGTCCCTGGGATTACTTTTCACCCCCACAGCGATGATCATCGCCCAGAGTCTGCTGATAACCCCCATCATTGCCAGCCTTGCCCGTCAGGTCAGCGAAGATCTCTGGGGCGAATATCGCGACCAGTTGACCTCGCTGGGCTGTGAACCCTTACGCGCGGTTCCGACAATCCTCTGGGATGGACGCTATCGCCTGACTACAGCCGTTTTGGCCGGGTTTGGCCGCGCAACAGCAGAGGTCGGCGCTGTGATGATCGTCGGTGGCAACATTGATCATGTCACCCGAGTTATGACCACGACCATTGCCCTGGAGACATCAAAAGGGAACCTGTCACTGGCACTGGCATTGGGCATGATCCTGATTACCCTGTCCCTGACCATCAATGTGGCGACCTTTATGATCCGTGACCAGGTGAAGGGAGAAAGCCTGTGACTTTGCCCGGCTCCATTCTTCCTCTGAAACTGGTCGATTTGACCTATGCCGTTGATGGTCAGAAGCTGGTGCACAACCTGTCACTGGAATTTATCCAGGGGCCCAAAACCCTGATCCTTGGTCCAAACGGTGCGGGTAAATCCCTAACCCTGCGCATGGCGCATGGTCTGCTCAAGCCAACCTCCGGCAAGGTCCAGTGGCAACAACGTCACCCCCAGCGTCATCAGGCCATGGTATTTCAGCGCCCGGTCATGCTCCGAAGATCCGCTGCTGCAAACATCGATTACGCCCTGAACCTGAAAGGTCTGGGGAAAGCCGAAGCAGCGGAGCTTCGCAACGAGGTTCTTGCCAAAACCGGTTTATCAGGCATTGCCGCACGTCCTGCGCGCGTACTTTCCATCGGCGAGCAACAACGTCTGGCCATTGCCCGCGCCTGGGCACTCAGACCCCAGGTGCTGTTTCTTGATGAACCCACCGCCAGCCTTGACCCCAAGGCGACAAGGGCGATTGAGGACTTGATCGAGACCATCCATGCGGCCGGAACAAAAATCATTATGTCTACCCACGATATGGGGCAGGCAAAACGGCTGGCCGATGAAGTCATTTTCCTCAACCAGGGTATGCTTTCAGAGCGCACAGCCGCCAGCGATTTTTTCTCCAGCCCTCGCAGTGCAGAAGGGCGTGCTTTCCTGGAGGGAGAACTCCTTCTCTGAGCATCAGCCCTAGGAAAACTCCCTCACCGACTCAACCATTGATCAAGATTGAAACAATTATGAAAATGAACAGGTTTTCCGCTTCCCTGCTTGCTACCCTTCTGATTTTAAGTGCAACTATCGCTTCCGCTGCAGACCGCTATATCGTTGTTGCCTCGACAACTTCCACTGAAAATTCCGGCCTGTTTTCCTATATTCTCCCGATTTTCACTGAAAAATCCGGCATCGAAGTACGGGTTGTCGCCAAGGGAACCGGGAAAGCCATCCGCATGGCACAAGATGGGGATGCCGACGTTCTTTTTGTCCACCACAAACCTTCTGAGGAAAAATTTGTTGCCGAAGGCTACGGCCTCCAGCGCTTTGATGTGATGTACAACGACTTTATTCTCGTCGGACCAGACAGCGATCCTGCTGGTATTTCAGGAAACTCTGATATTACAGCTGTCTTCAAGAAAATCGGCGATAAAGAAGCTCTTTTCGCTTCGCGCGGGGACGACAGCGGTACCCACAAGAAAGAGCAGGGCCTGTGGAAAGAAGCAGGCATTGATCAGGAAGCAGCTTCCGGTACATGGTACCGTGCAACAGGCCAGGGGATGGGAGCAACTCTCAATGCTGCTGTCGCGATGGGGGCCTATGCCCTTTCAGACCGCGCCACCTGGATTGCCTATAAAAACAAGGGTGACTTCACAATTTCGTCCGAAGGAAGCCCCCTGCTTTTTAACCAGTATGGTGTCATCATGGTAAATCCGGAAAAACACCCCCACGTCAAAGCAGAAGACGGTCAGGCCTTTATCGACTGGGTTCTTTCCAAAGAAGGTCAGGACGCTATTGCCTCCTTCAAACTGGACGGACAGCAGCTGTTTTTCCCGAACGCCCAATAAAAAATGATCCGTAAAATTATTCCCGATTTAAAGTAATTCGATAAATAACTTGCACAGCAGCCTTTGTGAAGAATCACAGAGGCTGCTGTTTTTTGATTGGGATCATGGTTCCCAGCAGCTAAAGCCTGTCGAAAACATGCTGGTGCTCTTGGAATTCGTCAGCTCAAACAGATTATGAACTTGCTTTCAGCGAAGCGAACCTGATTATTACGGGATAACAACGCAGGGGAGAATCCCCTCACTTCCCTACAGGGGGCTCTCTTGGCACCAATGAATGATATTCTGAACTGGAGGCATATTATGAATTCCAAGCGCTTTGGATCAAAAATCCTGGCCGCAGGCGTTGCTCTCGGTCTGTCCCTGCCATTACTGGCACAGGCAGCAGACGTGACAGTGGCCACCACAGCTATTGTTGAACACCCTGCTCTTGATGCCGTACGTGATGGTGTACGTGACGAACTTAAAGCCAATGGCTTTGAAGAAGGTAAAAACCTGACCTTCATCTATAAAAGCGCCCAGGGAAATCCGGCGACAGCGGCGCAGATCGCCCGTGAATACGTTGGCGACGCACCAGATGTAATTGTGCCGATTGCAACGCCTTCCGCCCAGGCCGTTGTTGCAGCAACCAAGGATATTCCGATTGTATTTTCTGCCGTAACCGATCCTGTCGCTGCCAAACTGGTTGCGGATGAGGAAGCTTCCGGCACCAACGTGACCGGTGTCAGCGATCTTTCGCCAATTGACCAGCACATCGCCCTGATCAAGGAACTGACCCCCGATGCAAAAACCATCGGTGTTCCGTACAATCCGGGTGAAGCCAACTCGGTTGTCCTGCTTGATCTTGTCAAAAAGCATGGCGAGGCTGCCGGATATAAAGTTATCGAATCTCCTGCGACAAAAACCGGGGAAGTCCTGACTGCTGCCCAGAACCTGATCGGGCAGGCTGATGTAATTTATGTCGCAACCGATAATACTATTATTTCCGCGTTTGAGGCTGTTGTGAAAGTCGGCGTCGAGAACCAGATCCCTGTTTATGCTGGTGATACGGATTCCGTGAAACGTGGTGCCATGGCTGCCCTTGGTTTTGATTACTACGATGTTGGTCGTCAGACCGGAAAGATCGTGGTTGATATCCTCAATGGCAAGAATGCTGGTGACATTGCCTTCCAGGGAGTCAGTAAAACCAACCTCTTCGTTAATCCTGCCATGGCTACAAAGATGGGCGTAACTCTGTCGGACGAAGTTATCGCCCGCGCAACAGAAGTTGTCGAATAAGTCATTTTCCGCTTCTTGCTTGTCTGGAAGCCGGTGATGCGTTTAAAAAGTGACGAAGTTCTTTCACCGGAATTTCGTCACTTTCTTTAAAATTAAGACCCTGAACTTCATGTACGTCGTTATCTCGAAATCCAGAGGCCAGTCCTGATGAATATCGTTTCCTTGATGGGGGCCGTAGAACTGGGCCTTATTTTTGGTTTGATTGCCCTGGCAGTCTTCCTTTCCTTTCGGGTTCTGGATTTTCCGGATCTGACAATTGACGGCAGCTTCCCGCTCGGTGCCGCGGTCTGCGCAACCCTGATCATCAGTGGCAGCAGCCCCCTTCTAGCAACAGTCATCGCTTTTATTGCTGGCGGCTGCGCAGGTCTGGTCACTGCCTTTTTGCACCTGCGCTTCAAAATCATGAATTTGCTGGCCTCCATTTTGACCATGATCGCCCTCTATTCGATCAATCTGCGGATCATGGGGCGCCCCAATCTCGCGCTGATTACCGAAGACACCATCCTGACTCCTTTTCTGGGGCTTGATGTTAAAATGTACCTGCTCAAGCCACTGGTTGCTGGTGTTATTGTTTTGATTGTCGCGCTGATTGTTGCCCGCTTTCTCAACTCGGATTACGGACTGTCCATGCGCGCAACTGGTGCCAACCAGAAGATGGCCCGTGCCCAGGGCATCGACACCAACCGGACGACCTATGTCGGCATGGCCCTTTCCAATGCGCTGGTCGGACTGGCTGGCGCCCTCTTTGCCCAAATGAACGGCTTTGCCGATATCACCATTGGCACAGGTACCATTGTCATTGGTCTGGCTGCCCTGATTGCAGGGGAAGCTCTCTTCTCGACCCGCGGTATGCTCCTGGCCGTTCTTGCCTGTATTCTTGGTTCCGTGGTTTACCGTCTAGCCATCGCCTTTGCCCTGAAAGCCGATGTTATTGGTCTGCAGTCTTCAGACCTCAATCTGGTTACCGCTGTTCTGGTGGTTATCGCGCTGGTTCTGCCCGGGGCAAAAAACCCTCTCAAAAACCTTATCAAGCGGGGGAAATAACATGATTGACGTACAGGACCTCCGCATCACCTTTGGCAAGGGCACCGCGATCGAGAACAAGGCCTTGCAAGGTGTTAATCTCACGGTTGCCGATGGAGAGTTTGTCACCGTTATCGGCTCGAACGGTGCGGGAAAATCTACCCTTATGAACTGCCTGACCGGAGAGCTGATTGCCGATAGCGGTTCTATAGTCATCGGTGATCAGGAGGTATCGCGCTGGAATGCTGCCAAACGCAGCAGCCTGGTCTCGCGGGTATTCCAGGACCCTCTGGCAGGAACCTGTGAGAACCTGACCATTGAGGAAAACCTGGCCCTGGCCCATTCTCGAGGTATCAATCGTGGTTTTGGTCGAGCCATCAATCGCCACAAACGCGAGCTTTTCCGCGAGCGCCTGTCCCGTCTGCGGCTCGGCCTTGAAAGCCGCCTTGAAGACAAGATGGGCCTGCTCAGCGGGGGACAACGCCAGGCCGTCAGCCTGATCATGGCAACACTGCAGCCAACAAAAACCCTGTTGCTTGACGAACATACTGCCGCCCTTGACCCGCGCATGCAGGCCTTTGTTCTGGAACTCACCCACGAACTGGTTGAGGAAGAAGGCATGACCACCCTGATGATCACCCATTCCATGGGGCAGGCCCTGCAGTTCGGCAGCAGAACCGTGATGCTCCATGAAGGTCAAGTGGTTCTGGATGTTTCCGGCGAAGAACGCAGCAAGATGACCATCCATGATCTGGTTGACATGTTCGCCTCGGTACGCGGCGAACAGCTCGACAGCGACAGCTTGCTGCTGGGATAAAAATCGTGATATCTCCGAAGATAACAGGAAGGATAATCTCGCAGGGGATCATCCTTTTTTGTTTTCTGTTCCTTCTGACTTCAATTGCCCAGGCAACAGAAAACAACCGTACCGAATGTTTCAAGCAAGTACTCTGTTATACCACGGCAGAAGATGACCGTTCTGCCCGGCTTGCCCTGCAGAATAACTTTCCTTTCCCCATCCGCATCTCGCTGGAGCTAACTGGACATAATACGGAACCCGCAGCAGCTGCGATCAACTTAGCCGTTCCTGCCCTGGGCACTCAGGCTCTTTTTTCCCTGAAGGCGAAACGCGGAACAACCTGGCGCTATCGCTGGACTTCTGAAGTTCACCCCGACCTCCCCTTCAAAGGGCACGATCCGGATCTGCTCTACGACCTGCCCTTTGCATCACAACACGTCTTCCCTGTTATCCAGCCCCCCGGTGGCCGCTTGAGCCATTTCGGCCCTCAGAAATGGGCCATTGACTGGGCCTTGCCGGAAGGAACGGAAATTTTGGCAGCCCGGGAGGGCCGGGTGATCGCCTTGCGAGAAAACTCTGATCAGGGCGGCCCGACCGAAAGCACCAAGGGGGAGGAGAATTTTATCTGGATTGCCCATTCGGATGGTACCGTTGGCAATTACCTGCATCTCCGGCAAGCTGGCGTTGTTGTTTCTGTCGGTGACGAGGTCCAAAGAGGTCAGTTGATCGGCTACTCGGGCAACACCGGTTTTTCTACCGCTCCCCATCTTCACTTTCATGTTTCCAGTGCCCGGAAAACCGGCCCGGCTTTTCAAAGTCACCCGGTTCACTTCAAAAATCCATAACACTCCCGACAAGAAGTAAAACTACGCGTTTTGCGATAAAGTTGTTAAGCTGCTGGAAACCGGGCTTCCCTTCCCCGGCCCTTTAAACACGAACCAGGAGATCATGTTGGACGAGATCGAGCTTCCAAATCTGCAAGAAGTTGAACAGTCCATCTGGAAATTGCTCGAATGGCTCAGCCATAATCTGCTCAGCTGGCCTGTGATCCTCCAGCTTGCTCTGCTGATCTTACTGTTGCCCGCAAGTCGATATCTGGGAAAAAAAATCAGTCCGATTGCCTCGGAATGGAACCATAAGTCCCGCACGCCCCTGCTCTTGCGCTCAATCCTGAGTAACCTGCGCCCCCTGATCCCCTGGGTTCTCTATCTCATTGCTCTCTGGATTACATTGGGTGTTCTGTTCCAGATCGATGCTCCTCTGCGCAGCCGTTTCCTGATCAACACCGTCGCCAGTTTGACCCTGGCCTGGGTCATTATCAGCCTGACCACCAGCCTGATCAAAACCCGGATTGTAGCCAAGATGGTAACCCTGTTCATCTGGGCCATTGCCGCACTGAACATTCTTGGCCAGCTTGATCTGGCCAAGGAAATTCTTGATTCCGCAGCTCTCGATATAGGGGGTTTGCGGATTTCCCTGTTGATGGTTCTCAAGGGCGTGATTTCTCTTGCCGTTTTGCTCTGGGGGGCCATTGCCTTCAGCTCCCTGTTAGAACGGCGGGTCAAGGCAGTCCCTGAATTGACCCCCTCGGTCCAGGTTCTCCTGGGCAAGTTGCTCAAGGTTACGCTGATCGGTCTGGCAATTATCATCGGTCTGAAAAGCGTCGGCATCGACCTCTCCGCCTTTGCTCTCTTTGGTGGCGCCCTCGGTGTTGGTATCGGTTTTGGTTTGCAAAAGGTCATCGCCAACCTTGTCTCGGGCATCATTCTGTTGATGGATCGCTCGATCAAACCGGGCGATGTTATTGCCGTCAACAATACCTATGGCTGGGTAAAATCTTTTGGCGCGCGTTATGCCTCGGTCATCACCCGTGATGGAACTGAACACCTGATTCCCAACGAGGAATTTATCACCCAACGGGTTGAAAATTGGTCCTATTCCAACAGCTGGATCAGGGTTCGGGTTCCGGTTGGCGTATCCTATGGCTCTGATATACACAAAGCGATCGAGCTCTGTATGGAAGCGGCCAAAGAGAACCCCAGAATTATGAACGACCCGGCACCCAACTGTCTGGTGACAGGCTTTGGCGACAATTCGGTCAATCTCGAAGTGCGCTTCTGGATTCCGGACCCTCAGAACGGTCTGGGTAATATAAAAAGCGCCCTGATGCTTGCTATCTGGGACAAGTTCCATGCCTCTGAAGTCGAATTTCCCTTCCCGCAACGCGACCTGCATATCAAGGGCCCGGTGGAAATTATCACCCGGTCGGAACCTCTTTCAGAATCTGTCGCTAAACCAGCGGCCAAGTCGGGTACAAAATCCCCAAAAACCTTGCGAGATCAGGATACGGGAGACGATTAGATATTGAAAAAAATCTGGCTCTTAAGAACAGCCAGCGTTACCCTTGGAACAGCCCCGAACGGACTTGAAGCGAACCATGACAGAAACACTGAATCCCCGGCTCCACCCCTATCGTGATGACCTTGCCGCCGAATACCTCAAGGGCAAAGTTTCCGCAGCGCGATACAGCAAGGGTTACCCGGCACAGGTCATCGTTGGTCACAGCTCCTTGCGTCGCCACCCCGCCGCAGAAGCGGTGCAGGACAGCGAGCTTCTTTTTGGCGAAAAACTGACGGCTTATGAAGAAAAAGACGGCTGGGCCTGGGTTCAGAATGCCCGCGACAGCTATGTCGGCTATGTCCTGATGGCCGGGCTGAGCCGGGAAGTCCGTGCGACAACGCACCGGGTAACCGCTCTGCGTACCTATGTCTATCCTCAGCCGGATATGAAAACACCCCCGCTCGACCTGCTTTCGATGCAGAGCGCGGTGCTGTCGCTGCGACAGGAAGGTCGTTTTACCCAGATACAGGGCGGCGGTTGGGTCTTTACCGACCATATCGTCTCCCAGAGCGAAACCGCCACCGATCATGTCACTGTCGCCAAACGGTTTCTCGGCACGCCTTACAGCTGGGGTGGAAAAACTTCGGTCGGCATAGACTGTTCCGGATTGGTTCAGATCTCCCTCGGTGCCTGCGGGCATTCTGTACTGCGCGACACGGGCATGCAGGAACAAACTCTCGGTACACCGATCAACTCGGACCAGGTAACCACAGGCGATCTGCTCTACTGGCCCGGTCACGTTGCAATTGCCCTGGACAGCAAGACCGCGATCCATGCCACGGCCCACAGCATGGATGTGACAATCGAGCCGATTTCCCATATTACCGAACGGGTCGAAATGGACACCGGCGGCACCGGCATGACCGCCATCAAACGCATCAGCTGACTTCTATGCTGTTTACAATCCTGCTCGGGCCTTTTTATACCCGGCGCTCTCTCCTTGCCTTGTTCACTGCGCTCCTGCTGGTTATCCTCCTAACGGTGCTGACCCAGATCGGCGGGGTACTTCTCTGGCTGGCTTTGGGCATGGGGCGGCTTTTCGTCGCCCGCTATGGCTCAGGTTGGAAAAGCAGCAGCCTCCTTTGTTTCCTGTTGCTCTATGGCAATATCAGCTTTTTGATCCTACCCCAGATCGCTCCCGGGTTTGGCCGGGTTCCCCTGAACTGTTTTGCTTCGGACCAGACACCCTACGCTGCCAATTCACCACTCTATTGTCTGCTCAACCGCCACTATGTCGTCCCGGAAATGAAGATATCGCTCGAAGATATCTCTCGCCAGATGGCCAGGCAGTATCCCGGCAGCATCACCACCTATCTCGATGCCAACTTTCCCTTCATCGACGGTTTCCCCCTGCTGCCGCACAAAAGCCATCAGGACGGAAAAAAACTCGACCTCGCCCTGTTCTACCAGAAAAAATCAGACGGAGAGAAACTCCCCGGGGCTGGCGGCTGGTTCCTCGGGTACTGGATTTTTGCTCCCGCCAGATCTTATGAAACACATCCCGCCTGTGCCCGAGACGGCATGCTGCGCTGGTCGATGGAGGGATTACAGGGCCTCTTCAGGGATCTTGCACTGGACCGTGAGCGCAACCGTGCCCTACTCGGTTTTCTGACAAGTGGCAAGACGCGGGACCAGATCGGCAAGATCTTCCTCGAGCCTTACCTCGAAAGCTGGCTCGGTCTGAACAACAGTAAGATCAGACCCGCAGGCTGCAACGCCGCCCGCCACGACGACCATATTCATATTCAGTTGAAGTGAACTCTCTCGCGCCCAAATAGGACTAACAAGGTTAGCCTCGCGACAAAGTGACAGGTGCATCGAGGGAAAAGAGGTGATAGTCTGACCTTTGTTCAGGAGACAGAAAAACAATGACACAGACAACAGCGACAGAATTGTCCAAACAAACGGCAACGGGACATCCCAGCATGGTCGACCCCTTTGGCCGCATGGTTGATTATCTGCGGATTTCCGTAACAGACCGCTGTGACTTTCGCTGTGTCTATTGCATGTCGGAAGACATGAATTTTCTACCTAAAAAAGAACTGCTGACCATTGAGGAACTGACCCGGGTTTCCAATGCCTTTATCCGGCTTGGGGTCAAAAAATTGCGCTTTACCGGGGGCGAGCCGCTGGTGCGCAAGAACATCATGGCACTGTTTAACAGCCTGACGCCGCAACTCGAATCAGGGGCTTTGCGTGAAATGACCCTGACCACCAACGGCAGCCAACTGGGCAAATACGCTCAGCAGCTGGCCGATGCGGGCATGCGCCGGATCAATGTCTCGCTCGACACCCTCAACAGCGACAAATTCACCGCCATCACCCGCTGGGGCAAGTTCGATCAGGTAATGGAGGGTCTGCAGGCGGCGAAAAAAGCTGGACTGAAAGTCAAAATCAACACAGTCGCCCTTCAAGGGGTAAACGATGACGAACTGCACACCCTGGTTTCCTGGTGTGGTGATGAAGGCTTTGATCTGACCTTTATCGAAGTCATGCCCATGGGCGATATCGGCAACGAGGACCGGGTCGACCAGTATCTGCCCTTGACCAAAGTACGCGCTCTGCTGTCAGACCGCTGGAGCCTGAACGAAATCGACTATCAAACCGGGGGCCCGGCACGTTATGTTGAGGTCCGGGAAACCGGTGGCAAGATCGGCTTTATCACCCCCATGACCCATAATTTCTGTGAAAGCTGCAACCGGGTACGCATGACCTGCACCGGGACACTCTATCTCTGCCTCGGGCAGGATGACGCTATGGACCTGCGTGCGCCCCTGCGCAGCAGCGACAGCGATGCCCCCTTGGAACAGGCTATATTCAAAGCCATCGCCCGCAAACCCAAAGGCCACGATTTCATTATCGACCGCGACGCCCTGCCATCAGTCGCCCGCCATATGAGCGTCACCGGCGGGTAATAACAAAAGGAATTAGCCTAGAGCTTTTACCCTATTCTGATCGGCTGCCCTTGCTTAACCAGCCTCGGCTGAGGGGCTGGTTTTATTCACGATCAGCGGCTGGAGATAATACCAGGCCACAGCCAGAATCTGGGCACAAAGCAGCAGGATAATACCGGCCTGATATCCTTCGACCGCATAGCCCCCGCTTTCCTGTAACGGCCAGAGTTCGATAATTTCACCGACAACCCACTGCGCAGCAAAAGCCATGGTAAAGACCATGGAATTCAGCCCTGTGTTCACCCGCCCGGCAAGGTCGGCCGGGAAGTGCTGGGAAAGTCCAGGGTAAACCAGATACCCCCCGGTACCGAACAGAGCAAAGCTCATCCAGACGGCTGAAAGCTGCAGGTAAGAAAAGTCATCCGCAACCAGCAACAGCGCATGGGGCAGAAGACAGAGCTGCATCCCGATACAGCCGACTGTGATCGGGCTGATCTGATGACGGCGCAGCCAGTCTGTCAGAAAACCACCGACCAGAAATCCGGCAAAAACCGCGATGGCAATAAAGCCCAGTGTCGAGGCGACAAGGTCGCGTTCCAGACCGGCGACATCACGCAACCAGGGTCCGGACCAAAGCGCCTGCAGGGCAAAAAATGCAGCCTGCGACATGATGGTAAAGGGGGCTATGCGCCAGAAATAACGACTTCGGAAAATCTGGCCGTATTCCCGAAACTGCTGTCCCGCCGACAGAAGAGGCGGAATTTCGCCCCGGCGCGGAATAACAAAATAGATCAGAAACGAAATCACAACAGACAGGCCGGCAAACACCAGGAAAATCCCTCGCCAACCGATTTCACCCGCAAGGAACTCCACCGGAGCCGTGCCCGCGATGGCGCCAAGCCCCCCAGCCGCGAGATGGCAGCCATTGATCAGTGGCAACCTTTCCTTTGGTACCCAGCTGACATAGGCCTTGAAAGCCGCCATCATACAAGCCGACACACCAAAACCGATCATGGCCCGGCCAAGCAACAGCAGGGGAAAAGCTTCGGCCCAGAAAAACAGCAGGCAGCCCGCCGCGGTAAAGAGCATCAACAGACTTTCCACCTTGCGCGGACCATAACGATCCAGCAGCAATCCCAGCGGTAACTGGGTTGCAGCAAAGGCAATAAAGAATGTACTGGTCATCAGGCCCAGATCAGAGGCATCAAGGTCCAGTTCACTGACCAGGTCAGGTGCAATGACGGCATTAACTACCCGTAAAAGAAAAGACAGGAAGTACCCCAGGGCGAAAGGCAGGAACACACGCAAGATCATGATCGGATATAATCTTTCACAAGGTTTCTCTTCTGGTTATCTCTTTTGGGGAATTCTATTCACTGCAAGACAACCTGATGGGTAAAATTGCGACCATTGGTGATGGTGACTTGCTTGAAGCCCATCAAAGCCGCCAAATCAAAGAAGGTGAAAACATCCTGCACGCCCAGCTCCTGAAAGATCGGCAGGGTACGTACAGCAGCAGTCATATTGGCGAAAATCGCTCTCGCCCGATAAATCGTATCAAGACGACCATCGACCAGCCCGACAATAATCAGTTTCTCGGCATCTTCGCCTTTGGCAAAAATTGCGGCTTCCGGCGGGAACTCCCGCTTCATGTTCTCCTGGGTGATCGCCGTAACAAAAGCAACACGGGTTTTCCGGCTCGCTGTTTCCAGTGGCTTTGCCCGGGCATGATAGATCTCCCGGTAAATCGGCTCGGGATAATAATAACCGGCATGGCGGTCTTCCGCCTGTGCTGACTGGAAAATAATCAGCAAAGATAACAGGGCAAAGAATATGCGAAACACTATGGGATTCCCCCTTAAGGCCTAAAACTCAATCTCGCTCGAGTCAGAGTTCTCCTTACAACCCCTTGAAACTGCAACAAACCGGGAAAAAGGAATTTTCACAGACTCGAACACCGAGACATTTTGACAGTGCTTCTCCCCGCTGTCAGTCTATTGTTATCCTTTGTGAAAATGAATGTTGTGGTCCTGCACCATGACAGCCGGGAGTAAGGCAGTAGCCATGAGCAGAAAGCATCTTGCATTTGTTGCCTCCGACAGCGAAAAAGCAACCAATGCGCTGGAGCGTCTAACCAAACGCTATCAAGCGGTCGCCCCCGAGCAGGCCGATGTTATCGTCGCCTTGGGAGGCGATGGTTTTATGCTGGAAACGCTGCATCAGTACATCGGGCTTGAAATACCAATCTATGGTATGAACCGGGGAACTGTAGGATTTTTGCTCAACCGTTATGATGAAGACGCTCTGGATACCCGCATTGAACAGGCCGTCACGGTTACCCTCCATCCCTTGCGCATGTCCGTGCTTACTGTAAGTGGTCAAAGACATGAGGCCCTCGCCATCAACGAAGTCTCGCTGCACCGGGAAAGCCGTCAGGCAGCCGGAATAGGAATTGATATCGACGGCATAGAACGGATGGAAGAGCTTGTCTGTGACGGGGTTATTGTTTCAACCCCTGCCGGAAGTACGGCTTACAACCTCTCTGCCCACGGCCCCATCATTCCAATCAGCGCATCCCTGCTGGCCATGACACCAATCAGTGCCTTCCGCCCTCGCAGATGGCGCGGTGCTCTCCTGCCAGCAACGGCAGAGGTTTCCTTTCGCACGCTGGATACCGAAAAACGGCCCCTCTCTGCCGCCGCTGACTTTACCGAGATCAAACATGTCAAACAGGTCACAGTCCGCCAGGACACTTCTGTATCCTTAAACCTGCTGTTTGATTTGGAACACAATCTGGAAGAACGCATTATCCGCGAACAATTTTTGCCCTGAAAGCCTGGAACAGATTGAAACGCCCCAAGTCCCCGCTTATCGGACCAGTGAAATCATCACCTAGTGGAGCTTTTGATCCCAACATTTGCACCTGAACTTGCCGAGAGGGGATGCAAATGTTGGAACCGAACCACTAGTCCTGAAACCACAAAAGCCTGACACAAGCGTCGGCCGCTTTTGTCAGGCTTTTGGGTATTCCTCAAAGAGGAAAGATTTACGCTATCCCCGGAGGGTACCCGGTAGCGTGCCGGGGCAGGGTCGACTTTGAAATCCTAGATCGACCAAAAAGGTTTGGCGGCTTCCTTCTGCGCTTCTTCGGCTGAAATCCCCATATCCCGCAGCAGATGGCTGTCGATTTCGCGCAGCGCTGCACGCTCGTTCAAGCGCTCTTGCCAAGCCAGAAGGACGGAGGCAATAAAGGTTACCGGGGTCATCAGAAAAGTCATGCCTGGCTTGTTGATACGCAACTCACCCAAGGCATAACCTTTGTGCATTGTTACATTTGCCATGACAATTCTCCTTATCCGAAAATGCGAACCACGCTGGATCGCCTGTCTCAATTATCTTTGGTACAACTAAGGTAGGAGCAATTGCTTTGTTTCTCAAACGATGTTATTTCATATATCAGATTAGTTTTTTTGATGTGAAATCATGCTCAGACCCCTGCCCCCACTGAACGCGCTCCGCGCTTTTGAAGCTGCTGCAAGGCACCTTTCCTTCACGAAAGCCGCCCAGGAACTGTTTGTGACACAGGCTGCCGTCAGTCATCAGATAAAATCGCTCGAAGATCATCTGGGCATCCAGCTGTTTCGGCGGATGAACCGTCGCCTTATTTTAACTGATGAAGCCCAGATTCTTTTACCTGCCGTCAGCAAGGCTTTTGACATCATAAAATCCACCACCCAGAAACTCTATGATGGTGGGGATCGTGGCGCCCTCAAGGTGTCTGTTATGCCTTCTTTTGCCGCAAAATGGCTTTTACCGCGCCTGCCGAAATTCCGCCGCCTGCATCCCGAAATCGATATTCTGGTTTCGGCCACGATCAACAAGGTCAACTTCAACCGTGATGATGTTGATATGGCAATCCGCTTTGGCAGCGGCCAATACCCCGGACTCCAAGTTGATCAGATGATGAAGGACGAAAGTCTGGTTGTCTGTAGCCCACACCTGCTCAAAGGACCTCTGCCTCTCAAGACACCGGAAGATCTCAGATTCCACACCCTGTTGCACGATGATGTAGGCGAGGAGCCTTTTGCCGTGAACTGGCGGCGCTGGTTGCAGCTGGCCGGGGTCACGGGCGTTGATCCAAACCGAGGCCCCGGCTATAGCGATTCAAGCCTGATCCTTCAGGCGGCAATCGAGGGCCAGGGCATCGCTTTGGGGCGAACATCTCTGACCTATGACGACCTCAAGGCCGGGCGGCTGGTCTGCCCCTTTGGCCCCCGCGCGCCTGCGAACTATCAGTATTATGTGGTTTCACCCTACAGCACCTCGGAAATCACCAAGATCAGAGCTTTTCGGGAATGGTTGCTTTCCGAAGCCAAAGCTGATGATTTTGTCCCCAACATCGAAGTTGATCTGGACCGCGCCCGCGAAAGAAAACTGCTGAGCAGCGGGGAGACCTCCTGAAAAGCCGCTGTTAAAATAAGAGAGCACAAAAGGAACCCGGTCATCCACTCCTTCCTTGCTTGAAACCCCACAGAAAATCTAATTCGAAGCCAGGATGTTTACTTCGTCCTTCTTCTGGAAAAATTCCTGATACAGGAAACGAATCATTGACACCTCTCTTCTTTCGGGCGAGAGAATTCCCCGTAGAGTGTCGAAGACAACACGTGCGGACGTGGTGGAATTGGTAGACACGCCGGACTTAAAACGTTGAGTGCCCTTGGGGAAACCCTTGGAGTAGAACTGCTCAAATTCGGGGAAAGCTGAAACCTAAAGGTCTATGCCAATCCCGAGCCAAGCCTGAACTTCGCAAGAGGAACAGGAAGGTGTAGAGACTAGACGGGCAGCACCTAAGATCAGGCAACAGTGTGGTATGCGCTGATTATGGTGAAGGGATAGTCCAGACCCCAAACGCCGGGTGATCTATTGTCACACGGTGGCGGTGAAAACCGTAGCAGGTAAGAAAATCCGTTGACTTCGGTCGTGCGGGTTCAAGTCCCGCCGTCCGCACCACTCTCCTTCTTTCAACAACAGATGAGCAAGTCCCCTTTTCCGAACTGACTGTGATCCCTCCTCCAGAGATCACCTGCAGCGGATGAAAAAGAACTTTTTGCAAAAAATGATAACTGCCGGTCCTTCTGGCACGACGGAGTAATGCTTATGCTAGGTCAGCGCCTTTTCTTCTTTGGTTCCTTGATGGATCCCGATGTACTCGAAACAGTAACCGGTCGAGCTATTGATCAGACCCAATTGAGACCAGGCATCCTGGAAGGCTATCGCTGTGAACGGGAAGTCAAGGAAAGCTATCCTGTGCTGGTACCCTGTCCCGGCGGGAAAGCAACAGTCATGATTGCAGAGGGATTGAGCGAAACAGATGTCGACAGAATTCTGTTTTATGAAACAGGAGAATACGACCTGGTGCCCTTCACCCTTGATGACGGGAACAGCAAACTGGAGGCTCTCGGTTTTGCAACAGGGGAAGGTATCAAGACTTCTGGTGATATCTGGCGTCTGAATGTCTGGCAGACCACAGAAAAAGCGGCCTTCCTGCCCCTGGCCAGCGCGTTTATGGACGCCTACGGGAAAATGTCGATCCCGGAAGCTTTAAAATACTGGGATCAGTTGACTGAAGAGTTTGAAGAAAAAAACACGCGCCCCCTCAAACGCGGACTGTCCCACTAAGCAGCGTACATGCCATCTCAAGAAACTTCACAAAAACAAAGCCTCTGTGATCATACACAGAGGCTTTATTAATCTGTAGAATAGACAGTATTAATCCATCATGCCTAACTGTGAAGTTGTCGCATTGTGTCCTGGTTCAGAACTCCGGCCAGTCGCTCGGCAATTTTCTCGGGCGAGTTCCGGAACTTGAGGCCAACCTTCAGACCATGGCGCCAGACGACCTCGCCACCAAAGTGAACCGAGCCCGGTAAAATCAGGGTTACATCACTGTTCAGCGGTACTGTATCAGTCAAAAGAACCTGTACACCGGTTACAGAAACATCAAGAACTTCACAATCCGTCGTCAATTCAGGCCCAAATTTAAGACAGCCGTTCAGACCCGCATTCACCCTTGTACGGCCGCGGCGTTCATCAATCTTTGCATTCAAAGCATCTTGCATATCGACCGATCCCCCATCGATTTCAGTGCATTTACATAAAATCCCATCTATACAAAGTGACTTGATTTACAAAAAATAACAAGAAAATAAACAGATTTAAGGCTGACAGAGCTATTGCCTTCAGCAACACAGCAGTCGTTTATTGTCTCGGGATCGAACTATTAAACCGAAGTGCCAGGAATTACTCAATTTGAACTGAGAATTATTATTATTCTCCTTCAACTTTCCAGCCAATAAATCCAAAAAATTGGAATTCCCCAAAGGCTATTAAATTTATTTTTAACTTATATTCCAAAGCCATACCCATTTTCTACTTTCGAAAACCTACCCATGACGCATCAGGATTTCCGCAATCTGTTCGGCACAAAAATCAAGCAGTTGCTGATCAGTTGAACGCATCACAATCCGCACCCCCGTGCCTCCTTTTCCCATGAAAGGGTAACTGCCGATATCTACCGCAGGAAATTTTTCCTGAACGGCTTTGAGATCCCCTGCAATCTCTCCCTCCTTGGCTGAACTGCTCAAGGTCTTCGAGATCATCGGCAATCCACCGGTCAGGCCAGGTGCAAGCTTGGCAAACATCGACTGCATGATCTTCGGCACACCGGCCATCACAAAAACATTGCCCATGCGATAACCCGGTGCAATCGAGATGTCATTTTCGACCAGTTCAGCCCCCTCCGGCACATGGGCCATGCGCAAACGCGCCTCTGTCAGCTGTTCCTGCCCATAAAAATCAAGCATCAAGCGATGTGCTTCCGGATGAAGGATTAGAGGGACTGCAAAGGCATCGGCAATGCACTGTGATGTAATATCATCATGGGTCGGTCCGATCCCTCCGGTCGTAAATACATAATCAAACCTGTCGCGAACGTCGTTCACCGTGGCAACAATGCGCTCGGCAACGTCGGGAATAACCCGGGCTTCATCAAGCCGTATTCCGAGATCATTCAGCTTTTCCCCAAGAAACGCCATATTGGCATCCTGGGTCCGGCCAGAGAGAATTTCGTTACCGATAATCAGTAAACAAGCCTTGTAGATCCGCTCCATCATGTGCTCCTGCTCAGGCCTGAGATCTTGCTGCTGGGAGTTTTCCGGTCAAGACATACCGCAGGATCTCGACAATCTGTTCCGGTGTTTCGGCGACAGCCAGAGCAGCCGCATCAACTTCTTTCAAAGCATGCTGATGATCAGCCCCATGCAGAATAACCAGGCTTTTGCCCAGAGCTGCCGCATACCCGGCGTCAAAAGCAGCGTTCCACTGTTTATATTTTTCACCAAAACAGACCACGACCACATCCGCCTTTTCGATCAGACCACGGGTTCGAATGGCATTAAGCTTTGCTCCCTTGTGATCATGCCAGAATTTGTCCGGCTCAGCACCAAGAATGGCCACGCCACAATCATCTGAGGCTGCATGATTGGTGACTGGTGCCTGAAACACGACATCAAGCCCTGTTTCTTCGGCTTTTTGCACAATCACATCCCGCCAATTCGTATGAATTTCCCCTGAAAGATAAACCTGTAACGTCATGTCAGCTCCGATAATCAATTTTAAAAATCATCGTTATGATCGCATCCGTTCACGGACAAAACCAGGGAAACAACCATAAAGGGCCAGAGTTTCCTCCGGCCCTTCTTATCAGCAACAAACCTGCTTCTCCGCAAGATCATGATATTTTTGCAGGTGAAACCCTCGTAACCACAAAGTCAATAATCAGCGCGACAATCAGGGAAGCCCCCATCAAAGGGAAGATCAGGCAAAGCGCCAGTGCGATAAATAGAACTCCCTTGGCAAGACGATAATCAGCAGGAACGCGCGGTACCCCAAGGCTGCCCGCCGGGCGACGTTTCCACCACATCACCGCCCCGGAAACCGCCATCATGATAATCGACAGACAAACCACAAGCAGAACCAGTTGATTAACAAGGCCAAATTCCTGCCCCATATGAACATTTATTCCCCATTCCATGGCCTTGGCAACCGGACCGTAGTCTTCATACCTCAGATCAATCAGGGCTTCTCCCGAATACTGATCCAAATGAATCATCCGCTGATTATCAAGCTGGTCAGGGAAAATCGAGGCAGAATAAACTCCCTCAGCATCTGAAGGCAGGTCAATGGAATAACCGGGAGTGATAGAGTGTCCGTCAAAAATCTTGACGGCGGCATCCAGACCAATGGCAGCGGCGGCGCCCTCTACGGCTGTCGACAATGGCATCGGCGCATTTTCAAGTGACCAGGATATTTGTCCCATCGCATCCTTCGACGGAACGGTCGAGCTTGGCACCTCATCCCACAGATTGGGCGGGTATCCCAAGCCGGATTCTGCCGCCAGCCTGTTGGTTTCTGCGCCCCACCAGACTGACCAGGGCAGGCCTGTCATCGCCAGAAAAGTAATAAAGCCCGCGGTAAACAGACCGAGAACAGCATGGATATCACGCCAAAACATTCGCTTCTTGGGTGTCCCCCGAACGGTTACAACACCCCCGGCCTGTCCGCGTGGCCACCAGAGGTAAACGCCTGTGATCGTCAACATAATCGCCCAACAGGCAACAATCTCGATAACATAATTTGCCACCTCACCAAAATAGGCCAGGCTGTGAATTTTTTGTACCATGCGCATGATATGGCCCTCACGCGGAACCACACCCAGAATTTCCGCGTCATAGGGGTTTACATAAACAAACAGTCGTTCTCCTTCGCTGTTTTTCACCCCAACCTTGGCACTGGAGTTTTCTGAAGCCGGAGGTGAATAGCTGAACGACTTCCCTTCCGGCACCGCAAGCACAGCTGCGGCAACCAGATCAGTATGGCTTATAGCTTCTCGGCCCCCCTGCTCAACCTGCAGCTGAGCCCGATACAATATCGAATCAAGCTCATCATCAAACAGGTACAGAGCCCCTGTCACCGCCAGAGAAATCATAAAGGGCAACACCAGCAACCCTGCATAAAAATGCCAACGCCAAACGGCTTTATAGAGCCCGGAATAGGCTTGGCTTGCGACGGGCATGTTCGTCGCGGTCATATCAGTCATGGAACACCTCGGCTTCAGGTCGCTCCTCTGCAGGAACGACGACATATCAGATCAAAATAATTCAGCTGAAACTTGAACTGATAACCGGAGGCGCGCGCGGATGAGATTGACGATTGAGTAAAAACCCGGTCAGACCAAGGTCTTCGTGACCGGGTAGCGCTCCTGCCAGATAATAGGAGCGGGGAGCTGTTTTTGTTAACTCTGCCTGGGCAAGCCTGTCACCAAGCGAGGAAAAACAGATATTAAAACAGCAGCCATCCACCAGAGGATCGTGGTCTGGCGCAGCCGGTGTCTTGCTGCCAAGAGAGACAATACCATCCGGAGTACAGATGACGAGATCGGAAAAAAGTCTGGAAGGGTTTGCCTGTTCACCGGGGTGACAGGCGGCAACAAGCCGTAAAAACAGCAGAGACAAGGCAAGAAAAGCAACAGCTCCCTGCCTGTTCCACAGTGTTTTTCGTCTATCGCCCGTCAAAATACCAGCTTCCCCAAGCAGAACATTCAATTGAAGAAAGCTATCTAGGGCAACAGAGTTTTTGTCAAGCTATCTGCTCCCCAGACACAAGAAAACCGAGGGTATCCGTCTTTAGAGATCACGCAAAATTCGATAACTTTCTAGCGCTGATAATAACCCTTGGAGCGCATGCAGCGGCTAAAGTGCACGGCCTGGCGCTGTTTGGGTTCTTGCGTGTCGATGCTGCTGCGCAGCTTGAACAGAGAAGATCCTCCCCCGCCGAGGCTGTCATTAAAGCTTCCTCCACGATCATCCTCAACCCGTGCATCATGGGCAATCAGGGCCTCGGCATAATAATGACAGGAGGCCACATCGGACTGGTACTCCTCTTCACTTTTGGGCTCTGTTGCAGAATAGAGCTGTCCGTCGCTGCCCTCGATCAGGACCGAAGGGTTGCTACTCCCATAGGGGTTGTTTTCAGCTGCAGGCTGATCACTTATGGTGAGGCCATCCGGAGTGTTGCTGACCGTACCGGAAACAGCGCTGTTATTTACAGCCCCGCCAGTATCGCTCGGCGGCAGAGCAAGGGTCGAAGAGCTGGTGGCAGGGGCTGTCGTTTTTTCAACCGGAGTTTCCTTTTGACCGTTCCCACCAAAAGCACAGCCTGACAAAAGAATGACAGATGCAAAAAAAGCAGCAGTTTTAAGGTTCGGCATAAAAAAATCTCCCAGTAGAACAGTCTTTGACAATGGTTCAGCCTGCGATTTCAACAGGCTTGCCCTTTTCTGGACCAGCGAACAGAATGACTTGGGCAATCTGCACCGTCTTCAGAGTCTTTTACAAGTGTTATAAATGGTACCATGCACCCTACCCACTTAACAAAACACAAATAAGTCACCATAGTTGTATGACAGCAACCTTTTTTCTCCCATGACTCACAAAGTACATTCCCACCTTCGCCCCGGATCTCCTTATGATTTTTGCAACACCGCTTATTCAAGGCACCCTGATCAAACGCTACAAGCGTTTTCTGGCTGACATAAAATTAACAGACGGCACGATTGTCACAGCCCACACAACCAATACCGGGTCCATGCTGACACTTGTTGAACCGGGTTCGCCGGTCTGGCTGTCTGAATCCGATAACCCGAAACGCAAACTCAAATACACCTGGGAAATCGGTTCCACAGGGCCAACAGCTGTTGGCGTCAACACCGCCGTGCCTAACTTGTTGGTTTTCGAAGAGATCACCAAAGGCAAGGTAGAGAGCTTGACGGGATACAGCACCATCAAACGGGAAGTGAAGTACGGGAAAAACTCACGCATTGATGTCTTCCTGCAACAGGAAGATCGGGCAGATTGTTATGTCGAGGTCAAATCCGTCACCCTGAGCAGAAAACCGGGCGTTGCCGAGTTTCCAGATGCTGTTTCAAGCAGAGGAACCAAACATCTGGAAGAGCTGGGCGATATGGTTGAACAGGGACATCGGGCAGTGATGTTCTATCTTGCCCAGCGCGGCGACTGTACCGACTTTACCACAGCCGGCGATATCGATCCGGTTTATGCCGAGGCTCTGAAGCAGGCAATCAAACGCGGGGTCGAGGTGCTTGCCTATAGCTGTCTGGTCGGTCCGGAGGGAATTTTCTTGGATAAGCCCCTTGTGGTGCGTATATAAGCGGGAAACTTTTAAAAGCGCTGATAGCGCTACACTGATAAATCTGGAAATGGATCAGAGAACGTGATCGACAATCTGACAAGAGAAGAACGACAGTTTGTAACCTACACCGAAGAAGACTTTGCCGGGATGCGCAAAGCAGGGAAACTTGCCGCTGAAACGCTAGATTTCATCACCCCCTATGTAGAACCTGGTGTCTCGACAGGCAAACTGAATGACCTCTGTCATGAGTTTATTGTCTCGCACAATGCTGTTCCCGCACCTTTGAACTACAAGGGTTTTCCCAAATCAATCTGCACATCAGTCAACCACGTGGTCTGTCATGGTATCCCCGGCGAAGACAAGATTTTGCGCGACGGTGACAGCCTGAACATCGATGTCACGGTCATTCTTGACGAATGGCATGGCGACACCAGCCGCATGTTTTTTGCCGGCAATCCGAACGTCAAATCCAAACGCCTGTGCGATGTAACCTATGATTGCCTGATTCGGGGCATCGAGGTGGTAAAGCCCGGTGCAACACTTGGTGATATTGGTCATGCAATCCAGACCTACGCGGAAGAAAATCGCTATTCCGTTGTCGAAGATTTTTGTGGTCATGGCATCGGCCGTAGCTTTCATACACCACCAAGCGTGCTGCATTACGGAGAACCCGGCAAAGGCGCCCGTTTGCTTGAAGGCATGATCTTTACGATCGAGCCCATGATCAACGGCGGAAAATATGCCGTTAAAATTCTCAACGACGGCTGGACGGCCGTCACCAAGGATCGTTCTCTTTCCATGCAGTTCGAACACACCATCGGCGTAACCACCAACGGCTGCGAGATATTCACCCTCTCCCCCAAGGGATGGCATAAACCACCTTACGATTAGGACAGTTAAACAATCGGGAAACCACCCCGGGAGGTCGCGTGCAACAGGACAAACCTCACTTTCATGGCCACCGCGAAAGACTGCGCCAGCGTCTGCTCGACAACGGCACGGAAAGCCTGGCGGATTATGAAATACTGGAATGCCTGCTGTTTGGCGCCAATCCTCGGGGAGACACAAAACCGCTGGCCAAGAAACTGATCGCGGAATTTGGCTCATTGGCCGGGGTTTTTGCAGCTTCCGGCGAAGAACTACAAAAAATAACGGGTATGGGGATCGCCGCAACGAGCATCCTGAAGATTGTTCCCGAAGCAGCCCGCCGGATGAGCAAGGCGGTATTGCTCGAACATCCCGTGATCAATTCTTGGGAAAAGCTCGTCGACTATTGCCAGATTTCCATGGGTCACGAGCAGATAGAACAATTTCGCCTGCTGTTTCTCGATCGCAAGAACCGTCTTATAGCCGATGAGGTCCAGCAAAAGGGTACCGTAGATCATACGCCGGTTTACCCAAGGGAAGTGGTCAAACGGGCCCTCGAACTCAACGCCTCGGCCTTGATCATGGTACACAATCACCCCAGCGGAGACCCGACCCCATCAGCCGCCGACCTGGCAATGACCCGTGAGGTGAAGTCAGTCTGCCAGAAACTGGGGATTGAACTCCACGATCATCTGATCATCAGCCGCAGCGGCCACAGCTCCATGCGCAATCTCCAACTACTCTAAAGCACTTTGTACTTATTTTCTGTCAATCAATAATGAGGTAGCTATCAATCATGAAGTCAGCAGTTTTGGTTATTGATCTTCAATCCGCCCTGCTCGATCCCGATCCGAGACCCGATGAAATAGATGCTGTAATCGAAAGAATTAACAAACTCACTCATCGGGCAAGAAATGCCAAAGTCCCCGTGATCTTCATTCAGCATGAAGCTGAGAACAGCGTCCTGGCATACGACGCTCCGGGATGGCAGTTGCAGTCAAATCTGGATTGCGAGGAAATCGATATTATTGTCAGAAAAACAACACCTGATTCATTCCTGCGCACCAATCTGGAACAAACACTCCAGTATCACGATATCAATAACCTGATCATCTGCGGCTACGCTACAGAGTTTTGCGTCGACACCACCACTCGCAGGGCAGCTGCCCTTGGATACACAGTCCAGCTTGTTTCCGATGCACACACAACCCACGACAAAGACCACGCCAACGCGCGGGAGATTCGGACACACCACAGCGCGACGCTGCCGAATATCACCAGTTTTGGCCCTAAAATTCAGGCAATACAGGCCGTCGATATTGTTCTCAACAATTAGCCCGACGCTATTTAAGAAGCCTCTTTTGTCATGCCGAGAAAGGCCTCGATAAGATCCGGGGCTTTTCGTGCTTCTGTGGCCGTTCCTTGCCAGACAGACTGCCCTGATTCCAGTACACAGACCTGATCAGCCACTTCCAGTGCTCTTTTTGTATTCTGCTCGACCAGTAAGATTGTCACCCCCTGGCTCTTCAGGTGGTTAATGGCATGGTAACAGACATCGACCATTTTGGGCATCAGTCCCAGAGAGACCTCGTCAATCATCAACAGACGGGGCTCTGCCATCATTGCCCGTCCCATGGCCAGCATCTGCTGCTCTCCTCCGGACAGCGTACTCGCCGGTTGCTTCAAACGTTCGGTCAGACGAGGGAAAAGTGTAAAGACAATCTCCTTGTTTATTGTTTCACGGCCCTTGGGCAGACTGTAACCACCGACAGTCAGGTTCTCTTCGATCGTCAGATCAGGGAACAGGCGCCGTCCTTCCGGTGCCACGGCAATACCCAGCCTGACCCGTTCTCTCGCTGACAGGCTTGAGATATCAGTCCCATCAAACCTGATCGCGCCAGACATCAGCTGTACGTGACCGGCAATGCTCATAATCGTACTGGATTTTCCTGCCCCGTTCGGCCCCAGGAGAGCAAAAATCTCGCCTTGTTGAATCGTCAGGGAGAGATCATGTACGGCATGAAAAGCACCATAACCACAGTCCATGTTTTCAAGCTGCAGCATGGCCATTCCCCTCTCCCAGATAAGCCGCCCGGACGACAGATGTATTCATGACCGCTTCCGGATCGCCTTCGCCGATTTTATTTCCATTGTCCTGAACAATCAGGCGAGAACAGATACGCATGACCTCCCCCAAATTATGTTCAATAAGAATAATGCTCTGTCCCGCCTGGTTCAGCGCAACAATCATATCGGCCAGCTTGTGAGCCTCGGCATGATTAAGACCCGCCAGTGGTTCGTCCAGCAGCAGCAGGCTCGGCTTCAACGCGAGAGCACGTGCGACTTCAAGTCTTTTCAGATACCCAAGAGGCAAATTTGAAGGATCTGCCTCTGCCGCATCGGCAATTCCGACCTGGGCCAGAAGCTGTGCAGCCTGTTCTTTTTCCCGCTGTCTTTTCATCCGGAACAGAGCAGAAAAGGGAGAAGCTGTATGGCGGGAACCTGCTGCCAGAGCAACATTTTCCAAAACTGTCATATTGCGAAAGGGCTTGACCAGCTGTTGCGAGAAACCAAGGCCGAGGCGGACCCGTTGATGCACAGGCAATTTTGTCAAAATTTTCCCCAAGAGGCGGATTTCTCCCTCCGTTGGTGTCACGACCCCGGTGATCGCGCGCATCATCGTGGTCTTTCCTGCTCCGTTCGGCCCGATAAACCCGAGCAGTTCCCCCTTGTTCAGGGAAAAGGAAACACCATTCACCGCTGTTACCCCCCCGAACCGGACGGTGACGGCAGAAACGTCAAGAAGCGTCGTCATGATTTTACCCCCCTGGTTTTTGAGGGGAAGATCCGGCGTGCCAGCCCGGCCATGCCCCCTGGACTAAAGCGCATCATCGCAAACAACAGGCCGCCATAGAGCAGCAACTTGTATTCATCAAAAAATTGAATCCAGAGCGGGAGAATACTAAGAAGTGCAGCCGCAAAAATCACACCGGGAACTGACCCGATTCCGCCGATCACGACCATCGCCAGGACTGTAATAGATTCCACAAAACCAAAACTTTCAGGGTCAATAAAGCGGACATTATGCGCATAGAGCGCCCCCGCAAGTCCCGCCAGCGCCGTTCCCATGGCAAAGGCAGCCAGCTTGTATCTGGACACGTCCAGTCCGATTACCCTCGCGGTATCTTCATCCGAGGCGATGGCATCAAAAGAATACCCCATCCAGGAGCGTTTGAGGTGCAGGCTAAACAAAATAGTTAGCGCAACAAACAGCAGGACAAAAAGCATAAAACCTGCTTTGCTCAAACCTGAATCGGGTATGCCAGAGACTCCCATTTCACCGCCGACAAAATCGAGCTGGCGGGTAATCCCGACAAACAGGAAACCGACCCCCATTGTTGTGATTGCCAGGAAATCATGGCGTACGCGCAACGAGGCAAAACCAACAATAATCCCAACGAGACCGGCCAAAATGACCGCTCCCAGCAAACCGACCCCGATAGGCAAACCTGCCTTGGTCAGGAGCGCAGAGGTATAGGCACCAATACCGTAAAACGCCGCATGCCCCAGACTGATCTGACCACAAAACCCTGTAATAAGGTTCAGGCTGAGGGCAAAGATTACCGCAACCCCCATTGCCGTAATCACACTGATTTCATACGCACCAAGTCCCAGCATGATCATGCCCTCCCGAACAGACCCTGAGGGCGCACCATCAGGACCAGAATAAGGAAAGCAAAAGCAATCGCATCGCGATCCAGGAATTTACCAAGATATATGGTGCCAAAAGCCTCAATCACTCCCAGCGCCAAAGCGGCGAGAAGCGTCCCTCTGACATCGCCAAGCCCCCCCAGAACAATAATCGCCAGAGCCTTGTAACTGGGAACACTGCCCATGGTTGGCTCGACCATGTTATTGAGCAAGGCCACCATCACACCGGCAGATGCCGCAAAAGCAGAGCCAATAAAGAAATTCAGATAGCGAACCTTGATAATATCAATCCCGAAGGACTCAGCCATATCAGGATCGGTAACCGTTGCCCGCCATGCTGTACCAAAACGGGTTTTCCCGGAAAACACTGCCAAAGCACCCACCAGAAGCAGGGTCCCCGCAGCAGTTGCAACTTCACCCAGTCGCAACGTCACCCCAAACATCTGAACAACATCCTGCAAGGGGGGATTCTCAAAAGAAATACCATAGGGTCCAAAAACCAGACGGTAGACTTCTTCCATGGCAATAAACAAACCGATCGAGGCAATCAGCGCCACATAAGGAGGCTTATCCAGGATTGGCTGATAACAGAGGCGATAAATCGCCATTCCCACGATCCCAACTGTCACCATGGCAACAAGCAATGCCAGCAACAGGCTGCCTGTCGCGTTGGTCACAAGAACACCAACATAACCACCAAGCGTAAAGAGCCCGGCATGAGCAACGTGGAGTATTCGCAACAGTCCATAGACCAGAGTCAGTCCCACAGCGACCAGCGCATAGATACTGCCCTGCACCAGGCCCTGGGCCAGCAGTTCGACATACAACATCAGGTAAAGTTCCAGTTAGGGTCGTGGAAATGGTGGATCAGCGAACCAGCCTCTTCTTCAGGCCAATCTACTCTTCGGATCAATCTACTCTTCGGGGGGAGCCAGAAGATCCTTGTCATCGATGACAGCATAGTGATGCCATGCACCGTCTTTCACGATCTGGACCTGCACATCTTTTTTCACTTCACCAAGACCATTAAAAGAGATTGTTCCCGTTGAGGCGACCAGATTGGTTTGTGCAATCGCATCGCGGATTGCCGCACGATCTGTTGTTCCAGCTTTGCGCATGGCTTCAATGACAACCTTCGCGGCTGTATGGCCGGACGCCGCAACCATGTCAGCGTTATAGCCTGCCTTTTTCTCGAATGCCTGGATGAAGTCGTGGGTTTCTGCAACCGTTGAATCACGATCAAGCGAAGTGGTAATCAGGACACCTTCAGATGTGGGGCCAGCGATCTCGATGAACTTGTCGGAATCGTACCCTTCCTGACCGATTACAGGCACGTCAATACCCGCGGAACGCAGCTGGTTAACCAGTGGACCAGCAGTAAAGAAATAACCGGAAGCATAGATTGCATCAGGTTGATCTGCTTTTACCTTGGTCACAATCGGTCCGAACTGACGATCCTTGATCGAGTATTCATATTCACTGACGATCTCGATCCCATAATCGGCGGCCTTTTCTTTAAAGCCTGCGGCGAGAGACTGCCCAAAATCATTCTGCAGGGTTATAACGACGACACGCTTCTTACCCAGCATCTCACCGATCAATTTTGCTCCTGCGCGGCCCTGAACCTCACCAACAAAGGAGGTCCGGAAAACGTAATCACCCGATTTGGTAATATCAGGGTGTACAGCATAGGCAGAAACATAGGGCACCCCTTCAGACTGAAAAACCCCTGCAGCAGCGCGGGTTGAGCCTGAATAACTACCAGAGATCGCGACAACGACCTCATCCTGACTGATCAGTCTGTTGGCAATTGGAACCGCTTCTTTTGGAGAGGCCAGGTCATCATATTGAATCAGCTCGATCTGGGTTCCATTGATCCCACCTTCCGCATTCGCCTGCTCGATGGCCAGCTCAGCCCCCAGCAAAGCTGACTTGCCATCAGCAGCAGCAAAACCCGTTAAGGGCACATTCATGCCAATTTTCACGGTATCGGCCAATGCTGATCCTGATATCAATGCCCCGGCAACTGCCAGCACAGCAATCCTGTTGGTTATTTTTGACATAAAGAAACCCCTGTTGTCGTCTATCAATTTTTAATTTGTATATACAAGTTTAAGGGGGAAGATATTTTCACGTCAAGAAGAAATAAAGCTTCACCCAAAGATAACTCGACAAAATATTATTTCACGAAGGGATCCTATTTTCAGTATGAACAAATAATCCCTCTTGATCTCCTTTGAAAAACAACCGCTCCCGATCCTGTTATATTCCAGCAGGAATCACTTTAAAGCTTCCATAAAAAAAGGCCTCCGAAGAAGCCTTTTTTTATCTATCCAAACCAAGCGGACTAGTTTTAGGAAATTTCTTTCTTCGCCTGACGCAATCTGTACCAAAAGGAAAACAGATAGAAGAACAGGAAGCAGGCGACAAAGAATTCGCTCAATTCGTTAAAGTCCATATCAAAATAGGCAAAGTCATCCAGCCGCGTCCACTTCTGGAACAACTGCCGCAGAATTCTTGACGTTAAGCAGTAAATTGTTACTGGCAAGCCCACAACGGTAGGGAAGAGCCAGTAGAGTGCGCTGCCCATAGCCGGTTTTGCCAGAAAACCAAAGCGGATAATCAGCGGAATCAGGATTGTGCCGATTGCCATGCCAATCATGATAACAGACTTGATCGTCGTATCATGGCCATTGAGAGTATTGTGAAAATTTGTCTCGTTATGGTCATTAATTGCTGCAAGGCTTTCCGGTGTTTCCCACTGGAACCAATGCTGGCCCCAGCTGATTTCCTCACCCGCGGCAACAAAAACAGCCAAAGAACAGAGAACAAGCCAGTACCCGAGATACTTTGAAGGTAAAGCCTCGCGCATTCTCCAGGAGAGAACTCCAAACACCACTGCCGGAGCCAACAGGAAGAATGCCGAATTTTCAACGATACCCCGGCGTTCGCTTTCAATATAATATTCGTAGTCTTGCCAGTCCGGAAAGATCGTTCTGCCAACGATCATCACCAGCAACATACACAGGGGTAACCACATCCAGTACAGCCTGGGGAAATCATTCAGCCTGCTGACCAGATTCTGAGAATTTTTGTTCACATCCGCCTCGAGTTTTTTTGTTGGTTTTTTAAAGTTATCAAAATTTTCTGGGGCAAGGATATATCACAGGCGACAACAAGATGAAACAGAACAGCTACAGAGTATTTTTTGATCTTGTCAGCAGAAAAACGAGCTTGAATAACAAGCTCCGTCAGCATCGCGAAGAAATAATAATTAGTAGTCTTTTCAACCCTCTTTCCAATAGAAAGCGCTAAACCCCCGAACAAAAATCATTATGGAGGTTGACAGAAAGCGTCAACTTCGCTTGTTTCACCCTGAAATCTGTGAAATCTGCGATCAGAAAACTGCTGCAGATCCAGCACGCAGATCCTGTGCAAATGTCCTAAAGGAACCGAGGCACCATGATCCCCCGTTACAGTCGTCCGGAAATGACCACCATCTGGGAACCGGAAAACAAATTCCGTATCTGGTTCGAAATCGAAGCCCATGCCTGTGATGCACAAGCTGAACTTGGCGTTATCCCTAAAGAGGCAGCAGCTGTTGTCTGGGCAAAAGGTCAGAAGCCTTACACCCCTGAACGTATTGCCCGGATCGACGAGATCGAGATGGAAGTCAAGCATGACGTCATCGCCTTTCTCACCGAACTGGCAGAACACGTCGGTGATGAAGCCCGCTTTGTCCATCAGGGCATGACTTCTTCCGATGTACTGGACACCTGTCTTTCCGTTCAGATGTCTCAGGCGGCAGACCTGCTTCTGGCTGATCTGGATCGCCTTTTAGCAGCACTTAAAAAACGTGCTGAAGAAACCAAATATATGGTCTGCATCGGTCGCTCTCACGGTATCCACGCAGAGCCTGTGACCATGGGCCTCAAGTTTGCCCGTTTCTATGCCGAAATGCTGCGTAATAAAAAACGCCTGCAGCTCGCCCGTGAAGAAATCGCCACCTGTGCGATTTCCGGTGCGGTCGGTACTTTCGCCAACGTCGATCCACAGGTGGAAGAGCACGTTGCGGAAAAAATGGGTCTAACCCCGGAGCCAATCTCGACTCAGGTCATCCCCCGGGATCGGCATGCCAACTATTTCGCCACACTGGGTATCATCGCCTCTTCTGTCGAAAATGTCGCCACAGAGATTCGTCATCTGCAGCGGACCGAAGTCCGCGAAGCCCAGGAATACTTTGCCCCGGGGCAAAAGGGCTCTTCTGCCATGCCGCACAAGCGCAACCCGATCCTGACAGAAAACCTGACCGGACTGGCGCGTATTGTTCGTTCTGCAGTCACCCCTGCCCTGGAAAACGTCGCCCTGTGGCACGAACGGGATATTTCCCACTCTTCCGTCGAGCGGATGATCGGCCCCGATGCCACAATCACCCTGGACTTCGCCCTGAACCGCCTGGCAGGCACGATTGAAAAGCTGGTGGTTTACCCCCAGAACATGCTCGATCACCTGAATAATTTTGGCGGCATTCACGACGCCCAGCGCGTTCTGCTCTATCTCACACAGAACAATGTCAGCCGTGAAGAGGCTTACCGTATTGTTCAGCGCAACGCCATGCGGGTATGGAAAAGCTATGGTATTGATCCGGACAATCCTGATAGCCCGGCAGAACTGGATGCCGTGGAAAAAGAAGCCCAGAGTCACGCCAACCGCTTCTTCTTCTTTATGTCAAAAGACGAAGGACTGACTCAAATTCTCCCTGTTGAGAAACTGACAGCACTTCTGGAAGAAGACTCGATCAGCTATCACACCAAAAATATCGACCGGATTTTCAAGCGCATCTTCATGCACTAGTGGAGCGAATTTGACATTTGAATCCCATCCGCGGCCGGGTTCGTTTTCAAATGCCATATTCAAAAGTTCCACTAGAAAAACCAGGCCATTCACAAAAACAGAACAGGCTCCGGAAACGGGGCCTGTTCTGTTTTTAACTTCGTCTGATGGGCACAAGGCCGGTATCATGCATTTCTGATCTGGTAATCGGCCTCAGCCATGAGTTCGTGAATGGTACGCTCGATCTGATGCGCTGATTTTTGGACACCACGATGGGAAAAATCTGACAAAATCCGTTGATGGATCTGCTGCCAGCCCGTGTCCTTGATGTGCAGGCCCACAAGCTCTTCAGCATATCTGTGGGCTTCGCCGTTTTTTAACCCCAGAAGTTCTGCTGCCCATAAACCCACCATGTGGTTCCGGCGCGCCTTCGCCCTGAATTGCAGTTCCAGATCATGTTGGAATTTGTTTTCGTGAGCTTTTTCCAGTTCGTTAAACGCTGTGGTCATTTTTGCATTCCTTATAGAAGTAATACAACACGCGAGCTCTTAAGGAAGTATGGCAAGAATACTTTAACAAACCGCTTCCAAGAAGTTTCCCGATCCCTAACAAATTCTAGAAATTACCTAAAATGCATCCCATTTGAATAATCGACCACCAAAACAAAAAAAGAGATCTGGAAGCCCAGATCTCTTTTGCAAATTCCCCTTGAATTGAGGGGAAAATATAACAGGTTGAACCTATTGTTCCATCAGTTGCTTTTTGGCTTCAGCCATCAATTCCGCCATCTGGCGGATAACCTGATGTTCTGATTTGTCAACGTTATGGTCCTGCAGATCTTTCAGAACTTTTCGCTTCACATCGTCTTCACCGGGCTCAGCCAGATCGGCTTTGACCACAGAGGCGGCATATTCACTGGCCGCTTCGCCAGTAATGCCCATAAGCTCCGCAGCCCAGAGTCCAAGGAGTTTGTTACGACGGGCTTCAGTTTTGAACCGCAGCTCCTCATCGTGCTGGAATTTTTCTTCAAACGCTTTTTCGCGGTTGTTTAGATTGGTCATGAGACAAAGACTCCCCGTCTTGAAGTAACGAACTATGTAACCATTCTGTCCGCCTGCCCCTCTTTTGTGAAGATCATCTTCGGACTGAAGGGGGCGACGCAACAAAAACCATCTGTTATATAGATCGTTATAGCCTGTCGTTTCCGCAAGGGAAACTCGTTAATATCAGGTTCGGGTACGAAATCGGCAAGAAAATCAGCAGAAAATTGACAGAAAATCGGCAGAAAAATGTGTACTGTTACCCTTCTCAGACGCCCCGGGCATAAATGGCCGCTACTCTTTGCTGGCAACCGCGACGAAATGAATGATCGCCCCTGGCAAAAGCCTGCCCGGCATTGGCCGGATCGCCCAGATGTTGTTGCCGGACTTGATGAAACCGCAGGAGGGAGCTGGCTCGGCATCAATGACTATGGTCTGCTCTCCTGTATTCTGAACCGCAGGGGCAGTTTGGGCCCGCAAGCTGACAAACGGAGTCGGGGGGAAATTGTCCTTGAAGCGCTGGATCATGCCGAAGCATCGGTCGCCGCCGAAGCCCTGGCCGAACTCAACCCCTCGGCCTACCGCAGTTTCAATCTGATTATCGCCGACTTCAAAGATGCCTACTGGTTGCGCCATGACGAACTTTCCGGGACAGGAAACATAGAAATTTTTCCGATCCCTGAAGGAATTTTCATGATCACTGCTGGCGACGGCAACGATCAAAGCCCCCGTATTCAGGCCCATCGTGCCGATTTCTCCTCAAGTATCCCTGATCCGGACAAGGCTGACTGGTTGGGGTGGCAGGCCATATTGGCGCGTCAGGATCCTGATCCGCACAGGGCCATGTGCTTCACCACAGCAGAGGGATTTGGCACCAGTTCCTCTTCCCTAATTGGCTTGCCTGCTCCAGAGAACACACCCTCTTTTGGCACTTCAGGAAACAAGATAAAAACAAAATGGCTCTTTGCTTCAGGACAGCCGGGGAAAGTCTCTTTTGAAAAGATAAAAATCTGAGATCCACTCTGCCAAGTCCTTTAAGATGAAGATCTTACCCTTTCCTCGACATGCCAGCCTGATAAAAAGCAGGCGACAGAAGAGAAGCGGGATTGTTTTCCATGACCGGGGCTGCTATACGGGGCGCGAATATATGAGGTATGGAAAAGCCTCGGTCTTTCCGCCTCGCGTCACCTCTTACTGGGCCAGGCCCAAGGGACAAATTTCATGCGCGGCAAACAGCTTTATGAAGGCAAGGCAAAGGTTCTTTTTGAAGGACCCGAAGCCGGTACGCTGATCCAGTATTTCAAAGACGATGCCACCGCCTTTAATAATCAGAAAAAAGGCACCATTAGCGGCAAAGGTATTCTGAACAACTGTATTTCCGAATACATCATGCTGCGGCTGGCCGAACTCGGTATTCCCACGCACTTCATCAAACGCCTAGATGACCGTGAACAGCTGATCAAGTCGGTCGAGATTGTCCCGCTTGAAGTGGTGGTTCGCAACATCGCCGCCGGCTCGATTTGCAAAAATCTGGGTCTAGTCGAGGGCACACCGCTCTCCGAATCCCTTGTGGAATTTTGCTATAAAAAAGACGAACTCGGCGATCCCCTGATTTCCCGCGACCACGCCGTTGTTCTGGGCTGGGCGACACAAGACGAGATCGAAGACATCCTACACTACACACACCGGATCAACGATTTCCTTCGGGGATTGTTTTTTGGCATAGGTGTTCGTCTGGTTGACTTCAAGATCGAGTTTGGTCGCTTGCAGGATGATCTGGGTACAATGATTGTCCTGGCGGACGAAATCAGTCCTGATTCCTGTCGTCTGTGGGACGTCAAGACCAACGAGAAGATGGACAAAGACCGATTCCGTCGCGATCTTGGCGCTGTTGAAGAAGCCTATATCGAAATTGCCAGACGGCTTGGTGTATTGCCGGAAAGTTTCGCGGAAAAAAATCCGGCCTAGCGCCGATTGTAACGGGGGCCCGGTGGGTCCCCGAAGTATTTAAGCTATATCAGCTTAGCGGGGTGTAATCATTGCCCCCGTCAGCAACTAAAAATGGAGATTACGGGTGAAAGCGCGCATCCATGTCACTCTGAAAAACGGAGTTCTGGACCCTCAGGGTAAAGCAATTGAACACACACTTGGCTCACTCGGCTTTGAAGGTGTCAGTCAGGCCCGCCAGGGGAAATTCATCGAGCTGGACCTTGAGGAAACCGACAAGGCCAAAGCCCATGAAGCCGTCACTGCCATGTGCGAAAAGCTGCTGGCAAACACTGTGATCGAAAACTATTCCATCGATCTGGAACAGTAAGCTGCCCCTCGCCGCAGATAAAAATATCTATGGCGATCAGAGCAAAAGTATCTGAGATGACTTACTGTAACTTCGAACCACGAGGAACTTGCCAATGAAAGCGGCGGTGATCGTTTTCCCAGGATCCAACTGTGACCGTGATATCCAGGTCGCGTTGCGTCAGTCCATGGGATCTGAACCCCAGATGGTCTGGCATAAAGATGCCGATTTTGATTCTGTTGACCTGATCTGTCTTCCCGGCGGATTTTCCTACGGCGACTATCTGCGCTGTGGTGCCATGTCAGCCAAATCCCCGGTGATGAAAGAAGTCATCGCCCGTGCGAACAAGGGTGTCCCTGTTCTGGGGATTTGTAACGGTTTCCAGATCCTTGCAGAAAGTGGCCTAGTGCCTGGTGCACTTATGCGCAATGCGGGTCTGAAATTTGTCTGCCGTGATCTCCACCTCAAGGTCGAGCGCAACGACAGTATCTTCACCAGCGGCTATGCTACCGGTCAGGCAATCAAAATTCCCGTCGCCCACCATGACGGCAACTACTTTGTTGATGCTGAAGGCCTGAAAGCCATCGAAGACAAGGGTCAGGTCGCTTTCCGTTACTGTGGTGCTGATGGCACTGTGACTGCGGAAAACAATCCCAACGGCTCGCTGAACAACATCGCTGGCGTCTATAACGCCAAAGGCAATGTTCTCGGCATGATGCCCCATCCCGAACGCCTCTGCGAGGCTGCATTGGGCGGGACCGACGGCAAGGCCATGTTTGAAAGCCTCGTTGCGGCTCTTTCATAAGGTGATGAAAAAATGAGTGAAATTACCCCCGAAATCGTCGCCGAACACGGCCTGAACAAGGAAGAATATGCTCTGGTTCTCGAGATCATGGGACGCGAACCCAATCTTCTTGAACTCGGTATTTTTTCTGTCATGTGGTCCGAGCACTGCTCCTACAAGTCCTCGAAAAAATGGCTCAAGACTCTGCCAACCGAGGGCCCCCAGGTTATCATGGGCCCCGGTGAAAACGCCGGAGTGATTGATATCGGTGAAGGTTATGCCGCGATCTTCAAGATGGAAAGCCACAACCACCCGAGCTTTATCGAACCCTATCAGGGTGCAGCAACCGGTGTTGGTGGTATCCTGCGCGATGTCTTCACCATGGGCGCACGCCCGATTGCCAACGTCAACGCCTTGCGTTTTGGCGCACCCGATCATCCCAAGACAAAACACCTGGTTTCCGGTGTTGTTGCCGGTGTTGGTGGCTATGGCAACTGTGTCGGTGTTCCGACCATTGCCGGGGAAGTCGAGTTTGATCCCTCCTACAACGGCAACATCCTTGTCAACGCCATGACGGTTGGCCTGGCCCGTGCTGACCGGATTTTTACTGCCCAGGCTTCTGGTGTTGGCAACCCTGTGGTCTACGTCGGCTCCAAAACCGGGCGCGACGGTATCCACGGTGCGACCATGGCTTCCGCCGAATTTGATGATGATTCCGATGAAAAACGCCCAACGGTTCAGGTGGGTGATCCCTTCACGGAAAAGCTGTTGATCGAAGCCTGCCTCGAATTGATGCAGACCGATACCATCGTCGCCATTCAGGACATGGGTGCAGCAGGCCTGACGTCTTCCTCCTTTGAGATGGCATCTTCTGGTGATATGGGCGTTGAGCTGGAACTCGATCAGGTTCCCCAGCGTGAAGACGGCATGACCCCTTACGAAATGATGCTGTCTGAAAGCCAGGAACGGATGCTGATCATCCTCAAGCCCGGCAAGGAGCATGTCGCCAAGGCCATCATGGAAAAATGGGATCTCGACTTTGCGGTCATCGGGACACTGACCGACAGCAAACGTATGGTGCTGAAGTTCCACGGTGAAGTGGTTGGCGATCTGCCGATCAAGCCGCTGGCGCATCACTCCCCTGAATATGATCGCCCCTGGGTCCCGACACCAGACAGCAAGGATGTGAAGCCAGAAGACGTCAAAGAAGCCGCTGATACCACAGCAGCCCTCAAGACACTAATCGGCTCACCGAATATGTCCAGCCGCCGCTGGGTCTGGGAACAGTATGATCACATGGTGATGGGCGATACCATCCAGCGCCCCGGTGGGGATGCAGGTGTGGTCCGTATTCACGGCACCAACCGTGCCCTTGCTGTCACGTCTGACTGTACACCCAGGTATTGTCTGGCAAACCCGGTTCGCGGCGGGGCACAGGCTGTGGCCGAAACCTATCGTAACCTGACATCGGTCGGAGCCAAACCATTGGCAATTACCGATAACATGAACTTCGGGAACCCCGAGCGCCCCGAAATTATGGGGCAGTTTGTCGGCTGTATCGAAGGCATGCGCGATGCCTGCCTTGCACTGGATTACCCGGTGGTTTCCGGCAACGTGTCTCTCTACAACGAAACCAACGGCAAAGGCATCATGCCAACCCCGGTTATCGGTGGAGTCGGTCTTCTGGAAAATGCGGATCGTCTGGCAACTGTTGCTTTTGGTGCTGAAAACGAGACGCTTGTTCTGGTTGGCGAAAGCAAAGGACACCTCGGGCGCTCCGTCTATATGGATGTGCTCGAAGGAAAACGCGAAGGCAATGCCCCGCTGGTTGATCTGGTTGCGGAACGTCGGAATGGCGAGTTCATCCGTTCCCGCATTGAGGCAGGCTTGCTCACAAGCTGCCACGATCTTTCCGATGGCGGTCTGGCTGCAGCGGTTGCCGATATGGCCCTCGCTTCTGGCATGGGCGCAACAGTTACAAAACCGGCCTCCAGCTCCGTCCCGACAACTGCCTGGCTGTTTGGCGAAGATCAGGGTCGTTATCTGGTGTCCGTCGCCGATGCAGACAGCTTTCTTGCTGCGGCAAAACAGGCTGGTGTCCCTGCCGAGGCCATTGGTCGCACAGGCGGTCAGGGCTTGACCCTGCCCGGCGGCAGCACCATATCGGTAACAGAACTACGTGAAACCAACGAATCCTGGCTGCCAAACTATATGGCAAGCTGATATTCGTTGCCGATTTGAAAGAATTTTCTCCACAGGAGCGGTAAAAGATACCTCTCCTGTGGATCTTTCAGAAAAGGCTTTGTAGTGTTGTAGACGAAACAGGCCGGGACTCCGGTCTGGCTGGAGAGAAAAAGAACAAGGACAGTATTTATGCCGATGAACCCTGCTGAAATCGAAGCACTGATTCGGGAAGCACTGCCCGACGCTGACGTGACCATCGAAGACCTTCGCGGTGACGGTGACCACTATGCAGCCTATGTCGTATCCCCGACCTTTCAGGGGAAAACCAGAGTGCAGCAGCACCAGATGATCTATCAGGCCCTGCAAGGGCGCATGGGGAATGAATTGCATGCACTTGCCCTTCAGACCTCCGCACCCGCGGCCTGATACACCACAGCTGCTTTGAACCAACGAGCAAGGAACAAGCCTTATGGATAATGTTGTCGCAGATCGCATCCGTCAGGAAGTAAAAGAGAACGATGTTGTGCTTTTCATGAAAGGCACCCCTGTTTTCCCACAGTGCGGCTTTTCCGCCACTGCCACCCAGATTTTGACCCATCTGGGCGTAAAATTTACAAGCGTTGACGTCTTGCAAGACCCAAGTATTCGCCAGGGAATCAAGGATTTCAGTAACTGGCCAACAATTCCCCAGCTTTATGTGAAGGGTGAATTTGTCGGTGGCTGTGATATCCTTCGTGAAATGTTCCAGACCGGAGAACTGCAGAAGTTCTTCCAGGAAAAGGGCATTAACGCCGAAGCCCAGGCTTCCTGAGTTTTTCTTGAAGACAAACTCTGTACAAGGGTCGCCTCGGGCGGCCCTTTTGCGTTTTGCAACGGGTGCCTCTTCGCTATCGATAAGGAATAAGATTGAGCATCAAGCTGATCCTCTTGACCACAGCCCTGTTGTTCCTAACAGCCTGTTCCCCCGGAGCAGGTGAAACACACTCAAGACAAGGAACAACTTATTATCCTTCTTATGTTCAGCGTGTCCTTGAGGAAAATGCCATCGATCCAGCAAGAGTAACCTCAATCAAAACCCTTGAGAACCATTCCGCTTTGCCACGATTTTACAGAAACAGGCGTTTTTACCGTTTCAACGATTACAACAGCTATATCCGCTTTGCTGACTGTGGCGGTCACCTGGTAATCCAGCACGGCTATTCAGGGGTCATCAAACAGGTTTACAGCCGCGGAGATTGTCACTTTCCCGGCATCAGGTGGTTTAATTAATCGAGATCGTGCCTATCTCTTATCCAGCGGGAAAAATCACTCCTTCACTTCCTGCAGATCCCTACGTCCAAGGACTTCCCATGTTAAAAAAATTATTTCTAGCTCCCCTGCTTGGCCTCTCCCTCTCCGTAACCGCTCTGTCCGTTCCGGTACAGGCGGGTGTCCCCAATCCCTATCCGGAGCCGCTGGAAGAGCTTCTGACCAAGCTCGGGATCTCTGCCGAGGATATCCGCTCTCAGAACACCCTAGAGAGAAACTCCCGTTCAGAACGGGATCAAAAGCTGATCGGTTACCAGACCTTTTACAGATTTCACAGCTGCACAGGCTACCTGCAAGTGAACCAGCACAGATTTGGCCGTGTGGATTACGTCTATAGCCGCGGTGAATGCCAGTTCCCCGGTGTAGAGAGATTCGATTAACGCGAGTCCGTTCTCCCAAAGCAACAAACAAAACAAAAGGCCATCCGATTTCTCGGATGGCCTTTTGTCTGCCAGTAAACCGGCGGAATTTTCGTCCCGATTAGCGGGAGTAGAATTCGATGATCAGGTTTGGTTCCATCTGAACTGGGTATGGAACGTCAGCCAGCTCAGGAACGCGCACGTAAGTGGCTTTCATGGCTTTGTGATCGGCATCGATGTATTCTGGAATGTCGCGCTCGGAAGATTCTACAGCGTCGAGAACCATCGGTACCTGACGGCTTTTCTCTTTCACTTCAATCACGTCGCCAACTTTAACCTGGTAAGAAGGAATGTTGACCTTCTTGCCGTTTACAGTGACGTGGCCGTGGTTAACGAACTGACGGGCTGCGAAAACTGTCGGTACAAATTTGGCGCGGTAGATCACTGCGTCCAGACGGCTTTCAAGCAGGCCAATCAGGTTCTCACCTGTATCACCCTTGCGACGGTTCGCTTCAGCGAAGTAGCGACGGAACTGTTTCTCGCCGATGTTACCGTAGTAACCTTTCAGCTTCTGTTTCGCCATCAGCTGTGTGCCGAAGTCGGAAGTTTTGCCTTTACGGCGCTGACCGTGCTGACCTGGACCGTAGTCACGACGGTTCAGCGGGCTCTTTGGACGACCCCAAAGGTTTACGCCAAGACGGCGGTTAATCTTGTATTTCGAAGCAATACGCTTGGACATTGTCTTGTATCCTAAAGTCTGTTTATTGTCCCGGTAGTTCCAAAACGGACGGGGCACAGGTCTTTGACCGTCCCACTTTCCCAGGAATGCAGGCGCGACTATAGGGATCGGCGGACAAAAGTCAAACCCCTTTACCCCTCAAAGGCCAACAAAACCGTCAAATCCGGACTTTCTTGTGCCACGACAGGATAAAAGCAGCTTCGCGACATCCCCTGGGCCATCGGCTGATCAGAAACCAAACCCGGAAATCGAATATTTTCTGGAGTCGCGCACTGTTTCACCCAGGCAAGAAAGCGCAAACCTGCTCAGCTTTCCTGGGAGGTCTCAGAACGATCACTGCCCTGTTTCCGGGGACCCTGGCGCAGGGATTTAACGACCCCGTGCAGCGTGTTGACTTCCTGCTGGGTCAGGAGGGCGCGCTGAAAGATATTGCGCAAATTGCGGATCATGTTCGGACGTTTTTCCGGCGGCCAGAGAAACCCGTTTTCGATCAGCGCACCTTCAAGCCGTTCATAGAAGTTCACCAGCTCTGCTTTTGGCGCCAGATCCGAGCTGCCCAAAACCAGTTCCTGATCCGGCACCTCTGTCCCCTGCTGGAACCATTCATAAGCCACAAGTAAAACTGCCTGTGCCAGATTGAGGGATGAAAAGGAGGGATTGAGCGGCACCGAGATCACAGTATCAGACAAAACAACATCATCATTGTGCAAGCCGGCTTTTTCCGGGCCGAACAAGATACCTATTTTCTGGCCCGCCTGATCAAGAGCCCGCATTTCCTGTGCCGCGCGATGGGGCACGACAACCCGTTTGGTCATATCGCGGGTTCGCGCCGTCGTGGCAAAGATATGATTGAGATCAGCAATGGCCTCGGCTGTGGTTTCAAATACCATGGCCTGTTCCAACACTTCGATCGCTCCTGCAGCAGACGCCTCTGCTGCAGGGTTGGGCCAGCCGTCGCGAGGCTTGACCAGACGCAACTCGGTCAGACCGTTATTGAGCATCGCCCGGGCAACCATACCGATGTTTTCGCCCAGCTGGGGACCAACCAGAATAATCACAGGCCCGCCGGCGATCCGGGATTGTGTCCCGTCTGTTCCAGCCATATTTATCTCCGATTACTCATTCCGGCACAATCTCTAGCGTCGCTCTTCACCCAGACAACGGCGACTTGATCAAACGCTCGCCGCTTCTTCATGGAACAGTTTCCAGGTAATGCCGTCATTGATCGCGTTGTAAGAGGCATCAATAATATTGGGTGACACCCCGACGGTGGTCCAGCGCCGCCCTTTTGAATCCCCGGATTCAATCATAACGCGGGTAACAGCCCGGGTTCCGTCCTGCGGTGTCAGGATGCGTACCTTGTAATCAAGAAGCACCATATCTTCAAGAGCAGGATAAAAGGGCAGCAAAGCTTTGCGCAAGGCACAATCCAGCGCGTTCACGGGCCCGTTTCCAGTAGAGACTTCCATGATGTTTCGGGTTCCGACATCAAGCGTCACCGTTGCTTCTGATTCCGTTACCAGTTTCCCCCGGGCATCCCGGCGGCGATCGTCCATGACCCGAAAACGACTGAGGGAAAAATACTTGGGCACCTCGCCAAAGGCCCGACGTGCCAGCAGTTCAAAGCTGGCTTCTGCACCGTCATAGGAATAACCTTCGTACTCCCGGTCCTTCACCCGTTGCAACAGCTTGCCCATTTTGCTACCGTCCTGATCATCGGGAGTGATATCCATATCCCGGAGCATGGCCACAACATTAGAGCGACCAGCCTGATCAGAAACGATAACGTGCCGATGGTTTCCCACCAGTGACGGTTCAATATGTTCATAGGTTCTGGGATCTTTTTCCACAGCCGAGACATGCAGTCCGCCCTTATGGGTAAAAGCAGACTGCCCCACGTAAGCCATGTTGCTCTGCGGCGCGCGATTAAGGCGTTCATTCAGCATATGCGACAGGGATGTCAGCTGGGCCAGCTGCGCGTCAGAAATCCCGATCTCATAGGACGTCTTAAGTTTGAGGGAGGGAATAAGGGAAACCAGATTGGCATTGCCACAGCGCTCTCCCAAACCATTCAGGGTGCCCTGAATCTGCCGGGCTCCGGCTTCAACGGCTGCCAGAGAGTTTGCCACAGCATTTTCCGTGTCGTTATGACAGTGGATACCCAGATGCGTTCCGGGGATTTTCCGGGTAACTTCACCAACAATCCGCCGGATCTCATGCGGTAGTGTCCCGCCATTTGTATCACAAAGTACAACCCAGCGTGCCCCGGCCTGATAGGCAGACAACAGACAATCCATGGCGAAACCGGGATTGGCCTTATAACCGTCAAAAAAATGTTCTGCATCAAACAGGGCTTCCTGTTTGCGGGTTTTCAGGAAAGCAATCGACTCACCGATCATATCAATATTTTCACTGCGTGGGATATCCAACGCAACATCAACGTGGAAGTCCCAGGTTTTGCCAACAATACAAACGGCATCCGCGGCCGAGTTGACCAGCGAAGCCAGACCAGGATCATTTTCTGCAGACCGGCCCGGACGACGGGTCATGCCAAAAGCAACAAACTGGGACGACTTTAGTTGCGGCCTTGTCGAAAAGAACTCATTGTCCGTCGGATTGGCACCGGGCCATCCACCTTCAATATAATCAATGCCAATTCTGTCCAGTCCAGTTGCGATGGCCGTTTTATCGGCAACTGAAAAATCAACCCCCTGGGTTTGCTGTCCATCACGCAGGGTCGAATCAAACAGATAAACACGATTTTCGTTCATGGGTCCTGATCGGGATTCTGGCGACATATTATTTCTTGTTTCTGGGTAAATTTATTCCATACCTGCTTTTGACCATAAGGATAACGAAAGGTCAATGCTGCCACACGCCTGCAGCGCGGGAGGTACCACTTCTCAGTTTAACAATATTCGCCTGCTGCCTATCCAGACAGATACAGACCACATAACGCCCCAAAGAGTCTTCAGACGAGCAAGGGCATGAAAAGTGTCGCAAGGCTAAGCACCAGAAAAAAACCAGCCATATCAGTGATGGTGGTCAGCAAAGGCCCACTGGCTACAGCCGGATCCTGGCCAATCCGGCGGAGCAACAGGGGAACAACACCTCCAATCGAGACTGCAATCATCGTATTGAGGCTAAGTGCCAACCCAATCACCAGACCCAGGAAGACATTCCCCTTCCAGACCCAGGCAACAACCCCGATCAACAATCCCAGAATCACTCCATTGATAACCCCAACGGATACTTCCTTGAGCCAGACCCGTGCCGCATCAACCGGACGAACCAGACCAAGGGACAATTCACGCATGGTCACCGCCACAGCCTGATTACCGGAACAGCCACTCATGTCCGATACCATCGGCAGGAAGATGGCAATCGCGATCACGGCAGCCAGAGTTTCTTCATAGGCCGAGATAACACTCGCCGCGATGACATTCAGAACGATATTGGCCGACAGCCACGCCAATCTGCGGCGAGATCGCAATATCAGCGGCATGGAGCGAACTTCTTCGCCCATAACCCCCTGCATACGCAGGCTTTCACTTTCAGCCCGTTCCAGCGCTGCTTCATCTACTGCCGAGCGGGAAACCACCCCGACCAGCTGTCCCTCGCTCTCGACAACAGGAACCCCGAGAAAAGGATAAGCATCAAAAATATCCCGCAACTGATCCAGCGGCAGATCAGCAGTCACTGTCATGGGCTCAACCATGATTTCGGTCAGTTTATGGCTGCGTTTTGCCGTCAACAACCCTCGTAAAGAGACGACCCCGATGGGCTGGTTTGCTGCATTGAGGACATAGGGATGTTGACCGCGATAGCGTTCAAAGTCGTCATCTTCACTCACCATTCGCCGCAGCACATTACCGACAGTGTCGGTTTCGCTAAAGGTGAAAGCCTCGGCAATCATCAAAGCTCCAGCCGTGTCTTCTGCATAGGCAGCCAGACGCCGAACATCAGCAGCATCTTCTGCATCCATACCGGCCAGAATTGCCTCGGCATCCTCTTCATCCATCTCCCCGATAACATCAGCCTGAACATCCGAGTCCAGTTCGTCGATAATCTCGACCGCTGTTTCCAGCTCAAGCCGTTCCATCAACTCGGCAGCAAGTTCGCTCGGCGCTTCCTCAATCAGTTCAGCTGCAAGTTCAGCCGGAATCAAGGTTAACAGTCGGTCTCGCTCGTCCGGGGTCAGTTGAAGAATTTCACGCAGGGCCTCACTCAAGGCCAGCGGATCAAGAAGATCAAACAGGCCTTCGGCATCATTCACTGCCAGATATTCCCGCAATCGGACTTCCACCAATGGTTCGGGCAATGGCTCCGGCACTTCTTTGTGCTGTTCTTCCATGTCTGTCATTGGTGCTCCCTTTCAGTAGCAGGGTGAGGCCATGGCTCAATAAGACAGCAATATCCACCCATAAGTAAAGTTTTTATTCTATAGACAAAAAATATTACATGTTTATGATTGCTGCATGGAAATAGACACCCATAGTTTCACCCATATTGCGGATCGGCTGGCAACCTTATACACCCAGTCTTTTGGCGGGAAGGCAAACGGACGCTACCGGATTGCGTCAAAGCTTGTCCGCAAACTGGCGAAACGCCGCCGTCTTTACGAAGAAGACGTCCTTGCCCTGACCCGGGCAATGATTGAACGCGGTTACATCCTCATCGATATGGACAATTTCTTCGTGGTTATGAACGCCAACACCTTTGTAAATTACAGACGCGTCAACGAAGACAGCCTGGAGTAAGCCCGAGTTGGTGCAAAAAAAACCGAAACTCACCACCGAGATTGGATGGCGGGAGGTCATTTCTCTCCCCACACTCCAGATCAAAGACATGAAAGCAAAGATCGATACCGGTGCCAGAACTTCTGCCCTTCATGCTGTCGATATCAAGCCTTTTATCCAGGACGGCAAGGACTGGGTCGAATTTTGGGTTCCCTTGCACCACCACCGACATGGAGTTCAATGTTTCTGTGAAGTGGTTGATCAGCGCCACATCAAAAACACGGGCGGGGAAGCACAGGAGCGCTATGTCGTAAAAACTACACTTGTACTGGGGCAACAAAACTGGCCAATTGAAGTCTCTCTTGCCAACCGCCGCTCCATGGGTTTTGCCCTGATCATAGGGAGAACGGCAATTCGGGGGAAACGCATTCTGGTCAATCCCGGCAGATCTTTTCTGGCCGGTCCTCCTGCGGTGTTGACGGCAACCACTCCGGAGGACTAAGAGACAGCATTAGCCGATAACAAGCTGGTTGCGAGACAACCAGTGACTGGAGAAACGTGATGAAAATAGCGATGATGGCCCGCAATGCCAACCTCTACTCGCACAAGCGATTACAGGAAGCAGCAGAAGCACGGGGACACGAACTCGATATCATCAATACACTTCGCTGTTATATGAACATCGCCTCCCGTCGGCCGGAAATCTATTACAACGGCGAGAAGTTGCCGCTTTATGACGCTGTCATTCCCAGGATTGGAGCCTCTGTCACCTTTTACGGAACAGCTGTCTTGCGCCAGTTCGAAATGATGGGCGTCTATCCCCTGAATGAATCCGTTGCTATCGGCCGGTCACGTGACAAACTGCGCTCGATGCAGCTGTTAGCCCGCGATGGTATCGGCCTCCCCGTAACCACCTTTGCCCATGATCCCAAACAGACCGAAGAGGTCCTGAATATCTCTGGCGGTGCCCCGGTTGTGATCAAGCTACTTGAAGGAACACAAGGTATCGGGGTCGTTCTTGCAGATACCGATCGCTCGGCAAAATCAGTGATCGAAGCCTTTCGCGGGGCAGGTGTAAACATTCTGGTTCAGGAATTCATCAAGGAATCAGCAGGAACTGATATCCGCGCACTCGTTGTTGGTGGCAAGGTCGTTGCCGCCATGCAACGCAAGGGCGCCGAAGGTGATTTTCGCTCCAACCTTCATCGCGGCGGCAGTGCAAAACCGATCAAGATTTCTCCCGAAGAACGGTCAACGGCTATCCGCGCGGCAAAATCCATGGGGCTCAATGTCTGTGGCGTCGATATGTTGCGTTCCAATCACGGTCCCGTTGTCATGGAAGTAAACTCCTCTCCCGGTCTGGAAGGCGTTGAAAAGGCAACAGGCATTGATATTGCGGGCCTGATCATCGAGTTCCTGGAGAAAAATGCCAAACCCGGGAAAACCAAAACCAGAGGCAAAGGCTGATGCCCCGTCGAGAACCTTTTGATATTGGCGGGAAGTCTATACTTCCCGGCACCCGCCAGACCATCGATGTTCCCGTCAGCTTCCTTTCTGATCACACACCTGTTTCCCTGTCAGTCCACGTGGTTCACGGCAGCCGCCCCGGACCAACACTGTTTGTCAGTGCTGCGATCCACGGAGATGAAGTCATCGGCGTCGAGATTGTCCGACGTCTGCTGCGCGCTCCCAATCTGGAAAAAATGCGCGGTACGCTTCTGGCCATTCCTATCGTCAATTCCTTTGGCTTTATGAACCACTCGCGCTATCTGCCTGACAGACGCGATCTCAATCGCTCTTTCCCCGGCAGTGCGCAGGGCTCACTGGCTGGCCGTTTGGCCGATATTTTCATCAAGGAGATTGTCTCGCGCTCGGATTACGGCATCGACCTGCACTCCGCTGCCATCCACCGCACCAACCTGCCCCAAATTCGTATTTCACCCAAAAAACCGGACACCCTGAAACTGGCCCAGGCATTTGGTGCGCCGTTGATACTGACTTCAAAAATACGTGAAGGGTCTCTGCGGCAGGCTGCTCAGGACCATGACGTTGACATCCTGCTTTATGAAGCAGGAGAAGGCCTCCGCTTTGATGAGTTTGCTGTACGTGCCGGTGTTTCCGGAATTTTACGTGTCATGCGTGAAGTCGGCATGATTTCGGCAAAAGGCGTCACAAAACCCAAGGCCCCTTCCATTCGCTCGACCTCCAGTTTCTGGCTCAGGGCCCAGGCCGGAGGCCTTCTGCGGACATACAAGACCAGCGGTGATGAAGTCAAAGCCGGAGATGTACTCGGTGCTATCTCGGACCCTTTTGGCGAGGTCGAGAGCGAAATCCTGGTTGAAGAAGACGGCCTGCTGATCGGCCGCACAAACCTGCCGATCGTCAATGAAGGGGACGGGCTGTTCCACATTGCCAGAATCAAACGTAGTGAAGATGCCGAAACCACTATCGACAGCCTGACGACCCAACTGGAAGAAGACCCGCTTTTCGATGAAGATGAAATCATCTAGGCCTCTCCAAGCCTCTTGACCAGGAGATATATCTGGCTCAATCTTCCCGGACGTTGCAAGATCAGAGTGCTCATTTCAGGCCCTGCCTTGCCTGCCTCTCATGGTCTCGGGTTTAAACATGCTCCAGCTTCTTCCGGAACTCTCCCTTCTCGTGCCCTTTATCCTTGCGGGGATAGCGCTCAACCTTACTCCCGGCGTTGATATGGCCTATGTTCTGGCAAAGACGACACAACAAGGACGGAATGCCGGGTTTTATGCTGCCCTGGGCATTTCTCTTGGCTCAATGGTCCATGTAACGGCCTCGGCACTGGGGATTTCGGCCTTGCTCGCGGCCTCTGAAACCGCCTTCCTTGTGCTCAAGATCCTCGGGGCCGCGTATCTTCTCTATATTGCCTTTAAAATCCTGACATCGCCCCCTTCAACCTCCTCCACAGAGGAAGGGGAAGAGGCACAAATACAGCCCTCTGCACTCAAGATCATTCTTGAAGGGGCGACCACCAACCTGCTCAATCCCAAGGTAGGCCTGTTTATGCTGGCCTTTCTGCCACAGTTTATTGATGCCGCTCCGGAAAATGTCATCTGGCAAACGCTTGTTCTTGGCCTCGTCTTCAATATCAACGGCTACCTTATCTTCGTCATCCTGATTACCCTGACCATGTTGGCCGCCACCAGAATCAAGGCCAGCACCAAAATACGAGCCCTGTTGCGCTGGTCCACAGCAGGCATTCTGGGTGGCATGGCTCTACGGCTGGCCTTTACAGATAAATAGCAGACTCCCCGGCATTATTTTCCTGTCTTCCCCCGCATATAACACCTGATTTCCGTCCAGCGTTTACCCGCAGGGTGGAAGATCAAATGCTTAGCGGAACTGGCACGCGATATGCGTTGGATTGTACAGGCGACCTGGATCAGATCAAAGGAGTCCAGCTCATGAACATTCAACAGACATTTGCGGCTTACCGTGCCTCACAACTGCGCAATGAACAAAACGTTCAGCGCATTCCTCCTCTGGCACGTGAAAAGGCAGCTACATCACGACGACAACAGCCCGAAGACAGGATCACTCTGTCACCAAAGGCCCGCGAAGCGATGAAGGTCCAACAACACGCCAGGAACTTTCACAAGACCAGCAATGGTCATGAGGGCAGAATTTCTGCACTGGAAAAGTGGATGAACAAAAACCTGTCGGGAGTTGAACAGAGTAACGATCCCCTGTCCACAGGAACGACCCGGAAACTCGAATATATCTCAAGCCGGATCAAAGAAGCGCTTTCAACAGATGCCGAAGGAAACTTCACCCGTCCAAATCTGACCGAAGACCAGCGCCTGAGGCTCAGAAACATTCAGGACAGGATCAACAATCTGCTCGCGCCACAACAGGCTGACGAAAAGGTTCTTTCTCCGGCAGGGGATGTCTAAAGCTTTTTCCAATTGACTGGGACCAATCAACAGACAAGAAATCGGGGCAAAACAGAACAGGAGCAAACCTTATTGGCCCGCTCCTGTTAGTCTACTTTGCGTTTAGAACAAAGGGGTTATTTACGGCGCCAGCTGGTGCCCTGCGGCGAATCAAGTAACTCAATCCCATCAGCAGCCAACTGATCCCGAATGGCATCAGCCCGGGCAAAGTCACGAGACTTTTTAGCCTCAACCCTTTCCGCGATCAGACTTTCGATTTCAGAGCTACCTTCACCCGCCCCCTTGAACCAGACTTCCGGGTCCTGCTGGAGAATACCCAACAGATACCCCCCCGCAAGAAGTTCACCCTTGAGGCGACCAAGCTTCTTGCGTTCCTTCTTACGATCATCACCAGTCTTGTTCAGCTCGGTTGTGATCTCATGCAGCACCGAAAGCGCCAAGGGCGTATTCAGATCATCCTTAAGTGCCTCAAGGAAGGCCTCGGAAGGTTGATCCGTATTAACCTCAACCTTGGCAACAGACTGTAACGCCCCATAGAAGCGATCGAGCTGGGTTTTAAACTCTGCTACCTTTTCACGGGTTACATCCAGCGGCTGACGGTAATGACCGGACAACAAGGTCAGGCGTAGAGCTTCACCATTCAGCCCTTCATCAAGCAGCTGACGAACGGTAAAGAAGTTCCCCAGAGACTTGGACATCTTCTCGCCGTTGACCACAACGTAACCATTGTGCATCCAATAGTTTACATAGGGCTTGTCGTTGCAGCATCTGGACTGGGCAATTTCGTTCTCATGATGCGGGAAGGTCAAATCCAACCCGCCACCATGCAGGTCAAAAGTTTCACCCAGGTGTACCCGCGACATAGCCGAACATTCAATATGCCAGCCCGGACGCCCCTTACCCCAGGGGCTATCCCAGCCGGGCTGCTCCTTGCTGCTCGGTTTCCAAAGAATAAAATCTGCAGGATCTTTTTTATAAGGCGCAACTTCAACCCGCGCCCCGGCAATCATGTCATCGCGGTTGCGGCGGGATAGCTCACCATATTCTGCCATGGACGCCACAGAAAACAGCACATGGCCTTCTGCTTCATAGGCATGCCCCTTGCGGATCAGCTCCGCACTCATGTCGATCATTTCCTGGATATGATCTGTCGCCCGGGGTTCGATATCAGGCTCCAGCGCCCCGAGCGCGGCCATGTCATCATGATAGGCCTGGGTCGTGCGCTTGGTAATGCTCTCGATTGGCTCGCCGGATTTGAGCGAAGCCTCGATAATCTTGTCTTCCACATCGGTGATGTTGCGCACATAAGTCACGTGCTCTGTGCCATAAACCGTCCGCAACAGGCGACTTAAAACATCAAAGACAACAACCGGGCGGGCATTGCCGATATGGGCCAGATCATAGACTGTCGGTCCACAGACATACATGCGCACGTTTTTAGGGTCGATCGGCACGAACTCCTGTTTTTCCCGCGCAAGTGTGTTGTAGACCTTGATCGTCATTTGTATTTCCCGTTTCTTTGGTATCTTGGTTTAAGCGTGGCCTTAAAAGCCATCGGGCGCCCAACATAGGCGCCTTTGTAAAATCAATCCAGCAAATTAAGCCGTTTTGCCCTGGAGGCGTGCAGCCGCATGAACCGGGCCAATCAACGGCAGGAGGTCCGCCAGTTCAGGACCATGATCCTGCCCGGTCAAAGCCTTGCGCAGAGGCAGGAACAGCTGCTTTCCCTTCCGGCCTGTTGCTTCTTTCAGCACCGTCGTCAGCTCTTTCCAGGTCCCCTTGTCCCAGGGTGCTGGCGGCAGATGTTCGGCGGCAAGCGCCAGAAACTCTGCGTCTTCAGCAAGGATATCGGGCTTCACTTCCCCCCGACAGATATCGTACCAGGCTTGGGCATCGGACAGCTTTTCTAGATTGGGGCGCACCACGTCCCAGAGCTCTGCATCAAAACCCTTCGGCAAACGAGACTGGACGGATGCGAAGTCAGCGGCATGCAGCACTTTGGCGTTGAGATGCCCCAGCTCAACCGGATCAAACCTCGGTGTCGCCCTGCCAAAACGGCTGATATCAAACAGCTCGGTCAGGGCCTGCGGGGTCTGACGCACCTCAATTGGATCAGGTGTGCCCAAGCGTGCCAGATAGCTGTTCAGTGCCATTGGCTCAAGGCCTTCATCCTCCCGAAGGGACCCAAGACTGAGACTACCCAGACGTTTCGACAGGCCCTGTCCGTCTGCCCCGACCATCAGGGAAATATGGGCAAAGAACGGTACGCGATTTCCCAGAGCTTCAAACAGCTGTACCTGAACAGCCGTATTGGACACATGGTCCTCTCCACGCAGGACGTGGGTGACATCCAGCTCAAGATCATCCACACAGGAAGTCAGGGTATAGAGCGGGCGGCCATCTTCGCGGATCAGCACCGGATCACTCAGGTTCTGTCCTTCAAAGTGGCTGTGTCCCCGGACCAGATCTTCCCACTCGATCACCGAATGATTGAGCTTGAAGCGCCAGTGTGGCTGCCGCCCTTCGGCTTCATATTTTGCCTGGTCAGCCTCGGTCAGCTTCAGGGCTTCGCGGTCATAGATCGGGGGACGCCCGGCCTGCAGGGCAATCTTGCGTTTGAGACCAAGTTCATCAGCGGTTTCATAACAGGGGTAAAGCCGCCCCTCCGCTTTCAATTTTTCTGCCGCCAACTCATAACGGTCCATCCGGTGCGACTGTACCGCAAATTCATCCCAGATCAGGCCAAGCCAGGCCAGATCCTGCTGGATTGCTTCGGCAAACTCTTCGGTAGAACGTTCCGTATCTGTATCATCCAGCCGCAGCAGGAAGGTTCCGCCTGCCTTTTTGGCCATCAACCAGTTCAATACGGCAATGCGGGCGTTTCCGGCATGCAGACGTCCAGTCGGGCTGGGGGCAAAACGTACTTTCATGAAATCAGTCTTCATCTTCCAATAGAGTTCGGCCTGTCCAGTAGGGACAAGCATATTATTAATCAGTCTGTCAGACCACGCTGCGCGGACGTCCCCGGAATGCGTTGGTTATCGGGTACCGCCTGTCGCGCGCGAGATCGCGCAAAGTCACACGCACGCCCGGGGCAGACTGACGCCGTTTGTATTCCGCCAGATCCAGCATACGCCAGATCCGATAAACCGTTTCCTCATCATAGCCACGGGCAAGGATATCTGCCAGTGGCAGTTCCTCTTCGATCAGACATTCCAGAATACCGTCCAGAACATCGTACTCTGGCAAGCTGTCCTGGTCCTTCTGATCCGGTTTCAGTTCTGCCGATGGTGGTTTGGTGATGATACGTTCCGGCATCACCGTGCCATCCGGCCCCAAGGTATCTGCCGGTTTATGCGCATTGCGCCACCGGGATAGTGCAAAAACCTTGGTTTTGTAGACATCTTTTAGCGCGTTGTAACCACCACACATGTCACCATAGAGCGTGGCATAGCCAACAGACATTTCCGACTTGTTTCCGGTAGAAAGCACCATGTAGCCAAGCTTGTTGGAAATCGCCATCAGGGTCAGCCCGCGAGAACGGGCCTGGATATTTTCTTCGGTAGTATCCGCTGCTGTACCCGCCATCATTGGTGCCAGCATTTCCTCAAAGGCTTTCATCGCTGGGCCGATGGAAATCGAGTCATAACGCACAGCAAGCATCTGCGCGGCCAGCTCTGCATCTTCCAGAGAATTTGCCGAGGTATAGGGGGATGGCATCATGACACAACGCACCCGCTCCGCCCCGATTGCATCCACTGCAAGCGCAGCAGAAAGGGCAGAATCAATCCCTCCGGACATACCAATGACAATACCGGGAAAATGATTTTTACGAATGTAATCCCGCACCCCCAGAACCAGCGCCCGATACACGGCGGCCAGATCTTCTTCCGGTGCATGCTTTTCTGCCGACTGGCAGGCCCAGTTGCCGGATGCGTCCCGTTTCCAGTCCGTGCTCAGGAAATATTCCGAGAACTGCGGGGCCTGGGCCTGAAGGGTGCAGTCTGCATTCAGAACAAAAGAACCACCGTCAAAAACAATGTCGTCCTGCCCACCGACCATATTCAGATAGGCCAAAGGCAATTCACATTCTGTAACCCGCTGCACAGCCAACTGCATACGGGTATCGCCTTTGCCGGAATTGAACTGCGATCCATTGATGCCGATCAGCATCTCCGCTCCGGCTTCTGCCAGCGTCTCGCAGACATCCGCATCCCACATATCTTCGCAGATAAAGACACCGACCCGTACTCCCCGAAAAGCAAACGGTCCGGTCAAGGCCCCTACCTTGAAAACACGCTTTTCATCAAACACGCTGTAATCACAAAGGAAATGCTTTCCCCGCCAGCCGACAAGTCCGCCCGCGTCCAGTAGAATTGCTGCGTTGTAGATCTCTGACCCTGCAGTTGTGAAGGCCTTTTTAAAAGGATTCTCCTGCAATTTCTGATCTGGCATTGGGGCACCGACCAGTATTGCAGGCCCCCCGTCAGCTGTATCCGCCATCAGATCACGCAACGCGGCCTGCGCTTCAATCAGGAATTCAGGTTTGAGCACCAGATCTTCCGGTGGATAGCCCACAAGGCAAAGTTCCGGAGTGACAAGCAGATCTGCTCCGGCTGCTGCCGCCTTTTCACGCGCAGCCCGGATCAGTTCAAGGTTCCCCCTGATATCGCCAACTGTGGGATTTATCTGGGCAAAAGCTATGGTCAGTTTATCGGTCATACCAGTTTCTTACCTCTATACGCAAAAGGCGGCAAGAGCGAACCCGCCTGTAACCAGAGAACATTATTATTTATTCTCTCAATGAGCATAACTGACAGGATATTCCCTGCCCTTTCAAGAAGAAAGAGCAAATCGTTCAATCCAGAAAATCTCTGTAGTTCAGAGCTCCCCAGTGCAGGAACCTGCCGTTGAAGAAATCATACGGCGCTGTGCCTGGCGACGAAAAATCCACAACAGTAACAGGGCACAGATCACTGCCGCCACTGCACCTGCCAGATAAGGAAAACCAGCGGCATAACCGGCAAGAACGCCGCCAACAAGTGCGATAACCAGTTCCGCGACAACCATGACCGAACGATAGAGCCCCATGACCTGCCCCTGCTCTCCGACAGGTGCTGCATTGGAGAGATAGAGCGAGGTGGCGACCTGAACAACTCCCGCCCCGGTAAAGGCAATACAGAAGGGAATAATCAGACCATTGATACTCTCAGGCAGGACATAGAGAACCAGCCCGATTGCGAGAACAAAATGACCAACAATCCCCAACGCAGCAGCCCCGACCCAGTCGTTCAACCGCCCGACCACCAGACCAATGACAATCATAGGGATTGCACTGAAAGCCGTATAGATCCCGAGCATACCCGGTTGCACTTTAAAGACCTGCACCAGATAGGGGGCAAAGAAGCTGAAAAGAGCAAAAACCGATACAAAGCTGAAGAAGGTAACCAGATAAAAGGGCGACAAGGCCGGATCAAGCAGCGTTTGCCGAAGCGTTCGTCTTTGACTTCCCTCAAACGGTCCTGCCGCCGGAGTTTCCCCGCCCCCAGTTTTCTTTTTCGGTTCGACAAGAAAATAGCGCACAATCAAAAGGTTTGCCGCCATCAAGGCTGCCCCTGCCCAGAAAGGAACCGCAGGTCCAAACCAGGGATGCAGAGTCTGGTCAGCCAGAACCCCGCCCAGAAGCGGCCCGAAAACAAAGCCAAGCTCAATCGCGATCGCAATCAGGGCAAAGTTTTTGGTTTTACGTTTACCGCTACTGATATCAGAAGCAATGGACTGAACAATAACCACATTACCTTCGCACAGCCCCGCAAGCAGATAGCCCCCAAAGACCAGGGGAATGGACAGGGTGGAAATCCCGGCTGCCATGATAATCGCCCCGGTTACCGTGCCAACCAGCGACAGCTGCAACACCTTTTTCCGGCCATAAAGATCCGACCAGCGCCCCAGAAGCGGACCACCAACCATCTGCCCAAGCGGATACATGGCCACTGCCCCGCCATAGAGCATGGTTCTGTAACGCTCTGTTGTATCTGCACTGACCAGCCCATATTCCGGCGAGAGGAACAGATGACTAAAGATTGGAAATGGCAGGGAATAACCGATAAAAGCGGTCAAGACCGTCATAAAGACAACCGCCATGGTGCTTTTTTCTGTTGTCATCTCTGCCATACCTCAATCAATATTTAAATTCGAATTTCATTCATTTTCAGTCAAAAAACTGACCCAGCCTTTACCATGCAAGCGCTTAGTGCGGTTTTTGGTTCTTTCGATAATCAGCCAACCGTCCGCTTAATCCGGCAATAAAAGCTTCCCCGTCTGCTTGCTGCCAGCCACAGCCTTTCAGAAAGCAGTTCAGGTTGGCGTGATGAATACCCGCCCAATGACTCGGCAGTTTCGGGGCCTGTTCATCCTTGCTGTAGGACGAAATTGCAATAGCCTGAAGTCCAAAATTGAGCGACCAGGTACCGATACCTAAAACCCGGGTAAAATGTGCTTTGTCCTGTTCACCGCGAAGTTCCTCCACCACATCGTCCAGCAGTTGATCAAAAAATTCTGCAAATTGACGAAACAGGATTTCCATCATTTCATAGACTTGGGGCGAAGCCCTTTTCCAGATTGAAGGTGCCTTCACCAGCAACTCGATCTCGGCAAAAACCGGCTGCTCCTGCAGTAGGCTGCTGCAACTGATATCGGCCAGTACAAACTTCTCAATGGCATTATGCCCCAGGGCCGTGGCTTCCCGCACCAGCTTAAAAGCCTTCCGGGTCTCCCGGATTTCCAGCCCGAGCAGCAGATCTTCCTTGCAGGAAAAATGACTGTAGATCGTGCCGATCGAAACACCACAACGCTTCGCCAGATCGGAAATCTTGAGATTAAAAAAGCCCTCTTCCTCGATCATAACCAAAGTCTGGTCGAGAATTTCCTGCTCTCTTAGCTGTCTTTTTTCAGCTGACATTCTTCCATCTTACCAGTAAGAAACCCCTGAATGCACAAGCACGGGAGCCTTAGCACGCCCAAATAAATAATGTTCGAATATCATTCACAAACAAGATAAAGTCAATACCACTCACCCGGTACAACCGGGGCCACGACAGGAAAGTCGGGGTATCTCCGTAATCAACCCTTCAAAAAGGCCTGTGCCGAAGCAGAGGAATTAACGATAATTCTCGGCGGTTGCCTGTATCCGTTTGACCATCGCGTGGAGACCGTTGGCCCGGTTCGGGCTGAGGTGCTGGGCAAACTCCAGACGCTTGAGAATATCCTCGATATCGGTATCAAGAATTTCCTGTGCCGTCCTGCCCGAGAAGATCATCATCAGAACCGCAACAAGTCCGCGGACAATGTGAGCATCGCTGTCGGCAATAAAATTAAGTCGCACCGGTGTCTGTTCCTGATCCGGATTACAGACCAGCCAGACCTGGCTGGTGCAGCCCTGTACACGAGAGCTTTCCGTCTTGAGTGCCTCATCCATTGGCGACAGTTTGCGCCCCATATCAATGATGTAGCGATAGCGTTCTTCCCAATCGTCCAGGAATTCAAAACTCTCGATCAGATCTTCAATAGAACTTTCGGTTACAGCAACTGACATCTCGGTACTTTTACTTTCTTATCAGGAACTCACGTCCCACTTTGACCCGGGCAACACCATCGTATTCAACGATGTCAGCCGTGGCATAGGTTTCTGACCAACTGTTCGGCAGATAGCTTCCGGTTCCGACGACATCCAGCGGCACTTCTGCTTCAGCCATCAGGCGGCATTTTGCCGGATTAAAGCCCGAGGAAGCAACAATCTTGACCTTGTCAAAACCTTCCGCATTCAGGGCCTCGCGCATGGTCCAGATCGCCGCAGCCGACACGCCCGGCCCGACCAGATACCGCAGCTCTTCTTCATTGCGATAACCGCGAATGGCTTTTGGTACATTGCGTTCGAGAACCGCATAGGAACTCGGCGGATCAAGCGATTCAATAAAGCGGCTGCCTGCAGTATCCAGCCGGACAGACAGCCTTCCATCCGCAGCGCGACGCGGGAACCGCCGACAAACAGTCAAGGCGTCTGTAATCTCGCGGGCGAAATAATCAACCAGCACTGTCATGGAATCATTCGGGAATGTTTCATCAAACATTTCAGCCGCCCGCAGGGTTGACCCGGCATAGCCGACCAACGCATGCGGCATGGTTCCCAAACCGCCTTCCTGGCCGAAATAATGGGCTGTGGCATCCGTAGCGTTGCCAATAAACCCGATGGCTCCGTTTTTACGTCGCGCCCGATCCGCACCAACCGCTGCGGCGTAAGCCATCATTTCGGCCATATCAGATCCGGCGCAGTGCCGGGCATCCATCGCCAGAAAAGCAACGGAAGCCAGATCGGAACACATGGTAAAGGCATTGTAAGCCGCCACACAGGCGGGGCCCAGGCGTTGCAGCAGCAAAGTCTCCAGGTCAACAAGATGACAAAGTGATCCGGTGAGATACATGATAGGCTCACCCGCGCCAACCCAACGACCTTCGGCATAACGCAGATCAATATCAAGCTGGAAGCCGCGTTTTCTCGCAACTTCCTCCAGCCAGCGGATCGCCAGACCGGGTGCAGAGACCACCGGGCGGCGCATAAAGACCGCATAGGTGACCTTCTGGTCGCCAAACTTCTCAACCACTTTTTTGCTGCGATTGAAATAGTGATCGGTCCAGGCTGTAACGTCCCTGTCTTCAACAGGCCAGAGGGAGGATCTCTCCTCCCCCTGTTGTACGGCTTTTGTCTTGGCATTTGCACTGTCAGGCATATTTACCTTCCTGCCGTCGCGAGTGATATCAGGAAGCTTCAGCAATCTGTTCTGAACGAAGGCTGATGCGTTCTTCCTTCAGATGTTCAGCAATCAGGAAGGCCAGTTCCAATGCCTGGCTGGCATTGAGACGGGGATCACAATAGGTGTGATACCGCGCCGACAGGTCTTCATCCGTGATCGCCTGGGCACCACCGATACACTCTGTCACGTCCTTGCCGGTCATCTCGAAATGTACACCACCGGCATAGGTTCCCTCTGCCTTGTGCACCGCAAAGAAATTCCGGACTTCGGTCAGAACCCGGTCGAAAGGCCGGGTCTTGTAGCCGCTGGAGGACTTAACAGTATTGCCGTGCATAGGATCACAGGACCAGACCACCTTTTTGCCTTCACGTTCCACAGCACGAATCAAGGCTGGCAGATGAGCCTCAACCTTGTCATGGCCCATGCGCACAATCAGGGTCAGACGACCAGCATCATTGTTCGGGTTGAGACGGTCAATCAGTCTGAGCAGATCATCCGGTTCGGACGAGGGCCCGCACTTCATACCGATCGGATTGTGAATACCGCGCATGAACTCGACATGAGCTTCATCGATATGACGAGTCCGATCACCAATCCAGAGCATATGGGCAGAACAGTCGTACCAGTTGCCCGACAGACTATCGACACGGGTCAGAGACTGCTCGTAATTCAGCAGCAGCGCCTCGTGGCTGGTATAAAAATCTGTTTCGCTCAACTGCGGAACTTTGTCAGCGGTCAGACCACAGGCTTCCATGAAGCTCAGCGCTTCCTCAATTCGGGTTGCCATCTCTTCATAGCGCGCGCCCAACGGGGAATTACGAACAAAGTCGTGGTTCCAGGCGTGAACCTGACGCAGATTGGCATAGCCGCCCTGGGCAAAAGCACGCAACAGGTTCAGTGTAGATGCTGACTGATGATAGGCCTTGATCAGGCGCTCAGGATCGGGAATGCGATCTTTTGGGGTAAACTCGATCCCGTTGATGATGTCACCACGATAACTCGGCAGCTCGACACCATCGATTGTTTCGGTCCCGGCAGAACGGGGCTTGGCAAACTGTCCGGCCATCCGGCCAACCTTGACGATCGGGCAGGCAGCACCGAACGTCAGGGCAACCGCCATCTGCAGCATAACCTTGAAGGTATCGCGGATATTGTCGGGGTGAAACTCTGCAAAAGCTTCGGCACAGTCGCCGCCCTGCAAAAGAAAAGCCCGGCCTTCGGCAACTTCGCCCAGCTGTTTACGGAGCCGACGTGCTTCGCCTGCAAAAACCAGTGGCGGTTGGCCCGCCAAGGTTTTTTCCACGGTCTCTACAGCAGCAGAGTCCGGGTATTCGGGCACTTGCCGAATATCCTTGGCGCGCCAGGAATCAGGTGTCCATTTCGCGCTCATTACAATACCTCAAAATCATAATAATATTTTACGTTTGACAGTTTTAATCACCTTTTCTGTCCATTACCAGCAGAAAGCCTTTCATATCTTCATATATTCATCAAATCCTTGCACTCAAGTGCTGACCGGGGAGCCCCTCCCAGTAAAAACAAATAGTGTTGATATCGATTCGCATGAAACCTATATGACCTGCTTGAAAGTCTGCCATCATGGCTTATAAGCTATGCCTGATATTGATCCATCGCCTGCCATGCCCTATTGCAACAGAGAGACATCCATGCCCAAGAAGTTCAGCCGGCTCCTGAGAGTCCTCCTCCCCTTGGCCCTGCTGCTGTATTTCATTCCAATCTTCACCCTTGCCTTTATCTGCATGGGGCTGCTTGATCTGGGCAGACACAGCAAGATCACGCCGGAACTTGCCAAGAAGTACTTTACCGGAAATGGTTTGCTCACCTGGGTATTGTCTCCGATAAACTTGCTTCTTGACCTGATTTCCCACCGCAACCGCTATATCTACAAGCTGGACGACTTTCCGACAGAGCAAAAAGCAGAAATCGCTTCTGTTCTGAAAGTCTTTGATGAAAACAAGACAGAGATCATCAGCGACATCCGGGCGCAGCTTGAAGGCAAAAGCCGGGGCATGCTGTTCTACAAGTGGTACGGCAAGAACACCAACGACGCTGTTCCGGCTTTTAACGCGGAATACAAATACATCAAGACCATCGGTGTCTCGGTCTTCAACAAAAAGAAATCGACCTCGCTGCATTTCGGCCCGCTGCGCCTGACCCTGCGCGTGCTCTACAACCTCACCCCGATCAAGAGTGACAACATCTTTATCGAGGTCGATGGCAAAAAGCACTTCTGGCATGACGATCCGCTTTTCATCTTTGATGACACGCTGCAGCACCAGTCAATCAACGAGGAAGATCATGAACGCTATTGCGTCTTTGTCGATGTGCTGCGTCCGTCACAATTCACCGGGCTACAGAATCTGCTGATGAAGCTGATGCAGCAGGTCTTCATCAAATTCAACGGCATCTTCTACAAGAACTGGACCTTTCTGAAGTAAGCCCTTTCAGGCACACGCCGGTACACCCAAGTTCAGCCAGAGTACAAAAAGGGGCAGAGATTTTTCTCCGCCCCTTTTCTTAATTGATCCCCACCAATGCATTGAGCATTTAGCCCTAGCGGCTGACAGGCTCGCGCATGGTGACAAATTCTTCTGCTGCTGTGGGGTGAATGCCCACCGTGGCATCAAACATCGCTTTGGTGGCTCCCGCCTTGATTGCGACAGCAAAGCCTTGAACAATTTCAGGAGAGTCTGCTCCCACCATATGCAGGCCAACAACTTTTTTACCGTGCTTCTCAACAACCAGCTTCATCAGGGTCTTTTCATCGCGGCCGGACAGGGTGTGTTTCATCGGCCGAAAGCTCGAACGATAGACCTCAACATCACCATAGCGCTCAATCGCCTGCTCTTCTGACAGCCCGACAGTACAGACTGGCGGGTGGCTGAAAACGGCCGTCGCAATATTATGATGGTCCATGGCGCGTGGTGTGTCCCGGAAAGCCGTATCAACAAAAGCCATAGCTTCCTGAATTGCCACCGGTGTCAGATTGACCCGATCTGTCACATCCCCCACCGCATAGATATTCTTTGCCGTCGTACGCGAGAACTCATCAACCTGAATTGCCCCTTTTTTTGTCAACGCCACACCGGCTTTCTCCAGCCCCAGCCCCTCGACATTCGGGCTGCGACCTGTTGCAGCAAAGACTGCATCGACTTCCAGTCTGGTTCCATCGGACAGGGTCACCTGCAGAACGTCACCTGCCTTTGTGATCTCCTCAATGGTTTTGTTGAGCTCAAGCTTGATACCCTTCTTGACCATCTCAGCCCCCAGGAATTCGCGCACATCCCGATCAAAGCCCCTGAGCAAGGCATCACCGCGATATACCTGGGTTACATCCGATCCAAGGCCATTAAATATCCCGGCAAACTCAACCGCGATATAACCGCCACCATAAACGATAACCCGCTTGGGCAGTTCTTCTAGATGAAAGGCTTCGTTAGAGCTGATTGCATGCTCCCAGCCCTTGCCCTCGGGAAAGGTTACATGCCCACCTGGTGCCAGAAGGATCTTGTTGGCGGTAAAGGTCTTGTCTCCTACCCGTACAGTGTGGCGATCTTCCAGTGTAGCCCGCCCGTCATAACGAATGACCTTGGCATTATCGAGCAGGTTCTTGTAGATCCCTTCCAGCCGATCAATTTCCTTGTCCTTGTTGGCAATCAGGGTTTTCCAGTCAAAGGACCGCTCGCCAACGTTCCAGCCAAAGCCAGCAGCGTCTTCAAATTCCTCATGAAAATGACTGGCATAGGAAAAGAGCTTTTTCGGCACGCAGCCCCGGATCACACAGGTTCCGCCATAGCGATATTCCTCTGCAAGAGCCACTCGGGCACCTGTGGCTGCAGCCATACGGGCGCCACGCACACCACCAGAACCACCGCCGATGACAAAAAGGTCATAGTCATACTGGATATCATCGTCGTGATAAGTCGGCATCAAACTGTCTCCCGCAACAGGTTAGTATTTGTTCCCCCAATATCTAGGGTAGAAGGGCCTCGAATTAAAGCGGCCTTTTCCGCAGCTCTTTGAAAAGCGGATCAAAGCCCGGAAAAATGGCTCAGAACGGCTGTCACAATAGCGTGATGCCATTTCCCCAAAGCTTTCGCGTAAGCCAGCTCAAAGTTTAACCAGAACCTTGCCCTGATTGCTCCCGGCCAAAAGATTTTCCAGCCCGACCGGCGCCTGTTCCAGTCCTTCATAAATTTCTTCGCTGTAGTTCAGCTTGCCTGCCTTGAACAGCGGCAACAGGCCTTCGACGGCTTCGGACAGACGATGCATGTGATCAAATATCAAAAAGCCCTGCATGCGCGCGCGTTTCACCAGCAGGGTTCGAGCAACCCTTGGACCGCTCAAATGCGCCGGAGAGATACCGATCACCCCGCAAACCGTCATTCTCGCACCAACATTAAAAAAGCTCATGACTGCGTCCGATATCGGGCCGCTGACATTGTCGAAATAGACATCCACACCTTTAGGGCAGGCCGTGGCCAGTTCCGCCGACAGGTCTTCTCCCTGGCAGGTCTTGTAATTGATCACCGCATCATAGCCGAACTCTTTACGGCAACGTTTCGCCTTGTCATCACTGCCGGTAATTCCCACCGTGCGACAACCTCTTGCCTTGGCAATCTGCCCGACCATGGAACCCACAGCACCCGCCGCAGTTGACACCACCACAGTCTCGCCTGCCTGGGGATTGCCAATCTCTGTCAGGCCGAACCAGGCTGTAGCCCCCGTCATCCCCAGCACATGCAGATTGGCCGAAAGCGGCGCAACTTGAGGATCAACTTTGCGCTCAACATCCGATCCATCACTGACAGCCAGCTCCTGCCAGCCAAAACGTCCATAGAGTGTCTCTCCCGCAGCATAGTCGGGATGGCGGCTTTCGATCACCTCGCCCACAGCAAAGCTGCGCATAACAGCGCCAAGCGCAACCGGCGGGATATAGTTTGGCATGTCAGCCACCCAGCCCCGCATGGCCGGATCGACCGACAGAAACAGATTCCGGACCAGAAACTGCCCTTGTTTCAAAGGCGCAACTTCGGCTTCTTCCAGACGGAACAGCTCTCTGTTTACGGCTGGATCAGGGCGCTTTGCCAGAACAAGTTTGCGGTTTTTCATATCAAAATCTTCCTTGTCTTTATCAGGCCCGGGGCGTTTTCAGAGAGCCCAAGTCTTGGGCTTATGCATCAAATCCCATATTGATGTATTTGATTTCCAGATACTCCTGGATACCATACTGCCCACCCTCACGACCAATACCGGACTCCTTGATCCCGCCAAAGGGGGTGGCCTCCGAAGACAAAGTACCACTGTTGGCTCCGACCATGCCGTACTCCAAAGCTTCCGATACCCGCCAGACCCGTCCCACATCCTGTGAAAAGAAATAGGCGGCCAGTCCGTAACGGGTGGCATTGGCCAGAGCCACCGCCTCTTCTTCACTGTCGAAGCAATAGAGCGGCGCAACCGGGCCAAAAATTTCCTTGTGAAAGACCTGCATGTTCTGCGTGACATCCGTCAGCACCGTCGGCGCATAGAACTGTGTCCCCAGCTCTTTCAACGGTACCCCGCCGACCAGTGCCTTTGCGCCCTTGGACAGGGCATCCCGAACCAGATCATCCACCTTGTCTATGGCGCGATCATCGATCAAGGGACCAAGGAATACTCCCTCGTCAGTGCCCGGACCCGTTTTCAGATCGCGAACCCGATCAGCAAGGCGTTTGGCAAAGTCATCATAGACACCCCTTTGAACCATAATCCGATTGGCACAGACGCAGGTTTGCCCCGCATTGCGGAACTTGCTGGCGATGACATGGGTAACGGCGCGCTCCAGATCCGCATCATCAAACACGATGAAAGGCGCATTTCCGCCCAGCTCCATCGAAACCTGCTTGACCGTCAGCGCACATTTTTCCATCAAGACCTTGCCCACCACCGTTGATCCGGTGAAGGACAGCTTGCGGACGATATGATTGCTGGTCATCTCGTCACCGATTTCCCCGGCCTTGCCCGTGATGACATTGAACAGGCCATCCGGCAGTCCGGCGCGCTGGGCCAGATCGGCAAGGGCCAAAGCAGAAAAAGGAGTCTGAGGCGCCGGTTTCATCACCACAGCACAGCCTGCAGCCAGGGCAGGCGCACACTTTCGCGCAATCATCTGGATCGGGAAGTTCCAGGGCGTGATGGCCGCAACAACCCCGATGGGCTGGCGAATGGTCAGCAGCTGTTGCCCTCTGCTCCCTGCCGGAATGGTTTCGCCATAAGCCCGCTTGGCTTCTTCAGCAAACCACTCGATGTATCCCGCGGACGAGGCAATCTCCCCCCGAGCTTCAGACAGAGGTTTGCCCTGCTCTGCCGTCATGATTTGTGCCAGATCTTCCTGATGGAGCAGGATCAGGTCCCGCCAGCGCCGGAGAACAGCCGCGCGATCCTTCGCTGTCCGTTTCCGCCAAAGGATAAAAGCCCGTTCTGCTGCTTCAATCGCCCGTCGGGTTTCAGCCGCACCCATCCAGGGCATTCTGCCGATCTCCTCGCCTGTCGCCGGGTTAAACACCGGGGCCTGCCGAGCGGAATCTGCATCAACCCAGCTGCCATCCAGAAAGGCCTGTTGATGAAACAGCGATTTATCCTCTAGCGGAACAGACATACCAAATACTACCAGCCAAATACGATCAGGACGGAACTGCAGGAAGTCCAACAAGACACCTGAGAATTGAAAATACAGGAGAAACGCTATCCGAGCAGGCAGGCCTTCACAAGGTTGATTTCCCCTTATCCTTTCTTGCCCCCTTTGTAACCTGACAATTTTCTACAGCAGGCATAAAAAAGTGCTCATTAAAGCCTGCATGTAAAATAAATGTAAGAAGATTTACATTCCTTTCCCTTATTACTAGAGTGTTCAGAAGCACTCATCAAAATAAGCCTTTGGCCAAAGTCGCGAAAAACCAGATCGAGAGAAACCTGTGACAGATCAGAAACGTTTGGGCCTTAATGGCCGCCAGGATCAGATCATCAATCTGGTTCGGGAAAGAGGCTATGCCTCGATCGAAATGCTGGCTGAAAAATTCAGGGTATCCCAACAGACAATCCGGCGGGATATCATCTATCTGAACGAACGCAACCTGCTTCAGCGTCACTATGGCGGGGCTGGTCTTCCCCCAGGTATCGACCGCCTTTCCTACCCGAACAGGAAGGTGCGCAATGCCCGGGAAAAAGCCATGATAGGAAAGGCTATTGCCGCCCAGATCCCTAACGGCGCCTCACTCTTCATCGATATCGGAACAACCATGGAAGCCGTCGCCGAAGCGCTTATCCATCATGAGGGACTCCGTGTTCTCACCAATCATATCGGTGTTGTTTCAATCCTTTGCGAGAACACAGACTTTGAAATCATCCTCTCGGGCGGGCTGGTTCGCAACCGGGACAGAGCCATAACCGGGGAAACCACAGCCGAGTTTCTTCGCAAGTTTCGTGTCGGGTATGGCATTTTTGGTATCGGCTCTATAACTGATGACGGCCAGCTTCTTGATTACGACTACCGCGACGCCCAGGCCTCTCGCGCTGCGCTGGAAATATCCCGCTGTAAATTTGCCGCAGGCGATCACTCCAAATTCAACAACGACGCCATGATGCCCTTTGCCCATGCCTCTGAAGTCGACGGAATTTTCACAGATCAGACACCCCCTCCAGCTATTGTTGAAGCGATTGAACAGGCAGGCACAAAGCTCTTTGTTGCAGAAAATCTTCCGTTAAAATAAACCCGGTGACGCTCCTCTTGCGATCACGAACAGCTCCACTGCAAAATCTCTCATTTTTCTCCCGCTAAAATTTCATGGTATTTTTTTATCACAAAATGTAAGATAATTTACATTAGTGTCATCAAACCTACATAAACCAACGATAAACAGGACACATCAGATCATCGGCTCCCCTTCACCAAGAAAACAAAGGGGATGTCGCGGTACTGGCGGAAATAAGGGAAGGCCTAAGAAAGCATGTCAGCCATAGAACTATGCGGCATAACCAAACGCTGGGGTGATACGGTCGCCGTCAGGGATGTCAGCTTCAAGGTAGAGCAGGGAACATTTGCCGTCCTGCTGGGTCCTTCGGGCTGTGGCAAGTCCACATCCCTGCGGATGATTGCCGGGCTGGAGGATATCAGCGATGGTCAGCTGTTGATCGGTGATGTTGACATGACCACAGCCCAGCCTGCCGAACGCAAGCTCTCCATGGTCTTCCAGTCCTATGCACTTTTCCCCCACCTCGATGTTCGGGAAAACATTCTCTTTGGATTAAAAATCCGGAAGATCCCCGCAGCTGAGCAGGAAATTCGACTGACCAGGGTTGCCGAACTGGTCGGACTCTCCGCACTGCTTGAACGCAAACCGGCTCAACTCTCTGGCGGTCAAAGACAGCGAGTAGCCCTCGCACGGGCCTTCATTGCAGAAAATCCGATCTGCCTGATGGATGAACCTCTGTCCAATCTGGATGCCAAGCTGCGCCACGAGATGCGGATCGAAATCCGCGCCCTGCAACAGCGCCTGCAAACCACGGTCGTCTATGTGACCCACGATCAGGCGGAGGCCATGAGCATGGCCGACAAGGTTATCCTGATCCGCGAAGGACAGATCGAGCAGGAGGGAACGCCTGACGAGCTTTACAACAAACCTGCAACTACCTTTGTCGCTGCTTTTGTCGGCACACCACCGATGAACCTGATTGACCCAAAGAAAATGGGCCAGATACCTGCCCTGACCGATACTTCAGATGGATCTCCGATCCTTGGAGTTCGGCCGGAAAACATCACTCTGGTCACCGAAGGTGGACTGGAGAGCGAATTGCTCTCCGCTGACTATCTCGGGGCAGACACCATTATTACAGCCCGGATCGGCCAGGAAGAACTGCTGATCCGCGCGGCTGGCAGAGTAAACGTCCTGAAACCTCGTCCTGCGCGAATTCGCTGGCAAAAAGAGGATGTTCATTTCTTTGACCGCAACAGTGGAAAACGGACTGACCGGACCAAGGCGGTCGATTTTTAGACAACACAAGACCTGTGCCACAGCGTTGCGGCACAGGAACCAGAGGGAATACGCTGTCTGTGTCTTCCTCACTCACCAGGGAGCTAACCATGCTTACAACACTGAAACACAAAGCAGGAAAACTGACAATTGCTGCAGCTCTTGGCCTCGGTATGGCCTCCAGCGCTTCAGCCGTCGACCTGACCATGTATTACCCGGTTGCTGTCGGAGGACCTTTGACCAAGGTTGTCGATGGTATGGTTGAAGACTTTGAAAAAGCCAATCCCGATATCAATGTCAACGCAATCTATGCCGGGAATTACAACGATGCCCGGATCAAGGCCCTTGCCGCCCTGAAAAGCGGCGAACCCGCCCAGACATCGGTCATGTTTTCGATTGATATCTATGAACTGATCGAACAGGGGGCCATCGTTCCCTTCGATGACGTCGTTGAAACCGCTGACGAAAAAGCCTGGCTGGACGGATTTTATCCGGCTCTGATGGAGAACGGCAAAACCCGTGACAAGACCTGGGGCATTCCTTTCCAGCGCTCGACCATCGTTATGTATTATAACAAAGACGCCTTCCGTGCTGCCGGGCTCGATCCTGAAGCTCCTCCGGCAACCTGGGATGAACTGGTCGAAGCAGGCAAGAAACTCACCAAAAAGAACGGCGACACCGTTGAACAGTGGGGCGCCATGATCCCCTCGACCGGCTATCCTTACTGGATGTTTGGCGCGCTCGCCATGCAGAACGGCCAGACCCTGATGAACAGCGAAGGCAACGAAACCTATTTCGATGCCCCCGCAACAGTCGAGGCTCTCCAGTTCTGGCAGGATCTGGGCAACAAACACGGCATCATGCCCACAGGCACGGTGGAGTGGGCAACCCTGCGCCAGAACTTCCTCGAGGGCAAAACGGCCATGATGTGGCATTCCACCGGGAACCTGACTGCTGTCAAAAAAGACGCTTCTTTTGATTTTGGTGTTGCCATGCTTCCCGCACAGAAACGCCGGGGTAGCCCAACCGGTGGCGGCAACTTCTATATCTTTGAAAAGAGCACCCCGGAAGAACGCAAGGCAGCGATGAAACTGATCCGCTTCCTGACAGAGCCGGAACGCACCGCCCAGTGGAGCATTGAAACCGGATATCTGGGCACCCGCCCCGATGCTTACAGCACAGCCGAACTGACCCAGTATGTACAGGACTTCCCGCCTGCCGCCGTCGCACGGGATCAGCTCGAGTTTGCCACAGCGGAACTCTCCACCTTCCAGAATGGCCGCGTGCGCAAACTGCTTGATGATGCCATACAGTCGGTACTGGTCGGCGACAAAACCGCTGCCGAAGCCCTCGGAAGCGCCCAGAAGCAGGCTGATCGTCTGCTTAAAAACTACCGCTAGATCCAAAGACGTCCCGGACAGCTTCACCATGAGGCTGTCCGGGCAATTCTGCGTTCGATCTGCCCGCACCATCCCTTTTCCAGGAGCCTGCCCGAAATGAACCAAAGGCGCTCACGATTCCAAATTCATGGCTGGCTGCTCCTGATGCCTGCAGCAATCTTTCTGATTGCCTTCACCTATTACCCGACCCTTGCCACCCTGGCGAAAAGCTTCTTTTCCCAGGGAAATGCCATCAAGCCTTCCCGCTTTGTCGGGTTGGAAAACTATGAATTCCTCATTACTGACGAAGTTTTCTGGAAGGTTGTTGGCAACAACGTGATCTATGCCGCAACAACCATCCCCATATCCATCGCACTCGCGCTCCTGATGGCCGTCTGGGTCAACGGCCGCCTGCCGATGAAGTCGCTGGTCCGCATGAGCTTCTTCACCCCGACAGTTCTTCCAATGATCGCCGTCGCCAACATATGGCTGTTTTTCTATAGCCCTGACATCGGCCTGATTGACCAGATCACCAGCAGCTTTGGTATCGCCAGCCATAACTGGCTCGGCGATCCGGACACTGTTCTGGGCTGTATTATCGTTATCACCATCTGGAAAGAAGCCGGCTTTTTCATGATCTTCTATCTGGCCGCGCTCCAGACACTTTCACCCGAACTGGAAGAAGCCGCCCGCCTTGAAGGAGCCAGCCGCTGGTACTATTTCCGCCGGGTCATGTTCCCCTTACTGATGCCAACCACGCTCTTCGTCCTGATCAACGCCATTATCAATTCCTTCAAGCTGGTGGATCAGCTTTTCATTCTGACCAAGGGCGGCCCGGACAATGCCAGCTCCCTGCTGCTGTACTACATATACGAGGTTGCCTTCAGCTTTCTCGATCAGGCCTATGCCTCGACCCTGACCGTCGTGCTTCTGCTTGCCCTCGCAATCATTGCAATCGGCCAGTTTGTCTTCCTCGATAAAAAGGTGCACTACCGGTGAGAACAGCAAATCTGAAAGAGAAAATCTCCCTGCATTTTGAATATGGCGCAGCCTATCTCCTCGCTTTGATATGGATGTTGCCACTGATCTATGCCTTCTGGAGCGCGTTCCATCCGTCAGAATACGCGACCCGCTTTGACCTTCTCGCTCCCCTTACTCTCGACAATTTCCGCGAGGCCTGGTCGCAAGCCCCCTTTGCCCGCTATTTTCTCAACACCTTCCTGTTGGTCAGCATTATTCTTCTCGCCCAGTTTATCCTCTGTACTCTTGCCGCCTATGCCTTTGCCAGATTTGAATTTCCTGGAAAATCCATCGCTTTTGCCCTGGTCCTGATCCAGTTGATGATCATGCCCGAAGTCTTGATCGTCGAAAACTACGTCACCATGAGCCAGCTCAATCTGGTTGATAGCATCGTCGGGATCGGCCTGCCCTATATGGCCAGTGCCTTTGGCATTTTTCTTCTGCGCCAGACCTTCAAGACCATCCCGAAAGAACTGGAAGATGCTGCAAGGGTCGAAGGCTGTTCCGCCCTGCAGATCCTCTGGAAGGTCTATGTTCCCCTCGCCCGCCCCACCTATGTTGCCTTTGGACTGGTTTCGGTCAGCTACCACTGGAACAATTTCCTCTGGCCACTGGTGATCACCAACTCCGTCACAACACGACCACTGACGGTTGGACTGGCTATTTTTGGCGCCCCTGAATCCGGGGTCGACTGGTCAATTATCACGGCCGGAACCCTGCTTGCCGTTGCCCCGCTTCTGGTCGCCTTCCTGTTATTCCAACGCCAGTTTGTCCAGTCTTTCATGCACGCAGGTATCAAGTGATCAGTCTTGTCAGCTGGAACATCCAGTGTGGTCGCGGCACGGACAACCTGCTCGACCTCGAACGCATCGCCTCTATCATAAAAACCATGGGAACGGCAGATATCATCTGCCTTCAGGAAGTCGCCCGTTTCTATCCCGAACTCGACGACGGTGCCGGAGAGGATCAGGTGGCAGCCCTTGCCCGATTTTTCCCCCAACACCTACCGATCTTTGGCGCCGCGATCAGCAGACAAAAAGAAAAGGCCACCGAGCGTTCGGAATTTGGCAACATGATCCTGTCAAGATATCCGGTTTCTCAATTGTTTAACCACCAGCTCCCCCAGCCTTGTCCTGCACAGCCCAGCAAGCACATGCCCCGACAGGCTCTTGAGGCCATTATTATCCTGCCCGATGGCCCGCTTCGGGTGATCACGACGCATCTGGAGTATCACTCTGAATCACAACGCCTGGCCCAGGCAGCACATTTGACAGGGCTGCACCAGGAACTGGTCAGCAACAGCCAGTACCATACCCATGCCCCTGATCACGGTCCTTATGCCGCCGTTGCCCGACCGGAACGCACTCTTCTCTGTGGTGATTTCAACTCGGCGCCGGATGATGCTGTCTACAGGCTTCTCAGCAGCGCTCACGAAGATATATCCGCCCCTTTCCGGGATGCCTGGCGCAGGCTTTACCCGAAAGAACCACACGCCCCTACCTGTGGTATATTTGACCATATCCAATGGCCCGAAGGCCCCCACTGCCGCGATTTTTTCTTTGTAACTAAAGATCTCTTGCCCCGGCTCAACGATATATCCGTCCAGCAGGAAACCAACGCGTCAGACCACCAGCCTGTCGCACTGCGGCTTAAAATCGGATAGATTTCCGGATCATTTGACCGTCCCGGATCAAGGCCTCTCGCCTTGCCCGACAGACTCCCGGATCACCAGCTCGGGATTGAGCGTCAGACGCGGCGGCAAAGCTGTTCCCTGTTCCAGCCGGGCAATAAGGGCTGCTGCTGCACGGCCACCCAGCTCGAAACCGGATTGACGGATCGTGGTCAGGGCCGGGGTCAGATAGGGGGCCAGATCGATATCATCATAGCCGATGAGCGACAGGTCCGTAGGAACGCTCAGTCCTCTTTCCCCCAGGGCGCGCAAAGCGCCAAGGGCCATCAGATCATTAAAGGCAAAAACCGCTTGGGGAAGCTGCCCTGCCCCCACACGATCCAGAAGACTGATCATCGCCCGATACCCCCCAGCGGCATCAAGCCCTCCGGCGACACACCAGCTTGAGTTGACTGAACACTTTTCTGCCTTCATGGCACGCTCAAACCCCTGACGTCTTTCCAGCGAACGGGGATGATTTTCCGGACCAGACAAAATGGCGATCCGGCGAAAACCCCGCCCGAGCAAAAACTCGGTTGCCATCTGCCCCCCCAAAATCGAATTATCCCCGACAACACAGACATTCTCAGCCGCCTGCGCATCCAGCACCACCATCGGCAATTCAGATTTACCACTTAAAGCCTGATCAAACGCAGGATCCCCATGGGTGGTCATCACCACCAGCGCATCAACCCGACGCATTGCCAAAGCGTTGAGATAGGCAAGCTGGCGCTCGGCCTTGTCGTCACAATTACAAAGAATAAGATTATAATTCTGCTCGTAGCAGCCTTCCTCGACCCCCCGCACAACATCGGCAAAAAATGGGTTGGTCGAGTTGGACACCAGCATCCCCAGTGTTTGGCTGCGGTTGGTCTTGAGCGCCCGGGCCAGAGAACTTGGCTGATATCCCAGAAAATTTACGATCTGCTGAACCCGCTCAGCAGTAGCAGGTGTGACATAGCGGGTGTTGTTCAATACATGGGAAACTGTCGAAACAGAGACCCCCGCCTCTCGGGCCACATCCTTGATGCTTACCATAATTAATCGCCGAAATTTCCAAATTAAAACAAGAACTGCACAGGCGCCGACTGACGCCTGTGCAGCAACATAACCGATTATTTTGTAATAACTTTCAACGCCACAGGCGTATAGGCTTCAACAGCTTCACCTTTCAGGATTTTCACCGCCGTTTCAACACCGATTTCACCAATCATACCTGCCTGCTGCGCGACTGTAGCCAGCATCGAGCCATCCTGAACAGCAGCAACTCCGTCATCCGTCCCGTCAAAGCCGACAACCAGGATGTCGCGTTTTGCCGCTTGGATTGCCTTGATCGCCCCCAGCGCCATTTCGTCATTGTGGGCAAAGACCGCAGCCACATCAGGCTGGGCCTGCAGAATGTTTTCCATCACGTTCAGTCCCTTGGTCCGGTCAAAGTCTGCGGGCTGCGCCGTGACGATTTCCAATCCACCAGCAGCCTCAACTGCCTTGTTAAAACCTTCGCCCCGATCTCTTGCGGCAGAGGTTCCCGGCACGCCCTGAAGCTCAACCAGCTTTCCTTTGCCCCCCAGCGTCTGAACAATCAGATCGCCAGCCATGCTGCCGCCGAGCACGTTATCAGAGGCCACGTGGGAAACCACTTCACCACCGGAAGCTCCCCGGTCCAGCGTCACAACTGGCACGTTCTTCCTGTTTGCCGCCTTGATCGCGCTTTTCACCGCATCTGAATCGGTCGGATTGATCAGCAGAACCTTCACGTCCTTGTTCAGAACGTCTTCGACATTGGCCAGTTCCTTTGCCGGATCATTCTGGGAATCAAGCACGACCAGCTGATATCCCAGTTCAGATGCTTTGGCTTCGGCACCTTCCTTGAGCGTGACAAAAAACGGATTGTTCAGGGTCGAGATCACCAGCGCCAGGGTATCTTCGGCCTTTGCTGCGGCAAAGGAGCCGAGCAACAGGGCCAGGGATGAAAGTGAAACGATAATTTTCCGCATTTATTTTCCTCCTGTTGGAATAACCTGTATAGGCCCCATGCCTGTCAGGCCTTTGATTTCACACGACTGTCCACCACCACCGCCAGCAGGATCACCGCTCCCTTGGCAATCTGCTGATAGTAGGAAGAGACATCCATGAGATTGAGTGCATTATTCAGGACCCCGATGATCAGGGCACCAATGAGTGTCCCGATCAGGGTTCCCCGTCCCCCCATCAACGAGGTACCACCAAGAACCACCGCAGCAATCGCATCCAGCTCGTACCCCAGTCCCGCGGTTGGCTGGGCAGATTCAAGCCGGGCCGTCAAAATCATCCCTGCCAGCGCAGCCATGACACCCGACAGCGCATAGACGATAATCTTGACTCGGCGCACATTGATTCCGGCAATCCGGGTCACCTGTTCGTTGCCACCAATGGCATAGACATAGCGGCCAAAGGCCGTTCGATTAAGGATGAGCCAGCCGATCAGGAAAACCCCTGCGGCCAGAAGTATGGGTATCGGAATTCCGACAAAATACCCCCCGCCCATCTGATAGAAAGCCTCTGCCACTTCGAAATCCCCGGTGGAAACCGGCCGTCCGTCGGTAAAAACCAACGTCACCCCCCGCAGCATCGTCATACCGACAAGCGTGGCGATAAAGGGCTGGACCCCGAACAGCGAGATCACCACACCATTGGCAGCACCAAGCAGGCCTCCAACGCTGAGTGTCACCAGAAGAGCCAGAACCAGCGGTGTATCCGCCGCCAGCAGGCTGGCACAAACCGCCCCGCAAAGCGCCAGTACCGATCCGACGGACAGATCGATTCCAGCAGTGAGAATCACATAGGTTATGCCCAGCGCGATAATCGCGTTGATCGAGGTCTGGCGCAGGATATTCAGCAGATTATCCACACTCAGAAAACTTGGGCTATAGAGTGAAACAGCAGCCATAAGCAGCAACAGTGCAACCAGCGACTTGTTATCAATCAGAATTTTTTTAACTGGCATCACACCATCCTGTCTTTTATCACCTGCCGTTTATGCAAGCTGTCCTTTGTTCGGGTCTTTTTGCATCCAGTATCAGGCAACCGCCGCGCACATGATCTTCTCCTGATCAGCCTCGTCTCTTGAAAAGCTTGCACTCAAGCACCCGCGGGAAAGCACCATAACCCTGTCACTTATGCCCAGTACTTCGGGCAGATCCGAGGACATCAGCAGAATACAGAGCCCCTGTTCCTTCAGGCTCTGGATCAGGGCATAGATCTCGCGTTTGGCCCCGACATCCACCCCCCGGGTTGGTTCGTCCAGAATAAGGATGCCGGGTTCAGCCATCAGCGATTTGGCCAGGGAAACTTTTTGCTGGTTGCCCCCGCTCATCTGCTCAACAGACATTTCCTGCCCTTTGGCCCGGATCGAGAAAAGCTCGACAAAACGTCCCACTTCCTGACGTTCCCTTCTTTGATCCAGAAAACCGGACCGGGTCGCAAATCGTCGAAGGGTTCCCAGCGTCATATTGTGTTTCAGGCTGTGCATCTGGATCAGCCCTTCGCCCTTGCGATCCTCGCTGACATAACCAATCCCCGCAGCAACACCCTCTTCGGGCGATTTCAGCCGGACGTCCTGCCCTTTGATCTCAACCCGCCCCGAGGTCTGCGGAACAAGACCATAAAGCACCCGGGCCAGTTCGGTTCGCCCCGCCCCGATCAAGCCGCTAAAACCGATAACCTCCCCGGCATAGGCTTCAAAGGAAATCTTGTCGACCCCCGGTGCGCTGAGTTCCTCAACCCGCAGACAAAGCTCTCCTCGGGGGACAGCTGCGTAGGGGTATCTTTCCGACAGCTCCCGTCCCACCATGTGGCGGATCAGTTGGGCTTCATCAATTTCGTCTGTCGGGCCAACATGAACCATCTGTCCGTCGCGCAGAATGGCGAGCTGGTCACACAGTTCAAAAATCTCGTCGAGGCGGTGTGAAATAAAGATCAGTCCCTTGCCCTGTTTTTTCAGACTGAGCACGACCTCGAACAGCACCTGCGTTTCCACATCACTCAAAGCATCCGTCGGTTCATCCATGATGATGACCTCTGCATCCAAGCTCAAAGACTTGGCAATCTCGACCATCTGTTGCTGTGCCAGTGAAAGGCTGGTAACCAGCCTATCGGGTTCAATATCTTGTTTAAGATCACGCAACAGTTTTGCAGTTGCCTGTTCCATTTGTGCAGACTGAAGTAATCCCCAGCGATTGCGGATTTCCCGCCCGAGAAAGATATTTTCACTGACCGTCAGATTGGGCAGCAGGTTCAGTTCCTGATGGATGATGGCAATCCCGGCATCCATGGCCTGGCGTGGAGAGGTAAAGGAAACAGGCTGGCCTCTGTAAAGGACCTGCCCCCCATCACAGGAATAAAGCCCCGTGATGATTTTCATCAGGGTAGATTTCCCCGCCCCGTTTTCTCCGGCCAGAGCCAGAACAGAGCCCTGTTTGAGAGAAAAACTGACCCTGTCCAGTACCGTTACAGCGGAAAAGGACTTGGATACGGCTTCAAGCTGCAGGAGATCACTCATCTCGTCATCCGTTAAAAATCAACACCGGCAGTGAGAATAATATTGGCAAAGGGCGTGTATTCCCCGGTTCGGATCACGGCGCGGCAATTGGCAAGGCGCAGCTTGAATTTTTCATGGCAAAGTGTTTGCAGAGAAATCCAGTTCCCCTGGGCGGTCTCAAGCGCACCAATGCGTTCGCTGATCGTGCTGTGCAATACCCTGTTGGACTCTGAAAGCTCTTCAGCAATGAGCGCCTTTTCGACCATCATCTCGCTGACAAGAGCATCGAAGACATCGAGAAAAGAAGGAATCCCCCGGGTCAGGGCCAGATCAATCCGGGTAACGGAATCAGGAATAGGAAGCCCCGCATCACCGATGCAGATCTCTTCGCCATGGCCCAGCCGTGCGACAAGCGTCGACAAGGGCCCGTTTAACAAGGCTGTTTTTTTCATGTTTTCTCCCACCCGCCTGTTTTTCAGCGGTTTGTTACAGTGATGCTACGTCAGAAAAACGTTTGCGCAAACGTTTTTCTGACTACTTTTAGTTATTTTGGGAATTTTTTCGAACCAAACAGATGATTGTTTCCCCCTGTTTTTATCCAGAAGTTATAACTGCAGCAGCCAGTTCAGGAACATAAAGTTCAAATGACGGCTTCACATTTAAGTGATCAGGTTCCAGATAATCCGGTTCCTGTGGCAACCCAGTCTTCTGTCAGCAATACCGACCCCAACGCACCGACGGTCAACACCATCGAATTTCGCGATACAGGTGTCGTGCTCCAGGTTACCCCCCGGGTTAATACCAGCGGCATCATCAATCTGGAGATCGAACAGGAAGTCAGCGACGTGGTCTCAACCACCACCTCCGGCATTGATTCACCGACTATCCAGCAGCGCAAGGTTTCCAGCCATGTGGTGGTCAAATCCGGCGAGTCCATAACCCTTGGCGGCATGATCCGCGACAGTCAGACAGACAAGGAATCCGGGCTGCCTGTACTTTCCGGCCTGCCAGTTATCGGCAAGCTGTTTGGCAATACCGACAACGATCACAAACGCACCGAGTTATTGATCATCATCACCCCGCGGATTGCCCGCAACTCTGTCGATGCTCGCGAAATCACCAATGAATTCAAACAACGCCTTAAACAGACGGTATTTCCAAAGCCCGATGATCCAGAAACATCATCGGAATAGGCAGTCCTTGTGTCCACTAGGGCAGAGCGCTGCGCTGACGGAAACTGCCAGTAACAGTAACAGCCAACGTGGCAGCGCATTGATTGCCGCGCTCTGGGTCTCCATTGCCCTGTCCGTGCTGATCAGCAGTATGATTTTTTCAGCCCGGACCGATATCGCCCTGGTGCGAAACGCCAAAGAACAGGCCCGGGCCGAGGCCGCCATCGACGGCGCGATCAATCTGGCGATCACCAGCCTACCGCAAGCCCGCAATGTAATTGGCCGGGACGGTCCAACAGTTATTCAAAATTATCTTATCGGTGATTTGGCTGTAGAGGTTACGATCTCGGACGAGGGTGGAAAGATCGATCTCAATGCCGCACCTGAAGCCCTCTTGCTGCTGTTTTTTGACCGAGCCTCTGCCCTGACCGCCGGAGATCCCGGCGAAGCCCGACAGCTGACCGATGCCCTGCTCGACTGGCGCGATACCAATAATATTGCCCGGCTGATGGGCGCAGAAAAAGCGGATTACCGCCGGGCGGATTACAGTTACAGCCCGCGCAACGCGCCACTGACCAATCTTGCTGAACTCAAAGGACTGCTGGGCATGCGGGAAGAACTCTACCGCAAGATTGAACCGCTGGTCACCCTGCACAGCCAGCAACGCGGCTTTGATCCGGACCTGGCGCCGCCTGAGTTGTTGTCCGTTTTGATGGGTGGTGATTTTGTGGAGGACGAAAATAATGATACTGTTCTGCCTCTCGCTCTTCAGAGATTTAGGACACGGTCAAGGCGTCAGGTATTTCATATTGAAACAAAAGTCAGCAGAAAAAAATTGGTGAGTATTATCACTGTAAAATAATTTATACTAAATATTCATGAAGTTTTCCCAGTTATTCTTTATTCTGGATTTTTTTACAGAGTAAACTTGCTCTTTTCCACTCTAAACTATCAGTATCCAAATGATACATAATAGATTCTAATGCTACTAAGATTTCATGAATCTTTTCAAATTCGAATTTTTTCTCAAGATCTTCAAAAATAGCAATACAAGTATTAGCTTCAAAACATTTAGCGAAAAAAGTACAAATCCAAAGCCTGAAATCGATTCCATCGTAAAACTCAAAATTATTTACAAGGACTCTTAACAATTCCTGTTTTTGAGGCTCAGACAGTTTATATACTTTTGAATACAATCCAGAAACAAAATGATAAGCACCCTTTTTGCAACAAAACTCAATATCCTTAAAAAGAGTAATATATAATCCAAAAATATCATCCGGAAGTACTGAATGCCCCAAAGATTCCATCTCTAATTCAAACGCAATATCTTCTAAGTATTTTTTTACCGTTCTATTTGGAATGTTATTTAGTTTTTCCCTGTACTCTTCAACTTTCATAACAATTCTCCTAATAACAAAGCAACCCTTTTGCATAGGCTGAATGATACCTTAAAAACTGAGATGTCATTCAGCCTCAAAACTAATTTCAACTACAAATTTAGTTCATATGATAAGTCCTTAACATCGTTTATTAGAAGCCTAGCATCAGTAACTGAGGTAATGGAAAACCATTGAGTCCTGGTTTCGGCCCTCCTCCCCCTGGGCGGGGGTTTATACGGGGCAGAATAAACGGTGGAACTGGTGGTAGACCTTCAAACAAAGGATCTTCCTCCTCCTGTTCAGGAATTGGACAAAGCTCCGGATAGATTTCTTTTCCGCCACCACATTCCTCTGTGTATCTTTTTTGTTTTTTCTTATTAATGGTGATTAGTTCATTTATAATGCTACGATGTCCACGGCGAGTTTCTGCCCTCCTCTCTCCGGGCCCTATCCGTTCTGGTAGTTCACCCGCATCCTCATCATATTCTTTTTGTTTATCTCTTATTTCCCTTGCCCCTTCAGTAATCTCACCTGCAAGATCTATACATTCCTGCCCATTAGGATCTCGCTGCCTCGCTAACCCATCAGGGTCAAAATACGACACAGGGTTACCTCCAACATAAGCATAGGTATTTACTCCTCCCGCCAGACCAATTGGATCAACCTGAGTATAACGCCCGGTCGCCGGGTCGTAATCGCGGTTATAGTTGTAATAAAGCGGGTGGGTCAGGCTCGAGGCTCCGCCCCGCCCGGTTTCCTCATCGACATATTGACCGGGCAAGCGCAGCTTCATTACCGCCGCGCCAAGGACTGAGCTTTCACCGCGATAGGGGGTCAAGGCCGCATCCCAGGTCACGCTGCCCGAACTGTCCACCAGCTTGGTCGGAGGTCACCTGGCCTTGAGACAGTTATTTATTCAGCGTACTTCGGATTGCACCAGAATATGATACGTATTACTCAAGCCAATGCTACCAAAAATTGTACTAAATAATAGCTATTCCACCGTAACCGACTTTGCCAAGTTCCTTGGCTGATCCACATCTGTGCCCTTGATAACTGCTGTGTGGTAGGCCAGAAGCTGGATCGGCAGGGCATAGAGGATCGGGGCGACAAAGGGATCGACCTTCGGTAGCTCGACACTATGTTTGGCGATTGATCCGGCCCGTTTCAGGCCTTCCTTGTCCGACAAAAGGATAATCTGCCCACCGCGGGCGGCGACTTCCTGCAAGTTGGAGATGGTTTTTTCCATCAAGGGGCCGCTTGGGGCGCAAGCAATCACCGGCACGTTTTCATCTATCAGCGCAATCGGGCCGTGCTTCATTTCGCCTGCGGCATAGCCTTCGGCGTGAATATAGCTGATTTCCTTGAGCTTGAGCGCGCCCTCCATCGCCATGGGATAGAGATTGCCACGCCCGAGATAGAGCACATCCCGTGCTTCGCTGACTTCAACTGCAATCTTGCGGATGATTTCATCTGTGTTGAGGATTTCAGCAATGCGTGCTGGAATTTCTGTCAGGGCCGTGGAAAGCTCGGCTTCTCTTGCTGGCGAGATTGTCCCCTTTGCCCGGCCGATACCAATCGCCAGACAGGCAAGAACCGTCAGCTGCGTCGTAAAAGCCTTGGTCGAGGCCACACCGATTTCCGGTCCAGCCAAGGTCTGGAGCACCATGTCCGATTCACGGGCAATGGTTGATTCCGGCACGTTGACAATGGAGACAATCTTCTGGCCCTGTGACTTGGCATAGCGCAGGGCTGCCAGAGTATCAATGGTCTCGCCCGACTGAGAGATAAACAGGCTGACGCCTTTTTCCGGCAAGGGGGCTTCGCGGTAGCGGAATTCCGAGGCAATATCTACCTCAACCAACTGGCGGGCTTCCTGTTCAAGCCAGTATTTGGCCACCATTCCCGCCAGGGATGCGGTACCGCAGCCAACAATGGTCAGACGGGAAATATCGGCCAGATCAAAAGGAAATTCCGGCAGCTGGATCGTCCGCGCCAGAGGGTTGAACATGGCGTGCAGCGTATCGCCGATCACCGCGGGCTGTTCAAAGATTTCCTTCATCATGAAGTGGCGATACTGCCCCTTACCGATCATCGCACCCGAGACTGCCGTCTGCACCACTTCACGGTTCAGCAGGTTTCCATCCAAATCGCGAATGGAGGCACCATTGTTGTCCAGTACCACCCAGTCGCCTTCTTCCAGATAACAGATCCGGTTGGTCAGGTGAGACAGCGACAGAGCATCCGAACCAAGATACATTTCGCCGTCACCATAACCGACAGCAAGCGGGCTGCCACGGCGGGCACCGATCATCAGGTCTTCACGTCCGGCAAAAACGATTGCCAGGGCAAAGGCTCCTTCGAGACGCTTCAAGGTTGTCTGTACCGCTTCTTCCGGGGACAGCCCATCGCGTAGATAGTGAGTGATCAAATAGACCACCACTTCGGTATCAGTTTCAGTCTGGAAAGTCTGGCCCTTGGCATCCAGCTCGGCCCGCAGTTCCTGAAAATTCTCGATGATCCCGTTGTGGACCAGCGACACCAGATCACTGGCATGGGGATGTGCATTGATTTCGTTGGGGCGGCCATGGGTGGCCCAGCGGGTGTGGCCGATCCCGGTCATGCCCCCCAACGGCGCTTCTGCAACCCGGTTTTCCAGATTGACCAGTTTGCCCTGGGCCCGGCGACGTTCCAGTCCACCATCGACCAGCGTTGCAATGCCCGCGGAATCATACCCGCGGTATTCGAGGCGCTTCAGCCCGTCAAGCAGCAGAGGTACAACGGGTTTGGTTCCGATAATGCCGATAATGCCACACATTGTTGTCTAACCCTTTTTCTCTGCGTTTTGTTCTGCTGTCTTTTGGTCTTTGATCTTTTTACGCCCGGCCCGGAAGGAGGCTCCACCCCCGGCCTTTTCAACCAGTCGGCCCCGGACCACGGCAATAGCGTCTTTCTCGACTGCCTTGGTCAAGGTGCTTCCGGCACCGACAATTGCCCCGGCACCAACGTTAACAGGTGCAACCAGCGCCGTGTTCGAACCGATAAAGGCGTCTTCGCCAATCACGGTTTTCCACTTGTTGTAGCCATCGTAATTACAGGTAATGGTTCCAGCGCCAATATTGGCCCGGGCCCCGATTTCCGCATCGCCGATATAGCTGAGGTGGTTGACCTTAGCCCCTGCACCAAGCACAGCATTCTTGGTTTCGACAAAATTGCCGACCTTGCCTCCGGCTTTGATCTCTGTCCCCGGACGCAAGCGGGCATAGGGCCCGATCACAGAACCTTCGGCAACCGTAGCTCCCTCCAGATGAGAGAAAGCCTTGATCGTCACATCATCCGCAATAGATACGCCGGGGCCAATAAAGACAGAAGGCTCAATAATAATATCGCGACCAAACAGAGTATCTGTTGAAAGCCAGGTCGAAGCTGGATCAATCAGAGTGACGCCCTGTACCATGGCTTCATTCCGCAAGCGCTGCTGCAGCACAAGTTCGGCGGCGGCAAGCTCCTGGCGGGAGTTTACCCCCATCACCTCTTCTTCGCTGGCCTCAACTGCACGGGTATCCAGTCCTTCGGCATAAGCAAAATCGAAAATAACCGGAAGATAATATTCGCCCTGGGCGTTGTTGTTATCCAGCTGGTGAATCAGACGGCAGACGGTCGGACCATCGCCCAACAAAATTCCGGCGTTGCAAAGATCAATGGCTTTTTCAGCATCCGTCGCATCAGCAAACTCGACAATCCCGGCAACCCGCCCTTCTTCATCAAGCTTAACCCTGCCATAACGTCCGGCATCTTCCGGGCGAAAGGCCAGTCCAAGCAGAACCGGCCCCTGTTCCTCGCGTCGCCGGGTTAACATCTTTTCAAAGGTCGCGCTCCGGATCAGCGGCGTATCCCCGAAAATCACCAGAATATCGGCCTGATCACCGGGATCACAAAAACCTTTAAGGGCCGAGAAAGCTTCCCGCACCGCATGGCCGGTTCCCAGACGATCCTGCTGCACAGCTGTCTTGTGAGGAGCAGCTGCCTTTTCCACCGCCTGTGCATCGGGACCAACAACAACGACAATTTCATCCGGCGACAACTTTTCAACCCCGGACAGTACATGCGCCAGCATGGATTTTCCTGCCAGCCCGTGCAGAACTTTCGGCAACTTTGATTTCATACGGGTACCCTGGCCGGCAGCCAGAACAATTACGGCGAGTTTGCGAGCGTTCATTGGTCCTCAGGTCACTATTCGTGAAGTCGTCTCTGTGATTACCTGCTGCTGTGCCTGCAATCAACAACTAGTAGACATCTTGATGAGAAAATCAGGCAAGATTATTGCGGTTCGAAAATGCCATGAGGCCTTTTTCATCTCAAATCACCTTTTGTTTCGGCCTGTTACACAATATTTCCAATTATTACAGCCTGATCTCTTTTCTCCTCCCTCTTGCCACCAGGGCAACAGCTGAGTAGCGTTGCCGAGCTTATTACAACAAAACAGATACCAGGCCTTACATGTCGCAATCATCAGAAATACATGCCCCCAAGATGCAATCAGCTGACAAACAGCGTAATATTCTGGTTTGTGATCTTGATGGCACAGTGATTGACAGTGCGCCGGATCTGGCTCTCACCCTTTGCCTGCTTTTGCGTCGGGATGGTCGGCGTGAACCGGAACTCGCGGAAGTAAAAAACATGATCGGCGACGGAGCAACCAAGCTGGTCGAGCGCGGGTATGCAGCAACCGGCGCCAAGCTCTCCCCGGATGCCTTGACTGAAAAGGTCCGGGAGTTTTTAACAATCTACAATGATCATCTGGCCGTCGGCACAATTCTCTATCCCCATGTGATCGAACAGCTTCGGGCGTTAAAAAATCAGGGCTGGCGGCTGGCGATCTGTACCAACAAGCCTTTTGCCCCAACCCAGAAAATATTAAATCTCTTTGGTCTGGAAACCTTGTTCGAAAAAGCAGTCGGCGGTGATAGCTATCCGGTCAAAAAACCTGACGGAGATCATATTCTTCACCTGCTGAGAGAAATGGATGCCGACCCTTCACAGGCCGTCATGTTGGGCGATGGCAAGAACGACATTCTTGCCGCCCGCAATGCCGGGATCCCCTCCATCCTCTTTACCCAAGGGTACGGAACGGAAGCAGCCAGGGCACTAAGTCCGGACTATATCCTTAACAGCTATACAGAACTTTCCTCACTTCCTCTTTTTACAAAAGAATAATGCGGCAAACGAGGCGATAAATGATGCGACAAGACAGCGCGGTTTTTATTTTTCCACACAAAAAACCTGAAAAGAGCTTAGTATTGTGCAAAATCAAATCGCAAGGTGTTCATCGGAACTAGACTGCCCCAAGACAGTTTTCTTAACGAAACTTTGATTCCTGTATAGGGTTATCGAAGCTTGTCAGACAACCGACCCCTTGCCGGGACACACTAACTAACCGCTCAGGAGAGAGTTCTTATGAAAAAAATTGCCCTGATGGCTTTTGGACTGACAGCCGGGATTGCCCTTGGCCTTGGTACAGCTCAGGCTGGTGACGCCGCTGCAGGGGAAAAGGTATTTAAAAAATGTAAATCCTGCCACACTATTGAAGCTGACGGGAAGAACAAGATCGGGCCGAATCTGCATGGTATTATCGGCAAGGCCGCCGCCACAGCAGAAGGTTTCAAGTATTCTGATGCCATGGCGGAATCCGGCGTGACCTGGACAGAAGAAACTCTTACAGAGTTCCTGACCAAGCCAAAAGATTTTATACCGGGTACAAAAATGTCATTTGGCGGCCTTAAAAAAGCAGACCAGATCGAAGACCTGCTCGCCTATCTGCAGGCCAACAGCTAACCTGCTGATCTCCGTAGAAAACAAAGAAGCCCGGGCATGAAAATGCCCGGGCTTCTTTGTTTTCTACGACTGTTTTTCTGAAAACAACTTCTAGGATTTTCTGGCTTTATATATTTATTTGAGCATTTAGATAAAATAATATAATCTACTATCTGGCCGGGCTCAAAAGGGCCACCCGCTGTTCGGAGGACTTTAACCGTATGCCAGGTACAAATGCCATGCCCTTGCCTCATAAACCTATGGATTATCCCCAGTCCTATTACCTTGCGACAGCAACAGAACATCCTCGTCACTCCCCTTTGACCGAGGATCTTTCCTGCGATGTCTGTGTAATCGGAGCAGGCTATACAGGATTGTCAGCTGCTCTTCACTTGGCACAAAGGGGGTACAGCGTTGTCTTGCTGGAAAGCAACCGGATTGCCTGGGGAGCATCAGGAAGAAACGGGGGGCAGCTTGGCAGCGCCCACACCGTGTTTCAGCCGGACCTGATCCGCAAGTACGGCAAAGAACGTGCCCGGGCGCTGTGGGATATTGCCGAGGATGCAAAATCACTGGTGAAAGACCTGATCCGGGAACACAATATCGAGTGTGACTACACCCCCGGAAATATGGGCTGCGCCGTGACAAAAGGCGATTTTTCCTATTACCAAGAACATACTGCCATCGTCCGTGACGACTATGGGTACGGGCATTATCAGTTGCTGAATAAAGAAGAAACAAACGATATCAGCGGCTCAAACGCCTATGTTGGTGCTCTCTATGATCCAACAGCAGGGCATCTCCACCCCCTTAATCTTGCACTCGGCTACGCCAGGGCCTGTATCAAAGCCGGTGTCAGAATATTTGAAACATCAGCTGTGCAAGACATCCGGAAAACCGACCCCGCAAGGGTTACAACCGCCAACGGATCTGTAACCGCCAGCTTTGTCATCGTGGGGTGTAACGGTTATCTCGGTCCCCTGAACAGAAAGATGTCCCGGAAAATTTTACCCGCAGAAAATTTTCAACTGACCACCGCACCACTTCCGGATCACCTGATCGAGAATATCATCAGGAACAGAAGTTGCCTGTGGGACTCACATAACCAGGTCTATTACTATCGCCTCACTCCTGACAACCGCCTGATTTTTGGCGGAGGGCTGGGTCTGCCGGGCCGCCACCCCAAAGGTATCGACAAAATAGTGCAGGCTCATATGTTGAAAATATATCCCCAGCTCGCCCGGGTTCGGATAGATTATTCCTGGGGCGGGACCTTCTGTAATACCTTTAGTCATTTACCGGATTTTGGCAGGTTGGCACCAAATATCTTCTATGCCCAGGGTTATACCGGACACGGCCTTGCACTGGGTGCTTTGGGCGGGAAACTAATGGCTGATCTGGTCACGGGCATTGCAGAAAAATTTGATCTGCTCGCCTCGGTTCCCCAATGGTCGATACCGGACAGCCCCTTTCTTAAAAACCAGATCTTGAGACTGGGTTTTCTCTATATCGGCCTGAAAGACAAGCTCCGCTCCCTGCAAAGATAACACGAACGTTCACTTGTTCGCGAGACAGCAGACAAAGCGGTTTTCCCACGCCATCATGCTTTCAGGAACAGGGCAAAGGAGGCAAAACCTGCTTGAGATCTGTTTCCAGCAACAAAATACGGAGAGAATTCGATGGCGAGGAACACAAAGACATTTTGGGGTATTGTCCTTACCCTTTCCTTGGTGGCTTCAGCTGCTGCAGCAGCCGATGTTGACGCAGGAAAAAAGGTATTTAACAAGTGCAAAGCCTGTCATGCCATCGGCAAGAGCAAAATTGGCCCTGACCTTGCCGGTATCATAAACCGCCCCGCAGCTTCAATCGAAGGTTTCAAATACTCGGACCCGATGCAAAACTCCGGCCTGACCTGGACAGAAGAAAATCTTGCCACCTTCCTCAAAAAGCCCAAAGCCCTTGTCCCCGGCACTCGAATGTCTTTGGCCGGGTTGAAAAAAGATGAAGATATTCAAAACCTGATCGCCTATCTGAAAGAAGCAACCGTCCCCTGATATGGAAATTTGTGTGATAATAATTTGAGCAGGCCAAATTCGATTAATAGCAAAACTCTTGCTTCTGCTTTGGGATTTCCCCCTTCCCCGAAATACCGGAAAAATTTCCTGGAATTTGTTAATATGATCTTTCCCGATCAGGTTTAGACTCGGAAACTCTGTGCCTATTCAATTATTCGTTAACCTTAAACAGTCAAAGTAATATAAAGATTAAGGTTAATTGGATATAAACAAGACAAACAGTTATACGTAACCGGATCCTGCAACTCCCAGCAGGGCTATCCGGAAATTTGGTATAGGGGGATCGGGGGTATAATGAGTTCAAAAAAAACGGCGACCCAACCTATGGATGGTGACAAGGTTTCCGGTGACGAACAGAAAGCTGCTGTTCTAAAACCGTCAGATGTAATCGAGGGTGGCCTTCCACCCAAGGCCGAATGGCAACTTGATCCAGGATCAGTAAACTTCGAAGACCCGCTGCTGGAGTGTGTCTTCATGTTGGCCTCGATGATGCAACGACCGATCTCGGTTGAGGCCTTAAAAGCAGGCCTGCCGCACAGCGGTGCCCAGTTCTCGCCGGATCTCGCAGTCCGGGCGGCAGAACGAGCAGGACTGACAGCACGTACTGTGCGCCGGGCAACGATCAAAGACATCCAGCCCATGACCCTGCCCTGCATTCTGCTTCTGAAGCAGGGCGGCGCCTGCATTCTTTTGAGCTACAATCCCTCTGGCACCGCTTCTATCGCCGTTCCAGAAGGCCGGGGAGAGAAAAGCGTACCTCTCGCCGAGCTGCAAGAGCAGTATATGGGTTTCGCCATTTTTGCCCGCGCCGAATATAAGTTTGATTCCCGTGCGTCGGACATACAGCTCAAGAAACCCAAAGCCTGGTTCTGGGGCACACTGTTAAAATTCTGGCCAATCTACAGCCATGTGATGATGGCATCCGTTCTTATCAACATGTTTGCCATCGCCAGTCCGCTCTTTATCATGAACGTTTACGACCGCGTGGTGCCAAATGGTGCCAGTGAAACACTTGCTGTTCTGGCCATCGGTGTGGCGACGGTATTTACCTTCGAATTTGTCATGAAAAACCTGCGAACCTATCTGGTTGATGTCGCAGGAAAGAACGCGGATGTCATTATCGCCAGCCGGTTGCTTGAGCAGCTCATGGCCATGAAACTTTCCAACAAACCCCCCTCAACAGGGGCCATGGCAAACAATCTGCGCGAGTTTGAATCACTGCGGGATTTCTTTACTTCGGGAACTCTGGTCGCCTTGATCGATCTTCCCTTTATTTTCCTCTTTATCTGGATCATTTCGCTTGTCGCGGCACCCCAGATTGCCATAGTTCCCCTGGTTGTCGTTCCTCTGGTTATCGGCGTTGGTTTTATTCTCCAGATCCCGCTGCGCAAGGTGATCGAGAAAACCCACAAGGAATCAAGCCAGAAACACGCCTTGCTGGTGGAAACTATTGATGGGCTCGAAACCATCAAGACCTGTGCCGCAGAAGGACGTATTCAGCGTTCCTGGGAACGTTTTGTCGGCTTGACTGCAGATTCAGCAGGCAAGGCCAAACTCCTTTCCGGGATTTCGACCACCTTTGCCCAGCTCGCAATCCAGATGACAACCGTTGTTGTCGTGATTGTCGGTGTTTTCCTGATCATCGAGAAGGAAATGACTATGGGTGCCCTGGTTGCCTCGACCATGCTCAGCGGTCGTGCCCTGGCCCCGCTGGGAACCATCGCGGGTATGCTGACACGGCTGCAGCAGTCTCGTGTTGCCCTCAAGTCACTTGATAACATCATGAATGCCGAGGTTGAGCGCTCTCTCGACAAAACTTATCTGCACCGACCAAGACTGAGCGGTGAAATCGAGCTGAAAAAAGTTACTTTCAACTATCCCGGACAGGAAGTGAAAGCACTCGACAACATCAGTCTCAAGATCAGGCCTGGCGAACGCGTCGGGGTTCTGGGACGCATCGGGTCCGGCAAGTCAACCATTGCCCGCCTGATACTCGGCCTCTACGACCCGACCGAGGGATCTATTCTGGCGGACGGTACCGACATCAGACAGATTGATCCTGCAGATCTAAGACGGAATATCGGCTATGTCTCTCAGGACAATTACCTGTTTTTCGGCTCGGTGAAGGAAAACATCTCCTTTGGGTCGCCTCATGTGGATGACCAGACGATCCTGCGCGCAGCGACCCTCGCAGGCGTGACCGACTTTCTCAAAACCCATCCTCACGGATTTGACCTGCAGGTCGGCGAACGTGGCATGTCACTTTCCGGGGGACAAAGACAGGCCGTCGTAATCGCCCGCTCTCTGTTGCTTGACCCTCCAGTCCTGCTAATGGATGAACCGACAAGCGGCATGGACAACTCATCAGAGGCAGGTTTCAAGACCCGTCTGACAAAGGTGGTTGCCGGGAAAACTCTGGTGTTGGTGACACACCGGAGCTCGCTGCTCACCCTGGTCGACAGGCTTATCATTGTTGATAGTGGACGTATTGTTGCTGACGGACCAAAGGCCGAGGTCCTGGAAGCCCTGAAACAGGGGCAGATCCGGGCCAATGCAGGCTAGGGCTCCGCAACAGCAAGTTCCTCTTAAACCACGACCTTAAGGCACAAGGAAAAGGACTGTTATGTCTTCCATGTCTAAAAAAGACGAAGATCTGCTTTTTATGCCGGATCTCCATGCGGCCACCTTTCGCAAGGGACGGCGCATCGCCTATACACTGACCTTTACCGCTTTTTTGTTTTTCCTGACTTTTGGCATCTGGGCCAGCCTGGCCGAACTCGACGAAGTCACCCGGGGGGAAGGCACGATTGTCCCTTCCAGAAAAACCCAGGTTATTCAAAACCTGGAAGGTGGGATCATCTCGGAAATTCTCGTCCGGGAAGGGGATGAGGTAAACATTGGTGATATTCTGGTGCGGATTGATAACTCTGCGGCTATCGCTGATGCCAACCAGTCCCAAAGCCAGCTGGAAATTCTCACTGCAACCGTCGAACGCCTCACAGCAGAGTTGAGCGGGGAAAAACTGATTTTCTCGGATACAACCAAAGAGACTGCTCCGGATCAGGTCAGAGACCAGCAGGCCCTCTATGACGCACGCATGCGTCAACAGGAAGCCCAGATCCAGGTTCTGGAAAACCAGGCCCGCCAGCGGCAACAGGAAATTGCAGAAGTCAAAAGCCGGATTTCCCAGCTCAGCAACAGCCTCTCCCTGGCAACAGACGAGCTCAACATTACAAAACCTCTTGTACAGAAGGGTATTTCTCCCCGTCTGGAACTGATCCGTATCGAGAGACAGGTTGCCGATCTGCAGGGGGAAATCAGAACACTGCGGGTCGGACTACCCCGCCTTGAGGGAGCCGCCCTAGAAGCCAAACAACGCATTGACGAGCTGGTTCTCTCGACCAAGGCTGAAGTTTCCGACGAACTCAACCGGGCCCGATCAGAATTAAAAGCCATTACAGAAAGTAGCGAGGCTGGTGAAGACATCGTGCGCCGGACAGATGTCCGTTCCCCTGTCCGCGGAACCATCAAGGAACTCCACCGCAACACGGTCGGCGGGGTGATCCGTCCCGGCGAGGATATTGCCGAGATCATTCCCCTTGATGACACCCTGCTGGTCGAGGCACAGATCCGCCCGTCCGACCGTGCCTTTTTACGCGCGGGTCAAAAAGCGACAATCAAGATCACAGCCTATGATTTCTCGATCTATGGCGGCATGGAAGGCAAGCTTGAACGTATTTCCGCCAGTACAATCAAGGATGAACAGGGCGAAAGTTTCTACCGCGTTTATCTTCGTACGGACGACAACAAGATTGTCAGCAAAGGCAAAGAACTTGATATCATTCCCGGTATGACTGCGAATGTCGAAATTCTGACAGGCAAAAAAACCGTCATGGACTATCTGCTCAAGCCGATCCTGAAAGCCCGGGATTCGGCCCTGCGCGAAAAATAGCTCCAGATAAACAACTCAGGGCGGGGAGAGTTTCTCATTTTTCCCGCCCCGAAAAAACCGCTGTAGCAATCAACACAGCGTGAACGAGAAAAAGAAGCAAGCCCTCAAGCAAAAAGTTAACTGTCTCTTAAGCTGTAATTGTCATCTTGAGAACTTGTTTTACAGACGAGATCAGGCGAGCGTGAGCACCCATCGGTGATGAACTTTAGGCAGTTAACAAAGGCAACTACTCTGGCCGCTGTTCTTTTAAGCGCCATGCCTGCCCCTGTTGTTCAGGCTCAGACCCTCGGTGATCTGGCCAAGGCTGCGAAAGGCAAGGGAACAGCACTTTTCAATACTGTCGAGTTTCAGTCAAAGTCGTTCAAGGCCTTGCCACAATGGGCGCGCGTGCTTGAGAAGGCCAAGACTGACATGAACCTGTTTCAGGCCTGCAGTAATGATATCAACAAATGTAAAACTGCTCAGCAGAACTCCTGGCGCAAAATTATACACGCAGCCCGGAATATGACACGTCGACAAAAACTCGATGCTGTGAACAGGTTTTTCAACAAATGGCCCTACAAACTTGATCAGGAAGTCTATGGCGTAAGTGAGTACTGGGCTTCACCAAACCAGTTTATGAAAACATCAGGAGATTGCGAGGACTACTCCATTGCCAAGTATTATGCCCTGAAAGAACTGGGCTTCCAGGATAGCGAGTTACGCATCGTTATTTTACTCGACCGTATCCGTGGCATTGGACATGCCGTTCTGGCAATCTATGAGCCAAACGACATCCTCATTTTGGACAGTCTTTCCAATCTGATCCTGACCCATACAAAATACCGGCATTATGTGCCACAATATTCAATGAATGCGACGACACGTTGGGCACATATCAAGTAGTGTACCAAGGTGGCAAGTATTTCTCCCTTGGGGGAAAGAGCGGAGAAGATGAAGAATAAAAACGGTAAAGACAAATTTGAATTCCACGCCATCAACTCTATGGCGACGAGCAGCAGCGCCATGCCCCGACGCACCCTGATAACAGGTCTGCTGGTCATTGCGGCTCTGGTTCTCCTGTCAATCCTTGTCCCCGGACTGATCATCGAAAACCGCAAAAGCGAAATTGTGGCCAAGGTGCAGGAACGTCAGGAGATTCTGGCCACCGGACGAAGCGAGCTTATTCTTGCCTGGCTTGATTCCGTCAAGGCCCAGTCAGATCGCCTTGTCACCAACGAGCTTTTCCGCCTTTTTGCCTACGAAGTTGATCTGGCGGGCGGGGATTTCACCCAAATCACCCCGTCCCCCGAAGGAGAAGAACCGGATTCAGGTTTGGGGGTTTCACTTTTTGAACAGTTCCCCTTCATGGAACGGGTCCTTACCGATTTCACCATCAACAGCGATTTTACCACCAGCTACCTTTTTGGCCGGACAGGTATTGCTTATCTCACCTCAAGTGGGTCTGATCCTGTCAGTGCCGAACAACAGGCCCTCGCACTGGCTCATTTCGGCAATAAAGACGCAGCCTTTGGGCCAATCCGTCAGGATGCAACTGGACTGGTGATCGACCTGTTGCTCCCGGTTTTGCCTGCCCAGTCAGAAGCAGATGAAGAAATCCCGGTCGGCCTGATGTTGCTGACCTTCCCTGTTACAACAAAAATCAGTGAATTTCTCTCTCCCCGTGCCCTTTCCGAAATCGGCGAGGAAACCCGGCTGGTCCAGAAATCAGGCGACAAGTATCAGGAAATCATCCCGCAGGACTCCCGCCTGATCCGCCCGATTTCTTCTGACCTTTCCCAGAGCCAGCTGTTTGATTTCAACCTGCGCCCCAGCCTGGCTGGCGACGGAACCGACGTCTATGCTGCCGGCGCTGTACTTCTACCCGATCAGCTCTGGATAGTTCAGGAGATTGACCGTGCCCAGGCTGAAAAAAGTCTGGCTGAATTCCGGAACATTGCCATTCTCATGGCCACGCTGATCGTCGTGATTGTCGCCTCGGTTTTCCTGGCCTTCTGGTGGCGTCTGAGTTCGGAACACAACGGTGCTCTTGCCCGTCAATTCAAAGAGCTGGCCAACCGCATTCACGCCCAGAAACAGCTGCTCGACAAGATCAATGGCACCATCGCCGACTTTATCGGTCTGAAAGCCGTCGATGGCAGCTACCGCTATGTTAATGCTGCCTTTGCCAAAGGGGTTGGACGCGACGAAGATCAGCTGGTCGGCATGGACGATGCCGCAATTTTCGGTACCGGCACAGCAGCCCGCATGTCGATCACCGATCAACGGGCTGTTGCTTCCGGCAATGTCGTCACCGCCAATGAACGTGTCTTCCTTGATAACAAGGAACATCACTTGCAGATCAGCAAGGTTCCCTTTATCGGCGAAGATGACCAGGTCTCTGGCATCGTTTCGGTTTTCCGTGATGTCACCGATCTGGTCGAGGAACAGAGGAAAAAAGAAAAAGCCGTCCAGCAGATGGTCACGGCCCTTGTTCGTGCGGTCGAGCTGCGTGATCCCTATCTTGGTGGACATTCCCGTCGGGTCAGCCAGTTCGCGGTCATGGTTGGCAAACGCATGAATCTCAGCGACATCGAGGTTGCCACTCTGGAGATTGCCTCCAACCTGTCCCAGATCGGCAAACTTGCCATTCCACGGGAAATCCTCAACAAGCCCGAGCGCCTGACTCCGGAAGAGATCGCCGAGATCCAGAAACATCCCCAGCACACACAGCAGCTGTTGCGGGGCATCGATTTCGATCTGCCTGTTCTCGAAACCATCATGCAGATGCACGAACGCCTTGATGGAGAAGGCTATCCCAAAGGCCTGTCTGGGGATGATATCTTGGTCACAGCCCGTATTCTTGGGGCCTGTGATGTATTCTGCGCCCGTATCGAGCCCCGCTCCTACAGACATGGGCTGGAACCTCTACGGGCTCTGGAAATCCTGGATGATAACAATGATCGCTATGATCTTGCTGTCATCAATGCCCTGCGCAATGTCGTCAATTCAGTTGAAGGTGAAAAACTGATCGCCTCAATCCAGCATTGAGTTGGCAGCTGCCATTTAATGTCCCGAGGGAAAAGCCTGCTCCGGCTTTTCCCTCGGGGACCTTTGCTTTTGTTCACCGCCCGACCAACGCCCCTGTTTCAACAAAACTCCTGCTGTTGCTCTGGTTTGTATCCCTTCTCCTCTGCACGACAATTTCGCCGGGTCAGGCCGCTGGCAAAGAACAACGCATTCTTGTCAATGCGATGGAATACCCCTGGAGCACGCTGGGGCGTGTCAATGCTGCCGGGCGCGCCCACTGCACCGGTGTCATGGTCAGCGAACGCCATGTGCTGACAGCTGCACATTGCATCTATGATGTCAGAACCGGGCGCTGGCTTGCGCCGCAGGAACTGCATTTTGTTGCCGGATATCAGTTCAGCACCTATGAAATCCATGCTCCGGTAAAGTCATACCGAAAATCGGCAAACTACCGCCCCCTGAACGAGGCCTCTGCCCGCAACACCGAAACAGACTGGGCTCTGCTCGAACTCGCCTCCCCCTTGGGCAAACAAACCGGCTGGCTCGCTCTCGAAACTCTCTCGAACAGTATTCTGCAACGGATTAAACAAGGTCAAAGTGTCCTTCTTTCTTCCGGCTACCGCGCCGGGGCTCCGCATGCCCAGACAGTAGACTTTAACTGCCAGTTTCCCGGCCGGATTAAAAATAGTGACGGCATTGCCCATCGCTGTTTCCTCCAGAATGGCGACAGTGGCTCGCCTCTTCTGCTCTATGATCAGGGGGAATTTTCTATTGTCGGCATCAATGTGGTTGGTTTCAGCTCGGACAATGGCCGCAGCAATGAATATGTCGGCGCCCTCACCTCTTCGCGGTTTCACCCTGAACGGGGCAGCAAGGATGTCAAACAGGCCATCGGCAAGCTTGCGTTCCTCTGGGACAAGGGCGCTTTGCCCGGGAACGGAAGCAAGGCCGGAAAAATGCCAGGGAAAACCATCGCCCTGCTGTTAGAACATCTGGGCTATCTTTCAAAAGCCGAAGCCGCTTCAGACCCGGCAGTTCTGCAGGCTGCCTTGCAGAAATTTTATAAAAAACGGGATAAACCTGCCCCTGCACAAACAAATTATCAGGTACTGGGTGACCTCATTCTCACCTTAAAGTAATATAACCCTGTAAGAAGGGGGACGACTGATTGAACCTGATTTTTCCAGAGCGCCAGAAACCGGTGGCGTAAAGACAAGGCATTTAAGGAGAAAACAATTGGACCATATTTTCACAGACGGGATCGGCGCCATCACCGTGGTCAACGGCACCGTGCGTGTTGAGCTACGCCAGATCGTGCGCGACCCTAAAAACCCCGGCAAGCTGATTTCTGAATCCACCTCGACCCTGATCATGCCGATGTCCTCGCTCAAGGATGTCACGCTAAAGCTGGCCAACACTATGGAGAAAATCCAGGCGGACGAAAAGGCCAAGGCCCAGATGGAAAAACAGGAAGACAACGAACACGCTCTGGCCCAGCTGTAACGAACAAGCGCTTAATCCAGCAGTTCTCTTCCTGCAGGATAGTCCCTGACGTGCAGAAACCCTGATCTTTATTGGTCAGGGTTTTATTTTGATCATTTCCCACACTGAACAGAAAAAAGGCGCCCCGAAGAGCGCCTTTTTATTAATCCAGATTAAACCTGCATCTAGAATGTTGTCATATTCAGGATGTGATCTTCGTCTACCTGTACTTTGACAACTTCGCTATCACCAACACCGTTCAGTGTCGCAACAGTCGTGAAACTGCCACCTCCACCAGAGGATACGGATACGGTCGTGACACCCGCGACTGAATCCAGATGGACATAATCGTTGATGTTTCCATCATTCAGACCATCAATAGCAGCCTGATCAAGTCCGGCTTCAACCAACAGATCGTGCAGGTTCAGAATATCTCCAGTTCCATCACTCCCGGAACCATTGAAATCTGTGATCACATCAACACTAGCCAACTCGCTCAGGACAAAGGTATCAGCACCGGTGCCACCGGTCAGGATGTTCACTCCGTCACCACCAAGCAGAATATCATCGCCGCCACCAGCATTGATGATATCAGCCAGAGAGCCACCGATAAGGATTTCACCATTACCAGTCCCTGTCAGCGTCAGACTATCGACTGTGGTAATCAGAACGGAAGCATCATCACTGGTCCCTCCGGCATCCTCCACGCTGTAATCGAAGCCTATCGTCGGAGTGCTGACACCACTGTTATCCACAGAGAGCCAGAGGTCATAATCACCATCATCATTCCGGCCAAATGATTCTACGCGTACATAGTATGTGCCATCCGATGAGGCAGTGTATTCCAGATAGGAATCCCGATCATCTGTCGATCCTGCCCCACCATTTGTGATCGCAGCATCGTCATTTTCGGCCAATTCATTGCCAGAAGCATCATACAGTCGAATACGCGTATCAACGTTCTGGCTGCCTGAACCACCCTGACCATTATCAATATCAAGGATCAGTTTTTCGCCAGCAAGAAGAGCAACTGCGACATAATCATAATCGCGATTATTACCTGTATCTCTGTTATCGATATCACCTCTAAAGAGAATACTTGGCAAAGCCGCATTCTTTACGTTCGCTGCATTACCATCAGTAACGGGTCCCCACTGGGTACGATCGGTCAGATCAACAGCCGTTCCTCTCGTATTATTCAATGGGTTATCGTAAGCATCATTAGCTGCTTCATTGACCACCGTATAACTGGAGCCAAATGGGCTGCTCGGTGGCAGTGTGAAGGTCACTTCATCATTGGTCCCGTCATGGGAGGTTGTCCCCCCCGTTGGGTTGGTGACGCCTGTAATATCCCGGGCGGTGTTGCCCCCATCGTTCTGGGTCAAAACCCAATCCGGAATGTTGAGGTCACCCGAGGTGATGTTGGTGATGATATGATCATCAACAGCACTCAGAGCCTGATAGGCCGTGATATTCAGTACTGCCGATGAGCTATCCCCATCACCATCAGTGATCGTGTAGTTCACTGTAAGATTTGTTGCTGCTCCGTCATCAAAGATCAGAACAAACTCATCCGCAACAGGATCGTAACCAAACTCGAAAGTGGCCCCGTCCAGTTCCCATGAATTCGTAGAACCGTTGAAAGTCGCAGCAACCCCGCCGATAGAGATCGCCGTTACACCTGCCCCATCTGCACCAAGATCATCATTGGCAAGCAGGGAACCTGATGCAATCTGTTGCGTCGTGCCAACGGCAGCCAGCAACTCATCAGCCAGATCACCAAAGTTCGGCACAGAAACAAAGCTGTACTGAGAAGCAGGAATACTCGGATTGCTGCTACTCTCACCAGATTGAGCCAAGAAGTAATCTTCCAGTCCATCTTCAACACCAGAGCTGGTACCGATACCGATCCCCGTTACAAGCACTGAATTGTTGACGATTGCCGTGGCAATGTCCTGATCAATCTCGTCGTCATTACTTGTATTTGTGGTATTTGGCTCACCATCACTGATGAAATACAGGCGATTCTGGCTAAACGGCAAATTGGTAACCGGGTTTGTCAGATACTCGGAATCACTCGCGAACAAGGACTGCATACCGGCATCATAGTTCGTTGAGCCACCGTTATCATAATTCCCCCGGACCGTGGTCAAGGTGTCATCCAGTGTAGTTGATGACAGAGTACCGTTGTTATTGATCCGAACAAAATCATCCAGATCAATGCCACCGACGCCATTATCCTTGAAAACAAAGGTCCCGTAATCCTCGGCATCAGAACCGAAAGTCACCAGAGAGAACGCCAGCTTGGCTGGTGTCCCGTTGGTAACCAGCTCGGTAATGAAAGTACGAACCCCGTCGATCTGGGTCTGGTAATTTGTCTGACCAACCGATCCGCTTTCATCCACAACAAAAGCGATATTCTGAGGCAGAACGCTCGCATCTGTCGTCGTGGTCGCCGCATCGTCAACCGCTGTCGGTACGTCATCAACAATCTTGATCGACAGGGTACTGGTCGCGCTATCGCCATCCGTATCCGTAACCGTCACAGTCAGGTTATCAAACAGGTTGTTTTCACCGTTATCAGCCGGGCCATGGCCGGTGGTGTTATCCACCAGGGTATAGCTGTAGCTGACTTTACCAGTCGCCGCATCAAACGCTGTGACTTCCAGCGTATTTCCTTCCGGTGTCGTGATCGAGACGGGCGTAAAGACACCGTTGGTAATAACCGCGGTTCCACCAATCGTCAGATCATCAAGACCATCCGGTGTCGAGATGTTGAAATCACCTGACTGTGTCAAAGCACCTGCATCCGGGCTTGAACCATCAGACAGATTATCTTCATCAACAACCGCGTCTCCACCATCAATCTCAGCTGTCAGGTTGCTGATACCAACATCCTGATCAGTGTTTTTGAGGGTCAGGGTCAGGGTTGCTGTATCGCCATCACCATCCCCATCAGTGATGGTATAGGTGAAGACCTCGGTCAGGGTTGATCCCCCGGCAAGGGCGATAACATCCGGATCAGTATAATCGAGGGCATAGCTGTAATTCCCGGCAGCATCAACGGTCAGGGTACCATAAGTACCAACAACTGTTGTCCCGCCTGTTGCACCGGCCCAGGTAATCGAACCAAAGCCGTCAGCCCCGAGATCGTCAGCATTGCCATCTGTCGTATTGGCATCACCACTTGCAACATCGATACCGGTAACGACGTTGCCGGTTGCGACATTGCCGCCTGATCCAACATTACCGTTCAGTGCATCAGCAAGATCGGCAAAGGCTGTTGTAACAACTTCGGATGGTGCATCAACAATACCGACACCAAAGAAATCTTCAAAGGTCTGGGTATTAATCCCGCTACCAATCGCCACAGCCGTCAGCTCAATCGCACCGCTGTTGAGCAAAGCCTTGCCATTGTTATCAAGAACAACATCGCTGCTGCTGATCGAAGAAGCACCATCATTCCGGTTACCATCGCTCAGGAAGAAGACCTGGTTATTCGCTCCTGGCTGCTCCGCATAACCGGCACCACCAGAATTGCTGAAGAGTTCTTCAAGACCGGCTTCGAAATCTGTGACACTGCCACCGGAATAGCTACCGCCACCAGGCTCGGTGAAGGAACCATCCGCAGCTGCATCCATTGCTGCATTCAATGTTGCCAGATCGGTGAAGACGCCTACTGTTCCCGCATCATCATCGAAGGCAACAATCGAGATCGTTACATTTGGATTACCGTTAAACAGCGTTGCGGCAAAAGCCTTCACACTATTCACCTGGGCTGTGCGGTCAGTAGAACCAACACTGCCACTGAAATCCATCACAATACCGATGTTCTGCGGTGCAAGTGTTCCGATGTCTACTTCGATACAGTCAACATCATCAACAGCAACCGGGACATCATCAACAACCGCCACGTTTACGGCTGCAGTCGCCTGGTCACCGTCCGTGTCTGTCGCAACAACCGTCACACCACTGATATCAATATCCGCACCGCCCAGATCATGCTTGAGCTCATCACTCAGTGTTGCAGTAACCGTTGCAGTACCAGTTGACCCGGCCGTTGCCGTGCCGCCGCTTACCGTAAGAACAATAGCGACACCTTCACTGTCTGATCCTGTCCAGGTCAGACCATCACCACTAAGTGACCAGGTAACACCTTCGTCGATACCAGCAATACTCGGATCGCTCGCGCCGTCAAATTTGACGGACACAATGTTATCTGAACCAGCCTGGAAGGTAACCGTGCCGCTATCGACATCGCTCACACCCAGATTGGTCTCATCAACAGAGAGATCAAGTGCTCCACCGACAGGACCCGTCGGGACACCGCCATCATTGATCGTGATAACCAGCTCTGCTGTATCCGTGTCACCGTCACCATCGGTAATTGTGTAGGTAAAGGTGTCAGTCAATGGAGAAGCATTGTTCAGGTTGCTGTTCGCAACATAATCATAGCTGCCATCCGCATTCAGCGTCAGGGTTCCATAAGTACCTGTCAGTGTGGCACCAACAGTTCCTGCTGTACCACTGCCGCCCTCTGCGCCCGTACGGATACCCGTAATTGCAGGTGCAGCCTGACCATCCGCCCCAAAGTCGTCGTTCGAAAGAACACCACCCGCAGCCGTAACAGTCAGCGTCGCACCTTCGGTAACAGAACCGGTATCATTATCGGCTTCCGGAACATCATCGATAATACGAACTGAAAGTGTATCGCTGGCGCTATCACCATCCTGATCTGTAACCACAACGGTCATGTTATCAAACAGGTCATTTTCGCCATCAGCTGTCGGATGATTTTCATTGTCGCCCAACGTGTAGTTATAGCTAACCTGTCCTGTTGCCGTGTTGAAGCCTGTAACAGTCAGGCTATTGCCCAATGGTGTGGTGACAGGGTTATTTGTCAGGACGCCATTTTCAATAACCAGAACGCCATTGATTGTCACATCATCAACACCATCAATCGCCGTAACAGTGAAGTCTCCTGCCTGGGTCAAAGCACCTGCATTAGGATTGGAGCCATCAGCAAGGTTCTCTTCATTAACAACTGCATCACCACCCGAGATTTCCGGTGTCAGATTGGTAATTGTGACATCGTGATCTGCCCCTTTGATTGTCAGGGTCAGGGTCGCGGTGTCTGTGTCACCATCCCCATCCGTAACGGTATAGGTAAAGACTTCCGGCAGGGTTGACCCCTGAGGCAGTCCTGTTACGGCTGAATTGCTGTAATCCAGGGCATAGCTGTAGTTGCCATTGGCATCAACGGTCAGTGTACCATAGGTACCAACAACCGTTGTTCCTCCGGTTGCGCCGGCCCAGGAAATGGAACCAAAGCCGTCTGCTCCCATCGTATCGGCATTACCATCGGTAACATTGGCATCACCACCGGCGACATCAATCCCGGTAACAACGTTACCCGTTGCCACTGGCGCAGATCCGGTCGTTCCATCCAGAGCATCCGCCAGATCGGCAAAGTTTGGTACGGAAACAAAGCTGTACTGGCTGGCCGCAATTGACGGGTTGCTGCTATCAGTACCACCTTGATCCAGGAAGTAATCAGCCAAACCGTTTTCAACAGAAGAGCTTGTGCCGATACCAATTCCTGTAACCTGAATATTGTTATTGGTAATCGCAGTTGCGATATCCGTATCAATTTCACTCGAGTTACTGGTGCTGCTTGCATTCGGACCACCATCACTGATGAAATAGAGGCGGTTCTCAGCACCGGAAAGACCAGACACAGGATTGGTCAGGTATTCAGAATTTGCCGAGAACAGGGACTGCATACCCGCATCATAGTTCGTCGAACCACCATTATCATAATCTGCCCGGACCGTGATCAGGGTGTCATCAAGTGTCGTCGAAGACAGTGTGCCATCATTGTTAAGACGGACAAAGTCATCCAGATCCAGAACCCCGTTACCATCATCCTGATAGACGAAGGTACCGTAATCTTCAGCGTCTGAGCCAAAGGTAACCAGAGAAATTGCCAGTTCTGCCGGATCTCCCTGTGTAACCAGGCTGTTCATGAAGGTACGCACACCATCAATCTGGGTCTGATAGTTTGTCTGGCCAACAGAGCCACTTTCATCAACCACAAAAGCAATGTTCTGTGGCGGCAGCCCACCAACAACAACCTCGACACAATCAGTGTCATCAACAGCCGTTGGACCATCATCCTTGAATACAAGATTACCACCGAGATCGATATCGGCAGAGGCGGTATCACTATCACCGTCGGTAACCGTACCTGTCAGCGTAACAAGACCATTACCAAGAGTAACTGGCTCATCATGGTTGTTAACGTTTGGATGTTTCAGAGAAGCCTGCTGATCAAGTGTCACAACACCGTTGCTATCAACAGAAACCTTGAAAGCAATCGGGCCTGCTGCTCCACCAGAGCGACCAACAACTTCGCCACCCTCATTGTAAAGTGCAAT
>NZ_KB893136.1 GCF_000374005.1 Kiloniella laminariae DSM 19542 | reverse complement strand
CGCAATGTGACGGCGAGTTACGGCGGGATGATCAAGGTTCTGAAGAATGTAAATATCTCAGTTGGTCACGGCAAGACGGTTGCGGTTGTGGGGGAGTCCGGATCGGGCAAGTCGACGACGGCGCGGGCGATTACCGGGCTGTTACCGCCGCTTGAGGGGGAGATCCTCTACAAGGGGGAGGCTCTGCCGGCGAAGCTGAAGGACCGGAGCAAGGATCAACTGCGCAAGCTGCAGATGATTTACCAACTGCCGGATGTTGCGATGAACCCGCGCCAGACGATTGGCGAGATTATCGGTCGTCCACTGACGTTTTATTTCAACATGGGTCTTTCGGAGCGCAACGCGCGGGTGAAGGAACTGTTGCAGCTGATTGATCTGCCGGAGGACTATATCACACGCTTCCCGCAGGAGCTTTCCGGTGGTCAGAAGCAGCGTGTCTGTATTGCGCGGGCTTTGGCGGCGGAGCCGGAGCTTGTGATCTGTGACGAGGTGACCTCTGCGCTTGATCCGCTGGTTGCGGAGGAGATTCTTGCTTTGCTGGATCGTCTGCAGCGGGAGCTTGGTGTTGCCTATCTCTTTATCACGCATGATCTGGCGACGGTGGAGAACATTGCCGACGAGGTTGTGGTGATGCAGCTGGGGGAGGTTAAGGATTCGGGGGCGAAGGTGGATATGTTCAAGCCGCCACACCACCCCTACACCGATCTGCTGCTGTCCTCGAAGCCGGAGATGCGCACGGACTGGCTTGATGATCTGCTGGCGGCACGTGAACGTGGGGATGCCGTCTCGGGCAAGGACCTCGGCATCGAACACTAGGGGGGGGGCTGGGCCCCAACCAAAAGACCAGATCCTGCCCGAAAACGAGGGGACGGATCTAAAAACAAAAAGCCCCGCGATCCAGCCGGAAAGCGGGGCTTTTTTATGCGTGAGATCTACCTCAGGTAAGGGCGGTGGATGACAGAACTTTAAAAAGATCACCCAGAGCCTGTGCCTGTCCCAGAATATTTGAATGGGAATCAATGGCACAATACCAGTCTGCGACTTTACCAAAGGCGCAGAGCAGGTTGTTGTTGTCTGCCGTCAGGATTGCGACGACCTGTTCCCCTTCAACAGTGGAAAGGGGAAGGACTTCACCAAAGTTGGCTCCAATAGCGTTCTTTTGATAAAAATCCTGAATGAGATCAATATCCTGAGCAGAAAGACTGTCCCCTGATACCAGTAAATTAGACATACCTTGCCTCTTTCTTATCTATTACTACCTGTAACGATGGGCTGAGAATGGCACAGGAATAGTGACTAATTCCTTTACGGCTGCAGGAAAGACATAAGCCGGAAAACCAAAACCCCGCAAGAACAACCGAGAGGTTCTTGCGGGGTTTTCCTGTATAGGTCGAGTTGACTTTTAGGCGTGTTTTATTTCAGATGCTTAGGTTTTTTGCATGATGGCGCAGATGATCTTCGATAAAGCTCGCAATGAAATAATAGCTGTGATCGTAGCCTTCCTGCAGACGAAGATCGAGTGCCTGTCCCGATTCTTTGCAGGCCTGTTGAAGCAGCTCCGGCTTGAGCTGTTCCTTGAGAAAATTATCAGAACTGCCCTGATCGACCAGTAGCGTGGCCCGGGAGGGAGACTGGCGGACCAGTTCGGTCGTATCGTAAGCCTTCCAGCTGTTACGGTCTTCGCCGAGATAACCTGTCAGCGCCTTTTCGCCCCAGGGGCATTGCATCGGCGCGCAAATCGGGGCAAAGGCCGAGGCCGATTTGAACAGGTCGGGATTCTTGAGGTGGATCGTCAGGGCCCCATGTCCGCCCATGGAGTGCCCGGTGATGCCCTGGCGGGACAAGTCTGCCACTTCAAAATTGGCGGCGATCACCTCCTGGAGTTCCCGGGTGATGTAGCTGTACATGTTATAGGCTTTAGACCAGGGCTCTTGTGTTGCATCGAGATAAAATCCCGCGGCAGAGCCAAAATCATAGCTGTCATCCTCACCGGGAATATTCTGTCCACGCGGCGAGGTATCCGGCGCGATAAAGATCAGACCAAGTTCACTGGCAACACGTTGGGCACCGGCTTTCGCCGTGACGTTGTCTTCAGTACAGGTCAGGCCGGAAAGATAGGTCAGAACGGGAACTTTTTTTCCCTCAAGCGCAGCAGGTGGCAGGTAGATGGCAAAGCGCATGATGCCGTTACATACACGGGAACTGTGGCTATAAACCCGCTGCAGACCGCCGAACATACGGTTTTCGCTGATCAGTTCGAGCTTGGTGATATTGGTGTCATTCATAGGAGTGAAGCCGCGATCGTTTTAGGGAAATTTGTGGGTAAAACAGGAAAAGATGAAAGGCCACCCGGTTTCAGGAGAGCAGCCTTTCATTTTATCAGATTAACGCCCTAGTAGATCACAACGGAGCGAATTGATTCTCCACTGTGCATCAGATCAAAGGACTTGTTGATGTCTTCCAGTGGCATGGTGTGGGTGATCAGATCATCAATGTTGATCTTGCCGTCCATATACCAGTCAACGATCTGGGGAACATCGGTCCGTCCGCGGGCACCACCAAAGGCAGTTCCTTTCCAGGTCCGGCCGGTTACCAGCTGGAACGGACGGGTAGAGATTTCCTGACCAGCCCCGGCAACACCGACGATTACGGAAACACCCCAGCCCTTGTGGCAGCATTCCAGAGCCTGGCGCATGGTGGTGACATTACCGATACATTCAAAAGAATAGTCTGCGCCACCATTGGTCAGATCCAGAATGGCCTGGATGACATCGCCGTCAATTTCTTTGGGGTTGATGAAATCGGTCATGCCGAATTTTTCACCCAGGGCCTTGCGGTCATTGTTCAGATCAACACCGATGATTTTGTTGGCGCCAACCATCTTGGCGCCCTGGATCACGTTGAGGCCAATGCCGCCCAACCCAAAAACTACCACGTTCGAGCCGGGCTCGACCTTGGCGGTATTGATCACGGCACCGATGCCAGTGGTCACGCCGCAACCGATGTAACAAACCTTGTCGAAAGGGGCGTCTTCGCGGATTTTCGCCAGGGCAATTTCCGGCAGAACACTGTAGTTGGCAAAGGTGGAGCAGCCCATATAGTGGCGCAACATCTTGCCATCCATGGAAAAGCGGCTGGTGCCGTCAGGCATCAATCCCTGACCCTGGGTCGAGCGGATCGCCTGACAAAGATTGGTTTTAGGATTGAGGCAGTATTCGCACTCGCGACATTCCGGGGTGTAGAGCGGAATAACGTGATCGCCTTTTTTCAGGGAAGTCACGCCAGGTCCGACATCAACCACAACCCCGGCACCTTCATGCCCGAGAATGGTTGGAAACAGGCCTTCCGGATCCGCACCTGACATGGTGAAGTAATCTGTATGACAGACCCCGGTTGCTTTCATTTCAACGAGAACTTCACCGTGGCGAGGGCCCTCGAGCTGAACAGTTTCGACTGTCAGCGATTTTCCTGCGCCCCAGGCGACTGCAGCACGAACATCCATAATTATCACTCCCCGTTAACGATTTCGCGAGATATTGTTTCAACCTATTGCCAGAAGAGCAATGGTGAATAAATGATTCTTAAGTTATGCATGAGTTATGATGAGACTGTCTGTCTTATGCCGACAGGAATTTGTCACTCTGCTACAGATAAGTCGCTGTTGCGAATAACAGTTCCGGGGACTGAGGTGTTTGCAAAAATCAGGAGCAGATTAATGGGTTGGATTATGTCAGCTGTTACGGTCTATGTGGGGCTGATGGTGGTGATGTACCTGTTACAGCCTTTCCTGCTCTATCCGGGAGCCTCGCCCCGGGAAGAGCCGGAGTTTTATGGTGTTGAGGGAATGGAAAAAGTCTCTCTGACAATGGATGATGGCATTTCCCTGACCCACTGGTTCAAGGCACCAACACGCCCGGGCTATCCGGTTGTCCTCGCCTTTCATGGCAATGCTGGCCATACCGGAGACCGTCTGCCCAAACTTAAATATCTTCTCGAAATGGGTTTCGGGTTGCTGCAGGTTGAATATCGGGGCTATGCCGGGCACAAGGGACGGCCTTCAGAAACAGCCTTCAAGGCAGACGGACTGAAAGCCATGTCATGGCTGCTTGAGCAAGGTTATTCCGAACAGCAGATTATTACTTATGGTGAGTCATTGGGAACTGGCATGGCAATCTGGCTGGCAGCCCGATTTCAGGTGCAAGCCGTTATACTGGAAGCGCCCTATAGTTCGATTGCAGAAGTCGCTCAGGCGAAATACTGGTATCTTCCAGCCAAATGGCTGTTGCGGGACAAGTGGCGATCGGATCTGGCGATACGGGATGTTAGAGCCCCATTGTTTATCTTCCACGGCGAAAAGGACGAACTGATACCTGTGGAATTATCCCGTCGTCTTTTGTCTCTGGCCCCCGGGGAAAAGCAATCAGCTTTTTTTCAGGAAGGCTATCACATGGATCTCTATGATCATGGTGCCGAGAAAAATGTCAGGAATTTTCTGGAAAAATATGTCTTGGGGGAACTTGGCGACAGCTTGCCCGAGGCCGCCAAATAGTCTTCTTTTTCACAGTTTCCTGTTTTCACTGACGACTTGATCAAAGCGATGAAAAAAGTCATCTGCAAGTTTCTGCGCCGTTTTTGTCACCAGCTTTGAGGCCATTTCGGCGATGGTTCCCTGCATGTCACCTTCCGCCTGAAACACCAGAACAGTGGTTCTGGCATCCTGTTCTGTCAGCTGAACCCTCGCCCTGCCTTTGGCAAGGCCAGCAAGCTTTCCCTGACCTTCTGCTGCCATGACATAGGAATTGGGGGCATCAATTTCAGAGAGGCTGATCAGGCTTTGCAGGCGGGGTTTGATAAAGCCGAGATTAAAGGAGAAGACAGCAGTAAATTCCGTATCAGAATGCCGGATTGCCTCATCACAGCGTGGAATCGCCTGTTTGAGAATCTGGGGATCGTTCATGGCTTCCCAGACCAGTTGGCGGGGAGAATTGATAATATAGCGGCCCGTCATTTCCATGCGGTGATCTTTCCCTGATTGTTCCATGAAAAAGGGGAGCAACTTGCCCCCCTTTGATATCACATCTACCAGACACCGGTTTACAGCTGGGGGCCGTAAACCAGATCGGGCAAGAAAGTGGAGATGACGGGTACATAGGTAATGATGATCAGGAAGACCAGCAAAATCATCAACCAAGGCAGGGCCGCCCGCACAACCGAGAGAATGGGCATGCCCGTAATCCCTGCTGTGACAAAGAGGTTGAGCCCTACTGGCGGGGNAATCATGCCGATTTCCATATTGACCACCATGATGATGCCAAGGTGGATCGGATCAATCCCCAATTCCATAGCAATCGGGAACAGGATCGGGGCCATGATGAGGAGAATCGCGGAAGGTTCCATGAAATTCCCGGCAACAAGCAGCAGAATGTTGACGACAATCAGGAACATCCAGGGTTCAAAGCCTGCGCCAAGAATCGCATCCGTTATGGTTTGCGGGATGCGTTCGGTGGTCAGGACATGGGCAAAAAGCATGGCATTGGCGACAATGAACAGTAGCATAATGGTTACTTTTGCTGCGTCCAGAACGGTCTTGCGAACTTCTGCATCAATAAAGGATTTGGGCAGGGCAATGACAAAATCAGCAATGCTCAGGGTTGAAAGATCACGGTTCTTGAGTGGTCCCATATCCCGGTAGACAAAGACAGCGACGATAAAGGCATAAACGGATGCAACAGCAGCAGCCTCGGTCGGCGTAAAGATACCACCATAGATCCCGCCCATGATAATCACGATCAAAAGCAAGCCCCAGATTGCTTCCCAGAAAGCAGAAAACACTTCACTGGAAGACGCGCGGGGAAGCTGAGGCAGTTTTTTCACCCGGGCAGCAACATAGATCCCGATCATCAGCATGAGGCCGGCGATGAGACCTGGAATGACCCCGGCCATAAACATACGTCCGACCGAGACGTCTGTTGCGGCGGCGTAAACAACCATGACGATAGAGGGAGGAATAAGGATACCAAGTGTACCTGCGTTACAGATCACACCGGCGGCAAATTCCTTGGAGTATCCTGCTTTCTGCATTCCGGCGATAACAATGGAACCAATGGCTACGACTGTTGCCGGAGAAGAACCGGAAACGGCGGCAAAAAGCATACAGGCCAGAACAGAAGCCATAGCCATACCACCGCGGAGGTGCCCGACGCAGTCCATGGCAAAGCGGATCAGTCTTCTTGCGACGCCACCTGTCGAAAGAAAGGCGGAGGAAAGAATAAAGAAGGGAATGGCCAGCAGGGTGTAATGTTCCATCGTGGAGAAGAGTTTCAACGAGATGGAAGCAAGAGAATCATGAGAGAAAAACAGGATTGTTGTCAGACTGGCAAGCCCGAGTGAGAAAGCAATCGGGGTGCCGATCAACAGCAACAGGAAAAGCACGCTGAAGAGGGTGAGAATGGCCATAGGTTATCTCTCCCCTTTGCCAGAATGATTAGGGTTTGATGTATCTTTATCCTGTTCGAAATCATCCTTGAAATGATCGATTGCATCCTTGCTCTCGTCACCAAGAATACTCACACCTTCCTTACCGGACAGTAGGTCAAACAACACAGGGATCAACCGGATGATAATCATAGCCATGCCGATCAGGAGTACGCTCAGGAAGACCCATTCAGGAATGGGCATGTCATCGGTTTCAGTTCCGCGTTTGAATTTGATGGCAAAATAGACCCAGCTGCCATAGAGCATCAATCCGGCATAGGTCATGGAGGCCAGGACCGACAGGATGCCAAAAATTCTCTGGATCGGGGTGCTGAAAAGTTTTGCAAAGGCATCGACGCCAATGTGGATATTTTTCTTGATTCCGTAAGAAATGCCAAACAGGACAAGCCAAGCGAAGAGGTAGGTTGTCAGTTCCAGCGCCCAGAGTGCCCCGCTGTTAAATACATAACGGGCAACAACCTGCGAAAAGGTGACCAGCACCATTGTCGCCAGGAGAAGGGCGATGAAGCTTTCCTCGATGTGCGATAGGAATTTGCGCATGGGATTACTGCTTCCGAGTTATAAAAAGGGGGCTCAACTGGACCCAGTGAGCCCCCTAGGAGTTAACCTACGAGATTATGAAACCTCATCAGAATTACTGATTGGATGCCAGAGCTGCATCAATCAGATCCTGGCCGATGTCATCCGTGAACTGCTTCCAAACGGGAGACAGTCTTGCCCGCCAGGCTGCTTTTTGTTCAGCTGTCAGGGTCCGAACCACACCACCAGCAGCAATGATTTTCTCTTTGCTTTCTTCGTTAACCGCAGTGGAAGTTGCGTTGGCTTCCTGTGTGACTTCTCCGAGGATACGCTCGAGATCTGCGCGGATATCTTCTGGCAGGTTGTCCCAGAAGTCAGTGGAGGTTACGAGAAGGTAATCAAGAACACCGTGGTTACTTTCTGTGGTGCCGTCCTGAACTTCATAGAATTTTTTGGTATAGATGTTGGACCAGGTATTTTCCTGACCATCCACCACGCCCTGCTGCAAAGCACCGTAAACTTCGCTGAAAGCCATTTTCTGCGGATTGGCTTCCAATTCCTGGAAAATTGCTACCAGAACATCAGAAGTCTGCACACGGAATTTCAGACCAGCGGCATCTTCGGGATTAACCAACGGCTTGTTCGCAGAAATCTGCTTCATGCCGTTGTGCCAATACCCGAGACCGCGAAGGCCCTGTTCTTCCATTGCACCAAGCAACTCAATGCCTTTTTCGCCATTCTGGAAACGATCAACCGCGGCAATATCGTCAAAAAGGAAGGGAAGATCATAGATGCGGTATTTTTTTGTGTATTTTTCGAACTTGGACAGGGAAGGAGCTGCCAGCTGCAGATCACCCAATTCAAGGGCATCAAGGGCCTTGTCATCATCGTAAAGTGTCGAGTTTGGGTAGACTTCTACCAGAACCTTGCCAGCGAGTTCGCTGTTCACGCGATCAGCAAACTGTTTCGCTGCTTCCCCTTTGGGGTGACCGACTTCCTGTACAACGTGACTGAATTTAATGATAATTGGCTCTGCTTGTGCTGCAAATGCCATTACAGCAACACTTGCTGCCGCCATCAGTGCGGATAGTTTACGCATATTGTTCCTCCCACAGGACTTGTTTTTTTAGGTACGTTTTCTTACATGGTACTTTATTAAGGGCAGGTGAGGCTGATGCCTTTTCCTGCTATAGTAACAGCAAAGGCCGTGCCATTTTAGCATTTTTCTATCTCTCTGATTTAGAAGGGAGATTCCCGTGGTCTGTCACAGGCTCAGCAATTAATTGCCGAGGATAGATCTTGGGGTCGGCGGTTAATCGCCGATAGTCCGGGTTATTGTGTGTCCGTCCGCTTCAAATTCAATTTTGCCATTTTCTCATTTAGAGTTCGCCTTGGCAGGGATAGTTCCTGCATGACTGCCGTAACATTGCCTTTGTGTCGGTTCAGCGAGGCAAGTATGACATTTCGCTCGAAGAGTTTGACCTGTTCGCTTAAGGGCAGCGCGGTTTTGGCCTGTATTTCTTCCTGATTGTTCAGGATGATCGAAAGTCTTTCAGCAGTTGGTCTGGTGGAAAGAGCGTATCTTTCAGCTGCATTGCGGAGTTCACGGACATTACCAGGCCAGTTGTGTGCCATCAGACTGGCTATTCCTTCCGGACCGGGCATTTCTATCTCGCGTCCAAAGGTCTCTGATGCCCTTTTGGCGAGAAGTCGAAACAGAATGGGAAGGTCGTCTTTACGTGCGCGAAGAGGAGGGATTGCCATAACAAAAGTGGCAATGCGATAGTAAAGATCTTCGCGCAGTCTGCCACTGGCGATGGCTTCTTCTGCAGGCTCCTGCAGGGCAGCAATCAGTCGAAACTGCACGGATCTGGGGGTGTTGCCACCAAGAGGGACGACCTTGCGCTCTTCGAGGGCCCGTAACAGTTTTGCCTGCAGATCCATGGACATGGACGAGAGCTCATCCAGAAATAGTGTGCCACCATTGGCAGCTTCAAGTTTTCCTGCTCTTCTCGTTTGGGCCCCGGTAAAAGCGCCCTTCTCATGACCAAAAAACTCGCTTTCGGCCATTTGCTCTGGAATGGCGGCACAGTTTACAGCGACAAAATTTCCGGAAGGGGTTGGCCCAAATTCATGCAGACAGCTTGCAACAACTTCTTTACCGCTTCCGGTTTCCCCCTGAATGAGAACCGAGGCGTTGGTGGGGGCAATGTCCATAATATCGCGTTTCAAGGCGCGCATAATGGGATTGGCACCGACCAGACGCGCATCAAGTCCTTCAGCGGCGGCAAGATCGCGCTTCAGACTGCGGTTATCCTGGACCAGGGCTCTTTTTTCAAGGGCCCGGCGAACAATGTCGAGCAAGTGTTCCGGTTCAAAAGGTTTTTCTATGAAATCATAAGCACCATTTCTCATAGCTTCGACCGCCATGGAGACATCACCATGACCGGTTACCAGCACTACTGGAATATCGGGATCGATGTTTTTGATTTCTTTTAATAAAGAAAGGCCGTCCATACCGGGCATTTTTACATCGGAAATGACGATCCCGTTAAAATGCCAGTCCAGCTTTTCCAAAGCAGAGCGGGCATCCTGAAAATCCTCGACAAATTCATGTCCTGCCAGCTCCAGCCACTGTTTGGTTGAAACGCGAATTGCCCGTTCGTCATCTATCAGAAAGACTGGTCCGTCGGTTTCAATTTCATTGTTTTTCATTTGATCGATGTCCATTGGAGAGGTCACAGAGAGGAAAAGACAGAATAAACTCTGCCCCGCCGGATGGGTGATTCCGGGCGAGGATTTCACCACCCAGATCTGTTACAATGCCATAGCTTATGGAAAGGCCAAGGCCAATCCCGTCGCCATTGGTTTTTGTGGTGAAAAAAGGGTCGTAAAGCTGTTCAATGATTTCCGGGTTCATTCCTGTGCCACTATCCATGACCTGGATCATCACTGTTTCCTGGTTCAGATCAAGGACTACCGATATTTCCTTTTGATCTTTTCCTGACATGGCATCTGTTGCATTACGAAAGAGATTGACGAATACCTGTTCCAGGCGGATTTCGTCACCTGTGATATAGGTTTTTTCCGGGGGCAGGTGCGTTATTATCCTGACCTGTTCGCGGGAAAAAAGTGGTTGCATCAAACCGATCGCCCGGGAGAGGACATACTGTATTTCAACAGGAGCCAGTTTGGTCGGCGCTTTACGGGCAAAGGTTTTCAATTGCCCGGTAATTGCGCCCATTCTTTCGGTCAGAAAGGTGATCTGTTGCAGGGAATTATCCAGTTCTTGAGTTCTGCCCCGCTTGAGCAACAGATTTGCACTGGCGACAAAGGTCCGGATTGCGGCAATTGGTTGATTGATTTCATGAGCAATGGCTGCAGACATCTGGCCGAGCGCGGCAAGTTTTCCGGCTTGAACCAGTCCATCCTGGGCAGCCCGGAGCTGCTGTTCGGATCTGCGTCGTTCTGTAATCTCCTGTTCAAGCTGGATATTAATCTCTTTAATTTTTTCGGCTTCCAACGCTCTTCTGCTTGAGATGATTTTCAAGCGCCTTTCGCGAAGAAACAGGGCACCAACCAGAAAACTGGTCATAAGAACAAGCCCTATGACAAATGTAGTCTGCTGGCGTTCTCGTACCAGAGCGACAGGATAAAGATAATGTAATACCCAATCCGGGAAGCCGATATCCAGTGTTGAAACCAGAAAGTCGCGCTTGTCGATTTGAGTGATGGCACTGCCGGCAACACTGTGTTCTCTGGTTTTGAGCTGGCCGAGTTTGGCTTTGCCATATTGCCGGACAGATCGGATCTGCGTCATGCTTTCCTGTGAGATCGGCTGGAGAGATTTATAGAGCCACTCGGCTTTGCTGGAGAGAAAAATTACCGAGTTGTTATCAGTAATAAATACGGTTTCTCCGCCCTCGCGCCATTGTTGCTGCAAAAATTCCAGATTGACCTTGATCACGACCACACCAATGATACCGGACCTTTCACGTACAGGGTGCGACATATAAAAACCAGGAATGCCCGAGACCGTACCAAGGGCAAAAAAACGTCCCTCTTTTCCAGCCATCGCATCCTTGAAATAGGGCCGGAACGCATAGTTATGGCCGACAAAGCTAACGTCTTCTTTCCAGTTTGACGACGCGAGAGTGGTGCCGAACCTGTCCATCACATAGACAACATCCGATTCAGCTTTCAGATTGGTTGCATCAAGCGAGATGTTTATAGCCGAGACCAGTCCTTGATCGTTCTGTGATGATGAGAGCAGTAATTGAATGTCTTCATCTCTGGAAAGGACAAAAGGAAGGTACCGATATTTGTCCAGAGCGCCTATAACTGTCCCGTGGTAGAGGCTGAGGCGTTCTCTGGTTGTTTCTCTTAGCTCCTGCAGGGTAAAGACACCAACCCAGTAACTGGCAAGCCAGATGATACCGGCCCCGAGAAGAATGGAGAAGAACCAGCTGAGCCACGGGCCACGGATCATGGAGGAGTGTATCGTGATCATTATAGGGGCAGGGCCATTATTACCAGATCGTATATCATTGGTGAAACTGAACTATGCATGACAGGAGGATCTCTGGAAAGATCTTGCTGGAGATCTGTGGATTATGACTTTGGTAATCTTGCGGGTATCATAGCTCTTCTGAGTGTTTTTCCAAATTTTTGAGGTTCTTTGGGGGCTGTTCTACCTTGAGGTTGTTCGGGGAAGCCTGGGCTCTGCTTCTGCTCAGCCACCTCTTGTCTTTCGGAAACATAGCGGCTAAAGAAAAGGACAGAATTTAGAATGGAAACCATCGCAGCACATCGCGTGTTGCTTTGGTCGAACGGTTAGAAGGAAGAATTGATGGCTCTGTCTACCAGTATAAAACGCATGATCATGCTCGGCCTTTCGGTTCTTTCTGTTTTACTGTTGCCTGCTGTTGCCCATGCTGCTGAGGCCGGAGCTCCCCATCTCGAGGGGCAGGATATGGGGTTGATATGGGTTTTGCCTTTTGCCGGTATGTTGCTCTCCATTGCCATCTTTCCCCTCGTTGCGCCAAATTTCTGGCACTATAATTTTGGCAAGATCTCTGCTTTTTGGGCTTTGCTATTTTTGCTGCCTTTTACCTATTTCTACGGCTTCAGCCTGGCGCTCTATGAAACACTGCATGTCAGCCTGCTCGAATATTTTCCATTTATTATATTGCTTTTCAGCCTTTTCACTGTTGCCGGGGGCGTGCGCGTTCGCGGACGCCTGACCGGGACACCACTGCTGAACACCTGTATCCTTTTGATCGGTACGCTGATCGCCAGCTGGATGGGAACCACGGGGGCAGCCATGTTGCTGATCCGGCCCATGATCAAGGCGTTGCAGGGACGTAAACACAAAACGCATACCATTGTGTTTTTCATCTTTCTGGTGGCCAACATCGGCGGATCTCTGACCCCTCTGGGTGATCCTCCCCTGTTCCTCGGGTTTCTGAAAGGGGTAGATTTCTTCTGGCCAACCACGCATATGCTGCTGCCGATGATTGTGCTCTCGGTTATTCTGCTGGCGGTCTATTTTGTTCTCGACAGCTACCTTTATAACAAGGAAGGGGCTGCTGTAACCATTGTGCCTGACGAGGAAGAAGAAGAGGATGTTGCCTTTGCTCTGGATGGCAAGATCAACCTCCTGCTCCTGCTGGGTGTGATTGGTGCTGTGCTTCTGTCCGGTTTCTGGAAACCGGGGGTTTCCTTCGAGATCTATCATGTTCATGTCGAGCTGCAGAACCTGCTCCGTGATGGACTGCTGCTTCTGATTGCCTATCTGTCTCTCTATCTGACCAATGACCAGAGCAGACAAGCCAACGGATTTAACTGGTTCCCGATCCTGGAGGTCGGCAAGCTTTTTATCGGTATTTTCATCACGATCATTCCGGCGATTGCCATTTTGAAAGCGGGTTCCGAAGGTGCTCTTGGCGCGATTGTTGAATCGGTAACAACCAGTGATGGCGAGCCGATCAACTTTATGTATTTCTGGGCAACCGGTATCCTCTCGAGCTTCCTCGATAATGCACCGACCTATCTGGTTTTCTTTAATACCACGGGCATGGATGTGGAGACCCTGATGGGGCCAGCCTCCAATACACTGCTGGCAATTTCAGCTGGAGCGGTCTTTATGGGAGCAAACACCTATGTCGGGAATGCGCCGAACTTTATGGTCCGCTCGATTGCAGAGGAAAGCGGCATCGCGATGCCGAGCTTCTTTGGCTATATGCTCTGGTCCGGTGCTATTCTGGTGCCCTGCTTTGTGCTGCTGACCTTTATCTTCTTCCTGTAAGCCGGAGTTCCGGCTACACCTTTTGTCCCTTTGTGGGGCAAAACAACATGCCCGGGGCTGGTTATCAGCCCCGGGCATGTTGTTATTGCAAGGTGTTTTCCCCGGAACTGGTCCGGTTCAGGCTTTACAGCCAAGGCTGTCTCCCTCTTCGTCGCGGACGGTTTGCTGTTCGGCGAGGGGAGACAGGGTTAGTGGGACATGACAACGGGGATGGTGGCGTGATTGACCAGATATTTGGTCACACCACCGAGGAACATCTCGCGCAGGCGGCTGTGTCCATAGGCCCCGCAGACGATCAGGTCACAGTTGTGGGTTTCTGCCGCATCGTGGATGGTCTGGCCGATAGAGCTTTCGGTCTCGGCGATCTTCACCGTCTTGGCCTGAATGTTGTGACGCTCCAGGTAGTTGTCAATTTCACCAAGTGAGAGTGCATCCTGGGTGTTGGGGCGGATCGAAAGCAGGAAAACCTCATCGGCTTTGCGCAGGACCGAGAGATTGTCTCGCACGGCACGGATGGCTTCACGGGTGCTTTTCCAGGCAACCAGAACCCGCTTTCCGATCTGCTTGTTTGCGTCAAAACCTTTGGGGATCATCAGACAGGGCAGGCCGCTGAGCAGGGTGATTTCCTCGACCAGACGGGTTCTGAAACGGTCTTCGAAATGTTCGTGGCTCGGCTGGCTGAGGATAATGACATCCGCCGCATGGGCGTGATCTGCCAGAAGGCTGATGTGGTCACCACCTTCGACAATCCAACTGTAGGAAATGTTGTTGCGCTCACAGGTGTCGCGGAACTCTTTCTCGAGCTTGGCTGCTTTTTTCTCGGCAGAGTTGGTGGCATCAAGTAGAAACTGCACCGAGGCTCCACGGCCATAAATTTCGGCAGGCATACCGACCGGGGTGGTGATGAACAATGCAGAAACATGGGCATCGTGTTGTTTGGCAAGACGGGTCGCAACATCCAGACGGGTCTGATGTTCTTCGTCATTGGCGAGATGAACAAGGATGCTCTTGTGGGTCATCGGGGGCTCCGGTGGCAACAGATTGATATTCTGCGGTAATCTTAACATAACAGCCTGCGGGGAACACAAGATCTTTCTGAGCCATGACTGATCTTTTACCCAAGTGATCCGGGAACCGCTTCTGGTCTTGCGGCCGATACGGTCAGGCAGTAGCGTGGTTGCACTTTTGTCGCTGAGAGAAAACTTCCGATGTTCAAACGATCTGTTCTGATGCTGTTCCTGTCTGTTGTTCTCGGATTGCTCCTGAATTTTTCAGCACAGGCCCAGCAGAGCTTTGAGAAAGATCGCTTAACAATTTTTTCTGCTGACGGATCTGCACATCGCTTCGAGATAGAGCTGGCTATAAGTCCGGGACAGCGCGCGCGCGGCCTGATGTACCGCAGGGAAATGGCATCGGATGCGGGCATGCTCTTTATCTATGAAGAGCCACAGAATATCATGATGTGGATGAAGAATACCTATATCTCTCTGGATATGCTTTTTCTGGATGGCACGGGGCGCATCGTGCATATCGAGGAGAAGACGACGCCGCTCTCGACCCGGACACTGTCATCCGGAGGACAGGTATCAGCTGTTCTGGAACTCAATGCCGGAACGGTTTCCCGACTGGAAATCCGAAAAGGGGATATCGCACACCACCGCTTCCTGAAGTGATCTCTTGGTCTGGCAAGCCAGATGCCATCACTTGCTTGAAGAGAAAAAGTGCAGCTATCCCTTCTTGAAACAAGCAGCTCATTCTTTGTGATCGTCGTTGCCATCTGATCTGGCCTATGCAAAATCCGGGATACATACAAACGCTGCAACAGAACAGCCCGCCCGGGGCTGCGGTGTTCGGGGGTGGCCTTTTTCAAGGCCTGTATGCTTCAGACTTTGGGTTCCAACACAGCTTTCTCTACCTGTCTCCAGCCTTCACCCGCGGCGACCAGGCAACTGATGCCGTGTGGTGTGGTGACGATAATGGTCCAGGTGCCACCATCCTTTGCGGTCAGAACTTCGATCAGACCGCCTTTGTTGGTAACGCCAATAGCTTCCGTTTTTTCGCTGTACCGGCTCGAAAGCATTTCTAGAATGCTTGCCCGTTTGTCACATTGGCTCTGGGCTTGGGCCGGTGCTGTTGCTACGAAACCCGTAAAAGCGATCACGGCAAGGGTGATATACTTCAACATTTGGGCCTCCTTTATCCAGGGTGCAAAACCTCGCGAGCACCACTCTATGTATTTATGTTGCGCCTGGTGTCTTAAATTTCAATTAAATAGAAAACGGCCTGTTTTTGGGGAATATTCAGAGTGTTTTTATCAAGTGCTTAATAACAATCGATAATTCAAGTAAAAGCTCAAGATATCGCCAGAATTTTCTTCACATAATAGTGATATTTTTACAACGGATGTGGCAGAATAGTTTCATAAAACCCCATTTTTCTTGTGCTTTTCTGCTTCAGACGGGACCGCAAAAGGGATCAAAAACCATTTTGCCGGGGACTTTGGTGATTAATCTTGACGCAAAGGCGAATAAATCAGATTGTCACCGCAGTTTTCCCGGCAGGTTTTCTTGTGAAAACGGCGGGATTTCATATCATTTTTGTATAGAAATCGTTGAAACCAGATCATGTCTTCAGAAATCTCCAAGCAAGCCAACGCCCGGCGCACTTTTGCGATCATTTCCCATCCTGATGCAGGGAAGACGACGCTGACAGAAAAACTGCTGCTTTTGGGCGGTGCGATCCGCATGGCTGGGCAGGTCAAGGCCAAGGGTGAAAATCGTCGGGCGCATTCTGACTGGATGAAGATCGAACAGGCGCGCGGTATTTCCGTGACCACCTCGGTCATGACCTTTGAATACGAAGGCGTGACCTTTAATCTGTTGGATACCCCCGGACACGAAGATTTCAGTGAAGATACCTATCGTACCCTGACCGCGGTTGATTCCGCGATTATGGTAATCGATGCGGCCAAGGGGATCGAGGCCCAGACCCGCAAACTTTTTGAAGTCTGCCGTCTGCGCGATATTCCGATCATTACCTTTGTCAACAAGATGGACCGTGAAGGCCGTGACGTCTTTGAAGTCCTCGACGAGGTGGCCGAGGCCCTGGCGCTTGATACCGTGCCGATGATGTGGCCCGTTGGTGGCGGTGGTACCTTCAAGGGCTGTTACGATCTGGTGCGTGAAGAAATGATTCCCTTTACCGGGGAAGAAGGTTTTGGCACGCCAGTTCCAGCTGAACTGCTCGGTGATGAGCTGCCAAAGCTGCTTCCGGCGGATCAGTATGAGACCCTGCTCGAAGAAGCTGATCTGGCTATGGATGCCTGTCCTTCTTTTGATCTGGAAAGTTACCGCGAGGGTCACCTGACCCCGGTATATTTCGGCTCGGCCCTGAAAAGCTTTGGGGTTAAACAGTTGCTGGATGCCGTGCTGAAGTTTGCCCCGGCCCCGAAAAGCCAGCCTTCAGACCTGCGTCCGGTCAAACCTGCTGAAGAAGCCGTGACCGGCTTTGTTTTCAAGGTCCAGGCCAACATGGACCCGAAACACCGTGACCGTATTGCCTTTATGCGCATCTGCTCGGGCAAGTTCAAACGCGGCATGCGCCTGAACCAGATCAGCACCGGCAAGTCCATGAGCATCCATAACCCGATTATGTTCTTTGCCCAGAACCGGGAACTGGCTGAAGAAGCCTGGCCGGGTGATATCATCGGTATTCCCAACCATGGCACCCTGCGTGTCGGGGATACCATGACCGAAGGCGAACAGATCCGCTTTACCGGTATTCCCAGCTTTGCACCGGAAATCCTGCAGCGCGTGCGTCTGGATGACCCCCTCAAAGCAAAGCATCTGTCCAAGGCGCTAGACAGTTTGGCAGAAGAGGGCGTGACCCAGGTCTTCCGCCCGGTGATCGGCTCCAGCTATATTGTCGGGGTTGTTGGTCGCCTGCAGCTGGATGTGCTCCTGACCCGCATCGAACATGAATACGGCATCAACGTCGGCTTTGAAGCCGCGCCTTTTGTCACCGCCCGCTGGGTCTCTTCCGAAGATGCCGTGGCGATGAAACACTTTCTTGATCGCAACAAGGGCGCACTGGCCGAAGACCGTGACGGTTGCCCGGTCTACATGGCGCGAAACCTTTGGGATATGGGACGGATTCAGGAAGACAACCCGAAACTGCGCTTTACTGCCACCCGGGAACGCTAAGGTGCCGTCGGCACCTGCAATTTAATTGTTCCGAACTGGCATGGATAGAAAAAGACCTCCGGGTACATTCCCTGGGGCCTTTTTTGCTGTGTAATTTACCATGAACAGCAGCTTACAGCAGCGTCCCACCAAAGGGGTTCTCCCCCTTGCGGTCTTCCAGCTCGACCACCCAAAGATCCGGATCGCGTTTCAGCGCGCGGGCAACATATTCATCGGCGTCCGGCTCGCTCATCAACGCGCCCTTGTTGGCGGCCATCCAGGCCAGATTACCGTCCAGATCCCGGGTCTGGCTGAGGATCTGACAGCCGGGGCCCAGCAGGTTGATTTTCAACAGCAGGCTGCCGCGATCCCGGTCACCCTTGTGCAGGATCATTGCCGGAATGCCGCGCTGGTTGGATTGGCGAACCTGCGCCATTATCCACAGATCCGCTGAAAGATCAGCATTATCCATATTTTCTGCTCCGCTCGGTATCAGGACGGGGTGAGGAGGGAATGACAAATCACCATTCCTTTTAAGGGTTTGTCTCACGGGTTCGGACAATGTGTTTTTTAGGCAAAAATTACAACTCTTTTCAAAAAAGACTGTTGCCTTGTGCTATTCTCTGTCCTATACGAAGACCGTGGACACGGGGAGTAGCGCAGCCTGGTAGCGCATCTGGTTTGGGACCAGAGGGTCGGAGGTTCGAATCCTCTCTCCCCGACCACCAAAATTCTAAAGCTGATTTCTTGAGGATCGACTTAAACATGCAGGTTCGTATCTATCAGCCGTCAAAGAACGCTATGCAGTCCGGCCGGGCAAATACCAAGCAGTGGCTTGTTGAATTTGAACCGGAATCCGCCCGGGAGATTGATCCCCTGATGGGCTGGACCTCCAGTCGCGATACCCAGGGCCAGCTGCGCATGTGGTTCGAGACCAAGGAAGAGGCGATCGCCTATGCCCAGCGTCAGGGCGTGATGTACACGGTCGAAGAACCCAGAGAGCGCAAAACAGTCCCCAAGGGTTATGGTGATAATTTCAGCACCACCCGTCTGGGCCGCTGGACACACTAAGCCAACCGATCAAAAGTTTCGCGCCCGTAGCTCAGCTGGATAGAGCAACTGACTTCTAATCAGTAGGTCGCAGGTTCGAATCCTGCCGGGCGCACCAGATATCAAGGCCTTAGCAAGATAACGCTAAGGCCTTTGTTGTTGTGGCTGGAAAAAGAGCTTTCTTAATATGGTATCAGAGGTGAGTCCATAGAGCTTGTTATAACTTTTACCGGGAAACTATTTGATGACCTTCAGGCTTGCTTGCCCCTGATTGGTCTTTGAAAGCGGTTGAACAGAACGTTTGTATTTGGTGATCCATTCCAGCAAGGCCTTCCATTCACCCTCTTTCCAGCTTTCATACCCTATTCCGGGGCAGTCCAATAATTCATCAAAAGTGATTATGGTCCCGGGTAAAATTCTTTCGTTTAGGAGGCCGAGAATGGTTTTGGTTGAGGAATAGAGATCACAATCTACATGGATAAAAGAGACAGGTCCTTCATGTTCAGCAAGCCAATTGGGTAAGGAATTTTCAAACAGGCCAACAACGAGTTCGACATTGCCGGATGTGTCAGGCAGAGCTTCCAGAGCAAACCATTTTTGTGGCGTTACATTGGTTTTGTCGTAAGACCTGTACCAGGGTTCAGGAAGCCCTTGAAAGGAATCAAAGCCCCAGAACTTATGGGCTGGATTGGCATCTGCCAGTGAATTAAGGGTGACAGCCTTATAGACACCAAACTCCAGGGAATATCCCGAGAACATTGAGAGTGTGGCGCTATCATGAAGGTGTTGGAGGCGGCTCTCATAGGTTTTTGAGCGGGAAAAACCTTCAAGTAATGCAGTCTCGTTCATAAAGTCCGGTCTCCAACTGGTAATTTTTGTGTCATTTGTGGGGATCATTGCCTCTTCTTTTTAATAAAGGGCAATGCTACCTACTTGTTGATCTATAAGGAATAACTTTTAAGGTTTCAGCTTTGTTTTTCTAAGAGACAATAAAGCTGGGGAAGAGGTTCAAGGGAATATGACAAAAATTACAGAGCACCAAATTAAGACGCGGACTCACTATCCATACAACAACGTAAATTTTTTTCAGGTGCTGAGTAAAATAGAGCAACTGTCTTCTAATCAGTAGATCATAAGTTTCAACTCTGCCAAGTGTGTCAAAAAAACAAGGTCCTGCTCATATCTTTAATGGGTATGGTGTTGTTACAGTTATTTTGGCTGATCCAAAAATATTATAATTGAATTGAAGTGGCCCCTATATGTTGGACAGGTTGGCAGCAATTTTAAGGTGGGATGCCTGAGTTCCATATTTAAGCTGCCATACCGTTCATCGGGTTTAGCCCCGATGAACGGTAGTAAACCCAATCTGGCGGGACGCCGTCAAGTGCGGAATGGGGACGTTCTTTATTGTAATCTTTGATCCATGCCCCAATTTTACGGCGTGCCTCACGGCCATCCTCAAAGTCATAAAGATAGACACATTCATATTTCAAGCTGCGCCACAGCCGCTCAATAAAGACATTATCCATCCATCGCCCCTTGCCATCCATAGAGATTTTAATCTTGGCCTCTTGCAAGGCTTCAATCCAGTCATGACCTGTGAACTGGCTGCCCTGATCTGTATTAAAAATCTCGGGCACAGGATAGTTCGACAAGGCCTCTTCCAGGGCTTCAACGCAAAAGCTGGCTTCCAGAGAGTTTGAGAGCCGCCACGACAGAACCTTTCGGCTGTACCAGTCCATAATGGCAACAAGGTAGAGAAAGCCACCTCGGATGGGAATATAGGTGATATCCGAGCACCAGACCTGATTCGGTCGAATAATGTCCAGATGCCTTAATAAATAGGGATAGATCTTGTGTTCTGGATGAGGTTTCGAGGTGTTCGGTTTTTGATAAATTGCATCCAACCCCAACAGTTTCATCAAGCGTCGAATGCGTTTGCGACCGACACTATAGCCCTGCATGCGCAGCCATCTCATCATTTGACGAGATCCAAAAAAAGGCTTCTCCATGAATGTTTCATCAATCATTCGCATGAGCTTCAGATTGTACGCCCCTTCTCCCTTGCAAACAGAATAGAACGTCGAACGAGGGATTTTCAACAGCGCGCATTGACGGGTCAGAGAGAGCTTTTCATTGCACTGTATCATCGCCTTCCGCCGCTCCCGAGTGAGCGTTTGAAGGCCCGTGACAAAAAATCGTTTTCTACTGCTAACTCCCCGATCTTGGCATGAAGTTCCTTGATTTCACCCTCATGATTATCGGCTTGCTTGTCCTGCCTTCTGGAGAATATATCGGCCATATTTTCCAGAGCTTTTTTCTTCCATGTACTGATTTGGTTGGGATGTACATCGTATTTACGGGCAAGTTCAGGAAGCGTAAATTCTTCACGCAAAGCCTCTAACGCGACCTTGGCTTTAAATTCGGCGGATAAATCCTCTCAAAAATCGGCTATCTCACCTTAACACCCTGTCCAGTTTTTGGGGACCATCTCTGGAGGCGGCGGTACCCAAATCGTCTGCGCTCTGATGATAGTTCTACCAGCCGTTTACGAAGCTGTGTGTCATCAGGACGCTTGGATTGGTAGCGATAAACACGCGGGGCAATACCCACCAAGTCACAGGCTTTGCGTTGAGAATAATCTTTCACTTTCATGGCCCAGCTCACTGCTTTTTTTCTGGAGCCAGGCCTTAGAAGTTTTTTCCAAGCATTTCTTTCAAGGTAGCAACATCAAGCATTTGTTCTGCCAGTAACTTCTTAAGCTTCTGATTCTCTGCTTCAAGGGACTTCAAACGCTTGGCTTCTGATACTTCAAGCCCGCCATATTTTGAACGCCAGTTGTAAAATGTGGCATCGCTTATGCCGTGCTTCCTGCAAAGCTCTCGGGCTGATATACCAGCCTAGTGTGTTTTCAAAATACCGATAATCTGCTCTTCGCTGAAACGGGATTTCTTCATTTAATCTCTCCTTCTGTGGAAAAGACTAACTTAAAATCGGGAACATTTCAGGGGAGCAGGTCAAGAACTCACCAATTCTAATTGTTCCCAAAGCACAGGGCTCACCAAATTTGATCTTTTCATTATCCGAGATTAAAATTGAGAAGGCTGACATAATTAACTCTTTATTTTCTTTGGTAACTCTGAATTCGAAGCCCATGAGTTGTTGGCATTTTTATCAAATATCATCTAGCTATTTATTATGATGAGTCGCGCGATTTTAAGCTGATGTCATCTTTTTACAAGGGTGTAAAATTTGACTATGGTCAGTGCATATTAAATGAATGATGTTTTATAAAGTACTGGAAAATCTTGCCTATTTGCGGTTATACTCCCTTGTAAAGACAATGACATTCTGGTTGGAAAACAATGAATACGACATTCGTGATGGTTAAGTGTGAACTGGGCAAGGTTTATGACGTTGCCGCTGATATTGCCGACCGGGTTGATCCGCCGCCTGCGACCTATTCGATTTCCGGCGAGTACGATCTGATGCTGGTGTTCCACCTTGATTCCGAAATCGATGTCGGGCGTTTTATCACCAGCGAAGTCCAGACCATTCCGGGTATCCGCGATACCTATTCGATTGTCGGGTTTAAAGCTTTTTCCGGGTAAAGTCAGAAGCGACACCTTAATTATACAAACATGCTGTTCTGAAGGAGAAGTCTTTGGCTTCTCCTGTTTGCTTTTCTGATTTTATAGCAGGGTGAAAAGGGGGAGGTGAAGCCTCTATTTTTGCTGCAGGTACATTGGCCCACCACGCCAGCGCGGGAAGGCAAAACAGCTGACCAGAACGGCGTCGATACTCTCGTTTGTAAGATCAGGGGTTTCTGTGACCAGTTTCTGCCCCTCACTTTGCAGGGTAAGAAGCAGCCGTGTAATGATCATTTGCCGTGTCTCGTCGGTTGTATCAGTTGCCTCTCTGACCATGAGGTCAGCCAGCAGGCCAAAATCCTTTTGCTCGGATTGGCTCGGGTTTGCAAACTCGGGAATATCATCTTTTATTGACCGGAGTTCCCGGTTATAGGCGGCCATCAAACGCTGTCCTAAAAGACCATCGTGCAGGAAAGAATTACCCTCGCTCAGATCCGAAATGCCTGTGGGTTTCAGCTGTTTAAACAACGCTTTTTCAGCAAAGAAGATATAGCGCAGGGCTTTGGACTGCTCGCCCTGTTTCAATCTGTTAAAGCGTTCCCTTTCGCTCAGCAAGGCCTCTGCTGCAGAGAGTGTAGTTGCCTCCTGTACTGCGGCAAGGGCTTCGACTGGGGCAAGCTGTCCCGCTTTTTTCTCCGTGATTTGTCTTTTCAGGCTTTCCAGATCGCCAGCGGCAAGCGGGGCAGACGCCGGGCGCTGTGACAGGGGCAAGGGCAAGTTTTTTTTCAATAGCGCCTTGGCAAAGGCCAGGGCCTGCTCCCGCAGAGTTATTTCAGGTTCATCGGGAATGATCTTGTCAAGTAGTCCCCATGCCAGTGCGTCTTCTGCGTTGATAATCTTCCCAGTCGAAATCATCTCCATGGCCGGGCGGGTGGCAATCAGGCGGGGTAGACGCACGGTGCCACCTGCGCCGGGAATCAGGCCCAGATTAACCTCGGGAAAGCCAAATTTTGCCGTGGCGACAGCCAGACGGTAATGACAGCCCAGGGCAACTTCCAGCCCGCCGCCCAGGGCGGTGCCATGGATCGCGGCAATCCAGACTTTACTAGACTGTTCCAGCCGGGGGATTACATCGGATAAAATCGGCTCGACAGGGGGTTTGTTGAACTCTGTAATATCAGCCCCGGCGATAAAGGTCCGGCCTGCACAGATCAGAACCACGGCCTGAATGGCGGGATCGCGGTCAATTTCCTCTGCGGCAGCGACCAATCCGCTGCGCACGGCGTGGCTTGTGGCATTCACCGGGGGATTGTCGATGGTCACAAGGGCGATCTTGCCTTCACGTACAAGCGACACCAGACCGTCGATAGGATCGGACGCAGACTTCATGGGCAGGTCCCTTTACTTCTGTTGCAGCAGACAATTGGTCAGGGCTGAGTCCGGATTTGCCAGATCGTTGATAACATCAAAATGGTGTTTTTCGGACTGATGCCTGATTTCGGTTTCGGCACCCAGCCCTGCCCAGACGGTGGCGAGCAGGTCATTTTGCAAGAGGAAAGCCGGGCGCTCGTCTGCACCGACCCAGCAGCTGATCGGGCAATTCCCGGCTGGCTGGTGCAGGGCAGCACTTTCGTTTTGTGCCTCTGTGGCGTCCAGTTGCAAGATCTTGTTCATTTCGGTATGCAACAGCGGGCGCAGGTCATGCAGACCACTGATCGACAGCACATGCCCCAGTCGTTGCCTGATCGCGGGCGGCAGCGGGCTGTCTGCACAGACCATGCGTGATACCAGATGCCCGCCAGCAGAATGCCCGGACAGGTGAATAGGTCCGGATATACGCAGGGCGGCGAAGCTGATCGCTGCGGCAATTTCCCCGGTCATGGTCGAAATTCGTGCTTCCGGGGCGAGACTGTAACTGGGCAAGCAAATCGCCCAACCCTGTTCAACCGCGCCTCTGGCAAGATGAGACCAGGTCGATTTGTCAAAGGCTTTCCAGAAGCCACCATGAACAAAGACAGCCAATCCTTTTGGGTCTGATGAGGCTGTCGAGGGGGCAGGCAAAAAGAGATCCAGTTTGTTGCGCGGGCCTGTCCCATAAGCCAGATCTAGCTCTGCTCGGCCCGCTGCGCTCATTTCCTCCCGGAATGACAGGGCCAGGGCATTCCAGCGCGGCGGATACTCTCTGGCCCCGTCGATATGCCCGGCGTTGTCATAGGCATCATTCCAGTCGGTAATCATCGGCAGATCTCTTTTCATTGAAACGCCTGCAGTCCTGTCTGGGCCCGACCAAGGATCAGGGCGTGGATATCGTGTGTGCCCTCATAGGTGTTGACCGCTTCAAGGTTCATGACGTGGCGGATTACTCCATATTCATCGGACACTCCGTTGCCCCCATGCATGTCGCGGGATACCCGGGCAATGTCCAGCGCCTTGCCACAGTTGTTGCGCTTCATCAGGCTGATCAGTTCCGCCGGGGCGACATTGCGGTCGAACAGCCGCCCGAGCCTGAGTGCCCCCTGCAGGCCGAGACTGATTTCGGTCTGCATGTCCGCCAGTTTTTTCTGCACCAGCTGGGTTTGGGCCAGCGGCCGTCCAAACTGTTTGCGGTCAAGGGTATAGCTACGGGCGGCATGCCAGCAGGCCTCTGCCGCACCCATGGCGCCCCAGGCGATGCCATATCTTGCACGGTTGAGACAACCGAAAGGCCCAGCTAGTCCTTGCACGTGGGGCAGCAGATTTTCTTCGGGGACAAAAACCTCGTCCATCTGGATCATTCCGGTGATCGAGGCGCGCAACGAAAACTTGCCTTCGATCTTTGGCGCGGCCAGTCCCTGCATGCCCTTTTCCAGAATGAATCCCTTGATCTTGCCGTCGTGTTTGTCTGACTTGGCCCAGATGACAAAAACATCGGCAATGGGTGAGTTGGTAATCCAGTTTTTTGCCCCGGATATCAGATAGCCACCATCCACAGCCTTGGCCCGGGTGATCATCGAACCGGGATCAGATCCATGATCCGGCTCGGTCAGGCCAAAACAGCCGACCCATTCCCCGGCGGTCAGTTTGGGCAGATACTTCAGACGTTGTTCTTCGGTGCCATAGGCAAAGATCGGATGAATAACCAGACTGGACTGAACCGACATGGCGGAGCGATAGCCGCTGTCGATCCGCTCGACCTCGCGGGCAACCAGACCATAAGAAACATAGTTCGTACCAACCCCGCCGTACTCTTCGGGAATAGTTGACCCCAGCAGCCCCAGCTCACCCATTTCAGACATGATTTCCCGGTCAAACTTTTCGTGTCTGTTGGCTTCGATAACCAGGGGAGCCAGCTTGTCGGCGCAATAGGCGGCGGCGCTGTCGCGGATCATGCGCTCTTCTTCTTCCAGCTGATCCTCGAGCAGGAACGGGTCTTCCCATTTTAGCGCTTCGGGTTTCTTTCGGGCTTCTTCCGGTGTCATTGTTTGGGTTTCCCTGATCTGGTTTGTGCTATTTTGGTTGTTTGGGTCAAACTCTGGCAAGGGCAAGGGCGACACCCTGGCCAACACCGACGCAAAGGCTTGCTAAGGCTGTCCTGGCGTTCCCTTCGGATAGGGCGCGGCTGGCGGACAGAACCAGTCGTGCCCCGGTCATGCCAAGAGGGTGCCCCAAGGCGATGGCTCCGCCGTTCGGATTAACTGTCGCTGCATCATCAGCCAGCTTCCAGGCCCGCAGACAGGCAAGGGCCTGGGCGGCAAAAGCCTCGTTCAGTTCGATGTGGTCAAAGGACGTGGCTGTCTGCCCGGTCAGGGCCGTGAGCCTTTCCAGCGCAGCAATGGGGCCAAGGCCCATCAGACGGGGCGCGACACCTGCAGATGTTGCGGCAGTAAAGCGGGCCAGCGGCATCAGATTGTGGGTCTTGACCGCTGATTCAGAGGCCAGCAACAGGGCACAGGCTCCATCATTGACACCGCTGGCATTCCCCGCCGTGACCGTACCGGGAGAGCGAAAGGGTGTGGGCAGGCTGGCGAGTTTGTCGAGGCTGGTTTCGCGCGGATGTTCATCGCGGCTGACGATCAGATCGGGTCCCTTGCGCTGTTTGATGGAAACCGGGCTGATCTCCGCCTCGAAATAACCTTCCGTCTGGGCGCGAGTCGTGCGTTGCTGGCTGCGCAGGGCAAAGGCATCCTGATCGGTGCGGGTAATACCATAGGCTTCGGCCACGTTTTCAGCGGTTTCTGGCATGCTGTCGATGCCGTATTCGCTGGCAATGGCCTTGTGGACAAAGCGCCAGCCAATGGTGCTGTCAAAGATTTCCGGGGCGCGACCAAAGGCGGTTTCGGATTTGGACATGACAAAGGGCGCGCGGGACATGCTTTCGACGCCCCCGGCGATAATTATCTCGGCTGCGCCACACTGGATGGTCCGGGCAGCAGAGATCACCGCATCAAGGCCAGAGGCACAGAGCCGGTTGACCGTCAGGGCAGGGACCGTTTCGGGCAGGCGGGAAAGCAGTACGGCCATTCGGGCAACATTGCGGTTGTCTTCCCCGGCCTGATTGGCGCAACCGAAGACAACTTCATCAACTGGAAGGTCGTCTGTTCCCTCAAGCAGGGCGTTGATTACCCCGGCGGCAAGATCATCTGGGCGCTGGCTGCTGAGGGCGCCGCCGTATCTACCGATCGGGGTGCGTTTGCCCTGACAAATGAAAACCTGCTTGAGTTCAGTCATGATGGCTACCTGTAAGGTTTGGGGCGATGGTATAGCGCTCTTTTAAATGGTCAGGCGCTGAGTGGTGCAGCTTTTCAAGGAGGGCAATCGTGGCGCTGCGTTTGTCACCTGTTGCCATGGCAAAAGGACCGCGGGGGAAATTCAACCCCAACAGCAGCGCCTGGTCAATATCCGCTCGCGATGCCGTGCTCTCGGCCTCGACAAAATGGGCCTCGTTGATCAGGGTGGCCTCGATCCGCGCGACAATGCTGGCGGCGGCTTCGGGGGAAAGTTCTGTAACCGAGGCCTTGGGCAGGGTGAAGCCTTCGCCGGATTTCTGACCGAACTTGCCTGCATCAACCTGCTGTTTCAGACGGTCAAAGGGCTGATAGCGCGGGTGGCGTTCCAGCGCTTCCCATACGCTCAGCGTGGCGGCATAGTTGATGTCAGCCCCGACCAGATCAATCAGCTCGAAGGGGCCAAGGCGATAGCCCGCGCTGTGCAGGGCGGTATCTATCTGGGCTGCGGTGAAATTACCTTCTTCCAGAATACAGAGTGCCTCGCCGTAATAGGGGCGGGCGCAGCGGTTGACGACAAAACCCGGACGGTCCTTGGCCCGGATCGGCTGTTTGCCGATTTTCCGGGCGAGCTGCATAACCCTCGTGATGACCGCTTCCGGAGTTTCAGGCGTTTCGATCACCTCGACCAGTTTCATGATATGTGGCGGGTTAAAAAAATGCATGCCGACAAGCCGGGACTTATGAAGCAGCCCGGCGGCGATTTTTGTAACCGACAGCGAAGAGGTGTTGGTGCAAAAGAGGGTATCGCTGCGGCAGATGGCCTCCAGTCTGGCAAACAGCCCGGCCTTGACCTCCAGCTGTTCGACGATGGCTTCGATCACCAGATCCGCAGACGCCAGACTCTCCAGCGTGAGTTCAGGCGTGATCCGGGCGAGAACAGCGGTTTTATCTTCAGGCGTCATCAGATTGCGGGCGATGGCCTTGTCCAGGGTCGCGGCAATGGCTTGTCGGGCCGTCTCAAGTGCGGCCTCATTGGTATCGACCAGCACGACCCTGTAACCGCCAGTCGCCATGATCTGGGCAATTCCCCGCCCCATGGCTCCTGCGCCAATTACACCGATGACAGTGCCGTCATTCATTATTAATCGCCTCTCGATAAGTATCATCGCAAAATACTATTGTACCTGTCTTCTGACTAACCTGCTTTGCAGGCATACCCTGAAAGTTTTTCTTTTGAGGATAGCGCCAGCATAAAACATTTCAAGCTTAAATATTTTATGCTTGAAATAAAAATTCACTTGGGTCTATGATTGGGTAACAAGCAATAAAACAGTCAGTAAAAGAATAACCAAAAATTCTGACTTGTATTCAGGTATGTATTCTGCGGGAGGACGCGCAAATGAAGATTGTCTGTCTTGGGGGCGGTCCAGCCGGGCTCTACTTTGCCATCAGCATGAAGCTCAAGGATCCCACGCATGAAGTTGTGGTGATTGAGCGTAACAACGCCGAGGACACCTTCGGCTGGGGCGTGGTTCTGTCAGATGATGCTTTGGGTAATATGCTCGAAAACGATCCTGAGAGCGCCGAGCAGATCCGTGAGAACTTTGCCTATTGGGATGATATCGCCGTGCATCACAAGGGCACGCGCACCGTTTCCGGTGGGCACGGTTTTGCCGGGATCAGCCGCAAGCAGATGCTGATTATTCTTCAGGCCCGAGCTCGCGAGTTGGGCGTGGATCTACGCTTCGCAACCCTGTTCGGTCCGGTCGAGGACTATAAAAAAGAATTTGATCTGGTTGTCGCCGCTGACGGTATCAATTCGGCTGTGCGCAATGAATACAAAGAGCAGTTCCAGCCCGATGTTGATGTCCGGCTGTGCAAGTTTATCTGGCTCGGCACCCATCAGAAATTCAATGACGCCTTTACCTTTATCTTTGAAGAGACCGAGCATGGCTGGGTCTGGGTACACGCCTATCAATTCGACGACAATACCGCGACGGTGATTGTTGAATGCACGGATGAAACCTGGAACAATTTTGGCTTTGCCGATATGTCCAAGGAAGAAACCATCGCGACTTGCGAGAGGGTCTTTGCCAAATACCTTGACGGTAATGCCCTGATCTCCAATGCCGATCATCTTCGCGGTTCTGCTGTCTGGATGAATTTCCCAAGGGTTATCTGTGAGAAATGGCACCATGACAATGTGGTGTTGATGGGGGATGCTGCGGCAACCGGACATTTTTCCATAGGTTCGGGCACGCGCCTTGCTTTCGACAGTGCGATCTCTCTGGCGAATTATCTTGATCATGAAACCTCGATGGAGACGGCTTTTGAGCGCTATCAGGAAGAACGCCGCGTTGAAGTCCTGCGATTACAATCTGCTGCAAGAAACTCGCTTGAATGGTTCGAAAATGTGGAACGCTATGTCGATTTTGATCCGGTGCAGTTCAACTATGCTCTGCTGACAAGATCACAACGGATCAGTCATGAAAACCTCCGGGTTCGCGACAAGGAGTGGCTGGAATCTGCTGAAGACTGGTTCCAGATCCAGGCGGGACAACCCCCGGGTTCTGGCAAGGCACCGATGTTTACGCCATTCAAGATCGGGAATCTTGAAGTGAAAAACCGGATCGTGGTTTCACCTATGGCCCAATATAAAGCTGTCGATGGTGTGCCTGGGGACTGGCATTTTGTTCATTATGCCGAGCGGGCCAAGGGAGGTGCCGGACTGGTCTATGTCGAGATGACCTGTGTCAGCGCCGATGCCAGGATCACGCCAGGCTGCCCGGGCTTGTACAGCCCGGAACAGGAAGCGGGCTGGAAGAAGCTTGTGGATTTTGTCCACAGGGAAACGGAAGCAAAAATCTGCTGCCAGATTGGCCATGCGGGGCGCAAGGGCTCAACGCAACTCGGTTGGGAGGAGATGGATGCCCCGCTGGCCGAGGGGAACTGGTCATTGCTTTCAGCTTCAGCCATACCTTGGTCAGTAAATAATGCCGTTCCAAAAGCAATGGACCGTGAAGATATGACAGAGGTGCGAGATCAGTTTGTGAATGCCACTAAAATGGCAGCGCGTTCCGGTTTTGATATGATTGAACTTCATGCCGCGCATGGGTACCTGATATCTTCTTTCATATCGCCGCTGTCTAATATCCGTGAGGATGAATATGGTGGCAGCCTTGAAAACCGGATGCGTTATCCTTTGGAAGTCTTCATGGCAATGCGGGCGGTCTGGCCTGCCGATAAACCGATGTCTGTTCGTATCTCCGCTGTGGATTGGGTTGATGATGTTGGCATCACACAGGACGATGCTGTGGAAATCGCCCGTCTGTTCCACGAAGCCGGCGTTGACATTATTGATGTTTCTGCCGGGCAGACTTCGAAAGAGGCAAAGCCGGTTTATGGACGTATGTTCCAGACGCCCTTTGCCGATCGTATTCGCAACGAGTTGGGAATTGCGACCATGGCGGTGGGCAATATTTACGAGCCAGATCATGTCAATTCAATCCTGATGGCCGGGCGTGCAGATCTGGTGTGTATGGCACGTCCTCATCTGGCTGATCCTTACTGGACCCTGCATGCCGGGGCGAGCCTGGGCGAGAAAAGTCTGCAATGGCCCGCTCCCTATCTGGCAGGGCGTGACCAGCTCTATCGCTTGGCAGAAAAAGCCGAAGCCATGGTGGTACGGGCATGACAGAGTTGACGGGAAAAACTGTGCTGATCACCGGGGGTGGCAGTGGGGTTGGTGCTGTTATGGCGGCAAGTTTTGCGGCTGCTGGCGCAAAGGTCTGGATTGCTGGACGCCGGGAAGACAAGCTCCGGGCGACCGCTGCAAAAGACCCGGTTATTTCCTATGTTGTGGCAGATGTAACGGATGAAAAATCCGTCGCCAATATCTATGCGACAGCAGGGCAGATCGATATTGTGATTGCCAATGCGGGGATGTCGGGGAGTGCACCGCTGCATAAAACCAGCCTGGAAGACTGGCAAAACACCCTTGCGGTTAATCTGACCGGAACCTTTTTGACCTTTCGCGATGGGCTGCAGCAAATGCCGCAACAAGGAGGACGCCTGATTGCGGTTGCCTCTACTGCTGGCCTGAAGGGCTATGCCTATGTTGCCCCCTACACCGCTGCGAAACATGGTGTCGTTGGACTGGTGCGTGCGCTTGCACTGGAAGTGGCCAAATCGGGCACCACGGTTAATGCCATCTGTCCCGGGTTTCTGGATACGGAGATGACAGAGAAATCGATAGAAAACATTGTGGCAAAGACAGGAAAGACCGCTGACCAGGCTCGCCAGATTCTTGCCGATAACAACCCGCAAAAACGCTTGATTCAACCACAGGAGGTTGCTGATACGGCTTTGTGGCTTTGCCGGGATGCTGCCCGGTCAATCAATGGGCAGGCGATCGCCCTTTCTGGAGGAGAGATATGACCTTGCCATCCAGCAAAAGCGATATGTCCTTGAACAAGCGGCGCTTGCGCATGTGGATCCGCATGTTGCGGACAACAAGGTTTGTTGAAGCCCGGTTGCGCGAGTTTCTCCGGGATAATTACGATACCACCTTGCCCCGATTTGATGTGATGGCAGCACTCTATCGCAGCTCAGACGGTCTGAAGATGAGCGAATTGTCAAAGCTGCTGCTGGTTTCGAACGGTAACGTGACCGGGATCATTGAACGTCTGGTTACCGATGGCCTTGTACTTCGGGTAAATGTCGAGGGAGATCGACGGGCGATGCTGGTGTGCCTGACCGCGCATGGTCGTAAGGTGTTTGAAGGGATGGCCCGGGATCATGAGGCCCTTATTAATGATCTTTTCGCAGAACTGGACGACGAAGATCTGGATGGATTGGTTCCGGTACTCAGCCGGTTGAAAGCTATAGAGGACAAAAAATCATGACGGCAATGGCAGACCTTTCCCCGAAACATTTCAAGTGGCGCATGGAAGATTCCGTCGCTGTGATCCAGCTTGACCGTCCTGAGCGAAAAAACCCGCTGACTTTTGAAAGTTATGCAGAACTGAGAGATACCTTTCGGAATCTGGTTTATGCAGAGGACATCAATGCCGTTGTTTTTGCCTCCAATGGCGGAAACTTCTGTTCTGGTGGGGATGTCCATGAGATTATCGGACCTCTGGTCGGAATGGACATGAAAGAGCTTCTGGCCTTTACCCGGATGACCGGAGATCTGGTCAAGGCCATGCTGAACTGTGGTAAACCAATTATTTCGGCAGTGGACGGCGTATGTGTTGGTGCTGGTGCCATTATCACCATGGCTTCGGATCTGCGTCTGGCGACCCCGGATGCCAAGACCGCATTCCTTTTTACAAGGGTTGGGTTGGCCGGTTGTGATATGGGGGCCTGTGCCATTCTTCCCCGGATTATCGGACAGGGCAGGGCGGCGGACCTGCTCTATACCGGGCGAAGTATGTCAGCGAAAGAAGGGCATGACTGGGGGTATTTCAATGCCCTGCATCCTGCGGAAGAGCTGGAGGAACAAGCACTTGTTCTGGCCAAGCGTATTGCTTCCGGGCCGACCTTTGCCAATGGGATTACCAAGACCCAGTTAAATCACGAATGGAACATGTCGCCGGATCAGGCGATCGAAGCAGAAGCCCAAGCCCAGGCAATCTGTATGCAGACGCGGGATTTTGAGCGTGCCTATCATGCCTTTGTCGCCAAGAAAAAACCTGTATTCGAGGGAAATTGATGGCTGATACATCATTTCTAAACTGGCCCTTTTTCGAGAGCCGCCACCGCGAACTGGTCGAACAGCTTGAAGTGTGGTGCAAAGGTAATCTCCCGGTTGATCACAGCGACGTTGATTCTGCTTGTCGTGGTCTGGTTTCATCTTTGGGCGCCGCGGGGTTTCTAACCCATTCTGGAGCGACCGGGCAGGAACGCCTTGATGTTCGCTCTCTCTGTCTGATCCGCGAGACTCTGGCCCGGTACGATGGGCTGGCTGATTTTTCCTTTGCCATGCAGGGGCTGGGAATGGGGGCGATTTCCCTGTTCGGTTCCGGGGAGCAACGTGACTGGCTGAGACAAACCCGCGCAGGCAAGGCGATATCGGCCTTTGCCCTGACCGAGCCTGCTTCGGGATCTGATGTCGCGAACATCCAAATGTCGGCAGAAAGTACGGATGATGGTTTTGTTCTCAGTGGCGAGAAAACCTGGATTTCAAATGGAGGAATTGCTGATCTCTATGTTGTTTTTGCCCGAACAGGAGAGGCTGCAGGAGCAAAAGGTCTGTCCGCGTTTCTGGTGCCAGCCAGTACGGCTGGGCTGACGGTTGAGGAACGGCTGGAGGTTATTGCACCACATCCTCTGGCGCGGTTGAAATTTGACAGGGTCAAACTCCCCCGTTCAGCTCTGATTGGTGAAGCGGGCAGCGGCTTCAAGATTGCCATGTCGGTTCTGGATGTATTTCGCTCAACCGTTGGGGCTGCCGCGCTTGGTTTTGCCCGACGGGCGCTGGAGGAAACACTGAAACGCTGTGCTGACCGCCAATTGTTTGGGGCTCCGATGCATGAACTGCAGATGATCCAGGGGCATATTGCAGAAATGGCTGTGGATATCGATGCTTCGGCCCTGCTGGTTTATCGTGCCGCCTGGACCAAAGACACGGGCGCTGCAAGAGTGACGCGTGAGGCCGCCATGGCCAAACTCTTTGCGACAGACCAGGCACAAGGCGTTATTGACAAAGCAGTACAGATCCACGGTGGGGACGGGGTGCGCAAGGGCAGCGTTGTCGAAAGCCTTTACCGGGAAATACGTGCCCTTCGTATTTATGAAGGGGCCTCAGATGTTCAGAAAATAGTTATCGCGCGGCAGGAAATCAGCAGAAAACAGGGAGAAAACAAATGATGTTGGGGCCATCTGCTCATGTTGACAGCTTTACCCGCGATAACTTGCCACCTCCGGAAAGCCAGCCGGAATATCTGAGGGAAAACTTCCAGTATCCTGAATATCTCAACGCGGCTGTATGTTTAACCAATGACATGGTTGATCAGGGATTTGGCGATCATACGGCCCTGATTGGCAACGGTCGCCAGCGTACCTATAAAGAACTGACCGACTGGACCAATCGAATTGCTCATGCCCTGGTTGAGGACTTTGGAGTGAAGCCCGGGCACCGCATTCTGATCCGCTCTGCCAACAACCCGGCGATGGTGGCCTGCTGGCTTGCAGCAACCAAGGCAGGGGCGGTTGTGGTCAATAGCATGCCAATGTTACGGGCAGGAGAGCTTGCCAAAATTATCGACAAGGCCGAGATTGCCCTGGCACTTTGTGATACCCGGTTGATGGATGAACTTGTCATTTGTGCCAAGGAAAGCAGCTATCTCAAAAAAGTAGTCGGCTTTGATGGTACTGCCAATCACGATGCGGAACTTGACCGGGTTGCCCTGGGAAAACCGGTTCAGTTCTCTGCTGTGCAAACCGGTCGGGATGACGTTGCATTGCTGGGCTTTACCTCGGGTACCACAGGAAATCCCAAGGCGACCATGCATTTCCACCGAGATTTGCTGACCATTGCCGATGCTTATGCCAAGGAAGTCTTGCAGGTCACACCAGAGGATGTTTTTGTCGGATCACCTCCGCTGGCCTTTACCTTTGGTCTGGGTGGGTTGGCCGTCTTCCCGCTTCGTTTTGGGGCAACCGCGACGCTGCTTGAAAATGCCTCTCCGCCAGAAATGATCAAGATTATAGAGACCTATGGAGCAACAATCTGTTTTACGGCGCCAACGGCCTATCGGGTGATGCTGAAAGCCATGGACCAAGGAGCGGATCTCTCGAGCCTGCGCTGCGCAGTATCGGCCGGGGAGACCCTGCCTGCAGCCGTGTTCGATGAATGGGTTGCCAAAACCGGGAAGCCGATCCTGGATGGAATAGGGGCAACCGAACTCTTGCATATCTTTATCTCCAACAGGTTGAACAGTGCCAAAGCCAGCAGTACCGGACGCGTGCTGACGGGTTATCAAGCGATTATTGTTGATGAAAAGATGAATGAAGTTCCACGCGGGGAAGTTGGCCGCCTTGCGGTAAAGGGCCCGACGGGCTGCCGATATCTGGCGGATAGTCGTCAGCAGGAGTATGTCTGTGAAGGCTGGAATTTAACCGGAGACAGTTTCTATCAGGATGAAACGGGAGAGTTTCATTTTGTTGCCCGCTCCGATGATATGATTGTGTCGTCTGGCTACAACATTGCGGGGCCAGACGTAGAACAGGCGCTGTTGCTTCACCCCAGTGTTATGGAATGTGCAGTAGTCGGTGCCCCGGATGATGTTAGGGGAATGATCGTTGAAGCTCATGTTGTTTTGCGCGAAGGTGTTCTCGCAGACGATGACACGGCAGAAACACTAAAAAACCATGTGAAAGAAACTATTGCCCCTTATAAATACCCCAGGGTGATCCGGTTCCTAAACGAATTACCAAAAACCCAGACCGGGAAAATCCAAAGGTTTAAATTGAAGCAGAAATCATAGATTATGCTTCAAAAATAACGAGCACGAAAATGTGCCGATCAATATTAACAGGAGCTCTTAGGGAGACGAGAATGAAAAGATTTGTGAGTGCGGGGGTTTTGGCCCTCATGGCCGCAACGTCAATGACGGCGGTATCTGCTCTGGCAGAAACCAAGGTAGGAATGATTACAACATTATCCGGTGGTGGATCGCATCTTGGTATTGATGTGCGCGATGGTTTTATGCTGGCGATCGAGCAGTCAAAAAGCGATGTCGAGGTGATAATCCGCGATGATGCCCGCAAGCCGGAACTGGCCAAGTCGCTGGCGAATGAGATGTTGCAGAAAGAAAAGGTAGACATCCTCACCGGAATTATCTGGTCCAATTTGGCGATGGCAGTGATCCCTGAGGTGGTCCGGGATGGAACAATCTATCTCTCTCCCAATGCCGGCCCTTCTGCCCTGGCTGGAAAGCTTTGCAACGAGAATTATTTTAACGTTGCCTGGCAGAATAATAACCTGCATGAGGCCATGGGTGCCTACATGAAGAAGGAAGGCTTGAAAGCTCCCTTTATTATTGCCCCGAATTACCCTGCCGGTGTGGATGCCCTTACTGGATTCAAATCATATTATGGCGATGTTGAGGGAGAGCTTTTTACCAAGCTTGGTCAGACCGATTATGCGGCTGAAATCGCCCAGATCAAAGCGTCCAAAGCGGACAGCGTTTTCTTCTTCCTGCCTGGCGGGATGGGGATTTCTTTCATGAAACAGTATGGTGGCGCAGAGGTCGGGTTACCTGTCTTCGGCCCTGCTTTCTCGTTTGACGAGGTTATTCTGGGGGCGGTTGGTGATGCGGCTATTGGCGTGAAAAATACGTCCCAGTGGGCGCATGATATGGATAACGCCGCCAATGTGGCTTTTGTTAAGAGCTTCAAAGAAAAATATGGCCGGACACCTACACTCTATGCTTCTCAGGGGTTTGATACCGCCAATCTGATGCTCTCTGCCCTTGCCAAGGCAGCTCCTTCCGATGCTGAAGCATTTCGGGCAGCATTGAAAGCAGCCGAGTTTGAATCTGTCCGGGGGGCATTTAAATTTGGTTCAAACAACCATCCGATTCAGAACATCTATATTCGGGAAGTTGTTGCTGGTGCCGACGGCAAACCAACCAACAAACTGGCTGGTATTGCGATTGAAAACCTTCAGGATGCCTATGCATCCGAGTGCAAAATGTAAGCACTGGTGTGTGCTCCCGCTCAAAAAAATGGGCGGGAGAATGCATCACAAGGGGAAGTTTTTATGAGTATTGCACTGGTTTTGGAGCAGCTCCTGAACGGAGTTCAGCTGGGCGTCATGCTGTTTACAATGGCTTCTGGGCTGACTCTGGTTTTCGGGGTCATGGGGTTGATCAATCTGTCTCACGGATCTCTCTATATGATGGGAGCTTTTATCTGTGCCTATGTGGCAGGGATCACAGGATCTTTCTGGGTCGGGCTTCTGGCTGGAGCCCTGGGAGCGGGAGTTATGGGCGCCATTATCGAGCTGGTCGTGATCCGCAGACTTTATGACAGAGATCACCTGGATCAGGTTTTGGCAACTTTTGCCTTGATCCTGATTTTTTCAGAAGGAACCAGCTGGATTTTTGGAGCATCTCCACTCTGGCTTGATATGCCTGATCTGCTTGGTGGATCTGTATCTCTTCCGGGGGGAGTGACCTATCCGCTCTATCGTTTGATGATTATCCTCGTAGGTATTCTTATTGCTATCGGGCTGTATCTTCTGATTTCCCGGACCCGAATTGGCATGCGTATCCGGGCGGGTGAAAATGACCGGGAAATGATCGGGGCACTCGGTGTGAATATTTCAGCGCTTTATACCTTTGTATTTGCGGTTGGAGCAGTTCTTGCCGGATTGGCTGGATCCTTGTTGGGGGTGTTGCAATCAGTACAGGTCGGCATGGGAGAACCGATGTTGATCCTGGCTTTTGTCGTGATTGTAATCGGAGGCATTGGCTCAATCAAAGGAGCTCTGGTCGGGGCTCTGCTCGTCGGTGTTGTTGATACGATGGGGCGAATTTTCCTGCCGAGCCTGTTTAGCCTGATACTTGATAACGCGGATGCGACCAGTGTGGGTTCTGCTTTGGCATCAATGCTGATCTATCTTCTTATGGCCGTGGTTTTGGCGGTGAAACCAAAAGGATTGTTCCCTGCAAATGCGTAAACTCAGTCGTGAAAGCTGGATCAACTCGGTTCTGGTGTTGTTACTGGCGCTGGCTCCGCTCTGCGCCAGCCTGCTTGATGAGCCCTATTATGTAAGCCTTGCTTCCCGGGTGGTTATCATTGCCATGGCCGCTGTGGGGCTTAACCTTGCTTTGGGTTTCGGGGGGCTTATCAGTTTTGGCCATGCAGCATTCTTTGGTCTGGGAGGCTATGTTGCAGGCGTTGCTGCCTATCATGCTTTTGATGGTTCCTATTTCATTGGGGGGATTCCCGGCAGTGACCAGATGCCTGTGATATGGCTGGTTGCTGTTCTTGTGGCAGGGCTTGCCGCGGCATTTATTGGCGTGATCAGCCTGCGGACCCAGGGGGTCTACTTCATCATGATCACCCTGGCTTTTGCCCAGATGATTTATTATTTTGCCATCTCCTTTCCCACCTATGGCGGTGAAGATGGATTGTCAATTTATGTTCGTAACAGTCTGTTTTCTCTCGATACTTCAGATCCTCTCATCTTTTTCGGGATTTGCTTTTTTTCTCTTATGCTCTCGATTTTTTTCACCAGAAGACTTATGGGGTCTCGCTTTGGTGCGGCCCTGACCATGGCACGGCTGAATGAGGTACGCCTGGCAACCTCTGGCGTCGAACCCTTTCCGATCCGTCTGACCGCCTTTGTGCTTTCCGCAATGATTACCAGCGGGGCCGGGGCGTTATTTGCAGATCTGAATGGTTTTGTCAGTCCAAGTATGTTGAGTTGGCATCATTCGGGAGAACTCATGGTGATTGTTATTCTCGGTGGTGTCGGCAGGCTCTTTGGTCCCGTGGCGGGGGCAGTTGTCTTTGTCTTGCTGGAGACGTTCATTGGAGGATTTACCCAGCACTGGCAGTTCTTTCTCGGTTTGATTCTTTTGAGTGTTGTGTTGTTTGCCAATGGTGGATTAATTGGGCTTCTTGCCGGGAGGTCTCGCCATGACTGAAGCGGTTTTGCGTATTGAAAAGCTGCGAAAAAGCTTTGGTGCTCTGAAGGCAACGGATGATGTAACCCTTGATCTTAAACCTGGCGAAATTCATGCGTTAATCGGACCAAACGGGGCTGGAAAATCGACACTGATTGCCCAAATCTCTGGCGGATTATCCCCAGATTCCGGCCATATTTATCTCGGCCAGGAAAATGTAACCGGTTTGAGTATCGCGGCCAGGGCAAAAAGAGGACTGGGCCGTTGTTTCCAGATTTCTTCCCTGGCTATGCCACTGTCAGTACGGCGTAATGTGATGATGGCCAGCCAGGCCGTAACCGGGACCAGTTTCAGTTTCTGGAAACAGACAGACAGGGATCTGGAACAGTTGGAGGCGACAGAAAAAGTTCTTGCCCGGGTCGGGCTCTTGCCCCGGGCAGATGTTCCGGTTGCAGAGCTTTCCCATGGTGAACGGCGTCAGGTCGAAGTGGCCTGTGCGCTGGCTCTTAAACCCAAAGTTCTTCTTCTAGATGAGCCGATGGCGGGGATGGGGGCAGGGGGATCAGAAAGACTGACCGGGTTTCTGGAAGAACTTAAACAGGAAGTACCGATTCTGCTGGTTGAGCACGATATGGATGCGGTTTTCCGTCTGGCTGATCGGATCTCGGTTCTGGTTTATGGACAAATTATTGCGCAGGGCAGCGCAGATATGATCCGACGTGATCCGGTTGTTCGGGAAGCATATCTGGGGACGGAAGAATGATGTTGGAAGTTTCTCAAATAGAAACCTATTACGGACCGTCCCAAGCATTGTTTGGTGTGGACCTCTCGGTCGCAGCCGGAGAACTGGTTGCTCTGATGGGACGTAACGGTATGGGCAAATCCACGACCATCCGTTCGATCTGTCGCCTGACTCCTGCGAAAAGAGGACACATTGTTTTTGACGGGCAGGATCTGACTGGACTGCGCAGTTTTCAGGCTGCGCGATCCGGGATAGGCCTGGTTCCGGAAGGGCGTCGCTGTTTTGCCAGTTTGACTGTTTACGAAAATCTGGTTGCGACGGCACGATCGGGTGCTTGGGATTATGCAAAGGTTGTGTCGCTGTTTCCACGGCTGGGAGAGCGTGCCGGGCAGATGGCCGATACGCTTTCTGGCGGGGAACAGCAGATGTTGGCAATCGGTCGGGCATTGATGACCAATCCAAAGCTCCTGATCCTGGATGAAGCTACCGAGGGATTGGCGCCAGTTATTCGGCAGGAAATCTGGTCTGCCATACGTAGATTGAAGGGCGAAGGACAATCTTTACTGGTGGTAGACAAGACACTTTCCGAGCTGTTACCGCTTGCGGACAGCTGTGTCATTCTGGAGAAAGGGCGCAGTGTCTGGACCGGGCGTCCTGCCGCGCTTACGAACGATCTTCGTGATCAGTATCTGGGGGTATGATGGCTTTTAAACTTCCGGTTACCATCCGTTTTCAGCATTGCGACCCTGCCGGGATTGTTTTTTATCCCCGCTATTTCGAGATGTTTAACCTGACAATTGAAGAGTGGTTTGAGCAGGTTATTGGCAGCAGTTTTCACCAGATGCATCTCCATCAGAAGATCGCGGTTCCAACGGTTCGAATGGAGACCGAGTTTAAGGCCATGAGCAGGCTGGAAGATCTTGTGGTCTTTGGTCTCAAGATTACAGCGATCGGTAAAAGCAGTGTGAACTGTACTATAGAGGCTGTTTGTAACAACGAAGTACGCTGCACAAGCAAGATCACTCTTGTTTGTGTTGATATGACCACCAGCAAGGCCAGGATCTGGCCTGAACCTATCTTGTCTTCGATGAAAAAGTATTTAGAGGAAAGCAAATGACCGGGACTGTGCATCGACAACTTCAACCTCCGGGATGGCCGGTGGCCAAAGGCTATAGTAACGGGATAATTGCGGCGCGGGGACAAACGGTTTATCTGGCAGGAATTATCGGCTGGAATGAAAAAGAAGAGTTCGAGAGTGATGATTTTGCTGTCCAGTTTCGCCAGGCACTTCAGAATATTGTTGCAGTTCTTAAAGAAGCTGAGGCAAAACCCGAACATATTGTGCGGATGACATGGTTTATCCGGGATAAACAGGAGTATCTTTCATCGCTCAAAGCGGTTGGCGAAGCTTATCGGGAGGTTATCGGTCGCCACTATCCTGTAATGGCGGTGGTCGAGGTTAGTGCCTTTATGGAAGATCGGGCAAAATTAGAAATTGAAACAACAGCGGTTATTCCCGATTGATTTCCCGAACAGATTACATTGCTTGAAGTAACAACGGCCCCAGATTTTCATCCGGGGCCGTTGTTTTATGAAACAGGTTCTCTGGAGACCTTATTCAACGATAGACAGGTTCTCGGCAGAAGCTTTTCCGTTTTTGCCAGTTTCCAGTTCATAGGAAACTTTCTGTCCTTCATTGAGAGTGCTCAGGCCAGCACGTTCAACAGCAGAAATGTGAACGAATGCATCTTTGGAACCATCTTCGGGCTCGATAAAACCGTAGCCTTTAGTCGGGTTGAAAAATTTAACGACACCAATAGTCATGGTCATAATTCCTCTAACAGGAGGTTAGTATCTGCGTGTGTGATTATTTTCAACACGCTTTGGGTAGCGCTCACACTGTCAGGGGATAACTCAGCAAATCGGCCTGTCGGCTATTGAAGTAACACATAACAAATGTAAAACGATGAGCGGTATTTAGGTGAATCAGTGAAAAAGTCAAGATCCTCTGAACAAAAAAATCAGGAAGAATAGGGACGAAAAACACGGGATCTCGTTATATCTGTTTCTATAATAAACGAGGATAACGCAAAGGAAGCGGAACCAAATCACTTCCTGTAGAAGTACTGATCCCGCTTCTTGGGGTTAGTGGATAAATCTTATTTTCGGGAAGAGCTTCGGGTTTTTATCCGGCAGGGAATGGGTTCTTTTTGGACAGAAAGCAAAAGATAGCCAAGAAGGCAGATGAAGGGTAAGAGGGCCAGCCATTCCATGATTGTCATTCTCCCGAAGTTAAATAACGGGTTAAACTCTTTAGTGTAAATTGGGGCTCTAACACTGTGTGTGAGCTTGTGATCAGATTTCTTCTGATCTGGATTCTATTATTGCACCAAATCCTTTCCAGAAAGTTTCCAGAAGTTCAGGCCTGTTAATTTTATCCTCTTCCGATCAAACGGGCGAGGGGCAGAGTAACTGTCGCAGTGGTACCTTCATCAATTGTACTTTGTATTTCAAGGGTGCCTTGATGAAATTCTACCAGTTTTCTGGTCAGAGCCAGGCCAATACCTGTACCGGATGCTTCTGTCGTCATTGTCTGTCCAACCCGGAAGAAAGGCTCAAAGATTCTGACGATGTCTTTGGGCTCCATTCCTATCCCTGTATCGGTTACCTTTATTTGAACCCCGACTTCTTCCTGACTGGCTGAAAGGGTGACCCGGCCACCTGCAGGAGTGAACTTGATGGCATTGGACAGGAGATTTAAAAGAATTTGTTTAAGGGCTCTGGCATCGGCATAGAGGATAAAAGCCGGGATACGGTTTGTATCAAATTCCAATCTTTTTTCTGCAGCCGTTCCCTTGATGATCCGGTTGGTCTGCTCAACCACTTCAGCAAGATTGATGTTTTCTTCTTCCAGGCTATAACGTCCAGCCTCGATTTTGGAGAGATCGAGAATATCATTGATTATTTCAAGCAGCAGCGCCCCGCTGCTGTGAATATCTGAGACATAACCCAGGTATTTTTTATTTTCGAGCGGACCAAGAAGCTGTTGTTCCATAATTTCTGAATAGCCCAAGATGGCATTCAGCGGAGTCCTTAATTCATGGCTCATGTTTGCCAGGAATTCTGATTTTGACCTGTTCGCAAGATCGGCATTTTCAAGAGCGGTGACCAGAGCTTCCTGATCAAGGTGTCGCTGGGTTATGTCGCGTATTAAGATGACAACACTGGGACAGGTATTTTCCTTGTCAATAATGAGCGCTGAACGTGCTTCAAACCATCGGGGTGCACCATCCATTGGCATAAAGTATTCCAGGTTTTGAACCTTCTCGGTTGCGATGGTTTTACCAATGATACCCATCCAGAGTTCAACGGCCTTGCTGCCAGCCATTTCCGTCAGGTTTCGCCCGATCATCTGTTCTTTCTTCAGGAAGAGCAGATTTTGATCACCGTAGATGTCAATTACATCTCCCTTGCGCGAGTAGATGATACCAAGATCAGGCATCGCTGTAATATGAGCGCGCAAGTTGGCATCGCTTTTGTTCCGGGCTTCTTCGGTATGGACCAGATGTGTGACATCCAGCATGGTGCCTTCATAAAAGAGTATATTACCCTCTTCATCTCTGACAGCACGGGCAGTTTCGCTGACCCATTTATCTTCCCGGTTTTTCAGGCTTTTGATCTGGGAAACAAAACCTTCGACATAGCCTTCCTTGTCCATCTCCTGTTTAAATTCAAGGCGTCTGTCTTTATCTTTATACCAGTGATCATCATTGAAGTTTGCAAGGAGGATGAGCTCTTTTTCGCTTTCACAGCTGTTCAAACGGACAAGGTAGGGGTTTGCCTGGAGCAGCCGTCCGTCTGGTGTGGTCCGGTATATGCCGATAGCAGCATTCTCAATCATCTCGATGTAATTTTTTTCTGCCTTGTTTAATGCCTGGTTACGCAATTTCAGTTCCGCGTCGAGTTGCTTTACTGTTCGCCGTAGAGTGTGAAGGTCTCGTTTGAAAAAGAGTGCGATAATTACCATTAATCCAAAGGAAAGGAGGAGGGCGAGTATAATTGCTTGCTGACGTAATAGTTCAATTGGGCGTGTGATTTCAGTGTCGGGAGCGGAAAGGGCAATGACGAGCTGACGCGTATCGATGTTGATGCTGTGCCAGGAAATCAGTTTTCTGACGATTTTCTGACTATCCTGACGGGAAACAGAGAAATAGTATGCGTACTGGCCGGATGGTTCGGTTACAAGACGTTGGTCAATGCGCTGGAGATCCGGATATGCCTTGTGCAAATCATCAAAAATACTCCGGCCTATGATTTCTGTTTCGTGGTCATAAATCACAAGACCTTGCCCGTTTAACATGAATGCAGCGCCATATTCTCCCGAGCGCAGGGGTTTGATGTACTGTTGGGACATATAGGAGAGGTCGGCGAGGGTAACAGAAACAGCTGTTAACAGACCAGCTCGACGAACGGGGCGAAGAATAGCAAAAAACTGTTCGGTTTTTGTGACATGAAACGCGGGAACGATTGAAGAAATTTCCGGGGAGCTGAGAGCGGTCCAGTTTTGTCTTATCCAGGCATTAACCGTCGCCTCTATGAGGGAGAGGTTACTGTTTTTTTTCTCATCCAGTGTGCTTAGACGAAGAGTTTGTTGCCTATTATAAATCAGGATTCCAAGGATCTCTTTTTGGAAGTCGTGACTTTGTAAAAAAACTGAATCCAGATGACCTGGCGTTATATCTTCATTCAGGATATCGATGTCGAAATGATTTTCGAGTTCAAGAGAGAAGCGAAGGATATCATCCACAGTTTGCTGAAATGCTTGCGCAGCAATTTGTGTTTGCAGAAATTGCTGTTCATTAAAAACCTGCTCTTGCTGCAGAACAGCATTCTGCTCGAGTTTGAGCGTAATACCAACAAAAGAGAAAATTAGAAGAAAAGCCAGGGTAACATAAAGCAGAACAGCACTTCGACCAAACCTTCTCAAAGAGCTTTGAACGACGATGCTCATGCCTGTTTCTCTGACCTATATATGATAATATGAAACTCTCCATGATGAAATGAAGAGCTTGGAAAGCCATTGGAGTTATAGATTAGTGAGCCAGTTATTAATTTTAGCTAAATGAGAAAAATAAATTCCGGGCTCTACTTCCGGTTAGTAGGTCTCTGGGGTGTTTCAGATTATCGGACCCTGTTCACAGGATAGTCAAAGGGCGACGGCGACAGCTGAAGGACCTCTTCTTTAAAATGCTTTCTACAAACCGGGACATAGCGGTCATTTCCGCCAATTTCGACCTGGCTTCCTTCCCGGATCGGCTCGCCCTGTTCATCAACTCGCATCACCATGGTGGCCTTGCGGCCACAATGACAAATTGTTTTGAGTTCATGTAGCACATCAGCCCAGGCCAGCAAGCGTTCGCTGCCTTCAAACAGGTTTCCCTGAAAATCTGTGCGCAGGCCATAGGCAAGGACAGGAATGTCCAGGCAATCGACAATTTCACTGACCTGAAATACCTGCTCTTTGGTCAGGAACTGAGATTCATCGATGAAAACACAGCTGATCTGTCGTTTGGCAACTTCTGCGCGTGCCATTTCAAACAGATCATCCTGGCGACTATATATAAGGGCTTCTGCCTGAAGGCCGATACGGGATGATATTTTCCCGGTACCGTAACGGTCGTCCAGAGCGGCGGTGAAGAGCAAGGTTCCCATGCCGCGTTCCTGGTAGTTGTAGCTCGACTGGAGCAGGACTGTCGATTTCCCGGCATTCATGGAGGAATAATAGAAATAGAGTTTTGCCATTCGCAGGAAACCTGTGTTCAGAATTATTTAAGTACTTTGGAGACGAGCCAGCAGTTTTAGCTTGGTCTTTTGATCTGCGAAAGAATTTTCGATTGATGTACGAGTCAGATTGAGCAGTTCATCATCAGAAAGTCCAAAATGTTCGCGTGCGATAAGATATTCCCTTCCGATCGAAGTCTCAAAATAGGGAGCATCATCGGAATTCAGGGTTACCTTGACACCTGCTTTCCGGAGCTTAAGGAAAGAATGGTTGTTAAAATCAGGAAAAACACCAAGGGCAATATTACTGCCGGGGCAAACTTCAAGAGTGATGTCCTCCTCAATCAGTCTTTTAACCAGATCCGGGTCTTCAATCGACCTTACCCCGTGACCGATCCGTTTGACGGGTAAATGATCAAGGGCCGCGATAACACTTTCCGGACCAGCCATTTCTCCGGCATGGACATTACACAAGAGCCCAGCTTCGTGGGCAATGTTGAAGGCCCAGGCAAAATCAGAGGGATGGTGGGCATTTTCATCTCCTCCCATGCCAAAACCAACCACCAGAGGGTGAGGGGCGGCAACTGTCTGGAGGGCTACTTTTTCTGCCTGATCAGGGCCAAGGTGACGTACGCAGGTAACAATAATCCGACCTTCGATTCCGAAGTCGTTTGTTGCATCTGTTATACCTTGGACAATTCCGTCGAGATGATCCTGATATGCCATTCCGGCCATGGCAGCATGGTCGGGTGATGACATCACTTCGACATAGATGGCATCTTCTTCGGCGCAACGTTTGAGGTAATCATAGGTGACATCCCGATAATCTTCGGGGGTTCTGATGACAGCGCTGGCCATGTCGTAGGCTTTGAGAAATTCGAGGAAAGTGGTCCAGCGGAAGCTGTCTTTGTTGGTGAAAAGGCTGTCAGGAAGTGTCATGCCATGCCGGTCGGCAAGTTTCCTGACCAGGGCAGGAGAGGCTGTACCTTCAAGATGACTGTGGATTTCTGCTTTTAAAACCATATGTTTTCTCTTGGTGTTTTCTCTTGTGCCTTTGCACGGGGATGCAAAGTCTAGATAAAAGACTGTCCGCTTGTTAAGGGGGGAACATCCAGAAATTTGGCGACAGACTGTCCGATATCGGCAAAGGTGTTGCGTTTCCCGATATTACCTGTGGGTAATCCGGGGCCAAATGCCAGGATGGGGATGTTCTCCCGGGTGTGGTCGCTTCCAGTCCAGGTGGGATCACAGCCGTGATCGGCAGTAAGTATTACCAGATCGCCCTTTTTCAGTTCAGGCAGTAAAGTCGCAAGTTTGCGATCAAAATCTTCCAGAGCAGCTGCATAGCCGATTACATCCCGTCGATGACCATAGAGGCTGTCAAAGTCGACAAAGTTTGTGAAAGTCAATGACCCTTCCGGTGCGGAGCGGATCTGCACCATGGTTTTTTCGAACAGTTGGTCATGGCCGCTGGCTTTGATTACCTGTGTCGGCCCTTGATGGGCATAGATATCACCAATCTTGCCAATGGCGATCATTTCGCGCCCGGCAGCCTTCACATGATCCAGCAAGGTCGGGGCAGGGGGCAAAACACTAAAATCCCGTCGGTTACCCGTGCGAGTGAAGGTTTTTGAATCATCCCCGACAAAGGGGCGGGCAATGACCCGGCCGATATTCAGCTCATCGACCAGTTCCCGTATGATCAGGCAGAGATCCAGCAGGCGCTCAAGGCCAAAGCTTGTTTCATGCGCGGCAACCTGAATAACACTATCGGCAGAGGTGTAGAGGATCGGCTTGCCACTGGCCACGTGTTCGGTGCCAAACTCTTGGATGATCTCTGTGCCTGAGGCATGGCAGTTTCCCAGAATACCGGGGAGTTTGGCTTTGGCTATAATGTCAGAGATCAGTTTCTGGTCAAAGCAGGGCCGTTTATTGGGAAAGTATCCCCAGTCAAAGGCAACGGGGACACCTGCTATTTCCCAATGGCCGCTTGGTGTGTCCTTGCCATTGCTGATCTCACTGGCACAGCCGAAGAGAGAATTGGGGGGAGGCAGTGTGGAGGAAAAACCTTCTGGCAAGAGGCCTGTGCTGGTCCTGGCAGCCAGGCCAAGACCTAGGGACTCCATAACAGGCAGGGTCAAAGGCCCGGCTCTCAAGCCGGATTTGTCTGCTCTGTCAGCTGCGCATTCCCTTGCGATATGGCCGAGGGTGTCTGCGCCCTCATCGCCAAAAATATTGGCATCGGGGGCTCCGCCAATACCAAAGGAGTCGAGAAGAAGGATAAAGGCTCGGGCCATTTTTTAACTCTGTATTTTTTTTAAAACAGGTGCCGTTAGCACAGGACAAGTATCCGTTAGGGTAAGTGAAGAACAGTAGTTTTGGGCAGCGGTTTCAGCTGCTTCTCTTGTTTGGGCATGAACACGGGCCAATGGCTGGCGCGGGTCAATTTTTGTGCCGACAGGCTGGATATGGCTGAAGCCAACCGAATGGTCGATCTGCTGCCCTGATGTGGTTCTTCCCCCCCCAAGAGACACGACGGCAAGCCCGATCATCCGGCTGTCCATGGAGCCAAGATACCCCTCTTCCGGCATGAATACATCCATTTCTACAGCTGCCTTGACCAGGTGTTTGTCCACTGTCGAGCTGAAATCTTTTGGGCCACCCAGACCAGATATCATTTGATCAAACTTTGTACGTGCTGCACCTGTTTCAAGAACCCTTCTGATTTTGTCTTCAGCTTCCTGGGCAGACTGGGCCAGACCGCCAATAAGAAGAAGCTCGCGGCAAAGGGCATTAATAATCTCGTGCTGGTGGCCATGGTGGTTTTGCCCGGAAAGGTAGGCAACAGCCTCGTGGACCTCCAGAGCGTTTCCAGCTGTTGTGCCCAAAACCTGATTCATATCAGTGATCAGGGCACAAGTTGGCAGTCCCGCACCGGCGGCCACATCAGTAATACTCTGAGCAAGAGCTTCAGCCATTTCGAACGACTTGGCAAAGGCACCACTGCCGGTTTTTACATCCATGACCAGTCCTTGCAGACCAGCAGAAAGTTTTTTTGAGAGAATAGAGGCCGTGATCAGGGGAATGGATTCGACAGTGGCTGTTATGTCCCGGATCGCATAGAAGCGTTTATCTGCCGGTGCAAGGTTGGCTGTCTGCCCGACGATTGCACAACCTGCCTCACGGGTCGTTTTCTTGAAGTGTTCGATACTGACGTCTGTTTTGTATCCGGGAATGGCGTCCAATTTATCCAGCGTCCCGCCGGTATGACCGAGCCCACGCCCAGAAATCATCGGAACAAAACCGCCACAGGCCGCTATAATCGGGGCAAGCATCAGGCTTAACTTGTCGCCAACGCCACCAGTGGAATGTTTGTCCAGAACGGGCCCCAGACTTGAGAGCTCCTGCCAGGTAATCGTCTGGCCTGAGGTTATCATGGCCCTTGTCAGATCAATGGTTTCCGGAAGAGACATGCCTTTGAAGAAAATTGCCATGCCCAGAGCAGCTATTTGCCCTTCACTGATATTTTCGTTGGTAATTCCCTGGACAAAGAAAGAGATTTCCTCGGTGGTCAGGCTTTCACCTTCCCGTTTTTTTCGAATAATCTCCTGGGGAAGATACATCAATAGCCGCCCTGATCTGCTGCTTGCCCCTTGTGTCCAAGGACAGACAGGAGATCATCCAGAAGACCACTGGCCCCAAAGCGGAATGTCGCTGGAGTAATCCAGTTCTCACCCATGATTGTTGTGGCCAGTTCCATGTATTCAAGCGCTTGGGCATGGGTGCGAATACCACCAGATGCCTTGAACCCACAGACTGCTCCGCTGTCACGAACAGCCTCGAGCATTGTCCTGGCGGCTTCCAGAGTTGCTGAAACATCTGTTTTGCCAGTAGAAGTCTTGATGAAATCGGCCCCGGCAGAGATGACAGCTTGGCTTAATTCATAAAGTTCGGCTTGATTGGCAAAAGTGCCGCTTTCAAGAATTACCTTAAGGGAAACATCGCTTCCACAAACGTCCTTGCAGGCCTTTACCAGATCCGGAGAACTGGTTTTGTTTCCGGCAATCCACTCTTGATAAGGCACAACGACATCAACTTCGTTGCCGCCCAAGGCGATAATTTTCCGGGTTTGATGGACTGCAGATTCAAGACCTTCGTTTCCGGCAGGAAAATTTGATACTGCAGCAAAATTAACGCCAGTATTTTCAAGGGATTCACGGCATACAGAAAGGAACTGCGGGTAGACACAAACGGCTGCAACATGTGCAAAAGGGGTCACGGCCTTTGCACAGAGCGTACGAATACTTTCTTTTGTGTCGTCCGCGGAGAGGCTGGTGAGATCAAGCAGGCCCAGGGCCAGTTTTGCAGTATCAGTCATTTGTGTTTCCTAGATCCTTGAGGTAACAGCTGATCAACTTGATCAGATTTTCTGCAGCAACCTTTGCATTGCGCATGGTCTGCTCATGGGTCAGTGCTGTGTCGCTCATCCCTGCACCATAATTGGTGATAATCGAAAGGGCTGCTGTCGGGATACCAGCCCGACGGGCCAGAATGACTTCGGGTACCGTAGACATCCCGACAGCATCGGCCCCTAAAATGCCTGCCGCACGGATTTCCGCCGGAGTTTCAAAGTTAGGGCCAGAGAACCACATATAAACCCCTTCGTGCAGGGGCAGTTGCTGTTCCTGGGCCGTATGTTTCAGACGCCTCCGGATTGACGGATCATAGGCATCCGTGAGATCGACAAAGCGATCATTTCCTCTGGCACCGATCAAGGGAGACAAGCCTGAATAGTTGATATGATCTGTAATCAGCATCAGACTGCCAGGGCCCGCGTCTTTATTCAAACTGCCTGCGGCGTTGGTTAATATCAGCTGAGCGCATCCAAGGGCGCGGATTACCTCGATTACAGTCAGCATGCCACTGGCGTTACCATTTTCATAATAATGGCTACGGCCCTGAAAAACGAGCAGATCAATACCATTGATCCGCCCCAGAGTCAGAGATCCACTGTGTCCTTCGACTGAAGGGCGTGGAAAACCGGGCAGGTCTTCATACGACAGAGTGGTAGGGTTCTCGACGGCTTCGACAAGAGGTCCCAGGCCGGATCCAAGAACAATGGCGACCTGGGGTTTCATTCCCTGCAGGGCTGAACGGATAATTTCTGTTGATTTTGTAATATCAGTCATGTGTCAGATTATGAGGGCCAAATGAATCGGGGAGCAGATCATCCATGCTGTAGCTTTTTCGAATACCTTCAGGGCCACAGACATGGATACGGGTTTTCTGCGTGGAAAACTCCCGGATTTTCTGCCGGCAGCCACCGCAAGGCGTGACCAGGGCGTCGCCTGATCCCATGACATAGATCTCGTCTATCTCTTGGTCTCCGCCCTGAACCATGGAGGCTATGGCGCCAGCTTCAGCACAGGTTCCAAGTGGATAGGCTGCATTCTCGACATTACAGCCGCGATAGCTTTTCCCGCTTTTGCTGATGATGACTGAAGAGACATGAAATTTTGAATAGGGGGCGTAAGCCCGTTTCATGTCTTCCTTGAGGGTTGAGAGAATGTCGTCTTCGGTCATTCTATCGCTCCTTCACATAGGGACGGCCAATGGCTTTGGGCGCGATGGCCTTGCCGATGAAACCAGCCAGAAGAATAACGGTGAGTACATAAGGAAGAGACTGCATCAATTGTACTGGAATTTGCCCAATACCAGGGACGGAAACCCCCTCCAGACGGAAGGCGAGAGCATTGAGAAAGCCAAAAAGAAGACAAGCCAACAGTCCCGGAACCGGGCGCCATTTGCCAAAGATCATAGCGGCAAGCGCGATGTATCCTTGTCCGGCAGACATCTCGCGGCCAAAAGCAGCATTGTGGGCAGTCGAGAGGTAGGCCCCTGCAATACCGCAAAGAATTCCGGCACAAATCACTGCTCTGTAACGGAGGAATGTCACGGAGATCCCGGCGGTATCCACAGCCTGAGGGTTTTCACCGACGGCCCGCAAACGTAAACCAAAGCGCGTTTTGTAAAGCACCCACCAGGTGAGGGGAACTGCAAGGAAGGCTACATAGACCAGAAGATTGTGACCGCTCAGCAATTCGGTATAAATTGGTCCGAAAAACGGGATCTCTCTGATCATCTCTGCACCGGGGAAGGTGATGGGAGAGAAGCGGGCGTCACCGCTGAGATTGGGGGTCTGCCCACCCTGATGGAACCAGGCAATGCCAAAGGTAACCGTTAGTCCAGAGGCGAGTATATTGATCGCGAGACCGCTGACGACCTGGTTGCCTTTGTGCGTGATACAGGCAAAACCATGAAGTAAAGCCATGGAAATAGACGTGATAATGGCGGCGATGAGACCAAGCATTGCTGACCCGCTGTAGGCAGCCATAGCTGCAGCTGCAAAGGCACCGGCAAGCAGTTTTCCTTCCAGTCCGATATCAATGATACCGGATCTTTCTGAAAAAATTCCGGCCATTGCACAGAGGATCAATGGCGTGGAAAGCCTCAGAGTTGAGTCGAGGGTGGAAAGGGAAAGGAGAAAAAAATCGTCCATTGTCTTACTCCACTACCGCTGTCTTGTTTTCTTGGGTGAAGTTGCTGAAAATCCGTTCCAGTGTTGGTCTGATCATAAAAGCAAGCGCACCGCAAAAAAGGATAACAAGTCCTTGAATTGTTGTTATCATTTCTTTCTGGATCGTTGGTATTTCAAAAGCCAGTTCTGCGCCTCCCTGATAGAGGGCGCCAAACAGTAGGCTAGCGATAATGATACCCACCGGATGGTTCCGGCCCATAAGCGAAACGGCAATACCCGTGAAGCCGTAACCCGCTGTGAATTCCAGCAAGATGCGATGATGTACGCCCATGATTTCGTTTATGCCGACAAAGCTGGCCAGAGCCCCAGAAAGACACATGGTCCCGATAATCACACGCTTGGTATCTATGCCACTGTACTGTGCGGCGTTTTCATTGTGTCCCAGCATACGGATGGCGTAACCCCAGCGGGTGTGCCAGATAAAGAACCAGACAAAAATAGAGGCAAAGCCAGCCAGAACGATTGACAAGTTGAGGGGGCTTCGAGTTATTTCGGCTCCAAACCAGGCAAAAATTTCGTGCATGAAGGGTAGCCAGGCTGTTTCCTCAAAAACACGGCTTTCAGGCGATCCCGATCCACGAGCAATCAGAACATTGACCAGAAGGTAATTCATCAAGGCAGCGGCGATGAAGTTGAACATGATGGTGGTGATAACAATGTGGCTGCCGCGATAGGCCTGAAGATAAGCGGGTACATAAGCCCAGGCTGCACCGAAGAGACCTGAGGCAATGATGGCCAGTGGTAAAATCACCCACAAGGGAACATACTGATCAAGCAAAAGGCATAAAAGCCCAACGCCCAAACCACCTATATAGGCTTGCCCTTCACCGCCGATATTGAACAGGCTGGCGTGAAAAGCCACCGCGACGGCCAGCCCGGTAAAGATAAAGTTTGTGGTATAGTAGAGTGTATAGCCCAGAGCCTCGTCATAACCGAAGGCACCATTGATCATAATCTTGACTGCTTCGATGGGGTCTTCCCCGATCAGCCAGATTACAAATCCTGAAACCAGAAAAGCGAGGGCGATGTTGATCAGTGGTATTAATCCAATATCAATCCAGCCCGGCAGAGTTTTGTTTGGACTGCTCATCGAGAAACCTCCCCTGTTACTACCGCATTATCTGAGGGGGTTCCTGTTCCTTCCTCACCTGCATTGCCCATTAACAATCCCAACTGGCAAGCATCTGCATCCTTGGCACTAACGTCACCCACAATTCGTCCTTCAAACATCACGATAATGCGGTCGCTGAGGGAAAGGACTTCTTCCAGTTCGACAGAGACCAGAAGAATGGCGCTGCCAGTATCCCGCATTTTTATAAGATTTTTGTGGATAAACTCGATTGCGCCGATATCCACCCCGCGGGTGGGCTGCCCGACCAGCAAGATTTTTGGTGCACGGTCCATTTCCCGGGCCAGTACCAGCTTCTGCTGGTTGCCACCAGAGAAATTGGCTGATTTCAAATTGGGATCTTCAGGGCGGACATCGTAGTCCTGCATCAGCTGGCGACAATGGTTTTCGACAGCTTTTGTGTTCATCAGAAAGGTGCCGTTATAGGAGCTGTCATCATGATAGCCCATGATTGCCACTTCTTTCGCATCGAAAGCTGTAACCATTCCCATCCGGTGACGATCTTCCGGAACATGTGCAACGCCAAACTCTCTGATCTCTTTGGCTGAACTCGGGGTCTGGGGGGTAATCTCCCGATCTCCAATGGTAATACTGCCCTGATGGAGCGGACAGATACCGCTCAGAGCTGCAAGAAGCTCTGTTTGGCCATTACCGGAAACACCGGCTATTCCAACAATTTCTCCGGCGCGAAGAGAGAGCGATACATTGTCCAGTCGCAGGATGCCATCTTCATCGCGATAGCTTATTTCTTTTGCTTCCAGCAAGGTTTCCTGTGGTGTGGCATCGGCTTTGGTGACTTCAAGCAAAACTTTCCGGCCCACCATCAGTTCTGCGAGCTCGTTTTTTGACGTATCTTTGGTTTCGCGCTCAGAAACCATGGTTCCGGCACGCATAACCGATACCCGATCCGTAATCGCCATGATCTCCTGCAGTTTGTGTGTGATCAGGATAATACTGACCCCACGGCTGCGCAGGATATCGAGAATTTTGAAAAGCTGTTCTGTTTCCTGTGGGGTCAGAACTCCTGTCGGTTCATCAAGGATAAGAATTTCTGCTCCCCGATATAACGCCTTGAGGATTTCCACACGCTGTTGCAGGCCGACAGGAAGCTCCCCAATCAAGGCGTCCGGGTCAACAGCAAGGCTGTATTCCTGCGAGAGCCTGAGCAGTTCATCCCGGGCTGAAATACTGCTTTTGTTCAGCAGGCTGCCACCTTCGGCGCCGAGCATGACATTTTCGAGAACGGTAAAGGTTTCCACGAGCATAAAATGCTGGTGAACCATACCGATTCCGGCAGATATCGCGTCTTTTGAGGAACGAATATCCTGTTTCTTTCCATTGATGAATATATCTCCGCTATCGGCTTCGTAAAAGCCGTAGAGGATGCTCATCAAGGTTGATTTTCCGGCGCCATTTTCACCGATGATGCCGTGGATGGTTCCCGGGAGAACTTTCAGGTCGACATTCTGATTGGCTTTTACCGGACCGAAACTCTTGCTTATGCTCTTGAGTTCGATAGCTGGGGTTTTACTTGTGGTTGGGGGGGCTGTTTGCCCCCCCGCCACGTCAGACCTGCTGGTCGCGATCTGTTCAACAGTCATGCGAAACCTAATATTATGGTTACGGATAAATCAGCAATTACAGGGAAGGACAGCTGTTGTCTTCCATGTAATCGTGAACAGATATCTTTCCGGCAACAATCTCTTCGCGTGCCTCTTTCACCTTGGCTGTCATTGCATCGGTGATCAAAGATTTGTTGTTATCATCAAGCGCCCAATCCACACCGTTCTCAGCCAGGCCAAGGGAAAGAATCCCTGGTTTCCAGGTGCCTTCCATTGCTGTCTTGAAGGTATTATAGGCAGCAACATCAACCTGTTTTGTCATGGAAGTCAGCATGGTGCCGGGCTGAAGGTGGTTCTGGTTTGAATCAACACCAATTGCCAGTTTTCCGGCATCTTTGGCAGCCTGGTATACACCGATTCCTGTTCCCCCGGCTGCAGCAAAGATAACGTCTGCCCCGCGGTCAAACTGACTCTTGGCCAATTCACTGCCTTTGCCCGGGTCATTCCAGGCGGAGGGAGTGGTGCCCGTCATGTTACTCAGGACACTGGCGTCTCCTTTGACATATTTCGCGCCCTGTGCATAACCGCAGGCAAACTTCTGGATCAGCGGAATATCCATCCCACCAATAAAGCCGACGGTATTGGTTTCAGAAGCCATTGCTGCAAGAACACCAACGAGGAAAGATCCTTCATGTTCTTTAAAGACAACGGATTGCACGTTGGGGAGATCGACGACGGCATCAATAATCGTAAAGTGTATATCAGGATATTCCTGAGCAACTTTTGCGATCGCTGCTTCCTGGGCAAAACCAACACCAATGATAGGGTTGGAACCACGCTGGGCCATTTTGCGAATAGCCTGCTCGCGCTGTGAGGGATTTGTCACCTCAAATTCTTTATATTCAATCCCGGTTTCGGATTTGAATTTTTCGACACCGTTGTAGACGCCTTCGTTAAAAGATTTATCGAACTTGCCGCCCATGTCGAAGACAACGGCAGGTTTGATTTCATCTGCATAAGAGGTTGCAGCAGCCATAGCAATGAATGACGCAGCAGCCGTCTGGAACAGCTTCTTCATTGTGAAAGTCCCATCCCTGTTATTTTTCATTTAAAAAGTTGTCGTTACCGGATTCACACCGGAGTCCGGCGGATATGTTGATCTAAAAGACCGGAATATTCAACCAATCGTTCTTGTTAAATTAAAAATTTTGTTCAATTGGTCAAATTTTTTATCGATTTTTTGCACTATTTTGTCGCTATTCAATAAATCATTAAGTTTGTTGATTTAAGGTAAGCAACGATTTTGGGGGTATTTGTTGGAGCCTGAATATGAGTACGATTGAGCCTAAGAAGGAATATGCAGCTGAACGGGGTGTTCGTCTCCGCAGGGGATTAGCACCTGATGCTGTTGTTTCGAATATGCATCTTTTTGAGGCGATCAACGAACTTCGCCAGGAAATAACGGCGCTGAGACAGTCAAATTCTGTACCGCGCGCACCTGCTGCCGAGGCATCTGCTGCAGCCAAGAGTTTCAATGACGCGGAAGATGTGCGTCTTGAGATTGCCCAGATGGTCAGAATGATTGGCAAAACCAAAAAAGAAATCGCGGCTATCAAACATCCTGACGATGCCGACAATCCTTTTGCCAAATCGACCAATGAACTGGATGCCATTGTGCTGGCGACAGAGACCGCGACAAATGCAATTCTGGATGCAAACGAAAAGATAGAGCATATTGTCAATGAACTATCCGGTCTTCTTCATGACGATTCAGATGTACAGACGGCTTGTGAGAAAATTGCTGGAAACGTTATAACAATCCTCGAAGCATCCAATTTTCAGGACATTACCGGTCAACGTATGACCAAGATCATCAATACCCTCCGGTTTATCGAGGACCGGATTGTTTCCATGATTAATATCTGGGGGGTTGAAGCCTTTGTCGATTTGCCTGTCGGGGTTGAGGATGGACGCGATGGCGACGACCAGCTTATGAATGGTCCTGCTGCAGCCAACGAAGGCATTACCCAGGACGATATCGACGCGTTGTTTGATTAGCCCAGGACATGAAGTTTGAGATCTGATGATCTCTTTCTGTAATCAGTGATTTTATCCGATTCTGTAATCAGTGATTTTATCCGAAATATTTTCCGGAAACGCAAAAAGCGGCACAAGTGCCGCTTTTTGCGCAGCTATAAATCAGGCTTCCTGTGGCTCACCAAGTTCTTCATCCAGCTGCTCCTTGATGACGGGAGATGAGCTGAGCTGAACAACAAAACCATCCGTAACGTGCCGAATGACCTGCCCCTCGAAGCGCCCAAGACTGTCGACATGAATCTCGATCATCGTCTCGGGTTCTGGTCGCGCTTTCGTTTTAAAGCGTATCCCGCTTCCGGATATGTCTTTGCATTCTGCTGGTTGCCAGGAATCATCAATAAGAAGTAAAGCCTTCAGTTTGCGAGGGTGGCGGGTATAGTCGCGGCGATCTGCTGCGTTCGGTTCCATTCCATTTTCTCCCTCCTGAATGACTTTATCTATTTCTTTCTTGTCCTGACTTTATACCTGATTTTGGTTTTCTACTGGTTAATTTTCTTATTCAGTCCGCTGGATCAGATGATAACCGAAAGCTGTCTCTACCAGATCACTTGTCTGGCCGGGTTCCATAGCAAAGGTTGCTTTTTCAAACTCGGGAACCATCATGCCGGGACCAAAATGACCCAGATCTCCACCTTCCTGGGAAGAAGGGCAATCTGAATTTTCTTTTGCGAGTTCTGCGAAAGCAGCACCATTATCAATCTGGGTTTTCAGATCAATCATCAAGCTCTCAGCTTCGGCTTTTGTACGTGTCGCAGTCGAACGCATGGATCCTTCGTACATGAGGAGGATATGGGACGCGCGTACCTGATCAGTCATAATTTCTTTCTCCATAAAAAAAACCGCACGTTAGGCGGGGAATGTCCCTGAACATAACGTGCGGATCTCAATGATCAATGGTTGGGTGAAATTATGTGATATTAAATTTGTGCAATACATCCGCAAGATCATCACCAAAGGTGTTCCCGCGCCGGATAACGCCTACATTCATGGGCAGGGCCTGCATGTCGGGGTGATCAGGCGTCAGGCTGGTGAGAACGGCAACATGGGTGTTTTTTGTTGATGGCATTGCCTTGAGAGCACAAGCCAGGTCGGCGCCCCCCAACCGAGGCATCACCATGGAGGTGATAATCAGATCGGGGCGGGTCTCCAGTATCATTGTAATGGCTTCAAGAGGGTCGGTTAGTGAGGTTACACGGTATCCACAGGCCTCCAGCTCCCTTGCCACAACCTTCCCGGCTGTTTTCTGAGGGATAACCAGAAGGACCTCAGTGTTGGTGATCTCAATATCTTCAACGTTGAATGTGCTTTTGTGCGGCATACTTCGCACAACTTCAGCAATGCTTGCTTGGGGTAGATCTTCACCATCCAGCAGGGCAAGAATCCGGTCGCTGTAAGTCTGGAGATCTTTAATGTGCTGCGGCTGGAGTTCCGTAACACCCCCCAGATATTCATCAAGTCGATGGGTAATGGCTGCAAAACCGGGAATACTTACAGATTTTGCTTTAAAACGCAGGTTTGACGAATCCTGTACCAGTTTTTCAGCCGCTTTTTTACCATCGATATGACCGGTACGAACCTGTTGAAGCGTGAGCTCGAGATTGGAGGCAACGTCCCTTGCTTCATCAAGCATTTCGCTTTCGGCAAGTTTGTCTGCTTCTTCTTCGCTGATCACTGAACCTGATTTATTACTCATCAATCTACCACCTAAATATTCATAATATTTCCAGCACAAGATAACCCTAATGGGTTAATGCTCTGCTAAAATACCTTGATCTGGCAGCATTTTTTGAGGGAAACATACTTATTGTGTTCTATCGATGGGGAAAAAGGCAAGTTTGCCTGTCTGTGGTGGGATTATGTCCGGGCTGGCAAAAAAAAACAGACTGTTACACTTCATTCCGTAACAGCCTGTTTTTTTTTATAGCCCTGCTTTCATTGCCCCTTAAGAACTGGAATAAAGGGTTTCAGGTGGAATTGTCACATCCATGATTTCTTTAATAGTGCCTTCGGCATCTACAGACCGATAAAAACAACTGCGTCTGCCTGTGTGACAGGCCACCCCGTGCTGTTTGACTTTAACCAGAACAGTATCACCGTCACAGTCGATCAGAAAATTCACCAAATCCTGGTGCTGTCCTGAAGTCTCACCTTTTTTCCAAAGATTTTTTCTGGAGCGGGACCAGTAGCAAACTCTGCCACTTTGGAGCGTTTCACGGATGGCGTCAGCATTCATCCACGCCATCATGACCACGTCTCCTTTTTCCTGATCTTGTGCAATGGCAGGGACGAGCCCTTGTTCATCAAATTTGATCTGAGCAAGAATTCTTGCCAGTGTATCATCGTTTATTCTTGTCTGCACAGGCGGTTATCCTTCAGTTTCAGGCCCTCGGGGCCGTGCTAATTATACGGCCCTCTTTGTCTTGATACTTTTTATCGGGACATTCTTTCAAATCCTGATTCTAAATCTCGAATAAGGTCATCGGTGTCTTCAAGACCGATATGAAGCCGGAGCAGGGGACCTTCTGCGGCCCATTTGGTCGCTGTGCGGATTGAGCTTGGATTGCTTGGCAGTATCAGGCTTTCATAACCACCCCAGCTATAGCCGATGCCGTACAGATCCAGATCATTGACCATGGCATTGACGGCGGCTTTGTCTACAGGATTGAGCACAATGCTGAAGAGGCCAGAGGCGCCGGTCATATCACGTGACCAGAGTGCATAACCCGGATCCTCTGGAAGAGCAGGGTGAAGAACTCGGGAAACTTCCGGGCGCTGTTGCAGCCATTTGGCAACCTCAAGTCCGCTTTCCTGGTGTTGACGAAGGCGTACTGCCATTGTTCTCAGGCCGCGTTGCGCCAGATAAACATCATCCGGTCCAGAACATTGCCCGAGATGAAAAGTGGTTTCCTTTATTTTCTCGTAGCAGGCTTCTGTCGTTACAATTAACCCAAGCATCGCATCGGAATGGCCGACAATGTATTTGGTTCCGGCGTGAACAGAGATATCCACCCCGAGATCAAAGGATTTACAAAACAGAGGTGTTGCCCAGGTGTTATCCATCATAACAAGGATGCCTTTGTTATGTGCAGCCTTTGAAATTGCAGGAATATCCTGCATTTCAAAGCTATGCGAACCTGGAGATTCGGTGAAAATTAGTCGGGTGTTCTCTTTGATCAGAGACGTTATATCTCCTCCGATCAGAGGGTCGTAATAACTTGTTTCGACCCCCATTCTTTTCAGTACATCATTGCAGAAAAAACGTGTCGGTGCATAAACGGAATCTGTGACCAGTATGTGATCACCGGATTGAACAACGCTAAGAATGGCTGTTGTAATAGCTCCTAGGCCAGAGGAGACAGCAAAGGCTCCATATCCTCCTTCCAGGTCTGCGACGGCATTTTCTAAAGCAAAAATAGTGGGAGTGCCCTGGCGACCATAGTTGATTGTGCCCTTTTCGAATTTGGTCGCGGCCCGTGCCTCCATCTCTTCGACAGTGTCAAAGAGTATGGTCGATGCATGGTACACTGGCGGGTTAACCACACCATAATTCTGATGAGGATCTCTACCCAGTTGTGTCACTCGGGTCGCTTGAGAGAAATTCTTGGATGAGTCTTTGGGTGAAGCTGTACCGGTCATGCGCACTCTCTGGAGAATATACGGAAGGGATATAGTTTTGATGCAGCATCCTTTCTGGCTTCCGACTTGGCAAGCGTTGTGTCAATTTTTCCCATCTGTTTTACAAAAAATATCAGAGTCTTTTCCCTGAAAAAGTGGCTGGTGAGGGAATCCCTGTGTGGTGGTGGTAGACGCATAAGGGTCTCTAATAGGTGAAATTAACCATAATTTGAGTGGAATAAATATTTTTAAGAAAAGAAAATTTTAAAGATAATTATCTGATTTTCTTTCTAATCTTTTGATTTTTAATAAAAAAATGAAATCAAGAAAAAATTGTATCCTGACAAAGCAAAAAAGGCGGTTTTCGGAAAGGCTTGTTTAGGTTACTGGTATGGGTATGTTTATTACGTCGGCGATCAAGTCGTATGCCGGTAACGAACAAAATCGGGGCAACTAGATCCTGACGCATTAAACAAAAATAAACGTGTTAAACAGCAGGGAAGACACAAAAAATGAAATTCGGAAAAGTCCTTTTTGCGGCTGCAGCAGCCACAGCGATGTCCACAGCTGCTCAGGCTGGTACTCTTGATGACGTCAAAGCAAAAGGCTTCCTTCAGTGTGGCGTAGCAACACCATTGCCTGGTTTTGCTGCTCCTAACGCTCAGAACGAGTGGGAAGGTCTTGACGTTGACGTATGCCGCGCCGTTGCAGCAGCTGTCTTTGGTGATGCTTCCAAAGCAAAATACACTCCTACCACTTCTAAAGAGCGTTTCACCGTTCTTCAGGCTGGTGAAGTTGATATGCTTTCCCGTAACACCACCTGGACATTCTCCCGTGATGTTAACCTTGGCTTCGAGTTCACTGGTGTGAACTATTATGATGGTCAGGGCTTCATGGTTAACAAAAGCCTCGGTGTTTCCAGTGCGACTGAACTCGACGGAGCTTCCGTTTGTGTTCAGACTGGTACAACAACCGAGCTGAACCTTGCCGATTACTTCCGCTCCAAGGGCATGAGCTACGAGACTGTTCCTGTCGCAACAGCAGAAGAAGGCGCAAAAGTATATGACGAAGGTCGTTGTGATGTTTACACAACTGATGCTTCCGGTCTGTATTCCTTGCGTTCGACACTGTCTGTTCCTGCAGATCAGATCGTTCTTCCAGAAATTATTTCCAAAGAACCTCTCGGTCCTCTGGTACGTCATGGTGATCAGCAGTGGGGTGATATTTCCCGCTGGTCTTTGAACGCGATGATTATTGCTGAAGAACTGGGTGTTACATCTGCAAACGTTGATGAAATGCTTTCTTCCGAGAACCCAGAAATTCTGCGTCTTCTCGGCGCTGAAGGCAACATGGGCGAACAGCTTGGTCTGGATGCTAAATGGGCATACAACATCGTTAAGCAGGTTGGTAACTACGGTGAATCTTTCAAGAGAAACCTTACCGACTCTCTGAACATCGAGCGTGGTATCAATGCTCAGTGGAAAGATGGTGGTCTGCTTTACGCTCCTCCAATGCGCTAAGTCGAGATATTAAAGCCTGATTTTATCTGGATGCAGGGCTGCCTTAGTTGCAGCCCTGCTACAGATAGTCAGGCTTTAATTTTATAAAATAAAAATAAGCATTTAGGAGGCAGTATGTCGGCTGAAACTGCACAAAATGCCCGTGGGTCGGGTGGAGCTTCGCTCCTATCGGATCAGCGATTCAGATCGCTTTTCTTTCAGGCTCTTGTAATAGGCCTGTTTGGCGCTTTTCTGTTATTCATCATCCTCAACACTGCAACAAATATTGAAAAACGCGGTATCAGTACCGGTTTTGATTTTCTTGCAGCGCCTGCTGGATACGATATCGCCATTTCCCCATTCTTTGAATTCAAGGCGACAGATACCCATGGCACGGTTTTCTGGGTGGGGCTTTTAAATACCCTAATGGTTTCCATTATGGGGATACTTGCCGCGACGATTCTGGGGGTTGTCCTCGGGGTGCTTCGGCTTTCTCCAAACTGGCTCATTAGCCGAATTGTTTACTGTTATGTCGAAGTAACACGTAACGTACCGCTGCTGTTGCAGATCCTGCTCTGGTATTCAATCTTCCTCGGATTGCCTTCCGTACGGCAGAGTATCTCTATCTGGGATACCTTCATACTCAACCAGCGCGGCCTGATCGTCCCTGAACCAATACCAACAGACGGTTTTATGTTGGTACCAATTTGTCTGGTAATTGCCATTGTCGGCAGTTTTATCTTTTCAAAGTGGGCTCACAAAAAACAGGACGAAACTGGTAAAATCTATCCGGTTTTGATGACCAGTATAATGTCGATTATTGGACTGCCGACATTGGCATTCATCGTTACCGGTTTTCCTCTCGATTTCGCCTATCCCGAACTGAAGGGGTTCAATTTTCAGGGGGGTCTTTCGATCAAACCTGAATTTACAGCCCTTTGGTTTGCTCTGACGCTTTATACCGCTGCTTTTATTGCAGAAACCGTTCGTTCCGGGATACAGTCTGTCTCCCATGGCCAGACTGAGGCTGCTGAAGCGCTTGGACTGAAGCCAAGCTGGACGATGCGGTTGGTAATCCTGCCTCAGGCCTTGCGGGTCATCATTCCGCCAATGACCAGTCAATACCTCAACCTTACAAAAAACTCATCCCTGGCTGTTGCTATCGGCTATCCCGATATTGTCCAGTCATTTGGGGGAGTGACGTTGAACCAGACTGGGCAGGCTATTGAGGTGATCTTTATTACGATGTTGGTGTATCTGACAATCAGCCTGGTAATCTCGGCGATTATGAACTGGTACAACAGTCGTGTTCGCCTGGTGGAAAGATAGGAGGGGCAGATGAGTAGTATAACTGACCAAAAATATGCTCCTGGTGAGCATCCGGATCTTCCGCCACCGCCTGGTTCTATCGGCGTGGTTGGATGGCTGAGACACCGGTTGTTTTCGAGTGTTGGCAATACAATCCTTACAATAATTGCCTTCTTTTTTCTGTTTAAAGTAGGTAACGCGGTTGTTTTCTGGGTTTTCACAGGGGCAACCTTTACAGGTGAGACGCAGGATGCCTGCACCCAGGGAGGCGCTTGTTGGCTGGTGATCGGGGATCGCTTCCACCAATTTATGTACGGGCTTTATCCGCAAGAAGAATATTGGCGTGCCAATATTGTTTTTGTTTTGATGGTTTTTGCTATCGCACCGCTATTGTTTGATAAACTCCCGCATCGTGGCAAATTCTTGATCTTTTCTGCCCTGTTCCCCTTTGCAGCATTTTACCTGTTGAGTGGTGGCCTGGGGCTTGAAACGGTTGATACCGCGAATTGGGGCGGAATGCTCCTGACGCTGGTTCTTGGTATTACGGGAATTGTTGCCTCCTTGCCTATCGGTATTCTACTGGCGCTGGGGCGTCGATCGAACATGCCGATTGTCAGGACGCTCTGTGTTTGTTTTATCGAATTCATTCGCGGCGTACCGTTGATCACCATTCTGTTTATGGCATCAAACATGTTGCCGTTGTTCCTGCCCGAAGGTGTGAACTTCGATAAACTGCTTCGTGCCCTGATTGGTGTGGCTTTGTTCTCTTCTGCCTATATGGCAGAGGTAATTCGTGGCGGTTTGCAGGCTATTCCCAAAGGACAGTACGAAGGTGCTGATGCCATGGGGCTGAGTTACTGGCAGTCCATGCGTCTGATTGTCCTTCCTCAGGCTCTGCGCATTGTTATTCCGGGAATCGTGAATACCTTCATCGGTCTTTACAAGGATACAACACTGGTTTCGATTATCGGTCTTTTTGATCTGCTCGGTATTGCGCAGGTTGCAGTTGCCGATGTTAAGTGGCGCGGTCTTGCGCCAGAGACCTATGCCTTTATTGCGCTGTTGTTCTTCATTTCCTGTTTCTCAATGTCGCGCTACAGCCTCTGGCTTGAGAATAAACTGCATACTGGCCATAAAAGATAAGGAGCGCGTGTTAACATGAGCAACACGAATGTTCAGACTTCAAAGAAAACAGACGAAGTGGCGATCCAGTTAAAGGGTGTTAACAAGTGGTATGGCCAGTTTCATGTCCTTAAAAACATCAATCTGACCGTCGGCCGTGGTGAGCGTATTGTGATTTGTGGTCCTTCCGGTTCCGGAAAGTCCACCATGATCCGCTGTATCAACCGTCTAGAGGAGCATCAGCAGGGCGACATTATCGTTGATAATATCGAACTGACCGGGAACCTTAAAAATATCGAGGCGATCCGTCGCGAAGTGGGAATGTGTTTCCAGCACTTCAACCTGTTCCCACACCTTACTGTTTTGGAAAACTGCACACTTGCACCGATCTTTGTTCGCAAGATGCCGAAGAAAGAAGCAGAAGAAATTGCGATGCACTATCTCGAGCGTGTCAAGATTCCTGAACAGGCGGATAAGTTCCCTGGTCAGCTATCGGGTGGCCAGCAGCAGCGTGTCGCGATTGCACGTTCTTTGTGCATGAACCCACGGGTAATGCTGTTTGATGAGCCGACATCCGCACTGGATCCAGAGATGATTGCCGAAGTTCTGGATACTATGATCGAGCTGGCTGATACAGGCATGACCATGATTTGTGTAACCCATGAGATGGGCTTTGCACGCAAGGTTGCTGACCGGGTGATCTTTATGGATGCTGGCGAGATTATTGAGGAAAATGAACCGGAAGAGTTCTTCAACAATCCTCAATCTGACCGCACGAAAAAATTCCTGAGCCAAATTCTGGCTCACTAGGCAATCTTTTGATTGTTTTGATAAAACGGCTGCCAGTGGGCAGCCGTTTTTTTTATTCTGATTATCTGCTGTTGTGTCTTCCTGTAGTATCTTCGCAGGTCTTTGTGATTTATGATGACCGCAATTGATATTCTGGTCAGGGTTCTACTGTGAAAATTGTTCCAATTTCATCCTTGCTGGGGGCCATAATGGCTCTCTTTTGCCTTGTTCTTGAAACGGCCTCAGCTGGTCAAGTTCGAGATAATGTTGAGGATAGACGATATTTACGCTGCGGCTATGAAAAAAAAATCCTACCTTTTTCTGGAAAAGATCATCTTGTCGGTCTGGCTCAGGAGTTTTGTCAGGCCTTTGCCCTTGCCCTTTTCAAGGATAAAGATGCCTTAAAAATTGTGACGATACCTGCCGGAGAAGGAGCTGCTTATCTGGGGGGACAGCGGGTTGATCTTTTGATGCTGTCGTCAAACCAGAGTGAAAAAACAAGCCGGTTGATGGCGGCGCCTCTGCTAGGTAATCAGTTAACAGTTATGAGCCTGTTTGGACAAAAAACTGCGGCAGCTCTTGCGGGGAAACGTATCTGTACTGTGGCGCAGTCAGAATACCGGAGTGGCTTGGCCGTGTTTAGCCAAAAACAGCAGATCAGTTTCAGTGTTGTTGCACATAAGACCACTGCTGAACTCCAGGATGCTATCTTGAAACTCGGCTGTACTGCGGTTGCGCTCCCCGCTGTTGAGTTGGCCGATTTACGCAAGGCTATTCGCAGGACATTTCCGCGACCTCATGTTTGGGATACGGACTTGTCAGGGGGACCGCTGGGTATCGTGGTTGCTGCAGAAGATAGAGAGTGGCTCAATATTGCCCGCTCGTTCGGACATGTTTTGCTGCAGGCAGAGGTTCTTGGCCTGACAGCAGATAATATTGATAACACAGCTGCCGTCACAAGGAATTCTGTAATCTTGACGATTCTGGGTATGGAAGGGGACTTGGGAAGTTCACTTGGACTTGATAGGCAATGGGCGTATCGCGTTATCCAGAGCCACGGTAATTATGGTGAAATTTACAGCCGTTACCTTGGGGAGGACAAGGAGCTCGCCTTGCAAAAAAAATCTGATGAATTGTTAAATGACGAGAGCCTGCTCGCGGTTCCCCGGCTGTAACGTTAGGTCTTTTAATCGGTTCCCGATTGAAATGAAGGAAGGGATATCAAACGGGGGTCTTCTATCGATTTTATCTTTTGCTCAACAGGGGTGAAACCACAGCGTTGATATAGCCCCAGTGCTTTTGGGTGGTCGAGTGTGCAGGTGTTGACGGACAGTTTCTCCGGCGCGTAACTCCAGGCGATATCAATGATAGCTGATAAGAGATAAGGTCCCAGCTTGCAGCCGGTAAATTCCGGAATGAGCCCCATATAGGCAAGGTCAATTACAGGTTCATTTCTACGATCAAGTTCTGCATATCCTGCGGGCACTCCTTCAAAATAGAGCACGTAAATTTCCACAGCTTCGTCGGAAATAATTTTCTGTAATGTCTCGTCCGGCATAACACGGCGTTCCCACCAGAGCCATGGGGAGCCAACGCTGTTGTAAAGGTAACGATAAAACGAGATGGTTGGCTTATAGGCCCGGACGAGTGACGTCTTGTTGCTGTAGGGAGAATTGAGCATCAATTTCTGCGGGCGAGCATACATTTCAAGATAGGTGACAGTTACATCAAGCAGTCCATCGATCTCTTTCCCGGAGGAGGTGTTTTTCGGTGCCATATAAAAACTCGTTTCACCTAATCTGTTATAGTCGCTCTGTTGAAGATGGTGAGCCAAGGTTATTTGTCACGTTTTTTTTCTTCGACACGCCAGCGCTCTTCAAGAAATCTTTGCCAGCCAAACTGGGATAATACAGCAGGCAGCATTGCGCCAAAATACTGGGGGCCTTTTTCTTTTACGGGACGCTTAACAACCCTGTAAGCCACAATAAAACTTATCGTGCCAAAGATAACAGCGCCGATGGCCTGCCCGGCAATGATTCCCTTTGCCCCGGCATAATAGTCTCCCAACCAGATGAAGGGAACCGTGCCCAGTGTAGCTTTTCCCCAGTTGGCAAAGGTGGACCAGGGAGCGAGATTGATATTGTTAAAGGTTGCATTGGCGATGAACTGCGCACCGGTGAAGACGAAACTCCAGGAAACAAATATACAGAAAAAGCCTACCAGTTCAGCACTTAGTCCTGTGACACTGAAGAGTTCGCCAATCTGTCTGGCAGAAAGAGCCAGCAGGGTTGAGGTGGCAAAAACCACTCCTGTGATCACCAAAAGAGAGCTTTTGAGTGCATCCTGTACTCTCCCTGTGGCTCCTGCGCCTATATTCTGGCCGACAATGGGGCCTATTGCTGCTGACAGGGCAAATACTGCGCCAAAAGCGAAAGGTATAATTCGGCTGATGATGGCGAGGCCAGCAACGGCATCAGAACCATGGTGGGCAACGGAGGTGGTTACATAGGAGTTGGCGAAGGGTGTTGCCAGGCTGGTGAGAGAGGCGGGCAGGGCTATTCTGCTGATCGCAAGAATATCGTGATACAATCCTCCCTGAGGCCAGAAAACAGATACCCCCATATATCGGCCGAGATTTACAGCTGCGATTATGACCATCACCAGGCGAGCAATCAGTGTTGCAGTGGCTGCCCCTTCAATATGCATATCCAGTGTAAAGATCAGGAAGGGGTCGAGCAGGGCATTTATAACACCTGCAGCGACGGTGGAGATCATTGAAGCCTTGGCTTCACCAATCGCCCGGAGTACGGCCCCCATCGACATACCAATGGCAATCACAGGCAGGGAGGGCACAATAATCTGCATGTATCTGATACCGTAGACGAGAGCCTGACCTTCGGCCCCAACCAACATCAATAGTTCTCTGGTGTAAAAAAACACCGGCAGGGCAATAATGCCCATCAGAACAAAAGAAACTACAAGCCCGTTAAAAACTGTTCGTTTGGCCTGATCGCTCCGGCCTTCGCCAATCACCCGGGCAACCACGGCAGCAAGACCAATTGAGAGTCCAATACTGATAGAGAAAACAAAGAAAGTAATGGCCCCTGAGAAACCAACAGCGGCTGCAAGTGCCTCTTCCCCAAGCAGACTGATAAAATACATATCTGCCAGCTCGACAAAGAAAATTGACATAAGGCCAATAGATGTTGCCGCCGTCATGGAGATGACATGTCGCAGAATGCTGCCAGAGGTAAAGCGGGCGTTTAATGTCCGGGGCTGTTGTGGAGAGGCAGGTTTCATAAATAACCGATAGTATGGGAGGAAAGAGGGTTGAAGGAGGAAACTATGAACCTGTTTCTACAGGTGTTTCTCCTTCCAGTCCCCACTCGGACCAGGACCCATCATAGAGAGAAACGGATTTGTGCCCCGTAAGCTCAAGACCAAGAGCAAGCACTGCGGCTGTGACGCCAGATCCGCAAGAGGTAATGACGGGTTTGTTATAGTCAATACCAGATTCTTCGAAGATAATTTTTAATTCAGAGGCAGGTTTAAGGCTGCCTTCTGGGCTGTGCAGGCGGGTGAAGGGCAGATTTTTGCTCCCAGGGATATGACCTGAACGCAAACCAGCCCGTGGTTCTGCGACTGAACCGCTGAAACGTTCAGCTGCTCGGGCATCAAGCACTTGCTCCCGCCCTGTCGTCAGATTACGCAGGATCTGTTCCTTGTCACGCACCAGGAAGTTATTGAACCGAGGGGTGAAGTGGCGTTCTTCCGGGTACACCCTGTTGTCATCAACGGGTCGGGATTCCTTAAGCCATTTTGGAAGACCGCCATCCAGAACGGCGACATCGCGGTGCCCGAACAGTTTGAACATCCACCAGACCCTTGCAGCACTGAAGAGTCCTCTCTGGTCATAAACAACAATCCGGTTGCCATCTCCCAGGCCGAGCTTTCGTACTCTGGAGGCAAATTTTATTTCTGAAGGCAACATATGGGGCAGGGAGCTGTCATCGGCACAGATATCATCAATATCGAAGAAGACGGCATTTTCTATATGACTGTCCTGATAGAGCTCCCGGGCATTTTTGTTCTCGTTGGGAAGGTAGTAGGTACCGTCGACAACTCTGACATCTGGCGCCGAGAGGTGATCTTGTAACCATTGAGTTGAAACCAGGGGGGACAGGCCGTCATGCATATCTGTTCTTCCTTATTCTTAATCTGGGCGGTTTGACCCGGTTTGGGATTAATCTGCAAAAGTGAGGTTGATGCGGCGGTTCTGTTTGCCCTTGTTTTCAATCTTGCCGATCCTGACCGGACCGATCTCGCCGGTACTTTTCACATGTGTTCCACCACAGGGCTGAAGGTCGACGGTTTCACCAATCCTGACCAGACGAATTTTTCCTGATCCCCTGGGTGGTTTTACCGACATGGTGCGTACCAGTGTTGGATTGGTATCAAGCTCCTGATCGCTGATCCAGTCCTGGGTGATCGGGTGATCTTCCGCGATCAGTCTGTTAATGCTTGCCTCAAGGCTTTCCTTGTCAATCTGGGTATCGGGCAGGTTAAAATCCAGACGGCCTTTATTGGCACTGATCTGCCCTCCGGTAACATCCCCGACAACCGAGGCGCAGAGAAGATGCAGACAGCTGTGTATTTTCATGTGTCCATAACGATATTCCCAGTCAAGCTCTGCTGTTATACTTGACCCGACAGCAGGGAGAGGCACATTTTCCTTGAGTACGAGGATAATGTCCTCATGATTCTCGCCTTTTCTGGCTTCAATGATTTCAACACGATCGCCTGTTTCTGTTTCGATCCAGCCACGATCACCCGGTTGCCCGCCCCCAGTGGGGTAAAAGATGGTTTTGTCCAGGCGAATAATACCATCCTGGGCGTAGGTTATAGTGGCATGACAGGATTTCAGATAGGCATCCTTGTAAAATAGAAGCTCCATGGATTCCTCGGGTAAGGTAAAGAGATATGAGTGCATCCGCGAGCCAGGGCTGTTGGACACTGTTAACAGTATAGCGAGCGGAAAAGTTATCATGTGATCTAGAGAAGGAGTAGCGTTAATCCCCAGAAAAATGTTGTTTCTGTGTTGTTTACAAGAAGGCTGAAACAACAAAGGCTGCAGTGATGCAGCCTTTGTACAGAATGGGGCAATCGCGATCTATAGTAATCAGGAAACCCACTTGGGCACTGGAAAACCATGTTCCTTGAGGAAGGCGGCGTTATAGAGTTTGCTGGTATAGCGCGTTCCCAGATCGCAGAGCATGGTGACAATAGTATGGCCGGGTCCCATTTTACGGGCCAGAGCCATGGCCCCGGCAATGTTGATACCGCTGGAGCCGCCAAGGCAAAGAGCTTCTTCTTCAAAGAGCTTGAAAATCAGGGGAACGGCTTCCGCATCACTGATTCGGAAGGCTTCGTCAATTACAGCGCCTTGCAGGTTGGCGGTAATACGCCCCTGACCAATACCTTCAGTAATGGAGGAGCCCTCTGATTTCAGTTCGCCGTGTTTGTAGTAATTGAACAGGGCTGCGCCATGGGGGTCTGCCAGACCAATCACCACGTCCTTGTTATGTTCCTTCAGGCCGATGGAAACGCCAGCAAGTGTGCCGCCGGTACCTACTGCACTGACGTAGGCATCTACCTTACCGTCCGTCTGTTTCCAGATTTCCTGTGCGGTGGTTTCGATATGTCCCTGACGGTTTGCCACATTGTCAAACTGGTTGGCCCAGATGACTCCATTGGGTTCGCTGCCGGCCAGTTCCTGTGCCAGACGCTGTGAGTAATGCACGTAGTTGTTGGGGTCTTTATAAGGTGCAGCAGGAACCTCGTAGAGATCCGCGCCGCAAAGACGCAGCATGTCTTTCTTTTCCTGGGACTGGGTTTCAGGAATGACAATCGCACAGCGGTAGCCCCGGGCTCTGGCGACGAGTGCCAAACCAATGCCGGTATTCCCCGCAGTGCCTTCAACAATTACACCACCAGGCTTGAGGATGCCTTTTTCTTCGGCATCCTTGACAATAGCCCAGGCTGCGCGGTCTTTAACTGATCCACCGGGATTGAGAAATTCGGCTTTGCCCAGAATTTCACAGCCTGTCTCTTCTGAAGCCCGCTTGAGGCGAATAAGAGGCGTGTTCCCGATGCTTTCAATAAAACCGTTGCGAATGTCCATCTTTGTCATCCATTGGTATGGGTTAGTGATTTATTCAAATCATTATAAACGAATATAGTATTATCTTCTGCCAGGCTTTCGCGTTTTTCAATGTTCAGTCGCCCGAATCTATTGCCATTCCTTGACGAGTTGTTTTTGATTGAGCTCGAGCCATTGAAGGGCAATAGCTGTAATTGCATTGGTGATGGCACCCTCACTCAGGAGCAGGAATGCCTCTTCTGCTTTCATCTTGTGGGTGCGGATATCCTCGCCTTCTTCTTCCAGACCATAGGAGCTGCGCTGTTCTTGCTGCAGCGTCTCTCCGCAAAACAGGGTAATTGTTTCTGAGCTTCCCCCAGGTGTCATCAGAAAAGTACCGATTTTCTTGAGCCTTCCCAAGTGACAACCAGCTTCTTCCTGAGCCTCGCGGTGACTCATATTTTCGGGTGTTTCATTCTCCTCGATGATCCCGGCAATGACCTCAAGTAGCCAGGGAGGCATGGAAGCGGCCAGTGCGCCTGCCCGAAACTGTTCAATCAGAATAATTTCCCCGGTTTTGGGATCAAAAGGCAAAACAGCTGCTGCATGGCCGCGTTCGAAAACTTCGCGGGTAATTTCTCCGGACAGTCCGCCGTTAAACAGGCTGTGGCGGAAACGGTAGCGATCAATACGAAAATACCCCTGGAAAGGGGTGGTTTTTTCGATGACTTCTATTGTCCCCGTTGTATTCATGCTTCCGGTTTTCATAACATTCGTTTTCATGGGATGAAACTATGACCTAATTGATAAAATTACAAGATGCAGTGTGAAAATAAAATATTAACATTATTTTAGTGTTGTTATTTGGCTATGGTAAAATTAATCCCTTGCAACCACGCAGGTCGGCACCTGTGAGGTTGGCTGTACGCAGATCTGCTCCGGTGAAGTCAACATCCAGACATTTGGTGTGGGAGAGGTTGGTGTTCGTGAGGTTGGCAAGGCGAATACGTGCGCCAGTAAGATCAGCATGGCTAAGATCAGCATTTTCCAGATCAGCCTGATCAAGACACGAGCTTTTCAGGTTGGCCGCAACCTTTTGCCCCTGTGTTCCAAGAATGACCATGGGAGAAAGGCGGGCATGGCGCAAGCTGGCCCCGGTCAGATTGGCGCTTTCCAGTTTGATACCGCGCATGTCTGTATCACTGAAATCACTATTAAGGGCCATGGCCTGGCTCAGGTTGGCCATGTTCAGGCGGCTTGCGAGAAAAGTACAGTTGGACAGGTTACTAAAAGACAGTTCTGCTGCCTGCAGGTTTATACCGGCAAAGTCGGTCGCCTGTAGATCGTACTTGGTCAAATCTGCTTGCCGGCCTTTTTGCCCTAAGGAATTAATCCACAAGAGATGGCTTTCGAGCAGTTCACGCAAAGTATGATCAAGGGCGTCGAGACTGCGGGGGAGGCTTGTATTGGTTGTATTGGCGTATCCCAGATCATTGTTGCTGAAATGGGCTGCAGTAAGGTCAGCCCCCTCCAGATTGGTGTTGTTCAGCATTGCGCCGCTCAAATTTGCACCGTGAAAGACACAGCCACTGAAATCTGCATTGGTCAGGTTGGCACCGATAAAGATCGAACCACTAACATCGGAATTGGACATAACAGCGCCCGTCAGATCAGCGTTTCGAAAGTTGACGTTGGTCAGGTTGGTTCTCCGGCCGATTACGCGTCCCAGCTTGGCATCGCTCAGATCTGCATCTTTAAGATTTATCCCGTCAAAGCTGGTGGCCTCGTCATTCTTGACCGGCACGTAGGTTCCATCAGGCTTGCGGATAAGAATAAAACCGTTTCGCACGTCTGCTGCGGCAAGGGAGGCATTTTCGAGATCTGCGTTCTCCAGGCAAACACCGCGCAAGTCGCTTTTAATCAGAGAACAACCTCTCATATCTGCATTAGAAAGGTTGGCGCCAAAAAGGTTGACCCGAGCCAAACTGGTTTTCTTGAAATTGGCTTCTGCCAGCTCTGCCCCAACCATTTCAGCTGTATCCAGTATTTGTTCCGAAAACTTTAACTTCCGGGCGTTTTTGAAAGAAAGAAACAGGCGGGTGCCGCCATTTCTACCATCCAGATATTTACGATGGAGCGCAATGGCATCGTCAACCCAGATCTGGTTGACCCGCTCATGCGTGCCTTTCTGCTCATCCTTCATACAATGATCCGTTCACTTGGCTTGCTGTAAAGCCGTCCCCGGGGCAAGTGTAAGGCTATTAGAGGCACTGAGGAAGTGTTAAGCTGTTGTCAGGTCTGTAATTCACCTGATTTTGAACTATTTTTGCTGTTTACATAATCTTAGGTTTGTCGTGATATCATCACCTACCATGCGGAAGTTGTCCTTTTCATATCCCGGCACGCTGTGCCTGCTGTCGTTTTCGATTCTAATGTTGAATCAGGCGAACAGTGCCCTTGCGACTGAAGCCGAGGCAAAGACGGAAACTCCGGCTGCGGTTTGGGCGGATGCTGCAAAGCTTCAACACTGGGACCAATGTGGTGCTGACTATACCCCGCCAGCCTGGTGCTCGGATTTGCCGGTTCAGATTGATGTCGCGAATTCATTTTCTGAGTACCGGGATACGCTTGCTGAAAACAAGCAAGCCGAAGCACAACGACTGCTCGAGGCAGCCAAGTTGCAGGAAAAGAAGATCGGGGCGTCCAAGAATATTAAAAGTGGTGTGTTGTACAAGCAGGATCTTGAGGCGATCTCCAAGCAGGCCAATTCAGGCGACAAGGATGCCATGGAGCTTATGGCCTGGATGTATGTTCAGGGAATGATGCCGAAAACAACGCAAGATATGGACCCAAAGGAAGCTGCCTATATCTGGTATGGGCGCGCCTATCTTTCCGGAGCCAAAGAAGCCAAAGAGAATATGGATAAGATCTGGCCAACTTTAAATGTTACCCAGCAAAGGCGTATTACTGCGCTGTTTGATAAAAAATGATTGCTGGCTATTAAGTAAAATCTCTGAAAAAGCTTCAAACCGGATCACTCGAATTTTGAAGAACAGTTGTCTGAGACAGCTATTTGATCAGACCGAGATCCTGCAGTTCTTTTCTATAGCGCGGGTCTTGGCGATTGATGCTGAAAGCCATCTGAAAATCAAATGAGGCGTTGTTGTTGTCGCCCAGCCCTTTGTATAGCTTGCCCCGAAGATAAAAGATCTCGGGATCGTTCGGGGCGAGGCGCTGGGCATTGTCAAAAGCCCTGATGGCTTTGTCATAGGCACCCTGACTATAAAGGATAATCCCTTTTGTGGTGTATGCCTTGAACGAGCGTGGCTCAAGCTCAATCACATATTCGGTGTCGGTTAATGCCAGATCCAGGAATCCGGTACAGAGATAGGCATGAGCCCGCTTTACAAAGGCATCAAGGCTATCAGGTTCTTCAGAAAGAATGGTGATAAAATGATCGATTGTCGCGGGTTCAATATAATTTCCCAGATATACATTATCCGGTTGAATGAGACTCTCGCCGATTGAGGGCTCTATCAATATAGATTGCGAAATGTCCTGCAAGGCAGCGGATGTTTCGTGCTTTTCCTTGAATATCAGGCCCCGGTTCAGGAGAAGATCCGGGTTTTCCGGAGTCTGCAGCAGCGCCTGATTAAGAATATTCAAGGCCTCGTCAAACTTATTTTGAGCAGCGTAGAGATTGGTCAGGTTGAGGTAGGCATCAGCATAATCAGGGAGAAGGGTGACTGCCTTCCCGAAGTCTGTTTCGGCCTCTGCGCTGTTTCCCAGTTCAAGATGCAATAGACCCAGATTATTATGCACATAAGCCTGAAGCTTGGTTGAGAGGTCTCCTTCAGCCAGAGCTTCGTTATAGTATTTTATCGCCAGAGGGTAGTCGCCGTTATCCTCGGCTTCCTGTGCTGCCCGTGCATAAACAATCCCTTCGGCCTTTACTGAAAAGCTATAAAGGGTCACGAATGATAGAGAACAGAATACAAAAAACAGTCTTAAGAAGTGCATATTGATGCCCCTGTCAGGGCTATAATTCTATGGTTAATCTGTAGGCCAGAGTTTATCCAAGGCAGGAGGGAATTGCAAAGCTTCAGATCAGGAGAAACTGTTTTAATGAGGGAAGGGCCAGGGAGAAAAGTGGCTATATAAAACAAAACCCTGACCAGTTTCCCGGTCAGGGTTTGTATTGGCTCCGCGAGCAGGACTCGAACCTGCGACAAGGTGATTAACAGTCACCTGCTCTACCAACTGAGCTATCGCGGATCAGTGTTTTCGGCCGCCTCGTTGGCGACGGGTTGGGTTATAACAGTGGTCTTTGAACCTGGCAATGGCTTTTATGTATTTTTTTTGATTTTTTTTTATTCTTTTAAAAACAGTGCCTTGTTCCCCGATTTGCGAAGAGGTGATGGCCTTTTATTCTGTCGTCATTCGGGGAATCGCTGATGTATCAAGAGGCCGTCGGCAGCTGCCCCTTCAGGAAGGGGTATCCTTCTTGAAGGGAAGGTAATCAGCAAAGATTGTGTAATCTCTGGCTGGTTTCTGAAGTCTGATGAATACTCTGGGGATTTGGAGGCCCGGGCCGGAATCGAACCGACGTTCAAGGATTTGCAGTCCTCTGCATAACCACTCTGCCACCGGGCCGTCCGGACGAACTTTGTTCGCTGGCAGTGCCGGGATGTATAGTGATCAGCGGGCAGGAGGTCAAGTGGGCAATGTCGATTCCAGTTGCAATAATAGGGGCCCGGAATGGCGCCGTTTCGGCTATAGAAGTTACAGGATAAAAAAAAACCGCTTTCTGGTAACAAAATGAACTACTTTATCTGGAAAGCGTCCGTACTCTTGGGTATGATCCCCGAAATTTATTCATAATGATCGGTTGTTTCTATGATGGTCAATTTCCAACAAGCCCGCGTGAACATGGTCAATAGCCAGCTGCGCACTAATAAAGTCACTCACGCAGGTGTTCTGGATGCCTTTGAAACGGTAGCTCGTGAAGAGTTCGTTCCGGAGGCTTCCAAAAGCGTGGCTTATGTAGACGAGGATCTTGCCGTTGGTCATGGGCGCTATTTGATGGAGCCGATGGTTCTGGCGCGCATGCTCCAGATAATAGAGCCTCAGGCACATGAGACCGCGCTGGTGGTTGGAGCTGCAACCGGTTATGCCGCAACAGTTCTTTCAAAGCTGGTGAACGCTGTTATTGCACTTGAATCTGAAGAGAGTCTGGTTGCTGGTATGAACGAGACCTTTTCACAGCAGGGGGCCGAAAATGCCGTTGCTGTTGCTGGTGCCCTAAATGAAGGGTATGCCAAGCAGGCTGCCTATGATCTGATTGTTCTTGGGGGCGCGGTTGCCGAGATTTCTGCCCCGTTGTTTGATCAACTTGCAGAAAAAGGTCGTCTGATCGCTGTGGTTCAGGATAATAAGGCACGTAACAAACAGGACCTTGGTCATGTGACTGTGTTCGAGAAACATGTGGGGCAGGTGTCTAGCCGTATTGTTTTTGATGCCAATACCCCGTTATTACCGGGTTTTGAACCCAAAGCAGTTTTCAGCTTCTGAAGCGGGTTCTGAGCCGTTTCTTTGACTGTCTGGGGCTTGTTCTTCTGGATCTTGCGCCTACTTATCGTTGATGTTTGCTGGAAGAAGTATGCCCGGTGATATTGTTTTCGGGAATACTTGCAGCGATTCTGTTTGATTTACCTCAGATTTTCTTTGGTTCCTGAGTGTTGGTGAACCTCTTTTTATGAACCTAGTCGGACTAAAATTGGAAATAAAATGAACTGTAAGACAGAAAAAACCAAAAAGAGTCTCCTGAATAGAAGTGCACTTGCTGGTCTTGCCGCTTTTGGTGGGGTGAGTGTCTTTGCATTCAGTGCCCAGGCACAAAGTCTGAATGATGCTCTGGTTAAAGCTTACGAGACGAATCCAACGCTTTCCAGCGCACAAACCGGATTGAAATCGGTAAATGAATCTGTCCCTCAGGCTCTTTCCAACTGGCGGCCCCAGGTTACTCTTTCCGGCTCTGGCGGGGTTCGACGTACCGATGTCAATTCTCCTTCCGGAGACTCAACAGACACAACGCAGCCTCTCAATGCGACGCTTCAGGTTTCGCAGTCTCTTTATCGAGGTGGGCGCACGGTTGCTGCGACCGAGCAGGCAGAAAACCTTGTTCTGGCGCAAAGGGCAAATGTTGTCGCGGTTGAACAGGATGTGCTTCTGAAAGCAGTATCTGCCTATGCCTCTGTCTGGCGGGATCAGGCTGTACTTGAGCTTAATGTTAATAACGAAAAGGTTCTTGCTCGTCAGCTGGAGGCAACAAAAGACCGTTTTGAAGTCGGCGAATTGACCCGAACCGACGTTGCTCAGTCCGAGTCGAGATTGGCAACTGCCACAGCAAAACGGATTGCCTCGGAAGGTACCTTGAATACTTCCAAAGCGGCTTATATTGAGATTGTCGGCGCCGAACCTGTTCAGCTAGAGCGGCCAAATCCTTTTGGAACTCCTCCGGCATCCCAATCCGAGCTTCTTGGTGTTGCTCTTGAGAATAACCCTTCTGTTCTTGCTGCCAGGTACAACGAGATGGCGGCGATTAAACAGGTACGCGAAATCACAGGTGAACTTTACCCTGAAGTTGCCCTGGTCGGAAGTGTCAGTCGGTCAGATGAAACCTCTTCCAAGGATGTCGACAGTACATCAGGCGAGATTATTGCCCAGGTCACAGTTCCGATTTATCAACAGGGGCTGGTGAGCAGCCGTGTTCGCCAGGCAAAACAGGATGCCAATCAGCGCAGGATCCAGATTGCGGAACAATCTCGCTCGATAGAGCAACAAGGTGTATCTTCCTGGGAAAATCTTGTCAGCGCCCAGGCCCAGATCCAGTCCTTCACCTCAGCTGTCGAAGCTGCGGAAATTGCTCTTGAGGGTGTGCGACAGGAAGAGGAAGTCGGCGAACGGACGATTCTTGATGTTCTGGATGCAGAACAAGAGTTGCTCGATGCCCAGGTAAACCTTGTAAGTGCCGAACGAGATGAAGTGATTGCCACCTATCAGGTTTTGGGTGCCATGGGGCAGTTGACGGCCCAATATCTGGGGTTGCCGGTCAATCTGTTTGATCCCACTGCGGATTATAACAAGGTCCGCGATAAGTGGTTTGGACTTGAAATTGAAAAATAGGGGTGCAAAACCCTTTCTCTTTCAATAATATCTAGCGATCAGTCTGTCTTGAATGTCAGCTGAATAGTGTGTTGGCAGAGAAAGAAGCGGTGGGACAACATTTCAATGAGTGATCAAGAAACCCAGGGCGAACCGTCGATGGAAGAAATTCTGGCGTCTATACGCCGGATAATATCTGAGGATGGTCCCGAGGGTGAAGATGCCCCGAAAGCTGCCGCTGCTGCTGAGGAAGAATCCGAAGCAGAGGCGGACGATGATATTCTTGATCTAACCGAAGAGGTCGTCGAGGAAGAGGAAGTGCTTGCCGCTGAAGAAGCTGATGAACCTGAAGAGGACGCAGCCGAAGAGCCATCACCTGAAGAAGACTCAATTGAAGAGGACTTCCGCAATACCTTCGAAAGTGCCGAACAGGAAGAAGCGGTAGAGGAAGAAGATCCCTTTGAGGCTGTTGAAGAAGATTTGTCTCTCGAAGAAGAAGAAGAAGAGCCTGAATCTGAGCCAGAAGAAGATCTGTCGTTTGAAGAAGAAGTTCCTGCTGATGAACCGGTAGAAGTTGACTTTGACGAAGAGGACGATGGTCTGGATCTTGATCTCGACGTGTCTGATGCCGTGAGCATACTTCAGGAAGAAACCCAGGATAAAGCGGCTTCTGCCCTGTCAGAGATTGCGCGTGCTGCAGTTGTACAACGATCACTGGCGATTGGTACTGGCAAGACACTCGAGGACATCGTACGCGAAGCACTGGTGCCAGAGCTTAAAGCTTGGCTTGATGTGCGGCTCGGCCCTATGGTCGAGCGCATAGTTCGCGAAGAAATCAAGAAAATGGTGCGCCGGGCCGAAGATTTATAAGGCCCGGTCTTTCTTTTTTTCCTTTGAGCTGCTAGCAACAACCAGCATTATTTCACATTGAATTATTGAGTAAGAGGAACCCAGCAATGCTGGAGAAAACCTATTGCCCCGACCAGGTTGAGGCGAAGCAATACGCACGTTGGGAAAAATCTGGCGCTTTTGCCGCCGATCCGCATTCCCAGGCGACCCCTTATACCATCATGATGCCGCCCCCGAATGTGACGGGCAGTTTGCATATGGGCCATGCGCTGACCTTTACGCTTCAGGATGTCCTGATCCGCTACAAGCGTATGCGCGGACACGATGTGCTGTGGCAGCCAGGAACAGACCACGCGGGTATTGCGACACAAATGGTTGTCGAACGCCAGCTGGCTGAAAAAGGGATTTCCCGGCACGATTTGGGACGGGACAAGTTCCTTGAGAGCGTCTGGGACTGGAAAGAAAAATCCGGTGGGACCATTGTCAAGCAGCTCCGTCACCTTGGGGCTTCGGCTGACTGGCCTCGTGAACGTTTCACGATGGACGAAGGTTTGTCCGCGGCTGTACGCAAGGTTTTTGTTCAGCTGCATAAAGAAGGCCTGATCTATAAAGACAAACGCCTGGTGAACTGGGATCCAAAATTGCTGACGGCGATTTCCGATCTGGAAGTGCAACAGAACGAGGTCAATGGCAATCTCTGGCACTTCCGCTATCCACTGGAAGGCCAGGAAGGCAAATATATTGTCGTGGCAACAACGCGTCCGGAGACCATGCTGGGCGACAGTGGAGTTGCAGTTCATCCCGAAGACGAACGTTACAAGGATCTCATCGGCAAAAATGTTGTTCTGCCGATTGTTGGCCGACTGATCCCGATTGTTGCGGATGAATATGCTGATCCTGAAACCGGGTCGGGCGCAGTGAAAATTACACCAGCGCATGATTTCAACGACTTCGAAGTTGGCCGGCGTTGTAATCTGGAAATGATCAACGTTTTCGACAAACACGCCCGTATCAACGAAAATGCGCCTGAGGCCTATCAGGGTCTGGATCGTTTCGAAGCGCGCAAGAAAATTGTCGCCGAATTCGAAGCGCTTGGCCTGCTGGAAAAAATCGATGACCATCTGCATACGGTTCCACATGGCGATCGTTCCGGGGTTCCGATTGAGCCCTGGTTGACAGATCAGTGGTACGTGGACGCTGCCACGCTGGCAAAACCGGCTCTTGAGGCTGTCGAGACGGGAAAAACCCAGATCGTGCCCAAGCAGTGGGAAAATACCTATTACGAATGGATGCGCAACATTCAGCCGTGGTGTGTTTCTCGACAACTCTGGTGGGGACATCAGATCCCGGCATGGTACGGCCCGGATGGTGAAATTTTTGTTGAAGAGACGGAAGAAGAGGCGCAGGTCGCCGCTTTGGCCCAATTTGGTCATGCTGTTGAACTGACGCGAGATCCTGACGTTCTCGATACCTGGTTCTCTTCTGCACTCTGGCCGTTTTCCACAATTGGCTGGCCGGAACAGACTGCGGAGCTGAAGCGTTATTATCCTGGTGATGTTCTGGTAACAGGCTTTGACATTATCTTCTTCTGGGTTGCCCGGATGATGATGATGGGCATGCACTTTATGGATGATGTACCCTTTAAAACGGTTTACATCCATGCTCTGGTCCGCGACGAAAACGGCCAGAAAATGTCCAAATCCAAGGGCAACGTGATTGATCCGCTGGAGACCATTGCGGAATACAGCTGTGATGCCTTGCGGTTTACCCTTTCCGCGATGGCGGCGCCGGGGCGTGATATCAAACTGGCTTCCTCGCGTGTAGAAGGTTATCGCAACTTTGGCACCAAACTTTGGAATGCGGCCCGTTTCAGCCTGATGAACGGGGCAGTGCTGGATCCCAATTTTGACCCCTTGAGCTGTAAACAGCCGGTCAATCGCTGGATTGTTGGTAAAGTCGCAGCCGCAACGGCTGCTGTCGACAAGGCGCTTGATGATTATCGCTTTAACGATGCTGCCAATGCGCTCTACAAGTTTGTCTGGAATGAATTCTGCGACTGGTATCTCGAATTTACCAAGCCGGTTCTGGCGAGTGGAGATAGCGAAACTGAAAAAGAGACAAAGGCAACGATTGCCTGGACTCTTTCACAGATCCTGCATCTGTTACATCCGATTATGCCTTATATCACCGAAGAGCTTTGGGAGACTATTGGCGGGGAGGGAGCGGGTCCTCTGATCTCTGCTGCCTGGCCGACGTTCGACGAGCGGTATATTGATGCTGCGGTTGAAAAAGAGATGGATTGGGTTATTCGCCTGATTACTGATATCAGGGCAACCCGTGCCGAGTTGAACACACCACCAGCGCTAAAAGCACCTCTGCTGCTCAAGGATGGGACGGAAGAGATCAAGGCGCGGGTTGAAAATTACCGTGATGTGATCAGCTGGCTTGCCCGTCTTTCCTCCCTTGATACGATTGAGGGGGATCTGCCAAAAGGAGCGATCCAGATTGTTCTGGATGACGCAACATTTGCTCTGCCTCTGGAAGGTATTGTTGATGTGAGCCAGGAGAAAGCCCGTCTGAGTAAAGAAATTGAAAAGACACTTTTGGAAATAGAAAAAATCAACAAGAAGCTTGCGAATGAGCAGTTTGTCTCGAAAGCACCGGAAGCTGTGGTCAAAGAACAGCACAGCCGTCGCGATGATTTCCAGGCAACACTGAACGAGTTGAATGCTGCTGTTGAGCGTTTGGCTGATCTGTAAGATTTCTGTCTGATGTAGTATGAAAAAGCCGCTGTAGTAGCGGCTTTTTCTTTTGGAATGCTGGCCTTTGTCCTGTTGTCGTTGCAACGGGATAAGGGAAAATGCATCGAAAAATCCGTGTTGTATACGTTTTATTACGTATTTTATCCATCAGCAGACAGCGCTAACCTGCTGTTATGATGACAGAGTTGAAAACGAGTTTCGTTAAGCAAAAAAAACTGGTCAAGAGACGCCTGCCAACACAGCAGCGTTCGAGAGAGAGTGTTCGGCGTATTCTGGATGCCGGAGCAAATCTTTTGACCTCGATTAGTCTGGACCGTTTGACAACGCGCCGGATTGCCGAGGTGGCCGAGGTCAACATTGCCTCGCTCTATCAATTCTTTCCAAACAAGGAAGCAATTATTCTGGCGCTCTATGAGCAGTGGCTTGATGAGGTTGGTGCGGCGCTTGATGCAACCGAAGGGACCTTTCCACCAGAAAAAACCGATGTTGCTCTTTTCTGGGAGAATATTTTCAGGGCTTTATCGAGCACAAAGACCAGCGCAACGGTCAAGGATCGATTGCAAAGAGCTATGGGAACGAACAAGGATCTGGCTCAACTTGATTTGATCCATAGTCAGGTTCTGACGGAGCGTATGGCCGGATATATGAAGCAGCAGGGTGCGACGTTACCGGACAGGGAGCTGAATGATCTTGCGTTATTGCTTTTTCATTTTGAACGGGCTCAGGTAGCTCCGCTTTCGCAGGTGTCGGGGGAAACCCGTGCCCGAATGCTTGACGCCGGACAAGAGGCTTTGCTCCGGATTGTCAGGGGGGCATTTTCCTCACCGGTCTGAAATCTTGCAGGACATAGAGAGAATTCAAAACAAAAGGGCCGATGATTGATTTCATCGGCCCTTTTGTTTTCGCGTTATTCAGTGTGACGGTTATTCTTCGTCATGCTGGTTCACGTCACGATATGCACCCCGATCAGCCGAGGTGGTAAAGTGTGCATAGGCCTTGAGGGCTCCACTGACTTTTCTGGGGCGGACTTTAGCTGGTTTCCAAGCTGCCTTGCCCCGGGCATTCATGGCATCCCGACGACGCTGCAGTTCCTCATCGCTGAGCAGAACATTGATGGTCCGGTTGGGAATATCGATTTCGATGGCATCGCCAGCCTCGACCAGGGCAATAGCACCACCTTGTGCTGCTTCCGGGGAAACGTGTCCGATAGAAAGACCCGAAGTGCCCCCGGAGAAACGTCCGTCGGTCAAGAGAGCACAGGCCTTGCCAAGCCCCATGGATTTCAGATAGCTGGTAGGATAGAGCATCTCTTGCATGCCCGGGCCACCTTTGGGGCCTTCATAGCGAATGACCACGACATCGCCCTCGACAACTTCTCCACCAAGTACACCTGCTACGGCAGCTTCCTGAGATTCAAAGATTTTCACAGTGCCTTTGAATTTGAGTATGGAGTCATCAACGCCAGCAGTTTTAACGACGCAGCCATCAACAGCAATGTTACCAAAAAGGACAGCAAGACCACCTTCCTGACTGAAAGCGTGTTCACCGCTGCGGATGCAGCCGTTGGCGCGGTCATCATCAAGCGAGGAATAATATCTGTCCTGACTGAAGGCCTGGGTCGTTCTGACGCCGCCGGGAGCAGCAGAATAGAAGGTTTTTGTTTTTGGGTCGTTGGTCTTGACGATGTCCCACTTGTCGATGGCCTGGCCCAGGGTTTTCTCATGAACGGTTGGACGGTCCCGATGGATCAGCCCAAGCCGGTCCAGTTCACCGAGAAGGCCCATAATTCCACCAGCGCGATGGACGTCTTCCATATGGTACTTGGCAGTTGATGGAGCAACCTTTGCCAACTGGGGAACCTTGCGGGACAGGTTGTCGATATCGGACATCTTGAAGTCGACACCGCCTTCCTGTGCCATGGCCAGGATGTGCAGGATTGTATTGGTTGAGCCGCCCATGGCAATATCCAGCACCATGGCATTCTGGTAAGTCTCGAAGGTGGCAATTCCGCGAGGAAGAACGCTTTCATCGCCTTGTTCGTAATAACGTTTGGTGATGTCGACAATCCGTCGGCCAGCTTCTTTGAAAAGCTCGCCACGCAGCTTGTGTGTTGCGAGCAAAGAGCCATTGCCTGGAAGGGACAGACCCATGGCCTCGCTGAGGCAGTTCATGGAATTGGCGGTGAACATGCCTGAACAGGAGCCGCAGGTCGGGCAGGCTGACCGTTCGATAGCGGCTACATCTTCATCACTGACATTGGGGTCGGCTGCATCAACCATGGCATCGACAAGGTCGAGCTTGCGCTCCTTGTCGTTGAGGATAATTTTTCCAGCTTCCATTGGTCCGCCTGAGACAAAGATCGCCGGGATATTCAGGCGCATGGCAGCCATCAACATACCGGGGGTGATCTTGTCACAGTTGGAAATACAAACCACCGCATCAGCGCAGTGCGCGTTACACATGTACTCCACGGCATCGGCGATCACTTCACGCGACGGCAGGCTATAGAGCATGCCGTCATGTCCCATGGCAATACCGTCATCAACTGCAATGGTGTTGAATTCTTTGGCTACACCACCAGCTTTTTGGATCTCTTCAGCGACCAGTCCACCCAGATCTTTGAGGTGGACATGTCCGGGGACGAACTGGGTGAAGGAGTTGGCAATAGCGATGATCGGCTTGCCAAAATCATCATCCTGCATGCCGGTTGCGCGCCACAGGCCACGGGCACCTGCCATGTTACGGCCATGTGTGGAGGTTCTGGAACGATACTCTGGCACGGTTTTATCCTAACGTTACGTCGTAGATGAATTTATGGTTGTTGTAAGATAATTAGGAAATCCATCGCTATACGTCCATGGTTATTTCACAAAATAGCGATAAAATTTGCATCCCTTATCTTTGTCTTATGCCGAATGACACAGATACAGAATTATTTCTGGTCGTATCCGGTTTTTCTTATACTTAACCCGCGGGGGAGTTCCTCGGGGCTGAGCAGAGGCAAACTGCTGTGTCTGAAAAGAGGAAGCAGGGCCATGCCACTGAAAAAGCCAATAATATGAGCCCACCAGGCGACACCTGTTTCATGGTTCTCCACCGCGATCAGGGCAGACACAATCTGAAATCCAATCCAGAAGATCAACAAAAGGTAGGCGCGAACGAATACGGGTATCGTAAAGATCGGCACAAGAACCTTGGCACGAGGGTATTGTAACAGATAAGCCCCCAGAATACCCGAAATTGCACCACTGGCACCAATGATTGGCAATTGGGAGCCCGGGGAGAGGATGGCCTGCCCCAGGCCGGCAGCAGCACCGCAGGCAGCCAGAAAAAGAAAATACCTTCGATGTCCCATGGCGTCTTCGACGTTATCTCCGAAGACCCAAAGGAAAATCATGTTTCCGGCTAGGTGCATAAAATCGGCATGGAGAAAGTTGTAGGTCACAAGATTGAGGTAGGGTGAAACCCAGTTGATGGCATCTGCGCGTTCGGCGTTGCCCACAAGAACATCAGGAATTATGCCCAAGGCAAAGATCATCTGACTCATGATCTCTTCCGGCAGGAAAAATTCCAGGGCAAAAACAAGAACACAAAGGGTGATACCCGCCCAGTTAATCCAGGGTTTCTCAATCAGTATGCGGGGAAGATTGTCAAAAAGCGGGATAAACATCCCCTATCTCACGCTGCAGCTTTTTGAGGAATGTCGAACTCGCAATAAACCGGTGTATGATCCGAGGGAGACTCTTTCCCCCGGGGGGCTTTGTCAATTGCTGAAGCCATCAGCAAGTCAGCAGCCTGGGGGGAGAGCATCATCAGATCAATACGGATGCCGTTATTATGCTGGTAAGCTTCTTTCTGATAGTCCCAGTAACTGTAAACATGGGCTTCATTGTTCAGGCTGCGCCAGGCTTCGTTGTATCCAAGATGTTCAAGCGCCCGGTACCGATTGCGTGAAGCCGCATGTGTATGGGCGCTGCCATCAAAACGGCGAGGATCAAACACATCGTCATCGGTCGGGATCAGGTTGAAGTCCCCGGCGAGAACAGTCGGTTGTTCTGTTTTAAGTAATGCCGCCGCATGCGCGTTGAGGCGCTCCATCCATTTGAGTTTGTAGGGGAATTTAACCGAGTCTGTCTTGTTGTAATTGTTGTTGCCGTTGGGCAGGTAAATCGAGGCAACGCGCAAGCCAAAGGTGGTTCCCTCGACATAACGGGCATGATCATCCTCACTATCCCCGGGCAATTCGCGAAGTACATCGGTTATGGGGGCTTTGGAGATCAGGGCAACACCATTGTAACTTTTTTGGCCGACAACCTCGACGTGGTACCCAAGTTCTTCAAACTCAAGATAGGGAAATTTTTCTGCGACGGTTTTGAGTTCCTGCAGCAACAGGACATGAGGTGATGCTTCCCGGATCCATTCAAGTACGTTCGGCAGGCGCTTGTTGATGGAGTTTACATTCCAGGTTGCGATCTTGATCATGGGGCTCAGAAACTCCGCAGTCGGGGCTGGTGTTGAACTTACAGGACGTTTTTCTATCAGATGGCGAAGGATGTGCCGCAACCACAGGATGCTGTGGCATTGGGGTTGGTAATCCTAAAAGAGGAACCCATCAGATCCTCGACAAAATCGATTTCTGAGCCATTGAGCAGGTCGAGGGACATCTGGTCAATAACGGCGGAGGTGCCGTCGGTTGCGAAGGTCAGATCGTCGTCATTGACTGTGCTGTCAAAAGAGAAGCCGTACTGGAAACCCGAGCACCCACCACCCGAGACGGTAATGCGCAGCATCAGTCCCGGATTGCCTTCCTGCTCTGCCAGCCAGGCGACACGTTTGGCGGCACTGGATGAGAGAGAGATAAAGGGAGATTGTTCTTCTGTACTCATACTTGCTCCATCGACCTATGAGGCGCTGTTAATCTGGGGTCTATCTTAATCGTGCAGACTGATCATGAAAACCGTTATTCACAGATGGTTAAATCCGACCAGAGACCCCTGACAAAACTCGGGTATTATCTGTACTTATGTAAGCCGCTTTCAGGGACTGTCAATCCTTGAGAGTGAAGTCTTGACGAAAGCCCGTGGCAAGGAGGCCTCCAACAGGAGAACTTCAGGGTATGTTTCAGATAGAAATCCCTTTGACTAAGTTACGCAGACCGCTAGTCTTTGCCGATGCAAAACAGCGATTCGATCAGGCCTTATGCCTCCTTTCCGGAAAACTCAAGAGGCCGTCTTCTCAAGGAGCCGGAGAGCAAAAACCGTACGGCATTTCAAAGAGACCGGGATCGCATTATTCATTCGGTGGCTTTTCGACGACTTCAATACAAAACCCAGGTTTTTGTCTATCATGAAGGTGATCACTTCAGAACCCGTCTGACCCATTCCCTTGAGGTGGCACAGATCGCCCGGAGCCTGAGCAGAACGCTTGGGGTAAACGAAGATTTGGCCGAGACGATAGCTTTGGCACATGATCTGGGTCACACGCCTTTCGGACATGCTGGCGAAGATGCCCTGCATGAGATGATGCTGCCTTTCGACGGTTTTGATCACAACGAACAAACTTTCCGGGTGGTCACACAGCTGGAGCGGCGCTATGCAGACTTTAATGGTCTGAACCTTTCCTGGGAAAGTCTGGAAGGAATTGCCAAACACAACGGTCCTGTAGCAGGGCCTTTGAGTAAAGAGCCAGTTGTTCCGGAAAGCATGCGAAAGTATTGTAAAAACGCAGTTGATCTGGAATTGGCATCCTTTGCCGGGCTGGAAGCACAGATCGCCGCAATCTCGGATGATATCGCCTATAACAATCACGATATTGATGACGGGATCAGGGCTGGTCTCTTTAAGGTTGGAGATTTGTTGGATTTACCGGTTGTTGGTAATATCTTTCGCGAAGTTGAACAGCGTTATCCGAATGTGGGGCAGGAAAGTCTGGTTCATGAAGCGGTCAGGCGTCTTGTTGATCATATGATCAGTGATGTGCTGGCGGAAACCAGGCAACGATTGAAGCAGGCAAGACCACAATCTGCTGCCGAAGTCCGGGCTCAGCCCCAGGCCCTGGTGGCTTTTTCCGATCAGTTCAAACTTGCTGAAAAAGAGCTAAGGATTTTTTTATTCGGGCGTATGTACCGCCATGAAAAAGTCAAAGAGATGCGCGAACGTGTAAAGCAGGTTGTGAGAAACCTCTTTTCACATTATTCAGAGCACCCAGAGGGGCTTCCTGACTATTGGCGTCTGGAAGCTGGAACGAAATTGACAAAACGCAGCGCACGTTTGATCGCGGATTACATCGCTGGTATGACTGACCGCTATGCTTTTGAACAACACAGACAGATTTTTAATCTGGATTTTGAGATAAAATGAACGTTTTCAAAGACCTGAGAAATAAAATTGTAGCGCAGCTTGAAGAGATGGCTGTTTCCGGTGAAATTCCTGCTGGCCTGGACTTTTCCCGGGTTTCTGCCGAGCCGCCACGAGATTCTTCTCATGGAGATATCTCGACCAATGCTGCGATGGTTTTGGCCAAACCTGCTGCGATGAAACCTCGGGACCTTGCCGCTCTTCTGGCTGCACGTCTGGAGCGTCTTGATGTTGTAAATTCTGTCGATATTGCGGGACCCGGCTTTATCAACCTGCGTCTGGAGGAAAAACTCTGGCTGGAGCAGATTGGCACCATCCTCAAAGCGGGGCTTGCCTATGGTAACTCTGATATGGGGCAGGGAGAACGGGTCAATGTTGAGTATGTCTCGGCAAATCCGACAGGTCCTCTGACTGTCGGGCATGCCCGTGGCGCTATTGTTGGTGATGCCCTGGCATCCTTGCTGGCCAAAGTTGGCTATGATGTCTGCCGGGAATATTACATCAATGATGCCGGTAATCAGGTTAATGTTCTGGCTGGATCTGCCTATCTCAGATACCGCGAGGCACTTGGTGAGGATATTGGAGAAATCCCGGCTGGATTTTATCCGGGAGAATATCTGATTGATGTTGGCAAGGCACTGGTTGCCCGTGACGGAGACAAGTGGCTGGGCAAGGAAGAGAGTGCCTGGTTGCCGGAAGTCAGAAAGTTTGCCATTGCCCAGTTGATCGATCTGATCAAGACGGACCTGGCCGCGCTGGGTGTTGTGATGGATCTCTATTCTTCCGAGCGGGAACTGGTCGAGGCCGGAGGCGTTGAGGAAGTTGCCAAATTCCTGAAGGAACACAATCTGGTCTATACGGGTGTTCTGGAGCCACCAAAAGGCAAAACGCCAGATGATTGGGAGCCTCGTCCCCAGACGCTGTTCCGTTCAACCGACTTTGGCGACGATGTCGATCGTCCGATCCAGAAATCGGATGGCAGCTGGACCTATTTTGCAGGGGACATGGCATATCATCTTGATAAATATCGCCGCGGGTTCAAAACCATGATCAACGTCTGGGGCGCGGATCATGGCGGCTATATCAAGCGGATGCAGGCGGCGGTCACAGCTTTGACCGAAGGGCAGGGGTCTCTTGATGTCAAAGTCTGTCAGCTGGTCAATCTGTTGCGGGATGGCGAAATGGTCCGGATGTCCAAGCGTTCGGGAAATTTTGTGACCCTGCGGGATGTAATTGACGAAGTTGGTAAAGATGTTGTCCGCTTTATCATGCTGACCCGCAAAAATGATGCCTCTCTTGATTTCGACCTGGTTAAGGTGCTGGAGCAGAGCCGTGACAACCCTGTGTTCTATGTCCAGTACGCACATGCGCGGGCCTGTTCTGTGTTAAAGAACGCGAAGTTGGAAATCCCGGCACTGGACCTGACGCAAGAAACACTGGCCGAACTTGATTGCTCCTTGCTGAACAGTGAAGGCGAACTGGCGCTGGTTCGCAAGTTATGTGAATGGCCGCGTCTGCTTGAGAGCGCGGGTGAAGCTCATGAGCCTCACCGCATCGCCTTTTATCTTTATGAGTTGGCCGGAGAACTGCACGGCCTCTGGACCAAAGGTAAAGATGATGCAAGCTTGCGGTTTATCCTGGTTGATAATCCTGCTTTGACTGAGGCCAGAATGGCTCTGGTTAAGGCGACGGCTCTGGTGATTGCATCGGGACTTGATGTATTTGGCATTGAACCTGTTGAGGAAATGCGCTGATGTCTTTTAATGATTCCGGTAACTCGCCCAGAGGAACCAATGACGGCCTTCGCGAGTTTGAAAAAATTCGTGAAAAAGAAAGCCTGCGGGCGACGACCGATCGCAACGATAGTGGGCGGTCTTTTGAGACGGACAGCTTTCCCGATGATGAGTATTGGGAAGATGATGTTGATTCCGATCCGGGCGAGGGTCTGTTTCGGAAGCTGATACCTGTTGGGCTGGGACTGATTGTTGTCTCGCTTATAGGTGGTGGGATCTTTTTCATTCTTGGGGACAGCAACGGGCCTGACCAAACAGTTCCCAATACGATCCCGCTGATTGAAGCTGAAACCACTCCTGAAAAAACCAAGCCGGAAGAACCCGGCGGGATGGCGGTACCTCATCAGGACAAGCTGGTTCTGAACGAAGAGGATGCTGAGGTAAATTCCGGACAGGTAGAAAAGCTATTACCGCCTCCTGAAGTTCCCATGCCGCCTGTTGTTCCCGATGTTCCGGTTGAAGCCGAAACGGCTCCCGTATCTGGGGGAGAGGTAACAGCTGTTGCAGAAATACCGGAAAATCCTGTTGCACTGCCTCCGGAAACATCTGTGGAAGAAGCGCCTGTGGCTTTGGCACCGCCACCTGTGGTCGAGGGAACAAAGGAAGTTGAATCCGTTTTGACACCACCACCCGTGCCAGAAGCAAGCCAGCCCGTTACTGAATCGGCTGCCCCGGAAAAATCTGTTCAAAGCGCCACCACGGGGGATTATGTTCTCCAGCTTGCCTCGCTCAAGACCGAAGCGGATGCAATGACGGAATGGAAAAACATCCAGCGCAAGCTGTCTGATCTTCTGGGGGATAAGCAAGCCATTGTCGAAAAGGCCGATATTTCCGGCGTGGGTGTGCGTTATCGCCTGCAGACCGGGCCTTTCCCCGACAAGCAGGCGGCCAGCGATTTTTGTGACAAGCTCAAGGCTGCCAAACGGGATTGTCTGGTAAAGAAGGTCAAGTAAGACCATAGGGTGGGGGTGTTGCTGTGGAACAAAGTTCGGTAATCTTTGGCTGTGCAGGACAAAGTCTGACGGCTTGGGAAAAAGATTTCTTTTCCGAGGTAAATCCTTACGGTTTTGTTCTTTTTGGCCGCAACTGTGACACCCCGGAACAGATCCGTATTCTCATCGACGAGATGAAAACGCTCAGTGGTCGGGATGATCTGCCTGTACTGGTTGACCAGGAAGGCGGGAGGGTTGCCCGATTGCGTCCGCCGCACTGGCGCAAGACGCCAGCCGCTGCTGTGTTTGGGCAGCTCTATCAGGATGATCCGGAAAAAGGTCAACGCGCGGCTTATCTGAATGCCTGTCTGATTTCCAGTGAACTTACCCAGCTTGGTTTTACCGTTGACTGTGCTCCGGTTCTGGATCTGACCATCCCGGGAGCCCATGAAGTGGTGGGTGATCGCTCCTATGGAGCAACTCCGGAGCAGGTAGCGACCCTTGCGCGTTCTGTGAGCGAGGGTTTTCTGGACAGCGGTATTATGCCTGTGATCAAACATCTTCCCGGTCACGGAAGAGCACTGGTTGACAGTCACAAGGAACTGCCACGAGTCAAGACACCGAGAAGTGAACTCGCCAGCAGTGATTTTGAAGCCTTCAGGTTGATGAAAGATGCGCCCTGGGGCATGACAGCCCATGTCATTTATGAAGATATCGACCCGGATCATATTGCAACCGTTTCGCCAAAAATTATCGGCGAGATTATTCGGAAAGAGATCGGTTTTGAGGGGATTTTGCTTTCTGACGATCTGTCGATGAAGGCAATGCAGGGCAGTTACGACGAAAAGGCACGTTCCTGTCTTGCTGCCGGATGTGACATTGTCCTGCACTGTAATGGCGATCAGGATGAGATGTCTGGCGTGGCTTTGGGGCTTGAGGGGATCGACAGCAAAAAACGATCCAGATTGGATCAGGTGTGGAAACGTCGCAAAAATACCCCATATGATATTCGACTTGCTTCGCAGGAACTGGACGAGCTTCTATCTCCTTACTGGTCATGATCTGCTTCCCTAACGATTAATCAGGATTTTTATTTATGATGGATGTCGGTGAATTCCTCCATGGATTATCGGTCTGGGCTTTGCCCGTTTTGCTGGCCGTGACGCTCCACGAGGCAGCACATGCCATCGCCGCCAGAAAATTGGGGGACGATACTGCATACCAGTTGGGGCGTGTGACGCTTAATCCGCTTAAACACATTGATCCTTTTGGCACGATCCTTTTACCTGTAGTGCTAATTTTTTCCGGTTCCCCCTTTATTCTTGGCTGGGCAAAACCGGTTCCGGTTCGCTTTGGCCGGTTGGGTAACCCCAAAAGAGACATGATCTTCGTTGCCCTGGCTGGACCTGTCAGTAACCTCCTGATTGCCTTTGTTGCGGCAATCGGAATTGCTGTCATCGGCATCGTGCCGGATATCGCGACAGTGTGGGTGTTTGAGAACTTCAAGAATGCCATTCTGATCAATCTGATGCTGGCAGCCTTTAATATGTTGCCGATATTGCCACTTGATGGCGGGCGGGTTCTGACCGGGCTTTTGCCGACGCCGCTTGCAATCAAGTTTTCCCAGACCGAACGTTTTGGTATGTTGATCCTGCTGGTCCTGATTTTTGCGCTGCCTTTTGTCGGGCGGGAACTTGGCATGGACCTGAATGTTATAGGCTATATCATCAGAACGGTTATGCAGGGAATGTTGCCATTTTTCGAGGCTATAGCGAACCTTAACCTTATATAACAACGATGGAATTCTGTGACAGATACATCGCTCTTTGAAGAAGACACTCCTGAGGATAAAAATGGAGCGCTGTCGGCGTTGCATCCGCTTATTCTTGATCTTGAGGGTTTTGAAGGGCCGATTGATATATTGTTGCAGTTGGCCCGGGATCAGAAAGTTGATCTGACCCAGATATCCATTCTTGCCCTGGCCAACCAGTATATTTCTTTTATCCAGCAGGCACATGAATTGCGTCTCGAACTGGCGGCGGATTATCTGGTGATGGCGGCTTGGCTGGCCTATTTGAAATCCAGGCTGCTTTTACCTGAACCGCAAAGTGGTGAAGAGCCTTCCGGTGCAGAACTGGCCGCGGCGCTGAAGTTTCAGCTGCAGAGATTACAGGCCATGCAGGATGCCGGGAAAAGGTTGATGGCACGTCCTCAGCTGGGTGTTGATTTTTTTGCCCGGGGCAGTCCCGAAGAAAGCGGTATTGTCGAGCGCACGGATTATGAAGTCTCGCTGTTCGACATTCTGAAAGCCTATGCCAATAACCGCGCAAAAGCAGAACCCTCCAGTCTGCTGATCGAGCATATGGAACTGCACTCGGTTGAAGAGGCCATAAAACGTCTCTCGGCTTTGCTTGGAACGCTCCCGGACTGGCAGAAGTTGAGCCGCTTTCTACCAGCTCGGTTGGAACGTGGAATTATTGGCCGATCAGCTGTTGCCTCTATCTTTGCCGCAAGCCTGGAGATGTGCCGGGAGGGAAAAATTGAGCTGCAGCAGGAGAGTGCTTTTTCCCCGATATTTATCAGGGATGGTAAAGGGCACTTTTCCAATGATTAATAGCCTATAGATTACTAAGAGATAAGTTTTGGCCCGGGCTTATGTACCGGGAATTGAAGGAATCAGAACTGGATGGTCGAGGACCAGGTGGAATAAGTAAAGGGTAGGGGACCGATGGCACTTGAAACCAGATATGATTTTCTCCGTTTGCTGGAAGCTGTTTTGTTTGCGGCAACAGAACCGATGGCGATCAAGGACCTGACCCGGCATTTCCCCGTGGATTGTGACCTGCCGTTTCTGCTCGAAGAACTCCGGGAGCTCTATCAAAATAGAGGAGTGAATCTGATCCGGGTTGAAGAAAAGTGGGCTTTCCGGACCGCGCCGGATATGGCGCCTCTGCTTCGGGTTGAACAGAGTAACGTCAAGCGTCTGACCCGGGCCGCAATTGAAACCCTGTCGATCATTGCTTATCACCAGCCTGTAACCCGGGCCGAGGTTGAGGAAATAAGGGGCGTTGCGCTTTCCAAAGGGACGCTTGATACCCTGCTGGAGATCGGCTGGGTTCGCCCCAAAGGCCGCCGACGGACGCCCGGTCGGCCGGTAACCTGGGCAACAAGTGAATCTTTTCTTGATCATTTCGGCCTTGAAAGTCTTGATCATTTGCCCGGACTTGACGAGCTGAAGGCTGCCGGATTGCTCGACCGCCGTCCTGCAATCACGGCTCTTGGGGATCATGGTGATCTTCTGAGTCTTTCCCGGGAAGGAATTGATCTTGCGTCAGAAGTTTCCGGAGATGGTCGGGAGACTGAGTTGCTCCGGTCAGATTTTGGCGAGGATCTGGCAGAGGGAGAAGACGAGGAGCAGCAAGGGCTTCCGGTTTGAGCAGTTGCTCGACTGTATGAGGGGCAATCAGGGTTTTTGGCCAGATTTGAAGGTTGCGGGAGCGGATCAGAGCTTATTGCCACATGCTTCCCTGGCCTGTGACGTTGTGTATCAGGGACTATCTGGTTTTCCTTGGCCAGATGATATTGATTTTTAACTGCAGTTCTGCGTACTTTGCAGCATGTTTACTCAAGGTCTAGGAACCGGGTTGGTTGATGTCAGCACTCAGTTTGGAAAATGTAAGCCATAATTTTGGCAATCTGGCGGCAGTGAATGATGTCAGTCTCTCTATTGAGGCTGGAGAGTTCGTCTGTCTGCTGGGGCCGTCCGGCTGTGGCAAGACAACGGCGTTGCGTATTGCCGCAGGGCTGGAGATGCTACAAAGCGGCCGGGTGTCCATGGCCGGGAAAATTGTGTCTGATGGAAAGGTGGACCTGCCACCTGAAGAACGCAGTGTTGGTCTCGTCTTTCAGGACTATGCATTGTTTCCCCATCTGAGTGTTGGAAAAAATGTGGCTTTCGGCCTGAAGCATCTGGGGCGCGCCGAACGCCGGACCCGGGTTCTCGAAACCCTTGATCAGGTAGGGATGGCAGATTATCTCGATGCCTACCCCCACACACTTTCAGGTGGTCAACAGCAACGTGTCGCCCTTGCCCGGGCGATTGCTCCGCGCCCTCGGGTGGTTTTGCTGGATGAGCCTTTTTCAGGTCTTGATGTGCGGTTGCGCAATCAGATCCGTGAGGAAACCGTTCGGGTTTTAAAAGAGAACGGTGCTGCGACGCTGATGGTGACGCACGATCCCGAAGAAGCCATGTTCATGGCGGATCGGATTGCGATTATGCGTGATGGCAGGATTGTTCAGGCTGGTCCTCCCTTTGAACTTTACGCCAGTCCGGTAGATTCGTTTGTCGCTCATTTTTTTGGCGATGTGAACGAGTTCGCCTCGACTTGTGACCAGGGGAGTGTCGAAACACCTTTTGGGCGTTTTGCCGTACCTGATTTGATCGACGGAGCTGCTGTCAACGTTCTGGTCAGGCCTGAGGCCGTTGTTCTCGGGGAAAAAATCAACGGGACTGGTGTTGAGGCAGAGGTTCTTCGTACCCGGATGCTGGGGAGGACCAGTCTGGTTGATTTTCGGGTTTCTAACGGCAGTAAACATGATCTTCTGATAAAAGCCAGGATGGGTAACCACTTCTCGGCGGAAGCCGGGAAAAAGATTATTCTCGACCTGGATCGACGTTTTACATTCGTTTTTCCGGCGACTCATCCAGAGAATTGAATCTCCGGTTACCCTTCACAGCGCCGTCTGTTGCATGAATCGTTGCTAGAGGGGTAGGTTTTTGCCATAGTCCCTAGCAGATTAAGGGTAAATTGTCTCCAAGGAGCTTGAGTAATGGGTACGTTCAGCATCTGGCATTGGCTGATTGTTTTGGTAGTAGTGTTGGTTCTCTTTGGTGGTGGCGGCAAGCTCAGCAAGCTCATGGGCGATGCGGGTTCTGGCATCAAGGCTTTCAAAAAAGGCCTGAAGGACGAAAAATCCGACCCGTCAGCAGATGCAGCAGCAGAAGAAAAAAAGACCATTTCCGAAGAGAAAGACAAGGTCTGATCTTTTCGAATTCCCGTTGAGGGATTTTGTACAGATCGGGTTTTGTTCCAGGGAGCTGTAGCCAATGTTCGACATCGGTTGGTCGGAGATGATGATTATCGCAGTTCTGGCCCTGCTTATCATGGGCCCCAAAGAGCTGCCTGAAACCCTGCGCACAGTTTCGAAGTGGGTGAAGAAAGCCAAAGGACTGGCGCGGGAATTTCAATCCGGCGTCGACGATGTCATTCGTGAAGCTGACCTGCAGGACGCCCGCAAGGCACTGGAAGGGGCAAATAGCGCTTCTATTCGTAAAACTGTTGAGGACGTTATTGATCCCAACCAGTCATTGTCGAAGGTACAGCGCGAGGTCAAGGATGCGGCAGATCAACTTGACAGGGATGAGACTGGTGCTGCTGAAAAACAGATCACGCCCGAGCCGATTACTCCCGGTCCAATTACTCCCGGTCCAATTACTCCGGGACAGGCTGCATCCAAGGTTTTTCCCCAATCCGACAGCTCAAAATCGGAAACCAAAGCTTCTGCTTCCGAAAGCAGCATTGAGGTAACCCCACCCGCGGTGGAAACGGTTGCCCCTGCCAAAGAAGCCGCAGAACATAAAAGCAGTTAGACATCGTGGCCAATACCTCCGAAGAACAAAAGATGCCCTTGCTCGAACATCTGATCGAGCTGAGAAAACGCATGCTCTGGAGTGTCGTGACGCTTCTGGTTGCCTTCCTGATCTGTTTTGCGTTTGCAGAACAGCTTTTTGAATATCTGGCGGCACCCCTTGCGGATGTCATGCGGGAAAATGCAGTCAGCGAGCGACAGCAACGGCTGATCTTTACGGATTTGACCGAGGTGTTTTTCACCTATGTCAAAGTGGCTTTTTTCTTTGGTGCTTTTATCAGCTGTCCGATTTTTCTAACCCAGATCTGGCTGTTTGTTGCGCCCGGTCTGTATAATAACGAAAAATCTGCTTTCGCACCCTTCCTGATTGCATCGCCGATCCTGTTTTTTATCGGCGGAGCGCTGGTCTACTTTGTTATCTTTCCAATGGCAGCCCAGTTTTTCCTTGGTTTTCAGGTTCAGGGAACAGAAAGCTCCATTGCGATTGAGCTGGAAGCCAAGGTCAATGAATACTTCTCGCTGATGATGAAACTGATTTTTGCCTTTGGCATCTGTTTCCAGCTGCCCGTGTTGATGACCTTGCTGGCCCGTGTCGGTCTGGCATCAGCCAAGGGTATGGCGGAAAAACGTAAATATGCCATCGTTGGCGTCTTTATTGTTGCGGCAATCTTCACTCCGCCAGATCCCCTGAGCCAGTTGGCTTTGGCGATCCCGATTGTGTTGCTTTATGAAATTTCAATCCTTATGGCAAAGATGGTCGAACGTAAGCGTAGCGAAGCGGAAAATGCTGAGTCTGGTGATCAGGCCGACGAATAGTGCAATTTCCCTATCTGCATTTTGTTGACAAGATGTAGACTATAGCAAACGTGAGCCGAACTTTGTCTCTATGATATGTCTCTACTGATATAAGGACAGAGATACCTATGTATGATCTAAAATGGATCCGTGATACGCCAGACCTCCTGGATGAAGGGCTGAAACGCCGAAACCTGGAGCCGATTTCTGCCAAAATTCTGGAGCTGGACAAACAGCACAGGGCGGTCCAGTCAGAGTTGCAGGACCTGCAGGCCCGGCGTAACGAGGCTTCCAAACTGATTGGTGTGGCCAAGCGCAATGGAGAAGCAGCAGATGAGCTGATGGCCGAAGTCGCGACCATCAAAACGGGGATGGCTGAACGCGAAGCAGCGGATAATGTTCTGGCTGTGCAGATTCAAGAGATCCTTGCCAGTATTCCAAACCGTCCGAAAGATGACGTTCCTGTTGGTCAGGATGAAGCAGACAATGTTCTGGTTCGCCTCGGTGGGGAAAAACCTTCGCTTTCCTTTGCTGCAAAACAGCATTTCGAGCTGGGTGAGCAGCTGGAGCAGATGGATTTCGAAACGGCGGCCAAACTGTCTGGGGCACGCTTTGTTCTGCTGCGCGGCAGTGTGGCGCGGCTTTACCGTGCCCTGTCACAGTTCATGCTGGATCTGCATGTGGACGAGCATGGCTATACTGAAGTGATTCCGCCGGTTCTGGTGCGTGATCATGTGATGTACGGTACAGGCCAGTTGCCCAAGTTTGCTGAGGATTCTTTCCGGACCGAAGATGGCTTCTGGTTGATCCCGACAGCAGAAGTGCCACTGACCAATACGGTTGCCGGGGATATCCTGAATGAAAATGATCTGCCCAAACGTATGACGGCTTTGACACCCTGTTTCCGTTCTGAAGCCGGATCAGCTGGTCGTGATACCCGTGGCATGTTGCGACAGCATCAGTTTGACAAGGTCGAGATGGTCTCGATTGTCCATCCTGAAAAATCGGATGCCGAACTCGAACGTATGGTTGGTTGTGCAGAAGATGTTCTGGACAAACTCGGCCTGCATTACCGTGTTGTTACTCTTTGTACCGGCGATATGGGGTTCGGGGCCCGCAAAACCTATGACATTGAAGTCTGGTTGCCGGGGCAGGATGCCTATCGCGAGATTTCAAGCTGTTCAACCTGTGGAGATTTCCAGGCGCGCCGCATGAATGGCCGGTTCCGTCCTGCCGAAGGAAAAAAGCCGGAGTTTGTCCATACTCTTAATGGGTCCGGTGTTGCGGTCGGGCGTTGCCTGATTGCGGTGATGGAAAACTATCAGCAGGAAGATGGCTCTATCATTGTTCCAGAAGTGTTGAAACCCTATATGGGCGGCACTGATATTATTCGCCCGGATGCGTAGAGTGAGCGAAGATCTTTCCAGAGCATGTGTGCTGTTATCCAATGATGACGGTATACATGCGGAAGGTCTGGCTGTTCTGGAAGAGATTACACGAACATTATCAAATGATGTCTGGGTTGTTGCCCCGGAAGTGGAACAGAGTGCTGCCAGTCACTCCTTGACCTTGCGACGGCCTTTGCGTGAACGCAAACTCGGCGACCAGCGATACAGCATTGACGGAACGCCAACGGATTGCGTTCTGATGGCGATCAAGTATCTGATGCAGGATACACAGCCCGACCTTGTTCTTTCCGGTGTAAATATCGGAGCGAACCTGGGGGAAGATGTCATCTATTCCGGTACCGTAGCGGCGGCGATGGAGGGAGCAATTCTCGGGGTGCGCTCAGTCGCCTTCAGTCTTAGGCCAGACGAAGAGAATGATGGTCGATTTCATTGGGACACTGTCCGAAAGTTTGGACCAGAGATTATCCAGAAGCTGGCTTGTTGGACCGAGCCGGGGAACCTGCTTTTTAATGTGAATTTCCCGGGAGTTCCACCAGAGAGAATTGAAGGAATCAGAGTTTGTCGGCAGGGCCACCGCGACGAGGGAACCACTGTTGTTGAAGGCAAGGACCCGGGGGGGCGTCCCTATCTTTGGGTGGGGCAATTTGTCAGCCATCATACCTCTGTTCCCAATGCAGATCTGACGGCTATTGGTGAAAATTATATTACTGTTACTCCTTTGAAATACGATCTGACGGATCATGCCGTGTTGTCGAGAATGGACGGGCTGTTTTCATGAGCTTGCATGCCCGGAAAATACGGCTGATCATGGAGCTGCGCAAAGGAGGGATTTCCGATACCGGAGTCCTTTCTGCCATCGAGCGCGTTCCGCGCGAGGTTTTTGTTCCGGGGCCTTTTCAGGATCAGGCATACGAGAATATGGCTTTGCCGATCGGGCGCGGGCAAACCCTGAGCCAACCACGCGTTGTGGCCATGATGACCCAGGCCTTGGCTCTGGGCAAGCGGATGAAAGTGCTGGAAGTCGGTACGGGGTCAGGATATCAGGCCTCTATTCTTTCCCGGCTTTGTCGTCGGGTCTACACTATTGAACGCCATAAGGAACTGCTGGATGAAGCCGAAGAGCGCTTTGCCACCTTGCGGCTTCATAATGTAACCACAAAGTTTGGTGATGGTTACAAGGGGTGGAAAGAACAGGCGCCGTTTGAACGTATTATTGTCACAGCTGCGCCCCCAGAAATTCCACCAGCCCTACTTGAGCAATTGGCAATTGGTGGTATTTTGGTCTTGCCGCTCGGCGCGCAGGGTAATCATCAGGAACTGCTGAGAATTACGCGTAGCGAAACAGGGTATGAGCAGGAGACTTTGGGGGGAGTACGTTTTGTTCCTCTTGTGCATGGTATGCCACGAGAAAACGGGGGGGCCAGTGCGCTGTCCAAACGCGGATAGGCTGGCCGTACGTTATTATGTTTAAAAAGAGTTTCCCCATTCCGGTACAGTTATCGGTCCTCTTCTTTTCAGCGACCCTTGCCGGCTGTGGTCTTGTACCCTCTTCTTTTCCCAATCTGTCCAATCCTCCTGCGCCAAAAGTCCGGACTGATACCATTTATGCCTATCCTCCGACCTTGCCCAAACGGAAACCGACGCCCCCGGCACGCCCTTCCACAAGCGTGCAGAACACGATTGCCCCAGAACCATATCAGCCGCAAAGTATGCCTGTAGAAGGGACTGTTGCCGGGATTGTCATTCCGGCCTTGCTGCCAGATAATATTCCCTACCCCATAAGAAATCCGCGCCGCAGTCAGCAAGGTACCGAGACAGTCAACCAGCAAACGACTTCTCCGACCTTGAAACAGGACGACCAGGCGAATGCAACCGAAAACCAGTATCAACCCTTGGCCACAGGTGAGTATCGGGTTGTTCGGGGGGATACAGTCTATTCCATCTCGCGTACCAAAGGGGTCTCGATCAGAGAACTGATCCTTTTGAATGACCTCTCGGCACCCTATATTCTCAGGGTCGGTCAGGTGGTGCGTTTACCGGTTAGCAATGACCATGTTGTTATTGCTGGGGACACACTTTACAGCGTGTCACGTAAATACGGTGTTGATACTACAGAACTGGTTCGCTTGAACCAGATACAGCCTCCCTATGCTCTGCTGGTGGGACAAAGGCTTTCTTTACCTGCAGGCAAAGCAGTTCAGCAGGTTTCCAGTCCTGCTGTGACGACGGCTCCTTTAACGGCTACAGTTCAACCCGAAGCTTTGCAGCCGCGCGTTCAAAGCCAGACCGGTCCGATATCGCAACCGCCCCCACGTTCCGCCAGTACTTTTCTCTTGCCTGTTAAAGGCAAGGTGATTTCCGGCTTTGGTCCGAAAGAGGGCGGGATACACAATGATGGCATCAATATTTCTGCACAGAAAGGCACTCCGGTCATGGCCGCGGAGAATGGTGTCGTTGTTTATGCCGGCAGTGAACTAAAAGGCTTTGGTCAGATGCTGCTGATCAAGCATTCAGGGGGGTGGGTTACCGCCTATGCCCATGCAGACCAGCTTTTGGTGGGACGTGGACAAAAAGTGTCCAGGGGACAGGAGATTGCCAGAGTAGGCAGTACTGGCAATGTCTCCCAACCTCAGCTTCATTTTGAAATTCGTAAGGGCTCTGAAGCTGTTAATCCCGAAAAACTTGTGGTCAACTGATCTCTGGTCAGTTGATTTTAACGCTCATTCGCCCGGCGAGGTCTTGGATGAATTGCCAGGCAACCCTGCCCGAACGGGAACCGCGAGTGACAGACCATTCCTTGGCTTCAGCCCGTAATTGTTCCTGTGATATCTTGATGCCGTAACGTTGGGTATAGCTTTCGATCATGGCAAAATAGGTATCCTGATCACAGTTATGGAAGCCGAGCCAGAGGCCGAAACGATCAGAGAGACTGACGTTTTCTTCTGTTGCTTCTGAAGTGTGGATTGCCGAGGAACGTTCGTTCTCGATCATATCCCGCGCCATGAGGTGTCGGCGGTTGGATGTGGCATAGAAAATCACATTTGCCGGACGCCCTTCGATCCCTCCTTCAAGAACAGCCTTGAGAGACTTGTAACTGTCGTCCTGAGTATCAAAGCTCAGGTCATCACAAAAAAGAATACAGGGCCGTCCGGAATTTTTCAGAATTTTTAGCAAGCCGGGCAGGGAGGGAATATCCTCCCGGTGAATTTCCACCAGGGCTAACCTGGGGAAATTCTCAGTTTTTGCCAACTCGTTCACCTTGTCATGTACGGCCTTGACGATAGAGCTTTTCCCGGTGCCTCTTGCCCCCCAGAGAAGGGCATTATTCGCCGGAAACCCCTGAACGAACCGCAGGGTATTTGACAAAAGCGACTCTCGCTGCCGGTCAATCCCTTTCAGAAGATCAAACTCGATGCGGTTGACTTCCGCAACGGGTTCCAGTTTTTCCGGTTTGGTTTGCCAGACAAAAGCATCCGCTGCAGAGAGATCCGAGTGAGAAACAACAGGGGGAGCGAGGCGCTCGAGCGCTTCTGCAATCCGGGACAAAACGGGCAGAAGTGTTTGAGATTCAATCATTGTCTAACTCCACAGGGAAACAGATACTTTTTAAGAAAGTCAGGAACCCTACCGCCGGGGCCTGCAGGCGTCAATTCCATGAGTGGGCTATTTTGAGAGCGGATCCTGTCCTGATTTTGCTGTTCGTTTGCATTTCCGGGCGAGACGGTTATAGTCCGCGGGTAATTTTCCGTGAAGGGTTGCCTGGCAACCGATTCCAAGTTTGATATCCTGGAGGGATTGATGTTGATTTCCACTGCTTATGCTCAGGCCGCTGGTGGCGCTGGTGCGACTGGCGATTTGTTGCAGACTTTTCTTCCTCTTATTCTGATTTTTGCGGTTTTCTATTTCCTGATTATCCGCCCTCAGAGCAAAAAGATGAAACAGCAGCGTGCCATGATCGACGCGATCCGTCGGGGCGATAAGGTGATTACGGCTGGCGGTATTATCGGTACGGTTGCCAAGGTTAAAGAAGGCGGCGAAGTTCAGATCGATATTGCCGAGAATGTCAGAATTACTGTTATTCAGAGCACGATTGCGAACGTTCTCAGCCGGACAGAACCTGCAGATAAAGCGTCTAACGATTCCAAAAAAGAAGACAAAAAGACGTCTGAGTAATTTTTCCTCCCAGGATTTTATATCCCGGGGGTGATATTAGCCTGCTCTGGTGACTATATACCCGAGCAGGCATTCCTTTTTTAACAGATAATTGCGGGCCGATTTATGGTTCAGTTTCCCAAGTGGCAAGTTTTCGCGATAGTCGGTGTTCTCGTTCTGGGTTTGTATTATGCCCTGCCGAATGTCTTCAAGGAACAAACAGTTGAAGCTTTCCCTTCCTGGTTAGCTTCTGATCAAATCAATTTGGGGCTGGACCTCCGCGGCGGGTCATACATGCTGCTGGAAGTCGATCTGGAAGCTGTTGAAAAAGAACAAATGACCGATCTGGTCGAGAACATCAGGTCAATTCTGCGTTCGGCCAGCATCGGTTATCAAAATCTTGGGATACAGGAAGGCGGCGCAAGCTTTACCCTTCGGGATACCACGGATGAGATGGTGTCACGGGTACGCTCGATGATTGCCCAAATAGATGGTGGTCTTCTGGTCACCAGCAGCGACGGCACGTTTTCCGTAGTTTATAACGATCAGGTCCGGCAGCAGCGCCGGATTTCGGTCGTCAATCAGTCAATTGAAGTGTTGCGTCGCCGTCTGGACGAAACCGGTACCAAGGAAATCAGCCTGCAAAGGCAAGGGGAAAACCGTATACTGATCCAGGTTCCGGGGGTTACTGATCCGGAAGAAATCAAGACACTTATTGGTAAAACGGCCAAACTGACTTTTCATCTGGTTGACCAGAATGCTGATCCTTACAGCAACAGTGCTCCGGTTGGATCCCAGATCATGTTGTCTCTTGATGAACAGGCAAACGGGCAGCCCCGCCGCTATGTCATCAACAAGCGGGTGATGGTCAGTGGTGAAAATCTTGTGGATGCACAGGCTACCTTTCAGGATGGTCAGCCGGTCATTTCCTTCACCTTTGACAGTTCAGGCGCGCAGAGATTTGCCCGGGTTACCCAGGATAACGTCAACAAACCTTTTGCCATTGTTCTGGATGGCAGGGTGATTTCTGCACCGGTGATCCGTTCACCGATCCTGACTGGAAGCGGTATTATTTCTGGAAACTTCACGGCACAATCGGCGGAAGAACTCGCCGTTCTCCTGCGCGCGGGGGCTCTGCCAGCACCTCTGGTTATTCTTGAAGAGCGGACGATTGGTGCGGGCTTGGGGGAAGATTCAATCAATGCCGGAAAGATTGCCAGTGTCATTGGCATGGTCCTGGTCGTTGGTTTTATGGCTCTGGCCTATGGTTTCTTCGGCCTGATGGCCAATGTTGCCCTGATTGCAAATTTGGTTTTGATTGTTGCTGTTCTCTCGCTGTTCCAGGCAACCCTGACCTTGCCCGGTATTGCCGGGATCGTTTTGACCATCGGGATGGCAGTGGATGCCAATGTTCTTATTTTTGAGCGTATCCGCGAAGAAATACGCAATGGACGCGGGCCAGTAATGGCGGTGGAAGCCGGTTATAAACGGGCGATGAGTACCATTCTTGATTCGAATATCACAACGTTGATTGCCGCGGTTATTCTGTTCCAGTTTGGCTCTGGTCCGATCAAGGGATTTGCTGTGACCTTGATTATCGGGATCATCACATCGATGTTTACCGCGATAATGGTCACGCGTTTGTTAATTGTAACCTGGTTGCGCCGTCGTCGGCCGCAGACCCTTGGAATCTGATAGGGAAGTCGAGTTATGGCGTTAATCAAGAAGCTGCCTACGGATCTCAAGATCGACTTTATGGGGCGCCGCAAATTTTTTATGGCGTTCTCGATTCTGTTGCTGGTGATGTCTGTGGTTCTGGCTGTTACACGCGGCTTGAATTTTGGCGTGGATTTCCGTGGTGGAATTCTTATTGAAATCCGGACAACTGCACCCGCAGATATTTCTTCATTACGCAGCCGGATGGGTGCGTTGGGGCTGGGGGAAGTCAGTCTGCAGGAGTTTGGCTCCCCGACTGATATCCTGATTAATATTCAGAAGCAGGACGGCGAAGAAAAAGAACAGATGGCTGCAATTGAGCTCGTCAAGTCGGCTCTTGGTGCCGAAGTTGCAGAATATCGCAGGGTCGAGTTTGTTGGACCAAAGGTCGGTAGTGAGTTGATGAAAGACGGGATCTATGCAACGGTTTTTGCGTTGCTTGGGATCGCGATCTACATCTGGCTCAGATACGAGTGGCAGTTCTCTGTCGCTGCGCTGCTGGCCCTGACGCATGATGTGATTGCGACGATCGGTTTTTTTGCTGTTACCCAGTTCGAGTTCAATCTCGCGACACTGGCGGCGATTCTTATGATTGCGGGCTATTCGATCAACGATACCGTGGTGGTCTTTGACCGGGTGCGGGATGAGCTGCGTCGTTATAAATCCTGGGAAGTTTACGACGTGCTCAACATGTCGATCAATGTGACGCTGTCCCGGACGATCCTGACCTCCTTTACAACTTTGCTGGCGCTGATTGCGCTGTTCCTTTTCGGGGGCGAGGTTATTCGCGGATTAAGTCTTGGACTAATCTGGGGAATTGTCATCGGAACCTATTCCTCCATCGCCATTGCTGTACCTCTGCTCTTTACCACGGGGGTTCGTTCTCCGGTGCCGGAAGACGAAGAAGAGAATGGCGAAGAAGCTGCCGGGTTGATTGAGAACTAGATATGGAAGTCGCCCTGCAAATCCCAGAAGGCTCTCAGATCATTGAAAAATATGGTGAAGGCCGATTTCAGATCAGCGGCCAGTATCATGATGGATCGGTTTTTGTCATGCCGGAGAAAACCCGGAGCTGGCAGGTTTCGGATTTTGACAAGCTAACAGAAGAGAGCTTTGACAGTTTTATTGAGCTGGCCGGAGAAATCGAAGTTTTACTGGTTGGCTGTGGGACAAAGGTCGAATTTCTTTCTCCGGCTTTCCGACAGAAGATCCGGGACAAGGGACTGGTCATCGAAGCCATGGCCACGGGTGCTGCCTGTCGGACCTACAATGTCTTGATGTCCGAAGGCCGCAAGGTTGCTGCTGCCCTGATCGCCATCCCCTGAGCAGGGTTATTTCTCGTATGAACAAGCCAGGCCTTTCCTATTGTGGGAGTGAAGTTAAAAAGCACGATTATGATCGCTATCTGACGTCGCTTTTTGCCAGTGAGCCCTGTCGGGAAGGCCTGTTCGCTCTCTATGCTTTTAATTATGAAATTGCCAAAACCGCTGAGGTGGTGAGTGAGCCGCTGACGGGTATGATACGCTTGCAGTGGTGGCGGGAATCGCTTGATGGGATCTATGACGGAACACCCCGTAATCACGAGGTGGTCCTTGCATTGGCCCAAGTTATTCAGCGCTTTTCATTATCCCGGGGAGCTTTTGATCGTCTGATTGATGCGCGTGAAGCTGATCTGGAAGATGAAGGGCCTGCAAGCAAAAACCAGCTGTTACAGTATTTGCGAGACACTTCAGCTGCTCTGTTTGAAGTTGCCTGCGAGATTTCGCTGGCTGGTAAAAAAACAGATCAGGAAAAAAAGGTTCAAAAGGCAGCATCGCATATGGGGATGGCCTGGGGATTACTCGGTTTGATCAGGGCTATTCCCTTTCATGCCCAGAGAAAACGCCTCTACCTTCCCAAAGATCTGGTTACGGCATCAGGGATTTCGACGGGCAAACTGTTTGAACTTGGAGGCTCTCCGGAGCTGAGCGGTCTGTGTGAAGATTTAGCGAAAGACATCAGGGAAAATCTGAAACAGGCGAGGGCAGAACGCCCTGTTCTTCCTGCTTCGATCCGTCCAGCATTGATGGTTGGTATTCTGGCAGATCAGTATCTGAAACGTCTGGAGAGCCGGGAGTACGATCCCTTTGATCCAGCTCTACAGGGGGCCAGTCCTTCAGCGTCCTGGCGTCTGATGTGGGCCAACTTTGTTGGAACCTATTAAGGCACTTCTGGTGAGGGGTACTTTTCTAAACCAAACCGGAAGAGATCCGGTCTGGTTCATCGGAAGGTCTCCTAATTGCTGCTTTCAAGCCAGCTCTGCAAATCTTCCAGTGCCCGTTTTGAATACAAAGGTTTACGGTCTTTTTTCTTCGGTTTTTTCCCCGGTTCTTTCGGCAGATTCGGGAAAATACCAAAGTTCACATTCATAGGCTGGAAGGTCTTGGCATCTGCGCCGCCAGTAACGTGATTGATCAGTGCCCCGTGCGCTGTGGTAATCGGAGGAGCTGACAATTCCTTGCCAAGCCGTTCAGCAGCGGCAAAGCGCCCGGCCATCAATCCCATCGAAGCAGATTCTACATATCCTTCAACCCCGGTGATTTGTCCGGCGAAACGCAGGCGGGGCTGGGGCTTCATGCGCAGGGAACTGTCAAGCAGCTGGGGTGATTTCAAAAAGGTATTCCGGTGCAAGCCACCGAGACGGGCAAATTCGGCCTCTTCCAGTCCGGGGATGGCCCTGAAAATCTCGACCTGTGCCGCATATTTCATTTTGGTCTGGAAGCCGACGATGTTGTAAATCGTGCCGAGTTTGTTGTCCTGACGCAGCTGAACCACAGCATAGGGTTCTTCGTCGCTGTGCGGGTTTGTCAGGCCGACTGGTTTCATAGGACCAAAACGCAGGGTTTCCGCCCCACGACTTGCCATTACCTCAATCGGCAGACAGCCTTCAAAATAGGGAGTATTTTCCTCCCATTCCTTGAAGTCGGTTTTTTCACTGGTAATCAGGGCTTCAATGAAGGTTTCATACTGTTCTCTGTTCAAGGGGCAGTTGATGTAATCCGCCCCGTCTCCCTCTGGGCCAATCTTGTCGTAGCGGGACTGAAACCACGCCTTGTCAAAATTGATGGAGTCCTTGTAGACGATAGGCGCTATCGCATCAAAGAAAGCGAGATATTCTTCCCCGGTAATACCAGCGATGATCTCGCTCATGCTTTCCGAGGTGAGAGGGCCTGTGGCGATGATTACCGAGTCCCAGTCTTCAGGGGGGAGTTCCGTAATTTCTTCGCGAACAATCGTAACAAGCGGATGAGATTCCAGCCGCCGGGTGACCTCATCAGAGAAGTCGTTTCTGTCGACGGCAAGTGCGCCGCCTGCCGGAACCATGTGCAGGGAAGCAGCCAGCATAATCAGCGAGTCCATCCGGCGCATTTCTTCATGCAACAGGCCGACAGCATTATTCTCGTAATCATCAGAACGAAAAGAGTTGGAGCAGACCAGTTCAGCCAGCCCTTCGCCTTGATGGGCATCGGTTTTCCGTACCGGGCGCATTTCATGGAGAACAACGGGAACTCCAGCCTGAGCAATTTGCCAGGTTGCTTCTGATCCTGCCATTCCGCCTCCGATTACGTGGATTGGTTTTAGATCGCTGTTGCTCATTCGTTCTCTCGCATGTTCTGATAAAATTTTTCGTGTTATATCTACTAATCACGAAGATTGCACTTATATGTTTTTCTGTATCCAAAAACAATTTCCAGAAAAATATATCATAAAGCCAGGAGCATATTACAGGATGCAACGCATTGAAGATCGCATCGGCCGCAGCAACGAAGACGATAGCCTGATCGGGTCGGTTGTTGACTGGGTTATGGCTCAGGCTTTACGCGGGACAACGATTGAAGAGCTGTTTGAAGGCTGTTGTCTCAGGTTGCGTTCTGCCGGGTTGCCTATTGCCAGAGGTTATATTGCCTTTCGTACACTTCACCCTCTTTACCGGGCCATGGGCCTGACCTGGGAATTGGGGAATGGAGTCAAGACAGTTGGAATGACGCATGATTCTTCGCTTGATGAGGAATGGCGTCGCAGTCCGTTTTATTTCATGTTGAGTAAGGATATCGGGCTTTTACGTCGCCGACTTTGTGGTGAGGGTGCTCTGCACGATTTTAAGCTGATGCAGGATTTACGAGACGACGGCTACACGGATCTTTTCTGCTATGCGATCCCTTTTGAGGAATCTACGCCGGGGGACACAGAGGCGCGGGGAATTCTTGGTACCTGGTCCTGCGATATCAAGGCGGGTTTTAGCGAGCGCGATATCAAATCCCTTATCCGGGTTCAGAACAGGCTGGCGGTGGCGTGCAAGGTTATTATCAAATCTCAAATTGCCCAGAATATTTCAACCACCTATCTTGGCCGGAATGCAGGTGAGCGGGTGTTGACCGGACAGATCAAACGCGGGGATGGTGACAAGATTAATGCAGTCATCTGGTACAGTGATCTACGGAATTCGACGGCCATGGCTGATACCATGCCAGAGGAAATTTACCTGGATATTCTTAACGGCTATTTTGAAAGCACTGCCGGGGCAATTATCGATAACGGGGGAGATGTCCTGTTGTTGATCGGCGATGCCGTGTTGGGGATTTTTCCCTTTACGGATGACAAAACCCAGCAGGAAACCTGCGGGATGGCGGTAAAGGCGGCGCATGATGCTGTTAAACGTATCCAAACTCTTAATGCCTGTGCCTGTGAAAGTGGCAAGTGCGAGGTTTCTTTTGGTCTGGGTCTACATGTCGGTACTGTGATGTTTGGCAATATCGGTTTGCCGGATCGTCTGCAATTTACCACTGTGGGGCCAGCTGTGAACGAGGTCGCGCGCCTTGAGGATCTGACCAAAAAACTGGGTAAACAGATTCTGGTGAGCAAGGAATTTGCTGAAATTGTCGGACATGCCTGTGAAACAATTGGAAAGCACAGTCTCAAGGGGATTGAAGCAAAGCGCGAGGTTTTCTGTCTCGCGGACTAGCTGATAGTCCCTACAGGTCTACAAAAAAAGCATCAGCGAGAAGAGCTCTCACTGATGCTTTTTTATTAGCCCAGGGCAAAAGTTATTCCAGGTAAGCTTTCAGGTATTCCCCTGTGTAGCTGCCTTTGGTCTTGGCAACATCTTCTGGTGTTCCCCTGGCGACAACCTTGCCTCCCTTGTCGCCGCCTTCAGGTCCCATGTCGATCACCCAGTCGGCAACCTTGATGACCTCCAGATTGTGCTCGATACAGAGAATAGTATTTCCCTGATCGACCAGAGTCTGAAGAACTTCCAGAAGTTTTTTGACATCATCGAAATGCAAGCCTGTTGTCGGCTCATCCAGGATATAAAGTGTTTTCCCTGTCGCCCGTCTCGAGAGCTCTTTGGCCAGCTTGACCCGTTGGGCTTCGCCACCGGAAAGGGTGGTGGCGGCCTGACCTACCTGAACATAACCCAGACCAACCCGCTGCAGAGTTTCCAGTTTGTTGCGGATTGACGGGACTGCCTTGAAAAATTCGCAACCTTCATCAACCGTCATGGCAAGGACATCAGCAATGCTTTTACCCTTGAAATGAATCTCGAGGGTTTCGCGATTGTAGCGCTTGCCTTTGCAGACGTCACATTCAACATAGACATCGGGCAGAAAATGCATTTCAATTTTGATCAGACCGTCACCCTGACAGGATTCACAGCGGCCACCCTTGACGTTGAAGGAAAAACGTCCGGGCTTGTAACCCCGGGTTTTTGCTTCCGGCAAACCAGTGAACCAGTCACGGATCGGCGAGAATGCCCCTGTATAGGTTGCCGGGTTGGATCTCGGGGTTCTGCCAATCGGGGACTGGTCGATATCGATCACCTTGTCGATGAATTCCAAGCCTTCGATGGCTTCATGGTTGCCGGGTTGCCCCTTTGCATTGTGCAGGCGCCTTGAAACAGCCTTGTAGAGGGTTTCGAGGATCAAGGTTGACTTACCGCTTCCTGACACGCCGGTGATACAGGTGAAAGTTCCCAGTGGGACTTCGATGGAAACGTTCTTGAGGTTGTTTCCATTGGCGTTGAGGACCTTGATTGACTGGCCCTTGTGGCCCTTGCGCCGCTCCTCCGGGAGAGCAATGGATAGTTCACCTGTCAGGTATTTGGCGGTGAGACTCTCTTTGTTTGCCATGACATCGTCAGGAGATCCACAGGCCACGACCTGGCCGCCATGGGTGCCGGCTCTTGGACCCATATCAACAAGATAGTCAGCCGTGCGGATTGCATCCTCATCATGTTCGACGACAACGACAGTATTGCCCAGATCCCGCAAGCGGCGGAGGGTTTCCAGAAGTCTGGCGTTATCGCGTTGGTGCAGGCCGATTGACGGCTCGTCCAGTACATAAAGCACACCGGTCAGACCGGAGCCAATTTGTGAGGCGAGACGAATACGCTGGCTTTCGCCCCCGGATAAAGTCGCGGATGAGCGCGAGAGTGTGAGGTAATCCAGGCCAACGTTGACCAGGAAATAAAGCCGTTCGTTGATTTCCTTGAGAATACGAACGGCGATTTCATTTTCTTTGGCGGATAGAGAGCCCGGGATACTGCGGAACCATTTTTCAGCCTCGGCAATAGAAAGACTGGCAATCTCGCCCACATGGCGATCGGCGATTTTTACGGCAAGAGCTTCCGGTTTCAGGCGGTGGCCACTGCAACTGGTGCAAGGCTGTTTGGACTGATATTTGGAGAGCTCTTCCCGTACCCAGTCACTATCGGTTTCCCGGAACCGCCGTTCCATGTTGGGAATAATGCCTTCAAAGGGTTTCTTGGTCTGATAGCTTCGGTTGCCATCTGTATAGGTCATGGCAATGCTTTCCTTGCCAGACCCGTTCAACAGCAGGGCCTGGGTTTCCATGGAAAGCTCACTCCAGGGAACATCAAGGGGGAAGTCAAAATGTTCAGCCAGACTCTTGAGAGTCTGGAGATAATACTTTGATGTGGAATTGGCCCAGGGGAGAATAGCGCCCTTTTTTAAGGTAGCCCGTTGATCAGGAATAATGAGTTCCGGAGAGAAAAACAGAGTGAGCCCCAGGCCGTCACAAGTAGGACAGGCCCCAAAGGGATTGTTGAACGAGAACAGGCGCGGTTCAATTTCATCAATGGTAAAACCGGAAACCGGGCAGGCATAACGCGCAGAGAAAATTGTTCTTTCGCCCGATTTGGCATCTTCGGTAAAGGCGATCCCATCGGCCAGATTAAGCGCGGTTTCAAAGCTGTCTGCGAGACGGGTCTGGATATCGTCACGGACCACCACACGGTCTACAACGATTTCTATGTCGTGTTTTTTCTTTTTGTCGAGGGCTGGAACTTCAGCAATTTCATAAAGCTCACCGTCAACCTTGACCCTTTGAAAACCCTTTTTTTGAAGATCAGCCAGTTCCTTGCGATATTCGCCTTTCCGACCACGAACAATCGGGGCGAGCAGGTAAAGTCGGGTGCCTTCGGGCATCTCCATCACCTTGTCGACCATCTGGCTGACAGACTGGCTCTGGATCGGCAGACCGGTTGCGGGGGAATAGGGCACGCCGACACGGGCAAAGAGCAGGCGTAGGTAATCGTAAATCTCGGTGACGGTGCCGACGGTGGAACGGGGATTCTTTGATGTGGTTTTCTGCTCTATGGAAATAGCAGGGGATAAGCCTTCGATAGAATCGACATCAGGTTTTTGCATGAGCTCAAGAAACTGACGAGCATAGGCCGAAAGGGATTCGACATAGCGGCGCTGACCTTCGGCATAGATGGTGTCAAAGGCGAGAGATGATTTGCCAGATCCGCTGAGGCCAGTAATAACAACGAGCTGATTGCGGGGTAAATCTACCGAGATGTTTTTCAGGTTATGTTCTCTGGCTCCACGAACCGAAATCGTACGGGATTCCTGTATCAAACTCATTTTCCTACCTGTATCTTTTTATGCCGATGTTTTGCAAATGTTCTCATTTGAGTTATATATGGACGAACAGTGAACAAAATGCATCCTTTTTCCTGCTTGTGATCACTTCACTTGCAGAAAAGTGATTGATCCCCTATTAGGCGTTGGCTCTGATCAACCCGACTGATAGGGTTTCAGAATCGATTTACAGATTCTCTACAAGACGAGGAAACGAGCCATGGCTGGTAGTGTTAACAAGGTAATCCTGATTGGTAATTTGGGCCGGGATCCAGAGATCCGCTCCATGCAATCCGGACAGCGTGTGGCTAATTTGAACATCGCGACTTCTGAAAGCTGGAAAGACCGTACCTCAGGCGAGCGCCGGGATAAAACCGAATGGCACCGCGTGGTTATCTTCAATGATCGGCTTGTTGATGTTGCTGAGAAATTTCTGCGCAAAGGATCAAAGGTTTATCTCGAGGGTCAGCTACAGACCCGCAAGTGGACCGATCCATCAGGTGTAGAAAAATACACGACCGAGATTGTTTTGCAGAACTTCCGTGGCGAGTTGACCATGCTTGATGGCCGAAACGATGGCCAGGGCGGTATGGGTGATTCTGCTGGTGGCAGTTATGGCGGAGACAGTGACAGCAACTTTGGTGGTGGCGGATATGGCGGCGGCTTCGGTGGCGGTTCGTCCTCTCCATCCCAGGGTGGTGGTGCGAGTTCTGGCGGAAGCGGTATGTCAGCGGATGATCTGGATGATGAAATTCCGTTCTGACAATTACAGATATTGTTTTACAGATATTGTTTCAACGAAAACGGCCTTTACGGGCCGTTTTCTGTTTTATAGCCTTGTTACCTTGGTATTTTGAGGCAGACGAGCATGACTTTGCAAATTGAACTTTTGTCCTATCCCGAGCTTTCCAAAGACCAGCTCTACGGTCTTTTACAGCTGCGTGCCGATGTCTTTGTGATTGAACAGCAGTCTTTGTTTCAGGATATCGATGGTCGTGACATGGAGTCCTGGCATGTTCTTGTTTCCGAGGGAGAGCAGGTTATCGCTGTGAGTCGTATCCTTCAAATTCCGAATGAGGCGGGGAGATATCAGATCGGGAGAGTTGCTGTTGCAAGGAAGGCTCGGGGAAGAGGGCTTGCCCGCCAGCTGATGGAAAAGGCCCGGACATTTATATCCCTTCAAGACAAGGCTTGGCGTATTGAGCTTTCGGCTCAGGAGCATCTGGTCGGTTTCTACCAGTCGCTTGGCTATGGCCTGGTTTCTGACATTCCTTATGACGATGCCGGTATCCCGCATGTGGATATGATTCTGGATCTGTAGAGTCGAAAAATAGCGCGAGAATGTCCCTGTGATGAGGTTCGTGTCCCTGTTGTTTACGAGGCAAATGCGGAGAACTGGCCGATTCGAATTTGACGATTCCCCGATCCGGATTTCTTCTTGAAAAAATTATTGTATATCAAATTGATAGATCACTAGTTTTCAGCGGTTTTTTCCGCACATTTTGTTGTGAGGCAGGGATGAATTTGCTACATTTTCGTTGCAATAATCTGTGCCTGAAAATCTATGCGCCGGAGTGTTCTGCTCTCGACGTTTTTTTCGTGCATTTCTGTTTAACGGAAACGGGATAATTACGTGGCCTCGAATACTGATTCACCGTCCGAACACCAGGATATTTTTCCGGTAACAATTGAAGATGAAATGAAGCGCTCTTATCTCGATTACGCCATGAGCGTGATCGTGTCGCGTGCGCTTCCTGACGTCCGGGATGGTTTGAAGCCCGTCCATCGTCGCATTCTCTATGCGATGAAGGAATCCGGCTATGACTGGAACCGCGCCTATCGTAAATCTGCTCGTGTTGTCGGGGATGTGATGGGGCAATACCATCCGCACGGCGACAGCGCGATTTACGATGCGATGGTTCGTATGGCGCAGGATTTCTCCATGCGTCTGCCGCTGATTGACGGTCAGGGTAACTTTGGCTCCATGGATGGTGATCCGCCTGCGGCCATGCGTTATACCGAAGCCCGTCTGCAGCGGGTCGCCAGTGAAGCTCTGCTTGAAGATATTGACCGAGATACGGTTGATTTTCAGGACAACTACGACGAATCGACCAAAGAGCCGACGGTACTGCCGGCCCGTTACCCCAACCTACTGGTCAATGGTGCTGGCGGGATCGCTGTGGGGATGGCTACCAATATTCCTCCACATAATCTGGGGGAAGTTCTGGATGGCTGCTGTGCCTATGTGGATGATCCTGAAGTCTCTATTGACGAGCTGAACCAGATCATCACCGGTCCGGATTTCCCGACAGGTGGTATCATTTTGGGCCGTACAACGATCCGCGATGCCTACCACACTGGACGTGGCTCGATTGTCATGCGCGGCAGGGCAGAAATCCAGGAAGTGCGCAAAGACAAGATGGCTGTCGTGGTGACCGAGGTACCTTACCAGGTCAACAAGGCCCGCATGCTTGAAAAAATTGCCGAGATTGTGCGTGATAAAACCATTGATGGTATTACTGATATCCGCGATGAGAGTGATCGTCAGGGCGTACGCGTTGTTATTGAACTGCGTCGGGATGTTGAACCGGAAGTTGTTCTGAACCAGCTCTATCGTTTCTCGCCGCTTCAGACCTCGTTTGGGGCGAATATGTTGGCGTTGAATTCTGGTCGCCCCGAGCTGCTGGATCTCAAATCAATCATTTCAGCTTTTGTCGCATTCCGTGAAGAAGTCATTACCCGTCGGACTATATATGAGCTGGGTAAAGCACGTGACAGGGCTCATGTTTTGGTCGGTCTGGCAATTGCGGTTGCCAATATCGATGAAATCATCCGCTTGATCAGGGCTGCCCCTGATCCTGTGGTCGCCCGTGAACAGCTGATGGAAAAAGCTTGGCCTGCTCGGGATGTCGAGACGCTGATTAAGCTGATAGACGAACCAGGTCGTTCTGTTGATGAAAACGGTAATTATTATCTTTCAGAAACCCAGGCCCGCGCGATTCTTGAGTTGCGCTTGCAGAGACTGACCGGACTTGAGAGAGACAAGATTGCCGGTGAACTGGAAGAAATTGCAGCGCAGATTCGTTATTATCTCGAAATTCTGGCTTCCAGAGAAAAGCTGATGGGGATTTTGCGCGAAGAGCTGGTCGAGATGAAGGCAAAGTACGCGACACCAAGGCGTACTGAAATTCTCGACGGCGTATTCGGCTACGATGATGAGGATCTGATCCAGCGTGAAGAGATGGTCGTGACGGTCAGTCATGGCGGTTATATTAAACGTGTTCCTTTGAGTACCTATCGTGCTCAACGCCGTGGCGGCAAGGGGCGGTCAGGTATGGCGACAAGAGATGAAGATTTTGTCTCCCAGATTTTTGTCTGTAATACCCATACGCCTGTATTGTTCTTCTCTTCCTTTGGCATGGTCTACAAGATGAAGGTCTATCGCCTGCCTCCGGGGACACCGACCTCGAGGGGCAAGGCGCTGATCAACCTTCTTCCGCTTAAGGAAGGCGAAACTATATCCACGATGATGCCTCTGCCGGAAGACGAGGAAACCTGGTCGGATATGTATGTGATGTTTGCCACCTCGACCGGTGGTATCCGGCGCAACAAGCTGTCTGATTTCACCCATGTGATGTCGAATGGTAAAATTGCCATGAAACTGGAGGACGACAGCCACCTTATCGGCGTTCGGACCTGTACAGAACATGAAGACATCATGCTGGCGACTGCGCGGGGCAAGTGCATCCGGTTTGCGGTTTCCGCGGTACGTGTCTTCTCTGGCCGTACGTCTACGGGTGTTCGTGGTATATCGCTGGCTGAAGGGGATAAAGTCATTTCCATGGCGATCATCAATCACATGGATGCGGATTCAGAAACCCGGGATCAGTATATGCGTTACGCCAGTGCCAAGCGAAGAAGCGATAATGCGGACGAGGGCGAGTTTGATCCTTCTGCTCTGGAGACAAGCCTGTCCCAGGACCTGCTTGATGCCATGGAAGCTGACGAGCAGTTTATTCTCTCCATTTCACAAGATGGTCTTGGCAAGCGGTCTTCATCCTATGAATACCGGGTAACCAGCCGGGGTGGTAAAGGTATTGGAAACCTTGACCTGAGCCGCGCGGGTGACCGGACAACCGAGGTCATCGGGGTGTTCCCGATTGAGCAGACCGATCACATCATGCTGGTGACAGATGCCGGAAAACTGATCCGTTGCCCTGTACATGATGTGCGGATTGCCGGGCGGTCGACCCGCGGGGTAAAACTGTTCGATGTAGCGTCTGACGAGAAGATTGTCTCCGTTTCACGTTTGGCAGATGATGGTGAGGAAGATGAGGTTGAATCCGAAACCGATCTGGCTGTTGAAGGTGAGAGCGGGACAGAAAGCCTGGAAGCTGCAGGTGATCGTCCAGAACAGGAATAATCCAAGGGCAAAGGCGGGGAGAGATCCCCGCCTTTTGTTCGAAGAAAAGGTCTGAAACCATGACGACAAAACACGTCGGGCTTTATCCGGGAACATTTGATCCGATCACCAAGGGGCATATTGATATCATCACCCGGGGTTGCCGTGTGCTGGACAAGCTGGTTATTGCTGTTGCAAAGAATGACCGCAAAGGCCCCCTGTTCAACACGCAGGAGCGGGTTGATATGGTGTTGCACGATATAGCACCGTTGCGTGAACAGGGGCATGAGATTGAAGTTCTTCCCTTTGATAATCTGCTGGTGCATTTTGCCCGCGAAGTTGGTGCCAGTATTATTATTCGCGGACTACGGGCGGTCTCGGACTTTGAATACGAGTTTCAGATGACCGGAATGAATGCCCGTCTGGATGCGGAAATCGAGACGGTGTTTTTGATGGCGTCAGAAAAACAGCAATTCATTTCGTCTCGTTTTGTAAAGGAAATCGGGTATTTGGGAGGAGACATAGCCTCTTTTGTCAGCCCGGAGACAAAAATAAAGCTTGAGAAAAAATTCAAGCTGATGCGTGACAACAAAATCTAACCTGCATTTCTTCTGCTAAGTCCTTTTCAAATAATATATTTTCGTTTTTTTACCTACTTGGAGAAAAAGGCGGTTGACCGAATCAATAAGGGGTTCTATCTTCCGCCTCGCTTACCGCATTACAGTTTGATGTCGGGAGTGAGAGAAGACGGGGCCCGTAGCTCAGCTGGTAGAGCGTCCGACTTTTAATCGGCAGGTCACAGGTTCGAATCCTGTCGGGCCCACCATTCTCTCTCCGGTTTTCCGGAACTATATAAGCAGGCTGGGCCCGTAGCTCAGCTGGTAGAGCGTCCGACTTTTAATCGGCAGGTCACAGGTTCGAATCCTGTCGGGCCCACCATTCTCTTCCCGGCCTGCTCAAAACACCCCGCACCTGTTGCGGGGTTTTGTTTTTGTAGCTTCTCTTATTGTTAGTCTATTGTTTCTGTTCGTGACAGGACTTGGCATGAGTGTTCTTTTGCACTTTACTGCACTTTAAGGGCCGAATGGCCCGGATATACGCAGTACGCTGGAGTAAACAAGCGATGTCAGAGCAACCTCTCGGTCTTATATGTGCAATTCCAAATGAAATTCAGCATTTTGGTCAGGCTTTTCAGCTTTCTTCTGAAAAATCTGTTGCCGGTTTTTCATTTTTAATCGGCAAGCTGGAGGGTGTTGAGACAGTTCTTGTCGAGGCAGGTATGGGCAAGGTGAATGCAGCCGTTGTTACCACACTGTTGATGGAACATTTTAAGTGCAGGGCAATCCTGTTTTCCGGCGTTGCCGGAGGGCTGGACCCCCGTCTTGGTGTTGGAGATGTTGTCATCGGCAGCAAACTGGTTCAGCATGACTATGGCATGGTTGTCGATAATGAGCTTACGACCTATCAACCCGGCCATCTCCCGATCCATCTGCCGACCTCAGAACTTGGTTATGATGTGGCCGCGTCTCTTATCGAGAGGATTATGGTGGCGTTGGCTGATTTCGAGTTGCCGGAAATTTCTGCAGCTGCGGCTGGTGGTGTTGCCCGAACACCTGTTATTACGTCGGGCGTAATCCTGACCGGAGATCAATTCATTGGCTGTACGGCTTCCAGAGACAGGTTGTGTGCCGTTTTGGGAGGGCTTGCTGTTGAAATGGAGGGGGCTGCCATTGCCCAGGTGGCTCAACGTTACCAGGTGCCATGTCTGGTTGTGCGGTCTTTGAGTGACCTTGCCGGAGAAGAGAACACGATTGATTTTATGCAGTTCCTTGAGGAAACTGCGGGCGGAGCGGCATTGGTCTTGCGCCGTATTATTCCTTTGCTCTGAAAGTATGATTTTGATGCCATATCTCGGATCTCTGGCCAGAAAGTTTCTGTTTGGCGTCTTTTGGGGAGGATTGTGTTTTTATATCCCCCCGGTATCCGCAGATGAAGACTTCAAGCTGGATCTGCCGATAGAGTGTCAAATCCCACAGCAATGCATCATCCAGAACTATATGGATGTCTCACCGGGGTCCGGATATCGCGATTACCGCTGTGGAACATTAAGTTATCCGCGCCACAAGGGCACTGATTTCCGGGTGATAGATTATGCGGCCTATCACGAAGGTGTTGTGGTTGTGGCTGCGCAGGACGGCGAAGTTACGCGTATCCGCGAGGGCGAGAAAGAGGACCTGTTTCTGGAAGAACCCGAAAAGGTGCCTTCCGGGCGTGAAGCTGGCAATGCTGTTGTGCTACGTCATAGCGGGGGCTGGGAGACGCTTTATGCTCATCTCCGTCCTGGGTCAATTACAGTCATGGTTGGGCAACAGGTCAAAGCGGGAGAGAAACTGGGGCTGGTTGGTCTGAGCGGGAATACCGAATTTACCCATTTGCATTTTCACGTTACCCGGAATGCAAAGTTTTACGATCCCTTTACAGGTGTTCAGCCTGAAAACTGTAATCCTGAAGGCAAGCCAGCAGGTTTGTGGAGTGCGGAGGCAAGCGAGAGTTTGTCTTACCGTGAAACCGGGTTGGTTGAAACGGGGTTCTCATCCTCTGTTCCTGTCGTCAGAAAGCTGCCACTGCCAGAAGAAAGAGAACGAATTTCCTATAGAGGAGAAACGGAACGTTTGGTCTTCTGGATGGAGGCGTGGGGCGTTCACCCTGCAGACCGTCTGACCTTGAGCATTACAGATCCCTCGGGCAAAAGAAAGGTTGATCAGACGGTTCTGACCAAAAGGCAAGCTTCCTATTTCAGGTATTTTGGATTGAAGAGGCCACAAGAAGGATGGTTGTCAGGGCTCTATCTGGGGGAAGTACAGCTTGAGCGGCTTGTTAAAGGAAGCTGGCAAACAATCTTTGCTGATAGCAGAAAAGTGGAATTGCCATAAATCAGACACAGAAAAACACCTGTACTTACAGGTGTTTTTGCAAAGACGCTATTCGCTTAAACCTGAATATCCAGATTCTGTCCCCGGTTCTCATCTGCTTTGAATTTGCGTGCTTCGTTTGAAGGATCTGCATTTTCAACAGGCCGTTTTGTCTCTACGGCAGCTTGTGAGTTCCGGCGGGCAGCATCTTCCTGAGCAGTTGTTATTGCTGCGGCTGGTTCGGAAAAGCGAACTGTACTCTGGAATGATGGTGCATTTATGTTCATACTCGCATCCTGACACAGCCTGGTTAAATATCTATTAATATATAGGGGGCTGTATTCTGTTTTAAAGATCGATTTTGTGAGAAAATACTTTCAGAGCAGAAGATCATCCTTTAATCAGGGCCTAACAACATCAATGTCAGAGAGTAGATAACGTGAATAACAGTGAAATCGCCAGCGTAGAAAAATACCTTCGCAAGGTTTTTGGTAATGAGGCTCTAGGCCTGGACCGTAAAACAGGAAAGCCTGATTCGATCGAAGTAACACTGGGCGGCGAGTTCATTGGTGTTATCTACCGCGATGATGAAGAGGGAGAGCTTTCCTACTCTTTCAATATGGCGATTCTTGCTGACGACCTTCCAGCCTGATTTTTTGCTCTAATTAAATACCGTTGGTTATATATCTTTGCCGAGACCTGAAAAGAGGTGTGCAGTTCTTTTTGTGGTCTTTGGCAGGGAAATCTTCAGTTTTTCAGGATGCCTTTGTGCTTTTGTGACTTATGAGATGTAGAAGATAACTATATCTCATTGTCGCGAAGGCGCAACAGAATCACGACGCGGAAAATAGCAAACCTGTTTAAGTTCAAATCTTTAGAAGAAAATAGATTGGCTGCTACCTACGCCCGGAATATTAGAGATTAGGGTATCCACCGGGTTTCCTGAATCCGTAAAAATTTTATGTGTAGCTTCAGCGTAACCAGATATAATTTTTGGCATTTCAGACCTATAAAATATGCTGTTGCATGAATATATTTGTACTACGTTATTGAGCACATCAGCTTCTTCTGGCGTTACGACAAAGGTAAAAAGGCGTGGTTCTGTGATGTATTGCCATGGGTTTGCGTATAAGACACATATTTCTGGTGTAATAGGGACAAGCATTTTGTAACTGTTAAGCTGCGATGGTTGCACTGGCGATCTAATATTGTGAAAGAAGCCATCTCCAAAAACGAACTCGCGTTTAGGAGAGTATAAAATGGCAAATTTCCCTCTTGTGCCGATCTGCGATACGACTCTTTGCTGGCTATCTCTCATATTCAGAGTAATCAGAGTGTTTCGTTCTCTTTCTGGTAGTCGATCAATACCGCGTAATGCCTCTGCAGTACGTGCACCCGTTTGTCTTTGCATTGGTGACCTAACGGCAAGTGAAACGATACTTTCGACAAGTTGGGCTATTTGTTTATCGCTTGTATTTTGGGGTGTAAAACGGTCAGACAATGTTTTTGCCTCTCGTTTATCATCACGTTTTAAGGATTTTAGCCATGAAATTACTGATGGGAAGCCGCCATCTGCATCATCAAAGAATGGCTCAAAGTTCTGGTCCCAAGGAGTTGTTTCTCCGGCATTGCGGGCAAGTTTTATATAATGACCATTACCGATACAACCAAAGTTCTTAGGGGGAGCTACTATAAGTTTTCCATTGGGCTGCAACCAGTGAACCTTGCCATCTGCATTTTTCCAATGTTCAGAAACACACTCCGGCCACCAATGGTGTTTTTCTGATTTTGCTTTGCCTTTTTTTTGAGGCTTCATATCCACATCGCCTTTGTTCTTAACCACTAGGTATTGTGATAATGATGCGTGTATTTGTTCGTGCTCACAATACCATTAATTTTCGGCTCAATTCTCAATTAAAGGCGCTTCTTTTAACTTCCTATCTGGGAGACTGTTTGTGTAGTGAACAGAAACGGGGGGAGGTGAAATGTTTGATTCGCCCTCTGCCTGACTATGCCGAGGGCTTTAAATAGATGCAGTTTTTTTGTGGTCTTCGGTAGGGAAATTGTAGATTTTTTGATTACTTTATCGACCTTGATACCGACTGGAGTGCTGTCTTACTGACCTTTTGGGGCTGTACTGGCACAGGCAACACACAGGGTTGTTGTCGGGTCGAGTTCCAGCCGTTTGAGCTGAATTTCCTCGTCACATTTCAGGCAATAGCCGAATTGGCCGCTTTCAAGTCGGGCAAGGGTCGCGGTAATTCTTTCAAGTTCGGCTTGTCTTCTGCGCTCTGATTCCAGTGACATTGCTTGTGATTGCAACGCATCCATTCTTGACAGCCGTCCGACGCGCGTCTGGTCAAGCTCGACAACATCCCGTGCTTCGCTTGATGAAAGCCGGAGTTGATTGATTTCGATTTCCCGGCTTTTAAGTCGCTGAATGATTTTTTCCAGGTCAATCCCGATTGGTATATCGTTCATGCGGCAATTCCCTCTCTCTGAGAGGGCAGCATATCAAAGAAATGCCATAAACGATATCTTCAAGAGAAACGCTCCGGAGTATGACAGGGGGACGGCCGAATGGGGGTTGCCATGGATTAATATGGCATAGCCTGTGTCTCACTCCGAAGCGTTGAACTTCTTTTACCAAATTCTGTGCTGGATGAGTTGTGATGTTTTTGTGATTAGCGTGTCGGGGCTGTGAACGTGTTTGGAATAACCCAAAACCAGGGCTATAAAATACAAGCGTGAACAATGAGAAAAATCCAGACCAGCAGCGGGAGCGAAAGCTTACAGCCATGTCGGCAGATCAAACGCTTTCTTCATTAATCAACCCCCTGTGCTTTCGCGATATTTTATAGATTGAGCAAGGGAGTTATTGTTTGTGAATAATAATTTTAAGTCAGAAGAGAGAATCTATTGACGCAACAATTCACCCCCTATATATACCCTTTCATCACGGAGCGGTCGTGGTGGAATTGGTAGACACGCAGCGTTGAGGTCGCTGTCCTGTTAATTCGGGGTGGAGGTTCAAGTCCTCTCGACCGCACCAACTTTCTTCTTTGAAGTTGGTTGATGTGATGGCGTCTGGTTGGTATCGCCAAACAGACAAGCCTGTGGGTGCATTGGAAAATGCGGCAATGGCGGAATTGGTAGACGCGCTAGCTTCAGGTGCTAGTTCTCGCAAGGGAGTGGAGGTTCAAGTCCTCTTTGCCGCACCATCCCACAGAAGGATGATATAAGAATACGAGCGGGGGGTGCATATTCATCCCAAGCGGGATATCATCATAAAAATGCGCATTCTTCCCTTGAAAATAACAAGCTTTACATCAATCTTTACGAAATGACGTGTCGGTTTAGTTCCGGGTGCGTAGGGTCGTCTGTTTATAACGGAATCTCGATAGATGAAAGATAAAGGCCGGAAGGCCAAAAAAAAGCTGAAACTGTCTTTTGCACAGAGGCTTAGTAACTATCTTCTTGCGGGGGTTCTGATTACAGCGCCTGTTACGATTACTCTCTGGCTTGCCTGGAAAGCGATCACCTTTGTTGACCGTCAGGTTACCCCTTACATTCCTGCTCAATGGAACCCTGAAAGCTACCTGCCTTTTGGTGTCCCTGGGCTGGGGCTGGTGGTTATCGCTGTCGGCCTTACTCTGATCGGCTTTTTAACCGCTGGTTATATTGGTCGTCTTTTAATGATGGTCAGTGAAAATGTGGTCAAGCGTTTGCCTGTTGTCCGCAGTATCTACAGCTGGACCAAGCAGGTTTTCGAAACAGTGCTTTCACAGAAATCCGGCGCGTTTCGCGAAGTGGTGCTGGTTGAATACCCCTGCAAGGGATCGTGGGCTGTCGGGTTTATAACTGGCCGAACCAAAGGTGAGGTCCAAAATGTTACCGAAGAAGCGGTAATCAATGTGTTTGTTCCGGCAACGCCGAACCCGACAACAGGTTTTCTGCTGTTTATACCCGAGCGGGATATCCACCATCTGGATATGACCGTAGAAGAGGGGATCAAGCTGGTCATTTCAGGTGGTATTCTGACGCCCTCTGATATCAAGAAAATGAGTGCGGAAAGCCAGGAAGCCAAACCTGTAACGGAAGAGATCCATAGCCACCGTCCCGGTTTGCTGATGCGACTGCGTAACTATTTTTTCGCGGGTATGCTGGTGACAGCACCAATTGGCCTGACATTCTGGCTTGCCTGGGAAATCGTTGTGTTGATTGACAGCTGGGTCCGGCCCTATATTCCGGCCCAATGGAATCCTGAGACTTATGTGCCTTTTGCTGTGCCAGGATTTGGTCTTTTCTTTATCTTTCTCGGCTTGACCCTGATCGGATTCTTAACAGCGGGCATTGTCGGCAAGACCCTTTTGCGTATCAGTGAGCGGATGCTGGACCAGATGCCGGTGATCAGGACGCTTTACGGGGCAATCAAGCAGATCATTGAAACCATCTTTCAGAAACATTCAAATGCTTTTCGCGAGGTTGTGTTGATAGAATATCCTCGCCCCGGCTCCTGGGCTCTGGGTTTTTATACTGGGGACTCTCATCCACAGATTCGTGATATTTCAGTAGATGAATCGATCAACGTCTTTCTTCCGACAACGCCAAATCCGACATCAGGCTTTCTTCTTTTTGTACCGCGCAGCAAAACCAAGTCTTTGACCATGACGGTTGAAGAGGGGATTAAAATGGTTGTTTCTGGCGGCATTGTTACCCCCGAAGATCGCCGGGAAAAAGAAGGGCGTAAAAACTCTTCGCCAGGAAAAGCTGGCAAGGGAATGAAAAATCAGAAGTCTGACGATATCAGAAAGGCTGCTTCCTGAAGCAGATCTGATACTTCTGACGGACCAATTGCTTTGATCAGGTGCAATTATAATAAAGGGAGCGGCTACGATGGCTTTGTCCTCAAGCCCTTCCTTTGCGTTTGTTTATTGTTTCAAGGGGATTTCCTGTTTGGTGCTGTAGCCCTCCCGGTTCATTCTGTCAGTTGCCAATCCTAATTTCTGCAGGTAGCTCTCCTGAGGGACGCCCAGAGTTTTCTGGTGCCACCGCCTGGCAAAAATCTTCAAGTCACTGATTTGCGCTACTCAGCAGTTGCATGGATATTTTAACCAGCCTGTTCCTGTTTTTTCTGCCCTTGTATACAGACGATATTTAAATTTTATCCGTGCTGAGTAATTTCATTTACACCCAAAGAGTGTGAGCAAGAGTGTGATTATAAAGTAGATAGGATTTTTTTCTTTTGTGAATATTTTCTATTTATTTGAAGTGATTTTATTTTGAAACATGTAAAGGTATTGATTTAATATTGTTATATATAGCAATTAGATAATTGTTATTTCGTTGAAATGTGCCGGATTTTCTGTTTTTGAAAAATCTTATAAATTTGTGGAATTTTCTTTATATTAGTTGATTTATGCGGACAAAAAACCTTATTAAAAACAATTGCTAACTGTATGAATGTAAAGAATATATTAAATTTTATTTAAAAATCATACATATGTATGCATTATTTGTTGATAAATGTGTGCAAAAAAGTATCCAGAAAATATAAAATTTTACTTGAATGTTATTGATGGTTTCAGAGCAAACAGCAGCTGAAGGACAAGATCATGGCAAGTGAACTCCCCCCAAATACTTCAGGTTTATTTGACGGTACAGATCAGGCGGACTCTACGGACAACTCCCTGGCTGGAGGTCAGGCCCAGGATATCCTGGTTGGTCAGGCAATCTTAACAATTCCGGCCCCGACATCCGGACAGGAAATAGAGCAAAACCTGGAGAGCGGTCAGACCGTTGTTCTGGATTTTAATGCTGCACAGGCGACACCCTCGGTGGAAGGCGCCAACTTTGTTCTTTCTTATGACAGTGACGGTGACGGTGCACCGGATAGCCGGATTGTCTTTCTCAATCTTGTCAATCAGGCCCAGGCTGGCGACCCGCCGGTTTTGGTCGTTAATGGTGTCGAGATTGCCTCTGATCAGTTAATCGGACAGGCGCTGGCGCTGGCAGGTGGGGATAACACACTTGAAACAGCAGCCGGTGGTACAGCAGCAGGGGCGGGCCCCGCTGGTGGTGGTGGCAGTCGGTACAGTGATGACACCGGGAGTGTGATTGATCTGTTGATTGCCCAGGGGGTTATTGACCCGACCGAGCTTAACTTTGGCCTGCTTGAGGGAATTGATGAAAACACCGACCCTGCGCAAGGTACTTTCTCCGTCGATTTTATTACCACGACAACTGAGGTGGATGACGAGTTCGGGGATGTTCAGGGAACCTATGATGGCGGTTTCGAGGACTGGTTGCCAAATCAGCATCTTCCAGGTGGGGATGATGGTCTGAATGACGATCCGCATGATGGTGGCGGTGGGGCGCTTGAACCCCATGCAGCGCCGATGCAGGTGGTCTTTACCTTTGTTCCTGCGGATAACGAGGTACTGAATTTTGTTGTAATGAATGCTCTCCCGCCCGGGGTTAAGCTCTTTATCGGCGGGTCTGAAGCAGGAGATGAATATACAGGTACTTTCCCGGTAACAATTGATCCATCAGATATTGATCAGGTATTTATCCTGCCTTCCCCGGATTCAGATGAAGATATCCCGGTTTCGGGTGTTGCTGTTATTACAGATCCTGATTCTGGTTTGTCTGCTGCTTTACCCTACAGCGTTGAGGCTATTATTGATGCGGCTGCGGATATTCCAGAGCTGATGCTTGGTGTAATTCCTGATGACTATCCCGATGATTCCGAAGGTGGCGAGAGCTTTGATCTTCGTCTGCTTGACCAAGGCGGCGAAGGAGAACCCGAACCGGAAGAAGGGATCTATCTCAGCAGTGGCGAGAACAAAACCATTGGTGAAGAAAGTGTCATCAAACTCCCCATTTCGGCGGCCCTCAGAGATCTTGATGGCTCAGAGACCTTGACCCTGGTTGTCTCAGGTGTTCCTGCCGGTTTTACAGTGAATGAGGCCTGCACCACTTTGCCTGCGGGATGGGAACTGGTTGGACCTGTCGCGGATGAGGAAAACGAAGGTTTTGTCAGCTATACCCTGCAATATACGGGAGATCTGCCAGATCCGGATGATCCCGATCTTGATCCTTCTGAAACAGTTGCCTTTACGACCTTCAATGGCGTTCTTTCCTTTAACACCAACGATTACACCACGACGGGTGTTGAGGTGGAGGACGATGATGGTGGTGAAGGGGGTGAAGGAGAGGTATCCCCAGCGTTGAGCTTCTATGGTGGAGGTGAAGGTGAAGATGGTGGCCGTTATAACGAGGGACCGACGCACACCAATGGCCCGGTTATTATTACCGTCAAGGCGATCGCCGAGGAACAGGAAACTGATATCGGTACCGATGAGCTGACATTGGCAAATAATGTTGCTTTTGCGGAAGGCCAGTTTGTTTTTGATATCCAGGAAGACATCCCCGATCTTGTGCGTCGCGCCAAACTCTATCTGGATGAAACCGAAGGGGACCAGACCTCAGCGGAACAGGCGGTTACAAATAATGTTGCCGGCGTTTCGGATGCTCAAAACCTTCTTGCTGCTGCGATGCTAGCAGACGGTGTATCTGGCGGCGGCATTGTAAGCCGGGGCTTTATATCGATTGATGGTGGACTGGATCTTCACACGGACGGTTCTGATGATGAGGCTGACGGTTCTGACGGACCGTTGGATACCGACAGCCCGTCGAGCCCAAGCCTTTCTCCACCAGATGATCTGGAAGATATCCGCTTTATTGATTATAGCGGCCAGTACAGTGGTGTAAGAACCACAGATGGCTCACAGATCAACCTCTATTCCTCTGCATCTGATCCTTCGGTTGTTTATGGGCGGGTCGGGGGCTCGGATGGCGATCTGGCTTTTGTTGTGACAATTGGGTCTGATCTTCATAATGGGGAAAATGACGTCGATATTTATGTCGAACAGTATATGTCCCTGAAACATCCTAATCCCTACAATCACGATGAAGACATCAACACGATGAATCTCAAGTTCTTCGCTGTAGATGATGAGGGTGACCGGAGCAATATCGGGCGTCTGAAAATCAATTTTGATGATGATGGTCCCAAAATTGGTGGACACGAGTTCCTTTGTGTTGATGAAACTGATTTTGACAATGGTGCGGTGATTTCCGATTTTGGTCAGTTTGATGTCTTCGACTTTGGGGCAGATGGTCCTGCCGCGGATGATATTCGTATAGAAATGTTCTCACTCGGGACCATTAGAACGGCGCAGGGTAACCATGCTGTTAGTACCAGCCAGTCGGGTGATACCCTGATCGGGACTGCAAACGGGGAAGAAGTCTTCAGATTTACCACCAACCCTGATGGTACCTATAATTACGAACAGTACCAGGCTCTGGAGCACTGGAACGGTTATGATCATAACGAGCCGCTTGGCATGCTCTTTACTGTCCGGATCAAGGACGGTGATGGGGATAAGGCTTATGGCAAAGTGTTCCTGAAAGTGCTTGATGATGGTCCTGAGATTGATGGTCAGGAAATGCTGATGGTCGATGAGACCGACCTGAATACAGCAGCATCTATTAAAGCCGATGGTACATTTGATATCTTTGATTTTGGGGCAGATGGACCACAGGCGGACTTTCCTTGGACGCCGCATAATGATGCCATCAGAATTTTTGTCGATACTGCAGGTATCACGACTTCTGAAACTGACACCCCAATCACGACGTCCCAGACCGGGAATGTGTTGACGGGCTGGGCTGCGGGTGACGTTGCTTTCACCTTTACTGTGAACCCTGATGGTACGTATGAGTACGAACAGTTCATCGCCCTGGAACATCCGGATACGGATGATCACAACGATCCATTGCCAATGAAATTCCACGTCAAGATTGTCGATGGCGATTGGGATTACGACTGGGGCTCTGTGGATGTTATCGTCAAGGATGATGGTCCGTCTATTTCGGTCAATCCACCAACTGAATTTGTCCTGAACGGCAGCTTTGAGGACGGCCATACCCTGAGTGGGGCTAGTTGGGATGTTTTCGAAAATCTCAGTGACGGTTCCTGGAGCAACGGCGGAGAAGGTCAGCCACGTTTCGAAATACAGCACGGTGGTGTTGCCGGAGCAGCCCAACATGGTGATGCTTTGCTGGAGCTTGATGCGCATCAGAATTCGGTGGCGCAGCAGGATATTTCCGGGATGACACCAGGAGAAGACTATGTTCTGACCTTCCATTATCGTCCTCGTGTTGATAACGGCACTGATACGGACGATGTCATCGTCAAGTGGAATGGTGTTGAGGTAGAGGATGTAACCTCGACAGATGCGCCTGGCGGCTGGACCAAATTTACAGTTGTTGTAACAGCTGGGGCCGGTAGCAATAATCTGGCCTTTGTTGGTGCGGGAGCTAGTGAAAGTCTCGGCGGGTACATTGATAATATTTCAATCACCCAGGCTCTTTGTGTGGACGAGACGGATCTTGACCAGGATGACAGCCTTGATTTCTCTGGGCGGTTTGCTAGCAGCTTTGGTGCTGATGGTCCCGGCAGCCTGACTTACGCCGTTTCGGCAACAGATGGCACGAACTCTGGTTTGGTTGATACTGCGACAGGCGATCCTGTGTTGCTCTATACCCAGGGTGGGGATGTTTATGGACGTATTGGCAGTGCTGGTGGAGCAGTTGTCTTCAAGGTATCTGTTGATGGTAGCGGGGTGGTTACCCTGGATCAGCAACGGGCACTTGAACATCCAGACGCAGATAACCCCAATGACGCAGTTAGTTTGGCGCCAGGGCTGATCAGTCTGACGGGCACAATTGTTGATAGTGACGGCGACCATGCAGATGCTTCTCTTGATCTGGGCACGGCACTTTACTTCAAGGATGACGGACCTACAGCCCAAGACGATGAAGCTTGCGTTACCGAAGTCGAGACCAGCACACAACCCCAGAATATCGGGATTGTCATGGACTTCAGTGGCTCGGTCAGTGATGGTGATCTGGCGACGGAAATTGCCAGCGTCAAAACCTTTATCCAGACGTTGTTTGGTTCAGGAGCCGCTGTATCGGTGACGCTGGTGGCTTTCGGTGCTGATGCTGCCAACCTGGGCACCTTTACCGATCTTGCCTCGGCAGAAGCGGCATTGGACGGAACAAGCCGGGCGATCATCAATTCAGGGGCGACAGACTTTGAAGCCGCGATTGAAATGCTCTTCTCTGATACAGGGGGCGACTTCGAACATATTCCGGGCCATAACAATCAGGTGTTCTTCCTGAGTGACGGCAACCGGAATGACGGGGCGTCTCCGCTGAGCAATGCTTCTGTTGTTCTGGACAGCGGTGGTAAAGCAGATCTGCTGGATGGTGACATCGGCTTCACAGCAATCGGTATCGGCAGTTCAATCTCACCCTCTACCTTTGTAAATTTCTTCGATGGTGGTGTTGTTGCAGATACCAGCGAAGTCCTGAACGCAGCTTCCTTTGAAGATCTTGCCGACGTGCTGGTTGGGACAATCGGGTTGGGCAATACCGTTAGTGGCAATGTTGTCGCCAATGATGATGCCGGAGCTGATGGTCTGGACCGGATCTGTGGTGTCGAAGTTGACGGTGTCAGCTTCTCTGTCGATGACAGCGGGGTTCTGACCGGCCCAACTGTCGGCACACCTTCGGCCAGTTACGACGATGGCACCAAACTCCTGACCATCACAACGGCCAAGGGGACATTGGAAATCTATATGGATGATCAGGGCGGAAATGCTGCCGGGGATTATACCTATACCAGCCTGCCATCGGTGATGCATGGTGCGCCGGGTTCTGCCACTGATGATGAGGTCGAGGATATATTTACTTACTCTATCCTCGACAACGATGGCGATAAAACCTCTGCTGATCTGAAAATCTGTATCAAGGATGATGAGCCAGTTGCGGTCGATGACGAGATCTGTCTTGTCACTGCACCGGGAGACGCGCCGCCGCTCAATATCGCTTTTGTTATTGATGAAAGCGGATCAATCGGCCAGTCAAACTATCATACCCAGATCGACGGTGTTCGCACCTTTATCGACAGTCTGGTTGCCAAGGGATCGCCTGAAACCCTGGCCTTCTCTCTGGTGACTTTCGGATCCAATGCCGAGGATTATGGCACCTTTGTCTTCGACGGTTTTGCTGGCGGAACGCTGGATCTGGATGATTTTGTCCGGTTGAACGATGATGGCACCCTGTCATCAACAACTCTGGATGATCAACTTACGACAATCCGCGGGGATTATGACGACTCTGGTTCGACCAACTACGACGCAGGTATGGCTTCGTTGTTCGGATTGAATTCCGAGTATCTGAACAATCCGATCACGGGCTTGCCGTCTTTTGAAAATCATCTCTACTTTATCAGTGACGGTTCTCCGAATGATACCAATACCGATAATGATGATGAGATCGACAGCAACATTGCAACAGCGATTGTTGATAACAATGTTCAGGTTACAGGAATTGGTATTGGACCAAGTTCTTCGGTTGAAGACGGTCTGGAAGATTATTTCCTCAATACCGGTGGCGGAGATGACAGTAATCCTTTTATCCCGGCCAGCCTCTACAGCTTTGTCAGTGTACCGAACTTTGCTGATCTGGCAGATGCTCTGGGTGGCACCATGGGCGGCGGGGGTGAAGCAAGCGGTAACCTGCTGGCGAATGATTTGCCGGGTGCAGATGGCTTTGGTACTGTTGCGATTACTGAAGTGCTGCACGATGGTGTTGTCTATACCGATGCCGGGGATGGCAGCAGTGATGGTATCATCACCATTGCCTCAACCGCCGAAGGGGGCAAGCTGGTGGTCGATACGGCCACAGGGGCTTACACCTATACTACACCAGGCTCTGTAAGCAGTGATTTTGAAGAAACTTTCACCTACACCATGGTTGATGGTGACGGAGATCCTTCTTCAGCGGATCTGAAGGTTTGTGTGACCCTGCCGGAACCGATTGACGCGATTAACGATGTGGTTCTGACCAATATCACTTCAGGGGATATTGATATTCCTGAGTGGGCATTGCTACTGAATGACGAAACCAATCCCGGCACAGATGTAACGGGCGTCAGTAACCCGATGGAAGGGGCTGTCAGCCAGGCTGGTGGTGTGGTTACCTTTGTGCCAGACGGCCTGGATGTTTCCAGCCTTGGTTTCGGGTCGGGCAGTACGGTGCAGACTATCACCGAGCGGGCATATGGTAGCGACGGACAGTTTTATCATGACCCTCCTGGACCCAATAATGATCATGTTGATAGTAATGAGGTGAATGATAATTTCGACACATCAGGAGGAAATCAGGCGACAAACCTCAGCCGAAATCTCTGGGTGCGGGATGGAAGTACACCTGCAAATGAAGTTGTTCATCTGATCAACTTTGAAGGTCGTATCCGCGACGCCAGTGATCGAGATGGTGGCATCTTTGGTGGAAGTACTGATAGAAGATATGACCGCGATAGTTATCTTGTTGTGTTGATTGCAGGTGAAACTCTCAAACTTGAGGATTTTGATGGTAATCATAATCTGAAGTTGACGCTTCATAGTGCTGGCGGGTCTGTTGTAGATTCAAATTTCGAAGTTGGAGATACATTTACAGCAAGTACAGGCGGTAATTACTTTATTCGTGTTCAGTCTACTGATAGTAAAGATGGTAGTTCTACGCGTACTCGTGATTACGAAGCTGAACTGTCCATCGACAGCACGGATATTGTCCAGCCGGAAGATGGCAGCTTTGATTACACGGCAGCAGATGGTTTCAGTACCGATCTTGCCAGTGTAAGTGTCGCGTATCAGGAAGGTTCGACTGTAACCGGAACCGGGGATGGGGAAATCCTGATCGGCGGGGATGGAGATGACATCCTTATCGGGAATGGTGGAAACGATGTTCTGATTGGCGGTGCCGGATCAGATACCCTGACCGGGGGAACCGGAGCTGATACCTTTGGTTTCTTTGGTCAGAATGTCGGGGTCGATGTGGATACCATCACGGATTACAATCAGAGTGGTGGTGGTTATAACATGGCTGAAGGTGATATCCTCAACATCAGTGATCTGGTGACCTTTGATGATAATACCGATGCTGTCGCAAGCTTTGTCCGTGCAACCCAGAACGGCGGAGGTGCCGATCTGGAAATTTCGACCAACGGCGGGGCGACCTATACCCAGATCGCCTATCTGGAAGGGGTTAGCGCCACTGATATCCTGACCGTGATCCTGGATAATGATGAACACAATGTAACCGTGGTGTAATCACGATCCAGCCTGTCAAAATTTGACAAGTAAAATGAAGAAGCCCCTGCCCGTCGGTGGGGGCTCCTTTCGTCAGTTCAGAATTTTCTGGGCTCAGAATTCTCTGGCGTTAGTTCTGTTATTTATCCCGATTTAAGGTAGGTAACTGCGGTATCACGCTCAAACAGATAGAGCAGGACACGCAGGGCCTTGCCGCGGTCGGATTGCAGGGTCGGGTCTTTTTCCATGATCAGGCTGGCGTCATCGCGGGCGGTGGCGAGCAGGTCGCCATGGCAGGCAAGGTCGGCGACCCGAAATTCGGGCAGGCCACTTTGCCGGGTACCGAGCATTTCACCAGCACCGCGCAGGCGCAGGTCTTCTTCGGCGATGACAAAACCGTCGTCGCTTTCGCGCATGATCTTCAGGCGGGCCTTGCTGGTTTCACCCAGTGGTCCCTGATAAAGCAGGATACAGGTGGATTTTTCACTGCCCCGGCCAATGCGTCCACGCAGCTGGTGCAACTGGGCCAGGCCAAAACGTTCGGCATGTTCGATGATCATGATGGTGGCCTGGGGCACGTCAACACCCACTTCGATCACCGTGGTGGCAATGAGAAGATCTATACTTCCCTTGGAGAACTGTTCCATGACAGCGTCTTTTTCCGGGCCCTTCATACGGCCATGGATCAGGCCAACACGTTTGCCAAAACGTTCTTCCAGTTCCCGGAAGCGAGCTTCGGCGGCGGCAAGATCGGATTTATCAGACTCTTCAACCAACGGGCAGACCCAATAGACCTTGGTGCCCTGATCCAGCGAACGGGCCACGCCATTAATCACATCGGCAATCTTGTCTAGTGGTACAGTACGGGTATCAACAGGTTGTCGCCCGGCGGGTTTTTCGGTCAGGCGTGAAACCGCCATGTCGCCATAGGCAGTGAGCATCAGGGTTCGCGGGATCGGTGTGGCGGTCATCACCAGCATGTCCACACCAGCCCCCTTTTTCGCCAGAGACAGGCGCTGATGAACGCCAAAGCGGTGCTGTTCATCAATCACGGCCAGCGCAAGGTTGTGAAAGATGATCTCGTCCTGGAACAGGGCATGGGTGCCGATAACCATCTGGGCCTTGCCCGTGGCGATGTTTTCCAGGATGGCTGATCTGGCTTTGCCTTTGTCGCGTCCGGTAAGGATGGTGATGGTTACACCAAGCTTTTCGGCAAAGGGCTGGAGGGTGTTGTAATGCTGGCGGGCCAGAATTTCGGTTGGCGCCATAATGGCGGCCTGCGCCCCGGTCTCAATTGCGGCAAGCATGGGGAAAAGCGCCACAGCAGTCTTGCCGCTGCCGACATCGCCCTGAACCAGCCGCAACATGCGATCAGAGCTTTCCATATCGGTGATGACTTCTTTTATGGCCTGGTCCTGCGATCCGGTCAGGGTAAAAGGCAGGATGTCGAGCATCTGTTCCCGCAGATGCCCCTTGCCCTTGGTTGCCCGGCCTTTGGCCGCTGTCTGCTGTTGTCGGACCAGAGAAATTGCCAGCTGGTTGGCCAGCAGCTCGTCATAGGCCAGGCGTTTTCTGATCGGGGAGAAGGGTGTGAGCTCATCGTCTGATCTGGGGTGATGGGCCTGTTCGAGACAATCGCGCCAAATCTGCCACTGTTCACGAGCCTTGTGCGCCGGGTCGAGCCATTCAGGCAAAGCCGGGGTGAGGGCAAGCGCCCCGCGGATGGCCTTGGTCAGTGGTTTCAGGGTCACTCCAGCAGACAAGGGGTAGACAGGCTCGACCGTTTTGACCTCGGCTTCTTCTTCCAACGGCACCATGTGGTCAGGGTGGGCCATCTGTAAGGTTTCGCCAAAGCGTTCCAGCTTGCCACTGATGATCCGGACTTCCCCCGGGGGCAGCAGCTTCATCAGATAATCGGCTCGGGCGTGGAAGAAGACCAGCTGGATTTCCCCTGTGGCATCGTGGCAGAACACCCGATAGGGGCTGCGTCGGTTGGGGGCAGGGCTGTGGCGGCTAACGGTCACTTTCAGCGTGGCAACACGATCGGGCAGGGCGTCAGCAAGTGTTGGTGCATAGCGTCGGTCGATCATCCCGACAGGCAGGTGCCAGCAAAGATCCAGAACGCGGGAGCCCGCGAGCTTTTCATAAAGAACACTCAGGCGCGGACCAACGCCCTGAAGTGTGGAGACGGGTGTGAAAAGCGGAAAGAGAATCTCTGGGCGCACGGGCTTTGACTTGCAGAAAATGAGCAGGATGTTTATTAAATGTTCTAGTAATGTTTCATAACACAGCTTCCCCTGCAACTGAAACACCACAAGTCAGGTTATGGTGGTCCAGGTATTGGTCAGATTTAACCAGATTGTGACAGACAGTCCGAGCGGTTAGCTGGTCGGGAAGCGACAGACAGGTACAGGATCTATGACTGCCGAGGTGGAAAAAAGACGCAAACAGCTCCGGTTCAGAAGCTGGCATCGCGGAACCCAGGAAGCGGATCTTCTTATCGGGTCTTTTGCTGACAAACATGTCGGCACGATGGAAGCCGAAGATCTGGATCTGTTTGAAGAGATTCTCAATATTCCCGATCCGGTACTCTATGACTGGATCATTGGCAACTCCCAGCCACCGGAAAGCAGCTGTAACCCCGTTCTGACGGCCTTGCTGGCATTCCAGTACAAGCCACAGGACAGATAGTTTCTTTGCGCCCGAATGTCAGAGCTGTTTCAGCCTTTAAACACGCAGGCCTGACATATCCGTTTCAGATAAAAGCCAGATAAAAAAGATTGCTATTGTGAAGACACTCGCCACCCGACTTCAGGCCGCAGATCGTTATCAAATTTCCGCAGCTCCTGAGGGCTATGATGCCCAGATCCTCGCCGAGCTTGCGCTGGAGCTGGCACCGATGCCGCTTTTGCATATTGCTCTGGATGACAACAGGATGGCAGCCCTAGCGGAACTGGTACAGTTCTTTGCGCCAGATCTTGAAATAATCCAGATACCGGCCTGGGATTGTTTGCCTTACGACCGGGTAAGCCCCCACCGGGATATTTTGGCGGCCAGGATTGATGCTTTCGCCCGCTTGCTTGAAACCGGGAGCCCCGCTGGTGGCCGCCTGGTCCTGACAACCATCAGTGCCGCCCTGCAACGGGTGCCGCCACGAGGTGTTTTCAAAGACCGGACGCTGGTTGCCAAGGCAGGGGCGGTCATGCCGCTTGATCGTCTGACCCGCTTTTTTGCCACAAATGGCTACAGCAGATCCGAGACTGTAAGCGAGCCAGGGGAATACGCCATTCGCGGGGGGATTCTGGATGTTTATCCTCCGGGGCAGGAAAACCCGCTGAGGCTGGATTTCTTTGGGGATGAGCTGGACAGTCTGCGCCATTTTGATCCCATGAGTCAGCTCACCACGGGGGAGGCTGAAAGCCTGGAGTTAAGGCCAGTTGGCGAGGTTATTCTGGATGAGAAAACTATCGAGGCTTTCAGGTTGGGCTACAGGGAAAGCTTTGGCACCGTTGGTAAGGATGATCCGCTTTACGAGGCAATCTCGGAAGGGCGGCAGTATCCGGGAATGGAACACTGGTTACCGTTATTTTATGGTGAGTTAGATACTGTTTTTGATTATCTTCCTGAAGTCCGGGTGACACTGGATGCCCAGGCAGAAGAGGCACGGGATGCCCGGATTGAATCAATTACTGATTTCTATCAGGCCCGCCAATCCATGGTTCAGTCGGTGGGGAAAGTCACAGAAAAATCATCTGACAGTGGGACGACCTATAAGCCTGTTGCCATGGAACGGTTGTTTCTGTCTGTTGCCGACTGGGATGCTCAATTAAACATCCGGGGTGTTGCCCAGTTCTCTCCTTTTGAACTGCCGGATCACCAGGAAAATGTCGTTGATGCTGAAGGCAAGCTTGGCAAGGATTTTTCTGAATCGCGCAACCGCGAAGGCGTAAACGTCTTTGACGAGGTGCGGGACTATATTCGCCTGCAGCAAAATGCAGGGAAAAAGATTGTTGTTACGGGCTATACCGATGGATCGCGTGATCGTCTGATCTCGATGTTTCATGAACATGAGATCACCAACACGGACATTCTGAAAAACTGGAAGATCCTGCGCAAGACCATGCGGAAGCAGGTGCAGTTCCTGACCATGGGGCTGGAACGCGGTGTCGTGACCCCTGAGGTGGTTTTTATCACCGAGCAGGATATCCTTGGAGAGAGGATTGCCCGGGCGCAGAAGAAACGTCGCAAGTCGGATAATTTCCTGCGCGAGGCCTCTTCACTGCAGGACAATGACTTTGTAGTGCATATGGAACACGGCATTGGTCAGTACATCGGTCTGGAAACGGTCGATGTTGGCGGGGCTCCGCACGACTGTCTCAAGGTGCTTTATCATGGCGGCGACAAGCTTTTTGTTCCGGTCGAGAACATCGAGGTGCTCTCGCGCTATGGTTCCGAGGATTCCGGGGCTGAACTGGACCGTCTCGGCGGGGTGGGCTGGCAGGCGCGTAAGGCGCGGGTCAAGGAGCGTATCCGCGAGATCGCTCACCAGCTGATCGGTATTGCAGCCAACCGCCTGTTGCGCAAGGCCGAGACCATCGATGTGCCGGAAGGACTTTACGACGAGTTTGCGGCCCGCTTCCCCTATCCGGAAACCGAAGACCAGCTGAATGCCATCGAGGATGTCTTTACTGATCTCAGATCCGGTCGTCCCATGGATCGATTGATCTGTGGTGATGTTGGTTTTGGTAAAACGGAAGTTGCCCTGCGTGCTGCCTTCGTTGCTGTCATGAGCGGCAAGCAGGTGGCGATTGTTGTGCCAACGACCTTGCTGGCGCGCCAGCACTACCTGACCTTTGTCGAGCGATTCAAGGGGTTGCCAGTGCGGATCGGGCAGTTGTCACGTCTGGCAAACAGCAAGCAGCAGACAGAAACCAAAAAGGGCCTGGCGGCTGGTACTGTCGAAATTGTTGTAGGTACCCACGCCGTTTTCTCCAAGAATATCAAATTCTCAGACCTTGGTCTTCTGATTGTGGATGAAGAACAGCACTTCGGGGTAAAGCAGAAAGAGCGCCTGAAAGAACTGCGTACCGACGTCCATGTGTTGACCCTGACGGCGACACCTATCCCCCGGACACTGCAGATGGCCATGTCGGGTGTGAAGGAAATGAGCCTGATCGCGACGCCACCTGTGGACCGTCTGGCAGCCCGTACCTTTATCCTGCCCTTTGACCCGGTCATTGTGCGCGAGGCAATCTTGCGCGAACATTATCGCGGTGGTCAGACCTTTTATGTTTGCCCGCGCCTGTCCGACATCAAGGATATGAAGGAAAAGCTGAGCAAGCTGGTACCGGAAGTAAAACTTTGCGTTGCCCATGGTCAGTTGGCCCCGACGGAGCTTGAAGAGGTGATGACCGCTTTTTGTGATCATCAGTATGATGTGCTGCTTTCGACCAATATCATTGAATCCGGACTGGATATTCCTTCGGCCAATACGATGATTGTGCACCGGTCGGATATGTTTGGTCTGGCACAGCTGTATCAGATCCGTGGGCGCATCGGGCGTTCCAAGATCCGCGGCTATTGTTATCTGACACTGCCTGTCGGCAAGCTGCTGAGCAAGACTGCAGAGCGCCGTCTGGAGGTTATGCAGACCCTCGACAGTCTGGGCGCGGGCTTTACCCTTGCCAGCCATGATATGGATATCCGCGGGGCTGGAAACCTGGTCGGAGACGAGCAGTCTGGTCATATCAAGGAAGTCGGGGTTGAGCTGTATCAGCAAATGCTGGAAGAGGCGATTGCGACCCTGCGCAGCGATGAGGTCAACGAAGTATCAGAAGACGTCTGGTCGCCTCAGATTAATATCGGTTCTTCGGTGCTGATTCCTGATCATTATGTCGCCGACCTGAATGTCAGGCTCGGGCTCTATCGTCGTCTTTCCTCCCTGACCGAGCGCACGGAAATCGACGGTTTTGCCGCAGAGCTGATCGACCGTTTTGGCGACATTCCTGTCGAGGTGGAGAACTTGCTTCAGGTGATGATGATCAAAGGACTTTGTAAAGAGTGCGGTGTTGAGAAGGTGGATGCGGGTCCGAAAGGGGCGGTGATTTCTTTCCGCAATGACAGTTTTGCCAATCCGTCAGCGCTGATTATTTTCATCCAGGAACAGGTCGGAACGGTCAAGATTCGCCCGGATCACAAGCTGGTTTACCGCCGCGCCTGGGATGATCCTGCATCCCGTCTTAAAGGTGTCCGCTCTATGATGGAACAGCTGATGTCTTTGGCAAAAAAATAATTATTACAGTACGTTGATTGTGTGTATTAACAGTTTAAATTAATTGTTATCCTGGGCGAAAATCAGTAAACTTCTGCCCAGGAGGGGTAACCGTTTTCCCTGGCCCGGGCGGCTACCTTGTCCCAGTCATAATCCAGGGCGATCAGTTCTACTGACCAGCGCTTTGCGGTTTTGGTGGCTATGGCAAAGCGCGCATGGGCTGATCCGCTTTCGGCCATCATCGGGCTGTTGCTGTCGGCATACCGCGGGCAACCGACACTGCCGGGATTGATGATGGTGCTTCCTCCGGGACCTGTGGCGATGTGAGCCAGATGACTGTGTCCACAAAGATAGAGACTGGCGCCGAACTGCTCCCCGATGCGCGCGTGAACATCGCGACCTCTGGCCAGGGCCAGGCGGCCCTCGACGTTATCTTCCAGCAGATAGTGCGTATCATCCAGTGGTGTACCGTGAAAAGCCAGAATGTCCTGTTCGATGGACAGGCGGGCGGGTAGCGAACCAAGGGCCTGACGCTGTTTGTCCGTTAGTGACAAGTGACCGAAGTCATAACCGGGTTTTATCTCGTCTGCGGTTCGTTCCGCCAGCCAGCGATCATGATTGCCACGAACAGTTGGAATTTCCAACTTATGGAGATAGTCAAAGGTTTCTCTGGGCCAGAAGGGGCCGGAAACACAGTCTCCAAGGTTGAGTATCAGATCCGGTTTGCGCCGGTTGATTTCCCGCATCACGGTCTCAAGGGCAAGAAGATTGCCGTGTATATCGGAGATGATCGCGACTTGCATGGTTCTTTCGCTCCGGCTTGCGGTTAGGGCTGTTCTAGCTGTTGCTGGTAGCCGATATCGAGCATTTGGGCGAGTGTATCTGCGTTTTGGGCACCAGGAAGAATATGCTGGCGGTTGACGATAAAGCAGGGGACACCATTTAAGCCCAGAGAACGGGCATTCTGATCGGTAAAGAGGACCTCTTCGTGGCCCTGGTCACTATCGAGGTATTCCGCAGCGCCCGTTAATCCAGTTGTTTGGGCAATTTCCAGCAAGACGCTTCGTTCGCCAATATTTTGTCCTTCGAGAAAATAACATTCAAACAGGCGCTCCATAAGGGCATCCTGTTTGTCCTGGCTGCGGGCTAAAAGCGACAGGCGATGGGCATCTACGGTATTGGGTGTTTTCCTGATCAAGTCAAATTTGAAGTCTATGCCTTCCTCGCGCCCGGTGCTGGCGATCTGATTGTAAAACTGTGTGGCGTTGTCGCGTCCGCCAAATTTGCTGTCCAGATAGCTCTGGCGCTCCATTCCCTCCAGCGGCATATCGGGGTTGAGCTGAAAGGTAAGCCAGCGGGTTTTGACCTCAAAATCAGGTCGCATGGCCTGGGCCTTGCGGAAACGTTTCAGTCCGATGTAGCACCAGGGACAGATCGGGTCGGAATAGATATCGATTTCAATGGTCGCTTTGGTCATTGTAGATGGCTGCTTTCAAAATGAAGTGCTCGTCTGTGCATTATCCGGCTTTGTTGTCGAGCTTCTCTTTGCTATGTCTGCGTTTAAATAATGCTCAGCTGTGAGGCAGATAATTGCTGGATGATGTGAACAAGATAATGGCGCTGACTGATTTTGTTGGTCAGGTGCTGGCGCGTCAAGGCCTGGTGATTGATCGGATCATCACAATGTCCGGAGGGGCTATCCAGGAAAATCTGCGTCTGGACTATTCCTGCGCTGATGGTGAGGGGGGAAGTCTGGTTCTGCGCACTGATGCCGCTACTCTCGTTGCGGGCAGCCATGAAAAGGCCGATGAGTTTTCTGTTTTAGCTTTTGTTCATTCTGCAGGGATCAAAACACCTAAGCCGATTGCCTTGTGTCTGGATGTGAATATTATTGGTAAACCTTTTATCCTGATGGAATACCTGCCGGGAACGACTGATTTCGCACAGATACGAGCAGGAGAAAAGCGGGAAGAACTGGCGATTGACCTCGGTCGAGAACTGGCTGCTATTCATCGTTTGTCGCCGACAGAACTATCTTTTTTGCAGCCTCACACGCCTGATCCTGTAAACTCTCTGATCCGGCAATACCGCAATTTTTTCGATCAGGAGGGTGTGGTCCGTCCCGTCGCTGAATGGGCCATGCGGTGGTGTTTGATCCAGACGGAATACTGTTGCTCCTCCGCTCAGACGTTGGTTCATGGAGATTTCCGTACAGCGAACTATCTGGTTGAGGGGGGGGAGTTGGCGGGAATCCTCGATTGGGAGTTCTCTGGTTGGGGGGACCCCTATAGTGATCTGGGTTGGTTCTGTGCCCGTTGCTGGCGCTATGGTTATGAAGACACCCCGGCAGGGGGGATTGCGAGCAGGGCCAGTTTTTATCAGGGCTACGGGGCTGTCAGTGGGCAGGAGGTTGATCCCGCACGCGTTAAGTTCTGGGAAGTGATGGCTCTGTTGCGCTGGCTGGTTATTGCTATTCAGCAGGGGGAGAGAAATTACAGTGGCGGCGAGAGGGATCTGGAACTGGGATTGACCGGGTTGATCCGACCTCTGGAAATCGAACATATGTTGCTGGAGATGACGGCCCCTTCTTTCTGGACGGTGGAAACTCAAGGTAAAATCGTCACGCCGGATCAGGAAGCCACAGCATCAGAACTGTTGTCGGAACTATTATCTGGACGGTCATTAAACTTCTGGGCAAGGGAGCAGGTTATCTTGCGTCAACTCGGGCAGCAGACTGATTACGACTCTTCTGGTTGTTACTCTTTTGGGCCGGGAGCAGAAGGTACCCAGATGGCAGGCCAGGACAAAAGGGCATTGCATAAAACGATCAGGATTTCTGCTGCCTTCAACAATATGATTCTCAAGGATTCCGCCCTTGGGGATACTGTGCCGGAAAAGCTTGAGCGAAGCGACGAAACTTCAGAGTTGATAACTTTGCGGGATAAGATACGCAGCAGCGACTACGACAGAAAGGGGCAGCTGTATCAGTTTCTTCTGCGGGGGAGCCGGAGCAGGCTTCAGGTTATCAGCCCGGCAAGTCTGACTGGTTATGTGGCGTTGTTGGGGGATGAGCGCAATGATTCGAATGGCTGTCCCTGAAATTTCTTCAGCCTGGTTAATTACATGAAATAAAATAAAAAATTAAAAAAACTCATATCTAAAATCACAATGTTCTCTTTTTGTTCTTGACTCGAAGGCGTGATCTTTGGCATAAGGTTCATGAAATGTTCCTATGCAAGATCGACTTCAGGAGATTGAGATGAGAGAAGATGCAACGATGCTGGATTATTTTCTGAGCAGTCTAGTGGCTTTTGGTAGTTTTGGTTTTTTTCTGTTTGTTCTGTCTTATGGCTGGTTTACAGCCTTCCAGGTCATGGCCGGGTGATTTTCTTGGTCGGGTGAATTTTTTGAAGCTGGGGACAATACACAATGTCTTTCGGTTATTATCCAGAAAAACAGTCCGACTGATTATGGGTGACCTGGAATGTTAGTACCACACTGGATACAAAAAGGGAGCTTTCACACGCCTGTAAAAGCTCCCTTTTTCTAAACGAGAATTATTCCGCTTCAGCGACTTCTGCCAGATCGATAGAGACTTTGCCAAGAGTTTTGGCCATCTCGAGCAGGCGCCGACGAACCGAAGGATCCCCGATTTTGTAGTAGGCGCGCACAAGCTCAAGTGTCTCGCGTCGGGCCATAGGATCTTTTTCAAATGGGAGTTCTTCGCCTTCTTCCGCCATTCCACGGATTTGTCCTGGAGAACGATGGGATACTTCATCGGACATGTCGTCGAAAAAATACCCTATTTCAATATCCAGTACTCTGGCCAGATCGTAGAGTCTGCTGGCACCAATACGGTTGGTGCCCCGTTCGTATTTCTGGACCTGTTGGAAGGTTAGTCCCAGGGCTTCGCCAAGTTTCTCCTGACTAAGGCCCAGTAAGGTGCGGCGCAACCGAAGCCGTTGTCCCACGTGGACGTCCACGGCATTTGGTACACCTGTGATCCGTTTTGGTAGTGGTTTTTTGTTTCTCATTATCTGCCTTGCTAGGTTGCTTGGGTAAAACTACCATGACGCGCAAATTTTCTCAAGTTAAAAATAGTATTCAATATTCAACCGTGGGTTAATGTAAGTTATTTTCTATCTTATTTTTTATTGAGTAGTGGTGTGATCAATCTTTTACTTTTGGAATGATGTAGTTGTTTGGTGAAAGTCATGATTATCCGATGATTTTGTTTTGATTTTATGATTTTTGTTTGTGATTTTATGGGGGTGTGAATACTTTTAGAGGAATAAATTCTTTTGAGTGTGATTAGTCTCTTCCCAAGAATATTAGTTTAAAGTTACAATGGCGGGAAATTATCACAGATCTTCTTTCGTGGTGGTATATGGGTAAGCAGACTCGCCTGATCAATGAGTTCGGTAAAGTGTTTGACGATGCTATCGTCAGATTTCATCGGTTTGGTAGCTTTTCGTCCCGTTATGGAGATGACAATAATCTTCTCTATGTGGAGGAACTTGGCTGGGTTTCGGCAATTTCAGACCAAAAATTGATGCAGATAACACTCTCCTTTGACCCGAGGTTCGTTTCAGATGAAGCCTTGTCGACGGCGGGTTCGTTGTTGCTGGAGGCCCCCTATGTAAAGCTGGGCCTTCGATACGGGACCAATGGGCAATTTTATGAAGAGTATAAAGAGCCCTTGCTTGCCTGTATGCGCTTGATGTCTGTTGCAGGACTCGAAAAGGGGGCTGGACGCAAGGATCGTTATGTTGCTGTAGCGAAAGATCCTTTTTCTCTCTCTTTTGATGCATCAGATGCTTCTGCAAGGTTTTTGCCAATCCTGGAAAGCTGGCGTGAAAATTCAGGCGTTTTTACCGAGACAGCAACAAATGTTATGCGGCATCAGGGATTGCTTGACCGGGCTGTCTTTATCGAACCTGATGTCGGCTACACAGAACCCAAATTTACTCATATTGGCTCGGATATCGGTGTCTATGGGCCTGACTGGCCGTATATAGCGGTTGGGCACCGTATTCACCAGCAACCTGATCCTGATTATGGGGAGTGGATACGTAAGGCTTATGAAGTTATCCTCCATTCCGGTCTGCCCCAGTACGAACATGTTGATGCCTGTATGACGCTTGATAATGGATCCCGATGCCGGAACAGGTACCGCTGTCTGCGTTTGCCCTGGCGCACTCCTGATGGACAAAAACTCCTCACGGGAATGTCAATTATGACCCCGGATGTGGAAATTGCCCTGAGTTGCCCTGAAGGCTTTCGCATCTGATCTGGGGAGCCGGATGGGGGCTATTTTCCAATTCATGACGATTGTGTTTTGGTCCGGTCCTAAAGCACTTTTTGTTTAACCCGAAAGGAAAAAGCGCTTCAGCTATTGGGCTTGTCGCGTTTTCTTCTTTTTTGACCAGTTCCGATCAAAAGGAAAAAACCTTTAAGCTTTAATAGGTTGGTCCGGGTTCCGCCGTGCTATTTGTCTGTTTCCAGAAAACTGGCTGCTTCCCCAAGAAGGCGACCTTCGAGCGATAGCTCGAGAAACCGGATATAGTCGTCAGAAATGTTTATTTTTTGCTTGGCGACAGGGATGACCTCTAAAGGGTCTTGGGCATCAAGCTGGTATTTTTGAATAAGGGCAATCAATTCCTGGCTGATTAGGTCCAACCGGGCCTGGATTTCAGGAATATTACTGGGCTTGGGCATCTCTATCCTGCTTCTTTCATTTTTATATGGCGGACTCTGAATGTGCCGGGTGCTTTGTCACCCTAGTGAATAGTGGGGGAAACCTCACATTTCAAGTTTCTTGGTGACGTTATTTCCTCAAAGTGGCTATTCCAAGAATCCTGAGGTGCAGATCATCGGTATAAAAAGGCTCCGGCGATTCTTCTGTTTGTGTTGTTATTGTGAAAAAGAATAGGGAGGCAAGGGCGCTAATGTTGCTCATTAATCTTTTGCACCGTTAAAATGAATCTTTATTATTTTTCAACGATCCTGCTTCAATTCATAGGTTAATTCCCCCCGTTATTATTTATCCATAGCCTCGATTATTTTTATGTCATAACATTTTGTAAAAAAATATCTTGAAATTTCAGTACGATATTTGAGAAACTTGTCACATAATAAAAAAACAGGGTGGCTCGAAATACAGCGGGCTTCAGTGAATAAAAAAACTAACCGCCAAGCTCATCTGATATTGGCTTGCAAGTAGGGAGAACTTCATGTCTGAAATTGAGTATTACAAAACTCTTGTTGCGACCGGGAAAATGACCCGTCGTGATTTTATGGCCAAGTCTTCGGCTCTGGGGCTGAGTGTGGCTGCTGCGACGACGCTTCTTTCCAGTAGTGCGAACGCGACACCGATTAAAGGTGGTCACCTCAAGGTGGGGATGGCAGGTGGACAGACGACTGACAGTCTCGATCCGGCGACCATTACCCAGTACATGCCCCAGGTTATGACCTTTGCGTCGCGCAACTGCCTTGTTGAGGTGAATGCCAAAGGTGAAGCGACCCCGGAACTTGCCGAAGGCTGGGAAGCGAAACCTGGTGCCCAGGAGTGGGTTTTCAATCTTCGCAAAGGTGTTGAGTTTCACAACGGCAAGACGATGGATGCCGATGATGTGGTCTGGTCAATCCAGCATCACCTGGGTGAAAAGTCCGAATCAGGGGCCAAGGGTATTCTCGGTGGTATTTCCGAAATCAAGGCAGATGGTAAAGACAGAGTCCTTGTGACCTTGACTTCTGGTAACGCTGACTTACCGTTCCTGCTGTCAGATTATCACCTTCAGATCATGCCCAAAGATGAAGATCCTGCCAGTGGAATTGGGACAGGCGGCTATCAGATCGAAAGCTTTGAGCCCGGAGTTCGCTTTCTTGCCAAGAAAAACCCGAATTATTTCAAATCTGATCGAGCTCATGTTGATTCTGTCGAAATTCTGGCGATCGAAGATGTTGCTGCAAGAACTTCAGCCTTGCAGACAGGTGAAGTTCATTTGATTAACAGGGTTGATCCAAAAACCCTTTCCCTGCTCAAGCGGGCGAAAAACGTTCAGATCCTCTCAACAGCTGGTGCACAGCATTATACCATGCCAATGATGGGCGATCGGGCGCCGTTTGATAACAATGACCTTCGTCTGGCCATGAAATATGCCATTGATCGTGAACAGCTGTTGAAAACGGTATTGCGTGGTTATGGACGGGTTGGAAACGACCATCCGATTGCCGCAACTGACCAGTACTTTGCTACTGGCCTTGAGCAGCGGACCTATGACCCTGATAAAGCTGCTTTCCACTTCAAGAAGGCCGGGTTTGAGGGGCAGACCATTCCATTGCATACCTCGGATGCTGCCTTTGCCGGTGCGGTTGATACTGCTGTTCTCTTCAAGGAAAGTGCATCCAAAGCAGGTATCACGATTGATCTGGTACGTGAGCCGAATGATGGTTACTGGTCCAATGTCTGGATGCAGAAAAACTTCTGCTTCTCTTACTGGGGCGGACGGATTACGCCGGATATCATGTTCTCGACAGCCTTCTCTTCTGATGCTGCTTGGAACGAAGGTTTCTGGAAAAACGAGCATTTCGACAAGATTTTGCTTGAGGCGCGTGCTGAACTGGATCAGGACAAACGTAAAGCGCTTTATGCCGAAATGCAGACCATGGTCAGCAATGAAGGCAGTGTCATCATTCCAATGTTTGCTGATTACCTCGATGCTGCAACCAAAAACATCAAGGGCTTTGAGTATGTTTCTGTTTACGGCATGAGTGGTTTCCGTGCTCCTGAGCAGGTCTGGATTGATGGGTGATTTGATAGGTCTGATTACCAAGCGGTTATCGTTTGGTGTTCTGACGTTGCTGGTGATCTCCGTGCTCATATTTATGGGCACGGAGGCGCTTCCTGGTGATTTGGCTGAGGCGATATTGGGTCAGTCAGCAACGCCGGATGCTTTGGCAGCGATCCGCGAGAA
>NZ_KB893135.1:462128-561370 GCF_000374005.1 Kiloniella laminariae DSM 19542 | reverse complement strand
TCAACCATTCAAAGCTCTTTGCCGACAAGCAGAATCATATCAACGGGATCGAGAACTTTTGGAACCAAGCCAAGCGCCACATGCGCAAGTACAACGGCATCAAGCCGGACAATTTCTACTGGTTCTTGAAGGAGTGTGAATGGCGCTTCAACGGAGGCAACCATGCAGACCTCCTGAAGCAGCTAAAATCATGGTATAAACACGCGAAACACTAACCATTAGCTACTTCAGCCCCTTTTTTTATTTCTTTTTACTAGGTGCAATCGACCCTAGTCGTCGTACTGGATCAGGGTGGTGACGGGTAGTCCGGCGAGGCGCTCGCGGCCCTTGAGGAAATTCAGCTCGATAATGCAGGCGGCCATGCGCACATCGGCACCAGCCTGCTTCAGCAGGGCAACAGCAGCTTCCATGGTGCCGCCTGTGGCGAGCAGGTCGTCAAGCATGACCACCCGCTGGCCCGGTTTGATCGCGTCTTCCTGAATTTCGATGGTATCGCTGCCGTATTCCAGATCATAGCTGTAGGGGATGGTCTTGCCCGGGAGCTTGCCTTTTTTACGGACCATGATGAAGCCCAGACCCAGGCGCAGTGCCAGAGGCGCAGCCAACAGAAAGCCGCGAGATTCAATGCCTGCAAGCACATCGGGCTTTTCTTTTTCGATAATTGCAGCAAGGCGTTCGATGGTTTCGTGCCAGGCCGCCGGATGGGCAAGCAGGGTCGAGATATCATAAAAGAGGATACCGGGTTTGGGATAGTCTGGAACCGGCCGGATATGATCTTTCAAATCGATGGTCATCTGCTTCTGGTTCCTTTTCGTGATCTGGCTGATCTCAGTCAGAATAAGTCCTGCACCCGGTCAGGGAGCTATGTTGTGGCCTTGATGTGACCCAAGCGCGATTAATGCAGAATTATGACGGATTCTGCAACAGAACCTTTTTTTTGCGTAAAAGCCTGGCCTGTTCCTTGTCCGGCGTTCTGCTGTGGCAAAGTCAGGGTCGGGATCACGTTACAGTGAGGGGCGCTTGCTGTCGTGCGGGGGCTATGCTGCAATCGCTTTCCGGGATGCCCCGGCCTTATTATTCACTCAGGAGAAGTCCTTATGATCCGGCGTCGCTATACTTTTTTTCAGACCCTCTTTCCGACTGAGGGCGGGGTCTTGTCTCTCTTTACCGGGCTTCTTATGGGGTTGGGGCTGATTATTGCGCCGTCTTCTTTTTCTCCGGCGCGGGCTGATCAGGGTTTCCCCCAGGACGGCATGGTGGTGATCAAGACAGATAAGGTCTTCCCGGTGCTGGTTGCCGATTTGGAGACAGCTATCAAGGATAACAAGATGGGCCTTGTCACCCGGGCATCGGCCAGCGCGGGTGCGGCCGGGCAGGGTATTACCATTCCCGGAAATATGGTGGTGGGTGTCTATCGTAATGACTTTGCCCGGCGCATGTTGGAAGCTTCCCTGCCCGCAGGAATAGAAGCACCGATCCGTTTCTATCTGACGGAAAATGAAGACAAAACGGCCAATCTGACCTATCAGAAACCCACGGCGGTCTTTGCCCCATATGGCAATGCTGACCTTGATGTTATGGCGGCGGAACTGGACGTGATTTTTGCCTCAATTGCCAAGGGGGCAACGAAATAGACCGGGCTGATTTAATTCAGAGGCATCTGAACAGCTAGAGTATAAAGGGAGTTGCCGGAGCTGATCCGGGGCGTCTTTTGCCTTGTTCTTCAGGTGCCTTATTTTTCAGGCGTTAAAGCAGTTTACCGGGGAAGCGGTATCGCGTAGAAAATATCAGGATGTGCCAAGTGCCTTATTACCTATCTTTTGTTAGAGGCAGGGCGGCAGGGAATATTCAGTTCCAACAGAATACGAGACAAGCAAGGTGCGCAAAAAAGACAGGACTGATAACGGGGATCTGGCTGTTCCCATTGATCCAGGTGAGGATCAGTCCGACGTGCTGTTTTGTGATTTTGCCGGAGGGGCGGTGGGGCACCGTCGGCGCTTTGGCGGGGGACGGGGACAGGATCTGCCTAAAGCCGCTGGCTTTACCAAAGGGCGCACACCGGATGTGGTTGACGCGACGGCCGGATTTGGCCGTGATGCTTTTCTGCTGGCTTCGCTTGGCGCCGAAGTTACGCTGATCGAACGCTCACCGGAAGTCCATGCCATGCTTGAAACTGGGATGGCGCGAGCGCGTGAGGCTGACGAGAAGCTGGCGCAGATTATCGCCCGTATGACCTTGCTTTTTGGAGATGCGAAAGAGCTTCTGCCCGGACTTTCACCTGAGGTTGTGATCGTTGATCCCATGCATCCTCCGCGCAAAACCAAGGCGTTGGTGAAAAAGGAAATGCGGGTTTTGCGTTCTTTTGTCGGGGCTGACCCGGATGCGGAAGACTTGATGAAAATGGCTTTGTCAGTTGCGAAAAAACGGGTGGTCCTGAAGTGGCCAGCCAAGGCTGATCCTCTGGCCGGAATCAGGAAACCTTCTCACCAGATCATCGGCAAGTCGACGCGCTATGACGTCTTTATGATCGGCTAATGCCGAAAGGACGTTATTCCTTTGTCGGTTTGCTTCTGGTATCTTTGAAGACTGAGAGGGTAGAATAGGGGCGAGATTTCGTCTCCAATATTGCGCAGCATTGTTGCTCCGGTGATGAGGGCTAAGATGATCTACCTGTTGAGGTTTCTCCTGATTATCACCCCCCTGTACCTGGGCTGGAGTGGTGGATCCACTGCTCGGGCGGAGGTTCTTAAAATAGCTGCGATAGACTGGTGTCCGCAAGTTTGCCCCAATGATCTCCGCCAAGGTTATGTTGTTGATACCGTTAAAGAGATCTTTGCCGGGAGTCCCTTTGAGTTGGAAATCAATATCTATTCCTGGGTGCATGCGATCGAGTTGACACGCTCGGGCAAAGCCCATGCGCTGTTGTCCCCTGCCAGATCCGAAGCGCCGGGGCTGCTCTTTCCTGATGAAGGGGTTGGGACCCAGAAGATGTGTTTCTTCGTCTCTCGTGAGTCCGACTGGCGCTATATCGGTGAAGATTCTTTGCAAAATCAGCGCATCGGGGTCATCAGTGGAGGGTCGATTGAGGAACTCAACGATTACATGAGCAAACATCAAGAGAACTTCTACATTAATTCCTATACCGCCAAATATGTCCCTTTGAGTGCCCGGATGGTCGAGAAAAAGAGGCTGGACAGCTTTATTTTTACACTGAATTCGACCTTGTATGAGCTGAAAAAGGCACAGCTGTCCGAGCGGATTAAAACAGCTGGCTGCGTCTCTACTGCCAAGATCTATATGGCCTTTAGTCCTGATGCGACACAGGGCGATCTCATTCAGCGGGCGATGGCCCTTTTTGACCAGAGGATGTCCGAAATGATTGCCCAAGGCAGGATCACGTCGATTATGGGCAGCTATGGCCTGGCAGATTGGAAAAGCGGAGACAAAACCATTTTCTGACAGGGGCAACTGGAAGCGTTTTTCTTTTAAGATTGCGTATTTATGATTGTGTGTTTGCGATATTTATCAATTTATGCGGAATTCCTTTGACGAGAATTTTTGTCTTTTGTGATATAGTTGTGTCATGCTTTAGTTGTGATCAAGATGCAAAATCTTGGTAAGCTGTTGAAAAATATTAAAATATTATGTTGTCTTGAGGATGTTTTTTACAAATATGAGGCAAATTTTATTTTGTTATTAAACATGAATTAACGGGACGTCCTGATAATAGGGGCTGAAAGAGTCGGGATACCATTCCGGTATAGGCCGATGCGCAGGTTGAAAGAAGCTGGAGAGCTATGAGTCTATCGCAGCAAGATGTCGCCAAACTTCTGGCAGATCCTTCTCCCGTCGTCCGGGCCCAGACAACGGCGAAAATTGCCTCACACTTTGAGTCGAAAGAGTTTACGGCTGAGGAAAGGGCAATTGCCGAAGATATTTTTCGGGCCCTGGTCAAGGATGCTGAACTTGTTGTTCGTGAAGCCTTGGCCAATACTCTCAAGGCTTCCGAGGATCTACCCAGGGATGTTGCTCTGGCTATGGCACGGGATGTGGAATCTGTTTCCCTGCCCGTGTTGAAATATTCAGAAGTATTCTCTGATGAGGACCTGATTGCCATTCTCCGTTCGGAAGGCGCGGCCAAGCAGGAGGCTATTGCCCTGCGGTCCAACGTGTCCGAAGCTGTGTCCGAGGCTGTTATTGATACGGGAAATGAAAACGCCGTTGCCAAGCTGGTCTCTAACGAAGGTGCGGCGATTACTGAAAAATCCTATGGCAGGGTGATGAACGAGTACAAGGAAAGCGATATGGTTTCGGGATCTCTATCCCGTCGCCCTTCGCTTCCCGCCTCAATTGCCCAACGCCTGATGAGTTCCCTGTCTGACCGTCTGCAGGAATACGTGGTCAGCAGGAAAGATCTCGATTTTGATCAGGCTTCCAATCTGATCCTGCAAGTTCGTGAACGGGCGACTGTTTCCCTGCTTAAAAATGGGTCAAGCCATGAGGAGCTGGTCAAACTGGTCAAGCAGCTGAACAAGAGCGGTAAGTTAACCCCGTCACTGGTCCTGCGGGCACTTTGTACTGGCGATATGATGTTTTTTGAATGTGCCATGTCGGAGCTGGCAGGTATTCCCCTGAAGAATGCTCAGGCCCTGATCCATGATGAAGGCGCTCTGGGTCTGAAATCACTCTATACCAAAGCCGGGATGTTGATGGCCTATTTCCCCTTTGTAAAAGCGGCGATCCGAGTGCATCGGGAAATGGATTACAGCGGTGAACAGAATGACCGCGAGGTTTTTGCCAGCCGGTTGCTTGAGCGGCTTCTAACCGTCTTTGAATTGCCTGATCAGGAACTCAGCCCGAACGAGGTGGAATATCTGGTAACCAAGCTTCAGCAATATTCTGCCTGATTCACCATATCATTCCTATTGAAAAACGGTCCTGCTAACAGGGCCGTTTTTTTTGCGTAAGGATCATTTCTCAACCGCAGCTGATCATTCAGCTTGATTGTATGCCGGGCAGATAATATCTGATCAGGCAAGAAGAGGCCGTACTTTCGCGGTTTTTAGAAACTCTGTATCAGCGAGACACAATGCCGGGACCGGATTTATATGAAACCCTGGCTGTTATGGCAGGGGCTGCAGCTGTTGTGGCTGCAGCGGGATGGTGGGCGAGCCGTCCGCGGGTTCCGGGAACAATCCGCTGGATCTCACCGACGGCGATCCAGTTTCTTGGTGTGATTGTCTTTGTATTGATGGTACCGCATTTGCTGGGACTGCTGGGTGGCCCCGATCTGTTGCAGGCACTTTCGTCCCAACGCGGGTACCGCGGCTGATCACTGCTTCACAAAGACCCTCAGGATGTTATGGGGCATAAAAACCCTGAGGAATCGGGGCAAGGTCCTCGTCTTCCTCGTCTATACCTGTCAGGTCGCCGATGGGTTCAAGATCATTTCTGGTCCACCAGTAACGGAAACCCTGGGCGCGGAGCCAACGCTCGACCCGGGCCAGATCATTCCATTCCCGGCCAAACCCGCGGGCTGAATTGATCCGGGCAAGTTGCCCGTCGACATAAACCAGAACTCCCCAAGAAAAGGGATGTTTGCTCTGGTCGCCAAAGCCCCCGCCTTTTTGCTGTCGGTGAACCCGATAGACCACCGGAAATTCACCCAGCCTTGCTGCCGTCCGCAGAAAAGGCAGGTCGGACTGTGTAATGGTCAGGGTCACGCCTAACGCTACATCTTGATCCATGTTGTTGACAGGTTCCTTTTTTTACTACAGCATGATCCATGATGAATTTTAAGTAATAGCATCCCCGGAGATGCAGTGAAAGAAGATAGAGGTAAAAATTGGCGCGAAAGATTAACCCGGTACCCAAGGGATACCATACATCTACGCCGGTTCTTGTGGTGCAGGATGCTGCGGCAGCCATTGAGTTCTATTGTGAGATTTTTGGCGCCAAAGAGCTTTCAAGACTGCTATCCGATGATGGTCTGACGATTTTAAGATCAGAACTGAAAATCGGAAACTCCGTTATTTTGCTCAACGATGAAATGCCCGCCTATGGTATCCTGTCTCCTGCTTCTTTGGGCGGGGCACCCACAGCCTTGCAGCTCTATCTTCCGGAACTGGATGCCGTTTGGGCGCGTGCAGTCAAAGCCTATTCCCATGTGTTGCTGCCGCTGGAAGATGTCTATTGGGGCGAGCGGACGGGGAAACTGGTCGATCCTTTTGGGCATGTCTGGATCCTGAGTAAAAAAACCGAGGTTCTCAGTCAGGAAGAGATCAAAAAACGCGCTGCCCTTATCAGCCCTCTTGCTTTTGGGCAGGACAACAATGAGAATACATCTGTTCAAAATTCTGAACAGCCCTTGTCCTCCGGGCAGGATGCGGTTCCGATTATTGATATCGCAATGGCATTAAACGGCTGAAAATGGCCGACTGGCTGAGAAACCCCGACGCTTTCCGAAAGGTGTGTCAGGGAGGTTTTGCAGCCTTTCTCAATCAGATAAGGAAAAGATGATGAATAATTCTTCACTCACGACAAGACGGGATAATGCGATTCCGCGCGGTGTGGCGACAGCAACAAATGTCTTTGCTGACCGGGCTGAAAATGCCGAGCTGTGGGATGTTGAAGGCCGACGTTATGTTGACTTTGCGGGCGGGATTGCTGTGCTGAATACTGGACACCGCCATCCCGACGTTATGGCGGCGGTTCAGCAGCAGCTGGAGCGTTTCACCCATACGGCCTATCAGGTTGTGCCTTATGAAACCTATGTGGAGCTTGCCGAACGTCTCAACCGTCTGGCGCCCGGGCCGACCCCGAAAAAAACCCTGTTCCTGACGACCGGTGCAGAGGCAGTGGAGAATGCGATCAAGATTGCCCGCGCCCACACAGGACGCCCGGGTGTCATTGCTTTTTCTGGCGGATTTCATGGCCGCACCAACCTGACCATGGGGCTGACGGGTAAAGTTGTTCCCTATAAAGTTGGTTTTGGTCCCTTCCCGGGTGATATCTTCCATATACCTTACCCGATGCCAAACCATGGCGTGAGCGAAGAAGATTCACTTGAGGCGCTCAAGACGATCTTTAAAGCAGATGTTGATCCCAATCGCATTGCCGCTTTGATCATCGAGCCTGTGCAGGGAGAAGGGGGCTTTTATATCGCGTCCCCTGGGTTCATCGGCAAGCTGCGCGAGATCTGTGATGAATATGGTATCCTTTTGATCGCAGATGAAATCCAGACCGGTTTTGCCCGGACAGGAAAAACCTTTGCTATCGAACATTCCGGCGTTGAACCGGATATGATTACCATGGCCAAAAGCTTGGCTGGTGGCTTCCCGCTTTCCGGTGTTGTCGGCAAGGCACACATTATGGATGCGCCGGCTCCTGGCGGTCTGGGCGGAACCTACGGCGGTAGCCCGCTTGGCTGTGCTGCGGCCCTGGCTGTTCTTGATGTGATTGAAAAAGAAGGTCTGAATGGCAAGGCGGTCGCACTGGGCAAGAAAGCGACGGATCGGCTGCATGCGCTGAGCAACCGCAATGATGTTCCGGCAATCGGAGCCGTTCGTAATCTCGGAGGCATGATTGCTTTTGAGCTGATGAAAGACAAATCCGGAAACACACCTGACCCTGATATGGCCAAGAAGCTTTGTGCCAAGGCCCTGGAAAATGGTCTTATCCTGCTGTCCTGTGGTATATATGGGAATACGATCCGCATTCTGGTGCCTCTGACGGCTTCTGATGTTGTGGTTGACGAGGGGCTTGATCTTCTGGAGACCGCACTGGTTCAGTGTGCCGTGGGCTAGACAGCGCGCAGGTTAATGTGTTCTGCTATGTCCTCTATCAGATTTTTGTCTGATAGAGGACGGGCAGTTCGATCTAAATTATTGTTTCTGATCTTTTTCTGAGGGATCGGAATAAATTGAAAAGAGATAGATGACACCGTTTTCGATCGCAGGGATACAGATGTATGTATCCGCAAGTCAGGAAAATATCTCTGCCATGAAGTTGCGGGTTGAGGTTGCTCTTGCTCGTTTCCCCTGGCTCGATATGATCCTTTTTAGCGAGCTTGCTCCCTTTGGCCCGCTACAAGGTAATCACCCTGAAACAATATCCACGCAGATAGAGATTTTTCAGGAACTGGCTGCTCAGCATAAAATCTGGCTGATACCCGGTTCGATGTTTGAACGCCGCGAAACCGGTATTTACAACAGCTCGGTCGTGATCAATCCCAATGGCGAGATCGTGGGTCGCTATGACAAGATGTTCCCCTTTATGCCTTACGAAACCGGGGTTACTGGCGGGACAGAGTTCCTGGTGTTTGATGTTCCCCAGGTCGGGCGTTTCGGTTTCTCGATCTGTTATGATATCTGGTTCCCGGAAACCACCCGGACGCTTGCGGCCATGGGGGCGGAAGTCTTGCTGCATCCGGTCCTGACGGGAACGACAGACAGGGATGTCGAGCTTGCCATTGCCCGGGCTACTGCGGCCCAGTTCCAGTGTTATGTTTTTGATATCAATGGTATCGGAGCGGGCGGTATTGGACGATCCTGTGTGGTTGGACCGGGTGGGAACATGCTTTACGAAGCCCGGGGCAGCGAGGAAATCATCCCGATTGAGATCGATATGGATCTGGTGCGTCGTCAGCGCGCACTGGGGCAGAATGGGTTGGGGCAGGTTCTCAAAAGCTTCCGTGACCGCAATGTCGATTTCTCTGTCTATGACAGATCCCGCTTTAGTCACGAATATCACGACAGTCTGGGGCCTCTTCAGATGCCCCACCGCAATATTCACAGTTAAACATATAGACGCTGTCAGTTCATCTGGGTCACAGGTGAACTGACAGCAGTGGATTTTCCAAGAAGACAATGGAAGGAACAGCCCGGAAAGAGGCTAAGGTTACAAAAAATCGGTACCCATAATCATGTTAAAAAATAAGTTAGCAGGGAAGAGGGACAAATGGCGAAAGCTAAAAAGATTTATAACCAGCAATCACTCAGTCATTATTACAACGCCTCGCAGTTTCGCATTGATACCTGGAACAAATTAAAAAGCACCACCCGCCAGATTGCCAATGGCGGTACGAACCGGGAAAAAAATATTGAAAAGGTCCGCGAGCTGCTCGCCTATCTTGCTCCGGTCGAAATCTACTGGGCCTTTCCGGGATCCCAAGTTTTCCAACAACTGGTTCGTGATGAACAGCTCGAAGAATTTGATCTTCTCGCGAACAAGGTCTCCCGGATAGCTTCTGCACTGCTCAGCGGTGAATATCGCAGAAAACATATCATTCTTGATGGTGCTGCCGAGACCGAAGCTGAACGGGATTCTGGCATTGAATCAGCCCCCTATACCAGTTTTGATCGCGCCCGAAAGCGCCCCTATTTTGAAGTCCTGATCGTCGATGACCTGACCAATGCCCAAGCGGAATCCCAACGGGCGGCGCTGGCAGGAATGCGTCGGGACGAAGACCGCTGTACCTACGCGCCGATTTTTGTCCCAAGTCTTGATGATGCCCTGATCGCAGTTTCCTTTAACCACAGCATTCAGTCGGTGGTGATCCGGTTCAATTTTGATCTCCATTCTGAAAATGGCTTGCCGGTTCTGAGTAAGTATCTCAGGGATACCAAACTTGACGGTATTGATGATGTTGATTCCAGCGAATACGGAATCATTCTTGCCGATGCAATTTCCCGCATCCGGCCCGAGGTTGATCTGTTTCTTGTAACTGATCAGTCGGTTGAGGATGTGGCGGGGCGGGTTGGTAAGACCTGTCGCCGGGTGTTCTATAACAGTGAAGATTTTTTTGAACTGCACCTGAATATCGTGCGTGGGGTAGAAGACCGCTACAAGACCCCGTTTTTTACCGCACTGAAAACATACTCTTCCAAGCCGACGGGCGTGTTTCATGCGCTGCCAATTTCCCGCGGCAAGTCGATTATCAAGTCCCACTGGATCCAGGACATGGGAGAGTTTTACGGGATCAATATCTTCCTCGCAGAAACCTCATCGACCTCGGGCGGGCTTGATTCCTTGCTCGAGCCAAGCGGGCCGATCAAGGAAGCCCAGGATCTTGCTTCCAGGGCTTTTGGATCCAAGCAGACTTTCTTTGCCACCAACGGCACCTCGACCTGTAACAAGATTGTGGTTCAGGCGCTGGTCCGTCCCGATGATATTGTGCTGGTTGATCGCGACTGCCACAAATCCCATCACTACGGCATGGTGTTGGCCGGAGCGAATGTGGTCTATCTGGATTCCTATCCGCTCAGTGAATATTCCATGTACGGGGCGGTGCCGCTCAAGGTGATCAAGGAAAGCCTTCTGAAACTGCGCAGTGAAGGCAAGCTTGACCGGGTCAAGATGCTGCTTTTGACCAACTGTACTTTTGACGGGGTTATCTACAATGTCCAGCGGGTGATGGAAGAATGTCTGGCGATCAAACCTGATCTGGTTTTCCTCTGGGATGAGGCCTGGTTCGGCTTTGCCCGTTTCGGCCCCACCTATCGCCAGCGTACAGCGATGTTTTCGGCGGCGCATCTGCGCGAGAGGTACAAGTCGGAAAGCTATCGCGAAGAGTACACACGTTATCAGGATGAAACAGCGGACCTTGACCCGGATGATCATGAGGCCTGGCTCAGCCGCCGGCTTTACCCCGATCCTGATCAGGTGCGGATCCGCGCCTATGCGACCCAGTCTACACACAAAACACTGACATCGCTGCGCCAGGGATCGATGATCCATGTTCACGACCAGGATTTCAAATCTAAGGTCGAGGAGTCCTTTCACGAAGCCTATATGACCCACACCTCAACCTCGCCGAACTACCAGATCCTGGCATCGCTGGATGTGGGGCGGCGACAGGTCGAGCTGGAAGGTTTCGAGCTGGTACAAAAGCAGGTCGAGATGGCGATGGTCCTGCGCCAGACTGTGATGACCCATCCCCAGCTGCGCAAATTCTTCCGTATTCTCACGGTGGGGGACATGGTGCCTGCCGAGTTCCGGGAGTCCGGTATCCAGAGTTATTACGATCTGGAACAGGGCTGGAATGATATCTGGAATGCCTGGGAAATTGACGAGTTCTGCCTTGATGCGACCCGCATTACACTCTATGTCGGCCAAACCGGGATGGACGGGGATACCTTTAAGAACAAAGTCCTGATGGACAAGTATGGTATCCAGGTCAACAAGACCTCGCGTAATTCGGTGCTGTTTATGACCAACATCGGCACCACGCGCAGTTCTGTCGCCTATCTGATCGAGGTTCTGGTCAAGATTGCCAACGACCTGGAACAGGAAATTGAGGACATGAGCCCGGCCGAACGCCGTATCCATGAACTGAAGGTCAAGTCGGTTGTCGAAGATCTGCCCCCCCTCCCGGACTTTTCGCGGTTTCACGACGCGTTCCGTCCCAGTGGAGAGTTGCCCGGAGATGAAGGAGATTCGCGGACGGCCTTTTTCCTCGCTTATGATGCGAACAATTGTGAATACATGAGCCTGGGTGACCGCTCGCTCGATGATGCGATGGAAGCAGGGCGTGATGTGGTTTCTGCCTCCTTTATCATCCCCTATCCCCCGGGCTTTCCGATCCTGGTGCCGGGGCAGGTGGCAAGCATGGAAATTATCGAGTTTCTCCGCAAGCTGGATGTGAAGGAAATCCATGGCTATCGGCCCGAACTGGGCCTGCGGGTCTTTACCGAAGAGGCAATCCAGCACCAGATGAAACGCTAAGCCAATACCGAAATACAACGCTATAAACAGGGAGGCTATTTATGAATAATAAAGCCGTAAAAAAAGTTGTTAAAAAAGCCGTGGTTTCAGGGAAAAGCTCATCAGCTAAAAAAGCAGTTAAGACACTGAATAACATGTCAGAAATCCGGCGATTTTTTCACCGGAACGAACAGCCGATTTTCTTTGTGTCAGCGACCAATTTCAATCTGTTAGGGATTGATGAATGGTGCCGTAATTTCAAGTACATCAGCTATATAGACTGTTTTGATGGCCGCCATCCAAACGTTTTTGTTCCGAGTGAAGCGGAACATCCGGAATTTGAATCGATTGAGGATATCAATGTTTACCTGCTGGAGCACAAAGAAGTCATTGATCTGATCAAGTCTTCCAAGAAAAAGCCCAAGGTGGTTTTCCTGATGTTTGATGCCCGGATCGAAAAGATCTGTAAAGAACTCGGGATCGACGTCTGGTTCCCCAAAGCTGCCCTGCGCGAGAAGATCGACCACAAGATCGAAACGGTGCGTATTGGCAATGCGGCAGGGGTTCCGTCAGTACCAAACGTTCTGAGTGTGGTGAAAAGCTGGAAACACCTTCAGGAGGTGTCCAAGCCAATCGGGACAGATCTGGTTTTGCAGTCGGCCTTTGGTGATTCCGGCCATACAACTTTCTTTATCAAGAGCGAAAAAGACTTTAAACGCTATGAACAGAAAATCGTCGGGCAGGGCGAAATCAAGATCATGAAGCGGATCAACAACCGGGGTTCTGCCATTGAGGCCTGTGCGACCAAGGCCGGAACAGTTGTCGGACCTTTGATGACTGAACTGGTCGGTTTCAAGCAGCTGACACCTTATCGCGGTGGCTGGTGTGGCAACGAAATTTTCCCGGGGTCTTTTAGCGAGTCTATTCTGGAAAAAGCCCGGCGCTATACCGAGAGCTTTGGCAATCAACTGGTCAAGGAAGGCTATCGCGGCTATTTCGAGCTGGACTTCCTGATCGATACCGATGACGGGGAAGTTTATCTGGGTGAATGTAACCCGCGGGTCACCGGGGCCAGTTCCATGACCAACCACGCGGCCTTTGCCCATGCGGATGCACCGCTGTTCCTGTTCCATCTGCTGGAATTTTCCAATGTGCCGTTCAAGCTGGATGTCAATGAATTGAACGAACGCTGGGCGGACAGTGAAAACATTGATGACTGGTGCCAGATGGTGATCAAGCATACGGACGACAACGTGGATATCCTGACCGAGGCACCTGAAAGCGGGATCTGGCGACTTCTGCCGGATGGGACGGTTGAGTATGATCGTTTCGATTACCATCGCCGGGCGGTAAACAGTGAAACCGAGGCCTTCTTCCTGCGCATCCTGATGCCGGGTGATTATCGCTATGAAGGGGCTGATTTGGGTATTCTGGTGACCCGGGGCCGGGCGATGAACAAGGCGTTCCAGCTCAATGCCAGATCCAAACAATGGATTGACGGGATCAAGTCAAAATTCAAGGCAACGCCGTTACCAACGGCAGAAGCTTTGCCAGTTGCTGATCCGGCTTTCAAGATCATGTAAGGTCGACCTGGTTTCGGCAGAAGTGTAGCAAGATGGATCTTGTTTTTGAAAAGCTCTATGAGACCAAGGCTGGCCCGGCCTGGAAGGATCTGTTTGATCGTTTGTGGCCAGCCTATGAAAAGTGGTTTCTGAGCGAGGGCATCGCAGCCAGACAGACCTATCTTGCCGGACTTCGGGCAATGAAACGCTACATGCCGGAACTGGTGCCGACCTACGAACATCTTTGTGAACTGGCGGGCGGCGGAGATCTCGCCGCCCGTTTTCTCAGTTTTTATCGCCCGCCACTTTACCTTTCCGGCTGTTCACAAGCGGTCTGGCTGGGGGATGAGCCCATGCTGGTGCGGAACTATGACTATGCCCCAGAACTTTGTGACGGGGTCCTGCTCGACAGTGCCTGGAATGGTCGCCGGGTCATGGCAATTTCCGATGGTATGTGGGGCGTGGTTGATGGCCTTAACGATGCGGGGCTGGCGATTTCGCTGACCTTTGGCGGGCGGCGGGTCGTGGGCAATGGCTTCGGTGTGCCGCTGATCCTGCGCTATATCCTGGAGTTTTGTGATACAACAAAAGAGGCTATTGCCGTTCTGCGCCGTATTCCCTGTCATATGGCCTATAATGTGACCTGTGTGGATCGTTCCGGGGCCTATGTGACGGTATATCTTTCGCCGGACCGGGACGTTCTGGTCAAGGATACCCGGGTTGCGACCAACCATCAGGAACACGTTGAATGGCATCTGCATGCGCGGGTAACAGCAACCGTTGAGCGTGAGCGGTTTTTGTTGCAGCGTCTGACCATGCATGAGGAGCCCGCCGAAAAATTTATCGGTGCCTTCCTCAAGCCACCGCTCTATTCAACGAACTTCTCCCGTGGCTTTGGCACGCTCTATACCTCGGTCTACTGGCCGCTTCGGGGGGGGATCGATATCCATTGGCCGGGAGCTGTCTGGTCGCACAGTTTTGCCGAACCCACCATTGAAAAGCGCCAGATCCGTTACCCGGACCATGTACCACTTTACTGACAGATAAAACCAAAGAGCAGAAACGAGTAGACCCCGGAAAACTGCGGGATCTACTCGTTTCAAAAACACGGGAGAGGTAAAATCAGGCGATCCTGACTTTACTGAGGAAGGCTTCAACTTCCTTGCCGAGTTTGTCGGCGTGGTCGGTCATTTCCAGGATCATCCCTTCGACCGCCTGTGCAGCAGAGCTGGTATTCTCTGCAGTGCTGCGGACACGGTCGACGGTGTCTGTAACCTGTCCTGTGCTATAGGAGGCTTCCTGAACATTTTGGGCAATATCATGTGTCGCCTGATTCTGACGCGAGACGGATTCAGAAATGGTCCCGGCAATTTCGTCGATCCGGGTGATGATGTCCTGAATACCCTTGATCGCACCGACGGCTGTTCCGGTCGCACTTTGCATTGACATGATCTGTTCCGAAATCTCCTCGGTTGCCTTAGCCGTCTGGGTTGCCAGGGATTTCACCTCAGAGGCAACAACCGCAAAGCCCTTGCCTGCTTCTCCGGCACGGGCGGCCTCAATCGTCGCGTTGAGTGCCAGGAGGTTGGTCTGCTCGGCGATATCGGAAATCAGACCGACCACATCGCCGATTTTACGGGCTGCTTCGGAAAGACCCTCGACTTCCTTGTTGGTCTTTTCAATCTGGATCACGGCGTCGCTGGCAACGGAAGAAGACTCCCGTACCCGCTGGTCAATTTCTTCGATAGAAGAGGTCAGGAGCTGGGAAGCATTGGTCACGGCGTTGACACTTCGCGAGGCGGTGTGCGAGATCTCGACGATGGCACGGGCTTCTTCGCTGGTGGCAACGGCGACAGCTGCCATTTCCTGGGCTCCGGCACTGGATTGAACTGCACTGTCGGCAACTTTTTGTGTCAGGGCGCCAACAGACTGCTCAAAGTTGTGGGCCAGGTCGCTCAGCATTTTCTGTTTTTCGTCCTGTGCCCGGCGTTGCTGTTCTTCCTGCTCGCTCTGCAGGCGCTGCCGTTCGCTGGCATTGCGGTGGAAGACCTCCATCGCTTCTGCCATATCCTTGATTTCATCGTTGAAGCTTGGTTGCGGGATCTCTGTATCGGTCTTTCCGGTGGCCAGGTCCATCATCGCGTTAGTCATCCGCCCCAGAGGGCCTGTAATGCTGCGGGTGACAGCAATGGAGATGACAATGGTGGTGATCAGGGCAACGGCAATAATGGCAATCAGCAACTGGATACGTTCAAGCAGCGCGGCATCAAAATCATCCATATAAACGCCGGTACCGATAATCCAGCCCCAGTTTTTGGTGCTCTGGACATAAGAAAGTTTTTCGACGGGTTCTTCCTGTCCGGGTTTGGGCCAGAGATAGTCGACATAGCCGCCACCGGACGTCTTGACGGCACTGACAAAGGCCGGGAAGATCAATTTGCCGTTGGGGTCTTCCAGTTTGCTCAGATCTTGGCCATCAAGTGCCGGTTTGACGGCATGCATGATCATGACGGAATTAATATCGTTCACCCAGAGATAATCACCATCTCCATAACGGATGCCATTGATCGCCTGTAGGGCATTTTTCTGGGCATCAGCTTCGGATAGCTCGCCATTTTGGGCACGGGCGTGATAGCTGTCGGCAATACCTACCGCCGATTCAATAATATGCTTGAGTTCCAGCTGTTTCTGGTTGAGCAGGTCATTTCTGAGATTGTTAATGGAAAAACCACCAACGATAAGAAGACCTACCGAGGAAACAATGATCAGGGCGATCAGGCGATGCCCGATGCGAAAGCCCGCGTTTTTTATCAGTTGCATTCTTCTTCCCGGTTTTTTTTGTGAAGCCAGGATTACGAAGATAAGTCATAAAGATTAAAATATCTTTTTCATCTGCAAATATTGTAATTATTGCCAAAGTATCTGTCAGTAACGGTGAATGATCTGTCGTGATTTGTTTTAAAAGATTGTTTTTGCTTGCAAATAAATGGTTTGTATCAAGGGAAATCAGCCGATGAAAATCAGGCCCGTACCACAGACGACCAGGACAGCCCCGATCCAGGCACCTGCTGCGGGGCGTTCCTTGGTCCGGAACCACATCATCGGTAACATCAGAACCGGGGTGGTTGCCGAGAGAGTTGCAACGACCCCGACATCCCCCTGGGCGAGGGCATAGAGGATCAGCGTCATACCGACACACATCCCCAGAAAGCCCGAGATAATCACGAGACCCAGGGTTTCGCGGTCAAGCGGGTTTTTCATTTTGAAGGCCTGAATGCGGGTCGAGGCCAGAATGGTCAGGCCAAGCGCGGTAATGCCCACACGCACTGCGGCTACGGCCACAGGATCAGCACCAGAAGCCATAACAGGCTTGGCAACAAGAGAGCCAAGAGACTGCCCCAGCGCTGCGAGCAGGCCCATTGCGACGCCGACGATCAGGGGACCTTTTATTTCTTCCCACTTGTGAAGCTGGGCACGGCGCTTGCCATAGACAATCGCCAGAACAACCCCGGCAATGACCAGCAGGGTTCCGGCAAGGGCGGAAGGCGAGAGAACTTCATCAAGGAAGACCCAGCCCAGCAGGGTGCTCATGGGAGCGTTGGTGGAAAAGAGAATGGCAGTTCTGCGCGGGCCAAGACGGTTGAGGGTGGCAAAAAGCGCGGTATCCCCCAAGAGGATACCGATCAGTCCGGACACCAGCACTTCGGCCATCTGGTCTGGACGGATGCTGTCCCAACCGCCAAATATCGTAACATAAGCCGCCAGCATAACAAAAACCAGCTGCATACGGATACGGTTAAAGCCGATGGTGCCAAGGCGCTCTGCGGGTGTGGTTGATACCATTCCCCCGATCGCCCATACGGCGGCGGCAGAGAGGGCTGCAATCTCAACAAGAAACATCTGCTCACCATATCGGGGATTTGGGTAATTATTGTGCCCGGACTCTACCCGTTCTGATGTTTCTGGCAAGAGGATAAAATCTATTCGTCAGGATTAGATTTTTTAATCCGGGAAAGGGGGCGAGCTGGTCTAGCTTTTATTGCTGTTGGCTGCTGAAGAATCTTTCTCCCCGCCCGGGGTTACAGCCGGAGCATTTTTGGGATCCCAGATCCGCCACAGACATATGGCCCCCCAAAGCAGAGGAAGCGGTGCAAGCAGGGAATGCCAATGGTTTTCCATCAGGTTATTGATCAGGGCAAAGAATATCAGAGCAGTTGTTGCCACCATGATGGTCTTACTCAGCCGGGAGGGCGGCCCGATCAGGCGCTTGCGTTTGATCTTTTTGTCGTCGGGAGAGCTTTCAAAAGGACTGGCTTTGGCCCAATCAGGCTCTGCTCTTGCATCTCCACGATGATGTGATGCCTGGGCCTGGTCTGAAGAATCAGCGTTTTGCCCAACAGAGGGATGGTGGTTCTCTTCCTCAAGAATTTCCGCATCAATAATCTTGGGCTGATATTTATTCTCGGAAAACTTCTGAGCGGCACCAGCTTGTCGGGAAGGATATTTCCAGTCTCTATCAAGTAACTTGTCGAGCCATTTACTGAACATTTCAGCAAGGACGGCTGTAATCCGGACGGAAATCCAGACAACAATACCGATGGCCAGCATGATACCACCGAATTTTATAATCTCAAAACCTGCTGGAAAGCGTTGGTTCTTCAGAACGACGACAGCAATGAAAATCAGGGGCACAACAATGGCAAGAATGATGCTTAAACGGCTCACGGCCTGTGATGTCCGGATTATCTTCATGTAATCATACCTGTCAGCTCCTGTGACGAAGAGCTTAATCGAACAGGATTGACAGAAAGTTAATGTTCATTAACCTTCGTTATCCTGAGAATTTCGGTGCGTAATCTGAAATCCCGGGAAGCTATTGTTCGCTGAAAGCAAGCTTGATACCAAAGCCGGCAAAAGCCGTTGCTGTGGTGCGGCGGAACCAGCGCATGAAGGTTTCGCTGCCGAGCGCGACCTCTCGCAAGGCAGAGGCAAAAAGACCATAGAGACTGAAAACGACAAAAGTCATGGCCATAAAGATCCCGCCGAGAAGCAGGGTTTCCCCCGCCCAGTTGGCGGAGACGGGATCGACAAACTGGGGCAGAAAGGCGAGGAAAAAGATCGAGAGTTTGGGATTGAGCAAGTTGATCAATATTCCGCTCTGAATAATTTTGGTTTTACTGACGGGCAAATTTCCAGCCTCGCTGATTTTCAGCGGGCCTTGGGATTTCAGGGCCTGATAAGCCAGATAGAGCAGATAGACGACACCACAAATCTTTATGCCCTGAAACAGCACCGCGCTGGTGTGCAGAATAGCGGCGAGGCCAAAAATTGCTGCCGCCATATGGGGGGCAATAGCCAGCGTACACCCGAAAGCCGCAAAGATACTGGAGAGCCGACCTGCAGCAAGACCTGTCGCAATGGTGTAGACCGCACCCGTGCCGGGAATAACGATAATGACAAGAGATGTCAGCAGGAATTCAGGGGTCATGGCGGTGTTTTCTCTGGCAGGGGGTTGCAAGTAAAGCCGGTATTCTGGGCGAGTTTTGTCCCAAGAGCCCGGCAAGCCTAGTCTGCTTTGTGAAAAAAAACAACCATAAGGTCAGGAATATGACCAAGCTGTCCCGGTTGGCGGGGCAGGTCGGTTAATATCTGGTCGGTTAAAATCCGGGCAGTTAAAATTCGCGGGAAATCGAGAATTCGACCGCCCCGACGAGGGCATTTTTTTCCGGGCTGTCGGGGAAAATCGACAGGGCATCGATTGCTTTTTGGACGTAATCACGTGCAAACGCCATACTGTCTTCCAGTGCATTATGTTTGTGCATCAGGGCAATTGCCTGTGCCAGATCGTCTTCGGTCTGATCAAGCTCCTCGATCACACGTTTCCAGAAAGAAAGTTCCTCGACATTATTATCAGCTGTGGCTTTTTCGTAAGCCAGGATGATCGGCAGGGTCATCTTGCCTTCGCGGAAATCATCACCGACAGTTTTGCCCAGTGCGGCCTGTTTGGCGGAATAGTCAAGAATATCGTCGACCAGCTGGAAGGCGATGCCGAGATACTGTCCATAGGATTCCAGTGCGTCGGCTTCGCTCTGCGGGCGGTCGGCAACCACAGCGCCGAGTTGACAGGAGGCGGCAAAGAGCACGGCGGTTTTGCCACTGATAACCTTGAGATAGGCATCACGGTCTGTTTCCAGATCGTTGCTGGTCATCAACTGCTGAACTTCACCTTCGGCAATCACGGCGGATGCATCGGATAGAATACGGATGACTTCCAGCGAACTGTCGCGCGACATCAGCTGAAAAGCACGGCTGAAGAGAAAATCACCAACCAGAACCGATGGCTTGTTGCCAAAAAGGGCGTTGGCGGTATCGCGTCCGCGACGCAGGTCACTTTCGTCGACCACGTCATCGTGCAACAGGGTCGCGGTGTGAATAAATTCGATACAGGCAGCAAGGCCAAGGTGACGATCGCCTTGGTAGCCGCAAAGTCTGGAAGAAGCCAGGGTCAGAAGGGGGCGCAGGCGCTTGCCACCAGCCGCAATAAGATGTCCGGCCAGTTGCGGGATCAATACAACATCCGACTGCATGTGTTTCATGATCAGGGCGTTGACGGCCTTGAGATCATCTGACACGAGGTCGAGAAGAACATCCATGCCGTTTTTGGCCTGGTTATTCTTTGACGGAGTTGCACTCTGATCAGCTTTTACATCCGCAGCGATGGCCACGTTCATCCCCTAATATCTGCTACCGGCACAGGGCCGGACCCGTGGTTCCCGCGATCCAGGATCAACCAGAGATCACGCAAGTTCGTTCTTATAGGAAGCGGGGAAGCGAGTAAACCGGATAACAGCTTTTTTATTGGAGGAAGCGGGGATCTGAAAGGCATTCTCGGTTGGTGCTTTCCTCGAACAGGAGATCTGTATCTTTGACGGGAAGCATCCAGCTGTGAAAGGGAACTTGCAGTCTCTGCAGTTTTTCTCTGATCACTTTCTGTTGGGCTCTCCCAGAAAGAGATCATCGGGGATCAGTCCTGAGAGACTGGAATTTTTACGCCTGAGAAACGCGAGAAGCAGATCAGGGTAGTCTGCTCTGACCGCTGATTTGACCGAAGGACGCAAGCCCAGAGCTGTTCGATAGTTTCTGACTTTGGGGGCGTTCCGGAAAAAATCAAAATCACAAAAGCTTTCGAAGACATCAAAATACCTGAAAACGGGTGCATAAGCGGCATCCACCAGACGAAAATTGCTGTCGGAAAAATAGCTGTGCTCTTTCAGACTTTGCTCAAGCCATGAAAATTTTTCCGTTAACAGTTGTGCCTGTTCTTCCAGCTTTTGCCGGGTTGAAGCGCTGTAGAAACCTGAAATTGTCGCGAGGATAGAGGAAGAAAACTCGATCCAGGAGCGATGCCGTGCCTTCTCAAAAGCACTTTCCGGATGAAGAGAGGTTCCTGCTGTTTCATCAAGATATTCCAATATAACGGCAGATTCAAAAAGAGTACCGGCGGGTGTTACAAGCAGAGGAACCTTGCCCAAGGGTGAGAGTTTGTTGAACCAGTCCGGCTTATTTGCCAGATCAATATAGCTGCGTTTGTGCGGGATACCTTTTTCTGTCAGCAGGATAATCGCCCTTTGGACATAGGGGCAGAGGTTAAAGCTGACCAGTTCCAGTTGGCTGTCTGGCTGGGGGGGAGTTCTGGTAATGTCCCGGGTAAGGCCATGGATAAGGTCTTGGGGGGGAGCGGGGGCAATCCCAGTTCCTGCTGCGGGGTATTTTTGCGGGGTGAGAAGAGGGGCGGTCATGATCGTACTCCTGTTTTGTCATTTGCTCTGGTCTGCCCGAGGTTTGAACATAAGGCTGTTTTCCGTAGGGAGCCCGGGGATTTGTTATTGCTCTTGTTGCCTGCTTCCTGCTGATTTAATCTGTTTGTTTGTGGATAACAATTATCCAAAAATGGAGATTACCTTTGCATGAATGAACAGGGGGAATATTGGCGTGATCTGCGCACGGTGCTGGCAGTTGCTGAAGCGGGCTCTCTTTCCGCTGCGGCACGGAACCTGGGCATCAGCCATGCAACGGTGTTTCGTCATATCAACCAGATAGAAGAAAAGCTGGCCGCCAAATTATTTGAGCGCGGCCGGGATGGTTACAGTCTGACAGCTGCAGGAGAAAGACTTGCGGCGCTGACGGGCCGGTTTGACCAGGATCTGGTTGGTCTGGAACGCCAGATTTTGGGACAGGAGCTTGAGCCTGCGGGGCTGGTACGGATCACCACGACGGATACGCTGCTGATCAATTTTCTTTCGCCGATATTGGTCGCTTTGCAAAAGAGATTTCCAGAAATTGAGCTGGAAATCGACTGTTCAAACGAGATCGTCAATCTGAACCGTCGTGATGCAGATATTGCGCTCCGGCCAAGCAAGGAGGCTGGAGATAACATGATCGGACGTCGTCTTTCAGATATTGCCATGGCGGTTTACTGTCACAAAAGTTATGCGCAACAACATCTGGAGGACAGAGTTCCTGAGGGGTCGCTGGCCGGTTCATCTGGTAGATCACCTGCTGGCTTGAAGGATGTCCCCAGGGATGTGCCCCTGACGGTCCCTTTGGCCGTTTTGCAACAGCAGGTCTGGGTTGGTCCGGGTGAGAAGCTGTTTTATCTCCCCCTTGCACGATGGTTGCGTGAAAAGGGATTGCAGCCTTCTGTGCGCACCCGCCACAACAGCCTTCTGGCAGTCGCCGATGCTGTGCGGGCCGGTGCCGGTCTGGCTATTCTGCCCTGCTTTATGGCTGATGAAGACAGCAGTCTGCTGCGACTTGCCGGGCCTTTGCCAGAACTGACCGGGGAGCTCTGGCTCTTGACCCATCCCGATCTGCGTAGTGTTGGACGTATCAGGGCCTGCATGGATTTTTTGGCAGGTGAGCTGGTTCAGCGCCGGTCACTGCTGGAAGGGCAGTAATAGCAGCGAGGTTCTAAAGGTGTCTTGTGCCCAATTGAGACCAAAGCTGTGACTGAAAAAATTGCCAGTTTAAGTCGGGGAACTAATGAGGGCGGTTCCACTTCGAAGTAAGTTGCAGCCACGGCAAGGGAGCTCAATACAAAAACCGAAGGTTTGCGCAGTCAGACGGAAAGCTTCCTGACAAACATCCGGGCGGTGTAAACAGGTTGTATCAAGCAACGTTACTTTAGGGCTTGTGTTTATCGCTTGTCAGGACTTCTTGGGTACTGAGCTGTTTTGCTTAAGTCTAGTTCTGTCTGTTCCACGAAAAGTCCAGATATTACCTTAATAATTGTATATTATAATCAAAAATCATAACGCCTTAAGGCGTTATTTTCTCTGGATAAAAGGTATTCTTCTACTCTGAATTTTTCAAAAAATTTCCAAAACTAAGTGAATTAGGTAGCGGGATTCGATTTTTTGCTATAGGTAATGTATACGATTTTTCAATGAATTATCTTTTTGGTATCGCAAATTGTGCTTTAATTCTGTCTCTTAAACATCATCATGAAAGTTGATTTTCAAGAGGTGAAAATATAGCCGCAGTCGATTGCAAATATAGATAAAAATAATAATTCTGGAAGCAGGTTTCTGGCTTGTTAATTCGGAAATAAAACGCAGTGGTTGAGTTCTGAAGAAAGACCGGCACTGCAAACAGGGAGCTTGACTAACGTGACGAGGACAACCACGCCTGTACTGGTGACGGGGGGTGCGGGTTTTATCGGTTCACATCTATGCGAAGCACTGATTGCCCGAGGCGATTATGTTCTTTGTGTCGATAATTTGATGACCGGAAGCCTGGATAATCTTTCCGATTTTATGCGACATCCGAGATTTGAGTTTCGTCGGCATGATATTACCGAGCCGCTCGAACTGAAAGTCAGCGCAATCTATAATTTGGCTTGCCCGGCATCACCCGTCGATTACCAACGCGACCCGGTGCATACGCTGAGAACCTGTGTGCAGGGGGCTTTGAATATGCTTGAGCTGGCGCGGAGCTGTGATGTGCCGATCCTGCAGGCCTCGACCAGTGAGGTATACGGTGATCCTCTACAGCATCCACAGGTGGAGAACTACTGGGGTAATGTAAACCCCATTGGTTCGCGGTCCTGCTATGACGAGGGTAAACGCTGCGCAGAAACCCTGTTTTATGATTACTTCCGGATGCACGGTGTTGATACCCGGGTGATCCGTATTTTCAATACCTATGGCCCCCGGATGCAGGCCAGCGATGGCAGGGTGGTATCCAATTTTATTGTCAGTGCCCTGAAAGGGATGCCTCTAACTATTTATGGCGATGGCCAGCAAACCCGTTCTTTCTGTTATGTGGATGATCTGGTTCGTCTTATTATTGCCTGTATGGACAATAAGACCAGGCATGAGACGCCGATCAACGCGGGAAATCCGGAAGAGTACACCATGCTTGAGCTGGCCGAACTGGTTTGTGAGCTGGTCGGGGGAGCTTCCGCGCTGACTCATCTGGCTCTGCCCGAGGATGACCCCAAAAGACGCAAGCCCGATATTGAACAGGCCCGGACCGTGCTGGATTGGAAACCTGAAGTTTCTGTGCGGGAGGGGCTGACGCGAACCAGAGATTATTTTAGGGCCGCTTTGATACCGGAGCGGGCGAGAAAAGAAAGTTCTCTGGAGACGAGAGAAGCTGCACATGCCTGAGCTTATTCCTGTATTGGTTACCGGAGGTGCCGGCTATGTTGGCAGTCATGTTTGTAAGCTGCTCCATCAAAGCGGGTTTTTGCCGATTACCTATGATGACTTGAGTACGGGGCACGAAAAGGCTGTTCGCTGGGGGCCTTTCATTCAAGGGGACATTGCGGATGGTGAAAAGCTCGTCGAGGTGTTCCGGGAATACCAGCCAGTAGCGGTTCTGCATTTTGCCGCCAAAGCCTACATCGGTGAATCAATGGTACTCCCGGCGGAGTATTACAGAACAAATGTGGCGGGAAGCCTTTCGTTACTAGAGGCAATGCGCCGGGTCGGAATTACGAAGCTGGTCTTTTCCAGCAGTTGCGCGACCTATGGTATTCCTGCACAACAGCCAATAACAGAAGATGAGGTCCAGGCACCGATCAATCCCTATGGACAGACCAAACTGATTGTTGAGAAGGTACTGCAGGATTTTGCTGCTGCCTATCAGTTCTCTTCGGCAATATTGCGGTATTTTAATGCGGCAGGGGCTGATCCGGAAGGGGAGATCGGGGAAGAGCATGACCCCGAGCCGCATTTGATTCCGAACGTCCTGAAGGCGGTATCAGGAGGCGATCCACTGGTCATTCATGGCGCGGACTATCCTACCCCAGATGGAACCTGCATCCGGGATTATATCCATGTCTGCGATCTGGCAACAGCGCATGTTGCAGCTCTTAGAGCACTGCTTGAAGGTAGAACTTCCTTCGCTTGCAATCTTGGCACGGGGCGGGGCAGTTCTGTTTTGGAAATTTTGACTGCGGTTAAAAAGATAACAGGAAAGTCTGTTCCCCACGATTTTGGCCCCCGTCGCCCCGGGGATCCGGCAGAGCTCGTCGCTTTGACAGCAAGAGCGCATGACCTGCTCGGGTGGAAACCCTCTCATAGTGATCTTGAAACCATCATTAAAACGGCCTGGCAATGGCACCAAAGCCAGCTGGATTAATCTGATTTATTGACGACCGACATTCAAAGGGTAGAAATACCATGAAGATTTCTGCAATTGTTCCTTGTTACAACGAGGAAGAAAATCTTGACGCCGCCTATGAGGCTTTTACCAAGGCATTGTCACCTTACGAAGACTACGAAATCATCTTTACAGATGATGGCAGCACAGATCGCTCGCTGGAGATAATCAAGTCTTTTGCAGCCAAGGACAGCCGGGTTAAATATATTGCTTTCTCGCGTAACTTTGGCAACTGTGCAGCCTTTCGTATCGGCTATCGATACGCTGTGCATGACTGGTGTATCCAGTATGATTGTGATCTCCAGTCGCCGCCTGAAGAGTCTTACAAGCTGATCGAAAAAGCCCAGGAAGGCTATGATGTGGTTTTTGGTATTCGCCGGGACCGCGATGATCCGCTATATCGGGTCTGGGGCACCAAAATCCAGCAGTTTATTGCCGGAAGTCTCTTCGGTATTGAAGTGCCAGTCGGCGCATCGGTCTTTCGGGTTATGCGGACAGCTGTTGCCCGGGATGTGATCAACTATCCGGCGCGGGCCCAGTATTTTATCGTGACCGTGCCAAAGGTTACACATAACTATATTTCTGTGGAGACTGATCATCACGCCCGCCGGGCTGGTGAGTCCAAATGGACGCTCTACAAGATGTTCCAGCACAGTTTTGATCTGTTTCTCGGCTTTTCGACCATGCCGCTGACAGTTCTGTGGCTTTTGGCCGGGGTCGCGGTTGTTGCGGCCATGATCGGCGGGTTTATCGGCAGCGAAGGCATGGCCTATACCGGGGCGGCTATCGCTGTGGGCAACCTGTTCGGGCTGGCAATCATGGGGGAATATATCAAGCGCCCCTTTAGCAATAACCTGCCGTATAAACAGGTTTATGTCAGGGAAAGCAATATTCCCGCCTGTCAAGCCGACTTCACGACGCGTGATTTACTACAGTATGGCAAGCCGACACCGACATTGGTTGCCTCTTCCGGGGAAGGGAAACGATGATGGAATCTGATGTTCTTGAACGGCCTGGAGATGAACAAGAGGAACTGGTTGCTTCTGCTGTGGTGCAGGTCAAAACCCAAATCGGACATGCGGCAGGAAAAACAATCCTTATTCTTGGGGCAAGTCCGGATCAGCTGCCTCTTTATCAGGCGGCGAAGGCTGCTGGAGCTTATGTTATCGGCGCTGATGCCAACCCGAATTCCATGGCGCGTCCGTTTGCTGACAGGTTTCTGCTGCTGACAAGCCGATCTGCTGAAGATATTATCATCCAGCTGGAAGGAGAGGTTCTGGACGGCGTTGCATCGCCCGGTAATGATTCCTTTCACCAGACTATTTATGATTTGAGCCAACATTACGGTTTGCCCAATCCCCCAAGTTCTGCTGCGGTTGCAGCATCTTGTGACAAAGGTTACTTCTCGTCACGGGCTGAGGAGATGGGGATCTTTGCTCCGGCACATTGTGAATCAAAAGACCCTTTGGTGTTGCTGGCGTTTGCTCGGGGGCGTGCACTGCCGCTGATCGTCAAGCCGGCTGACTCTTCTGGCAGCAAGGGTTTAAGCTTTCTGGAAGATCTCGATCAGTTTCCGGCGGCTTTTGACAAGGCCTCATCGACCTCTCCGACTGGACTGGTCATCATCGAAGACTATGTGACAGGGGATCAGTTCGGGGTGGAAGCCTTTCGCCTTGATGGACGCTGTATGCTGACTGCGACAAGTAAACGCGGACATACGGGGCCACCTGATTTTCTGGTTACTCGCCACAGCGTCGGTTTTCCTTTGCCTGCCGTACTTGAAACCGATTTGGTTCCGGCCATTGATCGCATAGCTGATGCACTAGATATCACAAGTGGTCCTTTGAATTTTGATCTGATAGTTACCCCGGACGGGCGAATTTGTTTCATTGAAATGGGGGCGCGGCTGTCTGGAAACGGGTTCCCGGCGCTGGTACGTGAAACCTATGGTGTCGATACCCAGGACTGGGTACTGCGATTGGCTTTGGGTATCGAAATAGTAAAGCCTGATCAGTTTCTCCGGCCAAGGGGATATGGAATCCAACAGGTTTTGACTGCAAAAGAAACGGGTCGGCTGTCGGCCGTTTCTGGACTGGAAATATTGCGGGCACACCCGGCCTGCAAGCAGGATACTTTCTTTGTAAAACCGGGAGAACGGGTACAGCAGTTTAAACGAACGGTTGACCGTCTCGGGGTCGTCTTGCTGGCACACGAAGAAAAGGCTCGGGTAAATGAAGCGCTGTCCTGCCTTGAGACCAGTGTTGCTTTCGTTATTGATGACGATAATCTATCACCAAATTTATCCCCAAATTTATGCGGGAATCAGGAGTACTAAATGTCGCGCTCTACCAAGTGGTCACTTTTCTTTGGCATTTGTGCCCTGATTCTTGGGGGCTATGCAATTCTGTTCCTGCCCTCTGAGCGGGAAGTGAAAAGCCTCGGAATTTTTCTGTTCAAGTTAACGCCTTTTTCCCTCGCAGCCCTGGCGATTGCGCTGTTTGATCCGGAACTCTTCCGTCGTTTTCGCTTAACGGTGCCTTTATCTTATCTGTGTTTTGCCGTGTTTTTCTTTTTCTATGTACCAAAAATGTTTTTTGATGTGGCCTTCAGAGAAGCGGACAATCTCTATTACATGACGCTTCTGATCGTGCCTTGCCTGATTCTTGCCTTTGCCCTGATCCACCGGATGGGCGGTGGGACAACCGGGACAGTCTTGCGTATTGCTTTTGGTATGCTGGTGTTGATGTTATCGGGCATAGAAGATCTGGCGTTTTTGACAATCAATCCTCATGAAGCTGGTTCCAAATACAACCCGATCCCCGAAGTCTGGGGCTGGGCGTCACACATGAAAGTTCGCTTAGGGCATTTCCCAAGCAAGCACGAGGCCTTTGCCTTTATCGGGGTGCATGTGGTTCTGGCTCTGATAATTGCGTTTTATCACTTCCGATGGCTTCATCCTCTGGGGCGCTATTTCGGAGTGGCGGAACTAAGTGATGGCACCTCTGATGCAAGCACTTCCGGTTCAACATCTTCTGGAAAGGTTTCTGCCGCTTCATGAGCACCTGCCGTATCATGGTGAGCGAAGATCCAGCGGCTGTTTCAGCCGTTGCCTGGGATGCCGTTGCTCAATACAGTCTGATGTCCAGCCACCGCTGGCAGTCTTTCTGGGCGGCGGCACAGGCGCCAAGTTTGCCCCGCAGCCGTACTGCTGTGATCGCGGTTTATGACGGTGACCATATGGTCGGGCATTGCGGGGCCTATCGCTATCCTTATCCCTTGCCTTTCAAACAGGCGTGGCAGCGGCGGGCCGTGCGTTCGGTGATGTGGCCTATTAACCCGGTGAATTTTCACAAGCCTCCCCAGGTTCATCCAGAGGCAGATCCGGATCAGGTTTTACCCTTGCTGCTTAAGGGAATTGATCAGCTCCGTTTGAAGTGGCTGGCTCCGGCAGCCAGGATGGTCATGCTGGATCAGAGACGCGATGCCTGTTTGCTTGGGCATTTACAACAGCAAGGCTATGTGATTGCGCCGGGAATTACCGATACGCAGCTGGATCTTGTCTGGTCCAGCTTTCAGGATTATCTCGGGCAGGGCCTGCAGGGGCGGCATCGGAATTATCTGGCGAGATGTTATCGAAAGGCGGTCGAAGCCGGAGTAGAGTTGCGGGTGATTAAAAGTCCTTTAGCCTGTCAAGATCAAATCATGGCCCTGCTGCGCAATGTTGCGGCGCAGAATCGCAGCGAGACGCTTTATGATGACAGCTTTCTCAAAGCAGCAGAGCAGTATCTCAGACAGGATGACGTTATTGTCATCGGGGCGTGGGTAAAGGGGCAGATGGCGGCCTGTACCATCAATTATCGCGATGGTAACAGCATGATCCAGAAGTCTCTGGGGATGGATTATGCGTTGGCTCAACCCCTTAATCTCTATCGCCTGATCATGGCCGAAGGCATCAAATATGCACTTGATTCCGGATTGAATAGTATCCGCTGTGGGTTCAGTCAATACGACATCAAGGGGCGTTTGGGTTTTGAACAGGTTGATACCCTTACAGCGATCAAGGCCTCACCATCAGCACTGGCCCGGCTGTTTACCTATCGCTCTGGAGCGATGCAAACAGAAGGGAAAACACTGGATCGTTCTCCGGCAGGTAGCTCTTCCAGCAGAGCGAGAGGCAATCTGTCGGGGAAAGCGGGGCCTTCCCTGTGACATCTCCTGTAAGGGCATTGGCAGATAAATTTCACCTGTTGCGCAATCTGGTTTTTCTCACTGGATCAATGGTGTTGTTGCGGGTTCTTTCCGCGACGACAACTATTGTTCTTACCCACTGGCTGGTGGTTGAGGATTATGGCCGCTTTTCCTATGGGCAATCGGTTGCACTGTTGCTGATGTTCGGTGTTTCTGTTGGCTTGCCAACCTATATCGTCAAAGAACTGGCGGGGAAAAACGAGACAGCGGGTGCGCTGTTGAAGGCCTGTTTGAAATTGATCATGGGGCTGGCCTTTTTAGAGTGGCTGATCCTGGCGGGTGTCTTTTTACTTGGAATATTGCCAGCAGATTTGGCTCGAACAGTGTTACCGATGGCTGTCGGTGGAGCCGCGCTTGCCGGGAATATGGTTTTTCAGGGTTTTTTCAGGGCTTTTGATCGCTTCTCCTTACAGTCAAGTTTATTGATTCTACAGGGGATTTTGATGCTGGTGATCTTATTGTCCAGCGCCAGGATCTATAGTTCTTCAGAAGCCGTGGCTTGGGCTTTTGCCGGAACAGCAGGAGGGATATTTCTGCTCCACGGCTTCTGTGCTTACCGTCTTGCTGGTTGGTCCCGTCAGGGAGAGCCCGAAACGCGGGTGCTTTTGAAAGGCACCCTGCCGTTTGGTCTGATTGACTGGATTATGGCGGGGTATCCGCTGGTGGTTGGAACAGGGTTACTGTTCTCTGGCGGCGAGGCCGAGGTTGGGATTTTTTATGCCGGTTTTGCTGTCTTTAGCGCTGTGGCAATTACAGCATTGGTCCTGGATCAGGTCTTCGTTCGGGAAATTATGCGGTCGGGCGCGGAGCAGCGGGAACGCATGACGCTGCTCTATATTTTGGCGGCGCTTGGAGCTGGCCTTGCTGTCGGAGTGGTACTGTTTTTGTTGGCAGAACAGCTCGCTTCTCTGTTCTTCGGGGGAGAACAGCCCGCGTTGGTTATGGTTTTGAAGATGTTGTCGCTGGCCGTGACTTTTCGTTTTGTCAGCCTCGCCTCCAGCAGTATTGAACGGCTTAATGGCGCACAAAACAGGGTCTTGTTTATTCATGCCTGTGGATTGTTTTTCCTGATGCTGTCTGTCCCGGTTGCCCTGCGCTGGGGACTTGTGGGTGGTACGGCATCGGTTGTGGTTCTTGAAGGTTGTCTTGCGGGTCTTTTCCTGTTGCGCAGGCGAAAGCTGATCTCGGCACTGTGCTTCACATAACGTTCGCGGCTAGCTATCTATTCTTCGGCGATCTATTCTTCGGGGCTATTTTTTTCATACATCAGAATGTCTGCAGGCTGGCAGTCAAGAACGTCGCAGATTTTCTCGAGAGTCTCAAAGCGCAACCCCTTAACTTTCCCTGACTTTAACAGAGATATATTCTGTTCCGTAATGTTGACGAACTGGGCGAGGTCTTTTGATCGCATTTTCCGCTTGGCCAGCATGACGTCCAGGGTAACGATTATGGGCATGTCGGTGACTTTGTTCCGTGTTTGACCTTCTAGTGATAGAGCCTTCGAGGCTTAAATAAAAGACTGGTTTTCTTCTGATATCTTTGTTGCCTCACGCAAGATGCGTCCGACAAGTACCATGAGCAACCCGATAACAATGGCAAAAGCATCAAGCTGTTCTACCCCGACAATAGAAAAAAGAGTAAGATCATGCCCGTTGTAACTTGTCAAAATGGACAGGGGGCTGGGGGTTACAAGGATGGCTTTTAAGATCCAGTATTCTTCAAGGCTTGTTACAGGCGCGAGGAGGACAACGGACCAGCCTATACGCGCCAGGCGGTTGGCTGACGTTTCTGTAAAAATATTACCCCGGCGATATCCCCGGAATAAGCGTAAAGCATAAAACAGGGCATAGAGCCCAAGAAAGCTGCTGAGAAGGGGAATAATGAAGAAGAGCGCGCGGAATTCCAGGGAATAGCTCGGCGGTAAAGGGTAGCCGATTATACCATTGGCGACAGCTTCTTTGAAATCAGGGCTCTCGCCAATATTTTCCCGAACAAAACTCATTATTTCCGCGATTTCATCGGGGCTGATTACCGCTGTGCGAAAGCTTTCTATCATAAGCCAGATAATCAGTGTAATCCCGATTATTGCTATAATTTGAGCTGTCCGTGCCAGTGAACGGATTTTGTCGGGCACGCCTTCGGCAGTAGAAATTGCAAGTGGTAAATTGTATCTGGCCACGGGAAAATTCCTTTATCAAAGCAGGGATCGTGCCGACCGGGAAGGGGTGGCATTTTGTTCTGGCATCTTCAACCTATGAAAAAGCGATCCCAATGTAAATGATATTCATAAAAATATAATTTGAATTAATTATCGTTTTACAATAATAATTTCTCATTATTTATTGATTCGATTCCGACAGGAAGCTTCAACATACATATGAGGAAAGTTAAAGTGATCGATTTGAAATCTAGGCCTGCTTTTTTCGGTAACCTCAAGATCCGGAAGGAGATCCGAACCGGGATTGGAAAAATTCGATCAGGGTTTTTCGGTATAGTCTTTGCTGGTACTGTGATTTTGGCAGGGACAATGACGGGAAAAACTGCATCCGCACAGGGAAGCGGCGTGGTTGATAACTGGACTGGCCCCTATCTTGGTTTAACGGTTGGTGTGAACTCGTCAAATACCTACATTGATGATGATGCCAGTAACGACCTGAAACTGGATGACAGCGGTGTGTCTGCCGGTGTTGTCGGTGGGTATAATTTTGCCCCGTTCGGCCAGTCGGATAGTGGTCAGTGGCTCGTGGGGCTTGAAGCTGATCTGCAAAACCTGGACAGCAATGACAGGAAGTCAAACGCTTCTTTGGGCGCGGCCAAACAGGAAAGTATATGGCTGGCCTCGACAAGGGTACGCGCGGGTTATGCCTGGGAAAATGTTCACCTCTATGGAACTGCCGGGCTCGCTTATTCTGATCTGCAGGTGCAGACGGTTAATGACAAAGGGGATGACTTCAGTGTTGGTCTGGCGTTGGGACTTGGTGCCGAGATGGTTCTGACAGAGAACTGGACCGGACGGTTGGAAGGAATGGTTTATGGATTTGGAGAAGAGGATCGTAAAATCAATAATTCTGACCACGATATTGGCATGGGTGTAAGTGTTGTGCGTCTTGGTGTGACACGCAGATTTTAAAACGACTTACCGCGATAGTAAAAAGTAGCAGGGCTGGCAGAATAAACACTTTCGCCAGCCTTGTTGTTTTTTCACCAAGCCGCTAGGTTCTGGAGATAATAAACAGTTCTTCGGGCCCAGCGTGTGATTGAAATCTATCGAACCAATGATATTGTCAAACTTTCCTGGCTGCAGGCCCTGATGGCCGATGCGGGGATCGACTGTCTGGTGCTGGACCAGCACGCCTCAATCATGGATGGCTCTATCGGGGCGGTGCAACGCCGTCTTGTGGTGAGCGAAGATGATGCGATCCGGGCGACGCGGCTGTTGACCGACGCAGGAGAGTTGAGCGCTGAAGAGGCGAGGTCCCTGTTGTGACAGCCCTGAGCGAAGACGAGTTTATTGGCGGCGGGATAAAGGTGCTGCAACCGGTCAAGGGCTACCGCGCGGGCATTGATGCGGTACTGCTGGCCGCAACGGTTGAGGCCAGAGCAGGGGAGGAGATCCTTGATCTTGGCTGTGGTGTCGGCACGGCGGGGCTCTGTCTGATGGGGCGGCTTCCCAAAGTCAGAGTGACCGGGCTTGAGCTGCAATCTGTACTTTATGATATCGCCTTGAAGAATCGTGTCCTTAACAAACTTGAAGGTCGCTGGTCGCTGGTGCAGGGCGATCTGCTGCATCTGCCTGCGGAACTATCCTTGGGCTCATTTGACCAGGTTATCTGTAATCCGCCCTTTATGCCCAAAGGCCGTTCCAATGCCTCGCCTGACCCGATCAAGCTGTTGGCGAACCACGAAGGCGAAGCCCTGCTGCGGGACTGGATACTGGCAGCGCTGAAGCTGGTGAAGCACAAGGGAGCCGTGACCATCGTTCACCGGGCGGATCGACTGGATGAAATACTTGAGGTGTTCCGTGAAAAAAAAGCGGGGGCCGTTCAGATTTTTCCTCTCTGGCCCTATGCCGGTCAGGCGGCAAAGCGGGTGGTGGTCCGCGCGCGGCGCTCGGTCTCTGGTCCCCTGTCAATCTGCGCCGGACAGACCCTGCATAACGACGACGGTTCCTATAGCGATGTGATCGACGGGGCATTAAGAAAGGGTCTTGCACTTCCATTTTAGGGAAACCTGCCCATTTTAAGGAAACTTGCTTGTGAGGGAGTGGTTCCCGGTTGTGGGATCCTTGCTCTACGGGTAAAACAACGTTGAAACAATCAAGCCAAGGCGTGTCATGAAGTTCAAAAATCTGCTCCGGAAACTTCCGATCAAACATTTCCGCAATCCTCCGGCCAAGGTCGCGGTTGTTGCCCTTAATGGTGTGATCGGCGGAGGCGGCCCCTTGCGTCCCGGCCTGTCATTGGCAACTGTCGAAGATCAGCTGGAAGCTGCTTTCAAAATTGATGGCATCAAGGCTGTTGCCCTGACGATCAATTCCCCCGGTGGCTCCCCGGTGCAGTCAGATCTGATCGGTCGGCGGGTCCGTGATTTAGCGGACAAACACGAAGTGAAGGTCTATGCCTTTTGTGAGGACGTCGCGGCTTCTGGTGGATATTGGCTGGCCTGTGCCGCCGACGAGATCTATGCCATGGACTCTTCTATCATCGGCTCGATCGGGGTGATCTCTGCTGGATTTGGTTTTCCCGAACTGATCAAGAAACACGGTATCGAGCGCCGGGTGCGCACGGCGGGTGATCTCAAATCCACGCTTGATCCTTTCGAGGCGGAAAAGCCGGCCGATGTGAAGCGTCTGGAAAAAATCCTGACTGAACTCCACGAAAATTTCATGGAATGGGTGCGCGAACGCCGGATGACCAAACTGAAAGGCGAGGAGAAAGAGCTTTTCTCCGGCCTGTTCTGGACCGGAAAAGTCGCCAAGGAATACGGTCTGATCGACGGGCTTGGTTCGCTGCACCAGATCATGCGCTTTGAGTTTGGTGACAAGGTCAAACTGATCAAGGTCGAAGGCAAACGCAGCTGGCTGAAGGGCAAACTGGGCCTTGATGCCGGTGTTGCCGGGATATCTGGTCTGAACCCGGGTGATATTGCCAGTGGCTTGCTGGCAAGTGTTGAGGAACGGGCACACTGGAATCGCTTTGGTCTCTAGTGGTTCGATTCCAACATTTGCATCTCTTCTCGGCAAGTTCAGGTGCAAATGTTGAAAATCTCTGTTGTCAGGGAATCTATATAAATAACCTGCCAGACACCTGTCGGTGTCGCCGGGAAAAGTGAGGGATAATGTTCGGAATACCGTCACTGGGAAAATTACTGGTGCTGGGGATTGTTATCGCCGGTGTCTATCTGGTGTTCAAAACCATTGGACGTCGCGGTCAAAGTCCAACCTCCGGTAGCGGCGGCAGCGACAAAAACAGGCAGTCCAGCCAAAAGAATCAGGACATTAGCGGTTCACTGGATATGATCCAGTGCCCGGCCTGTCATGCCTATATTCCCGCAAAGAGCAAATGCTCCTGTGGAGGCGCGGGTTAGAAACGACAAAAAATCTTCGGATTCCGCCATGGTGCCTGTTGATTCCTTCCGCGGGTCACTATAAGTTCAATCAAATTTTCGCACTGCAGCAAAATGACAGAAAACAATATGTCCCAGCCTGGTGTCCCAAAGCCCAAGGTCATCGTTGACCCTGAAAAGTGCTTTCAAAGACTCGTTCTCAAACTCCAGGACTACTGGGCCCGGCAGGGCTGTGTAATTCTTCAACCCTATGATATGGAAGTCGGCGCCGGAACATTTCATCCCGCGACAACACTTCGGTCCCTCGGCCCCCAGACCTGGCGCGCCGCCTATGTGCAGCCAAGCCGCCGTCCGGCCGATGGTCGCTATGGGGAAAATCCGAACCGCCTGCAGCACTATTACCAGTTTCAGGTCATCATGAAGCCGTCGCCTGCCAATTCGCAGGAGCTTTATCTTGGATCGCTTGATGCCATCGGTATCGATCCGACCAAACACGATCTGCGTTTTGTCGAGGACGACTGGGAAAGCCCGACGCTGGGTGCCTGGGGGCTGGGCTGGGAAGTCTGGTGCGACGGCATGGAAGTCAGCCAGTTCACCTATTTTCAACAGGTCGGCGGGATTGACTGTGATCCTGTGCCGCTGGAGCTGACCTATGGTCTGGAACGCCTGTTCATGTATGTGCAGGGTGTGGAGAATGTCTACGATCTCGACTGGGATGGTGTTCCAGCCGAAGAGGGCGGCAAGACTTACGGCGATGTGTTCCATCAGGCCGAAGTCGAATTCTCGACCTATAACTTCGAGGTCGCTTCAACCGACGAGCTGTTCCAGCATTTCAAGGATGCCGAGGCCGAATGTGCCCGTATCCTGAAATTTGGTGAAGCCAATGCGGAAAAAAATGGCCGGGCAAAAGGCAATCTTTTGCCCTTGCCTGCCTATGACCAGTGCATGAAAGCCAGTCACCTTTTCAACCTGCTTGATGCCCGGGGCGTGATCTCGGTAACCGAGCGCCAGGCCTATATCGGTCGCGTGCGCGAGTTGGCAAAAGCCTGTTGCGAAGCCTGGTACAAAACCCAGATGGAAGGGGTTTAGCTCATGTCTGAATTTCTGCTCGAACTCCATTCCGAGGAAATCCCGGCCCGTATGCAGGGCAAGGCCGCTGATGATCTCAAAAAGCTGGTTACAGATCGCCTGAAAGAAGCTGGTCTGGTCTTTACCGATGCCCGGGCCTTTGTTACGCCACGCCGTCTGGCACTGGTGGTCGACGGCTTGCCTGCGCGGCAACCGGATGTCAGCGAAGAGAAAAAAGGCCCGAAGGTCGGCGCACCGGAAAAGGCGCTCGAAGGTTTTATGCGGGCCAACAATCTGACTTCGATTGATCAGGCCGAGGTGCGTGAAACCCCCAAGGGTGATTTCTATTTCCTGATGAACCAGATCAAGGGCCGGGCAACCGCCGAGGTTCTGTCTGATATCATTATCGAAACGCTGAAAGCCTTCCCCTGGCCCAAGTCGATGAAATGGTCGCGCAACAGCTTTCGCTGGGTGCGTCCGCTGCATTCGATTTTGGCGATTTTTGACGGGCAAACCCTGAACGGATCGTTTGATTTTGGCACTCAGCAGCTGACTTTTGGAAACAAAACCCGGGGGCACCGTTTTCTGGCACCGGACTGGTTCGAGGTTAAAAACCTTGATGATTACCTGCACAAGCTGCGTTTGGCCAAGGTTCTGGTCGATGCCGAGGAACGCCGCAAGCTGATCGCGGAACAGGCAGACAAACTCTGTGCTGCGGAAGGTCTTGTTCTTAAGGAAGACCCAGGGCTTTTGACCGAGGTTGCCGGGCTGGTTGAATGGCCAGTTGTGCTGATGGGCAAGATTCTTGATCGCTTTATGTCGGTGCCGCACGAAGTTCTTTCAACCTCAATGAAAGAGCATCAGAAGTATTTCTCGGTTCTGGACAAGGATGGCAAGCTGGCGAACAGGTTCGTCTTTGCTGCCAATACCGAAGCGGTTGACGCGGGGCTGACCATCATTGCCGGGAACGAACGGGTGCTGGCGTCGCGCCTGTCCGATGCCGAGTTCTTTTGGGAGCAGGACAAAAAACACCGTCTCGACAGCCGGATTACTGCGCTGAAATCCATCGTGTTCCAGGCCAAACTGGGCACGGTTGCGGACAAGATGAACCGCGTGCAGGATCTTGCTGGCTCTCTTGCCGAGCAAACGGGATGTAATCCGGTTTATGCACGCCGTGCAGCCGAGCTTGCCAAAGCAGATTTAAGCACTGGGATGGTCTCGGAATTCCCTGAGCTGCAAGGCATCATGGGGCGGTATTATGCGTTACATGATGGCGAAAGCCCTCTTGTCGCCGAAGCCATCGCGGACCACTATTCGCCGCTTGGTCCCTCTGATCGTTGCCCTTCTGCACCGATATCTGTTGCTGTGGCTCTGGCGGACAAGCTGGACACACTGGTTGGTTTCTTCGGCATTAACGAACTGCCAACGGGCTCAAAAGATCCCTTTGCCTTGCGTCGCGCGGCTCTGGGTGTGATCCGCCTGATCACAGAAAACAATCTACGAATTTCCCTGACTCAGGCTTTGAAAGACAGCTTTGGGGCCTATTCAGGTCAATTGACCGAAGCTGAGGCTGCAACAGTCAATGCACTGATGGCCTTTTTTGCCGATCGTCTCAAGGTCGCTCTGAAAGACCAGGGCGTACGCCATGATCTGGTCACAGCCGTGTTCGAGCTGGGCGACGAAGATGATCTGGTGCGTTTGTTGGCCCGGGTCTCTGCGCTGGCAGAGCTGCTGGAAACCGACGATGGTGAGAACCTTCTGGCAGCCTATCGCCGGGCGATGAACATCGTGCGCATCGAAGAGAAAAAAGACAAAACGGCCTACGACGGATCTGTCGATGCCGCATTGCTGCAACAGCCAGAAGAAAAGGCGTTGCATGAGGCTTTGGAAAAAGCTTCAGGAGAGGCTGTAAAAGCTCTCGCAAGTGAAGATTTCAAAGTGGCGATGTCGGCCCTGGCCGGTCTTCGTCCTCCTATGGACGCGTTTTTCGACAAGGTAACGGTCAACGATGATGATCCCTCCTTGCGCAAAAACCGTCTCGGCCTGCTTTCCCGGGTTGGCGTGATCCTGGGGCAGGTTGCAGATTTCTCACGAATAGAAGGATAGATGAGAAAATGACCAAATGGGTCTACAGTTTCGGTAGTGGCAAGGCTGACGGCAAAGCCGACATGAAGGAACTTCTCGGCGGCAAGGGGGCTAACCTTGCCGAGATGTCATCTCTGGGATTGCCTGTTCCCCCCGGATTTACAATCTCCACCGAAGTCTGTACGGCCTATTATGACAATGACCGGAACTATCCTGCCGATCTGTCCGGTCAGGTTGACGAAGCTGTTGCCGAGATCGAGAACATCGTCGGCATGCGCTTTGGCGACACCGCAAATCCGCTGCTGGTTTCTGTCCGTTCCGGTGCCCGTGCGTCGATGCCGGGCATGATGGACACAGTCCTCAACCTTGGTCTTAACGATGAAACGGTCGCGGGTCTGGCCAAGGTATCCGGCGACGAGCGTTTTGCTTTTGACAGCTATCGCCGTTTTATCCAGATGTACAGCGATGTGGTGCTGGAAGTTGACCATCACTTCTTCGAGGAAATTCTCGAGCTGCACAAGGAAGACAATGGTCTGATCCTTGATACCGAACTTTCCGCTGATGACTGGAAAGGCGTGATCGAGCAGTACAAGAAGGTCGTCCAGGAAGAATACGGACAGCCTTTCCCGCAGGACCCGCGCGAACAGCTCTGGGGCGCGGTTTCTGCCGTGTTCGGTTCCTGGATGAATGCCCGGGCGACGACCTATCGCAAGCTTAATAACATTCCGGCAGCCTGGGGCACGGCAGTCAACGTTCAGGCCATGGTCTTTGGCAACATGGGCGATGACTGTGCCACCGGTGTTGCCTTTACCCGTAACCCTTCTACGGGCGAAAACCTGTTCTACGGCGAATATCTGATCAACGCCCAGGGCGAAGATGTGGTCGCCGGAATTCGGACCCCGCAGAACCTGACCATCCAGGGCAAGGAAGAACAGAGTTCTGATCTGCCTGCCATGGAAGAGGTCATGCCGGAAGTGTTCAAACAGCTGGACGATGTGCGCCATATTCTGGAACAGCATTATCGTGACATGCAGGACATCGAGTTTACGGTTCAGTCGGGCAAACTCTTTATGCTGCAGACCCGGGCTGGCAAGCGGACCACTGCTGCCGCGCTCCAGATCGCTGTTGATATGGTTGATGAAGGCCTGATCTCTGAGCGTGAAGCCGTCATGCGGGTGGAGCCTGCGGCTCTGGATCAGCTTTTGCATCCAACGCTTGATCCCAAAGCCGTACGTAATGTCATTGGCCGTGGCCTGCCTGCTTCTCCCGGTGCGGCCTCGGGACAGATTGTCTTTTCCGCTGATGAAGCCGAGAAAATGGCCCATGCTGGCAAGAGTGTAATCCTTTGCCGGATCGAGACATCGCCGGAAGATATTCACGGCATGCACGCAGCCAAGGGTATCCTGACGTCACGTGGCGGCATGACCTCGCACGCGGCGGTGGTTGCCCGTGGTATGGGGCGTCCCTGTGTGTCCGGTGCGGGTGAACTGCGCATGGATTACAAGAACGGTACCATCATTGTGCGCGATCAGACCCTCAAAGCCGGGGATATCCTGACCATCGACGGCAGCACTGGTGAAGTGATGATTGGTGAAATCCCGACAATCCAGCCGGAAATGTCAGGAAACTTTGGCAAGCTGATGGCCTGGGCGGATGCGATCCGTACCATGAAGGTCCGCACCAATGCCGAAACCCCGAATGATTGCCGCACCGCCCGCAGCTTTGGCGCCGAGGGCATTGGCCTGTGCCGGACCGAGCATATGTTTTTTGATGCGGATCGTATTGTCGCCGTACGCGAGATGATCCTGTCGGACAGCGAAGAAGACCGTCGCAAGGCGCTGGACAAGATCCTGCCGATGCAACGCGATGACTTTGTCGAGATCTTCAAGATCATGGCGGGCCTGCCTGTGACCATCCGTTTGCTCGATCCACCTTTGCACGAGTTCCTGCCCCACGGCGAAGCGGAAATGCAGGAAGTGGCCGATGCAGCAGGTGTGCCGATTGAAAAACTGCATGCCCGGGCGGCGAAGATGTCTGAATCCAACCCGATGCTGGGGCACCGCGGCTGTCGTCTCGGGATTTCCTATCCGGAGATCTATGAGATGCAGGCCCGTGCGATTTTCGAGGCAACCGCCCGTGTGGCCAAGGAAGAAGGCCAGACCGTGCGTCCTGAGGTCATGATCCCGCTGGTGGGCATGAAGAAGGAACTGGAAATTCTCAAGGCTCTGGTTGACCGGGTTGCCAAGGAAGTCATGGCAGCTGAAGGTGTCGAGATGACCTATCTGGTCGGGACCATGATTGAGCTGCCGCGTGCAGCCTTGCGTGCGGGTGATATTGCCGAAGAAGCCGAGTTCTTCAGCTTTGGCACCAACGATCTGACCCAGACAACCTTTGGTCTGTCACGCGATGATGCCGGGAACTTCCTTGGTGCCTACGAACAACGTGGCATTATCGAACAGGACCCCTTTATCTCCCTTGATCAGGAAGGTGTGGGCGAGCTGGTTGAAATCGCGGTTGAACGTGGCCGCAAGACCCGCGGTGATATCAAACTGGGCATCTGTGGAGAACATGGCGGTGATCCCGCATCGATCCACTTCTGCCAGCGCACAGGTCTTGACTATGTATCCTGCTCGCCGTTTCGTGTGCCGATTGCCCGTCTGGCAGCGGCACAGGCAGCGATCAAAAAGTAACGTTTATCTGATGAACGTATCAGGTGAGAAGAGGGTGGCAACGGCCACCCTCTTTGCGTAGCGGAACAGCAGAGCTAGACTTCCTTCATCCTGTCCTGTTTTACCATAGGAGCATGATCTGATTTCCGGCGTTTGTGTGCGGCAATTGCCACACCGACGGCAGCAACGGCCATGCCGATCCAGGCGACGGGCGGCATTTCTTCACCCAGCAGCAGCCAGCCGAACAGGGCGGCCAGCGGTGGTACGAGAAACATCAAGGAAGACACGCGGGAGACTTCCCCGGCGCGGATCATGGCAAGTAACAGGCTGATGGCGAGAATGGAATTGCCAATAGCCAGATAGCCAAGCGCCGCAATAAATTCTCCGTTCCACTGGACCTGCATGGTCTCGAAGAAAAAGGCAATGGGAAACACGACAGAGAAACCGGCTGCGTACTGCACAATGTTGGCAACGATGGGGTGGGCAGTGCCACCAAAGCGTTTTTCATAGAGCACGCCGCTGGTTATGCCGAGCAGGCCCATAATGCTGAAGCCAACCCCGATGACCGTCGGTGGTTCGATATCTGATCGGGCGATGATAACAATCAAAACCCCGGCAAGCCCGAGCAACAGGCCGAACCAGCGCTTCCAGCTGACGTTTTCTCTGGCCAGGGTTGGTGCCAGAATGGCGACAAGTATGGGCTGGAGCGACATGAAAATTGCCAGGACACCTGCCGAGACACCTGTTCGGAAGGCCCACCAGCAAAATCCGAAATAGACCGCCTGGACCAGAACCCCAACGACAACCAGATGGAGCCAGTCAGCCCGACGCTTGGGCAGAGCGGGTCTCAGGTACAGGTAAAAGGGGACCAGCAAAATCACCACGGTGGAAAAGCGCAGGGAAAGCAGGGTCATGGGCTCTGCATATTGAAGACCAACCTTGGCGACACCATAGCCTCCGGCCCAGAGCAGCGTAAAGATGACGGGAGCCAGTACCAGCCAAAGTGGTTTCTTTGCGTCGTTCATGACAGATTGATCCGGGAAAAAAGAAGAGAGCCAACAGTATCGTTCTGTTGATCCGGTTTCTATAGCCAGTTTCAAGGGAACGTTATAGACAGTTTATCTTATCACTTTGCAATAGCTCGATTTTGAAGCGTCGTGTTCTGTTCATTTTTCGTCATGTTGCCCGTCTTACAAACATAATTTGCGAATCATTTGCATTCTCATTTATCCTGCCGTAAGGTGCGTTCTATCGATACTTTTGAATGAAAATGTGTGGGCTGGATCGCTGATTCAGCTCAGGGGAGCGCTTTGCTTGATGAGCAGGGATGCCTGCATTTTTATCGTTGTTCAGTTGCCGGAATTATAGACGTTGGAAGGAATACTGATGAAATTCAGGAATGTGAACCGCAAGGCAAAAGCCTTGGCCGGAATGATAGCCCTTAGTCTGGGAATGCATGTGGCGACTGCCCAGGCAGAAAAGATTACGATCACGGATATTGCTGGCCGGAGTGTCGAGGTCGAGAAAAATCCCTCGAAGATCGTTCTGGGCGAAGGACGGATGATCTATTCCCTTGCGGTCCTGGATCGGGAGAACCCCTTCAAACGTGTGGTTGGCTGGAAAGACGACATGATCAAGTACGATCCTGATGCTTACCGAAAGTACGTGGAAAAATTCCCGAAAGCAGCAGATATCCAGAACCTCGGGAGTCCCTATGCGGCTGAATACAGTCTTGAAACCCTGATTTCTCTGGGAACTGAAGTTGTTTTCCTCAATCTGGGTAACCTGCTCAAAGCGCAGGAAAGCGGGATTATCGAAAAGCTGGAGAAAGCTGGCGTGGCGGTTGTTTTTCTGGACTTCAGGCAGCGTCCGACCCAACACACGGCCCCGAGCATCCAGATCCTCGGGCGTATTTTTGATCAGCGCGACCGGGCCGATGAATATCTCGATTTCTATCAGCAACAGATGATGACTGTGTTCTCCCGGGTAGAAGGTATCAAGGATGAGGACAAGCCGGTTGTCTTTGTCGAACGTGGAGCGGGTTATGACCCAGATGATTGTTGTGGGACTTTTGGCGGCGCGAACATGGGGCGCCTGGTTGATCTGGCCGGGGGCATTAACTGGGGATCTCGCAAATTCCCGGGCTTCGGCGGCAAGGTGAATCCGGAAGTTATCTTTACGGATAACCCCGACATCATCATTGGTACAGGGGCAAACTGGGCCGAAGCGAAACCTGATAACATTGCTGTCCTCTTTGGGTATGATGCAAGCAGGGACATGGTACAGCAACGTCTGGCCGGGCTGGCGGCAAGAAAAGGCTGGGGCGAGCTGAAGGCGGTGAAAAACGGACAGTTTCATTCGATCTATCACCAGTTTTACAACAGTCCTTACCACTTCGTGGCTCTGCAGGCCTTTGCCAAGTGGATGCATCCGGAACTCTTTGCCGATCTCGATCCGGAAGCGGCCTTCATCGAGCTGCACGAACGTTTCCTGCCGATTGAGTACAGCGGTATTTTCTGGGGATCTCTCGAAACACCACAATAACTAAGTAAAAGCAGTGCCTCTTCTCTCCTCGTGAAAGAAGAGGCACTGTGCTTTTGGGAGGGAAAACATGGTGGCAAATACCGACGTCAACCTGACCCGGCAGGGCTATCAAACCCGTGTCGGGCACCGATTTTTTGCCCTAGCACTGGTTGCTGTGCTGTTGCTGATCAGCTTTCTGGTAGATCTGACCAATGGCCCGGGGAATTTCCCTCTGCCTATGGTTCTTGAAACCCTGATGGATCGCAATGCGCATGGTGTCCAGATGGAAGTGATTATCTGGGATTACCGCTTGCCTGTTGCGGTGACGGCAATCCTTGTTGGCGGTCTGCTGGCGCTGTCCGGGGCACAGATGCAGACCGTCCTGAACAACCCGCTTGCAGAACCTTTTACGCTCGGGGTTTCTTCTGCCGCCAGCTTTGGCGCGGCGCTGGCGATCGTGCTGGGCTGGAGCATTGTTCCGGGGATCGGATATATGCTGGTCACGGTCAATGCCTTTGTTTTTGCGCTGCTGACTTGCGGTTTTATTCTGATCGCCACCAGGGTCAAAGGGGTTGGCACCGAAACCATGGTGCTGTTCGGGATCGCGATCTTTTTTACCTTTAACGCCGCGCTGGCCTTGATGCAGTACATGTCATCGGAAGATCAGCTGGCGCGGATAGTTTTCTGGATGATGGGCTCGCTGGCACGGGCAAGCTGGGAAAAGATTGCTCTGGGGGCCATTTTGCTCAGCCTTGCGCTGCCTTACAGTCTGTTTCGGACATGGCAGTTGACGGCATTACGGATGGGGGATGATACCGCGCTCAGCCTGGGCATTGACGTTGCGCGTCTGCGGGTCGAGATGCTGATTGTCATTTCCATTCTGGCAGCAACAGCGGTGGCCTTTGTTGGCACTGTCGGCTTTATCGGCCTCGTCGGCCCTCATATTGCCCGGCTGATTGTAGGGGAAGATCAGCGGTTTTTTCTTCCTCTCTCGGTTCTGGTCGGGGCACTGGTTCTGTCACTGACTTCTCTTGCCAGCAAGATGATCACTCCGGGGGTGATCTATCCCATCGGGATTATCACGGCCCTGATCGGGGTGCCGGTGTTTGTTTCGCTTATTCTTTCCAGTCGTCGGGAGCGTTTGTCATGAGCAGTTTGAATATTACTGATCTGAATGCCGGATATGGCAAGGTTACGATTCTAAAAGGTATTACTCTTTCCGATGTGAAGCCGGGAGAGTTTGTCGGTCTGATCGGACCGAATGCCTCGGGGAAATCGACACTTTTCAAATCAATCGCCGGAATTGTCCGCCCCAGAACGGGGACGATCCGTCTGGGAGATATTGATCTGGTGACTGCGGGGCGGGCACAGCGTTCCCGCCGGGTGGCCTATATGCCGCAGGCCTATGGATGTAACGCCGTGCTGAGTGTTTTTGAATGTATCCTGCTGGCCTTGAAACAGGCCAGCCGCTGGCGGGTTTCCAGTGATGATCTGGACCGGGTTGCCGATATTCTGGTTGAACTGGAACTGTCGCATCTGGCTGACAAGGGTATTTCCCAGCTCAGCGGGGGCCAGGCACAGATGGTCGCGGTTGCCCAGACACTGGTGCGTCAACCCGATCTGGTCTTATTGGATGAGCCGACCTCGGCTCTGGATTTACATCATCAACTTTCCATTCTCGCCACAGTCCGTCGGGTGATGAAACAGCGCGGTACGATCGTTATTGCGGCTTTGCATGATCTTAATCTGGCTGCGCAGTTTTGCGACCGGCTGGTGTTGCTGGGATCAGGAGAGATCCTGGCCGATGGCCCGCCCGGCAAGGTCTTGGCGCTCTCGTCTATCGAAGAAATCTACCGGGTAAAAACCACCTTGGAGCAGACCCGTCGCAATACCTTCTATGTCGATGCAAGACTGTCGGCCTGAAGAAAGAAGAACGTCCCTCTTTTTGCTGTTCGGGCAGGAAGCTTTCTTGTAATGCTGAACTCTTTATCAGAGATCAAGACAGAGCAGGCAGGATGAAACAGCATCTGAGGGTGGCAGACTATAAAAACATGCCGTGGAAAAACGGTCTGGGAACAACCGTTGAACTTGCTGTTGCATCTCACAGTTCTGTCGGCTTGCCAGATCGGGATGACAGTCCGTTTCTCTGGCGGATCAGTATCGCCTCTGTCGCTCAGGATGGGCCTTTTTCCTGCTTCCCCCATATCGACCGCAGTCTCATGATACTGGAGGGAAAGGGGATGGTTCTGGCGGTGGCAGGACAAGAGAACTTGAAGTTGGAAGAACCCTTTCATCCGGTTAAGTTTGCAGGTGATATCGCTGTTGAGTCACAGCTGACGGGTGGACCGATCACAGACTTTAATGTCATGGCCGACCGCCGCTACGCCCGGGCAAAAGTTGCTGTGTTGCAGTCTGGCCTGGAAAAACAGGAGATTGAGCTGTCCGGTGGAACGGACTTTTTTCACGTTCCCGCGAACGCATCAGCAGCGATATTTGTCGCTGGAGATCAGAATTTCCGGCTTGCAGCAGGGGAAAGCTGTCATCTGACTGGTGAAAACGGGCGGGTCTTTCTTGTTTCGGATGAAACTGTGGCTAAGGAAAAAACTTCATCGCCTGTCATCCATGTCGCCATCGGGCTTGTCTGACCAAGATTTTTACCCGGATCCAGTCCAAATTCCTGATTTATTTGCGGCGTTCGCTCTCGATCCAGGCAACAGCCTTGTCCCTGTCGGTGAAAACGTTGAAGATCTGGTTCGGGAGAACGGCCCTGATTGCCTTGATCAGGATACTGAAGCTTTTCTGGTCGGATAAAAAGGCCGTGCGCCTTTTCGGGCCTTTCCCGCCGAAATGATGATCCCACTGGTCCCCGATTTCCTTGACGGTATGCCAGCCGGCATTGCCCCGGTGGAAACGCAGATCAATGACATTGTCATAGCGCTCCAGATCAGGGATCTGCTGCCATATCTCTTTGAGTTCGACCAGAAGCTGATCTGTATGCAGATGTCCGACATAGGTCATGTGTCGAATGAACCTTGTTTGGTCGAGGTGGCACTCAACACGGGGAGGTCGCGCTGCGGGAGGACTCTTGAGGCTGTAGTTCGCCGGAAGCGGAAAGGGGCATTCTTTTAAGGAGTCCGCAGTCTTCTTTTCAGAAAAATTTTCCTGAAAATCCTCCGGGATCATGCCATCGCTGCCCCTTCCGGCGATCTTGCAATCGTCAAAGGTCATTTCTGAAGGAGCCTCGCCTAAAAAGAAAATAAGGTGGTTCTTTATACAATTAAGAGGGTAGAGGAGGCAACAGTTTACAGGCAAAAATTACATGAGAATGACCACGTCATGAGATAATATCATGAGATTGCGATTATTTCTTGCTTTGTCTGGCTTTGCACTGGCATTACCTTACGACTGTAGAAAATATCCAATCCAGCTAACGGTTGGTAAATCCGGGGAAAACAGGGCAGCGAGGTCTTGCCGGGTCTGAACATTGGCTGATAAACACATGCTATCCTGCGCAGCTCAACCAGGACTGTCGCAGTTTGATACTTCAAGGAGAGACGCATGAGCTATTCTGATATTCTGGAACGTCTGGGCCTGACCCAGGCTGAAACAACCGGCGGCTCCCTGAAGGTGACATCTCCGGTGGATGGTGTTGAAATTGCCGCTGTGGCTGAAATTAAAGCGGCAGACGTTCCTGCTGTGATCGCCTCTGCCAAGTCGGCTTTCAACAGCTGGAAAGCTGTGCCAGCCCCGCGCCGTGGTGAACTTGTTCGTCTGCTGGGCGAAGAATTGCGTGCGGCGAAGGAAGACCTCGGCCGTCTGGTGACACTGGAATGCGGCAAGATCTATGAAGAAGGTCTGGGCGAAGTCCAGGAAATGATCGACATCTGTGATTTTGCGGTTGGTCTGTCGCGTCAGCTTTATGGCTTGACGATTGCGTCTGAACGCCCGGGTCACCACATGCGCGAAACCTGGCATCCCGTGGGTGTCTGCGGTGTGATCTCTGCCTTCAACTTCCCGGTTGCGGTCTGGTCCTGGAACACGGCCCTGGCACTGGTTTGCGGTAACGCAGTGATCTGGAAACCTTCCGAGAAAACACCTTTGACGGCTCTGGCCTGTCAGAAAATTCTTGAAAAAGCCCTGGCCCGCTTTGGTGATGATGCCCCTGAAGGTCTGCATCATGTGCTGATCGGTGGTCGCGATGTCGGCGATGCCATGGTCAGCAGCGAAGATGTGCCGATCGTTTCTGCCACAGGCAGTACCGCGATGGGTCGTCAGGTCGGACCAAAGGTTGCCGCCCGTTTCGGCCGCTCCATTCTTGAGCTTGGCGGCAACAACGCCATGATCGTGACGCCTTCTGCTGATCTGGATATGGCGGTGCGTGCGATCCTTTTCTCTGCTGTTGGAACAGCCGGTCAGCGTTGCACCAGCCTGCGTCGCCTGATCGTGCACAAGGACATCTATGAGCAGCTGATGCCGCGCGTGATCGCAGCTTATGCATCGGTCAAGGTTGGCAACCCGCTGGAAAAAGGCACACTGGTCGGTCCGTTGATTGATCAGGGTTCTTTCGACAACATGCAGTCCGCGCTGGCGGCAGCCAAGGCATCGGGCGGTAAAGTCCACGGTGGAGATCGTGAACTGGCTGCTGAATTCCCGGACGGCTATTATGTGCGTCCTGCCGTGGTTGAAATGCCGGTTCAGAACGCGGTGGTCGAGACAGAAACCTTTGCACCGATCCTCTATGCCATGAAGTACGAAGGCTTTGATGCTGCAATTGAAATGCAGAATGCTGTACCGCAGGGTCTGTCATCCTGTGTCTTCACCACGGATGTGCGTGAGGCAGAACAGTTCCTGTCTGATGTCGGTTCTGACTGTGGTATTGCCAACGTCAATATCGGCCCGAGCGGGGCGGAAATTGGGGGAGCTTTTGGGGGCGAGAAGGAAACCGGCGGTGGACGCGAGTCCGGCTCTGATGCCTGGAAAGCCTACATGCGCCGCCAGACCAACACGGTGAACTATTCCCGTTCTCTACCACTGGCCCAGGGTATTACCTTTGATATCGACTGATTTCTGATCAGGCGGCAGGTTTTAAAAGGGTCGCATCGGCGGCCCTTTTTGTTTGCTGTATAGCCTGAGGGATAAATTCAGGCGGTGCGAAAGAGAGGCGAGGGACGTTTGCGCCGCTGCGAGCCTGTGGCGATATGCAAGGGGCCGTGCCCGGGAATATTGAGATAATGCCCCTGGATTGCAAAAACACTTTCGATCAATCCGGATGTCACCAGTTCCTGCGGCGGTCCGGAGTAGAGCAATTTCCCCTTGGCAAGCAAGGTCAGGCTATCGGCGAACATCAGGGCGTGATTGATCTCATGCAGGGAAAGCGCAATGGTCAAACCTTGTGTCATCGAGAGTTCCTGTAACAGTTCAAGAACCTCCAGTTGATGCCCGAGATCAAGATAGGTTGTCGGTTCGTCAAGCAGCAGAATGGATGCCTGCTGGGCCAGCGCGGTCGCAATCCAAGCACGCTGGCGTTCTCCACCGGAAACGGTGCGCATTGACCGGTCGCGATATTCCAGAAGACCTGTCTGTTCAAGTGCCCAGCTGACCGCATCCCGGTCTTCGCCAGTCAGTGCACTGATCAGGCCGCGGTGGGCAAAACGCCCCTGTTCCACCAGCTGGCCGATGGTCATGTTTTCAGGAACTTCGGGAGCCTGGGGTAAAAAAGACAGGGCCCGGGCCAGCGTCCGTCGCTGCCAGCTGTGCAGTTCTTTCCCCTGCAGAACAGCAGAGCCACGGGCGGGTTTGAGCAATCCGGCCATGGCGCGCAACAGCGTGCTTTTACCACAGCCGTTGGGGCCGATCAGGATGTTGACCTTGCCTTGCTGAAGGGACAGCGAAAGATCTTGCACCACTGGCTGGCTGTTATAGCCCAGGGTGACATTGTTGAGTGAAATCGCGGTGTTGTCTTTGGGGGTGACCGAAGAAAAGACGGTGGTTTCGGGGAGGGAGCTGAGCATGGTGAGGGTCATCCATAACGGCGGAGCAAGACAAGAAAAACCGGAACACCAAGCAAGGCAGCGATGATTCCGACGGGAACTTCATCGGGGCTGAGCAGCAGGCGACCAATCAGATCTGATCCAACCACCAGTCCGGCCCCGAGCAGGGCGACGATGAAAATGTAATAACGTTCGTTGTTGCCCCGGCAGAGAATACGGGCGAGGTGTGGCACGACGAGCCCGACAAAACCGACAGGGCCAACCACACCAACTGCACTGGCTGCAAGTCCGGCTCCGACCGCCAGGGCGAGACTGCGCCAGAGGGGGACAGAAAGGCCAAAGGAGGCCGCGCAGTCGTCTTCGAGCTGTAACAGGTGTAAGGGGCGCCGGAGTAACGGCAGGAAAAACAGGCTGGCCAGGGTCCAGGGCAGGAGATAGACCAGATGATCCCAGCCCCGGGCATAGAGACTGCCGGACATCCAGAGCAAAATACTTTCCATCCGGGTTGATCCCCATCCGGCCAGCAGTCCCATGGCCAGGGCATGCAGCACAGCCCCCAAAGCAATCCCCATCAGCGTTAATCGCAAGGGAGAAAGGCCGCTTTGCCAGGACAGAAGATAGACCGCAAATCCGGCAACCAGTCCGCCGAAGCACCCGGCCAGGGGCAGGTACTCCACGGGGATGGCAAAAAGCTGGCTGCCATCACTGTTTCCGGCATAAACGGCAAACATTAAAAAAAGCATTACAGCCAGTGTTGCCCCCTGAGAGACACCGAGAATAGTAGGATCGGCAAGCGGGTTGCGGGTGATTGCCTGGAGCAAGGCACCGGAAAGAGCAAAGTGAACCCCGACGAGCAAGCCGACAATGACACGGGGCAAACGTTGGGATGCGATGATGGTGTCGCTGCGCTGGCTGCCATCCCCCAACAGGGCAAGCAGGGTATCGGTTGATTCAAGATCAACAGTACCGAGAAAGATTGCCAGAATAACGACAAGAGGAACGCACAGTAAAACAAGGCCAAGCGCCCAGCTGGATGTGGGGGATCCGGATATTTTCTGTATCTGTGGCTTTTCGTGGCCCTTGGCAACAGGGGATATGCCGGAAGAGGGAGCGTGTGGCATGTGCTCTCAGGCCTTCTGTCGATAGATAATGGCAAGGAAAATAGGTCCGCCGATCAGGGCGGTTATCATGCCGATTGGCAGTTCCCGTGGCGCGGCAAGTGTTCGGGCGAAGAGATCGGCACTGACCAGCAACAGTGCGCCAAGCGTGAGAGAAAGCGTGGCAGCAGTCCCTGTTGTGCGGGCACCAAGCATCCGGGCCATATGCGGCACACAAAGACCGACAAAGGCAATCGGGCCGGCAACAGAGACAACCCCTGCACTCAGGCAAATTGCCAACAGGGCAAGCAATGTGCGCCAGAGACGGACATTGGCCCCCATGGCCTGAGCGACTTCATCGCCAAGAGACAGGAGCGTAAGCGGGCGCAGACAGACAAAAACACAAGCCAGTCCAGGAACAACCCAGGGCAGCATAATCGCCAGCTGGGTCCAGCTGCGCCCCTGAAGCCCACCGGAGAGCCAGAAAAGCAGAGTCCCGGTTTGCGGCCCGGCAGAAAGCAGGGTCAGCGTCGTTACCGAAGCGGCCAGAAAAGAAACAGAGACCCCGGCAAGGGCGAGACGCAGGGGCGAGGACAAGCCAGGCCCGCTGAGAAAAAGGGTGATGCTTGCCGCCGCTGTCCCGCCCAGGAGCGCCAGAAAGGGATAATAGAAAGGGGTGATCATGTGGGGCAAACAGACAAAAGCCAGAACCACAAACATGGCCGCACCGGATGTAACCCCAGTAAGAGAGGGGGAGGCCAGCGGGTTTCTGGTAATGCTTTGTAACAGATAACCGGCAACGGCCAGTCCTGCACCGGCCAGGAGGGCTATTATCATGCGGGGCAGACGCAGTTCCCAGAGAATAATGCTCGAGACGCTGTCATCAGGAAGCCAGATGACACGAATGATTTCAGAAAAAGGAATGGGTTGTGCGCCAATACCAAGGCCGAACAGGCCGACAGCCAATGCCGCAGCCGCAGTTCCTGCGGCAAACAGATAGGGGGCTGCTTTGGGTCGCCGGGCGGCCCCGCATCTGTTTGCGGAGAGTGTTTGGAAATTTGACACGTGTTTTTGCGTTCTGTCATATCAATCAATGGTAGTTAATGATAATGATACGCAATAGCGTGGTCAACAGTTGTATGGCAATTCCCAAGCAAATTTCAGATGCTTTGTAAAACCCCGCTATGTCGTGTCCGGGAAAAATATTCAAAGGCAAAAATCATCATGCATGCTGTCGCGGCAACGCCGACCAGCAGGCCAATCCAGATTCCGCTGGCCCCCTGATGCTGGTCGATAGCCAGAAACCAGGCTGCGGGAAGCCCGATAAACCAGTAACCAGCCACGGTAATCCAGAAACCTCTGGAGGCTTGTCCGAGGCCACGCAAGGTGCCGATGGCAATGTTTTGCAGAGCATCAAAGACCTGAAGTACTCCTGCGATCAGCAGCAGTTTGCTCGCCAGTGTGATGACTTCAACGGGCTGCTGTCCGCTTTTTAGAGTTACCAGCGCGACAAGACGTTCCGGGGCAAGAAAATAGAGCACCGCGATGATGGACATGATTATCCCGCCCAGGAAGAAGGCAGTTCGCCCAACCCTGCGGATGATTTCTCCGGCCGATCTTTGTCCTGAAGTGGTCCCTGAGTTTATCTGGTTGTTCTTTTGGGCAGCTCTTTGGGAACTGGTGCCCTGACCAACGGCTTCGCTGATGCCGACCGAAGCTGCATGGGACAGACCGACCGCAACCATAAAGACGATATAGACCATCTGGTTAACCAGGGTATGCGCCGCCAGTGCGGTCTGGCCCAACGTCCCCATCATCAAGGCTATGACAGCAAAAAAGCCAGCTTCAGATCCATAGGAGGCTGAGGTCGGGAGGCCTATTTTGAGAAGATCCCGCGCATTTTGCCAAACCCTGACCATGTCAATGCGAAGCTTGCCAAAATCAATCTGGCTGTGCGTCAGAACCGCCAGGGCAATAAAGGAGAGCAGGAAAACCAGACTGCTGGCTGCGGCAATACCGGCGAGTCCGAGTTTGGGTAACCCAAAAAGGCCTTCGATCAGAATATAATTCAAACCGGCATTCACCCCAATGGAAACCAGGGTAATCCATAACAGCGGCCCAGCTTTGCGCAGCCCGACACTGACCCCGCGATAACTGTAAAACCAGAAAGCGGGTAATATTCCCGGCGCCATCCAGACCAGGTATTCGGCAGTCTGGGCGACGATATTCGGATCTTGCCCCAGAAAGATCAATCCGTCGGGGCCAAAAAGCATGATCAGGGCAGCACAGACACCCGCAGTTGTGGAGACGGCCAGCCCGGCAAAAAGACAGTCGGCAAGGGCGCTGTCCCTGCCTGCGCCGCCGGCTTCGGCGACCATGTTCGACAGGCCGACAACCAGGCCAAAGCCCATGGTCCGCAACAGGTTGAAAATAAAAAACGCCAGGCCGCCAGCGGCGAGGCTCATTTCCCCAAGCAGACCCATCATGACAATGTCAGTGGTTGAGATGGCGACCTGGGCAAGCTGTGTCAGAATGAGTGGTGAAGCGAGGCGCAGCAGTGACTGCGCCTCAATCAGATAGCCCCGGATAAACATGGGATCAACTGTTCCTTTTGCCAAAAAAGAGATCGAGCTCAGCTGAAATTTCCGACCTTAACAGATTGCGTTCTGTCATCCAGTCGTCATCGTAATAGCTGTCGAGATACTTGTCGCCTGCATCGGGAATGATGACAACAATCGTGCCGGTAAGGAATTTTTCCCGGATCGCCCGGATTGCGGCGTAAAGCGCCCCGCCCGCCGAGCCACCAAGCAGCAGGCCAAAACGTTGCGCGATATAACGAGCCGTGTTGAAGGCCGAGATATCGTCCACCTTTACCCCGAGACTGATCTGGTCATAGTCAACACAGGTCCCGATCTCGGCACCGGGCGGGGTTCCGGTGCCTGACTGATAATAAGAACCACCCGGACCCCCAAAGATGATAGAGCCTTCTGGTTCAACCCCGAGGCTATAGAGTTCAGGTGTGGTTTGTCGCAGGGCCTTTGCGGTACCGCAGAGCGAACCGCCCGTGCCGGCAGCGCCAACCAGCGCGTTGATTTCGGGGCCGAGAATTTCCAGAAGCTCTTCAGCCAGTGCCGTATAGCCATCAGGATTGGCCCTGTTGTTGTGCTGTTCGGTCCAGAAACTGCCGGGATCTTCCGCTGCAATTCTGGCGGCGGTTTCGTCACGCAGGGCGGTTGAAAGTTCCCCATCGTCACTGTCTTCATCGACGAAGACAATATCGGCGCCAAGTGCGCGCATGGCCCGCAGTTTGTCTTTGGCTGCGTGGCTGTCGACAATCGCGGTGAAACGGTATCCCCGTTCTGCAGCAATGGCCGCCAGCCCCAGTCCGGTGTTGCCGGAGGTGCTTTCGACAATGCGCCCACCGGGTTTGAGCTGGCCGGATGCTTCGGCTGCATTGACCATGTTGAGCGCCATGCGGAATTTCATATTGCCCATGGGGTTGAACTGTTCAAGTTTGAGCAGCAGCCTGGCCTCGTGATGGGGAACAGGCAACTGTAGAAGAGGGGTGTGGCCTACAGTCTGGCTATAGCTGGTAACAATGCCCCGGTTGTGGCTGTGTTGTTTCAGTTCCATGATGAATAGTCCTCGGCAAGAACGGCACAATAGTCGGTATCCCGGCACCAGGCCGCGACACCATTGTCCAGGAAGAGACAAATTTTCTGGGGGAGAGGCAGTCCGTGGAATTCCGATTCATTGGAATCCATCTGATAGCCCGCGGTATTCAGATAACAGAGCAGATCACCGACTTCGGGTTTTCCGGGGAAGGCAATTTTGCGCCAGCTCAGCATGTCGCTGTCCAGACAGCTGACCCCGCCGATGGCTGCCCGGAAAAGCGGCGAAAATTCGCGGTTTTCCGAAGCGGAAATTCGTGGGGAAAGCAGTCTGGGGTCTGGTAAAAATTCGCTGTCGAACCACTGTTCGGAAAGGCTGAAGCTGGTGCCGTCAACCGTAATGATGCCATAGCTGCCTTCTGGTGTTTGTAAGGATGCTTCCGGTTTTCTTTCCTTGACGCCCTGAACCGAAAAAAGCGTGACACCGCTTTGATCGAGCAAGGCCCGACCAGGTTCCAGCATCAGCTCAAGATCGTGTGCCCGCAGAAGATCTGCCAGATCGCCTTCGCCCGCGGGGTTCGGGGTTTCCAGAATGGTACGAAGGGCATCCAGTCCGGCGCTTTCGCAGTGATAGGGATAAAAGCCGCCACCAAACTGTTTGCCGCCGTGATAGTCCTCGGGGTTCTGGCTTGCCTGAAAATCCTGCCAGGCAGGCGCTGAAGCATAGGAGAGAGGAAGACCACCGCCAATATTGAGACGACGACAATGAGGGAAACGGGAGGACAGCTCTGTAATCAGGGAAATGGCTGTGAAGGCCATTGCCGCGCGTTCCGCAGTATCATAACCGGAAAGGTGAAACGACAGGCCCTCCAGCCGGATGGTTTCTTTGCTGCGGTTCAGCTGGTCGATCTGATGCCAGAGTTCGGGCAGGTCATCCGGGGCAAAACCAAATCGGCTTTTTATCTGGTTATTCGGGCGTAACCGGATCAGGCAACGCAGGGACTTGTCGAGCTGGCGGGCCAAGCTGGCTGCTCTTTGCAGCTCGTCCACGGCATCTATGGCAAGCAGGCATCCCTGTTGCAGGGCGAGAATGAGCAGGCGATCGCTCTTGGCAGGGCCTGTAATTCCGATCAGTTGCGGCGGAACTCCGCCTTTTAGTGCCGCGACAAGCTCTTCGATGCTGGCTGTATCAATACCAAGTCCAAGCTGGGCACATTCCTGGACAAAGCTTGCAGCCTTGTTGGCCTTCTTGGCAAAAAAGATCTGGTGCCTGAGAGAGAAGCGTTCCAGCAGTTTTTTGTAATCCCGGACTGTTTCCCTGAAAATCTGGGGAAACAGCAGATGGACAGGCCCGCCAAACCCGGATTTCAGGCTCTGCAGCAAACCGGTCTGGCCAAGGAAATACTCGACCCGGGGATCGACTGTCGGCGGCAGGCCGGGAACCTGCCGCTTTGTTTCCAGTGCATTATCCTGTTGAAGATCTTTGGGTTGAGGGCCTGTCAGCCGGGCAGCAGAGCGGGCCCAATCGGGAGCTGCATCGTCGAGTTTTTTTACGGCTACCATATCGACACCTTGCTGCCGAGACCCCGGGCGATGGCGGCTTCATAGAGTGCCCGTCCAACAGCAACATCGGTGATGATCAGGCCGCTGTTATAGGAGAAGACGCGCTGATCATCACTCAGGCGGCCTTTGGCACGTCCGGCCAGAATGGCGGGAAGTTCGGCATCAATTGCCGGGAAGCTTCCATCGGGCAGGGCAAAGTCCTGACCTGTGACCTGCATCTGCTCTTCGCTGGTGGCAGTACGGTAGTCTGCCTGATGGAACACATCGGCGTGCAGTCCGTAACCGACCAATATCGAAAGTGCCCCCGGTTTGAGCCAGTCAGCCTGCACGTTGTCCAGCGAGGCCGGTCCCGAAACACCGATAATGACATCGGCATCACGCACAGCGGTTTCGAAATCGGTTGCGACCTTGAGCTGACGCCCCGGGCAGCAGTGGCTAAAGAATTCCTGTGCTGTCTTGAGGCCTTCCTGATAGCGGCCATGAATAGAGATTTCCTCAAGCTGAGGGCAGGCTTCGGCCAGCATGGGGCCTGCATACTGGGCCTGCATACCTGAGCCCACAATCAGGGCCTTGCGGGCGTTCCTGCTGATGGACCCCTTGGCGAGAAGGGCAGAGACAGCAGGGGTACGGGCAGCGGTAATCCAGGAACAGTCAGCCAGGGCCAGAGGCTGTCCGTTTGTGTCATCAAAAATCAGCAGTGTGGTGTAGTAGCGCTGCATCTGGCGCTTGGGACCGCCAAAGTATTTGTAGGACAGTTTCATGCCGACCGTTGCCGGGTCTGCCAGGGCGCCCATCATGGCATAGTTCATGGCCCGCTCACCGGGGGATTCCATCTCGATCTTTGCCGGATTGAGAGCAAGGCCGGCCCCGAGATCCCGCAGGGCTGTCTCGACGGTGGCGAGCAGGGTTTTGTGGTCCAGGGCTACCTTGGCAATGTCTTGCCGTGAAAGAAGCGTAACCCGGTGATCCAGGTCGGATTTTTTGTGCAGGTCTTCCGGAATAAGGACGGTGGTCATAGGCGTCTGCTTTCTATGGTTTAGCTTTGATCTGGGGTTTAGCTTTGATCTGGGGTTTGGCTTTGAACTGGCTTTAGATTTTGCGCAGGTTAATGGCTTGGGCAGGCAACACGTCCTGCCCAACAGGTGAGGCGATGAAACAGGGGAATGTAGAAGCGGTCGTGTGGACCGATCCGCGGCAGCCCCGACCTGATCTCCCGATCAGCCCCGGTGTGTTCTAGATAGGGGGGAGATGATGAGAGATCAGGTTGTTCAGGCTTGCAGTGTTTGCTTGCGGGTGATCAGTTACTGATAATCGCAGGGATCAGCTTGGTTGCTTCTGCACGAACATCAATTTCCGGGAAGGTTTCCGGATAGAGGAAATGCGCGGCTTCGCGCAGTACCATCTGGCGGGCAATCGGCCCGTGTGATTCGATCCAGTGGTCCTGGACAAAATGCACCCGGTCATTTTTAACGGCATCCAGCTGTGACCAGATCGGGTTGTTCTCGAAGGGACGGTCAGGGCCGTAGTCATAGACAAAAATAACCTCGGGGTTTTGCGCCAGCATGTATTCCAGGCTCATTTCATAAGCGGTGTTGTCTGGAACGTGCGGGGTGGGGTTGGAGCCAGAAATATTCTGGCCGCCGAGGGCCGTAACCAGAGCCGAAGTCATGTGTTCGTTGTAATAGGCCCAGGGAGATTCTCCGCCGCCCCAGATAAACAGATATTTAGGGCCAGTTCCTTCGGGGATTTTCTTGGCATAGCTTTCGAGATCTGCATGGAACTGTTTATTGAGGCCGGAGGCCTCTGTTCCCTTGCCCAGCAGGGAACCCATCTGGAGAATAGAGCGATCACTGTCGCCAAAGGTTTCAAGATTGAAGGCCAGATAAGGCGCCACCGCGTTGAACTGCTTGGCACTGCCTTCGGTATAGCGGCGAATGGCGACAATCAGGTCGGGCTCTGAATCTGCCAGCAGTTCCATGTTGGGGCTGGCACGCTGACCAAGCTTCTTGGCATCGGAGAGGTAGTCAAGCAGGTAATCCGGGTTGCGGTCCTCAATCATGTAGGTACTGGCGACCGGTTGCAGTCCGAGCGCCAGGGCCGTATCCGCCGCAAAGAAGGAAATCGCGGCAATTTTTTTGGGTTCCTGTTCAACCGTGACCACAACCCCGCGGTCATCGATAACCGACACAGGACCAGCCGTGACGGAAGCTATCGTCATAAACGACAGGCCAAGGCCCAAGGCGCTGAGGTATCCGATTTTTTTCAATTTTTGCATGAGCTGTTTTCTTTCTGCTCTGAGGAATTTATAGGGTGAATTTACTCTGTATCTGTATCTGGATCAGGGTATCTGGATCAGGAAGAGCCCGCCTGGAATGATCAGGCGCTGATCGCCAGATCCGGGGCAGTGCTGTTCGCGGGCTGTTGCAATGCTCCTGTTTGGAAATCTTGTCCCGTGGATTGCAACAGGCCGAGGGGAATGGCGCAGGAGAGATTGTTTTCGGGGAAGAAATGCCTGGTTGTCTTGTAGGGATAAAGCAGTCTCATGGAGGCTCGTTGTTTCAGAGCCTGCTCTGAAACAAGGTAACGTTTCTTGCGACTGATTACAGGAATATCATCATAGCTGAGCAACAGGACCGGCACCCTGTTCAGGCCCAGTTTTCTGGCAACACAAAGCCGGTGATGCCCATCCATAACAAACAGATCGTTTTCCTCGACACAGATCGGACGGGTCCAGACTGCTTCACGCAACAGCTTTTTCTGAAGCGCGGCAACCCTGCGGGGTTTTATCCATTCTGTGGGAACCAGCTGGTCTACGGGCAATAAAATCAGTCCCATTATCACACCCTTATATTAGAAAAATAAAAACAAGGTTGTATTTATGGTTGCTTTATTTATTGCGAATAATTCTCAATGTCAATTAAAAATTATTATAGATTTCATAAAATCTTGTTTATCCCCGAAAAGTCGAGATTCAAGATTATCTCTACTTTTCGACGAGTTAGGCGCTGTTTCCGGAAAGAGAACAGGAAGAATCAGGCGGTGTGTCATCGCTGTGACCAGACTGATTTCCGGCTTGGGGAAGGTGGTCTGGCAAGGGAAGACGACATTTCGCCGATCGACTTTGGCAAAAATATAAAAATAGTGAGTTTTGTGAAATATATTCCACTAAAAGTATTATTTATTGACCTCGAAGTCGCTAAAACCGAGGATGGTTGCGGGACGAGTAGAATTATTGGGGTGAGACATGAAAAAAATCACAGGGGTTGGGATAATCCTGACGCTCCTGCTGTCCAGCGGCTGTGCGAATAAGCAACAGACTGGGGCCGTTATCGGGGCTGTTGTTGGCGTTGCTGTTGGTTCTCTGGTTGGCAAGGGAGATGGTCAAGCACTTGGCATGCTTGTTGGTGGAGCCGTAGGTGGACTGGTCGGAAATTCTATTGGCCAGACTCTGGACGAGCTGGATGAGGCAGAAAAAGCCAAGGCTGAACGGGCTTCACTTGATGCACTCGAACAGGATGATGGCAAGAAAATCGAATGGAACAGTGATGATGACGAGGAAATCAGCGGCTCGGCTGAGTTGATCGGGGGTGGGTATGAAAAGCAGGGGGAGAGCTGCCGGCCCGTACGGGAACTCGTCGTTATTGACGGCGTTTCCAGTTCAAAAGTGGTTGAATACTGTCTGAAAGGGAATTCATGGGTCGCTTCCTGATCTGCTTTTGGGCCGTTCTTCTGGCTATCCCCTTTTCGATGCCAGTGCAGGCCCTGGATTACCGGATCGGGACGAGCGGAGATTCCGCGATCATCCTGGCTGAGGGAGACTTTGAAGAGGGAGACAGCGATCGTCTCGAACGCTTGTTGAGGAAAGCCAGAAACAAGCCCCACACAGTCTGGCTGGTATCAGACGGGGGCGCTGCCCATGAGGGGATGCTTGTGGGGGAAACAATCCGGGCCCACAAGATGGCAACTCATGTGCCCAACAAAGTTGACTGTGCCAGTGCCTGTGTTCTTGCCTTTCTCGGGGGGGTGATCCGGTCAAAATCATCAGGTGGGCGGATCGGGGTACATATGGCTTCGGCAGCGTCGAGCGAAGAGTACATTTCCTCTTTAAAGGAAATTCTTCTAAAACCCGAATATGATCTGGATGCCCGGATTCAGTTGATTACTATGATTAACGAAACCTATTCAGCACGGATCATGGCGCTTATGGCGAACTATGTCCAAAAAATGGGTGTGTCTCTGCGGGTGCTTTTTCCCAGTACAGCAACCAGTCATATGGATATTCACTGGCTGACTGATTATGAACTGGAAAGCTATAACGTGATTAACACCGTTAACTGAGGTCACTCGGCAGCAGAGTTCTGGCGCGGCAATATGCCATAGAGAAAACGCTTCACTACGCCTTGGACGATTTTTTCGATTTCCGCTTTGCTTGGTTGCGGCGCTGCCGTGATCAGGCAGTTGAGATAGCGGGCGCCAAAGAGGGCCGAAAAGAAGCTTTGGGCGGCTTCTTCCAACGGGTCATCACAGACAATTTCACCTGTCTCGCGTTTTTCGCGCAGGTAATCAGCCAGCATTCCCGAAGAGATTTTCGGCCCCTGTTCCATAAAGGCGATGCCATGGCTCGGATCATTTTCCGCCTGGGCGATCAGTATTCTGAAAAGCGAAATTGACCCGTGATAGTGCAGCATCTGCAAAAAAGTAATCCCGAGTTTGGTCAGGCATTCTTCGGGAGCCAGGCTGTGGTCCGGTTTGACATCAAGCTCATCACGTTTGAGCGAGCAGATGTTCTTCATGATCTCGGCAAAGAGTTCTTCCTTGGAGCCAAAGTGGCTGTAAACAGTACGTTTTGATACGCCTGCTTCCGCCGCAATCTTGTCCATGCTGGCGACTTCAAAGCTCTGGTCCATGAAGATTTTAATGGCTGCGTCCCGAATGGCGTTCCGCTTTTTCTCGCTTCTTGTCAGACTGTGACAGAGCTTGCCCAGGGCGCATGTATCTTTTTTCAAACCCGACTCCAATAAAACTACACCGTGTAGTTTACATATAATAAAAAATAAGTAAACTGCACCGACTAGTTTACTTTGATGCATTACCTTACAGCTAATAGGGTAATAGCGCAAAATGGCCCAAACTGGAAGACTTTGTCGGAACTGTTTAGCGGCCATCGCGCGTTACAGAAATTTCCTCTGGCATCAGAAACAAAAAATAATTTCGGAGCTTAAGGTAATGAGCAGATTTCTGGACCGTTTATCGGTGTCCTATGCCAAGGGAGTGATCCGCTGGCGCTGGCTTGTTCTTCTGATGGCGCTACTGGCCACGCTGGCAGCTGCATCGGGAGGGCGTTTCCTTTCTTTTACCAGTGATTACCGGGTGTTCTTCGGGGAAGACAATCCCCAGCTGATGGCCTATGAAGGCCTGCAGAACATCTATACCAAAACGGATAATATTCTTTTTGTTCTCAAGCCGAGAGAAGGCACGATCTTTACGCCGAAGTGGCTTGAGATAGTCAAGGATCTGACCGAAGAATCCTGGCAGGTTCCCTATTCCATCCGGGTCGATTCGATCACGAACTTTCAAAATACCGAAGCGGTCGAAGATGATTTGACCGTGGCGGATCTGGTTGAAGAAACCGGCGGATTGTCCAAGGCCGGACTGGAGCGGATTGAAGAGATTGCCCAGAGCGAACCGGTATTGGCCGGCCGTATTATTTCTGATGACAGTAAAACCACGGGCGTCCAGGTCACTCTGCAGTTGCCGACTGACGATGCTGTTGCACTGAACGATGCGGTGACTTTCGCCGAGAATATGGCGGCAGAAATCGAGGCAGCCAACCCGGATCTGGAAGTGGCGATCACGGGCCTTGCGCCGCTGAGTAATGCCTTCCCAAGAGCATCCATTGCAGATATGAGCACACTGACACCCCTGATGTTCCTGATCATCATTGTTTGTCTGGTGGGCTTTCTGCGGTCTTTCTGGGGAACACTGGGCACGCTTCTGGTCACGATTTTCTCGGTCCTGGTTGCCATGGGGGCAGCCGGTTTCGCCGGAATTAAGCTGACGCCGCCGTCTGCCATGGCTCCCACGATTATCCTGACCATTGCCATTGCTGACTGTGTACATATTCTGGTGACAATGTTTCACGAGATGCGTCATGGTAAAGACAAACGCGAAGCGATTGTTGAAAGTATGCGCGTGAATATGCAGCCGGTCTTTCTGACTAGCTTTACCACCGTCATCGGCTTCCTCAGCCTCAATTTTTCCGAAGCGCCACCGTTCCATGATCTTGGAAACATTGCGGCGGTTGGGGTTGTGGCTGCCTGGGTGATCTCCATTGCCTTCCTGCCGGCTTTCATGGCGGTTGTTCCGGTCCGGGTTAAGGCCGTTGTCGAAGGCAATTCCAGCTTTATGGAACGTTTCGGTGACTTTGTTGTTGCCCAGCGGACCAAACTGCTGGTTGTCATGGGGTTTATCGTGGTCGGCACCTCCTCGATGATCAGCATGATCAAGCTGGATGACCGTTTTATTGAATACTTTGATACCTCCGTGCCTTTCCGGGTTGATAGTGACTTCACCCGTGAAAATCTGACCGGTGTCTACCAGATCGAGTTTTCGATCAGTGGTGATGGTACAGGCGGGGTCTCGAACCCTGTGTATCTGGCACATCTTGAAGATTTTTCAAACTGGCTGCGGGCACAACCGGGTGTGGTGCATGTCAACTCCATGACCGACATCATGAAACGCCTGAACAAGTCGATGCACGGTGATGATGAAAGCTTCTACAAGCTGCCACAGGAACGCGATCTGGCAGCCCAGTATCTGCTGCTTTATGAAATGTCCCTGCCTTACGGTCTGGATCTGAACAGCCAGATCAACATTGACAAATCAGCCAGCCGCATGACCGTGACCCTGGATGATGTGTCTTCTAACGAGATGCGGGAACTGGCGGAGGAAGCCCGTGGCTGGCTTCAGAAAAATGCACCGGGATACATGGATGCCGAAGGCACCGGAGCAGCGGTGATGTTCTCCTACATTGCCGACCGGAACATCAAGTCCATGCTGATGGGAACTGCACTTGCTTTTGTGCTGATCTCCCTCTCGATGGTCGTGGCGTTGCGCAACCTCAAGCTTGGCCTTCTGAGCCTGATTCCCAACATGGTCCCGGCTGCAATGGCTTTCGGAATTTGGGGTCTGGTTGTCGGGCAGGTCGGTCTGGCGGTTTCCGTGATTGCGGCAACCTCTCTGGGACTGATTGTGGATGCATCGGTACACTTCCTGAGCAAATATGATCGGGCGCGGCGCGAACGGAATGCCTCACCGGAAGATGCAGTACGCTATGGTTTCAAGACTGTTGGAACGGCTCTGTGGGTAACCACGGCGGTTCTGGTGGCAGGCTTTGCGGTTCTCGCGCTTTCAACTTTCAGCGTGAATGCCGACATGGGACTGCTGACCGCGATCACGATTGCGATTGCGCTGGCTGTTGACTTCCTGCTGTTGCCTCCTTTGTTGATGCTGTTTGACCGGGAAAAGGCAACTGCTCCGGCAGCGACAGCAGCTTCGGCGGCAGAATAAATACACCCCCCCCTGTTGTTCTTCGGAATGACGGGGGGACAAGGATACACCGATCAGCAGTTTTGAAAACTGCGTCAGCTATCGGGAAAAAAGTGGAGAAAACGATGAATAAAATTCTGTTGGCCAGCGTGTTTTCGCTGTCTCTTGCTGTCTTTGCCGGAAGCCTTTCTTCCGCTCCTGCCCTGGCAGACAACAGTGATCCTGTTGCCAAGGGCACGGCCGTTGCCGAAGAGTGGGACCGTCGGGACCAGGGCTTTGGGGACAGCGAAGCCATCATGAAGATGGAGCTGGAAAACCGCCATGGCGAAAAATCCCTGCGCGAAATGCGTCAGCAAATATTTGAAATCAAGGAAGATGGTCTGGGGGATAAAAGTCTGACCATCTTTGACGAACCACGTGATGTGAAAGGCACGGCTTTCCTCAGCTTTGCCAAAACCTTTGATCCGGATGACCAGTGGCTCTATTTGCCTGCGCTCAAACGGGTGAAACGTATTTCCTCGAAAAACAAATCCGGTCCTTTTGTCGGTTCCGAGTTTGCCTATGAAGATCTGTCGGCCCAGGAATTGAAAAAATATACCTATACCTGGCTGCGCGATGAGGCCTGTGGCGAGTTGCAGTGTGCCGTGGTCGAACAGATCCCGGTTTACGAAGATTCCGGCTATACCCGGATGGTGACCTGGTATGACCTGTCTGAATACCGTCAGCAGAAAATCGATTATTATGATCGTAAAAACGAGTTGTTGAAAACGCTGAATTTTGGCGATTATCGTCAGTATCTCGACAAGTACTGGCGTTCGCATGACATGTTCATGGTCAATCACCAGACCGGTAAAAAGACCCGGCTTGTTTTTGAAAAAATCGAATTCCAGACAGGTCTGCAGGAAAGTGACCTGACCAAGAACAGCCTCAAGCGGGTTAACTGACGGGGATGGGAATGCGATTTGCCAATAACTGGTTGATGGGCAAGAACCACGCCACGCAAAATGCTGCCCTGGTCACAATGACCAGGGGGGCCGTGCTGGCCGGGGCATTTATGGGTGCTGTGGCTTTTTCTGCTCAGGTTCGGGCTGATGATGACGAGGGTGGTAACTGGGATTTTTCCGGCTTTGCCGCGATGGATCTTCGGGTCTTCCCAGATTCAGCCCTGCACAGTGGTCAACGTGACCAGCACCTCAATCCGTCGCTGGTTCTCCAGCCCGAAATTTCCTATGAATGGAATGACGGGGATGACCGGATTGACTTTATTCCCTACCTGCGGATTGATCCGCAGGACAGCGAGCGCCGCCATGCGGATATACGCGAGCTGAAATATCTGCATATTGATGATGGCTGGGATCTCAAGGTCGGGGCCGACAAGGTTTTCTGGGGCGTGACGGAATCCCGTCATCTGGTCGATATTATCAACCAGACCGACGCGGTCGAGGATGTGGACGGCGAAGACAAGCTCGGTCAACCCATGATCAACCTGGGTCTGCAGAACGAATGGGGCGATGTGAATTTCTTTGCCATGCCCTATTTCCGCGAACGGACGTTCCCCGGGCGCAAGGGACGGCTGCGCGGTTCCATTCCGGTAGATACAGACAAGGCCGAGTATGAATCGGATATGGAGGAATTCCATCCCGATTTCGCCCTGCGCTATACTACTGTTCTCGGGGATTGGGATCTGGGGCTGGCGCATTTTTACGGAACCTCCCGTGAACCGCGTCTGTTGGCCCGTCCCGATGCCAATGGCCAGATTACCCTGATCCCGCGCTATGACATTATCAACCAGAGTTCGGTGGATGTGCAGGCAACCTTTGATGAATGGCTCTGGAAACTAGAGAGCATCTATCGTCAGGGGCAGGGGGATGACTTCTTCGCCGTCTCAGGCGGGGTGGAATACACCTTCTTTGGGGCCATCGGGGATGCCGGGGATCTGGGTGTTCTGGCGGAATATCACTATGATGGCCGCGATGAAGATGATGCTCCGGCGACCGTGTTCAACGACGATATCTTTGTTGGGGCCCGTATCACCCTCAACGATACGGCAGACACAGACTTTCTGGCCGGAGTGGTTTTTGACCGCCTGGATCACGACCGGAGCTTCTCTGTCGAGGCCAACCGTCGCCTGACCGACCACTGGACCATCGAAGGAGAGTTACGTTTGTCTGACGGCATAAGCGAGAGCAGTCCGCTTTACGACGCCCGCCGGGATGACCATTTGCAAGTCCGCCTCAATTATTATTTCTAGGCCGTTTGGCCTTGAAAGCTTGTGCGCTGTGGCCTCTTTGATCCCCCGTCGAAGAGCCACAGCTGCGGCAGGAAGAAAAGGACCCTCCTGTGATTGATCCGGGGTCCTTTTCTTTTGTCCGGGGGCTGGTTTGTTGATAAATTTTCTATCGTTACAAAAAATCTGGGGGGAGAAGATATGGCTGTCTATCTGGCACTGCTGCGGGCGATCAATGTCGGAGGCCACAACAGGCTCCCCATGGCGGATCTGAAGGCGCTTTGTACCGAGCGGTCGATGGGCGAGGTCCAGATTTACCTGCAGACGGGCAACCTGCTCTTTTCAAGGAAGACGGTTCCTGACGCAAGTTTTATCCAGGAGTTCGAAGACGCGCTTGAAGCCCGCTTTGCTTTTCGCCCCCGCGTGCTGATCCGTTCCGAAGGGGAGTTGGCCAAGGTGATTGCGGACAATCCTTTTGCCGATCAACCGGAAATAGATCCCAAACAACTGCTGGTGTTCTTCTTGGAAACCGAGCCGACAAGAGAAGGCCTGGAGGCTCTTAAATCTGCGATCAAAGACGGCGAAGAAATCCGGTTGATCGGAAAAACGCTCTATGTTTCCTACCACCCCCACGGCATTGGCAAGTCCAAACTGACCAACGCTGTGATTGAAAGAAAGCTTGGCCTGGAGGGCAGCGGGCGCAACTGGAACAGTGTGACCAGATTGCTGGAACTGGCCGGGGGTTTCTAGACTTTCTTCTCTTGATCTGACTCATCAATAATAACCCGTGCCGCAGAGGTAATAATCTGTTTGTCTGCGTTGTCTAATCGTTTTTCTGTGCTGTTGTCTGCAAGGCGGACGGTGACTTCCCGGTTGGCAAATTGGATACCATTGGCATTGAAGAGTTTGTGAATTTCATTGAGCACAAATCTGCGAACGACAAACTGATCCCCGGGCCGCGTGGTGAACTTCACACGCATGATCATGGCTGAATCTTCCATGGCCATTACCCCTTGTGACTTTAAGGGGTTCAGGAACATATGACCTATTTCAGGGTGCGTGAGCAGCTCTTCGCCAAGTTTTTTTATCATTTTGCGGACTTTGTTCGCGTCGGTGTCATAAGTCAGCCGAAGTGGCAACTTCATGATAATCCAGTCGCGGGAAAAGTTGGTCAGATAGCTGATTTCTCCGAAGGGGATCGTATTCAGCGGACCCTTGTGATGGCGCAGTTGCATCGACCGGATCGAAATCTTCTCAACCGTTCCCTTGACGGAACCGACATCGATGTACTCGCCTTTACGAAAGGCATCATCAATAAGAAAAAATATGCCGGAAAAAATATCTTTGACCAGGGTTTGCGCTCCAAAGCCCACGGCGAGGCCGACAATACCTGCCCCTGCCAGCAGAGGGGTCACATTGATGCCAAGTTGTTCCAGGATGGACAGGAATGCCATAATCAATATGAAAGTCAGGCCGGTCCATCTAATCAGGGGCATAAGCGTCCCCAGACGCGTTCCCCCTTGCCCGCCCTCACCATCAGACTGGCTATCTCCCTCGGCATCAATACCCATGGTGACACGTTCTATAGCCACCTGCCGGTCTGCGAAAATGTTGAGCAGTTCGGAGAGGCCATAGGCGATAAAGCTGATTATAACGATTTCGACCAAAGCCCTGGCAAACTGTGCTCCTACCCCTTGAGATGCCAGATCCCTGAGATCAAGTCCCCAGAGTTTGGCAATGCCGAGAACAAGCAGGGAAACAGCAATAATCCGGCCAAAGCGAATGAGGCCTGCCTGGGTAAGTTTATGGGCAGCCTGAAGAGCAGGGGGGTGTTCGGGGTTCTTTGGCCAGATTGACAGAACCACGGCAGGGATCGCCAACTCCAGAAGCGGTAACGACATCAGGATTATCAGGGTCAGGTTGATCGCCGTCGGTGACAGGCTTTTTACATTTCCTGTCGCAATATAGAGCTCAACGACCAACCACTGCAGAGCGACCAGCCCGATGGCGATAAGGGGCCATATCTCGGCAAATTTTTGCCAGGTGCGACTGCTTTTCTCATTGCCTAATATCGCGGTTGTAATGCTTTTTCTTCCCTGCCAGAAAGTCAGGATAATCAGGAGATTAAAGGCCAGGAAGATCCAGACCTGTATCCGGACTTCAGCATCCTCCCAGCCGAACTGGTTGAGATTTGTCATATGGCCAATAAAGAAGGACGCAATAGCAAAGATTATGGCTGTTCTTCTGGTAAAGAGTTTTGCACTGTCATCGTCAAGATTACACAGCCGTAAATCAGGCCGGTCGGGCGACATAACGAACCGGGCCAGCATAATGGCGAACACGGTATAGCCAACTGCCTCGATCACATAGCGTACAAAAATGCGATCCATCGGGTCGGACGCGTTAATGACTTTATCCGCCATGAAAGCCGCCGCAACAAAAGCGAGGAGCTGTATCCCCTGCAGGGCAAAGCGGGCAGAGATTATCTTCATTCTCGACCAGAGCCCTGTCGGGTGTGATTGATCCAGTCGGGCGCGCTGTTGTTTCGTCACCTGACGGACAAATCCGGTTGCCAGACCCCCGGCAAGGAAACAGATCAGGAGAACAAGGGGAATACGCCACAGGCTGGAGTTTTCCCGTTTGGCCGCGAAGTTGGCAAAGGTCGTGGTAATTTTGGGGGCCATATAGGGTGTCGCGTGAATGGTTTTAAGCCAGCTCTGTTGAAGCGCTGTTCCCCAACCGATAATCACATCCGTTGCTGATTCTTCGGATTTCTTTGCCAGTTCCTTTTCTCTCAGGGCGATCTTCTGATCCAGCTCCTGAAGCAGTAGTTCCCTGGCCTGGACATCGCTTAAGCCAGAAAGAATGTCGCGGACAGCCTGACGCGTTATGGGTTCTGAAAAGGCAGGTGCTGTGACGCTGGGAGCACTATTATCTGGCAAGGGCAGCGCGGTTTGAGCCAGAGCGAGATTATTGCCAAAAAGCAACATCATCATAAAAAGACCAACCCTGTAGAGCTGATGCAATCGTTGGTGTGTCACTGAGCCTCCTGCGGAAATGAGAGGTGTTCCTGTGTGGGGGATCACCTTGAATCGGAATTCGTCAGGGTCTGGCCCGGATAGACAAGCGCCTGTCAGAGCTGGAGAAGCATTTTCTGCGCGCACCATTCCCGTCAGAGGGCGGGTTGAGCTTGGTTAAATCTGTACAGCTATCCTCCCGTTTTTAGCTGATATCGTCAAGGCAGATGAAGCACGATCGTTACTGCGCTGTCCTGTCATTAGGTTGCAAAGAGGTTTTTTTCGATATCGTGGAAGCCTTTGAATTCGAGGGCGTTGCCGCTGGGGTCGGTGAAGAACATGGTGCCCTGTTCACCGGGTTGTCCCTGGAAGCGGACGTAGGGCTCGATGATGAATTCCTCAATGGTATTACGCATTTTCTCGGCCAGCTTTTCCCAGTCTTCAAAGGTCAGGACCACGCCGCAATGGGGCACGGGGACGCCGTGGCCATCAACCGCGTTTTTGATCAGGGGGATTGTGCCGTCCTTGCCGATGCTTTCGTTCAGATGGACGACAAACTGGTGGCCGTACATGTTGAAATCGATCCAGTGATCGCTGCTGCGCCCCTCCGCAAAACCCATTTTCTTCCCGTAAAATTCACGGGCTTCGTCAATGTCGCGCACGGCAACGGCAATATGAAAGGGCGTTAGCATGTCAGGCTCCTGGGGAAAAATTCATAAGTCATTATGAATGCAAAAAAGCACCATGGGTCAGGCAATCTTCTGGAAAACGCCCTGCATTACCTGAAGCTTGCCGTTGCTAAGGTTCTGCTTCAGGTTTTGTGCACGCAGCTTGAGATCCTGGCCAATGAGCAGGCGCGGGTCGAGCCCGGGGATTTTACTTTTTTGCGGGTTGCCATCGACTGAGCTGAGGTACCACAGTAGGGTTTCGGCCGTGACATCGTTCCAGACCTCGCGCAGGAACCCAAGCTCGGCGAGCAGATCCCGGGTCAGTTCGCTATAGGTCAGGTGGCTGTATTTCTCTTCACTGGCCCAGGGAACCGGGAGCAGGATTTCTGTGGTCTTTCCTGCAGTGTCCGGATGTAGGAAAATATCGTGAAACAGCAGCATACCACCGGGTTTGAGGACGCGGTGGATTTCGGCATAAAAGCCTTCCTTGGCGGCAATGTTCATCGAGGTATGCTGGGTCCAGACGGTATCGAAGCTGTTGTCGGGATAGGGCAAATCCAGCGCGCTGCCATGGGTGATGGTGATTTTTTTGTCGAGACCGGAGAGATGGTTGAACAGTTCGGCGGTTTCACAGAAATCTTTGGTCAGATCAATCCCGTCGACATGACAGGCAAACTGTTCGGCAAGATAGCGGGCGGGACCGCCGATGCCGCAGCCGATATCAAGAATACGGGCTCCCGGATTGAGCGGCAGGAACTCGCTCATTTCCTTCGTCGCGACAAGTCCGCGGGTATGCAGGTGGTCAAAGGGCGGGAAGTCACTGGCGTTGAAGGGGGGAACTTCATATTTTGTCGCGAGGATATCTTTCAGCGCGGGTGCTGTGTCGCCCAGCAGCAGAGTGGCGAGATGCTGCGCGAGGCTGTCCTGGTTGCTGTAGCCGGACTCTTTTTTTGCCACCGCTGCTGGTTTGCCGCTTGCCGCTGATCGTGATTTTTTTTTGTCTTTCACGTTGTCTCTCACATCACTTGTTTGTTTATTTTTTTGATGTTTTTTCATGCCCGGCCCTGTTGTAACTATAGCAGGCCAGCCCCCTGTCGTCTTTGATGGATAGCATGTCTGGAGAACTTGGTGCTGAAAAAAATGAAAAAATTATAATGAATTGCCCCGGGGGAACCGCTACCCTTGATCGGCAAGGGAAGGGTGGGCCGCGGTTATCATGTTTCATAAAAATAAGTATCCGGGAGCTGCTGGGCAGCCGACTGAGCAGAGGCCCGAGCAGAAGCCCGAGCAGAAGCCCGAGCAGAAGCCCGGACAGAAGCCGGGACCGCAAGAAGCAATTGCGACAATGACGCGCGAGCAGCTGCTTGCGGGAGGCAAGCTGGCCCTGTCGCGTACGCTGTCCTTGCTGGAGCAAAATGCGCAGGCGGTGTTGCCTTTGCTGAGCGACTGTTATCATCACCCTGCAGCCCAGGTTCTTGGCATCACCGGACCACCGGGCGTCGGCAAATCCAGCCTGTTGGCGGAACTGATCATTCGTTACCGGACCGCTGGGCGCACTATTGGTGTGATTGCTGTTGATCCTTCCTCGAAACGCTCCGGCGGGGCCTTTCTCGGTGACCGGGTGCGTTTTACGACCGATCCGGAAGATCAGGGTGTTTTTGTCCGCTCCATGGCTGCGCGAGAACGTCTGGGTGGGCTGGCGGACCAGACTATCGCCGCCATGATCCTGATGCGGGCCGTGTTCGATATTGTTCTGATCGAAACGGTGGGTGTGGGGCAATCGGAAACTGATGTGTCGGCCGTAAGCGATACGGTTGTATTTTGTGTCCAGCCCGGATCGGGAGATTCCCTGCAGTTTATGAAAGCGGGCATTGCCGAAATTCCCCACATCGCGCTGGTGACCAAGGCAGATATGGGCGGGGTTGCCGAACGAACTCTGGCAGATTTGCGCGGAGCCCTGTCACTGGCCTGCGAGGGAGATAACAACTGGCCTGTAAAGGTTCTGGGCCTTTCTGCCAGTGAAAAGCAGGGACTTGATGGCTTTATTTCTGCTGTTGATGCGCATTATCAGTGGCTGTGTGACAACGATAAGCTGTCCCGGCAACGAGGGGAACAGGCGGAGCAATGGTTGCGCGAAGCCATCCGGGAACTTTATGGCCGGGAGGGGCTGACCTTTGTTGAGAAGAGCCTTGCTGCAAACCTTCTTGGCAGAGAAAAGGGACTTCTGCCTCAGCAACGATCTCCTTTTGATGTTTTGGCAGATCTTCGCGCCTCTATGGGGTTTAGCTGGGCAGAGACTGCCGGAACTTTACCGAAATAACACAATTTTCCGAGAAAAGCGGGGAACAAAAAAGAAATAAAATATGACAAGAAGTGATCAGGATTCAGAGCAGGGCGGAACAATTTTGCGGAACGGGCCGGTTCACATCTGTCTGGTTTCTGATCAGGCTCTGGCCAATATCAACCCGGCTCTGGCTCCTGAACCCAACAGGGATTATTTCCCAGCGCGACGGGTGATTTTGATCTGCGATCAGGAACATCTGGAACAGGCGCGCTATCAGAAACAGGTGCTGCTGGATCACGATATTCCCACGGATATCCATGCAGTTGTGCAGGGCTTTGATCCACTTGATATCTCGGCTTTGGTTGGTCAGGTCTCAGCCGTTTTTGACACGCTGAGTCCGGCAGAAAAGCTGGCTGTGGTCCTCAATGCCTCGGGGGGATCAAAAGCACTTTCCCTTGCGGCTGTTTCGGTATTCATGCGTAACAATCTCCCTGTTTTTCTGGTCGATGCACGCAATGACCGGCTGGTGTGGTTGAGCGGTGAGGAAAAAGAAGCCTTTGATATTCCCGACAGGGCTGATCTTGAGGATGTTTTTGCCAGTAATGGTTTTCAGATTATTGGCCCTGCACCGGTCCGCCACAGCCTGCAACCGAAGCTGCTGCGTCTGGGGCAACGGATGGCAAAAAATGTAGCCGCCTTTGCCAAGGTTATTGGCCCCTTTAATGGCTATATGAGCCGGGCCAAAGACGAAGGCGGGATATATCGGGCGGGGCCCGTAGCGCACAAACTGCGGGAAAATGCAGATTTTCACCGCATGGTCGAATGTTTTTGTGACACAGGACTGGTGTCCTGGAAAGGTCAACATCTGGTGTTTCGGGGGATCGAAGCAGCCCGTTTCCTGCGCGGAGGCTGGTTTGAGCTCTATGCCTATGCGGTGATCGACCAGTTGCGTCGGGACTGGGCCAAAAGCAACTATCCCGTACAGATCGGCGATCTGGCCAGCGGGGTCAATATCGAGGCTCCGACCGGGTCCCGTAACGAGATTGACGTTGCCTTTCTCTGTAACAACCGCCTCTATCTGATTGAATGCAAAACCGGATACTTTGATGCAGATGCCCACCCCACTGGCCCGGCCAGTACCATGCTCTATAAACTTGACTGGCTCGGGGATATTGGTGCCCCGGTCAGTAAGACGGCTATTTTCAGCTATCGCCCGATCCCTGAACACGACCGGAGCCGCGCTCGCCAGATGAATATTGATGTCATTGCGGGCGGGCAGGAAATCCTGCGGTTGCGGGAGTTCCTGGAACAGTGGATTGAAGTTCCCGCGGAAGCAGGGTAAGCGGGGAATACTCTAGCGCTTTCTTCTTTGCCAAGCTGTGCGTCGGGGGAACCATTTGGGAACCTCGGCCTGATAGATTGCCCAGCGGGGGTCTTTTTCCCCGATATCGCAGCTGCCATTGCAGACATGTTTGAAGACGATAAACAGGCCAAATGCTACAAGCGCCGAGAGGGAAACCGGCAAGGCGTGCAGGACAACACCCCACCAGAACATCATCAGGCAGATCCCAAGCTGCATCGGGTTGGACAGATATGCATAAATCCCGCCGGTAACCAGCCGTTTTGGCGGATCATAGGGAAAGGCGGTACCTTCGCCTTCTGTGGCAAACTGCCAGATGGCTGCGGCGAGCAGAAGCGCGGGAAGCAGCAGGGGAAGAGCGTAGGCCAGGGTAAGCCAGAGCGGGCGCTGAAAAAGCGGTTGCCAGCTGTAATCGGGGTGCTGAAACAACAGGGCAGGCAATAGCCACAAGAGTACAGCTGTCCAGGCCACTGACTGGAGAGTACTTCGCAGGAGCGGGTAGTGGTCCCGGGTTGTCCAGTGTCCTAGCATCAGGGATGGGATGAGAGAGAAGGTCACAAGACTGGTCAAAAACAGGACATTCCCGTTGGTGAAGGGCAGAACCGGGCTCTGGGTATAAAGCACAACCATGGCTGTCCCGCCGAACAACAGCTTTGGAAACAGCGACCGATTTCGTACCCCCAATGTGATGACAGAACCCAGCAGGATGCTCTGTGCGGCAATGAAGTCGGCAGGGAGACCCAGAAAAAGGGCTGATTGCGGCGGTACATTCCAATTCTGCCACTGCTGGAACAGCAGGCTCAGGACAAAGGTGCTGACAAATTGCCAGACAAAGGCAAAGAGGGAAGCTGCTTTTTCCCGGGGGGAGGTACTCGCGTTGGCCAACAGGAGTGCCCAGACAAGGACGGCACCTGATATCAAGAGATTTTTAAACAGCCCGATGGTGAGGATCATGAGGAATTGTTCTCCGGGGGCCTGCCTTGTAGCAGAAACGGTCCTGAATAGTAGTCAGAGTTTTGCGGGAACAGGCGCAGAGCGGGGCATGGCAACATTTTCGATAAAGATGTCAGCGACCTTTCCAACCACATATTCCTGGAGAGGGGCAAAGTACCACGCCGGATCAAGCTTGCGGCTGTAGGTCAGATTCCAGGTGACCTCGGTATGTCCGGAATCTATGGGCTTGAGGTTTACTTCGGTGGTCTTCCAGGTCAGATAGTTTGACAGATAGCTGGTATCACTGATGACCCGGGAACGAATGCGGGTTTCTGTTGCGTCTTCAATCTGGGCGACCACTTCGCCCCTGTGTGCATTGAAAAAGACCCATTTGTTATAAACAAAGCTCATACGGCGTTGGTCACCGATGGCGAGGCCGCTGCCTTCGATGGCGAGGGGCAGGGGGAAAAGCCTGACCAGAACCGGGCGGGGTTTGTCAAAGCTTGGCACCTGGGCCAGACGTTGGCGCACCTGGTGCAAATTTCCCTCGACGACAGCCGAACGGGTGACCAGATTTTCTCTTTCAAAGGACAAGAGGTCATGTGTTCCCTCGAGTGCAAAAACACCGAACAGGGAGACAACCAGGGCGGACTTTAGCCTGTCTGAACCGCGATCTTTACGCGTGGAATAGATGAAATAATCAATCGCAATAGCGACGGCCCCAACGACACCATACATCAAAGGCGCGGCCATGATGACACAGATGAAGCCTTCCTGCAGAAGTGGAAACGACAGAAGAAGCAGATAGGTCAAGGCAATCATGGATTTTCCGGTTATGGAACCCGATCGTGGCAAGAGGGTCACGAGATAGACTATGACCAGGGGGATACCGATATAAAGCAGGGCGGTGTCCGACAGCTTTTGACGAAAGAGCACGGAGGCGATGGCAACGGCAAGAAAACCGATGATCATCAAGGCCCCGCGGGAAGGCAGTTTCGGCAGACCATGATTGCTGAAGTATGAATTCCACGATCGGGCAGAGGAAAAATTATCGGACGTTTGGGGCGAAGAAAGAGGTGAAATGTCTTCGCCCAACGCCGTTGGTTTTTCCCCGGAAGGGTGATTCTGCTTGTTCTTTTCTGTCATCTGTACCATATTTAGCTAAATGGCTAATTGCTAAAATTTACCGCATTTATACATTTAGTCAATTATCTAAATGTGTAGAGATTCATTCCGGGGAATATGGGAAAAGTTTTTCAGGCGCTTTCGTCAGACATCCGACGTAAAATTCTTGCATATCTTTCTGCCAGCAGCATGACTGCGGGCGAGATTGCAGAACGTTTTGACATTTCCAAGCCTTCGTTGTCCAAGCATCTGGGGATCCTGGAAAATGCCGGGCTTGTTTCCAGCGAGAAAAAAGGCCAGTTCGTTCATTACAGTCTGGTCGAAGATAACCTGCTGAACACCCTGAACAGCTTCATTCACGAAGTTTGCCCTTGCGGGAAAATCTATGTAGAAGAAAGTCGTGAAAAGGCCCGGGCCCAAACGCCTGGCCGTGAAGTGTCCCAAACGGAAAAACCGCAAAGGGACTAGAGCAGACCGGTAAACCGGATCGTTATTTATTGGGGGTGGAAAATGCCGGTTTACTGGATGCTGGGGATCGCCATCGTATGTGAAGTTGTTGCCACGCTTTCACTTAAAGTGACGGATGGTTTCACCCGCCCTTTGCCCACATTGGTGGTTGCCGTGGGCTATGCCTGTGCCTTTTATCTTTTGTCACTGGTGACGCGCCAGCTTTCCATTGGCGTGACCTATGCGGTCTGGTCGGGGGCTGGCATTGTCCTGACCGCAGGTTTCGGTATTGTTTTCTTTGGGGAAAAGATGGATCTGGCCGGGGCAGTTGGTATCGCCATGATCATCGGCGGGGTTCTGTTGCTCAATCTGGTTTCAAAAGCCTCGGGGCACTAGCTCTCGATCCTGGCGTAAAGCCAGGTGATAGCTGAATTCTTCGGTCCTGCTTTTGTCCTGGAGTTTTCTGGTTTCAGGGCCTTTGGTGAAACCGTATTTCTCGTAAAGCCCATGAGCCTTGGTAAAGCGGGTGTCGGTCCAGAGCATCAGCTCTTGTGCTGCTGAAGACCTGGCCTGTTCGATAATATGGTCGAGCAGGCGCTTGCCGCCCCCCTGTCCACGATGCCCGGGGCAGACGTAAAGCTTCTTGACCTCAAGACAGCCAGAAGCCGTTTCCTGATACCCGCCAATACCAGCCAGTATTTCCGGCTGGTTCTGGGGGACGAGAGCAAAAATCTCGCCGCCTGCCTGATGAAAAGCCGTGGCCAGCTGTTTCAGGTCGTTTTCTTCGTCGAGATCAAACACCACACCCTGGTCGGCGTATTCCAAATAGCTGCGTTGAACCAGATCAATTGCTGCAGCTGAATCCCTGTCGGTAATGGGTCGAAGGAGGTACGACAATCTGGCAGTATCTTGTGAATACTTGGTCATCTCGGCTATTTTCGGCTGCAGATTATCAGGAAGCGATCTCGATCCAGTCCGGAATTTTTGGTTGAAGTGTTGCCTCCCCGCAGATCAGGTCCTGTTGGTCCAGGACATCAATACGGAGGGTTGCCAGCCCGATATCATCGCAGAGCGACCGCAAGGTGCCAACGGCTTTACCCTGATGGATAATGTCAGTTCCTGGAACCGGAGCTGGACCAGAAATCTGTACCGGAACAAGGCGCTTTTTGATCAGGGCGCGGTATTTGGTTCTCGCAGTCAGTTCCTGCCCGATAAAACAGCCTTTTTTCCAATCGATGGCATCAAGTTCGTTGAAGCCGTTTTCGAGCAGGATTGATTTTTCAACTTCAAGATCCCGACTGCCATCAGGAATGCCTAGGCCAAGGCGCAGCCGGTCATGATTTGCGAGAGATCCTTGCGGCAGGTCCATGACGGCGAGGAAATCATCGAGATGTTTTCGAGGTATAACGGCACGAGCTCCTAAATCAGTGTGCCGGGGGTCGATAAAAACCTGCCCTTTTGTATCAGAAAAATCAACAAAACGACTGTGGCCTTTATCTGCGGATAACCCGAGTTTTTCAGGAATCCCCGCGCCGTAAAGTGCCAGCACAGCATAGTCATCTGTCCGGTTTTCAAGGGTAACTTTGGAGCGCATGCGATAAAGTCCCAGGCGACGCAGGAGATCTGCGGCACGGTCCTTTTCGCAATCCAGGAGAAACCCGCCTGCAGGGGAGGCACAAAGGAAAAATTCATGGAGAAACTTCCCCTGAGGTGTCAGGAAGGCTGACCAGACTGCACGATCTGGTGATACCCTGCTGACATCCTGGGTTACCAGCCCTTGCAGAAAGGGCAACAGGTCTTCTCCGTCCAAAGCCAGAACGCCGCGATGTTCAAGAACAATAATCTCTGCCCGGGTGTTACGCTGTGCCATGCTGTTGACGTCCGCCTCGAATCTGCTGTTTGGTCATGAGTATTTCTGTCGGTCAAAGCCGACTGTTCCACTCTGATATCTGTGATATATAAGCGCTTAGAACTGTTGATGAAAGAGGCAGCTTGGCAATAAAGTTTCTGGCCCCTATAAACGGAGGCGGAGGATCATGGTGAGAATACTATTTATTACATCAAACCGTATTGGCGACGCTGTACTCTCGAACGGGGTTTTGCAATCAATGCTGGAACAGTATCCGGGTGCCCGGGTCACAGTGGTGGCCGGGGGGGCTGCGGCGTCCCTGTATGAAGCTGTTCCGGGGCTGGAAGAGATCATTTCCCTGAAGAAAGAGAAACATCACATCCATTGGCTCAAACTTTGGGGGCGTTGTTTCCTGCGGTATTGGGATGTCGTGGTCGATATGCGTCGCTCTGGTGTCAGCTATTTCCTGCTGACAGGGCGCCGCCTGATTGTGCCGGTCAAGGACGAGAAGCTACACCGGATTGTCGAGCTGTCGCGTATGCTGAAGAACGAAACGACACCGTCTCCTGTTGTCTGGACCGATCCACTGCACGATGGACGGGCTCTTGAACTTGTTCCTACAGGATTGCCTGTTCTTGCGGTGGGGCCTGCCGCTAACTGGTCAGGCAAACAATGGCCAATTGATCGTTTTATTGCGTTGGTTGAGCAACTGACGGGCGACGGCGGGATCTTGCCGGGAGCTCGGTTGGCAATCTTGGCTGCGCCACAGGAGCGTGAGCAGATTTTGTCACTTTATTCCGTTTTGCCGCAGGAACGCGTGATTGATCTGGTTGGTCAGGATCTGGTGACCGTCGCAGCATGCCTGCGCCGCTGTGACCTGTTTATCGGGAATGATTCTGGCCTGATGCATCTGGCAGCAGCGGCGGGAACGCGTACGCTTGGTCTGTTCGGACCGAGCCCGGAATGGCGATATCATCCCTGGGGGGCTGACTGTGCCTGCGTAAGAACACCTGAAGGCTATAAAGAAATGACCAATCATCCGGAGTTCGATTACAGCCATGGGGTACCCAGCTATATGGAAAACCTGAAGCTCGAAACGGTCGTTACGGCAGCCGAGGAACTCTATCGCCGGGGGATGAAATGACGGAAGTACAGGTGGTTCTGGATAACAAGAAGATTTTTTTGTCTGCCTTATTGGTGGTTCATAACGAGGAAAAACGTATTCGAGACTGCCTCGAAAGAGTAAAATTCTGTGACGAGATCGTCGTGGTGCTGGATCGCTGTACTGATGGTACCAAGGATATCGTTCTTGAATACACGGACTGTCTTCTCGAGGGAGGCTGGCCGATTGAAGGGGATCGCCGGAACGCCGGGAATGCAGCCTGTCGGGGGGAGTGGGTGCTCGAGATTGATGCTGACGAACACATTTCTCCGGAACTGGCGCAGGAGATCCGGGCGACAGTCGAGCGGGCGGAGGCAGATTATTATCTGATCCCGGTGGATAACTATATTGGCAGTCATCTTGTCCGATATGGCTGGGGAGCACAGTTTGGTAAGTCATCAGCTTCATGCCTTTGCCGCAAAGGAATCAAACGCTGGGGGCGGGACCGAGTTCATCCATCGCTCTATTGGAAAGACGGTGCCAAAAAAGGTGACAAGCTAAAGACCCGGCTACTCCATTATGTTGATAATAATATTTCCGACATGATCCGGCGTTTTGACTCCTATACAACAGCCCGGGCAAAGGATCTGATTGAGAGCGGAACAATTGGTACAATGCGGGGGAATGTCCGTCGGATTTTCAGTCGTTTCTGGCGTTGTTATATCAGGCGCAAGGGCTATCGCGAAGGTGGTTATGGCTTTCTGATTGCCACTTTTGCTGCACTTTACCCCGTAGTGTCGCATATCAAGGCGCGTTATGAGGCGGAACAGTTGTTGCCTGACTACAAAGTGAAGTGATGCGCTTGTTCATGCTGTGATGATGTCGTGACATTTACTTTAGGTTGTATATTTTTGTGGACAAATCGATTTGGTTGAGTCTACTCTATGGCCTGCATGTTCTTGAACATGAAGCCAAGACTTATTGCCCCCTTTGCAAAAGGCGTCCCCTTGTGGGACGCCTCTTTTTTATCAGTCCAGCTGTGCTGCGGGGAGTGAGGCTGTAACTTCTTCAAGAGAAAGATCCTGGAGATCATCAGCCTGGATGATCTGAACGTCAGGGCCGATTGGCGAAATCTTGTTGGGGTCGGATGCTGCAGAAAAAAGTACAATGGTCGGGCAGCCTGCGGCAGAAATCAGGTGCATGGGACCGGTGTCATTACCAATGGCAAACTGTGATCTTCGAGCGATCACCGCAATCTGCTCCAGCGATGTTGCGCGACAGAGGTTGCGTACGGCTGGGCAGAGGCCCTTGATCGTGTCACATTCTGCCTGTTCCGCGCTGCCACCGATGATGACGGGCGTAATACCCAGGTGAGTCAGGTGATGGGCGAGGTCGGCATAATTTTCTACAGGCCAGCGTTTTTGTGGTCGGTGAGCTGCACCCCCGGGAACCAGCATGGCATATGCTCTTGGCAGGTGCAGCTCTTCAATTTCCGCTTTGATAAAGGAAAGATCGGGCAGCTGGATGTTTTTGATACCAGCAAGCTCCAGTTGGGCCTTTTCCCTGACGGCGATGTGGTAAACCCCGTTTTCCGGTTTTTTGTAATAGTGAGAACAGCCCTTTATTGTGCCGATCCACTCTGGTTTGTTCAGGGGGAGCAGGCGATAATAAAGGTGGCTCCGGTCATTGCGTTGCAGATCATAAACCCGGCTGAAATGACCCGAGTGCAGATCTTTGCGCAGCTTGAACAGGGCCGGGATATCATAAATTCTCGGTCGCTTGTCGATCCAGACAGAGTTGAAGCAGCCACTGGTCCGGGCAAGGGCAGCATAAGGGGCTGTGGTCAACAGGGTGATGTCGGCTTTGGGGTGGTGGGCACGTATTGCCTGAAAAGAGCGGATAGAGAGAATGAAATCACCAAAAGCGGAAAGCTTGATGACCAGAATATGTTTGTGGTCATTACTGCCAACCGACTGTGGATCAGGCTCAAAGTCCTGGGGAACCATATCCGGATCTTCCGGCATTTTCTCAGATGAAGGTGCAAGCTTAATTGCTTTTGCTGGGGCATTCATTTTTTCCTGGCCTTTCTCTCCCCCGGAATGATCGATGCTCATTACTCTCGCTTACCCCTTAATTATCAGCCAAAATCTTAACTCTCGCTTACCCCTTAATTATCAGCCAAAATCTTATGCCCGGTTTTGCAAGGGCAATTTCGCTCGCCTGATTTCCTTCAAGATTACACCGAAAGCTCTTAACGGCAAAATCCGAAAAGGCAAAACCTAATTGTCGGTCGATAGATTAGGAGGGATTTCCTGCCCGAGATCCATGTCGTGCTTTCTATCACAGTTTATCCAGTTTAGGGCAGACTGTGGGGTCATCAGGTGATTATTATGTGATAATTCTTATCCCGTTGAGAGCATTATCTCGTTTTGTGAAGATTTATCTTTTCTCTGTCTCCTCATGTTTTCTTTCTCGGATAATTCCGTTAAACAAAAGGGAATACTAAAGAATCGCGGTAAAGAGTTCAGGGGCTCTCAGGGTACAAAGCATAAAAAGCAGGAGTAAAGCAGGTTGCGGATTTTACTGGTTATGGGGGCTGGCGGTGAGGGAGGTGCGGAAACATTTTTCACACAGCTTACGCTAGCTCTGCACCGGGCAGGAGTCGAAACACAGGCAGTTATCGGCCCGAATGAAAACCGTTTTTCGACCTTGCGCAGCAACGGGATCGAGACGCTCGAGCTGCCATTCCGCCAGGTTCTGGATTTCAAGACCAAGCCGGGTCTCAAGGCCAGAATCAAACAATACCATCCTGATGTTGTGCTGACTTTTATGAACCGGGCAAGCAAGCTTTGTCCAAAAGGTGATTTTTTGCACGTCGCCCGACTGGGGGGCTATTATAAACTCAAGAATTATAAAAAATGTGATCACCTGATTGGCAATACCAAGGATATCGTCCGTTATCTTGAGCAGGCGGGTTGGCCTGAAGACCGGGTTCACCACGTTCCTAATTTTGCCTCGGTTGATCGGGACGCTTTCCCGGTATCACGTGCTGAGCTGGATACGCCGGAAGATGTTCCCCTGATCGTCTCACTTGGACGTCTGCACGAGAACAAGGCCTTTGATATCCTGCTTCGTGCGGCCACCCTTGAAACCCGCCCCTTTATCTGGATTGCCGGAGAGGGGCCTCTTCGGACGGAGTTGGAGCAGATGGCCGAGGCTCTTGGGGTGGCACAGAGGGTGCGATTTCTTGGCTGGCGCAATGATCGCGGTGCATTGCTGGCAGCGGCAGATTTTTGCGTTTTCCCCTCCCGCTTCGAGCCCTTTGGGTCCGTTATGATTGAAGCCTGGGCAATGAAGTGTCCTTTGATCACAACCCGCACGGCGGGGGCACTGGAAATGGCAACAGCTGACAAGGACGCGCTTATTGTTCCGATCGATGATGCGGACGCCATGGCGGCGGCGATGACCCGCTTGATCGATGAGAAAGGCCTGCCTGAAGATCTGGTAAAAGCAGGTTGGGAGAGCTATGAAAAAGGCTATACTGAAGAAGTTTGTGTACAGAATTACATAGATCTTTTTACAAGGTTGATGGCTGAACGAGAGCAGGTTTTCAGGTAACATAACCTGTTTTCAGCAATTATTTTTCTGTCCGGGGTTTCTGTCCTTGAAGAGACAGAGTTACAGGGCTGAGTACAGCGAACAAGGGGCTGCGGTTAATGAGCGAAAGTTATGATCTTCTGATCACCGGGGGACAGGTTGTGACCCCCAACGGTATCGAAACGATTGATGTCGGGGTCAAAGGCGGGCGTATAGTGGCGCTTGGCAAGCTGTCGGGAGCGACAGCCCGCGAGCAGTATGACGCAACAGGGCAGCATGTCTTGCCTGGTGCCATTGATACCCAGGTGCATTTCCGTGAACCGGGACTGGAACACAAGGAAGATCTTGCCTGTGGAACCGCTGCGGCTGCACTCGGCGGGATTGTGGCGGTTTTTGAGATGCCGAACACTCAGCCCAACACTCTGGGGGCTGCCGAACTGGCCGACAAGCTGGCGCGCTGTGAAAACCGGGCCTGGACTGATCATGCTTTCTTTATCGGCGCGGCGGAAGAAAACGTCGATGAACTGGCCGAGCTGGAAAGACTGCCGGGCTGTGCCGGGATCAAGATCTTTATGGGCTCCTCTACCGGAAGCCTTCTGGTTGAAAAAGAAGAGCTGCTGCTTCGGGTGCTGAAGAATGGCAATCGCCGCTGCCCGATCCATGCCGAAGACGAAGACCGTCTGCGGGAACGCTTTGCTCTGGTGCGCGACGGGGCTGACCCGGTGATGCACCCGGTTTGGCGTGATACCGAAGCGGCGGTTATTGCCACCACCCGCATCTGTCGTCTGGCGCGCCAGACTGGACGCCGCATTCAGGTTCTTCACATTACCAGCAAGGACGAGCTGCCGATTTTGGCGGCGCACAAGGATCTGGTGACGGTCGAGACCACGCCGCAACATCTGACGCTTTCTGCGCCGGACTGTTACGAACGTCTGGGGACCTTTGCCCAGATGAACCCGCCGATCCGCGACGAAGAACATCGTCTGGGTCTGTGGGAAGGCATTCGCAACGGGATCGTGGATGTTCTTGGGTCGGACCATGCGCCGCACACGATCGAAGAAAAGAACAAACCCTATCCGAAGTCTCCTTCGGGCATGCCCGGTGTCCAGACGCTGATCCCCTTGATGCTGGATCATGTGAACAAGGGCAATCTGTCGCTGGAGCGGCTGGTGGATCTGACATCGGCTGGCCCGGCACGGGTTTATAATATTGCGGGCAAGGGCCGGATCGCCTGCGGTTTTGATGCTGATTTCACCATTGTTGACATGAACCGCGAGGAAACCATTACCAAGGAATGGCTGGCTTACAAGTGCGGCTGGTCTCCCTTCGATGGTGTGAAGGTCAAGGGCTGGCCGATGGCGACAGTGATCCGCGGGACTATCGTGATGAAGGATGGTGAACTGCTGGGTGATCCCCAGGGTAAACCAGTGCGCTTTACCGATACCGAGCCTTTTCGGGCTTCTTGATCAAGAGTTTCTGATCACAGGTGATGGGATCACAGGTATCGGATCAGTGGGAAAATAATGACGAAGCAAAATTACAGGATTGATACGATCCTGACGGGCATGGCTGTTCCTTTTGGTCCTAAGGGGCAGCCAAGCGCCATTGCCAAACAGTCCTTGGAAGGTTCTGTTTCGATTACGAAGCTTGGTCTGGTCGGCGATGAGCAGGCTGATTCGCGCCATCACGGCGGACCAGAAAAGGCCCTGCATCACTACGCGTCGGATCATTATCCGGCCTGGGCCCGTGAATGTGCCAGTGAAGCAGCAGAAATTTCACTAGAAAAACTGGTCCCCGGTGGCTTTGGCGAGAATATATCGACAAAGGGCCTGAGTGAAGCAGATGTCTGTGTCGGCGATATCTATCGACTGGGCACTGCATTGGTACAGGTATCACAGGGCCGACAGCCCTGCTGGAAACTGAATGTCCGGTTTGGCTGGCCGAAGATGGCGAGTGCTGTTCAGTTATCGGGGCGAACGGGTTGGTACTACCGGGTACTGGAAGAAGGCAAGGTACAGGCTGGCGATAGCCTTGAGTTGAGAGATCGTCTGGCGGAGCATTGGTCACTGGCTGATATACATAATGTACTTTATGTGGATACTCTCAATCAGGAGAAGCTGAAGTCCTTGGTTGCGCTGGAACTTTTGACCGAGAGTTGGCAGGCTCTGGCGCAAAAGCGTCTGGCCCGTTGTGAGGTTGAGGACTGGTCCCGGCGTTTGGAAACACCGCTTTAAAGGCAAGAGCCTGTAACAGTCCGGTTACAGGCTCTTGGCTTCCAGGAATGTTTCTCCCCAGATTTATTTTGGCGAGGCGTGTTTCGATAAGGCCCGTTCGACAAAGTCCAGCCGGTCCTGTCCGTAGAAATTTTCGCCCTCAACAAAATAGGTCGGCGCGCCGATGACGCCGCGCATGATGGCTTCGCGACAGTTCCGTTCCAGTTCGGCCTGAACTGCCGGGCTCATTGCTTCGACGATCAGGGCTTTGGCATCGGCAAAATTTGCTTCTTCGCAGAGCTCGCTAATCACAGTTTCATCGGCAATGTCCCTGTCATCGCGCCACAGAGCTTCGAGAACCTTGAGACTGAGCAGATCAACGTCTCCCGCTTCGCCCCTTGTCACGGCGCGCTGTCCGGCGATGACGATCCCGGAGGGCAGTTCGACCGGGCCATCGTGGTGGATCGGCTCGCGTTGCAGGGATATCCCCAGATGATCGGCACAGCGCAGGGCATCGTTCATGGCATAGTTGCGCAACATGGTTGGCCGGGCATCAAAAGGCATCCCCCCAATCGGTGGCATAATGACAGACAGCAGGATTGGTCTATGGACAATTCTCCGGCTATGCTTTTTTGCCAGGGCATTCAGACGTGCCGCCCCCAGATAGGTGAAATTTGAGCGGGTCGAGTAATAGTAATCAATGGTTTTCATTCTGATGTGCCAATTTCTCTGAGGGATCGGGTGTTTGCCCTGATCAGGACGATTTGTTTGCCAGATTGTCTGATGCGCTTCAAGCCTGGTAAACGAATTGTGACTGTTTCTGAACGGTTAGCTTTACTTATCTATGATTGTGTCTTCCGCGTTCCAATCGCAAGCATCCTCTCATCTTTTTAATAAATCGCCGGATGGAGCTGTTCATTCATTTTGCAATGATCAGGAATTTAACAGGTACTAAAGAATAAAAAACCAAGTGAAAGCTTGTATATCATACATAATGCTGCTGTTTTTGGGCGTCTAAAGGTTGATCAATTCAGAACGTCAGGTAAGGTAGTCGTCAATAAATTCCTATGTATCCCCGCTGTCCTTTTCTATGGGCATGCTGGTCTCAACAAACGAACGGGATAAAGATGACTGATAATCTGACGCAGGACACTACAGAACTGACCTCTTCTGAAAATATTTCAGGAGCTGAGAGCCGGGACTATGTTGTCGGTCAGGCTGCTGCTGTCTCCATTGCAGCACCGACAGAAGCCGGACAAACCATCGAACAGCGTCTTGAAAATGGTCAGCAGGCGGTTCTGAACTTTGATGCCGCTGCGGCAACTCCTTCGGTTGATGGCAACAACTTTGTTCTGTCGTTTGACAGCAATGGTGACGGTGCTGCCGACAGCCAGATTATCTTTCTTGATCTTGTTTCCCAGTCCCAGGATGCGGATGCTCCTGTTCTGGTGATCAACGGTGTTGAAATTGCGGCCAATCAGCTGATCGGTCAGGCTCTGGCGCTGGCAGACGGCGACGGAACGCTTGAAACCGCGGCTGGCGGAACTGGCGCAGGTAACGGCCCGGCCGGGGGTGGTGGCAGTACCTACAGCGACGACACTGGCGAAAGCATTGACCTGCTCAATGCCCAGGGTGTTATCGAAGGCACAGAGGGATCCCTGATCGGGGTTCCGACTGGTGCAGATGCCCCTGATCCGGCGGAAGGGGTGTTCAGCTTTACCTTTGCAACGACAGTTGTTGATGGCGCAGACGTAAACGGTTCTTTTGTCGGTGGGTTTGAAGACTGGCAGGCGAACCAGCATCTCGGTGATGAAACAGAATCTCCGATGCAGATCGCCTTTACCTTTGTTCCGGCAGATAACGAGGTGGTTGATTCCATTGATATTACCTCTTTGCCTGTTGGTGTGACACTTTATGTCGGTGGTTTTGCCCCGGAAAACATCGTGTTCAGCAGTGTTCCAGGTTCTGAAATTGGTACTCTACCAATCAATATTCTCGGCACTGATCTTGGTGAGGTCTATCTGCAAGGTGATGAGCACAGCGACGCGGATATTCCCGTTACCATCACAGCGAATATTTCTGACCCCGACAGCGGCGAAACTGCCTCTATCACAGCATCCGGCACAGCCATTATTGATGCAGCTGCAGATAAGCCTGATGTGGATATTGTGGCCAAAGAAGGCACCGTCATTGAAAATGCTTTTTCCGATCTATCTGACTGGACGGTTCTAACGTCAGCTGGAAAGTTGGTTGAGATAAATGGTGGCAATGATGCACTTTTTGCATTTGGTGGGAACCCAGGAGGGGTAAACGTTTCTGATATAGAGACATCTCTGGGGCTTACTGATGGTACATTTGAAGATTTGCGTACCGTACAGAACGATAATAATGAAGGTTTCTTCGACGGGGTCGCAATGTCTGGTACATTCCAGGTTGCTGCGGGCCAGACCCTGACACTTGATTATGAGTTTTTGGTCAACGAAGTTGGTGACAACTTTAATGATGCTCTGTTTATTGTCATCAATGGCACAGCCTATAAATTGAGTGAAAACCTGGAAGCACCAAACGGCGCGACCCAAAGCTTTGACGGCGAAAACTGGGATGAAAGTTCTGGCGCAAAAAGTTTTACCCATACGTTTGCTGAATCTGGCGACGCGACAATCAGTTTTGTTCTCTTTAACGAAGGGGACAGCATCAATGGGATCTTTGATCCTGCTGTAATTCTGGACAACCTTTCCACCGAAGGAAAGATCATCAGCCAGGACGAAGAAACTCCTGAACTCACGACTATTCCTGTGTCTTTGACCTTTGCCGATTTCGCGGATGGATCAGAAACACACGAGGTCAAACTTGAAGGCGTTCCGGCTGACTGGGTTTTGGATCTGGAAGGAACCTTTGGTGTTCACGCTGGCCTGGTCACTGTCTCAACCGAAACATCCGGTGGTTTTGTTACCTATACTTTTGATATCACGGACTATGTTGACAGACTGAATGGTATTGATCCGGTTACGGACACCCCGGATGGTGTTGTCGGTGATGGTAGCGTAACTATTGACTTTACCTTTGACCCACTGGATTGGACATCACAGCGTTTGAACGATGGTTCTTTGAACGAAAATGGTCCTGCTGAAATCACGGTGACGGCTACAGCAAGTGAAACAAACCTGAGTGGTGGTGATCTGACAGATCTGAATAATGTGTCCACAACTGTGGATGCTGTGGTTGTCGATATTCAAGAAGATGTGCCTGAAGTACAGGACGCGACACTGGTTCATGATGAAAGCCGATGGGTACAAAACGATGCTAACGATGTCTGGTGGGTCGAAAGTTCCACTGGCATTGCGCTTGCTTTAAGTGGATTTCATTTCGATAAAGTTGATTCCGTTCCGGGTTTACTCGGTTTTGCTCAGAATGAGGTTGCAGTTAATTTCTTCTCTGACGGACCCAATACAGGGGACGCGGCAACAGATTCAACCGTTGACGATAATAATGTTGGGCAAGAGAGCTTTGAATTCCAGTCCTATGATGGAACACTGAGTGTACTTCAGACAACAGCGGGTGAAGCAATCTATCTGCATACAGATCCTGCGAACCCAAATATCGTTTGGGGTCTGACAGATGATGGCGAAGCGGTTTTTGCGGTTCACCTAGAACAGCCCTCTGCTGGGGAAAACAGCAGCCTCACAGCTACCTTTGTTCAATTTCAGGCTGTTCATAATCCTGATGCTGGTACATACGATGAAGGTAACCACGACGAAGTTACAGCTGCACTTAATCTGCAAATTCGCGCCATCGATGATGAAGGTGACGCCAGCGAATACGCAAACCTGGCCGTGACAATCCAGGATGATGGCCCAAGCATTGGCTATATCCGTAATAATAATGATGACCTTAAAGAATCTAATCTGACGCGGGGAGATCACAAGGATGAGATCTCTGGCAAAATCTATGCTGATTTCGGAGTTGATGGTGGCAAATTCACTGGCCTCGAACTGAAATCTGTCACAGATCCGGATGGCACGGCTGGTGATACTGTTGCCCCCGGGTTCGACGGTAGCTTGACATCAAATGGTGTGGCCGTTGTCTTTGGTCCTGCCGTGGTTATTAATGGCAAGCTGACGTTGATCGGGAAAGCGGGTGATGCTGAAATCATCAAGGTTACACTGAATGAAGATTCCGGGTCATTCAAAGCAACCTTGCTTGGTCCAATTGATCACCCTGATCAGAATGGTGACCAGCAGGTTGGATCGCGTGATCAACTCAAGTTGACCTTTACGGCCACAGTTACCGACGGTGACGGTGATACAGCTTCGAAAGATTTCTCCGTTCGGATCAAGGACGATGGTCCGGATGCTGATAATGAATACAGAACCCACAAAAGTTCCTGGGCGTCTGAACATGACATCCTGCATGGTGGTGCCTCTATTGCCGGAACGCTTGATGTCGATTTCGGCGGCGATGGCGGTTCTGTCACAGGTGTTGAATTTATCCGTTGGTCAGATACTGAAGACAATAATCCCAATGGCACGATACTGACTTCTGGTGGAGAAGCTGTAACCTTTGGCCCTGCTGAAATGATCGGTGGTCAGCTGGTTATGGTTGGAACTGTATCTGACGGTGTAGGTGGTACAACACCAGTTGTAACTGTGACAATCAACCCGGCAACTGGTGCGTATTCTGTGGATGTATCCAAAGGACTTGATCATCCTGATCTCAGCCTGGAAGACGATGCGAATGATAAAGATCCACTGAGCCTGGAGTTCCGCTATACCATTACTGATGCGGATGGCGACACCGATAGCGCCAAGCTGGTGGTCGTTGTTGAAGATGACGAAGCCGATGCGCATGATACCTTCACAGCGGGTGAGCTTTCCGAAGTAAATCTTCTGGATCAAGACAGCAGCAACGATGTTGTCAGCGGTACACTGGATATCGATCACAATGCAGATGGTATCAAGGTTGTCGATCTGTGGTTCGAGGGCTGGGAAGACAGTGAAGATGGCAACCCGGATGGTTCTGTTCTCAAATCCGGTGGTCAGGATGTCATTTTCGGCCCGGCAACGGATGATGGTTCTGGCAATCTTGTGATGATCGGAACAATCAACGGCGGGGCGACAACGATTATTACCCTGACCGTGAATGCGCAGACAGGTGCTTATGACATCGCTCTGCAGGGTGCGATCGATCACCCCGATCAGTCCACGGACGGCAGCAATTCGGTTGATCCCCTGACCCTCGACTTTGGCTTCAAGGTTCGTGATGGCGATGGTGATGAAGACGAAGAAACCCTGAGTGTCGTCGTGCACGACGGTGAACCGTCAGCAATCGCAAACACAGCTGTCATGCTCGACGACGATGATGTTGTCGGCGCAGGTGGTCATGCCGGGGGCACCGGTGATGATGATGCCACTGTCGCGACAGGGACCCTCGGGCACAATCTGGGCGCGGATGGTCCTGGCACTGTCCTGTTGCAGGATACGGGAGCACCGCTTGGTTTTACCTACGAGCTCAACGCAAACGGAACCGTATTGACCGTCAAGCAGGGCGCACTGGCGGTTATGACTGTATCGCTGGCCGACAGAACGTCCGGGGTCTATGCCGTGGCCCAGTTGGCGGCAATTGTGCATCCTGAAGGGGCCGACGAAAATAACATCGATTTCACCTTCAACTATCAGGTGACTGATGGGGACGGGGACGTTGCCACCGGGACACTGAGTGTGTCTGTCGATGATGACAGCCCGCTTGCTGTTTTGGATAGTGGCGTAGTTACAGAAGCTGCAACGCTGACAGTTCTGGCAGCGGATGGTGTTCTCGCCAACGATCATCAGGGGGCTGATGGTGCCGTTGTATCCGGTGTTGCTGCGGGGGCGGGCACTCCTGTGGCATTGGGTGCTGCGATTGAAACCGCTTACGGCTTCCTGACCATGAATGCCGATGGTTCTTACACTTACGAAGCCAAATCCGACACGATCAGCGACGATGTGGTTGATAGCTTTACCTATGAAATCAAAGATGCGGACGGTGATGTTTCCACCGCAACCTTGAACATCACCGTTAAAGATGCTGTGCCAACGGTGAACAACGCCAATAATGCACGCATAAAACTGGATGACGATGCCCTTGCGGGTGGTCATGCCGGTGGTGTTGGTGATGCTGATCCTGATAACGAAAACTTGACCGGAACACTTGATTTCGATGCTGGTGCTGATGGTATTCAAAGCATTGTTCTGACTACTATGTCAGTCGGAGGTGGGGCTACGCCCTCTCTTGGGATTTATGTTAGTCCTACGGAGATCACTCTTGCCCAAGATATCGAAGGCGATGGTAGCTACGTCAATATATTCAAGATTACTCTGAGTGATACAACATCAGGTGCGTATACAATCACACAGCTAGCTCCTTTGCATCATGTCAGTGGAATAGATGAAAACAACGCTAAATTCAGTATACACTATCAGGTTACCGATAATGATGGAGATATTGCAAACGGACAGATCGGGCTTGACCTGAACGATGACAGCCCGCTTGCTGTAGTTGACAGCGGTGATGTAAACGAGGGTGAAACCCTTACCGTGCTTGCTGCGGCTGGCGTGTTGGTCAATGACCATCTTGGTGCTGACGGTGCGGTTGTAACTGGCGTCGTTGCCGGGGATGGCACACCTGTGGCATTGGGCACACCGATTGAAACGGCTTACGGTACTCTGACGCTCAGCGAAGATGGTTCTTACTCCTACGCAGCCAAGGCAGATGTGACAGACAGCGATCTGGTTGACAGCTTTACCTATCAGATTACTGATGCGGATGGCGATACTTCTACGGCGAAACTGGATATCAATGTTACAGCAGTGACAGCACCCCCGCCGGATACGGATGATACCATTACATTTGCTGTCGGCTCCCCGGTTGATGGTGAGGGCGGTTTTGATACCCTGACCATTCCTGTAACCAGTGGAAATGCATCGCTTTGGGTGACACCAGGTGGCGGCGGAAGTATCAGTTTTGATACCGATTTGGTTAAAAACATCGAAGTCATCGACATGACCAACGGTAGCACGGATTACGAGGACTTTGGTGTCTATGGTGGACCAAATCCTTCGTTAACTTCGACCGGGATGCTTTCGGTGCAGGATGTGATCGACATGACTGATGGGGATAATACTCTGTTTATCCTCGGTGACGGTGCCAAAGATGGGGTTAATCTTGAGGCTGGAGCCGCTGTTGGCTCATCGGGGGATTCCGAAATTGCCTGGACACAGACTGCAACGGGTATTGTTGGCACAGAAGGATCAACAGCGGGGCATACTTTCAACGAATATAGCGGGACCGGTGCTCTTGGTGAGACAGTCAAGCTCTACGTCGAAGATGACCTTACCGTAACGGTATACGGTACTGTCTGATATCGTTAAGCACGGTCTAATGAACGAGCAAAACCCCGGATCGCAAGGTTCGGGGTTTTGTGCTGTTAGGGAGAGGTCTTAACGTTCACAATTTTCTGGAAGGCTTCTTGCGCGCGGGTGAATTCCGCAGTCACGAACTTGCAGCAGAGTTTTTTCCTACTGTTTATGCTTATAAAATTTAACAGATGTTTAAATTTAAAAGAATCCATTCCTAGATAAATATCATACATATTACTGTAGGTTTTTGGATCGTCAGGGTTGTAAATTTGAAAATATCCTCTAGCTTGGTTCTCAATTAATTCATCTAAAAAGGGTGGCTCTGTTCCTAGGGCGACCTGCTATCAAAAACATGAACGGGACTCATATGACTGATAATCTGACTCAGGACACGCCTGAATTGACTTCTGGCGATGACAGCCGGGACTATGTGGTTGGCCAGGCCGCTGTTCTTTCGATTGAGGCGCCGACCCAGGTTGGGCAGACCATCGAACAGCGTCTTGAAGGCGGCCAGCAGGCGGTTCTGAACTTTGATGCCGCCGCCGCGACCCCTTCGGTTGATGGTGACAACTTTGTCCTGTCGTTCGATGCGAATGGCGACGGCGCTTCTGACAGCCAGATTATCTTCCTTGGTCTGGTTGCCCAGTCGCAGAATGCGGATGCCCCTGTACTGGTGATCAATGGTGTTGAAATCGCTGCCAACCAGCTGATTGGTCAGGCCCTGGCGCTTGCGGATGGCGACGGCACACTTGAAACGGCGGCTGGTGGAACCGGCGCGGGTAACGGCCCTGCCGGTGGTGGTGGCAGTACCTACAGCGACGATACTGGTGAAAGCATCGACCTGCTCAACGCCCAGGGTGTTATTGGTCGTACAGAGCTAGGTTTTGGTCTGTTGGCAAATGTCGACGAAACCACCGATCCGGCTGAAGGCACGTTTGATATTACCTTCCTGAGCGTCCAGACCAATGTTCCCGGTGAAGGCGGTGAGGGTCCGGAAAACTATGTTTCCGGTTCTTTCGCTGGCGGTTTCGAAGACTGGGCACCGAACCAGCATCTCGGTGACAATACCAACGCACCGATGCAGGTGGAGTTCAACTTTACCCCGGCAGATAACGAAACACTTGATTCAGTTGTGCTCGAAGCGCCGTCCAACGGTGCGGTTCTCTATATCGGTGGAACAGAAGCAATCAACATTTACGCTGGTCCTTTCCCGGTAACCGTGCTGCCAGAGAATTTCGAGCAGGTCTATATCAAGCCAGCCGATGATTCCGACGCGGATATCACACTTAATGCAACGGCCAATATTTCTGACCCAGATTCCGGCGATTCAGCTTCTATTCAGGTCACCGTTGTTGCCGTGATTGATGCGGCGGCAGACAAGCCTGTGTTTAATGATCTGGAAGATGACCGTTCTCGTGCGGTTGTCGATGGGCCACTTGAAGAAGAGGCCCTGGTTGATATTCCTGTAAATGTCACTTTTGGTGATTTCGCCGACGGATCGGAGGCTCATTTCCTGACGCTGGGTGGTGTTCCCGGAGACTGGGATCTCAAGCTTGAGAATAGCTTTGCTCATTTGTTGAGCCCAGGTGATGGTCCCGTTAGTAATTATGTTAAAATTGTCTCTTCCGGGGTGGGGATAGACGGTTTTATGACCCATGTTCTGGATGTCAGCGGACTGGTTGATCTGCTGGGGGGCACAATTGATACCAACATTGTTTTTGATCCAAAAGACTGGACATCTCAACGTCTGGATGATGGTTCCGAACATTCGAATGGCGCGGCGGTAATTAGAGTTGTGGCCACGGCGAATGAGGCAAACCTGACGGATACAGACCTTACCACAGAAAACAACACTGCGACGACATCAAAGACGGTAACGGTTGATATCGCAGAAGATATTCCAACTGTAAAAGATGCAGCTATCGCACTTGATGAAAGTGATGATTTGCAGACTGACTCCGAGAAGCGCGTTGAAAACGGCCAGCATACCGTGCGTGTCGATGCTGGTCAGGTTGATGTAAAGGCTGCACTGCTTGCTGCGGGCCTGACAGTTGGTGAGCCTGTGAGTTCTGGTTATAGCGAACTCGACAGAATTGACATGGAAAGTGATGGCACGACAGACGCAAACCCAGCGGATGTTGATGGCCAGGAAAGCATTCAGTTCACAGCCTATAACGGTCTGAATTCCGGCCTGACTACCACAGCAGGCGATAATATCTATCTGTTCAGTTCCGCATCCAACCCTGCCGTGGTTTTCGGTATCGTGGATTATGTTCTTGATAACAGTGGTAACCTGATTGGTGGCCGAGTAGCGCTGACAGCAACGATTGATTCTGATCTGGTGAATGAAAACAATACCATTCACATGTACATCGAGCAGTATGAGAGCCTCAAACATCCAAACGAGAACAGCCACGACGAAACGATCCAACTAAATCTGAACTACTTTGTTACGGATGATGAAGGCGATCAGAGTAATACTGCGCAGATTCAAATCCAGTTCCGCGATGACGGTCCGACCATTGACAACGAGAATGCGGCGGTCGTTATAGATGACGATAATGTTCCTAGTGCTAACGGTAATCCCGGTGGTGTGGGTGATGACGCAGAGGCGAATGTAACAGGAACACTGGAACACAATTATGGGGCAGATGAAGCGGGTGCAACCACTCTTCTGCTCGATACTGGTGCGCCAGCCGGCTTTACCTATGAGTTGAACGGCGATGGTACTGTTCTGACCGTTAAGCAGGGTGCTGTTGCTGTGATGACCGTCACGCTGGATGATGCAACATCCGGTGGCTATACCGTTGCCCAGCTCGCCCCGATTTCCCATCCGGACGGCTCAGACGAGAACAATGTTGAGTTCACCTTCAATTATCGGGTTAAAGATGGCGATGGCGATACCGTTGATGGCAAGCTTTCTGTTTCTGTCGATGATGATACACCTGTCTTTAAAGACAATGCGCTGCAAACAGTTGATCTGAGCGAAGTCGCTCTGCCACCGGTTGGCGGCATCTACAGCCTGGTTGGGGTGACAGAGCCTGTAACGGTCGAGCTGGCGAAAATTGCCCATGCAGATTCAGCCGGCTATAACAGCTCCTATGGTTACTTCTTCATCAACGAAGCAGGAGAGCCAATTTCAGGGACTGTTCTGTGGGATAACGTCAAGCATGAAGACGGCCAGACCGACAGCTTTACGATTGATCCTGCGGCACTGCCTTCCGGCGCAGTCGGTTTCGGTTTCTTCCTGATCCCGAACGGTGATTCCCGCAATGGCGGTCTGGGCGATGATACCGAGGTCACATTCAAGCAAGTCGATGGCAAGTGGACTGCTTTTGCTGGTGACACAGCGCTTAAAGGAAGCGGGGCTCCTGCCTTCTTCAGCAAGCCTGACCTGAATCCTGACGGTGGCAAAGACCACGAAGTTGATAACAATCTGCCAGGCAACTCGAACTGGGAAGACCTGTTGATCCCTGCTGGTGACGGTGATTTCAACGATGTGAACATCAATGTGGTGGTCAAGGGTGCGCCTTGTGCCCATGTTTCCGGCGCCTTGAGCTTTGCTGTTGGTGCTGATCTGGCGGGGGCTTCCCTCAAGCTGGTGGATGAAGTCAGTGATGTGACCTCTGCTGGGCAGCCTGTAACCGCAACACTCAGTGCAGATGGCTCGCAGATTGTTGGCATGACGGCTGCTGGTGAAGTGGTTTATGTGGTCACCTTGAAAGATGTGGATCTGGCGAACGGATCTGCCAAGTACGACTTTGTCCAGTTCCGCCAGATTGATCATGCGGGTGATGAGGGAGCGGTTCTGCCCGTGAAATTCTCGGTCACGCTGACCGATGGCGATGTAGATACCACCACGACCAATATCGTGATCAACCTGACCGACAGCGGCCCGACCGCTGCTGTTGCACGGGTAATCTTTGATGAGACCAAAGGCAATCAGGGCAATGAAGAGCGCAATCTGACGTCTGCCGAGCAGGCTGAGGGCATGATTTCCAAAGCAACCCAGGCGCTGGCGTTTGATTTTGGCAAGGATCACATCGGTGGCCAGATTGCCCTGACTGACAAAGACGGCAATGCTTTCAATGGTGCGGTATCTGATCTGACCGATACCCAGAGCGGCCAGAAAATCTATCTCTTCACCGAAGGCAACGAAGTTGTCGGGCGTGTTGGCAGTGGCGGGGCCGCTGATGCCGGAGGCGCGATTGCTTTCAAAGCATCCCTGGACCAGATGGGAACACACGATGCTGCCGATTTTGTGATCGAACAGTTCCGGGCCTTCAAACACACCAATACCAGCCAGCACAACGACCAGACATCTCTTGATGATATTCACTACGTGGTGACCGATGGCGACGGCGATAAAACCGCTGCCCAGAAAATCACCATCAACATCAAGGATGATGGCCCGACTGCCCACAGTGATAACAATGATGCCGATGCGGTTCAGGAAGATCTGGACCAGACGGCCTCTGGTAATGTGCTGACCAATGATGATCAGGGTGCCGATGGGGCTATTGTTACAACGACATCAGCCATGGTTGGGACCTATGGTACCGTCACGATTGATGCCAATGGTGCTTACAGTTATGTTCTGAACAATGCTGCGGCGAATGTTCAGGCACTGGCCGATGGCGAAACCGTCTATGACACCTTCGGTTATGAAATTAAAGATGGCGATGGTGATGTATCTACCTCGACCCTGAAAATCAAGATTTCCGGCACAAACGATGCGCCTGTGGCTGTTGCTGATGGTGTTCATGTCGCGGGTGTCGAGCTTGCCTCGGGAGATGTTGATCTTTTGACGAAGGCTGATCCGATTGACTCTGAAGTCTTTGATTTTGGGGCCGGAAATGCAGGCCGATCTGTCACTGTTTCCTTTGATGCCACCACGGGTGGGACCTGGGATCAGGGAGCAGGCAGCCTACAGGATACCTTTACCGTCGAGATTAATGGTGTTGAGGTTCTTGTCACTCACGATCGTGGCACAAACAGCTACAGCTTTGAGGCGATGACCGACAATGAAGGCAAAGTGACCGTTGATTTCACCGCCGATGTCACCGGGTCTGATGAGACATTGGCTGTCAGTCATCTGGTCGTCAAAACCGGAGCTGGTTCAGATTGGCCGAACCTCTTCACTGATGAAAATGCCTCTGTCGTTATTGACGTACTGGCAAACGACACCGATGTTGATCATGGAGACAGCCCTGCAACCTTCTCGCTGGATGCTGCAAGCTTTGCTTCCGGTGTGCCTGCGGTTCCAACTGCAACAGCAACAATCTCCGGCAACAAGCTGGTCTTCAATCCCGGTACGGATTTTGACTATCTTGCTGATGGTGAGACAGCTACTGTGGTTATCGACTACACCATGAGCGATGATAGTGGTGCGAGCTCCAGTTCCACAGCGACCATTATTGTCACAGGCACCAACGATGCTCCGGTTCTCAGCCCCTTGAGCCTGCTGACCAACAATGCTGAGGCCTTCTCGTTTGAGGGCGACCTTCTGGGGCGTTATGTCTCTGATGCGGAAGGCCAGGACATTATCATATCACCAACGGGTATTACGGTAGGAGCGGGTGAAAACTCTTTTGGGTACTCTGCAACCGATGTTCCTGCAACTGGGGCAGCTGAAAGCACAGACGGAGTTGTTGCTGTCAGTCGCCAGCGTGGTGATACTGTAAATGGTACAGGGGCAGATGAGATCCTTGTTGGTCGTGATCTGATCGCAGTGGATCGAAGTGTAACAGCAAAGGTTCGTGGCAATGACAGTTATTACGCAAGCAACTTCTATAATTTCGCGTTTAATTCGGCTGTAGCTGGCGAGTATATCACTTCCATTACAATCAACTTGCGCGGTGGTACTGATCGTGATGCGAGTTTTGATCTTAAAGGTTGGGGTTCTTATGGCCCTGAATTTGGCAATAACTCTAATGGCCTAGTGTCATCTGATGTTACCTTTAGCCAAAATGATAATCCTGTTCTGACGATTAACTTTAAAGATGGTGCCTTTGGAAACGGTGATGTTCTGAGTTTTGGTGCTGATACTGATGACCTCGGCAATGATGATGCCAACGCATTTGCATTGGCGGGGGTTACTTTCTCGGTAACTTTGAACGATGGGACTGTACTAAACGGTACCTATGGGGAGGTTCGTGGTGTTAACGAGTCAAGGGCTACAGTTACGGATAGCAAACTTGTACCCGTTGATGACGTTCTCAACGGCGATGGGGGTGACGATACCCTGCTCGGGCTTGCTGGCGATGATATTCTGATCGGCGGTGCCGGAGATGATGTTCTTGTCGGTGGTTCCGGTGCTGATCGTTTTGTCTTCAAAGCCGATACGCTGGGTGATACCGATACCATCAAGGATTTCAACCTCGGTGATGGTGATGTGCTGGACCTTGGCGAACTGTTGACCGGCTTTAGCGCCGGGGTTGACAACGAAGCAACAGCGACGGCATTGCAAGATTACCTGTCTATTTCCAAAGATGGTGCGCATACGGTTATCACGGTTGATGCCGATGGTGCCGGAGCAGGTACGGATGTGACAACCATTCGTCTGGAAAACATCGACCTTCTGGGCAGTGGCCTGGAGCACGATGCGATTAAGGCGCTGCTGGACGGCGGAAATATCGACGTTCTCTAGTCTCTGACTGGTTCAGGGCAGATCCTGTCCCTGAATAAAACAGCCCCGGATCGTAAGGTCCGGGGCTGTTTTTATGGAAACTGATTTTATGTCCTTCTGGTTGGCTATCTTTGGGAGGGGAAAGGGCAAATATCTAAAATTAAAGATATATTTTAAGAAAATGAAAATTTACCCATTGGTAAAAAATCATACATATTGCCATATGTTTTTGAGATTTAAAGATTGTGCCATATCAGCCTTTTGTTAATATCCAGGCCGATTGAAACTAATATGATTAGGTTGTTTTGGTAGGATACGGGGCAGCTTTCCCATTATGGAAACTGGAGTATATTGATGGCTGGCAAACAGATGCAGCAGACGGGCGATTTGGCTTCTGGTACAGAGGGCCGTGATTTTGTGTTGGGGCAGGCTGCTTCAATTGTGCTGCAGGCCCCAACCCAGGCTGGTCAGACCATCGAACAGCGTCTGGAAAGCGGTCAACAGGCGGTGCTGGATTTTGATGCTGCTGCGGCGACCCCATCCGTCGAGGGCGACAACTTTGTTTTGTCTTTCGATACTGATGGGGACGGCGCTTCTGACAGCCAGGTTATTTTCCTTGGTCTGGTGGCCCAGTCGCAGGTTGCGGACGCGCCTGTACTTGTGATCAACGGTGTTGAAATTGCTGCCAACCAGCTGATTGGCCAGGCTCTGGCGCTGGCCGAGGGCGACGGAACGCTGGAAACTGCAGCTGGAACCGGTGCAGGTAACGGCCCCGCTGGTGGTGGTGGTGGCAGCAGTTACAGCGACGACACTGGTGAAAGTATTGATCTGCTCAACGCCCAGGGTGTTTTGGGGGAGACTGGGCTTGGCGCGACGCGTTTTCTGAATCCCGATGATGCCACGTTGAGCAATTTCCCGACGATTACTGCTGCCAATGAAACCGTTATTCTCGATGACGATGACTTTGGTGCGCATGGGAATTCTGGCGGTGTTGGTGATGATACGCCGATCAATGTCGAAGGCACACTTTCTCATAATTACGGCGGGGACGGTGCGGGTTCTGTTCTGCTGCTGGGGACCGGGGCTCCGGCTGGTTTTTCCTATGCCGTGACTGCGGGCGGGACGCTTCTGACGATCACACAAAACGGCGTGGCGGTGATGACTGTCGCGCTGGGGGATACCACATCCGGCAATTACAAGATTACTCAGCTTGCGCCGATTACCCATCCCGCTGGCGATGATGAAAACAATGTGGATTTCATCTTTAACTACCGGGTGACCGATGGCAGTGGTGATTCGGTTGATGGAAGCCTGAGACTTTCTGTGGACGACGACACACCAGTCGCCGCGGATCCGATTACGGACAGCGTTGACGAAAGCGCTATCCAGGGCGACACCTGGGCTGTTGCCAAGGGCACGATCACGGCTGATTTTGGTGCTGACGGCGGCAAGTTCAGCGATGTGACGCTGGATACGAACGGTCTTACTGCTGCTGGTCA
>NZ_KB893135.1:0-461253 GCF_000374005.1 Kiloniella laminariae DSM 19542 | reverse complement strand
AAGGAAACCGGCGCGTACAACTATCGCCAGTTTGGTGCGCTTGATCACGATGGCAAGGGTGCGGATAGCCTGAAGCTGAAGTTCGGGTATGAAGTGACTGACGGTGACGGCGACAAGGACAGCGGCAAGCTGATCATCAAGGTCAAGGACTCTGTTCCCACAGCGCTTGATGATGCAGACAGTGTACTTGAAGATAGTGGGCTGGCTGCGACCGGCAATGTTGTCACCGGGATTGACGTTGCTGCGGGGGATGCCAATGATACCGACGGCACGGCTGACAAGCTGGGCGCGGACGGGTTCCAGTCGATTGTCTGGACCGACACGGACCTGGTCGATGATGGTAATGATCTGACCATCGTTGGCAAGTACGGCACGCTGACATTCGATGCCCTGGGGAATTACAGCTATCAGCTGGATAATAGCAATGCCGCTGTCAACGCGCTGAAGGATGGGGAGAAGCTCAAGGAAGAGTTCAACTATACCATCAAGGATAAAGACGGCGACGAAAGTTCGGCCAAGCTGGTGATTGATATTGACGGCAAGACCGATGTGACACCTGTGCCGGGACCTGTTGCTCCCTGGCAGCTGAACCTGTCTGCCGGAACCTGGCAAGGAAATTTCCAGCCGGAAAACCTGGCTGCCAATTCCGGGAATACAACGTCAAGCGGAGCCCCGCTTCACGAGGCGTTTGGTGCCCAGTACAACATATCAACCCATGGGGACATTGAGGGCCATGTGGTTGCGACAAACAAGGGCGACCAGATCAATATTTCCAGTGTCAACCAGATCAAGGGCGGCATCTATACCTTCGCTGGTGATGATAGCGTTGAGATCGTTAAAGGTAACGTCTCTGGCGATGTTGTTCTGGGGGCTGGCGCGGATAGGCTTAAAATCGGAAACGGCGTTATCGGTGGTGATGTTCTCGGCGAAGCAGGCAATGACAGTATCTATGTCAATGCGGGCGGGGTAATTACTGGCGATATCGCTGGCGGTGACGGCGATGACGGTATCTATGTCAATGGCCTTGGCTCGATCGGCGGAAACATCCTTGGCGGTGACGGCGATGATAATATCTTTGTCAATCCTGATGCGAAGGTTGGTGGTGATATCCTTGGCGGTGATGGCAATGATAGAATCTATGTCAATCCCGATGCACATGTTGGCGGTGATATTCTGGGCGGTGCAGGCAATGACTATATCTATGTCAATGGCAACGGGTTTGTTGGCGGTGATATCCTGGGCGGTGACGGCGATGATTATATCGTTGGCGGAAACAGCGCGGACAGGATTTTCGGCGGCGTGGGCAATGATACGATCAATGGCAATGGTGGTAATGATAGCCTGAGCGGCGGTGATGGTGCGGACAGCTTTGTCTTTGACGCTGACGCGCTCGGGGGTATTGATACCATTACAGATTTCGATACCAGCGAAGGCGACAAGCTTAACCTCAAAGATCTCCTGAGTGGCTTCACGGCGGGTGTTGACAATGATGCCACGGCAACCATTTTGAAAGACTATCTGTCAATTTCTCTTGATGGGACGACGACTGTGATCACGGTCGATCAGGATGGTGCAGGCGCAGGTTCCGCTGTGGCGACGATCCGTCTGGATCATGTTGATCTGACAGCTGGTGGTTCGATTGATAACCACGATGCGATCAAGGCTTTGCTCGATGGCAACAACCTGATTGTTGACTGAAGCTGACGCGCGGGGTCGGTTCTCCCTACCGGAATAAAAGCCCCGGATCGCAAGATCCGGGGCTTTTTCTATGGCGTTTTGGGACGAAGACTGTTTCCGGGCCTGGGTTCAGGAAGCAGGAGCCTCTTTCTTCAGAGTATAGCGCAGGGGATTGGAAAAAGAGTACTTGCTGCCCTCCATTTTCAGGTTGCCGTTGCGCAGGGCTTCCTTGAGCCTGTTGTTTATCGGTCTGATCTTGACCAGGCCAATGAAGAAGTACACCAGCATGGCCAGCCCGCAGAGCAGCTGGAGCAGGATAATATCGTTCATGATGCCGACCATGCCGACGGCCAGAGCCCCGAACAGCCCCCAGGTCAACGTGGTATTGTATTGATAGACGATATGCGTGTCGGTTTCTTCAAGGACCTTATAGGCATCAATCATGGAGATCTTCTTTCATTGGCTTCAGGCTATTTGGGCTCCAGCTCTGCTGGCCTTGTGGTTGAGCCACAGGCCTTCGATTGTCGGGATAAAGGCGATGATGATGGCGGCGACCTGGGCGTAGAAGATGGTACGGTAGGCGCTGACTTCGTCTTGTCCCAGCATCTTGGCGATCTGATAGACGATTTCGAGGATCTCGAGGCCGAACTCGGTGCCGAACATGATCACCAGTGCAGGCAGCAGGGCCATAACTGGATTACCGCGGCACTGGCACATGACCACGCCGACGATGACTGTGGTGATCAGGCCCATTCCGGCAGAGGATATCATTTTCGAAGTGTAGAAGAAGGAGGCATCTACTGCGAGATCCGGGTAGGTGACAAAGCCTGTGGTGCCGATCAGCAGCAGCAGCAGGCCGGTGACCAGCAGTACAGGCATCATCTGGGGCCAGCGTACAAAGAGCCCGCCACCAAGGGCGACTGCTGCAATCTGGGCAGCAGCGCCAAGCGAGGCGCGGTCCTGAATCAGGTTGGTCGAACAGAGGTGGCGCACCAGATAAGCGGCGTCATAAAATCCGGTTGAAGGGATTTCGAGCAGGAACAAACCGATCAGGAGGAACAGGGCGGTTGGCGGCAGAGAGGAAGCCCTGATCTTGGCAAGGGGGGGCTGGGAAATTGGGACCCGGGAAGCGGTATTGGTTGACGCTTTTTTCTGGCGAAATTTAACCAGGGCAAAGGCAGAGATCAGAAAAAATCCTGTCATCAGGCCGAGGCTGACCGGGGCGGTCACGCCCGCCAGCGAATTGGAAATGGTCCAGGCCTCAAAGGCGGCGATGCCGAGAATGATGGTGACAATACTGGAAAGCGGTGGACGGGGGACTGTTGGTCTTGGCGGCTGCCCTAAAGATTGTCCCTGTGAATGTTCTGGCGAGGCGCCGTGGGGCAGGACCTTGCGGGTGAGCAGCAGGTAAAAAATCGGGAAGGCGGCAAAGATCAGGAAGTAGTTTCCGGTGCCAATATCCATGGCGACGTATTTGACCAGCTGTGGCGTGATCAGAAAGGCCACGGGCTGGGCCGAGGTCCAGACGGTGGTCAGCAGGACACGTTCGCGCTCGTTCTCGATCTCGTTGATTGCCAGCTGGGCAATGGGGGCAAAGAAGGAGATACAAAAACCACTGAGAGCAAAGGTCAGAATGACCACCAGTTCCCGGACAAAAAGCGCAGGCCCCATCACCAGCGTTAGGCCAAGGGCGAGATAACAGGCCCCGGCGGTCAGGGCGCAGATGGTTGCGATACGCTGGGCCCGGGCGCGGGTCAACAGGAAAGGGGCCAGAGCCAAGGCCATGACAGAGCTGCCGATCAGCAGCTCTACCAGGATCTGGGTCTTGTCGACCGAGATATTGAGAAAGCTGGCGAACTCGCCTTCGGAAACAAAAACCGTCGAGGTGACAACGGATTTTAGCGCATTGCCAAGAAAGACAAAACAGAGGACGGCAAGGCTGACGACGCCAAGAATACGGGGCATCCAGAATATCTCCGGGCGAGGGTGGTTCTATCGGGTGCAGAGCTATTTGTGTTGCCGGGTAACCCCGGCGGGTAATCTGGCGAATTTTGTAACACAAATTCACATTGCTGATGCAAAAAATGCTTGTTGACATCGACGGCAAGTCAGCGAGAGGCCCCGGGTCAGATTTTGGCTTGAACCCGGGGCGCGAGGGCGTTCGCGATACTGCCTGCTCAGGACTTCAGTTTCTTCTCCATATGCTCTGCCGCCCGGATCGCCAGCGCGGCAATGGTCAGCGACGGCGCATTGACCGGCATGGTGATGTGGGTGCTGGAGCCGATGATATAGAGATTGTGATGATCATGGGACACCAGATCAGCATTGACTACCGAGGTTTTGGGATCATCGCCCATCTTTGTCGTGCCGCCGATAATGGCGTTGGACAGATAAGGGGTGTTGTGTGTGACCTCTGTCGCGCCCATGAGCTTGAAAACCTCGAGGTTGATATCCAGCCCGACCTTCAGGCCGTTCTTGGTGTAGTCATCCATCTTGAAGGTGATCTTGGGTTTGGGAATGCCTGCGGTATCCTTTTCATCCGCCAGCTCTACCCTGTTGTTGGCATCGGGCAGGACTTCGGCAGAGGAATTGAGACGCAGGTGCCGGGAAACGCGGGCATTGATCTGTTGCGAAAGCTCTGGTCCGACCACGCCCTTGGCAATCAGGTCTGTGGCCAGGTTGGTGGCGTCGCTGTTGCCGGACCAGCCGCTGTTCATAAAGGAGGTGCCGATGGCGGCTTCCTTGCTGCGGAAAGCCCCGTCGCGCCGTTCGACAAGACCCGAAGTTTGTTGTGGTCCGCGATAGGGGAAGACCGGATCGGGGGTCAGGCCCTGGGTGTCCTGGTTAGCCTGGGTCAGCAGATAGCGCCCGACTGCATCGGAAGAGTTGGCGATGCCCTTGGGGGCATTTTCCTGTTTCGAGTTGAGCAGCAGGCGCGGATTTTCAATGGCGTGGGCACAAAGCGCAAAGACCTTGCCGCCAACCCAGAAGGTACTGCCGTCTGGTTTTTGAACCTTGACCCGGGTGATCTTGCGGTCCTTGTCGGTCTTGATAAAGGTCACCAGCGCGTTGACCTCGACCCTTGCACCTTCGTCTTCGGCCTTCTGGGCGTCAACCGATGCGTCATATTTGGCCCCGATCGGGCAGATCGGCACACAGGTGTTGTTGCCACAGCAGACCGGGCGGTTGTCATAGATCTGTGAGTTACGGGCGTGAGAGAAGATCCCGGAAGTCAGTTTCATTTTCTCCAGCGCCTTGGTGACCTGTTTGTCCATATAGGTCGCGGGGATCGGGGGCATTTCATAGGGGACGCCGTGGCGCGGGGCGCCCCAGACATCGTTCGGGTCGCCTGCTACACCCCAGCGCTCTTCTGCGGTTTTGTAGTAGGGCAGCAGCAGGTCGTAATCAATCGGCCAGTCTTCGGCCACGCCATAGAGCGTCTTCATGCGGAAGTCTTCCGGGCGCAGACGGTCGGCAAATCCGGTCCAGTGCCAGGTCGTGCCGCCAAAGATGCGCAGGTAAGCCCCGATGAATTTGTTTTCGTTGGCCGTGTCCTTGTCCTGGACATAAAAATCGGCATAGCCGCCGTCGGTCGGATGCGGCGCACTGGGAATGGAGGGGTAGGGTGCCTGGGGGCCTTTGGTCGTGCTTTCATAGAAAATCTTGAGGAAATCACCGCGTGGGCGTCTGTCACCAGCCTCGAGGATCAGCACATCGATGCCTTTTTCCCGCAGAGAACGGGCAAGGTGCGCCCCGGCCATGCCGGCACCAATGATGACGACATCGGCGTTCATTTTGTTGTCTTCAGCCATCAGCTGTTCCCCCGGTTGTTGCGCAGATCAGGGGCATGGGCCCAGTGACCAAAGGCGGGGCCGCCGCAGATGCCGGGAGCCTTGGCAAAAGCCAGGGACGACCAGGCCAGTGACCAGGGGTAGTAGGGGACAGAGGTCACCGCGGTGCCACTGGCATCCTTGCGGGTGACTTCGCCAGTATAGAGCACCGTCGCGATCAGCTTGATCTGGTCCCGGACCGCATCTGTTGTGTTGGCCTGGACCTCGTTGATCGAGCGTCCGTCTACTTCGGAGATAAAGCGGTTCATGGCATTCTGGCCATAGGTGGCGAGAAATTCCCTCTCGACCGAGCGGACCATATGGTCGGCAATATCCACGACCCCGCCAATCTGGCGCACGGCTTCACCAAAGACCCGGCTGCCTGACCCGAGACTGAGGGCCTGGGCAGAGGTGCTCAGACCGCCAGCAAGAGGGATCAGGGCCGCAGAGGTCAGCAGGCTGCGTCTGCTTATGTTCATCGTTTTATCTCTCCTGTTCGGGCCTTTTCTAACCTGCCCCGGACTATTTGGTGAGGCCTTTGGCCGAAACTGCTTTCGGCCAGCCTTCTATCGAGCTTCCAGGTTTTCCCGGTTCTTACTGGCTTACGATTACAGCACCGCGAGACCTGTTCGAGCTGGGGTCCTTGTCCATCATCGCCTTGTGCAGGTCGGCAATGGTCAGCCAGACCGGCGGGTATTTGTAACGGGCGACATCCAGAACCAGCGCGCGGTCGGTTTCCACGTCATAGGCGGCAACCGGGGAAATGTGTCCGCCGCCTTCCTGGCCGATGGGCTGGCGCGAATAGTTGGCAACAAAGCGCCTGTTCGGATCTGCCAGAACATCGGTGATCGTCTGGCGCAGCCATTCTTCGGTAAATTCATCCGCGTGGTGGAATTCGGCCTTTACCCCGAGGTTCTGGAAGAAAGTCGCCAGCTGGGGCAGGACCAGTCCATCATGTTCAACTTGGGGATAGGGTTTTACCGCCTGGTTTGCTGCGGTGAAAATCGAAGTCTGGGTAAAGAGCCTCCAGGGGTAGAGCTGGGGCGGCTGCGGGCGTTCCACATCCATCGTGTTCATCACCCCGGCAATGGTTGCGGGGCCACAGAAGGTCACGATGTGCTCGCTTTCCAGGAAGGAGGCAAGCTTGAGATAGTCCATGGTGATATCGGCATCATGAAACAGCTGTTCACCTTCGGGCGAGGTCAGATAGATTTTCTCGGCCGCCTGAACCGGAGCAAAAGCAAACAGACTTGCTGCCACCAGAGACGTTGCCAAAGCTGTGTTTAACAGAAATTTTCTCATTGAGTGTTCTCCAAAGCCTTATTGTTGTGCGCCAAACCACTGGGCGAGTGCCACGATCTGTTCGTCGCTCAGGTTTTTGACCATTTCCTGCATCACCAGGGCCTGTCCGTTGGTCCGTTCACCGGATTTGTAATGGCGCAGGGCATTGGCAAGGTAGATCGGCTGCTGCCCGGCAATAATCGGCACATCGGCCAGTTCCGGCCTGCCGTCTTCACCGTGACAGGAAAGACATTGTGAGCCAAAAGCCGGGATCGGTGTGTTTTGCGGATCGTCTGCGACAGCAGCAGAAGAGACCAGAACCGCCGCCAGCATGCCTGTGGCAAGAGACAGATTGAATTGTTTCATCATGGAGCATTTTCCCATTTGCGTGTTTGGACCTCGCAGCTTACGGCTCGATATTCACATTGATCATCATGCCGGTATCCTCGTGCGGGAGGATGTGGCAGTGCATGACATAGCGGCCATCAAAGTCGAGGAAACGGGTACGAAACACCACTGTTCCGGCCGCAGGTACCGCGATGGTATCCATCCAGGGTTTGTCCGGGTCGGCAACACCGTTGACCGACATGACCTGAAAGGGGTTCACATGGATGTGGATCGGATGCGGGAAGGGGGTTGTGTTGATCAGGGTCCATTCCTCGACCGAACCGAGTTTGGAGACAACGTCATCGCGCTTTGGATCAAAGGGTTCGTCATTGATGGTAAAGAGCGTGTCGTGGAAATAGCCTTTTACATCCTCGACCCCCAGCACGATTTTGCGCCGGTGGGTGATCTCGGCGTCGGTGATGTCGACCAGGATCGGATTGTCCGGCAGCGGTCCCTTGGGGATTTCCCGGCCAAAGGGGGTTCCGGGAGGAACGCGGGAATCATTGGCCGGGATGACATAGATGTTGGCCAGATGAACCGGGGGAAGAGACTGTTTGCCCTGGTCAAAGAAAGGACGGCGCAGCAGATAGGCGCCGGGGGTTGCCCCCTTGACCAGCACATCAACCCGGTTGCCAGGCGAAAGATGGACTTCCTCGACCAGACGGGCTTCGGGCAGGGGATTGCCGTCCCGACCGATTTCATAGATTTCCAGCCCGTCGATCTTGAAGGGGAAGAACTGGGCATCGCCCGCGTGGAGAATGCGCCAGCGCTGGACCTCGCCCTCGCGGATATAGATCCGCGGTTTGTATTCGCCGTTGACCAGAAAGTCGCGTTCGGCATCCAGTGGCCAGATCGGGTCTTCGGAATCAAGAATACCGTCAACACCGGGGATCGGAGCCTGAATGACCAGCACCCGCTCGACCGCTTCCTTGATCGCGGGCACGTCATCCAGCGCACCTTTGATGATCGCCATACCCGCGGCACCCTGGGCTACCTGGGCCGAAACCGAACCGTGGCGATGCGGGTGATACCAGTAGCTGCCTGCGGGATGGTCTTTGGGGACCTGGACGACATAGTTGAACTTGTCGCCCGGCTCGATGTTGAGATAGACGTTGTCGCTGTTGCCCTTGGGGCTGACGTGAAAGCCGTGATAGTGCAGGTTGGTGGTGTTGAAGTGGTTGGGTATGTTGACTTCGGTTGGCTGGTCGGGTCGATTTTCCGGCAGGCGGTTTTCAAAGGCCAGCTCCAGCGTATCCCCTGCATTGATCCGCAGGGTCGGGCCGGGCAGGCTGTCGTTGAAATTTCGCAAAATGGTCGGGCCGCTGGGCAGGATGACCTTGTTGAAGCCCATCCACATGGTTTTCACCAGACGCCCATCGATCGAGCTGTACTCGGTCGGGTTGAAAAGGTCATCGCTGATGCCAAGCGGCGAGCGGGCGGGCAAGGTGCTACCTGCGGGTCCTGAAGATTGTGCCTGAACAGCTGTGCTGCTGGTAAAATGGTGTAGCAGCGCGCCACTGGCGGAAAGAGCTGCAGCGCCTTTTAGAAAGGTACGTCTTTTTATCTTTGTCATTTATTCCCCCTGACGCGCTTATTTTGGGATGAGAGTCCTAAATTATGGTTAAGAACTGCAGGGTCTTTATTGTTTAATTTTTCTGCAGAAGAGCGGAACTGTCTCAGGAATACTTTTACAGCTCATTCTTGTTTTTTTCCAGTATAAATTATCGATGATTGAATTTCTTATTATATTATCATTATGAATTAAAAGAATATTTATGGTTAACTGTCAGGTGTTTTTTTCTTTTGAACTGTTTTAAAGAAAATCGGGAAGGCCTCTTTGGAAACCTGTGTGGGAAGATTTTTCTGACGGAGTTTCATGGCTGAAAAGCTGGTGAAGCCCACTAGAAAACACACCGGAAAACTGACTGGAAAATTCACTGGGAAATTCATCGGGAAATTCACCCGAAAATCCACCCGAAAATCCACCCGAAAACCCACCGGAAGATCCATCAGGGTATCTAGGTAAAACAGGTGCGAAATTTTCTTGTCTTTTCCGGTGAACTGAGCCTAAAGAAGGGGTGAAAACAATTCGCCCCGTTACAGCCCGGGCTGTTCTGCAGACAGGGTGCTTATCCCTTGCCCCGATCTGCTTGGGGCAGGATGAAAGCGCCGCTGCAAAACGGCAGAACCCCCCGGTGCCGAGGTGTCCTGAACACGGCTCCGGATTGTTTTTCCCACTGAACGTATCTCTATTTTACTTTTGCCTGTTTTTCCTGTCCCTGCGGTGTTTCGCGGACTGTTTAAAGGTTGCCGGTTATGTTGATGACGCGTCCCTGTGTGCAGGAAAGGTTGCTGAGCGCCGCCGAGTGCCAGAGGCTGATTGATCTGTTTGAGGACTCCCCGGATGTGGCGGCGGCCCGTCTGGCGGGGGGGGTCAAAAGCTCGATCCGCAAGTGCCATTACCTCTGGCTGGATGATAGCGACACGACCAGCTGGGTGTTCCTCAAGCTTGCCGGGCTGGTAAGCGAGGTCAACCGCAACTGGTTCCAGTTTGACCTGGAGGATCTGCGCGAAGGTCTGCAGCTGATCCGCTATGATGCGCCGCAGGACGAACAAAGCCCGGCCGGGCGCTATGGCGCGCATATGGACATCGGCGCCACCGGATCAACCACAACGCGCAAGCTGTCGATTTCGGTCCAGCTGTCCGACGGGGCGGCCTATGAGGGCGGGGCGTTGAAGGTGGATGACGAGGGCAAGGGCTGGACCGCCCCGCGGGATCAGGGCACGGCGGTGGTTTTTTCCAGCTTTCTCCAGCATGAGGTCTGCCCGGTCACTTCCGGGACCCGCTATGCGCTGGTGGCCTGGGTGCACGGCCCGGCTTTTCGTTAGGAAAAAGGGACCGCTGCAAAAGTACGCTGTTGCGGTAAGTTCTGTGCTGGCGGGCCAGCTTTCAGGGTCGGTCGTCCGGTTCTGGCGGGTTTGGCCCCCGGTTTGGCCCCCGGTTTGGCACCGGGCTGGCCACCGGGCTGGCCACTGGGTTGGCCATCGGTTTTTGGCGCAATTTAATTAAAAGTTAGATTTTTTCCTCTATTATCATCACTTCGCTTTTGCCTCTGCTTTCCTGGGGATGATGGACTAATGAATGAAGAACTGAGACTCTGGGCCGGCGCGTCGCTTCGGACAGTCCTCAAAGGGCAGTCGATTATTGACTCGCCCCGGCTTCAGGTCGAAACGCTGGAAGAAGCCGAGGCTTTTCTGGAATGTTACGGCTTTGACTATCATCAGGATGAAGACCGTCAGGAGGTCGAGGCCATCCGCCAGGAAGCCATCAGCTTTATCGAAGAGGTGCTGCTGGAGGAGGGGGAGGAGATTTCCCCCGAAGTGCGCAATCAGGAAAACCTGCTGAAACTGCTGCTCTGGGTTTCCTCGACCGAAGCCACGCCGCGCTCGCGCTGGAGCTGTGTGGTGCTGCGGGTGATGCACACCTTTGCCCACTGCGGCTCCTATTTCAACGAACGCTATCACGAACAGGTCAAGGAACAGATCTTTGGCCGCTTTGAACAGCACATCCGCGATACCTCGAACGGGGTCTTCCTCGGCGATATCGAACTGGTGGTCTATGAAAGCCGCTCGTCCAAATCGCGACGCTCTGCCGTGCTGAAGATGCTGCACAAGGCGGAAAATGTTGCGGCGGATATCTTTGACTGGCTCGGCATTCGTATTGTCACCCGCGACCCGCTCGACGCCCTGCGCGTGCTCTGTTACCTGCGTCAGCACAACATCGTCATGTTCGCCAACATCAAGCCCTCGCGCTCGCGCAACAGCCTGATCGATGTGGAGTGGATGGAAGACCGTTGGAAAGACATCGACGACTTTTCCCAGCTCAGCGCCGATCTGGAAAAGATCAAATCACCGGGCGATGCCAAACGCCTGACCGATAATGCCTTTAGCGGCACCAGTTACAAGGCGCTGCAGTTTACCTGTCGCCAGCGCATCAAGCTGACAGAGGCTGACGGCAAGCAGATCCGTTTTTACTTCCCCTTCGAAATCCAGATCCTCGACGAAGCCAGCTACCTGTCCAACCACAGCGGCGCGGCCTCGCACGCCCAGTACAAACAGCGCCAGGTTCAGGCGGTCAGACGCCGGGTGCTCGGGTCCCTCTGCAAAAAACGCGATCCCGAAATCACACCGGGATCAGCGGAACCTGCCGACAAAGACCCCGATGACAAAGACCGGGACGACGAAATCCAGCCTGCCCACCTGCGCATATCCATTCAGGGATGAGGCTTGATCCTGCTCAAGGGGCGCGCTGCTACAGACAGCATAGTTTGTTTTGCCAAAACGGCTCTCGCCAAAACAGTTCTCTGGCCCTTAAGCTATTGCGGTGCGCCATCAAAGAATGGCTGTTACGGGTAACTACGGCAACAGATAACCGCGCAGGAGCAATACAGCAGCTATGTATGACCCGAAAGGAAACGGCAAAGAAAAAGAGGTCCGGTCCGTCCTGTTTGTCGAGGCCGAACCGCCCGGTCATTTGCGCGGCATTGTCCACCGGTTTCTGGAGCTGAAGACAAACGGCAGCTTGCCGGAGGACTATCGATTTCATGCCTTGCCGGACGCCTGCAGCTACATCGTCTTTGACCAGTTGAATCCTCAGATCGCAGGGCTTGCCCAATTGCGTGCCGCCTCCGAGGAATTTAACCTGGGCAGGTCCTTTCACTTTGTCAACATCCGGTTTTTGCCCGGTGTATGGCAAGGGGGCTCCGAGCAGATTTCTTATGGTCTGGTGGAGCGACCTTACGTGGGGGACCTGCCGCTGATCGGGATAAATCAGCAACTTTCCAGCCGCGATTTTGTTGATCAGCAGCCGATTTTATCCGCCTTCGTCGAGGAGCTGATGGACCGCAAGCTGGTTGCCGTGAACCCCGTCACGGAAAAGATATTTCACAAGCTCGACGATATCAGAAGCGTTTCAGACATGGCGGCGGTTTGCGAGCTGTCAGCCCGCCAGCTGCAACGAAGGCTGAAACAAACCACCGGATTAACGCCGCACGACTTTCTCAAGGTGCTGCGCCTGCAACAGACCTTGAACGGCAAGGATATCTGGTCTTACGCCGACCAGTCGCATTTTATCCACGCGTTTCGCAAAGCCACGGGCTACACGCCGGGGAAATATTCCCGGAAATTTGATGTCTGATATCTACAATACAGACCACCTGCGGCCTGTTAGGTAATGGTCATAGCCGACAATAAAGAGGAAGCGGAGGATGACAAAAATGAACGCAGTCGCATGGTTCGACATCTATGTAGACGACCTTGAGCGGGCCGTTGCCTTTTACCAGACGGTTCTGGGGCAAAAGCTTGAGGAAATAATTGACCCCACAGGCCAGTCGCAAATGATGAGCTTCCCCGCCGACATGAATGCCTACGGCGCAGCGGGCGCTTTAACCAAGTCCGAACATGCAGCCCCCGGCAGAGGCGGCACAGTGATATACTTTGCCGCCCAGGACTGCGCCGTGGAAGAAGCCCGCGTTGCCGGGGCGGGCGGGAAAGTGATCCGACCAAAATTTTCAATCGGTGAATTCGGTTGGGTCACTCTGTGCCAGGACAGCGAAGGCAACATCTTCGGTCTTAACTCTATGAAATAGAGTGTTTTGACTTTGGTGATGCGTTGGGGGAGGAATTTGGCGCATATTGTGAGCGCACGGGGCGGCTGTAAAGCTGCCCGTGTTGCGTTTGGAGTTCGTGCAAGATCAATTTAGTCAATTATTTTTATGTCTTTGTTTTGCATATAGCTAATCTATAGCAGCTTTGTGCCAGAAGCGGACACTCTAACCATCAAATCTATACTGCCCCTGATTTGATGATTAACTTAAATTAAGATCGTCTTTTTACAGTTTTGATACCGGGAGAGCGATGTATGAAAAAAAACTTTATCAAAACAAAGCCATTAAAAACAAAGCCCATCATAATAAATAGTACACTTTTCATTATAAATAACACCACCTCCAATCATATCTGAATATGTATTCAGCTTCTTCGGTATCTGTATGGTCGCGATATATTTACATTTATTATTTCCAGTACGGGAAAGTACGTGTGTTTTGCAAAAACCTCTAGCGCATTTAGAGTTAACTCGTAACAAGGAAATTGATTTTAAAATCCGTTTAGTAGGATCATTTGGATCAGGTAAAGACATAATCTCTCCCCCGAAATCAATGCGAGAAGCCACATTTTCAATTTCAGAAATTACAGCAGGCGGCATTCCTTCACATAGATAGTTATTAATTATCTCTTTTTGCCACGATGTATACTCAGATGGTGGATCGTAAAATATTGAATGATCCTTTGCATTTTCAACCTGTGCTTTACTCAATAAAAATATTAAAGTTATTGACGTCAATATGAAAACCATTAGCTTTATTATCTTCATTGCAACTTTCCGTTATCTCAATCGATACTCACAAGAATTATATCCTTAATATGTCCAACAAGAGAATTTTTCTGCTAACAAAAACCTCAATTGGAAAAGAAATTGTTCTTGTATTAATTTCGATATTTGTTAGCAGCATAATTCTTTGGATGTATCTGAAACTCAATCAGGGGAAGAGTGAATTTAATATAAGTTCAATGTTTGATATAAACTTGATGTTTGTATCACTTTTTTTGATTTTTAATTCTTTGCCACCATTTATAATACACCTCATAATTTTGAAGATTTTGAAATACAAAAATATTGAATTTGAAAATTTAAAAATAATTCTGCTATGGAGCTTTATAATATTACCAAATTTTATATTTTATACATATGACTATCAACTCCCTGATAAGCAAGCTCATCATCTATTCATAACGCCCACCCAGATGTCTGCGCAAGTTACCTTATCCTTTAGTGTGTATATTTGTTTAAGGTACCTCTGTTTAAGGCAGAAAGAGGGTAATATCTAATTGTAACAGGTTGCAATTATCGGAGATTCAGGCTGCACTTATCGCTCCGAAACCACCTTTCCGCGAATATAAATCGGGTCATGGTCATAGCTGCATCGTGCCAGAAGCAGACGTTAGCTGAATTTGAAGAGAACGACAACTCCGTGGGACCAAAATCAATCTCAAACTCAACATTGCTAATTTAAGAGCGCTTATTCCAAGGCGGCCTATTTGATACATCCTCCAATAATCGCTTTTCTTGCTCGACATAATCAATACATACCTTCCATTCAAATGACACATTATCCCCTTGACAAATAGCAACATTTATCTTGGCGTTTGTCCTACACTTTTGGATTTGACCTCCGTTGAAAGGATGACGAGGAGACACGTTACCGTACTGTTGAGAAAGGCGATTTTTAAGACATTTTGCCCGACCAACATAAACAATTTGATCATTGATTAAAATTTGGTAAATGCCCGATTTCTTTGGCGCATCAATTTTGAATGAGCAATAGTAGACGTCATTCTCCACAGCTAGCGAATAGCCTTTAGGATTTTTAAATCGATCCTGTGGTCTTAGATTTGTCCTAGCTATGATTTGCTGATGCCCTAGTGTTGTCATTCTTGATAATCTTGTTGTCCTTAAGTCTGTATTAAAGACTCGCTTATTGTAAAATTGTACTTTGTCGATTTGGGTTGAAAGCAGATACCTAGTAGTAGAAAAATTTGCTAACAACGTTAGGTTTAATTTTTTTTTGTAAACAATTATTCTGACCTTCCTGAATGTTCAACTCCCCCTCCACACAATCACCACATCCCCCTTGCCATTATTCCCGCTAGGCGATAAATTTATCGGGTATGAAACGGGCGCTGAGCGCGGCAGGCTGGTGAGCAGCAGGCAACCGCGGCGCTTCTGCCCCGATTGAGTACCTGGCTGTCTCCCTGTTCTTTGCATCAGGGGCGGTCGCTTGAAAGGGGCGTTAGCGGAGACCCCTTTATGAAAACAATAATCGAACCCTTTCGTATCAAATCTGTCGAACCCATTCGTATGACCACGCCGGAAGAACGGCGCGATCTGCTGCGGGCGGCGGATTACAACCTGTTCAAACTTCATTCCGATGATGTGTTGATTGACCTGCTGACCGACAGCGGCACCTCGGCCATGTCGGCGCGGCAGTGGTCGGCGATGCAGTCCGGCGATGAAAGCTACGCGGGCTCGCCCTCGTTCTTTCGTTTCGAGGCGGCGATCCGCGATCTGATGGATTTCAAACACATCATCCCGACCCATCAGGGTCGCGCGGCCGAAGCCATTCTCTTTTCCATTCTTGGCGGCAAGGGCAAATTCATTCCCTCCAACACCCACTTTGACACCACCCGCGGCAACATTGAAAACAGCGGGGCGCGGGCCGATGATCTGGTGATTGCCGAGGGCAAAAGCCCCTCGCTGGTCCATCCCTTCAAGGGCAATATGGACCTGGCGAAGCTGGAAGCCTATCTGGAGCAGCACGGCGATGCCGTGCCGTGCGTGATGCTGACCATCACCAACAATGCCGGGGGCGGGCAACCGGTGTCGCTGGCCAACATCCGGGCCACGGCGGCGCTGGCCCGCAGGTACGGACGACCCTTTATTATCGACGGCTGTCGCTTTGCCGAAAACGCCTGGTTTATTCAGCAGCGCGAAGAGGGCCAGAAGGGGCGGGCGATCAAGGAAATTGTCCGCGACTGTTTTGCCGATGCCGATGGCATGACCATGTCGGCGAAAAAGGATGCCTTTGCCAACATCGGCGGCTGGCTGGCGCTGAATGATGATGATCTGGCGGAGAAAGCCCGCACGCGCCTGATCATGACCGAAGGTTTCCCGACTTACGGTGGGTTGGCCGGACGCGATCTGGATGCCATCGCCCAGGGCCTGAGCGAGATTGTGGATGAAGACTATCTGCGCTATCGCATTCGCACCAATGAATACATCACCGAACGGCTTGATGCCATGGGCGTGCCGGTGGTCAAACCCGCGGGCGGTCATGCGGTCTTTGTCGATGCGCGGGCCTGGTTGCCCCACATCGCGCCGCTGCAATACCCCGGTCAGGCGGTGGCCTGTGCACTCTATGAACTCGGCGGTATCCGCGGCTGCGAAATCGGCACGGTGATGTTTGGCCGTGCGCCCGATGGTACCGAGGCCCCGGCCTCGATGGATCTGGTGCGGCTGGCCATGCCGCGGCGGGTCTATACCCAGTCCCACGCCGATTATATCGTCGAGGTGTTCGAGGAACTGACGGCGATGAAGGACAGCCTGCGCGGCTATCGCATTACCGAAGAACCGCCCGCGCTGCGTCACTTTACAGCGAAGTTTGCGCCCTTATAAATGGGCATCTGTAAATGGATGCCCTGTAAATGGATGCCCTGTAAACTGGCACCTATAAACAGGTACTGGTAAAACAGGATCAGGCAGGCCGATCTGGACCAGAGCTAATAAACAAGAGCGCTGGACAAGCGGCCTGCCTTTTTCTGTGCATGAATTTTTGGGCATGACTTTCTGGACATGACTTTCTGGGCCTGAAAAAATCCCGGTTATTATTAAAATCCCGGGCTGTATAAAAAGTCTGGTTGTATAAAAAACTGGTCATTATCTCGTCAAAATCGGCCCGTAAAAAGACCTTTCGTTACGCGGAACTCTAACCTGAAGGCGGAGAACTGGGAGGGGGGCAGAAGATGATTGAAGGCATCAGTCACATGACCTTTATTGTACAGGATCTGGACAGAATGGAAGCTATCCTCTGCCAGATCCTTGGCGCAGAAAAAGTCTATGACAGTGGTGACACAAGCTTTTCCCTGTCGCGGGAAAGATTTTTTCTTGTCGCCGGGCAGTGGATTGCGATTATGGAGGGCGAACCCTTGCCCGCGCGCAGTTATAACCATATTGCCTTCAAGATCCCGGAGACAGCCTATGATGACTGTCTTCTGCGCATCAGGGATCTGGGGCTGGAACTGCGTGAAGGGCGAAGCCGGGTTGAAGGCGAGGGGCGGTCGATCTATTTTTATGATCATGACAACCATATGTTTGAACTGCATACTGGCACCCTTGATCAACGTCTGAAGCGCTATGCCCAGGGATAAGTCCAAAAACAAACCACAGAACGCTAAACCACAGAACGCTAAACCACCGAACGCTAAGCCACCGAATGTTAAGCCACAGAACGGCGCGACAATGGCCCGCCAGAATGGCCCTGCGCCGGACAGAAACAACAGCGACTTTTCTCCCCGCCTGAAGGCCAGCTGGGATGACAATGCGCAGCTCTGGACCGCGGCGGTCAGAGAGAAAAAAATTGCCAGCCGGGTGAGCTGTACCGATCAGGCAATTGTCGCGGCTGCGTTGACGCTGATAAAGGAGAGGGCGCAACAGTCGACAAGCGTTCTCGACCTTGGCTGCGGCGAAGGCTGGCTGGCGCGGCGGCTGTCGGCAGAGCCGGATTGTGTGGTGACCGGAATTGACGGCAGTGCCGATCTGATTGTCAGCGCCCGTCAGCTGGACCCGGTATCAAGCTATCTGCATCTGGGCTATGACGAGATTATCCGGGCGCCAGCGAGGGCGGGCGGACCCTATGATCTGGTGATCTGTAACTTTGCCCTGCTCGGGGAAGAGATAACGCCGCTGTTGTCCGCGCTGCGCCAGTGTGTGGTTGCGCAGGGCAAGCTGGTTATTCAAACGCTGCATCCCTGGCAGGCCTGCCCGGAAAGCGGCTATGCTGACGACTGGCAGGAAGAAAGCTTCGCTGCCTTCAGTGCCGGAAACCGGGCAGGAAACCAGGCAGGAAACCAGGCGGGAAACTGGACTTCAATGCCCTGGTATTTCCGGACGCTGGCGACCTGGATCAGGGAGATCGGGCAGGCGGGTTTTGCCGTCGCCAGCTGCGCAGAGCCGATCAATCCGCAGAGCGGAAAGCCGGGATCGCTTTTGTTGATCTGTGGCGCGTGATCATCGCGGAGCATTGATTTAGCGCATCGCCCCAGCACATCATCCCAGTACAGTGATCTGTTACGGGCGTGTTAGGTCAGGCCCCATTTTTTCTTGAGCGAGATCTGGACCTGCTGCATGCGCAGGAAAAATGTCCCTTCCTGCGCGCCTTCGCTTTCCAGCCACTTGCCAAGCGGTGTGAGGACCTTCGAGCCATAGAAAATCCCGGAACAGCTTTTCAGCTCGGCCTCGAAACGGGACTTGTTGATGTCCTGGATGTTGTTTCTGAAATGTTCAAACAGGGCATCCAGGGTCTGGATATCGTTCAAGTCGCCGTGTTCCTGCCCGACGATCTCCCTGATTTTTTTGGCCAGATGGATTGGCATCCGCCCCAGTTCGGCGGCGACAAGCGGGCGGGCCTGAAGCATGGCCTCGGTTGTGCGACCGGACCCGATACAGGCATCCTGCAAAGCCTTGGGTGACAGGCAGGCGGTTTTTTCGCCGATCCGGTGGGCCGAGAGGGCGACAAGGTCAAAATCATAATCGTCGAGATTGCTCACAAGCTCGTCAAGTTGCTGAACCACTGTCGTGTGGTTTTCACTGTAGCGGGTGGCGTCGTGAAGCTGTTTGATGGCCTTGGCAATCTCTGGCTTGTTCAGGGTATAGAGCTTTGCAATCAGCCTGAACCCGGCGATGCGGGGCAGGAAATAATCGTGGTTTTCCGAATGCAGCTTGAGCTTGTCGAGCAGTTCCTGGATCAGGTTCTCGTCATGATCAGCGGCATCATCCTGCTCTGCATCGGCGGTTTCTTCTGATGTTTTTCGGGCCTGTTGTCTCAGATTGTCCTCAAGGGTTTCTGCCCAGGCGAAATGCTTGTTGATCTCGTTGCTGATTTCTGCCCGCTGTTCTTCAAAAAACTTGGCCGAGTTGCGGCCTTGTTTGAGGTAACCACGCTGCAGCGGTTCGTAAATGCCGGTTTCGATTTTTTTGGTCCGAAGCCGGGCGATAGCAAGGTTGGTCAGAAGATCGCGCAGGCCGGAAACAAATGCAGGCGCCAGCACACAAATCGGCTGGACAACATCCTGTCGCTTGCCCTTGCGGAAGCCGGGGTGGCCTTCTACTTCACCACGCAACAGGGCGAGGTTATCACCCAGAACCGAGCTGAGGTAATTCACCAGAAGATACTCTGGCTGAAGATACTGGTAGTCATCCACCTCTTTGATCTGTTCCGGCTGGTTCTGATAGAGCAGGGGAATAATCTCTCTCGAGATCGCCTGGGCCAGTTCAGCCCGACCGGGATGAATGGTTGCATTCAGACTGTTGAGAAAACCAAGGAGATCGGCAATGGAGCGCCTGGCCTTGGCGGGCTCGCGGGTTTTCTCAACCGAGCCTCTCAGATCCTTGATCACAGCAGCGACCGCGGCCCGAACCTCTGTCAGTTCAGACTGCCTTGTCAGGGTCGCAAAACGTTGCAGTGATTGCAGGGAAGAAGCCATGCAAAAGATCTACCTTCATCAATAAAGCGCGGCTGGAAGCATTTCTGCGGTCGCTTCGCTCTTGGCTTTTGAATTCGTCCTCTCAATTCGGGATGACAGTAGCATACAAAAGATGAATTATTGTTAACAGGCTGATTTTTTTATCTATTTCACAGAGGCATTTTGTGTTTCCGGCTTTGTTCCCGGTTCTGCAGGGGATAATTTTCCCCAGGATAAAGAGAAAACAATAACTTGCCGAACTGGTAAAACACGTCTGCTAAAAGGTCCATTGCACCAACCGCGCCAGTGCGTATTCCATTCTGGACCGGAACGACGGATTTTTCCAGCTTCTTGCTTTCAGCAACCAGTTTGTTTCAAACCCGGCATGATCGGCTCTGTTGGCAGAAAGGTTATCGCTGTAACGTAGCCAGCTTGATCGCAAGACCAATAAAAACCAGCCCGGCGATCTTGTTGATGATGTTCTGGGCTCTGGTCGAGTTGCGCAGATGTGTGCCGATTGTTCCGGCAAGTAGAGCGAGCCCGCCAAAAATCAACAGGGTCGAGAGAATGAAAAAGCCGCCAAGGATAAAAATCTGCGCGGCGACAGAGCCCCGTGCCGGATCGGCAAACTGGGGCAGGAATGACAGAAAAAAGATCGAGACCTTGGGGTTGGTCACGTTCATGATAATACCGCGCCGATAAAGCCTGAAGTAATCACTTTTCTGCTGGTCCGGTTTGTGAGCGGCGGCGCTGGGGTCTGCAACAGCAATTGGTTCGGGCTGTATGCGCAGAACAGACCAGGCAAGATAGAGCAGGTAACAGGCCCCGAATATTTTCAGGGCATTAAAAGCTAGGCTGGAGGTTTGGACGATGGCCGCAACCCCCAGAGCAACAGCGCTGCTGTGAACCAGAACCCCGGTACAAAGCCCCAGAACCACAAAAATGCCGGCAAGGCGACCGCTGAGGGCCGACTGGGTCAGGACAAAAATATTGTCAGGTCCCGGGGTCAGGGCGAGCAGGATGCAGATGGCAAAAAATCCTGAGAGGAGATCGAGGGGGAGCATCATGAATCCTGTCCGCTTTTCGGGATAAGGGGATCTCTTCGCCAAAACTCTAAGGGTCGTCCGAAGTCCTGATCTGCCAGAAATAGAGGCTTTGACAGAGCCAGTAACTCGACAATCCAGTAATCCAGTAACCCAGTAACAGAGCCAAACATAGAGGCCGCGAGATCATGAAGGCTGTGCCGGGGATGATCCATTCCGAGCCTCTGAACGCAAGGCAGGGTTCAGCGCATCAGGAATGTTTCAGTCGGCGTTCCCGGCACAACCTCCATGGCTTTTCTTTTACGCGGCTTTGCCGCTGCTGCAATCACTTGCTGTAAAATGTTCGCTATGCGAACATGGGCAAAACTCAGGACAATTTCAAACCGGGAAACAGGATAGTGCCGGATAAAAAACGGGCGCAGGAACTCCAGAGAGACCAAAGGCGACAGATAGACGAGAACAGGTCCGGGGATGATCAGATCCATCGCCCGGTCCGGGCTCTGGCGCGGGGGCTATCCCTTTTGCAGTTGATGAACCGTCTCGGTCCGGTTTCGGTGCAGGAGCTTTCCCGGCACAGTGCGTTAAACCGGACCACCGTCTATCGCTTGCTTGAAACGCTGGAGGCAGAGGGCTTTGTCACGCGGGGGGCAATCTCCAGCCCGCTCTGGAGCCTGGCGCTGGCGGTGCGGTCGCTCAGTGAGGGATATGAACAGCGGGACTGGGTGACCCAGCTGGGCGCACCAGTTCTGGGGGAGCTGTTCAAGCAGGTGGTCTGGCCGACGGATATTGCTGTGTTTGACGGGCGGGGCATGGTGATCCGGGAGACGACCCACAAATTCAGTCCCCTGTCGAGGAACCGCAATATGGTCGGGGTCCGCTGGCCGTTGCTGACCTCGTCCCTTGGCCGGGCTTTCTTTTGCTTTTCGACAAGAGAAGTACAGGGCTCGCTTTTGGAAGCCTTGCAGAACTCGCCTTTGCCCGAAGATGCGCGAGGCAGGGATCAGAGCTTTGTTCAGGCCCTGGTCAGGGTGACCCGTGAACGGGGCTATGCACAGTCCGTCGATGAAACCGACAAGGGGATTTCGTCTATTGCCCTGCCGGTCTGTTCTGGCGACCAGGTGGTGGCTTCGATTAACCTTGTGTTCTTTACCTCGGCCATGACCCCTGCGATCGCCGCCGGGAAATACCTTGAACCCTTGCGGTCGGCGGTGCGCAGGCTGGAACTGAGTCTGTCACAGAACAGCTTGTCTTCAGGTTTTTCGGGGCAATGGTTACAACCAGAAACCTAGGGTCCTGCCCGAGTTCTGGGGGGAAGGGGTTTGGGGGTGAAAATATTTGCCCATGAATATTTGGCTGTAAATATTCACAAGCATATATTCATGGTATGGTTGTTGCCTCTTCATCAAGCCGCATCCTCGTTTCCCGGTATGGATCTTCTGGAGGAGGTGGAAAACAAGACCAGTCCAAGAGGGAGAAATACAAGATGTGTGACGCCTGTGTGATTGAATCCGTTAAAAGCAAAATGCTGTCCCGACGCGATCTCTTCAGATCAGCAACTGCAGGGGCTGCTGTCGCGGCACTCTCTGCAACCAGTTTTTCGGCACCGGTACTGGCAGGAGCCCCTGACCGGGTTGAGGACATGACGCACGAACTGCACGAGGACTTCCCGACCTATTTTGGCGAGCAGCAGTTTTTCCGGGATCAGAAGTTCAATTACGAAGAACACAAGTTCAATCTGCTTGAACTGAGGTTGAACGAACATACGGGAACCCATGTTGATGCGCCGCTGCACTTTTCCGAAAACGGACAGTCGGTGGCGGAGATCCCGATCAGCAATCTGGTGGTGCCGCTTTGCGTGATAGATATCCGGGAAAAAGCAGCGGCAGATGCCGATGCCCAGGTTACTCCCGATGACATCAAGGCCTGGATTGCCAAACACGGGGATATCCCCGATAAGGCCTGTGTGGCGATGAACTCCGGCTGGGACAAACATGTAGGCGGGACAATGTTCCGCAATGTCGATGCCGAGGGCAAGATGCATTTCCCCGGCTTCCATGTCGAAGCCGCGCAGATGTTGCTGGAAACCCCGGCCATTGGTATTGCGACAGACAGTCTGTCACTGGATTACGGTCAGTCGCCCGACTTTGCCACCCACTATGCCTGGTTGCCGGAAAACCGCTGGGGTCTGGAATGTATCGCCAATCTCGACAAGGTACCGGCTAGTGGGGCTGTGCTGATTGTCGGTGCACCGAAACATCGCGGTGGTACCGGCGGCCCGGCCCGGGTGATGGCGATGGTCTGAATGGCCCGACAATAAAACAAAGAAGATCAAGCCGGGTTGGCATCAGCCTGCCCGGCTTCCCTGCGTCGTTGCAGGCCGTCGATGATGGCGGGTAGAACACAAAGCGATGCGACCAGCGCACAGACGGAGAGACCAGAGAGTTCATAGAGCGGGCGAAAGCCCACCGCACCGATAAAGACACAGAGATAGGTCACTGTTGAATTAAGTCCCATTATTGCACCGCGCTGACCCGGATCGAGGGCCGTAAGCCTGCCGACGATCAGATTCAGCCCCAGGTGATTGATAAGCCCCCAGAAGAAACTGAAAGCAACCAGCAGATAGAAACTTGCAGTGACCAACGCTATTGAGAGATAGATCAGGCCAGCAGCGATGAACACAAATACTGCAACTTTCTTGGAGCCATGGCGGTCTATGAAAGGCGTGAAAAAAAGCGCACAGCCGAAACCGATGCCATAAAGAAGAGATACAATGCCCGCAATGGCGGGCGAGAGACCAAGTGCTTCTTGTAAATGGGCGCCAAGGTAGCTGTACACGCCGTAAAAAGGTGTCATGAATGCAGCGCTTACCATCAAACCTGACAGTATTCCGGGTACCCGCAGGGCGGTTAAGGGAGAGGTCGCCCGGTTGTAGTTAGCGGCGACACTCCAGGTTTTCTCGCGCGAACTGGCAAACTTCAGGCCAAGCAGGATCAGCACAGCGAGCAGACCCATGGCGGCAAAGGCTCCACGCCAATGGAAGAAATCGGCAATCAATGCCGAAAGACTGACCCCAATGACGAGACTGAGAGTCCAGCCTGTTAATACCAGTCCGAGGGTTTTGCTTTCCTGACCTTTTGGTGCCAACTCTGCTGACAGACCATAGGATGCAGGCAGGGCAATACCCGCAGCGATCCCGGCCAGAACCTGTCCACCGCATAAGAGCCAGAGCGAGGGAGCGGCGGCTGTAAGTAACATAGCAATTGCAAGCAGGATAAGGGCCATCTCCAGAGCCCGTTTCGCACCCATTTTGTCTATGCTCGGGGCGAGAAGCAGGGCGCTGGCGGCTGTGGCAATACCGTAGGCAGCAGAGGCGACCATGACATCAGCAGCCGTAATCCCGGGAAAAGAACGGGCAACAGCTCCCGCGATGGGGCTGAGAGCGAGCGCGTTGGAGCCGACGATGGCAACCGAAGCGGTCAGCAGAAAGATGGGAAAGGTGAACATGATAGTGACCTTGATGAATATACTGTCTTGTACGCTAATTGCCGAATGTAGTATTGTGAAGTGATAAATATGCGGAACAAATAAAACGAGATGTTATTCTGAAGATGCCAGATACTCCCCGTCTACTTGATGCGATTGACCGAAGAATATTAGGTGAGCTTTGCCAGAAAGCTGATCTCAGTTTTGCCGAGCTGGGGGAGCGAGTCGGACTTTCGGCCCCGGCAACCCATGAACGGGTCAAGCGTTTGCGGGCGGATGGGCGGATCAAGGGAACCACAGCCCAGCTTGATGGCCCGGCGATTGGGAAGCCGCTGTTGGCTTTTGTCCATGTGGATACCTCCGGCTGGGGCAAGTCGCCGGAACTCATGAACCTGACAGAACTTCCCGAGCTAGAAGAAATGCATTCCGTCACCGGGGATACCTGCATGCTTCTCAAGGTCCGCTTGCAGAGCAGTCAGGCGCTGGAGGGATTTCTCTCCCGGCTATACAAAGTCACAGGGGTAAGGGCGACACGTAGCTATGTGGCACTGTCGACCTATCTTGAACGAGGGGTGCAGGCGGGAATCAGCGAGGAGCTTCTGGAGACACCCGATCCCTCAATTGGATTTGTGGAACCCTGAGATGCTTGTCCTGGTGATCACGGATATCTGGGGGCGTGGCTCGGCTACAGACAGATGGGTGCTGGATTTGCAAAAGGCGGGGTATGAAGTCTTGCTGCTTGATCCCTATGAGGGCCAAAAAAGATCCTTTGCCAATGAAACCGAAGCCTATACCGCTTTTATAGAATGCTGTGGCCATGAGGGCTATGCGCGAAGGGTTGAAAGCGCGGTCGGGCAGATTGCTGTTCAGAAACCAAACAGTGGCCTTGTTCTGCTGGGATTTAGTGCAGGCGCATCCGCGGCCTGGCGTGTGGTCGGGTCCGGGGAAAAACATGGCATCTCTCATTTGATCGGCTTTTATCCCGGCCAGATCAGAAACAATCTGGGCCTATCTCCCGGCTGCCCTGTCACCTTGATCTTTCCTGCTGCGGAGGATCATTTTTCTGTTGATGATACAATTTCGGCGCTTCGGGAAAAGCAAGAAGTGGTTTGCTTTAAGGCAGAGGGTGCGCACGGGTTCCTGAATCCGCTCTCTCATAATTACTGTGCCAGTGAGGCCCAGAAGTACACAGATGTAATCTGTGCAGAGGAAAAGATTCTGATTGCTTTTGATGTAAGAAATGCCATCGCAGAGTTGGTGGGGAGCATTATGTCTGAAGAGGAAAGAGCTTCTGGAAGCTGAATTCGCCGGGTCTGGAAAACTCGACAATCCGCTGACCTTCGATCCGTTTGGCCCAGCCCTTGTGATAAAAATGCTCCAGCAGGGCGGTGCCGAGAGAGCCCGCGAGATGGCTGCGGCGGGCGCTCCAGTCCAGACAGGATTTGCACAGGGGGCGTCGTGACTGGTTGAGTGGGGAGATATCGACACCGAGATCGGCGATAAAATCGCGCCCCTGATCACTGAGGATCAGCATGTCTTCATCTTCTTGTGCCAGAAGAAAACCGCGGCTTAACAGGCTGTCATACATCTGCACGCCCAGTTCACCCGCCAGATGATTGTAGCAGACGCGGGCCTTGCGCAGGGCCGGGGCCTTGGGACCTGTACGGGTGCGGGTATGGCCTTTTTTTGCCGCCAGTCCCATCATGGTTTCAAGCAAGCTGCCAACATCTTCATCAGCCAGAGTGAAATAGCGGTGCCGTCCCTGTTTGCGCTGACGGATCAGGCCGCCACCTTCAAGCTTGCCCAAATGAGCCGAAGTGGTTTGCAGCGTAATGCCTGCCTCGGCGGCCAGTTCACTGGCTGTCAAAGCCTTGCCGCTCATCAGGGCAGTAAGCATGTTGGCGCGGGCAGGGTCTCCGATAAGGGAGCCCAAAAGGGTAATGTCAGGTCCTTCTTTCATACTTCGATCATAAACGAAGCATTAGGTTGTGGCAATGGTTCATAGTGCATTACATTTTGCCGTCAATCAATGATCCTGCCGCGAGGTCGGGGGCGGTTTTACCATGTGACTGGAGTTATAATATGGAAAGAACGGCCAGAATATCATCGCAGGATCGCTTTGATCCGCTACTCGAGTTTGTGTTGCTGGGTCTGCTCGCCTTGCTTTGGGGAGGCTCCTACCTGCTCATCCAGATCTCGCTTGAGACCATCCCGCCGCTAACTCTGATTGCTCTGCGGGTCAGTATTGCAGCGGTGTTACTTGGGGTGGTGATGAAAGGGCGTGGTGAAGCCCTGCCGAAAGACAAAACGACTTGGGGAATGTTATTTGTTCAGGCCTTGTTCAACAGTATTGGTGCCTGGACGGTTCTGGCGTGGGGGCAGCAATATGTCGAAAGCGGCCTGGCAAGTGTGCTCAATTCAACTTCTCCGGTGTTCGTTTTCTTTTTCATGTTGTTTTTTGTCCGTGGCGAAACACCGCCTTTGTTCAAATTATTAGGGGCCTGTCTGGGGATTATCGGTGTGCTTCTTATTGTTGGTCCAGAAGTACTTCAAGGGCTGGGAAGAGACGCGCTCGCCCAACTGGCTGTGTTGCTCGGGGCTGTGCTTTATGCCGGTGCAGCTGTTTATGGTAAACGGCTTTCGCATCTGTCGCCAACCGTAGCGGCAACAGGAACAATGATCTGGGCAGTATTTTGTCTTGTCCCGGCAAGCTTGCTGTTTGAGAAACCCTGGCAGGTTGAAATGTCAGAACGATCCATTTTGGCGGCACTGGCCCTTGCGATTTTTTCGACTGGTCTAGCTTTGTTGATTTATTTCCGTCTTTTACGGACGCTTGGGTCGCTTGGGGTTGCAAGCCAGAGTTATTTAAGAGCCGGGGTTGGTGTCGCACTGGGAACTTTTGTTCTTGGGGAACAATTTGATCTGTTCGTCGCAACAGGTGTTCTGATTGCGTTATCAGGGGTTGTTCTGATCAATATCAAGAACAAGAAAAAAGTGTTCATAAAATAACAATCTTTAGTGTGGATTATAGACAGGCTATCCAGCGATGATAGTAACCGCCTAGACAGGCACGAAGAATCAAGACGAGGCGATCAGGAGTATAGATTTGGCGGAGTTAACCGCGCAGGACGTGAAAGCTTTTGACATTTCTGATCTTGAAGAGATTCAGGATCTGTTCGGAGCGCTGAACAAACATGCTCTTGTTCTGGTCATGACGGAAGACCAGGTGATCAGCTATGCCAATCAGAAATACCTTGATCTTTGTGGTTTTACTGCTGACGAGTTGATCGGACAGCATGTCCGGGTTTTGCGATCCGGACATCATCCAGATGATTATATCGAGGATATCTGGGGAAAGCTCTATCAGGGCGAAGCCTGGTCTGGTGTCATCTGCGGGTTGAATCGGGAAGGAACCCATTATTGGGAAGATCTGACGATCACCCCTTTTTGTCGCAAGGTCGATGATCGTCGCCATTTTCTGTGCGTCAGTACAGATGTTACAGCTGCTAAAAACCGTGAACAGATTATAGAGGCCTATAACGAAACCCTGACGAATATCGCCAAGGGTTTGCCACTCAAAGATATTTTTGACCAACTTGTCCTGGGAGTGGAGGCAATCTATCCGCATATGAACTGTGCGGTGATGTTGCTTGAAGAAGGGCGTTATCTGCGTGGAACAAGCGGCCCAAGCCTGCCGGATGAGTATGTTAAAGCAATAGATTTTCTTGAAATCGGTGAAACAGTCGGTTCCTGTGGCGCGGCAGCCTGGGGGCAGAGGCTGGTGGTGATTGAGGATATCCTTAGCCATCCGAACTGGCAGCCATATCTTGAACTCATGTCCCACACAGCTTTTCGGGCCTGCTGGTCCCAGCCAATTATCGGCTCGGACCAGAAAACATTGGGCACCTTTGCAATTTACTATAAGACCGTTCGCCCTCCTGATCGGGCTGAGCTGGATCTTATTCTTTCCTGCGCCCAGATCTGCCGCGTGGCGATTGAAAGCTTTCGGGCGCGGCAGGAATTGATTGAACAGAAAAATCACGCGGAAGCAGCCAATTTGGCCAAGGGGGAGTTTCTGGCCAATATGAGCCATGAATTGCGCACCCCCTTGAATGCTATTCTGGGCTTTTCGGGGATCTTGCAAAAGGAGCTGTTTGGCCCGATCAATAACAAACGTTACCAGGGCTATATCGATGATATTGAGGGCTCGGCCAGCTTTCTGCTTAATATGATCAATGATATTCTCGATATCTCTGTGATCGAAACCGGGAAGCTCTTCCCCTTGCCACGGGTACTTTCCGTTATTGAGATACTGAAAAGCTGTGAACGACTGGTACGAAACCGGGCAGAGGAAGCCAGACTGACGCTTGCCATTCAACTGCCGGAAGAAGAATATTACATTCGGGCGGACGATCAGCATGTGAAACAGATCCTGGTCAATCTGCTGGTCAATGCGATCAAGTTTACGCCGGGAAAAGGACGGGTTTCTCTTACAGTCAAGCCGGTTGATCAAACAGAAGAAAGGATGGCGGATGTCGGGGAGCTTTCCTGTGCAGATGGTGCGGCCAAGCCTTTTATTGCTTTTGTGGTCGAGGATACCGGGGTTGGAATTGAGGAGAAGGATCTGACCAGGGTGCTCGAGCCTTTTTACCAGGTTCAGGGCAGCATGACTCGCAACCACAGCGGTGTTGGTCTGGGGTTGGCTCTGGCCCTGAAGCTGGCTCGTGCCCAGGGGGGGAACCTGAGCATCAAAAGTAAAGTGGGAGAGGGGACCCAAGTGATTGTGACCCTGCCCAGAGCAGATTATCCGGCTGCGTAATTTTTTGCTCTCGAAGCTTGGCCCGGGGCTGGCCCTTGAGAAGACACTGGACATATGTCCTTTCCCTGCCCTAAATAGCCGATGTTTCGAATCAGGTAATCAGATATAATCGGGGGTTCCTCTATCCATGCTGTCCACATCATTTATCTGGCTGCCCTGCCGCAGGCTGTTGATGACTTTGGGCGTTGTCGGGACCATTGCTGGGGGTGTGCTGGGGAATTGTTCTGTTGCCCTGTCCCAAACAGCTGCTCCGGAAGCAATTGATCCGCTGCAGGAGCAACCAGCCGTTATCGAGACACCGACGCTGGAGCAGCAGGCGAGGGGGCGGATTTTCGACAAAAAGCGGGACCAGATTATTACTCTGGTGATCGAGAATGATTCCCTGGGGGCTGCCGGAACTGACAAAAATTACACCAGCGGTGTCAGGCTGGGTTATCTGGATCTCAATGCGGATCTGCCGGAAGTGGCCTATGCGCTTGATGAGGTCATCCCCACCTTTGGCATCAACGATACCTCCAGTGTTTTTTATTCCGTAGGGCAGAATCTCTATTCGCCGGAAAATATCCGCCAGCGGGAGCAGGACCCGGATGATCGTCCCTGGGCGGCGCATCTTTACGGCTCCATGGGGCTGGTAACGATTACAGGCAATCACATCGATGAGGTCGAAGCCTCTGTCGGGATCGTCGGACCTGCGGCCCTCGGAGAACAGGCACAAAAATTTGTTCATACCCATGTGACCCCGGACAGTCCAACCCCGCGGGGCTGGTCAAATCAGCTCAATCACGAGCCGACACTTTCGCTTGGCTGGCAGCGTCGCTTTCCCAAGGCGCTCAGCGTCGAGGGGGCAGGTATGTCGCTCGCGGCATCCCCCTATTACGGGGCCATGCTGGGGAATGTGCACACCTTTGCCGATGTCGGGGTGACCTTCCGGCTTGCCCCGGAAAAAGACCAGTGGCAGGACAACCCGGTGCGGGTGCGGCCGGGTCTTCCGGGAACCGGAGCTTTCGAGGTTCCGGATGACGGCTGGAGCTGGTATCTTTTTGCCGGTGCCGAAGGACGGGCGGTTGCCCGGAACATTTTCCTCGACGGCAATACCTTCAGTGATTCTCACAGCGTTGACAAAAAGGTTTTTGTCGCCGACCTCAATGCCGGGCTGGCCATGACCTATGAACAGTACCGTATCAGCTATACCATGATCTACCGGACCAAAGAGTTCGACGGGCAGGATGACCCGGGTGTCTTTGGCGCTGTCAGTTTTGGTTATCAGTTCTAGGTTCTCTCAGCCCAGTAAAGCGGAGAGAACTTTCAGAGGCGATATAGTTGATATACTGTGTCATTGTCTTTGAGGAGAACTATCTATGTCCACTGTTTTGCCGCCGAAAAATCCTGAAAATGATCCCCGCGTCAAGACGGTGTTCGATGACATCCGGATGACACGCAAGACGGATTTTATCAATAATATCTGGCGTTACCTGGCTTTCGATCCTGACCTGCTGGAGCGAACCTGGGCAGAGGTCAAGGCGGTGATGGCGACCCCGTCGGAACTGGACCCCCAGACCAAGGAAATGCTTTATCTTGCCGTGTCGATCATCAACAACTGTGCCTATTGTGTGCACTCCCATACGGCGGGGGCAAAGGCAAAAGGCATGACGCAAGCCCAGCATGCCGAGCTGCTCAAGATCGTGGCGCTGGCTTCGAAAACCAATCAGCTTGCTGTTGCTCTGCAGGTTCCGACTGATCCGGAATTTCTGCTCCAGGAATAATCTGCTTCTTTTTTCGCAATCCAACCCTATATAGCAAAGAGCGTGTCGCGCCGGGGTTTTTCGGCTATACTGAAGATCTGAAATTTACCCCTGTGATAGCAGACAGTTCCTTTTTTGCTCGTCCTGAACTGAATATTTCTACTGCGAAGTTGTTCGTTAGACGAGCCAGTCGTTTTTTTAGAGTGTCACAATCGAAAAACATGTCCTGATAAAGTGCGGGGCTGAAAAACAGGTGAGAAGTCATGGCTTATGTAATCGTTGCCCAGAAAAAGGGTGGTCCCGAGGTGTTGCAACGGGTGGAGCTGGATCTGCCCGAGATGTCGAATCTTGGGCCTGACGAGGTGCTGGTGCGCCACACGGCGGTTGGCGTGAATTTTATCGACTGTTATTTCCGCAGCGGGCTTTATCCCTGGGACAAGGAAAAGGACCTCGTCCTTGGTAGTGAGGCCGCGGGCGAAATTATCGCTGTTGGCCCCTCCAGTGACGGGCAGGGCAGCGGCTTTGCTGTGGGCGATCGCGTGGCCTATACCATTGCCAACGGGGCCTATGCCTCGCACCGGGTGATGACGACAAAACATCTGGTCAAGCTGCCGGATGGTGTTGCCGACGAGGTGGCGGCAGCTTCGATGCTTAAGGGGCTGACTGCCCATTATCTTTTACACAAAAGCTTTGAGGTCAAGCGTGGCCAGACGGTGCTGTTTCATGCTGCGGCCGGGGGTGTCGGTCTGATTGCCGGGCAGTGGCTCAAGCATAAAGGTGTAATTGCCATTGGTACTGCAGGCGGCGCAGAAAAATGTGCGCTGGCGGCAAAGAACGGCTATGACCATGTGATCGATTACACCAGCGAGGATTTTGTCGCACGGGTGAAGGAGATCACGGGCGGAGCCGGAGTTGATGTGGTTTACGACAGTGTGGGCAAGGACACCTATCCGGGATCGCTGCAGTGTCTCAAGACCTTTGGGACGCTGGTCAGTTTTGGCCAGTCATCCGGGCCTGCTCTGGATTTTAAACTTTCGGATATTGCCGCGGGCTCCTATACGGTTACCCGGCCTGTGCTGTTTCATTTTACCAATTCGGAAGGTTATCTGGAGGCTGCAGCTGCCGAACTTTTTGCCATGCTTGAAAGTGGGACGATTAAAGTTGTGATCAACCAGAGCTTCCAGCTGGATCAGGTTGCCGATGCCCATCGTGCCCTTGAGGGGCGCAAAACCACGGGCTCGACCGTTCTGACCTTGAGCCATTCACTCGAGAGCGGGGGGTAGCGGAAAATCTCCTCTGGTTCGCTCTTTACTTCGGGCATTGAACAATGCTTGAATGTGTTCTGAATTTTTTACACGGACTTTGTTGCAGCACTGGTTTTGATCGACCGGTGGCTGGCTGGAGCTTTTAAGGAGAAGTGTGTTGCTGGATAAACGGAATTTTTACATCAATGGCGCCTGGGTAGCCCCGGCAAAACCCCGTGATCTTGAAGTGATCAACCCGGCAACCGAGGAAATCTGTGCCGTGATCTCTCTTGGCGACAAGGCCGATACCGATGCAGCTGTTGCCGCGGCACGGGCCGCCTTTGATCCCTGGTCGATGACCCCGAAAAAAGAGCGTCTGGATATGATCCGGGCGCTGCTGGAAGAATACAAGCGCCGCAACGATGATATGGCCGAAGCCATTTCCATGGAAATGGGCGCGCCGATTGACATGGCGACCAGCGCACAGGCCGGATCGGGCAGTTGGCATATCGAAGGCTTTATTGAAGCGTTTGAAAAGATGACGCTGGAAAGCAGACTGGCCAATGACGAGCTGATCGTGCGGGAGCCGATCGGTGTTTGTGGCCTGATCACACCGTGGAACTGGCCAATGAACCAGGTCACGCTCAAGGCGGTTCCGGCCATGGCTGTGGGCTGTACTGTTGTATTGAAACCTTCCGAGGTTGCGCCGCTGTCGTCCATCGTCTTTACCGAAATGGTGCATGCTGTCGGCTTCCCGGCCGGTGTTTTCAACATGGTCAATGGTGACGGTGTCGGTGTTGGTACCCAGCTTTCCTCGCACCCTGATGTGGACATGCTGTCCTTTACCGGATCGACCCGTGCCGGGGCGCTGATCACCAAGGCGGCGGCAGACACGGTCAAGCGCGTCACGCTGGAACTGGGGGGCAAGGGCGCAAATATTGTCTTTGCTGATGCGGATGACAAGGCGATTGAACGCGGGGTCAAACAGTGTTTTGGCAATACCGGGCAGTCCTGTAACGCGCCGACCCGTATGTTGGTTGAGCGGTCGATCTATGACAAGGCGGTGAAAATCGCTGCCGAGGCTGCTGAAAAAGTACGGGTTGGTGATCCGAAAGAACACGGCAATCATCTTGGCCCGGTGGTCAGTGATGTTCAATTTGGCAAGATTCAGGGGCTGATCCAGGTTGGTATCGACGAAGGCGCGCGCCTGATTGCAGGGGGTACGGGCCGTCCTGAAGGACTGGATCGGGGCTATTTTATCCGCCCGACCATCTTTGCTGACGTCAACAACGACATGCGCATTGCCCGCGAAGAGGTCTTTGGTCCGGTTCTGACCATGATTCCCTTTGATAGCGAGGAAGAAGCAATCCGTGTCGCCAACGACACCGTCTATGGCCTGACCAACTATATCCAGACCCAGGACAAGGAAAAAGCCAAACGTGTCGCCCGGCGCCTGCGCAGCGGCATGGTGCGGATCAACGGTGTTGATTCAGCAGCGGCGGCTCCGTTCGGGGGCTACAAACAGTCCGGTAACGGCCGCGAGGGCGGGATCTGGGGACTGGAAGATTTCCTTGAAATCAAACACGTCACCCAGTGGAAAGACTAAAACCGCTGAGGAAAGACTAAACGTCCTGTCTGGTTTTTTTCAGGCAGGCTAAAAACAAAACACCCCGCTGGAGTACAATCCGCCGGGGTGTTTTTTTAGGGCTTGAGGGTGAAGATCCGGTCCTTGCGTTTTGGCCTTGCCGTTATGTTCATCAGCTGCAGGGCGTGCCAGGCAAGGACCTGATTGCTGGTTAGGACGGGCTTTTTGAGCCGGACTTCCAGCTCTTCGACAACCTCGGCGGCACGCAGGGCGGTGCAGGAGATAAACAGCAGGTCAGCCTGGGGATCACAGCTGATTTCAGCCGCCCGGATCAGCGCCTCTGTCGGGACCATGGCGACGTCGATATCATCATCCATACCAAAGCCGGTGACGTTCAGCACCTCGAACCCCTGTTCGGAAAACCAGTCTGCCAGCGCGTGATTGATTTCATCAGGATAGGGGGTGAGGATCGAGATCCGCTTGCCGCCGAGGGCATCAATGGCGGCTTTGGCGGCGGACAGTGGTGTTGTCACCGGAATGCCGGGCCAGGCCTGCCGGATCAGGGTGGTGATGCGTTCGACCCCGATGGCAACCGAGCCGGAGGTGCAGGCATAGATCATGGCATCAACGCCGCGGCCGGGCATAATGCCTGACGCTGCGCGGGTGACATCTTCGGCCATGGTCCGCAGGTTTTCCAGGGTCAGGGGATTGGCGTTGAGCACCCGGTTGGTAAAGGCGGCCAGTCCCACAGGCAGCAGGTCCGGCAGCTCTTTTTCGAGCGTAAAATCTGTTCCAAGCATCAAAACACCGAGACTGCCCAGGGGCGCCCGGTCCTCGAGTTCAAAATCCCGGGGCAGAATGCTGAAGAGAGGCTGGGGATCTGATGGGCTCATGCTTGTTACCTGATGAAGTGAAGGGGCCTGTTCTTTTCGTCTTGGTTCTTCTGGTCTGGGTTTATAGTAGTCTCAAGGGGTTAAGAAATTATGGGCAGTTCCGCTGCTGCCCGGCGGCTGAGAAGCCGGGCACCTTCTTCTGTAATGACAATGTTTTCTTCGTGAACCATCTGTTTGCCGGGGGCATAGGTCATGCCGGGTTCCAGTGTTAACACGGCCCCGGGGTGTAATAGTGTGTCATCGCGCTCGCTGACCGAAGGGCCTTCGGTCAGCTGCATACCCAGCCCGTGGCCCATGCGTCCGACATCGTTGCTGAGGGCTCCTCCAGCCTCAAGCACCGCCCACATGGCAGCCCAGATATCGCGCAGGACTGCACCGGGGCGAGCAGCCGCAAAACCAGCCTCTGTCGCGCGGTAGACGGTGTCATAGGCCCGGCGGGTGGGATCGGATACCTTGCCAAAGGCAAAGTTGCGGTCAAAGTCACAGAAATAGCCGTCAAAGGTGGTGCCGGTGTCGATAATCAGAACATCACCCTGTTCAATAATACGATCAGAGGGCCCCATGATGATATTGTCATAGCCGTCAGGGCCGGAACCGCTGATCAGATAGGGTGAGTTGTCGGCGCCACGACGCAACAGGTCCATGCGGAAATCCTGACAGATCTCACGTTCGCTCTGTCCGCTGTGCATCCTTTGCGGCAGGTTTTCAAAGGCGGCAGACGCAAGATCGCAGATATGGTGGATCTTGGCGATTTCAGCCGGGGATTTGATAAAGCGCAACTGACGGATTAGGGGAGCACAGTCGATGATCTCTATCGCTGCAAGCCGGGTCGAGAGCTTCTGGAAATCCTGCAGGGGCAGACGCAGGAAAGTCTCATGCCCCATTGGCACCCCAAGCCGCCCGTAGCGGCGGGACAGGGCGGTGATGGTCTCTGCCAGCAAGGAAATGCCATCGTCTTCCGGTCTTGGAGCAGGCCAGGTTCTGATATCATCAAGCCAGGTTGCCATCATACCGCTTCGGCCAATTTCCGGAATGACGGCGACGGGTTTGCCCTTGAGCGGCACAACAAGAAACCACGGGCGGGTTGGGCTTTCCCAGAACTGGCTGTGAAAGCCGGAAAAATAACGGACCTCGGGTTCGGTGGTCAGCAGCAGGGCGTCAAGCTGCTGGGCGTGCATCTGTATCTGGGCGGCCATCAGACGCTGCTCAAATTCCTGTGGTGGAAAACCGCGGGGCGGCGTGAGGGATGGTTTTTGTTGTGGGAGCATTGCAAAGGCCTTTGTTGCAGGACGCTGTCGGGTATTACAGCACGCTGTCGGGGTGCTGCCCGACGAGAGTCTGATAGATTGCCGGGTCGGTGGCTCCTTCGGTTCCGATCACCATGATGCGGGCATTTATATCCAGCCCCAAAGTTTTTCTCAGATCGGTCTGGCGGCAGGCGGCAATGGCCCCGGCCAGCCCGGCCACGGCGGACTCTCCGGCGATGATTTTTGCCCCGGCTGTTCCGCTGGCCAGCAGGCGCATGGTCGGGCCGACAAGACTGTCATCAAGGGTCATGAAATCGTGGTTGCCCTGACGGAGGACTTCCCAGCCGAGCAGGGAGACCTCGCCACAGGAAAGCCCGGCCATGACAGTTTCTTCGGTAATCTCCACTGCGGTGGGGCGTCCCTGTCGCGCACTTTGATAAAGGCAGTCCGCCTGTTCCGGCTCCACCACAATAAAACGCGGGCGCTGTTTGCCCCAGGCCTGCCAGAGATGGGCGCAGACAGCCCCGGCCAGTCCGCCAACTCCGCCCTGCAGAAAGACGTGACTGGGCAGAGGTCCCTTGTCCAACAGCTCGATAATCTCGGAAGTCATGATCGTGTAGCCCGCCATGACGTTGCGCGGCAGATCCATATAACCTTCATAAGAGGTATCGGAGACGACAAACCAGCCGTTTTTGTTCGCATCTTTTGCAGCAGCATGGACCGAGGCGTCATAGTTTCCCTCGATCCAGATCACTTCTGCGCCCAGTTCTTCCACAGCTGCGGCCCGGCCTTTGCTGACCCCGGCGTGCATATAGATCTTGCAGGGGCAACCGAATTGCTTTGCCCCCCAGGCGACAGAGCGGCCATGGTTGCCATCGGTTGCGGTGATCACCGTGATACCTGCCGTCAGCGCACGGCAGCTGCCGCTGGTCAGCTCTGCGTCGGAGACAGACTTTCCAGTTTGTTTTTTGATCTGCTGGCGCAGCAGGCAGAGCACGGCATAGGCACCGCCGAGCGCCTTGAAGCTGCCGAGGCCAAAGCGGGAGGCTTCGTCCTTGTAGAGGACCTGGCCAACATCAAGGGACATGGCGAGATCCGGCAGGGACACCAGCGGAGTGGGGCTGTAGCCCTGCCAGCGGGTGATGGTGTCTCTGGCAGCCGTGCAATCGGCAGCCCCGAGCACAGATTGCAGCGCCAGAGGATAGTCTGCTGGACCAGCAACCGCCGGGTTATGGTGAATTTTAATCGGGGCCTGATCGAAGATCTCAAAGCTCATGGTCGGGTATCCTTATATATTCCGGATGTATTTTGGTCTGGTCTTCAATTGCGGGAGCAGGGAGCTGTGCTTCAGGGGAGCTGGTTTTCGACCAGCCTGCTCCAGAAGGCAGCGCCGACAGGCAGCAGTTCATCATTAAAATCATAGTCAGGGCTGTGCAGGCCAACAGAACCGGGGCCGTCTGCACCATTGCCGAGCAGCAGGTAACAGCCGGGTTTGTGTTGCAGCATGTGGCCAAAATCTTCCGAGGCCATGATCGGCTTGGCATCCTCGATGACCTTGTCTGCACCAGCCAGTTCCTGCGCCACCGCGAGGGCGGCTTCTGTCTCTGCCGGGCTGTTGATGGTGGCGACAAACTCGCGGCTATAGGAAAAGCTGAACTCTGCGCCATGTGCGGCACAGATTCCGGCGGCGATGCGCTGCATGGTCCGCTCGATCAGCTCTTGGATATCAGGGGAAAAACTGCGGGTATCGCCGCGCAGGATGACCTGATCCGGGATGACATTGCGCAGGCCGTTGGTGGCAAAGTCCGTGACCGACAGCACCCCGTTTTCGGTCGGGTTGAAAGTGCGGGAAATCACGCTTTGCAGGGCGGTGACAATTTCGGCCCCGATCAGGATCGGATCTATGCCCAGATGCGGCAGGGCGGCGTGGGTGCCCTTGCCCCTGATGATGATTTCAAAATTGTCCTCGCAGGCCATCACCGACCCGGATTTGATGGCAAAATGGCCCGTGGGCAGGGAGGGCAGGTTGTGCAGGGCATAAACGGCTTCCATGGGGAAGCGGTCAAACAGGCCGTCGTCAATCATGGCCAGGGCACCGCGCCCGTGTTCCTCGGCGGGTTGAAAGATAAAGATCACCGTGCCGTTGAACTGTCCGGTTTCGGCAAGGTTCCGTGCTGCCCCCAGCAGCATGCTGGTGTGGCCGTCATGACCGCAGGCGTGCATCTTGCCCGGATTTTGCGAGCGGTGGGCAAAGCTGTTGCGTTCGGCGATCGCCAGCGCGTCCATATCCGCGCGCAGGCCAATGGCTCTGTTCCCGGTCCCGCGTTTGAGCAGGCCGACAACCCCGGTACCACCGATGCCTTCGTGCACTTCAAGGCCGAAGTCCCGCAGCAGCTGCGCCACCTTTGCCGCGGTGCGGTTTTCCTCGAAACCCAGTTCCGGGTGCTGGTGAAAATCGTGCCGCCAGTCCCGCATGGCCTGTTCCAGACTTGCGTTCTGTGCGGGGGTGTTTGTCTGCTCTGACATGGTGGGCGTGGTCCCTCTGCCGGGTGCTGTATACTTACTGATAAGGGCATCATAGCGGGTTCTCTTTACGAAATTAATCGTAAATACCTTTATTTGGTCTGAAATTCGGATAACATCAGGCTTTTGGCGTGGAAAATCGGAACAAGGGAAAGTGGGATATGGCAAGGCTGGACGAATTTGATGCCCGCTTGCTCAATCTGGTGCAGAAGGACAACCGCCAGACCGCCGAGCAGCTGGGGGAAAAAATAGGACTGTCAGCCGCGGCCTGTCAGAAACGGCTCAAGCGTCTGCGCAGTCAGAAGATCATCGCATCAGATATCTCGGTGCTGTCGCCCGAGGCCGTGGGTCGCCGCCTGACCATGGTGGTCGAGGTGACACTGGAGCGTGAACAGCCCGAGGTGCTGGATGCCTTCAAGCGCAAGATGCAGCAAACGCCAGAGGTGATGCAGTGTTATTATGTGACGGGAAATGCGGACTTTATCATCATCGTCACGGCGCGGGACATGAAGGATTACGAGGATTTCACCCGGCGGTTCTTTTTCCAGAATTCCAACGTGCGCCGCTTTCAGACCAACGTGGTGATGGACAACGTCAAGGTGGGGCTGTCGGTTCCGGTTGAGGCGGAATAGGCTGGTCTCTGAGTTTTCTGTCTTAAGATCAAACTGCGGCTTTATCAGTGCCGCTGGATCTTGGTTCCCTCAGCTGGGAGTTGACTGTTGCAGCAAAACGCCTGATGATCAGGTAGAGATACAAATCAAGTCCTCCTGAATTCTCATAAATCTCCCTGTTGCTGAGAGATTGTCGTATGACCAAAACCGCAACCGGACTGCGCAGGATCCCTTCGGGGGTCTGGGTGCTCGGTTTTGTCAGTATGCTGATGGATATCTCGTCGGAGATGGTCCACAGCCTGTTGCCGCTGTTTATGGTCAGCACGCTTGGGGCAAGTGCGCTTATGGTTGGCCTGATCGAAGGCCTGGCTGAAGCGACGGCCCTTATTGTCAAAGTTTTCTCGGGGGCTCTTAGTGACTATCTGGGAAAGCGTAAGGGACTGGCCGTTTTCGGCTATGCTCTGGGTGCTGTAACNAAGCCACTTTTTGCCCTAGCCCCGACACTCGGTATTGTCTTGACTGCCCGGCTGCTGGATCGGGTTGGCAAAGGGGTTCGCGGGGCACCGCGCGATGCCCTTGTGGCCGATATTGCCCCGCCAGAAATACGGGGCGCCGCGTTTGGTCTGCGTCAGTCACTTGATACTGTCGGGGCATTTCTGGGGCCACTTCTGGCTGTTTGCCTGATGCTGCTCTGGGCCAATGACTTTCGCGCGGTGTTCTGGGTGGCGGTTATACCGGGGTTTCTGGCTGTTGGTTTGCTGATGTTCGGTGTGCGTGAACCTGCCAGACAGGGAAGCGAAAAGCGTCGTAACCCGATCAAAAAAGAAAATCTCCGACGTTTGGGGGCGGCATACTGGTGGGTGGTGGGGATTGGGGCGATCTTTACGCTGGCCCGTTTCAGCGAAGCCTTTCTAGTGCTTAGGGCGCAACAAGGCGGTATTCCATTGGCTTTGGTGCCGTTGGTGATGGTCGCGATGAATTTGGTCTATGCTGCCTCGGCCTATCCCTTTGGCAAGCTGTCAGACAGGATGAGCCACAGGATGCTTCTGTCATTGGGGTTGCTGGTTTTAATCGCTGCTGATCTGGTGCTGGCGAGCAGCAGCGGCTGGATGACTGTTGCCATTGGCGTTGCCTTGTGGGGTATCCATATGGGGATGACGCAAGGATTGCTTGCAACCATGGTGGCTGACACGGCGCCTGTGGACCTGCGCGGTACAGCCTATGGATTTTTCAACCTTGTCAGTGGGGTGAGCATGCTGGTTGCCAGCGTGGTGGCAGGGTTGTTATGGGATCAACTTGGCGCATCTTTCACGTTTTACGCCGGGGCCGGGTTTTCCTTGCTGGCATTTCTTGGCCTGATAATCAAATCGCGGTAAGTGTTTGTGATTGGCCTATTCTCAAGGATATTTGAAGTCTGAATAAAAGCCATCGGTGCTGCCGTTCTAAATTATCACCCGGGCTATTCATATTTCGGGAATGGTCTTTGCAAAAATACGTGCTTGAACTGCCCGGTCAGACTGAATAAACCTGAAGATGTAAATTTTAAGGTAAAACCCAGCAGCAGAGAAAGTTCGGGACATGGCAATCGGTGAAGTAATCTGGACCTATTTTGACGGCGCGTGGCATCAGGGCAATCTGCCAGTGATGGGCGCGGCAGATCATGGCACCTGGCTTGGTTCGCTGGTGTTTGACGGGGCGCGGTCTTTTGAGGGGGTGGTGCCGGATCTGGATCTGCATTCGGCCCGGGTCAATGCCTCGGCCGAGGTGATGGGGCTGAAGCCAACCATGACCACACAGCAACTGGTTGATCTGACGCTGGAAGGCCTGAAGAAATTTGCCCCGGATGCGGCGGTTTATATTCGCCCGATGTACTGGTCAACCGAAGGCGGTACCGGAACCGTGGTGCCGGATGCCAACTCCACCGCGTTCTGTCTTTGCCTGGAACAGTTTCCCATGGCCCCGGCGACCTACAGCCAGACGCTTTGCCGGACCCAGTTTGTCCGCCCGATGGTCAGCATGGCCCCGGTCAATGCCAAGGCTGCCTGTCTTTACCCGAACAATGGCCGCATGATCCGCGAAGCCCAGGCGCGCGGTTATAACAATGCGCTGGTTGCTGATGCCCTGGGCAATGTGGCGGAAACCGCCACCTCGAACATCTTTATGGTCAAGAACGGGGTGATCTATACTCCGGTTCCCAACGGCACCTTCCTCAACGGCATCACCCGTCAGCGCGTGATCGGATTGTTGCGCGAAGCCGGGCGGGATGTGCGCGAGACAACACTGAGCTTTGAAGACTTCCTTGGCGCAGATGAGGTCTTTATGAGCGGCAATATCTCGAAAATTACCCCGGTGGTGAAGTTTGAAGAGCGGGAATACCCCATGGGTCCGGTGGCCAAGCTGGCTCGTGAGCTTTACTGGATCTGGGCCAAGGCCTGATCCGCCTTCTATATTGATAAATAAGGGGGTGTTCTCTATCGGGAACACTCCTTTACAGTTCTCGCGTTAAATTTTCAGGTCGATTTTTTTGGTGAACTCTCTGGGGGGAGAGACGGTATGGGTAAAGAGCCGGATAATAGTTCTGGGCAAAATCAGAACAGTGATGAGCTGGATGCTGCTACTGGATCAGCGGTGGACGCGGAATTTTCCACTGAAGCTACAGCAGGGGATACTGCGACTTCTGACGCCACAGTTGATCAGGTGACAGGGGACAGTAAAGGCAGTGAAGACAGCGACGAAGATCTGCTGCGCCTGTTTGTCGGGCCCAATGCCGAAAAGTTCATCAAGATCTATCAGGCACAGCAGGCAAAAAAGGCCGGGATGACCTTTAACTGGGCCGTGTTGATCGCAGCCTTGCCCTGGCTCTTCTATCGCAAGCTCTACCTTACTGGATTGGCTGTGTTACTGCTGCCGATGCTGTTGCTGTATTTTGTACCCGAGGTTCCCAATAGCGCGATGACAGGCCTTTCTGTGGCCTTGGTTCTGGTGGCAAATTCCTACTATGTCTCCATGGCCCTGCGGCAGATCAAAAAGCTGAAGGCACAGAACCTTTCGAGAGAAGAACTACATGAACGCCTCAAAAAATCCGGGGGCACCTCGACCGCTGGCGCAGTGATTGGTGGTGGGATTGTCGCTGTGCTTCTGGCTTTGACGATCTATAGTATTACAAACGATGAATTGCCGGGCTGTGACGATGCCACGGTACGGGACATTGCCGAGGAACTGGTGATCGATGCCTTTGGCACATCTGACCTGAGGCTCAGATACTTCACCCCCGTTGCTCCTTCCGGTGTCTTGGCTGAACAAGAGGCAACCCGAAATATCTGTAGCTTTACCGTTGAACTCGGCGACGAGCAGCTTGATATTTTCCTTGCTGTTACCTGGCAGGACAAAACCGAAGGCCTGTTCCAGGTCCAGCTGGGTGAAAGTCCGGAAGCGTTGATGCAGTAGGACTTTGCTCAAGACTGGTTACGTGAACATTTTGTTGCTGTGATAACGGCCAAATATCCGACTTCCATGGTCTGATTGAAATAGGCATGATGTTGCAATTCTGCTGAATACAACTTGGAGCAGGCCACTACCTGTACCAACCTAGAGAAGTATCAAATGAAAAAATTTATGGTGATCGAACGTTTTAAGGCAGATTGCTGGGAAGCGGCCTATGCAAGGTTCAATAGCGAGGGTCGAATGCTCCCTTCGGGCCTCAACTATCTTAATTCCTGGCCAAGCCGGGAAAACTCGGTTTGTTATCAACTTATGGAAACAAGCGCCCCAGAGTTGTTCGAATTGTGGTTTGCGAAATGGAATGATCTTGTTGAATTTGAACTGGTTCCAATCGATTAGGTTTCAGTTTGGGACCAAGCCGGTAAGGAATTTTAAGTAGCGGTCAAAACCTTCTACCAGTCAGAACTTTCAGGTGGAATTCAGCTGAGGAGCCTGGCGCAATCGAAGCTGTGGTCGTTGCCGCTAAAATCCTTAAAGGGGATCATGGGGAGGTTGAAGTTTTTTCTCCCCTGTGATCGGGATAGCAGTTTTTCTGGTGTGGCACCGATTTTCGTTTAAACAACTGATCCCAGATCACTTCTCTGACCAGACGGCGAGCTGGTTGCCGTTGGGGTCGGTGAAGTGGAAGCGGCGGCCGCCGGGGAAACTGTAGGCGGGTTTGATGATCTGGCCGCCAGCGGATTTAATGCTGGTTTCGGTTTTATCCAGATCTTCGGCATAAAGCACCACGAGAACACCGGGGGAGTTGACCGGCACCTTGTCTTCCCGGTTAAAGCCACCATCGATCCCGGCACCGTCAAAGCTGAGGTAATCCGGGCCCCAGTCGGTAAAACGCCAGCCAAAAGCCTTGTTGTAAAAGCTTTTGGTTTCACTGTTTTTGGTCATCGGCAGTTCGATGTAATTGATTGTGTTGTTCTGATGGGACATGGCTTGGTTTCCCTGTTTTCTGCTCTGATCATTCAGGTTGTAGCTGTATCATAATATTCTTTCGTTTGTGAAACTATAGGTTATCTTTGGAAAGAACTATTCCATAGATGGAAGAATTATGCGCTATCTTGATCACATGGCGGTCTTCGCACAGGTTGTCCAGTCGGGTAGTTTCTCCGGTGCTGCCCGACAGCTTGCAATGCCCCTGTCCACGGTCAGCCGAAAGGTATCCGATCTGGAAAATCACCTGCAGGTCAAACTGCTGGAACGCTCGACCCGGAGCCTGCGGTTGACTGAAAGTGGCAAGCTCTACTTTGGGCATTGCCTTCGGGGGCTCGAAGCTTTCAAACACGCGGATCTGGCGATTGCAGAACGCCAGAGCGAGGTAGCTGGTCAGCTGCAGATTTCAATACCCCCCTCTTTAGCTGAAACTATTTTTGTGCCGATCACAGGGAAATTCCAGCTGCGCTATCCCAAAGCCCGGGTGAATATCCTGATCAGTGAACGATTGCTGGATTTTATTGGTGATGCGATTGATCTGTCATTTCGTTTTGGCCCGCTGGTGGACAGCAATTTACACAGCCGAAAACTGGCACGTTATCGCCATCGTCTGGTGGCTTCCCCCGGTTATCTGGCTTCGGCGGGCAGCCCGGGCAAGGTCGCTGATCTGTCCGGGCACCGTTTGATTGGTTTCGGTTTTCCAGGCAAACCCCGGCTCAGGTGGTGTCTGGAAAAGGGGAACAGGCAGGAGGAAATCGTTTTTGCCCCGGATCTGGGGATTAACGATTATGCGGCTGTACAACGTGCATTGGTTCTGGGGCAGGGGATTGGGGAGCTGCCCTCCATTCTGTGTCAGGAGGCGCTTAAAAAGCAGAGCCTGATTGAAGTTTTGCCGGATTGGCGTTTTGCCGAAGTTGACCTTTTGGCGGTGCATCGGGGGCGCAAGAACATGCCCCGGCTCGCCAGCCTTTATCTGGATTGTTGCATCGAGCATATCAACAGCTGTATTGGCTGACCCCTTCTGGTGGCTGTCCCGCTTCGGGCGATTGGCCCGGTTTAGATCCCAGGGCAGGATAGCTCTGCGCGCGTGGCAATGACAATCATTTCCCGGCTGGCAGTGGTGAAGGGGCTGCGATCCCAATCCCCTTAGAAGGCTTTGATCCGGAGGTCTGTAACATTCAGCTGTTGCGCTAGTTTCTCGCGGGAGAGAAAGCGGATGGTACTGTGGGTGGTGCCTTGCGGCTTTTCCGGTTGATCGACAAAACGGTAGCAACTGATGAAGCTGACGAGGTCGCCTTTGAACTGGGGGGCATCGTGCCAGAGTTCGATCGTTTCTGGTTTGCCGTCCAGCGAAAGCGTGAAGCGTTCCGTTGTCTGTTCGCGGGTCCATTTTTTCCAGGACTGGACCAGAGGATTGCGGGTTTCAAAAGCCAACTGTCCGTCCGGGGCGAGCTGTTGCCTGATCGCCTGCAGCGTTGCCTGCAAGGCCTTGTCATCCTGAAAAACCTGAAAGGCATGACCGCTCATGATCACCAGGTCAAAGGGCTGGTCGGGACAATGGCGGGGCAGTGCGTCTGCTGTGGTCTCAATCCACTGAACCAGATGCCCGTCCTGGCGCGCGCGGGCGACCTTGAGCATGGGGGCTGCCGGATCAAGCCCGGTTACCTTGTGTCCCTGTTGTGCCAACGCGGTTGTCAGCAAGCCGGTGCCACAGCCGATATCCAGGATGCGCAGAGGGGCAAAGGTTTTTCCCCTGGCAAGATCTGCTGCAAGGGTCATATAGAAATCGCAATCCGGCCCCCAGGGGTTCTGAAGATCATAAAGCCTTGCGAGCAGGGGATCGGCAAAGGGGCTGTTATCAGTCATCTTTGATCGGGGAGTGTTTCTGTTTCCGGTTTTTTGACTGCTGATATGATGTTGGGATGAAACAGGAAGGAAAAGAAAATTCCTCCCTGTTTCATCTGTGCTGTCTTATTTCCCAATCTTTAACTTTCCAGGCTGTATTTCCCAGGCTTTATTTTTCTGTCTTTTCTGCGAGGGATTTCTTGAACTCCTGTCGCATACTGTGGGCCTTCATGGCGGGCAGGCCGATGGCTTCAAGGGAGAGTTTGAAAATCAGGATCAGCGTTGCGGTAGCCAGGGCATCAAAGAACCAGCCGACAAAGGGTGCCGCTGCGCCCCAGAAGCCGGGGAGGTCGGCCAAAGCAGGCAAGGTCCAGAGCCCGGTTGCGCCGTGCAGGGCAAGGGCCATCCAGAAGCCGACACAATAGGGGCAGCGCCACTGGGCATAGAGGCTTTGCAGCGGCTTGGGCAGACGCTGCAAGGTCCAGTTAAACCAGCTGCCCCATTCGGGGAGCTTGTCCCAGATCAGGATATAAAAGGCAAAACCGATAAGCGCGGTGGTGATGTTCATGCTTGTCTCCGGGGTAGGAAAGGGGGGCAGGGTTTATGAGGTTTTGGATTTAAAGAGCGTTGCCGCCGCAAGGCGTGGCAAAGAACACGTTTACTTCGATGTCGACACAGGGACGCCGGGTGAATTCTTTCAAGTTGTAGGCCGAAGCATCGAGCTGTTTGATGATTTCCTCCGCAGACATGCCGCGGTGCTGTTCCTCGAAAATTTCCTCGATCAGGAGCAGACGACCACTATGTTTCAGCACACGGGCAACTTCAGCCAGCCCTTTGCCAGGGTTTGGCCAGTGATGAAAGGAATTCACCGCAATCACCACATCGACGCTGTTGTCAGGCAGCGGAATATGTTCAGCCCCGCCGAGTAAAAATTCGCTTGTTGATGTCGGCGAGGCATCTTGTGATTGCTTTGCTGTTTTCTCTCGGGCAATCCGGATCATGGCGGGGCTGGGGTCTATGCCGATAACCCGGTTTGCGCGGTTTGTACTGACAGCGCTGCGCACAGCAGAGCCACTGCCGCAGCCAAGGTCGAGCAGGGTTTCCGAGCCGTTCAGCCCGGCAAACTCGACCGCAAGCTCAACCGCAAGGGCGTTGATCGGATGTTCGCCGTAGTTGTCGACATACCAGTGGACCAGATCATCGTTCCAGGGCGCGCCGGGGGTGTGACTTTCCGCAATCTGTGTTTCGCAGACTTGTGTCTCTGAAGCCTGTGTCTCTGCACCTAGTATCTCTGTGCTATCTGTTCCCGGATCTTGTGTTCTTGCAGCCTGTTTATTGATCGCAGGATCAGCAAAAGTATCCGGCATCTTCTGATGTTCTTGAGGTGGATGTGAGGAAGAGGAGGTCATGTTTAGTTCCTGTTAGTTAGAAAGACATACTATAAATATCAAAAAAATCAGGCCCGTTCGGCAGCCTTTTCCAGCAGGCTCGTCAGGGTTTTCTCATCCTCTGGCGTCAGTCCGGCAGCCATTCGTTTTGCCGCATCGCGATAAAGAACTTCTTCGCCGCGCAGATGTTCGCGCCCTTGTTCGGTCAGGATAATATGCTGGGCCCTTGCATCGTATTTGCAACCAAAACGCACAAGCAGCCCGCGCTTTTCCAGCTTGGCAATTGCCGCGCTGGCGGATGCCTTCTGCACGCCCAGCAGCTGCACCAGATCCTGAAGGTGATGTCCGGCCTGACAGTCGTTTTCCGCCGGGACAGCAGGCCCTTTTTCGCTTTCTGCTGGGTTTTCCGAAACAGCAATCTGTCCGCCGTCGAGGCGCTCGATCGCCCGCAGATACTGGTACTCGCTGTAACTCAGATCCCCGGGCAGGCGTGCACTGTCGGCCCAGAGCTGGCTCAGGCGGCGGTGCAGATGATCAAGCGACTGTGCCAGTGACATAGTTTTTCCAATTAGTCTGTCTGACGAACTATATGGATCTGTTGGGCAAAAATGTCAAGGGGAGTGACCAGAGAAACCGACCCCACAGAAACCAACCCCACAGAAACCGGCGGGAGAAGCGAGGGGAGACTCTGTGGTTGGTTTCTGTGGGGTTGGTTTCTTTGTGGATGGTTACCAGCTGCATCAGAAGTTCAGTCAAAGCCAGTTGGTGATGATCACAATCGTCCTGAGTGGAGCAGCAGAAAGCCACACTGCTGATTTGAGGGCTGAGAAACGTCATCACAGTCTTTGTGGTGTGGCTACTGCTCCGATTTCAGACTGAGCCGGACGAACGACCTGTTACCCTTCGGGCATTCCCGGTTTGGTCAGCGTGACATGGGTCGCGCTTTCGGTTGTAACATGTTCCGTCACCCGAAAGCCGAGGGCTGGCAGGTCGATCCCGCTGAACATCGCTTCGCCCTGGCCGAGAACAACCGGAGAAATGGTAAGCTGCAGCTCGTCGATCAATCCGGCCTGCAGGTATTGGCGTACGGTGCTGACGCCGCCGCCGATCTTGATATCCAGTTCCCCGGCAGCAGCTCTTGCCTGTTCCAGAGCCTGTTCAATCCCGCCGGTGACAAAATTAAATGTTGTTCCACCTTCCATGACAAGCGGGTCGCGGGGATAGTGGGTGAGGATGAAAACTGGCGTGTGATAGGGCGGATTGTCTCCCCACCAGCCCTTCCAGTCCTGATCTGGCCAGTCCTGATCCGGCCAATCCCCGCGAGGGGGCCCGAACATGTTCCGCCCAAGGATGAATGCGCCGAAACCGGACATTGCCTGCGCTGCAAAGGTCTCGTCCACGCCGTCCGAGCCACCTTCCTTGCCAACCATTTTGCAGAAGGTTCTGGTCCCGAAGAACCATTGATGCAGTTCCTTCCCGCGTTTCCCGAGAGGGTCAGCCAAACTTTGCTCCGGTCCTGCCCCGAACCCGTCCAGTGAAAGTGAAAATCCGGCGACACGTATCTTCGTCATGGTCATCTCTCTATCCGATTGCGTTTTGCAATCAGTTGTCTTGTTGCATAACTGATCCTATATTGCAATCAGTTTTGTTGAAGAGGGTCGAACTTGGATATTGAAAAGCGGTCGGGCTGTCCGATCAACCTTACCATGGAGGTTTTGGGGGATCGCTGGAGCCTCGTTGTGATTCGCGACATGATGTTTGGCAATCGGCGGCATTTTCGCGAACTGCTGAGCAAGTCCGTCGAAGGTATTGCATCGAATATCCTTGCGGCCCGGTTGAAGCGGCTTGTTTCTCTTGGGCTGATCAGCAAATGCGATGATCCGAGCCATAGCCAAAAGACCATCTACAGCCTGACAGAACCGGCGATCCAGCTGGTTCCGGTTCTGGCAATGATTGGCAGCTGGGGCCGACAGCACCTGCCTGTGAGCGAAGCACTAAGCATTCGGGCGCAGCTTCTGGAAGAGGGGGGGCAGCAGATGTGGGACCATTTTATGGATGACCTGCGGCAGATTCACATCGAGGACCCGGTCGGGGGTGCAAGCGGCAGGCGAACATCCCCGGTTCTGGCCCAGCTCACCGAGGCCTTTGAACGTGTTCGTAGAGGCTCTCCGGACAGTCGGTGAAAGACTGCAGAAGTTTTTGTGAATGTGAGGACGTCAGTGCAGCAATGCCGCTTGAGAGCGGAGAAAATCTGCTACAGGCCTGAAAATTCAGTCAAAGCCAGTTGGTGTCGATTACAACTGTCCTGATCGAAGCAGCAGAAAAGCACTTTGCTGATCTGGTCGCTGTTCTGGTCGCTGTTCCGGTCATGGCTGGCGACCTCTAGCAGTGGGGGAATCTGATTCAAGCCTGTGACGAAGCCAGCACAGTCCGTCCTCCTGATCAGGAGAGATATGGTAGGTAATCGGCCAGTTGGGATCGGTTTCTGCAAAACCCTTGTACATTTTCAGCACAAGCTGGTCAATTTCCCGGTGTGAAACCAGAACACTGTACCCGCCAGCACGATAGGAAAGGGAGGCCCGGGTATCCTCCAGGACACGATGAAAATCGTCATAGGAAAAATTGTTCATGCCGCCGCGGCTGATATCCCAGATCAGGTTTTTGGATCGCTTGCCGAGGGCCATCTGGTGGTGGAGATCCAGCATGTCCTGTAAAGTCAGCTCTGCTGTAACCTCATAAATAACGAGATCAAGCTCACTGACAGCACGGGCCTGTATCTTGTCCATCCTTACCTCAAATTTAATATGTATTTGATGGAAACATAAGTGAAAGTTTGGGTCTTGGAAATTGAGGGGTATTACGTAGATAACTTCAGCAAGCTATCGGGCGGCAAACAACCCAGTCCAGGTTGATACAAAAAGAGATCAAATATCAAAGGCAGAACCCGGGAGATCAATGTTGCGAAGAGATCATTTAACGAGGGGGTTTCAGTATTTTTACCGGCGAAAGAACCCGCTTGGCCGGGAAAATCAGACGGACGGTTGTTCCTTCTTTTAACTGGCTGAACAGTTCAACATTACCACCATGCAGTTCCATCATCGACTTGACGATATGCAGGCCGAGGCCGGTGCCTTCATGTTCTCTGGTCAGAATGTTTTTTGCCTGCTTGAATGGCTCGAGCACGCGGGGAAGATCTTCGGGGCTGATGCCAATGCCGTTATCTGTGACCTCGATGACCATCTGATCCCGTGCAGTAAGATACCGCTTTAGGGTTATTTTTCCCTGCCGCGGGGTAAATTTAACAGCATTGCCGAGAAGGTTTATCAAAATCTGTTTAATTCTGATTGGATCGGCATAGAGCAGGGGGAAGCGCGAAGCTTCTTCGTTATCTGATCGGGCAGCGTCTTCCCGGCTTTTGGTGATGTCCGAAATCTCCAGCTGTTTCTCCACGGCACGTGCGGTGACCATTTTCATGCAGGAGGCAGAAAGGGCCTGAATATCGCATTCCGTTTCACGCAGTTCGATTTCGCCGGTTTCGAGTTTGGATACATCCAGCACATCGTTGATAACAGCCAGAAGATGCTGACCTGCAGCCAGGATGTCGGCAGCATAATCCCGGTAACACTCTTTGCCGAGAGGGCCAAAGGCCTCGTTGTGGATCAGTTCTGAAAAGCCGATGATCGAATTCAGGGGGGTCCTGAGTTCATGGCTCATGGTGGCCAGAAAATCAGATTTGGAACGGGAAGCAAAACGTTCCTGTTCCACGGCTTTTTCCAGTTCCTTTTCGATTGCAACCCGAAATTCGAGCTGGCGGTAAAGGTCGTGACTTTCCCGTTCTGCGAGAAGTCGTTCTTCGCCACAAACCCCGGCCGCATTCATTTGTGCAGCAAATTCGGCTGACTGGTGAAGGATTGTTAAATCCTTGTTCAGGCTGTCACAAAAATTCTCGAGCAGCCGTTGCTGGTGTGAACTGAAGGTTCTGGCACGCCTGTCAAATACAGAAAAAGTGCCAAAGGGCTCTCCGTCAGGCCAGTGCAACAGATGGCCGTTATAGGACATGACATCCGGGGCAGAAGGGGGCAGATTTTTGACCCAGAAGCTGTCTTTGCTGCTGTCATCAAGGATGAGTGGCTGGCCGCTGTCGAAGACATGGCTGGAGAATTTATTATAGGCCTGCTGTATTTCCTCCCAAAGTGCGTTTGAGGTCTCAGGTGTATGGTTGCGGATAATACGGGGAGCAGCCGCTTCTCTCACTTCGGAAATCTGGCAGAAGGGAATTTGCAGAACTTCAGCGGTGACATCCACCATCTCTTGCCATTTGTTTTTTATCTCGGCGGGGATGGAAGAGCTTGTTCGGAAGGGGGCACTTTTTATATGAGGATTTTCCATAAACCAGCTGTCTGCTTCCTGAAAGAGGGGTCTGTTCTGTACCGGTCTGATGGCAGTGTAGCGTGATTTTCTTCTTTTTTGAAGGTGAAATAAATAATATGCCCCCAATAGTTGTGTGTTTTGGCGGCAATCGGGCGAATCTTATCTGAAGCTTCGCCTTCCGGCTTCTTGTCTGCCTTACTTGAGGCTTGTTGATTGGGGGCAGGAAAGGCCTGACTGCAGCGGCTATTCAGCTACGCAGGGCCTGTTTTCCCAGGCATTGAGGTGCTGCGCCAGGATTGTGTCATAATAGCCATCCTGTTTAAGCTCGACCATGGCCTGATGGAGTTCTGAGACAAGAACAGGGTCGCTGTCATGGCTCATTGTGGCCCAGAGAACGTCTGTGAAATTTTCAATTTCAAACAGCATTTCCAGCTGATCGCCATCAAAGCCGGCTTTACAGGCTGTGGTGCGCGCCAGAAAGCTGGTCAGGGGAAGTATGTCTATGCGGTCATGGTACAACATTTTGATCCCCTGATCAAAATGGGTGAAGGTGGTGTAATCGTAATCTGCTTTGAATCCGTTCTGTTCGAGCAGGGCCTCGTCGGCACTGCCCCGCTGTACCCCGACAATAAGAGAGCTGTCGCGCAATTCTGACAGGTTTTGCGGGTGAATTGATGCCTTGCCCTTGAGGTTGAAAAAAAATCTCTGATAGGGTGAGACAGTCTCGATCCACTGGTAGCTCTGTTCCCGTTCCTCTGTGCGCAAAACAGAAAAGAACAGGGTATTGGGGGTATCCTTGGCCACAAGTAGCGCCCTTTTCCAGGGAAGGAATTCGACAGGATCAACCTGAAGAGCGTGCTTGCTCCTGATCTTGGATATTGTCGCGTTGACATATTCGATAACATAACCTGCAGGCTTTCCATTTTCGAGATACTGCAAAGGGGCAAAGCTATCGGTGACGATATGTAATGTTGGAGTTTCGGCAGCTTTTGCTGAAGAAGCAAGGGCAACAGTGATTACAGCAATAGAGAAGAAATGCGACAACAGGGATTTAAAAACCGAAAATCTTGATGTCATATTTTTCGCTCCGCCGCCTCTGGTCTTTTGTTTCGGATAGCAGGTTTCCTTGATTTTACAGAGCTTTCCAAAGCCTGGTGGAAAAGCATAACTCTCTGTATCTGCGGTAATTTTCTTTACAGGGCTGCATTGTAATATGATTGCTTTGTTGTTCAACTCTAATTGTGGGTTCGAAAGGAAAGACACCCGGATCAAACTTTGGGATCAAACTTTGGGATCAAACTTTGGGATCAGGCTTCGGGACCAGGCTTTGGGATCAGGCTTTGGTGTTCCACCAGTTGACAGTTTCCTCAATGGTTTCTATCAGCCCGGGCAAGAGTTCCCGAATACCGTCAAAGTCATCGCTGCAGGCTTCCATAAGGGCGGCTTGCCGGGTCAAACGCGGGGCAAGCAAAGAGCCTGCAATTCCCTTGATGCTGTGGGCGGCGAGTTTTATTTCCTTGCTGTCCCCTCTTTCCAGTCCCTTGTTAATCCCCTCGATATGTTTTTTTACGGCATCCGGCGTTTCGTGGATGAGATCGGTGACAACCTTTTGCCCTAACAAACGCGAGAATTCGGCGAACTGTTCCTCATTCCCTATCGGGCAATCCTGAATATGGCTCTGTTCCTTTGTGGGGTGCTTTTCTTCGGCGGGAGGGGCGGGAGGGGAGAGTGGCATCTTCAGAACTTCAGCGGTTTTTATATCCTGCTGCTTATCTCTCTGCTCTTCATCCGTCTTCTGAACCTGCGTCCCGCTGGACTTCTCTTTGTCGGTCTGATCAGGCTGGTGGAAGGATGTCACAGGACGGGGGAGGGAAACCGGTGCATTTTTTGCGATGGTTGCCTTGAGATGTTCTTCTGTGAAGGGTTTGGTCATAATATCATCCATGCCTGCCAGGCGGAACAGGTCGTGTCGGCTGGTAAAGGCTTCTGCTGTGAGGCCAATGATGGGCAGGTGCCTGCCCTGCTTTGACGCTCTGATGGTTTTGGTTGCCTCCAACCCATCCATTTCGGGCATGTGCACATCCATCAGAACCAGATCTATTTCATGACTGGAAACGGCCTCTACAGCTTCACGGCCATTGGCCGCATGAATCACGCTGTGGCCAAATTTCTCCAGAAAAGACCGGGCGATGGTGGCGTTGATTTCATTATCTTCTGCAAGCAGAATGGTCAGGGGAGGAACGGATAGTAAAGAACCGTTCTGGATTTGGGACTGGAACTCTTCAATTTCCCTGGGTGAGGCTTCAATCAGGGGCAGCTCGACCGTAAAACAGCTGCCCTGGTCCGGCTTGCTGCTGGCGGTGATCTGTCCGCCCATCAACCGGACCAGGTTTTTGATGATGGAAAGCCCCAGACCTGTCCCACCAAACTTGCGGGCAATGCTGGTATCTGCCTGGACAAAAGCGTCAAATATCAGCGGCAAACGCTCCGGGGCTATTCCGATACCTGTATCTGTGACCGATAGACTGTAACGTGGAAGGCCCGACCCGGCTTTTCGATGCTCTTTGTGGGACGGTGCAAGTTTTTTAACCGTGAGGGTAATGCTTCCTTCCCGGGTGAATTTGAAGGCGTTGCTCAGCAGGTTGTTGAGGACCTGGACAAGACGGGTGCGATCGCCCCTGAGGTAAGAGATTTCTGTACAGTCATTGACCAGTTCCAAAGATATGTTCTTGCTTGTTGCCAGGGCCTGGAAGGAAACAAGGGTTGAAGCAAGCATTTCCTGGAAATCCAAGCAGTGCTGTTCGATCTCTACGGATCCACTTTCAATTTTACTCATATCCAGCACATCGTTGATGATCGAGAGCAGGCTCTGGCTCGAGGACAGGAGCGTGTTCAGTTTTTCCGTCTGGTCCGGGTCTAGATCTGTGCTGCTCAGCAACTGGGCCATACCGATGACCCCGTTGAGGGGGGTGCGGATTTCATGGCTCATCGTGGCAAGGAAGTCGGTTTTGGCAGAGTTGGCAGCCTCGGCTTCCTCCTTGGCCTTTTGTAATGCGGCGGTTCGCTCGGTAACGGTTTTCTCCAGCCCCTTGTTGATCTGGTCAATCTGAGCCATCGTCTGTTCCAGACGCTGTTCTACCTCTTTCAGTTCGGTGAGATCCTGAATCAAACCGGCAACATAGACCGGAGAACCATCGGCGGTACAGGATAGATCTGCATGGCTGGCAAGGTGCCGGACTGTTCCATCCCTGTGCAAAACCCGATAAGAGCAGGAGAAGGATTTCCCGGCAGAAATTTTGCGGTTCTGGGTTTCGATCACCCGTTGTTTGTCATCAGGATGCAGGCAGCTTATGAAGGCTTCGTAACTTGGTACCGTCTCGGGTGGTAAACCATATATTTCATAGAGCGTATCGGACCATTCCTCGGTGTTCTCCCCGAGGTCAAGGAACCAGTGTCCGACCCGGGCAATCTTTTGGACCCGCAGATGATTTTGATTTTTCTTATCAAGTCGCTGGGCCATCTCCCGGCGGGTTTTGACTTCGTCGTGAAGTTCTTTGAGGGCCTCTTCAATTCTGGATATCATGGCATTGAAAGAGCTGCCGAGAACACCGATTTCATCGGCTGAAGTTACCGGCATGCGTTCCTGCAGGTTGCCTTTTTGTGTCTGATTGCTGATCCGCGACAGCAGAACGATGGGGATAACCAGCTTGCGGTGCAGGTAAAGATAGGAAAGTGCAGAGAAAAGTATTGTGAAGATAATGAGGAAAATTGCTGTGTATTGTAGCCGTTCTCCCTTGCTTCTTGCGGTATCAACCTCGTCCCTGGTTCGCCTGTTCAGTTCTTTGATGAAACTGTTGATTGCCCAGACAATCCGGCTTTTACCGAGATGGTAATGATCATCATGTAGCAAGCTTCGGGCACGCTCCTGGTCGGCGGGGCCTCGCCGCGTAAATTTTCCCGAACCATCTGGAAAGAGACCCTTCATGGCGGCAAAGGCAGTGCGTTCTGTTTCGGCAAGCTGGTCAGAATTGTCTTTGGCCAGCTGCAGATATTGCAGCTCGAGTTCGCTGAGGCTGGTTTCCCTGATCAGATCAAGCAGAGGGACGGCAGTGCCTGTTTCAGGCTGGTTGTCCTCGGAAAGGATGACAAACTCCCAGTAGACATCCTGATAGTTATCCGGCCGAGGGGCTTCACCATTGCGTATCGCAAGGATTTGCTCAAAATACCTTTCATATCTTGTTTCTCCTGTCACGACATAAGATCGGGCCATGCGTGTGAGGTCGTCAGAGCTTTTTCGCAGGTGCTCTGCCAGCAGAATTGCTTCGGTGCGATTTATTTCGAGCTGGCTTTGTTTGCTGCTGTTGTCTTCCAGCAAGAGCATAATAAAGGTTATCGCGCAAAGCAGGGCGAAAAGTGTGGCAAAGATCAGAAGTATACGAGCTTTGATCGACATGGTTTCCACAGGAATGATTCAGGCCAAGTATAAAAGTCTGGCCCTTAAAGGGGCGTTAATGCGAAATTCTTGTTCAAACACCATCCTGAGGTTGCTAATCAGCTGGCGACAGGGTTGGTTTTGCGGGGGGCTGTTCGGGAACTGGTTGGTGGATTTCTGCTGCCATAACCTGATTAATTACTTGTAAAAGCTGCAGATGGTCGATTGGTTTTGCAACAAAGGCATTCATTCCTGCCTCGAGATATTCCACGACATGATCCTCCATGGCATCGGCGGTCAGCGCGACGATGGGAATACGGGATATCTCGTGGTCAAGTGTGCGAATGGCCCGGGTTGCTTCTGGGCCGCTCATACGGGGCATCCGGACGTCCATGAGGATCAGCTCGGGGCAAAGTTCAAATGGTGCTGTTGTTCCAGAGTGCGCTTCTGGTTGTTTTTTTTCTTCCAAGTTCAGACCGGCAAAGCTGCTGATCAGATCGACGGCTTCCTGTCCGTCACTCGCCAGAGTGATACTGTGACCATATTTGTCCATAATGGAAGAAATAATTCTTTGATTCAGGCGGTTGTCATCAACGACCAGAATACGTAAGGGACGGCGTGTTCGATAAGCGGCGGCAGGAGCCGAATGTAGCTTTGCCAGAGGCAATTTTGCCGGGGACAGAGGCAGCTGCAGAGTGAAAGATGAGCCCTCGCCAACAGTGCTTTCTACGCTAATGGAGCCTCCCATATGCTCGGCCAGACGCCGGGAAATCGCCAGGCCGAGACCGGTTCCTTCGTATTGACGGGAGATTGAGGCGTCAGCCTGGGTGAATTCATTAAACAGCTCGGGTAAAACGTGCGCGGGTATGCCTATCCCGCTATCTGTGACCCGAATGACCAGCCAGATCGGATCGGGCTCTCTCTTTTTTTGCCTCTTGTAAGGCTGTTTTCTGGCTTGTCCGAGTGTGATGGCAAGTTCAATGCCGCCCTGACGGGTAAACTTGACGGCATTCCCCAGGAGATTGATCAGAATCTGTCGCAGGCGTGTGGGGTCACCATGCAGACCTGCGGGTATATCTGGCGAGATATCCAGTTCAAGGGAAAGGTTTTTCTCTGCTGCCCGGGCCTCGATAATCTCGAGAGTTCTGTTTATCTCCGGGCGGAGTTCAAAATCGATCTGTTCAAGCTCGAACTTGCCTGCCTCGATTTTGGAAAGATCGAGAATGTCGTTGATAATCACGAGCAGAGACTGTGTTGCTTCTTTAATCTTTTCAACTTTTTCCTGATTTTCCGGTACGAGGTGATTTTCCAGAAGCAGATCAGCCAGCCCCATCACTGCGGTCATGGGGGTGCGGATTTCATGGCTCATTGAGGCAAGGAATTCCTGTTTGGCGCGGTTTGCTGCCTGGGCAGCCTGAAACTGTTCTTCAAGTTCTGCCGTGCGTTCGACAATACGCTCTTCCAAAGTCTCTGCTGATTTCCGCAAGGCATCTTCTGCCCGGTCCCGTTCATTCCTGCGGGTGGCGATACAGTCCAGCAACCGATTGCCTGACTGGGCCAGGACATAGAGTTCATCACCTTTGTTCCGGAGGGGAACCTTGAGGCGTGTTTCTTCCGGTCTGTCCGGGTCAGCTTTCGCAAGGGCAGTGGAGATCCCGAGCAAGGGACGAACCAGCAGGTGATAGTAAACCAGGGAAAGGATGGCCGCGACCAGCAGGCTCTTGATCAGCTGGAAAATCACTTCAGCAAAAGCCCGGTTCAGAAATGTTCCGGCAATTTCGGCGGGGTCAGCTATAACCTGCAGATAGCCGGCCTTTACCTCCTGATCGTCAAGGGTTCGCAGTTCTATTTCAAAATGCTGCAGTCCCCCAAAAATCTTTTGTGTTAGCCAGTTTCTCTTTCCGGGAACTTCTTTGATCCGGCTGGAGAGAACATTGTATCGGTCATCAAGAATAGTGACATCGATAATCGTGTTGTATTCGAGTAATCCCTGAGTGACTTCGCCCGCAAGCTCGGCATTCAGATTGTAGGCAGCACGGGCGGCGGTTTGACCATTTGTCAGGATTACCTGCTGAATCGTCGAGCGGAAGAATTGCTTGCTTGCGCGCAGATCAAGGTAATTTGCCAGCAGGCTCATGGCCAGGCCAACGGCAAGGGAGACGAGTACCACATGAATTGCCAGCCTGTGGGCCAGTTGTTTATCTGTCGCTTGGGGGGAGGGGCTGCGATGAAAAAACATATTTTATTGAGGCTTTCTCTCTTTCGAGTTCTTTCTAACGGGTGGCGAGTAGAAAGAGCAGGAATAGACCCCGGGAACGGACAGGCAGATAACAGTTTGGTTATTCACAGCTGGTTTCCCCCCAGCTTTGCCAGACAGCCCGATTTTCCCCGAGCCACTTTTCTGCCGCTTGTTTATCGGTAAGGCCATCGGCGTCAACCAGGGCTGCCACCTCACTGATCATGGCATTGTTAAAATCCATATCCTGCAAAATCGCATAGGCACAGGGCCAGGTCATTGGCATTTTATGCCAGGCGATTTTTTTCAGCCAGCCGTCTTTCGGATTGCCACAGTCGTAGGGACGTTCGGGGTTGATTCCCCATGATGGATCGGTTTCACATTGCGGGGCATAGTCAGGGAATTCGACAAACTTCCCGGGATAACGGCTCTCGATCCAGTTCGGGCTCCAGTTGAAAAGAACAATGGGCTGTTTTATTTTGCTGGCCCTGGCCAGTTCAACCCAGAGCTCGTCCGCTGTTTTGGCTGGCGTCAGTACAAAATCCATGTTGAGAGCACGGATCCGGGCGTGCTCCGGTTTTTCCCACGGCCCGGCGATGTATCGTCCTTTGGGTTTGGTATCCCGGCTGGCAAAGAGAGAGGCACAGTCGCGCAGTGCCGTCCAGTCCGGGAGGCCGGGGCAAAGTTCTTCGGCATACTCTGGATACCACCATTCCTCTCTGGTTTTGGCAGAATGATCTCCTGCTTCAATCACCTGTCCATGGATTTTGATTTTTTCGAGGTCATGAGCCATGGTTCCTTCCCAGACCTCGACCTGAACGTGTTCAAGCCCCCGGTGAAGCCGGGCCCACTGGTCTTTGGTGGAGACAAGCTTGTATTCCACTTTATACCCGTGAGATTTATAGACCTCGCCGAGTATTCTGGTCATGACCAGTTGGCTGGTCCAGTCATTGAGGATAAGGCGAAGCGGTTCGGGAGATTCCGGTACTGAAGCCTGCACCGGAGGTGCCTGGAGCAGGGGAAACATGAGCAAAGCCAATAGTACAACACCCGGTACAGGACGTAACCTCTTGAACCATGCAAAGGATATGCACAGATACCGCTGGCCGTTGCGGGAAACTGGGTGAGGAGCTTGATAGATTTGCATAACCACCGTTCACTTTGGTTCGTTTGACTTTGCTTTGGAGGCCGCCGGAGAGGGGCTCTGTCTGCTTAAGGCATCCTGTCTTAGCCTGTCTTGCTGGAACAGCTGTCTTGCCGTCCTGCTCGTGATGACCAAGAATAGGGTGAATATATTAAAAAATTGTTGGGTTATTCTGATTGTAAAACAGATAAACTCTTCAAGTGACTTACCCGGACATATCTGTCGCAGGGGAAAATTGAGGAATGGGCGCTTCTGGGGAAGAATCTGTATAAGGGCCCTTTCCATTTGTTTTGAGCAAAGCTATGCTTTTCGCGGATGTGAGGCCTGAATGTCAGTTGAAATAAAGGGTGCTGTGGACAGTCTTGTCCCTGCACCGGAATTTGACGACAAGAACGAGGCGGCAGTGCTGATTTTGAGCAAGGATGCTTTGTCCCTGGTCGAGACCAATGCACGGGCCGTTTCTATGCTTGGCTATAATCCGCAGGAATTACGGGCTCTTTCTCCGACAGAGCTGTTGTTTGAAAAACCGGTGAACAGATCTCCCAAAAGCTGCTTTACCCAGGGCGATGCCCTGATATTGCGGCATGCCAACGGGCAGAAGATTTTTTGTAAATCGACTTTTGGTGAAATTGTTATTGCAGCAAAATCGCGTCTGGTGATCACTCTGTCGCCGGAAACCCCAAAAGAGCGGAATGCCCGGATTGATGCGCTCTTGCGTTTGGCGGTAGGGCAGATGCCGGATGCGATGATTGTCTATGACATGGACGATCGCTTGTTGTATTTCAATCAGGCTTATCGCCAGATTTTTTCCTATATGCCGCCGCTGGAAGAACTCGCCGGGAAGCATTTTTTCGATATTATCCGCATTACCATGAAAGTTCCGGGCGTTGTGATGGACCCGCTGTGCCATTCCGACCCCGAAGCCTATCTGGCCAAACGGCTTGAAAGATTGCACCACCCCACTGCGGGGATGTTTGAGCAACCTTCTGCCGGGGGGTGGCATCTGATCCATGAACAGCGAATTCCCGGGGTCGGTTTTGTAAGTCTGCGGCGGGACATTACCCGGGACAGACAACTGCATGATGAGATGACCGCGGCAAATCGCCGGCTGGAAGAAGCGGCAGGGGCGATGGAAAAGGCCCATGCTGAAGCGGTTTCAGCAAGAATTTCTGCAGAACAGGCCAATCGGGCCAAGAGCGAATTCCTGGCCATGATGAGCCATGAGCTGCGAACGCCGCTTAATGCAATCATCGGATTTTCCTCGGTAATGCAGCAGGAGATTTTTGGCCCGGTGGGCAATGTGCGTTATCAGGAATATCCCGCTATGATCAAGGATAGCGGCAGCCATCTTCTGGCGATCATCAATGATATTCTTGATCTTGCCAAAATCGAGGCAGGCAAGATGGAACTCGATCGACAATGGATGGACGGGAATGCGCTGATTGTAGAATGCGCCCGACTGATGAGTGGTCTTGCCCTGTCCCGTGATGTGGTGATCGAGCTCTACAGTGTCGGCCCGGATGGAACTGTCATGCTTGATATAGACAAGGATATTCCTCTTGCTGAACAAACTGCTTCCGGAGGGAGCGGATCGGGAAAATCGCTGTTTTACGCTGATGCCCGTATGAGCAAGCAGATGGTGGTGAATCTGCTTTCAAACGCCTGTAAATTTACCCCGGCGGGGGGCAGCATTCGCCTTTCCTATGACTGGACGGATGCGGACAGCAGGGAAATCGGGGTCGAGGATACCGGGATCGGGATGTCCCCGGCGGATATCGCCTTGGCTTTACAGCCCTTCCGCCAGGTTGCGGATGTTTCTGTAACGACGGAATCAGGGACCGGCCTGGGACTTCCTCTGGTCAAGAGCTTCGTCGAGATGCACGGGGGGCAGCTGAAAATAGACAGCAGGCCGGGGCAGGGAACAACCGCCCGACTGCGGTTTCCTGTCGGGAGCAAATCAGAAGTTAAACACAATCTTTCCCGGGACAGATAGCAGGGAAACGAAAAGATTTGATTTCCAAGTAACTTTTCGTGTGAGGCGTGATAGTCTATAATCTTCTGTATGCGATCCAGGCAATTGACCTTTTGCCAAGAGGCCATTCCGGGGTGTTAGGAAGCTGGAGAAAGAAACCGTTATGTTTCAAGTGCGCTATCCACGGAACAAGATCTATGACGAGAGTTTCTTAAAGATCTGTGATCCTAAAATTCGGGCGTTCTATGAGTTTTACTGCAGCAAAAAACAGGGTCGCTCCATGCCGGAGCGCAAAGATTTTGACCCGGTTGAGATGAAGCAGTTCCTGCCGGGCATTACACTCGTCGATGTTGATCAGAAAACAGGAGAGTTTACTTACAGACTGGTTGGAACCGGGGAAGTCACCAAACGGGGAAATGATCCAACAGGAAAGCTGGTGCGGGATCACTTTCGTGGAGATCTCTGGGCCGAAACCGAGGAAAATTATCTCTATGTGTGTAAATGCAAGAGCTTCATCTTTGATCAGCTGGATGAAAAATGGGATTCCGGATTGCAGTTACATGATGAAGTCTTGTTTATGCCATTGTCGAATGATGACGAACTGGTGAACATGGTGATGCTGTTTTGTGTGCAGGAATACAAATAAGCGACTGTTTCATAACTATTTTATGATCTCCTGCTTTGCTGTTAAAAAAGGCCCTGAAGATTTTTCTTCAGGGCCTTTTTTAAGTATTGGGAAAGCTGCAAGCGCAGTTAACGTATCTGATCCAGTCTGACCTTCCGGGATACGCCTTTTATAAAACATCTTTTGCCAGAACTCTGCCCTTCCGGACATACAGACAGAAGGTTCTTTTGGGGCAATATTTTATATTGCGCGAGCTTTCACGCAAGCAGGCATCTCGGGTAAATCAGAGTTTGGAAACGATACCTTCGATATCACCACGTGACAGACCAATGTCTTCGAGGACAGCGTCGCTGCAGTTATAGAGAGCGATGCGGGTCTGGCGGCGTAGTTTGTAGGCTTCCATAGCTTCGATCATGGAGATGAAGAGGCTGCCCAGAGACAGGCCAATGCGCTGTGCATAACCGGCTGTTGGGTTAAGGGGAAGTGTTTCACTGAAAGTAACTGTAGCCATTGTTTGAACTCCTAAACATTCGGTCAAATAAAGTTTAGACGTTTTGCGAAAAGCTTCGTGTCCGTCTGATATGCAGGATGTAATCCGGCTCGACTTGTTTTACGAGCGGGATTTCTACAACCGAGATATGCAAAAAATGCATGTCATAAAGCGGACATTTTCTGCGGATTTATGGCGGAATTGTGAATTTTACAAGACGGAATTGGTAAGGAGGTGGGCTGAGCTATGCGCGAGTAAAACGGGGCCGTTCAATCAAACAGGGCGTCAATATCATCCTGGGAGATGGCTTCTTCCTCAATGACCGCAGGGCCATCCATGGCGACTTCCTCTTCAGGAATGTCATTGGCGCTGAGTTCGGCACCGCGGTTGATCACGGCTTCCTGACCATAGATATTGATCATGGCATTGACCCGGTCTTCGACAAACTGCAGGGAATGCAGGATTTTTGTGACCCTTTGTCCTGTCAGGTCTTGAAAACTGCAGGCTTCGAGGGTGTCCATGGCATGTGCCGTCAAGGTGTCGCACATACTGTGACGTGCTTCTTCGTCTTTTTCGTCTCGGATCATATCGACCAGATCCAGAATGCCTTCGCTGGATTTGAGGATCTGGTCAGAGGCCACTTCGGTATTGCGTACCAGGGCATCCAGCTGTACGGACATGTTTTCAAAATCGGTACGTTCACCTTTTTTGCGGCTGGCATCTGCAAGCTCTTCGCGCAGACGCCCCATATACATGACCAGCTTTTCAAGTTCTTGACGAAGGCGCCCGTCGGTCTCTGTCGATCCCATTTCTCGTATTATCCCAGCATCAACATAGGGTGAAAACAGGAAATTCCGTGATGGTTCACCGGAGCCATTGCCGGACGAGGACGGTTGTGACGGTTGTTCTTACAATGTTTTACCGGAGACACGTTGTGGTTGCTTTCTTTGGCATTTACAGCTGTCGCCTTACCCAGAGACATGGTTAAGCCTTCTTTAAAAACAGTACTTTAAACGTCAGCGATTAACGTGGCGTTAAAATAATGCATTCCCCTGGAAGCTGCCGAGTTCAGTGTATTATACCAGTAAAAATATTACAAAAATGTTTTTTGTATACAGTAATAATTTATCAGGCCGTTTTTTCTGCGCCGTGCGTCGGCCCCACGGCCCGGCGATATAGGTGCCAGGTCGCATGGCCGAGAAGCGGTAGGACAATAAAAAGCGCCAGAAGTCCCGTCACGAGAGAAACCGCAATTAGCGCAGCAATCGTCATACACCACAGCGCCATGGGCAGAGGGTTACGGATTACCAATCGGACGCTGGTGACAATGGCGGTCACAAAATCGATATCCCGATGATAGAGCATGGGGAAAGAGACCACGGAAAAAGAGAACACGGCAAAGGAAATCAAAGCTCCTGCTGCGTTGCCAACCAGAAGGAAAACCAGGCCACGTTGTGTTGTCATGATTTGATGTAGCAGCTCAGCAATGCTGAAGAGCTTGAAGCCAAAGAAGCTGAAAGTGAGAAAGGCAGCAATATCAAGCCAGATAAACAGCGAAAACCCGGTAATCAATGCCATCCAGCCAAGATCCCGCTGAAACATTGAACGCACAACACCAAAAGTCCGTCCCCAACTGAGAGGCTGTCTTTCTTCCAGTTGATGGCTGATGAAATAAAAGCCGCCAGCGATAAAGGGCGCGATCAGGGCAAAGCCGACTGCCAGGGGATAGACGAGATAGGGCAGCTCAAAGTGAAACAGCAACAAAATCAGCAACCACCCGCCAATTGCATAGATGCCACCAAAAAAAAGGGCGTAAGGGGCTGCGGCCCGGAAGTCGGCAAAACCGGCAAGCAGAATATCGATGATATCCCGGCTGGTAATGTCCCGGACTTCTGGCCAGTGTGAGGCACTGGAGGGCTGCTTTGTGGATGACTGATCTGGCATATTCTGTTTCCCCGTTCTTGCAGTTTGTTTTTGTTGCCGGCTCTTTTCTCGCCGGAGACTGCTTAAGTTCCCGTTACAGAATAGAATATCCTGACGGGCTTTACATCTCAATTTTACTTCTTCGCGTTATAGGAGCGCCTTTAAGCTTGGCTCGGTTTTTTTTATCGCGATTTTTGCCTGATGGTTTTGTGGCGCTTCAGCGATTTTTAACCTGTATGGGGTAACTCTGATGTCTGGTGAAGGGAATGGCCCCTCGGGAGGGAATTGATGGTTCTAAAGGAGGTGGCAGAAAAAAGTACGAGCAAAATACGCCTGTCCGAACTGCTTTCTGCGCTCAGTCATGCTCTTGATCTGACAGAAGGGCAACCTGCTGGCCATTGTATCCGTTGTTGCTGGATTGGTATCCGGCTGGGGGAGCATATGGGGCTGAAAAGCGAGGAGCTCTCTGACCTCTACTACACTCTGCTGCTCAAGGATCTGGGGTGCAGTAGCAATGCTGCCCGGATCTGTAGTCATTACCTGACAGATGATATCAGCTTCAAACACGACTTCAAAAAAGTTGATGGCAGCCTGACCAAGGTTCTGGGTTTTGTCCTTTCTCATACGGGTATGCAGGCTGGTATGGCAGAACGCTTTCGGGCGATCTTGCACATCCTGCAAAACGGGGGAGAACTCGCCCGGGAGCTGATTGAAACCCGCTGTAATCGCGGGGCGGATATCGCAGCAAAAATGCATTTCAGTGAACGTGTGACCGAGGGTATCCGCAACCTGGATGAGCATTGGGATGGCTCTGGCTTGCCAGAGCGGCGCAAGGGGCATGACATACCGCTGTTTTCCCAGATTGCTCTTTTGGCACAGGTGGTCGATGTCTTTGCCTCTCAGGGCAATGTCAATCGGACCTTGGAGGAAATCAAGGCGCGTTCGGGAAGCTGGTTCTCTCCGGAGCTGGTTACGGCGTTTGTGGAGTTGGCGCTGGATATCAACTTCTGGAATGCGCTGGAAGACCCGGGGCTTGACAAGGCGATCTATCTCTATGAACCGGGGCAGGCAGCACGTTATGTCGATGATGATTATCTCGATGATATTGCCGAAGCCTTTGCCCAGGTGGTCGATTCAAAAAGCCCCTTTACTGCCGGACACAGTGAAAGAGTGACTGTCTTTGCCGATCTTATTGCCCAGCGGATGGGCTTTTCTGAAGAACGCCGCCGCTGGTTACGCCGCGCTGCATTGCTGCATGACATTGGAAAGCTGGGGATTAGTAATTCCATTCTGGACAAGCCGGGAAAACTGACCGATGAGGAGTTCATCCAGATCAAGTTACATCCGGTCTATTCCGAGAATATCCTGAAACAGATTTCAGCGCTCAAAGATCTTGTGCCTGTCGCTGTCGGGCATCATGAACGGCTGGACGGCAAGGGATATCCCTATGGTCTCAAGGGGGATGAAATTCCACTGGAGACCCGGATTGTTACTGTGGCTGATATCTTTGATGCCCTGAGTGCAGATCGCCCCTATCGTGCTGCAATGCCGCTGGAAAAGGCACTGGCGATTATGCAGGATATGGTCGACAGCGCCATCGATCCCGAATGTTTTGCCATGCTTAAAGAGGTTATTGTGGATCTTGAGGAGGCGGTGGCCTGAAAGCCGCCCGGCTTGTTCCGGCAAGGGAAAAGCAGAAAAGAAGGGGGGGAGGGAGCAGACTGACCCGCATTCCAGGTTCTGCGGAGGTTTGTATCGCTGGTATTTCCAGTCCCGTTTTCCCGGTGCTGATCCAAACGACTGCTTTAGCCTGTCCGTCTTATAAAACCTGTTTTGTGAACCGGTCAGTTTGTTCTTTGGTGATGGGGGAGATCACCGCGTTTACAAGATCTGATCCCTTCAACCCTGTGTTCACTATCCTCTTGAAGTATTAACAAGGGATTAGCAGAATTTTTTCCTGAAAAATGTCCAGCATTTGGGAGGAATGAGACAGGGAGAAAAACCCCGTCGTAAAAGATACTCTTTTGGTAATCTCTTGAATATAAAACAGTATTTTAAAATTGTCTTGACGCTCTGCCCCCTGTTGTCAATAATCTCCCTTCTTTCTCGCGAAGCGTGGGGCAGGACATCTGAACAGACCGGCAGGGGAAGACTCCGGTCCTGTCTCTCAGCCTCTCAAGACCCATGTCAGAGAAGGTAAATCCGCAGAGAACGGATTGCTCAAAAATCTATACGTCAGGCATTCCCTGTTATTTTCGAAGTTGCACTCTTTCCCGCCGGAAAATTGTGACTTCGCGGAGAAAAGCATGACCTGTTACGATCCCGACGCGTCGCCACATGGCTGGCCACAACACCCTCAACGAACCCGCAGCTATCCGTTGCAGAATTACGACTTCCAGCCCTCGGAACTGCTGGTGCTTGATCTGATCAGGGATTTTTGCCGAAGTTACGCCGATCCGGGCTCACTTGCCTGGGAGCAGGTATTCGAACAGGCGGAACAACAGCTGGGGCTTTATGATGGTGCCTGGCTGGTCAGCGCTGTGGGACGTTTGATCCGGACCATTCGAAAGACACGAAAAAGTCCCTTCGAGTTTATCGTCTCCTGCTGCCCGGACTGTCGGCGCATGATCTGTACAACCGAACTTAATGTGCTCTGGCTGGTTCAGGCGGCGAGACGGGAAAACCGAATGTCGATGGAAACCGCGGCTGTTCTGGTGCTGGATAATCACAACACCCTGGATTTGCTTGAAAGCGTCACCCATCTCGGATCGGTCTTGCGGGAAGTTTTTCCCGAAGAAGACAATGGAAAACCTTCTGAAGGTGATGCCGGGGGCAAGTCCTCAGATTTCCCGAAGTATCCTTTTACAACCCATTGAGGGGATGAAAAAGGAGAAGACAGTTTATACTTTTTCAAGGAAAGTTTGTATTATTGCCATGCCGCACTGCAACATTACCCTAGGGCGGAGGGGCAGGATTGTGGTAGTTTAGACGCCGAATTGAATTATCTGGCCGTTCCGTTTGATCTGTTTGGCACAAGCTGCGGGTCTTGCAGCGACAACCCCTGTGGGCTTTGCCCCGGTTCTGGAGGAAAAAGCATGTCTGCCTGTATCGTTGGTTGGGCTCATACCCCCTTTGGTAAATTGCCGGATGAAGATGTCGAAAGCCTGATTACCCAGGTCAGCCGTCAGGCTTTGGCTTCTGCCGAGATCGAAGGTGCCGAGGTGGACGAGGTTGTGCTGGGAACGTTTAACGAGGGTTTTTCGCCCCAGGGTTTTCCGGCATCGCTGATTTTGCAAAGTGATGACGCCTTGCGCTTTAAGCCGGCAGTCCGGGTCGAAAATGCCTGTGCGACGGGGTCTGCTGCCATTCATCACGGACTGAGGGCGATTGAATCCGGTGCGGCACGGATTGTTCTGGTGGTCGGGGTGGAAAAAATGACCGCCCTGCCGGGTGAAGAAATTGCCAAAACCCTGCTGAAGGCGGCCTATCTGAAAGAAGAGGGGGAGATCAGGGGAGGTTTTGCCGGGGTTTTTGCCCGGATCTGCGATCTTTATTACCAGCAGTTCGGGGCGCAGCCGGAGGCACTGGCCCGGATTGCGGCAAAGAACCACGCCAATGGTGTGCACAATCCGCTGGCGCAGATCCGCAAGGATCTGGGCTATGAATTCTGCCGCAGCCTGTCGGATAAAAATCCCGTGGTGGTGGGGAACCTGAAGCGTACGGACTGTTCGCTGGTCTCGGATGGGGCAGCGGCGCTGGTCCTGGCAGATGAGAAAACAGCCCGGCAGATGGAACGTGCTGTCCGTTTCAGAGCAACCAGCCAGGTCAGTGATTTTCTGCCCATGAGCAAGCGGGATATCGTGCGTTTTGAAGGCTGTACCAGGGCCTGGCACCAGGCTTTGCAAAAAGCCGGGGTAACGCTGGATGACCTGTCGTTTGTCGAGACCCACGACTGTTTTACCATTGCTGAGCTGATTGAATATGAGGCTATGGGTCTGACTGCACCGGGGCAGGGATATCGGGCGCTGAAAGAGGGCTGGGTCTATCCCGGCGGCAAGTTGCCGGTTAATCTTTCCGGCGGACTGAAATCAAAAGGTCATCCGGTCGGGGCGACAGGGGTTTCCATGCATGTGTTGTCGGCCATGCAGCTGACGGGAACTGCTCCGGCAGAAGTGCAGGTGAAAAATCCGAAGCTGGCCGGAATTTATAATATGGGCGGGGCGGCTGTTGCCAGCTATGTCTCTATTCTCGAGCCTTTGAGCTGATTTTTAGCTTCTGATTGAGGCAGGAATAACACAAGGCCCGCTTCTGGCGGGCCTTGTTACCTGTGCTCTGGCTTTGGAGGGCAAGGAGCAATCAGCCGGTTAAATTCCAGAGCGCACGGATCAGGGCAATCTGGGCCATGATGATATAGGCCATCAGCATGAAGAGCATAATGTAGCGATGAACATCTGACTCGCCGCTTGATTTGAGCGAGCGCACATGCTGGGCCGAGGTCGAGAGGTGCTCGGCAATATCCCGGATTTTGCGCTGTTCGTTGATCTGCCAGAACTGGAGGAAGATTTCTGCGACGATGGCAAAGAGGCTGAGGATAAACGAGCAGGCAGAGAGGTAATTGACAAACTTGAGGTCATGCACATTGCCCCGGGCGAGCAGATAAATCGCAACAAAGGCAAGTGTGAGGTATGCCATGCTGTGCCATTGCTTCTGTTTGGCAAAAAGCAGGTTGTCTCCGGCCTCCTTGTAAAGAGTCAGGAATTCGGCGTGGCTCAGGTCATCCAGCTCGCTTTCGATATGTTCGAACTCGTCCTCATCCTCATCCCGCACGCGATCTCTTCCCGGGGGATTTTTGCCAGGGGGGCCTTTGCCTGTGGGAGGTGGTGTGGCTGGCATTTCTGACTTCCTTTGTTCTTTCCGGCCTTCTGATAAGAAGATCTGTCAGACCGGCACCAGGGACATTCTCCTTGCTCTTTTGAATGGCTGGACGGTGAAACCAGGGTATATAAACACAATGCTGGAGGCATTTTGCAGCGTAACCCGTTAATAAATAGTTTCTTTTTCAGTGTCAGGTCTGCCAGGAAAAATAATTCATCCGTCGGGAATGAGGGTGTCTACCGGAATCTGGCCCGAAACTTGTAAGGAAAAAGAAGACAGTTTGTGTTATGCTTGCCCAGAGGTGAAGAGATGCATGGTTTGGGAATAATGGCGGCTATTTTCGAGTTTTTTATCAGATTTCGAGCTCGAGTTACCTGGTTTCGGGCAGGAGCCTTGCGGCAGAAAATGCCCGGAACTCTTTCTCTTGTGCTGGGTGGTGTTCTGGGCGGTGTTCTTTTGGGGCTGGCTGGCTGCAGTACCCAAAGAACTGCCCCCGAGGAAATTACCATTATCTATGCGGCCGAACCCGCGGCCTATTGTTATCGTTCTCTGGCAAATGTGGATTGTTATGAACAGCCTGTGCCGGAAAAAGAACGTACGCTTCTGACGGTTTCTCCCTGATCACTTCTCCCGGATTATTCTTCAGGCTTTGCCCATCTGCTCCTAATCTGTTCCCGATCCTGTCATCAGGATGGTTGATAGCGGCTTTGTTCATTCAATGATCTGCCAAAGTTGGCAGTCACTCCCGGAAATTTCATTAACATCATTGGCTCTCGCGATCCCCGTGCCTGCTTATTCCGATATTCTGGGGTGAGCAGAAGTGCAGGGGCCACAGAAATACAAGGTCCAAAGAAATACAAGGTCCGAAGAGATACAAGGGCCTTTGTATGCGCTGGCTGTCCCGATATTTTTTTTTACCCGCTGTCTAGCCCGCAGTTTATAAGGGCGACGAGGGCTTGTTCCTTGATAGATATAATTAAATTCAATAACTATCTAATTTTATAGTTGCATTAGTTAATTATGATTAATACTATCATCTAACAAAATATATAGATGGGCGCGACAAGCGCTCTGCAGGGGGACACTGTGAAGAGAACGCAACTGGATATGCGCCGGTTCGAGAAAGTGGTGGCATTGCTTGATTCAGATGTCGAGGGTGAAGCTTCGGCAGCTTTCGGACGTGCCAGACATTTGCTCACCAGCGCAGGAGTCAGCTTTCAGGAGCTGATGGTGGGGACCTCCGGTGCGGAAACTGGTGTTCTTGCATCTGCTCAGGAGCAGGCGCAAGAACACCAGCTTGAATCTTTACGGTGGTCCCTTGCCCGTCAAGAGTTGCAGATTGCAACATTGCGCCATGCCGTTGAGGAAAAGTCGGCTGTTATCCAGCAAGAACAGGAAAAACGTTTTTTGCTGGAACGTGAACTTTCCGGCGTGCGCAAGGCGCTTGCTGTGCAGATGGAAGAGGCGCTGAACCGGCGCGAAGAGGCAGAGAGACTCTTTCGCGATCTCTCCCGGTCGCGTTCGGAAGCTCTGGAGCTGCTCCGTGAAATGGAGCAGCTGAAGGCGGCGGAGAGCAGCAAAAAAGATCAGGATCAGGCTGTTTTCAAAAAGAATGACTGTCTTGATGAAGAGGTCATGGCGCCTTATTCCCCTGTTGGGCTGACGGCAACAAAGCCAAAGACAAAGGATATGATTCCGGGTGTGATGCAGCCAGCCTCTTCGGAGGCGAACCTGTCCGTCGGGAAAAAGCTTTCATCTGTTTCATTCTGCTGGACAAGGTGCGTTGGATCTTGTCGGGGGGCGGGACAATGAAGGCGGGCAGCAGTATCGCTGGGCCCCGGTGGAGCAGCGCCACTATACGGTGACGGCGACGATTAGCCGTCCGGGCAACGATGACACCGGATTTGAAGAGCCCGGCTACAGGATTACAGCTCCTGCCGTGACGAAATCGGCGCAGGTCGAGGCATAGCTTTATGGCTGGAGGTCGAAAATCAGACGGGCGCCCGGCAGGAAAGGCTTCTGCAGGGCGCTTGAAACAGCTTCAGGACAGCCTGCGTGAATCTGTCTCTCAGATGGAGCAATGGGGAGCCTGGGCGCAGAACCTTCTGGAAAGCCGGGATGGTGAAATTGCTGCCCTGCAGGCGCGGGTTGATGCGCTGGAGCAACGTCTGTTGCGTGAAAGCAGTGATGAACCCCGTCTGACCAATGCTGAAAAACGTGAGGCTATTACGGCCTATCTGAAAGATCCGGAACGACGGGACTGGTCAGATCGCGAGATCGCCCGTCAGGTCGGTACATCGCCCCAGACGGTTGCCAACTGGCGTCAGCGATTGTCGCTGACCAGCCGTAAAGGTCAGGACCGCACTGTAATTCGTGGCGGCAAGATTTTCAAAATGCGCACTGACAATATCGGGCAGGGTAAGGGCGAGTAAACTTGCCTGTATTTTGGAAAGCTGGAGGGTGTTTTTCCCTGGTTTATTTCGGGCGGAATGTTGCGGAATGAAATGCAAAATGCTGCGCGGTAAGATATTGAAATATATTTATACTTGGTGAATTTTTTAACAGCATGTCCAATGAAGTTCTTTTTGCTTAACTGATCTTGGAAAAGGCAAGGGGAGGCCAGCTACGCCCCTGGTTTCTGTTTGTTGTTTTTTGTCTGAACTATACCGTCTGGTGTCTCTTGCGACTTTGGCATCTTTTTTCTGGCTGCCGCCTTGGGGCGTTTCTCTTGGGATGCTTTTGTCAACTTTGCGCCGAGAGAGCGAGGTTGTTCTCTGGTGATTTCCAGGGCGTGGTCCTGGGGCATTTGTTCCGGGGGCGGCTCGAGCGGAAAGAGAATGGTGATGCTGGTGCCTCTGCCGAGAGTGCTTTCGATTATCATCTCGCCGCCCTGGGCCTCGACCAGGGATTTGACGATATAAAGCCCCAGCCCGTTTCCCTGTCGGGCGCGGGGGGAGTTGGAGTTGGCCTGGGCAAAGGGGGCGGTGATAAGGGGGATCATTTCAGAGGCAACGCCGATCCCCGTGTCCTGGACGGCAAGGCGCATCTGTCCTTGTACAGCGCGGGCAGAAAGGGCAATGCTGCCGCCGCGGTTGGTGAATTTGACCGCGTTGGAAAGCAGGTTGAGGGTGATCTGGGTCAGGGAACGGCTGTCTGCCTGCAGCAGGGGAAGAGGCTCCTGCAGATTAAGGGACAGGGTAATGTCGCGTTCTTCGGCGCTTTTCTCGATCGTGGAGAGGCACTTGCCAAAGAGCGCAGGGATATCGATGGCTTCGCGCAGCAGGGTTCGTTTGCCGGCTTCGACCGAGGCGATGTCGAGAATATCGTTTATCAGCGCAAGCAGGTGTGCGCCGCTGTCGTGGATATGTTTGGCATAGTCACTGTATTTATCTGATCCGAGGGGGCCGAAGTAACGGGTGTGGATCATCTCGCTAAAACCGAGGATAGCATTTAGCGGGGTGCGAAATTCATGGCTCATGGTGGCGAGAAATTCCGATTTGGCCTCGCTGGTTCTTTCTGCTTCGATCAGGGCCTGCTGCAGTTTTTCCTCAATCTGTTTGCGCTGGGTGATATCTGAGGCGGCGCCGCGATGACCGGTGTATCTCCCTTCGGAATCGAAAAGCGGTTTTCCATCTACCTTTGCGTGGTGAACGACCCCGTCCTTTCCGAGGTAGCAGTATTCAAATCCCTTGATCTCGCCTCCTTCTGCCAGGGCTTTACGATAGGGACGCCAGTCTTCATCCGACATCAGGTCGCCCGCGAGCTCTTCTCGTGTGCGCCCTTTGACATCATTAAAATTCAAACCCCAGTTTCCTGCCTGATTGCTGTCGATTTCCCAGATCAGTCGTCCGTGGCTGTCGGTCTCCCAAAACCAGTCCGACGCACTCGAGGCATAATCACGAAAGCGCTGTTCGCTTTGTTTGAGCCGCTGTTCTACCTGCTCCATCTCTTCGATCATGCCGTTGAAAGCAGTGATTAGATCTTCTGCTTCCTTCGATGCCAGGGAAGAGAAGGCTGGGACGCGGGTGTCATGGTGTCCGGCTCTGATTTCCCCTGCTGCCTTGACCACAGATTGTACGGGAAGGGTCAGGTAGCGGGCCAGAAGCCAGCTGGTCAGGGCCGCGGCGGCGATCCCGAAGAGGGTGACGAAGACGGCAGCAAGGTGCAGCTGTCCGGTCTCTTCCTGAAGCTCGCTCAGGGGTTGGGGGATCATAATGCCCCAGGAAACCCCGGGGACAGTAGTGTAGGCGGCAATCATTTCGGTTTGTGCGGCGGGCGAGAAGAAGGTGGCTATCCCAGTTTCGCCAGCCATCATCAGGGCGACAGGCTTGATTTTTGAAAGGTCTTCTATCCTGTTTCGCCAGGCGGTGTTGGGATGGGCAATGACCTGTCCGGCCTGGTCAACAATGACAGCATGTCCCCCCTTGCCAAAGGTGACGCTCTTCCCGACTTCGGAGAGATACTCGGTGGACAGGTTCGCCAGGGTGTAGTTGCCGGTGTTTTCGGCCCGGATCATAAAGAGGCTGGGGGCGCCGTTTTCATCCGGCAAGGTGCGACTGAAGATGATCTCGCCCACTTTTGATCTTGCCAGAAGCAGGTCCGGACCCAGGCGGGCGAGCTGATCAGGGGGAATCTGTGGCCCGGTTTGGCTCAGGGGATTTTTGCTGATGTGCTTCAGCTGGGTGCCGTCCGGGGCGATAAGGCAGATGTGGTTGAAATCAATCCCTTGCAGCAGTTCGGAAATTTGCGACTGGGGCAGGTCGGTTACCAGGCTTTGCGCGAGAACTCTGAAGAGGTTTTCCGCATCGGCAACATAGTCCTCCAGCCTGCTTGCAAGGTTCATTGCAAAAAGCAGGTGTTTATCCTCGACGATCTCCATTTCCCTGTTCTGTGCCGATCTCTGGGCCCAGGTCGCCAGAAAAAAGACTGGCAGGGTTGATATGATGGTAAACCCGATGAACAGGATATGGTGAAGTGCTAATCGTCGTGGTTGTGATTTCCCCGTGGAGATAGCCACTGAAAAGGGCCCTCCTGATCCTGTCAGTCAAGATATTCATGCAAAAGGCGCGAGAGAAAAGCCTGTTCCGGAAATCTTGACGGATGGTGAAGTAAATAACGTCCGCACTTTACTGATCCGGGCTGAGTATAGCTGAAAGCACGGGGTTCGGATAGTTGGATGTTTTGTTTTGCGGATTGAAGGGCTGCAGGAAATCTCTGTTTTGTACTGGAATCATTTATGAATAGGCTTTGGGAGTTCCCTTTTTTAATGAATTTCAAGTATTAATGTTGGATTATTTATTTACAATAAATATAAACCTTAAGTTGTTAGTTTTAGATCTTTCTGTATTAAATAAATATTTGTTTATTTTTTTGTAATTGTTTTTTTATTTGTATTCGAAGTGTATTTATTTAAATTTTGATTCATTTTTTCTTTGCATACTATAGTTGCTCGTTAGAGGGCGGCGAAAAGGAGAAATGAAAACATGCAATATCCAGGCAAGGAATTGTTCTTTGACCGCAATGATTTGATCGTCAGCAAGACTGATCTCAAAGGACGTTTGACCTATACGAATGATATTTTTCTGCAGATAGCGAGCTATTCCGAGAATGAGGTGATCGGCAAACCGCATAACATCATCCGCAATCCCAATATGCCTCGTGCAATTTTCGAGCTGTTGTGGACGAACCTTGCCGCGGGTGAGGAAATTTTCGCCTATGTCGTGAACTCTTCCAAAAATGGTGATCATTACTGGGTGATTGCCCATGTGACACCCAGTACCGTAAATGGAGAAATTGTCGGTTATCATTCGACCCGGCGTGTCCCAAATCCGCAGACAATCAAGACAGTCATCGAACCGCTTTATGACAAGCTCAAGAAAATTGAGGATGCCAACAGTAACCGCAAGGAAGGCATCAAGCAGTCGATCGAGGCGCTCAACCAGATCCTGTCCGAGAAAGACCAGTCCTATAATGAGTTCATTGCCGCTTTGGCCCAGGAGGATTGAGCATGTTTGCGCGAAAAAAAGAAATGGTTCAGCGTCAAGCTATCCGACCGGAAGTTCTGGAACAGGTTCTCCAGGTCTGCGAGGCGATTTGTCAGGGGAATTTTGAAGCCCGGATTCTGGACATTACCCCTGAAGACAATGTGGAACGCAAACTTTGTACGCGGATCAACGAGATGATTGACCGCACGGATGCCTATGTTCGGGAATCAACGGCCTGTCTGGGATTTATCTCGAAAAATCAGTATTTTCGCCGAATTGCTGTTCATGGGATGGTCGGTTCTTTTGGTGAAGCTGCGCAACAGATTAATGCTGCAGCAGATGGTGTCGAGAACAAGATGAAAACCTTTGGGGAGATGGTTGACGCGATCGCCTCGATTTCAAGCCAGCTGAACAATAGTGCCCAGTCTATGAACCGCACAGCATCGGAAGCGGCGGAACGTACCGTTACGGTCGCGGCAGGTGCGGAAGAGGCGGGAGTAAATACCCAGACTGTTGCGTCTGCGGCCGACCAGCTCAATTCCTCAATCAAGGAAATCAACCAACAGGTTTCCCACTCTTCCACGATGGCAACCAATGCCTTTACCGAAGCTGAACAGGCCAATCAGTTGGTACGCGGCCTATCCGAAGCCTCGGCGAAGATTGATCGCGTGGTCAGTCTGATCAACGACATCGCGGGGCAGACCAATCTGCTGGCGCTTAACGCCACGATTGAAGCTGCAAGGGCGGGCGAGGCAGGTAAGGGCTTTGCCGTTGTTGCCTCCGAAGTAAAGGCACTTGCGACTCAGACGGCGAAGGCAACGGAAGACATCAAGATCCAGGTTGCAGAAATCCAGGACGTTTCAGGAAATGCAGTCACGGCCATTGCTCACATCACCAAGTCGATTGGCGACATCAACCAGGGGGCGTCGGGAATTGCCGCAGCCATGGAAGAACAGGGGGCCGCAACCCAGGAAATTGCCCGTAACGTCGGCGAAGCAGCTTCTGGAGTGAATGATATCACGGTCAATATCAGCGGTGTGACCCAGAACGTTGATCAGGTCCATACTGTTGCAGGTGAAGTCATGGGCATTGCCGAAGATCTTGCTGGGAGGGCAGATCGCCTGTTGAAGGTGTTGAACAGCTAGGACAGGATCTTGCTGTCGTCAGTAAGGTAAAAATGACCGGCTCTGTTGCGCGCCTCTCGTCCGGGAGGCGCGTTTTTCAGAAAGCCAAGGCGTTTCTCTTTAATTTTTTGCGTTTAGTTCGACAGCTCGCCGATATAGGCAAGGCCATAGCGGGCGGAAAGCTGTTTGATTTCTCCTGTTACGGCGAGTTGATTGAGCGCGTCGTTAAAGCGCTTTTGAAAGGCAGCATCGGTTTGTTTTTTTGGGAACGCGAAATAGCCAACCACCGTGCGAAACTCGGGCTCCTTGATCTCTATTTCCTCCAGTGCGGCTTCTTTTCTTATCTCATAGAGAGCATTGCGTTCGTTCAGGGCCACCAGATCAACCTGGTCATTGCGGAGCATCAGCAGGGCCTGTGCTGCTGTCGTAACCTTTTCAATTCTGAGAAGAGGGCGGGATGCTTCAAATTCCGGTCCGTAAGCCCAGCCGTTGATTGTCAGGATGCTATAGCTGCTCATGGACTTGAAATTGCCGTCCCAGGGGATCGGTTCGCTCTTGCGCTGCAGGAGCACCATGCGATCTTCGTAAAAATGACGGCTGGAATAGGTCATGTAACCATCGCGTTCGGCAGAGCGGTAAGGCCCGACAAGACCATCGACGCTTCCGAGCTTCAGCAACTGCTGTGCCCGGGCCCAGGGATAAACCTTCACCTCAATGGGATCACCGGTGATCGCGGAAACTCTTTCAAGAATATCGACGGATAATCCCCGCGGGGTTCCTTGGTTATCCTGTTCTAGTATGAAGGGGAAAAAAGCACCCGCAAAAACCTGGGTTTTACGCGGTTCATCAGCCTGTGTCGAAACCGTAAAGGCAAAAAGGCAGCAGGCGATAACAAGACGAACAATCACTTTATTTCCACCTCATTCATTCGCGGTACCTTGTAGTCTAATCCCTGATTGGCTCTTGACTCAAGAGTGCATTCGTAAGGTGTGCCAGATCAGCTGACAAAATCCCGGGATCCGAGCGCAATGCTTTCCGGGTAACGCAATAGCCTTCCAGAAACGGTAAAAGAATATCAGCTGTCCGTTCCGCTTTTTCCTGCTCAACTGCCGAGGTGCTTGTTGAAGAAAGCAACTGGCAAAGGAAGCGATGGCTCTGTTGGTAAAAGTCAACAAGCAGCTGGTCTATTCCTGCATTCCTTTGTGCGAGGGACCAGATTTCCTTGAAGACGACTGTGCAGTCATCAAAGCTGTCGTGTGTCAAAATCTGCAAGAAAACCTGTTCCAGAGAGGGGGAGGGCTCTGCTGCATCTTTCTTGCTCTTTTCCCAGTTTCCGCTCAGGTAATTTGAAAGGAAATCATCAAGAATGGTCGCAAGAAGTTCTTCCCTGGTTTTATAGTGATACTGCAAGTTGCCAAGGCTTATGCCGGTTTCATCCGCAACACGGCGCATTGACAGGCCTTCTCCCCCGCACTCCTTCAGAAGTTTGATCGTCGCTCTGGATATGGCTTCTTTCTTGAGTTTATTTTGCTGCTCTCTGGTCTGGGCCACTAAACTCACCTTACATCGGGTCAATATTTTCTGGGTCTTCATCTTGTAATTTAGGTCTGTTGACCTAAATTACAATTTCCATATAACAAATACCATGAGGGAAGTCATGAAAGGCCTGGTCGTCAAGGAAAAATCGGTCATCCTACTGAAGGACAATCTGGAAAAGCCTGTACCAGCAAAAGGAGAGGTCCTGATCAAAGTCCATAGCGCATCCTTAAATTCCTATGATCTGGAGAGTGCAGCGGGGAGCTATGACAGTTATTTTCAGGAATACGGATTTGACCACCCGGTACAAACTGGTCTGGAATTTTCTGGAGTTGTTGAATCTCGGGGTGAGAAATTTGATATTGGCACGCGGGTTTACGGTTATGTCCATCTCATTACGGGATGCAAGACCCATGCAGAATATATCGTCTTGCCTGAAAGCTATATTGCCGAAATTCCGCCATCTCTTTCATTTGAAGAAGCCGCGTCTTTTCCTCTTGGCGTTCTGACATCCTTGTCAATTCTTGAAGATCTCGCGCCACAGAAATCAAATGTGAAATCAAATATGAATATCTTGATTGTCGGGGCTGCCGGCGGTGTCGGCGTTTATGCTACCCAGCTGGCAAAACTCAAAGGTCACCAGGTGACGGCCCTGGCGGGTAAAGACCATACTGATTTTTTAAAACAACTGGGCGCTGACAAGGTTTACGACTACCGGGATACAAACCTTGCTGATCTTCCGGGAAATTATGATCTCCTTGTCGATTTCTCAACAAAGCTGAAGCTGGACGACTGCCGCCATCTGTTGAGTGCAAAGGGGAAATTTATTCCGGCACTTCCCGATGATGTGAACGGGGGAACTTCCGAAGATCCGCAGGTCGGATATTTGATGGTCATGCATGGCGATACAGCCCGGCTTAAAGCAATTGAACCCTTGATAGAAGGCAAGTCGCTCTTGCCGATTGTTGAAGAGGTTTACGGCTTTGACCGATATCAGGCTGGCCTCGCCCACCTTAAAAAAAGCGGCAAGCGTGGGCGGATAATCCTGAACTGGTAAAGTTTTGTTTCAGGGGCTATTTCCCCGATAAAATTACCGAGACGGGGCGGTGGTCGCTGCTGTGGGCGTAGAGGGGCAGGGGTGCGTTGATCTGCTCGTGGATTTCATGTTCAACCCTGCCTGCTCCGGATCTGATTTCGAAGGGTTTTGTTCCCTCGACCAGAGCCTGGGTAAAAAGAATATGGTCGAGCAGGATATGGGGATCGCGTTCGGGATCAACAAAGTCCTGAAAGTCCACTGACCAGCGCAGTTCCTCGGGGGCATCAAAAAGAGCATGGTTGAGGAAACGCCGGGCAAAAAACACATCGCCCTGGATGTTGGAGAGCAGATCAAAAAACAGGTACTGGCGTTCGAAATACTCTTTGCCGGGGCCGTCGTTCAGATCACCCATAACAAAGATGTTCGGAGCAGCCAACTGGGCGAACTTGCGGTCGATATAGTTGCGCACGTTCTGGGCCTCGGTCGTCAGTTTTATCCGCGCCTTGATCGCCGCGCGGATAAAGTCCTGCTGTTGCTGCCCGCCTGCGGCCCAGTCAGAAGAGCCCCGCTGGACAAACTTGCTTTTGAGGTGCAGGCCGATAAATTCCAGCCGTTCGCCGCGCCAGTCCAGCAGCAGGGTTTGCGGGGCGCGGTAATGGCGGTGGGTCTGTTCCTCGAAATCGCCCCAGTAGTGAACCTTCCAGCTTTCCCCGGCGAACTCGCGAAAGGTTGCAACAGGCAAAAGCGAGGCATCAGCAGCCAGAGCACTTTTGACCAGAAACCAGATGTACTGGCTGCCGCGAGTGCCGTACTGGCCATCCGCCGCCTCGATCAGCTGCCAGTTGCCAGCAAGATCGTGGGCGCAAAAGTTTTTCATATCCGCAGCAGAAGAAGGACCTTCGAGAACACAGAGGACGTCGGCATCAAGGGCCATGACCTGCGCGGCGACAGTTGCCCGTCGCCGGGATCGCCGCTGCTGCACGGTCGCGCTGCCGCCAGTTTCAAACAGGCGTTTCATGTGCTCGATGTTCCAGGATGTGACTTTCAGATCAGACATGGCGTTCTCCCGTTGAGGCTGTGTTCTTTTTTGTCCTGTCGAAAATGCTGCTTGCTACCTTGCCGCGTATCCTTATAACACGCAGGGATTTTAAATTTATGATGTGTTGTGATTTTTGTGATCACGATTTGTTGCTTTAATTGCGAATAATTCTCATTGAATTGATGGGGACAGCGCCCTATATGGCAGAGCAGAAAACCACAGCGTCTTATACCCAGTCTCTATAACCGGAGCTTCTATCTTGAGGGGGATAGCTTGATGACAGACAAGACCAGAGCGGTATCGCCCAGACCAGAAGGAAGGCCCGCAGTATCAGCAGGGCAGACGGATGGAGGATCGGCTGTTTCAGGAACTGGAACCGGTGAGGGCTGGAACGCCCCGAAAACTCTGATGGAGAAAGCTTCCCTGCGGCCGCTGCCAACTGGTGCTGCCAATGACGGGGCTGGTGCTGAACGGTCCAAGAGCAAACTGCCCCGTATTCTTTCGGTGATCAGTCGTCATCAACTAAGTCCACACATGCTGCGGGTGACGCTGGGCGGAGAAGGTTTGCGCAATTTCCCGGAAAGTCAGGAAGGTGCGCATGTCAAGCTGTTGATTCCAGAACCGGAAATCGACCCGGCTGGCTTTCTGTCCCAGATTGAACAGGGGCAACGCCCGGTGATGCGGACCTATACCATTCGTCATCATCGGCCCGATCTGCGGGAAATTGATATCGATTTTGCCCTGCATGGTCATGAACCGGGAGAAGAGGTTGGTCTAAAAGCTGGCCCGGAATCTGGCCCGGAATCTGGCCCGGAAATTAACTCGCAAGTTGGCCAAAAAATTGAGGGGAGTGGCGGCCCTGCCAGCAACTGGGCCCAGCGCGCCATTCCCGGTGATTTCATCGGCCTGTTTGGCCCCGGTCCGAAAAAGATGACTTTTCTGACTGCAGACTGGTTCTTGTTGGCTGCTGATATGACGGCCATTCCCGCTGCGGCTGCCGCGCTGGAAGAAATCCCGCGGGATGCTGTAGGAACAGCCGTGTTTGAAATCACTTCAGAAGAAGATCGTCAGGAGATTGATGCCCCAGAGGGGATTGATATTCACTGGCTGGTGAACCCAAGCCCGGAGAAACCCAGTCGCGAACAAAGCCGGTTTATCCGCTCGATCCGCTGGAGACCCGGTCGACCCAGTATCTTTGTCGCGGGAGAAGCTTCGGTGGTGAAGGAACTGCGGGTGCACCTTCTTCAGGAGCGTGGTATTCCGCGTGAGGACAGTTACGTCAGCGCTTACTGGAAAATCGGTGTTAACGAGGACACTCATCAGAAAATCAAGCGGGCAACAGCAGAATAACAGGCAGATCAGTTCCCGCCTGCCTTCTTGCTGCTCTCTTGCCAGTCGGCAATCAACTTTTCCGCGGCGGCTCTTGCTTCGGGCTGGAGGTGCCGGGATACAACGTTTTTGCGTTCCAGTGCTTCTTCGTGGCCGTTAAGCGTGGCAATGCCAAACCACATATAAGCCTTGGTATAATCCGGGCCAAGTTCATTCTGACCTTGATAAAGCTCTCCCAGAGCAAACTGTGCTTCCAGATGGCCCCGCCCAGCCGCATTGCTGAACCAGGTTGCCGCCTGCCAGTCGTTGGGCAGGGTGCCTCTGCCGTCGCGATAGAAAGTACCAAGGCGATACTGGGCTCTGGGATGGCCCTGATTTGCAGCCTGCTGGTACCAGCGAAAGGCATTACTCTGATTTTCCTGATCAGTACCGCGTTCGTCAAAAAGCTGGGCCAGGGCATGTTGGGCGTCGACATGTGTGCTTCTGGCGGCTCTTTCATACCATAACAAAGCCTGTTCAATATTTTCCTCAGGGGTGTTTTTTTTCGGCAAGCCTTCGCCTTTTTGGTACAGCTGTCCAAGCAGATATTCTGCCTCTGGTCTGCCGAGTTCTGCTGCTTTTTTCAACCAGGGAAAGGCGGCCTGCGGGTCAGTCGTTACAGGGACAAGGGGACTGTCGTCTGTAACTGAAAGGGAGGTGTTCTGTCCCCCCATGGGGCTGGTTTCGCCCTGAATGATTTCGCCCTGATTTATTTCAGGGGGATTGATCTCAGGAAGGAGAGCCTGGCTTGACAACTCTCCGGAGAGTTCAAGCGTGACCTGGCCGTTCAGGCCTGCGCTGTCGATTTCAACATCACCCTCCGGACCATTACCCGTCAGATGCAGCAGGCCCAGAGGCAAATAGGCGGCCTCAATACCCTTGTCCGCGGCTTTTTGATACCAGAAGAGCGCCTTGTGGGGATCGCGCCCGGTTCCATAACCGTTGCTGTACATATGCGCCAGATAATACTGGGCTCTGCCCTGGCCACCTTCTGCTGCCTTGCTCAGCCATTTGAAGGCTTCTTTCTGGTTTTTAAGGGTTCCTGTGCCGCGGTTATACATGATGCCCAGTTCCGTCTGGGCCAGGCGGTCGCCTTTCTGGGCCGCGGTTTTGTACAGGGTAAAGGCCTCTTTCTTGTCGCCGCGTTCCAGGGCGGCAATTGCCTCGGCGTTGTCATCGGGGATCATCATCAGCAACCAACCGCTGATCAGAGCAAGCAGAAGAATCAACAGGACCAGAATACGTGCCAGTTTCGGTTTCATGGGGTCGGCTTCACTGGGTCAGGTTATTGTGATTACTTAGTATATCCGCAAAATCGAGGTAATTCTATGCCCGCTTTCTGAAAGAAGAGTAAAGAGGGAAGGGGATGGTTTTGCCGAAAGAACCTCTGGCCAGCGGCAAAACCCGTTTTTTTAGGCGGGAATGCCTCACTGGTTGTTGCGCCGGGTAATCCATTCCACCACTAGCTTGTTGGCCTGAAGGATCTGGTTCTGGTCCATCCCGCCCGAGATTTTCTCGAGCAGGGCGGTGGTGTCCTCTTCGGTGTAGATGCCATTTTTCCCGTCTTCCCCATATTCAAGGGCAAGTGTTGCATGGCTGTGAGCCTGCACCAGATCCTGTTCTACACCACGGCCTTCAAAATAGAGCCGGGCGAGGGCGGCCAGGGCCTGGGGGTCGCTTTTCGCGGCAGCTTTTTCGTACCAGAAGAAAGCTTGCACTGGGTCTGCCCTGGTGCCCCGCCCTTCATCAAAAAGACTGGCAAGGTCGTACTGGGCGTCGGTTACACCTTTTTGCGCCGCCTTTTCGTACCAGGGCAGGGCCGATTTGGCATTTTCTGCTGTACCAAGCCCGGTGTTATAAGCCACAGCAAGGGCATACTGGGCTTCGGCAAAGCCCTGTTCAGCAGCCTTGAGGTACCAGAAGAAAGCCTGATCGTAGTCCTGTTCGGTTCCCTGACCGTCGGCATGCATGAAGCCGAATTTGTACTGAGCCCGGGCCAACCCCTGTTCGGCCGCCCGTCCATACCACTTGTAGGCTTCGACATAGTCAAGCGGACGTCCCTGCCCCAGGGCATAGAGGTCGCCGAGACGTTCCTGGGCAATCACATACCCCTGGTCGGCGGCACGCTTGACCCAGACAAAGGCCTGTTCGGAATTCTTGCGGGTGCCATGACCCTGGCGATACATACGCCCAAGGTTGAATTGTGCCGCAGCGGAACCGGCCTCGGCGGCGCTGGTATAAAGCGCGAATGCGTCTTCATAATCACCAAGCTGATAGGCCTGGACGGCATCACTGTAATCATCGGCGAGGGCGAGGCAGGGTTTGAAAGTTGCTGATACAAAACAACTTGCCGCAAAAATTGACAAGACAAGAGCAGGCGTGAAACGCTTCATGTATTCCCCCCATCAGGAATAGTTATATCCGCACCCGGGTGAGTGCAATCAGGTTAACTATTGTTTCATCAGGCTGATTATTTTTCTGCGAAGACCAAAATACAGCTGTAAATATTCATCAGACTTTAGCCAATGGTGCTGAAAATGGGAAGTTTATTTGAGCATAAATTCATATTTATTGTGGCGAACAAGTATGGTGATCGGGGATTTTGAGAATTTATATAGAGTATCTGTTAATTAAAATGCTGTATAAAGATGATAGTTGCTGAACTGTTTTTTGTGTAAAATTCAGTCTTTACATGGAACGTTTGAATGAAAAGAAATAAAAATCCTAAAATAAAAGGATTTAGTATTAGGCATAAAGTTGCAATTGTTCTTTTAAGCACAACTTTGATTTCCATTGTTTTGACAGGGACGTCTTATCATTATCGTAGTCAGTCAGAATTAACGGAGCTGGTACACAGGCATCTGGTATCTGTCACCAGTCAGATAAGTCATCAGATCACCCAGACCATCGACCGGAATGCCGAGCGCATGGCGTTGATTGTCAGCAGGACGCAGCTCCGTCACTCACTGGCTCAATGGCAGAATGAGCAGGATCAGGGATTGGTGCCTGCTGCTGCGCACGAGCAGAAAATGCGATCTATTCTTGTCGATGCACAACAGGCCATTCCTGCTGTTCTCAGCTTGAATATTGTGAATTTTCAAGGCGATGTCATTGTTTCGACGGATCCGGAGAGCGTTAAAAATTATTCCGTCCTGATCAGGGAAGCTGATTTGGATGAAGAGAATAGCTTTCAAGTATTTATTGTGCCTGTCGGCGAGCAGAACAACAAACTGGTTGCCTTCCAACAATTGCTCCTGAATGGCAGGTCTTTGGGTATCTTGGTTCTTGAAACGGATCTGTCCTCATTTCAGAGTGCGGTGGGAAATCATACAGGGCTGGGAGAAAGCGAAGAGGTTTTCCTGGTCTATCGGGATTCAGAAAACAAGATCAGACCTTTTGCACGTCCCAAATACGCCAGTACAGGCCTGGTGGAACTGTTGATCAATCCTTTTGAGCGATCAGAAGCAGATATTTCGGATATTACCCGCCATATTGATTACCGCGGGAAAGAGGTCTTTGTCATCACGCATGTTTTCCCGGATTTAAACTGGGGGCTGGTGTTCAAAATCGACACTGCAGAAGCACTGGAATCCCTCAACAAACAAAAGAAATTTTTGTTCTATTCCCTTTTTGCATCCGGTTTTGTCGTTCTGATTGTTGCGTTGTTTCTGGGGCGCTCTATTACCCGGCCCGTCATCGACCTGACCTCGGTTGCCATGATGATTGCCCAAGGGGATCTGTCCAGGCGTATTGAATATCTCAGTAAGGACGAACTGGGACTTCTGGCCAAAGCCTTTAATAAAATGGCGGACAAGCTGATTGACGCCAATAAATTTCTGGAACAGAAAATTCAGGAAAAAACCGGAGATCTGATGCGGGCCAATGAGCACCTGCTGGAACTTAGTGCCGATCTTGAAAAGGTGGCGCTGGAAGACGGGATAACCGGTATTGCCAATCGCCGGGCTTTTGATCAGATCTTGCCGAGGGAGTGGAATCGTAACCAGCGAGACGGAATTTTTTTGTCGCTGATTTTGATTGATATCGATTTTTTTAAACAATACAACGACGCGCTGGGACACCAGGCCGGGGATGAATGCCTGCTCAAAGTTGCCCGTTTGCTGGCAGCACAGGTCCAGCGCAGTGGTGATCTTGTCGCCCGCTATGGCGGGGAAGAGTTTGTGATGCTTTTGCCCAATACGAACCGCGAGGCCTGTGAACTGATTGTCGAGCGGCTGCAGCAATCGCTGGAAAGTTTGGCAATCCCGCATCCTGATTCGCAAGTTGGTCCTCAACTGACAGTCAGTTTGGGGGCGGGCGTGCTTATACCCGAACGGGGTGCAGGGGAAATGGATTTTATCGCAGCAGTCGATGCAGCGCTCTATCTGGCAAAAAAACAGGGGCGAAACCGGGTTGTGTTTGCCAGCTAAGAGGAGCGTTTATCTTTCTGGGAATAATCTTGCGGAACTGTCATCAGCATCGTGACCGAAGCTGTGGTAACGTGATATTTCTTGACGAAACCTGGTGATAAGTTTTTGATCCTTCAGTGGTTTATTCTGTCTTGACTGCCTGACCCGGTTTTCTGGTTCAGACATGCGGGAACGTCTTGTGGCAAGGAACAGCTGTGGCATCACACCAAAAAAATGATCAGGCAATCAGGAACCCGGTAATCACGAAAACAGATGACGATCCCCGGGCGCTGGTGATCCGGCACGACGGTTTTGTCGAGTGGGAAAACATCTGGATACCACTGGCTGACGGACGCAGACTTTCGGCCCGGGTCTGGATGCCGCTGGAGGCTTTGGAAGAAGGCGGATCTGTCCCCGTTCCGGCCATTCTGGAATACCTGCCCTATCGCAAGCGCGATGGCACGGCCCCACGAGATGAAAGCAACTATCCGGTTTTTGCCCGCGCGGGCTATGCGGGAGTACGCGTGGATATCTGCGGCACCGGGGAGAGCGACGGGGTGTTCGATGATGAATATTCCCCGCGTGAACTGTCTGACGGGGTCGAGGTGATCAACTGGATTGCTGCGCAGCATTGGTGCAGCGGCAAACTCGGTATGATGGGGATTTCCTGGGGCGGGTTTAATGCGTTACAGATCGCAGCACTGCGGCCCGAGCCGCTCAAGGCGGTGATTTCCATAGGCTCGACCACAGATCGTTACAACTGTGACATCCATTACAAGAACGGCTGTCATCTCTACAGCAATCTGTCCTGGGCCGGGGTGATGCAGTGTTTTGCCAATCGTCCGCCCGATCCGGCCCTGGTTGGCCCGCGCTGGCGCGAGATGTGGCTGGAGCGGCTGGAAGGGGCTACGCCGATCCTGACGGGCTGGCTGGAGCATCAGCGTTTTGAAGATTTCTGGAAACATGGCTCTGTCGGGCAGGATTACAGCGCGATCACCGCAGCCTGTCTGGTGATATCCGGCTGGGCTGATGCCTATCGTAATGCCCCGCCGGATGCTGCAGCGCACTTTCACGCGGTGACCAAGGCGATTAACGGTCCCTGGATCCACAAGTATCCGCACTTTGCCTATCCGCACCCACGCGCTGATTTTCACAAGGAAGCCCTGCACTGGTGGAACCGCTGGTTGAAAGAGGAAAACAACGGAGCCGAGGATCTGCCGGATTACCGCGCCTATATTTCCCAGAACGTCCGGCCTTCGAACTGGCGCGAGGTCGAAGAGGGGCGCTGGGTCGCCGAACAGATCTGGCCCTCGCCGGATATCGAACTGCAGGATTGGACACTCACTGCGGATGGATCGTTGGAGCCTTGTGCTTTTGAATCCTCTGGCACCGAGAGGCTCTCTGGCAGCAGGGAAAGCCTGCTGTCGATCTGTTCGCCTCAGGATACCGGAACGGCCTGTGGCGAGATTTTTACCTTGAAACCTGATTCCGAAATGCCGGGTGACCAACGCGGCGATGATGCGGGGTCACTGGTGTTTGAGACAGCACCACTTGCGAACCCATTGGAGATTTTGGGTCAGGTCAAATTGGCTTTGAGCGTGGCGATTGACGCGCCGCTTGGCAATCTGGCCGTGCGATTGATCGACGTCCACCCTGACGGGGTGTCGCACCGGGTGAGCTTTGGTCTGCTCAACCTTGCTCATCGCCAGAGCCAGGAACAGCCAGAACCCATGATCCCCGGTCAGGCCGAGCAGGTGGAGATCTTGCTGGATGATGCAGGTTATCGTTTCCTGCCTGGTCACCGGATCCGCATTTCGATCTCGACTGCCTACTGGCCGATGATCCTGCCGTCGCCCTATCATGTGACCGCCTCGATCCTGACCGGAAAGGCGGCTGTGGTGACCTTACCCGTCCGACGCACTGCCGGGGTGAATGATCTGCTGCTGGCGGATGAAACCGACATGCCCAGACCGGATGCTTCGGTGCCGGTGCCGCAATACCAGATCAACCAGCCGGGCAAGGTGGACCGCTGGGTCAAACGTGATCTTGCCAACAACCGCACCGAATATCATGTGGTCGAGGACACGGGCGAGAGTGAACAGCCGCATGGCCTGTGTGACCGTCACCTGCGTGAAGACTGCTGGATGATCTGCCCGGATGACCCGCTGGGCGCAAGCGGACGCTCCGCCTGGACCAGCTGGCTGTCGCGTGTTGCGGAAGAGGGGAACTGGTCAATCCGCCTTGAAAGCGTCGTCGCCATGACCCTGACTGCCGAAACCTATGACATCACGGTTGAACTGCGCGCTTACGATGGTGAAGAGCTGATCTTTGAGCGCCGCTTTGAACACTCGATTGTCCGGGACTGCATGTGACGCCACAGGTGAAGCTGGCAGGTTTATTGGTGGTTCATCGCCCCGACAAATCCGAGAAGGGCGAACAGGGTACTACTTGTTGTCCATATCAGATAGTAGCGTTGATTGCCGCGGATTTTTTTATAAACAAAGGCAATAATCCAGCCCACGACGAACAGGGTGAGTGCCGAGCCGACGGTTCTTGCCAGCAAGAGGTGCAAAGGTCCTGTGTAGGAGGGGAATAAAAAACTGATAAGACCTTCCAGAAAAAGACACCAAAGAAAAATATATAGGATTGTCTTGCCGGAGGTTTCTGTTTCCTGTGTTGCGTCTGTCATATTCAAGTCCTTAGGTGCGAGGGTTATGTGTGTGGGGGGGCTTAAAAAACTTATAGAATAACGGTATAGATGTTCTTTCGCCTAGTTTGTTTTCTTGCGGGATTCAAGAAGGGCAAGGATTTGTTCACGCCGCTTCTGCGCGGGTTCAAAACCTTGCCTGGCGGCTTTGTCGTACCAGCGCATTGCTTCGACGATGTCTTCGGGGCGGCCCAGCCCCTTGAGATAAATCTCGCCCATTTGGTACTCTGCTTCGGGCAGGTTCTGGTTTGCAGCACGGGATACCCAGTGGAAACCCTCCTTATAATCTGGCGGGCTGCTCTTGAGATTATAATAAATCCCGAGGATGTACTGGGCTTCCGGTAGGCTCTGTTCGGCTGATTTCCTGTACCACTTCAGAGCCTGGCTCATGTCTTTTATCGTCCCGTTGCCATCTTCATAATCCAAGGCGAGCATGTACTGGTAATCCGGGTTTCCCTGTTCGGCTGCTTTTTTGATCCAGAAAAAGGCCTCTCTCTGGTCCGCTGGGGTGCCTTTTCCCTTTCGATACATTTCGCTGATCATGTATTGCGCGTCTTCATGGCCACCCTGAGCCGCAATCTTGGCCATGACGAAGGTATTTTCGAGATCCCCCTCATGATAGAACTCACGCGCAACAGTCAGAAAATCTTCCGGGGTTTCAGGCATCCTGATGCCGGACGATGCGCCAGAAGATTTCGCTTGGTTGCCGGGCTTTGAGCCTGGCTTCGAAGCTGGTTTTTTCGCGGGTTCCTTTGGGGGTGAACCGGGTGTTTGTTCCAGTTTAGCGAGTGCTGTTACGGCATACTCAAAATCCTGGTCAGCGGCCAGTTTAAACCAGTAGCGAGCTTTGGCCCGATCCTGTTCAACGCCCATTCCCCGCAGATAGTGATCTGCAAGGACATACTGCCCCATCGCATTGCCATTCTTCGCGGCAAGCCTGAACCAATAGAGCGCTGTTTCTGTATCCTTGGGGACCCCTTCGCCATAGATGTAAAACAAGCCCATGGCTGTCATGGATTCAGCGTGCCCCTGTTCAGCGGCCTTGTGGTACCAGTTCCGGGCCTGGATGTAATCCTGGGGGAGATCTTCGCCGTAATAATAGAGATCTGCTAAAGTGTATTGGGCTTCCGGCTGCCCGTTTTTTGCCGCCTCTTTGATCCACTTCAGCGCTTCTTGCAGGTTTCCTTCGGTTTCGTGGATGCTCCAGAGCGTGAGTTGAGCCTCGGCATCCCCGGCTTCGGCAGTGCGGTGCAGGCGCTGGCGCGGGGTGAGGGTGATCTCGGGCTTGCGTTTGGGGAAGGGGACCTTTGATTTGTCCAAGACCTGTTGCTGCGCCGGGGTCGGAGACGCGGCGGTATTGGTTTCTGGCGTTTTCGAAGCCGTCTGCTCTGCTGCAGAGCCCGGTTGTTCCAGTCGGGCAATGGCTTCTGCCAGCCCCTGTTGGGCCGCCTTGCGATACCAGCGCAGGGCTTCGTCGCGATCTTTGGGTGTGCCTTCGCCCTTCTCGTGCATTTCCCCAAGCGTAAACTGTGCTTCCTTTTCGCCTTTGCGGGCGAGAATGCTGATCCAGCGCAGGGCTTCGCGCGGGTTCTTTTCCGTGCCGATCCCCTGGCGGTAAAACGCCCCGAGATAGATCTGGGCCGAGGTATTCCCGGCCTCGGCGGCTTGCTTGAACAGCCGGAAAGACTTTTCCATATCCTGCCGGGCAAAGGCGGAAAAACCCTCTTCAAAGGTTTCGGTTGGTCCGGCCTGAACCGGGGCAGCCCCCAGAGCGAGCGTTGCAACAAGGGGAAGGATGAACAAAAGCCGGGCGAAAAGAGGTTTGATCCCTGTTGGGGCCAGGACAGCTGTTCGATTTGTCGCTTTGTTGGTACGGCTGCAGGTCACGAGGGCATCTCCCAGTTGGCGACGGCGCGTTCGGCTCGCTGAAGATCCCGGGACGACAAGAGGGCGGCGGCAGCTTTGCTGATCTCTTCGCCTTCGGCAAGGCCGTTGTTGCCAGCTAGACGGGCCCAGATGTAGGCGTCTCTGTTCAGGGCACTGCTTTCGTCGGGATCAGCCTCCTTACTGGCCTGGGCGAGATATTCTTTGGCCAGGGCAAGCTGGGCCGCGGGATGACCGCGCTGGGCGGCAAGCTGTAGCCAGTTCATGCCTTCGCTGCTGTCAGGAGGAACTTGCGGCCCGGCCCCCTGGAAATAGATGAGCGAGACTTCGTACTGACTTTCCAGATCGCCTTCTTCTGCGACCTGTTTGATTTTGGCAAAAGATCTGGCATCATGGGGGGCAGGGTTTTGCTCTTCCTCTGGGCTCTCTTCTGTTGAGCCAAACAGCTTCTGAAGTGCGTTCTGATCTTGTGAATTGCCCCGTTTCTGCGCCGCTACCGCCTGTTTCAGGGCATCAAAAAAACCGAGATTTTTTTCTGCTGTTTCAGCGCCGGGATCAGGAGTATCCGGGGCATCAGGAGCATCGGCAGTATCTGGCGTTTCCCCTGCTTTGCTTGGGGCTTTGCTCCCGGCTTTGCCCCCGAATTCTTGCGCGATCCGGCTTTCAAGCCGGTCAATAGCCTCTGTTGCCTTGAGGTTGCCAAGCGCTTCGGCCTGACGGTAAAGCCTGAGAGCTTCCTGCCTGTCGAGCGAGACAACTTGCCCTTCTTCATAAAACTGCGCCAACATAAAAAGCGCGGGGTGATATTGTTGTTCTGCCGAACGTTTCATCCACTCCAGCGCTGTTTTATCATCACGCTCTGTGCCAAGGCCGTCGTGATAGATTATGGCCAGGCGTAACTGGGCATCGGCCTGCCCCTGTTCTGCTGCGGCCTGGTACCAGCGGCGGGCCTTGAAAAAATCGGCAAGCCCCCCCTGACTCTGCAGAAAGAGATCGCCCAGATAAAACTGGGCGTTTTTGTCGCCAAGTTCGGCGGCCTTCTCCAGCCAGATCCGGGCTTTGCCATGATCCTGTTTTGTGCCGTCGCCGATCATGTACAGCAGGCCAACTTGGATAAAGGCGGGTTCATAGTCCAGATCAGCGGCTTTTTTGTACCATTCAAAAGCTTTGGTTGTATCGGAAAAAGCGTTGTCCGTATCGTAGTAGAGAACAGCGAGGCCAACCATGGCCAGTCTGTCTCCCTGCGCCGCGGCCTTGTGAAACCAGATCAGGGCGGCGGCATTGTCCTGGGCTGTTGCCGATCCGCTTTGGTACATGTAACCCACGGCAGTCTGGGCTTTCATATCACCTGCGCGGGCCAGTTCCAGGGTTCTTTCAAACAGGGCCTGTTCAGGGGTAAGGCCTGGGGATGCAGGCTGTTCTGCGACCCCCAGTCTTGCCAGCTGCTGTTGGGCATCGGGATTGCCCTGTTTGGCAGCCTTGCGATACCAGACGATGGCCTGTTCAAGGTTTTGTTCAGTCCCGGCACCGCGTTCCATCATGTAACCGACGAGATACTGGGCCGCCGGATTGCCTGCTTCGGCATGTTCAAGAAAAAAAACATAGGCGGTGGCAAAGTCCCCCTCGGTCATGGCCTGCATGGCTTCTTGCTGGGTGACGGCTTGGGCAGGTGCGACGGGCAGCAGAAGCAGAGACCCGGACAGGAAAATCGGGGCGCAAAGCCGCCAGAACGCCGATAATAACAGCGGTAACGACACGGGGGACAACAGGGGTAACAACAGGCGAGGTATCATGGGGAGTCCCGGAAAGGAAGCCGTGGGGCAGACAGGGTTTGTTTCCGGAAACTCTAGCGGGAGATCACAACCTTTGGAAGATTTTTATCAGGGTGAAGACGATTATTGCGGAGAAGATCCTGTGCTGTTCCGGGCTGATTCTAGCGGAAGTGCCGGATTTTCCCACCAGCAAGCCCCGGCAGGATTTGGCGGGATGCGGGCGACGAAAGGGTTTTCGATCCCGGTCAGATGGGCGACACGGTCATGGCGGCCCCGTTCCCAGGGACTGACGGGATCGGCCTTGCTCCAGCGTTCGAACCGGTCCTCTTCTCCCGCAATCAGCTCCACCCCGTGACGGGCAGACATATAGAGCCAGATCCGCGCGACATCTCCGCGTTTGCAAGGCGGGGGGGCAAAGCTGCTGTTGGTATCCTCGATCTCGCAGCGGCCAAAATCAGATGTGCTGGCAGGCAGTTCTGCGTAACGGTCGTTGCCACGCAAGGCGTTAACCTGCCCGATAGAAGGCACAAGGTTGTGCAGGTCAAAGATCATGGCCTGGGCCTCTGGTGACTCTTGCTCGCAGCGACTGCGCGAGCCACGTTTGCCGTCGGCTGTTTTGGTCCAGCAGTCAAAGTTGCGCGCTGGCATTAAGGAAGCGGGAACCACATGCTCCCACTCGACCCGGGCCGCGCGGTTTTTATGCTTGTCCTGGGCTTTATACCCGCAGGAGGGCCCGTCAATCTTGCCCGAACCGTCGCTGTCGCCGTCGCTGCTGTAGCTGCAACCACAGTAAAAACTGCGCGGACGATCCTGAAAGATCACATCATCGGCCGCATTTTTGGCCTCGCGCCAGCTTTCCGGTTGCCACAGCGGGATCTGTTCGGACAGCGTTTTTCCGGGGGGTGTGGAGGGCAGGGGAAAACCTGCGATCACGGGGGAGTTTCTGTCGGATTTTTCGACAGAGATTCCTGGTTCTCTTGATCCGCTATCTGGTGGAGTGATCTCTGGTGTTGCAAAAGAAATAGCGTCGATCTGCCTGATAAAGTCGGCAGGGCTTTTCTGCCAGATCTGTTTGAAAAGCACCACCAGAACAATGCAGAGAAGAGCGGCAAGAGGGGGGAGAAAGCGACGGGTGAGCGCGTTGCGGGATCTGGATTTACGGGATCTTGGCCGGAGGGATTTGAGGTGGGATTTGAGGTGGGATTTAAGGCGGGACATGAAAAGCCGAAGAGACTTGGAGACGATGCTCGGGTGGAAAAATACAGGGCTGAAGGGCGAAGGGCTGACCGGGGGGCAGATCCCTTTCGCAAGGGTTGTTTTTTTAAAAGGGGAGTTGTCGTATTAATTGTTTTAACGCAATATGTTAGAATTGAATTTACGGGCGCGGGCGTCATAGCACAGCGCGGCCAAAGCGAAAGGGTTCTTTTTGTGGCAAAACCGGATCTCTTCTGCCTGATTGCGAAACAGACGGCAATCCGTAACGCAACGTCTGTTCAGACAACCGCGAGAGACCGGCGCAAGCTCAACAGCGAGACGCGCAAGAGGGAAATTGGGGCCGAGCGTGACCGGCAGGCTTTGCTTCTGTTGGAAGAACATCGCGCGTCGTTGTTTCATATCAATGAAGTGCTGGATAACCGGGAAAAAGTTCCGGCTTCTTCTTCTTTTGCCTCGGGGGAGAGACTTTCCCCCAGTGGCGAGATGGAGCAGCTGCGCGAATTCCGGCATTATGTCGGGGAGTTGGAACAAAGTGACTTTCCGGACCTTTCCGACAAGGAATATCTGGTCAAAACCCGGCAGCGGGTCGCGGAACAGTGGGAAGCAACCTGCCAGCGCTGTGGTCAGCTGATGCGCGATGTGGTGCGCCACAAAAGTGAACTGCAACAGCATCGCCGTGACCTGGAACAGCTCTACCCCCTGATTTTCCTGCGTGATCGCATGCGTGCAGGCCGCTTCTGGTTTGACGGCGGGGTGACAAGGTTGCGTATCGGACTGGGGTTCGGGGCTTTTATCCTGCTGTTGTCCATTTTGTCCCTTGGGGAAAGCCGATACCAGTATCTGTTATTTGTCGTGACGGGCGGATTTTTGCTCTGCCTGCTTGGTCTGTTCTGCTGTTCTCTCATGCAAAAAGATGCCAAGGACAAATTGCGGCAGGAGCTGGATCTTCTCTGCAAGTCTGAAGACTGTCCGCCACCGGTAATTGCGAAGGACTATTTTGACCTCGACGGAGTAGAGCACCTTATCCCCAATGATCTCGCCACGATTGTCTATGGCAAGCGTTACAGGACAAAGGGGAAGTCAGGCCACCCCGAACGCGACACCAGTCAGGAGGCCGAACGCGAAGCCGCCAAACTGACTGGTGAAGGGCTGATCCGGATTGCCGATGCGATCGAAAGCGAGCTGCGTGGAATAGGGCTGCAGCTGGCCGAACTGGACCGCGAGCTGGGTTGGAGAACTGCGACACAAGATAAGGCTGGAGAGAAACAACAGCCAAAAAATAACAGCTGAAAATGCCTCCTGACATAAACTGTCATGATGTTCTGGTTAATCTTGCTGTTCCAACATCTGTTTTGCCCGGACCCTGTCGTGATATCTTCGGGGTGGGGAGAATTGCTTGGGGATTTGTGCCGTTCGGCAACCGGGCAGGCCCTGTTGCTGACCACAAAACCAGCATCATTTTTGAGAAGAACCAGTGAAATGTCCGAGGGAGTAGAAACATGACACAGCAGGAAAAACCAAAAGTGGCGAAGATGACCGGAAAGTGCCTTTGCGGTGCGGTCAAGTTCACCGCAAGCGAGGTCACCACAGGTCACGGTGCTTGCCATTGCAGCACCTGCCGCAAATGGGGCGGCGGCCCGGCGCTGGCCACCGATGTCGGCAGCATCCAGTTCGAAGGCCAGGACAATATCTCGGTCTACGGTTCGTCAGACTGGGCCGAGCGCGGCTTTTGCAAAACCTGCGGCACCCATCTGTTCTATCGTCTCAAGGAAGGCGGCATGAACGTGGTCTGGGTCGGGGCCTTTGACCAGCAGGAGGCCTTCACCCTCGCCGCCGAGATCTATATCGACAGAAAACCCAAGAGTTACGACTTCGCCGGAGACCACCCGCGTCTGACCGAAGCCGAGTTCCTCAAATCCATCGGCATGGGCGAATAACCAGCCCCTGATCCGTTCAAAAATGACGAAAAAAATGGACCCGGTTCATCAAAAACGCTGTAAACCAGCCGTTTTTATTTTGATGAATCGGGCCTTTTGTCTTGTATTTCAGCCTGTTATTCGACCTCTGTCATAGCATAGCGGTGCATAAAGGGAAGCTATGACGCCGCTGCTGCTTATGCTTCCTATGCTGCTGTCATAGTATAGCGGTGCATAAAGGGAAGCTATGACAATAAGCCCCCGCATTGATCGCCGGATCCGTCATAGCATAGCGGTGCATAAAGGGAAGCGGGGGTTGGCTCTTAAATACTTTCCATCATCAGCACGGCTGATGTATCCGGGGCGAGGGCTTTGAAGGTGTGGGGGCGGTCGCCGGGGTAGGTGAAGTAGTCGCCGGGGGCCAGTTCGACCGGGGCGTCGCTGGGGCCGACCAGGGCGCGGCCGGAGCAGAGAATGACATGTTCCATGGTACCCGCGGGATGGGGATCGGAGTTGCGGGCCTGGCCGGGCTGGACGCAAACGCGGAAGATATCGCGCCGGGCCGAGGGCGGACAGCTGGACAGCAGGGTGGCGATATAGTTGGCTTCTGATGACAGGGCCTTGGGACCGTCGCCCGCACGGATCAGTCGGGTGTCGGGCTGCGGCGCATCGATCAGGCGGCTGACCGGAATGTTCAGCGCCGTAGCCAGGGCCCAGAGGGTTTCCAGCGCGGGATTGCCTGCCCCTGATTCCAGCTGTGACAGGGTGGATTTGGCGACCCCCGCCTGTTTCGCCAGTTGCGACAGGGACAGTCCGGCTCGTTGGCGTTCGCGGGGCAGGGTGGCGGCAATCAGGTCAATTGGTTTCATTCGGCTGGGTTCACTGTCTACTGGGTTCACTGTCTACTGGGGTCTACTGGGGTCTACTGGGTCTTTTGTCTTGAATGTCATGTAAAAATCGTTCGGTAAAAAGAACAGTAGTTCATCTTGACGAACAATAGTATCTTTGTCACTATATCGAACAATCGTTCGTTATGAAATGAAAAGATGCAGACTATGGACCCGACCAGACCGCAGGATGAAGTGCCCCGGAAATTGTCCCAAAAATCAGGCGACAATCCACCCCAAAATTTTGGCAAAAATTCAGGCAAAACCCCGGCGCGGGCAGGGGGGAGAATTTCAGCCGATGTTTTCCGCGACGGGGGGATGGCTCCCCGGGCGGAGTTCTGGCTGGCGGTGCGGGATATCACGCCGCTGGCGCTGGGCGTGGCGATCTATGGGCTGGCCTTTGGTTTGCTGGCGGCGCAAGCAACAATGGACGCGCTGGACATCGGTGTAATGGGGGCGCTGGTTTTTGCCGGATCATCACAGATTGTCGTGGTTGAGCGTCTGGTCGCCGGGGCCGGGGCGCTGTCGGCACTGGTGGCGGGACTTGCGCTCAACCTGCGCCTGTTGCTGGTGACGGCTTCGATCCGCGATGTTTTTGCCGGGCGGCCACTGTGGCAGCGCTTGCTGGGCGCACATATGACCACTGACGAGAACTGGGCCCTGATGCTGGCGACCCGCGCCCGGGGGGTGAAGGTGGGCTACTGGTATCTGGTCGGCGGCGGGGCCTGTCTGCTGGTGACCTGGTTGGCCTCGACCGTTTGCGGGGTGATTTTTGCCGCCGCTATTCCCGAGCCCAAAGCGCTGGGCATGGACTTTGCCTTTACCGCCGCCTTTATCGCCATTGCCCGCTCGCTCTGGCGCGGGCGCGGGGATCTCTGGCCCTGGCTGACCTCCTTTGCCGTGGTGGCGCTAGCGGTGTTGGGCGGGCTGCTTGATCCCTCGCACGCGCTGGTGCTCGGCGGGGTGCTGGGGGCGGTTGTGGCCAGCTGGAACAGGCAAGAAGGGAAGCAAGAACGCGGGCAAGAGGACGGCCCAGAAACTGGCCCAGAAACTGGGGAAAAAGCAACATGAATGAAACCGTCACAGATATCTATCCGGTGATCTTTGCTCTGGCGCTGGCGACCTTTTCCATTCGTCTGGGCGGGGTGCTGCTGGGCCAGCGTCTGCCGCAGAGCGGGCGCTGGGCTCGGGGACTGAACGCGCTGCCGGGCTGTCTGATCATCTCGCTGGTGTCGCTGCTGGTTTTATCCGGCGGGCCCAGAGAATGGCTGGCCGGAGGAATCGCGGCGGCGGTTGCCCTGCTGACCCGCAGCCTGCCACTGACCATGGCCGCAGGCATTGCCGCGATCTGGCTGCTGCGCAATTTTGTTCCGATCTAGCCAGGGGGGTGAGTGGGGCGCTCTTGGGGAAGGGGCACTCCTGTCTCGATAGCTTGGGCCTGGATAACTCGGGCCTGGATAACTAGGGTCTGGATAACTCGGGCTTGAGCCCTGTGGGAAAACCTGCTTTGCTGGGTTTTTAACCTCTGGTGAAGTCCTCCATGTCTCCCGATCCCAAAAACCCGGCTCCCAAAACCCCGGCTCCCAAAACTCACGATCATCAAGCCGATTTCTACAGCGATGCCTATCTTGTTGATATTCTGAAAGAGGTCAGAACCATTGCGCTGGTCGGGGCAAGCGACAAGCCGCATCGCGCCAGCAACGGGGTGTTTGGTTTTCTGCAGCAGCAGGGCTATGAAATGTTTCCGGTCAACCCGGCACTGGCGGCTGGAGGGGTGCGTTCCGGCAGCGGAGCTGAGGCAGGGCAGAAGATCTGGGGCCGCCCCTGTTTTGCGTCGCTTGCTGACCTGAAGGCACAGGGTCACGCCATTGATATGGTCGATGTCTTCCGCGCGTCTGATGCGGCACTGGAGATGACAAAAGAGGCGATTGCCATCGGTGTCAAAGTGATCTGGATGCAGCTGGAGGTGGTCAGTTATGAAGCGGCCGAACTGGCCGAAGCCGCCGGGATCAGGGTGGTGATGAACCGCTGCCCGGCGATCGAGATCCCCCGGCTTGCAGGGCTTGGCCTGCTGTAACAGCCAGCCTGTGCAACGGCTCAAAAGCTGTACGCGTACAGGGGCAGGTGGTTGGAAAAAGGAAAAGACGATGACAGATCAGGCACTTTCTAAACAGGCAGACAAGGTTGAGACAGGTGAGCAGATTTTGCTTTGGCAACTGGATGACAGCGGAGTGTTGCGTCTGACCCTGAACGATGCCGCCCGGCGCAATGCCCTGTCGGAAAAGATGTTGGGACTGCTGGAGGCTGCCCTGCAGCGGGCGGAGGCCGATCCTTCGGTACGGGTTATCGTACTGGCAGCCAGCGGTCCGGCCTTTTGTGCCGGGCACGACCTGAAGGAACTGCGCGCCGCCCGGGCAGAAGCCGATGGCGGTGCGGAAATCTTCAGCCGTATCTTCACGCGCTGTTCGGCGGTAATGCAGGCGATTGTCCGCCACCGCTGCCCGGTGATTGCCGAAGTCGCCGGGATCGCGACGGCGGCGGGCTGTCAACTGGTGGCGAGTTGTGATCTGGCTGTTGCCGCCGATACGGCCCGCTTTGCCACGCCGGGGGTGCATATTGGCCTGTTCTGCTCTACACCGATGGTGGCTCTATCGCGCAACCTGTCCAGCAAACACGCCATGGAAATGTTGCTTACAGGCGACCTGATCCCGGCAACACGGGCCGAAGCCATCGGGCTGGTCAACCGTGTTGTGAGAACTGATGCGCTGGGCGCTGCGACCCTGGAGCTTGCGCAAGCTATTGCGAGAAAATCGGCCCTGACCCTGGCAATCGGCAAGCGGGCTTTTTATGAACAGCGTGAATTGCCGCTTGAGGAAGCTTATGGGCTTGCGGGGCGGGTAATGGTGGAAAACATGCTCAAGGCAGATGCGGAAGAAGGGATCAATGCCTTCGTCGAAAAACGCCCGGCGGTGTGGCGCGACAAGTAGGGGGGTGCTTCACCCTTTTAAAACACTATCGAGTTTAAAGAGCCTCTCTTCAGAACATCCTGGGTTTGTCGTAGACCTGCGGATTGACCGCTGTACCGTCGTTGGTGGTTGCGTGAGCAAGATAACAGTTGATGCCTGGCGGGATGATGGTGCCGCGCTGGGCAGTTTCCAGAAAAATGTGTTTGGCGGTTTCGCCTGTGCGGTCAAACCAGTCGGGATCGTCAAAGGTGCCGCCGTAGACCCCGACAGCATCGGCAAAGCGCTCGAACGTCAGATAGAGCTTGGTGCCACAGGTGGCGCAAAAATGGATATAGACCTTTTTGCCGCTGCCTTCGGATTTGTGTTTATAGACCTTGGCGCTGCCCCGGATGGTCGCGAAGCAGGCGGCTTCAAAAATCGGCTCAACCAGATAGGCACTGCCGGTGGCCTTCTGGCAAAATTTGCAGTGGCAGAAGGTCACCCGGACCGGCGCGGCCTGGACAGCATATCTGACCTCTCCGCAAAGACATCCACCTTCAGCAAGCGACATGATCTTTTCCTCTCTCAGGACAGGGATACAGCGTAGCATAGTCTGAAATATTTCCGGAAAATATTTCGTAAACCTGAAACATTGGGCAAGGCTATTTTGGGTGGAATATTGAGAAATTCTCCAGATACAATCATGAATTGTTTTGATCTTCGTTCTGATGAAGATCCGTGTTATATAATTATTCGAGTTCAAGGGGTGATCTCTGCTCTTTCCGGTTCCGGTACTTTGCAGGTCTGGTGCTTTGCGATTTTTTTGCCGTGGTGTGTCATATCCTGAAATTTGAGCATCGCCCCCCCCTGTAAAACAACACGTGGGAGTACGCCATGTCACCGCAGGAAGTGGCGCGTATCAATCAGGTTTATCGTGCCTATCTCAACTCGCTCTATGAAATAGACTATCATCACGAATGCCACGACCGGCTGGCCAGTCGCTCGCAGCATATCGACTTTCTGATCGCGCTCGGGGCCGCCTCCAGCGGGGGAACCGGGCTGGGTATTCTTGCCTCGCCGGACTTTGCCTGGCTCTGTGCCATCCTGACCACCATCTCGACCATCGGGGCGGTGGCCAAGGGGATTTATGACTGGAGCGGGCGTTTGAAAAAATCCATCGAACAGGTTGAATTCCACACCCCGGTCAAACACGGTCTGGCCAATCTGATTGAAGATATCAAAGCCTCACAAGCCTGGAGCGGGGACTTCGAGGCCCGCTATACCAAACTGCGTGATGAACTGGCGCTGGTCCCCGTGAATTCGGGCAATGGCCTGTCAGTAGAGATCCAGCGCCAGATCCAGAACCGGATCAAGGACCGGTTGCAATACAGGAACTGGTGGGGCTGGCAGGAACAATAGTGCCTGGTCTGAGCAGCTGTACAAAAGGGAGAGTACAGGGCTTGGAGACCAGCCAGTTTGTCTGTGTGAAGGAGATAACATCATGAAATCCGACTTTACCCCTTGTTTGTCCGAAGTGGAGTTGCGGCGCGGTCCGCGTCCCGGCCCCGGCCAGAGCCCGGAGGAACCAAACCATCCCACCCCGGAAGGCCCGCCTGATCCCTGGCTGTTATGAAGCAGGTACCACTGCAAATAATGCGGGAAAACTTGTTTTGCACAGGGTTATTTTTCAGGAAATGTCGCTGTAACTTCCCCCTGGTCCTGGCGTTTGCGCAGGGCGTTTCGGTGGATAGTGTAGAGGGTTGAGGCGATGATGATCGCCGCCCCGCTCAGGGTATAGACCGTTGGGATTTCGCCAAAAAAGACAATGCCGATGCCGGTAGCAAAGAGCAGCCGGGAATATTCCATCGGCGCGACTGCGACCGTTTCGGCCACGCGAAAGGCCTGGATATACAGCCAGTGCATCAGCGACATCAGCGCGGCGATCACCCCGATAATCAGCACATCTGTCAGTGACGGCGGCACCCAGAACCAGATCGCCGGGCCGATCATATAGAGGGTGATGAAGCTGTACTGATAGGCCATAATGGTCGAGGGTTTGTCGACCTGCGAGAGCTTGCGCAGGATAATCATGACCGCAGCGACAAAGAAGGCCCCGGTCAGGGCGAGCAGGGCATAGAGATGCTCCTGGACAAAGGTCGTTGTTGCCGCCAGAAAGGCTTCAAGTGTCAGCAGGGTTTCCCCGACCGCTTCCGAGCCGGAAGAAAGGTCAGGCTGGATAATAATCAGCACGCCGATAAAACCGACAATGGTGACTGACCAGCGGCGGATACCCACGACTTCGCGCAGAAAGATGATCGCCAGCAGGGTGGTAAAGAGCGTGCGGACAAAGCTGATCGCTGTGACCTGGGCCAGCGGCAGGTGGACCACAGCGGTAAACCCGGCACTCATGGCAATACCAGAGCAAACCCCGCGCAGCAGGTGAAAGCGAAACAGCGTGGTGCGAAAGGTGGTGCGCCAGTTGCGGATCACCACCGGGGCAATAATGCTGACGGCAAAGAGCTGGCGGATAAAAAGGATCTCGAACACCGGGATGCGCTGGCCGATCATCTTGATCAGCCCGCCCATACAGGCCCCGGACAGGGCTGCCAGCAATACCAACAACGACCCGCGTACATTGCCCGGAATTGCCCCCCAATAAGGGTGCCAGCGGCTGTGCAGGGTGTGGCTGTAATAGCTCTGGAGGCGGACCGGAATCAGTTGAAGGGGCATGTAATATTCACAGATACAAGAGACAAAAAAGAAAACAGAAAGCAGAAAACCGGGGCCGTAAGGGGGCCGTCAGGAAAAGCGAAGCTGTACCGGGATCAGACCCAGGCCAGGAAGCCGTGAAGGCCAGAGGCGGGGAGCGGATGAAAAGATGTACAGAGCGTCCAGCTTGCACCTCTTCCATCTACGGCGCAAGTGGCTGGCAAGGATTTGTGACAAAGAAATAAAGCTTTGGCGAAAAAGTGACCTGCTGGATGTTTTTAACTGGATTAAAATCATGGATTGCAGATATTGTGATGCTACTATTTTATAGCGTCTGGCTATTGAATGTAACTGGATTGGATTTTTTAAGTGATTGAAGAAAAGCCAATATCTTCTATTCAAGATTTTCTTAATATTCAAAAACAAGATAGAGAGAGCTACACTGAGGCTGTTTGGTATCGTGGCCATGCTAATGTAGAATGGAGTTTAATTCCTGGTTATTATAGGTTATCCACCCCTCCATCTGAAACAACCCTTATTAATAAGTTTAAGCAAAATGCGTCGATGTTGATTGATCGACAGCCAAAGGAATCATTCGATTGGTTATTCCTAATGCAGCATTATGGGGTGCCGACAAGATTATTAGATTGGAGCGAAAGCCCATTAGTGGGGCTTTATTTTGCGTTAGAGGATATGGAAGCTCACTCAAATACTGATGCGTGCTTGTGGAGGTTAAGACCTGCAGAATTAAATGCTGTATCGAGAATTATAGATCCAAATGAGGCGGGATATATCCCCTCCTTTGAAGATGATTTAATAGTAAGCACTTATTCCCCTGAAAGTTTAAATGGAAAGATAAAAACACAGTCGCTACCAGTAGCTACAATAGCAACAAGAAATAATCCAAGAATTCAAGCGCAAATGGGGGTTTTTACCGTTCATCATGATTATAGAATACCAATAGAGAAAGTTTCTGATGGGTCCTATTTGATGAAATTTATTATACCTGCAGAAAATAGAGCCAAATTAAGGGAAGAAATTCAATCTCTTGGGTTAGGGAAGTTTCAAATGTTTCCAGAGCTTTCAAGTGTAGGTGAAACGATTAAAAGGGGGCTGTTGTGAGTTACATTGAAACATCTGTGTTGAAAAATAGCACAATTATGCTTCTGTATTCAGAAATTGATGAAATCAAATTTGATCCTGAATATCAGCGAATGGGGGGCGTTTGGACTATTGATAAGAAGCAATTATTAATAGACTCAATTCTTAATGATTACGATTTGCCAAAAATTTACTTTCACCTGTATGACACAAAAAAATTTCTAGAAACGGGTATTAAATACGCTGTAATTGATGGGAGGCAGCGCTTAGAGACTATTCGAGGCTTCATTGAGGGTGAGTTCAATCTATCAAATGATTTTGAATATCAGCGTGATGATACAATCAAGCTAGCTGGATTGAGCTATAACGATATTGCAAAGCAATACCCAAAAATTAGAGTGAAATTTGACTCATTTGTTTTACCGATTGTGACTGTGTCTACATTGGGAAACGATTTAGATTTAATTGAAGATATGTTTGCCCGGCTAAATGAAGCCTCTCCATTAAATGCTGCAGAAAAACGAAATGCATTTGGAGGATTTATGGTCCGAGCGATCTCAGAGCTGTCAGGGGGAAGGCTTTTTATTAATAAGGTTCGTTTTTCTAACTCTAGATATCAGCATAAAGAAGTCGCTGCTAGATTTTTAGTTATTGAAGATAGTATTTCTGTTAATGGTAAGTTAATAGATACTAAAAAAGTTTATTTAGATGCAATGGCTAAAAAATATAGAGAAGAAGGTGCGGAGCACGTAAATTGTATTTTGCAGAAATGCTTAGAAATCTGCGATTGTATGTGTGAAGTTTTTTCTGATAATGATGAACTTTTAAATGCACAAGGAAATTTAACAATTTATTACTTGATTTTTAAATCAGCAATGATTTCTGATGAATTGGATAAAATTTCTAGGCGGAAGCTTTTAGATTTCCGTGAAAAGCTTCGAAAAAATAGGCAGGATGCAGAAGAGAATTATGCTGATTCATCATATGATCTATTAGAGTATGATCGCTTAAGTCAGCAAGGTACAAATGATTCGTCTAATCTAAAAGAAAGAGCCAGAATACTTGCGTCTGAACTAAATATCTCTTTCGACCCCATATGGGCCAAGTAGTGGATGGGCAGGGTGAGGATACGGAAGGAACCTTGGAGCGTGAAAGTTACGCGACAAAATCGACATGGCCTGCTGAGTAATAGGACGCTATAAGCAAAATCGTGACCGAGGCGAGTCAATGATGGACTTTCTCAGTGTTTTGTCGAGGGTCAGGCGGCTTCCTGTTCGATGCAGATTTTATGGCTGCCGCTTTCGCTCAAGGGTTCGTTGAGCAGGCTACAGAAATGTGGCTTGCCTTCACTTATATTTCCCTGAGCACTGTTTTTGCGGAAATGGCGGCAGCTGTTGCAGATGCCAAAGGGACGGTTGCCTTCGCGCTGTAGTTTGGCCCGGAGCAGCTGTTCCAGCGCGGCCTCCAGCTTTTGCCGATCTGCCGGGGGCAGGCCTTCAAAGAGGGTGCCAAAGCTGGTGAGCGCATCGCTGCTGGCCAGTTCTTCCCCGGCAGCAGTCAGCCTGAGAGCGACCGAGCGGCGATCCAGAGGATCGGGGGTTTTCTCAAGCAGACCCTTTTTTTCCAGGGACATCAGGGTTTGTGAAATTGTGCCTTTGGTCGCACCAAGATAGGCGGTCAGGCCGCCGGGCGTGCGAGAGAAACGGTTGGCCCGGGCCAGAAACCGCAAGGCATCCCACTGGGCCGGCTTTAACCCTCCGGCATGGCCGTCGTGATTGACCAGCCGCGAAAGGCGCGCCAGCAGGCTGATAAAATGGTCCGGTGTGTTTTGGTTTTGGCTCTGGTTTGGCATCAGTCATTCTCTGGTTATGCAAAATGGTATCGACTAAAAACGAATCTTGCAAGCCGCAATAATCCTTGTTATCTGTTTAAATGTATCGAGTCGATACTAACTGTGACGCGGGAGCTAATTATGAAAAAGAGAAACAGGCTGGAACAGACTTCAAACGGGGTTACAGGATTGAAAAGGGGACTTTTGGCCACGGGGACGAAGAGGAGGGCGAAGGGGATGACGATCGGGGCGGCGATCTTGTGTGGTTTACTGGGGAGTTCGGCAAACCTTATGGCGCATGACATCCTCAGTCCGGTTAATCCGGCGGTTGATCCGCCCTTTGATATTATTAAGGCCTCCGCCTCTACCGACGGACGCTGGGCCAGCTTTATGATGGAGCTGGCTGGGAAAAGCGGTAGTATTATCCCGGAAGCCAGCGGTGCTTTTCGCGGAGCAGAAGTCTATGCCTATGTCTGGCCGACCAAGATAGATCCTTCCGGTGTTGGCTTTGCCGAAGGTTCAGGCATTCTGGCGTTGGCGATTACGGCGCATCCCGATTTTGATGATACGCCATTGCATGATGAAAATGGCGATGGTGATCCGGCCAACGACGGCAAAAACTGGCATGCGCACTGGGCGGTACTGGCAGAAGATGCCGCCTGTGGCGCTGGCTTCAAGGTCAAGGAAATCTCGCCGGGGCAGGATCTGGTGCCCGCCAGCATGCCCGATCTGCCGATTGCTCTGGATGCGCCGGGGCAAAGTCCCTTGCTGAACGATAACAGCCTGCACATTACCCTGCCGGTCAAGGGCGCCGAAGCCGCAGCTTTTGATGCCATGACGGCAAAATTGATGATTTCTCAAGAGGGATCACCGGGGCCTTTGCTCTGTGTGACGGAGGCTCAGGATGTGGCCTCGGGCGATCTGTCGTTCCCCGGTATCATCATGAAAAAATAAGCAGGAAACTGGTCGATAAAAAATTGGGGCAGGTTTTGAGCCGTTAAAGGCCTGCCCCCCACAACTGCGACATTCAGGAAGTGAAACCATGAGAAAGTTACAAAAAGCCCCAGCCTTGCAGGTCGAGCAGTGGTTTAACAGCAAGGAGGATATTACCCTGGAAAGCCTGCGCGGGCGGGTGGTGCTGATTGAGGTATTCCAGATGCTTTGTCCCGGCTGTGTTGAGTTGGGCTTGCCGCAGGCCAAACGGGCAGCACAGCTTTTTTCGCCCAAGGATCTGGTTGTGCTGGGGCTGCATTCCGTATTCGAGCACCACGCGGCCATGACCCCGGTATCACTCCAGGCCTTCTTGCAGGAATACCGTATTCCCTTTCCGGTTGCGGTTGACCTGCCCGCCCTCAAGGGAACAATTCCACAAACCCACATTCCACAAACCCACATTCCACAAACCATGCAGCGATATCAGCTTCAGGGAACCCCCAGCCTGATCCTGATTGATCGACAAGGGTATCTGCGCCGGGTCAAGTTTGGGGCGATCGACGATATGCAGTTGGGGGCAGAGATCATGTCGCTGATCCGGGAAAACCCTCTGGAGGGAGAAGAAGGCACGATGAAAATTGATCCCGCATCTGTCCCGCCGGGATGTGACGAAAAGGGTTGCGCGATCTGATCCGCTTTTCATAACCAACAAAAATACTGATCAGATGCCTTCACACAGATGTGAGAACTCAAGGGAGAGATAGAGCTTTATTTGACAATCCCGATAAGACTAGTCTCTGGCATGGACTGTTTCCCGGATGGCCTTATGGATATGATCAAGTTTGTTCGTCTCTCGGAGATCAAAGAAGAACAGATTATCGCGCTGATGAATAATGAACTGGTCGGCAGGCAGATGCCCTTGCTTGCCGGAGGTTTCTCGGGCGAGAGCTGTCGCGCTTTTTTGAAAGCCAAAGAACAACTTTGGCACGCCCATGGCTATGGCCCCTGGGCTTTTCTGATCGGGGGGGAGTTTGCCGGATGGGGCGGTTTGCAACCGGAACAGGGGGACGCGGATTTTGCCCTGGTCCTCCACCCCAGATTCTGGGGCTGGGGACGACAGATCTTTAACAAGGTCAGGGATCAGGCCTTTAATGAAATGGGCCTTGAGTCCATAACAATCCTTTTACCCCCCGGCAGACCGAACTCAAAAGCCGTAACACGCTTGGGGTTTGTTGAAGACGGACAGCAGTCCGTTGACGGGGAACTTTTTATGCGGTTTCGTCTTAGGGGCAGCCATAAATAATACAAAATATCTTAAGTTGACAAAATGTATTTGTTTGGTCATTCTCTGTCAAAGGGCAGGGAATCATGACAGACAACAGCACGCAAAAAATACAGCAAGATCAGCATCTCTGCGAACATCCGCATCTGGATGCCCTGAGGTGCTATATTCCGGTCTGTGAGGCGATTGCCAGCTTGCTTGCGCCCCAGGCTGAAGTGGTGCTGCACGATCTGGCGCACCAGCGTATTATTCATATTGCCAACTGTTTTTCCCGGCGGCGGGTCGGGGATGATTCCCTGACCGAAATCGATGAGTTACCATCGCTTGATCACGACGTGATCGGCCCCTATGCCAAGGTCAATTACGACGGGCGGGCGCTCAAATCCATTACCTCGGTTCTGCGTGATTCAACCGGGCAACCGATTGGTCTGCTCTGCATCAACCACGATCTCAGTCTGGCCTCAGCACTGGTCGAACAACTGCAAAAGCTGGTGACCCCGGTGCAGGAGTTGGGGAGCTCAGGCGCGCAGCAGGGGCAGGATGACAAGGCGGCGGTGCTTTTTGCCAATGACTGGCGCGAGCAGATCAACGAACAGATTGATGGCTTCCTGCGGGCGCGGGGTCTGACCCTCGCGGCGCTGAACCGGATAGAGCGGCAGGAGCTGGTCAGCGTTTTGGCCGACTTCGGCTTTCTCGAAATTCGCAATGCGGTGCCTTATCTTTGTGATGTGCTGGGGATATCGCGGGCGACACTTTACAAATGGCGCAAGCAGCAAGGCGGTTGATTGCGTCGCCGTTCCTTTTGACTTTTAACAGGCAGAGACAAATCCCATGCGTGACTTCACTCTCGAGACTTTCTTTTCCAAATGGGAATTTGCCGCCCGTTATCACATGACCGCGTCAGATATGCAGAGCATGAGTGTGAGCGAGCTGCTGGCACTGGCTTCGGACGAAGACCGCACGGCCTTTGACAAGCTGCATCTGGGCTATACCGAAACCTGGGGCGCACCGGATCTGCGCGCCGAGATCGCCCGGACCTATGAAAGGGCAGAACCGGATGACATCCTCTGTTTTGCCGGGGCGGAAGAAGGCATCTACATCGCCATGAAGGTACTGTTGGAGCCATCTGACCACGCCATCGTCGTGGTGCCGAACTATCAGGCCGCCGAAACCCTGCCGCTGTCGATCTGTGCGGTCAGCGGGGTGGCCCTGAATGCGGAAGACAACTGGTCGCTGGATATCGATGCTGTCCGTGCGGCGATCCGGCCCAATACCAAGCTGATCTCGATCAACTTCCCCAACAACCCGACCGGCGCCGTGCTGGAGCGCAGCCGATTTGATGCGCTGGTTGAACTCTGCCGGGAACAGGGCATCTGGCTGTTCAGTGACGAGGTTTACCGCGGGGTCGAGCGCGAGGAAAGTCTGCGTCTGCCCCAGGCCGGGGATGTTTATGAGCGCGGTCTGTCACTCAATGTCATGTCCAAGGCCTATGGCCTGCCGGGCCTGCGCATCGGCTGGATCATGACCCGTGACCGGGAAATCCGTAGCAGGATGGAGCGCTATAAACATTATCTCTCGATCTGCAATTCCGCGCCGAGTGAGCGCTTGTCGCTGATCGCGCTCAAGGCCCGCGACCAGATTTTGACGCGCAACCGGGCACTGCTGGCGGAAAACGCGGTCAAGCTCGGCAGTTTCTTTGCCGAGTTCCCTGATCTGTTTGACTGGCGTCAGCCCGAAGGCGGCTGTGTCGGCTATCCGTGTTACAAGGGGCCGGGCTCAACCGATGAATTCTGCGAGAAACTGGTGCGCGAAAGCGGCGTGCTGTTGCTGCCGCCGCACATCTATCACTCCGAACTGCTGCCCACACCCTCAGACCGTTTCCGGGTCGGCTTTGGCCGCGCCAACATCGACGAAGGCCTGTCCGCCTTCCGCGCCTGGTTGCGGCGTAACGGTTAAGAGGCCCGAGCGAGAGGGGGATGAGACATCCCCCTGATAGCTAGTTCATCTGATGGGGTTCATAGCTGATCCCGTTTGCCGTTTGCAGTTCACGGACATAGCTACCGTGCCACACACGTTATTTTCGGGAAAGAGATGATGGGCGGGAGCTCTGCGGCAGGCCCGACAGGCAACCTTATGAACTGTTTCTGCAACTGGACAAATCGTGCACCATACCACCAGAAGTACGGCGACCCCATCAAGGCCGGAACAGGCCTTAATTGAGGGATTAGCAAAACAAGAAAAAACAAAGGAGGCAAAATCAGAAAAATTGCCTAAACTACAGCAAGACAGAAACGGCAACTGTCAGCCCATTACCATCTCTGTACAGTTAATCGATATTTACAAGAATGTTCAAATATTATTGTGCAGCTATAAACTTCTTTAAAGTACTCACGGATTCTTCTAGGGACTGAAAATTCTTATACGGGCTATTGTAGTAGTGATAAATAACTACCCCGTCCTGAATTTTTGGAGCGTAAACTTTTAATAGTAGCTGCTCAGATTTATCACTATTCACAAATTTATTAAGTATCCCGAAATAACAAGTTTCAGAATCTGAATCAAGAAATCCAATTGAGATAAGGCCCATTTCTTGTTGGTCTAATAATTCGAGTTTGTCTTTTTTTTTCAAGTCATTTTTGCTCAGAGGATGAGGTTCTTGAGCCCATTTAGGGCATATTATATCTTTTACTAAATATTCATGTCCGTGATAATCATCCTTTAATAAATTTAAATCTACAATTGACTCTATGAAGTTTTGTGAAAATGGGGGAGGTGTAATGTATCGCTTCCAGAACGAATCCATTTCAATTTTGTATGCATTCAAAATATCGCAAGGGAATAATAGGGAAACAAGTTTTCTGGGTTTCTTGTCACCCTTACTATAAAAGTCAAATATATTTTTTTCGGGTTCATCAGTCGGTAATATAAAGCAATAATCATCAATGGTCTCTATGGTTATTTTTTTGTTATTAACTGTATAAGTTTCGGCGGTTGCCTCAAAAGAACAGATCAAAAAAATATAAATACTAATAATGAATTTCATAATTACAAATTGATTCAGGTGGTTAATTCTGATGGGTTGAGTTCTTATGTATTTGATAGCATTATTTATTTTGTGACAAAAGAATAAGATTTAATTCAATTATTCTCTTGATTATTCAGCCTTGAGTTGATGTTCCATTGTTGGGTTTTATGAAAAGTATAATTTTAGATAGGGACTAATGACTGATTCAAATCTAACTGAGTCCAAGAAGGGTGAAGATATTGCTAACGCTCTGGTAATCCTCCCAATTTAAATGGGATTGTTCCGTAAAATTTACGTAGCCATTTTCAGTTTTATTGCAGGCGTGCTGTTGCTGCCGCCGCACATCTATCACTCCGAACTGCTGCCCACACCCTCAGACCGTTTCCGGGTCGGCTTTGGCCGCGCCAACATCGACGAAGGCCTGTCCGCCTTCCGCGCCTGGTTGCGGCGTAACGGTTAAGAGGCCCGAGCGAGAGGGGGATGAGACATCCCCCTGATAGCTAGTTCATCTGATGGGGTTCATAGCTGATCCCGTTTGCCGTTTGCAGTTCACGCACATAGCGGATGATCGCCTGAAGTTCTTCTTTGCTGACCTGGGGCTGGGCGGGCATGTCGCCGAAGGGCCAGTGGTGTTGTTTCACACCATTCAGTACAGCCCGGACAAAGGCTTCATCCGCGTGATGGCCGGGGTTGTAGACCGGGTGAATAAAGGTCGGTCCCTGTGGGGTACCAAGGGCGTTGGTCCCGTGGCACTGGGCGCAGTTTTTGGTAAAGGCGACCTCTCCTTGCTCTGCGAGGGGGGAGAAGTCCGGAAGTACCAGCCCGGCCTTGCTGCTGGTTGGTTCTTGGGGGAAAAAACGGGAGGCAACAAGGGCAATTCCGCCCAGGACGACGGCTGTAACCAGTATTTTTGGCAACTGTTCTTTAATCTTCATGCTGAAGCTGTCCTCAATAGAAAAATCAGGGACAAGAGACAAGGGATCGCTCTTGCCAGTGGTTTGAGGCTTCAGGCAATCGGAGGACGGAACCGGGGGGATCTTGTGAGTAGACGCGCGGAATGCTGGCAACCCGGATCAGTCAGGGTCGCACAGTCTGCCGTCTTGCCGGAGAGGGGGCTTCGGTTCATATCGTGCGGCCCACTGCCGGGGATACTCTCCATTAATGTTGCGGATGATATCGCAGGCTCACTGGATAATCCGGGATTACTGGCTGCAGATTTTCCCGGCACAAGGCCAAGGCTTGCCACAAGAAAAATCATCGTGACGAGAAAAGTGACAAAACCGGTTTTCTTTGATGCCTGCATGGAGAGCCCTTGCCCTTTGATCACCAGATCAGGATGTCCTCTTTTATGGTCGCTTGCCATGATATAAGTCAAGAACGCCTGTATCCCCCTGTATCCCCCTGCATTCTGCGCGTTACTTTTCAGGAAAGAGATGACGGGTGGCGGTGGAGAGGCTGACCAGCGACAGCATGACCGGAACCTCGACCAGAACGCCGACCACCGTTGCCAGCGCGGCCCCGGAATGCAGGCCAAAGAGGCTGATGGCGACAGCAACGGAGAGTTCAAAAAAGTTCGAGGTGCCGATCAGGGCGCAGGGGGCGGCGACATTAAAGGGAATGCGCCAGAACCAGGCCCCGAGATAGGCGATGAAAAAGATGCCGTAGGACTGGATCACCAGCGGCACAGCAATCAGGGCGATCAGCAGCGGATTGTCGAGAATGACCTGTCCCTGAAAGGCAAAGAGCAACACGACGGTCGCCAGCAACCCGAGAACCGAGAAGGGTTTTACACGCAGGGTGAAGCGGTTCAGGGTTTCGGCTGCTTTTTCCGGCTGTTTTTTGTCGCGGGTGAGAGCCTGTCTGGTCAGGGCACCTGCAGCCAGCGGGATCACCACATAAAGCAGGACCGACAGCAGCAGGGTTTCCCAGGGAACAGAAAAATCTGTCACACCGAGCAGTAGGGCGACGATCGGGGCAAAGGCAAAGATCATGATCACGTCGTTGACCGAAACCTGGACCAGAGTATAGGTGGCATCCCCACGTACCAGCTGGCTCCAGACAAAAACCATGGCTGTACAGGGGGCGGCACCCAACAGGATCAACCCGGCGATATACTGTTGCGCATCAGCCGGAGCGATCATGTCGGCAAAGATGCCTTCGAAAAACAGCACCGCAAGAAAAGCCATGGAAAAGGGTTTGATCAGCCAATTGACCACCAATGTGACCACCAGCCCCTTGGGCTTGTCGCCGATATGGCGCAGGCTGGCAAAGTCCACATTGACCATCATGGGATAGACCATGGCCCAGATCAGCAGAGCAACAACCAGATTGACATTTGCGTATTCAACCGCGGCCAGAAACTGAAAGACAGCGGGAAAAGCAATGCCGAGAACGATCCCCGCCGTAATGCAAAGCGCGACCCAGAGCGAAAGCCACTTTTCAAAAAAGCCGATACCGCCGGGGGGCGGTGTATCCGCTGTTACCGTTTCATTCTGAAGAGGTTTCTGAAGCGGGCTGTTGGTCATGCTGGTGTTCTTGTTTTTGCTGTTTGGGGGCGGATCTGCTCTAGAAAAAGTGTCATTCAGGTGACTTGATAAGGCATGATTGCGTGAAAGTCACGAAAGGGCTTTGCTGCTGTCAAAAATGGCAAGGTCACAGATGCTGCCTTGACCTTCCCCCTGCTGGAACTTTTAAAAACCGCAGTTCATTGGATGGGGAAGAGGCATGGCCTTACTCTGCATGCCGGGGGATCTTTCCCGCTTGGAAAAAAGAAATGTGCAAATTTCATCTGTTTCTTGCCCTGTCTCTGGGCCTGTTTTTTGTGATTCTCGGTCTTTCTGGCACGGTGCTGGTGTTCCGTGCAGAATTACAGCAGGCGGCCTTGCCCCAGCCAGAACTGGCAGGGCTGGAGGTTGAAAATGATGCCCAGCTTTTGCCGGGACCGGACCAGCTTTTTGCCAGTGTGAAGAAGCGCTTTCCCGATGCACGGCTGCGATCAGTATTATTGCCACAGCGTCTTATGGACCCTTACCTGATGACCATAAGTTATCAGGACCAGGGAAAAAACCGGCTGGAAAAACTGTTGGTTGATTCTCTGGGGGGCAAAGTCGAGCGGCAGGAAGATTTTGTCTCGGAAACAGAAGCATGGATGTATCAATTACATTCCAGTCTTTTTTTGGCGACGCCGGGAACCTTTCTGGTTGGGGGGATCGGGATAGGGTTGCTGGTTTTGTTGCTAGTGGGTTTGGGAATCTGGGGACAAGGGCTGGTCGCTGCTGGTCCGGAACAGGCCAAAGCGTGGTTGATGATATCTGGCCGAGCCAGAGGCAAGGCCCGGCTCTCGCTGCTGCACCGGGTTTTCGGGTTTTATTTTGCGCCGCTGCTGTTGTTGCTGGTCGCCAGCGGGGTTCTGCTGGTCTTCCGCGCAGAGCTCCTGGCCCCTTTCGAGACAGAACGGCATGATCTGCACCAGCCCGACATGACAGGAATGGCTGCTGGCGAACATTCCCGAGATCACTCCGGACATATTCAGGGCACGACAGACACTGCAAAGGCAAAAGATTGCAGAGGGTCAGTTGGCATTCCAGTTGGCCTAGAAGACTATCTTTATCAGGCCGAACTGGTTTTCCCAACAGGGAACGCAACCTTTGTTCGCTTCCCGCGTACAGCGGAACTGCCGGTTAGCGTGACCCTGCGCCAGCCGGGAGAGGTTCCCTCGCCGCTGGGTCTGAGCAGCGTTCTTCTGGAAAGGGAGTGTGGCCGGGTGGTCGGGCAGCAGAATGGTCTGGAGCTCAGTTTGAGCCAGACCCTGATTGAACAGATCGTGGCCCTGCATAACGGCAGCTACTGGGGCGGTGCGGGGCGGTTGCTTTATGCCCTTGCCGGGATTTTGCCCCTGTTTTTCATGGTCACGGGGACTGTTTTCTGGTTTCGACGCAAAAACAGTTCCAAAAAGAAAACAGAACGGACGACAGCAAAAATGAGACTGTCATAATTCGATTAAACGATCCTGTTGAATGATCCTTGAAAATAAGGCTGTTGTAAAAAATATCCCACGTGCAAAAACTTCTGTGAAAGCTCTTGACCTTCCCCCTAGGGGAAACATTATCTGATGATCATGAAACACATTCTGCACAGTCTTGTTTTGCTGGTTTTTGTTCTCTCTGCCATCCTGCTTGGGGCCGAGCCGGACACCCATGACGGTCCTTTGCATCATGCACAGGTGTCCTCAGTCAGCAATAAAAACAAGGCAATGGCTGAAATGGCAGTAGAAAGTGTTCAGGCAGCTGAACAGGTCATTTCTCATGATCATAGAGAAATCGTTGCACCTGATTTTATGCAGGAAAACAAAATCCAGACGCATTGTCTGGGCGTTTTCAGCTGCAGCTTTACCAACTCGCTGGCGTTTGTTTTTTCGAACCCTGACCCGGTTGTGTTTTACCAGCCGACAAACTGGTTTCTGGCCCGCAGTGATGAATTTCTTTCCCTGACCCGGCCAGTCGACGTACCTCCTCCGCGATATAGCTGATCCTGTCGTTACACACGAGCTTGCCTTTGATTGATGGTTGATTTTCTGGATGATCTCTCTGGGTAATTTCCCGAGATAATCTCTTTGGGTGACCCACCAGCAAGAAAAATTCAGAAGGCAAAACGACAAGGGGGAGTTTCACCTTTGCGTTTGGTGCCGATCGTGAAAATTTTCATGATACAGGGACCGTGTGTAGCGATCATTCTCGTCAATTATTTGAAAATGAACAGTTATATGCTTATCTGGAGCTATCATGTCTAACGTTAATCGTCGTCGTAACGTCCTGCTTTCATCCGCTGCTGGTCTTACAACCGTTCTTTCTCTGGTGCTTTTTCTTGGCCTCGGCCTTGCTCTTTCATTTGGTCTGGCATCGCCGGGGTTCGCTGGTGCCGGGCATGGAAAACCAGTCGAGATCGCGATTGGCTTGCCGGGGCAGGCATCCGAAGTTACGAAAACACTGGAAATATCCCTTGGGGATAATTTCTTCGAGCCTGAGTATATCGATGTGAAGGCGAATGAAACCGTGCGGTTTGTCATCCGCAACAACGGTGAATTTGTTCATGAGTTCAACATCGGCACCGCTGCCATGCATGCATCGCATCAAAAGGAAATGATGATGATGGTTGATCACGGTATCCTGCAGCTCGACAAGATCAATCGCGAAATGATGACCATGGATATGGGCAATGGCCAGACCATGGAGCACAAGGCCCCGAATTCGGTGTTGCTGGAGCCGGGCGAAACAGCCGAGATCATCTGGAAGTTTCCCGAAGCAGCCGAGCTGGAATTTGCCTGTAATGTGCCCGGCCATTACGACAGTGGCATGATGGGCGATTTCAAGATCGGTTCCTGAGCACGCGATCCCGGAATTTCCAGTTTAAACAGAATAGTACAGGCAGCTTCCGGTTTCCGGAAGCTGCAAGGGAAACCAAATGACAGATAAAACAATCNCCCCCGCCCGGACTCTGGCCGGGCTGGCTGCCAGCCTGTTTCTGGGCGGGGCCGCTTTTTCAGGCATGGCCCAGGCCGCGGTCTATGACCTGAGCGTTGATCCCGTAATGATCACGACCGGGGATTTTACCCGTGAAGGGATCGGCTATAACGGCAGTTCGCCGGGACCGGTTCTCCGTTTTGAAGAAGGCGAGGAGGTCACCATCAATGTGACCAACAACCTGGCGGAATCAACCTCGATCCACTGGCACGGTCTGATACTGCCGCCGGAAATGGACGGGGTGCCGGGGATCAGTTTTGACGGCATAGAACCGGGCGAGACCTTTACCTATAAATTCCCCATCGTGCAGTCCGGGACCTACTGGTTTCACAGCCACAGCCATCTGCAGGAACCGGACGGGGCTTATGGGGCCATCGTCATCACACCGAAAAAACGCGATCCTTTCAAGTTTGACCGGGATTACGTCGTCCAGTTGACCGATGCCCATCCGCATCGCGCAGCAACCATCCTGCGCAATCTCAAGATGATGGATGACTATTACAACCGTAGCCAGCGCACCCTTGGTGATTTCTTCAGCGATCTGTCGAGCAAGGGCCTGTCGAAAACCCTGTCCGATCGCGGTGACTGGGGCGAGATGCGCATGACCCCGACCGATATCGAGGATCTGCAGGGCTACACACCGCTGATCAACGGGCGGGATGCCACGGGCAACTGGACCGGGCTGTTTACGCCGGGCGAACGGGTGCGTCTGCGCTTTATCAACTCTTCGGCCATGGCCTATTTCGATATCCGCATTCCCGGTCTGCAGATGACCGTGGTCAGCGCCGATGGCAACAATGTGCAACCGGTCAAGGTTGACGAGTTCCGCATTGCCGTGGCCGAAACCTTTGATGTGATTGTTCAGCCGAAAGACGATCAGGCCTATGGCATCATTGCTGAATCCATGGGGCGTACTGCCATCACACGGGCGACGCTGGCCCCGCGTGACGGTATGGTTGCCGCCCTGCCGGAGCTGCGGGAAAAGCCGCTGTTGACCATGGCGGATATGGGCATGAACCATGCAGGTATGGATATGGGAGATATGGATCACGGGAGTATGACCCTGCCGGAGGGGGATCAGCCCGACAGCGAGACTGCCGAGATGGACCACAGCAAAATGGACCACAGCAAAATGGACCACAGCAAAATGGATCACAGCAAGATGGGACAGGGTAAAATGGATATGGCCCAGATGGATCATTCCAAGATGGATATGTCTCAAATGGCCCCTTCCGCTATGCCGGGGATGGATCATTCCGCTATGCCGGGGATGGATCATTCCAATATGCCGGGAATGGATCATTCCAATATGCCAGGTATGAAGATGGGGGCGAGTGCTGATCCGTTCTATGCTGCGGGCAGCGGCCTGACGCCTGTTGCAGCTGACGGCGGGAAGTTTCTCTCCTATGGAGATCTCAAGGCACAAAAGCCGCTCTACGAGGATCGGGAAGCAACGCGGGAGATCGAACTGCGCCTTACCGGGAACATGGGGCGTTACAGCTGGTCGATCAATGGCGTGAAATATGAAGACGCTGATCCGATCCGGCTGCAATACGGCGAGCGTGTCCGTTTCAAGTTTGTCAATGAAACCATGATGACCCATCCGATGCATCTGCATGGTATGTGGTCGATCCTGGATAATGGCAATGGCAAGTGGGATCCGGTAAAACACACCATCTCGATTGCTCCCGGCACCACCGTTTATTCCGAAACCGAAGTCGATGCACCGGGGGAGTGGGCGTTCCATTGTCATCTGACCTATCACATGGCCACGGGCATGTTCCGCAAGATCGTGGTCGAAGGCGGAGATCAGCCAATCAAACTTTCAGCTGCTGAAGCACCTGCAAATGTGACTGCCCCGGCACCTGTCAGCGAGCATGAGGGACACCACTAATGAAAACGAACATTTTTTGTAACAACAGATCCAAGGCCCTCATCACCGCTTTGTTGACGGGCGTAGCTGGCAGTTTTGCCCCGATCAGCATGGCATGGGCTGTAGAGCCTGTTCCCTATGTCTATTACGGCACCTCTATCGAGCAGTTCGAATATCGTTTCAGTGATGACAACGAAGTGGCAGCTTGGGATGGTTATGCCTTTGTCGGCACGGATGAACTCAAGTTCCGGCTGGAAAGTTCGGGCGAATATGCGCTGGATGACAGCGCTTTTGAAACGCTGGAGCATCAGGCGTTGTTACAGGTCCCGGTCAGCGATTTCTGGGATGCCAAGGCAGGCCTGCGCTATGACGCTCCTGCGGGGGAGGACCGGGGTTATGCCGTCCTCGGGCTGACCGGGCTGGCCCCGCAGTGGTTCGAGGTTGATGCAGACCTGTTCCTGAGCGAAAAGGGCGACCTTTCAACCCGGGTGGAAGCGGATTACGAGCTGTTGCTGACCAACCGTCTGATCCTGCGTCCGACCGCCGAGGTCAATATCGCCTTTTCTGAAGATGAAGAAGTCGGTATCGGTCGGGGCCTGTCCTCACTCGAAACCGGGGTACGCCTGAGTTACGATCTGGTGGACCGGACCATAGCCCCCTATGTGGGGGTGCATTACGAGCGCAGTTTTGGCGATACCCGTGATCTTGTCAAAGAAGACGGCGGCAAGACTGATGAGGTCTTTTTCGTGACCGGACTGCGGGTGATGTTCTAAAACTGGTCTCTTTCTGGTCGTTCCCGGTGCTTCAGGGTTTTTGGCACCGGGTATGGCCACGGGTATGACCACGGGCATGACCCGTCTGTCAAGAGAATGTAACAAGACGGGAAGCGGGAGGTGCTGTATGGTGGATGACGAGGATTGGGCCTCCTGGCAGCAGCAAAGGTAACGGAGCGATCATGGATGATGACAGGGCGGGCGGTGTTTCCTCGGATGGTGTTTTCTATGGTCTTGCTGCTGTGTCGCGGCAAGCGGATGTTTTCAGCCGGGGAAGTCTTGTTCTGACCTATGAACTTTTGCGGAAGGCTGAACCGCAATTGGCCCTGCTGGTGCGCAATATTGTGCATGGGCCTGCCTTGCAAAACCAGGCATCACGCGCCGCTGAGACCCGGGGCGGATCGCTGCAGAAAAGTGATCTGAACAATGATCATTTCCGCGTTGTTCTGGAGGGGAAACAGGTTCGGGCCATTGTCGAGGCGCTGGCAAGACACCGGGAAATAAAAGAAACAGGCAGTGGTAACGCGGTACTGGCGCAAAGCCTGATTGAAGACTGGGCGGCCCTGGCACAGCAAATGATCAAAAAACTGTCGGGCAAAGTCGGCTGAGCTGAACCCGGTCAGGGATCTTCAGAATTGAGGCCCGGTAATCCTATAGGCCTCATGGTTAAAGCGTTACTTGTTTGTCCTCGAGGATCTTGCCCCAGCTGTAGATGACATACCGGCGGTGATCTGCACTGTAGAAGGGATCGCGCAGGATCAGCTGGACGACATCTTCGCGCGATGCCAACTCGACAATCCAAAGCGCCCCGCAGAAATCCCCCTCCGGATTGGTCTTCAGGCCGCCGCCGATCAACAGTTCCGGATGGGCGCGGACATAGGCAACATGGGCATCCCGCCGCGCCTTGTCGGCACGTACATCCATCATTTCGGGACTGTCGGTAAAGAGAACGGCCCAGCGTGTCATGACGGTTTCTCCCGGTTTCTGAAGTAGGTTAGCCTAGCTTACGCCGGAAACAGGCCATAGAGCCAGTTTTCTGTTTTTCCCATTGCCAGACCTTCTTTCTTTCGCTCGGATGGTCGGAAGAGTTCGTTATGCCGGGTTCAGCTTTTTTCAGGGTTTCAGTCTTTTACCAAGAATTTTAAACAGCGGGCCGTTGCGTTTCAGCGTGTCGCCGCGACCTTCTTCCATCAGCCAGTAAAACCGTCCCGATTTTTCCGAGGGGCTGAGTTCATAATCCATGCCGTCCCAGACATCCTCGCGGAAGGCATAGAAGGCCCAGTGGGCCGATTTCTCCTCAAGGATATCCGTGACATCCTCAAGGTAGCGACCACAGTCCTGCCAGAAGCGCATGCAGCCAAATTCGGCGGCAACCATTCTGCTGACGGGAATATCATGTGTTCTGGCCCAGTCAAAGGGGGCGGAGATGTGGCTGCGCAGGGCTTCCTTGTCCCAGACCAGACGGCCTGTGCCATAGTCGAGCTCAACCCCGGGATAGCGGTAGGGCTCGGCCCGTTTCATGTTCGGGCTGCTGGTTGCTTCGTAAGGTTCGTACATGTGAAAGGCATAGAGCACCCGCGCATCGGACAGGGCCGCAGGCAGGGGACTTGGCCAGTAGTCAAAACTCAGCGCATTGGCATAGAACCCGGCATCAAGCATGACGGGGGTGAGCGGATCAACTTTGCGGATGGCGGCGATCAGTTTTTCATAGAGGGCGGGCAGATCCCGGGCGGTTCCCTGCTGTTTTTGATACCAGTCTTTCCGGTCGGACGCGGTGCCGTTTTCAGCCAGTCCGGTGCCGCGTTCGGGCGCTGGTTCGTTGAGCAGATTATAGGCGGCAATGGCCGGATGATCGCGAAGCGCGGCAGCAAGATCCGACCAGAAAGCCACAGCCTGATCCGCATAGGCCGGATCGCTCCAGAGACGCTGGTCGAACACTCCCTTGTTCTGCTGCTGCCAGCGGGCGCCCGGCAGGCTGAGCGGGGCAAGCACAACTTTCAGGCCCGCCTTGTCTGCCCGGTCCAGCGCCCCGCGTAACAATGCCAGATCTGCCGCCGGAATGGCCTGATAACTGTCCGCCGAGCCGAGCAGGAAATCCTGTCCGGCCCCGTGCCACTTGCTGAAGGTCAGACGTACCCAGCTGGCCCCGGTGTTCGCTAGCGCATCAAAATAGGCCTGATCCGGCACGGCTTCGTTAAAGCTGTTGCCACCGCGTTGCGGCTGATCCCAGAAGGTGATCAGGTCTGCAGCAGAGGCAGGTTTCATCAGGCCGAGACAAAAGAAAGCAAGATAAAAGCAACGGACAGGGTGCAAGAAAGGTCTCCGGTAAAACAGGACGGGATGAAAGATCAGGTGTGATTAAAAAAAATCTAGCAGATGAATCCGGGGCTTCAAGGGGAAGAGGATATTTTCACAGGATTATTTGAAATATCATTTGCACTTCAGTGTCGTCTGATCGGCAAATCTGTCGGGTTATCTGTACAGGGGGAGGCAGCGAAAAGCGGATATTTGGTATAACGCTATTCACAATCTCACCTTGCAAATAAATCTGAAACCTTGCTCTATGAAAAGATCACTAGAGGAGCGGGTGGATGTCGACAGGATCGGGAAGCGGTACAGCGGGAAACAGCACGGCGAACAATTTTCGCGGGGCGGTGATGATGGTGATTTCACAGGCGGCTTTTGTCTGTAATGACGCGATCATGAAGCTTGTCTCGGCGGACCTGTCCCTGTTCCAGACGATCTTTCTGCGCGGGCTTTTTACCACGTTGCTGCTGGGCCTTCTGGTCTGGTATCAGGGGGTGAAGCTGTCGGCAGTGACCAAAGGCGACCACCGTATTCTTGGCCTGCGACTGGTGGGCGAGGTCGGGGCGACACTCTGTTATCTTACCGCCCTGTTCAACATGCCGATTGCCAATTCCACGGCGATTTTGCAGGCTTTGCCGCTGGCAGTAACCCTGGGCGCGGCGCTGTTTCTGGGTGAGGCCGTGGGCTGGCGGCGTTATTCGGCGATCCTGATCGGCTTTTGCGGTGTGCTGATTATCGTGCGACCGGGGGCCGAGGGCTTTAACGCCTATTCCTTCTGGGCGCTGGCCTCGGTGGTCTTTATTGTCGCCCGCGATCTGGCGACCAAACGCATTGCCAGCGGCATTCCCTCCTCGCTGGTGGCGCTGCTGACCTCTATCGGTCTGACCATCACCTCCGGGGTTCTCTTGCCGCTTTCGGGCTGGCGTCCGGTTGAACTGCCGTCGCTCTTCTATCTGACAGGGGCGGGGGTGTTTCTGGTGCTGGGGTATCTGACAGTCATCTCGGCCATGCGCACCGGGGAAATCTCTTTTGTCTCGCCCTTCCGCTATACCATCCTGATCTGGGCGATCCTGCTGGGGCTGTTTGTCTTTGGCGATGTGCCGGACAACTGGACCCTGATCGGCAGTTTTATTGTGGTGGCCACAGGCATCTATACCTTCTATCGCGAGCGCCGCCTGCAACAGCGCGACGCGCTGGAACTCAAACGCGATGTGGTCGCACCGGAAGTTTTGCGTCACAGGTAATCGCTTTCCACAAGCTTCGCCACAGGTCACAAACACCACAGGTCACAAACAGAGATAAACAGCGGTCTTTAACTTATCGGGGACGCTGGCAAGAAAGGCGAATGAGCGTGGAAAATCAGCCGTTATCCCCGGAAGGGACCATAAAACGAGCTGGAAGTGATCTTTCTTCAGGCAATCTGCGCGGGGCAGGGCTGATGGCCTTTGGCCAGATGGCTTTTATCGGCAATGCCACCTTGATGAAGCTGGTGTCCACAGACCTTACCCTGTTTCAATCCATTTTCCTTCGGGGCCTTTTTACCATTGTTGTCCTTGGCGGGTTTGCTTGGTATCGCCGTGAACTTTTGCCGGAATTTAAACGGGGCGATGGTTTGGTCCTGAGCTTGCGGGTGGCTGGAGAGGTCGGAGCTGCACTCTGTTATTTTATGGCTCTGTTTAATCTGCCAATTGCCAATGTCACGGCGATTATGCTGTCCGTGCCTCTGGTGATTACGCTCGGGGCGGCACTGTTGTTTGGCGAAACGGTTGGCTGGCGGCGTTACGGGGCAATTGCTCTGGGGTTTTGTGGTGTTCTGGTCATCGTTCGGCCAGGGGGCGAGGCATTCGATGTTTATTCGCTCTGGGCGCTGGGGTCCATGCTGTCGGTGGCCGCACGCGATCTGGCAACACGCAGGCTTTCTTCTGGGCTGCCCTCGGTTTTTGTTGCTTTTGTCACGGCAGTCGTGGTGACACTGGTCAGTGCGCTGTTGTTGCCGACCATGGACTGGAAACCCGTTACACCAGGCAGTCTGGTTCTGCTGGTCGGGGCCGCAGGCTTTATCATGCTGGTGCATGTGTCCGTGATCATGGCGATGCGCTGTGGCGAGGTCGCTTTTGTTACACCCTTTCGTTATACCTTGCTGGTTTGGGCCATTGTTCTGGGCTATCTGGTGTTTGGCGAAATCCCCGATCGCTGGACCCTGCTGGGGGGCCTGATCATTGTCGCGACCGGGATCTATTCGCTTTGGCGTCAACGGCGATCAATACGCAACGTCTAGGTTTCTTCATTAATTCGTGACGCATTTTCGGGGTTAATTTTTCCGGGAGGAAACCCGGTTATTCCCCGATCTGGGTCATTTCGTTGATGTTGAGGTTTTCGATCGCGCCCTCGGTTGCGGCGATAAAGGCCTCGAGGTGCGGAGCCTGCATGTGGTCCTGCCAAAAAGCGCGGCTTTCCCAGTTCTCGACAAAGACAAAGTGACAGGGATTGTCGTTGTCCTGGTGCAGGTCATATTGCAGACAGCCTTTTTCTGCCCGGGTAATCGGGATGAGTTTTTCCATTTCGGACAGAACCAGATCAAGCTTGCCGGGTTTGACCTGGATATTGGCGATAATGGTGAGCTTGGGCATGTTTTATGTTCCTGTAAAAATACGATCGGTTTGTCTGTTGTCAGTTTGTTTTGGGTGCCAGTTTGTTTTGGTCAACTGCGGGAGCAGGGAGATCAGGCTGGCTGCAGCGTATCGCTCTTGCTGCGTTTGGCGATCATCACCAGCAGGAGCGAGAGCAGGCCACAGCCCCCCATGGCGAAGACGATATGCATCACTGTGCCGTCATAGAGCCGCCCCATGGTGATGGAGACGATAACCGCCACCAGACTGGAAATCGACGCGATCACCGACGCACCCAGCCCGGCCATCTTGCCCAGTGACTGCATGGCCATGGCGTTGATGTTGCCAAAAAGAATGCCGACGCAGAAAAACAGCAGGAAGCCGATCACCATAAAGGCGCCAAAGGGCGGAATGCCGTCGTAGGGCAGGGCCACAGCACAGAGCAGTCCGGCGAAAGCGGTCATGGCGGTCAGGGCGATCACCACCAGGCGGTACATGCCATAACGCATCACCATGGCGCTGTTCAGCAGGGACGAAATGGCAATGCTGGAGGCGAGAATGGCAAAGTAGAAAGCGAAGGCATCGCCGGTGTGATAGATGTCATGGAAAATCGCCTGAGAGGTGCTGACATAGACCAGCAGCGCCCCGAACATCAAACCGGCCGCGAGGGAATAGGCCATGATGCTGCGGCTGCGGACAATACGCCCGGTGGAACGCGCCAGTTTTCCCGGGGAAAAGGGCAGACGGTTTTCCTTCAACAGGGTTTCGGGCTGACGCAGCCACAGCCAGCCGCCTGCGATGGTGGCCAACAACAAGAACGACAGAAAGATCTCGCGCCACTGGCCAAAAGCCAGTACCAGCTGGCCAAAGGCCGGCGCGACCATGGGCACAAGAATAAAGATCATCATGATCAGTGACAGCACCCGGGCCATGGCGGCCCCTTCATACTGGTCGCGAACCAGGGCGCGTGAAGCAATCTTGGGCCCCCCCGTGCCGATCCCTTGGATCACCCGGCCCAAGAGCAGCAGCTCGAAACTTTGAGCGGTCATGGCAACCAGGGTTCCGGCAAGATAAATCAGGATACCCAACAGGATGGCCGGTTTTCGACCAATGGCATCGGAAACCGGGCCGCCGAGCAGGTCGCCAAAAACCATGCCGAAGATAAAGAGGGTAATAATCAACTGATTGTTGCGCGGATCAATGACGCCGAGATCCTGCCCGATCTGGGGCAGGGCGGGCAACATGGCATCAATGCTCAGTGCCGTGAGCGAGGTGATCAGGGCAAAGAGGATAACAAACTCGGGCAATCTCAGCGGGGTGAGGATCTTCCGGGGCTTGTGGTCTGGCTGCTGCTGAAAGGGGGCCTGGTCCGCGTTGTGGAGCGGGGCAGGACTTCCGGGGATTTCACCCAGGGAATTATCACTTTTCATTGTTCTGATCTTTATTGTACGGGGCTTTATTCTATCGGGATTTTATCGGGGCAGAATTTATCCTGGTATCCCCTGTCGGGTTATCGGGGCTTTCTGTCGCTTGTATCATTATGGCAGCTTTTCAGGACCCCGTGCTTTCCCTGGCGCGCAGGCGCTGCAGGGCGGGGCGTTCCTCCATCCGCTGTCTGTGGTCAAACAGTTTGGGGAAAGAGGCGGGGTCGATGCCGTCTGATTCCATCCAGCCCGCGACGGTGTGCAGATAACCGTCACAGATGCTGTAGTTTTCACCGAGAACCCAGGGACCCTTGAAAAGATTCTCCTCAATCTGGGCAAAGGCGGCTGCAACGGTTTCCGGCACCTTGCGTTTCATGTCTTCCAGCGCTGCCGGGTCATCGGCCCAACGGCTGCCCCGGCGGCCATGGGCATGGGCAACATGCAGAGTTGAGCTGATGAAACTGTTAAAGGCCTGGGCCTGGGCCAGGGCAAAGATATTATCAAGCGGCGCCAGCTTTGCTGCTGGAAAACGCTGGGCGATATAAAACAGGATGGCCGGGGTTTCGCTCAGGATTCCGTCTTCGGTGGCGAGGGCGGGCACCCGCCCTCGCGGGTTGATTGCCAGAAACTCGGCTTTGTTCTGGTCCCCGGTCGCAAAAGATACAAGATGAATCCGGTAGTCAGCGCCAGCTTCTTCGAGGGCTATAAGGGACGCCTGGGAGCAGGCACCGGGAGTATGAAAAAGTGTCAGCATGGAAACCGTCTTTCATCTTGTCTGATAAGTTTTGTATCTGGCAATTTTGTAATCTGTAAATTTCTTGCTGTCTCTTGCAGGATTGAAGCGGGCAATTCTGCAAGGGGACGGATCTGTCGGTTGTATTGGTGTCTTGTTAGGCCCGTTTCAGATCCCGGCCTGAGGTTATATGGGAACCGGGAACAAAAAAGCCAAAGACAATAAAATCAGAAGGCAAAGAGCCAGAGCCAAACCAGAGCCAAAAGAAAAGCTCTTCGTCCTTCAGACGCGGATCCCGCAGCCGGATAAGGCTGGACAGGGGCAGATGAGTTAGGGGTTGGGTATCAGAGCCGCGGGAACAGAGTTCTTTGGCTAAATCTTGTGTCGTTTCGAACAGTAGTCGTTCTTGCCGTGGCAAAATAGCAAGAAAAAACAAATACCCGGTTCCAATATTTGAAGCCGGACTGTTCGCTCTTTGCCCAATATCGAAAGGCAGGATGATTTCAGCATTTGACGTTGTTCTGGTCAAGAGATAAAAAACGAGGGGTTGTGTGTTTTTTTTATCTGCTTCTTTTTTCTACTTTGCCTGTTATCAACCTTTTCTAAATTGTTTTAGCGGATATAGTCAGGGGAATGACAGGGTGCAAAGCCCGATGTGGAGGCATGATTGGTTGAGATCAAGGATCCAAAAAACCGACGGTTTTTTGATTACTGGCAAAGTTTACCGCGGGATGAGGGCTGTCTGGTGCCGCGCAAGAGCAGCTTTCTGCCAGAAGAGGTTCCCCAGCTTTTACCGAACATGTTGGTCTTCGAGGTCATTTCCCGGCAGGAGATAAAAATCAGGCTCCAGGGAACCGCGATTGACGAACAGTACGGCCAAAGCATGACCGGTGGAAATTATCTTGATTATGTTGAACCGCACCGTCGCGATGTGGCGGCTTCGGCCTTCTGGCAAATGGCGGAACATCCTTTTGGTATTGTGGCCGAACTCGATCAGGCGCTGTCATCCGGGCGTTATGTGACTGTCGAGGCAATCGGTTTTCCGCTGATTAATGACACAGGCAAAAACCCGATTATCATCTATCAGAGTAACGAGATAAAAAAGAGCAAACGCGAGGACCACGACGATGACGGCAAGCTCAAGTGGATCTATGTCCTGAGCCGGCAGATCATTGACATCGGGAACGGTGCGCCAGTGTTTGTTGACTAGGGGAGCGAATTTGACATTTGCCCCTGAACTTGCCGATGCGGGATGCAAATGTTGGAAACGAACGACTAGGGGGTGTATTTTTCCGGGGAACCTTTCTTGGGTATTTTTTTCGCTGTACTTTCCGACCTGTTTTGTCTTTGCTGTGTTAATGAAAAATATTGTGGTGCAGGGTGCTTTATTGCCTGGATAAAAATGCGGGGGGAAGGGAGTTGATTAATTGTTTATAATCAAGCTTTTCTTGAGGGGCTTCTCCGCAGTAGTATAGTCAGTACGGGTGAAAATCTTACGGGAAGGGGGCGGTGTTGTTCGAGATCAGAAACCCGCGAAACCAGCTTTTTTATGATTACTGGCGTAATTTACCAAGGGCAGAAGGAGAACTTCTGCCGCGGAAAAGCATTTTTCTGCCCGAAGATATTCCCTCAATACTGCCCAATATCATCATCTATGAGTTGCTGGACAAAGACCAGATCATGATCCGCCTGCAGGGAACAGCGATCAATCAGCGTTTTGGTCAGGATATGACCGGGGGCAACTATCTGGACTATGTCGAACCCGACCGCCGCGAGAAGGCGGCTTCGGCTTTCTGGCTGATGGCTGAACAGCCCTGTGGTATCATTGCCATTCTTGATCACGCCCTGTCTTCTGGCCGGAGCATTACGGTCGAATCGATTGGCTTCCCTCTGATCAACGATTATGGCCCCAATCCGATTATTATCTATCAAAGCAACGAGATCGAACGCGAGGAATGGCGGGATCGCCCGGAAAACGAAAAGCTCAAGCTGATCTTTGTCCAAGAACGTCATCTGATTGACCTGGGAACCGGAACTCCCCGTTTTATCGACTGAACTTTGATTTGCAGGGCGGGGCGGGGCTGGATTTTCCGAATCTTCCGCCGACGAGGAATATTTTATTCCCGCTGGCGCCCCAGGGGAGTACAATGACGGGTGTCACAGCGGAGAAACACCCGGATGAAACGTTCCCCCCTTTTACACAAGCCCCCTTTATACAAACTTGGCCGAAGACTTGTCAGAGGGCTGTCCCTGTTTCTGGTTGCCGTGACGGGACTTGGTCTGACGGGCTGGTTCTTTGCCCCGCATCTTGAACTGGCCCGGCAGTTTCACCCGGTGCATGGTATTGATGTCTCGCACCATCAGGGAGAGGTGGACTGGCATCAGGTGGCCGGGGAAGGCACCAGTTTTGTCTATATCAAAAGTACAGAGGGCGGGGATTATGTCGATCCCCAGTTCGCAGCGAACTGGCAGGGAACCCGCAAGGCCAATTTACCCCGGGGAGCCTATCACTTTTTCAATCTCTGTCATTCCGGCAAGGATCAGGCGGCGAATTTTATCGCCACAGTCCCGCAGGAAGCCGACATGCTGCCCCCGGTTGTTGACGCCGAGGTGATGGAACCCTGTGACAAGCCGCAGGAAGCCAGCGCGAAAAATGATCATGTGGTCACGGACGTGGTGGCAGAGCTGACAGATTTTATCGAGGCGCTGCACCAGCACTATGGCCAACGTCCCGTGATCTATACCATGCGCCACTTTGATGAGCGTTATCTCAAGGGCAAGTTCCTCGACGATCGTTTCTGGATTGCGAGCATGCCGCTGGAGCCGAATTTTCGCGAAGACCAGTGGGTGATCTGGCAGTATCAGGACAGGGGTAAAAGGGCGGGCATAAGCGGCACTGTTGATCTCAACGTCCTTCGCAGCGGCGTGACTGATTTCCCCCTGCCAGATCAAGGTCTCCAGACCCAATAGGTCTCCTGCTTTTGGGGCTTACTTTGCCAGTTGAGATCGTCTGGTCGCGGGCATAAGGGCAAAAAACAACCCGGTGACGGTAAAGATGCTGCCCCATAAAAGATAGATTTCAGCGGTAGAAAAAGTGCTCAGGAACGATGGCGACAGGTGAACAAAAATGCCGATTAATCCGGCGATTGCCTGTACAAGACTGCGGATGCGGCCGATCTTTTTTTCGTCGCAGTGCTGGAGCAGTTCGCCGTCTGAAATGGCTTTTGCCGTGCTTGCCGTGGCCCCCATGGCCAGTTGAAGGACAATCAGGGTCAGGGGATTTATCTTGAACCACATCAGCAGCATGGTGCCGCCGATCAGGATCAGGCACCAGGAATCTGTTTTTTGCAAACGATAGCGCGTGAGCAGCAGGGCAATTGTCATGCTGGCACCGACGGCACCGATTGCCCAGGCGGCGTCGGCAAAGCCGTATAAGTCACTGCCCGACTGCATTTCTTCAAAGACGTAAGCGGGCAACAGCGTGTTTGTTACCTGCCCGGATGCAAAGGCGAGGGCGCTTGTGGCCGAGGCAATCACCAGTGCAGGGGTGCCTGCCAGATATCCCAGTCCCTCGCGCAGATCGGAAAGATAACTTTGCTCTGCCACAGGCAGATCCGTCAGATCCGTCAGATCCGTTTCGGGGCTGTGTTCCGGCGGAGAAGAGATCCCGAACAAGACAGTCAACCCCATAAGCATGGCAGCAGTCGCAGAGAGCAGGAAGACAAGGCCTGGGCCATGGTGATGCATGATCAGGCCAGCAGCGCCGACACCTGTAACCATAAAGACCTGTCGAAAGCTGCCGAGCTGTGCACCAACCTTACGGCGCTGGTCTCCGGCTATGGCCGCCTGTACCAGGGCATCAAACGGCCCGCCAACAAACAGCCCTCCGAGAGACCAGACGGTGGCGGCGATAAACAGGTGTTCAATCGTCAGCTCCAAGCCAGAGAGGGGAAGTATGGCAGGGAAGGTGATGGCCAGACAAACCAGGAACTGTCCTGCAAGCACGGACCGCTTGCGATTCCAGCGCTCGATCATTGTTCCGACAAAAGGGCCGATAAACAGGGCAATCAGGCTCCAGATAACCAGCACCCGGCCAACCATTGCCTTATCGTTTGTCAAGACCAGCGCAGTCCAGGCCACGGCAACAACAAAGGCGCCACGTGAAAAGGCCCCGGCCGCAGCGGCAAAAAAGATCACAGATACTCTCCTTCTACCTGCATAATGACTCTGGTGATACTCTGGTAAGACACAGGCATTACCCTGGCTGTTGTCTGGTTATTTTCTGGCTCTTTCCCGAACCTGGTACAGCGGATTGTGTCATCTGTTTATGATTGCATTTTTGACTTATTAAACAAGTGTAAATAGAATTCCTGTCTGCTTGTTCATCTTGATGGGACAATTTTTTGCCAGATGATATCCGAATATTTCCCGGATATTCCTCCGATATTCCCCCGATATTCCCCCGGTAATCCCCCGGTAATCCCCCGGTAGTCCCGGGCTTGATGATCGAAATATTTAACTGTTTATAAGTAAGTATTGCTTATCTATGATTGAAATATAATTATTTTTTGTTGAAATTTTATTTCGTCAGATGTATTTGTGGTTGTGCGTGAAACAACATCACGCCATAGCAAATTGAGAGGATATTTTGATGAATAAGCTAACTTCAAAACAGGCAAAAAAATCACTCACAAAATCAATTGCTTCTACAGGGAAGCCAACTCAGTTCAAAATCAAGCTAAGTACCAAGAAGGCCTTTTGTGGAAAACTCTGCATGCCGAACGTTAACTGACGCCCGGTATTCAGTTACTCCCTGGTCGCTTCCTGCCCGGAGCTTTCCGTTCTGGGCAGGAAAGGCAATTACAAGGGAGATCTGAAAGGAATAAAGCGGATTATATTTATTATCAGATTGATTTAAAAGGTAATATTTCTTTGTTTTGTTTGTGCGATTCTGTGGGGTGGAGGCTGGAAATTTATCTGGAAAGCCGCATCAGAATAATAATATAGCGCTGGTGATCCGTTGTGTTTCTGCAGGCTGTCCAGGATTTCCCGGATCTTTGTGTTCATATCTTTCCGCCCCTGTCTTCAGGCTTGATGTTTCTGGTTTGATGTTTTTGGCCCGGGTAAAAGAAATCAGCTGTACGACAGGGCAGGACAGCCTTTTGTGATGTCATTTGTCGGAGATAAAGGGAGTAACAGAAATGGAATTGGCGCGGGTCGAGAAAGATTTGACTGGCAATCTATGGTTGCTTTTGCAGATTGAGAGTATCAAGCACCTCGAACAGCTTGAGGAGGTGCGGGACTATATCTTTACAATGGATATGTCGATGATCTTCTTCAAGATGACAAATGAGGAATCCGCCGGGGAGCTGGGGCTGCTCTGGGAAGAGGACGATGCAAAATTTGCGATCAACCAGTATCGGCAGTATCTCTACCTGATCCGGAAATACGAAGCCAATATCTCGCCAACTCTGGCGATTGATGCGGTCTGGCATAATCATATTCTGGATACCCGGAAATACGTCCGGGACTGTCAGGTTATCTTCGGGCATTACCTGCATCATTTCCCCTACTTTGGTTCGCGAAGTACAGAGGACCGACGGCAGCTGGAAATCGCCTTTGGCAATACCCAGAAGCTGTTTCTGGAAGAATTTGGCGTCGATATCACCCAGGGAACCTGAAAGCGGGTTTTCCCTTTTCCTTTCCGGTTTTGCCTCTGTGATATAGCAATAGCAGGAAATGATAATAAAGCCTGATACTGATCGCTTCTTGGTATAGGGGAGAAGTGATTATTCTGTTGACCGCGGGCTTTTCTCGTAACAGCCTGAGATCACAGAAAAATAGCCTGATTTATCTCGACCTGAAAGCAGGGAGATATTAAGGGGCGAGATCAGGAGTGCGCTTTGATGAACAGGGAAAACCAGGGGTCCGTTAATGAGATGATCACGGACGAAGACGTCGCCGCCTATCAGCGCGACGGGGCCGTCTGCATTCCCGGGCTGTTTAAGGGCTGGGTCGATGATATCATCGCGGCGATTGACCAGAATATGCGCGAACCCGGTCCCTATGCGGCCGATAATCTGAAAGCAGGCGAGCAGGGGCGGTTTTTTGACGACTACTGCAACTGGACCCGTCTGCCCGCACTCGCCCGGATTATTGAAAAATCCCCGATGGCCGAGGCCGCGGCTCGTCTGATGGGATCAAAGCGGGTGCAGCTGTTCCACGATCATGTGCTGGTCAAGGAACCGGGTACGGCCAAGGCAACCCCCTGGCATCAGGACGCGCCCTATTATTTTGTCGAGGGACGCCAGACCCTGAGTTTCTGGATTCCGGTTGATCCGGTGCGCGAGGCCTCGCTGCGGCTGGTCGCCGGGTCGCACCGCTGGGACAAGATGGTCCTGCCGACCCGCTGGCTTAACGAGGACAATTTTTATCCCGATCAGGAAGACTTCCTGCCCGTGCCCGACCCCGATGCAGAGCCGGACAAATACCGGGTGCTGGAATGGCCGATGGCCCCGGGCGATGCGGTGGCTTTTGATTTTCGCACCCTGCACGGCGCACGTGGCAACCTTTCCGGCAGCCGCCGCCGAGCCCTGTCGCTACGTCTGGTCGGCGATGATGCGCGCTATGTCACCCGCCCCGGCCCGACCTCGCCGCCGTTCCCCGGCCACAACATGACCGACGGCCAGACCCTGCGCGAGGACTGGTTCCCGGTGGTGTGGAGCGCATAGAAACGGCTTGTCAACATTAGTTCTATGCGGGTGAACTTTAAAGGAGAAGGCTTTGGGCGCGCTTTTTCCATTGCGCGATTCAGGGGGTATTAATCTGGTTTTTGGGCCTGAAAGGCTGAAAAATACTCCTCAATTTCCTGGGCAATGAAAGGCTTGTCCCGGTTGATCTCAAGATAGCCTCTCCAGCCGAAAAATCTGGTTTGAAACCGTTTGACGTGTTGTTCTGGAGCTTCTTTATCAGAGAGAAATCCCATGGTCTGGGCCTGTGAAAAAATATCGTAAAACCACTTTCCGGTTTTTTCGAAGGGGATATCGCTGATGTGCGCCAGCTCGCTATTGTTAAGCTCGATCCTGGTTTTGCCGATGAAGCAGAGATAACTTGGCGGATTGTCGGCATCCAGCAAGGTCCGGGTCACAAAGTCCTTTAACGCATCCAGTGGATTGTCCTGTGCTGTTTTGCAGGAGACAAGGCAGTCTTCGAGCATTTGCGTGTAACGCTGCAGCGCTTCGGAGAGCAGCGTCTCCTTGTTGGTGAAGCTGCTGTAAAGGCTGCCGGGTTTTAGCGCCGTGACCTGCTGAAGATCCCGGGTTGAGGTCGCCTGATAGCCTTTTTCCCAGAAAAGATTCATCGAGGATTCCAGCACCTTTTCGCGGTCAAATTTCTTTGTGTTTGCCATTGTTTTTCCAAATTTGATCGATCGCTCAAAAAAGAGATTGATTTTTAAAAACAGCCTGCCTATCTCTTTTTTATATTTGAGCAGTCGATCAAATATAAGCGATTTACTGATGATATCTCAAGAGGCATCTCGCGTTTATTGACTTTCGGGGTGCCCTTTACTGAAAACAGACAGGAATAGAAGCCATGAAAAATTTTGAAATTCACGATGAAAAAACCGCACCAGAAGGCAGCCGTCCTCTGCTGGAGCAGTCCATAAAATCATTCGGAATGGTCCCGAACCTGCACGGGGTTCTGGCGGCCTCTCCTTCGGCCCTTGAAGCCTATCAGCTGTTGCACGGCCTGTTCCAGAACTCTTCTTTTGATGCCGATGAACTGACTGTGGTTTGGCAGACGATTAATGTCGAACACAACTGTACCTACTGTGTTCCGGCACACAGCATGATTGCCCACAGCATGAAAGTGGACGCAGGGCTGATTGACGCGCTGAGAAACCGCAAGCCGATGCCAAACAGCAAGCTGCAGGCTTTGCACGATACCACCTTGAAAATCCTGCGGAACCGCGGACATCTTTCTGAAGCAGAAGTTCAGGCGTTCTATGCCGAAGGTTATGGCCCGCAACAGCTGCTGGAAATCATCCTTGGCATGGCACAGAAAGTCATGAGCAACTACACCAACCATCTGGCTGGCACACCCCTGGATGAACCCTTCAAGAAGTTTGCCTGATAGCGGCTGTTGATCTGGACCTTGCGGGGGAGGGAGAATACCTGCTTCGATAGCATCCTCTCCGCGATTTGGTAAAGCATTGCTTTTAGAATAAGCGAAGCAAAAAACCTGCATTTTCGGCGGCAACGGCTGTTCAGGAGTGCAGGTTTTGCTTTTTATCTTAAGGCGCTGGTGACAAATCTGCGCTATAGATCAGGGCACTATTTCTGATGGATCGGCAAACCGGCCTGTTTTGGTGGGGCGGAAGGCTGCTGATAAAAGAACCGGAAACGGGTGAGGGGAGAAGGTGCGATGGAAATCCTGAGCTGGGTGGATTATGCGGGGGTGGCGGTCTTTGCCGCAACCGGCGCTTTGGCAGCGTCGCGCAAGCAGCTGGATTTTATCGCCTTTGTTTTCCTTGCTGCGGCAACCGGGATCGGCGGCGGCACCCTGCGCGATACCATTCTTGGCCTGACCCCGGTGTTCTGGATCCACGAGGAAATCTATCTTTATATCTGTGTGGTGGTGGCAGCGGTGGTGTTCTTTACCGCGCACCGTTTTGAATCGCGCTATCGCCTGTTGCTGTGGCTCGATGCCATCGGCATGGCGATTTTTTGCGTCAAGGGGGCACAGATCGGGCTGGCGGCTACGGGTTCACCGACGGCGGCGATTGTTACCGGCATTCTCTCCTCGACCTTTGGCGGGGTGCTGCGCGATATCCTCTCGGGCGAACAGTCGGTGCTGATGCGCCGGGAAATCTATGTCACCGCCGCGCTCTTTGGCTCAACCGTCTGGGTTTTGGGCGATTATATCGGGAATGTTTTCGGCGATCAGCTTGGTCCCTATCAGTACCTGAGCCAGGAAATCGCCTCGGTCGCGGGTTTTGCCGTCGCACTCTTTATCCGTGGCGGTGCGCTCTACTGGGACTGGAAAATGCCCAACTACAAAAATGCGCCGGGCCGCACAATGGAAGAAGTCGAGGCCCTGATCGAAAAACGCCGCCAGGAAAAGACGGGGGGATAAGTCCCTTTGGGCGATTTGCAGGAGGATATGGATTTGCGGAGGTTCTACAGCAAGGCAAAGCCGAGGGATATCTACTACACGCTGGTCTGGGTGGCGGTGAGTGCTCTGTTGATCTATCTTGTCGAAAGCCCTGTTTTTACTATCACGGCCAGTGCTTTTTTAATTCTGCTTGCCCTCGTTGATCTGATCTTGAGCTGCCGGGGCCTTAAAACCCTGTCGAAATTTCTCTACCAGTCCGTTGGTGTTATATTCGATCTGTTCCCTTTGCTGAGGTGGTTATTGGGCAAGCTCAAGTTCCTGGATTGAGGCAGTATATGGCTGGAGGAAATTGTCGAAGAAATGCAACTTTCAGCACACACAATTTTCGTTAATTCATCTCATAGGCTTTGTAGCCATAAGCCTCAAATTCCGTCACGGTAATTCTGGCTTCCCCACTTAAGAGTGAAAGCCCAGAGGTCATTGAATATTAACCGAAATAGAGCGTTACTCCTTCTTCAGTTTCCTTGTATAAATAACAGCTTGGTTCCAAATTCATACTCTTCGAGACAGCATGGAGGAGTGTTTTGTTTATTTGATTTGTTCGACGTGATTCAAGGCTGTAACGTCATTCAATTATTCCAGCTTTCTATCCGGTTTATAACAGCCGATCTGAGCTTCATATCCTCCTCTCTCTCGCCATCAAGGAAAAGCGCGAAAACCGCCTGAGAGATGACTGTAAAAGAAAACAGAAAATCGGCTGTTTCGTCTTCTGGTTCATTGTCATGCCAGGTGGTCAGGATCTGATAGTCTTTTGGTTCCTCTCCGTAGTAAATTTCAATAATGATATCATCAATATAATCATGAAATGATTCCGAGTGTTTCCCGCTGCACAAAAAATGTTCGCAGCCCTGTTCCATTAAGGTGCTTATCATGGGAGATAAGGCATTAACCTCAGTCAGATCTGCTTCCCAAGCGCTGAACAACACTCTGTTGGGGGTTATATTCGATTTCTCAAAGTCGCGAGTCCAATTCTTCTTGTCTGTAAAAATCCAGATCTCCGATTTTTTGTAACATAGCTTCTCCATAAAAAATTGTTTCCCTTCAGCTTTAATTCAGAATGTCCCTGTCTTTCATGGGATTGTTGCTCAGATCTTCGACCCAATGATTATTCATCTGGGGTAGCGTAAATTATAAAACCATTTTCCGCGCCGATGTCCGAGTGTTTTCAAAAAAATCCTCAGGATTTTCCTTGAAATATATAGGGGAACTCTTACGTGGGGTGTAAGCTGCTTTTCGCAGTGCGGGGCAAAATCCTTGTTGGTCAGGTTTATATCGAGTTCATCTGATGATTGAGCCGACCTTCTGATTTGTCCAGGGATCTTTCCCGGTCTTCCCCTGTGTTGAGGCATTGGGGAGACGGACAGGCAGTTACCCGGCACTTGCTCTCACTATCAGTGGGTGTAAGCAGCTTAAGAAGGCATGTCGTCATAACCATAGAGGAGAAATCTACATGAGTATGAAAGAAGCCTATGAGAAAAAATTCCAGGCCCAGCTGGCGGAATGGAATGCCGAGATTGACAAGTTCAAGGCCAAGGCGGAGGCCGCACAGGGTGATGCGCAGTTGCAATATGAAAAGAAAATTGCCGAACTCAGAGACATGCAGGAAGAAACCGCCGGGAAATTCCGCGCGTTCACAAACGCCAGCGACGATGCCTGGAAGGATATGAAAACGGGTATGGATGCCGCTTGGGATACCTTTGAAAACGCCATGAAATCTGCGGCGTCCCGCTTTAAATAAGGGTTGCGGGCGATCCCGAAAGCTCTTTTGGATTTTGGGCCCTCTGGACTGTGATCCGGATCTGCCCCCAACTGGTGACCGGTCAGGGGATGTAACCCGTTCCGATACAGGGCAAACAGGCTCTGGCAAGGGGCTGCTTGTCCCGCCGCGCCCTGCACCTTGCCAAGATTTGTTAACAGTTTCAGGAGACAAGAATGAAGTTTAATACTCTGGTACCTGTTGCCGGATTTCTCGTGCTGTTTGGTGGTGCTCTACCCGCGCAGGCACAGACTCAAACCCAACCCCAAACACCTGAACAGACAGCTGAACAGGCCGTCGCAGGTGAGGGTACGTTGGAAGAGGTCCAGCAGGACGCGGCAGAGTTGATGGAATCAATCAAGGGCTATAGCGCCGAACAGCGCGACGAGGCTCTGGCCGAGGCCAAAGCTGGTCTTGAAAGTCTGGACCAGCAGATTGACAGGCTGGAAAACCGGATCGATGAAAACTGGGACGAGATGGATCAGGCAGCACGGGAACAGACCCGTGAAAGCCTCCGCGCCCTGCGCAAACAGCGTACAGAACTGGCCCAGTGGTACGGCGAATGGAAAAACAGCTCTGCCGATGCCTGGGACGAGGTCAAAAAAGGCTTCTCTGACGCCTATCAATCCCTCAGCGACGCCTGGGGTGACGCGGTAACGGAATTCGACGAAACAACAGAATAATCCCGGACGCGTTGCTTTGCCGCCATTGTTACAGAGGGCAACAGCGGGGTTTTCCGATAGAAACGCTATCTGACAACGGGCCAGCAGGATGATTTCCTGTCTGGTCTGTTCCCGTTCACGTTTATGCACGAAAAATGCAGGCAGGCAAAAGCGGAAGGATGGGGGACGTGACCTGGGTTTGGCAAGAGTCTTAGTGTGAAAGTTAAGGAATGTTATTGTGCTCGTGCGTGATACTTTTTACCGTAAGATTAATCAGGCTATTATCTTTAAATTCGCTATGGATTATTGAAATGAATTATATCTGTAGGGGATTAAAAATTAGGATTTCGAATCTTGGAGGCGAAAATGATACTTGCGAGGTAATGCTTGCAGGAGAAGAGAGCCTCTTTGTTTAGTGTGAATATCTTAAATATGAAGAGGCTCTTTCTATCTGCTGTTGGTTGCAGGTGTGTATGTGCTGAAATATTATGAAATGGTAATTTTCCTCAAAACATTCATTCGCGACTTCTTCTTCTTGTATAGCGATAATGTTAAGAGCTAATATCCATCATAGATAGTTGATTGATTGATCAGTTTTATGTGATTTGGATATTCAAATGCCATTAATAAACGCATTTTTTGCCTATGCTTCAACGCATAATGAGGTAGGTAGCGCAATTCGCGGTGCACAAAGTTTGGTGGCCCAGCAACGTAAGGATTTATCCATTCATACGTGGGTTGAAAACGATATCTCAGGCAGAGCTTTAATCGACCCAATATTTAAAACAATTAATAATTCTGAGATCTTAATCGCTGATATTACGACGATGAACTTCAATGTCACTTTTGAGATTGGTTACGCTATAGGGTTGGGAAAAAGAGTATATTTAGTTCGAAATGCTAATTTTAAAGGCTGCATTGAAAAGGCTAATAAAATTGGGATTTTTGATACCTTGGGTTTCGTTGAGTATTCTGACCAAGAAGAATTAGCTGATATACTTCTTAGGTTGGATAATTCAAATCCTATAATGATTAATAAGAATTCAAAGCAAAATACTGCTGTATACTTGTTGCAAACGCCTACCTCTGGCCAAGCTATGTTGTCCATAACGGCTAGTATAAAGAAGGCAAGGTTAAAATTTAAGAGCTTCATTCCTGTAGAAGAAGTCCGATTAGCAGCAACAAAAGCTATTGATGAAGTAGCTAATTCTTTAGGGGTTGTTATTCCTTTGTTATCGGAAAGTTTTGCCGACTATGATATTCATAATATTCGTGCAGCTTTCGTAGCTGGTCTTGGGATATCTTTAGAGAAGGTTACACTGGTTTTACAGTCAGATGAAGGGCCAGCGCCTCTTGATGTTAGAGATTTCGTTAAGACGTTTCGTAGTCGAGATGAGATTGCGGATCATATAACAGAATTGGCATTGGAAGTGACTGAAAGACTTCAACTTCAAACGCCAATCAAACTTCCAAAAGGTAATTTTTTATCTAATTTGTCTATTGGTGACCCTATTGCTGAGAATGAATTTCAGACGCTAGCAAATTATTTTTTACGGACTGATCAATTCGGACGCGCTTCCCGGGGAGAAGTTAATCTTGTTGTTGGTCGGAAAGGGGCGGGTAAAACAGCTCTTTTTTCACAACTGCGCGACGAAAAAAGAGCACAGATCCAGAATATTGTCGTTGATTTAAAACCCGAGGGATATCAGCTTATCCGGTTGAAAGAGGATGTACTTGATTTCCTTGCTGAAGGAGCCAAAACGCATCTTATCACGGCGTTCTTTGAGTACATTCTTTATCTTGAAATATGCTATAAGCTATTAGAAAAGGATAAGGAGCGTCACGTTCGTGATCAAAACCTATATGAGCCATATCGTCGTATGCAGGAAGTATATGAGAGTGGTGATGCCGGAGAAGGTGATTTTTCTGAGCGCCTTTTATCATTGTCTCAAGATTTAGCTGCAGAGTTCCAGAAAAAATTTAGTAAAAATTCTGATCAAAGATTAACTTCGACTGAAGTGACAGAGCTAATCCATAAACATAATATTCGTGATGTGCGAGAAGTGCTGTCTAATTATCTTAAATTTAAAAAATCTGTCTGGGTTCTTTTTGATAACTTGGATAAAGGGTGGTCAATGCATGGTATCTCTTCTAGTGATGTTTTAATATTAAGATGCTTGATTGATGCTGCTCGAAAAATTCAACGGCAAATGCAATCTAATGACCACGATTTCCATTGTGTCGTATTTGTTAGAAATGATGTATATCAGCTTTTAGTCGAGGTTTCTGCCGACTATGGTAAAGAGAGCCGTGCCGTTCTTGATTGGACTGAGCCAGATCTCTTGAGAGAAATGCTACGTCGACGACTTGTTCAAGGTCAGTTATCTGAGGGTACCGAGTTTGAGCTTGTTTGGCCCCAAATTTGTATTTCTCATTATAAAGGAGAGGAAAGTTCACAATATTTAATTGAGCGATCTTTGATGAGACCACGTAATCTCTTGAAAATAATTGGCCATTGTCGCAGTTTTGCTGTGAATTTGGGCCATGAACGGATTAGTGAAGATGATTTGGAAAAGGGGCTGAGAGCATTTTCTTTGGATTTGATTACGGAGGCAGATCAAGAGCTTACCGACATCGTTGGTGCTGAAACATCTTTGATTTATTATTTTATTGGTGAAGGAAATACGTTTACGGAAGAGAGCCTGAGAAACATAATTAGTAGTGCTGATGTTCCAAATGATAGAGTCGAGAAGATTATACAGTTTTTACTATACTATGGATTTATTGGGATAAAGTTTGATGCAAATCCTGCAAAATTCATTTTTGATGTCGGGTATGACATGCGATTAATAAAAGTATTGTCAGATAAAAATAGAAACACTTTGGAGTATATTCTTAATCCTGCTTTTTACCCAGCGTTAAATTATTAAACAAAATGCAGGCAGGCAAAAGCGGAAGGATGGGCCACAGCCCCATTCGGCGTCGCCCCCGCTGTTGCGGTCTCTGGCTTGCGACAGTGTTATCCTTTGTTCTCGCCCCGGAACCGTTCGGCCCAAGAGCGGTTGATTTCATCGGACAGTCGGGCTGTTGGCGGGGTAATATCTTTGGCAATTGAGCTGTCCTGACCGAGTTCTTCGAGTATTCCCGAAAGAATTGCCGATGGATCGCGGGAAAGTTCATCGTAGGTAATTCGCATGGGGGTAATACCCTCACGGTCAAACCAGGATTTCCAATTCTCGTCAGCCAGCGTCATGTCGGTGATATGACGGGCGATTGATACTGCATCATAGCTAAGCTCCTGAGGTGCAGAAAGGCGTTCCAGTTCTGTCCCGTCTGCTGCTCTGTGCCAGAGGCCGGACTGCTCTGCCCTGAGGCGGGAAATAGCCTGTTCAAGTTTGTTTGGGCGTGTCAGATGGATGAATAGAGTGTGTCCGAAAGCGGTGTGAAGGCGCTCTGCATCCGTCGAAAGACCTGGATGCAAACAATCGAGTTTTTGCATCAAGAAGTCGAAGCTGTGTCGTTGGAGGCGCAATCCGAATATGTCGCTGCTGCCAGTTCCATAAGCATGCGCGGCAGCAAAAACAGCGGTCAGTTGTTCTTTCTCGCTGGGATACTGGTCATCCTGCAATCCGAAATCTTCCATCCATGCCGAAACCGATGGTTCGTGGAAATGGGAGTCCGGCACACCGGATTTTCCTGTCGCGGCCAAAAGTCGGCACAAAAGAGTGCTGCCACTCCTGGGGCTTGTGCAGATAATATAGGATTGATATTGGGTCAGAACTCTTTCTAGCCCCCCAGTTTTTTCAGGATGGATTCAACTTCCATGAGGTTACCACTCAGATCATCGGCCCAGTCGCTGTTCATCAGGGCCAGCATGAGCGTCTGGCTTTGTTCCAACTGGGCTCGAGCGGCGGTTTTCTGATCCTGTTTCAGCAGGATCATGCTGCTGTAATAGGTGGCAAAGGCGATGTAGGCCCGGTGGGCGGGTTCTTCCGGTTCGTTTTGAACAAGGGGATCGGCGACGTTGACGACGGATTGGAAGTGGGCCAGAGCGGCGGTTGTGTCGCCCAGGGCCTGCTGTTCTTCGCCAAGGTTCAGATGCACGGTATAGATTGCCGCGGACCAGAGGCGATTTTCCGGCGCCATTTCGTGGAGTTCCAACAGAGCAGCCATGGCTGCCTCAAAGTGGCTCAGGGCCGTCTGGTGATCGGTCTGATCTGCCCTGATGTTGCCGATCCGGTGGTGCAGGGCAAAAAGCTGGTGCAGGCTGTTTTCACGGCTTGCGTAGTCGCCAACCCGGCTGCTGCCCAGATCGCTGGTATAGTAATCAATGGCAGCCTGAAAGTTGAGAACAGCTGCTTCCGGATCGTCCAGATCCCGCTGAAGATCCCCGGTCATGGTATGGAGGAGAGGCTGGTTCGTCATCATCAGGGATTCGAGCTGGGGCGAACGCGCGATCATGATCCGGGTCGTGTCCAAGGACTTCTGATATTCGGCGATTGCGGCTTCCTTGTTTTCCTGCTGTTCGTAGAGGTGGCCGATTGTTGCGTGAAGTTTGTATTGGGAAAAAAGCAGGCGGGGATCTTCCGGGAATTTTGCAACTAGATCGCTGGCAGCTTTTAGCGCGGCCTGATAGCTGAGCAAAGCAGCAGATAGATCGCCTTTGCTTTCCAGGACTTCCCCGGTCTTGTTATGCAGGGCGCTGAGGGCGAAATGATTGCCGAGCTTGTCCGGTGCCTGTGCGAGGATCATCTCGGCGATCTCTATTGCGGGACGGTACTGTTCCAGGGCTTTGTCGAACTGGCTTGTCGCCTGATAGACCTCTCCCTTGCTGTGCAGGTTATCGCGCTGGCCGACCTGCCATTTATGAGAGTCAGGGGTCTTGGTGAGAGCCTGCTGGACTATGTCCTGTTCGGTGGCGAGAGAGGCCAGAGCCTCGGCGAAATTCCCTCGCCTGTGCTCCAGATCCCCGATTAGGGAATAGACCCGGGCAAGATCCTGTTGCCATGTGTCGTTATCGGGATTTTTCCGGCTTAAAAGTTCAGCAAAGACCAATGCCTTCTGCAGTTCTTCAAAAGCCTGATCCAGTTGGCCGCGGTCCCTGTTTTCCAGCGCCTGGCGGGTATAGTCCCTAGCCCGCCGGGCTCCTTCGGTATCAAGGCGGGTCGGGGGACAGTCAGAAAGGGCATAGGGGGCTCCAAGACTGTCAGCGACATTGCAAACCAGCGCAAGCCCCTGGTTACCCGGAACAAAGTTCCAGACCAGCAAGGCGCTAGAGACAAGGCCCGCAGCGATCAGTTTGCCCCAATGTCGGGTGATGCCGCTTGGTCCGGTCTGTTCTGATTTTGTCATGCCTTCTGCCCCCGCTTGAAAAGTACAACCTGATTATTTTTCGGCCTTTGCGTGTATGCTGTGACGCTATCACCCGCAAAAGAAAGAGAGCAAGGGCAAAATAAAGGTGGCTTCTGAATAGAGCCAACCTGAATGCTGCGAGGGAAACACCGGACGGATTTCCCGCCCCGAAATACCTGAATGTCCTGCTCGGGATTATTGACAGATCCGGCGAAGAGGCGTACCAATTACTTATATCTGTAGCTATGGCTACATTTCTCAGGTTATGCATTATTGCGGGTGTGGTGTTCGATGACGTTTTTTAAATCCCTGACGGCGAAACTGAGGGCAAAAATGCCCCCGGTTAAACTGCCCCAGCTTCACCTGACCCGGCTTAAACCGACCAAGGTCAATCCGGGGCAACTTAATCCGACGCGGCGGCGATTGCTCGGCGGCAGCCTGCTGGCGGGCGGGGCCTCGTTGCTGGCGCTGGCGGGATCGGGAAGCCGGGCGCAGGCGCAAAACCATGACAATCATCAGGCCGGGTATGCGGCGGATACGCCTGGGACCAGTCCGGCGGCCAACCCGGCTGGGCTTGATCACAGCAAGATGCGCCTGAAACACGGGGCCATGACCACCGTGGGCGAGGTTGATCATGCCCGCAACGGCTTTCACCCGGTGGAGATGCTGACCGACTGGGATCGCGGTGTTGTGTCCAGGTTGCCGGATGGCCGGACCCTGCGCGAGTTTGAGGTCACGGCCGAGGAAAAGGAAATCGAGATCGCGCCGGGGATTTTCTTTCCGGCCTGGACCTATAACGGGCGCGTGCCGGGGCCAACCCTGCGCGTGACCGAAGGCGATCTGGTGCGCATTCGTTTTATCAATAACACCAGCATGCCGCACACCATGCATTTTCACGGCATTCATTCCGCGCGGATGGACGGGGTGCCGGGGGCGGGTGAACCCATGCCGGGGGAAGAGTTTACCTATGAATTTGAAGCCAAGCCTTTTGGCTGTCATCTCTATCACTGCCATTCCTTTCCGCTGAAACGCCACATGCAAAAGGGGCTCTATGGTGCCTTTATTGTTGATCCGGACCCGGAGAAGCAGCGGGACAATCCGGAGAACTATGCAGTGGCCCGCTCGCGGCTGCTCGGGACGCCGGAAAATGATCACTGGCAGGAATTCATCATGGTCATGAACGGCTTTGATACCAATTTCGATGAAGAAAACGAGATCTACGCGGTCAATTCCATCGCCCATGCCTATAGCAACGATCCAATCCGCGTCGACAAGACCCGTCCGATCCGGGTCTATCTGGTCAATGTGACCGAGTTTGATCCGATTAACTCGTTCCACCTGCATGGCAATTTCTTTGATTATTATGACCACGGCACCACGCTGAGCCCGACGCACAGGATTATTGATACAGTGATGCAGTGCCAGGCGCAGCGCGGTATTGTCGAGATCTCCTTTGCCGAACACGAAGATGGTCACTACATGTTCCACGCCCATCAGGCCGAGTTTGCCGAACTGGGCTGGATGAGCCACTTTCAGGTCGAGGGAGAAGGCGCATGAGTGATTATGAAAACCAGGAATCTCAGCCTCTTGTCTCGTCCCCTCTGCGCAATCTCTTCTGGCTTTTGTTGCCGCTGATCGGGCTTGGCCTGTTGCTGGCGCTGCTGTTTCGGGCCGATCCGCTGGCGCTTTTGTCCGATATGGCACCACCGCTGGAAGAGCTGACGGTTGAGCGGGCGATTCTGGACGAGGACGGCATCACACTGTGGGTGCGGGCCGATGGCTCCGAGCCGCTGACCATTGCCCAGGTCCAGGTTGACGGCGCTTACTGGAAGTTCACCCAGACCCCGGCGGGCCCGGTTGCGCGACTGGACAAGGTGCGGCTGGATCTGCCCTATCCCTGGGTGCTGGGCGAGGCCCACTTTATCACCCTGCTGACCAGCAGCGGCACCACCTTTGACCATGAAATTGCCGTGGCCTTGCCAAGCCCGAAAGCCTCGGGCCAGCAGTTCCTGGGGCTGGCGGTGATCGGGATCTTTATCGGGCTGGTGCCGGTGGCGCTGGGCATGCTCTGTTATCCGGCGCTGCGCCGGGCGGGCAGCGGCAGTGTGCAGTTTCTGCTGGCCTTGACTGTTGGGCTGCTGGTTTTTCTTTTGATCGATACGCTGGCAGAGGCACTGGAACTGGCGGAGCAGGCCGCTGCGGCCTTTAGCACGTCCACTCTGGTCTGGGTTGCGGCCATTGCCGCTTTCCTGGCGTTGTTGATGATCGGAAGGCGCGGCGGGTCAAGCCCTTCGGGGACAGGGCTGGCGAGTTATCTGTCGCTGGGCATTGGCCTGCACAATCTGGGCGAAGGTCTGGCGGTCGGGGCGGCCTTTGCTGTGGGCGAAACCGCACTTGGAACCTTCCTGCTGGTCGGTTTTGTGCTGCACAATATCACCGAAGGCATCGGCATCGTTGCTCCACTGGTGAACAAGCGCCCAGCCTTGTGGGTTTTTGCTGCGCTGGCGTTTGTCGCGGGTTTCCCAGCGGTCATTGGTGTGTGGATCGGGGCTTTTGCCTTTGCCCCGCAATGGGCCGCCCTGTTCCTCGGCATTGGCGCAGGCGCAATCGCTCAGGTAATCCTCGAAGTCTCGGCCTATCTGATCCGACGTTCCAAAGAAACCGGTGGTTCGTGGCTCTCGCTTTCGACTTTTGCCGGGTTTATCGCCGGACTGGTGGTGATGTACGGCACGGCACTGCTGGTGACAGCCTGAGGAAGTAACTTTTTAAGAGATTTGGCGAAGTCATAAAAACGGCGACCTTTCTGTACTGGTGGGGTCGCCGTTTTTGTTTGGGTCCACTTGCCCCGGGATCAGGCACTTGGATGCTTGTGCCATAACAAAATGCAGGGGCAGATTTTTCTGCCAAACAGCAGATTAATCTGCTGGAGAGACACAAAGTGCTAATGAATTTTTAACCATTCTTTCAATAATATAAAAACTAACCTATGGTTGTGGTTACGTTGTGATAATTAATGGCGTATGTTCTGTGCATCTTTTGCGCAAAAAAAGGATAGCGGGCCTTGAATTTACTGCTTATTGATGACGATATGGTCGATCGAGCGAACACCGTCCGTACTTTGAACCGCTCTGGTTATGCGTTGAATATCACCGAGGCAGAGACGGCAGAAGACGGGCTCGGACAATATAAAAAAGCAACCTATGATATTGTACTTCTGGATTATCAGCTGCCGACAATGACCGGGTTGGAACTGCTGAAGCTGTTCAATTCTGATTCTCATGAATGCAATGCCGTTGTCATGATCAGCAACCATGACGACGAAGATCTGGCGATCTCCTGCATTGAGAATGGTGCCCAGGATTTTATCCCCAAGAGTGAGCTGTCTTCTTCCCGGCTGATCCGGGCGATCATGCATGCGAAGGAACGCTACAAGATTGACCAGCAGCTGCGCCGCAGCCATGAACAGTTGAAGGTCATGGCAGAAAGGGATGCGCTTACCGGTCTGTCAAACCGCTATGTATTCGAAGAAGAAATGACCACTGCTATCCCCCGGGCAGAGCGACAGGGTGTGCGCCTGGCTTTGCTGATGCTGGATCTGGACTGTTTTAAAGTCGTCAACGATACTCTGGGGCATGCCGCAGGGGATCGTTTGCTGGTTGAGGTGGCAAAGAGGTTGAGCGCTCAGGTTCGCGGCGGAGATCTGCTCTGTCGTCTTGGCGGGGACGAATTTGCCATCCTGGTGCATAATCTGGCTGATCCGATCATGATGCGGCTTTTTTCCCAGCGAATTTTTGCCGCCTTTTCGACCCCCTTTATTCTGGAAGAGATCGAGTTCACCATTTCTGCCAGTATTGGCATTGCGGTCTACCCTGACTGTGCCCAGGATGCCATGCAGCTGATGAAGTGTGCCGATGTGGCGATGTATCGCTCGAAAGAAAAGGGACGGGGCAGGGCAAGCTATTATTCCCAAGCCCTGCACGAAGAAGTTTCCCGGCGCATAGAACTTGAGCGTGAACTGCGCCGTGCAACGGTTGAAAACGAATTTGTGCTCTATTATCAGCCCCAGGTTGATTGTATGTCAGAAAGTCTGGTCGGCGCTGAAGCCCTGATCCGGTGGCAGCATCCGGAGAAGGGCTTGATCAGCCCGGTAGAGTTTATCCCGATTGCCGAAGAAATTGGCCTGATCCCCAAAATCGGCGACTGGGTACTGGAGACGGCCTGTGCCCAGTTACAGCGCTGGCACAAAAATAAAGCAGGATATGGCGAGAGTTTCTCTATCTCGGTCAATATCTCGGCGCTGGAGCTGAACCAGCAGGGTTTTTTCGCGAAGGTCGAGAAGGTTATCGAGCAGTATGACATCGCACCCCAATTGCTTGAGCTGGAGGTCACAGAGAGCACGCTGATCAATTCCACGGCCGAAACGGCCCAGATCCTCAAAGACCTTTCCGACTATGGCATCACGCTGTCGCTGGATGATTTTGGCACCGGTTATTCTTCCCTGTCTCAATTGCAGACCTATCCATTCGAGGTCCTGAAGGTTGATCGCTCTTTTGTCCAGTCAATTGAGGATAATGACGAGGGTGCCCAATTTCTGGAGGCAATTAATGCTCTGGCCAAGGTTCTGGGAATCAAGACGGTGGTTGAAGGGGTGGAGAGGGAGACGCAGAAAGGATGGTGTCAGAAGCTCGGGTTTGACCGGATGCAGGGCTATTACTTTGCCAAACCACTGCCTGCTGCCCAGTTCGAAAAACAGTTCTTGTGACAGCTTTTGTGTAAACCCCAAAGATTAAACCCAGAGATTAAACCCAGAGATAAAGGCGAGATTAAACCCGGAGAAATAAAACAGGATTGAAAAGCAGGCGGGGAAGTTGTGATGACAGTATCAGGGGAATTTTAGATGGATGGGCTTAATGAAGCCCGCCTGTTCCACCGGGAACAGCGGAGCAAGTATCTTCGTGGTACACGACTGCACTGGGCGCACTGGTGTGTGGTTTTTCTCTCGATCATATTGACCATCAGTGCCTGGTACATTTCTGACCAGCAGGTTCATCAGCGAAGTCAGGAGAAATTTACCCGTGAGTCCGGCCAGGTGATCGAGTTTGTCAGGGAACGCATGGCTCTTTACGAGAACGCCCTTTGGGGAGGGGTGGCTTTTATGGACGCCAATGACGGGAATGTTACTTATGATGACTGGTTTTCCTATGCCAGCAGTCTACGGATCGAGAAGGTCTTTCCTGGTATTAACGGGCTTGGAGTGATCTATAATCTGGAAGCCTCGGAGCTGGAAGCCTTTCTGGAGCAGCAGCGGGAGGCACAGCCAAACTTTGCACTGCATCCGCAGCATTCCCAACCGGAATACTGGCCCATCACCTATATCGAGCCTGAAGGTCCAAACAAAAGAGCAGTGGGACTGGATGTGGCTTTTGAAGCCAGCCGTTATAGCGCGATAAACAAGGCACGGGATAGCGGGAAGGCTCAGATCACAGCGCCGATTGCCCTGGTCCAGGACGCGATGGATACACCGGGTTTTCTGTTCTACACCCCTTTTTACCGTAACGGAGCCAAGCCTGGCAGCCTTTCGGAACGGCACCGTGAAATCGTTGGGGTGACCTATGCTCCCTTTACCATGTACAGATTGATGGAGGGGATACTGGATCGCCGGAAACGGCAGGTTCTGGTCAAAATAGCTGACCAGGACCAACCGCTTTTTGATGACATCGTCAACGCCCGGGAAGAGGAGATCAATCAGGATCCGGATCCGATGTTTCAGCACAGGGCTGAGGTGGAAATCTATGGCCGGAGCTGGACATTCGACATCGAAACAGACCTGTCCTTTCGGGAAAGTGTTGCCAACAGCCAACCCGTCTTCATCCTGATCGGCGGGCTGGTTATTGACGGTCTTCTGTTCGGGTTTTTCGTTTATCTCACACAGGGAAATCGTCGGGCTCTTTCCTATGCCGAAGAGTTGACGGTCGCTCTGGACAGCCTCAAGGAACAGTCAGTGCGGCTGGAGAAATCCAATGCTGATCTTGAACAGTTTACCTATGTTGCCTCCCATGATCTCAAGGCCCCCCTGAATTCGATCAAACAGATTGTCGGGTGGCTGGAGGAAGATTGTCAGGAAGTTTTGCCCGAAGAATCAAAAAAACATCTGGAGCTGTTGCATACCCGCTGTACCAGAATGATGAAACTTCTGACCGACCTTCTGGAATACGCGCGGGTGGATCGCCGGGAATACAGCGATGAACCGATCATTCTCAAGGATCTGACAAGGGATATCTTGTTTTTACTCGGGGTCGAAGACAGGTTTACCTGTGAAGTGCCGGAAGATCCGATCCTGATCCCGCGCTCGGTTTTTGACGTGGTGCTGCGCAACCTGATTTCCAATGCCATCAAACACCATCATGATGACCATGGGAAAATCGTTATTCGCAGCGAAATTGGTGAAAACGGGCGCTTTTTCTATGTTGAGGATGACGGGCCGGGTATCCCGGATGACCTGCATGCAAAAGCACTGGAAATGTTCCAGACGCTCAAGCCGCGCGACCAGGTTGAAGGCAGCGGCATGGGCCTGGCGCTGGTGAAGAAGTTACTTGAATATCACGGCGGATATCTGTCGCTTGAAACCGGGCGCAAAGCCGGGACCTGCATTGTAATTTTCTGGCCACGCATATAGCAGGAGGGCGAAAAATGGACGTGGGAAATAAATTTTCAATAGCTGCTAACAGAACGACAGGCTTTTCGATGAATAAAATTACGAAAGAAGTTAGCCTTTTGCTGGTTGAAGATGATGATGTCGATGCCACTTCGGTTGAGCGCAGCTTTTTAAAACAGCGTATTGGCAATTCTGTACTGCGTGCTCACGACGGGCGTGAAGCTTATGAAATGCTGCGTGAGAAGCGGATTACGAAGCCCTATATCATTCTTCTTGATTTACAGATGCCGCGCATGAACGGGTTGGAATTTCTGTCGGCAATCAGAAAGGATCCGGAGCTTACGGATTCCATAGTTTTTGTCCTGACGACCTCAAAGGCTGATGAAGATCTGGTCGCAAGTTATAACCATCAGGTGGCAGGATATTTTGTGAAGCAGGAAGCGGGGAAAAACTTTATTGATGTGGTGACAATGCTCGACAGTTACTGGAAAATTGTCCATTTCCCTGAATTTGTTGAGGAAAACAGTTCCAGTTGAGCCAGAGGGTGTTCTGTTTAAGTTGTACCTTTTACTCTTCTATACCGTGACTTATCCCACCACCCCGCGCAGCAGATAACCAACGCCATAGGAGACTGCGGCAGCCAGACCGCCAATCAGGAGGGTTTCACTTCCAGAGCGCCACCAGGGGGCGAGGGACCAGCGGCTTTTGACCATGCCGGTGAGGAAAAAGGCAGCAGCCGTCAGAAGCGTCGAGATAACAAAGGCGTCTCCAAGCCCGAGGATAAAGGGCAACAGCGGGATCGCGCCGCAGAGGAAAAAGGCGCTGAAGGTCACAAGGGCCGAACGCAGGGGATTACGCGATACCGGAGAAATGCCGTATTCTTCGGCCAGCATGGTGTTGATCCAGAGTTCCTCGTTCGAGGTGATTGCATCCGTGGCTTCTTCCAGTGTGTGGCCGCGCAGGCCTTTGGCTATGAGAATTTGGCGGATTTCCTCCCGCTCGCCTTCCGGCACCTGACGGATATGTTTGCGTTCGATCTCGCGCAATCTTTCGGCATCATCCAGTTCCGATTTGGTTGCGCTGTAGTTTCCCGCGGCCATGGAAAAACCGTCGGCCAGAAGGTTGGCAACACCGAGGATCAGGATCACCCGCAAGGAGAGCTGGGCACCGACCACCCCCGAGACCACGGCAAAGGTGGTGACGGCCCCGTCTATGCTGCCGTAAACCCAGTCGCGCAGGTAGTTTACCGACGTTTCCTCGGCCAGTCTGGCGCGGATGGCGGTTTGGGAGTGGTCGTGTTCCAGTTTCATGGTGCCCTCTCGTACCTGTCTGTCCTAAGACTTTAGGAGTGGCGATTGATCAACAAAAGCAGCAAGTTGTCACAGGGGGGAATCAGGCAGGGAGCAGCCGGCGAACAGACAGGAAACAAGCCGGGAACGGGCAAGGGTTAATTGAAATAGGCGTACTTTGCTTCGAGCTTTTCTATAAAGCCTTCGTTGTGAAGTTCAAGGATGATCCGGTTTATATCTTCAAGCAAGGCATGGCAGGGTGAGGCCCTGCTGATCATGAAATACACATCGTTCGAAGCAACATTCCAGGGCAAGGGGATGACTGTTTTTGTATTCCCGGTTTCAAAAACATCGGCAATGCCGTCATAGCGGGCCAGAACGACATAGTCAGCCCTGCCAGCAGCCAGCATTTCGATCAGGTTTTCGCCAGAAACTTCGAGTATGCTCAGATGTCGGGCGGCGTATTGATCAAAGTCTTTTCCATAGGAACCTCCCATCGGACGCAGACCTTTGTAACCAACCAGATCATTGAGCTCTCTATAGGACTGCTCATCTCCCTTTCTGACAAAAATCGTCACCTCATCCGTCGTAACAGGTTCGGTATAGCTGTAGATCTGAGCGCGTTCCGGGGTCCAGTAAGCGCCGAGCAGCATGTCGAGTTCGCCTTTTTCCAGCTGTGAAAGTACCCGGTTCCAGGGAAGCTTGCGGTCAACATGCAAGGGGACATCCAGGCGTCGGGAGACTTCCCGGGCGATATCCGGGGCCAGCCCCTGTAAATCTCTGGAACTTTCTGTCCGCATGATAACTGGATACCAGTCTGTGGTTCCGTTTATGTGGATCGTCGGGCAGTTTGCCGGGGCGCTGTAAACAGGAGAAGGCACGGCCCAGAACAGAAAGGCTGAGGATAACATGCCGAAGATAAAGGCTAAGTAGACTTTAGCTATCATGATCACCCGAATGTGCAATCGTGGCTGTTCAAAGTTCAATTGTAATACAGGAGGAGTATTTTTAAAAGTCAGGTTGTGGGAATTCAATGACTTTATCGTGATGGGGGTGGTTTTAAAATGGGTTGTGGTCTGTCGGTTGAATATAGCAGAGGCAAAAATCAACAGCTGTTTACAAAGAGGTTGAGGGTATGACAGTATTTTTCTTGCCCTTCAGTCGCTTAACTGCAGACCAGCAGTGTTGGTGAACAAGAGGGACAGATGCAGATCCGGCTTTGAGAGAGTGATGTAGGCTTGGTTGACTTTAAACACCCCAGAAGCGCCCAGTTCTTCCAGTTCTGGCGAACAATCCCCCGGGAAGGTCTGGTGCCGTACCGTCAGGATTATCATCCGGAAAAAGCTGCGGCACTACTGCCAACGATGATGATGTATGAGCTGATTTCAGCCGATCATATCAAAATCCGCCTGATGGGAACAGGGATCACCCAGGATTTTGGCAAGGAGCGAGAAGGCAAAAATTTTCTCGACTTTATCGAACCGCAGCGCCGGGAAAAGGTATCGCAGGCCCTGTGGGAAATTGCCCGGGTTCCCTGTGGCATGCGGGTCGTGGCTGAACACCTGTTGCAAAGCGGTCTGACCGTCAAGCTGGAATCTGTCGGCTTGCCTCTGCTTAACCGGGAGGGCAGGATCAGCTGGATCCTGTTCCAGCGCAATATTCTGGGGGAAGAACGTGGTCTGCCGGAACAGCCCTCGGACCGGGAATTCGATCCGCGTACCTACGTCCGGCTTTTCCTGCGGGATTATATCGACCTTGGTGCTGGCGTGTCAGCGTTTTGCGAGGAAAATCTCTGAGAACCAGCCCTGAAAAGGTAAATCCCTGAAAATCAGCGCAAACAATCGAATGGGAAAACCCTGATTTCCCGTTCGAGTTTCTGAAAGAAACGGGCGATATGAAGGCCGTCCACAAGGGCGTGGTGGGCGGTGATGTTGACCGGCATCTGCCAGGACTGCTGTGCAGGCTGAACAGGGAGACTGTTCAGGGGCGTGTTCTCCCGGGCCATATTATCATGAACCGTTTTTTCACGGGAAGTGATTTTCCCCCAGGCGATACGGGGGATACAATCATCCGGCCCGGAAAGCGGGTGCTGCAGAGCAGTGAAGTCAAGCCAGGGCAGGCAGCTGCCATAGATCCAGTCATCCCGGTGGCTGGTGTTGTCTTTCAGCTCCGGCTGGGTCTTGGCCCTTGAGACGGCGAGCTGACAGCGCTGGTTGAACAGGCCCCAGTCCGGACTGTATTCAACTTCGCAAAAAGCAAAGCCGTCATCTTCGATCGGGACAGTGACCGAAGGGTTGATGACGGCATGTTCGATAATTTCCTCACCATTTTTCCCACTGATTTCCCTGTTGATTTCCCTGTTGATTTCCCCGCTGCGAAAACGGCTGCGCAGTTCCGGCACTGCATTCACTGCCTTCATCAGGCAAAAGAGCAGGGCATTAAAAGGGGAAACCCCATGCGACTGACGTGCCTGCATAACAGGGGTAACGTCAACTTTGGCGGTAATGCTGACATGCGGATTGGAAAAGCCTCTGAACAGATTGTACTGGCTGCGCCGGGACCAGCTGTTCAGGTCGATCTTTTTCTCCACTGCTTTTCTCCTGCCCGTTTCTGTCATGCCGGTTAAGATAGAGCATGAGGTTTATGGATAAGCTTTATCGTATTTTTTGTCTTGAGAGCAGATGATGTCAATTGTTGAAGGGATCTCTTCAACAAGATGGTTTCCGGACGAGACCATAAGCGGCTTAAAGCAGACCATTGCATCTTCTGCGTTTCTGCTACAGCGTTACTTGCAGATTTTATCTGGGGCGTTCTTGGGGGTGTTCTCGGGGACGTCCGGGGCAAGCGGGAGGGAAGAATTTGAAAGAACTCTATAGCGAGCGGCTGTATCTGCGGCCCTTCAGGGCGGGGGATCAGGCCGATCTCTTCCGGCTGTATGGCAATGCCGAGGTCATGGCGATCCGCAAGATCGGCACACAGAACCGGGCCGGGAGTGACCGGCAGCTGGAGATTATTCTCGATCACTGGCAACGAAGAAACTTTGGTCTCTGGGCTGTTTTTGACCGGAAGAACGATGACTTCCTTGGAGAATGTGGCCTGCGGGAAGAAAGCGGAGAGGGCCCGGAAGAAAGCCGCGAGGTCGAGCTTTCCTATGGGTTGCTTCCGGCGGGCTGGGGCAGGGGGCTGGCAACAGAGGCGGCCGGGCTGATGATATCCTGGGGATTTGAAGAGCTGGGCTTGCCTGCCATTCAGGCTTTCGCCCGCAGTGACAATGCGGCCTCGCTCCATATTCTGCGCAAGCTTGGGTTTGTATACCAGAGCGACTTTCCGGAAGAGGGATACCGGGTCAGCCGGACCAGCCTGAAGCAAGGGGACTGGCTGAAAAAAGTTCAGCCCTGTTAACCGGGTCCGTTTTACAGGATAGCCTTAGCAGGACAGCAGGGTGCGGATCACAGATAAGGCACAATCCTCTCCTGTCTTGCGTGTTAGTATAGGGCCTGTCTTGCATGGACAAACCTTTGGGGACAAACCTGCGGGAACAGGAAGAGATCCGGAGCAGAAGGAACTGAAAAGATGAAGCAGGATATACTGAAAACCGGATTGATTTTACCCCGATTGATTTTACCCCGATTGATTTTACCGGGTTTGGTTTTACCGGGTTTGGTTCTACGGGGATTTTTATTAAAGGCACTCTGCGGCTTTCTGTTTTTGCTGACTGCTGCTTGCGGACAGGAGGAAAGCGGGCAAGAGGATGGTCTGGCAAAGTTTTTTGAAAAAGATCTGGCCGAAAAAGCGGCTGTGGCTGATCTTGTCGCGCATGTGAAGGTTACCGGATTTACGCTGGAAAAACAGAGCGGGGATCTCTGGCTTTACCGGATCGAAGCTGATGTGCTGGAAAGCTTCAGGGGGCCGTCACCGCAACAGCTGGTTTTTGAACAATGGATTGCCGAGCGCCCGGATCAGGGAGCGATTGGAGACAGCGTGATCGTGGCGTTGCACCGCTCGCCTACGGATGATGTCTATTTTGTTCCCGAAGGCGGCTCGGCTTTCCCAGATGATGAGAACCTGTTGAAAACAGCCCGGAAAGTACCGGAAAAATAGCTCCCAAAATAGCTCCCAAAATAGCGCCCTCAAATAACGTCCTGTGGACTGTCTTTGAAAAACAAATACCCCCGGCATGATCGCTTGTGAAATGATCGCCGGGGGTATTGTTTCTGGCCCCCCCAGACGCTCGCAAGCCAGGGGAAGCCAAAAACCCAACTGAAAAACCCAGACTGTTTGTGCTGTTGGTCTGGGGCTTGTTCCTTGATCGGAAACAGTCAGCGGGATCAGGTTTTAGACCGCGCCGCTATATTCACCGCGACCGGGATAGTCGTTGGCCAGAATGAAGTCGAGCGCGCCGACCATCTCGCGGAAGGCGGGGCGGACAAAGGGCATGGTCTGGACAGAGGCGTAATAAAGCGTCTGGTCCGGGCGGACCATAAAGACACCGGGTTCAGAGAAAAGCGCAGGCTCTTCTATGCCGATAGAGGTGGTGCCGCGCGAGGTGGAAATATAGAGACCCCATTCCCGGGCAAGGCTGAGGGGGAGGTCATAGGCAAAGCGCAGGTTCTTGGCTTCGATCTTGTCGGCCATGGCCTGGGTGCGTTCCTGGCCATCTGAGCTGATGGCAATGGTCTTGACGCCGCGTTCGGCAAAGTCAGGGGTCAGGCGCTCAAGCTCTTTCAGATAGGTGGCACAGAGCGGGCAGTGCAGGCCGCGGTAAAAGGTAACAAGGGTGAAGTTTTGGGCCGCATCACTGCCCAGATCAAACGACCCGTGTGACAGGGTGGGCAGAGAGAGACCGGGGGTTTTCTGGCGGGGGATCAACACGTTTATATTACCTTTCGCAGTTATGACTTTGGCTTTGATATTCATTTGGGCAGATCTCCAGAAACGCTTGCGGCCTGGCGCTTGCTTGGACTGGACATCGGCGCGTTGATATTAATATAATGAACTTATAGTAACAATTTGTGCATATATGTTATCTCATCGTACCAAATTAGATTTGTTATAACAGGAGTTGGAAATGACTGAAGCGCGACCGGATCGGTTGTCGGCACTGATCAAGCGCTTTCGGGTTCAAGCGAAGGTCTTCCCGCGATCCCGCCTGAGCGACGTTGCGCAGTCTTCCCCGGCGAATTTCTATATTGCCCGGCGGGGACAGATTGCCCTGAATGATCCCCGGCTGGAGGGTCTGGAGGAGAGTGTTCCGCTGCTGGTGTTCTTCCCGCGCGGACTTCCGGCAGGAACAAACTGTCTGTTTCCAGCCGAAATGACGAAGGCAGGGGGCATCGCGCAGGTCTCGGCGTTGGTCGATACCGGCGGGGAAGCCAACCCGATTGCCCTTGCTTTGCCCGATCTGGTGATTGTCCGGCTGGATCAGGCCAAGGCCCTGCAGGCGGTTACCGATATTTTGCTGGAAGAGACAAGTGCTCCCCGCTGTGGCGGATCAGCCGTGATCGACCGTCTGTGCGAGATTGTGGTGATCCGCCTGTTGCGCCATCTGATCGAGGCAGGTGAAACCGAGGTTGGCCTGCTGGCCGGGCTGGCGCATCCCAACCTGTCGCTGGCGGTGATTGCGATCCATGAAAACCCCGACCATACCTTTTGTCTGGAAGAACTGGCGGCCCTTGCCGCCATGTCGCGCACGCAGTTTGCCAACTCCTTTCGCAACTGTCTGGGGGTGACGCCGGGGCAGTATATCTCGAACTGGCGTCTGACCCTGGCACGAATGGAGCTGGGCAAGGGCACCCCGCTGAAAGTTATCGCCCGCCGTGTCGGCTTTTCCAGCTCCGCCGCCCTGTCCCGCGCCTACTCCCGCCACTATGGCATCTCGCCGAGGCAAGAGCTGTCCCACAGTGCGTGATCAAGCTTTTACCGAAACAGAGCATGAACCTACCTGATTAAATCCGACAGTCCTGCCGAGATAAGCAACAGACCAAAGCCAAGGAAGACACAGGTGATGGTCCGGTTCATGTTGCGGATCACGGTAGGGCGACACAGCAGACCGGAGAGGCGTACGGCGAGCAGGGCGAAGCTGCTGAGGGAAACAAAGGAAAGGGTCATAAAGGTTCCGGTCATCAACAGGAACTGGGGCGCGACTGGCCGTGACTGGTCGAGGAAGAAGGGGAAGAGTGCGAGCAGGAAGGTCAGCATTTTCGGGTTGGTCAGGCCGACCACCAGCGACTGGCGGAACAGGGCCAAGGGGGTGGGGCTGATATTATGGCTGATATTCGAACTGGTATTTGGGCCAGCAGCAGAGGGAGCCGTGCCAAGGTTTTCGAAAGAAACCATGCCTCTGTTCGCGTTCTGGAAGGCCAGCCAGAGCAGGTAACTGCCCCCGGCAAGCCGCAGGAACGAGATGATTTCCGGTCTTGTTGTCACCAGCGCCCCCAACCCCAGTGACACAGCCAGACCGACGCCGCCGATGGCGGTAATGTTGCCAAGGGTGGAATAGAGCGCTTTGCGCATGCCCAGGAACAACCCGTTCTTGATTGCCAGTACGATAGCAGGGCCGGGAGCCAGAGTGTTGGCGGCGGCGGCCAGGACAAAGGTAATCCACAGTTCCTGTGACATGCTGTTTTCTGCTTTTCTGTCTGCCGGGACTGGTCCCGGATGTTCCGGAACAAATCCCGGCAATGTGATCTTTGATGGTTTGATCAAACAGAAAAACAGACATCAATAATAATAGTTTGTTTTAATAAATACATAAAATATAATGATGTGATGATATAAGATTTGGGTTCCACAAACGGGAACCTGAACCCCTTGTGGCTTCAGCCGATAGACATCAGCGCAAGGTCTTACGATTGGCCCTTTCCGGTGTTCTCAATCCGTCGTTTTGATCGGAAGACAAGAAAAGGCATCAAAGATGGATCTGCAATCCCTGCGTACCTTTAAGTTGGTTATGGATCTGGGCAGTATTACTGCGGCTGCCGAGCAGTTGCATACGGTCCAGCCCAATGTCACCGCGCGGATCCGCAAGCTGGAACAGGACCTGGGGACGGCGCTGTTTCAACGCGCCCATCGCCGCTTGATCCCGACACATGAAGCGCAGGAGCTTTTGGGTTATGCCAATGCAATGCTGTCGCTTGAGCAGGCGGCGATGAAGGCGATCAACCCGAAGGATCAGGGACATATCCGTCTGGGCTTCATTGACAGTCAGGCCGGACATTTGCTGCCGCGCTTTATCCCGGCCTATCAGAACCGGTATCCCGAGGCCGAGATTACAGTAGAAGCCGGTGTCTCGGGCTATCTCAACCGGGAGGTCGAGGATTGCCGACTGGATGCGGCTGTGGTGGTGGATCGCCGGGTGCGCAGTCGGGATCAGGACAATCTGGTCACCCATAAACTTTTTACCGAGCCGCTGGTGTATCTGGCTCCGAAAAATGTGACATCGCTGGAAGAGGCCCTGACTCTGCCGATCATGGTGCTGGTCCAGGAAGGGGGCGGCTATCGCAACTTTGCGATCGATTGGTACAGATCCCAGGACCTGGTTTCGCCCAAGGTGATGGAAATATCAACGATTGATGGTATTGTTGCCTGTATACGTGCCGGGATCTGTGCTTCTGTCCTGCCGCTTTCCATTGTGAACAGCTTTGAACTGCAAGCCCGGGTATCCCGGTTTTCGTTGCCTGGAGAGGACGCCGAAATCAGCATTGTCCTGACCCATCGCCCTGAATTGAAAGGAGACCAGCGGATCGGAAAATTGCTTCAAATCCTTCAGGGTAATCCCCGGAAGCTCAGTTGATTTTGGGGCGCCGGGCGACTTGTCAAGCTTTGCCATTCTGTAAACTAGGCGCGGGAATTACCAGAGTTTACGGGATTACAGGACAGGTGATTTACCTGGCTCTGCCTGGTTTTGGTCCTTGCTGACGCATTTGACCTGTTTTTATTTCGGGGTGTTGTTCTTGGGTTTACGGGGGGCAAGATGGGGCCGAAAATATTCATTCCCGTAAAGAGAGAAAAACAAACACTTTGTTAACCTTTCATTTACCATATATACTGGAGCTCTGTTGTCAGACTGTCCGGTCATGTTTGGCCCGGTCATGATTGGCCAGTTATGATCGGCGGGTTATGATTGGCGAGGAAACAAGTTGGGTGAGGCATTATTGAAGGATTACCATCCTATCGATTTCAGACACTCAAAAAGCCGGAACCTCTTTGAGTACTGGCAAAGTTTGCCGCGGCAGGACCTGGTGCCTTTCCGGCAGAGTTTCCTGCCGGAACAAGTGCCTTCGCTGCTTTCGACCATGTTGCTCTACGAACTGGTTTCTCCGGACTATATCAAAATTCGCCTGTTAGGCACCTTGATTGCCGACCGCTTTGGAGCGTATCGGACCGGGACCAACTATCTGGATTTTGTCGAAGAAAGCCGCCGGAAAAATGCCGCCGAAGCCCTGTGGGCCCTGGCCAAACATCCCTGTGGCATGCGGGTATTCCTGAAACAGGAACTCTGGAGCGGGCGCAATGCCCTGCTGGAGACCGTTGGACTGCCACTGCTGAATGATACTCCGGGCGGAAATCCTCTGGTTATTTTCCAAAGTAATGAAGTTTTTCAGGACCATGATGGCGAGTTTATTGAAAAACGTCATGCCAACGGGAATCCTCCCGAAGCAAATACGTTGCTCGACAGACCGGGGCAGTCAGGCACAAAAACCCAGACCCGGTACATCCATCTCAATCGCCGGGAGTATTTTGATGTCGGGGCTGGCATAAGTGATTTTGTGGATCACTGAAGCTTGTGCATCCCTTTTTCTGTCCCGCCACCGAGGCGCTGTGGCACAGTCGGCAACCATTGCGTTTTTGGAGCTTTACCTTGGGTTACCACTGCGAGCGATCAAGCCAGTAAATAGTCTATAAGATATTGTTGTTACTTGTAATAAGGTGATTTTCCGGTGATGATGTTTCCGTTTTTAAGCTGCGGGAACAAGGGTGTACGGGAAAAGGCGGGGGAATGGTGGAGTTCAGGCATAAAAAGACCCGGGTCTTTTTTGACTATTGGCAAGCGCTGCCCCGGAAGGATCTGTTGCCCTGCCGCAGTGACTTTCGCCCGGAAGAGCTGCCTTCTCTGATGACCAACTTCATGATCTATGAGCTGGTTTCCAGGGACTATATCAAGGTCCGTTTGCGCGGGTCGGTTCTTGGGGATCGACTGGGGTATCGCGGTGTCGGGGATAATTACCTGGATCTGGTTGAGAAGGAACGTCGTCCCAAGGCGTCAGAATCTCTTTGGGCTATGGGAACCCAACCCTGTGGGATGTATGTTATCATCGAACAGGAACTCAAGAGTGGCCTGATGGTCAAGATGGAATCCCTTGGGCTGCCCTTTTCACAGGCTGAGGGAAAGGCGCCCCTGATTATTTTTCAAAAAAACGAGATCGATTGCGAACAGGCGCAGGAGCTTGCAGAGGCTGCGCCAGAAATAATGCCCAAGGGAGATGAGCCGAAAGCAAACGGACCGGACGCTTTGACTGCAATGTCTGAGCCCGGCGATCGGGATCGCCCCCGTTTTATTCGTCCGCTGGAACGGGTTTTTATCGATATCGGGGCGGGAATCTCGACTTTCCGTGATTAAAGGGAACCAGCTCATGTGTTTTCCCGCAAGATCTTAACAATATTTTATCCGGGACCAGATAGGCTTGTGCTGCTGCAGGGCTGTTTGTCGGCTTCCGATCCTGCCGTTGTAAGTTTGTCTTATCTAAAGTAATGTTTTGTCAGAGGAAAACACAAACATTCAGGGTTTATGTTTGTGATCTATTGCCGAGATTTTATGAGATGGCGAGGGTAGAAAAATAATAGAATTCAGGCATCCCAACAGCCAGAGTTTTTTTGATTACTGGTCAAGCCTTCCCCGCGAAGGTGTTTTGCCGTTACGAAGCTCTTTTCTGCCCGAGAAAATACCCCGTCTTTTGCCGACCCTGAGTATCTACGAGCTGGTTTCCGAGGATTTTATCAAATTCCGTCTGGTTGGCTCGACGATACGTGAACGGGTTGTCGAGAACTATACGGGAAAAAATTATCTGGATTATGTCGCGCCGGAGCGGAGGGCAAAAGCGAGTGCATCACTTTGGGCGCCAATGAAGCAGCCTTGTGGTATGCGGGTTTTTTCCAACTATAATCTTTCGACTGGCCGGACGATTTTCCTTGAGGTGGTGGTGTTGCCGGTTTTAAACGACCTGGGTGAAAACCCCGTGATCCTGCTGCAGAGCAACGAGATCAAAGCGCGGGACAACCGCTCGCCCGAAGAAGCCGAAAACCTGAAGGTTATTACGGTGGCTGGACGGGATTTTTTTGACATTGGTGCAGGTCTGTCCGACTTCAAAGATTGAGTGCCGGATGATATCAGGCAGGTTACCGGACTGTTCTGTAGAGACTTTTCGCGAAACACTACGCCGAGAAACGCCTGTCGTTGCCTGCTATTAACTAAAAGCCATCAGGGTGAGCGTCTTGGTGACCACGATGTCCCGGGTGTTGTCTTCCGGATCATGATCAGCCAGAGGCTGGGTGATCTGGTGCCAGTGCTGGTGTTCCTTGTCGAACCAGTCGAAAACACCACAAAGCCAGGTGGGGGTCAGGTTTGACAGTACCTCGCGGTGTGTGGCCCGCAGTATCTCGCTGGTTCCGGGACCTGCGTCGCTGAGATAGTGCCCGGTAGGTTCTTGCCCGCTTAACTCTACCAGACGGGTGCCCCAAAAGGTGGTCTGAAAATCCTGTTGTTCGGTTATCCAGCGGTTAACAATCATGGACGGCCAATAGGGCAGCATTGCCCTGGTACTCTGTATCTGTTGTCTGGTCAGAATACCCCCCTCCCGGATATGATCACAAAGAGACTGGAATGCAACAAGTTCCGGGTGGTGGATACTTTCTTCCCTGTTGCGCTGGATCGAGTTGATTGACCTTCTCCCCGGCTAAAATTTACGGTCAAAGTTTTGAGCGTGTTGTCTTTATCAGTGTAGCTTGAAGCGACAGAATTTTCCATCTGTGATTTAGATGTGTTTATAAAATATTTCCTATGGTGGTGGGGATGTGGTCTCCCATGCTTTTCCCCCGAGGAAAATATACAAGAATGCAGGAAGGGTGTTATTGTTAAGCTCTGGAGAAGGTAAAGGCTCTGTGATAGAGGAAGCCCGAGGAGCCGTTTATGCCGGGAGCCAGAGTGATGAAAGATCAATCGGGATCAGACAGGGGCGAGAAGATTATTAAATTTGAGCACCCGCACAGTGTCGCATTTTTTGAGCACTGGCAATCCCTCCCGCGGGAGGGACTGTTGCCTTTACGCAGTTCTTTCCTGCCGGAGAGAGTTCCCAGACTATTATCCACCCTGAGTATCTATGAGTTGGTTTCCCGGGATTTTATAAAATTCCGCTTGATTGGGACAGCAATCCGCGAGCGTATGGGGGCTGACATGACCGGGAAAAATTACCTGGATTTTGTCGATCCTGCCCGGCGGGAGAAATCCGGTGGGTCTTTCTGGGCCGTGGTTGAGCAGCCCTGCGCCATGCGGGTTATTTCCAACCATGCCATGACCTCTGGTCGGCATATGTTTCTTGAGGTACTGATGGTGCCGGTGGAAAACGATATGGGGGCGAACCCGGTTGTGCTCTGTCAGACCAATGAAATAAATAAACCCGGGAAAGATGAGTTTCATAACCCGGACGGTCTGAAGCTTGTGACCGTTTCAAACCGGGAATTTATCGATATTGGTGCGGGGCTTTCCAGCTTTCGCGACTGAAGCCCTGCTCTATTCCGTTATGCCCTGTTTATTGTTCTTCGGGGTATCGTCCTTTGGGCTTTTTTATCCGGCAAAAACCAGAAACGAAATTGTTGCCGACAGATCTTTTTCGGCAGGATTCTCGCGGGTCAGGGGCAGGGTAACCTGATCCCAGCGGCGGTGTGATTTGTTGAACCAGTCAAGTTGTCCGCCCAGATATAAGGGTTCGCCGGTTTTAATCACCTCGGCATGGCTGTGGTGCAAAATTTCCCCGGTTTCTCCTCCGGCGGACCGAACATGCTGCCCGGTCTGTTCCAGGCCGCAGGCTTCGACCAGTCTGGTGCCCCAGAAGGTGGTGAGAAAATCATTGGCGTCACTGTCCCATCGATTGACAATCATCGAAGGCCAGAAAGCCAGAAAGGGGCGGGTTTGCATCTGTTGCAGAGACAGGGGCGCATCATTTCTCAGTGGATTACAAAGAGACATGAATTTTCTGATTTCCGGATGGGCCATACTTTGGGGATGGTTGCGGATAATGCTGCTTATATCACTCTCCCCGACTGCTGTCCGACCATGCGACCCCGGCAGCTAGACTGAATTTGAATCTGAAAACGAAGGGTTCATTCGATGTTGCCGGAAGTATAGCATCATACAGGAGTATGTCATTATTTTATTCAGGAAAAGGAGGTGTTTAGCAAAAAATTCATATTTTACTTTGCAGGTTATTCGCCTGTCTATCTGGCAAGGTTCCATCCTGTCTTTATCGATTGCTGAAACTGTTATGAGATCTTTTCTGTCCGCGTCCTAATCCGTAACCCGGGGAAGGGGACAGAGAAAGGTTTCCTGCAAGGGACCTGTCGGCGGGTCATGCGCTATGACAACCAAACCGAGCTGCTGGTCATTGATCAGTTTTTTTTTGATCAAAGCTGACATAGGCCAGGGTCTCGCTGACCGATCCGTCGCGTTCAAGCGGGAGAATAACTGCGTTGAGCTGCTGAAAGTCTTTGTTCAGCCAGTGGATGGTGGTGCTGAGATATACGGGCTTGAGCTGTGTGATCACATCGTGATGGGCCTGCCAGAAGATGTTTTCTGTTTGGGGAAATTCGCCGCGCCTGATGTATTTCCAGCTCAGATCCATCCCATAGACAGTGGCAAGACCTGACCCCCAGTAACTGTAGAGGAAGTCCTGCTTTTCCGCGTCCCAGCGGTTGAGAATAAGCGTTGGCCAGTAGGACAGAAAAGGTCTGTTCTGGATCAGGGGTATAGTCATGTACCCCTGGCCACGGGCTTTGTCGCAGAGCCGGAGGAATTCGGCAATATCTGGATGATTAACCGTGGCTTCCTGGTTGATATAAATTTCCGGCACGACGTGCTTTCTGAAAACAGTAAAATATATTGGCACAGCTGTCTGACGCGTCTGTTCGACAATAACAATAAGGTGGCGAAGGGCCTTTGGGAAGGATTTTGGCAGCAGTTGCCCTCATTAGTTTCCGGATTTGTTTTCTGCATTTTTTCTGCAAGGGGCTGACCGGCAAGGCCGCAGGAAGAGAATATCCAGAGGGATCGGGGAAGTAGATATTTTGATCCTAGCGACGACCTTGTCTGGAATTTTTAGATCCTTTTAATATTTCTGCGGCATAGTGATGCTGAGGTAAGTGCGCTGCAGAGGTCACCCTGAAATCGGGATTTCTGTTCTGTTGCAATACCTTCTGAAATAATATGTGGCGCAGATTCCTTGCTATTGGAACTCTGGTCATTGGACAAGGGGAAGTCGGAATGAGAGAATACAAGCTGATCCTGGAACACAGTCAGGATGATCTGAATAAAAAGATAACCGACATGCTGAACAAGGGGTGGGATGTCAGCGGTAATCTTGTGGTTGATAAAGATGATGAAGGTTTCCCTTATTTCTATCAGGCGATGATCAAACAAGGGTAATTCCTGGCAGGGATAATTTCCGGCACAGCTTTTCTTTTATCCTTCGGATGTATTGCGTGGAGGGGGCTTCTGTTGAAGCCCCCGAAAGTACTTTCTGCTGTTTTGCTGGCTTGGCATGGTTCCAGCAACTTTACGTCAATTTGCTGCAGATCTCGGACTGTCCGGCAGTATCCTTCATGTCTCTTCACTTCTGGATTGCCTCGCCATTTCTGGTGTGTCCGCCGATTTCAGGTTTTCTGATTATCGGACAGAAAACCTTCTGCGGGTTGTTGCCCGCTCTTGGGCAGTTCCAGGGCCAGATAATCAATCAGCATTCTGACTTTCAGGCTTGAGGCCGCGCCGGGGGGATAGACCGCAAAAAGATCCAGTGGGGCGAGCTGATAGTCTGGCAGCAGAACCTCCAGCGTGCCTTCGGGCAGATCCCACAGTTCATGTTCCGGCAGAAGGCCGAGCCCGTGTCCGCCCAGCACAAACTGAAGCCGGGCACCGGCGTTGTTGGTATGCACGGGGCCATTGACCCTGATGGTGACCTGCTGCCCGTCGCGCACAAGGTTGATCTGGCTCGTCTGGCGGCTGTAGACCACCCAGTTGTGATTGGCGAGTTCCTCTGGGTTGGCGGGGCGACCAAACTGTTCCAGATATGCCGGGGTGGCGCAGATCACCCGCTGGACCGAGCAGAGCTTGCGCGCCATCATGTTTGAAATCTGCAGTGGCCCGGCCCGGATGGCCAGATCATATCCGCCTTCGATCAGATTGGTGATCTGATCGGTCAGCTCGACCTCTAGCTCGACTTTGGGATAGAGCTGGCGAAAACTGCTGAGCAGGGGAACGATACGTTTCAGGCCATAGTTGGTTGAACAGGTGATCGACACCCGTCCTGTCGGTTCGCTGCTCAGGGCCTGAAGCCGACGGCTGGCTGCTTCGGCCTCATCGGCAATGATTTTGCAGCTTTGATAATAGTCCTGCCCCGCGTGGGTCAGGCTGAGGCTGCGTGTGCTGCGGTGAAGCAACCTGACGCCGAGCCGTTCTTCCAGTTGCTTGACCTGGTGGCTGATCGCGGCGCGTCCGACACCGGATTTGCGGGCTGCCTCGGCAAAGCTGCCGCTTTCCACCACCCGGGCAAAGGTCACCATGCCGCGCAGCTCGTCCATTTCAAGCCTCTTATTGTCAAATTATTTGATACATAATGTAGATCAGGAGGCTTATTCACTTCAAGTGCCTAACGAATTATCTTTGCTTCAGACGCCAACCAAAGCATCTGTAACCCCAAAGTATCTGTAGTTAAGGACACGACGATGAATATTCTGATGATTTTGACTTCCCACGAAGATTTTGGAACCAGCGGTCGCAAGACCGGTTTCTGGATGGAGGAATTTGCCGCTCCCTATTACCGCTTTCTCGATGCAGGGGCTTCGGTGACAATTGCTTCCCCCGCTGGTGGACAGCCACCTGTGGACCCTGCCAGCCTCGGCGATGATTTCAAAACCGCTGAAACCCGTCGCTTTGCCGAAGATGATCAGGCCCAGGCACAGCTGGCCAACAGCAAAAAGCTGGAAGATATCGCGGCAGCTGATTTTGATGCGGTTTTCTATCCCGGGGGCCACGGCCCGCTTTATGACCTGACCGACAACGCGGCCTCGCTGGCTCTGCTGACACAATTCCACAGCGACAACAAGCCGATCGCCGCGGTCTGTCATGGGGTTGCTGCGCTGGTAAAGGCGCAGACAGCCGACGGAGCAGCACTGGTCAAGGGCCTTGAGGTGACAGGCTTTACCGACAGCGAGGAAGCCGCGGTTGGGGCCACAGATCTCGTGCCCTATTCGGTGGAACAGGAACTGCAACGCGCCGGGGCAACCTTCCGTGGTGCTGCTGACTGGGCCGATTTTTCGATCCGTGATGGTCTGATGATTACCGGCCAGAACCCGGCCTCTTCCGGTTCAACGGCCGATCGCTTGCTCGAAGCGCTGAAGCGATAGAGCGGGAGAGTTGGCGCGGGCAGGATTGGACGCGATTACTGCGGTTCTTTCCCCCTGCTGAACGGGATAATCAAGCCAGGCCTGTATGATCAGGGCTGTCAGAATTTCTGTTGAGATCCTGGCAGCCCTGGTGCATTTTTGTTCGGGAGAAAGCTTGTGCCGAGATGCTTTTATCAGAAGCCGCTTTACTGGGCAGGCAGACAAGGAAGACAGATAAATCGGTTTATCCGAATTCTGTAACAGGGGGAAAAAGCATGATTATTCGAGCAGCACTGGTGGGGCTGGGCAGCGTCAACCGCCATCTCATGACCATTCTGGCGGATAAAAAAGACCGTCTGCAGCAGGATCACGAGGTGGAAATCCGTCTGGTGGCGCTGGTCGACAGCCGCGGGGTTGCCGCGAGCCAGGATGAGCAAGGGTACGATCCGCGAGAAATCCTTGCGGCCAAGCAGGCGGGGAAATCCACCGCTGACCTGCCGGGCTATCAGCCGGGGCGTTCCATGGTGGAGCTGATCGAGACGCTGGACTGCGATCTGGTATTTGAAGCATCACCGGTGGATCTGGTAACAGGTGGACCGGGGCTGGAGGTCACACGCAAGGCTTTGGCCCGGGGCATCACTGTGGTGCTGGCGAACAAGGGGCCGCTGGTGCTGGCCTATCATGAACTGCACGAACTCGCTGCCCGTTCTGGTGCCGGGCTGGGCTTTAGCGCCACGGTCTGCGGCGGCCTGCCGATTATCAATATGGGACGGCGCGACATGATCGCCGGGGATATCAGCCGCCTGCGCGGCATCTTTAACAGCACCAGCAATTTTATTCTCGGGGAAATGGCAACAGGACGTTCCTATGACGACGCTCTGGCCGAAGCCCAGCGCCGTGGTATCGCCGAAACTGACCCGAGCCTGGATGTCGGCGGTTGGGATACCGCCAACAAGCTGGTGATCATCGCCAATGCCATCCTGCGGATGAAAGTGGGACTGAAGGACGTCGCCGTCGCAGGCATCACCGACATAACCCCGGCCATGATCACCGCCGCCGCGAATGAAGGCAAGGTATACAAACTGGTCGCTTCTGCCGAAGGTGGCAAGCTCTCGGTCGCGCCGCTGGCCCTGCCCAAAGACGATTTCCTCGCCCATTGTGACGGCTGGGAAATGGGCGTCGAGATCCACAGCGATATCTATGGCATCATGTACCACAAACTCTGGGAACGCGAACCGACCCCCACCGCCGCCTCAATGCTGCGCGACGCGGTGAATATTATCTGCGGGTGAGGGGCAGTTCCTGCCCACGACTTTAAAGGGATAATCTACTTGCGGGCTAGAATGATTTATTCCCGATTTAGAAACTGTTTGCCAAGTGTTGAACCCAATAGGTGAATTTGACCAGAGGAAAACCGAATGGACAATCTGATTGTTGTAAATGACTATGACCAGTTTCTAAAGCGATTTTGGTTCTTTTGTGATTCTGTCGTTCAGTCGTATGAAGTAAGATATACTGAGGGATCAGGGATTATTTTAAACATCTTGATAAATACCCGCGATTATTCAGATGAAGAGAATGTCGAATGGGTATGCGCTTTTGTGTCGTTGGTTGGTGTTGAAGAATACGGGTTGAAAGAGAGCCGCAAACTTTCTAACCAAGTTATTTCAGATGGTATTAAAATATTACAATTTGCGGGTTTCATCGGGGTCGAGTTTGGGGGCTATCCAGATTCAACGTTTACACGTGAAGACTTACAATCTTCACCCGCTTATGCCTTGTGTAAGTCGATTAACTACAGAGTAATGCCATATGTTGAGAGTGCATAACTCTGGGAACGCGAACCGACCCCCACCGCCGCCTCAATGCTGCGCGACGCGGTGAATATTTTCTGCGGGTGATTGTATGTGGGGATTTTGCGGGTGAGGGGGGCTCGCCGATCGGCTGTTGTTATGGGCAGGTGGGATGTATAAATTTCATCACTCATAAATATTGTATACATATTGTATTTTTAATCGTATGTTGCATCAATAATCAGCTGTTGGATTCCAGAAATCTGCCTGATTTAGGGGGTAATGTTACCTCTTGATTTTACTGGATCAGCAGGAGGGCACATGGCCCCGCATAAGACAACATCGCCGATGATGACATTCTCGGGGATCTATACGCCGCTTGTGACCCCGTTTCATGAAGGGGGATCGATCAATTATGACGCGCTGTCTGCGGTGATCGAGAACCTGATCGACAAGGGCGTCCACGGTCTGATCAGCGGGGGCTCGACGGGCGAGAACTATGCCCAGAGTGTTGCCGAGCGGCTGGAGATTGCCCGCTTTACCAAGGAACAGATCCGGGGGCGCTTGCCCTTGATTGTCGGGACAGGGGCGATGATGACTTCTGATTCCATCGACCTGGCCCGTGGGGCGCGGGAAATGGGGGCCGAGGCCATTCTGGTGGCGACCCCGCCCTATTCCGTACCAACTGAAGAGGAAAACGCCCTCAATGCCCTGGCGATAGACCGGGCGGCTGACCTGCCGATCATGCTCTATAACTATCCCGCTCGCATGGGTGTTTCCATGGGCGAGACCTTTCTGGATCGGGTCGGGGGGGCGCGCAATGTCTGCGCGATCAAGGAGAGCTCGGGCGATATCAACCGCCTGCATCTTCTGGCCCGGGAGTATCCGCATATCCAGATGGCCTGTGGCATGGATGACCAGGCCCTGGAATTTTTCGCCTGGGGCGCGCAGAGCTGGGTTTGTGCCGGATCAAACTTCCTGCCCGAAGAACATATCGCGCTTTATCAGGCCTGTGTGCTTGAGGGCAACTATGACAAGGGTCGTCGGATCATGTCGGCGATGATGCCGTTGATGCGGGTGCTGGAACAGGGCGGCAAGTTTATCCAGTGCGTCAAACAGGGCGTGACCCTGAACGGCATTGATAGCGGGCCAATGCGCCCGCCGCTCCTGGGGCTGGATCAAGAGGAAAGACAGACGCTGGAACAGGTGATCCGGCAATTGAGGGCCGAGATTGCAACAATCCGGGCTGAGGGCTGAGGGCCGAGAGTTGAGGACGGGGGCTGAGGCGGTGCAATACCTGACGGGAAAAGGCGATATCGGGGCGGCGGCGTATCAGCGCCTGAGTGCGCCAGAGAAGATACTCGTCATCCAGCAGGCAAAACAGTTCGGGGCAGGTTCGGTGCATGACAGTCTATAAGGCAAAGCGTCTCCCCCGCCATAGCGGCCTTGCCGCCTGGCGCGATATCCTGCCGCCGCAAATGCCCGGAGCTGCGTTGGAACATGATTTGACTGCCGACTTTGTCGTGGTCGGGGCGGGCTTTGCAGGCCTGTCGGCCGCGCGTCGTCTTTCCCAGCTCAACCCCGGAGCAAGGATTGTGGTGCTCGAAGCCGGGGCACTGGCCGAAGGGGCCGCCGGACGCAATTCAGGTTTTATGATCGACCTGCCGCACGATCTGGCTTCGGACGACTATGCCGGGCAGGGCGAACAGGCCGACCGCGAGATCATTGCCCTCAACCGCAAGGCGATTGATTTCGCCCGCGAGGCCGTGGCGGAATACGGCATCAACCCTGCCTTTTTTGATCCTGTTGGCAAGGTCAATGGCGCAGCCAGTCCGGCAGGTGTGGCCCACAATGCCGCCTATGCCCGCCATCTGACACGGCTGGGCGAGCCGCTGGAAATGCTGTCTGCCGCGGATATGGCCGACATGACCGGAAGCCGCCATTATCTGTCCGGGCTCTATACGCCGGGAACGGTGATGCTTCAGCCCGCGGGCTATATTCAGGCGCTGGCCCAAGGGCTGCGGCAGAGGCTCGATATCTATGAGAACAGCCCGGTCACCAGCTTTGCCCGCTCTGGTCCGGACTGGAAACTGACCTGCCCCAGGGGCAGTGTCACCACGCCTAAAATCATTCTCAGCGTCAATGGTCATCTGGAAAGCTTTGGTTTTCTGCCGGGGCGGCTGATGCATATCTTTCTGTTTGCCGCCATGACGCCGGATCTGGATACGGCTGTGCTCAAGACACTGGGCGGGCGATCGCGTTGGGGCATCACCCCGGCTGACCCCATGGGCACAACCCTGCGCCGGATTGACAGCGCCCAGGGCGGCAACCGGATCATCACCCGCAGCTGTGCAATCTTTGCGCCGGATATGCAGACCTCGCCGGGGGAACTGGCAACTGCTCAGAAGGTGCTGCACAAGAAATTCGCGGCCCGGTTTCCCAGACTGTCCGGCATGAAAATGGACTACAGCTGGGCTGGGCACCTGTGCCTGAGCAAAAATGCCGTCTCGGTCATGCGCGAGCTGGAGGAAAACGTCTTCTCTGCCTGTGTCCAGAACGGCCTCGGCACCACCCGCGGCACCCTGACCGGGATCGGTGCTGCCGAGCTGGCCAGCGGCCAGAACAGCGATATCACCCGCGCCTTTGCCACCCAGGACGTGCCAAAAAAACTGCCGCCCCAGCCCTTTTCCAATATCGGTGCCACTGCCTACCTGCGCTGGAAAGAATGGCGTGCCGGGAAGGAGTAGCCCGCTTTACGGGCTGTTAAAGTTCAGGGCCTGTAACGGTAATTAAACCGACTTCAGCAACAGGACTTCAGTAACAGTCCCAGGCGTTTGATGCCTTCGTTGATGGTGGCTTCGCCGGCCTGGGAGAAGCTCAGGCGCAGGGTGTTGCCGTTGGAACCGTCGGCGAAGAAGGCGCGGCCGGGGACAAAGGCAACCCGCTGGGTCTCGATCGATTTTGCCAGCAGTTCAGCTCCGTCGAGATGTTCGGGCAGGGTCAGCCAGACAAACATGCCGCCTTCGGGGCGGTTCCAGCTTACGCCTTCGGGCATGTGCTGTTCCAGCGCGGCCAGCATGCAGTCGCGGCGGGCGGAATAGGCGGCAGAGATCTTGGCGACCTGTTTGTCAAAGCCCTTTGCCGCGACCTCGTGGATCGCGATCTGGTTGACGGTCGAGGAATGCAGATCAGCGGCCTGTTTCATCAGCACCAGCTTGGAGATCACAGGCTTGGCAGCACAGACCCAGCCGACGCGCAGGCCGGGGGCCAGGGTTTTCGAGAAGCTGCCGCAATAGAGCGTGCGGGTCTTGTCGATGTGGCCGTTGCGTTTGATATCCAGCGCCAGGATCGGCGGGATGGCATCGCCGTCATAACGCAGGGACTGATAGGCGGCGTCCTCGATCACCGGAATATCTAGATCGGCGGCGAGGTCGAGCAGGCGCTCGCGCCCGGCAAGGTCCAGGGTCTCGCCTGTCGGGTTGGCAAAGTCCACCGACATATAGGCGAACTTGACCCGGCTGTTGTTCTCAGCGGCGGTCTCGCGGTACTGTGCGGCAGAGCGGTTGCCGTTGGCGATCAGGCGATCATAGCGTGGCTCATAGGCGTTAAAGGCCCCCAGCGCGCCCATATAGGTCGGCCAGCTCACCAGCGCGGTATCGCCGGGCGAAAGCAGCAGCTTGCCCAGATAATCCAGCGCCTGCTGCGAGCCCGAGGTGATCAGGATATTGTCGATGTCACAGGGAATGCCAAGATCGGCCATCTGTTCGGCGATCCACTGGCGCAGCGGGGCATAGCCTTCGCTGACCGAATATTGCAGCGCGGTGGTGCAGAGCTTGCCGCCCAGGGTCTCGGCAAAGGCCGCCTGGAACTCTTCGGCAGGGAAAAGCGCCGGATCGGGAATGCCCCCGGCAAAGGAGATGATATCCGGCTGGTCCAGCAGCTTCAGCAGCTCGCGGATTTCCGATGCCTTCATCCGCGAAGAACGCGTGGCAAATACCTTTTCCCAGTCCATGACCCAACTCCCTTTATATGAGAGCCTAGCAGTAATGCAGCAAGGGTCTTTCTGTCAATAAAACTGATCGACCCGGGGCGGATTTTCCGGTTGAAAATACCAGAGCGCTAGACCCGCTTTTTCAGGCTGGCCGTTTCCAGATCGTAACGGTAGTCCCCGATTGTCTCGTCCCTGATTTTTTCCACCGCTTCGTCGATGACAAACAACGGCACCAGAAACCATTCGCGCGGGGTGACAGGTTTGTCAAAACGGTCCCTGATCTCGATGTCGAGGCGGGCGGTTTCAAAGACGCGGTGGATCAGCTTCTCAAGCCGGGTCCGGTTGATATTGTACAGCTCGTAGCTGGCGACAATCTCGACGTCGGCCATCAGGAATGTCGGGTCAAGTTTGGCATTGGTAAAACGGCGTTCGAGCTTGCCGCTGGTAACACCGATCTTGTGCAGTACCTCGCGGTTGGCGGTGACAACCGGATGCTGCGACTTGCTGCGCAGGACATAGATCGTGCCGCTGGCCTCGTCGTCATCGGTACTTTGGTTGGTAAAAAGCGGCCCGGCGGTTGGCGAGGTGATCCGCCTGCCAGCCTCGTCCTTGTAGAGCGCGCGTTGCAGGGAGCGCAGCAGCAGATTGCTTTCGGTGCCGTTGGAAAAAATCACCCGCAGACGGGCGTCGGTTTCTCCATTGGGGGCCTTGAGGGTCTCGCCCAGTTCGGCGACATAGGCGGTCTGCCCGCCAAGAATGAAAAACTCGCCCTGTTTGATGTCGGCTTTGAGAAAACCTGTGTCTTTGACAAATTTCCGGGTACTGCGGATCTCGTCTTTCAGTTCCTGCTGCACCCGGGCAAAGAGGGGACGGAAGGTTTCGAAATCCGCGCAGCTTTCCCGGTTGGCAATTTCCTCGGCGGCGCGTTTTTCGGCGCTTGAACGCACATGGCGCAGGTTGGTGATATCGCTCGTTTTGTCGCTCGTTTTGTTACTGCCGGACAGGCCGGTATCAGCCGCGACCTCCAGTTCGGCCAGCAGGGCGTCATCATCCATCTGGTCAAGTCGGGCGACATCAAACCCCGGATCAGCAGTGAGAAGTCCCTGATGATCAAGCGGTTCAATCAGCGCCTTGCAATCGGGAAGCACGCGCAGGCGTTCCAGCCTTGTGGCGTAAAGCCGTTCAAAGATATCCCGGTTTTCGCCGTGTTGGGGCGCGCGGCCCTGCTGTTCGACAAAACGCTGGATTTCCTCAAAACCTGCGATCACGCGTTCTTCGCGGGGGCTGCGGGCCGGGGCTTTTTTACTTTCGACCTCGACACCCAGTTCAGCCAGCAGCGCATCGTCTTCGTCTGTGAACTCTTTAGCCATTGGCGGCCTCGGCTTTCATGCGGGCGAGGAAGGCAACACCTTCGGCCATTTTCTTTTCCCAAGGGTCCGCAGCGGTGAGCGCGGGCAGGCGACCACGTTCATGTTTGAACCTGACCGCGCGCCGGGCAAGGTCGCGGGCTTCTTCCGGGGTAAGGTTGAGTTTCTTGCCAGAGAAATGGGCGTGAAAATGTTTCAGGCTTTCCTCGCTCATGGTCTTGGCAAGGATGGCATAGGCCTCGCCAAAGGGATTAACACTGTCGATCAGATCAACATCGAGCTTGCGCACGTCCATGGCATATTTACGCACCCCGTCAATCAGGGCGGTATTGCCTCTTTCCCCGATGTCATCACCAAGGGCGATCTGTTTGGCCTGCTGGGTCAGGTTGAGCGCGGCAATGGCATGCTGGCGCACGGCTTCCTGATCTTCGGCGTCCAGTTCAGGAAACCTGTCCTTGACGATCTTGCCCATGCGCAACTGGGTCAGTTCTTCGGGCACCAGTTCCTCGTCAAACAGGCCGCGTTCGATTGTCTGTTTGTCCTGGACAAAGGCGGTGATCACCTCGTTCAGGTCTTCCTTGCAGATGCGTTCGGCCTCTTTTGATTTCGGTTCGGCCAGACCTTTGATCTCGATCTGGAACTGGCCGCTGGCCTCGTTGAAACCGACGTTGGCTTTTTGCGGATCATAGCCACCTTCGCCATAGTCGAAGCCCTCTACCGCAGTGTTCTGCGGCGTTTTGGGGGTGAAATTGAAGCGCGGGGCCAGAACCTGTTCCATCAGCAGGCTGGCGGCGATGGCCTTGAGGGTATCGTTGACCGCCTCGGTCACGGCTTCTTCAGACGCATCGGGTTCGGCGATCAGGTTGGTAAAGCGGGCGCGGGTCTTGTCCTTGGCATCGCGGGTCGCCCGACCAATGATCTGGATAATTTCGGTCAGGCTGGCACGATAGCCAACGGTCAGCGCGTGTTCACACCAGATCCAGTCAAAACCTTCCTTGGCCATGCCCAGGGCGATGATGATATCCACATGGTCGCGGTTGTTTTTCTGCGCCGGGTCTTTCAGCGCCGCCGATACCCGGTCGCGCTTGGCGGCTTCGTCATCAACCAGATCGGCGATTTTCAGTATCCGGCCCTGCGGGGTTTTAACCAGTTGAAATCCGGTTGCCGGGTCGCTGCCCTGCCAGTCGCCCAGCGCGTCGATAATGTGTTCGACCTCGCGGTGTTTGTCCTTGGTGCTTTCGCGCGAATTGACGCTGGGAATATGCACGATGGTCTTTTCAGCCGGGTTCAGGACCTCCAGAATACTGTCCGCATAGGAACCGCTATAGAAAAAATAGCCGATGTCCAGGGTCTTGAGATATTCATAGCCGTTGAGCTGTTCGTAATAGCTGTAGGTCACACTATCGAACCGGGCTTCGGCCTCCGGGGTCAAAACGGCCTCGGCATCGCCCCGGAAATAGGACCCGGTCATGGCGATCAGGTGCACCTTGTCGCGGGCGATGAAGTCGCCAAGATGCTGCCCCAGTCTGTTGTCGGGGTTGGCAGAAACATGGTGGAACTCGTCCACCGCGATCACCCGGTTGTCAAAGGCCTCGACCCCGAAGCGGTCCACGGCAAAGCGGAAGGTCGCGTGGGTGCAGACCAGGATCCTGTCGTCACTTTGCAGAAATTTTTCCACCGCATTGACCTTGCCGCCATCCTCGCCCGGTGCGTTGCAGAGGTTCCATTTCGGCGTAACGGTCCAGTCGGTCCAGAAACCGAATTTTGAAAGCGGTTCATCGGCGAAGCTCGACCCGATCGAGCGTTCCGGCACGACGATCACCGCCTGTTTCAGGCCCTGGTTGGCCAGCTTGTCGAGCGCGATAAACATCAGCGCCCGGCTTTTGCCCGATGCGGGCGGCGATTTGATCAGCAGATACTGCTCACCGCGCTTTTCATAGGCGCGTTCCTGCATCACCCGCATGCCCAGCTCGTTCGGTCTGGTCGAGCCGCCATTGCGGGCATAGGTCACGCTGACAGAGGGAACTGATTTCATGCTATTTTTTCTTTCTTGCTGAATTGGCTTGCTGAATTGGCTTGCTGATTGTGCAATTTTTTCCAGCTCTTCCAGTTCGCTGACGTCCAGCTCGGATTTTGTCTCGGCAAGCCTGCTGGCGGGAGTTCAGCTTGTTACATGGAGCGAGATCAAAGACCGTCATGCGCGGTCCTCCTTCACGTCAAACTGTTCTTTCAGATAATCGACCGTCTCTTGATGGCGAATTTTGCAGACCACGTTCTGGTTGGAGAAAATGCCACTGAAAGTGCGCGCGTCGTTGGTCGCAACAGTCTTTTGCCAATCCATTCCGACTACATATGCACAATTGTCAGGGTCATCCGAATTCTCGGTCAAGTAAACCTTAGGCACTGCATCAATCAATTTCCGACCATCTTGTAGAACATAATCGGTCGCTGCCACTTTTTCAGACGTGACAATCCCATAGCCTAGATAGCCGTTCTTTTTCTGATAGTAGAAAACCTTGTCACCAACCGAGAGTTGATCAAGTCTTTTTGTAAAGAACTGTTTGCCACTAGCGGTGAAAAAGCCGTGCTGCCGCATATCTTCCCAAGGTCGATCTTCTTCCACTCCACCTGTGACATAATAATAACCGGACCAAGGCGCTTGTGCTTTTTTTACAGCACGGTCTTTGACTTCCTCCTGATCCAGTAATGCGTCGGTTGTCAGCCATTCCTGACCATTGGCCTCGAACACGTTAAAGAACGCGGCATTAATACCAACATCATGTTCTTCAGACAGATACTCGATGATCCGCTTCGTGCCTTCGTCTACTTCACTGGCTACGACGACCATCTGGTGCGAGGCATTTAGCGTTTGAGGAAGGCTTGTTCCGAATTTTTCGCGATATGCTTTGGCCAATGACAGATCGAGAGACAATGCCAACGCGTGAACATCGCCCGTGCTGAGACGGCGTACCCAAGAGGCATAATCCAATACCTGTGCCACAATGTCCCGAGGACTACGGTCTCGTTTTAATTCAATGATGACAAGATTGCCGCCCTCATCCATGGCCAAAACATCGATAAATTTTCCATGATCCGTGGCAATCTGACGGCCAATGACAAAACCATCCACGCCAATCAAGGTCAAATCATCCGCGACCCAAGCCTCAATCTTGGTTTCAAGGTCGAGAGGTTTGCGCTTTGCAGGTGTGAGTGTCGCACCATTAATTTGGTAGAGGCGGGTCATGATGCAGACACCTTGGTTGTCATTTTGGTATAAAGCTCAAACAGCTTTTCCAGCCGTTCGGTGTCGTTTTTAAAGCGGCGGCCGATATAGATGCGCTCCAGCACCTCGTCGTTGCGCTCATGCGCGGCACGCAGGTCGGGGGGCATCTGCTCTGGCGCATAGAGATCGGCGATGGTGGCGGGGAAATGCGCCTCGCGCGCCAGCAGGATATCCTCGGCGCAGCGGGTCAGATCGGCCCTGTTTTTTTCGGTCAGCGTGGGGACGGGAAAGGTGTTCCAACCGAGGGTGTTGGAGTAAGAAAACCGCATCTCAAGGCGTACGCAAACCGTGCCGATCCATGCAAGATGCAATTTTGACGTGATGATCGCGAGCGTCCAAAGCGGGGCGTTCGGAAGGTAGAATGCTTTGTTTGTCGGCACGACCGAGCGATCTGCCACACCAGCCGGAAAATACTCCCTATTCTCCGAAGATACGATTGGAACAAAAATCTTTACCGGATCGTCCCCCTTCCGCTCTCGAAATTGGTGAGGACGTTGCGCCAACTTGTTGACTGCAATATCATCGGTTTCAAGCCGATCTTTCTTGACACTCTCAATTCTTTGTCTAACACCGTCGATTGCGCTGACTTGCGCCAGTTCGTCGTCGGCAATCCAAAGGCAGTAGCGCTCCTTGCCGTTAATATATTCAGTTGAACCGATGAAACGACGAACATATTTCACTGCTAGACCACTGCCTATCAGCGCATCCTTCTCGTCCGGTTCCAATATCAGGCCTGCTGACTTTGAATAATAGACACCATACTCCATCGGAATGGAGGTAAACCTTGGCTTCTTCTCTGCCGGGACCACGGAAATGTTGTGGTCGGTCAGATACGGATTGATGTTGGCAACCGCTTGAACGTTTTCATCGGTGTAAATCTGTCGAGCCCCGTTCGGATCGCGATCTACTCCTGTTACGACAACCGTAACGCCAGCTTTGTTCGCAGCAAGGTTCGACCACTTGAACGACGTATGAGCGAAGCGAATCCTGAACCCGCGTTGCAATAGAAGTGCCCATGTAATCGGGACTTGTTGCCCTTGGCAGAGGCTATTCGTGGCCACGAATGAAAACGGCGCGTAGCAGGAATCGTTATAGAGTGCTGCTTTCATCAGCCAAGCGCCAACGTAGTCGACGTTCTTCCACTTGCTGGTAACCCCCGCGAATACTCGCTGAAGGTCATCCTTCTCTTGGGAGCCCTGCTTGCGAGTCCCCTTGAATGGCGGATTGCCGCAAATATAGGTCTCGCCGCCTTCATTCTCGAAATCGATCTGCGCTTGATCGTTCGGCGTGTGAAACAGGTCCTCTGCCTGATGCTTCACGCCGGTTCCCGTTGGCGGGCAAATGCTCAGCCAGTCCAGCCGCAGAGCGTTGCCGCAGGTGATCCAGTTCATGGCGTCGAGCGGTAGAAACTCGGCCAAGGCCTCTTTCTGCCCGCGATGGAGCACATCGCATTGGTACTCGGCGATGATGAGAGCCAAGCGGGCGATCTCGGCCGGAAAGTCGCGGAGCTCAATCCCCCGGAAATTGGTGAGCGGGATTTCGGTTCGCCGGTCCGGCTCGCCGCGCCGTCGGTTGATCTCTGCCTCAATCTCGCGCATCTGTTTATAGGCAATGACCAGAAAATTGCCCGATCCGCAGGCGGGGTCAAACACCCGGATCCGGGACATGCGCTTGCGCAGGTTGAGCAGTTTTTGCGGGCTGGTGCCTGCCTCGGCCAGCCTGTCGCGCAGCTCGTCGAGAAACAGCGGGTTGAGTACCTTCAGAATATTCGGCACCGAGGTGTAGTGCATGCCAAGCGCACCGCGTTCCTCGTCATCGGCGACCGCCTGGATCATCGAGCCAAAGATATCCGGGTTGATTTTCTGCCAGTCGAGCTTGCCGATATTCAGCAGGAAGCTGCGCGAGATTTTCGAGAAACGCGGCACTTCGGTCGAGCCGGAAAACAGCCCGCCGTTGACATAGGGAAAGGCATCGGCCCAGCGCGGCAGCTTTGCCGCTGCCCGGTCCGGGATCGCCGTGTTCATGGCGCGGAACAGCTCGCTGATCACCTGATGGCTGTTGGTACTGTCGCGGTCGCTCATCTGTTCGATGGTGGCGGTGAAAAGATCACTGCCATTGAGAATATCGGTGTCTTCGGCGAAAAACAGAAAGATCAGCCGGGCCATGAAGTGGTTCATGTCGTGGCGGCGCTCGGCGGTTCCCCAGTCCGGGTTGTCTTTCAACAGTTCGATGTACAGGCGGTTGAGCCGTCCGGTCGCCTTGATATCGAACGAGCTTTCGCGGATCTGTTTGACCGTCGTGATGCCCGCCAGCGCCAGGAAAAAACCGAAGTGATCGGGGAAGTCCTTGTACTCGCAGACAATCGGCGCATCGTCAGAGGTCAGGTCCTCGGCTTCGAGGGTCTGGCCGTCGGTGGCGAGGATGAATTTTGCCCGGGCCTTGGTCGTTGCCGGGCTGGCTTTCAGGGCGGTGAGGGTCTGGGCGACCTCGCCCTCGGCGCAGACCTTGAGGTGAATATTGTTGGTCTGGAGCAGGCCGCCTAGATCGGATTTGTTCGAGGTGCCGCTGCGCAGGCGCTTGATCGTCGCAGGCTTGTTACCAAAGGCCTCCAGAAACGCGAAGGGAAATTCCAGGCCGTCAAAGGGCTGTTCGGCGAGGGCGGAAATGGCTTCTTCAATTTCAACGGGATTCACTTGGGTACTCTTCTTTGCGTCGCTTTTTCAGCCTGTTGTTGCTTTTGTCGGGCCTGCGATTACCCGGAAGACCTGCGTCCATGAGATGTGTTACAGAATTATCCTTCACCTTTGGATGTGTAAAGGCCCATCGAATCTTGCTGCGGGAATAATGTAACGATTTGCAGCGGGATAGGCCAAGGTTTTCACCAAAAAAATAGCGCCAAAAAATAACCCGCCAGCAAGAAGAGGCGGGTTAATTGCCTATTGGGTCAAATCAAAGCACAAGGTTATTGCGGTATAGTTTTGCAGCATCTGAGGACCATCCGGTTGCGGATACCCCTTGTGCTACAGATGCAAGTTCTCCTTATTCCTCTTCGACTTCGAGTTCCTCTACGCAGCAGCAATCACCGAAAACCTTTTGATAGAGCAGGGCCTTTTCTTTCGGGTCGGTCAGACTGTCGATGATGGCGAGCGCCTGTTCCATCTTGTCGTTTTCCAGATGGGCTTGTTTGTTGGCGGCTTCCTGAAGCTGGATGTTGTAACAATCCAGCGCTTCACCCTGACCGAGCAGGGCATCGACAATTACCGAGGGCGTGCGCAGGATGCGGTCCTTGGCGCCAAGGATAATGCCCTCGACGCTTTTGTCGCGGTAGACCTGTTTCAGATCGCCGCGCTTCTTGACGTATTCATATTTGCTTTGCGAGGCCGAGGGATTGATGCAGTTCTTGTTGCTGCCTTTGACCAGTTCGATAAAGCTCTCGCGGTTGCCCTGATAATCGGGGATGTTGCAGAGGTGCTCATAGATCCGGTTTTCTTCCTTCTTGGCCTCGGCCGGGCTGTCCATGACCTGTTTGAGCAGATTGCCGATGGACGAGAGGGTGGCGGTGCGGCGGCGTTTGTCCATGCCGTTGTCATAGACAAAGCTGACCCCGTCGAGATAGGTAATGGTGAAATATTCCTGCAGCAACTGGCGGAAGACAAAGTTCAGCACCCGGCTGCGGTTGATGTTTTCCAGGGTGCGGGTGATGGTTTCTTCTGTGCCGCTGCTGGTGCTGGAGCTGGTCTCGGTATTGACCTCGACCTGGCGGGCGGTATCTGCGGTCTGGACGTGGTGATCTACCGCGCTTTCCAGACTGCCGACCTGGTTCTCGATTGCCTCTGTCGCGGTATTGACGGATGAAGCGCCGCCCCCGGCATCGCCACCAAAGCTGACAATGCCCAGATTGACGCCAACATTGGTTCCGGCCTCGACCGACATGCTGTCGACATCGGTTTCCGAGGAGGTCTCGGTCTGCTGGGTGGTGTGCTCGACCGTGGTTTGCAGTTCCTCGGTCACGGACTCGCTATAGCTGTCGAGCACGCTCTCGGCTGTTTTGCTGGTTTCTTCGTTGTGGGTATAGCTCTTGAGCGAGATGGTGGTGGTCTCGCCCGGCAGCAGGCTGAAGGTCTTGAGCGTCTGGCCCGCGCCATAGTCGCCGAGGTAGGAGGCCATCTTCATGCGCAGGACCATATAGATCGCCGGTCTGGCCTGTTTGGGCCGCGGGATGAATTTTAATCCCTGACGCCCGCTCAGGCGGGTATAGAGCTGGGGTCTGAAGCCATCGTTGATCCGGTTGGCGATGTAGCTGGTCGAAAAGGGCAGGGCCCCGGTGGACACGGGAATGTTGCCGGATTTCATCACCAGCCCCGGTTCCATGGATCGGCTGGCGGGGGCCTTGCGTTTGGCTGATACCGTCGTGGCGGCGAGGTTGATGCTGAGGCTTTGCAGTTCCGGCAGGGGGGAGTACTGCTGTCCGCTCAGTATCCCCTCGATGGTCTTGACCCCGAAGCTGTCATCCTTTTTCAGCTTGTCCAGCTCACCCCAGAAATCGTTTTTGGTCAGTTTTCTCTCGACCGCCTTGAATTTTTTCGGCGGGATGTCGAGCTTGACAAAACTGACCACATCATAGGTGGTGGACTGGGGCAGGTTGTAGTTGAGGATCGAGGCTGAACCCGTTTCATCCAGTTTTATCAGGGGCTCTTTGGGGATGCATGATGTGCTGTCACTCATAATAGATGCTCTCCTGTTTTGTGGGGCCTGTTTGTTGCTGCTCTCTTTTGTCCTGTAGGATCTAGTGGTTCGATTCCAACATTTGCATTCCTCATCGGCAAGCTCAGGTGCAAATGTCAAATTCGCTCCACTAGGTCGTGAAGTCCGACTTGATCACACAGCTGCCACCAGCGGGGGTGAGCTGCCAGCTTTCGATATAGATTTCATAGGTTTTGGGGTGAAACTGTGAGCCATCGGGCAGGGTAATGATCTTGTTTTCGATCTGGTACATGTACTTGTCCTTGATCTGGAAATTCTCCAGCAGGCCGCGCAGTTCGGGGAAGGTTTTTTCGATCTCCTTGATCAGGCGCTTTTTCCCCGGAACCCAGTCCGGCAGCAGTTCTTCAAAGGAAATGCCAACAGTCTGGGTTTTCTTGTCATCCGGATCTTTTGACAGGACGTTCCATTCAAAATCGCCTTCGTCGTAACCCCAGTGTTCCCAGCTGTCGACGGTGATCTGCCAGCGGATGACCGGATCACCGGGCGCGGCATCGGGAGCGGGTTGAGGTGTAGAGGTGACAGTGATTTTTGCCACCACGGTGATGGTGCCCAGCGCCTGTTTGATCGGCAGCTTTTCATCGGCAGGNAAAAGGATATTGAAATCGAAAAAAATGGTTTCGCTGCCCCCGGCAGGCAGCGGGCTGATCGCGGGGGTGATGTTTTCGACCACACCGTCAGGCCGGGTCAGGCTGGCCGCCTTGGCCGGATGCAGCGCAGCGGGATTGTCCAGCCGTTTCTGGATAGCGCGTTCGAGAATAACCGAGGCATTGTTACAGACCAGCCCGTCAAAATCGGGCAGGTTCCGCACGGTACTTTCGGGGATAAGCACCCGCCGGGCCGAAGCATCAAAGGTAAAGCTGGTTGGCTGGAAACCAGTGGGCCTGATCTGGTTGAGATACAGCAGCAGAAGTTCGCCCGCCATCTGGCTTTTCTGATGGTGTTGCAGATAATAGGCGTACATCACCCCGATTTCGACCACGTCCTTGTCGTCGACCTCGGCCAGGGTGCTGATGGCGGTGAGCAGCTCCATTGCCTTGTCGAGGGAATAGGGACGGCCAAAAAGCCGCTTGAACTGGCTGTCGATCATATCCCTGGCCCATTTGGGCAGAGCCGAACTGGCAGGCCCGAGAGCGGGGGTATTGAGAACAGGTGTCTTGAGAGCGGGTGTTCCTGTGGGACCGGCCATAGCATTTTTCCCCTGTGCCTGCTCAGGAAAGCTCTATCCTGATCAAAGCATCCGGCCTCCTGGGCCGGTGGTGTATCGGGGTGCCCTAACGTACTCTCCCGATGTGGGTACTGTGGACAGAATAAAGGCCAGGCAAAGCGAGCGTGGTATAAAGCCATCCGGCCAAACGACAGTCTGGACATAAACCCCCGGGCTTCTGCCGGGAGTGAGCTTTATTTTTGCCCTGAAAAAACAGCCATAAGTATTAAAGCACAGAGTCCTTGCCATAATGAAGAGAAAAAAATCAAATTTTCAGAGGGAAATGACGCCGGTTTAATATTCCTTTAAGAGCGATCAAGGCATCATTACAGCGTTTGAGTGTATGCGCTTTCGACAGAAAAACAGGAATTTCGGCTTATTTTATTCTGAATTTTCCTTTTAGCTGGAGCGGGTTTGTCTCCGGTTTGCGCGCTATGGGTGTGAAGTCACCTGCGCCCTGCGCTGCCTCACCCTTTTGTCACGCTTGAGGAGCCCAGATATGATTGGTCCAGGCTTGAACTGCAAAACGGAAACTCATCACCACAAGGGCTGTCTGTGATCGGCGTGGTACAGGTTGTTTGTTGCGCTGCTCATAAAGGAGGGAGGAGTTGATATGCCGGTATGGTTGAAACTGCTTCTCGGTTTTTTTGTCCTGAGCCTCTTTACCCTTGGCATGGTTTGGCATTCCGAAAACGAGCTGGCCAAGGTGGTTGAGCGTATTGACATTGTGTCAGGCAAAACCGCTGATATCACGACGGATATTGTCGCGATGAAACAAAATCTCGATGAGACTTTTGACAGCGTCAGGGAGCTGGAACAGGAAATCGAGAAAAGTATTTCCCTGGCCAGAGATATTTACGACAAGCCGATGCAGGCCATGAGTTATGCCCGGGCGGCGCAAAATGATTTTATCACTATCGACTATGCACTCTATAAGGCCTATCGCGATAAAAATCTGGCCGGAGAGAAAGTTCGAATTAATAAAAAATTCGACATATTCCTGCGCAATTTTGACTATGCAGAAAGACGTTCCATCGCGGTGGGGTCGGATCGTTATATCAAGAAGATCAAAATTTTGTTGCAGGAGTGGGAAGCACAAAAAGACCTTCTGGTTGGCGGTCAGGGAAATTATGACAAACTCGCGTCCGTATCGGAACAGCTAATCGAGGCGTTATCGACCATTGTCGAGTTTGAAGCTGCGGCAGGTTATGACATCGTACTGGCCTCAGAGGATACAATTGAACACGCGACAAGGATACTTGAGAACATCCGGGGGGCCTCAAAAGAGGTTCTTGCCAGTTCGGGTGTGGTTCATACTTCAGCCCGTTCTGCCTTTATGGCAACCCGGACCAATAGTGCCGAAGCAAAACAGGTGCTGGAGACAAATCGGATAATATCCAGTGTTGGAACGGTGAGCAGTATTCTTGTTGCTCTGGCACTGGCCTTTAATATTATTCCGCCGATAAGACGTGCGGAAGTCATTGCAAGCAACATTGCCCGCGGCAATCTGTCGAATGAGATCGAGAGCCGGCGCAAGGACGAGTTTGGCAGTCTGTTTCGCGCCCTGAAGATCATGCAGGGGGATCTGAGACAGAACATGACGGCGGAAAGTGCCCGGCTGCTTGAAGCCCAGGCCCGGCTGGCCCTGGTCGCCCAGATCAATGCTGCCATAGAAAATCTTCCCATCGGGGTGCTGATGGTTTCAACCGATCTCACCGTGCTGCGCTATAACCAGAACCTGATGATGCTGTACGGTCTGGAAGAGGAAGAAGTCTATCCGAAGATGCCTGTGGTAGAGCTGATCAAGACAGTTTCAATGAAGCCGATTGTTAAGGAGTCCGAAAGGGAGAAATTTATCCAGAACTCCCTCGACTTTTACAAGACAAAGCAGTCTTTTCAGCTCGAGCGAAAATTCGACAATGGAACTACGGTTGATATCAGAGGAAACATTGTGAAATCCGTCGGATTTGTGGTCACGGTTTCCGATATTACCCACCTGAAGGAACTGCAGGAGGAGATGGTCCAGGTCGAAAAGATGGCTGCACTTGGACAGTTGGTCGCCGGTGTGGCGCATGAAATCAATACACCAATTGGTCTGGGTGTCACGCTTTCCTCGCATCTGGAAGAGGCCGTCAAGACTGTGCAGCAACAGTTTGAATCAGGATCGTTGAGGGCGAGCGGATTTGAGAAATTTATCGGGGAAATGGCCGATGGCACCCGCATGATCTCGCAAAATCTGGGGCAGGCCTCGCGACTGGTCCAGAGTTTCAAACAGGTTTCTGTGGACCAGCATCTGGACGAACTGCGCCCGATCAGCGTCTATGAGTATGCTGAAGACGTACTGCGCAGCCTGCATGCCAAGTTCAAGCCAACCGAGATTATCATCCACCTGCGGGGAGAAAGAGATAAGCCCCTGCGGATCTATCCCGGTGCTGTGGCCCAGATACTGACAAATTTTCTGACAAATTCCTATCTGCATGCCTTTGATGACGGCAAGCGGGCCGGAAATGTCATTATCACGGTGACACAGGTCGGTGACAAGACCCGGGTGCGTTATGAAGATGACGGGGAGGGGATATCGGAAGCTTATCTGAACAAGGTATTTGACCCCTTCTTTACAACAAAACGCGGTGGCGGCGGGACCGGACTGGGGCTGCATATTGTTTACAATCTTGTTGTGCAGAAGCTGAAAAGTGAAATTCGCTGGGGAAGTGCCCCCGGTGTCAGTACCTGGTTTGAGTTTGATTTACACAATATCGAGGCCCAGAAAACATGACGCAGACTGTTCAGGATCCAGAGTTCCCCCCCCAGAACAAGGAAGCTTCCTCTGATGACGATGGGAGCCGGGATCAGGGATCGCATGATGCCCGAAGAGAAGACGTGTCTGATGAAACCGATCTGTTTAGCGAAAGTATTCCTTTTGAAGAAACAGGCGATTTTGAGGACGAAGACAGGGGCGACTTTGGAAATGCCCCGGAAGCCGAGCCTGTCGATGATGATTTCCTGATGTTTGCCGAGGCCGAGACAGAAGCGGACCTGGTCCCGGATATCGCCCCCTCCTTCAAGGCATGCTGGAATGTTCTGATCGTTGATGATGATCCGGAGGTCCATGAGGCGACGGTATTTGTGCTGCGCCATTTTGAATTCAAGGACAAGGGGATTTTCTTTCATCACGCCCGCTCTGCAAAAGAAGCAAAGGTGATTCTGGAGGAAAAACCGGAGGTCGAGATCCTGCTTCTGGATGTGGTGATGGAAACGCAGGATGCGGGTTTGCTGCTGGTCAAGTGGGTCCGTGATGTGTTGAAAAACAGGAAAATCAGAATTCTTTTGCGTACCGGACAGCCGGGGGATGCGCCGGAAAAGCAGATTATCCGCGATTATGATATCAATGATTACAAATCCAAGGCAGAACTTACCGCCTCGATGTTGCATACCTCGCTCTATGCGTCCTGCCGGGCATATCAGGATCTGGTTACGCTTGAAAATCAGACCTTGCAGCTTGGTCTGGCGCTGGCAAACCAGCAGCAGCAGAACAAGATGCAGAGCGATTTTATCTCGATGGCATCCCACGAGTTCAGAACACCTGTTGCGATTATTGACAGCAGTGTCCAACGTCTTGAACGTCGGCTGGACGACCTGGACCGGGATTTTGTCGAAAAGCGTCTCCGGCAGATCAGGGCGGCAACCCAGCGGATGCTGACCCTGATCGACAGTACGCTCAGTGCTTCAAGGATTGAAGCAGGGGAGATCGAAATCGAGTTGGGATCGGTTGATCTGGCGGGCATGGTTGCACGTCTTTGCCTGAGCCAGCAGGATATTTCGGACCGGCATCAAATCACCTATGATGTCAGAGAACTGCCGCGTGATCTGCTTGCTGACCGGTCAAAGATGGTCCAGGTCTTTACCAACCTGCTCTCGAATGCGGTGAAATATGCGCCGAATGCTCCCAAGGTCATCGTTAAAGGCTGGGTCAAAGGGGGCAACGCCTATGTTTCAGTCCAGGACTTCGGCATCGGTATAGCCCCGGAGGACCACGACAAGATCTTCAGCCGCTATTTCCGCTCGCGCAATACATCTGGCATATCCGGCACGGGTATTGGCCTTTGTCTTGTCAGCTGGCTTTTGGAGGTCCAGGGCGGATCGATCTCCTTTATAAGCGAGCTCAATGTTGGCTCAACCTTCACCGTGAAAATGCCTGTCCAGGCGAAAGAAGGCGGCGTTTCCGAATATGCCGATGTGCCGCTCTGTTCGGAAGACTGCCTCTGCTGAAACAGGACAAATCCCTGTAGGGGAGAATAGCTGGCGGCGGGTACTATCTGGCGCTTGCAACAATATCATCCGGGTCGAAAAACATCCATAGGTGTAAGAACCTGTTTTGGGGTGGGAGGAGAGTTCGGGAACGGGAGGTGATTTATTCCTCCTGTCTCCCATGTTCTGTCGGCTTTTCTATTGCGGGGAATAGCCCAGGCGCAGGTTGCCCCACTGTTTGCCGTGGACGGTGATCGGGGCGGAGAGGTCTTTCATCAGGATGAAATTGCCACCGCCCATATCGCGCAGATAGCTCTGGAGCAGATAGGGGGCGGTATTGGCCCCGGCGGCGGCCCCGGTACGGTCGGTAAAGATACGGCGGTTGCGACAGTTTCCGGCATTCCAGACCGGATCATCGGGCCTTTGCGGGTGGTTGTATTTCAGATTGTGGGTCGGCAGATAACCGTTGACGTCAACGGCGGCACAGAAGGCCACGCGGCTGTCAAAATCAAGCACGGCTTCCTGAAATTCGGGCAGGACCCGGTCGGTGAGGTCGAGGTAACGGGTAAGATGCTGCAGCGGATTGCTGTTTTCCAGCGCCTGATAGTTCCGGTCAAACAGATCCTCGAGCGAGATTTCCCCCTGATCAAGGGCCTGCTCAAAGCGGGTGGCGATGCGCCGGGCGCTGCGGATACAGCGGGCGATAAAGGGCTGGTCGATGGCAATGTTGCCTTCCAGCAGGGCAGAGAGGGCCGCCTGTGCCGGGGTGCTGAAACGGATGCTGCAGCCTGCCGGTGAAACTTCGGTGATCCGCGCGGCAAAGTCACCCAGCGGCAGGATGCTGAGGCTGACCTCCCTGTCAACCTCCGGGACAGGGTTTCGGGTGCTTTCTCCAGAAGTATGGGCCGGGGGACTAAAAAGCAGCCTGCCGCCGGAGGCGGTCATCTGATGCAGGCGGGTATCCACAAAACCGGAAATTCCGGGGACTGTCAGACGGCAGTCGAGATCAAAGGGCACAAAGGCCGCAGCAGTGTTTTTTGTATTGTTATCAGGTGTATTGCCTTTTTCTGCCGGGGCATAACTGCTGCGCACGGCGGTTTGCAGGCGCAGGTTCAGGGCCTCGACCAGTTCATGCAGGCTGTGGGCGCTGTCCTGATGCCGCCCCGTGGTTTCACTGACGTGATTGACCTGGCCGACGACGTGAGACATGGTCGCGGTGACCTGGCGGGTGCTGACCGCGGCCTGCTGGGCATTGCGGCCAATCTCGTTGACGGCGGCGACCTGTTCCTGCACCCGGTCGGCAACTTCCGAGGAAAAGTCCTCGACCTCGCCAATGACCTTGCTGATGCTGGAAATCGCCTCGACCGCCAGCCGGGTAACCTGCTGGATTTCTTCAATCTGGGCGGTGATGTCCTGGGTGGCCTTGGCAGTTTGCTGGGCCAGGCTTTTGACCTCGCTGGCGACCACGGCAAACCCCTTGCCTGCATCTCCGGCGCGTGCGGCCTCGATGGTGGCGTTGAGCGCCAACAGGTTGGTCTGTCCGGCAATGCCCTCGATCATGCGTACCACATTGCCAATGCGCTCGGACGCGCTGGCCAGGGTCTGGATGGTCTCGACAGCCTGACTTGCCTCGGCAGAAGCGCCCTTTGCGCCTTCGGCTGTCTTGGCCACATGGTCCCCGACCAGCGCGATAGAGGCGTTCATTTCCTCGGTCGCGGCGGCAACGGCATCAACATTCTGGGTGGCGGTTTCTGCATCTGCTTCCAGCTGTCGGGCCCGTGCAGTCACATCCTCCAGGGCCTGTCGGGTTTCCTCCGAGGCCGCAGTCATGGTTTCCCCGGCCTTTTGCGCCTGGCTCATGGTGCCTTCAAATTCCCCCTGCAGGGCATCACCGAGGGTATGGAGATCCCGTCGGGCACGACAGGCGGCACGAGAGGCTGTCAGGTGGGCCTCGCTGTAGAGTTCCGGAGAAACCGGAAGTGCATTTTCTGCTGCTAAAGGAGGGTAGTCATCAAGATTTTTGTGCACCATAGCTTTGCCGGGCTCAAGGATTCCTGAGCGGTTCATTTGCTTTAGACCTTTCAACGTCGCGTCAAAGTCTCGCCAAACCGGTTTTTATTATGATTATGTGAGCGGAACTGTTTTTGTTGTTCTTAAGCTCTGGTGACCCGCTGATGAGGATCTGCTATTAAAGTTAACAAATAGTTTTCTTTGCCGGCATGTTCCTGATTTCTGTATGGGGCGATTATTTTGTCAACAGCAGGTGAGCAGTCAAAACATTGATGATCTCGTCTGAAATTTCGTGGTGCAGCAGGTTCCGGTCGCGATTGTCGGGTTCCTGACAGATGGCCTGGTCTTCGCCTTCTTCTGCCAGTATGGCCACGCCATTTGGTTTGCAGACAGCAAAGGCGCTGAAGTGAGAGGTTCCGGGCAGAGTTGTGTAGCTGCTGCCGGGGATCAGTGCCGCCAGAGCCGAGGCTTCCAGTCCCGGCAGGATCGTGTCGGGCGTACCCAAATTCAGGATTGTAGTGGGTGAGGTGATGGCGGCGAGGCTGCCGGGAGAAAAACTGGTCGAGAGTTCGGGATCAACCGCGATGGCGATTTTGATCCGCGGATCAAGGTTTGATCGGGCAATCCTTGCGGCATCGATCTGCTGCAGGTCAACGTTGCTTTTGGAGAACCAGGCACAATCAAGACCCGTGCTCCCGGGGTTGCAGCTCTGGCTGTAGTGATCAGGGTCAAGCTGCGCCCCAACCAGCGAGAGGACAGATGTCCCGCCGAGAAAAAATCCCAGAGCACCAACCCTGTCTGCATCGATATGGCCGGACCAGAGGGTATTTTTTTCAAGTTCGGTGAGTGTTGCGGAAAGATCCCCGGGGCGCAGCCAGATTTCAGCCGGAGCAAGATGTGCATCGCTGGCGCGCAGCCGTGGAGGCTGGACAAGGGCAGCAATGAAGCCCTGAGAGGCAAGACGGGAGCCGATCCATCCGCCAAGATCGGGCGCAGCCCTCATGCCACCCAGCGAGACAAGGACAAGCGGGTGGGAGCCCTCGGCAAGCGGTGCGTCCTTTGCTCCCTCTATCCCTTTAAAGAGAGCAGTGTCACCGACAATAACGGCTTCTCCGCCTGTCGCGGCCGGGTACCAGAGTGTTATGTCGAGTTCTCTCTGTCGTTCCGGGGCCGTGATCTGCATCGTTGAAACGCCGACCTGCTGCTCCCCGGCAGTTGCCGTTCTGCCGAGGCCGGGAATAAGGCCCAGGCTCAAGCCCGCTGTAACCAGAAAAGTCAGGAGAGTTTTAGTGCGCTTCAGTTTCATCGTTTGTCACTTTTATGGCTCAGGTCAGAGGAGCTTGCCGTCGTGATAATGCATAAAAGTGATTTAGGCTCTTGTTTTTGCTTTTCAAGTTTGCCCCGGTTGTTGTGACACTCCGATTTTACTATTCCCGGTAGGAGGGGTCGCTTTTGTCCAGCATGGCTTTCAACTGGTCGAAGTGGGCAAAAGACGCGTCTTTATAGTCTTCCCAGCTGCGGGCGGTTTTTTCGGCGATCTCGTCGCTGAGAATATTGAGTTCCTGCCCCGTGGAATAGGCGAGGATCAGGGTCTTGGCCGCGCGTTCGAGAAAATAGAGATCTTCAAAGGCCTCGGCGACTGTATTGGCGGCAACCGTCACGCCGTGATTGCCCATCATCATAACAGAATGATTGCCAAAGGCGCGGGCGATGCGCTGTCCCTCTGCGGCTTCATCGGCCAGCCCGGCGAAACCCAGATCAATGGCCATGCGGTTGAAAAAGCGGGCGGTGTTCTGGTCAATCGGCTTCATCGACGGGTCTTTCAACGTTGCCAGCGCCGTGGCATAGGCCGGGTGACAGTGCAGCAGGACCCGCGCATTGGGGACGGCGGCATGGACCGCGCCATGAATACACCAGGCGGTGGGGTCCGGGGCATCCGGGCCTTTCATGGTTTCCGGGTCGTCGGCATCAAGCAGCAGCAGGTCGCTGGCCCGGATGGTGGAGAAATGCTGCCATTTCGGATTGAGCAGAAACTTTTTACCATCAGCCGAAACCGCAGCAGAGAAATGATTGCCCACGGACTCATGCCAGTCAAAATGCACCGCCAGACGAAAGGCCGCAGCCAGATCAACCCGCAGCTGCCATTCCGCGGCATCGTAGGCTTTGCCTGTGTGTCGGGATGTGATCTGGGACATGGTGTTTCTCCTGAAAGGGGGCTGAGGGGTGCCTGGTGCTGGTGCTTATTCTGGTGGCCGAAAGAATTCTGGAAGAAGGCCCGGACATTTACAAACGAGAAAAAAGCAGTATTGTCATAAGCAAAACTACTGCATTGATAATGTCAGTGAGGTGAGAGCAGAGGGAGGGTAAATGAAAGATAGCCGTCTTCCGCCACTGAACTGGCTGCATGCCTTTGAGGCGGCGGCGCGACAGCTGTCCTTTACCGGGGCGGCGGGTGAGCTGAACATGACCCAGTCGGCGGTATCGCAGCAGATCAAGGCGCTGGAACAGCGTCTCGGCCATCCGCTTTTTATCCGTCGTCCGCGGGCGCTTTTGCTGACCGAGGCGGGCGAGCGTTATCTGCCGGTGGTGCAGGATGCCTTTGACCGTCTGCAGCGCGGCACCCGTGCCCTGACCGGAGAAGGCGAGGACGAACGCCTGACGATCCAGTGCAATATGGCTTTTTCGATCTTCTGGCTGGCGCCCCGTCTGCCCGGTCTGCTGAAACGTTTCCCCTGGCTGAGCATCAATGTGGTGCCGGAAATCTGGATCAACCAGACCGAGCCGACGGCTTCGATGCTGATCCGCTATGGTCACAAGATCGAGGAAGGGCTGGAATCGCAGTTACTGTCGCGCGGGGAATTTTACCCGGTCTGTGCGCCAGAGCTGCTGGCAAGGGCAGACTGGCGACACGATCCGCTGTTCGATTGCAGCGCGGTTTTCTGTTGCTGGGAAAACTGGCTGGCTGATCAGGGGCAGAGCCTGCCCGCCGGGCGGAGTATAAACCTGGCCTCAACCTATTCCATTACCCTGACTGCTGCGCTGCACGGGGCCGGGCTGGCCATGGGTCACGATGCGCTGGTGGGCGATCTGCTGCAGAGCGGACGTCTGGCCCGGCCCTTTGATCACGCGGTGCAGATGCGAGAAGCCTATTACCTGATCCAGCCCGCCCGCCACAGCCAGACCCGGGCCAGCCAGGCCTTTGTCAGCTGGATCGAGGAAGAGTTCGGGCTCTGACAGGGGCAGAGTTAATCACAGGCCCGGAGATATCGGGGAGATATCGGGGAGATATCGGGGAGGTAACGGGGAAATCCCAGGGGAAATCCCAGGGGAAATCACGGGGAAATCACGGGGAAATCACGGGAGGAAAATCGTTATGAAAAACAATTTTCTACCTGTTGCCTTTCATCAGCGGAAGGGTTGGGAGCAGCGCGTCAATTGCGGTTCTTACATCGTCCAGCATTGGCAGTGAATTTTTCTCACGTCGCCAGATTTCTGAAAAGTCACTTGCTGTTTGACGGGCGACATCAAGAACCATTTTCGCGGGCAAGGCGGCTTTTGCGGCCAGATGGGTCATTTCGTCTTCGTCAAAGGCGGCAAAATCTCGGACCCGGCTGTAATTGAGGGCGAAGCCTTGATCGGGGATGTAGGGAACGGTCGAAACAAAATCATAGGCTGGTGACAGGGCAGCGTTGTGTTGATCAGGATAGATCAGTGACCAGTTTTTGAGATGCATATCCCCATTGCCAATCAGCGTGTTGAAAGTAATGCGGCGGATAAGCTCGCGCATATCTTCATCTGTCCCCTCCGCAGCAAGAACAGAAGCAATGTTGCGCATGCTCGCCTTCTTGTACTTGTTCTCGCCATAGACACCAAAGACCTGTGCAAAGTCCTCGGTGTGTATGCGCCCCTTGTCGGGATGGCGGTCAAAACGTTCAATAACGAAGGCCCTGGTCCCAAAGCGATCCGTACCGTTTGGCAGGTTTGCAATGCTGTCGATATCAACCAGATCAATTCGGGGGACGTCCATGCCCAGCATGGCGGCCAGTCGCATCATTGAAAATTCGTTTTCGGGGACACCGGTAAATTCCCGAGAAGGCAGCTTGACGATCCAGTCCCCCCCGACACCGGAGGCGGGAATGGTAAGACCGCTGCGGGTGTTTTCAACGGCCGAGAATTTCAGCTGTACACCGGCAAGAGAGAAGCGCAGCATATTTCTTCTGTTTGCGGGCGCAGCTGTATCCGCCTTTTGCAGCGTCTCTGGGGGCCAGTTTTCTCCGTCTGCCGGTTTGATTGTAATGGCGCCGGGGAGGTCTTGCCCTAACGCCCAGAGCAAAAAAAATTCTCTTCCAGCATGAACCCCGGCTTGTTCTGCGAGGTAGCTGCGCAGGTGCCCTTCCGGCAAGAGATTGGAGAAAAATGGCATGACCTGCGTCTGGACAGGCCTGAAGGCGGTACGTAACCCGCCGAACTCATCCTTGAAAAACAGGCCGAGTGTCGGGCGGTCGGGGGTGTCGATGTAGTCTTGGTTGAAGGCAAACAGACTGCGGTCCCCGGCGACACGTGTCAGTGTTCCGATGGGTTGGTCATAAAGTTCGATATCAAGAACAGAGACATCAGCCATCGCTGTCATCCTCGTCCAGGCTGTAGGCTGGTCTGGCTGCTGGTTGCTCGACCGGACGTGATGGCACTTTCTGTGTCAGGATATTGCAAAGCCGCCGGGTATCACGGGCAATTTTCTCAAGGGTTTTGACCCCTTTGGAGTCTTCTCGGGAATGGTTCAGGGCTTCAAGTGCGTTCCGTATATTCCTGATCCTGCTTGTTTCCTGTGATATATCCGGGAATATACCGGGAGATACACCGGGAAATACACCGGGGGAGATATCAGGGAAGCTGTTCAGTTCTCGAAACTGTTTCTGCAGGCTTTGCATTGCGGGGTCCTTGTGAAAAGCCTGAGGGAGTGTATCAAGGGCGCGTTGGGCACGGGTGAGCTCTCGCAGTGCATCGTTGCTGTTTTGCGGCTTTTGGTTGCCTGTTGAGCGTATAATTGACCTGACTGCCGACGCTGCCTTGCGGGGGATCATGATCAGTTCGAGGTCAAGTGCATGGGCGAGGGACGCCAGGCTTGAAAGCCTGAGATCGACGGCATTGCTTTCGATCTTCGAGATATGCGATTGCGGCACGCCTGAAAGTGCACTTAGCTCTCTTTGGCTTAAGCCTTTATTTTCACGGTGTTCTTTTAGAGACGCGGTGATGTTTTCAATTGCATAATTCATTATTTGATCATCTTTTATACATCAATGATATTTTTTGATATATATTTCTATATCATATTTGTGGTGTGTGGTTCAAGTTTTGATCTGTATTTACAGATCAACTGTTATTATTGATCTATTTTAAAGTATCATTTTTTAACTGAAACAGGAAGGAATTCGCATAGATCCGCCCGGTTTCTGTTGCTGTCTGCTGAAAAGTAAAAAAGCCCCTTTCCCGGTAAGGAAAGGGGCAGGTGAGGAGGCGAAATTTTTATTCGGCTGCTGTGAAGGTTGTCGCGGTGCCAATCTTGCTTCTCAAGCCGTCCCGGTAGATCGCCTTGATAAGGGAGACACACATCAGGACCATGACAATAGAGAATGGCAGGGCACCGATTACCATGGCGGTCTGGATGGCTTTGAGCCCGCCAACCAGCAGCAGGGCCGCAACCACCAGTGCCAGGGCGACGCCCCAGAAGATGATGTGCGGGCGGGCTTTTGGTCCTTCATCCCCGGCTGCATTGATGGTGTTGACGATCAGGATCGCGGAATCAGCCGAGGTGACAAGATAGGTCATCAGCAGGACGACAATGATCACCGCCATGATCCAGCCCAGGGTGGGCGAGAGCATCAGTGCGGTCATGGCAAAGATCTTGTCACCATCAGCGGCGGCATTGATTGCCCCCTTGGCAACGCCGGTCAGCTCCATGTCGATGGCGGTGCCCCCGGCAAAGGTGAACCAGACAAAACACATCAGCGCCGGGACGATCACCGCCCCGATGACAAACTCGCGGATGGTCCGGCCTTTGGAAATGCGGGCAAGGAACAGCCCGACAAAGGGGGCAAAAGCAACCCACCAGGCCCAGTAGAACACGGTCCAGCCGCCCTGCCAGCTGCTGAGGGCGTCGCCAGTTTCGCTGCCATCGGCCTGATAAACGGTAAAGAGCATGGACGGCAAGGCGGCGACATAGTCCAGCAGTCCGACAAACAAAGCGGTCAAGCCAAACCAGGTGGAGCCGAAAAGCAGGAAAAAGCCCAGCAGGAAGATGCTCAGGGCCATGTTGATGTTGGAAAGCCACTTGATCCCCTTGCCGACACCGGACAGGGCGGACAGGGTTGAGGCGCCCATAATCACCAGAATGGCAAAGATGATTGCGGCAGACGAAGCCGTGCCCTGGTCGTTGTAGAGCCAGTCGCCAAAGCCGATCCGGTGCAGGCCGGCAACAAACTGTTCAACGCCAAAGCCGAGAGTCTGGGCGACGCCGAGAATGGTGGCGATGACGGCAACAATGTCAATGGCGTGGCCCAGCGGCCCGGAAAGCCTTGCACCAAAGAGGGGGGAGAGCGCCGAGCGGATGGTCAGGGGCAGGTTGCGGCGATAGGCAAAATAGCCCAGGGCCAGTCCGGTGATGGCATAGGAGGACCAGGCCGAAAAACCCCAGTGCAGAAAGGACCACTTGTAGGCATTGATGACATTGTCTTCCTGGCCGCTTCCGGCCAGACCCTGAATGACATCGGGGTTGTTGCCAAAGTGATAGATCGGTTCTGCCACAGCCCAGGTCAGCATGCCGACACCGATCCCGGCGCCGAACATCATGGAAAACCAGGAGAAGTTCGAGAATTCCGGTTTGTCCGAGGGCAGACCCAGCTTGAGCCGCCCGGCAGTCGGCCAGACGGCAAGCAGGATGCAGGCAAGGACAAAGCCGCCCATGACATAGACATACCAGGTGGCAAAGTTTGCCAGAATAAAGCTGTTGAGGCCGCCCAGAATGGCTCCGGCCTGATCTGGAAAAGCCACGGCCCAGATGATGAGGGCGCCGATGGCGAGTTTTGAGGTGACAGTCACATCAAAACTGAAACCCTTGTAAAACCCGCTTTGTGCCGTGCGGATTGGCAGATCTGTGAGAGGCGCTTTTATCGCCATTACCTGTTTCCTTCCCTTGCTGGAGACCTGCTGTGCTGCAGGCCCTGATTTTTATTGTGTGCCTGCAGTCTTGGTGCTGCCGGGGGCCTGGGGCGTGCGACAGGGGCTGAGTGTTAAACACCGATGGTGGTGTTTCATCGCCTGGCCTCAGGTGGAATAGAGGGGGTTATTTTCTCTCTTGGCACTACATTGAAATAAATATTTTTATATATATTTCGTGTGATAAAGAGGTTATATCGATTCTTTGCTTAGTTGTAGGCCTATTGTTTTATGATTTGTATAAATATAATTATGTCATTTAGAGTTTTGTTTTTGAATTTCATCTGAAATTGGAAGATGAAAAAAACTTGCGAACACAGTTAGTAATTATCCGGGGGAGAAATTTAATCGTTTTGCTGTTATCATAAGTTACTGAACAATTCTCTGCCTTCGTTAATAATCCGGTCGGATCTGTCATCCTGACCAGAAACAAGAGAAGGTTGGCAGTTCAACAGCGGAGTGTGGCGCCAATGGTCAACACAGTCGAAAACAAATTTACCGATCCGTCCAGAAAGGGGCGAGGCAATCTGTTACTAACGGCTGTTCGACATATACTGCCCCGGCCATTTTTTCCATCCAGCCCTTTTGGGGCGTGTATATTGCTGGCCGGGCTTCTTCCCTTGTTGGCTCTGCTGGCGCTCTTTCCTGTTCAGGTCTCTGCCCAGCAAACGCCTCCTGCCAATACATCCGCCAGTTCGCCCGCCGCCAGTTCGCCCGCAAACACAGCTCCTGCCGATGCCGGAGGAAGTGACACAGGGCAACCCCTGCAGATTACAGTGGGGGAATGGCCGCCCTATATTTCGGAAAAGCTGGAGCATCACGGGGCTGTTGCCCATTTGATTTCCGATATCTTTGCCGCCGAAGGTATTCCGGTGGAAATACAATTTCTGCCCTGGGGACGGGCCTATTCGGAAGCGGCCAGCGGCAACTTTGTGGCCACAGGCGTCTGGATGCACAAGGCCGAGCGCGAGGCGGACTTTCTTTACAGCGAACCGGTTCTGAACGAGGAGTTTGTCTTTTTCCATCGGGCGGATATGGCTTTTGACTGGCAGGACTTTGGCGAGCTGACGGACCAGCGCATGGGCGGCGGGATCAAGTACAGCTACGGGCCGGGGCTGGATGCCTATCTCGACAGCGGGCAGATCTATATGGACCGTTTGCCGACAGACCGCCAGAATTTCGAAAAGCTGCTGGCGGGGCGGATCAGCCTCTATCCCCAGGAGGTCAACGTGGGTTATGCGGCATTGCGGGAAAATTTTCCGTCTGAAATGCAGAAGATGATTACCCATCACCCGCGGCCTGTTCTGGTCAATCTGAGTTATCTGCTTTTCCCGAAAAGTCTGCCCGGCAGTGGGGCCCTGCGCGACCGTTTTAATACCCGGCTGCAGATGTTCCGCAACAGTGGTCTCTATGATGTCTATATGGAAGCCCTCAAGGACGGTCGTTATATGTAACCCGGTGTCTTATATCCCGGTGTCTTATATATTAAGTTGGTGTCCTGCCCTGATTTTGTAGCGGTTAGGGGGCTTTAAGCCCTTGAGTAACCTTGCCCGTTTCTGTCAGATAATCTTTTTCCCGACATAGTATTTGTCTTTTGCCGCCGATGGTTACAAAATCAGCTGTAAAAATATCACCTTTTGCACTCTGTAATCTGCAGGTGCATTTTTCACGTCTGTCTGAATGCTGTCCCGGTCACTGCTCTTGAGTGTAAAGCTGCGGCCCGGGTCTATATCTGTTCGGGCCACAAATATAACAAGCTTGCTTGAAAAAATAAGAGGGAAGAACAATGAAACACTGGATCTTGGGCGCAGCGGTTGCCACCGGGCTGGCCGTATCATCATCAGCAGCCTTTGCCGAGAAGGTTATCCGGGTAACCCTGCAGTTGCCGGAAACCCATTCGCTGGGCAAAAACTGGATGGAGTTTGCCAAAATCGTCGAGGAGAAATCCGGCGGCGAGCTGAAAATCCAGCTCTTTCCCTCGGCTCAGCTGTTCAAGGATCAGGATGTTCCCAATGCGGTGGGGACAGGCGCGGTTGAAGCGGGTTCCGCCTTTATTGGCCGTTTTGCCGGGTCGGTTCCGGCGGTTGATGTGATCGCCATTCCCTTTGTGTTTGAATCCGAAAAACATCTGCGGGCTTCTGTGGCCCCGGGTTCCGAACTGCGCAGGGAAATTGACGGAGCCATCGTCAAGGAAACCAACGCCAAGGTTCTGTGGTGGCAGGCTTTTGGCCGGAACATTTACCTGAACAACGGCTCAGCCATTCGCACACCTGCGGATATCAAGGGTAAAAAAGTCCGTACCTATGGCAAGGTTCACGGCTGGACCGTTGAGGCACTGGGCGGCGCGCCAACCTTGATGTCCGGCTCAAAGCAGTTCCTGGGGTACCAGCAGGGCGCGGTTGATGTGGGCATGACGGGGGCATCAGCCGTCAAGTCACGCAAACTGTTTGAAGTGATGGATCACATGACCCTGACCTTTGACAGCGCGATTGAGTTCGTGGCGGTGATGAACCAGGATTTCTATAATGATCTGTCCGATGCGGAAAAGACGATCATCGACGAAGCTGCACTGGAAGTCGAAGCCAGACTGCGCGACGAGATCTATGCGGAAGAAGCCGAGATCGTTACGGAGATGAAATCTGTCATGACCGTGGTTGACCTGAGCGAAGCCGAGCGCGCTGAATGGGTTGCCGCAACCCAGGGCGTTGTCACCCGCTTTATCGAAGAAACTGGCACCACGGGCGCAGCCTCGATCGACGCGATCAAGGCGGCTAAATAAGCATTGTTTGAGAGCAGGGCCGGGACATCCCGGGTCCTGCTCTTGTTTTGCTGTATCGATGCAGGAGTACATTATGAGCGGCGCTTTGCGGCTTTTTATGTCCGGGGTGGATGCCCTGTCCGACGGGGCGGGCAAGATTGCAGCCTGGTGTCTGGTGGCAATCGGCTTTTTCATCACCTGGGAGGTGGTGATGCGCTATGTCTTTGTCGCCCCGACCATCTGGGTGGACGAGGTCAGCCGCTATCTGATGGTCTGGGTGGTGTTCTTGTCCTCTGCCTATGTGCTCAAGCGGCAGGAAATGATCACGATTGAGGTTCTGCTGGGTGATCCGGCGAGCCCGAAACGCAAGCTGGCGGAAACTCTGGCGACGGTCATGCTGTTGATTTTTGCCGGAACCGCGGTTTATTACGGCTTTCAGATCTGGTTGAAGTACACCCTTGCCGGACACACCACCGACAGTTATCTCGCGCCGCCAAAATGGCTGACCCACGCCCCGGTCTGGGTCGGAGGGCTGCTTTTTGCGCTGCAGGGCTTGGTGCAACTGATCCGGGTCTGGCGCAATGAATTGCCCGACCCCAAAGACAACCCGCTGGAAATATCGCACTGATGGAAGCCTTTTTGATTCTGACGGCCTTGCTGGCTTTGTTGCTGCTGCGGACCCCGGTTGCGATTGCACTGGGTGGTCTTGGTGTCATTCTGCTGGTGCTCAAGGGCCTGCCGCTGGTGGCGGTGCCCCAGCGTCTGCACGGGTCGGTTGACAGCTTTGAGCTTCTGGCGGTGCCGATGTTTCTGCTGATGTCCAATATCCTGCTCAGGGGCGGGGTCGGGCGCGATCTCTATGCAGCGGTACAAAGCTGGGTTGGTCACTGGCCCGGCGGGCTGGGGGTGGCGACGATCCTTTCCTGTACACTCTTTTCCGCGATTTCGGGCTCCTCGGTTGCCACAGCCGCGACAGTGGGCACCGTGGCCATTCCGGAAATGGAAAAGCGCGGTTATGACCGACCCTTTGTGTTGGGCATGCTGGCGGCAGGGGGCACATTGGGCATTTTGATCCCGCCCTCGATCCCGCTGATCATCTATGGCGTGGTGACCGAAAGCTCGATCCCGCTGTTGTTTCTGGCCGGGATTGGACCGGGTCTGTTTTTGGCCGGGGCCTTTATTGTCTATGGCCTGCTCTTTGCCCGGATTACCGGGGCCTATCAGCCGATGCCAAAAGCCAGCTGGGGCGAGCGGGGCCGCGCATCACTTATGGCGCTGCCGACGGTCTTGCTGGCTGTGGGGATTGTTGGCTCGATCTATGCGGGCATTGCCACACCGTCTGAAAGCGCCGGACTGGGCTTTGTCTTTGCCCTGATCATTACCTTGATCATGGGACGGATGGATTTCGCCAAACTGAAAGAAGCGGTGCAGAACTCGCTCAGCACCACGGTGATGATCCTGATCATTATTGCCGGGGCCAAGGTCTTTTCCTATGCCATTACGCTCTATCTGATCCCGCAGTCCATCAGCGCGCTTTTGACGGAAAACATCTCGACACCGGGCCTGTTTGTGCTGGCTGTTGGTCTTGTCCTGCTGATCATGGGCTTTTTTCTCGAAAGCCTGTCGATGCTGCTGATCATGGTGCCGGTGCTGCTGCCGGCGGTGCTCAACGTCAACATCGACCCGGTCTGGTTCGGGATCTTCTTTGTCGTGCTGATCGAAACCGCGCTGATCACGCCGCCGGTGGGGATGAACCTTTTTGTCATCCAGGCCGTGGGCAAGGCCAGCCTGCAGGAAGTCGCCAGGGGAGCTCTGCCCTTTGCCGGGATCATGCTGGCCACGGCGGTATTGCTCTGGTTCTGGCAGGATCTGGCGCTCTATATCCCTTACGCCTTGCGGTGAGAGGCTTACTCGCTCAAGAGGAGCTGGTGAAAATACAGGGCTGGCTGTGACAGGCGCCAGCCCTGTTTTGGTAAATTACGCTTCTATTCCACCGTGATGGTGATCACTTCTGAAAAGACTGGCGGGTTGTGCGGGATGTGATCCTTGTCGGCGAGGACGAGCTGCAGGGTATGTGTGCCCGGCGCAAGTTCCAGCGTGGTTTCGGTCTGGCCGCCGCCATAGTGGATGTGCTGGTCATCGGCGGGCAGGTTGGCATCAAATTCGTGAGGGCCATGTTCACCTTCACCCAGGGCAGGACGGTCAACCAGCAGGTGATGGTGTCCGGTATTTTCCTTCTCCGTGCCAGCCGGGGCGACGCCCATGCCGGAAAGACCAAAGATCACCTTGACCGGGCCTTTGAGCGTTGCGCCGTCTTCCAGATTGACAAAGTACTGCAGCGTGCCCGGCGCCGAGGGCGTTTCCCCGGCAAGAGCCGGACCAAACGTGATAGCGCCGAGGGCAAATGCCCCCAGAGTTGAGGCAAAAGTGGCTGCAGAAACTGTTCGTGTGAAGGTATTTTTCATCTCGGTTCCCCGTTTCTTGAGCTTGTTGGCTTAAACCGGAACTGGCCCGGACAGCAGATGCCGGGTAGGGGCCCGGCTGCTGATACCGATCAATTAACCTGTTACGCGTCAGCAGGCTGGATGATCCGGTTTTAACTGTACGACAGCACAACCATACGCCATTTTCAGGATAGCGGTTGAATTTATCTGCTGTTCCACAAGAAAAACCCGTAACCCTAGCGGCTCGTAATCATCAAAGCCTGGGCTTGCATTATCTGCACCTCAGCTTGCAATCATAATTCTCAGACCACATGTGAGAGAATATAAATGGGTCATGATTTCAGTCGCTTTGTGCCAGAAGGGGATATTATGAAAATAGATTTCGTGTAACTTTATAAAAAAGAATTTCCTTACGTCTTACCTTTTATTATTAGTTTTGAAATTAATAATGAAGTTCTAAAGTGCGTTTGTCATGAGTGAAAAATCGCCCAACAACATATGGGGAATTTTCTAATTCAGGTGAAATCATTGATGTCGCATAGATTAATTGATGCTCTACTTCGGAAGATTCTGAAATTTCTTTTAATAGGTTTTGAAAATTATGACTTCTTTCAGGTTCCATCCCTTTGTCTTCCATAGTGTCCATTAATAAAAACCTTGGGAATCTGAAGGCTTGATCTTCAAGAGAAGCTTTCCAGAAACTCACAAGAAAGCTATTTTTCATATAGACCATTGAGCTTGCGGAGAAAAAACTTTCGTGATTTACGCTCATAGTATCTTTCTCAAAATCAAACTCAACGCTTTCTGCCTTTGAAAAAGTATCTTGTCGGGCAAGATCATTCTTTAGAAACCATTTCACGTTTTCTGCTACTGCTGTATAGGCGTTAGCAAGTCTCTTTTTTTGTCGTGTCTCGTGGGCGGAGATCGTTCCTTTAAGGTTTTCTATCTCTGTGTTTAGCTCTTGCTTCTTACTGGAAAGAGATGAAATTCTTTTTATCAGGCTGGATTGACCATCTAGCTCTTCCACCTGTTTTTCCAAGTATCCTGCTTTACGATGTAGATCCCTAAGTTGTGTTCTCATATGAGTGGATGGAATTTTGTTGACTAAGTGATACCTTCTCGATGCTGATTCCCAATTAGCTTTAGCGTCATGTAGTTCTTTTTCAGATTTTTGAACTTCGTCATGTCGCAGTCTTTGTAATTCTTTGGATTGTTTCAACTGAAGGCCAACATCATTCTTTAATAATAGAATTCTTGATAAAGCCCTATCTTCATCGAATGGAGACTTGCATAGCTGACAATGATGATGAGTATTTATATCATCTATGGGCGCAAAACATGCCGGGCAATAAATAAAAGATATTCCTTTTAGCGTGTCTGCGGTGCTTGAGGCGTCTTGCAACGCTGCAAATTTCTCTGTCAAACTAAGGATGTATTGTTCTGAATCCCTAATTTGTAAAATTAGGCTATCAAGATTTTGTTGTTTTTCAGACAAAATTACTTGGATGGATTGTAAGTTTTCATAGGCTTGGTTTTGCGATTGCAAGCTTAAACCATCACTTATCTCTCCACGAAACAGCTTTTCTTCAACGTGAAGTATGTCATTTTGAACGTCGGAGATTTCATCAAGTGTGGCCTTTTTTTCACTATCAAGCCACTCCATAGTCAATGAATGTTTGATATGCCCTAGAGACGCCAAGATACTTTTTAATTCATTACTAAAGGCAGATAGTTCTTTTTCGGCATCTCTTAACCTTATTTGCGCATCAAATAATCCAACGTTGTATGCTCCACATAGCATTTCTCCAACAGTTCTACGAATCAATGGGTTATCAAAGCTTTCAACTCGTAATAATCGATGAGTAGGTGTCATTTGATCAGCATATAATAGCCTTAATAACTGATGCATTGTTATGTTACTGGTGTCATGACCAGGTACTTGTGGTAAATTTAACCATCTAAAAAGGACCTGTGAGAAACTCTCTTTATCTTTATGCCTAGTATAGGGGTAAATTCTCCAACCTTCAGTTGCGGAGAGATTTGCCTCTTCTAACGGCCCCACAAAAATTCTCATGGGTTGTCTAGAGCTTTCTTCAATTGTTCTTTTAATTGTTATGGTGCCACTATTGAGCATTACTTCTAAAGTTATCTCGTCACATTCTAGTGCAGCTTCTCTCCAATTGTTTAAGTCCCCACCCAAACCATAAAACAGGAAGTCCATAATAGTAGATTTACCGGAACTATTTTCTCCCCGTAGAATATTAAGGCCTGAATGAAATTCTTCAGAGAAGGCGATTTGTCCGCTTGCCGAAACGACTAATTTTTTTATTTGTAAAGTTGGGTTATTGATAATCATAGCGGTGTTCCATTAAGCTCGTCTTTGATTTAAGACCTTTTGCCCCCTCGAGAGGTAATTCCATTAGCACATTGGATAAAAAAGTTAGGATGTTAGATTTCTCATCATTCCTTCTTGTTAAAGCTGGGAGTAAATTCTCAGGTATTTTATTCTTGGTTAATTTGACTTTTTCATGAGCTAAAGTTTCGGACGTGAATTCAAGAATTCCTCTTAGATGAAGTGTTTGCACAGCTGCTTCTTGAAAGACGTTCATTTGGTCGAAAATAATTTTGGAAGATGGTAAGTGTCCATAAGGGGGACTTATTGTATCAAGATTATGCTTTTTTATCTGGGTTTTTATTCCGTTAATCTCTTGGATGAAATTCGGAAATGCTAGGTAAAAATCGAGAATTTTTAATGTTTGTAAACGAATGCTTTTTTCTTCATTTCGTGCCAACAGCATCAATACTCTAAAAGCTGTATGATAAGGGTCGTATGCAGGTTGGTAAGTAATTTGTATCATTTATGCCACCTCACGAAACATAGCTCTGCCAACCAGTAAACCATCCCAGATACATGATTATAATTAATTAAAAATGGGGCTGATTTTACTTCGTTGATAACAGGATCAATGACTTTGACTCTAAATAATTTATCGATTTCGTCATTGGTTGCTCCGGAGTTTATTGCTGGCTGGACTTCTGTTTCATAAAGAGTGTCAATCCTTGAAAGAAGATAGGCTATGATTTCTTGTGCAGAGGCATAAGCACCCCACCTGTCTAATAACTTTGTGAATTCTTCTTTCTTTAAGAGGGCTTTTATTCTTTGGCTATCACGCCCTGAATGCGAGAGTTTGTTTTCTAAACCCACAATGTCGTCAAATGGGATTTGTTTTTGATAAAATTGAAGGCTTTCAACCATATCACAGATACGTTCATTATTTTCCATTTCGTAGTGTAATTTTTGTATCCACAGATCAATTTGTGATTGAGGATTTTCGTGAAAATGGTAACTGTTATTCGAGCTGTTATCATCTCTACCGACTATTTTTTCTTTGGCGGTTGCATTTGTTTGGTCGGTATTATTACTATCAGAGTTGAACTTCATTGAATTATACTAATTAATAAGGGTTTAGTTCTTATCTCGACCAACAATATCTCCTTTTGAGGATGCACCGCTCTGATTTACCTTGTTTGAATTGGAGCAAACTTTTATTGTTATTAATGAGCCAATTGTAGCTCCTCCGATGAGACCAGCTAACAACGCAATTATTTCATTTAAATATTCCATAACACACCCATAGTAGAAAATCTTTAGAAAAGATAGTTCATATTATCTGCCGCTTCAAGTCCTTTAAGGTTGTCGGTATTAATATTTAAGTTTTGTAGGATGCTATTTTTACTTGCAAAGCTAATGATGGTGGTCAGAAGTTCTGCATTATCATCAAGAACTAATCTATTAACTCAATAACATCCTTTACACTTAAATGGGTGTAACGAGTAATGATCCCGCATCTCTTTTTATGTAGCTAAATTCTCAATAAAGTTTCTCAATATCTATTTTCACAATGTCCGCTTTGGGTTGGTTGCGGTCGTTCCGATAACAAATTCAAACATGATATAAAATTGAGCGATGAACAACCTTTGGTGTTATAACGCATGTAAATAAACGTCCGTTTTCTTGACGGTGTGGTTCTTCATATCCTGAGACTTGAAACACTGAGTTTTCTTGCCCAAGTTCTAGGCCAAAGTATCAAAGTCAGCTTTTGTAGGTAATTTACGGGTTGAATGACGTCACAGAATTTTATTCCCAGATAAAGTAAGCTGAAAAGTATGAGTGCAAGCCGCTACACGTAATGATTGCCTGGCTCCGGTGTGACAGGTGCTGATCATACTTTAAAAATGGGGTGCAGATTGGCGCAGAGGCTTCTATATTTTTTATCTGGATCTGTTAACCTAATCCTGTTAATTGGCGGTCCGATTTTCTAAGTTTCCCTGTGATTTGCTCTGTATTTTTTTGTGGCGGTATTTTGGGATGCCCCGACGCGACGGACCTGTTTGGAAGTTCTGATGTCTGATTATTTTCCCCTGCTGACCTCCCGGCTCTGTCTGCGGCCGTTTCAGGAAACAGACCTGCCCCGGTTTTCTGCCTATCGCAATCAGGCCGAAGTCGCGCGCTATCAAAGCTGGAGTACTTTTGCGCCAGAGGATGTCGCGCGCTTTTGGCAGGGGCAGAAAGATCTGGCCTTTAACCAGAATGACAGCTGGTTCCAGATTGCCGTGACGGGTCAAAATGATGGCCTGTTGCTTGGTGATATCGCGGTGCATTTTTTTGATCAGGGGCGCCAGGCCGAACTGGGCTTTACCCTCGACAGCGCCCAGCAGAACAGGGGCTATGCCTGTGAAGCCCTGAAGGCTGTGGTCGAGTTGCTGTTTGACCGTCTGGACAAACACCGCCTCAGCGCCGTTATCGACAGCCGCAATCAGGCAGCACGAAAGCTGCTGGAGAAAACCGGCTTTCGATGTGAAGCCCACTACCGCGAGAATATCCATTTCAAGGGCGCATGGTCCGATGAGTACGGATACGCGCTGTTACAAAGTGAATGGCGCGAAATCTGAAGGTTTGATGGCCAGAACCTGTAGCCCAGCACATAGCCCAGCGTATGGCCAGCGTTTAACCGGGCGCTTATCTATCGATTGTTGCGAGGGGCTGCAATCCCCCAAATGAGGTATGTTGATGAAATCAGGACGATTTTCTGGAGCTGAAACCGGAAATCCGCTATAGAAAGAAGATGTGTTCCAGAATTTTCTCTCCTGATACGGGTGGCCATGTCTGTATTCTTCCGAATTTTCCTGCTGTTTTGCTCCAAAGACTTCAGAGAGTTCTACGCCGAGAACCAGCGCCGGGGGCTGATTGATCCTGAGGTGCGCAATAGTATTGCCACCCGCGTTCTTCGCTGGTTGCTGCTGGCTCTCTTTCCCCCGGCCTTCGCAGCTTGGCTTTTCTGGCTGAACTATGCGGATATGAGCCGGGAAATTCCCGATTTCTCGCCGCTGAGCCCTGTTGTCGTTTGTCTTCTGATCGCGGGTTTTACGTTGATTCTTGCCAGACGGAAAATCCGTCTTCAGGTAATCCTCGCCTTTGTCTATAGCGATGGCGTGTTGGTGGATGCCCAGTTGATCGAATACGAGCATAACAATTCTTCAGGCAGCTACAGATTTCAGTACAGCTATATCTATGAATATCGCATGGCCGGAGAGTGGTTCCGCAAAAAGATCACCTTTCGCAAGCTTTCTTCCCCCAGAGACGAAAAGGTCGGGGATTTTGTCCCCTTTATCTGTGCCGAAAGCTGCCCGCGTGTTGCCTATTATTATGACATGGACGAATTCTCGGGTAATTGTCTGATCCGGGATCGGGAAATGCCGGGGAAGCCTGCGCGCTGGCAGTTGGATGAGCGGGCAAAAGAGCTGGAAAAAACCAAAAAACCCTTTCTATATCAGAAGTAATCCTTTGGGTTCCCTGATCTGTTGTCATAAGAGAGAGCGATGCCTTTTCTGTTCAAGATTTTCCTGCTGTTCTGTTCCAGAGACTTCAGGGATTTTTATGCCGAGAACCAGCGCCGGGGGCTGATCGACCCCGAGGTGCGGCGGCGGGTGGCGTTTCTGTTTCTGTTCTGGTTGCTGGTTGTTCTCTTGCCGCTGTCGATCCTGTCTAGCGCCGTCTGGAATGATCCGCTGCCGCTGGCGGAAACGATCCGGTCCATGGAGACGGGCAATATCCTGCTGGGGGTGCTGGTCATAGGCGGGCTGGTTTTTTACTGCACAGGAAAAATCAGGGAGATCGGGCGTAAGGCCTTTGCCTATAGTGCCGGGCAACTGGTTGAGGCGCGGTTGATGTCGATTTCCAGCAATAACCTTGGCCAAAGGCGCAGCTACACTCATCACTATAGATATAAAATCAAGGGCTTCGAATACCGCAAAAGTTTCCCCTACAAGGAAGACACTGTTCCAGCCCATAAAAATCCGGGGGATTCAGAATGGTTGATCTATACACCCGCCGCGCCGGAGGAGGCTTGCGTTTACGAGGTGAAAGACCTGGCCGATTTCTGTCTGATCCGGGATCGGGAAATGCCGGGGAAGCCTGCGCGCTGGCAGTTGGATGAGCGGGCAAAAGAGCTGGATAAACCAAAAAAACCCTTTCTATATCAGAAGTAATCCTTTGGGTTCCCTGACCTGTTGTCATAAGAGAGAGCGATGCATTTTTTGTTCAAGATTTTCCTGCTGTTCTGTTCCAGAGACTTTATCCGCTTTTATGTGGAAAAAGACCACCAAGGATTGATCGACCCTGAAGTGCGTTCCAATTATCTTTTTCAGTTTCTTGTCTGGGTAATTTTGCTGCTGATACCGATTGTGGTCATGAACTACCTGTTCTGGGACAGATATCAGGCTACGGGGCAGATGGAACTCCGTATCTGGGCCGGAGGGATTTTTGTCATTGGCTTGCTGTTCTATATCAGGCCGAAAATCCGCAAGCTGGAGACCACGGCCTTTGCCTATAGCGATGGTCTTCTTGCCCCGGCAGTGTTGATCGAAAAGAGTGTTTACGAGGGGAAAGTCAGTCAACGCTATGAATATGAGGTCATGGGTCAGAAGTATCAAATTGTCTTTTCCTATCTTGCCCTCTTCTCCAATCAGTACAGAGACATGAAGGATAGTCTTACGGTTATCTATGCACAAAGCGCCCCGGAATTTGCCAACCTGTATCAGTCGACTCTTTTTCGGCGCCGTTGCCTGATCCAGGATAAAGTGGCGCCGGAGCAAGCTGCCATGTGGGAGATAGACAAGGAAGCGGGTCTGGCGGGAAGTTCTGAAATCGCGGGAACAGAAAAAGAAACGCCTAAAGATTGGCTTTTTCCACCGTGGAAGCAGGAATGAGGTCTCTATTATCCCTTTTGGGGGAAGCTGCTGATGTGGGAACTGGAAGCGCAAGCGGGACCGCTTTCGGGGTCACCTGATCTATTATCATAAGAGAGAGCGATGCATTTTTTGTTCAAGATTTTCCTGCTGTTTTGTTCCCGGGAGCTTCGCAGTCTCTATGCAGAAAAACAGCGGCAGGGCCTGATTGATGCCAGAGCGCGGCTCAATTATTTCCTCCAGTTTTTCTTCTGGCTTATCCTGCTGGGGCTGGCGCTGTACCTTGCAGTCATATTTTTTGAAATGATCTGGGGCTTATCTCTTTCCCATATCTGGATTGATGAATTGATGACGTTAGCCGCGCTGTTGCTGAGCTCGGTCACGTTTTATTCGACCGGACGGAGCAAAATCCGGCAACTGGAAAAAAATGCCTTTATCTACAGTGCGGGCGCGGTTGCTGTTGCGGTGCTGGTCGACAAGGTTTCCCGTTCAGGCGGAAAATACGAGCATAGCTATCGTTATGAGGTCGAGGGCAAACCCTATTGGCTGGAGTGTGACTATGAAGGGGAACAGGAGATCGGGGATAAAGATCTGGTGATCTATGTGCGAAATCTGCCGAAAATAGCCTGTCTCTATAATCCCGCAGCCTTTCGTCGTGACTGCCTGATCCGGGATAAACCAGAACCAGGGAAATCGTCGGGATGGGATCTCGGGGGGCATCTGGCGCAGGCAGAAAACACGCTTGACCCTTACGTTTCCCCGGAACAGTCCCGTCGCAACAATCCGCCGTGGAAGCAGGAGTAACGTCGATGCAGGTTTTGTTCAGGGTTTTCCTGCTGTTTTGTTCCCGGGAGCTTCGCAGTCTCTATGCAGAAAAACAGCGGCAGGGCCTGATCGACCCCGTGGTGTGGCACCGGATGATTTATTTCCTCTTTGTTCGATCATAGTTGGAAATCGGGTATTTGAAGTCAAATGTTTGCAGGAGGTGTAATCTATGTTCAAGCGAGTTTTCTATTCTGTCTGTGCCTTTCTCGGCGTTTTATTTGTCTATTTTTTCTGGATGCCCCCTATTTTGGGGTTTGGCGGCCTATCCGTCGCAAGCAGCTCTCTGGCTCCGAACCTGTTACCCAATGACAGGGTGTTTGTCTACATGGCTACACCTGAACTCGGTGACTTGCTGACTTTCAGGGGAGATCAGGGGAATAAGTCTGTAAAAAGGCTGGTTGCGAGAAGTGGTGATGAAATCTGCTTTAATGACGAGGATTTCTGGAGTGAAAGTAATCCCGATAAAAAATATCTGGGAAAATACACGGACCCTTCACAGGAGAGTTTTGATCTCTATGAGGAAACAGCAGGGAACCACGCCTACAAAACGATTTACCCCTCGTCGGTTAAAGAGGAAAGAACCTGTCAAACCGTGCCTCAGGATGAGTTGTTTTTTGTGGGCGACAACAGGGCCAACTCCCATGATAGCAGGTACAGCTCTTTCCCCAGAATTTCTCAGGACCAGTTTTTTTTCAAACTTTCTTTCATTATCTACTCGGATGACCTGAGCAGATGGTTTATGCGGGTGGAATAGTCATTCGCAGTATAGTTACACAGAGATCCCCGGCAGACATCCCGGACTGGTTATCATGAGACCTGTTTTTATGAGCCGGATGTAGGGAGATATCTTCTGAAAAAGGATAGCAATGTCATTTCTCTTTAAATTCTTCCTGCTGTTCTGTTCCCGGGATTTCAGGCGCTTTTACGCCGAAAAACAGCAGCAGGGCCTGATTGATCCCGAAGTGCGTGCAAGGTATGTCTTTCAGTTTTTGGGCTGGTTTCTTCTGTTTTTTGTGCCTGTGCTTATTGTGGCGACAATCTTTTTCAGAGAATTTTTCTGGAATAATGAGATGACTTCGAATGATATAAGAAACTCTGTCTGGATGTTATGTGTTGCCCCGATTGTTTCCCTGTTTCTTGTTGTGCCGAAAATACGTTTGCTTGAACGCAGGGCTTTTGCCTACAGCGATGGCAAGCTGGTTGAGGCCAAACTGATTCAAGAAGGCTCTGATAAAATCAAGCCGACAGACTTGTATACCTTTACAGCAGCCGGAAAAAAACAGATCGCGTCACACTTGTACAATCGGTTTTTTACGGGCAGAGACCGCAAGGTCGGTGATATCGACTGCTTTATCTATGCACAGTCAGCCCCGCGTTTCGCCTGTCTCTATGAGCCGGAGAAATTCAAAAACAGATGCCTGATCAAGGATGCTCTGATGCCAGAGCAAACTCCCGGATGGGATCAGAGCGAGCGGTTACAGCAAGCGGAAAAAAGCATGATCTATCCCCAGTGAAGCCCGGTGAGACCCGCTGAAACCCAAGTTAGTGGTCAAGGTTTGCGCAAAGGCGATGTACGTATATTTGCAAGCCACCTTCTGATCTCTGTACCCTTGGGTATTTTGGCTCTATAGTCCGGACCTTCTGATTTGATTGTTTCTGGTCGTTTCCCACTGTTTCCTGTCGTTTTGGCTTTTCACCCTTTTCCCCCTCCTGTCACGAGTGACCCATGGCCCCGTTGTTTGAGTTTTTTTTGTTTGTTGGTGCGCGTGATTTTCTGTCCTATTACCGGGTGTTGAAACAGCAGGGACGGGTGAATGCGCGCGCGCGGCAGTATTATCTGGTCCGCTTTTACCTTTGCAGTCTGCTGGCGCTGCTGGTGGCTTTGGGCATGTTCTGGGTTGCCGGGGTGCTGCGGATTACGGAAGGGGGTGCGGCAGAGGGCGCGGGCTTTGGCATCAGCCTGCAATTGATGGATGACACCGCCGGGGACCAGCCTCTGGGCGGGGCCTTGCCGTTGATGATTGCGCTGGTGATCTCGCTCTATATCTGGTGGAGCCTGACCGAGATGATGGGCAAGATGGCCCATGTCTATAGCCGGGGACGGGTTGCCAAAACCACGGTGATGGGCACCAAGTCGAACATGGGGCGCGGCTTTAACGTGCTGCACCGCTTCGAGATCGGGGATCGGGTGATCGAGACCTCCTTTACCCGCCAGATCGGCCAGAAGAGCTATTGGGACTGGAAAAAAAGCAACAAGGTTGAGATCCTCTATGCCGAGGACAATCCGGAAATGACCGTGGAATACGCCAGCGGCGATGAGACCGACGACCAGCCCGAACTGGACCGGATCTTTGCCCTGCGCTGCCTCGACAGCAGCCGAACCACGGCTCCCAGAGATTAGGGGGAGAAGGGTGACATCGGGGGCGAAATGAGGAGAGCTTTGTCTTACTGCTCAGGATAAGTCGGGGTTAATAAATGGCATCTATTATCTAACCAGCACTGTATGCTGCGATGCCGTAGCAGAGTTTACCGGAAGGAGGATGCCAATGCCCGCTCAACAGACCACCGCCCAGGCCCTGGCGTTGCTGGGATTGAGAGTAACCGTCGGCATGCTGCTGGTCTGGTGGGGCATGGCCAAGGTGATCAACCCGGAGATCGGGGTGATGATATCGCGGACTTTCTATTGGGATCTGTTCAGTGATCCGGAACCGCAATACCGTTTCGGTTATTTCCAGTTCGTGATCGGTGCCTGTGTCACACTGGGCTTGATGGAAAAATATGCCACGCCGATATTACTGGTCATGACCCTGACTTCAGCCGCGGCGATCTGGCAAGCGCTGCTTGATCCCTTTGACCTGTATCTGCCGCTGGGCAAGGTGACCAATTTTCAGCACTTTTTTTACCCGACCGCGATTATCATTGCCGGGGCGCTGACCCTGATGGCCTTCCGGGGTGTGAACCGTCTGTCGCTGGATTATTTCCTCAAACATCACAGGTTTGGGGCCTGATCTGAAGATCGAGCTTCTTTGCCGATACTTTTGTCCAGGATTTTGGAGGAGATTTTGGCGGGGAATTATACCGGAAAATTCTTGCTCCCGGCTGTAAAAGATCTTGTTTGGCAAGGAGATATCTGCACACTCGATCAGGTCTTTTCTGCTTTCTCCTGCCACAAGGAACAGTTCCATGACGACAATCGCTTTTCTCGGTACCGGGCTGATGGGCTCTGGTATGGCTGCCTGTCTGTTGCGTGCCGGACATGAACTCCGGGTCTATAATCGCACGGCTGACAAGGCGGCGGGGCTGGTGGCACAGGGGGCCGTTCTGGCGCACAGCCCGGCAGAGGCGGTGCGCGGTGCCGAAGTGATCTTCAGCATGGTTGGCGATGATGCAGCTTCGCGGGCCATCTGGAATGGGCCGAGCGGGGCTTTGGCCGGGAAGTTTCAGCCCGGGGCGCTGGCGATTGAATGTTCGACCCTGTCGCACGACTGGGTGCTGGAACTGGCGGGGAGTGTGGCAAAAGCTGGGCTGGCTTATCTCGACTGTCCGGTGACCGGGCTGCCCGATGCGGCGGCCAACGGCAACCTGACCCTGTTCCTGGGCGGGGACAAGGAAACCATCGACCGGGCCTTGCCATTTCTCGAGGTGATCTCGACCGACCAGATCCACTTTGGCCCGCTGGGGGCCGGAACCGCCTACAAGCTGATCGTCAACCTGATGGGCTCGATCCAGATCGCTGCCGCTGCAGAAGGGCTGGTCACGGCAGAACGCGCCGGGCTCGATCTGGAACTGGTGGCACAGGCGCTCGCTTGTGGCGGCTGTGGCAGCCCGCAGGTCGCCCGCAATGCCGCGCTGATGGCCCGGGGCGAACACGACAAGGACGTGGTCTTCTCGACCCGCTGGCGCCAGAAAGACACGGACTATGGCCTGCGCTTTGCCGCAAAGATGGGGTTGGACCAGCCCCTGGGCGCACAGGCGCTGGCGGCTTTTAACGCCGTACTGGACGACGGCCACGCAGCCTCGGCTGAGACCCGGGTGATCGAAAGCCTGCGCAAAAGCTTGCCAAAGAAGTAAAAATTTTAACGCACGGGTCAGGCAACCCGGGGGGATTGATGAGCTATCTGTTTTATCTGCTGTTGCTGTTTTGTCCGTGGAAGCTTGACCGTTACTTCTATCAGTTGCAGTGCGCGGACAAGCTGGATACTACGGCTCTGGCCCGGCATTTTTTGTCTTTTATCCTCCGCTTGCTTGGTTTGGGGTTGGTCATTGCTTATTACCTGTTGATACTGAGACTGGTTGTAATTCCCGGGGTGGTCGTTGAAACGGCTTGGCACATGTTTTTCGGCGCGTTGTTCGGGCTCTTGCCTCTCTTTTTTGCACTCTATTGCATACGGGAGGCCCTACGACGGGTAGAGGTCTATGCCATGGGCCGGATCCGGCCAGCGGTATTGATTGAGAAAAAATGGAGTAGGGATAGAGAAAACGGGCCTTCCTGCATGATGACCTATAAATACCGGGTGGGATTGCGTGACTATACCTTGTCGGAGAGCGAAGATCAGTTGGTCGCGTCTGCTTACCGTGTTGGCTATAACTATAAAATCATCCATTCGCGCAGCAATCCTGCCGTCGCTTTCCTCTATACCCGGGAAGACTTTAACAGCTACTGCATTCACAAAGACAAGATCCTGCCGGAGTAAAATGCAGGTGAAAAAGGGTGGTTTATTTTTTTGTTATAACAGTTTTTTTCCGCGACGGTCCCTCCGGAAGGGCAGGTGATGGCGGCGGATATGGACAAGATCGCCGAGGTGCTGGAAAAAAAGGACGATACCACGGCTGCAACGCTGTTGCCGCCTTTGGCTACACCCCAGGCACGCGCCGCCCGAAAGCGCGGGTGCCCGGGTAAAGTTGCCGGTAAGGATACAGGCCTAAGACAAGTCAGTTCCAGGCGGCTCCTGCCTGCTGGCGGACGCTGGCATTGAGCCGGTTCCAGACATTGATCTCGGCAATTGTGACGAGAAGCGCGGCAAGTGCCTCTTCATCATAATGCCTGGCGGCTTCCTCCCATAGCTCATCCGAAATCGGATCGGCATGTTCGCTTAACCGCGTCACTGCTTCGGTCATCGCCAGCGCTATCCGCTCATCCTTCGAAAAGTATGGCGTGTCCCGCCAAGCGGCGACGGCAAAGATCCGTTCGTCCGACTGTTCAGCTTTTTTGAGTTCCTTTGAATGCATGTCGACGCAGACGCTACAGGCGTTGATCTGGCTGGCGCGCAGATGAACGAGCTTGCGGGTAACATATGGCAGCCCGTCCTTCTCCGTCGCCTTGCTGAGCGCCATCAGGGCTTTCAGCGCATCGGGGAGAAGGATTGCGGGGTTTTGAATTCTGGCTTTCATTTTCTTTCTCCATCAGGAATATTTGTTCATAAGACGCTTTCGCCTGGCCGCAGGTGTCACAGGGATCAGGTCTACAACGTCATACCCATGACGAAGCAATAAGAGAGTGTGTGACAGGTGGAGCAAAAAAATATTCTTGTGGACGCGTTCGAGGCACGGCGGTCGCATCTGCGAAGTGTGGCCTTCAGGATGCTTGGTTCAGCCATTGAGGCCGAAGATGCGGTTCAGGAAACCTGGTTGCGGCTTAGCCGGGTTGATGCAGCGGTTGTATCGAACCTTAGCGGGTGGCTGACGACGGTGGTTGCGCGGATCTGTCTCGACATGCTGCGCCAGCGCAAAGCGCGCCGCGAGGATACGTTCGATGAATCCGCCGAAAGGGCGGAGAGCAGTGAGTGTCACAAAGATACGCCTGAAGCTGACCTCGCAATGACGGACTCCGTAGGGGTCGCGTTGCTGATGGTCTTGGAAACTCTCAGCCCAGTCGAGCGGCTCACGCTTGTGCTGCATGACATGTTCGACGTATCCTATGACGATATCTCATCCATTATTGAAAAGTCGCCTGATGCCATAAGGCAAATCGCCAGCCGCGCCCGTCGGCGCGTTCGGGGCGCCAAGCGGCACCAGGAAAGCCGGCGCGCGGAGCGCCGGAAGGTCGTCGAAGCCTTCCTCGTCGCGTCCAGATCGGGTGATTTTGAGGCCTTGTTGAACGTGCTCGACCCCGAAGTGACCTTCCGGGCAGACGAAGCGGCATTGCGGTTGGGCGGAGTCAGCATTCTGAGCGGCGCTGCTGATGTCGCGCGGGCCTTTCTGAACCGGGCGCATGCCGCCGCGCCTGTGCTGATTGACGGCGAAATCGCGGTTGCCGTGCGCCCTGATGGATATCTTATCCTGATGCTGGAGGTGGATTTTCGCGAGGATCGAATTTACGAGATACGCGCGGTAGGTGATCCTGCACGCCTGGCTGAGGCACAACTGTTCGATTAGGGGAGAGCTTCAGTATCCATTCGCGGACAATAATTTCCTGACAGAACGGCAGCTTTGACTTGTAAACAAAGGAGAATTAATAATAGAACATTTAATGAACGAACGGGGCCATGATGCACACTACCAATTATTATGACACGCTCATCTGTCCGGCTGAGGACTGTCAATCAATCGCGAAAGTGCCCGACAAGCCGGGTTCGGTGGCTGCTCTCCAATATGAGTTGCTGGTCAAAAAACCTTACTCGATGACTTCAGATGAGGTTCTTTCGATGGTAGCAGCGCTGAGAAAGGGCGTAGAGGAAGAAGATCTGGCCAGTTTTCGCGCTGCATACTTTTCGAAAGGACAAGCGTGTTTACGTGCTTCCCCACTGACAAAAACTCATGGCTGGGCGGTCCATGCAAACGTTGACGGTTATATCGCGTTGTTATCACCGGATAGTGACGAATTTGCGCGGCTTCAACAGGATGAGAATGTGAAAAAAACCAAAGGGATGAAAAGCAAGCGATGATAGCCCTCTTTCCTGGAAAGGGTACGGGCAGGATGTTCTTCCACCATAATTGCGACCCGGCAGATTTCAGCATCTCGCCCCTGAGATCAATGGGAGCTCCTGATCATCGATGTCGTTATAGGGGGATTGTTGTCGGCAAAGAGAGTGAGATTGTCGTGTGATTGTGCTTTGGTCAGAAGCACAATCAGATCACTGGCCTTTGTTTACGGCAGTTCGTATCTAATCACCTCGGCGTTGTCGGGCATGCGGCCGACCATTTCCTGAAAGAAAAGACCGTGGCCGACAATGGCGAGTGGGCGGGTTTTGCTTTCGCGTAAAGTCCTGTCAAAGGCCCGGACCCGGGCGCGGAACACCTCGAGCGGTTCATGGGCCACGCCGTGTTCGTTTTCCGGCCCCTCGTGCCACCAGCGGTCCGGCAGGTGGGCAAAGTCGAGCTGGGGAAAGTCGCGGGCCAGATGGTCGCGGTGTCGCCCGACATCGCAGGAGTTACACAGCATCTCGTGGTGTCCGGCCTGTACGGTAATCGGGGCGTGGCCTTCGAAAATTCGCAGCGCCGTCTGCACCGCGCGGGTCAGCGGCGAGGTGACGACCTGTTGGATGCCAAAATCGCGCACGATCTCCTTGGCTCGATCCGCCTGTGCCCGGCCCAGCTCGGTCAAGGGCGCATCATAAATCAGCGCATCAATGCCATCACGGGCAACGGCGTTAAATTCGGACTGACCGTGACGGATAAGATAGATCGGCATGGGGCTTTGTTCTGCTTTCTGATTGCGGGCCGTGAGTGCTGACCGGGGTAAGTGGCGGATAGTTTTTACAACAATCTGTTAGCGCGGAAAAGGGAAACAGGAAGATCCTAAAATATCCTGATGATAAGATCCTCCTGATCCCAGCCTCAAGGAGACCTTATCTCTGTCGGTTTATTTCTCTGTGGACCTTTCGCATGATCCTGTCTTCAAAATATTGCGGGGCTTGTTGAAGTTTATCGCGGGCTTTATCCAGATTAGTCGTGCTTTGATCCCATAGATCTTGAGCTTTATCTTTTGTTCTGTCCCAGCCCTTATCAAGTCGCTGTCTTTCAGTTTCAACTGTGTCCAAACTATTTTGCCACATTTCTCGGGCTTTACGTGAGGAGTAATCGACAGTTTCTGCTGCCTTTCTGCCAGCCTGATCTTTTATCCTTCCACCTTCATTGGTCAGGTTATCCCTGCCCTGTTCGATAGTTGTTTCAAAACCTTTGGCTAAGTTATCAATCTGTTGCTTGCTTTTCACGAAATCAATGATCGGGGTTTCGTAGATGCTGTTGTTTTTGTCAATGTCGAGATCTCCAACACCGGGGTGCGTACCCTGATAGAAATTTTTATAGCTGTCATTTTTGGGCATATCCTTTTCTGGATCAAAACCCAATATTTTAAGTCCCAGGCTGGTGACAGAGTTACTGTTTGGGCCTTCATGGTCATATTCGAATTTCGCGGTTTCAATTTTTTCTTTTAGCTGCTTCAGGTCGCGCCATCCCTCCATTGCTTTTGTTCCTGTGGAAAGAACACGGCTGCCTCTTTGTTCCGGGGTCTGATCACCACGCGCATCGATTGATTCATCCAGCGGCATGAGGTGGACCACAAGCTGTGAATCTAAGGTATTCCAACTCGGATACTTTGAGTGAGTACCGGATAAAGCCCATTCCTTGCCGTCTTCGTCCCGATAAACAAAATAGGAGTGTCCTTTCGTGCCTTCGGTGTTATCAACAGGGCGGGTCTCGACCCGGAGTTCGGGTTCAAATTTGGGTTTGGAATTGCCGTATAGTTTTTCTGCATGATCGATAACATGGACCATCTTGTTCATCTTTCGTTCTGTTGAAAGGAACAAGGATCACTGGCATTGACAGGGGAAACAATTCATCTCGGATCTGTAGGCCTACTGGGAAACTCAGGCATTGACTTGATCCGGGAATACCTTGGGAGCAGAGAAACTGTGGACAAGGGCAAAGAGCATGATTTGAACCCTGTACTGGGGTTGGGGGAAACTCCAGTTTGTGCCTCTTAGGTCCTAGGGAAGACCAGCCTGGTTTTGTGGCATTGCTGTCTGGGCCGGGAGGGCGGGGGGCGTGATCCGGTGCGCCGGGAACCGCGCGGTGATGCAGGTGCCCCGTCCCGGTTTGCTTTGTATTTCGATCGAGCCGCCGTGCAGTTCCATCAGGGTCTTGCAGATGGGCAGGCCAAGCCCGGTTCCCTCCTGTGGGTTGCTGAAAACATCGCCAAGCTGGTGGAAGGGGCGCATGACGTTGGGTATATCTTCGGAAGCAATCCCGACGCCCCGATCCCTGATGTAAAACTCGAGCCCGCCGTCCTTATCCATCGCGGCTGAAAAGCTTACCTTTTGACCGGGGCCGGAAAATTTGACTGCATTGTTGAGCAGGTTGGTAAAGATCTGGGTGACACGCCGTTCATCCGCCCGCAGGGTCTGAACATTTGTCGGAGGCGTAATCCGCAGCGAAATATGCTTGTTTTCAGCCAGCGGTTTGATCCGTAACAGGGAGAGTTTCATGATTTCTGCGATGTTGATATCCTGCTCCTGCAGCTTTTCCTCGCCGGATTCAACTTTTGAAAGGTCAAGTACATCGTTGATCAGGCTGAGTAAATGCTGACCTGCCTTGGTAATTGTCGAGATATATTCCCGGTGCTGTTTGTTTTCCAACTCGCCGCCAATCCCGGAGAGCAGAGCCTCGGAATAGCCGAGAATTGCATTGAGGGGGGTGCGCAGCTCGTGACTCATCTTGGCCAGAAACTGGGTCTTGGCCTGGCTGGCTGTGTCGGCCTGTTGGCGGCGTTCGATCTCCAGGCTCAATTGCTGGCTGTGCTGTTCCACCAGTTCAAGCGAGCGCATCAACTCGGTGACGTCGGTATGGGCGCCGAGCAGGCGAACAGGTTTGCCGCTCTGGTCACGGATGGCCAGCCCGCGACAGCGCACCCAGATGGTGTCGCCGTTGCAGTGACGATAGCGCACCATCTGGTCATAGGCGTGGTTGGGGTCAACACAGTGACGATTGAAATTGTCCAGTGCTGTGGCAAGGTCGTCGGGGTGGATCAGATCCTGCCATTCGGCTGCCAGGGGTTTGCGTTTGTCTGGATCATATCCGAGAATTTCCCAGAAACGGTCATTCATCCACTCATTTTCCGGGTTTTCGAGATCCCAGTACCACAGGCCATCAAGGGTGGCATTCTGCAAAAAATTGAATATATCAGGGGCAGACTGAACGAGTTGGTAAAGCTCTTGTTTGAGGTAATTCTCATCACGTGACATGGCAAATCCGTAAACTGTTCAGCCATTTTCAAGCATCTATGAGGTGCGTTTTAATGAACGCGTCTGGTAATCATGAGGCACTTTCAGGACGCAGATTGCAGGCTGTATCTCTGGTGCTAATTATACACAAAAAATACCGTTAAACGAGAGATAATATTTTTATATCCCTTATAGATTGAATTTTGAGCTGAAGTTTTGCTGCGTCAGAAAGAGGAGGTCCAGGGCAGGTTGCCGGGTAATTTTCTGTTCAGGTCTTCTGGTGTTCAGGTCTTCTGGTGCTCGGACAGGCGGGAGAGCTTAAAAATCTGCCCGGACTCTGTCGGCGTTGCCGTCCCGTTCCAGCTTGTCCAAGGCGTTCTGCAGCTCGCTCAGCAGCGCCGGGTCGGTTTCCTTGTGACAGGCGACCCAGAGGCCGATCTCGCGGATGGCGAAGATCTCTTTGATCTTTTTGTCGTCTTCGCCCTTGAGGATCTGCTGACCGGAAATCCGCCCGGTGCCCCAAAGGTCGATCCGCCCGGACAACAGCTTGCGCAGGTTGGTTTCATCGTTGGCCGGGACGAGATCGAGTTTCGGGTGCCCGGATTTTTGCAGATGTTCGGTGAAACCCCAGCCGTCAACCAGACCGACATTGTAATCGAATGTATCCTGAAGTCGGCTCAGCCTGATCTTGCTGTCTGCCCGGGCATAGAAAGACCAGGCATCTTTGGCCAGTGGTCCGACCCAGAGAAAAAGATCCTCGCGTTCTTCGGTCCGCCAGGTGGAATAGATGCAGGTCTGCGGGCGGTTTCTGGCCAGGAAGTATCCGCGTTTCCAGGGCAGCAAGCGGATGTCGAGCGCGAGATCAATTTCCTTTGCCGCCAGGCGCAGCAATTCGGTGGCGATACCGGTAATCTCGCCCTCGGGCCCGTACATGTTCAGCGGAGGATATTCTTCGGTCACCAGGCTGAGTTCTGCCGCCCGGACGGGGCTGTGCGCGAGCAGCGCTGAAAACAGCAGGGCGGAGAAGAGGGGGACCTGCCGGGCAAGAGTCCGGCCATAGCGGCGGGCCTGCCGGTCAGCTGCAGCGCTGGCCTGACAGCCCAAGGGGCAAAACAGGGAGGACAGGAAGATAGAGAAAAGGGGCATTAAAGCTCGAGAGTGCCTGTTGTCCGGGACAAGTTTATTTTGCGACATAGTTCCCTGTTTGTGACGGAAGTACAAGCAGAAGCTGCGGGGCGAAAAGAGAGGAGCCAGAAGGAGGGCCTGTTGAGGTTCTGGTGGAAAGTACCAGGCCCCTGTCAACGGGTTGAAAATCCAGGAGCGAAGTTTTCCCGGTAAGGTGTGACAAAAGCTGCGAAGGGGCTGCCAGAGCCAGTCAGGGAGCCAGTCAGGGAGCCAGTCAGGGAGCCAGTCAGGGAGCCCGTACGAGAGCCAGTACGGCCTCTGGCGGGACCTGGGGATTGCTGGCCGAGACGCTCGCGCGCCCGGCGGATTTCGCTTTCGGTGCCCAGCAAATAGCCCCGGATCTTCTGACACAGGGGCTGGTCGTCACAGGCCTCATAGGTGCCGTCGTGTGCGCTGTCATAACCGTAAAGCTCGACCTCTCCGGCCAGCAGGGTATCTTCTTCCAGCCCGATTGCGACACGGGCGTCAAATTCCGCTGCGATCCGTCCGCCGCAGTCATAGGGAAAGGTGAGTTCCAGCCAGATCTGCTGCATTTTGGTCTCCGGTCAGTTGGGGGGAGGGACAAAGTCCACTGTAGGGCTCATCCGGGGATGGGGCAAAGTATCTGTATCCAAAGTGGATACTTTTCGGGGTAAATGCAGATGGATTAAATCAATCTTAATCATTTGTTCCTAAAAGGAATATTCTGAATTTATTGACAGTGAATTTTGATATGAGATCTGTTTCAGTTACACCGAAAAGCCCGGGATGTGGCCTGGCAGGCCTGACGCGGTTCTCACGGGTCTCGCGGGTCTCGCGACTGTTCCGGGGGAACAGAGGAAGCACCCAGGCCGGGCGCTGTCTTTCTGTGACAGCGTCTCTGGTTTTCTCGTTTGTTTTTTGGCTTGGGTGTTTGGGTGGGCTTGCCGCGCCATCCGTGGCTGTGGCCCAGAGTAACAAAACCATCCGCTATTGTTATAATGAATGGCCACCCTACAGCATCCCGACCGAGGGGGGGTACGAGAGCGACGGTTCGCAAAAAGCCAGAGCCAGAGGGATTTCGGTCGAGGTCATGACCGAAGCTTCACGCAGGGCCGGTTATGAAGCCATCTTTATCGAACTGCCCTGGAAGCGCTGTTTGCAGTCTGTCCGCAATGGAGAGCTGGATGCGGTCCTGGATGCGGCGGCACGGGATGATTTTATACAGGGTCCGGCCTATAACAGTATCTATACCAATACCTTTTGGGTGCACGGCTACAGCGAGATCAGCTCGCCCGATCTTGCCGCGATTGTGGAGAAACAAACAGGGGTCCTGATGGGGCTGGTGGATGGCTATGTCTATCCGGAAAATCTCCTTGCCGAAATCGGGGCGGCCCATCTGGAAGTCGACTATGCGGTCGATGATCTGGCTAATCTCTATAAGTTGTTCCAGGGCCGGGTGAACATTATTGTCGCCGATTTTGTGTCGACCTTCTATTACAACGCTCACAATGATCTGTCGCTCCGGGCACTGCAGCCGGCCCATTCTTTTGATCCGCTGTTTCCTTCTTTTCATCCGGATCGGGTCAAGATGCAGCGGCAAGTGAACAGAGCGCTGGAGGAAATGACCCGCGATGGCAGTCTGGACGAGATCTACCGGGCAGAAATCGGGGTGCCTTTTTCCGATGTGGGACAGTATCGGCCCTAGATCTGTATTGCTGATTTCCTGTTTTCGGTTTCTGGTTTCTGGTTTCTGGTTTCTGGTTTCTGGTTTCTGGTTTCGGGTTCTGGCTTGGGGCTGGCGCTTTCCTTCTGAGAAGACTTTCCCGTTCTGAAATTTTATTTGAACCTCTTTGCGCCTGCTTCCGACAGAGCATATAACGGCAGCAGAACGCTTGCCGCGATGTCATCAATTTACCACGTCAACGATGGGGAATGTTATGTTTATGAAAGCCGGTTCCAGCAATTTTATTCCCGATGTCACCGGAAGTCTCCAGGGGGCAGAAAAGGGACTGAAGATCATCGCTCTGGCGGGGGCTGTTCTGGGAGCCGTTACCATGTCTGCACAAGCCTGTGAAGAAACTCTCGCCGTTGCCTATCAGGGCAGTGAGGCGGGGAAACTGACCATTGAAGTCAACGACGTTATCCTGCTGCGGGATCATCCCGGCAGCTTTGCCAATTTTATTCCGCCAAGCCTGCTGCTGGAGGGTGAAAACATCCTGCGGGTCCGGCTGGTGAAGGACGCGGCCGCCGCTGGAGCTGAGGCTGTGGGGGCAAAAGCCGAGGTTTTTAAAGCCTGCCAGGGCACCTTTCCCGAAGCACCGGGGCAGAACGAGAATGTGATCGGCGAGATCAGTCTGGACCAACCGGGCGAGGCGACCACGGGCTTTACGGTCAAGGACCTGCCCGCCTATGGCTATCTTTCTGCAGAACCCACTGATGACAAAGGGTTGCTCGAAGCCATTACCCTGTTGCGTCAGGCGGCCAGTGACGGCGATATGGACGCCTATATGGCTTTCCTTACCCCGCTGAAGAACGATCTGGTAACCATCGAAGGCATGCCCGCCAACATCCTTGAAGGCATGGCAACGGACCTGCTGGGTGGTGATTACAAGGTAAGTGAACCGGGCGCGCTGACAGTGCATCCCGTACTCGGCGGACGCGCCTATCAGGTGGCCACTGCCGAGGGCGATGGCCCGTTGATCTTTGTCCCAAAAGACCCGAGCAACCAGGATCTGCTCGACAAACTGGCCCAGGCCGGGATCTGGATCAAAACGGATGATGGCTGGAAGATCCTGCGCCATTAAGGGCCAGTTGAGGCGAAGTCTGTAGAGGGACTGAGTTAATAAACACCCGCAAGGCCAGCCAGGTCCTGCGGGTGTTCTTTTTGTTGGCTACGGGAAAGCCTCGACAGAAAATGCCCGGAGAAATGCCCGGAAAAATGCCGGGAGAAAATGCACCTGTCGCGCTAGTCAAAGGTCGCCAGTCTTTCTGCCGCCACAGCCGGGTTTTCCCTCCAGAAGCTCTGGCGATCTGTCCGATGATAGAGATAGCGATAGAGCGCCCAGGTTAGTACCCCGCCGATCAGGGAGAGGGGCAGAAGCAGAAGGCCTGTTGCCGTCAGGTATGTGAGAAGGGTTTTTGTTGAAAAGTCGAAAATGTTACTCGTCACAAGCTGGGTACAGGTCAGGAGAAAGACGAGGCTGGCACAAATGCTGCCGCCGAGAAAAGCGCGGCCCGCGCGGTAAGAGCTGCCGGATAAAAAGACGGGTGCAATAATGCCCCCGATCAGAGCAGCAGGCAGGGCGAGGGGCAAGAGTACAAAAAAGTACTGAACCTCCCCAAACGCGAATAATGTCAAAGATATCAGGAAAAAAAACACCAGCACGGTTGTTCCAGCGAGCAGTCTGCGTAACCGTTTCGTTGGGATCTGTTTGTCTTCTTCTGGAACTCTGGCGCTGGTCTCACTTGAGCATCTGTTGAGACAAAAGTCTGCAAACCAGACCAAACAGCTGAAGATGACGAACTGGACGATTTCTTGCGTGAGCAGATACAGAGTGAGGGACAGGGGGTAGTCCGCTTCCAGAAATAGCAGAGCCAATCTGGATATTCCGGCGAGACTGTCCAGTGAACGTTCAAAGCTCTGAACAAAACTGGTAAAGTGGAGAAGTCCGGTCGCGACCGCAATCGAAAAGTGAAACAGAAGGATCACAGAGGCAAAGATCAGGCCTGTACGAAAGGACTTCCCAACACTGTATCCCTGGCTGTCGAGGCGTGGTAGCAGGATATAGTAAGCTGTGATCATGAAAAACGGCAGCCAGGTACTGTTTTTCAAAAGGTTGTACAGGTAGATGCTTCCGGGGCGAAGTTTTTCTAACAGGTCCGGGTCGACAAGGAGAAGCAGGACAAAGAAGAGGAACAGCCCGAGCAGCAGACGTTCGAGCAAGGAGACCTGTCGTCCTTCGCGAGGGGTGTGATCGCCCGGATTGGTTCTTCTGTGGATCAGCCAGGGGATCACTCCGGCCCCGATTACGCCGCTGGCGATCACAGTCACAAGAAGCTGGATCGTCATTTCAGCAAGATCAAATCCTTTGAGACCCAGAGAGTTGAGAATTTGATACCTCAGCTCCTGGGCAATCATCGGTGCGTTGATCCCGACTACTCCGATAAAGAGGGACAAATAGAGGCGATGTCTGTTGGAGCTCTGGTTCATTCCGATTTTCCTTTGGTGCCGCAGACTGTCCTATTCAAACTGCAGAACCCCGACGTTTTGTTTCTACGGTTGTTGCCTGTCGAAGATAATATCGGGCCTGCACGCATGGAAAGTTCGGAACTTATGAAGTTTAAAAATCCAGCCGTGCTGGCTCAGCTCCAGTATTGACTGCGCGAGCCTGTGCCGAAGACCAGTTTGTTGACCAGCCAGCCGAGCGGGGCGCCGAGCGGGGCAAAGAGCAGGGCGTAGAGGGCGGGTGGTGCCAGATTTTCGCCGAGGGAGGAGAGGAATTCCTCGTGCAGGAACGGGGTTGCGGCCCCGCTGTTGAATTCGGGCAGCAGCACCTGCTGGATCAGGAAAAGAAAGAAACTCGCCAAACCACAGGTCAGGATTCCACCCCAGATCGCCCGGCCGGGTTTATAGGCCCGGGCCGAGGTATAGCTGGGGAAAACCAGAAATCCGGCGATAAAACAACCGGGGATGACCCAGAGATCCTGCAGAGAAAAGACACCAAAAAAGGCGGCGATTTCAGATGAACTCTGGCCCCCCGTCTGACTGGCTGTCTGGCCTGTGGAGTAAGCCGCGCGGACAGAAAGCGTCAGCAATGCATGCAGGCTGCTATAGAGCAGATAGCCGATGACAACGCAGTAGAGCGCGAGAACAAGTCGGAGAAGCAGGGTTGGTGTCGATTTCATTCTGCTACAGAAGCAAATAATCACCGCCAAGTCGAGAAGTCTTTACGATAAAAGGTTTTTTAACCCGGAGTTATTTAACCGGGAGGTATTTAACCCAGTGACTTTTAACCCGGTGACATTTAACCCGGTGACATTTAACCCGGTGACATTTAACCGGGGGGCATCCTGTCAAACTTGGGCAGGTCTTCGGCAATCGGGTCCCAGGCATGACTGCGGGAGGCATAGACAGAGATCTGCGGTGTGAAGCTTGCGGGATCATCAAGACTCGCTGCATGGATAACAAACAGGTCAGGCTGGGCTGCAAAGGTGAGATAAACGGGTGATCCGCAGGTAGGGCAGAAGCCACGGGTCTTTTGATTGCCGCTGTCCCCGGCTGTGTGCCATTCCGTTGCTTTGCCTGTGAGCGCCACCTGTTCTCGCCGGGCGAAGGTCAGATAGGACCCGTGCCCGGTCCCGCTTATCTGTTGGCAATCGCGGCACTGACAGTGATTTTGCATCACCGGGTCACCCGGAATTTTATAGCGGAGAGCACCACAGGCGCAGCCGCCTTCAAAGATTTCTGTCATGTTTCTACTCCTGTTATAATAAGCGATCAGGCTGTCAGTTCTGAACGCATGTCAGGGCTGGGGGAGGAGAAAAGGTCAATCGGCTGCCCGCTTTCAAGAAAGGATTTCAGGCTTGAAAGGACCCGGGGCCAGCCCTTGACGATGGCAAGCGCCATCCCGCTGTTTTCTTCCAGTTCGTCATGGGTGACAGTTAACCTGACCATGGCGTCAAAGGGTTCCAGTTCAAAGGTTACACGGCTGTGCTTGGAAGGGTCGCTAAAATCGGATATCCCGGCCCAGGTAATGACCAGCCGTTCCGGTGCATGGCATTCGACCACCTTTCCGGCAAGCTGCACCTTGTGTTCGCTGTCGTAGCGAATGTGTTCCCACCTTGATCCGGCTTTCCAGTCCGAAACATTTTCATGGGCCCAGTACTGTCGGGTGATTTCCGGTTTTATCAAGGCCTCGAAGACCTTTTCCGGGGTTGAGAGAATATAGGTGACATAGACAAACTTTGTCTTGGTTATGCTCGGGGTTATGCTCGGGGTTGTGCTCATGGCTCTTCTCCTTCAAGCCGTGTTTTCAGGTCATGTAGCAGGCCCAGGCGCTGCTGTTCAAATTTCCTTACCCAGCGTTCATAAACGGCGTGCAGCGGAACGGGGTTGATAAAGTGCAGTTTCTCGCGGCCGCGTCGGACCGTGCTCAACAGATTGGCGGCCTCCAGAATAGCGATATGCTGGGTGGTCGATTGCCGGGCCATGTTCAGGTGCTCACAAAGCTGGTTGAGGGTCTGGCCATTTTCTTCACAAAGAAGATCAAGCAGCTTTCTCCGGCTCGGGTCGGCCAGTGCCTTGAAGACCTTGTCTTCGTTTTTGCCTGCATCTTTCGCCAGATCTTCGTCTTTCACGGAGTTTCCATCTGTAAGCGGGGTTTTGTTCTTTTGTGTCCTGGACTTTGCTTTCGGCAAACAATATGCAGGTATTTACCTGCATGTCAAGCTGTGATGAATTGCTCCCGAATCAAGTGATCTCAAATCAATTGATTCGGGGGGGGCAAAGGGAGGAGGGCGCAAGGGACCGGGCGGGCAGCAGGAATCAGGGCAAAGTGTTTGAAGGAGCTGCCCTCATTCCCCCTGCCGTCTGCGCAGCAACAGCCAGTCGAGCAGGATCGCGGCAAGGCCAAAGGGCAGGCTCAGCCCGGCGGCGAAGATCATGATGATGCCAAAAACCGTGGTGTGGGCATCGGTAAAATCCCGGCTGGAGTGGATCACGGTGATCGACAGCAGCAGGATAAAGACCCCGGCGCTGAGCAGGGTGGTGAGGATGCCGCCGCAAAAGGCCCGACCCGGACGCCAGACCTGAAGCGAGAAGCAGGGCGGCAGGACCAGCCCCCCGACCAGCAGCGCCGAGCAGAACATCGGCAGAGGCTCGAGAAAAAAGGCAAAGGGCAGACCACAGGCCCCGGCAATCAGGCCGCTGAACAGCGCACAGATCAGCTTCTCGCCGCCGGAAAGCCTTGACGGTGCAGCGCCCCAATTACCTATCGGCGGCAGGGGCGCGGGCTTTTTAAAGACTGTTGACGGGGGGTGGGGCTGCGAGGTCATGGCAGAGCTTTCCAAGGATTATTTGGGCTTATTCTGGTATCTTTTCTATAGCAGATCTTGTTTTACTCGCCCTATTCGAACACCGAGCTGTCGGGGATCGGGTTTTCTTCCCGCTTTCGGATCAGATAGCGGTTGAGGAAAATGGCAACGACAGCAATGACGGGGGAGAAGAAAACAGATATCCAGAAGGTGATCGCCACATGCCAAAAGGCGAGGCCGTCTGCCTCCCATTTTCCGACCCAGTTGATCGCCTCTGCTCCAGCTATTTCAAGGAAGGCAATGAGGATGAGACCATTGAGGAAGGCGGCTGCAAATGCGGCGGCAACGGTAATGAAGCCACCACCGATAAAAGACACAATGATTCGCCAGTTCTGGCGAAAGAAAAAAACGGGCAAAATCCAGTGGGCGATGGGAAACACTACGGCAAGGAGGATCGGGATGATGATAAAGTGGAAGACATAAAGCCCGGATAGGAATGTGCTGTCGCCGAGATAAAAAAACAGAAGGCTCAAAAAGACCAGTGCCGGAAAGGCAATCCCGGACATGACCAGGCCACAGATTACTCGCTCGCGCCGGGTTGGCGGGATGCGTGAGAAGGTGGCAGTGGTGGGCGGTGAATGGTCGGTCATCTCTGGCTCTCTTGTTGCCGCTGCGGGTGTTGGGTGTCGGGGTTTAGGTGGCGGGTCAGTCTTCTGTTCTCAGACCGGGGTTTCTAACGAGATTTTCTATTCAAAGGCGGTGGTGTCGAAGACCGGGTTTCTGGCCCGGCGGCGATAGAGCAACCAGTCGAGCAGAACAGCGGCCAGACCACCGATCAGGGAGAAGGGCAGGGAAAAGGCGAGGGCGAAGACAGTGGTGCCGAGGGCTTCATTCAGGTTACTGCCGAGAAAGCTGTCGTAGAGGGTGACATAGGTAAAAGCCCCAAGCCCGGCGGTGAGCACCGTGGCCAAAGCCCCGCCAAAAAACATCCGCACAAACTGCCAACCGTCGCGAGAGAAAAACAGCGGCAGGACAAAATACCCGGCAACCAATCCGCTGAGCAGCACTGTGATCCAGGCATCGCCGAAGCCGATTAGCAGGATCGTGATCAGGGCAATTGCCCCGGTATAGGCACTGGCGAGCAGTTTTTCCCACAGGGTAATGTCTTTAAGCTGCAGCGCCGGGCTGGAGCGGAGCGGGGGCGAGGGGATGTTGCCGTCTGCGCGTTCTGCCTTGTGAAAAATATCCTGTTTTTTCTGCTGGACAAAAAGCAGGGTATGAACCGCCCAGGCGCAGAGACCGAAGAGCAAAAGTGCGGCACAATTCCAGCCGAGATCGCGCAGAAGATCAAGCTTGAGGAGTGCGCCTTTTGCCGGGACAAACTCGACGGGTGCGTCGGCACGGATTTCACGGGCGAACTCGAAATAAAACGTCAGGCAGAGCAGGGCAGCCAGCAGGGAAAACCCGGCCCCGGCGATGGCGACCAGCGGGCGATAGCGCCCAATAATATCGGGGGTAACATCAGGGGGGGCATCAGCGGGGGCACCCTCTTGCCTGCTTGCTTCTGACCGATAGGTCAGCAGGCGGCAGACCCGCGCGGCAAGGCTGTGGCGCAAGGCCCCGGGCTGGACAAAGGCGGGCAGGAAACAAAATCCGGCAACCAGCCCGATCAGGGGAACATGGGTGAAATCGGGAAAGAGAATGATAAATTCGCCCAGACTGTCCAGAGCCAGCAAGGAGAGGGCAAAGAACACGGCGAAGAGCAGGCAACAGAGGCTCACCAGCCAGCCGATGGTCAGGCCCGGATACACAGGGCTTTGCAGGCTGTCTTCTTCGTCTTCAGCGGGCAGGGTAAAATACTGCCGCCGGAGCCAGCGCAGCAGAAAAAAGCCGCCCGCCAGCGCTGCCAGTGCCAGCAGATAGATCAGCAGGGTAAAATCCAGCCCGGCGGCAGGGCTACGCGTCCAGGTGATAAGATGGATCCGGTTAAGATCGATCAGCGCGGCCAGCAGGCTGAGCATAACCCCGGCAAGACCAAGAACAAAGCGCAGGAGCAGAGTGGGTTTTATGATTACAGGGGCCATGCCGGGTCAGATGCCTTTGTAGCGCTGATGGAGCGATGCAGTTGTCGTCGCGCAGATGAGGATGGGGCAAGTGCGTGAGGAAATAGAATTACAGCTATAAATCGTGGTTACTTTGCGGCGCTGGTGGGGCTTTTGTAAAGCGGATTTTCCTGTGCCGGATATAGTAGAGAAAGCCATCGAGCATGAGCGCGGCAATACCACCGATCAGGGTTAAAGGCAGAAAGAAATCCAGAGCAAAGTAACTCGTATACATGCTAACGAGAAAACTCCAAGGGGCCTCACCATCAGAAAGGGTTGCCATAAGAACCCAGGCAATAGTGCCAGACACAATGGCCATCAAGGTTCCCCCGAAAAAGGCACGGAAAAATTGCCAATGTTCCCGCGAGAAAAACCGCGGCAGGACAAAATAACCCGCGACAAATCCTCCGATCAGGAAAGGGAACTCCATCTGCTGGAACGGGAACTCGCGTATGGTGATTACTGCAAACCCGCCAGTGAAGGAACTGGCAAGCAGCTTTTCCCATAGGGCGAACTTGATCCTCTTCGAGGTAGGGAGTGGCGAGGTGATTTTAACGCGGATTTTCTTGCGCCGGAGAATGTAATGCCCCCGATCGAGCAAAAGTCCGGCAAATCCCCCAGCAAGTCCAGAGGGCAGAGAAGCGATGATCGAAAAGGTGATCAAAACCAATGTATTTAGGAAAAAATACCCTCCAAAGGTCGCGCCTCTCAGCATATCAGCTGAAAGAATAAGGCTGGAAGCAAAAATGGCAGTCAGGGCTCCACCCATAAAAGCATATAAAGGGTGCCATATCTTGCGGGAAAAAAACAGGGGTTGAACAATATAGCTGGCCATCATGCCCACGATGAACGTGGGTATCAGAAAAACAATATTCTTTTCCTCAATCACGCGATCATCAGCAAAGCCATAAGCGATGATCCCGGTGCTGATGCTGGCAAGTAGTTTCATCCAGACCGGGATATTCTTACGAGAAAGCAGACAGCGATGACGCAACGTCGAGGCGATAAAAGAAGGGGCTGTTTCAATGTCAGTTTTTTTCTGGCGAACATAAAGCATGGCATGACTTGCCCAGGAAAAAAGCATCAGCAACAGAACAAAAATCAGAAATTTTCCGAGAGAATGATAATGATTCTGCCAAAAAATGATATCTACCAAGTTGGGGGAAGAAGGAAGAGCAGCAGCATTTTTTTGCTGTTGATAAAGGGCGTAAAGCGCAAGGTAACTCGATAGAAATATTGCTGCGAAAGATGCAGCAAATACTGCACCCTCAATGGCAACCAGTGGTCTGTATCTGGCTTTATCAAATACCTCGACTGTTTCTGGCTGTTGATAGGGCTGGAAGAGCAGGCTCCAAAAGCGGCCGAGCAGGCTGTATTTATACCCGCCCGGTTGTACAAATGCAGGCAGAATAAAAAATCCAGCACCAAGACCGATAAGCGGAATACGATTGAAAAAAGAACGTTGTAGAGAATAATGATAGGAAGAGGGTTCCCCATATATGAAAATACTGAGGGAGATAGCTAAGAGCAGCCCGAACAGACAGGCTCCCCAACTGAGGATATGGCCCGTCTTGCGAAAAGGTGTCTGGTAGACAAAGGACGGCAAGGTGAAATATCGCAAGCGGATGAGACGCAGCAGATACACCCCGCCAATGGTGGTTAGCAGCACATAAATCACGAGGGGTAAAGAAGGGGAAAGCCCGTAGTTTATCCATTGTTGGAGAAATCCCGGATTTTTGCTCAGTAACTGAGCGATAATACCAAGCAAAGCACTAAAGCAGCCAAGACCAAGGCGCAGGCATAGTGTCGGTTTAACGGGTGTCGAGGGCATAGCGGATCGAGAACTCTTGAAAATAAGATTAAATAGAAGAAATAGAATTACAGCTATAAATCGTGGTTACTTTGCGGCGCTGGCGGGGCGGTTGTAAAGCGGATTTGCGTATGGAACCGTTTCCGAAAGCCGATAAAACGGGAAGGTCCGGAAGGGGCGCGTCCCTTCCGGTTCTTTTTTTACCTTGTTTCTTTCGCCTACATTCTGCCCTACATCCTGCCGCCTACATTCTTCTGCCAAACCAGATGACGCGGCCGATGATGTTGACCTCGTCGAAGGTGCGCTGGTATTCGGCGTGGTTGGCGTTGTCGGAACTGATGCGCAGCAGCGGCGGGTCGCTGTTGGGGATGTGTTCGATGCGTTTGACCACCACGCCGAAACCGTCCCAGAGGGCAAAGATGCCCGGCGGGGTCGGGCGCTGGTCGTTGATGTCGATCATCACGCGGTCGCCGGAAACCAGGGTCGGGGTCATGGAATCGCCCTGGACCTCGATGATGCGGGCGGCGGTGGGCTGGACGTGCAGTTCGGTGCGCAGGTATTCGCTGGGCAGGGACCAGTTGCCGCGGATGTCGTCGGCAATGGAGACGTCGCCCTTGCCGTCGGGGTGGTAGGCGACCCCGGCTTCACCACCGCCGCCCATGCCGCCGCGCACATCGATTTCGGCGACGTTGTCGCTTTGTCTTCCTTTGTTGACAGAAGCAGCTTTCGCGCTGGTTTTGGACCTGTCGCCTGATCCGCCGCCTTTGCGCGGGCTGGCCGCGTTCTGGTCCCCGTCTTGATCATCTTCGCTTTCGGACAGGGCAGAGGGGGCGCGGCGGGTATCCATCAGTTCCTTGGGGTCGCAGGCCAGGGCAATGGCGAGGCGGACCATCCAGATATCCGTCAGGCGGCGGTCGCCCTTTTCCAGTTTCATGACCTGGGCCTTGGTGGTTCCGGCCTTGTCGGCGACCTGTTGCAGGGTCAGGCCCTTGGCTTGTCTGAGTTCTTTAATACGGTTGTCCATCAGGTCATACCTGTGTGCGGGCTAGAGGAATGTATGTATCCATAATGGAAACAAATAAGTTTACAAAATGGATACTTTTATCTTGACTTCGGTTTCCATTGTGGATACCTATGATCTGTAGAGTCAAGAAAATAATCGTGTAACCCACCAACCCCCAGAGCTGCAAACCGCTTTTCCAGTTATGCGGTTTGGTAACGGGGTGAGGCGGGACGAAGGAAAGGGCCATATCGCTTGTTTTACAGGCATTTTTTTAGATCCGCAAAAGGAACAAACAATGAACATTTTTATCGGTTCTTTTCTGTTTTGGCAAGCTTTTGTCAAGGCCTGTCGATCATGAAGCGGCCCCTGTGGAAACAAGACGACAGGAAACAAGTGAGCCAAATAGAAGTGGACCAGAAAGAAACCGACCAGAAAATGGCACAAAAGGGAAAACTGGCGGGGGTTTTGCCGGGGGCTGAAGAGCCGGGCAAAGCCCGTCTGGCCCGGCGCAACGACTGGCAGGATTTTTACCGTCAACAGCTGGCCCGCAGTAAAACCCTGATCCATCTGCCTGAAGCCTTGCCACCCCGAGAGAAGCCCCGAGAGAAGCCCAGGGAACCTTCCCGCGAATCATCCAGAGAGCGCCACAGAGAGCGCCACAGAGAGCGCCACAGAGAGAAGTCCAGCGAGAAGTCCTGCGCCAGACTTCCACAGAAATTGAACCCAGCGAAATTGTACCCCAAAGAAATTGACCCCAAAGAAATCGACCCCAGAGAAAATGTCTCCTGAGCAGAAGGAAAGCCATCGATGAAATATAATCCCCGTGAAGACTTTACCGCCGATCCTGCCGTTGGCCTTTCCCCGATCTGGACGGGGCATAAACGCCCGGATAATCTTACCCCGGAACGTCTGGCCCCGAAAAGTCCAGCCCCAAAAAGTCCAGCCCCGAAAAGTCCAGCCAAGGCTGCTGCCGCTGCGGATCTGGCCTCCCCTGCAAAAGGGCAACAGGATAATGCTGTTTTTTTGCAATTAACTGATAATGAGTTAACTGCAAAAAAAGACGCATTTTCCGCGCCTGACAGGCTTGAGCTAACCCCGGCGCCCTTTGCGGTTTTTTCAGCACTGGTAACGGCCCTGGCAGCACAGAGTCACCTGCCGCCGGACCAGCGGGCGCTGGATTATAACCGCCTGAAAAGCCTGAGCGGGATGGATGCGACCCGCTCCTTTCCCAAACATATCCAGGAGCTGGTGGCCAAGGGGGTGATCCTCTGTCTGGGGCCGCACCGCGAACGCATTGTGACCCTGCGCATGGACCCGTCGCGGGTGCTGGCGGTCAAACGCTATGCCCGCCAGACCAGCCAGCATTCAAAACCGCAGGTCAGCAGCAGCGTGAAAATCCGCAAGTGCCTGAACTGTCGCAAGGAATTTGAAAGCCACTGGGCAGGCGAGCGCGTCTGTTCCCCCTGTAAGGAAGGCCCGGACTGGGGCGAACACGACAGCCCCTTCACCCCCATCGGCGACAGCGATGGTGCGGGCCTGTCCGACCTGATGACCGGGTTGATATGAGAGCCCCGATTTGAGTCCCGATTTGAGGCCCCGAATTTGAGGCCCGAATTTGAAGCTCGGACAGGGGCAGAGATGATCCAGGGCGCAGCCCTGTAGCTTTATAACCCCCGCTTTCTTGCGCCTATCGATCTGATCGACAGATCAGGACAGCGGGGCGTTCAGGATCTGGCTGGAAAAGAGACGGTAGGCATGGAAAAACAGCAGGGCAAAAGCCGAGATCAGGCAGAAGACCGAAAAGACCCGGATCTTGCGCGACAGACTTGGGCCACCGGGTTTGCTTTTATAGGCGCTTTCATTGCGGGTCTGACGGCGGATCACCACCCAGACAGCGGAAAGAAAACTCAGCAACAACAGGGTGATGGCGGCAAAAACCGGACCGTCGTGGATAAAGGGCAGTACGTTGAGGCTGACCCCGATGCCCACGGTAAAGACCAGCAGACGCATCACGTCACTGGGCAGAATATCGCGCAGACTATGACCCACGGCCGGGCCACTGCTATTGGCGGTTGGAGGGGCGGTGTTTGTTGCTGTACTGGCGGAAACTTGTTTCTGCGGGCTGTGGTCCCGGTTGTTTTGATCCCGGCTGGCTGGATCCCGGTGAGCCTGATCCCGGTTAGCTTGGTCCCTGTTGCCCTGTTCTTTATTCTGAACCATCACAGCGCACTCCTGTCGGGGAAAAAGACCGCTCTGCCTCCCACTATCTTCCCGCATCCAACCCTTGTCAATCGGGATCGGGAAGGGGGGAAAGCCGCATGAGCAGGGGATCTGGCAACAATCTGGCGGCGGGCAAGCTGCCCTGGTTCAAGTTTTTTCCGACGGACTGGCGCGCTGATACGGGGCTCAAGCTCTGTTCGCTGGCGGCACGGGGACTGTGGATCGAAATGCTGGCGATCATGCACGAGGCGGGTGGCTATCTGGAAATCAACGGTCAGGCGGTGAACGAGCGGGCCTTGGCGGCACTGGCCGGGAGCCTGCCGGAAGAGGTCAGCGAGAGTCTGGCCGAGCTGGAACAGGCGGGGGNGTTCAGCCGCAATCGCCGGGGGCGGATCTATTCCCGGCGCATGCTGCGCGATCTCAAAAAAGCCGGGCTGGCGAAAAGCAACGGGCGCAAAGGCGGCAATCCGGCGCTGAAAGCTCCGGCGAAAGCTCCGGTCCCGGAGCCGGGGATAAGCTCTTGTGATCATGAAGATACTTATCTCCCGGTTAAGGAGCCAGATAACCAAGAGGATAAAGCGCAGGATAAGATCCCTGTTCAGGCCGGGCTTAAAACCCAGAAGCCAGAAGCCAGAGTCCAGAAAGATAAAACACCTCCTGCCGGAGGTATAAAAACCGACGATGAGGATCTGTCTGAACTGGAGGGGGCGGCGGCTTTTCGTTGGTCAGGTCAGAAACGCGAGGAGGTAGGTGGCGAAGAGAGCTCCCTTTGCGTTCACGAGCGGAGCTCGGGGCAGATCTGGCCGGAGGTGGCGGAGATGACCGAACTTCTGCGGGCCAGCAGTCTGCCGCCTATGCGCCCTAAGACACCAGCTCGCCCAGAAACAGCCAGCAGTACAGCCAGCAAGGCTGGGCGGCGTGGCCGTCGTCTGGATCAGGACTGGGAGGCCACCGATGCCGACCGAATTTTTGCCCGGGAAAGGGGAATGGATCATGAGTTTTTTGCCACCGAAGCACTCAGATTTCGCAATTACTGGACCAGCCTTGCTGGAAGACGTGCCTGCAAGCTTGACTGGCACCGCACCTGGCAAAACTGGGTCCTGCGTGCGCTTGAGCCGGGCGGGGGAACAGGCTGGAGAGCTGGTGCAGACAGCAGAGGCGGAAGTCGCCCGGCTTCGCTCCACCCCCACCGGGGGGAGCCCGGCCGGAGTACCCTTGGTCAGGGCAGGGGAACGGCTGGCGCAGGCGATCCGGGCCGGGGGGCGGGTGGCCGACAACGACCGGGCGGTTTTGAGCTCGCTGACGTCGCTGCTCGGCTGCTCGATCGGGCTGCGGCACAGGACGATCTTTCCGAAAGAGGGCGGCACGCTGGACCGGCTGGAGAGTGTGACCCTGCCAACTGACATGCCCCCGGCGCAACGGGCCGAGGCAATCCGCACCCTGCGCCTGTCGCTGGCCCCGCTCAGCCGCAGCCAGACCATGCGTGAACTGCTGCGGCTCAAGGTCAAGACCGGCAGCCGCAACATGGATGCGCAGACGCTGGAATTGCAGCTGGAAGTCTATGCCGACGAGCTGGCGCGTTTTCCCGCCGACTGTGTGTTGCAGGTGCTGGGCGAGGTCGGGCGCGGCAAGTGGTGGCCGGACTGGGGCGAGATCGAACGCCGTCTGACCCCGCTGGAAACCACCCGCCGCCGGATTTTACGGGCGTTGGAAAAGCCCGGATACCCGACCGTTGCACTTACAGCATCGCTACCAAAGACAGCCGTGACAGACCCTCCCGCCAGAGGGGAGATCAGATCCCTGGGGATGCTGACCGAACAGGGGCTTGATCCTCTGAGAAGGCCTCCTGACAAACCGGGGGCAAAGCCGAAGCCTGACCCAGAAACCTGACCCAGAAACCTGATCTTTTGGAAACGTACAGTTTCCACAATCCAGACGTACAGCAGAGCAACCATCGGAGCGCACCAGATGAAAAAACCACAAGAGATGAAAAACACACAGGATACCTCCGCCCAGAACACAGCAGAAACCAGACCCGCCGGGTCTTATCTGGAGATTGTCACCGCCGAGCGCCTGACCAAATCCGACGTGATCCGGCGCAACAGCCAGCGCGACAGTGATGCCCTGCTGCGGGTCGAGGCCCCGACATTGGTCGAGCGGCTCTATGACCGCGGGGTCTTTGGCCGCAAACTCGGCCGCGAAGGCATCGCCGAAACCCGCCGCGACAATGGCCTCTGGCTGATGCAACTCTATGATCAGCTCTATCACAGCGAAGGAGTGGGCCGCTATCAACCCTATGGCCTCGGCGGTTATAACAGTGGCGGGGAGGTGGAAATGAGCGATGCCGAAGCCGAACTGCGCGCGCTGTACCACCGCTATCTGCGCGGCCTGCCCGCCAGCACCACCCAGAGCCTGCGCTTTCTCTGCCGCGACCAGCAACTGCCCCGCGTCCTGACCGAACCGCTGAGCCAGAGCCTCGACGCCCTCGACAACTGGCGCCAGCAAGACCGCCAGACCCGGCGCGACAGAGCAGAACAGGCCGAACGGGAGAGGGACGAGGGGTGAGGCCGCAGGCGGCGGGGGGAAAACAGAAGTACCTCAAACTACCGGAAGGGAGCCTCTCCCTTCCGTGCCATCCCTCTCTTCTGCACCATCCCGCCGCTATTGCATCCCAAAGGTACAGCTGGCGGCGGCGATGGCTTGGCAGAGGCTGTTGTAGAGCCGGGGGAGCTGGCGGTTATAGTCCATCTGGTCGCGCGGGGTGGTAAAACGCTGGTTGTTCCAGGCGCCCAGACCGCCAAAGACCCAGCCGTGATAGGCGGCGGAAAACAGGCGCTGTGCCGCTTCGGGGTAGGCCTCGATCATCGGGAAATCGATATGTTCGGGAAAGGTGATCGCCCCGTTGGGCGCGAGGGGCTCAAGCGCCTGGTCAAAACAGTGCAGCCAGCTGTCATCCGCCAGACGGCTGGCCAGGGCGCGGCCCTGGCGCAGGTTGTCGCGCAGTTCGCTGGTGATGGCGGCAAGGTCCGGCTCGGGAACCGGCAGGGCCTCGGGCAGTTGTTCGATGCAGCCATAGGTGACTTTCCAGAAATGCTGCCCCCTGACCTCGGGGTTGTCCACCTCCCACTTGGCGGCCCAGCGTTCGGTCTGGGGGCCGCCGTTGCTCACGCTTGATACATGACCGGAAACCAGCAGGGTCCAGTTCCTGCCGCCGGGGACAAAGGCGGAAAGCGGCGCGTTTTCAATTGGTTCTGACGCATAGTCCAGCCATGCGGCCTGGACCCGGCTGTGTTGCAGATCCTCGATCCATTCGCCAAGACCGTAACAGCGCGGCACTTCCTGCTGCTGGCCAAAGAGGTCGCTTTTGATATCGATAAAATCAAGCGCGGTACAGTTGATCAGGCTGGCGTGCCTGTCGCCCAGCGGCGCTGTTTCTGTCGCCTTGTCCGCTGGCGGGGCAAGCTGTGGCGCGGTCTGTAAAGGAGAGACTGAAGAACTCAGGGAGTTTGCCAGAGTTGAAAGAAAAACCAGCTGGTCTATTTCTCCGTACATTGTCTTGGGAAAACCTCTTTGTCTTTATCCGCACTGAGCGGGCGGGGAATTTGCGCCGATCATAGAGGCTGGTCTGGCAAAGGTCAAAAAGCCCGGAATGCCGCGTGATACAGGCCCATGGTGTGGTGCTGGTGGTGTGTGTGCTGGTGGTGTGCGGGCTTGTGCCGAGTTGATCTTTCTATCTATAGCGGCCTATAGCGGCAATGCCCGTCGCGCCCACATTGACGCATTACCGGGAGATCCCCCTTTGACCCATGGGTGCGTAGGTTGAATGCAGGAAGGGAGCCGGCTCAGTCATCGGCGGGTACTTTTCTCTGCCTCCCGGTTGATGGTGAGTTGTGCAAAAAGCAAGGGGATTTTTCCATCTTACCTTGAATTCCGCCGACCTATTCATCTATAATCTGAAAGCTAGTCGCTCCCACATTGACGCAAAAAAGGAGAGGTTGATGTGCGTAGGTTGGGTGCAGGGACATTAAACCGGCTCAATCACCGACTAGTACTTTTCTCTGCTTCCCGGTCGATGGTGAGCTGTGTGAAAAGCCAGATGAAATGTCCATCTTACCTTGAATTCCGCCGACCTATTCATCTATAATCTGAAAGCTAGTCGCTCCCACATTGAAGCAATACCGGGAGATCCCCCTTTGAATCATGGGTGCGTAGGCTGAGTGCAGGAAGGGAGCCGGCTCAGTCATCGACTAGTACTTTTCATACCCGGTCATGACCCACACCTCGTTTTCTCCATTTCGCTTTAATCCCAAAAATATCCTCTCGTTCTTGGTTTCGATTATAGCCCTTCTTGCTGATTCAGGCCCCCAGAAACTCGCAAGTTTTCCTTCCGCAAGTATCACGGGCAGGCGTTCCTTTACAAATCTCAGGCCGTCAATGCCATCGACTGCGGTGCGCTTTTCGGCGATATGGCTCAATCCCCAACCTTTCTTGAAATTCTTTTCCGGGTTGCCGGGAACGCCGAGGTCTATGGTGATCTCGCCAAGATCTTCCCTGAAGAGCCTCTTTTTTGACGAAGTTCGGGTTTTAAGGACTTCGCTGATCTTTGCGGTCCATCCGCAAAGTTGGAAGGGGAGAACTGCCCTTTTCTAAAACAATTTCACAGCGCCCCGTATAAAAGTTATCCTTACTAAAGCGTGTAATTCTGAAGTGAAGCAACATAAGGCCTCGGATATGAAAAATTCATCTGATGGGAACGATGGTATTTCTGATTTTTCTCTGGATGTTGAAGAGTTTAGACGTGGCTGGATTGATGATGCTTCTCAGCCCTCTGTGGCGATGTTGAATAAAAGGAACTGGAAAGCCATTGTTGTCGCAGAAGTTTTAAATCCTATGGAGGCCGAGTGGTTAGCAGAAGCAAGTGAAAAGTATGCTGCTCAACAATTGGTCGGGTTGAGCTTTGAGTATGGCGGAACCCCGGAATTGGAAAGAGTATCTCCAGAAAGGGATGGATTATTAAATTATAATTTTGAAAATAGTTACAAATATATCTTCCTGACTTCATTTGATTTTGATTTTTTGTATTTTAAGGATCAGGTAAACAGGTTTTATTTACTGTGTGGAACGGATGATTTTTTGAAGTCCAGCTATAAGTGCAGCTCTGATACCGCAAAGATAATGTATTTTGATTATTGGGTTGATGATAGCTTTCATACGCCGGGTGAACGGCAGTTCTTAACAAACGTCTGGGACAAATATAACAGCCTTGATTAAGTCTGCGTCAGACATCTTCCCTTATGGCAGAGCTATGGGCGGCTAGGCCCCCGGCCTCCCCCGCTTTTGCCAGACCTGCACAGGGGTTGTGCCTGGGTTCTGGCAAGGGGCAGCGGATTTTGATTGATCGTTTTGGGCTGCGCGGGTAATTCTGTTAGTTCGCCTGAAACAGCGCTTTCCTGTGTCAGCGTATCTCTTGTCACCTTCGTTTTCGAGGCCCGAAACATGTCGCAAAGCTCTTACTATTCGCCCCAGGGTGGCTTGCCACCACAGACCCAGATCCTGACTGACCGCGCCATGTTTACCGAGGCCTATGCCGTGATCCCCAAGGGGACCATGAGCGATATCGTCACCAGTTTTCTGCCCCATTGGGACAAGACCCGGCTCTGGGTGCTCTCGCGGCCACTGTCCGGCTTTGCCGAGACCTTTTGCCAGTACATCATGGAAGTCCAGCCCGGCGGCGGCAGCACAAGGCCCGAGCCCAATGCCCAGGCACAGGGGGTGATCTTTGTCGTCGAGGGCGGCCTGTCCCTGACGATCGAGGGCAAAAGCCATGAACTGGCCGAGGGCGGTTATGCCTATCTGCCCGCGGGCTGTAACTGGTCGCTGGTCAACAACACCGCCGCGCTGGTGAAATTCCATTGGGTCCGCAAGACCTATGAAGCGGTCGAGGGGCTGGATCACCCCACCGCCTTTGTTACCAATGAAAAGGACATTGCCCCGACCGCCATGCCCGGCACGGATGGCAAGTGGGCGACCACCCGCTTTGTCGCGCCCGAAGACCTGCGCCATGACATGCATGTCAACATCGTCACCTTCCAGCCCGGCGGCGTGATCCCCTTTGCCGAAACCCATGTGATGGAACACGGGCTCTATGTGCTGGAAGGCAAGGCAGTCTACCGCCTCAACCAGGACTGGGTCGAGGTCGAAGCCGGAGACTATATGTGGCTGCGTGCCTTCTGCCCGCAAGCCTGCTATGCCGGGGGCCCGGGCCCCTTCCGCTATCTGCTCTACAAAGACGTCAACCGCCATATGAAACTGGGCTAGGGGGCATTGCCCCCCTTTTTTCTGAATAGACGGGGGGAGACGAAAACGATGATGCAGCAGTTAGAAACCCGGGGGAATTCCAAAGGATTTATCGTCACCTCTGTCGATAAGCTCTACCGTTCCCCGGCCTTTCAGCAGGGATATGAGGATTACCGCCGCGGGTTGCCGTTTCGATATCCGCAAAAATGCAAAGGCCCCAATCCCGGTCAGAAAAGCGCGGAGCAGGCCTATGAAACCGGACGGCAATTTGCCGCCTGGCTCGGGCCAAATTTCTATCGCTCAAATCTGGTCTGCCTGAGATCGCAGTTTTCAGAAGCTGTGCGCTCGAAAAGCATTATTTTGTAAGTCGCTGCGGCGATCTTTCGCCTCTTATCTCCCGCCCTCAATGCGGGTATTTTTTATCTGTCACTTTGCTTTAATTATAAGGCCGGAATAGAGTTTGAACATGAAAAAATCCCTGATACTCCCGCTGCTTCTGCTGTCGCTTGTTTCATCCCCGGCCAGGGCGAATGATTTCAGCACGGGCCTTGCCGCGTATAAAAATGGCGATTTCGCCACTGCCTTGCGCGTATGGACACCGCTTGCCGAACAGGGCGATTCTCTGGCCCAATACAATCTGGCTGTGCTGTACGAAAATGGATATGGCGTTGCAGCGGATGCTCAGGTCGCCGTGAAATGGTACAGGCTTGCGGCCGAACAGGGGGATGCGGATGCCCAGTACAATCTGGCTGTGATATACGACGAGGCAGAGGGCGTTCCCGAGGACAATCAGGCAGCCGTGAAATGGTACAGACTTGCCGCTGAACAGGGGCTTGCCGCTGCCCAATACAATCTGGCTGTGATGTACGACGAGGGAGAGGGCGTTGCAGAGGACGACCAGACCGCCGTGACATGGTACAGGATTGCCGCCGAACAGGGATATGCGGATGCCCAGTACAATCTGGCTGTGATGTACAACGAGGGAGAGGGTGTTCCACAGGACAGCCGCTATGCCCATATGTGGTGGAACATTGCAGGATCAGCCGGAGACCAGGAGGCGGGCAATAACCGGGACATCCTTGAGAAAAAAATGACGTCGGCTCAAATTGCCGAGGCACAGGAACTTGCGCGGGAATGTATTGCCGGTGACCTCAAGGGCTGTTGAGGGGCGGGTCTCCTCTAGCCTCCAACTTCGGCAAATGTATCTTTGCTCATCCAGTTCAGATATAAATTATTCATCATCACTGCGGGTGTTTTCTGAGCGCCCTCTTTCCTTCAATCGCAAAGCCAAAATAGAGTCCGGACATGAAAAAAATCCTGATACTCCCGCTGCTTCTGCTGTCGCTGTTTTCATCCCCCGTTTGGGGGGATGATATTGACAAGGGCCTTGCGGCTTATGAACGTGGCGACTTCGCCACGGCCTTGCGTGAATGGACCCCGCTTGCCGAACAGGGGGATGCCCAAGCCCAGTCCCTTCTGGGCTGGATGTACGCTGAAGGAGACGGCGTTCCCGAGGACGACGCGGCTGCAGCGACATGGTACAGGCTTGCCGCCGACCAAGGGCATGCCGCGGCCCAGTTCTATCTGGGGGCTCTATACGAGGAAGGAAAGGGCGTTCCCGCTGACCAGAAGTCTGCGGCGAAGTGGTATAGCCTTTCTGCCGAACAGGGACTTGCCGCTGCCCAGCTCAATCTGGGTGTTATGTACAGAGAAGGTCGTGGTGTTCCATTGGACAATGAATCTGCCGTGAAATGGTACAGGCTTGCCGCGGAACAGGAGCATGCCGCTGCCCAGTTCTATCTGGGGGTGATGTATGACGAGGGCGAGGGCGTTCCCCTGGACGATAAGATCGCGGTTAAATGGTACAGACGTGCTGCTGAACAAGGGCATAGTGGAGCCCAAACCAATCTGGGTTTTATGTACGTCAGAGGAGAGGGTGTTCCACAGGACTACCTCTATGCCCATATGTGGTGGAATATCGCCGCAACGGATGGGGAAAGTAAGAGCGCATCAATAGCCAGAGATACTCTTGAGAAGAGAATGACTTCGGAGCAGATTGCAGAAGCAAAGAGACTTGCCGGCGAATGTTTCGGCTGGGGCTTCACGACCTGTTGAGGGAAAGTCCCCTAACCGTAGACCTCTCCTCGATCTATCGCTATTTATCCTGGTCAGGCAGAAATGGCCCGCTCTCAAAACGGGTATTTTTTCTATTGGCCCCTTTACTTTGATTACAAAGCCAAAATAGAGTTCGGGCATGAAAAAATTCCTGATTATCCCGCTGGTTCTGCTGTCGCTTGTTTCATCCCCCGCTTGGGCGGATGATTTTGGTGATGGCCTTGCTGCCTATCAAAATGATGATTATGCAACGGCTTTACGCCTGTGGATGCCGCTTGCCGAACAGGGCCATGCGGGAGCCCAGTACAATCTGAGCCTGATGTACAGCAATGGCGAAGGTGTCCCAGAGGACGATCAGCTTGCAAAGAAATGGTTCGTTCTTGCTGCGGAACAGGGACATTCGGTGGCGCAGTACAATCTGGGTGTGATGTATGCCAAAGGATATGGTGTCCCCGTGGATGGACGTGTTGCAGAAAAGTGGTACAGGCTTGCCGCCGAGCAGGGCCATGCCTCTGCCCAGCTCAATCTGGGGCGGATGTACGAGAATGGCGAAGGTGTTGCAGAGGACGCCGCGGCCGCGGTGAAATGGTACAGCCTTGCTGCGGAGCAGGGAAACGTTGTTGCCCAGTATAATCTGGGGGTTCTGTACGAGAATGGAAAAGGCGTTGCCGAGGACGCCCAGACCGCAGTGAAGTGGTATAGCCTTGCCGGGGAGCAGGGGGATGTCGATGCCCAGTTCAATTTGGCTGTGATTTACGACAATGGATTTGGTGTGCCGGAAGACGACGAGGCCGCTGTGAAATGGTACAGCCTTGCCGCTGAACAGGGGGATGCCGCTGCCCAGTCCAATCTGGGGGTTCTGTACGACAGTGGCGAAGGTGTTCCCGAGGATAACCAGGTCGCAGTAAAATGGTACAGGCTTGCTGCTGAACAGGGCTATGTTGATGCCCAGTACAATCTGGGTTTGATGTATGCGCTTGGCGAAGGTGTTCCAGAGGACAATGTAAATGCCTATCTATGGTGGAGCATCGCCGGATCAGCCGGGGATGAGAATGCACTCAAGAACCGCGGCATTATCGAGAAGAAAATGACCGCAGCTCAGATTGCCGAGGCGCAGGAACTGGCGCGTGAATGTATGGCCAAGGACTTCAAAGGGTGTTGAGGGAAAGGCCTCTCACTGCGGGTATTCTCCCCATCCATATCTTGATTATAATTGTTAAGACAAAATAGAGTTTGGTCATGAAAAAATTCCTGATTATCCCGCTGGTTCTGCTGTCGCTTGTTTCATTCCCTGTTTGGGCGGATGATTTTGACAAGGGACTTGCTTCCTATCAAAATGACGATTTCGCCACGGCTTTCCGCCTATGGACCCCGCTTGCCGAGCAGGGCCATGCTGCTGCTCAGTACAGTCTGGGTTTTATGTACAGCAAAGGTCAAGGCGTACCGGTGGACAATGAAGCTGCAGTGAAATGGTACAGCCTTGCCGCCGAACAGGGGCATGCCTCTGCCCAGTTCAATTTGGGGAAGATATATGAAGAAGGAGAGGGTGTTCCTCAGGATTACAAGATCGCTATGCACTGGTACAGGCTTGCCGCCGAACAGGGGCATGCCTCTGCCCAGTATAATCTGGGGGTAATCTACAACGAAGGTCGTGGCGTAGCAGTGGACAATGAAGCTGCCGTGAAATGGTTCACCCTTGCTACTGAACAGGACCATGCCGATGCCCAATACAAACTGGGCTGGATGTATGCCAGTGGACAAGGCGTCCCACCGGAAATTCTCTATGCCCTTATGTGGTGGAAAATCGCCGGGTCAACCGGGCATCAAAAAGCAATCGAGTACCGGGACATCCTTGAGCAGAAAATGACTTCCGCTCAAATTGCCGAGGCAGAGAAACTGGCCCGTGAATGTATCGACAGTGACCTCAGGTACTGTGCTGATTGGCGCTAGGCTCTAGGCCGCCCATTCCCGGTTTTGCAGGACAACCCGGTAGCCGTCGAGGTCTTCAAAGGTTTTGCCGACCACATCCCAGTAATCGTTGTAGGACGGCACCAGCAGAAACCCTGCCTCAAGCATCTGCTGGCAACAGGCATCCCAGATCGCCGTGTCGGTAAAGTAGAACACCAGCAGGTTATCCTTGGTTGGAGCCTTGCCAACCACCGTCCCGCGGTGGTGTGTGAATTCCAGATGGTAACTGTGTTTCTCATGTCCAATGATCGAGCCGTCAAAACCGTTGTGGCCCTTGAACGTGCCAAGCAGTTTAAAGCCCAGACCCTCGACATACATCCGGGTGATCTGCTCCAGATTGTCTGTCGGGCGTGCGACCCTCAGCTTGCTGGTGACGGGGATCATGGGGTTTCCTTTATCATAAGTTGGAATAGGCATCATTCTGTTTGAGAGAATTTTTCAGGTGCTTGCAATGTATCAATTGTTTTCGCGGAAAAATAGTATATTTTCCCGTTGAATCTCTCCAGGGGTCTTTGGTTGTACCTGCGACCGTTTCTGTACGTATCGTTGCCACTGGCCTGTACGTCTTTGGTTCTGTCCGCTCATCCTGCCCGTTGCTTCAGAAAGTCTGTAATGTCTCGTTCCCTGCCTTCCCGCCTGTTCCCACTTGTTCTGTTCCTGCTCGTGGCGCTGCCGGTTCGCGGCGAACCGCTGCCCGGAGTACTGCCCGGAGTACAACAGGGAGTACAGCCCGAAGTACAACAGGGGTTTGAGGCGCTGCAGCGGAAAGACTTTGCCACGGCGCGGGCAAAGCTGGAACCGCTTGCCACACCACAGGGGCCGGATCGGGGGCCGGATCAGGGAACGAACCAGAGTACAGACAAGGGCGATGCACTGGCCCAGCTGGGCATGGGCCAGATGTACTTTAACGGCGACGGCGTGGCGCAGGACTATGTCGTGGCGCTTGACTGGTTCAGGCGCGCCGGGGAACAGGGCCATGCGGGAGCCCAGGTCAATCTGGGGTTCATGCATGAGAATGGTCTGGGAACCATCCCGGACAATGTCGAGGCAATCCGCTGGTATAAACTGGCGGCGGAACAGGGTGATCCCGAGGCCCAGGTTTCGCTGGGCGTGATCTATCACCAGGGCGGTGGCCGGGGGGGCGGGGCGTTTGATTCTAATCTGGAGGCAGCCCGCAAGTGGTATCAACTTGCCGCTGAACAGGGGCATGCCACCGGGCAGTTCAACCTCGGCATGGTTTATCATTTTGGCTATGGCATTGCGCCGGACCCGGCAGTGGCGCGGCGGTGGTATCAGGCCGCCGTCGAGCAGAACCTCTCCCGGGCTCAGTATAATCTGGGGGTGATGACCCGCGATGGAGAGGGAGAAGAAGCTGACCCTGTGGCCGCGGTTAAATTGTTCCAACTGGCAGCAGAGCAAAATCATGCCGCAGCCCAGTCGGATCTGGCCCTGATGTATCTCTATGGACTGGGGGTCGAGAAAGATGACGTCGCGGGCTTTGACTGGACCAGACGCGCCGCTGAACAGGGCTATACCCCGGCCATGAGCAATCTGGGTTCTCTCTACAGCACGGGGACGGGGGTGAAAAAAAGCCTTCCCCTTGCGCACATGTGGCTGTCTTTTGCTCTCCGGCAGGGAGAACAGAAAGCCTGGGGCTATCGCCTGGGCCTGGAAGCCGCTATGACACCCGAAGAACGGACAGAGGCCAAAACTCTGGCCGAAGCCTGCAGTGCCAGGGAATTCAAGGGCTGCTGAGGGAGGAGGCCCTCGCCCGCCCGCCCGCCTGCCTGAGCTGAAACTGGCTGTGCATGGGTGACTTATCAGGCGCAAGTTATCGGGATCAGGACCGTGTTATAAGGGCTCGAAAGTATTGCGTGCAAGGCATCTTGCAAAAGAGACCCTTCTCTTGCTGATATAATTTGTTCATGATACGTTCTTATTTGTGGATCAGCATTCGATAAATCAAAAGGGGAGAACAAGGTATGATCAGGGGAAGCTGTCTGTGCGGCAAAGTGAAGTTTGAGATCTCGGGTGCGCCCTATTCTCTGAGTTATTGCCACTGTTCGCGCTGTCGCAAGGCGGCGGGGGTGTTCTCGGCGGTTCTGATTGGCAAGGCCGATGACCTCAAAGTGACGCAAGGGCTGGAGGGTGTCGCCAAATACAGGGCCGGGCCAGACGCCAAATTTGACCGCTGCTTTTGCCCGGACTGCGGCACGTCTTTGGGCGATCTTTCCAGCGGTGAAATCTATGTGATCGCGGCCTCGGCGCTGGACGACGAGCCCGGCATCAAGCCGTCCCTGCACATCCATACAACATCAAAACCGGACTGGTATGACATCGTCGATGACCTGAAAAAATTCGACGGCGACTATATTGCCGAGAAGTGAGGTGGGGGGAGCGCCGTTTTCCCTCACTGCCGCACGGCGTCAATGCCCAGTTCGTTCAGGTACCACTGCAGGGATTTTTCGCCGCCGAGGTGGCCGGCGCCGACGGCGATGAAGCTTTTGCCTGATCCGGCGAGCAGTTTTTTGATCTGGTCGGCCCAGTCGCGGTTGCGGTCATAAAGCAGGGTGGCTTTGGTTCTTTCGTCCTCGCCAAAGCTGTCGTTGAGCAACTGGCTCAAGGTTGCGATATCGCCGGTTTTCCACGCATCGATCATGTCGTCGACCATTGCGGGTTCTTCGAGGATCCAGTCGAGCAGCTCTTCGAACATGGCCAGTTCTTCGGCGGGCGGGAGGGTGCCGAAAAAGGCCATCTGCTGTTCCAGCGTTTCAAAATATCCCAGCTTTAGACCGCGGTTTTTGGCTTCCTGCCACAGGGTCCGGTCGACCCCGGCTTCGGGGTCATAGCCGCGCTGCTGCATCTGGATTGTCACCAGGGTTATCCCGGCGAGCCAGGGGCGGAAGGGGGCAAAATTGTCGATGGTCTCGGGCGGCAGGTTGAGAAATTGCAGCACCTCTTCGTAGCGGGTTCGGGCAGTGGGGCTGAGGTCATCGGCAAAGGGGCTGCCGCTGTGGTTAAAGCCATAACGCCGGATCAGCGGCTGCATGCTTTCGGGCGTGGCATCGCCGACCGGGGCCTCGATATAGAGGCTGTCGGCGGCGGCGAAGGCTTGCTGTACCAGCGGGCTGCGCCATTCCAGCTCTGGCGGCAAGAGGTGGATGGTGCCGAAAATCCAGATCTCGCTGTCGGTATCGCTGATCTTCCACAAAGCCGGCGTGGGGACAGGCATGGGTGCCGGGGTAGATTGGGCGATAGATGTGGCGGCTTGCTGGGCCTGAACCGGGACGATCAGGGTGCTGTTGAACAACAGAAAGACAGCGGCAGAAAGCAAGGGACGCAGAGGTGACAGTGAAATCATCATGGTATCCGAAATCAGGAGCGATAAACTGAAGGTGACGCAGCAGAGAAACAAACAGGCCAGAGCCAAAAATGTTCCCTGTAACGCTACAGTCTTATGTCAAGTTTAGGCCAGAGATTTCATCTGTCATTCCGGCATTGTCGTATTTTTTTCTATCTATAGTATTGGCTATAGTATTGGCTATAGTATTGGCTATAGTAATGGACAGAAATAAAATTTCCTCGTTATCGACCTTCATCCCGATCAGGAACATATCATGACCAGCCTGTTGCTCGAGAAACTCGTCACCGAAGTGCAACGCTATCAAAACCGGGGCTTTCTGCACGCCTCTATGGCGGTTTGTGCGCTGGTGGCCTGTGCCGATGGCGAGGTCTCGATCGAGGAACGTTATTCCATCGACTATGCCATCGGCCATGTCGATGCCCTGCAGAGTTTTGAAACTGAAGAGGCAATTGAGCTGCTGGATGATTATATATACCAGCTGCGCCAGGGAACGCCGGAGGCCAGAGATACACTTTATGAGAAGGTTCGGGCTTTTGAAGGAACCTATAAACGTTCCCGGACCCTGATGCGGGTCGCCTATCTGATCATCAATGCGGATCGCACCGTCACCCCGGCCGAGCAGCAGGAGTTTGCCCGGCTCTGTGCCTTGCTTGGGCTTGAAGCTGACAAGCTCTGGCAGCAGATCGCCAGACAGCAAGGCAGCCGAAAATCATAGCCGAAAATCATAGCCAAGTATCCATGACCAAGTATCCATGACCAAGTATCCATGACCAACTATCCATGACCAACTATCCATGGCCAAACATTAGAGATCTGTGGGCGCCGACCTGAAGGTTTCCTGTTCCGGCATCCCGGCCTCACCCCGGCTCTTTTGGGCTGAAGCTCATCCAGACAGACCAGCTTTCGCCCGGCTCCAGCACTCTCATGCCGCTGTCTGCTGTTGGCATGGCGGCTTTGTCCGGGGCGGGGGCGCTGAGGTTGAAGGCGTCGGTGATGTGCGAGACCGGTTCGACGCAGAAGTAACCCTTGCCTTCCGGTGCATAGACCACCAAGCGGTCGAGATCCGGGCTGGCGCTGAGGTCCAGTTGCAGATCCAGCGCGGGCCAGGTGATCCGGGCCTGACCATCCCAGGGTTCAAAGAGGTTGTCACAGCGCAGTCCGGCAAGGGCCTTGCCCTCGCGCAGCCGCAGATGATCTGGGCAGGCAATCCGTTCTGTCGGCAGGCAGGTGGCATCGGTCAGCCAGACCGCCTCGACATTGGCCTGAAGCTGCGGGCCTTCTTGTTCCAGATCTTCTTGTTCGGGATCTTTTGGCGCGTGTGTCGGGAAATAGGGATGCATGCCCAGACCAGCGGGCATGGGGCGGTCAGAGCGGTTGGTCAGGGTGATCTCGTGGCGCAGTTCGGCCCCGATCAGGCGGAAAGTCTGGGTCGCGTGAAAGGCAAAGGGCCAGCCGCTTTGGGTTGGATCGGGGTAATCGGCGGGATCGTGGGACAGCTCCAGCGCAAGATGCTCCCCGTCCTGCTGGCTGGTTTGCCAGATCCGCTGCCAGCCGATGCCGTGGATGCTGTGCGGGTGATCCCCGAAATTCAGCGGCAGTTGCCAGCGCAGCCCGGCAAAGTGCAGCTGACCATCGCGCAGACGGTTGGAATAGGGGATCAGGGCAAAGGAAGCCGGACCTTGCGGGCGCAGGTCCCGGGGGGGTGTTCCAGGGCGATCTGACAGCTCTGGATGCTGTGGTGGGAGAGGGTGGGGCGGCATGGGGCGGAGCAGGTCAAGCAGACCGCCTTCCTTGCGTACGAATTGATAACTGGCCAAACACCCGCCCAGGGGTGTCACACTGAATGCAGCGGCGTTGTTGCTGATGGTGATCGGAAAGGGAGAGAGCTGCTGCAATATCGTTGTCCTGTTTTTAGCGTGACGTCTCATCGAAGGGTCTATACCGGCTGCTTTTCCGGTGTTGTTTTATCCAGTGTTGTTTTATCTGGCGTCGTTTCCCGTGGAAAGCGCTTACCTGATCAAGGTCATACCGTCTGGCCCCTGGGGTTGGCAATGGCATCCTGTTTCGCTGTTTGCGACAAATGTAGAAAAAATTGGTACACAAAGGTAGTGTGTACGAATTGTATTTCATATAATTGTTGAGGTGTTAAGCCATTTTTAACATCGGGTATGGTGTTATTGAGGCCGTATCCCACCCTGTCTGTACAGAGGAATATCTGTGTCGCGTATTTCCAAGGTGCTTTCCGGAGGTCTGCTCCTGATCATACTGGTTGTCGGAGGCTGGGGCCTGGGTATCTTGCTGGATGTGCGCCAGGAGAAGGACATTCTCACCGGAACCATAGAAAAACAGGTTTCCGTCTTTCGACTGGTTGAGGCGTTTGACCGGGCCTTGGGTTTTAACGGTTTTATTCACAATTACAAAAATTATATCCTCCGGGGGGATGAGAAATACAATACCCAGGCACAGATCAATATCGAACAGGCCCTTTCCCTGTTGGGTGAGTTGGAAAGCTATAGCGAGACTTCTGAAGAGACTGCTGCTCTTGGCACCGTTAGGGATACGCTGATTTTCTATCGGAAAATGCTGTCACAGTCTGTCGTACTGGTTCGGCAGGGCATGACCCCGTCTGAAGTGGACAGCCGATCCCGCATTTCCTACGCAGAATCAGCCGTGGGAATAGAGTTGGCCATTGGTGCCATTCTTGAACGCCTGACCGCTCAAGTGAAGGACTTGCAGGCGGCTGTGGACGACAAGGTTACAGACAGCTATCTGCTTTTTGGATTACTGGTTGTCCTGTTGATTGTTCTGATGGGCCTGACTTTTATGTTGGTTCGTATCATGAAAAGCAAGGACACGATCGATGCCCTATACCAGAAAACCGATCTTGTTGCCCGGCAGATGCGCGAAGCAGAAATCCTAGGCAAGGTGGGCTATTGGGCTTTTGACGTTTCTTCTTCCTTACTGGAATGGTCTGATGGTGTTTTTGCCGTCCATGATCGTGACCTTGCGAAAGGCATGCCCCGACTGGAACAGGCCATGGCCTATTACCATCCGGATGATCACGACGAGGTCGCCGGGCTGTTCACGCGGGCGCAACAAACCGGGGCAGCTTTCGAGTTTCAGAAACGGATTGTTTCGGATAAGGGTGAAGAAAAAACAGTATTCGTCCGTGGTGAGGTCAAGGCAGGGAAAACCGGGCAGGTGATCTTTGGGGTGCTGATAGATGTCACCGACCAGATGACCATTAAAGGTCAGTATGCTGCTGTAAAACAGCGCTTTGACCTGGCCAGGCAATCAACTGAAATCGGTGTTTGGGAATATGACATCGTAACGCAGAAACTGACCTGGGACGATGGCATGTTTACGCTTTACGGCATCACGGAACAGGATTTTCAGGGCGTTTATGCCGACTGGGCCGATCGTCTGCATCCGGATGATCTGGAACAGGCATCCAGTGATATCACGCGGGCCGTGGAAACCAATGAGCCTTTTTATTCCCGTTTTCGCGTGGTGCAACCAGATGGCACCACACGCTGGATCAATGGCCGTGCAAAGGTGTTCGCGGATAGCCAGGGGAGGGGGAGCCGGATGATCGGGGTCAATTTTGACATTACCGAAACGGTTGAATCCGAAGCCAAAATCAAGACAGCGCTTGATCAGGCCGAGCAGGCCAATGCGGCAAAATCGGATTTCCTTGCGGTGATGAGCCACGAAATCCGTACGCCGCTGAATGCCATCATGGGCATGCTGGAACTTCTCGACAACAGCAAGCTGACGTCTCTTGACCTGCAACTGGTCAAGACGGCCCGGTCCAGCAGTGAGCAACTTCTGACCGTCTTGTCGGACATTCTCGACATGTCACGGATCGAAGCTGGTAAGCTGGAAATAGAAGCCCGGCCCTTCAATGTGCTCTCGACCCTGCAGCAGATTATGTCACTACATAACAGCATCGCGCAGGAAAAGGGGCTTACGATACGCTATTCGCTGCCCGAGGATTCTCCTCCGGTCCTCTCGGGCGACGACAACCGCATCCGCCAGATCATTGGCAATTTCCTCAGTAATGCGATCAAGTTTACCCCCAAGGGGACAATCTCTGTTGATGCAACTGTCATTCCGACCTCCCCCGAAGAGACCGACGCTGTTTTCACCATCAAGGTGACCGATCAGGGCATCGGTATTCCGAAAGAAAAGGTCACGGCGCTGTTTCAACCCTTTGAACAGATTGATGGTGGTCGCACCCGTAAATACGGCGGTACCGGGCTGGGACTGTCGATCTGTAAACGCCTGGCCGAGGCTATGGGCGGGACCGTCGGCTGTGATAGTGAAGAAGGCAAGGGCAGCAGTTTCTGGCTTCGCCTGGAGCTGCCGATCAGTCATGAAGCCAAACAAAGCCCCAAACGGGATCTAAAAGATGTTGTCCTGCCCCAGTTGAAAATCCTCGCTGCTGAAGATGCCAGACCAAATCAGTTCCTTCTGATTAATATGCTACAGAAAAAACTGGGGATGGATCTGCATGTAGTGGGCAACGGGGCGCTGGCTGTGGAGGCGGTACAGGAAGATGACTATGATGTTATCCTGATGGATGTCCAGATGCCGGTGATGGACGGGGTCACAGCAACCAAGGCGATCCGGGCGCTGGATGCCCCCTGTGCGACAATACCGATTATCGGCCTGACCGCCAACGCCCTGAGCGAACAAAGGGATGAATATCTTGGGGCGGGGATGACCTATTGCCTGACCAAGCCGATTGACTGGCGCGAACTGATTGTGACCCTGGCGTCTATAAAGGAGCCAGAGGATGCAGATGAAGACGCGGAAGAACAGAACCCAGGAGAAGTACAAGCCGAAGTCCTTTCCTGAAGATCTTCGCGCGAGGGTCCTGTGGGGGCGAGACTGATTGCGTCTGACCCGTTTTCGGTTGATCTTTCCCCCGTTTTGGCCCGCTTTTCTTGGTGCACTCCGGGTGCCAGAGTACCGGATGCGATAATACCGGATACCAGTTGAAAGCATAAAAGTCTGTGCAGGATCACTGCGCATTGACAGGCATGCCTTGTGGCTCAAGTATATTTCCAGAAAAACACTTTTGCAGACGGGGCGGGAAAAAATGTATCTGGGACTGGATATCGGTACGTCGGGGATCAAGGCGGTGATCTGTGACCCACAGCAGGATGTGGTGGCCCAGGTCGAGATTCCCCTGACGGTGACGCGCCCGAAACCCCTGTGGTCCGAGCAAAACCCCGAGGACTGGTGGCAGGCCGTGCAACAGGCCTTTGCCGGACTTCAGGCGGAAAATCCCCGGGCTTTTGCCGCGGTAAAGGCCATTGGTCTGGCCGGACAGATGCACGGGGCGGTGCTGCTTGATCGTGAAGGGCAGGTCTTGCGCCCGGCGATCCTGTGGAACGATGGCCGTTGCAGCGCGGAATGTGCTTTGCTGGAACAACAGGCCCCCGATCTGCGCAGGATCTCGGGCAACATCGCCATGCCGGGGTTTACCGCGCCCAAGTTGCTGTGGGTGGCGCGATATGAGCCGGAAATTTTCGAAAAAATTGCAACAGTCCTGCTGCCCAAGGACTATATCCGCTTCTGCCTGACCGGGGATTATGTGTCGGACATGTCTGATGCGGCGGGGACGCTCTGGCTGGATGTGGCCGCGCGCGACTGGTCGGATGAACTGCTGAGTGCAACCGGGATGAGCCGGGCGCAGATGCCCCGCCTGATCGAAGGCTGTGCGTCCAGCGGAACTCTTTTACCCGCTATTGTCCGGCGCTGGGGCTTTTCCCCGGATTGTTTGGTGGCGGGCGGGGCAGGAGACAATGCCGCAGGGGCGATTGGATTGGGCGCGGTTAAACCGGGTCAGGCGTTTCTGTCGCTGGGAACTTCGGGGGTGCTGTTTGTCTGTAATGACAAATTCTCGCCCAACCCGGCCGATGCGGTTCATGCCTTTTGCCACTGTCTGCCGCAGAGCTGGCACCAGATGTCTGTCATCCTCAGTGCGGCAAGCTGTGTTGGCTGGGTCACGCGCCTGGCCGGGGCAAAGAATGAAGTCGAACTGCTGTCGGAAATCGCTGTCCTTGACCAGAAAGAAGCAGACCAGACCTTTTCAGACCCGTGCCAAACGGATGAGAGGGACGCTGGCCCCCTGTTCCTGCCCTATCTTTCGGGGGAACGCACGCCGCATAACGATCCGCAAGCGCAGGGGGTGTTTTTTGGCCTTACCCATGAAACTGACCGGGCGGTGCTGGGGCGTGCTGTGCTTGAGGGCGTGGCCTTTGCCTTTGCTGATGGCCTTGAGGCGCTGTTGGCCGCCGGGGGCGATATCGATGCCATATCAGTCATTGGTGGTGGCGCCCGCAGCAGTCTGTGGGGGCAGATTCTGGCCAACACATTGGGGCGGGAATTGCACTATCACGTGGCGACAGAAGTTGGCCCGGCCTTTGGTGCCGCCCGGCTCGCCCGGCTGGCCGCCGGGGAGGGCAGCATTGCCGAGATCTGTGTCACACCGGAAATCCGCCAGATCATCCGCCCGGACCCGCAACAGCAGGCTGTTGCCCAGATCCGGCTGACCCGCTATCGCGATCTCTATCAGACGTTGAAAGGTAAATTTGCTGCCTGACGTTTGTTCTTTTGATCGGAAACAGTAAGAAGATCACAAAAGGCAAGGTAGCAAATAGCCCCGTAACTCCGTAACCCTTTAACCCCGTAACCCTTTAACCCCGTAACAAAGGGCTGGTGCAGCTTTTCCGGTTCAGATGACCCGAGCGGCATAAAAGGAAAAGTGCCGCTGTCTTTGCCTATGCGGTTTGCAGGGCGCGGCGCTCCAGCTGCTGCATCTTTGCCTGTGAAGCTTCCTGCCACAGCTCAACCCGCCCGGCCCGCCGGGGAGGCAGGGGCGCGGGGCGCAGTTTGGGACAGGCAACTGTGCGCAGGGCAAAGATCACGTCTGTCTGGCGGGTCTTGTTGGAGGAGGGGTTTTCTTCTGTGTTGTCCTGCATCGCTCAGTCTCTTGTGGCGGGTTATTTTTCGGGGCTGAATTCCAGGGACGTATTTGTAGGCGTTATGCTTAACGTTCCCAGAATCTCCCCAGAATCTCCCCAGAATCCCCCCAGACTGCCCGGCAATAATGCACAAGAGATGACCTGAATATGGCGGGAATGGGAAGGTGATGCCAAAGTCGATTTTTTGGGGACTTGGAAATACAGGGCAGTCCTGTCTATAAATAACTTAAATCATACCAAGAATTTGTGAGTGAATCTGCGGGACGGAATATGAAAATCGGCTATGCCAGGGTATCGGCGGAGGGGCAAAATCTGGCGCAGCAGATCACAGCGCTGGAGGAAGCGGGCTGCGAGCGGATCTTTGACGAGGTGATAACCTCGAACCGCGTGGTGCGTCCGGCGCTGGATCAGGCACTGGCGCTGGCTCAGGCGGGGGATACGCTGGTGGTCTGGCGGCTGGACCGTCTGGGGCGGCGCACGGTCGAGCTGATCGACTTTATCCGGGCGCTGGAAGGCCGCGCGATTGATTTCCAGTCCCTGCACGAAGGCATCAATACCGCCACACCACTGGGCCGCATGGTCTACAGCTTTATCACCGCCCTGGCCGAGAACGAACGCGACCTGGCGATTGAACGCAGCCTGAAGGCGGTCAAGCCAGTGAAATCCGGGAAGCCAGTAAAGCCTGGGAAATCAGCGAATAAGGTAAAAGCCAAGAGCTCTTAAACGCGAAGATTCTTGGTAATTTTGCCAGGGAAGGCAAGCGGTTGATAATGGCAAAACAAAAGCCCCCGGCGGGCTGGTCCGGGGGCTTTGGCCTATTCCAGATGCTGACCGCTGTGATCGCTTTCCGGGATCGCTTTGGGGCATTCTGGTGTCTTGTCTCCGGTATCTCGGTATCTCGGTATCTCTGGTGTCTCTGGTGTCTCTGCGTGAGGGCGGGAAGACTATCCCCGGTTCAGTTCCTGGAGCAGGTGGCGGAATTCGCCTTCGGAAAATTCCAGTTCCGGGCTTTCCTGCATGGTATTGAGTTGCAACAGCTTATTGTCGAGATAGGGGCTGAGTTCCCGGTCGTGCGCCCGGTAAATTTTTACCGCTGCCCGGGAAATCTGACGGGGGTTATACCCGCTTTTCAGCTCGTTCTGTAAATCTTCGTGGAGGTTTTTTGCACTGTACGCCACTTCCGAACTCCCTGTCACAAGGTTGGGTCCCGGTGGCTTTTTCAAGGCCGTCATCAGGACCGGATTGCTGATTGAACTGGGTTCCGAACCGCCCTGTTACAGGCCGTTCCGCTGGCAACACTTGTCTTGTCCCCTGAAAATTTCTGTCCCTGAAGTCTGCGAACTTCACGTTACCACCCGAAGAGCATTCCGCTTCTTGCCGGGGCCGTTCCTGCGAACACAAGCGACGATGTTACCACTGCCGGAGAAAAGCACCAAGAGGGACAAATTCCTATAGTGACCCCTCATAATCTATAGCGGAGTTAATCCCTGCTCTTGAAACAACTGATCCTTGTGCTGATATTAAAAAGCACCAGTAAGAGGCTATCGGTCAGGCGGCTGATCAGGTGGTTGACCAGATGGTTTCAGGGCCGCAGGTACGAACGGGGATATGCTTTGGGCGAGTTGATTATCGAGGTGATCGGCGCACTGCTGCGCGCAGTATTTTTCCTGCTGGAGTATGTGGTCTTTGATCTTTTTTTCGAAGGTCTGAAATGGTTTTTCCGGGTCTGTGTGATGGGCTGGATCAATCTCTGGTCTCTGCCGTTTAAAAAAATGCTGCCACAAAGCCGCCTGCGGGTCGGCGTGATGGCGAGCATCTGTGCGCTGGCATTTAATCCTGTTACCCTGCCGATTGCGGGGTATTATCTGTTGGTCTAATTTCTATAGCTGGTTGTTTCACCGATGTTTCACCGTTGTTTCATCGGTGCGATTTCTCCATGGCTATCCGGGCAAAAAATACAGATGTCACCCGAAAGTATGATCAGGACCTGTTATGCAGAAGCAACTTCTTCCCTCTTTCGAAAGCGAGCGCCTGTTGGTCCGCCCGCGGGTGTTGGGTGATCTGGAGGCCTGTCTGGCGATGGATCGTGATCCCGAGGTGACGCGCTATATTCCCGGGCCCTGGAAAGATCCGCAAAAGCACCCGAATGATCACCCGAATGATCATAGGAATTTTGTTCTGGCGCGGATGACGGCGGACTATCCGGCTGGGCTGGGTTACTGGTCGGTGATGGCAAAGGCCAGCGGCAATAAGGAACAGCCCGAAGCCTTTCTCGGCTGGATCCTGCTGCTGGCTTATCCTGAGGTGACCTCGGAAATTTTGCCGGAAAATGCGGATGGGGGTAGGGTCTATCCAGAGGGGGAGTGTCCGGATCGGGTCGAGATCGGCTGGCGCTTTGCCCGGGCGGCCTGGGGGCACGGTTATGCCATCACGCGTATGAAACGCATGAAGCCCTATCTGGACCATGGCTTTTTGGAACTCGACAATAATACAGCCGAGCGATCCATGCGGCCCATTGCGCTTGGCCGTAAAAACTACTTGTTTATGGGATCTGATCGAGGCGGCAAGTCTGCTGCGATTGCTTATACCCTCATTGAAACGGCTAAACTTAACAAAATTGATCCGCAAGCCTGGTTAACAGATGTGTTGGGACGGATTGCCGATCATAAGATCAACCGTATCAACGAGCTGCTACGTTGGAACTATATTCAGCAGAGCTGAGTATAGTTGGGATAGTCAGTGATGGTTGGTCTGGGGGATCGGACGGTTGCATACTATCGACAACCCAAACACCTTCACTTGAGTTATAAAAAATTCCCATAATACTTAACTCCATGTAGCATAATACAATATATTAGAAAATCGATCATATATCAGAATTCGAGCACCATTAAGGCTATAAGTAAAAACAGAATAGCTTGATTCTAAAGCATTTATATATTGCTTTTCCAGTACAAGATCTTCGATACATTCTCGACCTGACAACGCAGCATTTCCAACCATTAAATCGGGATTTATTTCAAAATCAAGGTAGTACTGGAAGCCTTGGCCAGAAAAAAAAGGCTTATATTTTACGACCTCTGAAACTAATTCCTTGTCAGAAAAATTAATCACTTCATACACCACCAGCAAGCAGCTAGGACTTGTGTTGTAGTATAGGGTTTCGCCCAAAACGAAGTTTGTGGGAATGTTAGCTCTTTCCCATAAACCTCCAAGTAAACGCATCGGGAAAAATATATAGATACAAAATATAAGTAAGCCCATACCAATAAGGAATCTATATTTTATCAATACAAACATTCTCCTTTTATAAAAAACTAATAAGATAAGACTTTTATGCACAACCATAAGTCAATATATTTTCAATGACTATTTCATGACTTTCTCAACTATTTAACGCATTATTTCATCGCCACACTAAGCGGCTGATATCATGCTCATTGCAGATGTCGCTTACGGACTGTCCCTTAAGCCCTGACAATACAATCAGGCTCTTCATTTCACTCGTCCATTTACGTCTTTTCATACTTCGGTCTCCCAGGAGAAAAACTGCAAAAATACTATCTTAATTCAAGCAAATTTCAAATCGGGGGCAAGATACCCCAATCTTACCGAGCAATAAATTAAAGATAAAATTTCAGACATCACTCGCAGTCTTAGTGTGCAGCTGTACTGTATGTACAGAGATGGTATTTTCCTGCTGCTGACGTGCAGATTGAATATTCTGTTTTCTGGCAGGCTATCCCTGGTATTAACAGCTTTGTTTTATCTGCCCTGGATAGTAGGGTTTTTCTTGTACTGGGGTGTCTCTGTCGAGCTGGGGCTGTCGATTTAACATCCAGTACCTGCCTCGAGAATTATGAATTTTCAACATTTCCACCTCAGAATGTTATTCACCAGGGTCTGTTATGCAGAAGAAACTTCTTCCCTCTTTCGAAAGCGAGCGCCTGTTGGTCCGCCCGCGGGTGTTGGGCGATCTCGAAGATTGTCTGGCGATGGATCGTGATCCCGAGGTGACGCGCTATATTCCAGGGCCCTGGAAAGATCCCCAGGCGCACCGCGACTTTGTGCTGGCGCGGATGAATGCTGACTATCCCGCAGGGTTGGGCTATTGGTCAGTTGTCGCGCGGGCGGCACCGGAAATCTTTCTGGGCTGGGTTCTGCTTTTGGCCTATCCAGATGAAATTCTGACGGAACCTTCTGATCTTTTGCCCGATAGCGGACAGGTCGAGATCGGCTGGCGTTTTGTCCGTGCGGCCTGGGGCAAGGGTTATGCCAGCGAGGCTGCAGCCCTGATCCTGAAACATGCGTTGGCCCTGCCCGGTGTTCACGAGGTGGTGGCCGATATCGACCCGGAAAATGCAGGCTCGATCCGGGTGGCGGAAAAGATCGGCATGACTTTTTGCGGCGAACGCCGTGTCGATGGTATCTGGGCCCGGTCCTATCGGGCGCAGGCCTGAAATCTGTGCTGCAGGGCGTTATCTCAGATCGAGCTGGTCGAGGTTCAGATAGCCGTAATCCCCGTCGGGAGTATAGACCGGATACCACTTGCCAAAAACCGCCGCCCCGGCCCGTTGCAGGGGAGCCGCCTGTTCATCACCATTGAGCCAGACCAGCACCGGCGCAGTTGATGCGGGACCCGCACGCAAGGCCTGTTGCCCGGGCAGGAGGTACAGCCCTTTAGCAGCCTTTGCCGGAGTTTCAGTCCCGGTTTCAGTCCCGGTTTCAGTCCCGGTTTCTGCTTCGGCTTTGGGCGCAAGCTCGGTGACATCAGAAGACGCTGTTTCAGCCTCGGGAGAGGGGGCCGAACCATCGCTGCCGGCGGGGACATCGCTGTCCTCGATGCTGCCGATCTGATAGTCCGCTTGGGAGAGCAGCAGGACTTCCCGCTGTTTTTCCGGCGGGAAAACCGCCTGTTCCAGAGACATTTCGTTTTCAGTCACCATGCGGTCATAAGCAACAGACAGCGCGCCGGGGTAGAGGGTCATTTCGGCGAAATAGCCCCCGGTGACTTCAAACAGAGGGGTGCTGCTGCCGGGGGTATAGATGCTGACACGCTGGCTGTGCGCACCGACATGACAGGCGACCCCGAGATAACTTTCCTGCCCAAGTCCCTCTCCCAGTCGAAGGGGAAAGATCCCGTCCGCGTCGCAGTTGTCGCTGTCTTCCCCGGTTTCCGGGTCTCCCGGGGCTTCCGTTGAGGCAGCACAGAAATGACAGCCCGAAAGGTCGATGCGGGTGATTTGGCTGTCCGGATTGTTTTCTGGATTACTGCCCGGATCATTTTCTGCTGCGTTTTCTGCTGTGTTTTCTGGTGCGTCTTCTGGTACGACTTCTGCTTTAGCCGGGGATTGTGGTGCAAGCGGCGTCATCAACAGCTGCCACTGTCCCTGTGAACCCTCGATCCGGTAGGTCCCGGTACCCCCAGGCAGCGGCAGGGTCTTGCCTGGCTCGGGCATTTCTGCAAGGGCGCTGTGGGTCAAAAGAAGCAAGACCAGGACCCCGGCAAGCCCTGTCAGACATACCCGAAAAAGAACAGCAGCAGAAGGAAAAGAGGCAAGGGCTGGAACAGGGCGGGAGCACAGGGACAAGATACAGACTTTCAGCAGGGAAACCGTTGCGGCAAATGACCGGGCGGAAAATATAGTATTTCCCCCGGTCGGTCCACAGGGCTTTCTTTTTGTTGTCTGGTATCAGGGCGCATTCCGTTGTTTCAGGCGGGCAGGGGGCCGGGCTTCCTCTTCCCCTTGTGGCAAGGGGGCTGTCCGCAAGGAGGGGCGCAGGGACGGAAGAGGGGTGAGTTTCTGCCGGGTCGGGGTGGCTGGGGCAAAACCGTCTGCAGCACCCCCCGCGAGGGGAGAAGCTGTGATCGGGCGGCAGGTGAAGGCGCGGGTTTTTTCGACGCTGTCGACCACATCGCCGCTGGCATTGGTGACGTTGAGCCGGAAGGTTACCGACTGTTGCAGGAAGGCCAAACCGTCCCAGGACAGGCTGTGCGGGCCTTGAAAAAAGACCTTTTCGTCCTTGTCGATGTTATAGGCCTTCAGGGCTTTGATCTGTCCAGCGCTCAGGATTGCGGCAGCACCTGAGGATTTGCCCCGGCCTTCGAGCTTGCCGATCAGATTGAGGGTAACCGGGCAGGCCATGCCCCGGTGGGGGGCTTCTTCCTGAACCGCGACCACGAGGCTGGCTTTTGGTGGCAGCTGGGTTATCAGTTCGTCGGGGGCCGCGCTGCAGTTGACCTCATAGCTGGCCCAGTTTGACATAAAGGCAGGGCTGCTGCCGATCATCCGGACCTTGCCATCGGCAGTGTCGGCACTGACGGGATAGCTGTGTTCAAAGCTGCTGTGGCCCGATCCGTTGGTGACAATGGTTTTTTCGTCACTCTGCTGACCGCTGTTGTCGTGATAGCGGAATTTCACCTGTCTGTTCGGTTCGGCAGAAGTGATCTGGCCAGAAAGGGTCATTTCACAGGCACCGGTGATATTGCTGATCTGGGCCGTCTGGGCGGTGAGGGTCGCGTCTTCGATGGTCTGGACCACAGGGTCAAGAGAATCATCCCTTTTCAGGCAGATAACGGTGATCGCCTTGAAGGCGTTCCAGCTGTCGACTTCTTCCGGAGTTTGCGTGCCTGTAATGCCTGTTGTGCTGTAATCCAGATTGCCGCGCACAGCGATTTTTGCTTCGCGGTTCTGGGCAAAGATTGCGCTGTCATCCAGTCCCTGTCCCGACAGCCTTGTTGCTTCGGCGTTACAGGCTTCGACGGCAAGAGAAGCATAGCTGTTGCTGTCGAGAAAGAAAGGGGCGGCAGTGTTGACCGACTTGGGGCGGGGGCGGGAATAGCTTGCACTGTCACCGTCGTTTTCAAACACCAGCCATGCACCGGGGTGAGAAGGATTGTCCGGTTCAAGCGCAAGAGAGGGCCAGCTTTTCCAGCTTTTGACCCGTCCGGATATCCCCGCGTCAATCTGGACGATAAAGGCCCCCTGTAGCGGTGCGCCGGGTGGAACAAGGGTGGTGTATCTGGTCCCGTCGCTGGCCACAGATACATCTGGGTTGCTCATCCACTGCAAGAAGGTATTGGCGCTGTCGGCAGCGGCCAGAGAGGGACAGAACAGGGGCAGGAGTGTTCCGGCGAGCAGCAGGCTGCCAAAAGAACCGGAACAGGGAAAATAGGTGTTTTTCATAAGAGTGTTCCCTTCGCGTGGTCAAACAGGGGAGTAACGACAAACTTGCTGGTTGGTCGGGCCAAGGCGAGGGGAGGTTCAAAGTTTTTACAAAATTGGCTATGGGGCAGGGGATTATCCAGGGGGATTCCGGCGGTTTTTCATGATTTTCCCGAGGCCCAGCCAGCAGAAAGTCAGCAGGCCGGAGGCGATCAACCCCCAGCCGAACAAGCCAGCTACTCCCCAGAAAAATCCGTATCGGCCATATCCGGAGGAGGGGGGACTGATGGCGTAAAGATAGAGCGCAATCCCGGCGAGGATCAGAAAGACACCGATCAACAGGGGGCGGCGGGAGCCTGAGCTGGGGGGTGTTTTATCCTGCATTCTGTCCTCGGTTGTTTAACTCGTCTGCCATTCCGGGCGTTGAGCCTTTATTGGTGCGTCGGTTCAGATGAAGCGGATTTATCTCTGGCGTTGACAAAAGGCCGAGATGATTTTTTTGAGGGCGAGCCAGCAGAAGATCAGCAGCCCCAGCGCGATCAGTCCCCAGCCGGACAGGGCCAGCAGCCCCCAGAAAACTCCGGCCAGGGCAACACCGGAGGCCGGGCCGCTCATGGCATAGAAATAGAGGGCAAGCCCGGCGATGATCAGAAAGATGCCGATCAACAGGGATTGCCGTGTCCGGGCGCGGGAAGGGACGCGGGCGGGGTTGTCTGGTTGGCTGCCGGGCTGTTCGGGTTCTTTACTGTTCATTTTGTCACGACCTCAAGGCAATAGGGGGCTTCATCATAAGAGCCTGGCACAACCCGGGGCTCAAAGTCACGGATGCGCAGGGTCAGGCTGGTTTTGTTTTCCAGCGCGCGGTCCGCCAGATCGCGGGTTTTATCTTTTGGATCGTCGCAGATCCAGGTCATGTAAACCGCAGGTTTGAAAGGAGTGTCGAGTTTGATCAGATAGGTCATAAAGCTGAGCTTTGCCCGGCGGTTTTTACCGCTGTGGTGATAATGAAACCGCCGGGCCATAACCTGCCCCTGGATTTTGTATCCCGGACGTATCCGCGCGGGGATGGGCAAGGCACGCGGGCTGTCGCCAATCTGCAGCGTCATCTTTGCCGGACGGCACAGCCGGAACAGCAGGACCAGGGTGGTAAATAAAAGGATAAGCCCCGCAGCCCAGGGCATAAGGGAAAAGCTTTGCTGCTGGAAAAGCAGGCTGGCGATCCCCTCGATGTTGGTATTCTTGCTGGTGATGACCCCGGGAAAGAAGCCCTGCTCAAAGGCATGGGTTTTGAGAATAAAAAGATTGGTGATCGAGGCAAAAAAAGCACAGATCAGGCAGGTGATCAGCAGCAGGACCGCACGGGAGGGCTGAAACTCCAGCGGGGTATAATAACGCCCGCTGTAGTGGGTGAGCATGATCTGGCGGTAAAGACTGTCGATCCCGGCGGCCCCGAAAAAGGCAAAGTCACCGGGCAGGTAAATCTCTTCTTGCGGGTCAGCGGGGCGGGCAAGATAGATCCCCTTGTCCAAGGCCAGGCCGAGATAGATAAAGATCTCTTTTGTCCCCCGGAGCAGCGCGGCGAGATTATGCACAACCAGCCCGAAAATCAGCGCGGCAGAAACAAGCAGGAAATTCATGCCCAGACAGAGAGCGCGAAGTTCGCCGTAGTCCCACCAACTGACCAGCAGATCAGACAGCGGGATCTGGAACAGGGCCTGGGACAGACCGTTGAAAAACAGGATGTAGGCGGTAAGAAAACCAATGACACCAAGGAGAAACATCCGGTTATTCCCCCCCGGCAAAGACCAGCCAGCAGAGCGCATCGAGGGGGCGACCCGCGCTGTCTGTGATCAGTTTTTCACAGCTGAGCCGGGGGAGCGGATAGCCCGCCTGATCAGCTGGACTGCGGAAGGGATCAAGGAGAGTCGAAGCCATCAGGCCAGTGACAAAATCCTCGACGATCTTGTTGTCGGGTGTATCCGGCGAATGTGTGGCAAAAGCAGCTGTGGCGAGGTAATCCCTGATCCAGTTGTATTTATCCAGCCTGCCGATAAAGAGCGAGGTCAGGCGGGGCGGGCTGGCCTGTTGTTTATGGGTGGCAAAGGCTTTTTCCAGACTGTCGGCAACAGTTGTCTCCCCGGGGGAGCAGTGTTGCTGTATGCCCGCCTCATCCAGGGTAAAGGCATCAAACCGCAACGTTGCAGTATCGGTTTTTGTGTCCTGAAAGGCACTGACCCTGATCTGGCAGTCCGCGAACTGTTCAAAAAGTAGCAGAGTTTCTGCGGCCGGGGCACTGCGCGGGGTAAGTGAGCCGAGCAGCAGGGAGCAGGCAAGAAGAAGGAAGCTTCTGTACTGGTTCACTTCTCTGTTCCTTTTTCTGTTTTGCAACGGTTCTTGCATTCCGCTTTGCTTTTGTCTTGCGGCCTTGTTTGGCTGCTGATGACTGAGTCTAGCCTGAATAGGTCGCAGGCCGTTTGAAAAAGGTTCAATCACCGGGTGTTTTTTCCGACTTCGGCTTTTGCCTTTCGCGTCAGTCTGGAGAAATGCCGGAGCAAAGGCTTGACCGGAATCAAATTCAAGGACTGTGTTCGGGGGTAGATTATCTATGTTGGCCACTTGCTCGAGCGCGATCTCCAAGGGTTGAAATGCCAAGTCCCTGCGGGCTTGGTGTCACTCTTTTAAAAGAACCAGGCCCGTTATCGATGTTTTATGGAGAAACAAGATGACGATTACTTCCTGGGCTGAACCCTATAAAATCAAGATGGTTGAACTGATCCGCATGACCTCGCGGCAGGAGCGGGAAAAGGCGATCCGTGAGGCCGGGTTCAATACTTTCCTGTTGAAATCCGAAGATGTCTATATTGATCTTCTGACGGATTCCGGGGTCGGGGCGATGAGCGATCGGCAGTGGGCGGGCATGATGACCGGGGATGAAGCCTATGCGGGCAGCCGCAATTTCTATCATCTCGAGGAAACCATCCGCAGCTGTTACGGCTACAAATACACCTTGCCGACCCATCAGGGGCGCGGCGCGGAACATATCCTGAGCAAGATCATGATCAAGCCGGGCGACTATGTACCGGGCAACATGTACTTCACCACCACCCGTCTGCATCAGGAACTGGCCGGAGCGACCTTTGTCGATGTGATCATTGATGAAGCCCATGATCCGGTTTCGGACCACCCCTTCAAGGGCAATGTGGATCTGGCCAAGGTCACGGCCTTGATCGAGCGGGTCGGTGCGGAAAAGATCCCCTATATCTGCGTGGCGACCTGTGTGAACATGGCGGGAGGACAGCCGATCTCGCTGGCCAATCTGCGTGCCTTGAGAGAGCTGTGTGATGCCAGTGGAATCAAGATCATGCACGATATGACCCGGGTGGCGGAAAACGTCTTTTTTATCCAGCAGCGCGAAGAAGGATACAGGGACAAGACCGTTGCCGAGATCACGCATGAACTTTGTTCCCTGACCGATGGTGCGACCATGTCGGCCAAAAAAGACGCCATGGTCAACATCGGCGGATTCCTGGCCCTTAATGATGAAATTCTCTATGAGCAGGCCTGTGAACAGGTGGTGATCTATGAGGGCCTACATACCTATGGCGGTATGGCCGGGCGCGATATGGAGGCACTGGCCATCGGCATTCGCGAAAGCCTCTGTGATGATCACATGCGCGCGCGTATTGGGCAGGTGGAATATCTGGGTAAAAAGCTGATTGATGCCGGGGTGCCGATTGTCCGGCCGATCGGCGGTCATGCGATCTTCCTTGATGCCCGGGCGATCCTGCCGCATCTGTCGCAGGCACAATTTCCGGCTCAGGCACTGGCGGCTGCGCTCTATGTCGAAAGCGGCGTACGGACCATGGAACGGGGCATTGTTTCCGCCGGGCGCAACCCGGAAACCGGGGCAAATTACGGATCAAGGCTGGAACTGGTGCGCATGACCATTCCGCGACGGGTCTATACCCAGTCACATATGGACGTCGCTGCAGAAGCCGTGATCGACCTGATGGAGCGGGCAGAGCAGATCCGCGGGCTGGAGTTCACTTACGAGCCGAGTTGCCTGCGCTTTTTCATGGGGCGTTTCAAGACCGTGGCCTGAAGATTATCGATAGGACCTGCGGGAGCAGCGATTAACTTAACCGCCGGGTCATACAGATAAAAAAGCCCCTGAAGCAGCCTGTTGCTTCAGGGGCAGTTCGCAAGCTGACTTTACTTGCAGGGTAGATTCTTGTGTGCGCCGAACAGCTACATCAGTTTGCGTTCGGCACTCAATCCTTTCCAGATGCTGACACACATCAGCAGCAGCACCGCGGCGAAGGGGAAGCCCGTCGTCACCGCCATGGCCTGAAGCGCGGCGAGGCCGCCGCCCAAAAGCAGGGTGATGGCCACCAGTCCCTCGAACACACACCAGAAGACGCGCTGGGGCATGGGGCCGTCGGTCTTGCCGCCTGCGGTGATGGTATCGATCACCAGCGAGCCGGAATCAGACGAGGTGACAAAAAACACCACCACCAGAATAATGCCGATGGCCGAGGTGATCTGGGTCAGAGGCAGTTCCGACAGCATGGCAAAGAGCCGCAGTTCGGTTGCTGCATCCTGTGCACCGGTATAACCCTCAACCACAATCTGGCTCAGGGCTGTGCCGCCAAAGACCGTCATCCAGAGCGCACAGACCAGTGAAGGGATCAGCAGCACACAGATGATGAATTCGCGCACAGTCCGACCACGCGATACCCGGGCGATGAACATGCCGACAAAAGGCGACCAGGAAATCCACCAGGCCCAGTAGAACGAGGTCCAGCCCTGGCTGAAATTGGCGTCCGTACGGCCAAAGGGATTGGACAGGGCCGGCAGGTTGGTGACATAGGCGCCGATACCGGAGAAAAAGCCCTTGAGCAGGTCAGCGGTCGGGCCGACAAACAATACAAAGATCAAGAGCAAAAAGGCCAGCACCATGTTGATCTCGGAGGCGCGTTTGACCCCGCCGTCCAGACCGCGCACCACGGAAATCAGGGCAATGGCAGTAATACCGATAATCAGGATGATCTTGGTGCCGCTGCTGTCTTCAATGCCAAAGAGAAAGTTCAGCCCGGCATTGGCCTGGGAGGCCCCGAAACCGAGCGAGGTCGCCAGACCAAACAGGGTTGCCAGCACCGCCAGCACATCGACCATATGGCCGAACCAGCCCCAGACACGATCGCCAAACAGCGGGAAAAAGGCCGACCGCAGCGAGAGCGGCAGGCCCCGGTTGTAGCTGAAAAAAGCCAGCGCCAGCGCAACCACGGCATACATCGCCCAGGGATGCAGCCCCCAGTGATAGATGGTCGCCGCCATGCCCAATTGTGCCGCCGCGGCAGCATCGCCGGGTGCTCCGGCCAGAGGTGCCCAGCTTTCGGCTGTGCCTGCAGTTTCTGCAACCGAACTGGCGTAATGGGAAATCGGCTCGGATACGCCAAAGAACATCAGGCCAATACCCATACCGGCGGCAAAGAGCATGGCGAACCAGCCCGCATAGCCGTAATCAGGCGTGGCATCGACCCCGCCCAGACGGACTGCGCCAAGCGGTGTGACCACCAGCAACAGGCAGAAAAGGACAAAAAGGTTCCCGGCGGAGAGGAAGAACCAGTCAAAATTGACCGTTACCCATCCTCGCATTGAATTGAAAAGTTCGGTGGCGGCCTGGGGTACCATCAGGGTACCAAGGACAAAGGCGACGATGGCCAGTCCGGAAATCAGGAATACGGGATTGTGGATATCAAGACCAAAAGGGCCGATCTGGGTCTCGATATTATCCTGACCAACTTCAAAGTCGGTCTCGGTTTCTCCAGGATTTGTCTGGTCAGACATTTGTTTCTCCCCAAGTTATTTTTTATCTCTGCGATTTGCTCCTTTATGACAAAACCATGACAAGCCTACGCCGAAAATGACGACTTTGAGAAGCGATTTTTTTGTGCCCTTGATAGCACGTTGATATAGATATTGTATTTTCCAATAATTATACTTCTATATTTTGTGCTTTCCCGCTTTGAGGAGGGATGCTTCTGTTTCGATTCCGGTCTTGTCACGATCTTGAGGTTTCTGGAAGGAATAGCTTTTTCCGGGGGTGGTTTTATGCGTGCCTGTAACGTCCAGCTCCCTTTATGATCAACTTGGTTTATGATCAGGCTAGCCGGGACAAAAGACATATCGTCTGGCGGAGAAATCGATTATACTCGGACAGGGTATTTTTCGGGATTTTGCTCTGGGATCTTGCTTTGTGGGTGATGGAACTGTTGCCGTATCCTGGGCTTTTGTTCGGGGAGAGCAGGAGGCAGGCGCTTGTTCCTCAGGATCCAAAAAAGAGAAAGCGACAAAACGGGAAAGGAGCCTTGGTATGCTATTTCCACCCCCTTTTTGCCTAAAGCAAAAAGTTTACCGAGGGCTGCGGTTGTTGTGCTGGTTTTTGCTTGGGTTTGTCTTACTGACCCCGGGTTTTAGCATAACGGTTTCCGCTGAAGGGGGGCCGACACCACAGGCAACGACCGCCACAGAAACAGGCGTTAAGTACTTTCGGAAAGTCAGCCTGTCGCTGAGCCTTTCCATCCCGCCCTATATCTTGACTGACAGCAGCCGGGGGGCGGAACTGGACATCGTACGAGAGGCGATGGCGCTGGAAGGATACGAAATCTCGACGCATTATGTCCCGAACAAACGCCGCAACATTGATTACAGTCGAGGCAACACGGACGGGGTGTTAACCATCAGCAAAGATGAACAGCTGCCGGGTTATTACACGCAGAGCTATATCACCTATCAGAACGTCGCGATTTCTCTGAAAAACAAGGCTTACCAGATCCAGGAAATTCCTGATTTGCAGGGCAAACGGGTGATCGCCTTCCAGACTGCCTCGGTGGTGTTGGGGGCAGAGTTTGCGGACTTTACCAGTAATAATAAGAGTTATTTTGAGCATTCCCGACAGCTTGATCATCTGGCAAAACTGTTCGGCGGGCATATCGATGTGGTGGTTGGGGATATCAACATTCTGAATTGGCTGGTGAAAAACGGAGGATATTCCCCCAAAATCAACAAGGACCAACCGCTGACAGTCCACAGTATATTTTCGCCTGACCTTAAATATGCCGTCTTTCATGATGCAGAGATTACCCAGGCTTTTGATCGGGGCATTGCCGCGCTGAAAAAATCTGGCCGGTATGATGTTATCTTGAAAGAATACGATGTTTATCGGGGGCAGAATGAGGATCTGCTCCGTGAGGGGACATGACCCCTTTGGAACTCTGATCAGCAGCTCCGTACCGGGGTGATCGGAAAGCTGATTTTCCGTCCTCCTAGCTCGCGGATATAGAAATTATTTTTTCTAAAATCTGGGGTGCTTTTCCTGTTTTTTTTAGGATCTTGGTCCCTATCGCAGCGTTTTTGTTTTGTCCCGGCTCGTCCTTGGGAACAGAGAGGTAATTTTTGGGTGCCTCCCAAAAAAACTCTGCTGAGGCAATTCTGTGTCAAAGCTGCCTCACAACATCCTCCAGAGAAAATAAGTGTCGCCTGGGCTTTAATTCTGCGCAGCCTGTCCTATATGGATGCCCGTTGCGTAAGTGTTTTTCTGATTTTCTCCCAGGTACAATGTCGGGTGCAATGGCGAGTGCAATGGTGCCGGGCTGATAGCGGGGAAAGGGGTCTGCAAGTGATTTTATTAATCGGGACGACCGAACAGAACCACAAGGTAGAGCTCCAAAGTAAAATCTTTGGACAGAGGAAAAGGATTTTCCCGTATTGAGCGGTTCTGTTGATTCACCGGACCGCAGCTTACAGGGAAAGCCTTTGCGGCTGGTTCGGGGCAGAATTCGAAACAGATGAGATAGGCAGATTTTCTCGAATAAAGAAAAAGCTAATCCGATATTTTCGGTGATATTTCATAGCTGTACGAGAGTTACGCAAAATCCGCACAGAACCTGAGCTGGACCTGAGCGGAATTCAGCTGTGGTTGCCATGCCTGCAGGATCTTCGGCTTTGGCAAACAGGTGTATCGGAACGCGTACCAGCTCTGTTATACTCGCTGCGGGTTTTTATTTTTTCAACTGTTACTTGGTTGTCTTGTCGGGAACGATCTGCAAGCTGTTTTGTGAACAAATGAGAGATGCTGTTGTATTTGAAAGAGATAACAGGGATGACTTTATACGCTTTTGCCCAAGAATCAAAAGAGTGCCGCAGAAACCTGGTCCGGATGTTTCGGGGGGGTGTTTCTGATTGGGTCTCTGGTGGCCTTATGGGGAGACTTCTGGCGCTTGTTTTCCTGATCCTTCTTGGTTCCGGGTTGCCTGTTCAGGCCGAGGAAAAAGCACCCTTGCCATCAAGAGCAACCAAGCATCCGCATAGCATTGTCCTGTCGCTGGGTTTCTCAATCCCGCCCTATGTGATTGCCGACAGTAATCGCGGGGCCGAGTTGGATATCGTGCGCGAGGCGCTGGCGCTGGAAGGCTACAAAATCAGCACCCACTATGTACCGAACAAGCGCCGCAACATCGAATACAGCAACGGGAATAGCGACGGCGCACTGACGGTCAGCCCGAATGAAGATCTGCCGGGCTATTATTCCAAGAGCTATATTACCTATCAGAATGTTGCCTTCTCGCTGGAAAAAAGCCAGTACGCCATCAGCTCGATTGCCGATCTGTCAGGCAAGCGGGTGGTGGCTTTCCAGACTGCATCTGTGGTGTTGGGGCCTGAATTCGGAGGCTTTGCTGAAGACAACAAGATGTACCGCGAGGTTGCCAAACAACGTGATCATCTGAGCCTGCTGTTCAACCGGCAAACCGATGTGATTATCGGGGATGTGAATATTCTGAACTGGCTGGTGAAAAACGGCAGTTACGCAAGCCAGACCAACAAGAACCAGCCGATGACAATCCACCGGATTTTTCCTCCGAGCCACAAGTTTGCTGTCTTCAGGGATCAAGAAGTTACCCGGGCGTTTGACCGGGGCATCGCGGCCCTGAAACAGTCGGGGCGCTATGACGATATCCTGAAAGAGTATGAAGTTTATTTTCCTCCGAGAGACGATCTGAGCTGGCGCAAGAGAAAACCGGGCGCGTTTACGTCATAGGAAACGCGCATTGCCGAAGCGCTGGCAGATCCGTTTTTCCCCAAGGTTCTTGTGATTTCCGGCTTGTCCTTGCCAGCCCAAATTTTCGGTCTCAATTTTTCATCTGCACTCCGGACTGACACGCGCGCTCGGGAGGCTATTCTTAAAGTAATTTTAATTGTTGAGGCGTGTAATCAGAAGATTGATATAGATTGCCCTGCGCCACCATGGGTTGATGTTTGGGCAGGGCACTTTCCGAAAGAAGTAAAGAGATGATCTCTATCTTTTACCTGTTCGGGTTTTTGATTTTACGCGAAATGTTTTTCCCCTTCACCCGCTTCTCGAAGCCTGGCTTGCTGCGCGATAAAACCGACAGATTTCTGATCGTACCGCTGCTGCTTCTGGGGGCCATCCTGGTCTTCGTGACTTCCGGCGAGGGCCTTGTGTCAAGGTCACTTGCCGCTGAAGAAGCAAACACAGGTGACGGCTCGGCAGGAATGACAATTTCGCTGCTTATGAATGCTTCCACCCCGCCTTATATAGACGAAGATCACAACGGAGGGGCCGAACTGGATATTGTGCGCGCGGCCCTGGCGCTGGAGGGCTATAGGGTCATTCCCCGTTTTGTCCCTGGCAAGCGGCGCAACGTTGAATTCAGAAGCGGACGCTATGATGGTGCCCTGACCGTCAGTCTGAATGATCAACTGGAAGGCTGTTATTCAGACAGCTATATTACCTATCAAAATGTGGCTCTTTCCCTTAAGTCCCGCAATTACAGCATCCGCGAGATAACGGATCTGGCAGGCAAAAGGGTTGTGTCCTTCCAGACCGCCTCAGCAATTCTGGAGCCAGAATTTTCGGCCTTTGCCAGCGGAAACAGTCAATATCGCGAGCTCGCCCGGCGGCGGGATCTCCTGATGCTGCTGTTCCGCGACCATGCCGATGTGGTTATTGGTGAGCTCAATATCCTGAATTGGCTGATAAAAAACGCTGATTACCCGACCCTTGTGGATGTGACACAACCCCTGGCCGTGCACCGGATTCTGCTTCCCAGTACCAAGTATGCCGTTTTCACAGATCAGGCCGTCTGCCGGGCCTTTAACCGCGGAATCGCCGCCCTGAAAAACTCGGGAAGCTACAGCGGAACCTTCCGGTCATACGGTATTCTGGGGCATGATATTGAAGTTTTAACTAACGGGGAATGAAGGCAAGGCGGCGGTTTCGGGATCGGCAGCGATGCCCTCAGGTTCTCTGGGCTGCTTTCGGTTTGATCCGGCTTGCCAGCCGAAAAATTCAGGAGTAGCGTTTTCCCGGCAATATTCAACTCCGGGGTGATCATGCGGCGCGCATCTGTTTTTCTTTCACTGCTTCTTTCAACGTCTTTTACTGTTTCGCTTTCCGGTTCTCTGGTTGCTCCGGCTCTGGCGGATGACCTGGCCCCCAAGCTGGGGGAGTTTGCTGTGCCGATGACGGCTGATACAGCTTTCCTTCGCAGCGCAAATGCCCCGGACTATTGGGCTTTTTCTCCTTACGTGAAACCACAGTTCACCAGCAGCGCCTGTTCCATCGCCACGGTAACGGCCACGCTCAACGGCCTGCGCGGCTTGCCGCCCCATGCCGAGGACACCGTGACCACCCAGCCCGCCTTGCTGGAGCTGGTGGCTGACCCGGTCTGGAGCGCGGTTTCCGCCGAAGACGGCGACGGCGTGACCTTTGCCCAGCTCGAAGAATTCAGCCGGAAAGCCGTGGAGGCACTGGCCCAGCAGGACGCCCGGCTTGCCAACTGGCAGGTCGCCAGCTGGAAGCCCGCCGCCAACGACGCGGCCGCTCTTGCCAGCCTGCGTGAAAAGCTTGCTAAAAATGAAGCCTCGGCCGGGGATGCCCTGATGATCTACTTCAACCAGGGGGTTTTGACGGGCGACTGGGACGGCCCGCACATCTCGCTGATCGGTGCCTACGACGCAGCCAGTGACCGGGTGTTGATCCTCGAAGTCGATCAGGAATGGTACATTCCCTACTGGTCGCCCGTGCCCAAACTGCTCGAAGCCATGGTCAAGCCCACCTCCGCCGAACACGGCGTGCTCGAAGGCCAAGCCGGTGGCTTTGTTTCGGTCAGCAAGCTGTAGGAGAGCGTTTCCGGGGACAATGCCTATTATCTGATATGCGCTTTCTGGATATATGTATATTAGATGATATTCATTCATCTTTATTTGTGTATCAATAAATTGACAAAAGCAATAATTTGTATATTGTTTAATATGTGTATTATTGCTTTTTGTTTAAAGGTATCAGGCGATGAGTGTCAGGGAAACAGCCAGAAAACAATATCTGCGGCTGGTTGACGGGGCGGCGGCCCAACTGGCCGATCTCGCCTGGCCCGCCGAGGGCTGGCTGGTCAGTCTGCGCAAGGCGCTGGGCATGTCCGGGACTGATGTGGCCCGGCGCATGGGGGTAACCCGCAGTGCGGTCTATCAGGCAGAACGCAATGAACGCGACGGGGCGATCACCCTTGCCCAGATGGAGAAACTTGCCAGTGCGCTGGGCGGGCGCTTTGTCTATGCCATTGTGCCCGAAGGCAGTGTCGGGGAGGTTTTGCAGGCCCAGGCCTATGAAAAGGCCGCGGCCCGCGTAGGTCGCGCCAGTGCGCTGATGGCACTGGAAAGCCAGTCCCTGCCCGAGGGCGAGATCCGCCGACGGATCGCGGAACTGGCGGAACAACTTGTCCGCGACAGACCGTCTGACTTCTGGCAGGTCCGGTGAACTTTATCGAACCCGATGGGGCCACGCCGCTTGATCCCGATGAACGGCTGGGCCTGAAGTTCAGCCACATCACCACGCGCGGCCAGTTGGACGAGCTGGAACAGTCCAACATCGAACAGGCGCTGGGCTGGCTGTCTCGCCGCCGGGGCGGGGATATTCTTGACGATGTTTTTGTCCGAACCTTGCACAAACGCCTGTTTGGCGAGGTCTGGTCCTGGGCCGGGGAATATCGCAAGACCGAGAAAAACATCGGCGTTGATCCGCTGCAAATATCTTCACAACTGCGTATGTTACTGGATGATGCACGCTATTGGGTCGAAAACTGGACCTATGCCCCGCTTGAAGCCGCTGCCCGCTTTCACCACCGCATGGTCCAGATCCACCCCTTCGCCAATGGCAACGGTCGCCACGCCCGTATTGCCGCGGATATCCTGCTCGAAGATCATTACCACCACCCGCCGATCATCTGGGCCAGCGGTTTTGACCTGCAAGCCGACAGTAACAGACGCGCTGCCTATATCACCGCGCTCCGGGCTGCGGATGCCGGGGATATAATGCCGCTGCTGGCTTTTGTGGGGGGATAAGCGGCCTGGGGTAAGGAGTGTTTCTGCTGTCTCGGCATTTTCAGGAATAGATATCTATAATTGTATATTTTACAAATTATAAACCTATGAAGGAAATGATGATCTGGACAGAGCACTTGTTTTTGGGAGTGCTGTTCAGGGATCTGCAGGGGGTGCCGATGTGGTTCGTGATCGATAATAAAATCAGATACATAGTCTTGATTTTGTCAGGTTTGTTAGTTCTTTGTTTCTCTCAGGCGATTGCAGATGAGCTGTCAGAGAGAGCCGACCTCTTTAATAAAACACGTGTTCTGTTTTCTGAGCGGAATTTCGAAGAATTATCCAGAATATCAGATCATTACAGAGACAGTGGAGAGCGAATGTCTAGCGGATTGTGGAAGCTAGATTACTTTTACAAAGGTTTTTCTGCGCCGGATAGGATGTTTAATATATCCCAAGATTATTGGTCGATGATGGAAAATAGAGCGCTGTCCTGGGCAAAAAAACAACCGGGTTCTCCTACGCCACATATTGCTTATGCAATCATCTTGCAGGATCAGGCTTGGAGGGTTCGAGGAACTCGATATGCAAACACGGTAACACAGGAACAGCGGATAAAATTCCATAAGCTGATTGCAAAGGCGCGTGCCTATCTTTTACGACACAGAGAGGTCGGGAGCAAAGATCCCCACTGGTATGCAAATATGCTTGATATAGCCAAGGTGGAAGCTTGGCCGAAAAAGGACTTTGAGGCTCTTTTTAGTGAAGCAATACAAGCTGGTCCTTATTATTACGGCTCTTATTTTTCGGGTGGGGGATACTATCATCCCAGCTGGCATGGAACCGTTCAGGAACTGGAGGATTTTGCCCGGAAGGCAATCGAATACACCGAAGATCAAGAAGGTAAGGGGATTTATGCCCGGATTTACTGGTCGGCAAATCATGGAAGCCTTTGGATGGTGGCTTTTACAAAATCGAGAGTGAGCTGGTCTTTGATGAAAGAGGGAATTGATGATGTGTTATCCCGTTATCCTGATCAGTGGAATATTCAGAATTTTGCCCATTTTTCCTGTCAGGCAATGGATAAGGAAAAAACCAAAGAACTGATCAATCGTATCGATGATGCAATAATCGAAAGCGCCTGGACACAGGTTTTTTCATACGAAAAATGTAAAGGATGGGCTTTTAGGAACACGTAAATACGATCATTTAAGTCCCACAAAAAGTCCGGTAGGGCTTATTGTCTGTGGGCGGAGCTTCGAAGACGCTGTTTTCGGGTTGTTCGTCGTAGGGGCGGGAGAGGATTGCCAGCAGTTTTTCGAAGGGGGCGTAGTCGCCGGACTGGGCGGCGGCGATCATTTCCTCGACCCGGTGGTTGCGCGGGATGAAGACCGGGTTGACGGCCTGCATGGTTTTGACGCGTTCGGCCGGGCTGGTGGTTTCCTGTAACAGGCGGTTGTGCCACTGGGCCAGCCAGCCCGTTGCCGGGTCGTTCAGCGCGGTCGGGGCGGCGAAGAGGGCGGCGAGGTCGCTTTCGGCACTGCCGCCTGCTGCGGGTTCCGCCGGGGCCTTTTCACTATCATCTGACCCTTTTATTGCGGGCCCCTTTACAGCTGGCCCCGCCGGGGCTGACCCTTTTACTGCCAGCCCCGCCAGTTCTGTCTGTTCTGTGGCGTAGCGGGTTAGGTGGCGGAAGAACAGCGTGAAATCCACCTCCTGATTGTCCAGCAGTTCCAGCGTGGTTTCGACAAAGGCGCTGTCACCCTCCTGGGGGCTCAACAGGCCGAGCTTGCGGGCAAAGCCGCCGTAGAAGGCGCTCTGGAAGGCGGGTTCAAAGCTGTTGACCGCTTCCTGGATTTCGGCGACATCGATATTGCCTTCGGCATCGGCGGGCAGTAGCGGCACGAGGGATTGGGCAAGGCGCGAGAGGTTCCAGTGGCCGATGGCAGGCTGGTTCGACCAGGCATAGCGCCCGCCTTCGTCGATTGAACTGAAGACCGTCGCGGGGTCAAAGCGGTCGATAAAGGCGCAGGGGCCAAAGTCGATGGTCTCGCCCGCCACTGACATGTTGTCGGTGTTCATCACACCATGGATAAAGCCGACCTGCATCCAGCGGGCGATCAGTTCGGCCTGTCGGGCAGCCACGGCCCAGATCAGGGCAACAGCGGGTTGGGGGGCGGATTTCAGCTCGGGATAGTGGCGATCAATCACATGGTCGAGCAGCATCTGCAGGGCGCCAACGTCTTGGCGGGAATAGTGATACTGGAAAGTGCCGACGCGGATATGGCTTTGCGCCACGCGGGTAATGATGGCACCGGGCAACGTGGTTTCGCGGAACACGGGGTCGCCCGTTGTTACGGCCGCCAGCGCGCGGGTGGTGGGGATACCCAGCGCAGCCATGGCTTCGCTGACCAGATATTCACGCAAGACCGGACCCAACGCAGCGCGGCCATCACCATTGCGCGAATAGGGCGTGCGCCCCGATCCCTTGAGCTGGATATCGCGGCGGATGCCATCCTTGCCCACGACTTCACCCAGCAGAATGGCGCGTCCATCGCCCAGTCTCGGGCTCCAGCCGCCGAACTGATGTCCGGCATAGACGGCAGCGAGGGGCTCTGCGCCTTCGGGAATGGCGTTGCCCGCCAGTACCGCCAGACCTTGGTCAGAGACGAGAGCCTCAGCCGAAATGTCCAGAAGATCCGCCAGTTCTTCATTGACCTTGATCAGCGCCGGGGTCGAGACCGGCTGCGGGTTCTGCTTGGTATAAAAGGCTTCGTGCAGCCGGGCAAAGCTGTTGTCGAAGGCAATATGCAGGCCCGTCTCCGGTTTTTGGGGAGCAGGTTTCCCTGAATCTGGTTTCCCTGAAATTGATTTCCCTGAAACTGATTTCTGGGAGGCTGGTTTTTTAGGGGTCACGGCGGCTACTCTTGTTTTCTTGCGGGCGAAAGCATCTGTACCAGAGATAGTATCGCGCGACCAGAAATGCCAAAACTATTCTCAGGGTGGTTTATCGCTTATCCGGTGATCCGTCAGCAGAATGCCTGTTTTTTCCAGCAGGCTGCCTGTTTTCAGGCTGTTCCGTGCTTCCTGCCGGGACTGTAGGGAACAGTGCACTTCAACTTTCATTAAGACAAAGCTGCTAGTCTGTTGAGCTGGTACAAGAGGCAGGCTGCTTTTCCTTCTGTTGCTGCAAAGCCGGAACTGTGGCTGTCAAACAAACGCTCTGTTGCCGGGGAAGCCAGTTCCGGGGCTTTCTATATCGGCCTCTTGCTACCTGAAACCCTGTTGCAGGGAGGGCCAGATGAAAGGTATCGTTTTTACCGAATTCCTCGAGATGGTCGACGGTCGCTTTGGCGAAGAGTTCTGTGACCGCCTGATAGAAGTGGCAGATCTGCCTTCCGGGGGCAGCTATACCGCGGTCGGCACCTATGATTTTAATGAAATGATTACCCTGGTTGAGGTCCTGTCGCGGGAAACCGGGAAAGAACGGGCTGCGTTGATGAAGCTGTTCGGGGAATATCTCTTTGCCAGCTTCGGCAAGAGGTATCCGGTGTTTTTTGCCGAGAAAACCAGCTGTTTTGCCTTCCTGACCAAAATCAACGATGTGATCCACCCCGAGGTGCACAAGCTTTATCCCGATGCGGAACTGCCGCATTTTTCCCATGACTGGCCGGACGAAAACTCTTTCGAGCTGCTCTATCGTTCCAGTCGACCTTTTGCCGCACTGGCTGAGGGACTGATTGCCGGGGCTATTGTCTATTTCGGGGAAAAGATCACGCTCTCGGTTGAGGATCTTTCCGCCGGGCAGGGGACAGAGGCGCGTTTTGTTCTGTGTAAACAGGCGGACGATCCGGCATGACAGGCGCTGCGCACAGAGGTTCCCCTAAGCCATCCGGCGCAAAAGCCGGGGCAGAAATCGGGAGCAACCAGGACGACCTTCCGGTTTCCCGCAAGCGGTATCTGCGTGAGAAGTCGGCGCGAGAGGCGGCCGAGGTATTGCTTGAGGAAAAGAGCATTGAGCTTTTCCGGGCCAACCGGGCCTTGCGGGAACTGAATGCGACGCTGGAACAGAAGGTTGAGGAGCGGACCGAGGAACTGCTGGAAGCCACCGCTGCGCGCGAGGAATTCCTGGCCTGTATGAGCCACGAACTGCGCACCCCGCTCAATGCAATCATCGGCTTTTCCGAATGCATCCACTATGAAATGTTCGGGCAGATCGGCAATGCGCAGTACAAGGAATATATTGGTCTGATCCACCAGAGCGGCCAGCATCTTCTGAGCCTGATCAACGACCTGCTCAGCTTTTCCAAGATCAATTCCGGGGAGTACGAAATTGTCTGGGAAAAGGTTGATGTGAAAAAAACAATCAAGACCGCGATCCGGATGTTGCAACAGACCGCCTCGACCAAAAACATTACCCTGGACTATCGCCTGCAGGGGAGCGGGCACAGCTTGCAGGCGGACGGGCGGGCGCTGTATCAGATGCTGCTCAATCTGCTGTCCAACGCCGTGAAATACACCAATCCGGGCGGACAGATCCTGGTCCACTTTCGCCGTTGCAGCCGGGAGGCCCTGTTGGCTGTGGCCGACAGCGGGATTGGAATTGACAAAAAGGACATGGACAAGGTGCTTTTGCCCTTTGGTCAGGCCCGCAGTGCCTATGTGATTTCCTCCAAATCGGATAACACAGGCCAGGATAACACAGGCCAGGATAACAGGGGCCAGGATAACACAGGTCTGGGTAACACGGGTTTGGGCAGTACCGGACTGGGGTTGCCGATCGTCAAGTCACTGGTCGAGCTGCACGGCGGGCGGTTTTGCCTGCGCAGCATTGTGGGCAAGGGCTCGCTGGCCGTGCTGCATTTTCCGCTGGAAACTGGTCAGCCAGAAACAGAGTTGCCAGAAACAGAGTTGTCAGAAAGAACCTGACCAGGTCTGATTTCCCTTCTGCAGGTAATTCACGTAAGCTTTTGCAAACGGCTCTGTTGTGGTCGGGATAACAAAATAACAGGGAGACCCGCGCATGTCCGAGAGTGACAAGATCTTCACCGGTTCCATCCCCGAGTTTTACGACAGCTATCTGGTTCCCCTGATATTCGAGGACTATGCTCGCGATCTGGCTGAACGGGTGGTGGGCCTGCATCCTGCCGCGGTGCTGGAAACTGCTGCGGGTAGTGGGGTGGTGCCAAGAGTACTGGCCCCGCAGCTGGGTGCGGATGTGCGTTATGTGGTCAGCGACCTCAATCAGCCGATGCTGGATCATGCGGCGAAAAAGCAGGGACCGCACGACTGCGCGCTGGAATGGCAACAGGCCGATGCGCTGGATCTGCCTTTTGCCGATGCCAGTTTTGACGTGGTGCTCTGCCAGTTTGGAGTGATGTTTTTCCCTGATCGGGTCAAGGGTTTTACCGAGGCGGCGCGGCTGCTCAAGCCCGGGGGCTGTTTTGTCTTCAACGTCTGGGATCACATCCGCGAGAATGTCTTTGCCGATCTGGTGACACAGGCCGCGGGCAGCGTTTTTCCCGAAGATCCGCCGCTGTTTATGGCGCGTACCCCGCATGGTTATCACGAGCGGACCACCATCGAACGCGAGCTGAAACAGGCGGGATTCAGCGAGGTAACAATCGAGACCCGCGCCGGGACCAGCCGGGCAGCCAGCCCGCGCCATCCGGCCCTTGCCTATTGTCAGGGAACGCCCCTGCGCAACGAGATCGAGGTGCGCGATGCCAGCCTGCTGGAGCATGTGACCAACACAGCCGCATCCCATATCGCCGAACGTTATGGCAACGGCCCGGTCGAAGCCAAAATCCAGGCCCATGTCATCACGGCGATGAAGTGAGGCCATTTAAAGCATTTGGGTTTTTAAGCTGGAGCAAGCCTGAAACTCTGGCTCCGGTTCCGGTTTGCTTATCCCTAGCCCGGCACATTAACGCCGGGAAAATCGCAGGCGAAATGGGGCAATGTAAGAATGTTTCCAGACTTGGTGGATTTCGGATGACGGGCGAAAATAAACCGGCCATTAAAGCGGCCATATATTGGGGTAATTTAAGTTACAAAATTAATCAAAATTATGTTATTATTTAGTTAATGTAAAAATCATTCCGGCCATTAAAGTGGCCAAAAGGTGTAGATGGCAGGACGAGATGATGACGAGAGTATAGGGGTGTTCGAGCCTTTGATGGTCGCGGAAAATGCTCCGTATCGCGCGGCTTTGAATGATCAGGCGCTGGAGCTGGCGCAAGCCACGGCGGCTTTTGGGGCAAGCTTGCCAGCCTCCATTGCCGATGCCCTTGCTGATCTGGTACGTTCGATGAACTGTTATTACAGCAACCTGATCGAAGGGCATAATACCCATCCCGTCGATATAGAGCGCGCCCTGCAAGATGACTATAGTACGGATCCGGAGCAGCGTGATCTGCAGCTGGAGGCCAGGGCGCACATAGAGGTGCAGAAGTGGATTGACCAGGGCGGGTTGCACGATCCTGCCTTCGCGCCTGCGAGCATTATCGAAATTCACAAACGCTTTTATGATCTCTTGCCACCGGAGCTTAAGTTTGTCGAAAACCCGGTAACCGGAGATCCTGTTCCCGTTATCCCCGGCGTTTTGCGCAATCAGGATGTCGTGGTCGGGCGTCATGTTGCGATCAGCCCTGGTGCTGTTCCCCGCTTTCTGGAACGAATGGACGAAGCCTATCGCCAGCCGGGCCGGATTGCTTCTGTCTTGACTGCAGCCTGCGCCCATCATCGTTTGCTCTGGGTTCATCCCTTTCTGGATGGCAACGGGCGTGTGGCCCGGCTGATGTCCCATGCGATATTGTGTAAAACACTGGACAGCAAAGGTCTGTGGTCTGTCGCGCGCGGTCTGGCCCGCAATGAAGCCGATTATAAACGTCATCTTGCTGCTTGCGATGCACCCCGGCGTGGCGATCGCGACGGGCGCGGAACCTTGAGTGAAGCCGCCCTCGCCAAGTTCACCTCTTTTTTTCTTGGCATCTGCATTGATCAGGTGGCTTTTATGGAAAATCTCATGCGCCCAGAACGTCTGCGCGATCGCATTCTGATCTGGGCAGAAGAAGAGATGCGCGCGGGTGTCTTGCCCGCCAGATCGGACAGGGTCTTGCGTGCCGTTCTGTTTCAGGGGGAGTTGCCACGCGGCGAGGTTACGGAGCTTCTTGGAACAAGTGAACGCGTGGCACGGCGCGTGACATCTGCCTTGCTTGAGGTAGGGGCGCTTTGCAGCAGCTCGACACGTGCGCCGTTGAAACTGGCCTTCCCTGCGAAATACGCCGGGCGCTGGATGCCGGGGTTGTTCCCTGATATCTGAGTGCCGCAAAGGTGATGTGAAGCTGCGCTGACACGCCTGGTCAGGAGAGCGTTTGCCTTCAGGATATAATCCTGAGGTGATCACCCAAAGGTCTGGAGAGCCAACGGCCCTAGCTGATCATGTTCTCGCCGAGCAGGCTTTCGATAGCGCGGCTATTTTGCTCGCGGGCGTCGGGGCTGCCGGACCCGGCGATATCAGGGGCGATATCAGGGGTGACGTTGCCGCCCGACTGGCTGTTCTGCTGTCCCTTGATCTGTCCGGCGCTGGCCAGATTGGTTGGGGCCAAAGCGGGGCCATCACTGGTGATCTGTTGCTGTTCCCGGCTCTGGCCGTCTTCACGGATCGATAGCTTGGTGCTCTCTTCCATAATGCGCGAGATCTGCATCTCGACCTTCTTGCGTTCTTCCGGCGATAGGGCAGCCAGTTCTTCTTCGGTGAGGCCCATACCCTTGAGGATCTGGGCGCGCATGCGTTCGGCCGGGGTCTTGCCGATGAAATCCCGGAATTCGGTCACGGCCTCACTTTCCCCTGTACCGGATTTGGCATCCATGGCCGCGAGCTGCTGCGCGGTGAAAAGTGTGCGGGCGGTGCCGTTCAGCGCCTCGGTGGTTGAGGTCATACCCGTATTACCGAGAGTAACCTTGCTGCTGGCTGTGGCCGGATTTGTACCTGCACCTGTAGCGCCACTGTTGGTCGCCGCCGTTCCGCTCACCCCGGCGGACTGTGCCGCCGTGAGCTGGACATTGCTGCCCATGGCAGAGAAGGACAGGGCAGCTTCTGCCGAGCCTGTGGCCGAAGCCGTACCAGATTTGCCGCTTGTTCGCGATGCCGCGGCAGAGTTTTCCGTTGCGACCATCCGGTGCAGGTCTACTTTTTCGTCCTGATTATAAGGCCTTAGAGAGTAGGAGCTGGATATCTGCATGTCAGTGCCCTGGCAAAGCTGTTAAAATCTACAGCTTATGAAGCAATATCCGTGCCGGATTGGGGCGGTGTTTCCTACTTTATCCCTGATTTGTTTGATCTTCCAATGAGGCCCTCTTTATTCCTTAGCGGCATATCGGCCGAAAACAGCTCTGTGATACAAAAGAGATATGTGGGCAGACCAAGGGATAAAAATCCAAAGATACATACAGGCAAGTACATCAAACAGATCAAAACAAATCCAGAGCTGCACACACCGGTTCCCATAAGATAGTTTCCAAAAGCCGAACCTGAGGAAAGGTCACAATCTAAAGGGTTTGTGTCGTATAATAAAATAAAGACGGTATATCCCATGAAGAGAAATATTAAGGGAGTTGCTATAATAAATTTTGTGACACCAATCCAGCTACGTGCCTGAATGATATTCAAGATCAGCCACAATACTTTACGATCTATTTTAAGATGATTTTTCCTTTTCCATAAAATATACAGATCCCGCGGGAAGAACAAAAATGCAATGGAGTAGGAAACGAGTACGACTGAAAAAAGGAAGTTATAAGCACTCTTATAATGAATCACATGCTGAGCTACAGGAATTGTTTTCTCGAAATACGCGATAAAATCATAGAAGAACGGGAAATCGGTAATCCCGATTGCTGTGAGCAGAAATAGAGCGAGATAGCATAAAGCCGGGGGAACGGCGGCATAGAACCAGGTGCCGGGGTGTTTCCCGCCGGGAATGAATTCAAATTTTCTTTGTAAGAAAACGTTACGTCCGGTCCATAGGCAATAAGCTATCAATTTTATAAGGCTAAAATAACCCATCACGCCGCCAAAATCCTGTGCGATCCCCATCTTTTTTCCTCAGTGAGACAAGGGCTGTTCCTGTAAACCGAATACAGGTTTTTGTCGAGGGATCTCAAGTAAATAGTCTTCTCTGGAATATATTATGGCTATTGGGCTGTTTCCTATACTTAAAAACCTGATGACCAGATCTTATTGCCGGGGCATAAAAGAGAGACTGAAAAGTTCATGTCACACAGCAGAATTGTCGTCTCGCAAAGCGGGTTGATCACAGGGGGAAAAATGTCGGACTACAGAATAAGCACAGATTTTGCGCAGATGGATCTGGATGTGATCCACGGCTTTGTCAGCCAGTCCTATTGGGCCAAAGGCATTCCACGCGATCTGTTGGCGCGGGCAATGAGAAATTCACTGTGTTTCGGGCTGTTTGATGGCGGCAATAACCAGATCGGCTTTGCCCGGATGATCACCGACCGGGCGACCTTTGCCTATCTCGCCGATGTTTTTATCCTCGAAAGTCACCGGGGCAAGGGCCTCGGTAAAAGGCTGATGCAGGCCATCGTCGATCACCCGGACCTGCAGGGCCTGCGCCGCATGATGCTCGCCACCCGCGACGCCCACGCCCTCTACGCCCTCTACGGCTTCACCCCGATCCCCAACCCGGAAATCCTGATGCAGAGCTGGAACCCGGCGGTTTATGGATAAGAGCAGATGATGCAGGATATTAATCTAAAGGATATTGTTGATCTTGGGCGCTACCCGCTGACAGATCAGGATTTTCAGGCCGAATGCAAAGCCACGCTGGATCGGGACGGGGTGCTGGTGTTGCCAGGCTTTCTTGAGAAAGCGGCGGTGGCGCAGGTCCGGGACGAGGCGCTGGCGCATATGGATCAGGCCTATTTCTGTGCCCAGAAACACAATGTTTATCTCAGCCCGCCCGATCCGGCTTTTGCCGAGGAGCACCCGCGCAATCGCCAGGTGATATCCTCCAAGGGCTGCATTACGGATGATATCGTCCCGGCGGGATCACCGCTGGGCTGTCTTTATGATTCCCCGGATCTGCGCGGGTTTCTTTGTGCCGTGCTGGGCGAGGCGGGGCTGCATGCCTATGCCGATCCGCTGTCCTCGATCAACGTACACTATGCGAAGACGGGGCAGGAACTGGGCTGGCATTTTGACAATTCGTCTTTTGCCACCACCCTGATGATCCAGGAACCTGCGGCGGGCGGAACTTTTGAATATGTCACCGATCTGCGCGATGCCGATAAAGGTGATCTGAACTTTGACGGTGTGGCCGAGGTGCTGGACGGCAGGCGTCCGGTAAAGCAGCTCGCCATGGGGCCGGGGGCGCTGGTGCTGTTTCGTGGCCGCAACGCCCTGCACCGCGTTGCCCCGGTCGAGGGCGCGCGCACCCGCATTCTGGTGGTGCTGGCCTATAACACCAAACCCGGCATTGTCCTGTCTGAATCCGCGCGCATGACCTTTTACGGACGTCTGGGGTAGGGATGTAGATAGGGATTTTAAAGTACAGCTTAAGTAAGTACTTACTTCTATTCCTTGTTGTTATTGCCGGACGTGTGAGTTTTTAACTCTGTATTTTCTTGTACTAATTTCAGGGAAATTCTACCTATAAACTATTTTATTGAAATGTCACTTGAGTGGCCTGTGGCAAAAATGAGCTATTTTCTGCCGAAATTTAGTTATCCTCAGATTTTTCCAAGATATGGCTTGCTTTCATGGATTCGCGCTATAAGTGTAAAAAATTTCATATTTATGAACTTTGTGTTACAAAAATATTTTTGGGAAATGGAGTATCATGGCCATTCAGCAAAAATATCCAGTTTATGAGGGACTGATAGATCTCCTTGCCTCCAAGGGGATCGTTTTTGGAACAGCGAAGCCGCATACATACACCTATTTTTCGGTATCAGGCGGTTCCTCACAGAGTTCAGTATTAAGACTTAAAAGTTCAGAAGGTATCCATAATCTCGACTACAAAACGAGAGATGTGAGTAGCGGGGATTGGGTTCGGTGTGGAACCGATATTTCAGACCCGGAACAAATGCGGCTAATTCTGGAAAATATTGGCAGTAAGCCTCTGAAAACGTTCCTTAAATCCTTTCGGACCTGGGAGAATGATTTTCTGAGAATAGATATTGTTGCTGTCGATGATCTGTTCAGCGTTCTTGAAGCTAAATTTCTGAATGAGAATGCCGAAAAGGTAAAAGTATTTCTTGAAAGCCTGGGGTTTGATACGTCGAAACCAGATAGCAGAAGTGTCATCGAAATTTATCTTGATATGAATGTTGGAGATGATCAGTAATGAATACTGTAACAGTCACTGCAAATGCAGCTCAAGGTTTAACCTGCTTTCATCAGTATCAGGAAGCATCTTTAAAAACACTGACTATCGATATGCTTTATACATCTCTTGATTCTTTCAAAACAATAACAACCATGAGTCGGGTTGAAGGAGATGGCGGGAAAAGTAAACCAGTTTGGCCAAAAGACTATGAAAGAGCATACAGCTATATAGGCAGTGTGACGGATCAATCGGTTGAGATTCATACCGAGAATAACTTTGAACCGGATGTCGGGCTGGCCTCTTCTTCTTCAGGATATGCCTGCCTGGCAGGAGGCATCACCCGTCTTCTTTCATCATCAGAGAAGCTAAGGGATATCTCGGAGTTGGCGCGTAAGGGGTCGTTTTCGGCTTCAGCTTCTGTTACAGGCGGGATATCTATTGTTCGACGTTCAGGATATGGAATTCCAACTTATGGAGAGCAAGTTTTTTCCCCCGGTGAGTTAGAGGATATCACTGTTGTCGTGGCTTTCGCTCGATATCACAAAGACAATCATAATTTCTATGAAGAAGCAGCTTCATCGCCGATGCTGGAGCCCGTGCGCCATCTGGTCGCAAACACAGCGGATCAGATGATAAAGGGGCTGGAGACAAGAGACATTGATCGTCTTGCGGATCTTTCAGAGCGGCACAGTGTCTTAAATTATGCTGTACTGCACACGGGCCACAATAACCTGTTTTTGTGGCAACCTGAAACAGTTGCGACAATGGTTTTTACCAGAAACCTCCGGCAAAAAAATGGCGAGCCAGTATATTACTCCATGAATACTGGTGCTAATGTATTTATCTATTGTTTCTCGGATACTGCTCACCACAAAGTTGTACAGGGGTTGCAGGATCTAGGGGTTGAGCACAGAAGTTCAAAAGTGGGCGGGGCCTTGCAGTATCTGAATAACTTGCCGGGCACTTCAGTCAAACCTGCGGACTAGCAGTGTGCTTGTCAATGATGCTTTCTGGTTTTCTGGCGGGCATCATTGACAGAAGTTTCGGGGGACAAACCCCTGGGGGCAAGAGTGATGGTTTTCCTATATAATCTTCCGGCAATTTTTGCATTCATGGTGTCTTGAGATAAATGACATGGAAATACTGATATATATACTGGTTGGAATCTCTTCGTTCTTTTTTGTTATTGTTCCCATAACGGGCGGCGTTGTGCTTAACCCGCTGTTATCCTTGATTGTTGATCCGCATACTGCAGTCAGTATTACTGTTTTCTTCTTTATGATAAACAGCGGGATCAAGGCCTTTATATTCCGCCACGACATCGTCTGGGGACTTGTGGCCCGTATGTTGCCCGTTTCAATAATTGCTGCGGTCGCCGGTTCTTATCTGATTGGATTTATTCCCGAGATTGCCCTTTATATAATGATGCTTTTGATGACATTGTTCTTTGCAGCAAAGAGAATTTTTCCGTCTCTTTTTCGTAAGAAACAAGACCAGAAAAAGCAAAATTACGGCTCTGTACTAACCAGTATTATGTCGGGGTTCATGCAGGGTGTCGGCCTTGGAGGAGGAGGATCACTGCGAAAGGTATACTTTCTTTCCGAGAATATGTCCTTGCAGCAGATGCACGGGACGACCTCGGCTTTAAGTCTTGTGTTGGGGACTGCGGCGACTTTCATCCGTCTGGAAACAGACCAGGTCACATTTGATATATTGCTCCCCGTTTTATATCTTATTCCCCTTATGGTCATTTCCATTGTCTATGGAAAGAAGGTGCTTGTTAAACTGAGCGAACGGGCTTCGGATATTATTATCCGGGCGACCCTGGCGTTGACGGTTGTATTTCTGACAATGAAATTGCTCTAGTGGTTTGTTTCTCGTGGGGCTGCAATTGGATATGTCCCATATTGAAGTGGCTTGGTTGGTCACGGCAGGCCAGTTCCGTCAGGCTGTTTCATCAGGCTGTTTCGTTACGTCTGTATTTATTTGCATCCTGATTTACGGGCATCCCAGTTTTTAGGCATCCCAGTTTTTAGGCATCCCAGTTTATTGGCATCCTTGTTTACTGGCACTCATCTTGAGTAAAGCGGCCTTTATTGGCCCCAGGTTTTGTTGGCGCGGTGATTTTTCAGGGCAAAACCGATGACGGCGGGGATCAGCAGCCAGAAACCCGAGGCGGGGAAGAGGGCGATACCCAGCAGGGTCATTGCTGTCAGCAGGGCCAGCGGGATTTCCTGAAAGGGGGCCGGCGGGCTTTGCCGTTCGTTCTGGTCCAGCAGGAAACCTGTCAGAAATAGCGGCAGGCCAAAGAGAACAAACCAGACGGTCTTGCCAATCTGGTCATTGATCTGGCCGCTGTTGAAAAATCCGGCGGTGAAAATCCGCGCCAGTGCCTCGGGAAACAGGACGACAGTAAAGCTGATATGGAGCAGGGCGACGGCCATAATCCATCGCCCGATCCATCTGTACTCAAGCAGGGACATCGGAAAGCTTACCGTTATCTAGGGCGCGAACCGCCGGATTGCCCATTTCAGGTGTTGTTATCTCGGGGTTGAGAATGTCAGGGTTGCCCCTCTCAGAGGGGGCGAGCGCCCAGGGATTGCCGGTCTTGACCACGGCGCCCAGCCTGCTCAGCATCAGACCCAGCCCGCGATAGGCACGGTCGAAATAGAGCAGATCCCGGTTGATGCCCTTCATATAGGGCGCGATCTTGCGGGTGCTGTCGGTGGTCATATCCGGCCATTTCCAGTTGCTGAAATCAAAGGTTGCCTCGTGATAGGGCGCGATCATCCAGTGCTGGATCGGATCAAGTTCGGGCTGGAGGATATCGCGCAAGGCGCTCTCCTCCAGATCGGGTTTGATCAGCTCGAACTCTTCGTAAAAGCCTTGCAGTCCGGCGTAATCGGGCTGTCCTTTTCCTTTTTCAGGGCCATGATGGCGGATCATCAGCTGGTAATAGCTGGTAATTTTGCGAATGAAATCAGGGTCAACTTCGCGGATGCAACCAAAATCGAGCACGCCCAGCTCCCCATCTGGCATAAAGAGAAAGTTTCCGGGATGGGGATCGGCGTGCAGGTGTTGCAGGTCGAAAAAGCTGTGAAAGAAAAAATCATAAAGCAGCTGACCGTAATGGTTCTTCTCGGCCTGTGTCGGATTGCCCGCTAGCCATTCCTCGAGATGACAGCCCGAGAGGTTTTCCATGGTCAGGATGCGTTCGGAAGAATAGTCCGCAAAGACGGCCGGGATCCTGACCTTGTCGAGTTTCAGGCGAGAGGCAAAACGCGTAAGGTTTTCCGCCTCGAGAAAATAGTCGACCTCGCGCTGGAGCTGCAGGGTGATTTCATCAAGCACCGGGTCAATCACTGTCCGGTCCGGCATAAAGTTGGTCGAGGCCGAAACCAGAGACAAGAGGCCGCTAAGGGCCTTGATGTCGCTTTTGATCGAGGCGGCAATACCGGGGTACTGAACCTTGACCGCCACGTCCTGATTTGGGGCTTGATTTCGGGCCTGAGTTGGGGCCAGACCCTGATCCCCGGGCAGGGTGGCCTTGTGCACCTGCCCCAGACTGGCGGCGGCAAAGGCGTTCTTGTCAAAGCGGGCAAAAACATCGCCGGGACCCTTGCCAAACTCGTTGCGAAAGACCTTGTCGATCAGAGCCCGATTGAGCGGCGTGGCCTGATAACAGGCTTTGGCCAGTTCCTTGCGAATGCCTTCGGGCAGAATTTCGGCTTCCATGCTGAGGATCTGCGAAGCCTTGAGCGCGGTGCCCTTGAGCTGGTTCAGGGCTTTGAAGAGGGTCTTGCCGATCTGTTCTTCGTGGGCGCGCTGGATCTGGGCACGGCTTTCCCTGCTGGCGATATCGTCGGTGGTCTTGGGGTTCAGTCTTTGTGCCAGCTTTGTCCGACCGAGATGACCGAGATGGCTAAGACCTACTCTGGTCGCGGTCAGGCCGAGGGTGGTCGATCGCTGGAGACGTCGGGTGGCGATGCTGCCCTTGTCTTCCTTGTCGGCTGGTTTATTGGGTGATTTTTCTCGTAATTGTTCTGGTAATTTTTCTGGTGATTTATTGGGTGATTTATTCGGCATGGCCCCGGCCTCCTCTGGAGACAAAAGAACTCATGCCCTTCATCAGCGAGGCCAGACCCATCGCGCCCCCCATTCCGGCACCGCTTTCCATAAAGCGCATCATCTGGCTTTTGAACAGGAAGCTGACCAGATCAGCACCCTTGCCGATGATCCCGCTTTTGAGCAGGGTAACAAAAAATCCGGTGGCAACCTCGACAAACTGGGTGGTCTGGGTAAAGTCCTCGCTGTCATCCTGCAGCCAGTAGAGCACCGTGCCGAGCAGGCCATCGACCATAAAATGCGACAGCGCGCCCTGAAACGGCAGCTCGGGGATTTCCCCGGTTTCAACAGCCTCATCCAGGATCTGTGCCAGTTTCTTTTTCAGCGCCTTGCTGGCGGCAAATTCGCGCTGCATCAAAAAGGAGGGCGAGGCACGGAGAATTTCCAGACTTTCGCCGACAAATTCGCGGTTTTCCAGCAGCTCGTCGAGGTAGTTATAGACAAAAAATTGAAGTTTTTCCTCAAGGGTGAAATCGGCGAAGTCGCTGTTTTCCTCGACCAGATCAAGAATGTGAAACAGAACATCCTCGTGATAGGCCAGCAGGAACTTGTCCTTGTTGGGAAAGTATTTGTAGACCGATGAATCGCCCATACCAGCGGCTTTGGCGATCTGTTTCATCGTGACATTATGAAAACCCTGTTCCGAGAAAAGCTCGACCGCAACCGCAATCAGCTTGCTGCGATTGGCTTCTTTCTGTTTGCTGGAAATGCGCATAATGAAAAATACTCTCTATTAAATAAGGATATAATGTTGTTTAATGTAGTAATATTCTCATAAGAGTCAACGCAGCTTACTATTTAGCCGCCGTAATTTATGTCCGTTATCAAATTGGAATTCTGGTAACTAGCTGGTGTAATTGAAGAATTTTAGATTTCTTTTTCAAAATTATCAGCTCGTCGACTCCCGCGGGTTTTGTGACGGGGCTGTCGAGGGAGGTGTCCTGTAAAAACAGGGCAGGAAAAAGTAGAGCCGCCCAGAGGGGGGGCTGGGCGGATTTGCTGAGGGGGTGGTTCACCCGGGGATTGCTTCGCCCGGGGATTAATTTACTCGGGACTTGATTGGTTTGAGTCTGATTTCTTGGCGGGCTTGCTTCAGGATGCAGGCTGTTTCTGTTCGGACACAATCAAGGGTTCCGAAACGGGTTGGCCTTCGGCGGTGAAGAAGGGGGTCGGGCGATGTCTGCCGAGCAGGCGGTTGACCAGGGCACGGGGCATAACCCGCAGCAGCAGCCGCAGGGGGAAACCCTTGTGCAGGGGCCGGGCCGGAGGGGTGCCTTTGGCATATTTGCCCATGACATAACTGCGTACCGGGCCGAGGTTCAGGCTGCGTCTCGTCTTGTCGCCCATAAAGCTGTGCACCAGCCCGACCACAGGCAAGCCGGCAGAGAAGGTATTACCGACGGGGGTCTTGCAGCAGTCACAATACCAGCGCAGCAGGCCGCCGGGGGTCAGGCGCAGGGAACGGAGCAGTTCAACCCCGTGGCTGATCTCCAACTGGGCTGGCGTAAGCTGGTATATATCCGTGCCGCCATGTTCGTCCAGAATCTCGGTTTCCCGTCCGAGAAAGCGGGCGAAGGCCTGGCAGTCATCACAATAGCAGACAATCCGGGTTCCGCTGACGGGGGATACCTTGTGGGCCTGGCCCTGGACTTTGCCACAGCTGCAACTTAAGGGAACATCGGTCATGATGGCTCTCGGGCTATTGTCGGGTTATATTATCTCTTCCCGCAGCCTAGTGGGAGTGAGCGAGCGCTGCAACAGGGATTTAAGCCATAAGTTGCGATTGATAGTGAAGATACTCCTGTGCCTGGAGTGGTTGTTTCAGCGGCGGCATGTGAGCGACGCCGATCATGGTCTCCAGAACCAGGGTCAGGGCGACCTGCAGATCGATCATCTGCCCGGCCTTGGCCAGCATATAGGCAAGGGCAAAACCCAGGGCCATGGTCTTGCCTTCGCGATCCAGATCATAGCGGGCTGCAATCTCGTTGACCTTGAGCCGCAGGTTGGGACAGGCATTGGGGGACCATTCCCGGGGATGATATTGGACCGGGATAGAAAGAGGGGGAAAAGGGCTGCTGCCCAGGGCATCGGTAACCCGTTTGACCGCGGCTTCGGGATCGGGCAGGGGGATCTCGATACCCTCGCGCCTGAGCACCAGCCGGATAATGGTCCAGACGGTTTTCCCGGAAGACTTTACAGGTGAATTTACGGCAGACTTAACGGGTGAACTAACGGGTGAAAAAATCAGGCGCAAGGCTTTCCCGGTGATCAGCCGTCCCTCGGCTGCTCCTCCACTCTGTGCAGCGAGCAGGGCACTTTCCCCGGCCAGGGCTGCCGCAGCACCCAGCAGGGTTTCGTTGTGCAGGCCGGAGGGCCTGTTGTAGTGCTTCATCAGGAGGCTGATAATTTCCAGCCCGGCGGTTGATTCTGTTGCGCTGGACATCAGCGGAAAACTCCAGTTTATCTCATGCTGATAACACGCGTTGCGTGTTGAAAAAATATTGTAAAATTATTTAGTGGGTTGGTATTTATGGAAATATAGGCGGTATTCTTTGGAAAGGACACATAATCTTTTTGTCTCAAAACAAGATAAAATACACGCTAATGGTGTGTCTGTGTTTTGGTGCGTCACCCATTATCAGTTGCGAAAAACCCTCTTTCTGCCTAGGATTTTTGGCTAAACAGCAATGGGGGTGGAGATGGACAGGCGAACGGCAGGGGAACGGAGCCAGCAGATCCTGGCCTTTCGGGCCGAGCTGGCGCTGCTGGAGCAGCAGGGGCTGGCGAAGTTTTCGGTGGCGGAAAACAAGCGGGTTGTGACCTATCACGAGGCACTTCTGGCGGATTTTTCCCGGCGCTTTGATACCGATCTCAGCAGCTCGCAGCAGCAGCTTTCCTGGGGCATGCGTCTGGCGTCCACTTTTGGGGCACTGGCCTTTTCCTGTGCGATCTTCCTGTTTTTTGAACACTACTGGGATGTTTTCTCTATCGCCCTGCAGATCGGGCTGGCGAGCGCTGCGCCGCTGGTGGCGCTGGTACTGTGCGAAGGGGTCGAACGGCGCTTTGCCACACGCCACTATACCGGACTGGCGGCGCTGGTGGCGCTGGCCTGTTTTGGGGCGAACCTCAGTATTCTGGGAGAAATCTATAATATTTCGGCCTCGGCCAATGCCTTTCTCGCCTGGGGGGCTTTTGCCCTGATTCTGGCTTATCGTTATGACCTGCGGGTGGTTCTGGGCCTTGGTCTTGGTGGTCTGATCATCTTTGTCGGCGGCAGCTTGACGGGTCTGCTGGGCTATCTCTGGCCCCGGCGGGACGTACCGGAACTGTATCTGCTGGCTTCCGGTTTGATCCTGTTGCTGCCGTTATTGGCCGGGTTATTTGGTGCCGGGCTGTTTGATAAATACAGCGACGGTGTGGCAAAAGCGATCCGCCGCCAGCGCGAGGTCTATGCCTTTGCCGGGCTGGCGGGGATCTATATCAACCTGCAGTGGCTCGGGCTGGATGCGCAGCAGAGCCTGCTGCCGCTGGCGGACTGGACAGTGGAATATATCTATTCCCTGCTGGCTTTTGCGGCTGCCGGGCTGGGTGTCTGGCTGTGCCTGCGCCAGCGCTGGCAGATCGGCAGCTATCTTTCGGCCGGGTTCCTGCTGTTTTATGCTCTGCTCAAATACGCGATCTGGTTCTGGGACGACTGGCCGGAATACGTTTTTTTCCTGATCCTCGGCCTGATCGCGCTGGGCATGATTGTCTTTCTCAACAGGCTGCGCAGTCGTCTGCGCCAGCAGCCTGCTGTGTTGCCCGATCTCGCTGGTGAAGCAAAAGCTGGGGGAGAGCTGTGATGAAGAGCAAAACAGAACAAACAGACGAGAGTCAGGAGCCGCAACAACAAAGGCCGGGGAAATCCGGACTGATTATGGCTGTTCTGGTGCTGGTTCTTGCCAATGCCGGGCTCTGGGCCGGGGTGGTCTGGAACCGGAGCGGTGATCCGACCGGAGAAATCAGCTTCACTCAATGTGATTTTGTTGACTTCACCAACGCTACGGACGGCAGCAGCAGACCCCAACCCTTTATCGGCAGTCTTTATCTGTCCATCGACGGGCTGGAAATCGGCACAGACAACGCAGAGCGGCTGGGCAGCTTTTACACAGGTTATGTGGCAGTCAGCCGGGGCGGTGAAGCCTGGGAGAAGCACTTCAACGCCTTGAGTGAAAACGACAGACGCTGGAGCAGCAGCGATCAGCAACTTCTGGCAGTTGCCGTGTCCCGCCGGGCAGAGGAACTGTTCCCTGATTATGGTCAGGATGGTCGCAGTGCGGTTTTGCCCGCCTATGTCGGAGTTGATCGCTGGGTGGCCCTGAACCATCTGGTCCAGGTTGGTGACGGGATGCGCGAAAAACTCGGCGCGATCCCGGTGCAGGGCAAGGACTGTACCCCGACCCACCGCCTCACCATAACCTGGGGCCAGCGCCATGAACCCTGGCTCAGCGCGGTCGAGGAAATCGGGAGTAGCTAGCTCAATCCCTCGGCGGTCATGCGCGGCTGGAACTCGGTGATGTGGTAGCGGGCGATCTGCTTGGCGTGGAAGGGATCTTCGGTGATCAGCTGTTCAACCTCGGCCCGGCTGGCTGCGACCGCCAGGATCACCCCGCCGCTGCGCGGGACCTTGGCACCGGAAGCCAGAAAACGCTTGTTGGCGTAATATTTATCCAGAAAAGCGCGGTGGGCCTCGATCAGCGGTTCGACCTGTTCCAGCGGCACCAGATATTCAAGATCAATGATAAAGATATTAGGATGTAGGGCATTTTTTACTCTTGTATTATGAGGCTCGCTGCTCACTGGGATCTGGCGGGCAGCAAGAGAAAAAGAACACAGGTGAACGGGCGAGGTCAAGAATCACAAGTGGCCCCGTTACCCCGTTACCCCGTTACCCCGTTACCCCGTTACCCCGTTACAGGGGGGGGGGCAGTCGCAAGTGGCTCTCTCTCAATTCCGCAAATGGATCTGTTATTCGGGGGTGATCAGCGACAGTTTGGTTTGCTAATTATTTTTCCGATTATCTGTAGGCTGAGCCCCGATGAAACTGCTTTATCAAACCCATTCTCCCTATGCGCGCAAGGTTCTGGTCATGGCCCAGGAAACCGGACTGGTGAACCAGATGGAGGTTGTCCATATGGAAACCAGCCCGACGGATCGCAACGACGAGGTTTTTGCCCTCAACCCGCTGGGCAAGGTTCCGGTTCTGATTGATGCGGGCGAGGCGATTTATGATTCCTCGGTGATTTGTGACTATCTTGATCGTAAACATGACGGGGTGAAATGTTTGCCCACTGACAGCAAGGGTTACTGGGCGACAAGAAAGCTTGAGGCGCTGGCGACAGGTCTCGCTGATGCGGGCATTCTGGTCCGCTGGGAGACCGTCCGCAGACCGCAGGAAAAACGTTATCAGCCCTTTCTAGAAGGGCAGCAGCTCAAGGTCAGGGAAACCTGCGCTTCTCTTGAACAAAGCCTTGACCTGGCATCCCCGGAATTCCGGCTGGGGCAGATGGCGCTGGCCTGTACCCTGAGCTGGCTGGACTATGTGGGGCTGGCACATTTCAGGGAAGACAATCCTGAACTTGCTGCCTGGCTGGACAGGGTATCCCTGCGTCCTTCGATGCAGGCCACGGCCTATTCGGGAACGACACAGGATCTGGGCAAGGCGTGATATCGGGTTCTTGCTGTTGTGGTCACGATACTGGAATAAAAGTGGGGGTAAGGAAAACAAAGGTTTTGTTTCCTGTTTCATGTTATGCTTGCGCAAAGGTCCAGACGGCATCCTGGCCGGTTATGGCAATGTTGAACTGGACTAAAGCAATTGGGCGCAGGGAATTCTGGTGTGGTTAGAAGAACCTGCTATGGAGGGTGTCGTGCCATTCTTCTATGCGATCCTGTTGGTTTTCTTTGTGAGTTCAACCTCTCTTGCGCAGGAAAATGCGGGAGAAGATCTTGCCCTCCCGAACCGTTCAGACCCTAAAACCGTCTATCTGACCAACGGCGAATGGCCGCCCTATACTTCTCAGCATCTGGACCACTACGGTTTCGTGTCCCGTATCATTGAAGAAGCTTTCAGGGTTGAAGGTTATAACGTCGTCTATGGATTTTTCCCCTGGAAGCGATCCTATGAGCTGGCGAAAAAGGGGCAGTGGGATGGCTCTGTCGGCTGGGTGCCTACGGAGGAACGGCAGTCAGACTTTATATTTTCCGATAATGTTGCCGATGTGCAGAAGTATTTTTTCCATCTCAAGAACACGGAATTTGACTGGGCAGAGGTAGAGGATCTGAAGGGCTATCGTCTCGGGGTTGCGGCGGGTTACACCTATGGCCCGGAATTTGACGAGCTCTGGCATAACGGCGTCTTGGCAACGGATGAAAGCAACAATGAAACCAGTAATCTGGTCAAGCTGTTGCGCGGACGCATCGACGCTTTTCCAATCGAGTTGGAGGTGGGGTATTATCTGATCCATTCGACCCTGCGCAAGCGGGATATCGTCCAGATCACCAACCACCCGCAGATGATCATGCAAAGCCCGGTTGCCCTTGGAATCTCGCGGCAGCTCGATCCGGCGCGGGCAGAGGAAATTCTTTCCGTGTTCAACCGCGGTCTGGCTACCCTTCGTGAGCTGGGTATCTATGAAAAATATCGCGACGAGATGATGCCGCGTTCGTAAAGGGACCGGTTCATAAAGCATCCCGGTCGTAAATTTATTCGGCGATGAAAGATCGGAGCCCCTATGGGACGTTGTATCTAGAGCAGCAGTTCTTCTTCGCTCCAGAGATCACGGAGGCTTTGCAGCTCTCCACTTTTTTCGAGCTTTTGCAAGGTCACGGAAATGCGTTCTACTATGTTTTCCGGCAGATGGGGCGAAACCATCATATAGAAGGTTTCACTGCCCAGAGCCGAGGCATGAATGCGCAGGTTGTGGACATTTTTCACGCCCGCCTGTTCCAGGCCGGGGCGGCGGACATAATAAAATCTGGCCCGGCCATTCCAGAGTTTATCGACATTTTGCTGCAGCGTTTGTCCACTGCTGTCGACCCGGATGCCAAGGTCTTCCAGCTTTTTGATCACACTGCTGCCTGCATTGACCAGAACAATATTGTCAGGGGAAAGGGCCCGGACATCGGCCCAGTTTTGGGGTGTGGCTGTGTCGTCCTGACGCGAAAGCAGGTGGTAATCTACGGTCCAGACCGGAAAATCAATTACATGAAGTGATCTGCGGCGGCTGTCGCTGTCCTGAAGCCCGCAGGCAAGGTCTAACTTGCCTTTGCTGGTTTCATATACAATGCGCGAAAGGGTGCGCCACTGGTCCTGGCCTTTGAATTTTAATCCCGGGTCTGCTGCTTCAATCGCGCGCAACAGATCCGGGCAGAAACCGGATGGTGTGTGTTCACTATTCCGGCCCATAAATTTTGGAGCGCCACCAATCTGGGCAGAGGTCCGCAGGACAAGCGGCTCTTCAGCCCGGGCCTGGGGCGAGGTGAAGAACAGAGCTATGGTCAAAAACGGGAGCAGCCCGGAAAGGCGAAGGACAGGAAAAAGGCGTGAGGATTTCCGGGGCAGGCGTGTCGCCCCGGGTTTCTGCACAGAAAGCAGGCCCTCATGTCTTTTCGAAATCATCTTATTTTCCCTGCGGGACAATGCTCTGCCATAGGGTCATTGTTTACAATCCTTTGCTTCTTTTCCGCCTGGTCTGTTGTAATGGTACAGCAACAGGGTTCAATTTTCTATATCAACCTTACATTGCTGAGGAATTCGGTAATGTCATCCTTGAGTGTTTTGTTGTTTTGATTCAGATCTGCGACCACTTGTTTTTGGTTCTCGGCAAGTTTGCCGGTTTCGTCTGCTGCGGTTGCAACATCCTGAATGGTCTTTCCAACGTCGCGTGCGCCCTGTGAGGCCTCTGTCACGTTGCGGGCAATCTCGCTGGTTGCCGCGCTCTGTTCCTCGACCGCACCGGCAACGATTGCCGTCAGCTTGTCGATGGTCCTGATGGTTTCTCCGACCCCGAGAACGGCAGAGGCTGCAGCTTCGGTTTCCAGCTGGATCTCCTTGATTTTTTGGCTGATCGTTTCGGTTGCCTCTCCGGTCTGGCTGGCGAGATTTTTGACTTCGCCGGCCACCACGGCAAAGCCCTTGCCGGCTTCTCCTGCCCGGGCGGATTCAATGGTGGCGTTCAGGGCCAGAAGGTTGGTCTGGCCAGCGATATCACTGATCATCTTGATGACCTGTCCAATACTTTCTGCAGCTTCACTCAGGGTTTTAACCCGCGTGTTGGTCCGTTCAATCTCATCGACAGCCGAGCGGGACACATCTGATACCTGAGCCATCTGTCGGGAGATTTCATCGACGGATGCGGACAGCTCGGTCGTTGCCGAAGAAACCGTCTCTATATTGCTGTTGGCCTCTTCGATACTGATCGATGCGTTGCGGGAAAGCTCTCCGGTAGAAGTTGCATTCTGGGCCATGGTCGAGGCCGAAGTGGAAACATTTTCGACAGAACTGGACACAATATCCAGCGCACTGCTCATTTTTTTGTCAAATTCAGTGGTCAGTTGGTCAAGCTTTTCATGGCGTTGTCTTTCTGCCTCCTGTTTAAGTGCATCCTGTTCGAACATGCTGCGTTGTTTGATCGCGTTTTCCTTGAACACGCCGACAGCTCGGGCCATGTTGCCGATTTCGTCCTTGCGATTGGCTCCCTGGATATCAATATCCAGATTATTATCTGCCAGCTCACTCATGCGGTCGGTGATCTGGGCGATGGGGGTCGCTATAACCTTGGTCAGCACAACCCCGAAAAATATGGCCGCCGAAGCCAGAAAGGCGAGAGAGACAATGATGGTTGTCGTGAATTTGATAACAGCGCTGTTTTTGAGGGTGTGAGAGTCAGCCACGGTCAATTCCAGCTTCTGACTTAATTCCTGAGCCACCTCCTCGAATTTTCCAATCGTCTCCTGGGGCAAGCCGGAGACTTCGATGGCCCTGGCCTGATTAACCGTAAGATAGTTGCGCATCAGCTGGATCTGCTTGCTGGCAAAGGTATCACGCCAGAGCTGGTAATTGCTTGCCAGCGAAGCAACCAGCCTGTCAATTTCCGGATCCTGTACCGAGAGCTATTTGAGACGGGAGGAATGTTTTGTCACAACCTCGCCTAAGTTATTAAAGTCTTGAAGACCTTTACGATCACCCGTCAGAAGGTAATAGAGCAGGCCCTGACGCTGATCGATGAAGGATTTGTTATAGAGCTGATAGGTATGATCCAGATCCTGGGCATATTCATTGTTCAGGTCTGCATTCTTGATGTCGTTGATGGCAGAGAAGGAAATAAGGGCCATCAGAACCGTGATGGCAATCAGGCAGGCAAAGCTGACAGCAAGCTTGCGTGAAATTTTTATATTGTGGAGGAAGTTCATGATCTGCTCCCGAGTTCCGGCATTATTGCACTGCGCGACGGCGAGCGAGTTCTGTCAGATTGTATTCGACAGTAATCGCGCCTATCGGCTGCTGTGTGCTGTCCGAGATGGTCAGATTAATCTGGGTACGCCAGGTCTTGCTGGCTTCATGATATTCTGCCTCGTCTATAAAAACAGCGTTGTGACCCTTGGGGTAGGTCTCCGAGAACTTGGCCTCATCCCCTTGCCAGAAATCCGATGTGATGGCGCTTTGTCCCACGTTCAGGCCCTTGGCATCCATAACAAACATTTCAGTGAAAAGGCCGATGGACGCGGCCTGGATCTGGGTGAGATAACTGGAAAGAGGGCTGCTGAGGGTGGCCGCGATCAGGGGTTGGTCTTCAAGCTCGCGTTCTGCACGCCACTGTTTGTCGAGGTTATCGACCTCAGACTGGGGCAGGGTGGCATATTTTTTATTCTGGGAGAGGAGAGAGATTTCGACAACCGGGTTTTGCAACCAGGTTCTTATTTCCTTGATTGCCGTTTCGTCGATCAAGGAAAGAGGGGGGGGGAGGATTCCTGAGAAAAGGCAGGAATATTTCCGGTAAACAGCGGTGTGAAGACGAACACCCCGCATAGGAGTATCGATTTGTATCGCATGGTTTTCCGCAATCCTGAGTGTTTTTACTGTTCTTATTATTGGGTTGGTTTTAGATGATCTTTCGCGTGATGAGTTTAAAACTTTGTAGGGAGGCGTACGCACATTTTTTTAGACTGTCGTGACTAAACGAACTTTACGGTAAATTAATGGGATTAATCTTTGATTAACTTGGGGGAGTTTGTCCAAGAATAGAGGGCCTTATGGCAAAGACTTCCCCTTGGCTGTGACGGCTAAAGCACGTTTTGTTTAATCAGAGCTGGAAAAAATGCATCAGCTATTTGGTATGTCGCGTTTACTTCTCCTTTGATCTATTCCGATCAAAAGGAAAAATTTTAAAGAATTTACCCTGTTTATATAAGGTTGACTTATATAAGACCGATCGCCAGATCCGACAGTAATCCTCACACTTGGGGGACAGGATCAGGCAAGAGGACGCCGCGACGAGAGACTGGTCCTAGCTGTTATGACTGAGGATATTGATCAGCTTGCCAAAGGGATCGCGGACATAAAACCGACGGACGCCCCAGGGTTCGTCCGTCAGGTCATATTCAATGGTGAAGTCAGCAGCTTTCATCTTCTGGTAGAGATGATCAACATCGTCGACTTCGATGGAAAGGTCGGGAACGGGCGTGCCAGCCCCGCCTTCACTGGCAAAACTGATTTGGACGGCCATGGGCTGGTCCGATCCGTAGGTGACAATCCAGCCATGATCCATCAAAAGATCCAGCCCCAGAATGTCGCGGTAAAAAGTCTGCGCATCAGCGGGGGTAGCCCCCTGTGCCGCTGTTGCTATGTTGGACACGATACGTTTGACAGTCATTGGGTGATCCCGATTTTGCTCATGATGGTCCTGTTTTACGGTTTGTTCCGGGGTTTCAGAGAGGCGTTTTGCCTGCCTTTGGCCAATAGGTCCCAAAGCACCAGATGTTCCCTTCCGGATCGCGGCAGATAAACTCTTTGCTGCCGTAATCCCGATCAGTCAGTCCTTCGAGAACTTCTGCCCCGGCTGCAGAGGCACTAGCAAAGACCTCCTCGACATCCCCGACGGCAATGTAAATTGCCTTGCCGGCACTTTCACCGGGGTGACCGACAATCTTGCAAAAGGCATCTTCCCGGGCTTCTCCGATCATAATCAGGGAAGAGCCGAGCGCAAGCTCGGCGTGGGCGATAATTTCTTCCTCTCTGTAGCAGACGTACTCTTTGAAACCAAAGGCTTGCTGTAACCAGTCAATCATGGCCGCTGCGTTGCGGTAGCGCAGGGTTGGAAAGATACAGGGAGCTTCGCTGGTGCTGCTCATGGTGCTGGTTTGTGACCGGGACAGGCTGGTTGAGCTGTTCATTTTTTCCTCTGGATGACGGTTTTATCAAGTGCCCTAGAGTGCGGCAGGGCAAGTCTGCCGTCTTGAAGAAATGTAACCGGCAGCTATTTTGTTTTTGCCAGCCAGCCCGAAGGGGTGCTGCCGGACAAATCGGCAAACTCCCGGCAGAAATGCGCCTGATCAGCATAACCGCTGGCAAAGGCAATGTCGGCCCAGTCTGGCGCGGTGACGGGGTCTCTCTCAGGGCGCGCGCGGGGGATCCCGGCCAGATCAAGGGCGTGCTTGAAACGGACCACGCGGGTGACGGTCTTGGGGGAAAGGCCAAATTCAATCCGGAAACAGCGGGCCAGATGTTTGCGGCTGCAGTCGAGTTTTTGAGCCAGAGCAGAAATCCGGAGATTGCCTGACTGTTTCAGAATTTCACCATAGGCGACCTGGGCCAGGTTTCTTTCCGGCGCTGCTTGCTGGAGACGTTGCAGAACAAAGTGTTCGACCAGAACAAACCGCTCGTTCCAGTCCTGGCTATTGAACAGGCGCTGGCGCAGGGTAAGGATCTCCTGGTCTCCCAGCTCTTCCAGTGTCACCATTCGATCGGCCAGCTCGCTTAACGGCAAGCCAAAAAAACCTTTTGCGCCTGCGGCGGTGAAGTTGATCTGGATGCACCGGGCCTGCCCGTTTGAGTTGATGAAAACCGGGCCGGCATAAAGCCCTGCGGCAAAAGATCCCCAGTGGTCAGAAGTTGCGGGGCGCTGGCCCAGCGCGATGTTGAAGGGATCGCCAAAGCTGATGATCAGGGGAAAGATCAGATTGGCAACTTCGACCTGGTCAACGAGCGGCTGTCCTCTTTCACGATAGCCAATGATATCCTGAACCAGACCGGAAAGGGCCGGGCCGGGTTGATAGACAAACCAGTCGGGGGCAGTCTGTTGTGTGGCAGCAGTCATCGTCAGGATCGCCTGGCAAGTCAGAAATTGTCTGGATAATCACCCTTTGATCATATCGGGCAGGAGCAGGGGATCAAAGATAAATCTTGGACAGGTTGTGACCGGGATTTTCTAGTCCGCTGGCGTAATCATGGGCTCTGGCGTGCCGTTCCAGCGGAATTCCCAGCTGTTGCCAGGACGGATGTTCTGGATCAGTTGCGGGTGGAAGATGGCGATGCAGCGGCCTCTGGCTTTGCGGAGTGAGGGGTAAATCACGCCGTTGCCCCCGGCCCGCAAGAGATTTCGCGCGAGGGCCTGCCCGGCCGGGTAGGCAAGCGTCGGATCGGGTGAGAGGTAATCCTGCCCCCGGTTTTTTGACAGGTCGTGCAGCTCGGTCGAAAAACCGGCCAGCAGTTCGCGGTAGCGGGTGGTGTTGACCAGCGTGCCTGTGTTGATCAACTCGTTTGACAGGTGATAGCCGACCTCGGCCTGGGCGGTTTTGACCGCCGAACTGCCAAAGGTGGCGTACCAGGCGCCGCGTTCGGGGCCGTTGAAGCGGTTGCCGCTGGCGTGGGTGTAACAGAAGGCCGCATTGATATAGCTCCAGCCATAACGCGCGTTTACGGGGATCAGCTCTTCCGGTGACAGCCCGGCGGGCAGGGCCACAAGGGATTGGTGCCGGGGCGAGGTCATCATTTCCAGCTCTTCGAGGATGGCGAGATCGGCTTCGTCATCGGCGAGGGGCTGCAGCGCAGGCTCGTTCAGATAGGCGGTGGAGATCAGGCGGCATGTGTTTTGTTCACCAAAACTGACCAGGGGAAAATCCGCCGGGTCACTCCAGCTTGCGCTCAAAGCCCGCCCCGCAGGGCATCGATATGCTGGCGCACGGCCATCATGGCCGGGATGCCGCCGTCAATCATGACCTCAAGCGGTTTTCGACCCAGAAAGCCTGATCCGGCGTTTTGGCGGCTGACCCAGCCATAGGTCAGCGGGCCGTCAAACAACAGGCGCAGCCCCTTGTAGATGCCAAGGATCAGGCTGGCGCGGGTCATTTTATCCTGATCCAGCCGCCCATGAAAATTCCCGGCCTTCATGCGGTTCCAGGTGGCAATCGGTACATCAAACAGACTGGCGGCATCGCGGTTGCTCAGCTGCCAGGCATCGGCCGTGCGCACCACCGCCTTGACGATGGCCGTGACCCTGGCATCATCAGATGTGGGAGTGACAGCGGCGTTATGGACAAAAGGCTGTGCGGCTTCCTGTAATCCGGGGATGTTCATAATTTCACCTCATATGAGATTCATATATGTATCATATGATATGTATTGTGTAAAAGTCAACTCCTGTTTCCAAGGCTTACAAACCATCCTGTAACCCAACCAGCAGCGGGGTGCCGCTGTCGTCGAATTTGAAGACGCCGTATTTTGCGTTTTCGTATTTTTTTGCCTCGCCTTCCTGGAAAAAGAAACTGTCGGGCACCAGCTTGATACCGCGAGGGTTCCTGCTGTATTTCAGGCGCAGCTCACCTTCGGCCAGCGCGGTGCCGACATCAAAACGGACAACCCGGGCGACATTGGTTTCATCGGGACGGATGACCAGATATCCGCGTGGATCGGAGGGGCGGTAGGAGAGCTTCAGAGCGTCCCGTTCGATCGTATAGCTCAGGCGCATGAAATCGCCCTGCATCAACGACCGGGGGTCGACCGGAGCCAGTTCCAGAAATACTGTCTGGCCGTGAAGTTTGGTCTGTTCCTTCTGGTAAATGGCATAGTTGAGAACCAGAAAAACCACCAGGGAGAGGGCGATCAGGACAAGGTTTCTGCGCATGGCTATTCTCCCCCAGCAGGTGTTGGCTGGGCCTGATCTGACGGAACCGGATCGGGCCGGGTTATTTCTGGTTGACTTGTTTCAGGCTGGTGCCAGCCTTTGAAGCGCAGGTAGAGATATCCAGCCAGCAGGATCAGTCCACTGCCAGTCAGGGCCACCGATTTTTCCAGCAGGGTAAGATCGAGATTGTAGTAATAGAACCAGATGGATAACGGCAGAAACAGCGCGCCGATGAGAGCAAAAAGGCGCAGATGGGCGGCATATCCCAAAATCAGCAGGCAGAGAGAGAGCAGCAGGCCGGGCGAAGCAAGGGCAGCAAGCAGCAGACTGCCGATCAGGGCAAGCTGGACCGCCCGATACTGCAAGGCCTGTATCCCGCCCGCAGCCCAGCAAATCAGGACCAGAAGGGTAAGGCCGAGAGAGACGGTGAGAAAGCGAGAGGTGATCAGTGCAGCTTCTTCGGATGGAGGGTCGAAATCCGGCAGGGCGATCAGCACAACGCCCAGACAGAACGAGGCAACCAGCGCCTGGGATAGCGGCATCAACGCGGCGCTGGTCTTGCTATAGCCGAGCAGGAAAGCTGCCGCCAGAAGGTTGAGCAAGAGAAAGCCGTTGTAGATCCAGGCCATACTGCTGTCGGGGGACAGGTTGTGAAGGATATTGCCATGAAAAGCGACCAGCACGGCAAGCGGCGCGAGATAGCGATAGAGGGACTGGGGATAAAAGTAGCAGGTTGCGCCGACCATCAGCAGAGCAAAGAAATTCACAGCCCAGAGGTCTTCATCGGTCCAGCTGAAGATGCTGTGAAGCAGAAATACCTGCCCGATAACCAGCAGGGTAAAGGAGCTTTGCAAGCCAAGAGTATGGATGACAGCCTGGGGCTGTCCTGCCGCAGGTCGCGAGAAGGGCAGCAGTCCAAAGGCGCCAGCAACGATGGGGATGCCGAGGCTGGCCAGTTGTCCGGCGCTGTCGAAGTCAATGACCTCGAGGATCGTTACGAAGAAGAACAAGAAAACAGAAGTAATGCCTGTACCGACCGCCGCCAGCAGCTTGATATAAAACGGCAGTTCCGGGGCGATCTGACGCTGCCGGACAAAGTCCTCCAGCCGGGGATCCGGCCCGAGCAGTTCTTTTTGTTGCAACTGTAAGAACAGGGTGGCGACTGAAAGAGCGTCTCTCTGGAGGGTTTGTGGCTGATCCACAGGAGAGTTTTTCCCTTGAGAAATATCAGCCATGTCTTACCTCCTGTGCGGCCAGCATCCGGCGCAGATAATGGATAAAGCCGCCAAAGAGGGCAAAACTGAAAAGCGCGATGAACAGAGTGGCAATCGCCCCGCCGAGGGGCAGTTTATCGACAAAAAAGACGACGAAGAATTCAATCACGACGGCGAGTGAAAAGATCACAGCTGCCAGAGCCGGAATATCACGTCTGATTGTCAGCTCCCGGTCCGCGCGGTTTATTTTCAGGCGTTTGCCATAATACCTGTAACAACAGATATGTCCGGCAAGCCCGATCACTGCGCTATAGAATATGCCGATATCGGCGTAGTGGGTCGCAAGGAAAAAGAAAATCAGAGGGTACATCATCAGGACCAGAAGCGGGACCAGCAGAACCCAGCGGGTCCAGCCGGGCTGTAACCACCCAAAGCCGACTTTATTATAAAGCCATTCGCGCAGGGCAAGGGCGCTTCCGGTAACAAAGATGATCAGAGCACTGATAAAGCTGACCATATCGGGTTCAGGCTGAGCTGCCTGATCCCACCAGAAGTAAACCGCGATGTTGACAATCACCAGCCAGACGAACCACTGGGCGGCAAAGTTGGACAACAGGGTCCAGCCGAAAGCCAGCAGGGCCCAGAGGGCAAAGAGCTGCCAGGCATCGGCCCCGGTCTGATAGACCTGACCAAAGACCGCGAGGAAGACGCCGATTAATACCGAAGCGGCCAGCAAAGAAAGCTGTCCCGGCAACTGTCCGGTTTTGAACAGCAAGGCTGCGATCACCGAGGCAACCACTGCGGCTTCGATCAGGCCCAACTTGGCGAACGGAGGTATGGCATTCCAGTTAAAGGCAAAAAAGAAAATCACGCCTGCGAGGATCAGGGCCGTTGACAGCACCAGCAACAAGCGGGAAACCCACAGGCCCCAGCTGTTGTGCGGGATCAGCAGTTGCAGCGCGGTATCGCGGGCTTCCCGGTTGATTTTCCCGGCAGCATAAAGTGCATCAACCAGTCCCCGGTCGGCAAAAACTTGATCGAGGGATAATCTGCCTAGAGTGTTCGGGCCATCCGGGTGTCCCGGATCTGGTTTGTTTTCAGGCAGGATGGCCTGTTCCTGTTCTTTGACCTGTGTAACATCTGGCCCGTTATCCCCCATGATTCCCCCGTCACTCTCTGTAATCGCCGGCTGGTTTGTCTGCTACTTTAGCGCTCATAACCAGATTGATGAACACTATATTTGTGTTTTCTCCGGGCAGGGTCAAACGGCTTTTCAGCAGGACGGGGTGTTGGTGTTCGCAGCAACAGGCTTTATAGTTATATGAAGACCTGGATAGTTATATGAAGACCCGGATAGTTATATGAAGACCGGAGAGTTATATAAAGATCGGGAAACCCCGGTTTGGGACGGGGCAGTTGTAAAGGGAGCAGAAACAGTGAACAAGATTGCTGGTGGTGAGCTGCGCAAAATACCGCAAGTCAGGCTGGAACGTCTGCCAGAGCGTGCCTTTGCTGACTGGAAGACCCATGGGATCAAGGCTTTTGCCGCTGATAAACGTAAAAATCATGGCTATGGTGCTGATGAGGCTCTTAAACTTTCCGCGGACTCTTTTTCCCGCTGTCTGCCCCAGGGGCTGGCAACACCGGACCACTATATTTTTCAGGTGCTGAATACACAGGATCAGCCGGTGGGTACTGCCTGGTTTGCGGTGCAGGATGACTATGGTCTGCGTCGGGCCTTTATCTATGACCTGGAAATTGTCGATCGTGAAAGGCGCAAAGGCTATGGCCGGGCGACGATGATGGCGCTGGAGGATGAGGTGCGCAGGCGGGGGATCAAAACCCTGGGGCTGCATGTTTTTGCCTTTAACAAAGCGGCGGAACAGCTCTATCGCTGGCTGGGCTACAAGGTCACTGACCTGACCATGGAAAAGAAGCTTTGAAGTCGTGGTTCCTCATCACAAACCCCTGAGAGCTGAGGTCCGATGCACGGGTGGCGGTTCTGTTTTGCAGTCGGGAGCATTAAGAAAATCCGGTTCTGCAGGCCTTTACTGACTGTCTTTTGCTGTTTTCGGCCAGATTCCCGGATGTTTTTTTTCAACAAAAATTGCATCCTGTGGTTTATGTTTCGCGCTGTTGCTTCAGGGCGGGATGTTTTTTTGTCATGCTATCATGACCTTGGCAGGATGAGAGAAGTCATAGGTTGTATGGTCTTTGTTTTTAAAGCAAAAGATTGTTTTTTCTTATGTGGCAAACATTGTCGAAAAAGCAAAATTTACCTTTATTACAGAGAGTTTGTGTTAGAATTATCCTGAGGGGAACTCGTTTTGGAGATCCTGATGGTAAGAATTTTCTGGCTTCGCAGACTGTGTATCCTGTTACTTTGTAGTGTCGGTTTCTCGGCCCAGAACATGTCCCAGAGTTATGCCGAAGACTTGGACCAGAGTCCGGCCAACAGTTCGGCGCTGGAATTTTATACTGAAAATTTCCCCCCCTATAATTATCTGGAAAACGGGGTGCTCAAGGGAGTTGCCAGTGATACGATCCGGGAGCTGGCTGCAGAAGTTGGCGAGGAGCCGGATATTTCTGTTATGGCCTGGCCCAGAGCCTATAAGATGGCGCAGGAAAAACCGGGCCGGGCAATTTTCTCGATGGTCCGCACCCCTGAACGCGAGGCGCAGTTCCAATGGGTTGGCCCGTTACATACCATCCGGCTGGCGCTCTATAGTGCCAGTGGCAATGCCTGGCGGTACAAGGGGAGCAACGCGGAAAATCTTGAGGTAGCCAAAAGGGTCCATACGATATCAGTACAGTTCAAGGGGGCTGGCTACGAAATCCTGAAATCCCAGGGGTTTGATAACCTTAGTCCGATCCAGGACATCGGGGAAAGTTTTTCCCTGCTGTTGAACCGTCGGCACGATCTGATGCAGATGTCGGATGCCTATGTCGACTATATGATCGAGCAAAAAATCATCTCTGCCGAGGAAATTACCCAGATTGCCGTACTCGGGGAGTTTGATATCTATCTTGCCTTTTCCAATATGACAGCCGAGGTTGTGGTCGAACGCTGGCGCAGGGCCCTGGCTGTACTGAAAAAAAAGCAGGAAAATGTCGAGCAAACCGGGTCCCATATTGATATAGGTATTGTGCAGGATCAATCCTCCGGTCTAACCGATCCCTCTGGTCTAAAGAGTGCGGACCTCTAAAAATCTTTGGTAAAACTCACCAGTCAACGGGAGGAATTTTTAATAACCCTGCCTTTGAGTTGTCGATAATTTTCGGCTAAAGAATATCTTCTCAGTCGAAGTCGAGACGAAAAAGAAGGGGGATTTATGGCACAGGTTTTTCTGGTTGTTGGCAATACTGGTGCGGGAAAAAGCACCTATGCGGCCAAGTTGGCGCAACAGGAAAAGGCGCATATCTTTGCCGTGGATGTTTGGATGAAGAACCTCTTCCTGATGGATATGCCCGACCCGCCATCCTATGAATGGGCACTGGAACGCACCCGGCGTATCGAGGTGCAGCAACTGGTTGAAACTCTGGGACTGCTTGAAAAAGGACTCAGCGTTATCCTTGATATCGGCTTTTTTGCCCGCGCTCAGCGCCAGAGGGTTCGGGGTTTTCTTTGCGAGAATGGTCACGAACCCCGGGTTCATTATCTTGACGTTGACAAGGACACCCGCTGGCAAAGGGTGCAGGAACGCAACAAAGGCGAGAGCGATACCTATCAGTTTGAGGTCAGCCGAGAGGTTTTCGAATTTTGCGAAACAATCTTTGAACCGCTGGATGAGGGGGAACGGGCTGAGGCGATTGTTCTCAGATCCTGAGTGTTCACGGGACCTGTCTGTTCACAAGCCCCGTCTGTTCACAAGCCCCGTCTGTTCACAAGCCCCGTCTGTTCACAAGCCCCGTCTGTTCACAAGCCCCGTCTGTTCACAAGCCCCGTCTGTTCAGGGGTCTTGAGGTCTTTCACTTTTGAGCAGAAGCGACAAAAGGAAAAAACCGACAAGAAGCCGGACTGGAGCATTTTTTCGGGTTCAAATATAACCAAAAACGCCCCAGATCAGGTAGCGGGGGGCGCCTGCAGAAGGTCAGAATTTGAGGTAACCTTCAAAAGACTGTTCCAGGATCTCCACCAGTTCCGGGTCCATGTACTGATAATGGTCCGGGATATCCAGCACATGCAGGGGGGTATCTTCGAGATAGTCGCGAAAATCGGTGAGCAGCCGCTTTTTATGCTTTTGTTCCATGACAAAGATCATATCGGCCCAGAGAAGATCATCACCCGTGAGGCAATGCCGTGCTCCACTTGCCGTCCCGGCAGAACGGACGGAGAATTGCGGGTGTTTGCGCAATATGGTTTCTGCGGTCGGGCTGCGCCATTTGTTTTTGCTACAGATAAACAGAAGTTTTTGCATGGGGGATACCGGCTCGTGACTGGTTGGCTGGTTCGGGAGAGATTTGTCAGTTTTTTCCAGAACCCGTGTTTCAAGTCTACAGAGGCAAAGCGGAAAAATCATCGTAATTTTTTTGTAATCTTCGCAATAATTTTCTGGGTAATCTTCGGGGGAATCTTTTGTCCTCTCTTCCTGATCAGCCTTCAGGTGATTTTACGGACCTGGCTTTGGATAGCATATCTGTTTTGATTACCAAGAAGATAAGCCAGTTTTTGAGTAGCCTGTTTTGTCCGGAATACAAAGGGAACTCGTCGGATTGTCAGAAGGGGCGAATTGTCCGAGGAAATTGATCAAGATCATGCCTTTTGAACAAGGCCTGTCCTAAACTATTTTTTGCTTCGCACTTTGAAGTTGAATTTAATTTCGAGAAGTTGAATTTAATTCGGGACGGGTAACATGACATGGCATCCTTGAGAGTTTACTGGTGGGCGATCTGGGTGATGCTGACCCTGTCCGCGACCATTATGTCTGTTGTTTCTGCGCGTTTTCTCCTGCCTGATCCACCAGCGATTGGCCCCGATATCATGGTGAACTTATCGGCGAGCAAACCGGTGTTCCTGAGCCACGTGTTCGGAGGGCTGACAGCACTCCTGCTGGGGCCCTGGCAATTTGTCGGGGAAATCCGGAACCGTTGGCCACGCCTGCACCGCTGGATCGGCCGCAGTTATGTTCTGGCCGTGGCTGTGAGTGGGGCTTGTGGCTTCTGGGTGGCCTGGTCCACTGCCTCTGGTATTATTGCGGCCCTTGGTTTTGCGGCGATGGCCCAGATCTGGCTTTATGTAACCTGGCGGGGGTATCTGTCTGCCCGGTCAGGGCAGTTTGACCAGCACCGGCAGTGGATGGTTCGATCTTTTGCGGTGACTATGGCGGCGATCTCTCTGCGTCTGGGGCTCTGCCTTGTGCCGGTTCTGGGGTTGCGGGAGTTGCCTGTTTATATTTTTATGTCCTGGGCCTGCTGGATCATCAATCTGTTGCTGGCAGAATGTTATCTCCGTTCGCGAAAAGGCCGTCGTGCCTATGTTTTGAAAGCCAAAAGAATGACCGCCCGGTAAGCAGGAATGATCAGGAAACCCGGGAGCTTTCCGGGGCAGGAAGTCTGTAATCAGATAAACAAACCTGTTTTTTTATGCTGGCTCTAGTCGAAAATCTGCCAGGCGCGGAGCAGATATCTTTCCCCGGCCATCTCGCCGTTGTAATAGACAAAACTGTAGCTGATCTCCAGCAGGCTGACATCGTCCGGGGCGGTGTAGTGGATGAAGGGAAGCTCGACATCAGCCGAGAGATCGCCAAACAGCATCTTGCCATACCGCAGTTTGTAGATGTAAAGCCCTCCGCCGTTTGTTCCGCCGTTTGTTTTGCCAGCTTCTCTGGGGCCGCTGTTCATTTCATCAAAAAATACCAGCTGCCGTACCCCCTCGATCTTCTTGCCGTCAGCCCGGATCTCGATGATCTTGAGGCCCCAGCGCGGGTCCTGATAGATTTCACTGCCGGGACGGGGGCGGATCGGAAAGGTCAGGATCGGGGCATCCGGACTGAAGTCGACCTCGGTAATCAGGGCCGGTTTAGCGGGATTGAATGTGGCACAGGCAGGAAGTGCAGCTGGAAACAGGACAAAGATCAGAAACAAAGCCAGGGTCTTACAAGAAATTTTTGTCCTGTTGCGCATTTGGTCTCTCCCAAATCTCTGCCTTCCGTTGCTCAATGGCAGAGCTATAAACTGGGCCATAAACAGGGCCATAAACAGGGAAGGTCAGTAATCCAGTCCGTCCCGACAATATACGGCAAAGTTATTACTGGATAATGAGCAGGCGTGTTTATTTAAAGAGGAATATTGAGGATTAATTTCTTTTAGCAGTTGTTCTTCTTCTGTTGTGTCCCTGATTATTAAGGGGAAGGGTTTCGATCAATCCGCTATTCGACCAGACGAAAAACAGAGAAATAAATATGAAAATTTTAGATAAGGTTTTTTGCCCTGCCCCTTATGACGGGACTGTTGGGTGGTTGTGTCACGGCGCAGAAATATGGATCAGGTCCGCTGTCGCTAACCGGGGAGCAGAAAGTGGCATACCGGGAGTATCTTGCTCAGGATGATTTTTCGAATGGCAGTGATGTCCGAGATGCTTTTGTCATCAATCCGCAGACTGGTCAGTTTAGCTGGTATCAGGCTTCAGGTGGCAGAGATCCAAAAGGTACAGCCGTGCAAAAGGCTATGAATAACTGTGGTGAAGGCTGTTACCTGTTTGATCTGGACAAGAAGATTGTCTGGCAGGGCTATGAAGATAAAGACAAGCTCCAGGAAACGGCTGCAGAGTTGTCCAAAGCCAAGATGAGTTATTACAATCCGGACGCTTTTGAAATCAACCCCTATCAGCTGAGAATGTTCCAAACCGAATATATCCCGGATGTTATTGACGATCCAAAGGGGGACTGGGCTTTTGCAATCAGTGATAATGGCCAGTATGCCTATCTGCGGTCGACCGGAAGATCTTCCTACTATGATGTCAGGGAATATGCTTTTCGCAGCTGTCTGGCACGGGCGCCAAAGAGCAAATGTGTGGTTTATGCGGTCAATCAGGAACTGCTGACTGAAAAATAAACAGACCGAATAGCTTGAGAAAAAAGAGGTAGGTTTGTGGTCGTTGAGACTGAGACCTACCTCTTAAATTTATCCAGTGGAGCGCATGTTTACAAGAAACTTGTCAATCTCGCTTTTCAAAACGTTTGACTGCTTCGAGAGTTCTGCTGTTGCGCCGAGAACTTCTTGAGCATTTATCTCTGTTTGTGAAGCGCCGTTTTTAACCTCGGTTATACTGCTTGAAACTTCTTGTGTTCCTTGGGCTGCCTGTTGAATGTTACGAGAAATTTCTTGTGTTGCAGCTTCTTGTTCCTGCGCAACATCTGAAATTTGCTTGGTGATATTGTTCACCTTGTTAATCGTGTTGCTAATGCTTTCAATTGCCGCGGCTGCATTTCCCGCGACATCTTGCATCTCTGTAATTTGAGTTGAAATTTCCTGTGTTGCCTTGGCTGTTTGATTAGCCAAATTTTTAACTTCACTGGCAACAACAGCAAAACCTTTGCCAGATTCCCCGGCACGGGCAGCCTCAATGGTGGCGTTCAATGCCAGAAGATTGGTTTGTTCAGCAATGTCGTTGATGAGGTTGACAACAGAACCAATTTTATCCGCCATTTCAGCCATGCCCTGAACTGTGCTGTTGGCATTTTGGCCTTCTATTACCGCTTGTTCTGTTATCCCTGATGATTCTTTAACCTGCCGTGTGATTTCCTGAACTGAATAGGAAAGTTCTTCCGTGGCGGACGCGACGGTTTGGACATTTTGTGATGCCTGATCCGATGCTGAAGCAACAGCAAGAGCTTGTGTGTCAGTTGATTTGGCTGTGGCACTCAAGGCTTCTGCAGATGCGTTCATTTCTGTTGCTGCGGATGCTACGGATTGAATAACGTTACCGATTGCTTCTTCCAAATTTTGAGCCAAATCAAGTCGGGCTTGCTTTGTTGTCTCCGCGAGCTGTTCTTTTTGTTTTTCGGCTTCAGCTTGAAGTTTCTTGTTTTCAGACATGTGCCCTCTGAAAATGGCCAGTGCATGGGCGACTTTACCAATCTCATCATTGTTTAGGACCTCAATCTCGGAATCAGTATCGCCAGCCAATAATTTTTCGAGAGCAAGGACAATGCTTTTTAACGGAGTGGAGATAGTTTTTTTAACCAGGACGACTGAAGCGAATGTAGTGAAAATGAAAATACTGATTGATAGTATAATAAGAACGCGGAGAGCAAATATTTCATGTTGTTCTGTTTTAAGAGCAGCCTTGGTTGTAAATTTTCCAACTTCAAAAAGCAGTTCCTCAAGCTCGTGCGTTAATGCCCCGGTTTGTTGTTCAAATTTTTCTTCTGCTTCAATTGCTTCTTTGATTCGAGACGTTTCTATTAAAAGAAAAATATCGTTGGCCTGTTTATCGAAATCATGGTGTGCTTTTTCGACCTTCTTTAAAGTATCAAGAACATGCTGGAACTCTTCTTTGTCCGCGGGAGTGTGGGCATGGGATATAGCCTCTGCGGCAATTTTTTCACCTTTTAATATCTCTTCATCAACCTGAACGGTTTGTTGTTGGAAGCGTATTTTGTTCTCTTTGTACAGTTCATTGGCATGTGAATCGTCTTTAAGATGTTCGCCGTACTTTGTTGCACGCTCATAACTGATTATTTGTTCGAGTTGGTGAGTTGTAATGTTTGTTAGTATATTGGTAAGGGGAATGTCTTGTTTAGCAATAGATTCCAGCTCGGTTCCAATTTGTTTCATCTGGTATATGGCAAAACTGGAGATGGTGAAAATTGACAAAAGGCAAAGGGTGACAATTCCTAAAATCTTGGCACTTACACTTAAAGTGGGTTTATTTATCTTCGCCATGGGGCCTATCTCCGAGGATTGATTGCATACCATCGTATGTAGTGTAAAGTCATTGTGTTAATAGGTCATTAAATTTTAAAGCGTTTTGTTTTTGAAGAGACCTCAGCAAAACTCTGGCCTTTCCCTAGACTGATTGATTAAGTATTTTTTGGCTATGAAACAAAGCTTCAAAACACAACCCGCCCTTTTCGCAACACATCACCTTTTGGACCATCCTGCGCTGAACGCGCTTGAGGGTATAGAAGGATTGATCAATTGGACTGCACTGGAGCCGTTGTTACCGCAAGGCGCGAATAATTATCAATTTTCATAATGTACTGTATACATCATGAATTCTTTATTGTTTATTAACAACAAGGGGGATTTGACTTGCAGAACCCATACAGAACTGGTGTTTTTTGTAAGAAGGGAACTGATAATTATCTATTGGAATGTCTGATCCGATTGAATCCTGTGCTTTGAGGCTTGGCAGTCGTGCCACAACATGCGCGAACCTTCCCTTGCGGAAAAGAAAGGTATCGTTGAGTCCGGAGATGATCACCTACCTTTTACCGACCCTGGGGCCATCATACCAGGCGTGGGTCAGTGGGTATTGTTCCGGGATAGCCAGTCAATTCCGAAACTAAAGAAATAAAATCAAATCGTTTATCGTGGGAAAATCCGGAAATGGAGCTCTGGGTTTATTTCTTGAGGTTATGTAAAATCTCGAGCAGGCGGTCGATTTCCCGGGTGTCGTTGTAATAGTGCACCGAGGAACGGATCAACACAGGCAGATTGTTTCTGGTGGCATCGATCAAGGTGCTGCTGGGCGAGGAGCTGCTGACATTGACGCCTTTGGCGACAATTTTCTTGACCATTTCCGCGCTGTCGCGCCCTTCGATGACAAAGCTGACGATGCCACACTGCTGCGGGCAGCGGGTGTGGAGCCGGACACCTCTGATCTCCTGCAGGTTGGCGCGTAGATAGCCTGCCAGTTCATCGATGCGGGCCTGAATGGCGTCCAGGCCGATCTCGAGCGCGTAATCGACGCAGGCACCCAGACCGAGCTTGGCGGCATAGTTGTTTTCCCAGTTCTCAAAGCGTCGGGCATCGGGCCGCAGGACATATTCATCCGGGCTGGTCCAACTGGCGGAATAGAGGTCGATCATCGGCGGGTGTAGTTGGTCAAGCACAGAAGAACGGACATAAAGAAAGCCAACACCCCGGGGGCCGCGCAGGTACTTCCGGGCGGTGGCGGAAAGCATATCGCAGTGGATCTTTTCTACATCCAGCGGTATCTGCCCGGCGGACTGACAGGCATCGACCAGATAGAGAATGTTGTGCGCGCGGGCGATCTCGCCGATTTGCTCGACCGGATTGACCAGCCCGGAATTGGTCGGCACATGGGTGATGGAGATCAGCCGGACGTTTTTGTCGATCATATTGCGCAGGCTGTGCAGACACAATTCGCCCGCTTCGTTGCAGGGAATGACCTCGACCGAAACGCCCTTTTGTTTTGCCATCTGCAGATAGGCAAGATAGTTCGAGGCATATTCAGCCTCGGCGGTCAAAATCCGGTCGCCAGCCTGAAAGGGGATGGCGTAAAAGGCCATGGCCCAGCCGACCGTGGCGTTTTCGACTACGGCGATTTCGTCGCGATGACAGTTGATCAGTCGGGCGATGGAATCATAGACCTGTTCGATCTCGCGGGCTTTTGCCTTTGCCGCCTCGTAGCCGCCAATGGCTGCTTCCAGCTGCAGGTGGTCGAGCTGGGCATCGAGAACCATCTGGGGCATCAGCGACGATCCGGCGTTGTTAAGGTGCGCCACATTGGCCTTGCCGGGGGTGTCGCTGAAAATTCTGGCCAGATTATTGGTAAGATCAAGTTCGAAGGAGCGGGACATAGCAAGGCCTGTGATCGAGAAAGAAGGAGGGTGTTGTTACCTCTGTTAAATCACAGGCCGAGGCTGTCCATCAAACGATTTTAAAACTCCATAACTTTACTTAATGTAAAGCCTGTGCTGTGCTGTTTCATGAATTTTTCTGTAAAAGACGATAAAAATCATGAAGCTTCCACCCCTGACCGCTGTTCGTCATTTTAATGCCGCTGCAACTCACTTGAGTTTCAAGCTGGCTGCTGCCGAGCTGTGCGTGAGCGAGGGAGCCGTCAGCCGCCAGATCAAACTGCTGGAGGACTATATCGGCTGCAGCCTGTTCATCCGCGGCTATCGCGGGGTTGAACTGACCGAAGAGGGGCGGCGTCTTTATGCGGCAACGGATAGTGCCCTGCTGCAGATTGCCCAGACGGCGGAAGAGCTACGTGAGGCCGTGCCGCTTTTTACTCTTTCGGTGACGACCAGCTTTGCCATTCGCTGGTTGATGCCCCGCCTGGGGCGCTATGAGGCTGAACATCCCAATCATCCGATCAGTCTGCAGACTGTGACCTATCCGGATAAGCTGCCGGGACGGGTTTTTGATGCCTCGATCATCTATCGGCTGGGAAACCCTTATGACGCCGGGGCAGTGGTGCCCGAAAACGGACAGATGATTATGGTTGAGTGGCTACTACCGGTCTGCGCGCCCGGTTTTCTGGACCACGTTTCTCTGGATCAGAAGCGTCCCTTTGAGCTGGCAGAACTGGCGGAAAAAAAGATCATCTTCAACGAGCCGACCGGGCGCGACTGGCGCAGCTGGGCTGGAAAGCTGCCGGGGGCCAGCATCAATCTGGAACGGGCGCTGCGGTTCGAGCATGATGACACCGCGATTCAGGCGGCGGTGGCCGGACACGGCATTGCCTTGGCCAACCTGGCCTATATCAACACCGAATTGTCGATGGGCAGTCTGGTTCCGGCTGTGGCCTGTGACCCCCTGCCGATCGGGGCGCACTATCTTGTCAGTCCAGCGGGAAAAGCCCGCCTGCCACAGGTCAGCGCCTTTCGCGACTGGCTGCTGAAAATCGCACAAGACTGCCCTTCACAACAGGGGCACGACGCCGTGCTGAAATCCTAGATTCAAAAAACAATTGTTCGGTCTTTGACGAAGCACTTTGTCGCGCTCTTCGTCTAGTCTTCCTGATCTGTGATGAAGCCTTTCAGGAAAAGAAGATGCCATACAAAAGTTATCGTTTATCCGCAGCAGCCGAGCCGGAGCTGTTTCTCTGTCACCAGCCCGCAGCAGGGACGGGGGAAAATCTGGCGAAGAGGTGCCCCGTACTTTATATCCATGGTGCCACCTTTCCAAGTGCCTGCTCCATTGCTTTTCCCTTTGACGGCCACTCCTGGATGGACGATCTGGCAGCGGCAGGCTTTTCAGTCTGGGGACTGGACTTTGCCGGATTTGGCCAGTCCGGGGGGTATGACCGCTGCAGCCGATCCGGCGGGGATGACGTCTCCTCCCCCGAAATACCCGTATCTGATATACCCGTATCTGACATACCCATATCTGATATTCCCATATCAGACATAAGGGGCCGCATGGCCGAAGCCAGCAGGCAGATTGCCCGGGCGGTTGATTTTATTCTGGCACAGGAGGGCGCCGAGGGACGTGGCAGGGTCTCTTTGCTGGCCCATTCCTGGGGAAGCATTCCCGCGGGTCACTTTGCCGGAGAGCATCCCGATTTGCTGGATCGTCTGGTGTTGTTCGGCCCTGTTGCCCAGAGAAAAACAGATGAAGCAGAGACCGCCACCAAACTGCCGGACCGGCTTTGCCCAAGCCGTCTGGTCACGATAGCCCAGCAATACAGCCGCTTTATTGCCGATGTGCCTGCGGGGCAGGCCCCCGTGTTGCTGGATCGCCATTTCGCTCCCTGGGCCAGAGAATATCTTGCCAGTGACCCTGAAAGTGCCATGCGCAGCCCTCCTGCGGTGCAAATCCCCACAGGCCCGACGGCGGATATAACCGCCGCCTGGAGCGGAGATCTGCCCTATGATCCGGGCAGGATTACCGCGCCAACCCTGATCGTGCGTGGCGCGTGGGACAGCATCACCCGGGACGACGATGCGCAGTGGCTGATGGCTGCGCTTGCCTCTGCCCGGATCAGGCAGGATTGCAAGCTGCCCGGCGGCACACACCTGATGCATCTGGAGGAGGGGCGGTTTGAACTCTATGCCGCGGTGAAAGATTTTCTGGCGTCAAGGTGCTAGGGAGCTCAGACGCTGAAGATGTCATGCTTTGAAGATTTGTGAGCCGGGGATGAGTAAGACAGCTTTACGCGTCGCTGCGGCGGTCCTGTTTGCCGTCCCACCCGGTCATGGCGGTGGGGATCATGCGGTCCATCAACTGGAAGGAGTTTTCGCAGGCACGGGACAGATTTTTCTCAAAGTCTTCACTGGCGGAGTTGCTGGATGAGTCCGACAGGGCGCGGATCACGACAAAGGGCAGGTTGTTGAGGCGGCAGGTGTGTCCGAAAGCAGCACCTTCCATCTCGGTTGCCAGCGCGGCAAATTCGCGCTGCAGCCAGCGCAGTTTCTGGATGTCCTGGACAAAGGTATCGCCCGAGGCAATGGTGCCGAGCATCAGATTGGGGCCGCCCTCGACCCCGTCAAAGGCGGCATCAAAAGCGGCAGTGGCCTTGCTGACCAGATCCGGCTGGCATTCGATCAGCCGTTCGCGCCCCGGGGTCTCGCCGTGGCGGCGACCAAAAGCGGTCAGATCCATATCGTATTCGACCACATGGCTGGCAACAATAATGTCCCCGGCCTGCATGTTGGGCAGCAGCCCGCCCGCCACACCGCTGAAGATCAGCTTTTGCGGCTTGAACAGGTCGATCATCATCTGGGTGCAGATGGTGGAATTGATCTTGCCGATGCCCGACTGGGCCAGCGCGATTTCCGTGCCCTTGTAATTGCCACAGGTGACGGTGATCCCGGCATGAACCGAACTTGAAGTCTCGGTTAGTTCCGCCAGCAGCAGCTGAACCTCTTCGGTCATGGCACCTATGACACCCAGCATGGTTTTGTCTCCGGTTTGTCGGGGTTTTGTCCTGTTCCCAGGGGTGGTTGATCAAACACTATAACCGAGAGGAGCTAAATGATTGATGAAGAAGATTGCCCAGAGGATTGCCCTAAAAGTCAGTTTCAGGGTAAAGGTTAAGTCCCTTTCTTGTTTGGGAAGTTCCCCTGTTTTCAGCCTGCGATTCCTGTTTGATTTATTGGCAGGGGAAAGTGGGACGCCGTTTCTTATCAAGTACAGGTACGAGGATTCCGATTTTGAGTAAGTCCAAAAAATACATGATCTGGCTGGGGATCATCATTACTTTAATCGCAGGCACGGTTTATACTGTCAGAAAAGAATATGGGTTTGACGGAGATTATTATTTTTCCCCGTTGGGGCGTCAGGATAATCTGAGCGTTACCAAAGACGGTAAAGTTATCATTGCTGCCACGGTCATCGATCTTGACAAGATACCCGGCTATTTTGTCGGCCTCAGGCTTCCGGTGGAATATCTCGAATGTGAAGGAGGACGGGCTTATAATATTCGTATTCGCAATGAGGAAAATTACTTCATTCTGGCGACGGATACAGGGGCCGTTTTCGAGTATAGATCCCGGCAGATGTTCGAAGACAAGCTTCAGGCGCTTGGAATTTCTGACCAGATAACGCTGGATTATTCCAGATTTAAAGACCTTTGGCGCTCCTTTTCAAGATCCTACAGCCAGGTCGATTGGGACGACTGCGTAGAAAATACTGATTACTGACCCGCTGTTTATCTCCGGCGTCCATCGTTGACGCTCAGGTCAGAGTCAAATCTGTGTGAACTGCGGGGGTTCGGCAAAGTTTTGGTGGTCAGCATTGCCAGAATAAGGTTTGATGTCTGCAATCTTTGGTTTCATATGATATTAGTTGTCTGAACAGTCTCTTTAGGGGCCGGGTCAGGACTGGAAAAAAGACAATCAACGGGGAACAGACATGATTTCTGTCAGATCAGGATACAAAACAGCTGCGACGACAGCACTTTTGCTTTCGGGGGCGTTGTTTATCGGCGCGGCACAGGCACAGGAAGCGGTTCAGCCCGAGGCAACCCACGCCGTGGTGCAAAAACAGTCGGTCAAGGCCAGCAAGTTTATGGTTGCCACGGCCAACCCCCTGGCGACCCAGGTTGGTTATGAAGTGCTGGAGCGCGGCGGGACGGCGGCGGATGCTGCTGTGGCGGTGCAGTTGATGCTCAATCTGGTTGAGCCACAAAGTTCCGGCATCGGCGGCGGCGCTTTTATGGTCTATTGGGATGCCAAGTCGAAAAAACTGACCACCTTTGACGGGCGGGAAAAGGCCCCGATGGCCGCGACGCCTGACTATTGGCTTGGGGCCGATGGAACCCCGGTCAAGTGGTTCGATGCCGTGGTCGGCGGCAGGTCTGTTGGCGTGCCGGGAACACTCAAGCTGATCGAGACCGTGCAGCAGCGCTATGGCAATCAGGACTGGGCCGAATTGATCGAGCCCGCCCGCGCGCTGGCCGAAGGCGGTTTCCAGATCTCGCATCGCATGGCCAGTGCCATTGCCGGCGCCCAGGGCGAGGACAAGCTGGATATCTTTGACAGCACCCGGGCCTATTTCTTTGACAAAGACGGCGCCCCGTTGAAACAAGGCACCCTGCTGCGCAATCCCGATTTTGCCGCGGCGCTGGCGCTGATCCAGAAAGAGGGATCAAAGGTTTTTTACGAAGGCCAGATTGCTGCGGATATCGTCGCGGCGGTCAAGACCGATATCAATGGCGGGATACTGAGCCTTGAAGACCTCAAGGCCTATGAGGTGATCGAACGCGCCCCCACCTGTGCCCCCTATCGGGGCTATGAGGTCTGCGGCATGGGGCCGCCGTCATCCGGGGCGCTGACCGTGGGCCAGATGCTGTCGCTGCTGTCGCATTTTGATCTGCCCGCGTTGGGGCAGGGGGCGGAAAGCACGCACCTCTATCTGGAGGCGGCCAAGCTGGCCTATGCCGATCGCGGGCTTTATATGGCCGACAGCGATTTTGTCAAAATGCCTGAAGGCCTGTTGAACCAGGACTATCTGAAAGAGCGCGCGGGATTGATCGATCCGGCCAAAGCCATGGTCAAGGCTGAAGCCGGAAACCCGCCGTGGGAAGAAGCGCAACTGCGCGCGCCGGATACCCAGCTGGAACGCCCCGGCACCAGCCATTTCTCGATCGTCGATGCCCAGGGCAATGTGATTTCCATGACCACGACGATTGAAACCGGATTTGGCTCGCGCGTTATGACCAACGGTTTTCTGCTCAACAACGAGCTGACCGATTTTTCCCGCGCCCCGGAAGAAGACGGCAAACCGATTGCCAATCGGGTTGAAGGCGGCAAGCGCCCGCGGTCTTCCATGGCCCCGACCATCGTGTTGAAAGACGGCGCGCCTGTCCTTGCCATTGGCTCTCCCGGCGGGTCGCGGATCATCAACTATGTGGCGGGGGCTCTGGTCAACATTCTTGACTATGGCATGGACCCGCAGATGGCGATCAGCCAGCCGCATATCGTCAACCGCAACGGCGCTACCGATATCGAGGAGAATACCCCGGCAGTGGCTTTGGTTTCCGCGCTTCAGGTCAAGGGGCACGAAGTCACGGTGCGCGATCTCAATTCCGGCCTGCAGGTGATCCAGATCGGCAAAGGGGAACTGATCGGCGGCGCCGACCCCCGCCGCGAAGGCACCGTGATGGGGGAGTGATACGATCAGTTCATATTTTAAAGGAACACCGGGCTGTCACATGCCCGGTGTTCCTTTGGGGGATTTGATTGCCTTTGTTGTCTGTCGAGGTATTTTGCAGAGGAATGTTTTTTCAGGAAATAAAGCGGAGAGGGTTTTGATGTTTTTCACCTGGGTGCTGTCTTGAAGATTGTCCTGTTGCCGGGGCTGGATGGAACCGGTGACATGTTTGCCCCGCTGTTATCGGAACTCAAGGGTTTTGATGCCCAGATTATTGCTTTACCGGACAAGGGGGACCAGGACTATGAAAGGCTGAGCGACCATGTGATCGCCCGTCTGCCAAAGCAGGCGTTTATCCTGCTTGCGGAATCCTTCTCCGGCCCTATTGCCGCAAGGATTGTGGCGAAAGCTCCGCCAAACCTGAAGGGCGTGGTTTTTGTCGCAACCTTTCTCTCTGCCCCCAACCGGGCGTTATTATCTATCGCACGGCTGTTGCCTTTAAGCTTTTTGGTAAATCTTGTGGGGCAGCTGCCTTTCGCCAGATTTGTTTATCGGGTTCTTTTTCTCGGGCCAAAGGCCAGTGACGACCTCACGGCGCTGTTTCATAAAACGGTGAAAAGCCTGTCCGGGACAGTTATGAAAGCGAGGTTGGCGGCAATTCAGTCCCAGACCTTTGAAAAACAGTCCTCTGCGGTAAAAGTGATATATATTCAAGCGTCTTCTGACAAGCTGGTGCCCCGATCGAAAAGCCTCGAGTTTAAATCCTGTTATGAAAATCTTGTCATCAAGGTGATCGAGGGACCGCATTTTCTGTTACAGGCAAAACCTGTTGAGAGCGCAGAGATTATCGCTGACTTTGCATCCGGTTTGTAAATGCCCAATCCGGGTAAATGCTTGCCCTGGCGGGGAAAGGCCATCGGCGAGAGATTGTCGGGGAGCTCTTGATCAACTGTTTTCCTGATATTATTCTTTGCGCAGGAGAGCAAAAATGAATCTGGAAAAAATCAACGGCAGGCTGGAATTTCTGCGCGAGGCCGAGAAGCTTAAATCCGTGCTGCGCAGTGGCTTCAGTTCAACCGGGCGGGCGGAAAGTACAGCCGAGCACAGCTGGCGGCTTTGCCTGATGGTCATTGCCTTTGCCGATGAACTTGGCGATCTCGATCTGCTCAAGGTGATGAAAATCTGTGTGATCCACGATCTGGGCGAGGCGATCCACGGTGATATTCCTGCGGTAGAGCAGGTAAACTTCCCCGACAAATCCCTGCAGGAACGCAAAGACCTGTTGCAGCTGACTTCGGCACTGGACGCGCCGATGCGGCAGTCGATCCTGGATCTCTGGGATGAATATGAAGCCGTGTCTTCACCCGAAGCCCAGGCGGTCAAGGCACTGGACAAACTTGAGACTATTTTGCAGCACACACAGGGACTCAATCCGGCAGATTTTGATTATGAATTCAATCTGGGATATGGCGTGAAGTATACCAGCGTGGCCCCGCTGTTTGCAGCGATCCGTGCCCGGATTGATCAGGATACCCGGGCCCGAATGACCCCGGAGTACCGTGGCGATGAACAAGAAACGCTGTCATAATAATTGGTAAGATAAAACACCCTGTCCGATGATCTCTGTTATCGATATTTGATAGTTTGCCAGAGAGGCCAGACCCAGAAAAGTCGGACAGGATGTTTTTTTGTAAGCCTTTTCAGTAGAGGGGCTCTTTAGGTTATTTCACTTCGTAAGCGGCTGAATCAGCGATTACGGAGTGGATCACTTCTTTGACCGCGTCTTCGGAGAAGTCGGCGTCTTGATAAATCTTGTAGAGTTTGAAGTCGGAAATCCGGCTGAGGACAAACCAGGCCAGACGGGCGGCTTCGGGAGACTCTTCCTTGAGGCCGAGGTCAACGGCAACGGATCTGATCCATTTGTGGGCGGACTTTCCGGCGACGTAGTGGGAGAAAGACCAACTGCCGTCAGAGTAGGAGGAGAGGAACCATTCGGCCATACGCTTGTCGGGGTTGAGCTGTGGTGCAGCTGTTCCAGCGTATTCAGCGGCTTCTTTCATGGCGGGGTTAAAGCCTTCGGCCTTGCCGTCCTTATTGGTGACTTCCACATCCCAATGCGGGTCGAAGTGGGTTGATGCTGCGCCAAAGAGCAGCTTTTCCGGGGCCTTGCGTTTGAGCAGTTCAGCATAGACCACCGCACCGTGTTCACCCATCCAGCCCCATTTGGCCAGACCGTCTTTACCACCCCAGGAACCGGGGAACCAGTCAGGCTTGACCACGGTGCCTGTCTTGACATCCCAGTTGTACCAGACCTTGCTCCAGTCATGCAGGGCCAGCTGGGCGATCACCAGATCGCGGTCGCTGTTGCGGATGCCGTGAACCTGGTCAAAGGTATTGAGCCAGCCCAAGGCGATCTCGATCACCTCGACCAGATGCACCGCCAGACCACCGGGATAGTGGTGATGGCCGGGACCGCCCGTGGCCGGGGCACTGCGCAGGGCATCGGCAGAGGCGGTGCCGTTGAACACGGTTGACTGTGGCGTGTCATACATATCGAGCACCAGAGTTCTGAGCTCCGGGTCCTCGATCGAATTGATATAGCCCATCAGGCGGTCATAGGCCGCCGTGGTCCAGGCCCCGCTTTTGGCCATATCAGTCGGGTCCATGGCGAGGATCTGGTCTAGCCGCTGCTGCGGGACTTCAGTAGCTTGTGCGGAAAAGCTGTAACTGCCGAGCAGAAAACAGGCGAGAAGCAGAAGGCGTGATTTTTTCATAATTTTTGTTATCCAGGGGTGTTTAACACAAAGAACCCCTTCGATAGCTTGGCGTCATGACAGGGCGATGACACCAACAAGTCAGGCCTGCGAAGTTTTTGCGATAGCGGCTTTCCGGCTGATCAGTTTTGGATCAACTTCGGGTCAGTTTTGAGCCAGTTTGGCTAGGCCCCGCTTTGACTGACAGGTTCAGGCGACCAGCAGTTCTTTTACTGTCTCGCGCTGTTGCAGCAGCTGCCACCAGTCCTGCAGGTCGGGCTGCTCGTCCAGCAGCTGTTTCCCTGTGGGGGAGAGCATCAGCAGGTTGTACATCGGCGCACAGAAAAAATCAGGCAGGCTGAGGTTCTCACCAGCCAGATAGGGACCATAGGTTTCCTGTCGCAGGCGGATGATTTCGCGCAAGGACGTACGGGCCATCGGCAGGGCAGCATCAATGATTTCTTGATCGGTCGCAAGTCCTTCTGCCGGGTTGCTGATTTCCTCGACATAGAGGCGGCTGACCCAATTGGGATAGGCATAGGAATTGAGAATGCTGAGAATCTGGTTGGCCCGGGCGCGGTCTTCGGAACGCCGGGGCATCAGCAGCGGGCCGGAGTAAGCCGCATCGATATAGCGGGCGATGGCATCGGCTTCGTAAAGCTGGATCGCGCCGTTATCAAAGGCGGGGATCCGGCCAAAAGGCTGCAGGGCGAGATAATCTTCATCCACACCTTTTTCCTGAAAGGGATCAACCTGTACCAAACGGTGAGGAACGCCCTTTTCCGTCAGTGTCAGGCGTACGGCCTGAACATAAACACTGAAGTCTGCACCATAGAGTATCGGCTGATCTTTACTTGCTGGCATCGGCAGGGGCTCTTCTATTTAAGTGGAAAGGCTGGCGACCTGGTAAAGTGTAAAGTTTGACGAATTCTCTATGGTAAGACGAACAGAGGGCAGGGGTAAAGAAGCGGGGGAAATAAATAATTTCCGGACCGCTTCAGGCTTTGATTTCTGTTGCTTGCCTATTCAACGGTTTTTTGTGGCTTGCCTGTAACCAAAACGTGTCTTTGCATGCTCTGACAAAGGCACGTAGACTTTTTCTAACAATAAAAACGGGATTACGGGGATCTCATGCGTCTATTCACACACCGTTTTTCTATCAGGTTTTGCAGCAATTTATGGGGCAGGGGGGGATGGCTTCTTGCGCTGGTGGTTTTGCTTGCCGGAGTTTTTTCTGTTCCTTTTTCTGTCCCTGCCGGGGCGCAGACAAAAGGCCTTCTGCTGCAGAACAGCCAAACGGAACAGCAGATCGAGATCCCTGAAGAGCTTGATCCGGCGACGGTTGACCAGCTGCTGGGCCGTCTGAGCGACGAGCAGATCCGGGTCTTGCTGCGTGATGAACTGGTGCGCCGGGCCGAGCAGCAGGCAGCCGGGGTTGAAGTCAGTGACCAGACGCTGTTGCGGATTGAAACGCGGCTGAGCGCCATGGCAACAGAAATTCGCCAGCGGGTGGCGCGCTGGTCCGAGGCTCTGGCCAATCTGGAAAATCGCAAGGCTATTGTCGAAGCCCGTCTGTCACTGGCCAGTAATGGTATCGGCGGGATGATCCTTGCTGCTATTGGGCTGATGGCTGTTGGGCTGTTGCCGGCCTTGCTGGTCAGCTGGGGGATGCGGGATTGGCGAAACTGGCTCAAGGCCGTGCCGGGACACAGCAGCTATTGGGAAAAAGTCGGGCGCACGCTGGTTTTGGGTGTGGTCGAGGTTCTGCCGATTATCGTTTTTGTCCTCATGACCATGGCGGGGGGCGAACAGCTCTCTGGCCCGCTTGGCCCGCTGTCTGACCAGGTCTGGATCTATCATACCGGGGTTTCTTATGCCTGGTTGTTTATCGTCATTGCCCGGCGGGCCTTTGCTCCGGAAGTGCCGCAGATTCGTATCGCGCCGCTGGCTGATGACGCCGCGCGCCCGACCTTTGCTCTGGTACGTCGCGCGCTGGTGATCGGGGCCGGGGGCTGGGTTCTCGCCGGGTTTTTCCCGACCCTGGGCTGGGGATTTCCCCCGGCGATTGTCACTGTGGCCCTGACCGGAACACTGGTGGCCGGGCTGCTGTTGCTGGCGCTGTTCCGCAATTATGGCCGGGTACAGCAGGCCGCGGCCCTGCTGCTGGCTCCGGGAAGCCTTGTCACCCTTGAGACAGGGCCGCTTCACCTTGCCGGGGCGGCGGATCTGGCGACATCTCAGCAGGAAGCCGCAGCCACTGGCACTGTCGATACTGCACCGGGCAGTCTGGGCCGGATGCTGATAACAGGAGCACCGCTGCTGATCGGCGGTTATCTTGTCCTGGCCTGGCTCTATTGGCTGGCGCACTGGCTGGAACGCGGGCAGCAGCAGCTCGCGGGCCCCATTGGGACGTTGATTGTGGTGCTGACCCTGCCGATTGTTGATCATCTGGGACGCAATATTGTCGAGAGCCTGCTGCACGGGGATAGCGACCGCAGCGCCCGTTTCCGCAAGGTCTTTAGCGATGCCTGGCGCCTGCTGGTTTGTCTGGGGGCGGCTGTCGTGGTGCTGCAGCTCTGGGGGCTGGATCTGCCGGGGCTGGTCAAGGGCGATGATGCGCCGCTCTGGGCCAGTATCGGCTTTGATATTCTGGTGACGCTGTTGCTCGGGCTGCTGGTCTGGAAGCTGATCACTGCGGCGCTGCACAGCGAAAAGCGGGTCAGTGATGCCTCGGAAGATGCAGATTCCGAAGACGTCCCGGCCAGCTCACGCCTGGATACCCTGACGCCGCTGTTTCGCAATTTGCTGCTTGGCTTCCTCGGTATCATTGTCATCATGACCGTGCTGTCGTCGCTGGGCATCGATATCGCCCCGCTGATTGCCTCGGCCGGGGTGGTCGGGATTGCGGTCGGCTTTGGGGCGCAGACCCTGGTCAAGGATATCTTCTCCGGCGTGTTTTTCCTGATCGACGATGCCTTTCGTGTCGGCGAATATATCGAACTGGACAAGGAAACCCGCGGCGAGGTCGAATCAATCTCGATCCGCTCGCTGCAACTGCGGCATCACCGCGGTGCTGTCATCACCATTCCCTTTGGCGAGCTGAAGAAAATCACCAACCATAACCGCGACTGGGTGATCTATAAAATGCCCTTCCGGCTGGAGCCCGATACCGATCCCAAACACGTCAAGAAGGTGGTCAAACGCATCGGTCAGGAATTTCTGGATGATCCGGAACATGGCCACAAGTTTATCGAACCGCTGAAAAGCCAGGGGGTTTTCTCTATCGACGATGATTCCGCCCTGATCATGCGGGTCAAGTTCAAGTGTAAACCCCGGGCCCAGTTCGTGCTGCGCCGGGAAATCTATCACAAACTGCGCAGCGTCTTCGCCGCCGAAGGCATCGGGTTCGCCCGCCGCAAGGTCGAGGTCGTCAGTTCTGACGGCAAGCCCGTTGACGACCCGAAAGTGGCAGCAGGCATCCCCAAAGACCTGCTCGAAGGCCCGGAGGCGAAGGCGTGAGGGATAGCAGTGATAGAAAGAGTCCTTACCAGTGAGGGCCGAGCCAAGCCATAGCTACCTATTCAGGCGGTAGGGGGATATCAGGCCAGCAGTTTGTAATCTCGGCTTGTATTGGCCGATCCAGATACGTTGACAACGCAACAAAACTCTTGGTTCCCCGTACCCCTGGCAACACATAGAGTTGCGACAAGAAACTTTCCATTGCTTGAGCATTTGCTGTCCGGACTTTAAGAATGACGCAAGTATCTCCCGCAACTGAGTGCATTTCTTCAATTTCTGGAAAAGATCGCAGCCTCATCATCCTCTGACTCTTTCCCCATCCTTCAGCATCAACATGAATAAACGCCAGAAAAGGCTTGCCAACCGCATCCCCGTTTATCACTGCGGCTGTCCCCTCAATAACTCCGGACGCCTTCATACGCTTTACTCTTTCATGGACTGCTGGCGCAGATAACCCGACGGTCTTGCCAACTTCAGCATAGGTTTGCCGTGCATCACGGACTAACTCGCCTAATATCCTTCGGTCAAAATCGTCTAATGGTCTTGATGCATGGCTATTCTGATGAACATCTTCTGTTTTCATTTTCATTCCAGTTTTTGATCTTCTTGCCGAAGAAAATTCAGATATATTATCAAAATAAGAAAAAATATTCATCAAAATTGAAAAAGGAATGCGCCTTTCAGGGAACATTTGTCCAGCAACATCGGGTTTTGTTCATACTCTTGAAGTTCAAAGGGGGGAGGGCAGACAGTTTTTTGTCGGTGGAACTGTGGGCTGGAGCAACAGGGAAAACGCCCTCTGACAGCATTGTGCGAGTAACGAGTTATCTAAATAAACCCGAACATGCCGTGAAGAAACATGATGTCCAATTAAAGGTTCTTGCTGCACTAGCTTTTGTTCCTGATTGGTTGGTCGATATCGCAATAATCGCTTGGGCTATGGTGAGATTACAACATGATAGAATTGACTGTCGCTTTGATCATTTTTCTGTTCCCTTTGGCGTATAGCCCGGGCCCCGGCAACATGTTTTTTGCAGCAAATGGTGCGCGGTTTGGCTTCCGCTCGACCTTGCCTGCCAATGTCGGTTATCATATTGCTACCTGGGTCGTGACGGCAGCAATAGGTTTGGGTTTCATTGCCGCCTTGGAAAAATTCCCCTACGTTTTTGCCAGTCTGAAAATTGCGGGCTCTTTGTATGTGCTTTGGATTGCGTGGAAATTATTCAAAGCTGGAACGCTTGAGGGGAGTGATAGAGCGAAGCCTGCAACTTTTGCAGACGGGGTAATCCTGCTTATCCTAAATCCCAAAGCGTATCTAATCATCGCCCTTATGTTTACGCAATTCCTTGGTCAGTCAGATGACGGATGGCTTGTTACAGTCTTTTTGATATCAACTGTGTTCACTTTCAATAATTTGATAGCGTTTTCGGTTTGGGCATTGCTTGGTGACAAAATAGCAGGACATTTCAGAGCCCCTGAGAGTGCCCGGAAATTAAACATGATGTTCGGTGCAATTTTGGCTGCTGTTGCGATCTGGATGTTCCTGTCATAATCGCATGAATCCAGCGGGAAACCTTGGCTGTCGCAAATTTTGTTGCAAAAGTATGGCGGCTTGATCGATTTGGGAGATCATTACCACTTTTGATAGAGGCGGTTCCGCGATCTTGATGTAAAGGCGGCTGATTTCCTAAGCTTGGCAGAAGGCATCGCGTTCGCCCGCTGCAAGGTCGAGGACGTCAGCGCTGACGGGTAAGCCCATGAGCCGGTACCGGTATCCCTAAAGACCTGCTGGAAGGCCCGGAGGCGAAGGCGTGAGGGGCAAAGAAATATAGCAAGCGACCTCGACCGCGACGGTCAAGATAAGACAGGGGCAGGGGAGTGATGAGGTTGAAGAGAACAAAGCAGGTTATTGCTGCTTATCGTGAGCCCGCCCCTGCTGATCGAGGGACGGGCTCTTTTCCTTTGTTAATTTTTGAGCTGTATTAACTCTCCAGTTTCAGGCGCAGGCAGATTTGCCCGGTGGGCTCGTGCAGGCTTTCTTTGATCTGGACGAAGCCGTAACGGCAGTAGAAACGGCGACCTATGCTGTTTTCCTTGAAAACATCGACTTCCAGTTCACCGCCTTTTTCTGCTACCGCCTTGTTCATCAAAGCCTGACCATAGCCTTGTCCCTGCTGATCAGGGGCGACGAACAGGGCGGCGACCTCTTTATCCATCAGGGAGACAAAGCCGACCACCTCGGAGTTTTCGCCGGGTGTTTCCCTACCGGGTTCTGTGTGGCTTGTGGCTGAAACAGGATGTTTTTCAATCACCCAGGTTTCGACCGCAGGCAGATAGATTTCCCGCACGTTGATCTTTTCCTGTTCAAGGACAGCGCGGGTGAAAAAGGGATAGGCCAGCAGACTGGCGTTGAAGAAGATGTCGGCGATTATATCTGTATCTTTTGTATCTTTTGGGTCGTATTTACGGATTTTTGTGCTGATCACTGTGATCAAACCTTTTTATCTTGCGCCCCGGTTTTACTGGAGGGTTTCCGCTGGCGATCTTTCGCTGGAGAACTCTCATTGGTGATCTGGAGCAGCCTGTTGAAACAGGAATGCCACCAGAAACATCACCAGAAATATCACCAGAAATATCGCAATAAAAAATTTCTGGAAATAAAGGGTCATCCGGGCGCGCTGTTAATGCAAAATGAGATCAAGACAAAAGCGCTGTCAGCTTGAGAGCTGAAAGATAAGGCATTTGGCTTGGGGGATGTCCCTTTGGACATCCGGCATTAACAGGACATAAAAGCTCCGGTAAAAAGGTGACGCCACTTTCGACGAAAGCTGAATGAAATACAAGAGTTATTTCAGTCTGTTACGGAAAAAAGAAAATCATAAAGCAACAGGGTGGCACAAAGGCCACCCTGTTGCTTTATTTCTCCTTGCGGAGGATCTTCCAATTTTCACGGTTTATCCTGAAGGAAAGCCCTGAAAAGCGGTCGGTGGAATGAAAACAGAGTGACCCAAGATCACTCTGTTCCAGACCCTAGTTTTTGAACTTCTTGATCTCGCCGGACTTGAGGCGGGACATATAGGAGTTCAGCTCGCGCTTGACGATCGGCATCAGGCAGTAAAGACCGATGATGTTGACTACCGCCATGGCAAAGATCGCGGCATCGGAGAAGTCGATCACCGGACCGAGGTTGGCGGCGGCACCAATAACGACAAAGACACAGAAGATCACCTTGAAGATCAGCTCTTTTGTCTTGCCTTCACCGAACAGATAGGTCCAGGCCTTGAGGCCATAGTAGGACCAGCTGATCATGGTCGAGAAGGCAAAGAGGATCACTGCCAGTGCCAGCACATAGGGGAACCAGCTGATGGCTGAACCAAAGGCGGCAGACGTCAGGCCGACACCCGAAGCACCGGTTGCTGTTACGATCTGGCCGTTTTCACCAAGAATATACATCCCGGTTGCCGGATCGCTGGTCAACTGGCCGGTGATGATAATCACCAGAGCAGTCATGGTACAGATTACCACGGTATCAATGAAAGGTTCGAGCAGGGAGACCACACCTTCGGTGATGGGCTCGCTGGTCTGTACCGCAGAGTGGGCGATGGCAGCAGAGCCAACCCCGGCCTCGTTGGAAAAAGCCGCCCGCTTGAAGCCTTGGATCAGGGCACCAACCAGACCACCGGCAACACCAAGACCTGTAAAGGCACCGTCAAAGATCTGGCCAAAAGCCCAGCCGATCTTGTCATAGTTCATCAGGATGATGATCAGGGCCGCAGCAACGTACATGATGCCCATAAAAGGCACGACTTTTTCCGTAACCTGGGCGATGGATTTGATCCCGCCGACGATAACGGCAAAGACCACGCCAGCAAAGATCACACCGGTAATCCAGCCGGGATAGTCGTCAAAAATTCCAGCCAGTTGGGCATGGGCCTGGTTGGCCTGGAACATGTTGCCGCCGCCGAGGGCACCAAGAATACAGAAGACGGCAAAGAGAATGGCGAGGAACTTGCCGCCTGGCAGGCCACGTTCGGCAAAGCCCTTGGAGATATAGTACATCGGACCACCGGAAACGGTCCCGTCGGGATATTCATTCCGGTATTTGACCCCGAGAGTACATTCGGTGAATTTTGACGCCATGCCCATCAGACCCGCCAGGATCATCCAGAAGGTGGCACCCGGCCCGCCAATACTGACCGCAACGGCGACCCCGGCAATATTCCCAAGACCAACGGTACCGGAAAGCGCGGTAGCAAGGGCCTGGAAGTGGCTGACTTCACCAGCGTCATTGGGGTTGGAATAGTCGCCCTTGACCAGCGAGATCGCATGGCCGACAGCACGAAACTGGATGAAGGCAAAGTAGATGGTAAAGACGGTGGCGCCAACCACCAGCCAGAGCACGATCCAGGGAAAGGAGGTCCCGGGGAGGTTGGCAAAGATCAGGTTGACGAACCAGCCGGTTGCCAGCGAGAAGATTTCGTTGACCTTGGCATCAATACCGCCGGCTTCCTGGGCAACGGCGCTTTGGAGGGTTGCGAAGAAGAGAACCGGATATACGAAAAGGGACGCCAGCAAGGGCGCCTTGATAAAGCCTGTGTTTTTCATGAGATCACCTTTAGCCGACAACGGTTACCGGGACGGATGCATGCATCACCAGATTGGCAGTAACACTGCCGAAGATCCGTCTGGTGAAGCCCCCTTCGGAAGAGCGGGCAACCACAATCTGCTCTGCTTTTTCTTCCATTGCCACGGCATTGAGAATATCCGCTGCATCCCCGTGTTTGACCCGGCCAGTGGCGGTGAAACCATCGGCTTTCAGGGCATCCAACGCAGGCTGGATCACTCGTTCCATTGCTGTTTTGATTTCTTCTTCCCGCCGTTTGTGACGGCTGGCATTTTCCTCGGGTGTCTGGAAAGAATAAGGGGACCACTCGATCACATAGATCAGTTCAAGTGAACATTTCCCGATCAGTTTTGAGAGACGCTTGGCGTAAGCAAGCGCTCTATCCCCGGACCCGCTGCCGTCGAGCCCCACGATAAGCTTGGTAGACATTTGACCTCCTGTTAAAGGTTTTTATCTTTATGCTTAATTTATTATTAACCGCCTTATTTCACGGGATAAGGGTGGTCATTGCAAATGCTTTCAACTTCGCAAATGCAACAAATCCGCCGTGTTTTTGCTGCATTTTTGAGCAAGGTTAATCCTGGTCAAAAAAAGGCTGTGTTCTAAGCTTTTGAATAATAGAAAATTTATTCACTGGATAATTTTTGGAACAGGATCTTTGCACTGCGATACCAGATGCGGAAAATTTATTTGTTTCACAGATTTTGTCACAGATTTTGGTTTGCCCTGTTCCAGAATTCAGGGGAGTTAAGCCCACTGCTTTAAAGCACCGGGTCCTTGAGGCGCAGATCGAGGGTGTGGGGGTATTCGGAATTTCGTTCTTCCGGCGGCAGGGCAATTTTGCCTGCAGTATGACCCAGAGCCTCAAAGCGGGAGAGCCTGCGGCCCTCGGCCTCGTTTTCATTGACGGGAAAGCTGTCGTAACTTCGGCCTCCGGGATGGGCGACGTGGTAGGTGCAGCCGCCAAGAGAGCGCTGGTGCAGCTGGTCGATAATATCAAATACCAGTGGCGCGTGGATGGGCAGGCGCGGATGCAGGCTCGAAGGCTGTGACCAGGCCTTGAAGCGGACACCACCGACCTGTTTTCCGGCTTCGCCGGTGGGGGAAAGCGGAACCCGTCGTCCATTGCAGGTCACGATATGGCGGCCTTCTATTATACCTGTGGCTGTTACCTGAAGGCGCTCGACTGTGGCATCGACCGAACGGCTGACCCCGCCACCGGCAGGTTCTTCGCCCATAACCGGCCAGGGTTCCAGCGCTGTCGTGAGTGAGAGCTGAACATCCCCGATCCGGCTGCTGCCACATTCGGGAAAGCGAAAGGCAAAAAACGGAACGAACCAGTCAGGAGAGAAATCAAACCCCCCGGTCTTGAAGGTGGCGAGAACATCGTTAAAGTCTTCGTGAATGTAATAGGGCAGCATGTATTTGTCGTGCAGACGTGTGCCCCAGCGGACCAGCCTGTTGCGATAGGGCTGTTTCCAGAACAGGGCAATCGCGGCGCGAAGCAGAAGGTTCTGCAGCAGGCTCATTTGCGGGTGCGGCGGCATCTCAAAGCCGCGCATTTCCAGCAGCCCGAGACGACCCCGGTCACTGTCGGGGCTGTAGAGCTTGTCGATACAGAATTCGGCCCGGTGGGTATTGCCCGTCAGGTCCACCAGAAGATTGCGGAACAAACGATCAACCAGCCAGGGTGGAATGTCGCCCTTTTCCGGGATTTGCCCAAAAGCAATTTCAAGTTCATAGAGGCTGTCGTGCCGGGCTTCGTCGATCCGCGGGGCCTGACTGGTCGGGCCGATGTAAAGGTCGGCAAAGAGATAGGACAGCGAAGGATGGTTCTGCCAGAAGCTGATCAGCGAACGCAGCAGATCCGGACGACGAAGAAAGGGGCTGTCTTCGGGTTTCGCGGCACCAACGACCACATGATTGCCGCCGCCCGTGCCAACCCGGCGGCCATCCAGACTGAACTTTTCGGCTGAAAGTCGCGCCAGCCGGGCCTCTTTATAAATTGTGGTGGTGATGTGTTTGAGCTCTTCCCAGCTTGCTGCCGGCTGGACATTGATTTCGATGACACCGGGATCAGGCGTTACGGAAAAATGTGCGATCCGGGCATCGGCGGGCGGGGTGTAACCTTCCAGCACCACCGGGATTTTTGTATCTGATGCCACGGTTTCTATAGCTGCGATCAGCTCGAGAAAATGTTCGATCCAGGCCACGGGCGGCAGGAAAAGATGCAGCACACCGCCGCGGATTTCTGCACAGAGGGCTGTGTGGATCAGGCCGTTGGGATCTTTGGCAAAGATCTTGTCGTCTGGTGGCCGGACCGCTTTTTTAACAAGAGTTTGTTTTATTTTGCCGTGCGCGGGCAAGGAGGGGGCTGCCTCAAAGGGGCTGCGTTCTGGACAGATTTCTTCGCTGGCCTCTGCCGGGAAGGGCAGGCTGGCAAGCGGCAGGCGCAGGCCGAGAGGCGAGTCACCAGCCAGCAGAACCAGATGCGGGCTTTTAAACTGCCAGCGATTGCTGATCCAGCGTTTGCGGCGATGGGAATAGTGTAGCGGCAATAGATAGCCGCAAGGGGCATTGAGGTTCCGTTCCATCAGGTTTTGCAGGCGCTCGCGCTCGGCCCTGTCATAGACACTGGCCTCCATCATTTCATCCTGCAGCGGCAGCTTGTGCTCTTTCCACAGATAATAGGGTGTGTCTTCCCGGGCCGGGAGAATATAGTCAGCCGGGATGGCGAGTATCTTTGCCAATCGGGTCAAAAATGTTTCGGCAGTCTTGAGGTCGTGTTTTTGTGGTTTGTCAGGATCGGCGAGCAGGCTTTTGTCCTGCCAGACCGCTTCCCCGTCCCGCCGCCAGAAACAGGGTAAAGCCCAGCGCGGCAGGATCTCGCCGGGGTACCATTTCCCCTGGGTGAACATCGGCAGCCCCCCGGGAGAAAAGCGGTCGCTCAACCGGACAAAGATATCTTTGCCAAGCTGTTTTTTAGTGCTGCCAAGGGCGGAGTAATGCCAGACATCGTGTTCACGATCATCGAGCGAGACAAAGGTTGGCTCGCCGCCGGTGGTCAGGCGAACGTCCTGTTTTTCAAGCTTCCGGTCGATTTTCTTGCCGAGCCTGTCAATGGCTTGCCACTGGGCTTCGCTATAGGGTTTGGTCACCCGGGGGGCTTCGTGAATACGGGTGACGGTCATTTCGTGATCAAGCGTCGCTGTTACACCATCACCCAGTGTACCTGTGACCGGGGCTGCACTTGACGGGCTGGGTGTACAGCACAGGGGAATATGGCCTTCACCAGCAAAGAGCCCGGATGTGGGGTCCAGTCCGACCCAGCCCGCGCCGGGCAGGTAAACTTCGGTCCAGGCGTGCAGATCAGTGAAGTCAACCTCGGTGCCGGAAGGGCCGTCGAGGGATTTGATGTCAGCGGCCAGTTGGATCAGATAACCCGAGGCAAAACGCGTGGCCAGGCCAAGGTGCCGCAGGGCCTGACAGAGAAACCATGCCATATCGCGACAGGAACCACTGCCGAGTTTCAGGGTTTCGCTGCAGCTCTGAACCCCGGGTTCCAGACGCACGACATACTGTAATGAGGAATTGAGCTTTTGATTGATGGCGACAAGAAAGTCGATCATACCCCGGGAATGGCGGTCACTTTCTTCAATCCAGTCCAGAAGGGCAGTGTCTCTTTCCTTGATCTCTAGATAGGGAGCGAGCTCTTCTTTCAGACCGGAATCATAGTCAAAGGGGAAATCCCTGGCATAGTCCTCGAGAAAAAAATCGAAGGGATTAAACACACGGATTTCACTAAGCAGATCAACCTCGATCCTGAATTCGGTGATCTTTTCCGGAAATACAATCTTGGCGAGAAAATTTCCAAAGGGGTCCTGTTGCCAATTGATAAAATGTTGTTCTGGCTGGATATTCAGGGAGTAGGATTGAATGTTGGAGCGGACGTGTGGCGCCGGGCGCAGGCGTATAGTCTGCATTCCGAGTGTGACAGCTTTATCATAGCGGTAATGAGTAACGTGGTGCAGGGCAACGACTATACTCATGGTCAGATAAGCCTTTAAAATTAAAAGTCTTTTGAAATCAAGCCTAATCTATTATCATGCATTAGGCACGAATTTAATGGCCGACCCCAGTTTTGAGGAGTTGCTGTGTATACACTTCCTCCACTTTTGAGCGACATTCTGGCAATCAGTTTTGATGGTCGAGGGTCTCCTTCAATCAATATCAATCTGCCCAGCCAGACCGAAGACAGCCCTTCACACGGCTGGGGATTTGGCTGGTATCCTGATGACCGGAAGTCCGCCATGGTTGCAAAGGACCCGGCGGCACGGGGTAATCAGGTACTTGTTGATGCGATTACCGAGTGGTCGAACTTCCGCTCCACAGTGTTCTTTTCAAAAATTCATGGGGCGAGCACAGGTTATAGCCACCGGGAAACCCAGCCGTTTTCCCGCAGTTTTGCCGGGCGGGACTGGCTGTTCATGCACAACGGACATCTGGACAAGGTGGAGCTGGGCAAGCTGCATGGTGAACAGTCGCGTCTGCTTGAGCCACTGGGCAACACGGACTCTGAGCTGGCCTTTTGCGAGCTCCTGGCCCAGATAGAACGCGGGGCTGCCCGTCGGATTTCTGAAGTTGATCCCCAGGCTCTGCATGGATGGTTTATGAGGTTTGATCCGCTTGGCAGTTCGGATATGTACATTACCGATGGCGACAGTATTGCCTGTTTCCACGGCACCCAGTCCCCCAAACCGCTGTCATACAGCCGGATACAGCCGCCGGATAACCGGGACAGCTATGTTTCCCCCGCCGCCGAGATAATCCTGAACGATCCGCGCGATACCTATCGTACGGCACTGGTGGTCAGTTCGTCGACTTTTGCCAATGGTTCCTGGGTGGAGATGCAGCCCGGACAGATGATTATAATTCGTCGTGCCCGCGTGATCTGGGACAGCGCGCCTGTGGCAAACCAGCCGGTGCAAAGGGTTCCTTCTGCACAGTATCAACCCCAGACTCAACCCCAGGCCCAGCAACAGGACGGCCCTGGACGGGGTGATCCTATGGCAGCGATGGGGGGCGAGCAGGCACAGGAACATGTCACAAACGTACGGACAAAAACCCGGGCTGATGACGGGACGCTTCTGGGGTATCGTCTGTTCGAGGTGAGCCATACAACAGATTATGAATACACAGATCCGGTCGAGCATTCGACCCATTTTTTCAGACTGCAGCCGACCGATGATCCGGTACAGGAAGTGGTGCAGTCCCGGATCTCGATCTCGTCTCCGGCAGAAAAAATCCAGTTCGAGGATGTTTTTGGCAACCAGTCCCTGCACTGCATTATCAATGCCCCCTATAGCAAGCTCAAGGTCGAGGCGATCAGCCGGGTCAAGATCTTTGCCCAGCCAGCGGATGATCATGGCCTGTCTCGCCGCCAGACCACCATTCCCATGGTCTGGATGCCCTGGCAACGCCAGATGATGATGCCCTATCTGCTGCCCTCCGAACTGCCGGAATCACAGCTGACCGAGATGACCGAATATGCCATGAGCTTTGTTGAGCGCAATGACTATCACCTGCTCAGGACAATCGAGGATCTGAATGTCAGTATCTATCGGGATTTCAAATATGTTCCCGGGACGACGTCTCTCAATACCACGCCTTTTGAAGTCTACACCTCGCGCCAGGGGGTCTGTCAGGACTTTGCCAACCTTTTTATCTGTCTGGCCCGTCTGCTGAACATCCCCGCACGTTATCGCATGGGCTATATCTATACCGGGGCAAACTATGCCAACAAGATCCAGTCAGATGCATCCCATGCCTGGGCTGAAGTCTATCTGCCCTTTGTCGGCTGGCGCGGATTTGATCCGACCAACGGCTGTGCTGTGGCACAGGATCATATCCGGGTGGCCTGCGGGCGCAACTACCGCGATGCCACACCGACCTCGGGCACAATTTACAAAGGCGGCGGCGGGCTGGAGACGCTCAAGGTTGATGTGAAAATGGAGGAGATCACAGAGTAACAGGGATGACGTCTGCGGGGTCACCCGGCAGGAGCGTTTTTTAAGATGAGGACGAGCAGGAGGCTGTTTGTAGCCTTGCCCCATTTAACTTTAATAGTTGACAGGGAGTATGCTGTGAATTTTGAAGGATACGATACCCAGGGATTTTATGATGAATTGATCGGGGAAGACGGACAGCCCCGCAAAGAGGCTTTGCCCCTGATCGAACGGATCAACGCCTTGCCCTGCAAAGACCTGCGGCGACGGCAAAAAGCAGCCGAACATGCCCTGCATCAACAGGGGATCACCTTCAGCGTTTACGGCGATAAAAAGGGCACGGAAAAGATCATGCCTTTTGATATCCTGCCGCGCATTGTCACTGCGAAAGAATGGGATGTTCTGGAAAAGGGGCTGAAACAGCGGATCCGGGCGCTTAATCTTTTCATCGATGATATCTATAACGGGCAACAGATCCTCAAGGACAAGGTTATCCCTCGTGATCTGGTGCTGTCGTCCGAATGTTATCTGGAACAGTGCAGAGGGCTGTCCCCGCCGAAAAAAATCTGGATCCATGTCACCGGAACCGACCTGGTCCGGGCCGGGGACGGCGAATTTTATGTTCTGGAGGACAATTTGCGCTGCCCTTCGGGAATTTCCTATGTGCTGCAAAACCGGACCATCCAGAAGCGGACCCTGCCGATCGTCTTTCAGGCCATGCGGACGCGTCCTGTATCGGATTACGGCGATCATCTTTATGAAACACTGCGGCATGCAGCGCCCAAGGGAGTTGAAAATCCCACTGTGATCGTCCTGACACCGGGGATTTATAATTCTGCCTACTACGAACATTCGTTCCTGGCCCAGCAGATGGGGGTTCCCCTGGCCCAGGGGTCGGATCTGACCATTATTGATGATCAGGTGATGTTGCGCACCACACGCGGTTTTGAAAAGGTCGATGTGATCTATCGCCGGATTGATGACAACTTTCTTGATCCCGAGGTTTTTAACAAGGGCTCGATGCTGGGGGTTCCCGGCATTATGGAATGCTTTCGCAAGGGGACGGTTGCACTGGCCAATGCGCCGGGTACCGGGATTGCCGACGACAAGGCGATCTATGCCTATGTACCGCAGATCATCAAATATTATCTTGATGAAGAACCGATCATCAAAAATGTCCCGACCTATATCTGCGAAGATCAAAAAGACCGCGACTATACGCTGGCCAATCTGGACAAGCTGGTGGTCAAGGCGGTCAACCTTTCCGGGGGCTATGGCATGCTGATCGGTCCAGTTTCAACCGAGGCCGAGCGCAAGGAGTTTGCGAAGAAAATTCAGGAAAACCCCCGCGATTATATCGCCCAGCCGACCCTGGCCCTGTCGCGTACCCCTACAATCGTCGGGGACAGGATCGAAGGGCGTCATGTGGATTTTCGCCCTTATATTCTTTATGGGAAATCGATCTTTGTTTTGCCGGGTGGCCTGACAAGGGTTGCGCTGACCAAGGGATCTCTCGTGGTTAATTCCTCGCAAGGCGGTGGCAGCAAGGACACCTGGGTTCTGGGGGATAGCCCGATTACCATGGAGGTTGATCTGGATGCTTAGTCGTGTTGCCAATTCGATCTACTGGATGAGCCGCTATCTGGAGCGGGCTGATAACGTGGCCCGTTTTATTGACGTGAATGCCCGTCTGATCCTTGATGTGGGCTGGGAACGCGAGACGGCACAGTGGGAACCGCTGGTGCGGGCCTCTGGCGATGAAGCGGATTTCGCAGCCCGCTATTCGGAATACAGCGAGAAGAAGGTGGTGCACTTTCTTACCTTTGACGAGGAAAATCCCAACTCGATTATCAGCTGTATCCACGCCGCGCGGGAAAACGCCCGGACGGTGCGTGAAATCATTTCCTCCGAAATGTGGGAGGCGATCAACGCGCTGTATCATCTGGTTGATAAACACAGCCGAAAACGCAAGGTTGATGACCTGCAAAGCTTTTATATCTCTGTTGATCACACCAATCATCTCTTTGCCGGGATGATGGAAAACACCATGTCACACGGCGAGGGCTGGCACTTTGCCCGTGCGGGTAAAATGCTGGAACGGGCCGACAAGACGGCGCGGATGCTGGATGTGAAATATTTCCTGCTTTTGCCCACGCCTGATTATTTTGATTCGCCCTATGATACGGTTGAATGGGGGGCTGTGCTCAAGTCAGTCAGCGGTTTCGAGGTTTATTGTAAACGCTATCACCGGGCCAATTACCGTCATGTCACGCAATTTCTGGTGCTGGATGAATACTTTGCCCGCTCGATCCGTTATTGCGTCCGTACGGCTGCGCGGTCAGTCGCTGATATCAGCAAGATGCTGGAGATTACAGTACCCGTAACCGACGAGTTTGCCCGTCTGGAGAAAATGCTGGATGAAGCTGACAATGAGGTGATCCTGAACAAGGGGCTGCACGAGTTTGTCGATGCTTTCCAGTTCAATTTAAATGTGATTGATCAGTCGCTCTATCAGTCGTTTTTTGCTCTTGAGAAGAAGTGATCTGAAAAGCTTGGGGTGAAGGAAAGGCGCACCACCGAATTCCTGTCTGACTGGTTCAATCGGCGTTCTATTCGCAATCCTGGAATTCTTATATCAAACTTCCGAATTGCGTATGGCAATGAATGTCGTAAACCTTGCCGCCTTCGTCTCTCCGTTGCAAGGTCACGCCCGATGATTGTCAGAGAAAAACCCAATGCCTTTAAGCTGTTTTTTTTGCTCCAGGGATCTGTGGTTCCGAGCATCGCCCCGCAGATTTTTTTTGCAGGCTTTATGGGCATACTGGTTTTTCTGGCTGGTAAATACCTTCCCGGCAGTGTTCCTAATCTGACAGCAACACCCTTTGTCCTGCTGGGGGTGACGCTCTCGATCTTTCTGGGTTTTCGAAACGGAGCCTCTTATGAACGCTGGTGGGAAGCCAGAAAGCTCTGGGGTCAGTTGATCATTGATACACGTTCGATTGCCCGCCAGGCCCAGACCTATATCCGCGATCGGGGTGATTTGGCCCTGTCCCCGGATGAAATGCAGAGCAGAGACCGGGAAATCAAGGCGCATCAGCGCCGGATTACCCTGTTGTGCACCGGCTTTTCTCATGCCCTGCGTCATCATTTGAGAAGCACAGACTGCCGGGACGATGTTGCGTCGTTTCTGACGGAGCAAGATATGGAGCGGTTGAATACCGTGCGGCACAGACCAAATTATTTTCTGAACCTGCTGGGAGGCGAAATCAGCCAGCTGCTGCAAAAACGGTTCATTGGCGAGATATCCGCCCGCAATCTGGAAGAACGCCTGGTATCCCTGTCGGAGGTGCTTGCCGCCTGCGAGCGTATCCATAACACGCCACTGCCTTTCGCCTATAATCTCCTGCTCAACCGCACCGCCTATATCTATTGTTTTACCTTGCCCTTTGGCCTTTTTACCTCGCTCGGCGGCATGACACCTGTGATCACGGCCATCATTGCCTACACCTTTTTCGGGCTGGAGGCGCTGGGGGAGGAGCTGGAGGATCCCTTTGGCACCTCGGCCCATGATCTGGCCCTGAGCACCATGTCGCGGACGATTGAAATCAATCTGCTGGAAACCCTGAACGAAACCGATCTGCCCGAACCGATGCAGCCGGATCGTTATCATTTTTCCTGAAACAGGGCTATGGCACCACCGTCTTGAAACGCAGGGGTACTTGTAGCGTTTCGCCAGCCAATACAGACAAATGAGCCATTCTGGGCTAGTATCACCTTCCCCAGCCAAGGTGAGAGCAATGCAGGATCGATATGGGAATAGTCTGTCTACAACTTCCGGGGCCGCGCGTGATGCCTATGTCCTGGGGCTTGATCGTTTTCTAGGTGCCGAACCGGGTGTAGAGGAGGCGCTGTCTCTTGCCATTCGGGAAGATGAGGGTTTTGTTCTCGCGCATGTGGCGCTGGCCCGGTACCGTCAGGTCATTGGCGACCGCTCGGGGGCACAAGCCGCGCTTTTGAACGCGCAGCAAAGTCGCCATGAGCTGAGTGAGCAGGAGCGGTGCCACCTCGAGATTATGTCCCTGCTTGTTAAAGGTAAGAGCGCTGCCGGGTATCAGGCGGCACGAATTCAATTGCGGAAGTACCCCCGAGATGTACTCATCGCACAGGCATGCCTCGGGGTCCTGAGCCTGATCGGGCTCAGTGGACAGCCGGGCCGGGAGGCGGACAATCTCGCGCTGGCGGAAATACTGGAACCGCACTACGGCGATGACTGGTGGCTACAGGGGCTTCTGGGCTTTGCCCAGGTTGAGGTCGGGCAGTTTGACCGGGCTGAAAAGAGCATTGGTAAATCTTTGCAAGCCAATCCACGAAACGCTCACGGAGCGCACTTTCAATCTCATCTTTATTACGAAACAGGACAGACCGAGGCGGGGTACAGCTTTATCACGGAGTGGCAGCGCGGCTATGACAAAGCGGGGCAGATGCATTGCCACATCGCCTGGCACATTGCTTTGTGGGCACTCGCGCGGGGTGACATAGAGGAGATGTGGCGGGTGGTTGATCGTGACATTGACCCCAGAGGAGCTTGGGGACCGCCATTGAATGTGATGGTTGATCTGGCTGCTGTTCTCTATCGGGCGGAGATGGCGGGTGTCACGGTTCCGCCGGCACGCTGGTTGGTGGTCTGTGACTATGCAGCCGAGAAATTCCCCAATCCAGGACTTGGTTTTGCCGATGTTCATGCTGCCTTGGCCTATGCCATGGCAGGGAAAACTGATGCGCTGGAACGGATTATCAGGGAGGCAAAAGGCCCTGCGGCAGAGTACGTACGTTATCTGGCAGAGGCATTTGGTGCTATCGCCTGTCAAAACTGGGTAAGGGCAAACGACCTTTTGACCAAAGCACTGTGGGATCACGCCCGGATTGGGGGCAGCCGGGCACAGCGCGATTTGATCGAATATGCGTCAGTCGCGGTACTGATGCGGCTGGGGCGACATGATGAAGCGCGCCGACAGCTTGCGATGCACCGACCAAGAACTGCAATGGAAAACTCGGTGGTGTGCCCGGTTTAGGCCCTCTCCCTGCCCTTTTTATCGCGGTTCAAATATACAGCAATACAGGTGTTTATGCCACCTGACGCAGCTTTCCGGGCAAGGGACAGAACCTTGAAATATAATTTTTACCGGTTTTTTTGAACCTTCCCCGGGGCGCGTTCGACAGAAGCAGTAACGACAGTGTTTTGCTGTCTGGTGATGCTTTAACAAGATCAGGGGAAGAACAATGAAAAAAATTGCAACGCTGTTATGGGGAGTAAGTGTTCTGGCGCTGGGTGCGGCGGCATTCGCCACATCGGCAGCACAGGCGGCCAGCGGAACATCGGAGTATGTTCTGGATGTGGATCTGACCCTGGGCGCGGGCAATGCCCAGAACCCGGTTATTGTTCGCAACATTTCAAACAACAAACATGTCAGCAATGTCAATCTGAAGACCCACAGCACAGAACTGGTGATCCCGGCTTCGGGGTTTGTTCAATGCGGCGACAAGAAAAGTATCGACTTTGACAAATCCTCGATCTATTTCGGGGCTATCGGTATGGGCGGACTGGATAATATCAATGACAGCGGCGCTTTGCACAAAGCAACGTTCCACCCTGCTGTCAAAACCCGGATTGGTCTGGGAAAATGGATTACCGAAGCAGGGGGAAGTGACAGCTTTTCTGTGCCATTGGCCAAGATCGAAAACGGTCATCCGGCGGTGCGGCTTGATCCGGTTGCAGAAATCAACAAAAAACTTCAAGCCCACCTGCAAGGTGGCGGCACGGAGGTGGACTTTTACAAAGCCGACCAGACAGTAACGATTTCACGGACGATCTCTCTGGCTGGCTGGTGTAAAAAAAGCGGATCATCAAAACCAGGTTTCGAGACCAAATCCTATCAGGTCAGCATCCGCTATGAAGGTGACCCTGAGGTCCACGCACCGGTTAAGGTGAAGCCGGGGCTGGTCGGACAAAACTTGCAGATCAATCAGGACCTGCCGCTGCAACTCGCACAGGCAACATTCCAGCCAAACCTGCCAAACTATGTTGGAAAGTGTGCGCCCGACAGTAATCCGACAATCCGTGTAAATTACAACGGCTCCGGTGCAGGATGGGTTCGCTTCCAGATCAAGGATGGTAGTGCTTCGGTGTATGGTTCTTCCGATATGCTTTATATCTCTGAGCAACTGCCTCAGGCACATTTTGATTTTGATTATCCTTTGATTGAAAAACTAGGCCAGAATCAAAACGCGGATTGGAACACAATCAACAAGACCTTTAATCACGCACTGACAGTCCGGGCCCAGGTGAAGGATAAGAACAGCAACAGCTGGAGCGCTTGGAAAGATTTCGGAGCAGCAACATGGAAGCACCGCTGTACGCCACAGATTGCGGTTAACCCTGCAGCGGGTGGTAAAGTTTATCAGATCCCGTCTAAACCTTCTGCACGGCCGATTTCTCCGGCCAAGCCAGCTCCGGTTGTCATCGATACAATCCAAGCCCAGCCAAAACCAAAACGTCTGCAGGTTCAGGCTCCCGAATAACCATTCTTCCGCCAGAGAAACAACGGTGCCAACAGTGGCCCGTTGTTTCGTCTTCTGCAGAAAGCATCTGGATGTTTGACGGGGATGTATTGGCCGGGATGTATTGGGGAGAATAAATCCTGGAGCTAGGTTGGAGTAACGGCCAAATCATCCGGAAAGAATAAATTCCAAACTGAAATGCCAAACTGAAATGATGATACTGTTTAAACAGTTGGTTTGCGGGTGGTTGTTATAGTACTGTGCAAAGAGGGATGTAGCGTGAGAATAAATAAAATAAACGCGCAGAATGACCAGTTTTATATTTACAAAAGCGATGCAACAGGCAGGGTTTTCAAAAACGTTCTGTTTAATACTCTGCTTGATCTAGAGAATTGTCTTCGGGGGGCGTTATGGATTACAGGGCTGTATTTACCAGCCGGGAAGTCGCAGGGTGATGCGTGTCATGCCTGATCTGGTAATCCGTCTGTTGGCGTTTGCCTTGCTGTTTTTTTTCACCCTGAGCAGCTTGAGTGCAGAGGCCCGTGCAGACTGGACTGCGGATTTTGTCCCGCCTGAGACACCACAATCTGTCTTGCGGGTAGATCTGCCGGAAGATCTGGATATCCTGACACTGACCACGCTGGCGGTCGAGCTGGATGGTATTGATATCACGGCCTTACTTTCGCTGGATGACAACGATTTCACCTATCAGCCGGTTGAGCCTCTGGCCGGGGGGGAGCACCTCCTGCGGCTGGTGCTTCTGGGCGGGGATGGCACGACAACCGAAAAAGGTCGCTGGCTTTTTCAGATTGAAGGTGCGGCTCCGGGCGTGGCCGGTTCGGTTGCTGCGCCATCCGAAGCCGAGCAGATTGCCCAGGCTGAGGCCCTGTTGCGTTCTGCCACCTTTCGGGCCGATACGCTGACAGAATTCAGCAGCCGGGTCCTGCAACAGAACATCGGTCATGAAACCAACGACAACATTCTTTCCGGCGGCGGCGATGGCAATGCCGCCTTTGCTTCGGAAAACTGGGACATCAGGGCCCACGCCAACTATCTGGTCCAGAGCGACCTTGACCAGTCCCTGACCGGGCATCCTGCGGATATCGGCGAGTATGATATCACGGCGGATTTTACCGGGGACAGCATGAAAGGCGGCATGACCCTTGGTCATCATGATATCGGTCTGCAGACCCAGCTGGTTTCCGATTTTTACCGCCGGGGAAGCTCGGTGCGACTTGGTACACTGGATGAACGTTTCGAGGCCCAGGGCTTTGCTTTTGGCACCAGCTCGGTTGCCGGGGCCAATGATTTCACCGGGCTGAACGACAGCGACGACCGGATCAAGGGCCTGACGGCTTCGGTTAAACCTTTCTCGGACGGGATTGATGATATTGATGCCCTGAAAATCACAGGCCTTTATTATGATGGCACAGGCGATGGCGGTGGCATCGGTCTGGAGGGGGAAGGCGGCGATCTCGGCTCTTCTTCAACGGGTTCCGGCTGGGGACTGGTGCTGGAAAAAGGCTTTGATCAGCAGCGCACCCGGCTGCGCGGGGAATATGCCCATGCACTGTTTGATCAGGATGGCTCAACAGGTGAAGCACCAAAAGATGGCAGTGACGCGATTTCCCTCTCCGCCGATCACCGCCTGTTTGAGCAAGGGCCAGTTGTCTTTGATGATGTGCTCGAGATTGATGTGGGTGTTGGCTATGACCGGGTGGAGACTTTCTTTGCCAGTCTGGCCAATCCGGGGCTGATCGGGGACCGGGAAGCCTACAGTGCCTACAGCAACATCTATTGGGGGGCCTTGTCGGGCAATTTCTATCTGCTGGATGAAACCAACAATGTTGATGACCTGGCCTCGACCCCGACCGATCGCCTGCGAAGCCTGGATGCGAGCCTGAATTACAGCTTTGACCCGCAGAGCGGATCGATGGAATGGCTGGGCACGCCCTACGTCGGGCTGTCCGGTTTTGTCGCAACGCTGGAGCGGGAGAAAACTCCGGACGGCTATACGGGGCCGGATACGGACAGCCTGTCGAAATCAGTAACCTTTACTGTAGGTTCCAGCTATAGTGACTGGTACTGGTCTGCCTCGCAGAGCTATGCCCGCTTTGACGACGAGACCAATGAAACCAGTGATACGGTCAATCATTTGAGCGGGATCAATGCGGGCTGGAGCGTATCGGACCGGCTGGATATCTATGGCGGAACCCAGTTCGGGGTATTCGAAGAGGAAGACAGCGACAAACTCAGCTATAACACCAATCTGTCATTGGGAGTGTCGGCAGAGTTGGTCCCTGAAAAACTCGACCTGAATCTTGATTATAATTTGAACCTTGCGAACGGCAGTGGCGACACACCTGATAGCCACATTGTCAATAGCGAGGTTGAATGGACCTTCCTTCAACCACGCAGCAATCGTCCGGGACTGGCTCTGGCGGTCCGTGGTTCGATGGAGGAAACTAATGGAAGTACAGATAGCACAGAAAATGAAACAGATTATCAGGTCTATATGCTCTTGCGGGTCAAGGCACCCTTCGCCTTTGGTTACTAACGCCCGTGCTACGTCGCAGCTGCTGGCCGGGATTTTATCTGTTCTGGTCCTTTTGTCGTTCTCTTCGCAGGTCCAGGCCAACGTCAATTCTGTAACGGCATCACCAGCCCGGGTTGCAGTTCCGGCCAAAGGCGCGGCGACCTTTTCTGTGAACTGGACCGTGAACCGGACCCAGCTGACGGTGGCGGCAACAGTGAACGTTTCTTCTGCCAATGCCCAGCTCAAGGTAAATGGCTCGACCATTGCCATTCTGGGTAACAATTTGTCGCGTTCTTCGACCCTGGGCATTAACCAGAGTGACAGCCTGACCTTTAGCGAGGTCATTACCCTGACCCCGGCACAGGCGCGCCGTGTGTCCGATGCGGCAGCCGGAGCCGTGACCATTACCCGGACCTTCACCGATACCCAGTCGACAGGGCTTGGTACTTTGCGGGTTTTTGCCGGGCCCGGGATCGGCGGTTCCTTGAGCATTCGCCGGATTGATCTGCATTTTGAAAATGACGCCCGGACCGATGTGGTGCGCAAAGACGAGAGTATCCGCGCCATTGCCGAGGTGAACTTCCGCAGCAATGGCCTGTTGCGCGGGGAGTGGCGGATTATTGATCCGACAGCCAGTCTGGGATCATCTGGTGGACGTGTGCTGCAGGTGGTGCGTCAGCAGCTCGCCAGCTCGGGCGAGGGACGCACGCGGATTGTCAGCCCGCCGTTGCCAACCCGGACCAATGGTCTTTATCTGGTGACCTTTGTCGTGGCCGATACCGACAGCAGAATTGAAACACCGATCTTGCGCTATTTTGTGCTGGAAGGCACAGCAGAAGAACCCGAGGAAAATCTCGCGATCCTGACACCGGGTGACGGCACGGCGGTAAGTACTGCGACAGTCTTTTCGTGGAAGCCGCTGCCGGGGGCAAGCGCCTATCAGCTGGAGATTTTCGACGCGAGGCAGATTACACCGATTTCCGGCAAGCTGGTTCCGGGAAGTGATCTCAAGCTCAGTCTTTCCACGCTGTCTCTGGAAAATCTTGATCCAGGGACACGTTATGACTGGCGGATCCGGGCCTTTGACCGGGAGGGACGGGTTATTGGTCTTTCCCCGCGACAAAGCCTGATGATGCCATAGGGACTTCTCATCCGATGAAAAACACCATGCCCCCTGACGGATCAGAACAGCTATCTGATAACGAAACGGCAGTGTATCTTCTGGAAAAAATCGGCAAGGGCGACGAACACGCCTTTGCCGATTTTTACCGTCTGTTTGAAAAGTGCTTGTTCAGATTTATCAAAAGTAAATTGAACGATTCCTTTGAAGCCGCCGACATACTTAATGAAACCCTCCTCGAGGTTTGGCGCAAGGCCGATACCTTTGAGGGGCGGTCGAAAGTATCAACCTGGCTATTTGGAATAGCGTACTACAAGACGGTGGACAGAATGCGCAAGCGAACAGACATCCCCATGGACGAAGAGAATTTTCCGGAAACGGCTGATGACAGCCCGGATGCCATGGCCTGTCTGCTTTCTGCGGAACGCGGCGAGCATATCCGTTATTGCCTTGACCGTCTGAAAGCGGTGCAAAAGGCAGTAATGGAGCTGGCCTTTTTTCAGGATCTGCCTTACGGCGAGATTGCCCGCATTGTTGACTGTCCGGAAAACACCGTCAAAACGCGCATGTTCCATGCCAAACAGGCAATGAAGCACTGCCTGTCCAGCAGAATGGGAGCAGACGGATGAGTGAAACAAGACAGGATCTGGAGCAACTTCTGCCCTTTTATGTCAATGGCAGTCTGTCGCCCGAAGAAACGAACCGGGTCGAACAGGCGCTGGCAGAAGATCCTGCGCTGCAGGAAGAAATTGATTTTCTGAAACATCTGCGCGACGAGGTAAAGGACCTTGAACTGGGCAACAGTCCCGGCGAGTTTGGCCTGAGGCGCTTGCAGAAAGCCCTGAAAGAAGAACAGAAACAGCGGAATTCGGCTGAAACATCTTCGGGAACAGTTGTTCCGCTTTCTATCAGGGGCTGGCGTCTTGCGGCCATCGCGGCCTGCCTGTTGTTGCTGTTGCAAACGGCCGTGACCTTGCCGATGTGGAATAGATCAGGTGATGATCTGATTGCAGCCGGGGGCGGCACAGCCGCACAGCTCGGTGGGCAGATTATTACCGTTACCTTTGTACCGGAAGCAAGTGAAGAAAACATCCGCAATCTGTTGCTGGCGGTCGATGCCTCTATTGTGGCTGGGCCCTCGGCGCTGGGGGTTTACCGCCTGTCGGTTGCCCGGGACAGCGAGGCGGTGGTGGAAAAGCTTCTGGCTCATAGAAATCTGGTGGAAACAGCCCAGAATGACAGCAGTGGTTATTCGGGCCGGAAAGCGGGGCAGTGATGCTGAAGCAAAGCTGTTTCGCCCTGCTTTTCCTGATCAGCACAGGTTGGAGCGCTTTCAGTCTGGCGCAGGCTGCTCCTCCCGGGGCAGATCCCTCCGCTGTTCCCTCTGGTGTTCCGGGCAGCGCGCCCGAGCGCCCTTCACGGGACGACAGATCTCCGGAAATAACCGGGCTGGTCAGTACCTGTGTCCGTCTGGGCGACATGTTGACCATCGAGGGCAAAAACCTGCTGGAACTGGGACGGAGAGCACCTGCGCTGGAACACAACGGCAAGATCACGCTGATCGATGTGTTGAGCCGCAGCAATGAACGCTTTATCACCCGTCTGCCGAACGAGGGACTTGAAGCCAACCAGGCCTATCGCCTGGTGCTGGTGGACAAGAACAATATCCGCCAGTACCAGCGTAGTGACCAGCGGGTACGGATCTGTCCTAACTCTGCGACCCTTTCCCGGGCTGGGGCGAAAGAAACCGTGGAACGGGACGTGCTGATCCTGATTGCCCCGGATCAGGAAAGTTCGGTTCTTGCCGCGCTGAATGCCAGATCGGTGCCGCTGCTGGAGCGACATGATTTGGTGGCGCTGGACCGTCTGTTGCTGCGGGTACGGGCGGCAGATTCAGCGGGGCTTGTCCAGGATCTGCGCCAGGTTTTTCCTGAGGCGGAGGTTGATCTCAACGATGACCTGTCTGCGGGAAACGGCCCCCGGGTCTATGCAAAAAAAAAGATTAACTGGCCCGAAGGAGAGAGCTGTCTTGACCCCCTGATAAAGCAGGGGGGAAATTTGGGGGCAGCTGGTAACCCCGGTCTTGTCATCGGTCTGCTGGATGGTGCAATCGACCGTCACCATCCGGCCTTTTCCGGGCAGGATCTGGTCTCGGCGGATTTTCTGGGCGGACTGTCTGCGGACCGGGAACACGCTACGGCGATTGCCTCGATCCTTAGCGGTACTGCGCCGGATCTGGAACTGAAAGGGTTGCTGCCGGGGGCGCACCTCTATAGCGCCGTGGTCTTGCGCCGCGTTGAAGAAGGCCAGCAGCTGGCCAGCACCGAAGCCACTTTGCGCGGGCTCGACTGGTTGCTGCAACAGAACATTCGTTTGATCAATGTCTCCCTCGCCAGTGACCGGGCTAACCGCCTGCTGATCCGTGGCTTCGAGATTGCCCTGTCGCGCGGCGCCCTAATTTTTGCCGCGGCGGGTAATCACGGACCAGAGGCTCCGCCTGTCTATCCAGCTGCGCTTGATGGTGTGATCAGCGTAACGGCGCTTGATGCCGCCAATCGGATTTATCCATCAGCCAATCAGGGCGGCTATATTGATCTGGCCGCACCGGGGGTGGATATCTGGTCGGCTGTGGCGACCGGAGAGGGCGACGGTTCCGGCGTTGCTGCGCCAGGCGGTGCCTATCGCAGCGGCACCTCCTATGCCGTACCCTATGTGCTGGCCGCAGCCGCTCTGTTTCAAATCAGAAACCCGTCGATTTCCAGTAAGGTCCTGCTGCTGGCCCTGACCCGAGGCGCCAAGGATCTCGGTGATCCGGGCCGCGATGAGGTGTTCGGGGCCGGGTTGCTGCAAAGCGGCTGTTGATACAGGCTATTTTACCGTGGTGAGCAGAAGCTCTTCACCCGCCGCCGCATATTGTGGTTGCTCGAAAGTCTGGTTAAAGGCGTCCTGCCCGATCGAAAAAGCCGTGTAGTTCAGGACCCCTGTCACAAGTAGCGACAGGAGAAAAAGAAATCCCAGTGCCTGTGCCATCGTTATATCCCCGTTTTGTACAAGTGGATCTTGCATCAAGACTAACGGGTAAATCTTACCAAAATCTGACAGTTCTGTTGCAATCGAGAAATGCAAGTTCCGGCTAGCGCCGGTCCGAGGGATGGTTGATGCCGTCGCTGACGGGGATGTCGCCCAGGTCAAAGGGGTTGATACCCTCCAGGCAGGCGACGTTGTAGCCATATTCTTCGGGGTTGGAGCGGCGCTGGTGGTGGGTGTAGATGCCACAGATCCCGCAGAAATAATGTTTTGCGGTCATGGTGTTGAACTGGTAGAGGCGCAGGTGTTCCGCGCCAGCGACCACTTTAAGGTTTTTCAGACTGACCGACGCGGCAATGGCCCCACGCCTGCGACAGATCGAACAGTCACAGCGCCTCGGGTCTTCGATGCCCTTGGGCAGGGTCAGTTCCAGCTGCACCGCGCCGCAGTGACAGCTGGCCCGGTGGACCGGTTTGACCTGAACTGGTTTAGGAGCAGACAGGGAAGGGGACGTTTCCTGTGTGGACGGCATGAATTGCTTTCCTGTATGGCTAAGACAGAACTCATGCCCGCTAAGCTAGCTGTGAAAACAGGATTTGAAAAGTACTGGATGGTTTATCCATTTTGAGTAGTGGGCAACAGCTTGATCGAGAGAGGCTGTTACCGATGCGTTTGTCAGCTTGTTATCCCCGTGGCCGGAATCAAGGGTATCTGCCGGATGGCTTACTCTTGCCGTAATCTGATTTTACCGCGCATGTGGGGATGGAACAGGCAGTAGTATTCCCCAGCCATCTCCTGTGTCACAACCAGGCTATGGCTTTGGCCCTGTATCAACTCTTGCGTATCCCACTCCCCGTCTAGGGCGGTTGCGGTGTGGGGACTGATATCCTGGTTGATCCAGCGGATCGTGTCTCCCACAGCGACTTCCAACTCTTCTGGAACAAACCTGAGATTCCGGATTTCAACAAGATATTCCCGGTGGTTACCTGCGGCGTTTGCAAAGCGCGAAAGCCCGGTTGATGCAACGAGAACCCCCGTTGCACCAACCATGATTATCCTTGCGACCAGAACAGCGCGACGTTTTATGGCGTTGTTTTTCATGAGACCGCTCATTTAAGCTTCTGAACCATCATTTCAGCATGATGTTCATGGCCCTTGAAAATTTCCAGTCCTTGTTTGAACAGGGCTTTTACTTCCGCATTTTCAATATTCGGAATAAAGCTGTGTTCCACCAGTTCATTGACTGCCTTGTGGTAGGCGAGTTCATTCGTTGCGTAGGCATGGTCAAATTCCGCACCGCGCAAGGCAGCAAGATCCGTGATGATCTTTTCAGAATTGCTGTTCAGGGTCTGGCTCAGGAAATTATCCTGCGCCGTCGCGCCGAGTTTTCCCAAAAGATCAAGAGCTGCCTTGTTCACGGCTTCATGATCGCGGATCATGGTCTGGGCAAATGTGCGCACCTCTGGATTGTCTGACAAGGCCAGAGCCAGGTGGGCATATCTGATATCGATGTTATCTGCGCTATAGGCCACATGCGCGATTTCCAGATCGTTCAGTTCTGCGGGATTTTCAGCAAGGACGGGAGAGGTAAAGGCAAGGCTCAACGGCAGGCTGCCCAGTGTCAGGGTCCCCAGGGTAAGAATAACGGAAGCCAGTTTTTTCATTTGTATCTCCAGCGATGTTCACAAAAAGTTTCACCATGAGCTCCATTGCAAATTTTGATGGATCTTGGCTGGAGACAGGAAAGCGCGAATAAGCCGGACTGTGAATGTCTGATGGTTCGTATTATGTGTCAGATCGTTCAAACGACTGGACGATGCCGGGATCATTTTCCATAATCGACCTAGGCCATAATCAGCAGGGACATAATCGGTCAGGGCCATCATCAGCCAGGGCCCTGGCTTTCCATCGACGAGCCCTGTTTAAACGAAGGACCTGCAGCGCATTAAAAACGCAGTGCAAAGAACAGGGAGGATCGGGCATGCTGGATTTACTCAGTGACATACTCACACGCCTTTCCGTGAAGGGCACCCTGTACTTTCGAACCTCTTTTACCTCTACCTGGGGGCTTGAGGTGCCGCCCTTTGAAAATGCGGCCCGCTTCCACTTTGCGCATCGCGGAAGCTGCAAGGTGATGATCAACAGGACCGGGGAAAATCTGGTGCTGGCACAGGGGAATCTGGTGATCATTCCACATGGGGCCAGCCACAGCCTTTATTGTGCAAATACTTCCCCGCGCGAAATTCTGCCACTAGAGCGTGTTCTGGAAGAGTCCGGCTACAAAGGGGATGGCGTTCTGGTTTATGGCGGGGGAGATGTGGAAAAAGAGACCCAGCTTATTTGTGGTCATTTTTCCTTTGCCAAAGATGCAAGGCACATGATTTTTGACCAGCTTCCCGACTATATCCACATTCCCAATTACGGCGAAACGGCGGGTAAATGGATGGAGGCAACCTTGCGGATGATCGGTGATGAAGCAGGCGGCGCCAAATTCGGCGGAGATCTGATCGCGCTGAAAATGTCGGAAGTGATCTTTGCCCAGGCCATCCGCATGTTTATCGAGACGCAGGGGCCAGATATTACGGGGCTTGCCGCCTTTGCCGATCCGCATATCTCCCGGGCCCTGAACGCTTTTCACAAGGACCCGGCCAAGAGCTGGTCTGTGGAAAATCTGGCGCGTGAAGCCGGACTGTCCCGAACCAGCTTTGCCCAACACTTTGCCCGGAAGATGGGCGTAACACCGATGCAGTATCTTACCTCTTGGCGCATGCAGATTGCCCGGCAGGGGCTGGTTGAACAGAACATGAATGTCGCCGAAGCCGCAGCACTGATTGGCTATGCCTCTGAATCCGCCTTTTCGCGGGTATTTAAAAAAGAAGTTGGCATGTCACCTGCGGGGTACAGAAGCGCGCAGTAGTTTGAACGATCTGACAAATAACGCGAACCATCTGAACTTCATCGTACGGAATTTTTGCTTACATTGATCATACGAGTTTCGAGAAAATTTTCCTTAACAAGGAAATACCTTGGAAAAATGATCAAGTTATAAAGGAGCTGATACGATGATACCGCGCTTTGTTACCAAAACCATCCATGCCTATCTCGACTATCCAGTTGCGATCAGTCTTGTTGCCCTTCCCTTTGCTCTCAATCTGGGGAGCAGCCATCCCGCCGCGCTCTGGCTTTCAGTTGTGACGGGTTTGGCTGCCTTTATTCTTACCCTTCTGACAGATCACCATCTCGGTCTTATCCGTGTATTACCCTACCGTTTTCACCTCGCTGTTGACTTTGCCGTTGGGGCAATCTTTGCGACGATCCCCTTTATCCTCGGGCTTAGCGGTATTGATGCGATCTATTACTGGGTCAATGGTCTGGCCGTTCTGACAGTGGTCAGCTTGCATAAACCGGAAGAGAGCATGCAGCTCGCCTAAAGAGAATTTCCTGTTTTGGGCTCTTGCAGAGGATTTTGGAGGGTGGACCGTTTTGATCCACCCTATCTTTTTGTGGTTCTAGGGTGCAGCTGTCAGAATGATGTGTGCAGCACCGACAGCAACAATTTGGGTTGTCGAGCTGGTAACGGCAATCAAAGCATCAGAAGCTACATATGTTTGATGCGTCCAGTTGGTGCCGTCGGTTGAAATGAAGATATTGCCGTATTGTCCGACAGCAACAAACTGGGTGCCGCTCCAGGTAAGACCCCGGAGAGAGTAGCTGCCTAAAGTGGGTTGGGCAGTCCAGTTCAGGCCATCAGAAGAGGTTGCGATTGTACTTGTTGTCCCTGTACCCGAGCCTGATATTCCGGCGGCGGCAAAGGTGCTGCCATTCCAGGCAATACCGTAATAGGCTTGTGCCCCGGCGAAAATATGCTGTGACCAGGTTTTGCCGTCTGGTGAGGTGTTAATACTGTTAGCAAGATCACCCCCTGCGAGGAACAGGCCGTTCTCTCTTATGACTGTAACAAAACCATATCCGGTGTTTAGGGATCTGTCGGTCCAGGTGATGCCATCTGGCGAGGTTAAAATTATGTCTGGTCCCCCACCTACGGCAACGTAGAGTGAATCCCCCCACGTAACAGAAAACAGGTTCTGTTGTGTACCCGAGCTTTGGGCCGTCCAGGTAACGCCGTCAGGCGAGGTCAGAATTGTTCCGCTATCTCCGACAGCAATATATTGGCCGTTCCCCCAGGTTACACCAAACAGGGAGTTTTGGGTGCCGGAAGTCTGACGGGTCCAGGTGATGCCATCGGAAGATGTCAGGATGGGGGAGGGCGCGGTGTTTTTCGCCCCTGAGTAGTTCGCCCTGCCCACGACGATAAACTGGTCATGGCCCCAGGTGGCCCCAAGATAAGTTTCGCCTTTGTGCGTGCCAGATGTTTGTTGTGTCCAGGTCAGTTGCGTGTCGGCTGAGGCAGGATGGCTGCCCAGTAGGGCGAATGAGAATAGAAGCAGGAAAAATTGCGGCAGGAACAGGTTTCGAAGTCTGTGATGGTTTGTGACGTCTTTTTGTTTTTTGCAGTCAGTTGGAAGTTGTTTCATTTTAATACCCTTAAATAGACGAGGTGATCGTGGTTTGAGGTAGGGTTAAAAAATTGGGAAGCTTTCGAGCAACCAAGTAAGATGATTATCTTGTGACATCATTAAATAAATTCAATTAAGAGTAGTTTTTATGTATTAAGCGCCCGTTAAGAGGGTTTTTTTAATAAAAATCGCATTCAGGAACAGTCTGGAAGAGGAGCCAGCGTGATGAAAAAGACCCAGCAGGAAAAATACGAAGCTTTTAATGCTCTGCATCAACGTCAGGAAACCTTTCTGATCCCCAATCCCTGGAATGGAGGGACGGCGCGGATACTTGAGGCTTTGGGGTTCGAGGCATTGGCGACGACCTCTGCCGGACTTGCTTTTGCGCTGGGTTGTCGCGACAGTGCGGCGGCGCTGAGCCGGGAAGCGGTTCTGGAAAATGCGCGGGAGATCGTCGCGGCAACAGACCTTCCGGTTTCGGCTGATCTGGAAGGCGGCTTTGGCAGATCACCGCAAAGCTGTGTGGATACCATCCGCCTGGCTGCCTCTGTCGGGCTCGTCGGCGGATCGATCGAAGATGCCACGGGCGATGCCACCGATCCGATTTTCGACTTTGATCTGGCGGTGGAGCGTATCCGGGCGGCGGCAGAGGCCAGCCGGAATCTCCCTTTTTTGCTGACCGCACGGGCGGAGAATTTCCTGCATGGCCGCCCGGATCTGGACGATACTATCCGCCGCCTGCAGGCTTTTGAAGAAGTCGGGGCCGATGTGCTCTATGCCCCCGGCCTGCCTGATCTGGAGGCCATCCGCAGGGTCTGTGCTGCTGTGTCGAAACCGGTCAATGTGGTGATGGGCCTGAGCGGCAAGCGCTATAGCCTGAGCGAACTTCAGGATGCCGGGGTCAAGCGCATTTCAGTTGGTGGCTCTTTCGCGCGGGCGGCCCTGGGGGCGATGATCCGCGCCGCCACAGAAATCCGTGACCATGGCACTTTTGACTATGCCGATGATGCCCTGCCAGACGCCGAGGCCAGCGGATATATGGCACAAGGAAAAACTGAACAGCGTTTCGGTGCAGGTGTTTTATGGCCGGGAAGCTGACTGGCTGTGCCAGTCCCAAAGAGCCGCTGAAAAAAGCAGGATAAACCCGGCCAGTTCTATCAGGATGCTGTACTGCTGAAACATGGTATAGGTCAGCAACAGAGCACCGCTTGCGCCGATAACACTGGGCCAGGGATTTTTGTGTCGCAAGAGACCCCAGATCAGTCCTGCCAGGGCAAGCCCTGCGGTACTGACAATGGCGCCTGCCCAGAGGGTGTCATTGATCGCCATGGCAACCCCGACCTGACCAAGCAGAGAGATAATAACGAGGGTGCCGTAACACAGCAGGAAAGAAAAGGTGGTCGAGATTGCCGCTATCCATCTGATGTTGGGTTTGGCGCTCTGCCTCCCTTGGTATGCCAGAACCTTCTCCGGCACTTCTGCTCTTCTCGACATGCCGGGGGTCCTCAAGTTAACGGGTCTGGACGTTTATGGGGCAGGAAACCTTAGCCTATGGGACCTGTTTTGATAAGTCGAAACTAAGGGCCGTAAATATTTACCTGCTGAAGTCCAGATCAGGGCTGATAACAGGCCATCAGCTAGATCAGCCCCCTATTCAAAAATCCTGTTCAGCTGTTCTGGGCTTTGGCTGTATTTGATCCCGGCAAGGTTGGTGTAGGCCGAGTACCAGAGCAGAGCAACAAAGGGGGCAGTCAATCCCTGAACCAGGGTTGCGCCTGTTCTGTGATAGTCAAACCAGATTTCGGAAATCAGGAATCCTCCCTGGGGGATCAGGGGCAGGAGGTAGGAGACGGGCTGCGCGATCAAGGTCAAAAACAGGCCAGTGAAGAGAAAAAGCCAGAACAGGGACCATCTATGACCTCTAGAGAGGTCGAGGCACCTTTCCAGCGCTTTGTCTGGCCCCGGTTGCTCGATGACTGCCACGGGGATAAAGATAAAGAAAATCAGCGCCAGGATATAGCCGGGAATATTGCCGACAAGAAAGGGCAGCTGGGAGAAGAGGATGTCAGGGCCGGGGTTGACGATCAGAAAAACGGTGGTGCCCAGCTTGAACAAGGGCAGGAAGACGACAAAAGTCAGAACAGCAAGCAGGAGAGCAGGGTTAAGCCGTGATATTTTGGGAAGAGGGCGCTGTGGGGCGTGAACTTGTTCTGTGTGAAGTTGGCTGGTGTGACCTTGTCGGCCGTAATGATGGCATCTCCGGGTGATCAGGAGGTAAAAGCCATAGGTCAGGAGGCTCTGCACGGCCATAAGCAGACCCAGTCTGATCATCATGTGAATATAGACTTTGAATAGATAGGAAGCTGCCTCCAGTGACACTTCGAACAGATAAATGCCGCCCCTGAACATCAGGCCGAGAAGCGAGAAGTAGACAAGGTTTTGGCCCCAGAGACGAAAGGTTTGTGACAGCGTGTTGATGACAGGCAGCTTTTCCGGGGAAACTTGTGAGATCGTCGTCATACCGGGGCACTTGCTTCTCTGGCCGGGGAAAGATGAGCATAGGCGCAGGCGCAGAGAATAATATCGAAGGGAAGGATCAGCACGACCTGTAACCAGAAAAAGATATCTGTGAACGACAACGGAAAACCCGAGAAAATTTGCGATAGACCATAGAGATCAAAAGCTTCTGTCAGGAAAAGATAAATCGCCCCAAAGGCCAGGCCATAAAAGGATTGCACGACTAGGCTCAAGAGCAGCAGACCGAGAATGGCCCCGTAATTACCCTTGCCGAGCTGAAGGCTGCGCCGCAGGGCGGGGAGCATGCCCGGATTTTCAATCACGAAAACCGGGATCAGAAAAAACAGTACCAGGGCCAGAACAAATTCAGGGGCGTTCTGGATGATCTGGGGCAAAAAGTCGTTTTCCCCCCAAACGCCCCCTGATACTAACCCGCCGTCGCTGGCAGGGAGGCTATAATCCTGTAGATAAAACCGGATAAGAGGATAGGCGACAAGGGTAAAGATAATGTAGAACAATAAAGCCGGATTGAAGCGGGCAAAGGCCAGCGGAAGCCAGGAGCGGGCCTCTTTTGGCTCTGGCTTTTGCAGCTTGTGAAAGCAGCGCCATGTGACCAGAAATTGAAAGGCGTAGATCAGCATCACCAGCAGGCAGGTCTGGGCGAGATAGAGCGGCCAGGCTTCGCTGTTGCCAAGCGTCGCGAGCAGATCATCCGGCGGATAGTCCGGGATCAGGGAAAGACCCGCTGAAAAAAGCAGGGACAGTAGCGAGAAATAGACAAAGTTCCGGCCCCAGAGCGTAAAAGCGTCCAGCAAGGTATCGAAGACAGGCAGCTTGGCTGGCATAGCCGCGGGGAATACTCTGGGCGTTTCAGACGAAGGTACCGTCATTTCAGGTCTTTCTGCTTAGACTGCCGTGATGCTGGTCAGGGCGGTTTAATAAAGGCACACTCAAGCTATAGCTGTAAAAATCTAGGGAACTTCGCGGGTGTTGGCAAGGGATTGGGTGTTCAGCTTTTGGGGTGTCTTTTCGCTTTCCAGGCCAATTGTTCAGGTGCTAATCCACTTCGAATACTACCCAAAAGAGGAGAGGTGACACCCTTTCAGACATTCATGAGCCTGAGGAAACCTGGGGCTGGGTGGAGAAAATGGTGTGGATATGGGGTGCGATTTTGTCGTTTTTGTACCTCTGTAATAATAAAGGACAGGTACACTTGTTCTGTTTGATGTTCTGGATGAAAGGCCAGTACCCTATTTGATGTGATCTAAAAAGGTATTTGATAATGAGCAAAAGCCAACAGGAAAAATATGAAGCCTTTAAGGCTCTACACGAAAAGCAGGGCGCTTTTCTGATCCCTAATCCCTGGAATGCGGGGACAGCGCGGATGCTATCAACGCTGGGGTTCGAAGCGCTGGCAACGACCTCGGCCGGGCTGGCTTTTTCTTTGGGGTATTGTGATGGCACCACAGGGTTGAGCCGGGAGATCACCCTGGAAAATGCCCGCGAAATTGTTGCGGCAACAGACTTGCCTGTTTCTGCCGACCTGGAAGAAGGATTTGGGGTTGATCCGCAAAGCTGCGTTGATACAGTCCGTCTTGCCACAGCCACCGGGTTGGTTGGTGGTTCCATTGAGGATGCCAGCGGCAACCCGGATGACCCGATCTTTGCCTTTGAGCTGGCGGTGGAGCGGGTTCGTGCAGCGGCAGAGGCAAGCCGGGATCTGCCTTTCGTCCTGACCGCGCGGGCGGAGAATTTCCTCCATGGCCGCCCGGATCTGGACGATACCATCCGCCGCCTGCAGGCTTTTGAAGAGGCCGGGGCGGATGTCCTCTATGCGCCGGGCCTGTCCGATCTTGATGCAATCCGTAGTGTTTGCAGTTCGTTGTCCAAGCCGGTGAATGTGGTGATGGGCCGAGGCGGAGCCACTTATAGCTTTACTGATTTAGAGACGGTTGGCGTCAAACGGATCTCTGTTGGCGGTTCTTTCGCTCGGGCTGCACTTGGGGGACTTATGCGCGCTGCCCTGGAAATTCGCGATCAGGGAACTTTTACCTATGCCGACGATGCTCTGTCGCATCAGGAGGCTAGTAGCTATATGATTGAGAAACGCCGCTAGCTGAGGATATGCCAGATCGCTTCTAGCAAAGCCTAAGCCTAAGCCTAAGCCTAAGCCTAAGCCTAAGCCTAAGCCTAAGCCTAAGCCTAAGCCTAAGCCTAAGCTGGCTTGCGGTCTGGCTATTCAAATACATCTTTCAGATAGTCCGGGTTGTCGAACTGTTGCAGCTGCGTGAGATTTACATAGACCACAGACCAGAGAATCAGCGGCAGTGGGATGAAAAGCGCTTGCTGGATCGACAGGATAAAGCTGATTTGTTGCGACGTAAGACCAGAGGGCCCGGTCAGCAGGTCGATCAGATTATAGAGTTGATTGAACCCCAGATTATACAAGCCCTGGATCAGGCCATAGATGACAAGCAGGCCAAAGATCTTCAGGCGGTTGCCCCGGGTCAGGTTAAGGCAGTGTCGGATACTATCGGTAACAGAGGGGCGTTCGATAATGATCAGCGGGAGCAGTACGAAAAAAAACAGCTGGAAGATAAAGATAAGGAGATTTACCGCCATCGAATAATAGAAGGGAAAGATGCTGTTGTTCTCAAGCAAATTCATGGCCATAACCAGGGTATAAGCCTTGACCATGGGATAGAGTGATACTGTTACCATCATATAGAGGATCAGTGGGAAATTGAGGCGAAACAGTGCCGTTGGCAGCCATTGGCGGGCTTCCAGTCCATCGGGATTTTTGATCTGGTGGTAACTGCGCCAGATAATCAGAAAATATACTCCATAGAGCAAAATCGCGGGTACGCAGGACTGCAGGAACTGCCCGAGGATCGTGAAGGTCAGGTAATATTTGGTTGATAACGGCAGATATATATCCTGTACCGCGCCGAGATAGACTGTGATTGTGACCTGAACCAGCAGGGCGAGCAGGGTCAAATAGATAAAATTCCGACCCCAGAGGCTAAAGCTCTGACCCAGCGTATCAAAGACGCGAAGTTTTTGCGGTGCAGACGTGGTGAGGATCGTCATGCTTTTAGGGTCTCTTTCATCATTTGTCGTGCCTGAAGGTTTTGACGTAATCGCTGTAGAGCTTGCCCGGTTCGGGGCGGAAGGTTTCGCCCGTCGTGGTCAGGCTCTGGATGCGGTCAACGCGGAAATTGCGGAAATCATTGGCCTTTTCGCACCAGCTGGTTAAAAGCCAGGCCCGGTCAAACACGGTCAGGGCGAGGGGGCGGACGGTGCGTTGGCTCGGCTGGTCCTTGAGGTCGAGATAGCTGATCATCAGCTTGTCATGCTGGCGCAGGGCGTTGCGCAAGGGAGAGAGAAAAGTCAGCTTGTCCTCGTCTGATTTTCCCAGCGTTGAATAAGCATAGAGCGGCAGATCGCGGTGCTTGTCGCGGATATGGTCGGGCAGGACCGCGATCATTTTCGCCCGCGCCCGCTTTGCGGCTTCCCCCAGGTGCTGATCGCCGCGGGCAGCCGCCAGTTCGGTGCCGATGATCAGGGCATCCAGCTCGTCCGGATCAAAATGCAGCGGGGGAAGGAAATATCCTTTTTCAATCTGATAGCCGATGCCTGCTTCTCCCCGGATCGGCGCGCCCATTTCCTGCAGGGTCGCCATGTCGCGGTAGATGGTGCGCAGCGACACGCCCAGATCCATGGCAAGGGTTTCGGCGGCAACAGGATGACGTCTGGCCCGCAGGCGATCGAGAATGGAAAATAGTCTGAGCAGGCGCATCGCGTGGTTTGGCCAGTGTTTGATTCGGGAAAAGATCAAGATTGAATTTAGCAAAACAACCCTGACATAAACTGTCAGGAGTATCCAGTAGATATAGGGGCAGTTCCCCGGTGCTTGAAAGGAAACAGCTTTATGAAAGCCCGGGTTACCCAACAAGTTGAACTTATCGACGCTATGGTTTGAAGGAAAAATGTCCGATGTTAAACGATCCTGTGAGAAAACAAGATACTCAAGATACTGCTGTTCAGGCTGTCGATGTTACGGATGCAAATGACCGTTCTTTGGCGACAAAGGCTTTTTCTGCGATGGGTTTTGCCCGCTATGAAAAACGGCCGGAGGTCGCGGGAGATGACCTGATCGAAGCCTGTCTGACCTGGCGGCGGGAGTTCCTCTATCAGCAGCCGGGAATTATCCGACACTGGTTTCTTGGCAACCTCAAGGGGCAGTTTGCCGATGCCGTTCTGGCGGAAAGCCCGGATGCGCTGCGGCAGATGGGGGAAAAGTATCCGGAGTACGAAAGTTCACATGCTTTTATGGCCCTGCTCCGTCCTGATACCGTGCGCATGAGCCCGAACCGTCTGTTGAGCCCGGCGCAGCAGGTCCCTGAGAATTTTGCCTGCATCGAATTCGGCAGCTTTAAAGCCCGGGCGGGGGAAAGCCTGACGGCGGAGAAGCTGCAGGAGGTTTCAACCCGGATTGAGCAACGTTATCTGGTGAACCAGCCGGAAATGCGGGCGCATTTCATGGGGCAGGTCAATAGCAGTGTCTGGTCGGAAATCAGCTTTGTCGAGAACCTCGCGGCGGCCCGGCGGATTTGCAATGGTTACCTGAGTGACCCTACCTGTCAGGAACTGTTGAGCCTGTTCGATCCTGAGAGTGTCGATCTGGATTTCTGGTTCCTGCTGGCGTAGTCGCCTGTAACAGCCAGAGTAATCTGGCGAGAGAAATCAGAACTGGTACCAGCCTGAACATCCCGGGTTCAGGCTGGTCCGCTATTAAACTAGAGATTGAGAACCGGAACTGGGCAAGACGATTGCTTTACCAGATTACCTATTTCGTCGTGATCTCGCGCAAAAGTTCCTTGGCCTCTGCCGGGCTGTAGGTTTTGTCTTTTTCCTTGGTGCAGGCAAAGCCAGTCACGATATCAGTGGCAGAGCTGGCCTGTTTTCCGGAAACCAGATCGCGATAAAACCAGAGACAGCTGCTGTTCGCTTCGGGGAAAAGAAAGCTGTAGCATTTGTAGCCGTCACAGGAGATTTCACGCATGCTGTCTTCGGCGATATTTTCAAAATCAGGCCAGATATAGACATCTTTCCTGGTGATATTTGGCGCTTTCCTCCAGACCTGAAAACTTTTGATCGGTTTGTAATACAGGCGCCCAAAACTTGTGCCCTTATCCCAGAACCAGGTGCCGATAAAGTTGTAGGTTTTTCTGTCGCTTGACGTCTGGCGTTCACAGGCAAGCTGTACGATTTCCTGTTGTGAGGCCGGGCCAAAACCCATCGGACAATCCTCGGCAGCCAGCTCTTTTGCCGCCGCAGTTTGAAGAGCCGGGCTGAACTGAAGGGCCGAAAGGAGAAGGGCTGCGGCTGAGAACAGGCGGAATTTATGGTTCATGATACTTTTTCCTCGTTAGCAAAACCTTTTGGCAAGCGGGTAGATAGAATTATTTGGCTTGCTTTACATTCGACCTGTTTTGCAGGTGGAAAGGGGGCGAGTTTTTCATTTTTGATCTTGGGAAGTCCGCCAAAGGCATAAGTTGTTTATTATCATTCTCTGCAGCTTTTAGAGGAGGGATGGCTATGGTTCAACCAGAAAATCCCGTTTATTGAACAGGGAGGTTGCTGGAATAATTTCGAAGCCAACAAGAAATTTCCGGCTGATTTGGTCAAGTATTCCAGTGGAAGACCTGAAAAGATTTGGGGGCAGATAGAAAGACCAGGTATCAGAGAAATACCTGGTCTTTTGGTGCAGGGGCAAAAACAGCTCAGGCAGCCCGTACTGTGTCGAGGAAGATCTTGAGCTGGGTTTTCAGCTTGTCTGAATTTTCTGTCAGCAGATTGGCGGCAGAGAGAACCTGAGTGCTGGCAACACCGGTTTCCGAAGCCGCCTTGTTGACCCCGACAATATTCGAGGAAACCTCCGTTGTGCCTGTGGCAGCTTCCTGAATGTTGCGGGCGATTTCCTTGGTTGCTGCCCCCTGTTGTTCTACAGCCGAGGCAATGGAAGAAGAAATCTCGTTGATGGTCTGGATAACATTGTCAATGGTTTTGATCGCTTCTTCGGCTTCTTTGGTTGCGGTCTGGACATCGGCGACCTGTCGGCCGATTTCTTCGGTGGCTTTCCCGGTCTGGCTGGCCAAATTTTTTACCTCGCTGGCAACTACAGCAAAGCCTTTACCCGCGTCTCCAGCCCGTGCAGCTTCAATCGTCGCGTTCAAGGCAAGGAGGTTGGTCTGTTCAGAAATGTCGCTGATCAACTGAACAACTTCGCCGATTTTTGTCGAGGAGGAGACCAGTCCCTGTACCTGCTTGTTGGTTCGGGAAACCTCGTTGACCGCCTGTTCGCAGACTTCAGTTGAACGGCTCATCTGGCGACTGATTTCGCTGATGGAGCTGGAAAGCTGCTCTGAAGCTGATGCGACAGTCTGGACGCTGACTGAGGCTTCTTCTGCAGCGGCGGAAACGGTGGTTGCCTGGGCGTTGGTTTCTTCTGAAATGGCGGCGACATTTTCTGCCGTTACCCGCATTTCAGAAGCCGAGTTGGCGACGGCGCCAACGATCGACCCTACGTTGGCTTCAAAGTCATCGGCCATCTGGTTCATCAAACGTTTTTTCTCTTCTGCTGCCTTTTCCTTGGCCCGTTGACTTTCCTGTTCCATTTCCCGGTTGCGGATCATGTTTTGTTTGAAAATCAAAGTCATCTGGGCAATTTCACCGACTTCATCTTTTCGCTCTGTACCAAAAATATCAACAGTGAGGTTCCCATCGGAGAGTTCTTTCAGGCAGCTGACAATCTGTTTGATTGGCCGCACGGTTCCGATACTGGAGATATACCAGGCAAGACCAAAGCCGACGGTGATGCCCGCTCACTGCAACGACAAGCATGGAGGTAATCAGGCTGTTGGCTTCTTCGGTGGCGGTGTCGGACATTCTTGTTCCCTTGTTATCAGTATAGTCGACGAACGCTTTGATGGCTGATCTTAAGTCTGAAGCTATGGTTTTGCTGGAGTTTACCGAAGCGAGCAGTTCTTGTTGTTGTAGGGATAGATTGGTCGAGGTGCTGTATTGATTGGCCAGGGCAAGAGTTTCCGAAAGCTCTTTCTGGTAGAGGGGCAGGATGTCCGAAATTTTGTCGAGCATCTTTTTCTGGTTTGGTCCTGCAGTGGCCTGAAGGCTGGCAAAACGCTCGCTGATTTCTTCGAAGGTTGTGTCGATGACAGGCGTGACTGCACTGGCATCACCGGGGGTCAGAGCCAGAAGATATTCTGCCCGGTTAAGGATAAGAATACGCTGGCTGATCCCTGATGCGTATCTCATTTCAGCTGCTGTCAGATTTATGTCGTCAGTGGTTGCACTGAGGCGGTTCAGCCCAGCCAACCCGGTTATGGTCACAGCAAGAGCAACCAAAGTCAGGAGGCCGACGATGGCGTATATTTTTATGGATAGTTTGAAATTGCCTATATTCATGACCTTTTCCTTTCAAAAGGTAAGGAGGAATACCCTGTTCTTTGTTGCATTGCAGAAAGGCAAAAAATTGAGCCTTTAATTCGAACGACGCCTTTATTGCTACTCGGCTTGTGCGGGCAATAAAGTCACGCAAGGGGGGAGCTGATCAAACATTGATCGGTCGATCCTGCCTGGAGGCGAACGGGGTGAATAGCTCTCGTCGCGGTCAAAACCCTTCTGGTAAACTTAGTATGTGCACAAATAAATAATTAAGTGCAATTGATCAATTTAACACAACCCATGATAACACTTTCGGAAAGGAAGTAATAGAGTCCGGATATGTTTTTGAAATATTGAGAGCGTTTTAGCCCGGGGGAAAAATGAAATACAAGAATCTGTTCTTTCATGGCAACAGCCATGGGATGGGTTCTTTTCCTTGAATTCGCCTTTAGGTAGAGGTATCTTGGGGGCCATTATTTTTTACTGGTTAGGTATTGGAAGAGGAAAAATTCAAAAAACAAGGAGTAGACAATGTTAAAATATCTATTGTTGTTCCTGTTACCCTTGGTGTTTATGACCGGATTATCCGGCAGTACGATTGAACGGGCAACGGCCCATGGCCTGCACGATATAGACCTTGCCATCACCGACAGCACCCTGAGCAAGCGACCCGCAATCCTGATTGCCTGGCGCAATACCCAGAAAATTTTCGAAGCAGAAGTCCTGGTCCGTAATTTTGGTCAGGATGAAGGTCATGGCGAGGTCAAGCTGGAAATTGTCGACGAACTGGGCAATGTGCTGATGAGCCGCCCGGAAAGCGGGCCGGGTATTCCGGTGGTGGTTCCCGGTCGTGACGAAGGCGGGCTTGACGGGGCTGTTGTCCAGATCCTGGGATCAAAGGCTGCCAACCAGCTGATTGACCGCCTTGACCGCCAGGCGGTGCACTATTCAATCCGGGCCACGGTTGATACTCTTGAGGGGGATGCCAACGACCTTAACAATGTCAACTCCAAGACCTATAACACCGAAACCCGGGTCTTCCCCCAGAGCACAAATTTTTTCACCTATCGCTTTGGCAATCCGGGAACGCTCCCCAGGAAAATCAGGCTGGAGCTGGCTCATAATGACTTGCCCGAGGGCTGGTCTGTGGTTTCTGTGCCAGCAGCAGGCAGTGAAATAGAAATTCCCGCGGGCGGATCGGTTCAGGGCTATGCCACCCTGAGCGCCGGAGAGGCGGTGCCGGATGGATCTTTCAGCGATATCACCTTTTCTGCCATCGACCTGGCAAGCTGGACAATTTATGACAAGCGGGAGTGGTATGCGGTTTCAGATAACCAGCCGCCAACCATTTCCGAAGACACGGTGGTCGAGGTCACAGACGGCGAGGTTTATGTCGAGCTGGTGGCGACAGACGAACACTCGGGCATCAAGGAAGCCAGCGGCGTCAAGGTCGAGTTTTCCGTTGATGGCGGCATTACCTTTTCCAACAAGGTCATGGCCTATCTCGACGGCAATTTTGTCGAACCGACCCTGTTTCAGGCCTATCTCGGGCCCTTTGCCGCGAACACTGAACTGGATATCTGGATCAGTGCCAGTGATTCCGCCGGGAATGTGACGCGCAAACAGATGCAAACCATCATCATCCCGCCACAGTCCTAGGGACGGGGTTATGGGTTTCCGGCACCCCAGCTTTGGCAGGTGGTCCTGTGCCGCTGTTGTTTTTTTGTTGATGGCGGGTATCAGCGGGGCAGATGCAAGCTCTGCATCTGCTTCTGGGACTGTCAGGGACAGCTGTCTGGTTGGCTTGCCGCCTCTACCAGCTGCTGCGAATACTGGAGGCTTGAAAGAAGAGGCCCTTTCCGGACTGGTCGGGCTGGGGCAGACCCTCTTTGAAGAAAAGGCTCTTTCCAGGGATGGTTCCACCAGTTGCCAGAGCTGTCATCTGCCGGAGCTGGCCTTTGCCGAGCCCCGGGCGGTTTCTGTTGGCGTGGCGCAGCGTTCAGGCCGTCGCAATGCGCCGTCGGTTTTGAACACGGTCTATCTGAAGCAGTTGCTTTGGGACGGGGCGGCAGAGGATCTGGAGAGCCAGATTATCAAGGCCCTGACCCACGAGGACGAGATGGGGAGCGGACCAGAGCATCTTGAAGAGTATCTTGCAGGGCGTCCGGTACTGGCGGAAGAACTGACCCGTTACGCGCCCGGTGAAAATGTGATGGAACAGGTCGCGGGGGCCATCGGGATTTTCCTGCAACAGCTGCGGGGCGGGGGCAGCGCGGTGGATCGCTATCTCTATGGCAATGATCCGACGGCCCTTTCCGCACAGGCGCAGGAGGGCTTTGAGATTTTTGTTGGCAAGGGACACTGTTCGATCTGTCACACGATCCACCATCCGCGCACCCATCCCTTTGGCGGGGCATCCAGTCTCTATTCTGATCAGCGGTTCCACAATATCGGGGTGGGGGCAAAAAACGGCTTTGTCGACGCTGGTCGGCAGGAGGTAACAGGTCGGGCAGAGGATCAAGGCAAGTTCAAAACCCCGATGCTGCGCAATGTCGCCCTGACAGCCCCCTATATGCACGATGGCAGCCTGAAGGATCTGATGGCTGTGGTCGATTTTTACGACCGGGGTGGCGAGAGAAATCCAAACCTTGACCCGGCAATCCGGCCCCTGCGTCTGAGGGAAGAGGAAAAACGGAGCCTTGTGGCTTTTCTCGAGGCGCTGACCAGTCCCTGCGCTGACGGAACGGGACTGTTTCCTCTGATCACAGAAAGCCCGCCAGAAAGCAGGGATCAATCCTGAAATATCTTAATTAACCCAGTCTGTTCATTCTCGAAACAAAGGTGAAAAAAATGGGTACCGCAAAAACCACACAACAACACGTCACCCGCCGCAGTTTGTTAAAAGGCATCGGCTATGGTCTTTTGACCTGGCAGACGGATGTTCTGTTCCGTCAAAACCGCGCCCATGCGCAAATTGCCGGACGCGAGATCAAAGTGATTGATCTGAAAGGCGAACATCCGGGCGTGCCAACCCTGATGCCGGATGACCGGACGCTGGTCAGTGTCAATCAGGAAAGCAGCAACCTCAGCCTGGTAGACATGAAAAGCTACAAGCTGATTGATACCATCTCGCTGTCGGGCAAGCGCGAGCCCTGGGAAATTGCTTTTACGCCCAGCGGCAAGCTGGGTTTTGTGTCGCACTCGGCCTTTGATGGTGATCAGCAGAAAAAATCCTTTGTGACGGTGGTGGATATGAAAGGCCGCAAGGAGATCAAGCAGATCCCGGTTGGTCTGCGCCCGAACGGGGTGGCGGTAGACAAAAAGGGGCAGTGGGCTTTTGTCGCCAATATGGGCAGCAACTCTGTGTCAGTGATCTCGGTTGATGATCTGAAGGTGGTCGAGGAGATCAAGGTCGGACGCAGTCCTTTCGATCTCGCGGTCACGCCGGACAACCGCGAGCTTCTGGTGGTCAATTTTTATGATTCCAGCCTCAGCGTGATCAGTCTGGACAATTTTGAAGTGCTTGATGTGATCCCGACCGGAACACCCGGGCTCGATGATCCCTATCCAGAGTTCGGTGGCGGGGACAGCTGTCAGATCGCGGTTCATCCGGAAACGGGCAAGGCCTATGTCAGCAACTATCGCACCCATGAAATCGCGGTGGTCGATATGAAAAAACGCCGGGTGGAAAAACGTATCCCCACGGTAAAATACCCCTTTGGCATGAGCATCGCGCCGCAAAACAATCTGCTTTCCGTGCTCAGCGGGGAATCCCGTAAACTGGGGATTATAGATCTGGGTGTGAGCAAGGCCCTGAGCAACACACTGAAATCCCGTGGGGAGCCCCTGTCAGAGGCGGAAAAGAAAGAACTGGAAGCCATTGCTGCGGCAGAGAATACCATGATCGAGACCATCCCACTGGGCAAAGGTGGTGGCAAACCGCCCTTGCGTATTCCCGGCACGCGGGCGAAGAACGTCACCTATTCCCATGTGGACCCGCTGCGTGGTTTTCTTTATGTGATCCCGGCTGTCCCGGATGCACAGATCTTCGGGGTCCAGGTCGCCGAAAGCAGTTCCAACGCCGGGGCTTGAGGGGACATTCCTTCAGGACTGAAGGGCGGCGATGAATTGTGATGGGTATTGTTCCCGCTTGCAGAAATCTGTCTGTGGTGATGTAGACTGCGCCCTAACCATGGGGCGAGAAAAAAATCAAATTTCTCCCTGTATATCGCCGATTAATCTGTGTTTATATAGGGAATGTCTATAAAAGAGTCCTCAGAGCTGCCTGATAATTATTTTTACAAAATGGATCGGTTATAATGGTTGAAACCAATGGTGTTGGTGAGTCTGTCTATGGCGTGGACAGGTGGGGAATGGATCTGGTTTCTGTGATGCCCAACGGCGATATCGGGTTGAAAAATCCGCTGATACCCGATGCTGTTGTCACCAGTTTGCCTGATATTGTCCGAAATCTGGGCGAGCGCGGTATTCAGGCACCGCTTCTGGTGCGCGTTGCTTCATTCCTGGAGCAGTCGATCATCGGGATCAACCGGTCTTTTGCCGCAGCGATCGAACGCAGTAACTATCAGGGCGTTTATCGCGGCGTCTTCCCGATCAAGGTCAATCAGCAAGCCCAGGTGGTTCAGAGGATTGTGGATTGTGGTCGGCAGTTTGCCCATGGGCTGGAAGCCGGATCAAAACCGGAACTGGCGATTGCCCTGGCCCATCATCTAGCCAAAGACGCAATGATCATCTGCAATGGTGTCAAGGATGCGGACTTTATCCGCCTGGCAATCCTTTCCCTCAAGCTGGGTTTCAATACTGTCATTGTTCTTGAAAGCCCGAAAGAGCTGGATACGGTTCTGCAGGTGGTCAAGGAAACCGGGCAGGAGCCTTTGTTGGGTGTGCGGGTGAAGCTGACCAACCAGATCAGCGGAAACTGGGCCAAGAGTTCTGGCGACCGCTCGACCTTTGGCATGCATACCGATCAGCTGGTTTCCGTCATCGACAGGCTAAAGGACGAAGGCCTGTTGCATTGTCTCAAGCTGCAGCACTCTCATCTTGGGTCACAAATTCCGGATGTGAACGATGTCCGTCGCGCTGTGGGCGAGGCAGCGCGCTATTTTGTCGAGCTCACCCAGGAAGGCGTACCGCTGACCCATCTGGATCTCGGTGGTGGGCTGGGCATCGACTACACCGGCGAAAAAGCGGCCAACGAAAACTCGATCAACTATAGCATGGCTGAATACTGTACCAACGTGGTGGATACGGTTTCTTTTGTGCTGAATGAAGCCGAGATTACCCATCCGACACTGGTGACGGAAAGTGGCCGGGCGGTTGTTGGCTCTTCGGCCATGCTGATTTTCAACGTTCTCGAAACAACGCTCTATGACGCCAAGTCAGCGCCGGAGCCGGAAGCCGATGATCATCATCTGGTTTCCGAACTGGCCAAAATTCCGGACTATCTCAGTCTGGAGCGTCTGCAGGAATCGCTCAACGACGCGTCCTTCTATCGCACCGAATTGCGGGCTTTCTTTCGCCGGGGGTATATCGGCCTGCGGGAAATGGCGCGGGCAGAGCGGATCTATCTGCACGTCATGGCCAAAATCAAAGAGCTGGCACCAGCCATCGGGGTTGATCCGGTGATTGACGAACAGCTGGAAAAACTGGTGGATATCTATCACTGCAACTTCTCGCTGTTCCAATCGCTGCCGGATACCTGGGCGATTGACCAGCTGCATCCCGTCGCCCCGCTGCAACGGCTGAACGAACAGCCGGATCGCCGGGCGGTGCTGTCGGATATCACCTGTGATTCCGATGGCAAGATCGACAAGTTCATTCTGGCCAACGGTGTTTCACCGTCGCTGCCGATCCATTCGCTGGATGACGATACACCCTATTATGTCGGGGTGTTTTTCATCGGGGCCTATCAGGAAACGCTCGGCGATCTGCACAACCTGTTCGGTGACACCAATATTGCGACCATCGAGCTGCGCAAGGAGGGTGGCTTTGATCTGCTGCACGAGCAGGAAGGCGATACTGTGAGCGAGGTGCTTTCCTATGTGGAATATGACCCGCGTGACTGTATCGATGCCTTCCGCCAGATGGTTGACCGCACGGCGTCCGACAGCCTGACGGCGGCGGATCGCAAACAGCTGATCTCGGCCTATCGGGCGATTATCAGTGGTCCGACCTACTATGCCTGACGCGGATTTGCACCTGAAGCGGATCAGCTGACCTGAGCAAGATCACGAACCAGATCCTGTAAAAGAAAAAGCCGCCTGGAGGTTATTTCCAGGCGGCTTTTTCTGTTGGCGAACCCGGGGGCCTGAAAGGGGGGCTAGTAAATCACATGCGGCAGGAAGCGGGAGCTGTCCTTGGTAATGGGACTGTCGTCTTCGCGGATGCCAATGCCGCAGGGCTTGCTGGCCACCAGCCAGGAGCCGATGACGGTGTGATTGCCCTCAAAGACCGGCAGGGGATGCAGCGCTTGAATGATCGCACCTTCGCTGCCATAGGGGCCTTCGACCGAGATCGGGCGCTGGCCGGGGCGGATGATCTGGACGTTGCTGCCTTCGCGGGAAAACAGCGGCTTGCGGACATAGCCGCTGGTGAGGCCGGGAACCATTGAGAGATCGCCCAGCTGGGAAATGCGCGGGTCGTCCTCGAAGAAAGACGGCAGCAGGTTCGGGTGGCCTTCAAACATTTCCCACAGCAGCGGCATCAGGCCCTTGTTGGAGAGGATGGCCTTCCAGCCGGGTTCGATAAAACGCAAGCCACTGTTTGGCACAGATTTGCCGAACTCGTCGTTCATGATCCATTCCCAGGGGTAGAGCTTGAACAGGGTCGCGATACCCATATCATCCAGATCGGTAAAGTGGCCGTCTGGATCAATGCCGATGTCTTCAATATAGAGAAATTTTGTATTCAGTCCCGCCTGACGGGCGCATTCTTCAAGATAGCGCACGGTCCCTTCGTCTTCCGGGCTGCCCTGACAGGAGGCGAGGTGGAAGGGGCCTTCGATATCAGCTGTTTTGAAGGCCTCCACCAGCGCTTCGTGAAGGGAGTTGAACTGGTCACAGCCCGCAGGGATGATCTCGCGTTCCATTGCCTGTTCGAGCCAGAGCCATTGAAATACGGCGCTTTCATAAAGCGCGGTTGGGGTGTCGGCATTGTATTCGAGCAGCTTGGCCGGGCCTTTGCCGTCATAGGAAAAGTCCAGGCGGCCATAGAGGTTTTTCTCGCGGTTCAGCCAGCTGTTACGAATGTAGTCCCAGAACGTCTCGGGGATGGCGAGGCGGGCCATGACTTCACTGTCATTGATTGCGCGTTCGACCACTTCGAAACAGAGATTTTCGATATCGGCGCTCGGGTCCTCGATGTCGTTCTCGATCTGGGCAAGGCTGAAGCGGTAGCAGGCGGTTTCATCCCAATAGGGCTCGCCGTCAAAGGTGTGAAAATCAAACCCGACTTCCTCTGCCTGGCTGCGCCAGTCGTCGCGTTCCTCGATCGAGATCCGTTCCATGCTTTTATCCCTGTGGTCTGTCGCAGATTGTCTGTCTGAACCTGTCTGTGGTTACCTAGCCGCCGAAGCTTCGCAGGCTCGGGGCCGAGGCACCAAAGCCTCCACGGCGCAGGGTGCTGGTCTTGACGGTCGGGGCTTTTGCCACCTTGCCGGGGACGGTAGAGAGCCCGGTTTTCCCGGCGACCTTCTGATTGTCAGCGGTACGGAAGTTGGACGGATCATCCTTGGAACGGTAAAGCGGCTGGGTTGCCACGCGGGAATTGCCGCTGAGCATATTGCCCATCATGTAGCCCATCATCAGGGGCATGAAGACCGAGCCACCGCTTTGGGTCTGTACCGGGGCGATCTCACAACTTGCCGCGCCAAAATCGGCTTCGCAGTCTTCAATCACACTGTATTTCGGGGCAACCGCGATGTGCTCTTGACGGGCCAGGTCCATGTTCTGCTGACAGCTGTTACTGTCAAAGCCGTCCTGTTGGCTGCACTGTTCAACCGATTCAAAGATCGCGACGTCCTGAGGCTGGTCGCAGGCGGTGAGTGCAAGGGCACTGGCACCCATAAAGGCGAGTTTCAGGGAACTGGATCTTTTCATGGGAACTCCGTGAGTAACAGGCAAGAGAGGGGGCAAATCGACAAAAAAATATCAGGTAACAGATTGCAGACGAGAAATAACAGAAATATCAAATGGGGCAAGAAGATACCACTGTGACTGCTGTATATGGGGGCGGAGCAGGCATATTCCAAGCGGGGAAGGTAAGAAATATTCTGATCGACAGAATGTTGTTGCCTTGTTGTACGTTTGGCCATTTGGGGAGAGCAGGGTTCTCTGGTGAGAGGCGTTTCGAGGCAGGAAATCATTGCCTGTGGAGTAGGATTATTTTGTAAATTGAGTATTGAGGTTCTTGCCCATACTGGCAGAGGGTCGGCAAATGATGCTGTATTCAGAAGAGGATAGGTCATTTACAAGAGTTGATATATATTTCCCGAGAAAAAATAACGTCTTGTTAAGTATGGTTTTGAAAAAAAACTCAACCTATGGTACACTAACCCTTCGCTTTAAAAATATCAGCTGGATTTATCTCAAATGCCTGGTATTTTGTGATAGGGGGCTATTCGGATGGCGTGTAACCATTTATATGGGTGATCGCCGTCGGATTAGAAAGCGCATTACTCCACTTGTCTGTTGATGAGCAGAGCCAGGAGACATGCTATGAGCCCTATACTGCAACCCAATGTGCAGGGTGAAACCAGAAAATCAGAGTTCGCGAATGTAAATGACGAAGACCTCTTGATTCAAAGCCCGGTTCTGCGTGGGCTTCTGGATTACTGGAAGTCATTACCCGCAAAGCCAAATCTGCCGTTGAAAACGTCATTTGATCCTTTGGCTGTTCCACGCCAGATCTGGCCGCAGATCTTTCTTTGTCAGCTTTTCTATGACCCCTTTTCTGTTCTGATCCGTTTGCAGGGAACTTACCTGAATGATAAGTTACATCAAAAGTTTACCGGGAAGTATATCGACTATTCCACCTTTGGCCCTGCAGCTGTGAAAATCCTGCACAACTATCAACGTGCCGCGCAAAATAGAACAGGATATCTTTCTCAAGAGCGTCTATGTTTTGGTGAGCGGGACGGGGTTTTTCTTGAAGCCATACACTTGCCTTTGCTTGATGAGACGGGACGTGTAAGCCATATTCTGGGAGCTCTGGAACGATTGCCGGGACAGGCAGACTGCCATGAGAAATTTGAGGCCCGCCGCAGGGATATTTCTCACCAGTCGCCTCTGGGACAGTTCTGCTCTTCTGCCAGAGAAGCAGGATTTACCCCTATTGTACGAGATTGATAGTGGTTTGAATTTATACTGGTTTTGCACTGGCTTATACACTGATATGCTTGCCATTCCGGGATAGTCAGGGGTAAGCGATGCGACCAGAGATCAACCAGTCGGTGGTTTTTACCTATTGTGATGATTTAGCCGAAGCCTCCCGCTTTTTCAGCGAAATCATGGAGCTTGATTTTGTTGTCGATCAAGGTGCCTGTCATATCTTTCGTCTGACGGGGCAAAGTTATCTTGGGGTCTGTTGCCTTCCTGATCGCCCCCGTTCGCAAGCAGGGGTCACCATTACACTGGTTTCTGATGACGTTGAGGGCTGGCACCGTTTTCTAACTGCCAAAGGGGTGGCGTATGTCAAGCCGCCTTCTCATTCAACGCAGTTTGGGGTCTATTCCTCGCTCTTTATCTCCCCACATGGCTATCGCATTGAAATACAACATTTTGACAAGCCAGACTGGTTTACCGGAAGCCTGCCTTAGGGGGGCTGAACAGTCTGGTGTTATCCAACACAGGGTATAGGGTATAAGGACGACAGCCTTCGGTGAGTTGGCCCAACTCAGGGGAGAAACAAAAGAGGCTCTGGAGCATTTCTCTCCAGGGCCTCTTGTTCATATGTATCAGCAGTGTAACACGAGAATTGATCTCTAGGCTGATTTAACCTCACTAATGAAGTTGGTAACATAGCTGTTGAGCTTGTCGGACTCACCGGAAAGTTCGGTTGAGGCCTGTTTGACCTTCTTGGCCGCCGCTTCACTATCGTTGGCGGCGACACTGACGGATCCGATGTTATGGGTTACGGCTTCGGTACCACGAGCTGCCTGTTCGACATTCCGGGCAATTTCCTGGGTCGCAGCCATCTGTTCCTCAACGGCTGCAGAAATGGCGGCAGCAATTTCATCGATGTCGCTGATGGTTTTGCCAATTCCACCGATGGCGTCAACGGCCAAGCGGGTGGCATTCTGGATGTCGGCGATTTGCGCCCCGATCTCGTCGGTGGCTTTGCCGGTCTGGTTGGCTAGGTTTTTGACTTCGGCGGCAACCACGGCGAAGCCTTTTCCAGCTTCCCCGGCCCGGGCAGCCTCGATTGTGGCGTTAAGCGCCAAGAGGTTGGTCTGTTCGGCAATATCGCTGATCAGCTTCAGTACTTCACCAATCTTTTCAGCGGACACCGCCAGCCCCTGGATGGCCTTATTGGTGCTGTCGGCCTGTTTGACGGCATCAGACGAGATATGGGTCGAACGAGAGACCTGTGACCCGATTTCGCGGATCGAGGCGGCCAGTTCTTCCGAAGCAGAAGCCACGGTCTGGACGTTGGAAGAGGCTTCGGTTGCTGCGCGGCTGACTTCGCCAGACTGTCGGCTGACCTGATCAGCTGAAGAGTTCATCAAGGTTGCTGTATCATCCATCTGCCCGACAGCATTGGCGACTGTTCCAAGAATGTTCTTTATGTGCTCTTCGAAGTCCTTGGTCAGACGGTTCAGGTTGTCGGTACGGCGGAGCTTTTCTGCCTGTTCTGTGGCCTGCTCTGCAGCAAGTTCTTCTGCCTTGATCATGTTTTCCTTGAAAACCAAAACCGCCCGGCCCATTTCACCCAGCTCGTTCTGGCGTTCTGTGGCGGGGATTTCGGTTTCTTTGTCTCCGGCAGCCAGCGAGGCCATGGCATCCGTCAAGCCTCTGAGCGGTTTGGCGATGGCCCGGCCAATCAGGGAGCCGATTGTCAAAACCAGGAGAGTGATGATCGCGATAAGTGAAAGGGTCAGGACCTGACTGTTCTTGACCGCGGCGGAGCCTTCTTTCGTGGCCGTGCCGAAGTGGGCCAGGGTGGTGTCAAACACAAGCTCAAAGTGCGGTTCCATATCGGCAAAAATCGAACTCAGGACCTTGGTGTCCGCCTCAACGGCAAGACGTTTCCCGGCCAGGGCGTTGAAATCCTTGTGGTATGTGTCAAGCAGATCAGTAATGGTCTTTTGAGCATCGACGGGAAGATCTGAACTCGCCAATCGACCTTTGAATTCTGTGACACGTTCAGCCATTGTGCCGATGTATTTATCATTCAGGCGCAGCAGGAAGTCTTTTTCGTGGCGGCGTAGCATCAGCATGGTGACCAGCAAATGGTCGTTCTTGAACTCCTTGAGTTTGGTTTCCACTTCATGAACTGATTTACGCAGCTTTCCCTGCAGGCCTTCCTCTTCGCTGAGGCCAAGTTCTTGCCAGGCGTCAGTCACTTTTTTGAATTGTGCCTGATAGAGGTTGATGCCTTCAAAGGATGCATCAATGGCGGACAAGACTTCGGGGTTGGAATAATATCCACGCAGTTCCTGTAGTTTGGCCTTGGCAGTATCGACTGTTTCGGCATGCTCACCGATGTATTTGGCATCAAGGCGGATCAGAAAGTCTTTTTCTTTTCGCCGGGCATTGAGAAATTCGTATTTGACTTTGTCAACCAGAACCGTGCTTTGGGCTGATGCCGTCTGTGATTCCTGGGAGGAAAGGACCGTTGAGGAACTGTTGAAAAGGACAATGCCGATGAGGACAAAGCCGAGCAAAGCGACCAGACTGGTCAGATTGACCTGATAGATAAGCTTGGCATTTTTAAAAGACAGGTATCGCGTTAACACGGTTTGTCTCCCGTATAATTATTAAGTAACAATGACTTGCGCGAGCGTTGTCTTGTCTTGCAGGTTTGCTGGCTAAGCAAACATACGATTGTGTAAGTATACAAAGTATATTCATAAAAGATTAAAATTTTATTCATTTTACCATAGTTGTTTCGGGGGTGTATGAATTTTTTATTACAGGCATGGGTGTTTTTACTAAGGGAGAATCAATTAATAGCTGTAGTTTGTGATGTTGTTCTCAATGACCCGGGGGGGAGCCCCTGGCCCTTCCCAACAGCTGTTTTGGCAAGGGCTTGTTGGCGTTCCGACTAAGGTTGCCTGCTGTGCTGTGTCGTGTCGGTCATAGGTATATGGGATTTCCGACAAGGCCAAGGTCATGGCTGCCAAGATTCAGCGGTTCTTTTATACGGTGCCAGATTGGTGTCTCAGCCTTAAACAGCATCGTATCATTTATTTTGTAGATAATGTCCGAAGAGATAATCGTGCAACCAGATCCTGTCTTCGGGGCGCAGATCCGGGGCAAGATAAAAACCTTCGTCTCCATTGATAAAAACCAGGGGGGTCTCTTCTTCGGGTTTCCCCAGATGCAGGACTGTCAGGGCGGCAGGCGTCAGGGTCAACTTGCGACGAAATCCGAACAAGGCCATCGGGGAACTTGTTCTGTCACAGATGCGAATGATAAAGGCACCGATGCTGGCACGGGTGCAGCCCGTATCAAAAACACAGTGGGTCTTTTTAAGCAGGAAAACCTGTGGCAGAGGCGGTCCCATCAAACGGTAGCTGAAGATACCGGAAATTGCGCCTGCTCCCATGACGATAATCGCCATGGTGATGCGGTCGCCGATGGAGAGCGTTTCGCTAGGTTGAATGAAGCTAAAGGTTGCCAAGAGGCACAAGCCGCAAATAAACAGGAAAATCGTCCCGAAGAGATAATGCCAGATCCGCGCTTTACGATAGGGAATTACCAAACGGGGATAGCCCTGGTTCCAGTCAAGCTTGATGCGGGAGCCAGCGGGCGGACGAATGGCCAGTCGTGCTGCCAGATGTTGGCGGGCTAAAACTGCCGGATCAGGCAGCTCTTCCGATGGGATCTCCTTAGCGGAGTTCTGTTCTGTGGGGACGTTGGACTGGTCAGGCATCTGGCTGGTTCATTTGAAGGTATCTGGGCTTTATGCCGGAGAGAATATTTTCAACCCGGCAATGCCGGCAACGATCATGAGCAGACAGAGAATACGCATGATATCGCGCGGCTCGTCAAACAGGATCATGCCGAGTACTGCAACGCCGATGGTGCCGATCCCGGTCCAGACGGCATAGGCCGTGCCAACGGGAATGCTTTTCATCGCTGCGGACAGCAGCCAGAAACTGGCAGCCATGGCAAGCACTGTCAGCAGGGAGGGGACAAGTCTGGTCCAGCCATCGGCATATTTCAACCCGATGGCCCAGCCACATTCAAGCATTCCTGCGAGTATCAGATAAACCCATGCCATGATTATTTTTCCTCAATTTGCAAACAAGATCTGGGGATAGTGCCACTGCCACCGGCTCGAGTATATCAATCGGATAGTGCATTGGCGGTCTCCTCCTGCCCTGTAATGCCCTGACAGAATTACAGAGGGAAGCCTCTGTGTTTGTCCATGGTGCCAAGTGACGGAGGATTGCACAATCCGGAATTGAGATGTGGTGTTTTTCGTCGTGGTAATAGAGCTCGGACAGTTTTCTTCTGCTTGTTATCCGGGAACGGGCAGGCACTCTCTGGTGGTCGTGATCGGGGATTTTACAGGACAGAAAGGGATTTTTTTGCTAGACTTCTGCCTGTGAGGGGCACTGTAGCACAACTGTTTTACCTTCAGCAGGTGACTGATGACCCTTGTCGCATGGTGTACCGAAAAAAAACGGGCCAGTTTATATCCCGCGTTTTTCCCTTTTATTTGCCCTGGTTTCTTTTCTTCTTGTTTCCGGTGTTCTTTTTTCGGGTGCTTTTTTTCTGGGCCTGCTTTCCGGGAGCGGGACAGCCCGGGCTGAAGCGCCGCTTTCCATCGGGCTTTATACCTGGGCGCCCTATACGGGAGAGGATCTTCCCGACAGTGGGTTTGCAACTGAATTGATACAGGAAGGGATGAAACGGGCGGGCTATGAAACAGTGGTCAGGCCTGCGCCCTGGTCGCGGGTTCTGAAACAGGTCGAGCAGGGCAGTGTGGATATCATTCCCGGGCTCTGGTTTTCCGAGGAGCGTCTTGATATCATTGCCTATGGTCCGGTGCTGGCTTTTAACAGTCTGGTGCTGATCACCCGCAAGGATACAGCCCGCAAGGTTGAGATGATTTCAGATCTGGCAGGACTGGTGGTCGGGGTCGGGCGGGATTATGCCTATCCCGAAGAATTTCTGGCAGCAGACAATTTCAAACGCGACGAGTCCATTGATCTGGAAACCAATATCCGCAAGCTGGTGGATGGCCGGATTGATGCCACAATCGGAGATGCCTTTGTCGCCAGCTATACCAACCGCCAGATCCTGAAGAACGAAGTCCCCCTGCATTATTCCAGCAAGCCTGTTGAGGTCAAAAACCTGTATATAGGCATCAGTCGCCAGCGAGCGGATTACCAGATTATCCTCGACAGGTTCGAGGAAAAGCTCAGGGAAATGTGGCAGGACGGGACCTACAAGGCGATCATAAGGCGTCACGGGCTGGAATAGGCCAGGGTAAAGTTTCCGGATCAGACTTAGTCAAATATAATCTTGTTCTTGTTGATCTGCTCCTGTTGGTCCGGTTTGGGGGGAGGTGGACGGACTTCGGCGCTGTTTGCAGTATGATCACAGAAATATTCCGGTTGGTTTTCCCGGGCAGTCGGAAGCCCCAGCTCATTGTAAAAGCTGCCGCCTTTCATTCTTTTTCCCCGTCGCGCACGCGCTATAAGCATGGCGATAAATAACAGCGGGAATCCCAGAGAAATCAGAAACTTCGAGGGTGTCGTACCATTAATCGTTTCGGGGATTTTTTTTGGGATCATTTCAAAAACGGTACTTAGTCCTAAACGCCATTGCGCACTTTCTGCTGTTAACCACAAGAGACCGCAGATGAAGAGGCCCAGAATAGCGAGAAAGAAAAATGCTCTGAAAACAGTACGCATTGTGAAAGTAAATCCCCCGGACCAACTGTGGATGCACAGTTCTGTTGGTTTTTATGATCTTGTCTTTCAGATAAGTGCCTCAAGCATCTTATTGAAGATAAGGCGTTGGCCTTTGTGGCAGGTTCATTCGTATAACTCATAAAGTAATGAGAAAACACTGTTTTCTTTGGCGCACTGCGGGGTGCTATATCTGGCACTCTGATCTCTTGTCTTGTCTGCTTTTGAGGCTGTATAAGACGCGACGATAAAGGTGGCAGATTGTTTTTGTTCTGCGTGTGCGAAGGAAGTTTTGGTGATGAGTAACGATAATCTTCAGTCAAAGTCAGGTCCTGTTTCTGGCCTCGTTTCTGCAAACGAAATCCGGGTACAGTTTTCCCGCGCCATGTCGGCGATGTACCGCGAGGAGGTTCCGGCCTATGGCGAGCTGATGGATCTGGTCGAAGATATCAACGCCACACGTCTGGCCGATGATGTCGCCCTGAGCGAGCAGCTGGAACACAGCAACGGGCTGGCGCGTCTGAGCGAGGAACGCCACGGGGCGATCCGGGTCGGCACCGCCGAAGAGCTTTTCACCCTGCGCCGTCTTTTTGCCGTGATGGGTATGGAACCTGTAAGCTATTATGATCTGGCTGTGGCAGGCATTCCGGTGCATTCCACCGCTTTTCGCCCCATTGCCGAAGACGATCTGAGCCACAATCCTTTCCGGGTTTTCACTTCGCTGCTGCGGCTGGAGCTGATTGCCGATGCGGACCTGCGCGACGCCGCGCAAAAGGTCCTGGACGCGCGCGATATCTTTACCCCCGCCCTGCGCAATCTGATCGAGCGGGCCGAAACCCAAAATGGTCTTGATGCGGAAGACGCGGCCCGCTTTGTCACCGAGGCGCTGGAAACCTTCCGTTGGCACAGCAAGGCCATTGTGGATCAGGAACTTTATCAGCGCCTGCACGACGAGCACCGTTTGATTGCCGATATCGTCAGTTTCCACGGTCCGCACATCAATCACCTGACCCCGCGCACGCTCGATATTGATGCGGTGCAGGCCGCCATGCCTGCGCGCGGTATCAATCCAAAAGAAGTGGTCGAGGGACCGCCCCGGCGTGACTGCCCGATCCTGCTGCGCCAGACCTCGTTCAAGGCACTGGAGGAAAAGGTTCTTTTCAAAGCGGCGAGCGGTTCTGCGACGGGGGTGAACTGGGCCGAGGGATCGCACACCGCGCGCTTTGGTGAAATCGAACAGCGCGGTCTGGCCCTGACGCCAAAAGGTCGTGCCCTTTATGACCAGTTGCTGGAGCAGACCCGGGCGCGCGTGCGTTCCGGTGAAGGTGACTATGAAACGCTGCTGGTCGAGAGCTTCAAAGCCTTCCCCGACAGCTATGCCGAGTTGCGCGCGCAGGGACTGGGTTATTTCCGTTACAGCCTGAATGAGCGCGGCGAGGAACTGGCCCGTTCTGTCGGCATCAGCGGAACCCTGGAAGGGCTGCTGGAAGTCGGTCTGCTGCGCTTTGATCCGATTGTCTACGAAGACTTCCTGCCAGTCTCTGCCGCCGGAATTTTCCAGTCTAATCTGGGGGCCAATCTGGGCGAAACCGGAGCCGATGTGGTCTATGCCAACCCGAGCCAGAGCAGCTTTGAAGCGGCGCTGGGGGCAAAGGTGCAGGATGAATTCACGCTCTATGCCGCGCTGGAGCAGGCATCCCTACAGGCCTGTCTTGCGCGTCTGGCGGAAAAATCAGGAGATAAAGGTTCTGGTGAAAACAAGGCTGTTGCCGCCTGATCAGGCTGCTATGCTTGCTTTCTGATAACCTGTTCCAATGACCGTAAAAAAGAACCCGCTTCATGATCAAGTCAAACCAGCGACCTCTCAACGATGAAACCGGGGCAACAGGCGTCCCGGCTGAACAGCTTGCGGCCCTGAAAGCCATTGTCGGGGACAAGGGGCTGTTGCTGCCTTCTGAAGGGGGAGCGGGGAACGATCTTTTGCCTTATGAAACCTGTGTCCGCTATGGCGCGGGCAAGGCCGCGTTTGTCGTCCGCCCGGCGACCTCCAGCGAGGTCTCGCAGGTGTTGGCCTGTTGCGTGGCCCAAGGCATCACCGTGATCCCGCAATCGGGCAACAGCGGGTTGGTCGGAGCCTCGACCCCGGATGCCACAGGAACACAGGGCGTGCTCAGTCTGGACCGTCTGAGCGGAACGATGGAGCTGGACGAAGACAACCGCTCGGTCACCGTCGGGGCCGGGGTGCGCCTGTCAGATCTCAACAGTTTTCTGGCCGAACGCGGCTACAGCTTTCCCATCGATCTGGGCGCAGACCCGCGCATTGGCGGCATGATCGCAACCAATACCGGTGGCGCGCGTTTCCTGCGCTATGGTGATGTGCGCCAGAATACCCTGGGTATCAAGGTGGTGCTGGCCGATGATCAGGGGACAGAGCTGGACTTCATGTCGGGCCTGCGCAAGGACAACACCGGGGTGGATTGGAAACAGATTTTTATCGGCACTTCCGGGGTCTACGGCGTGATCACCGAAGCGGTGCTGAATGTTGAACGTCTGCCCAAACAATCTGCCGCCGCCCTGCTGGTGCCGCGCGATGAAGCCGCCGTCTTGCCACTGTTGCGCGCGCTGGAAGAACGCTGTGGCAGCCAGCTTACCGCCTTTGAAGGCATGTCGGCCGAGGCCATGGCCTGTGCCTTTGATCACGTACCCTCGCTGCGCAATCCCTTTCCCGGCGGTGAGCTGCCCGGCTATGCCATCCTCGCCGAGGTCTCGCGCAGCTGGGACAAACGCGAAACCGAAGAAAGCCTGGACGACCTGCTCGAAGCCGTACTGGCCGAGATCTGGGAGTTCGAGGGCGAACCGCTGGCCAATGCCTTTATCGGGCGGCCCGAGGAAATGTGGTCGCTGCGCCACGCCCTGTCCGAAGGGGTCAAACACGCCGGCAAGCTGGTGCCCTTTGACGTATCTTTCCGCCGGGGTGTGCTGATGGACTTCCGCGCCGCCATGGCGGTGGAGCTGCCCAAACACTTCCCCGAGGTGCGCATCTGTGACTTTGGTCACATCGGTGACGGTGGCCTGCACTTCAACCTCGCCATCGCCAAGGACGACCCGCGCCTGACTGATGAAAGCTTTATCCCCGCCCTGCGCAACTGGGTCGTCACCCGCGTAACCGACTTCAAAGGCAGCTTTTCCGCCGAACACGCCATTGGCCGCAGCAACCAGAGCTTCTATGACAGCTACACCCCGGAAAAAATCAAAAGCCTCGCTGCCGGACTGAAAGACCTGACCTCCCCCGGACATCTGGGCGCGGTCAAGCTGGGGTAGGGGTTTCAGCGGAGATATTGAGCCACTGGCTGTTGAAATTGAAGAAACCGGAAGGAGAATTTCCCCTTCCGGACCATCCAGGTTTTGTAAAGCAAGACCGCGTAAGGTATTTTCTATTAAATTGTGGTATTCTGAGAATGGTAGTGCTGTGATCCATGATCACATGGGTATATCTTTGTTTTGAAGAATAACCACGGGTAATCAATGTCTGTGTGTCATGACAAAACGGTCGAAGAAATCGGGCCTGTGTGGAGAGAGTTGTGGGGCCGATTATGGCATACAACACATCCAGAACGGTTTCTTGGCATACTGAAAGACGGTGCGATACGTCCTGAGCCTGACATTCCAGATTCCGAAAGATGGAATACCCGAAGAGGATCAGCTTTATTCCCGTTTGTCCGTTCAATCGAAGGCGTTAGCCTTTTTGATTTTTTCGATTTTGATCCAATCGCATATCAAAAAAGATGTCCCATTAGTACTTGGAGAGAGTTTGCTCCTTTTCGGAGCAATTGGGCCGGGGCTGTATGGCTAGAGGTAGAAAGAAGGAATATACTGTCTTCATTTATTTCCGGTGATAAACTTCTGGAATCTTGGAAAAATAAGAAGCAATTTTCTAGAAATATCATGCCTTATATTGAGGCTGCACACATTGGGGATTTACCTTTAAGCTCTATACGAAGGGTAATTTTTATTAGAGCACGTGATAAAGGGAGGTTCCATTTTTTTGATCCATTAAATTTTGATCGAGAAAAGTATAGGGATCTTCTCACAGAATGGCGAATGGACCATGAACAGCAGAATCTTAAATTGAAAAGTATAGCTGAGAAACGCCATAACAAGATCATCAATGATCATGGCAAACCAACGCATGAGGTCAAAAAAATAAAACAGCTCGAGACTGATCCGCTGACCCTGCTTCGGGGAGCCGTTGTGAAACTTGAATATCCCGATGAGCCTGTTGGCGGGAGTGATTGGGATCCGTCTTGACTGGGTTGCTCGCTATAGGCACCGACCCGGCGGGCCGGATGATTGTCGCCACCGCCCGCAAATTCGCCATCCCGCTGATTACCGCCGAGAGCAAGATCCTGGGCTATGAGCATGTGGCGACAATCTGGTAACGCAGAAGAAAAGACTCAGGCTTTTTCAGGCAGAATCTTGTTCAAGATCCTGAGGACTGACGTCAGTTTTGGGTAAAGAGTCCGCATGATCCTGGCTCCATATATCCGGGCTTCTTTCTTCTCATCTTTATCAAATTCTGTATGACCATAATGGCAATGTCCGGCTTCCTGATAAAACCCGACTTCGCGCAGGAAATCCAGACCTCTGCCGAAAATGACCTGCAAGATCCGGTTATCCGGTTTTGCGTAGCTGTCCCATCTCAAGGTGATGATGTTGAAGCGGGGGCGGTAGTAGGTGGTGTAGTCGTAACTTTCCCGTTCGGGGAGGATGTAGATCCGCGAGATCCTGCCCTGATCTTCGGCAGGGAGGTTCTGCAGCCAGCCTTCGACCTTGTGGCTTGCCTGCTGTTTGAGGTCGATGGTTTTGTCTTCGAATATCCTGATAGTACCAAGAGTGGTTGCGCGGTAATCATCAAGGCTGAAGCGTGCGACAATTTCGAGTGCTTGCCGGATTGCGGGATGACATTTCTGTTCCAAGGCCTTGGTGATAAAGGTACATGATGCTGTTTCGTCCAGATCGTGCAGAATGGTGCTCATCCCGCTGATCAGGGACAGCACATTTTTGTGTTCCAATCGAGTCAGGTCAATTTTTTGCAACTCCTGAAGCAACGGCGCTACGGCATCTTCGCCAAAGCCATAGAGCTTGACGTAAACTTCGTCAGTGACCTCGGAGTTCTGGATAAACGCCCCTTTTTTGAGTTGCTGGATCGCCAGATCAATATGGTCCTTTGGATTCTGCGCGGTTGCCGGGGATTTCATTCTGAAAACCAAGATCCTGTTGCCCGTTGCCTGTGCCGTAAAGGTATCAATTTTTCGCGGCAGGTGATGCTTCCGGCGCTATTCACTGTAAGTTCTCCAACGAAGAGGGGGCCTGTTTACGCTGGTGTGATTAAAGCAGTTCTCGCAATAATCGTAAATGAATTATTGGACCTTATTATCACGATTGTTCCTGCGCGTTCAGGCTTGGACTCTTCCCTCTGGGCATTGCTGGTTTGATTTATCTGTATTGGGGACTCATCTGTATTTGGCGTGGATCTGGTCGTCGGTGCCGTCGGACTGGACCTCGGCCAGTCCTTCGTTGAAGTGGTTGAGCAGTTCGTCACTCCCGGGCCAGTTGCGGCTGAGGCAGAGGTGATAGGCTTTCTGGCTGGTTGGATAGGATATCAGGGTAACGTCGGGGATGATTTTCTGGGCCATATATTCTGTGGCGTTGATTTCGCCAAAGAGAAGGTCAATCCGGCCTTTGCGCAGTTTTTCCAGGGCGGTGGCCAGATCTGGGGATAGATCGGGTTTGATACCAGCTGTTTTAAGCTCTGTCGTCGAGGCATAGCCAATGATCGAACCGACAGTGTATGCGGCCCCGTCTTTGGTTTCTGAAATCCGGGAAAGCCCCCGTTTCTCCAGGGCCGTGTAACCGCGAGTGGCAAAACTGATCGGGTCAGAATGAATAAAATACTGCTCGCGGGTGCTGTTCTTGGCGCAGGAAAGGATACCTGCAGCCTGCCCTTTCCGACCCTTTTCCAGAGCACGGGCCCAGGGCATGAAGCTTATCCCGGCCTTGATGTCTTTTCTGGCAAAGGCTTCAACCACGGTTTCTACATCAAAACCCTTTAGCCCCTTTTCCGGTTTTTCAAACTCAAAAGGGGGAAAGTGGACAGCCAGGATGGTGATGTCATCTGCGGCAGTGGCGGGTTGAGGAGGATTAAAAACAAATCCTGAGAGAGAAAAACAAATCAGACTGGTCTTTATTATGCTGATTTTACTTCGTTTTTGGGCAGCGATTTTTTCTGGCTGCACAAAATAGGGCATTGCGATCTCCCTGTCCGGTCAGTGTTCTTTTTATACTTTAGGCACAAAAGTACTCTTAAAACGATAAAAACAGGTAAAGATATGAGGTTGAAGGGTATTTTTCCCTGCTGGATGTTCGGGCAGCCTAGAGGATCAGGAAGCCACAGGACCAGGAAGCCAGGGTTCCGAAAGTGTGCCGCGAAAGAGAGGTCGAAACAGGGGCAGCCGATAGCGGAAAACGGCCCTTGATTGCGGCTGGTTTTATTCCTCACCCAAGAGATGTCATAGGTTGGAGGAATCAGGCCTCACAGGACATTCTGGGGCTGTTCTGTAAAGAGACAGGTAACCTTTTCTCCTTTATGATACGGGGTAATATCCGCGCGCTAGAATAATTTTGTCGGAGTTAACTCTATGCAAGTCTGCCCGAAAATCTGCACCGCAGCTGCCGGGTGAATTTTCGGACGGCCATTCAACAGGGGCAACGGGTCAGGTGATATTTTGTTCAGCCACAAGAGTTCAGGTGAAGGACTTTCGATTGTGAGGGCTGTCTTCCCTATGAGTATCCTGTCCCGCGTGATTTCTGGGATGATGGCTGGAATGTTGCCGGGGATAATATTCGGAACAATTTTCTGGTGTCTGGCATCTTCCAGCCCTGCCTTGGCTGAAAGTGAAAACAAGTTGTCCGGGAACCGGGCGCTGGTGATCGGGGTGTCGGACTGGGCCCCCTATACCGGGGCAGAGCTGCCAGGGCACGGTTTTCTGACCGAACTGACCAGTATCGGGATGAAACGGGCGGGCTATGACACGGTGATCCGGGATCTGCCCTGGTCGCGTATCCTCAAGGAAGCCCAGCGGGGCGAAGTCGATCTGATCCCGCATATCTGGTACACTGACGAGCGCAATGAATATGTGGCTTTTGGCCCGGTTCTGGCCCAGAACAAGCTGGTGCTGATTTCCTGTCTTGACCGCAATTTGAAGATTGAAACCATTGCCGACCTGGACAATCTGATTGTTGGCACAATGCAGGACTATGCCTATCCGGAAGATTTTCTTGCCGCGACAGGCTTTAAACGCGACCCGACACAAAGTCTGGAAGGCAACCTGATGAAGCTGGCCAATGGCCGGGTCGATGCCGTGATCGATGACGAGCTGGTTGTGCGTTACACCGCGCGGATGCTGTATCCCGAAGGCGACCGCTTTCGCTATGCCAAACATGTACTTGAATCGAAAGACCTGTTCCTTGCCATTTCCCGGAAAAGCCCTGACCATCAAAAGGTCATGCAGCTTTTTACCCGGGCGCTGGAAGAGATGAAAAGCGACGGGACCTATGACAAGCTGCTGGAAAAGCATGCTCTGTCACCCGCAGTCCCGCCGTCCTGAGGGGATTAATCTCTCCGATTTTCCTGCGTTTTGAATGCAACCCTGATCCCGCCGACCCAGCGTTCACGGGTGGCAAGGTCGAGATAGCTGCGTTTCCCGGCCAGCACCTCGCGCCCAGTTCGGGTGATGTGGACCAGGCGGTCCGGCCAGATCTGTGGCGGGGTTGCCGGAGTATAATCCAGCAAGGGTTTTGTCGCCTGCTTCAGATCGACCAGTTCGTGCCAGTACATCAGGTCGCCAAGATAGGGCAGGGGTTCACGTTCGCGCATCAGCTTGCCAAAAAGCTTGCCGCCTGTCATCGGGCCTTCCTGATCAAGGATTTCCAGCGTCAGGCGCTGGGTCAGGCCGAGGCCGCTTGCGGGGTCTGGCAGTTCCTGCAGGTGACGGCGCAGGGCGGTAGCCATGGGGGGGATTGCGGCGGTGCCATCTGTGATCAGGCTTTCCAGCGCCTGCGGGTCGGGCTGGCGCAGGGCTTTCCAGACAGAGCTGCCAAGCCTGAACTGTTCTGATGTGATTTCTGCCCGGCGGTTTTCCCACAGCCAGATCAGCAGTTCCGGGGCCAGTTGACCCAGCCCGGTAAAGTCGGGCACGCCGGGTATCTGGTCAACGCAGATCAGCTCGAACCGGAGCAGGGAGCGACCCGACGGAGTTTCGTCTGGTTCAGCAAGAGAGAGCCGCGACGGGAAAGCCCGGGTGATATAATCGAGCAGAAAAGCCAGGATCAGCTGGTCGTAGCTGTCGTGTTCAAACCAGAGCACCACGCGGCTGTAATCCTGCAAGGTTTCCAGCCCGCCATAGGCCTGTCGCTGACGGCCCAGAGTGTCTTCCAGATCAAGACCATAGGCGGAGGAAATAAATTCGGCCCGCTGTTCAAGAAATTCAGCGAGTGGCAGATCGGGCAGTGGCCCCTGACAGAAGGGATCGGAAAATTCATGAAAAGCTCCGATGAAACCTGCGACTTCCAGTGCATGATGGATATCGGAACCGCAGCGCAGGTGCAGGGTTTCGGGGCTGTCGAGCCGGGGGACGGACCCCACGGCAATCTGTTTCTGGCGCAGGGCCAAGCGGTCACAGTGAACCTTGAGCTTGGGCCAGCTGGAAAAACCGGCCTCGCGCGCGATCACCAGCTGGGCATCGGCAAGCTTGGCAGCGTTGCCTTGTTTACTCGTTGTTCCGTTGGAAATCTTCTGCGACCCAAAAAGTGAAAGCTGCCGGACAAAACGCTGTAGCGCGTCAGCGTTCCCGGCATCAAAGGCCTTGAGCAGATCCTTGGCGCGTTTTTTCTGCTGTTCGAGATTAAGCGCCCCGCTGAACATCAGGCGTGGTGGCCGGTTCGGCTGTTGCACTGTTGCTTGAGTGCTTTCCGGGGCGGGGCTGTTGCTGTTGGGTGAAAAGGCCGGGTTTTGAACTGGGTTTTGAACTGGGTATTGAGTTGGGTTTTCCGGTTTGTGCGTCGTCATACGATTATCCCGTTAAAATGCCTGCGTCCGCCTGACAGGTCAGGAAATCGTGGATGAAAAACGAGCGTTTTTTGTGGGCGCAGCCCTTTCCGCGGACGGGGAGGCTTCGGGAAAAGCCCTGAGCTTTTTATGCCATAGCTCTGCGTTGGGCGTCAACGTTTACCGGCGCAAAGGGGAGGCGTATCAAGGGTTCTGCCAAAGTAATCAAACAGCGCTGCACTAAGGCTTTCTTCTTTGATCTTTAGAAAACGGTTGTTGATGATCAGGGGACTATCAAATTTTTTGTTCAGCTTTTGACGATGCCATCTTTGAAGATAGTTTCCTTTGCCCAAATATTTTTCTGGATTATTGACCCGGATCGAAATGGTATTTGGGGGATTATAAATGGATGGCACCAGAGCTGTAACCTCCTCCCAAGGGACAAAATCGTTCCCGGATAGAGTTGTGTTAAGATAAATACCGCTTTGAGAAAGTATCAGGCGGGGAGATTTTTTGAGCAGAAAAAATAGTGAAATACCAACCAAGACCAAAAAGCAAAACAATCCGAACAACCCGAGATAAAACATAACGGGATTTGCATCTTCATATGCTTTGAAAACGCCAAAGCAGAAGAGAATAATCGCTGAGGTACTGACTAAAAAGGCAACAAACATTTTTCCTTTTGCCAAGGGAATGGCCAGATCATTCTCCGGTGGGCGACGTTTGCGGTGATGTAGGGCGATGTCTTTGATAATGCCAAGGTGGTATTCGTCGGAAGCTTGGGCCTTTTCTGATTTGTACAGACCGTAGTATTTGACCAGGAGGCGGCGGAGATTATGTTCATCAAAGGCTAGCTCTCGCGAAGGAATCAAATAGACCGTGCCAAAATCCTGGGCAAGTTTGTGCAAGTACCTTTTATGCCAAAACGTACCAGCAAGGGGATGTTTTTCCGGGGTGAAAAGGTGAATTCCAATCATCTGACCTTTGAGAGACAGGCAGGCCGAAAGCTTTTCAATCGCTGTCCAGGGGACAAACTGTACCGGTTGATACAGGCTTTTATAGCTGATCCCCTTGTTATTCAGCAGTAAGCCGGGTGTTGGATCAAGAAGTCTGCGCAGGGCAAGGAACCCGCGCCAGACAGCAAATAGACACAAGAAGAACGCGAGCAATATAAGAAGATCAGCTTCTGCCGGAATCTGCCCAATATCGAGAGCGAGGTGCCAGAGCCAAAGACCACAGATTAGCAGGATACAACAGATCAGCAGGGAAAAGATAACTTTCCCCTTTCGCAGCTTTAAGCTGGTTTCTTTTACAGGCGGCATTGCTTACTCGTGTGATTGATCGGGGGTGTTGTGATCGGAAAGAGTAGCTTGAACAAATCTATTGCAGCAACAGTTTCAGCTGGGCGGTCCGGCTGTTGCTCATCCAGCCGAGCAGGCTTTGCTGGTCCAGGGCGGGGTTGAGGGCCTGGAGCAGTCTGGTGGTGCTGTCGCGGTAGGGCAACCAGAGGCGCTGGACGGCGCGCAGTTCATCGGGGGAGGGCAGATAGTCAGGCTGATCCGGCCGGGCAAGAAAGGCGGTGGCGTCTTTGTAGCTGTTGTTCAAGGCCCGGTCGGCGGTGGCGAGGTCGTGCGGGCTGCTGGGAATTAGTTTCCGGCTTTGCACCTGTTTGACCATGGTGATCCAGGCGTTTTTCTGTTCCATCTCCGAATTGAGTATCCAGGCGGCGCGTCCGGTGCCCCCGTGGCCTTCTTCGTCTGCTGCCTTGGCTTCGATAAAGCTGCTGGCGTCGGCATAGGCCTGTTCCAGCAGGGGATGAAGCTCAGGGGCAAGGGTTGCCTTGAACTGGATCAACTGGTTGTCGCGGGTCTGGCTGTCCTGCTGTTTACTGCGCGCGGCACAAAAGCCCATGCCCGAGCCGCTGGTGACATAGTCGCAGATATTGAAGGGTTCGGCCTGACCTGCTTTCCAGTTGGCATAGGCGTCGCTAATGGCAGCAGAGGTTTCAGCCGGGACGGAGCCACCACGGATCACCAGATTGAGCACCAGCTCTGGATCAGGTTTGCCAAAACGCCCACCGCGCGAGGCTTCCTCGGCCAGTTGCCAGATGCCGTAAAAATCGTCTTCGAGGGCGGCTTCGTCCAGCTTGTAGCGGGTGATAAAAGCTTCGGGATCAAAGCCCCGGGGTTCGGCAGCCATCTGCAAAACCCGGAGTTTTGCCTCGCCGTCATAGAGTTCCAGCGCCGGGTTGACCTGCTGGGCCTGATAGAACAGCTCCAGCGCGGCCTGTGGATTGGCCCAGCGCAGACTGTCGGCGCGAAAGACCAGTGCATCAAGCACATAGGACAGAGCCTCACTATGACCAAGTTTAGCTGCTTCGCTCAGGTGATAGAGCCTTTCTTCGTCGGACAGAATGTACTTGTAGGTCAGTTCAAAATGGCCGTCAGCAGAACCGAGCTTTGCTGCCTGAAGATAGAGAAGCTTTGCCCCCTCCCGGTCTCCATCCTCATAGAGGGCATCAGCCTGTTCCAGCAACTCCAGCGCCGGGAAGTTGCTTGCTGAAGGGGTTTGGGACAAAGCAGGAAAAGCCGGAACCAGTGAGGCAAAACCCAGAGACAGGCAAAGGGCGAGGAGAAGATTTTTCATGGCAGAACCGTTAATTAGACGACCGGGACGGGCAAAACGCTGTACTGGAGCTTAAGAAGACACCAGCATTGTGGAGTTTTCGTGGCCGGAGATCAACGGGAGATCAACGGGAGATCAACGGGAGATCAACCCGAGGTCAACCCGAGATCAAGATGACTCATGGAGGCACAAAGATAAGGCCAGCAAGGCGAAGTCTGCTAGAGCGTGACCTTGGGGCGCAGGATGGTGTTGGAGACCAGCAGCCCGGCGGCGATGGTCAGGGCGACGATGAACATCTGCATGAACTGGTCCACGCCCTTGTCGGTTTCCCCTGCGGCAGCAACGATGAGGCCGCGAAAGCCGATAGAGCCACTGACCAGCACGGTGATGGCCGGGATCAGCACGATCGAAGTCGGGCGTCCGGTGGCCCGCGACCAGAGATTAGCAAAGATCCCGGCGACAATCGCGCCGAACAGCGCGCCGAGGTTGGCCGAGAGCAGTTGGCTCGAAATCATCACGGCGCCATAGGACAGCGCACAGCTGACCAGCACCCAGAAGACATCGCGCCAGAGGGTCTGATAAGCGACACAAAGCCCCAGAAACAGCAGGCTGATATAGAGCCAGATAAAGTGATCGCCGAGAGTAGATTCCGTGGTGCCGGGTGCGGCATCCCACAGGACGCCAACCGAGGCAATACCAAGCCAGGCCCCGGTGAACTGTTTGATCAGATAGACCAGTCCGCCCATCAGCCGGGCCGAGCCGGCCACAACATAGTTATCGACGATTTCAATGATTCCGGCGCTGACGGCAAAACCGGGGATCAGGATGACAATGGCGGACAGGGTCACGACGGTATGGTTGATTTCGGGCAGGAAGAGTTTGAGCGCCGCCGCGCAGAGCCCGGCGATATAGGCGCTGACAAAGGGCAGGGCATCGGCAAGACGTCCGCCAACCCGCTCGGAAATAACCGCAATGGCATAAACCAGCAGGCTGAGCAGACCGGCAAAGAGGATATCCCAGCGGTTGCCCTGGATCAGCCCGGCAAAACCAAGGCCGACCAGGGCAAAACTCAGGGCATAGCTGGTGACGCCCCAGGGGTTGGGCAGGGCGTCGATCTCGTCAAGGCGTTTGGAGGCTTTGGCAAGTGTGAGTTTACCCGCGACCAGGTTATCAACCAACTCGCCGACGTAGGCCAGTTTGGCCATGTTGTAACCGCCTGCAGGTACAGCAACCATATGGGTGCGCTGCCACAGCTGACCTTCCTGCCAGAAAGCGAAGGTGATTTCCGAGGGGGTAGAGCGAAAGACCCCGCGATAGCCCAGAGATTCCGTCACCCGTACCAGAAAGGATTCAAGCCGGGCGGCTGCGGGACCATAGCCGTTCACCGCGGTGCCCAGTTTGATGATGAACTGGCAGGCCTCGTCAAAGGCGCGATCGTTTCTCTTGAGTTTGTTCATGGCCTGACGGGGTGTTCCTGGTGGTTCTTCCGGTTGTTTTGGGGGGATTTTAGGGGTGCGGGGCTGCACCTCCAAATTTTTCGGCAAGATAGCGGGTGATTGCGACCGGATCGGTGAGGGTCTCGTTCTTTTTCCCGTCTTCTTGCGGGAGCACGAGAACCGGGAGCCACTGCTGTTCTTCGCCAAGCAGCTCGACCAGTTCGCGCCTGGGGCGGGGGAAAGCGAGCCGCTTGACCTCAATATGATCCAGCCACTGCGGGTTGATCCCCAGGGCACCTTCGATCAGGGCGCAGTGGCTGCAAAACCAGCTGTCGCTTGACGGTGGTGGAACAAGATCGGGATCGGAAAAAGGCATCTGGAGGACAAAAAGGCGTGGTTTCATGACAGTTGTAACCTTGATCGGACGATTGTCAAAAGGAACGATTTGGGCAGGAGAAACGGCAACCGCTGTTCCAGAAGACTGTAACGAGAAGAGTGGGACCAGAAGACCCAACGATTTTATTTGTTCTTTTGAGTATACTCGCTGGCCACGCTTTGCAACTTTTTGAGGATGTCCTCGACCTCTGCCGTAAATTCGGCCGGGGGCTCCTCTTCGGTTTCTATGTCGGTTTCTGTGTCGGTTTCTGTGTCGGTCTCTACTTCGGGTGGGGGGGCTTTTGATGGCTTTTTCCCGGATTTTTTTTGCGCATCTTCCAGAGCTTTTTTTGAGGATTTTGCAGAGGATTTTGCAGAGGGTTTTCTGGCGGAATCGGGCGGAGTAATACCTTGCGGGCCCTCGTCGATCTGAGGGGTAGCTGTGTGGATTTCTTCCCCCATAACCCGGTTGATTGCTGCAACAAGCTCGTCCCGGTCAATCGGTTTGGTCACACAGTCATTCATGCCACAATCAAAATATTCCTGGCGGTTTTCAATCATGGCATCGGCCGTGACGGCAATAATCGGGATCGATGCCTTTTCATTCTCGAGCTGGCGGATGGCAAGGGTTGCCTCGGGGCCGGACATTTCGGGCATGCGAACATCCATCAGGATGAGATCGTATTGAGCTTTCTTGTGCGCCTTCAGCACTTCGCGCCCGTTATTGGTAAAGGTTGTTTTATGCCCAAGAGCTTTGATCACCGCCTCGATAATCTTCTGGTTGATCCGGTTATCCTCGGCAACAAGAATATTGAGTGTACGGCTGGTGTTATAGCCCGATTGCGGCAGGATCTGGTCCAGTTTCGTGACATCGCCGGTTGCCTCTATACAGGGCAGGGTGAACCAGAAACAGCTTCCCTGGCCAAGATTGCTTGTTGCCCCGATCTTGCCGCCCATCAGTTCGGCAAGGCGCTTGCAGATAACCAGCCCGAGACCTGTTCCCTCGAACTTGCGCGAGATGGAGGCATCAGCCTGGCTGAATTCCCTGAACAGCCGGGGGAGTACGTCCGGATGAATACCAATCCCGGTATCACTGACCGAAATTCGGATCATGTCAGTGCCGACACCTGTGGTCTGTTCCAGATTACCCTCGATGATGATGTTGCCTTTGTGCGTGAATTTGAAGGCATTGCCGATCAGATTGATCAGGATCTGGCGGATGCGGGTCGGGTCAGCCTTGATCGCGGAGGGAAAGTCTTCTGAAAGTTTGACTACAAGTTCGATTCCCGTCCCTTCCTTGTCTTTCTGGTCAAAGAGAGCCAGCACATCATCAATCAGTTCCGGCAGGGAGAAATCGATCTGTTCTATCTCCAGCTTGCCAGCATCGATTTTTGACATGTCGAGGATATCGTTGAGAATACGCAGCAGGCTTTTGGAGCAGTCCTTGATCCAGCTGACCTTTTCCCGGTTCTCGGGTGCTAAATCACCAGCGAGCAGCTGATCGGCAAAGCCGATCACGCCAGTCATGGGAGTACGGATCTCATGGCTCATGGTCGCCAGGAATTCTGACTTGCTCCGGCTGGCCTGTTCCGCTTCTGATTTGGCAATAAGCAGGGCCTCTTCTACCTGTTTTCTTTCAGCGATTTCATAACGGAGATCTCTGGTTCTTTCTTCGACCGACAGCTCCATCTGCAACAGCACCCCGGTGCGAAAAAGCGTGAAGAGACAGATCAGGGAAGAGATGATTAAACCGGGTATCAGAACCATCCAGCCGCTTTTTTCCAGTCTGTTGGTTAAAAACTCGGACTGTACATAGCTGCAGAGTTCCCAATCGCGCCCGGGCATGGCGATCTTGAAGGTCCAGCTTGCAGTTCTCTGGGGGAGGTTTTTGTAGTTGACGCCTGCGGCGGGAGTTTTCCGGCTGAAAGTGCTGAACAGAAGTTGTTTGCCGGGTTCAGCTGTGCGGTCAAACAGCTCCAGATCCAGCCCAAAAGTCTGGGCGTGGCTGATCACTTTTTCTAGAACATCTTCGATACGGAGAACTGCCGTATGATACCCAGTCAAATTTTTCTGCCGACTTTCAACCGAATCATGGGGAAGATGCTGAGGATAATGGGGGCGAAATACCAGGACAGCAGCCTGGTGAGCCGAACCCTGGATAAGTCTGATCTGGCTTGTGGTAATTTGTTCGCCACTGTCTCTGGCCTGGTCAAGGGTGATGCGTGAAACCGGGTTGGACAGGACATTGTATCCCAGTGCGGGGAGATTTTTCTGCAGCGGTTCGATCATCAGGACAGAGACGTATTCCGGATTTTTTTCTGCCGGGATCAGATCACCATCAACATCCCTTTGGGTGATTTTGATCTCGGGACCGTAGTGTTGACGGTAAAAGTTCTCAACCCACGGGCGCTGTTCATCTTTATAGCGGGGATTCCAGGACAGGGCATGGAGAGCCGGGAATTCGCGGAGAGCCGGGGTTGTGAAGTCCCTGAACTGGGTTGGTGTTACGGTTTCCAGTGCATGGAAAACACCTTCCTGGGTTGCAAGTACACTCAGGTGCCCCTGGAGTGTCAGATCAAGTTCTCGGGCAATATCCTGAGCCCGGTTGTGCAAATCCTTTTCGACACTTTCCTTGTCGAGAGAGAGCACATAGAGATAGGCGCCGATCGCCAGAACAAAGGTGGCGAGCAGCAGGAGGGTAACGGGAAGTCGGCGGTTTCCTTTGATGTCCAGACCCCAGACAAGAATCAGGGGAGTAAAAATCAGAACACCAAGAGTGTCGCCACTCCACCAGGTTACTGCTGTCGCCAACCAGACTTCTGGAAGAATTGTTCCGGTAACCATCAGGGTTGATGAACCGATTATGGCATTGATCAGACAGCCCAGTGGTCCGGCATAGATGAAAAACAGAATGATTTTCCCAGGAGTGATCAGGGGATTGGGGTAGCCGCCAAAATAACGCACCAGAAACCCTGAGCCCAGTGCCTGAACAGCCGCGCCTATGGCAATCATGGCGGCGGTAAAGAGCGCCGTTGGCGTGGACAGGATCAGCTGTTCAAAAGAATTTCCTGACAAGACATTGGCAAGAAAACTGCCAATAAAGATTCCTGGGGCAACCCGGTACCCAAAAAGAAGAACAGCCGCGAGAGCAATGCCGGAAGGTGGCCATACTGCGGTGGCAAAGCCGGTATCAATCGCCCAGGTCAAACCGGCCCAACCGGTAATGAAATAGGCGGTAGCCACAAGCAGGATGGCAAGGGGCAGGGACAGACCGTACAGCGGTCGGGGGGCGTCCTGTTGCTGTGGCAAGGTTTGATCCGTCTCCAGTCCTCTGCCCTCCTTCGGAAAGGAGATGGTTTCATTGCCCAGATCCTGCCTGTCGGATCCTGTCTCATGGGATGGGGAATACAGGGGGCGGGGGGGCAACTGATTTATACCAAGGTCCATCGGAGGCAAGGTTTACCTGATCTGTTAAGCAAAGGAGATACGGTTGATTTATCCTGACCCGAGTATAGCGGAGAGTCGTTTGCACAGGGTTAATTTTCGTACGGGATTTTAAGAGTGAGATCAGTGTTTTTTAAAATTCAGGATTTTTAATGCCAGGGTATAAGAGGAGAACAAGGAAAGAAATAAGCAAGAGGCTGGAAATGTCTCTACCCGACTGGTTGACTTGCCGGAGGGATGTAAGGGTATGTTCAAAATATTCGGAATAAAAAATACCATCGGGCTTATTTGTCTCTGGGCGGAATCGCCCATGACGTGTAAAAGGTCTCGATTGTAACATTTTACAGTCACATTCTTTCATCACTCTTTGGTTTTCGGTCACACGAGTTACCAGTCGGGATCTGTTTTTCTGCTGATCACAGCTGTGTTGATCACAGGCAGATTTGTTTCCTGGTGATACCACTTTTGTGAGCCAATTCCGGTTCGTTCTTCGTTGCTACATCCAGATATGACCCTGCTGCAGGGCAAAACAGGAAAAATTCGATGCGATATTCTCAGGCTGGCAGGTTGACCACGCTTTTTGTGCTTTTTCTGATGACCGTTCTGGTTTCTTTTGCGGTTCCAGGCGGGGGTGGACTGCTGTCTGTGGCTCATGCCCAAGTCGAAGCCGTACCTGAAACGGTGGCGGCGGTAGAGAGCAGCGAGACAGAAGCATCACTGATTGATCCGGATTTTGTTGTGCCTGATTATTCCGACAAGGCCCGCAAGCTGGAGCGCACGCTGAAAGAGTTGGTTGCCCGGTTCAAGGACAAGGAGAAGCGCAAGCAGAAGCTGAGCGGCAGCGATCTCTATGCTGATATGATCAGTCCTGATCAGGACAGTGGCTGGGAAAGTGGATATCACTTCGAGGTCAGGGCGGTTGAGTATCCGGATCATTTGCCGAACTGGGCGGCTTTGTACCACCAGTATCTGCGGGAAGGCAACTATGAGGCTGCTATGGGAGCTGCTTATCGTTCATACGAACTGAGCAGCTATGCCATAGAAACGGCATCAACTATTTTCTCCATGGGACAAGTAGCGCTTGCCCAGGGAGATTCCAAACTGGGGCTTAATCTCTTTAGAAAAGGGCTTGAGCTTGCGAATAATGAGTCGATGCAGAACTGGTATCAAACCCTGCTCGAACGCTATGATCTGAAAATTGTGAATATTGCGGTCGATCTGGAAAAAGCGCAGCCCAATGCCTGTCTGGTCTTTTCGGCTCTGTTGCCCCGTGACCCGGCGTTTCACGGCGAAGACTATGTGAGCCTGAGCGAAGAAACCGATCTGGACATTTCGGTCGCTGGCGAGCGGATCTGCCTCAACGGACTGGAGTTTGGCAAGACCTATGAAGTTACGGTCAAGGCCGGTCTTCCCGGTGAGGAAGGCGGTAAGCTTTATCAGGCGACAACCCGGTCTTTCAAAGTTGGAGATATGCGGTCGCGCATCCTGCTGGGCCGGGATAACTATGTGCTTCCTGCCCAAAGCAACAATGTTGTGCCTCTGAAGACGGTCAATCACGATGATGTCCAGCTCAGTCTCTATCGTATTGGCAGCCGCAATCTGGATACGGTTCTGATTCAGGGGCTGCTGAGCAGTGACCTCAATGCCTATATGGAGCAGGAGATCGAATATAACAGCGGGATGCTGGTCTGGCAGGGAACTGTAGAAATTGCCAGCCAGGCAAACCGGGAAGTGGTGACCAATATCCCGCTTGATGGGCTGTTCGAGACCAAGAGCGAAGCCCGCAAGCCGGGGATCTATGCGCTGGTGGCAAGCCCGGCAGATCGCGATGAGGAAACGCGCTGGCAAGCCCAGGCGACCCAGTGGCTGGTGGTATCTGATCTTGGGCTGACCAGCTTTACCGGAGCTGACGGGCTGCATGTTTTCACCCGCTCGCTGGAAAGTGCCGAAGCGCTGGAGGATGTAACGCTGGAGCTTGTTGCGCGAAACAACGAGATCCTCGGCACGCTTGAGAGTGATGATCAGGGTATGGTTTCTTTTGCGCCCGGACTGCTGCGTGGCAAGGGCGGGAACAGCCCCGCCTATCTGACGGCCCGCAGTGAAAAGGGGGATTATAACTTTATTCAGCTTGATGGTCCGGCACTGGACCTGAGCGAACGCGGGGTTTCCGGCCGTCAGGCACCGCAGTCGATGGATGCTTTTCTCTTTACCGAACGCGGGGTTTATCGCCCGGGTGAAACGGTCCGGCTGTCTGCCATTTTGCGCGATGCCGAAGCCAAAGCGGCCGGGAATGTTCCCCTGACCCTGCGGGTCATGCGCCCCGGTGGTGTCGAACTGTGGAAAAAAACCATCACCAGCGACGGGCAAGGGGGACTGGGACTGGATATTCCGATTTCCGGCGCGGCGCGTTCGGGAACCTGGCAGGTCACAGCCCATCTGGGCGAAGATAGCAGCATTCTCGGTTCGGTAGGATTTCAGGTGGAAGACTTTGTGCCGCAGCGGATGGCGGTCGAGCTGAGTAACGCCGATGCGTTTCTGACAGCTGACAGCCTTGCCAAGTTCCAGGTTGAGGGGAAATTCTATTTTGGTCCGCCCGCGGCTGATCTGAAAGGGGAGCTGGCCTTTTCAATCGAGGCCAACCCGACACCCTATCCCGCTTACAAGGATTACCAGTTTGGCGAAATTCAGGAAGGTTTTGTAACCCATCAGTTTACGACCGAAAGCTTTAGAACAGATGCGGCAGGCAAGGCCTCTATCAGCCGGAACCTTGAGGGGATGCCCGAAGTATCAACCCCGCTCCAGGCAGTTTTTATGGGCAGTATTTTTGACAGCGGCGGCCGCCCGGTTACCGGGATCAAGCGCATTCCCATTCGTCCCCGCGAGGTCGAAGTCGGTCTTAAACCCCGTTTCACCGGCAGTCTTGGTGAAAACGAAGAGGCGGTCTTTGATGTTCTTGCCCTGTCGCGAGAAGGTGAGGTTCTTGAGGGCCGGAAGATCGCCTATCAATGGGTCGAGGAACTGTACGACTATAACTGGTATTGGCAGAACGGTTCCTGGTATTCCCGCAGTGATTATTATGACAAGCCCTTTGCGGCGGGAGAAGTGACCAGCGATAAAGGCGGGATGGCCGAAATCAGCCAGCCACTGGGCTATGGTCGCTATCGCCTGGATATCCGGGATGCCGATGGAACCTCTACGGCAAGTTATCGCTTTTATGCGGGCTGGTGGTCTGCTTCTGATCAGCCGAATACACCGGATCAGCTGGAGCTGACCCTTTCTGAAAAAGATCTGGAGCCGGGCAAGACAATCAAGGCTTTTGTTCGTGCCCCGTTCGAAGGCAAGGCGCTGGTCTCGGTCGTGAACGAGCGCCTGCGTTATAGCGAGGTTATTGATCTGGATGCCGAGGGCTCTGAAGTCGAGATCGACGTTGAAGATGACTGGGGCCCGGGAGCTTATGTGATGGTCACGGCTTTCCGTCCCGAAGCCGGGAAGGTGTCGCTGTTGCCGATCCGGGCCATGGGGCTGGAATGGTTTTCGATCGGGCGCAAGAACCGTGAGCTGGCTGTTGAGATAACCGCGCCGGAAGTAACCCTGCCTCGCCAGAGCATCGATATTCCGCTGCAGGTTAAAAAATTGTCGGGAGAAAAGCTTTCGGGTTCCGTTCGGGTGGTGCTTGCTGCGGTAGATGAGGGCATTCTGGCGCTGACCGGGTACCAAAGTCCTGATCCGGCGAAACATTTCCTCGGGCAGCGCTCTCTGGGGCTGGATATCCGTGATATCTATGGCCGTCTGATCCGCAGCGAAGAAGGCGCCCTGGGTGAGTTGCGCAGCGGGGGGGACGGTGTTGCCCTGCAAAACACCAAAGGCACCAATACCCGCACGGTCAAAACGGTTGCTTTGTTCGAACGCGATGTCGAGCTTGACGCTAAAGGTCAGGGTGTGATCACGCTGGAGCTGCCGGACTTTGCCGGGCAGTTGCGCCTGATGGCCGTTGCCTATAGCAGTGATGCTGTTGGATCTGATGCAGCCGACATGATCGTGCGCGATCCGGTGGTTGCCGATTTACTGTTGCCACGCTTCCTTGCACCGGGAGATGAAGCCGAGACAACCCTGTCCGTACATAACCTTTCCGGCGGTGATCAGAAGCTGATGGTGAGCTTTAACTATAGCGATGGCGTAGAGCTGTCGAACAGCGGCAAGACCGGTGTGGTGGAGACGGCAAGCCAGAAGACAACCTTTGATATTCCCCCTTTTATCGTCAAGGATGGCGGGAAACGTGATATCGTACTGCCGTTGCGCGGCAAGAAAGTCGGGGATGCCAAAATATCGATGCAGGTGACGGCAGAGAAGGTCGGTGATCCAGAAACGCCGGCGCTGTCATTTGATCGGGAATGGGACATTGCCGTGCGTGCGGCACAGCCTTTTGTAACCGATCGTCTGGTCAGCTATCTGAAACCGGGGGAAAAACTTAATCTCAATCAGGAAGGCAACCAGAGTTACCTGCCTGGAACTGCCGAGATGAGTGTGACCCTGGCGACCCGTCCTGATTTTGACGTGCCGGGACTGCTGGAGGAGCTGAACCACTATCCCTATGGCTGTACGGAACAGACCGTGAGTGCCAGCCTGCCGTTGCTGTATCTGGCCGATGTGGCAGAGCAGTGGGACCAGGACCTCGACCGGAATGACCTGCGGTTCAAAGTGGACAGCGGCATTGCCCGGGTACTGGAGCGCCAGCGCCCGGATGGCAGTTTTGCCACCTGGCATGGTTTTGGATCGGCCCAGCCCTGGCTGACGGCCTATACTTTTGACTTCCTGACACGGGCCCGGGAACAGGGATACGAGGTTCCGACCGCGGCCTATAATCTGACCCGAACCTGGCTGAAAGGCTATCTGGAGGACCGTTACTCTCCTGATCCGCGCTCTCATGTTCTGGTAACCCAGGCTTATGGGTATTATGTGCTGGCGCGGACAGGTGATGTCCGGGCAAGTGAGGTGCGATATTTTGCTGAACAGAACGCCGGAAACCTTGAAACCCGTCTGGCAAAGGGGCAGCTGGCGGCGGCTCTGGCCATTACCGGGGAAAAAGAACGGGCGGGCGAACTGTTTGCGTCGGCGATGACTTTCGAGCGTCCCTGGAACCAGTGGTATCACGACTATGGCTCGGATCTGCGCGATGGTGCAGCTCTTTTGGCCCTGATGAGTGAAAATCTGGACGATACCCAGAAAATGCAGGAAATGGGCAATGCGGTGGAGGAGATCTTTACCAAGCGGCGCTATTTCAGCACCCAGGAACAGGCCTGGCTGTTACAGGCAACCCATGCCATGGCAACAGCACCACAAACCGATATGACGGTAACGTTGAACGGCGAAGAACAGTCGCCAAGACGGGCGCCGCTTTATCTGCGTCGGGAAGTTGAGCAGATGGCACAGGAGCTTGATGTGATCAACAGTAGCGAGGGCAGTCTCCGGGTTATCCGTTCCATCCGGGGCGTGCCGAGCGCTGATCTGCCCGCGGTGGAAGAAGGTTTCCGGATCAAGCGCCGTTACTACAGCATGGACGGAGAATATCTGGAGCCGGAGAAGCTCAAGCAGAACGATCTGCTGGTCGTGGAAATTGAAGGTCATGTTCTTGGCGATAGCCGGCACGAGGCCCTGGTGGTGGATCTTTTGCCCGCCGGGTTTGAAATCGAAAATTCGGCAATCGGTAATGGCCGGAATGCGGACGAGCTGGAATTTCTCGGGGAGCTGAGTTTTACAGAGTTTGTCATGGCGCGCGATGATCGTTATGTCGCGGCGATCAACCTTTGGGGCGACCAGACTTTCAAGCTGGCCTACATCGTCAGGGCTGTAACACCCGGACGCTTCGTCCAGCCCGGTGTGTTTATCGAGGACATGTATCAGCCTCAATTCCACGCCCGGGGTGAAATGGCCGGGATCACGGTGGAGAAATAAATTCGGGGAAAAAATGAGACAGGTAAACAATCTGAATGGTGAGATATAAATAGGAATGTTGCCCTTACCCCGGTTCCAGTGGATCGAGAAGCTGATCAGGCGATTGCAGGTTTCTGCAGTGGTGCTGTTGTTGCTTGGCCTTCTGCTGGGCGGGGGAGCGGCAATCCTTGATCGATTGTTCCCGCCGGATTTGGCCCGTTACCAGGACTTGGCCCGGGTGGTGGTGGATCGTCAGGGAATGCCGTTGCGTTATTACCTGAGCAAGGATGAAAGTTTTCGCCTGCCGGTGCTGAGCAGCAATGTTGATTCCGGTTATCTGGCAATGCTGGTTGCTTATGAAGACAAGCGTTTCTATGAGCATCCCGGTGTTGATCTGCTGGCTCTGCTCCGGGCCAGCGGACAGATGCTGGGGTCTGGCCGGGTTGTCTCCGGTGCCTCGACCCTGACAATGCAGGCGGCGCGGTTGCTTGAGCCCCGTCCGCGTACCCTTGCCAACAAGCTGATTGAAATGGCCCGGGCGCTGCAGCTGGAGCGGCACTACAACAAAGAAGAGATCCTGTCGATCTATCTGACACTGGCCCCCTTTGGCGGCAATGTTGAAGGGGTGGAAGCCGGGGCACAGGTACTGCTGGGGCGTCCCCCGCGGAATCTGACCCCAACGGAAGCGGCATTGCTGGTGGCTTTGCCGCAGTCGCCCACCCGTCTGCGACCGGATCGACATCCTCTTGCGGCCAGGGCAGCAAGAGACAAGGTGCTGACCCGGGTTGCGGAATCTCTAACGCTTGAGGCTGGACATCTGACGCGCCTGCTGGCGGAGGGACTGCCTCGGGGGCGATCTGATCAGCCTTTTATTGCCCCGCTTCTGGCGGAACGGATGCAGCGGAGCCAGCCGGATAAAAACCGGATCGAGACCACGCTTGACGGGGCTCTGCAACAGGGACTTGAGCAGCTCGTCAGGCGGGGGGCAAGCGATTTGGGGCCAGCGGTGAGTATCTCGGTACTGGTGGTGGAGAATGCCACCCGGGAAGTTCGGGCCTATATCGGTTCTGCCGACTTCCGATCAGAGGAAAACCAGGGGCAGGTGGATATGATAAGCGCGGTGCGCTCGCCGGGATCGACCCTCAAACCCCTGATTTACGGTCTGGCCTTTGAACGCGGGCTTGCCCATCCCGCCAGCCGTGTAAATGACGCACCGCGTCCCTTCGGTGCCTATGTGCCAAAGAACTTCCAGGACCGCTATTACGGCGAGGTTGACCTGACTGACGCCCTGAGAAAATCGCTCAATGTTCCTGCAGTTCTGTTACTGGAACGACTTGGTCCGGTCAATTTTGTAGAACGGTTACGCCGTGACAAGATCGGGATGCATTTCCCTGATGACAGTCAACCCGCCTTGCCAGTTGCCCTTGGCGGTGTGGGGATGCAGCTGGAGGATCTGGTGCGACTTTATGCGGCAATGGCGGATGACGGAATGGTTCGCCCGTTGGTCTATGGTCCGGAAGATCTGCAAAATTTTATGGAACAACAGCCAGATGGTCCGTTGTTGAAGTCGGAAGCCCGGGCCCAGATACACCAAATCCTGCTGGGGGTTGACCGCCCGGTTTTTGCAGCTTCGGGCAAGGCGAAGAGCGTCGCCTATAAAACCGGGACCTCTTACGGGTTCCGGGATGCCTGGGCGCTGGGGTTTAACGAAACCTTTACAGTGGGAGTTTGGATCGGTCGCCCTGATGGAACACCTAATCCTGATCATTACGGCTATAAAACCGCTGCGCCGCTGATGTTCGAGGTTTTTGATGCCCTGCCGGAAAACCGGGAGGGGAGGACGAAAACCAAACTGGTCACTGTTTCACTGGAAAACCCGAATTTGCCGCCGGGACTGCAGTATATCGACAGGCCCCTGGCAGACCGGGGGGAGCGAAGTCGCCCGGGGCCGCGTATTCTCTTTCCCCTTCCCGGGGCCGAGATCCCGCTGGATATGGTGGAGCTGGCCGGGCGGGGAATTCCCCTCGAGGCTGAAGGGGGGAGCCGTCCCTATCGCTGGATAATTAACGGTCGTCCGTTCCAGACAGAAGCGGTTCAGGGATTTTCAACTACTCCCCGGCTGATACCAGATGGACCCGGCTTTACCGAGATCACACTGGTGGATGCCTCGGGGCGGAAAAATACAACCTATGTCCGCTTTGTCAGGGAAGCTGCCAGCGTATTGCGGCGTTCTGCTCCGGCTTTGTGACGAGCGACCAGGTTCTGCGGAGCGCAGAAGCAGGGTGGTCTTGGCATTTAACAAAATCTAAAAGGTCTTCCGGCTAGGCTTGTTTACAAGGATAAAATTGTAGTCACAGCCTTTCATGATCGTGGAGAACCATGTTTGATATCCCGCGCCTATCTGTGCAGATTACCCGGTTTCTGGGCAGTTTTGCGCTGATTGTTCCTGTCTGTTTTTCCCCGCAGGGCGAGGCGGGTGAACTGAAGCTGGTTACGGGAAACTATCCTCCCTTTACCGCAGAACAACAAGAAGGCGGCGGTCTGGTAACCGAGGTTGTCCGCACTGTTTTTGCCAGGATGGATCTGGAAGCTTCCATTGAGTTCCTGCCCTGGAAGAGAGGCTATGTCCTGACAGAAAAAGGCGATTTTGCTGCTACTTTCCCTTATTTGCGCACGGATGTCAGGTCAGCTGCTTTTCTGTTCAGTGACCCGGTGATTGAATGGCGGAGCAGGATATTTGTCCGCCGCGAGGCTGAAGTTGAATTTGATAGCCTGTCAGATCTGTCAGATCTGTCGGGTTTGTCAGGTTTGACCGAATGTCTGCCGCATCACTATGGCGGTCTGGAGCAACTGGACCGGATGCATGCCGCAAAAGAAATCCGGCGTATCCGTCCTCCCTTTATCAAAAGCTGCTGGCTGATGGTGCTCAATGGCCGGGCAGATTTTTTCATCGAGGATATCATCGTTGCCGAGATTGCCCGCCATGAACATCTTGGTGAACAGCGAGATCAGGTTATAGCCGCTGGATCTGTGGTCAGTGTGGATCAGGGTTATGTAATCTTTCCCCGGAGCTTGCCTGGGTCGGAAAGGTTGAGGGAAAAGTTCAATGTAACTTTGCAGGGGCTCGCTGATCAGGGAGAAATTGATAAAATAACAAAAGGTTATGTTGCCCGGACAACAGACACACTGGATCTGGTAAATTGAAGGTCGATAAAGCAGGATCACACGGTCAGGGTTTTCTGACAGGAGCCTGTTCTTTTGAGTAATTCTGGCAGGAGTTAACTGCATATCAACATATGCGATACTAGGATCAAGCAATAAGTTCATCTTTATAAATAAAGTGATGACGCAGCCAGACACCTTGAATTTTTTTTCTGTGACGAGAATGACACAGCTCTTGTGCAGTTTGTGGCTGGTGGTTTTTTTCCTGACAGGTTCGTTTGCCAAAGCGGCAGACGGGTCAGAAAGTCAGGGTCCAGAAAGTCAGGGTCCAGAAAATCAGGGCCCAGAAAGTCTTGTGAGAGAAATCAAGCTGGGGATGTCAACGGCTCTGAGTGGACCTGCCGCGGATCTGGGGCAAAATATGTACCTGGGGGTGCGGATCGGGCTGGCTGAGCAAAATACAAAAGGGGGGATTCAGGGAAAAAAACTTCGCCTGGTTGCCCTGGATGATGGTTATGAGCCTGTGCGTACCGTGCCGAATATTCATGGTCTTATTGATCAGGAAAATGTTCTGGCAATTATCGGCAATGTCGGAACACCAACGGCCATCGCCGCCTTGCCAATAGTGAATGATGCCAAGGTTCTGTTTTTTGCGCCCTTTAGCGGTGCCGGGGGCTTGCGCAAGAACCCGCCGGATCGTTACATCGTCAATTATCGGGCCAGTTATGCTCAGGAAACCTCGGCCATGGTTGAAGCCCTGATCGAACAAGGTGGGGTCAAGCCGGAGGAGGTCGCTTTTTTTACCCAGTGGGATTCCTATGGAGATGCTGGATATGTTGGAGGGGTTGCCGCGTTGATGCAGCATGGCCTGAGTTCCCCGGCGGCAATCACGCACGCACGCTATGAACGCAATACACTGGCTGTGGAAAATGCCTTGGCAGATATTCTGCTGGCTGAACCCAGACCCAAGGCCGTGATTATCGTTGGGGCCTATGCGCCGAGTGCACGCTTTATCCATCTGGCCCGCGATGCAGGAATAAAAGCTCTGTTTCTGAATGTTTCTTTTGTCGGCAGCAGTTCGCTGGCGCGCGAGTTGACAGAAGAGCCGATGGCTATTCACGAATTTGCGCAGGAGGGTGAAGCGGCAAGAAACGCGCTGACAACATTTGAAATAGAGCACGACGAGACTGTGGATTATTCCAGGGGGGTGATCGTAACCCAGGTTGTTCCCCATCCCAAAGACCTGCTGGTGCCTGTTGTCCGGGACTACCACAAGGCTCTGGCCGAACATGCGCCGGGGAAACCTGAGTCTTTTGGCAGTCTGGAGGGGTATATCGCGGCCCGTATCTTTATCAAGGCCCTGGAAAGCCTAAAAGAAGAGCCAAATCGGGATAATATCGTTGACGCACTGGAAAAGCTTGGGAGGTTTGATATCGGTACCGGACATGCACTCTATTTAGATCAGCAGGAGCATCAGGCCAGTCATGAAGTCTGGCCGACAGTTTTTGTCGACGGGGAGTTCGTCCCTTTTGACTGGTCACAAATATCTTCTTTCCTTCCGCGTTGAGACGGGATCCTTATGAAGCCAGGGACAGATAATCCTTCTCCGAAAAGAGAGCCTGCCGAACAGTCTTCGGCTGTTGGAGGCTCTGCCTTGCCGGGGAAAGCCGAAACACCCAACATGGAGGCCAGACAGGTTAACCGGATGTTGTGGGCTCTGGTGGGATTGATTCTGGTGACTGCCCTGTCGATCAACCTTCTGATGGGCTGGGGTGTTCTCAGCCAGCAAAAAGAACTGGCAGACAGGACGGCGGAAAAGGTCGGCTTTGCTGCCCAGAGCGCCCAGATCAGGCTTTTGTTCAGCCGGAGCCGGGCGACAATCAATGATGTTCTTAACCCGGAAGGGGTTGTCCAGCAGCAGGGGGGGCCGGAGCAGGTTGTAAATTTCCGCGACAGCCTTTTGCATCTTCTGGATGATGACGGGGAAAGTGACAGGGGCGGTGGCCTGGCGCTGCGCAGTTCTGCTGAAGGCTTTGTCACCTTGCTTGACCAGGTTCACCGCTGGCGCAAAGCCTATAAACCGATCTTGAATGATATCGAAAGCCGCAAGTCACTGGAAAAGGTCCGCGGCGAAATTACGGCCATGCATGGCATTCTGACAGCGGTGGTTGGGCGTGAACGGATCGTGTCTGCCCGACAGATTCAGAAATACCAGGAAGCCACAGGTGATGAGGCGGAAAAAATGGCCCATGAACTGGTCGATACCCACATCCGCTATATCCGGGGAACCTGGGGCAATTTGCAGCGGGAACTGGCGGATGTACAGCGTTTGATTGAGGTCCTGTCAGGTGAAGATAACTATGATCATCTGGTTGATATCAAGGACAACAAGCTGAAACCGGCTCTGGAGCGTCTACAGCGCGATATGGTGGCGCTTAATCTGGCCGGGGAAAACGGGATTGTTTTCGGGGAAACCGAGCTGGAGGGGCTGATGAAGTCGCTTTTCGGTACGGGTTATGTGATTGATCAGCGTCACCAGACCATTCATGTTACCGGAGACGGGTTTTATCCCTTGCGCCGGGATTACCTGTTCTTGCAGTTACAACGCAGAAGCCTGCAACAAAATCTGGATGTTCTTTCGGGCAACTTTGAAAGGGCTTGGGCCCGCTTTGTCCAGTTTGAGCAAAACCGCCAGAAACAGGTTGATCTCCGGTCGGGCGACGAGCTTTCAACCACCTGGATTATCGTTTCTATCCTGAGCCTGACGGGCGCGGGGGTTTTCCTGTTGCTGGTCAGTCTGATATTCCGCGAAATCAGCAAACAGGTCCGTATTCTGGCCTATCTGCGCGGTGCTGCGGAAGCCTCCAACCAGGCCAAGAGCAAGTTTCTGGCGTCCATGAGCCATGAACTGCGCACGCCCCTGAATGCAATTATTGGCTTCTCCGAAGTGATGCAGATGAAAACCTTTGGGCCGCTGGGCAACAGCCGCTATGAGGAATATGTCCGCGACATCGGACTTTCCGGTAAACACCTGCTGGATATCATCAATGATATTCTGGATATTTCCTCGATCGAGGCGGGACGGCTGGAAATGAACGAGGCGCCGTTTGATTTCAATCAGGCGCTGGACGAGGCAGTACAGATGGTGCGTTTCCAGGCTCAGGAAGCCAGAATAAGGATTGAGCTCGACAGCGAAGAAGAGGCGATGCGCTTCTGGGGCGATGCCCGTCTGATCAAGCAGATCCTGGTCAATCTGCTGAGTAATGCTGTTAAGTTTACACCGGCAAATGGGTCAGTCATGCTGTCGCGTTATTGGGACGGTGAGGGGCATTTCTGCCTGGCGGTCACCGATACCGGGATCGGCATGGATGACGAGGGGCTGGTCACCGCCCTGACCCCCTTTGGCATGGTCAAGGGCGCTTATGATGGCAGCAGCCGGGGCACCGGGCTGGGGCTGCCGCTGGCCAAGAACATGATGGAAATGCATGGCGGCAAGATCGACATCCGCAGCAACCCCGGCGTTGGCACCGAAGTGGTTCTGATCTTCCCGGGTGAACGGGTGCTTGGCAAGGAGATCGCCCCGGCTGTAGCCATGGTGCATTGAGGCTTTCTGTTCCGTTCTGCTCTGTTCCGGGCAAAATTTCACAAGATCTGGGAACGCTGTTGCCGGAACATTTCATTTAAGCTGAAGCATAAAAGCGTTTCCGTTATCTATTCCTTCTGGTTCTGCTGTCTTTTATTGCGCTGTCTTTTCCTTTTGGGCAAAGCGTTTGCGGTAGGCGGCGGGGGAGGTGCCGACCAGCTTGCGGAAGGCGACGCGAAAGGTCTCGAGCGAGCGGTAGCCACAGTCTTCGGCGATGTCATCCAGTGCAGAGGACGAGGTTTCAAGCATCTGCTGGGCCCGGTACATGCGTTCGCGTTGCAGCCAGGCCATGGGCGGGCTGCCGACGGTTTCGCAAAAGCGCCGCAAGAAGGTGCGTTCGCTCATGGCGGCGCGGTTGGCCAGTGCCGAGATATCCAGCGGTTCTGACAGGTGATCCCGGGCCCAGTCCATCACCGCGCTCATGCTCTGGCCCGGGCGTTGCTGGATCGGGGCGGCGACATACTGTGCCTGCCCACCATCGCGGTGTGGCGGTGTGACCAGCCGCCGGGCCACGCTATTGGCAACGGCGCTGCCAAAATCCCGGCGTACCAGATGCAGACAGGCATCAATCCCCGCAGCGCTGCCCGCAGAGGTGATCACCGAGCCTTCATCAACATAGAGCACGTCTTCTTCAACCTGCAGGTCGGGAAAGCGCTCCTTGAGATGCGGCATGTGGCGCCAGTGGGTGGTGGCGCGTTTGTCTTGCAAAATACCCGCCGCGGCGAGAACAAAGACGCCGGAGCAGATCGACAGACAGCGTGCGCCGCGTTGTGAAGCCGCCGCAATGGCCTGAAGCAAGGCAGCAGGGGGCTGTTCGGCCCGGTCGCGCCAGCCAGGCATGATGATGGTGCGGGCCTGTTGCAACAGCTCCAGCCCCGCATCAGCCTCGACCATGATACCGCCCGTTGCCCGAACTTTTTTACCTTCGGCCGAGACCACGGCAAAGCGGTACCAGGGAAAATCAAACTCGGGACGGGCTAGACCAAAGACCTCAACCGCAATGCCAAACTCAAAGGTACAAAGACCGTCATAGGCAATGACAACGACAAGTCCAGGGTCCTGGCTGTTGCGATCTTGTTGAGGCAGATCATCAAGGGGATGGGCCTGCTGTCTGCGTTCTTTCAGCGTGTCTTTTGAGGTGAAATCCAAATGGTCAGTCACTGGCGGCATGGAAAATCGCTGAAGGTCAGAGAAAAGGGGCTGGTTTTCTGGGCTGTAGATCAGTTTCCAGTTATTTGGCGAAATATTACCAGTCTTTGTCATTAACGCCAATGGCGTTTTTTCATCGAGCGGGTTTATATGGGGCATTCACCCAAGACCGAAGCGTCCAGACCAAGGAGTTCATCATGACCAGTTCCGTAACCCAGACCCCGGCAGCCCCATCCGATCTGGCCCAGCAGCATTTTGCCGCCATGCTGGGCTTTGAGACCGATTGCTGGGATACCCATGAAAGCCTTGAGATGGCGGCACAGAAAGGCGCGGAGCCGGACTTTATTCTGGTTGATGTCCGCAGTCCTGATATGTATGCCAAGGGGCATGTGCCGGGTGCGATCAACCTGCTGCATGGCAAGATGATCGGCTCGCGGATGGCGCAGTTCCCCAAGGACAAGCTCTTTGTTGTCTATTGCGCGGGACCGCATTGCAATGGCGCGAACAAGGCGGCGCTGCGGCTGTCCCGGCTGGGCCTGCCGGTCAAGATGATGATCGGCGGGATTACCGGCTGGCTGGATGAGGGCTTCGCTCTGACAGCTCCGGGGGACACTGAGCCCGGTCTGGTGGATATCGGCGCGGTCGGGGTTGAGGCGTGAGCAGCCGTGATTTGCCCGGATCAGATTTGCCCAGACCAGATATACCCGGATCAGACAAGCCCGGATCAGACGTGAATATCCGCCGGGCGGGGGAGGGTGATATTGCCGCTCTCTCCCGGCTCTGCGCCGCCCATGCTGCTTTTGAAGGGGCCGGATTTGATGCGGCATGTTTTGAGCGGGGGATTGGCCCAGCCCTCTCTGCTCCCATGCCGCGTCTGTGGGTCTATCTGGCGGAAGATCAGGGAACTGTGGTGGGCTATGTCGCGCTGTCGCGGGAATTTTCCACCTGGCGGGCGCAGGACTATCTGCATATGGATTGTCTCTTTATCGAAGAGGGCCAGCGTGGATCGAGGCTGGGCCAACGGCTCTTTGCGGCTGCACAGGCCGAAGCCCGCGATCAGGGGCTGGAAACCATGGAATGGCAAACCCCGGACTGGAACGCCCCGGCCATTGCTTTCTATCAGGCACTGGGCGCAAAAGCCCAAAACAAGCTCCGCTTTTCGATTGGCTAGGTGTCTGAATAGCCTTGGTAAGAACCCTTTATCTTTGCCCTTTATTCGATCATGTCGCCTATGCAGTTTGTCAGGGGAGTATTGTTTCCTGATTGACAGAGTTGTAGCGGCTCATGCACGCTTTGCTGCCTTGAAGTGTGCTGATATGGCCCGACGCAGAGGGTCACCTTTTAGGCCGATTGCCTTAAGCTCTTTATAAAGTCTGGGCTGATTTCGGGCTTAAGGTCAGCCCCTCCACAACCAGAAATTTGGCCGCCCTGGTGGCACCGATCGTTTTGCTGGCAAAGCGAGCATTTGCGGCAGTTTTTTCTGAGTGAGTGCTTTTCTTCATGGGGTTATAATACCACTGATTTCAAAAGAAGGTGCTGGTATTTTGTTCCGAGGTTGACGGTTGCCCGGGCGAAACGGGGGCCTCTTCACTGGTGAATTGCCCAACTTCCTTTTCTCAGGTGCTGGGCAGGGATAAGGATATTCTCAATCCGCTTTTAATCGTCAGCTATTCCGGGGGGCTGCGCTCCACCGCTCCACCGCTCCACCGTTTGAGCGCTTGACCTTGAAGGCTTTAAGCCAATTTTTATTTTCCGTCTTTATGATGATACCCGGTACAGATTTTCAGTGTGATTTTGGAGACCAGTATAAAAACAAGGATCAGGGATGAGTCAGAGGTCCAATCGATTTATCAGGATGCTCATTTTTCTTTGTTCGGCTTCGTTATCGGTGTCGCTATCGGTGGCGCTATCACAATTGGTGGCGGCGCAAGAGCCGCTTGTCTTTTCCGCAATTGAAAAATCTTCCTACTCCACCATTAGTGAACGCGTCATGCGCGAAGCTTATGCGCGGATGGGTATCGAGGCCCGGTTTTCTGCTTTGCCTGCCGCCAGAGCCTTGGCGGTGGCTAATTCGGGAAGCGTCGATGGAGAACTCTACCGCATTAAAAATGTGCACTTAAGATACAAAAACCTCCTTATGCTGCCCGTGCCCATCGGGATTATGGAGGGAGTTGCCATTACAACAGACCCCGACATCACCTTGTCAGCGTGGCAAGATCTGAAGCCCTATCGGGTTTGCATTCGCAACGGTGTAAAGTTTTCCGAAATCGGTACCAGGGATTTACCCGTCGATACCAGCAATTCCAACGAGCAGCTTTTTACAAAGCTGGGCAGCAACAGATGCGACGTGATTATTTTGGCGCGTCTGACCTCTATCCCCCTTGCCAAGAAATTTGTTAAGGAGATGAAGACCCCGGTTTATTACCACGTGGTCGAGACCTACCCCTTGTTCCATTACCTGCACAAAAAGAACCAGCATCTGGTGCCAAAGCTGACGGCGGTTCTGAAAAGAATGGAAAGAGAGGGCACCATCGCAAAGATCCGGGCCCAATACATTGAAGAAATATCTTCTGCCAGCTAGGGATTAAGGCAGGCCTGCCGGATCAGGATTTCCACTTGATCGGGGTGATGTGCAAGCTGCTGTCATCGACAGAGACCATGATATCGCCGTCCTGGATGTTGACCTGCAACCGCATTGAACGGTTGGCCAGTTTTCCCAGTTCACTGGTGTCTGTTCTGGAAAAATTGATCACCTGGAGATTATCAAACCGGGTGGTGCTGTTTCTGGTTTTTTCCCACCACATATCCGCTGTACTGCCGCCGTAGGAATAGATAATCACCTTATCGGCCTTGCCGCAGGATTGACGGATGATTTTCTCGCCCGGCAGGCCCAGCGCCACCCACAGCTCAATCTCGCCGCTCAGGCTTTTCTGCCAGACGTCGGGCTCGTCATCGGTCGAGATGCCCTTGGTAAATTCCAGCTGTTCATGGGCATTCAGGGCAAAAGCGAGAAGGCGCACCATCAGGCGTTCATCGGTTTCGGACGGATGTTTGGCAACGGTCAGGTTATGGGTTTCGTAATAGTGACGATCCATATCGGCAACGGAAAGTTCAACTTTATAGATGGTGGCTTTCTGCGCCATGTCTTGTCCTTGGGGAAATGTATCCGGGGAATATCACAATCAGGGATGTGTACTGGGTCTGGCAACTTTGGGAAAGCTTAAAAAGAACCGCCCGGGGAGGCCCGGGAGCCCAATAGCGGGATTATCTGCTGGACAGGGCTATTCGGGCAGGAGGGCCGAACAGGCGCTGACCCCAAAAAGGGGTGCTTCGATTGAGCTGTTCGAAAGCGCAACCGTTTGGGTCAGTCGGGGATTTTGAGATGGGACTATTGAGGGTCAGGCGTGTTCTGCGGCCATCATTGCCTTGAATTGTGCCACTGCTTCCTGGGCGAAGCCCACGGCGGCAAAAACTTCGGCTGTGAAACTGGCCGGGGCGGTGCCGGGGGCGGTAATCACCCGATCCGCCGAGACCGCGCAAGGGCTGCTGACATAATGCGCGGAACCCGCGTAAGTCGCGGCATTGCGCGTGAGAAAATCCGGATCGTTCGAGGTGTGGCGCAGATCATTGAGCAGTCCGGCCCGGGCAAGGGCCAGCGTGCCGCCACAGATCCCCGCAACCGCAGCGCCACGGGCATGTTGAGCCTTGAGAAGATCGCTGATATCCGGTGCCTGATCCGTCTCCCAGATCATGCCGCCGACAACCACAACCGCCGCGGGCTGCCACGCTGCAAGCGCGTCCAGATCCTGTGAAACAAGGGCCGTCAGCCCGCCCTGGGATTGCACATCGCCCGTCACAGGCGCAAAAAAACGGACATCGAGACCATAAAACGGCCCGCCTGTTCCCGCAATCAAGGCGTATTCCCAATCAGCAAAACCTGGCGTGAGTAGTACCGCAATTTTAGCCATCGTCGCTGTCCTTGTGGGGTCTGTTCGTCTGGGGTGCTTTTGACGGGAACCTATCGTGAACAAAGTGTTTGCGCAATGGTTAATTTCGCCCTGAGGTGGTGATTGGCGCCGATGGATGCTTAATCTTGATTGATCTCTTTAGTAGATTTGTATAGTGTTTTTGCAGCTATAAAGGGATTTTTAGTTTCGTAAATTTTGTGAAATAAGAGCAAGATGATTTGTCGTTTTGATTGATCCGAATGTAAGCTTTCAACCCGAAGCGGTCCTCACCATTCAGATAGCGAAACGACAACTATGTGGACTTTACTGCCCGACACCGTCCTCGAACTTGCCGATTACAAGCACATCAAGGTGGTGCGGCCCAGTGAGGAAATTAAGAAAAGTTTGCCTTCGTCATTCCCATTGCTACCCAAGACAGATCTTGTTACCGAACGATCCGTAAATGCCTCCAAATCGCTGTAACTGACCAACCGTTTCTTGAGCCGTCGGTGACTTACCCGCCATTGACCAAATTCAAAGTCAAGATCGCGAGAAATGCGGGAAATAGAAATTGTTTCGTGCATGAGCTTTTTGGAGGGCAAAATCATTAGCCGAAGGCTGAGCGGGCCTCGTTTTTGTATAATTTCGACAAGGACGGACCCAGCGTTCAGTCAAACGGTCTTAATTTCGGCTCTCCTTTAAACCATGTTGTGTTGCGCACTGACTAGCTTTAATGTTTGAAAAATTGCATAGAGATCGCCACACAGTGATGCCAATATTCAAGACTTAACTGTGTGATACAACAAGAAAGATGGATCAATGACGTCAACCAATCAATCTGTGACCTGGGACCCACTCGACGCCGCTGGTTTAACAGATGCAAATGTCCTTGCTTCTGCGAAAAAACGCGAAATCAAGAATATTTTGAAGTCATATGTAAGTAATTATGACCCCCTTTCCGAGTTGATCCAAAATGCTATGGACGCAGTTGAGAAGAGGTGCGAGGCAGATACGAAGATCTACCCTAAGGTCACGATCATCGTTGATCTGAATGAGAATTCTATCGAAGTTTTGGATAATGGATGTGGATTTGAGGAAGCAGAATTTAAAGCGTTCCTAGCACCGAGTATTTCGTTCAAGTCGGGAGGCGAGACACGGGGCAACAAGGGCGTTGGTGTCACGTACATTGCATATGGGTTTAATGACCTAACTATACGGACGAAGAATCGCCTCTTCTCTTATCAAGGCACGATGCGCAGAGGGCGCGAGTGGATTGAGGATCACGAGGGGACTGTTTCGCGTCCGCTTATTGAGCCAGCAAAGACTAAGAGCAACGCGTTCGATGCGCTTGACCAAGGAACCAGCTTCAAAATTGCGTTCTCAGGCAAGCATGTTCGCCCTAAAAATCTTGGGTGGTATCAAGCAAAAACAGCAGAACAGTGGCTGTATTTGCTGCTTATTAAGACACCTCTTGGTTCGATTAAATTACCAAGTTGTTCTGCCTCAAATATCCAATTTGATTTGAGGGTCATGGACAAGGATGGCAAAGTTACAAGCCTTGAAGAGCAGGAAGCAAAATATAAGTTTCCCCACTTAGAGGTCCATGCAAGCCAACAACTTCGGAAGATTGTTGAGATTCAGCAAAAAGCTTTGAACGAAGGTAAAGACCCTGCGAGAGCAATAGACAAATTTCGAAAATCGAATGGTATTTATGAAGTTTATTCGCTCGACCAAGTTTTGCCGTTAGCTCGACTATCAGATGATGAAATTGAACTGGCTAAAACTCACAATGTTACTGCCTACGGTTACTTTGTATATTCGACCGAGATTTGGGACCAATTAAATGACAAGAAGGCTAAACTCAGGCAGGGATTGAGAATCATCAAAGGTGGCCTCCAAATTGCAAGCAACAGCATGCCGCAAGGTGAGCTTATTACCATTCCATTGTCCAAGAGTATGGGCCATCAAAACCAAAGCCATGTGATCGTTCACTTTGAGGGCGCTGAACCTGACTTGGGTCGGAAGGGGTTTCAACCTGAACTTAAAGAACTGGCCGAAAAAATTGCTGCGGGGGTCGTTAAACAGCTAAGCGCGAGAAGAGAGGATATCTTGAAATCGGATAGCGGTGCACATACTGATATCGATAAAGAGCTTAAGGTACATGAATGGCTAAAATATCAAGAACAATATGAGGCCGATCACCCCCTAGTGCTTAAAAATGATGGCTTCTTTCTGCCTACGAAAAAGATTTCTGTTATGTGTGTCCCACAAAGCGAGCAAGACGTAATCGTTTTATTCAATCAATTAATCGCAGGTGGGGTTATTCGTGGATTAAAGCTACTCGCAACTTCACAATCATCCCAATACGACGGCGTTTTCCGCTTCTCCGCGGAAGATCCATTGTCGGCATATGAATTCTGCCAAAAAAATAATCCGCTCGGAGTGTTCGGAGAACAGCTTACAAAGACATACACGACTCAACCGAAGGTTCTTGAGTATAAATTCTGTTTAGATGGATTGATCAGAGAGTTTGAAGGTGGAGACAAACACGAGAACGATGTCGATCTTGCAGTGTTTTGGGAGATGGGCAAAGATTTCGACAAAGAATATTCAGTGATTTCGTATCTTGATTCAGAACTAACTCACCGTCGATCACACCACGGCCTAACACATCGGCTTTGCTCAGCGAACTCTTATATTGAGGTTATTTGCCTGCAGGAACTCTTCCAAATGCTTAATGATCCAGAAGAAGCTCATAAATATCAGCAGTCTCACTATGGTGACGACATATAGAAATCGTTCCCCTCTGAGAATGGTTATTGACCGTAACAATCTCGGAGGGTTGAGTTAGGCCCATTGGTAAGTATAAGCGCTGGTTCAAATTCTTGGCGTAGCTGCGGTATTGGTAAAACACAGCAGCTTTTTATGCGCCAGTAGTGAAGGTCCGCTAATGGCACAAAGCAGTCATCAAATTATGGTTCTTAGATTCTCCTATACTTACTGCTTTACCAGCCCCCCCTCACACCCAATCGACGGCGGATTTGGGGGCGAGGATGATGGCGAGGTCGTGGGGGTGGGTCAGGGCGCTGTAGAGGGTTTTCTTTTCTTCGTCGCTGGGGAGTGCGGCGGGCGGGCTGTCTGATGGCGCGCCAGATGTATTTCCAGATGAACAGGGGCCGATGATCAGGGCGGCGGTGCTTTGCTGGGCGCGGCTGCGCGGGGCATGCAGGGCATAGGCGAGGGAGAGGCGGTCGAGCTCGTCAAAGGCGAGGTCGTGGCTTTTGCCCTGGAAGTCGATGGTGATGCGGCCTGTATCCAGCTTGGGAACTGTGTCTAGCCTGGAGCCTGTATCCAGTCTGCTATCCTGATCTTGCACTGCTGCGGGTTCTGTTGTCTGTGGCGCTGCGATGTTCGAGGTCATGGCAGAGGCCGTACTCGTGGCTGTGCCAGAGGCTGTGGGGGCTGCAGGGAGCGCGGCATCGGGGGAAGATGCTGTCAGGGTTGCTGGGGCAGATATATCTTCAGATACAGTCGTTGATCGTGGCCCGGAAGCTGTCGCCGGGACTGGCCCGGCCAGGGGCGGCAGGTCATCGCGGGTGATGTCCTTGATGATGCCACAGTCGCCCGCGAGCAGGTCGCGTTCGGGGTCGTTCTCGCTCAAGGTAACCTTGTCACCGATGCGAAAGCGCCAGCCAAAACGATCGACAAAGAGGCCGTCTTCGGGCGGGTTGAGCAGCTGTTGCAGGCGCAGGTTCAGCTTGCGCGGGCCGAGTTCGCCCAAGGCGGAAAGACAGATGACCTGCAGGTCCTTGCGCGGGTCCAGCTTGAAGGATTTGGGCAGGCGGTTGCTGATGATTTCGGTGATCTTGCGCAGGCTGTCGGCGGGGTCACTGGTCTCGACCAGATAAAAACTGCCCTGCGCGTTGGGGCCTGTCTTGAGGGTTACGGTCTTGCCATCCTTGATACGAGAGGGATGGGGGTGTTTGTCTTCGGCCATTTTTGCCTGCATTTCTGCAGCAGGTTTTTCGCGCTTCAGGTTGGGCGGTCTGCCGTGGAACAGGCGCAGCTGGTTATCGGACAGGCGGTTGTGTTCCAGTTCTGGCGGCAGATCCCACAGCGCCAGCCAGGGCACATCGGCCTGTCGGGTCAGTTCTTCGAGTACCCGGCCCGATCCGGCGGCGGGCAGGCGGGTCATGTCATCGATCAGCAGCAATCCGGCGTCTTCGGGCAGGGCTTCGAGCGCCGCCAGCAGCAGGGCGCGATCAAGCAACGCGGCAGAGGTAATCACCAGCAGCTGGCAATCCAGCGGCTTGCGGCTGTTGTGTTTGAAATTGCCCGATTTGGCGGTGTAGTCCAGCAGCTTGACCAGCGAGGTGGCGCTGTAGTCCTTGAGCGCCGGGTCTTTGGCGAGATCACGGGCTTCGGCTGCACTGGCCGAGGTCAGGGCAATGGAAAAGCCCTTGGCCGCGAGGATGCGCAGGAAGGCGCGGGTGACGGTCAACTTGCCTGTGTTCGGGCTGCCATTGATCAGGCGGATCTTGCCCGTGTCGGGCTTGGCGAGCAGGCCGATGACGGTCTGTTTCTGGTTGATGGTCAGGGGGATCTTGCCCTTGTCCCGCACCCAGTCCACCGCCTTTTCAGCCTCGATCCCGGCCCAGAGCGCGCTGCCGTCGCGCAGGGCCTTGAGCCGCTTGCTGATTTTCTGTTCGGCCTGCCAGTGGTCGTGCAGGATCAGTTCTTCAACTTCATAGCCTGTTTGATTCTGGGGAGGTTTTTCTTCGTAGCGCTTGCGGTCCTTGACCAGATGGATCTGTTTGTCCGCCCGTTCGGCCTCTAGCGCAGAAACCAGCAGATCCAGCGGCAGGTCGAGGCGTTTTTCCAGCTGGGCCAGCAGGGCATTCCTGCCGCGATAATCCGCCGCCTGGGCCAGCGCGTGATAAAGGGCGGCACGGGCGCGCAGGGGGGAATTGGGCTCCAGCCCCAGACGGTGGGCCAGGGTGTCGGCCATGGCAAAGGGCAGGCCACGGGTCACCCGCAGGAAACAATAGGGATCGGCACGCAGCAGATCGATGATCTCGGCGGCGGTCTTGCCGGGCCAGGCCTGAAGCAGGCGCAGGGCGCGGACGGGCTCGACCCCGTGGTTATGCAGGAAGCTGGCAAGGAGGGCAGAGTTCCGGCGTTCACTGGCCCAATCGCTGAGCAGGGTGAGCTTGGCCTTGGTCAGGCCCAGGTCCTTGGCCTGTGCCTCGAGCTTGTCCGGCTGGTTGAGGATGATATCCAGCGCTTCCGGGCCAAAGGTTTCGGCCAGCTGTTTGGCGGCCTTGGCCCCCAGCCCCTTGATCATGCCGCCCGCCAGTTGCTTTTCCATGCTGGCGATCTGGCGTTCACGTTGTTTTTCGGGGCTTTCAACCTTGCCCTTGCCGCCGAGATGTTCATCGAGAAAGTCGCGGCAGGTTTCAAAGTCTGAAGTGTAGCCCTTGGGCAGTTTCAGGCCGCGCGCCGCCGCGATGGATTTGGCGGTTTCTTTCATCTTGTCGGTCGGCTTGCCCCGCCCGGCCCCCTTGGGCATGGCAACCCCGGTGTTGATCTTGGGGGCAGAGGCGGCGTTGGTCTTGATGATGTTGATCAGACGCGCAGTATCCCTGCCGATGTCGTCCCAGACCTGTCGCGCCGACTGCTTGCCTTCGAGCACGTCATCCAGATGCATTTCCCAGATCGCGGTCACGCCGGGATCCACCAGTTCAGGCGCGGCGGTCTTGAGCGTGCTGTAGAGCGTCAGGCCAGCCTCGGTCGGGATGATGTGCTTGCCGCTCTGGGCCAGAAAGTTCTGGACCTTGAGCCCGGTAATGACCGAGGCGCGGGTCGCCGGGGTGCCGATGCCCTTGGCTTCCTTGAGCCGTTCTTTCAGGTCCTTGTCTTCGACAAAGCGCCAGGCGTTCTGCATGGCATCGATCAGCGTACCCTCGTTATAACGTGGCGGGGCCTTGGTCTTTTTACTGTCGGTGGTCACGGGATTGAGCGTGGCAAGGTCGCCGTCCTGCACTGGAGGTAACTCACGCCCCTCTTCACTGGCGTCCTCTTCCTTTTTCTCCATCACATCGGTGTAGACCGCTTTCCAGCCCTGTTCTTTCGGAATGTTCCCGGTGACCTTGAAGTCGAGGATCTTTTCCTTTGCGGGGCTGCCGTCGGGGTTGGGCAGGGTGACCGGCACATCCATGGCCACGGTGGTGGACTCATAGACATAATCGGGCAGCAGAATGGCGAGATAGGAACTGGCGACCAGATCAAACATGCGCTGCTCGTCTTCGCTCAGGCGCGGATAGATCGTGGTGATGCGGTCCATGGTGTTCTTGTTCGGCACAATCGCGTGGTGCGAGACCCCCTTGAGCCCCGCATCCGAGAAATGGCCGCTTTTGCCCTTGCGCACTTCCGGCTTGCTCAGGTCGATGTTCTGGTACTGCGGCAGACCCGTCAGACCCTGGATAATCTCAGCAATGTCCTCGATCTGGTTTTCCGCCAGATAGCGCGATTCAGCGCGGGGGTAGGTCTGGATCTTCTTGCCTTCGCCATCGTACAGTTCCTGGGCAATGTTCAGGGTCTTGTCGGCGGTCCAGCCCCAGCGTCGCGCGCAGATCTTTTGCAGTTCCGGCAGATCAAGCAGGCGCGGCGGCTTGGTCGACTTGATCTTCTTTTCGGCCTTCAGCGGCCCCTGATAACCCTCGACCGCAGCGCGCAAGGCCTCGGCCTGATCCGGGTCGAGGATCTTGTTTTTCGGGGCGTGGCGCAGATCGAGCGTGCCGTCTTGTTCCTGTGGGGCGGCGTCGGTTCCCAGCTGGAGCTTTACATTGGCAGTGGCGACGAGGTGGTAATAATCCTGGGGCGTAAAGTCACGGATTTCCAGCTCGCGCATGCAGACAATCGCCATGGTCGGGGTCTTGACCCGGCCAATACCAATGGCACCGTACTGTCCCGGCTGTTTCAATGCGACCGTCGCCGCGCGGGTCAGCGACAGGTTGTAGACCTGATCGGCCTGCTGACGCACCACCGCGGCCTGACCCAGATTGTAATACTTTTCGTTCGGTTCCAGATTGGCAAAGGCCTGGCGCAGGGTCTTTTCATCCTGCGCGGTGAACATGGCCCGTTCGACCTTGCCGGAAAATTTGTAGTGGCGCAGGATTTCCTCGCCGATCAACTGACCTTCGCGGTCGCAGTCGGTCGCGATAATGACGCGGGTGGCGGTCTTGAGCGCATCGGCAATGGCCTGCAGCTTTGACTTGGCCGAGGGCGAGGCATCGGGCGCGGGACAGGTCGGGTAAAAGTCATCGGGCTTGAGCAGGTCAAAGGACCAGCGGCCCCAGCTGCTTTCAACCTGTTGCGGTTCCTGCAGGCTGAGCAGGTGTCCCTCTGCCGGGAGAATGCGCCCGTAGTCATTGCCAACCGCCGCCTGGACATCCCGCTTCTGAGAAGTCTTTTCCGTAATAACTATGGTCGACAATCCGCAATCCCTAACTCTCAAACACACCGTTATCCGCTTTTAGCCCAAAGCCAGCACCCAAAGCCAGCAAAAGCATAAGTCCCGAATGGAGATTTTTTTTAACCCGCCGGGTTTTGGGGCGGGACTGTGCCGGGACTGGTGTTGTATTGGGGCTGGTCAGGCGGGGCTGGTGTTACCAGCGATATGTTTTCTCCGAAAGGGAAAGCTTCCCTTCCGGGCCATCCCGGTTTGTGTTTCAAGCTTATGATGAGTTGAGGGACGGCTCTGGCTGCCTTAAAATTCTGTTCAGTCTATTGATCTTGAACGGTTTTGGAGGGGTTGTGCAGCAGAAGTCAAAACCGGAAGCCGGGAAGGCTGGGGCGTCAGATCCGGGCAACGCGTCTGGAAAGTCCCAGAGAACGACCCAGAGAGCTATCAAGGCAAAGTTTCATGAACAGTCCAGTGCCAAACTGTCGGCGCGGCAAAGCCGTTTTGTCGAGGAATATCTGGTTGATCTCAATGCCACACAGGCGGCGGTGCGGGCGGGATATTCGCCAGCAGGCGCGCAGCAGAGCGGCAGCCGGGTGCTGGGCATGCCAGCGGTACGGACAGCGGTGGATCAGGCGCTGGCCGAGCGGTCCGCGCGCTTGAAAATCGATGCGGATTACGTGCTGCGCGGGGCGGTTGAGCTGTTCGAACGCTGTATGCAGCGCAGCCCGGTACCGGATGCGGCCGGGGAATACAAGTTCCAGTATGCGGGCGCGGGCAAGGCGCTGGAGCTGATCGGCAAACATGTCTCGGTTCAGGCCTTCAAGGAACGGGTGGATGTCGGGATCGAAAGTGCTCTGATGGAACGCCTCGCCCGTGGACGCAAACGGGTTCAGACCGGTGGGGTTCAGGTTGGCGAGGTTCAGGCTGGCGGGGTGCAGCCCGGGCAACCCGAACAGGCCACCCAACCCGAACAGGCCAACTGACCTGCTTTGCGGGCTTTATTGTAGAAAACATCCCTTATTCTTTAGCAGGACAGGATTGAACTATGGCCAGGGTTGATCTGGACATTGCCGAGGATTGCGCGCGCTTTTATGCCGATCCGCTCGGCTTTGTGCTCTGGGCGTTTGACTGGGGCAGGGGCGATCTGGCGGACTTTGCCGGGCCGCGTGCCTGGCAGCGTGACTATCTGGACCATCTGGGCGCACAGATCCGCAGCAGAGGCTTTGACGGCGTGCATCCTGTCGCCCCGACCGATATCGCCACGGCGTCAGGCCACGGCATTGGCAAGTCGGCGATGTCGGCATGGCTGATCCTGTTTATTCTCTCGACCCGGCCCTTTGCCAAGGGGGTCGTGACTTCCAACACCGGGGATCAGCTACGGACCAAGACCTGGGCCGAGCTGGGAAAGTGGCACCGCCGCTGTCTGACCGGACACTGGTTTCAGTACAATGCGAGCAAGGGCAACATGTCGCTCAGCCACAAGAGCCACGCCGAGAGCTGGCGTTGTGACGCGCAGACCTGCCGCGAGGAAAACTCGGAAAGCTTTGCCGGGTTGCACGCCGCCAACTCGACGCCTTTTTATCTGTTTGATGAGGCTTCGGCGGTGCCGGATAAAATCTGGGAAGTGTCGGACGGGGGCCTGACCGATGGGGAGCCGATGCGCTTTGTCTTTGGCAACCCAACCCGCAATTCCGGGCGGTTTTTTGAGTGTTTTCACCGCCTGCGCCACCGCTGGCACAGCCGCCAGATCGACAGTCGCGCGGTTGAAGGCACCAACGCCGATCTGATGCAGCAGTGGGTCGAAGACTATGGCGAGGACAGCGATTTTGTCCGGGTGCGGGTGCGTGGTGTCTTCCCCCGCGCGGGCTCGACCCAGTTTATTTCCGGGCAATTGGTGGCTGAAGCCAGGGCGCGTGAGCTGCCACCGCAGCCGGAACAGCCGATAGTGATCGGCGTGGATGTGGCAAGATTTGGCGATGACCAGTCAGTGATCCTTATCCGTCAGGGGCGCAAGCTGCTGGAAATTCGCAAATACCGGGTTGATACCATGGCCCTTGCCAGCTTTGTGATCGAGGCGATCGGACGCTACAAACCTGACGGCGTGCTGGTCGATGGCGTCGGGGTTGGCGGCGGCGTGGTTGATCGCCTGCACCAGCTTGGCCATGCGGTGATCGACGTCAACGCCGGATCAACCGCGCAGGATCACAAGAGCTTTCTCAACAAACGCGCGGAAATGTGGAGCCGCCTGCGCGACTGGCTCAAGACGGCGGATATTCCGGCGGATGACAGCGAACTTGAAAGCGACCTGACCGGGATTGAATACGGCTTTGACGCCAAAAACCGCCTGCAGCTGGAGAAAAAATCCGACATGAAAAAGCGCGGCCTGCACTCACCCGATGTCGCCGACGCCCTGGCCCTGACCTTCGCCGAAGAGGTTGTCAAATGGGGCGACGAACCCGGCGATTTTGACACGGCAATTATGGATTACGAACCGGGGGGGTAGGGCTAAGGGGGAAGGATCTTTATCGATCACAGCCTTCTGGCTTCTGATATGGCTTCATTGGCTTTATCTCTGATACGATCCATATCGTTCTTGGCGGCTTCGACATAACTATCTATACAGTTGAAATATTCTTCTATTTCTTGGTTGTAGCGACTAACTTGCTGATTGTACTGATCTATTTCTATCTGCTGAGTGATCCGATAGGGCTTGTGTGGTTTAGTACGTGGCTTGTTACAGGAGTGAGAGGGATAATTATTATACCCAAAGTTAGAATCTCCAAACGTCAGGGCATATGATACTGATGCCAGAATTATTGTTGAAAATATTGTTCCACAAAAAAATATGATATTTTTTGTTCTCATCTACATTTCTCACTAGTGATTTCTATAATTCAGCGCTGGTGTAATATGAGATCTGTTTTATTCGTCTCAATATCCCTGAATTTTCAGATATTCATCATAGAGGCCAATGGCTTTCAGGCCGCATTCCATCGGGTCGTAACCGCTGCTGAGGGGGGTAAAGCTGCTGGCTTCTGTGGTCAGGGTTTTGCGTTCGGACTGATCGAGGCTGATGCCCTGGACCATTTTGTTGTAGACCGCGCGGTGGTCGGCCGTCAGGACGCTGTTCCAGGTGTGTTCATTGGCACAGCGACAGGCCGAGACCTGTTCCCCGAGGGTGATCGAAGTTGATTTTTCGGCCATTTTTTTGACCAGACTGTGAAGCTGCGGCGGTGCGACGGCCAGCATCTGTTTGAATTCTTCCTGTCCGGCAGGGGTGTTGAGAAAGGCCTTTTTTTGCTGGCCTTCGATCATGCAGTCGCCATAGGGGATGGCTTCGCCGGGGGCAGAGAAATGGGCAGCCAGTTCCTGGAGCGGGCCAAGGACGGCACCGGGATAGGCGGTAAAACTTGTGCGGTAGAGTTCGCTCTGCTTTTGATAGAACGCTGCTGCTTCCGGGGAAGGCGCGCGGATGTGTTCCAGCCAGATCGCGGTTTGCTGTTCCAACGTGCCGGTTTCGGCAAGGACCTGGGCTGGCAGCAGGACAGATGCTGACAGCAGGAATGCTTTCAGAGCAGATTTCATGTAAATAACCCCCAATAGTTGTAGCGAGTTTAGGGGGAGTTTGTACGGCTGGCAAGACAAGGCTTGAGCCTCTGCCGACCACGATAGGGGCGTGATAACGGCAAGGCAGAAAAAACCTGGGGCGCTATCTTCCGGTTGTCCCCTGCTTTTTGTCCTCTTGCCGGGGGCGTTATTTCACAATGGCGTAATAGTGGGTGACAAAAACCTTTGCGGCAACATTGAGGAAATAATCTTTGGTCGCATCTGCATTGGACCGTAAATACAGAGGGAAGACAGTCAGGGTGGTTTTGACGTTGCGGCTGCCTTTGAGATAGAAAAAATCAGCGGTCACGTGGGAACTCAAGGGGCCGAGGGGGTCTTTTCCAGGTGCCTCGTGCGCCATCCCTGTTGTGGACCCATCGGAGCGGAATTTCTGGGGCGCGTCTTTTGTGAGAAAAAAGCTGAACCCGGCAAGAGATGGTACGACAAAGTCAGTTATGTCGGGTGTGTCGACCAGACGCCAAACTTCCGCGGATCTGATCCGGTCTGGTTCAAAGAGGATCATTTCGCTCAGGGGAAAACTTTTGGTCAGCAAAAACTCGTCGACCTGACAAACATGGAAGTCCCCGCGCCGGGCAAAAGCCTTGTCGATCAGGTTGAAACTCGATGGCAGGGTTAACTCAAGTCTTTTGGCCAGGGCCTTGAGCGTAAGAAGGAGGCTGTCGCCGATACCGGTGGGATCGCGTCCGATCACCACTTTCTGGATGGTGGTTTCAATAAATTCGGGCGATGCCGGTTCAAACAACAAGGGGCCAGACAGGCTCTCAAGAGTTGTTTGCAAGGCGCCTTTGAAATGGGCGAAGTCACCAAGCCGGGCAGTCTGTTGTGCCTGTGGTTCCAGATAAGAGAGATAGGCATTAACAAGTTCGGGAGAAGGAGGCGTGGGCGCATCCGTCAGGGATTGCAGGTAGAGGCAAAGCTGGGTCAGCAGGTTCCCCGGCAAAGGCGTAAGTTTTTCAGGAAAGGCTTCCTGGACGTAGGCTTGCATGTAATCGAAGACGTCATGTTCGATTTCTGTGCCATCCATTTGTAACGAAAGACTGGTTCCAGCTGTGGAAAAAACGGGATTTTGGGGCGGGTTTTTCATCTGGTGTTCTCCTTGTTCAAATACTTTGGCGTGATATTTCAACAGTGACCGAACTAGAGAGAACCAGCGTGACACGACTTGTGGTTGTTGCCAAGTTTCCGGTTTTTTTTGATCTTTTTTTCGGTGCCAGTACCGGGATCAGCTAGGGGATCAGTATCCGGAATTATCTTCTTCATCTTCACCATCAAAAGAGCGGGCGAGGAAAAACAGGCCGGGCAGGGCGATGTAAAGCGTAAGCAGTACAAGTGACAAGCTGGAGAAGTGATAAGAGAAGAGTGGACGGTCGATAAAAATCAGGTAGCTGAGCAGAAGGGCATAGACAGCGGCAAGAATACCACTTGCCATCGGAGAAATCCGTTCACTGATCCAGACGGATATTCCGACGTGGGGGAAGAGAAGATAAAGCAGTCCTTCGAATATCTGTTGTCTGCTGGTCATGAGGGTCCGTTGTTCTTGCCCGGTAAAATATGGATCGAGGAATGTTGGCCGGGTAGGGGCAAAGCTGTCAAGAAAACAGAAGCCGGCAGTCTGGCCTGAGCGGATATCCTGTTTCTGATACTTTGTTTCCAAGGAAAATAAAATTTATTCTTTTTCTGGATCAATGTGCAAAACGCATATGAAAATGCGGGATAAGTATATCAAGTCTCCGGCTCGACTTTATAATACCAGCAATCCATTTTGCTCTTCTTTTCACATACTTTTTCCAGGGTCATTTGGCCAATTTCAGTTTGAGAGATCGCCTGACACTTATCTCCCTTTTTTGTGCAGATCAGCTCTGGAGCTGTTGCCGGAGGAGAAAGGGGAGAGGAGGCGCTGGCGGCCCGGTTATCTTTTTTAAAGGTTGATCCGCTGTTGCCGTCAGGACTGCTGTTCCCGTAAGAGCGGATTTGCATATTGTCCGTGGTCTTGATTGCAAAGTGGGTACCCACGACTGTTCCGACCTGCTCCAGAGGCGTCAGGCAGCCGACCAGAAAAGTGGCCGGAAATAAAACAAATATCTTCCATACAGACATAAACAGACTCCTTAATCTCGCTCCCAGAATGAAAGGGGGGGAGAGAAGAGTCATTTATCCAGCATAAGGAGTGATCGTAATGCCCAAGGGATCAAGTCGGGGAGCAAGAGGAACCGGGAGCCATAACAATCAAGGTAACAGAGATTTGGAGGGGCGGGCAGGTCGGGGCGGAAGTGACGCCACAGGTAACGGGCGGAGTGATGCTGGTAATGGCGGTTCTGATACTTCCAGCCATAACCGCAGTATCGCAACCAGAGAGCTGAACAAGCCACCAAGCCAGAGAACAAGAACGAGAACAGCGGTAACCCAGGCCGTTCTTTCCTCACTTGAAGATTATCTGGATGAGAAGGACGTGGCCCTCAATGGAATTTCACGCGTTCCAAATGTGAGGGGCGGCGGCTTTAAAACCGAAGCCGAAGCCTATAGTCCCGAGCAGCTTGATGCGATGGGAAAGGCGCGAGGGTATGACACAATTACAGAAAACTCGCGTCGGGCTATCGCAAAACACCGGAGCCCGTTTGCGGCCTTTATGCACAGGTTTGGGTCATTTTTTATGCCCGGTGTGGATTCACACCTGAGCCTTGATCCCAAAACAGGTGAACTGGCCAGTGTTGATCAATTTGACGCCGTTGGTCTTGGCCTTGGATTGGTCGGGGGCAGGGGGGCGCCAGCCGCGAGCCAGTTAGCAAGATACGGCTATCGTGCGTTGAACGAATTTGGTGTCCAAGCACCAACCAACAGCTCGACCAGGGCTCATTCCAATTTCAGAAATGGCCAACAGGTATCCGGGATAAAGTCGGGTTATGGGGCTGCAGGACTTCCAGGACCTTCTGGTCTTGGTTCGGGTTCGGGTTTGGGCACTGGCCTGGGTGGCGGGATTCGGGAGAGGCAGGATGATAATCATGGGAATTTTGAGCCTGCCAAGTCGCTGTATGAAAGGGCTACAGAAACGCTTTATCCTTATGCGCTTAAGGAAGAAGACAAGCCGCAGTTTGGCGTGGGGGTTACTTTTGTACCGTCGGGCGTACGCAGGGCGCCAAAACTGTCCAATTTTAACAGCCGACGGGCTAGGTTTGATAAAGGCTGAATGCTTTTATGCCGTTTCAGGGGGAAGCTGTGTCTCAGGCCAGTGTAATATTAAGCAATTGTTAAAGCTTGTGTCAAAAGGGGTATCTGCTGAATTAACTGTTGCGCAGCTTCCTAATTTGGCTAGGATGCGCCCACGACTGATTGATTGTACCTGAGCGCCGTGAGGTCCCTGTGACCGAAGCGGCGCTTTTGGTTTTTGGGGTTGTTAATCAAGGCAGCAGGCGAGATGTTGCTGAAAGCTATTTGATAAGGCGGCCTGTGGCGGAGCCAATAACGCCGCCGACCAGGGCAAGGATCAAGGTACTCAATCCATAATCGCCGCCAATAAACTCAATTGTAAACCAACTGAGGGCCAGGGCGAAAGCTGCACCGAGAACGGCCCCGGCAAAGCTGGCAAGAAGTTTTCTCAGAAATCTCTTTGAAGAGGTTTCTGGATCAGCGTCTATGTCTCTTTGGTCCCTGGCATTGCCTGTACCGGCCTTGCGGATTTTGTGGTCGTCTGCATTGGCGGGTTTGGAACTCATGTCAGAGCTGGGCATTAATTTCTCTGTGAACTTCTCTGCAGGCTTCAGATGAAAAGAAGCCCGGGTATAGGCAAGTGAGGAAGCGGGGGCACTGCCAGAAGATGAAATTTGTTTGGTCGGTGTGGTCATAATCTCATCTGGAGTAAGCTTTACGCTTGTCCAAAGACATGGTGTGTCTTTAAGGTTGTATGAAATTTTGATCTAGTAACTGATATATGTCAAGAAATTGAATTGTAAATATATTTGATTTATTTTTATCAACAATCAAGGGTTTAGTGTTTTTAAGAAATCCTGAGCAGGTCAAAAAGCTTGATGCCGGGTACTTTTGTCGGGTTTCAGGCTTGTTCAGTGCCCAAGCCCAAGGGCAAGTCCGATCAATAGAAAACGCCCGATCTGAAAGCCGCCATCTATGAGCCAGAGTCGCAGACTGCGCCCGGCAAAAAGATAGTTTACACCGATGGAGGAACAGATCAGAGCGCCGCCACAAAGTAAAGAGAGGATAAGGCTGTCCCAAAGCTGGGGCGCGGGGCCCAAAAGAACAGCGAGAGCTGTCGCCGCGAGCAGGGTTAGGAGAAAGCCACTGGCAAAAACGACTGGTCCGGGGCTGAGCTTGTCGTTCAGGTTCGCGGCAAGTGACCAGCTGCGCAGGAACAGAAGTGGTGAGTACCAGAGCGCGCCAAAAGCATAAGCCGCCAAGGTTCCGGTCAAAACGGCAAACCAGTTGATTTCCGAAAGCAGCTCTACTGACAGTATATTGACCGACATGCTCTTCCTCTTTTCTTTTATCTCTTCCTTTGGTACGGAGGTATATCCTTTCCCGTGATCTGGCGATGTTATCCTGACAGAGCGAAAAACTCGACAGTTTTGTTCGGGGTCGCGTTGCGGGCTATAACAGCTAGAAACGGTAAGGAAGTTTGGTTGGGGGCGAGGTGTTTGTCTGAAAACCCTGATTTACCCGAGCAAGTCTAGGGCCTGTAGGCTGTGAGTATCATGCTTTCGGCAAAAGGCTGGTCGTCTGTGATGGTCAGCTCTTGCCCCGGGCCGGGGCTGTAGCCGAGCAGGGACAGCTGTTCGGGATCCAGGCTGAGAGTATAGCTTCCGTAGGGAATGCGGTTGAGGAAAAAGAAGCCGTCATAGGCTGTGATACTCTCGGCAACAAGAGTGCCATTGCTGTCATGAAGCCTTATGTTGATACCAGCACCGGGTTCTGTGCCGGAAGGTAGGTCCGTAGGGCCCCCGGAGTTATCAAGGCCAGGAGATCCCAGGTTCTTCGGGGCATCGCCAGGGCGCGCAGTCGGGTCATAGGACGGCAGGATCTCTGTGATATTGGGAATTGTTGCTGGCCCGGCAGCGGTCTCGAGGGGAGGGCGTTCTGTATCGGCCAGAAGAACCGTACCATCAATCTCGCCAGTCATAATAACGGGAAACTGGAGTGACGTTGTGGTGCCAGGGCGCATGACCAGTTCACGTGTCGGTTGGGCCGACATCCAGAAGGGGTCCTCTAGTGTGGCTTCGTTGAGGGCAATATCAACCGCTTTGTAAGGTTGCAGCCCGACAACAAAGGCAGATCCTTCTGGATCTGTTATGGTGCCCCGGGGAAGATGCGAGCCTTTGAAACCAGCATTCTCGATGGCCTCGTCGCCGGGGCCGAAGAGGCCATCGTTATCACGATCGAGAAAAACATGGGCGCTGACAGCGCTTTGCCGGGCAAAGGGTCTGCCGCGAACTTCGATCGTATCATCGGCGGGGTTGTGGCCAAAGCTGAAGGACAGACCGAGGCGGGCGCCGTAGTCTCCCTTGCTGTCAGCATCGACATTGAGGCCAAGATAAAAATTTTCATACTGCCGATTCAATCCGAGGCTGGCTGTTGTGATGCTTTCCCCGCCACGGGAATGACGCAGTCCGGCCCGGGCCCCCATATCCTGATTGATCCGCCAGTCCGTGGTAAAGGCCGCCAGAGTGAACTGTTGGGCTGGCGCGACGTCAAACCCGAGTTCGCCGCGCAGGCGGAAGTCGTCAACCAAAGTGCTGACCAGCAGGCGGGCATCGCTTTGAGTTTCCTGATCGCGGGATAACCGGGTACTGGAGGAAAGGGCGAGGTTCAGGGGGCGCACAACAGTTGAGATGCGATTGAAAATATTGGTCTGCCAATTGCCATCTTCCCCTGTCTCATGAGTGATGGAGGCCGAAACCGGTTGATGACCCAGCCCGAGATCGGGAAGGTGACCATTGATCCTTGCCGTGGACCTGCTGCGAAGATGATTGTCGGCAGACCCGCTTCCCGATTGTTCCGAATGGAAATCCTGATACCAGACCTGTTCACCAAAAAGCGACCAGGACCCGACCTGTGTCTGGACCCGCCCGCCAATGGCCAGGCCTCCGGTATCATCAATTGCCAGATCCAGATTGCCGAGGGTGCCGAAGAGCGTGGTCTGCGCCCCGGTGGAGAAATACTGATGCCGTTCTCCATCTACAGAAAGCGAGGCAAGGCCCGCCGAGACCGAAAGCGTTTCGCCCAAGCCGTGTTCAGCTTGAAAGATAAAGCGATTTTCGCCGTCGTCTGTTTTGCTGTTCTGCTGATCGTCAAAAGAAATCAGATCGCGATTGGCCTGGTTAAAGGCAAGGCGAAAGGAAGTTCGATCCGGTTCAGCCAGTTCCGGCGAAACAAAGTAACGTTCATATTCTTCACGTTTCTGCCCTTGGGGGCCAAAGAACACCAGACGAAATTCATTGAAACCGGAAAGGGTTGGCAGATTGGCGAATTCATACCTGCCATTGCCGATGTCCTGGTCGGTCTGGAAATCAAGCAGCTCGCCGTTGCGATAAACTTCGACCTCCCAGCCGACCGGAAGTTCCCCGCGGAGGGTGACACGGTTGGTCTGTTCCAGTCGATCAAGGTCGAAAGATGAAATCTCAAACCCCCGGCCCACGGCATTCTGGGCAACCAGGGGCAAGTCGGGGGTTGATACGTCGCCGATAGCAAAGGAGCGGGCATCCAGGGGACCCAGCAGTCCGCCACTCAGAGATCGTCGGCCCATGCGCAGACGCATGTTCGGATTTTCAAGATCGGTACTGGCGACGGTGGTTGCCTCGCTGTCGAGCCCGGCGAAGATCCCGGCGACAGTTGTGGTCTGGCGGGCTTGCCCCTGTCGCTCGTTTGCTGTGTTTCGTCCCGAGATCTGGATACTGGTATCGACGAAAGGCCATTCGAACCAGTCGTTTTCCGGCTCAATCCGCTGCAGCTTTTTGATCTCGTGCAGATCTGTCAGGTGGGCACGGCGGATCTCGCGGGCGATGCGTTCCTGAAGTGGCAGGGGCTCGAGGGGGCGGATGGCGATCTGAAGTTCCTGAAACCGCACTTCGAGTAGAAGCGGAAACCAGCTTTCCAGTTCTGACAGAGATACATAAAGGTCATCGGGATGCCGTTCTACCCGCCCGGGCGTGATCGGGCGGATACGGCCTTGGATGGTGACCTGGCCAGCCTGAAGATCGAGAGAGAAGGCCCGGTCATCATTGAGAAACCAGCCTGAAGCCGTGCCGCTTTCCGGATCTACTGTGATGGGGAATTCCAGCTCTTCCAAAAAAGAACCAAGCGGGACAAAGGCTTCCCGGCCATCATAGAAAATTAGAAAGGCATCGCTCAGGGCATAGCGTTCAAGCTGCAGGCCAAAAACAAATATCTCGTCGTCAGGGCGTTCTGACCAGGTCAATTCCCCGGGTAAGGGGAGAGGGAAAACTTCCTGCTCGAGATCAGAAGAGGGAGCGGGAGGAGGTGTTCCTGGTGATTGTGCGGTCTGAAGTGTCTCGGAGGACTGGGCTTTAGTCTTTTGGAGTTTTGATTTTACAAATGCCGGAAGAAGCTTTTCATCCAGATCCCCGGCCTTTGCTGAGAGAGCCAGCGGGCCGAGATGAAGGGTGAAGGCGATTGTCAGCAGAAATATAAGTGGCGGGAAGCGTCGCATGGCCAAAGACCGCTGTCTGGCGTTCTCAGTTGTTCCTAATTGATTATTGCCTTGCCTGTGGCGATGACCGGGGCCTTGTCGTCACCACGGGGGCGGTATTCGATCAGGATATCCTGACCCGGGGCAACAGAGAGTTTATCCTGCTGCAGAGGCATGACTACGTCGCGGTAAGGGGTTGAAAGATAAACTGCAACATTGTTCAGGCGGCCAACTTCGGTGCGACCAGCCAGAGCAACAAGGTCGCCACGCAGGGACTGTTTGCCGGATCGGGCGATACGCAGGCTGATATTTTTTTCGCCGTTGTGCTGTGAGGGCTGGATATTGGTCAGCTGCCCCTGGGATTCCAGCTGTCCATGGCGGACCAGAACAGGAATGGTGATGCCGAAGATGGTTTTGATCTCGACAGAAAGTCCGGCCTGGGTTGAGGAACTTGCGGCCTGGGGCAGAGCTTCAGGAACCTGCTGAAACAGGAGGTGGGAACGATATTCCCCCTCGGCCAGTGTTGCCGGGCGGCGATAGAGAATGCGCACGGTCTGGGGTTTGCCCGGCTCCAAAGTGACCTGGCGCGGGGCATAGCGGAAGAGACCTTCGGCAAAACCTTCATCTGCAGCCGGTGTGCCGGTGGGGAAGAGGTTGCCCTGGTCATCCATGCGGTAGTTGATGACCGAGATACGGTAGGTTTCGGGCTTGTCACCGCGATTGGCCAGGGTGAGGACTGTGCTGCGGTTGCGACTGTCGAGTTCAACCAGTTGCGGGGTGACAACCAGCCCACCAGCAGCCTGAGGCGAAGAAGCGGGGATGAGCGAGGAGAGTAAAGAGAAGGAGAGGGAAAGTAAAAAAAACAATTTTACTTTAAAATTTTCTCTATTGCAGAGCTCTTTTCGAATTGATGTCGAGTTGTTGTGATCTGCTGCAATGATATCAGAATTGTTTTTCATCTTACTTCCCCCCGGAAGATAGCATCTGTAAAACCGGCAGCGGCTCCGTAAAGGAGCCGCCATCGAAGTTTTGGTCTAGTAGTTCACTGTTACGGTATAGGTTCCGGCATAGGCACCAGACGCCTGTGCGGCGTTGACAACCAGATCCCCGCCAACGTTGAAGGCAAGATCCCCAGAACCGTCTGTGGTTGGTGTGCCCCCGGCATCATGGGTAAAGTTGTTCAGGGTCATGGCTGTCCCCGGGCCCGTTAGCGAGCCGTTGGTAAAGCTGATGGTTACAGCTGTACTGGCATCACCGGAAGCGGTGAAGGCACCTGCAGCAGGGGAGCCGGAGAAGGTGTACCCAGCCGGGCCGGAGACAGCACCAGCCGTAGAAATGGTTACAGTTCCCCCGGAGGCATCAACGGCAGTGTTCCCGAAATCCATGGCGGTGTCTTCGGTGATTGAGATGGCCTGCTGGATCTGGGCAGAGGCATTTCCGGTTCCGTCAGCAGCCATGGTGCCTGTTGAAGCGACAACTCCGGTCATAGTAATAACACTATAGGCGATGTATTTTAGTGAATTTTTCAATGTACAGTTCCTTGTTGTTGGTTTGTATACGAAATGAATATTCAACGACAGCGCTAATAACGAGAATGAATTTTTATATTGATTCAATTAATTCTTGGTTAAGTGGGTTTTTTATTTCGAATCTATTTTTTTATACTTTAATTAGGTGTGGTTATGTGTGTTTATCTCCTAATAAGTGCATAAAATATTCTTATGGTTGTTTTTTATAATGAGAAACACTCCTTAAATGAAAAGGCAGGGTGAAAAATAATTTTATTATGAAATCACGATTTATTTTGAAATGAAGTTTTGAGGGGCGAGCTGGCGCAACAAATCTCTGATCAATCACTGATGCTGGTTTGTTTTCCTGCAGCTGTATCTACGCATAGGAAAGCAGAACGGCAGTATTATTTCTGTTCTCTATTTTCCCTCTGGCTGCGCGAGATACTTTTTATTGCTCTTGCCCAGCGGATAAACTCTTTTCCGGATCATTGTGTCTTTTGTTCCAGAGTTTTTTTGCAGGCTGCGCAAGTGCGCGGCCTTTTTTGTTGGAAGGTCTGTCCCGCAATAAAGATGGACAAGTTATATCTTAGGAGAGCCGAAATGGGTTTTGGGTCAACAGAAGGTGGCGGTACAAACGAAGGGTTTGGCGGTTCAGATAGAGGCTTTGGTCGTGAACGCTCAAATGACAGTAGATCGCCCGGTGACAACAGGCCAGAAGACCGGATGAGCAAAGCCGGGAACGGTACATGGGGAACGGCGAGCAAGCAGGCTCCATCTGTTAGCGTTGAGCGTATGAGAGAAATACGTGCGAAAACAAAAAAACATGGATGGAATCCCACACCTGCTCCACCTGACGAATTTACTGGTAGCTGGCAGGAGTGGAGTGATCAATACAATAAAGCTAACGAGCTTGGGAAATATTCAGGTATGAGTGGAACTCCGATGGGATTCCATGAAGTCAGAAAAATGTCACAGATGAAGCCTGTTGCTGCCCAAGCGTATGCTAAAACTGTAGCTAAATATAATCATCCAGTTCGGTCTGCTTTTCATAGTTTTTTATCTAACTTGATTCCTGGGGTGCGTGGAGAATTGACCTATGATAGCTATGGAAATCTAGCAACAGAGAAACGCTTTAATGTTCCTGAGTTCACAGCAGCTTTATTAAGTCCACATTTTATGGGAATTGGGAAAACGACCCCTGCTGGTGTAGTTGCAAAAACAGCCTTGGCTGCGGCTGACATGGCAGGGTATCGCTCCAGGGATCTGGTTGATACACAAAGTATGTCCGATGCACTGGATGAAAGGTCTACTACCCCAGAGCGTTCGAGCGAATACAGGACCCCAGCCAGGCTAATTGAAAAACGCCCCGAGGATATTCTCTATCCCTACACCCTAGAGGTTGAAGATCTGCCTGCGGCACCCGGGGTTTCTTTTGGCAGTACGCCGGTTCGGCGGGCGCCGGCACTGTCGGCCTTGAACAGGCGGCGTGCCGCTTACGGGAGAGTATAGATATGAGTTTGGTGAGCAGCAGGACACCCCAAAAACCTACAGCAGAATGGCGGGAACGGCAAAACAGTCTTGTTGCATCCCGAAACGGATCAGCGTCAAAACCAGTTCAAAACAGGGTAGGGGCAAACTCTCTGACGTCGTTGAGACGAATTGATCGAAGCCCGGAGGAAGTACTTTATCCCCAATACCACCCTGTTGAGGAAAAGAAAGCGCTTTCACCCTATGTGTCATTAGCAGCATCGCCTGTGCAGCGCCTGCGCGGTATGGGGATGCTGAATGTCCGCCGGGCGCTTTATGAACGTGGCGACAATTGAGTGGAAAGGTTTGATAAATGAGTTTTTTGGCTATTTCCTCTGGAGAGGAACCTGTCCGGGAGCAGGGAGAGTTTGTTCGCAAGTCCCTGTCAAATCCGGGATCTGTAAAGAACAGTGGGGGCGGAATTCGTATGGGGCCTTTTACAGCCACGCAAAGAAGGCCAGAACAGGTACTCTATCCACAGTATCGCCCGTTTGAGGAAAAGCCGATACTTTCCCCTTATGCATCATTGGGGCCTTCTCCGGTGCAGCGTTTGCGGGGCATGGGAACCCTAAATGTTCGCCGGGCACTTTATGAGCGAGGAAATATTTAAGTGAGTTTGGCCGGAGTGTTTTGAGTAGATTGTATTGTTCCTTTTTCTCGCTAAACTTGAATAAATTTCTTTTGACGAAACCCGAGAAAATGCTAGTGGTGGCTGGCTCTGGATTGTTGGGTGAGAAACCTGAGCAAAAATAACCATCATGAAATTTCCGGGGGGAAATATGCAGAATATTGATATCACCACCAACAAACTCTTATCTGCTTTTGATAACAGAGAGACCGGGTTCTGGGTCTGGGTCGTCAGTTTTTTGCCGCTGGTACTTATTTCCGGAATTCTTATGGTTGTTGTTGGTGTCGGGTATTTTCTGTCCAATCCTGACGTGTTGAAAAACCCTGCTTTACTGAAAACTCCAGAACTGTTGATGAAAATAGAGGACTTCGACCGGGACGCTACGATCCGGCGCACCCTGACTTATTTTCTTTCGGTTGCGGTCGTTTTTCCCGGAATTTTTGTTGCACTCAAGATGTTCCGGATGAAAGTTTCCAATCTTATCGCACCGGGTGATGTCGTCCAATGGAAAAGCATCTGGGGGTTGGCAGTTACATGTCTGGTGCTGGTTTCGATTTCAGCTTTTATTTTTGGGTGGCTCGACGGGAGTACATTTTCCTTTGAACCCCATGTCGGTTGGGGGTGGGGCGCTGTTCTTGTAATGATCCCGATTGTGGCTGTTCAGGCCATGGCCGAGGAGCTGTTTTTCCGGGGATATCTGCTGCAGCTGGTCGGACGTTTTACCCGTCGCTGGTGGCTTATACTTCTGATTGTTGCCGGGCTTTTCTTTGCCATGCATCTGACCAATCCCCCAGTTGAGGTTTTTGGCTGGTACGCCTATCTGAGTTATGGGCTGGCGTCGTTGCTTTTTACATTTCTGGCTTTGAAAACGGGGCGTCTGGAATATTCCATTGCGCTTCATATAGGCTGGAACTGGTCCATTCTGATATTTGATACCCGGCTAAGTTCTGACATGTATATGGGGATAGGATCTATTATGATGGATTTTGAACCCGGCATTCTTACAGCGGTTCAGAATATTTTTCTGGCGGCGCTGCTCTATTATCTGGGGATGACGTTTTACAGGAAAAATATCTCCAGCGGGTTCAGCGGTTCTATCGAAGCAGTTCCGTCAAGCGGAGAATGAAAGCGCAGATATATATCAAAATATAGGAAATTATTTTCCATGATACTTTGTTTGATCTTTTGACAGGGGCTATATTCGTCCTTGGATAAATGGGTCTGCTGCAAGGTGGTTCCCAAGATTGTTTAAAACCCTCTCAACCTAACCTTTACCGGTTTTGGGAGGGTTTTTTGTTGCCTGATTTTAACCGGGTCTCCTTGAAAAGAGACAGACTGGAGAGCTTTATGGAACTTGCTGAAAAGGTGATCAACCGCCAGAGCGTGTTGCAGCAGGAGCGGCAGAAGTTCGAGAAGATCTGGAGGGAGACAGCAGAACGTCTTGATCCCTTTGGGTCGGTGCTCGAAGGCTCTATCGGCGATATGTCCAAGATGTACAGCTCGCGTCCCTTGCAGGATCTGGCGCGTTTTGCGGCTGCGATTGAAAGCCTGTTGATCCCGCGCGGGTCGATCTGGCACGGGCTGGAGCCGATGGATGATGAGCTCAAGCAGAACGACGAGGTACAGGTCTGGGCCGAGGCGCAGACCAAAAAGCTTTTTGCTGTACGCTATATGGCGCAGTCCGGTTTTGTCGCCAATACCCAGCGTATGTTCCGCTCACTCGGTTGTTATGGCAATCAGGTAATGATGACAGAGGAAGTGCTGGGGCGCGGCCCCGGTGGAATGGATCTGCCACCGATCCGCTATCGCATGATCCCGATGATTGAATGCTTCCTGGCAACCACGGCCTGGGGGCAGATAGATACTTTCTATCGGGTTTATAAACTGACACTGCGTCAGATGATCCAGGAATTCGGTGAGGAAAACCTGCCGGAATTTCTGAAGGTCCGGATGGACAAGCCAGATATTCTGGAACAGAAATTCGAGATCATACACGCGATTGATACCTCGCTTGCAGACGGGGTGGCAACGCAGTTGCCCTGGCCGTCGGTACATGTGCTTAAAGGGCAGAACCATGTGCTGAGACAGTCGGGCTATTACGAATTCCCAATCCATGCCTCGTCCTTTGTCGAAAGCGATGGTCATGCCTATGGCTGGGGACCGGGAATGATGGCGCTGCCGGATATCAAGCAGCTCAACATCATGAACAAGACCACGATCGCCGCAGCGGAACAGGCGGTATCCCCCGCTTTTGCCACAGTGCAGAAGCTCAAGCGTCGTCTGAACCTCAGTGCCGGGGCAATCAATCCAGATCTGATCACAGAAGACGGGCGATTGAAAATTCAGCCGATTGCCACAGGCGTTCGCCCGGATATCGGCGAGCAATTGATTGCCAAGAAGCAGGCGGATATCGGAGCCAATTTTTATGTCGATCTCTGGCAGATCCTGGTCAACAAGCCGGACATGACAGCCTATGAAGCGGCTTTGCGGGCGCAGGAAAAGAGTGAGCTGATCGGCCCGCCTTTTGCCAAGCAGGAGGAAATGCTGGCCTCAATCGTGATGCGTGAAAATGCCATTCTCGAACGGCAGGCCGCCGATGGTATTATTGACCTGCCGCCACGCCCGGAAATACTGCAGGGACGCAAGCTGTCGCTGAAATTCACCAGCCCGATGGCAAAACTGCGCCGGGCTGCCGAGGATGCCGGTATTCAGCGCACCCTGGAAACGGCTGCGCAACAGGCCCAGTTTGATCCGTCTATCATGGATAACTTTGACCATGACCGGATTATCCGGGCGCGGGCCGATATCAATGGTATGCCCGCGGATCTGCTCAACCCGATTGAGCTGGTCGAGGCCCGTCGACAGGCCAGAGCACAGGCTGAACAACAACAGGCCATGGCGGCGCAACAGGCCCAGAGTATTGATATGGCTGGCAAGGCTCTGCCTGTGATGGAAGCGATGGGGGCGGCGGGAATTGATCCGGCTGCACTGGAAGCTGCTGTCGCAGGAGGAGGTGAGCTTGCTTAAGGGCTGGAATTTTTCCCTGAAAAAACAGCATGAGCTGGTTGATGCCTATGCCCGTTTGTTCGCAAGTGCAGACGGACAACTGGTTCTGGCGGATATTCTGGACCAGGCGGCGGCTTTTGAAGCCACGCCACCGGGCGGGCCGTCCGTGTTCAATGATGGCAAGCGGGCCATTGCCTTTGACATTCTCCGCAAGGCTTCGATCAGCGCCGACCTTCGGGCCGAGCTGGCGAAAGCCGCCTATCTCGCACAAGAGGAAGATCAACAGGAATGAGTGATTTTGACGTCTCTAGTTCTTTTGACAACGGACCGGGTATTCCCGGTTCCCCCAGTGGGTCACCTATGACTGCTGATCCCCCAGGTTATCGGCCTGATCGACAGGATGGAGACTATGCTTCCGGTCCCGCCTCACAAGAGAGCGGGATTTTTTATGCCCGATCTCAAGCAGAAGGGGATCAGGAACCGGGAATAGATAGCCACTATCTGAATGATCCAGCTATTGCCGGAGGTGAGCAAAATCCCACAGCCGCAGAAGGTATGAAACCACAGCAAGAAGCCGAAGGCTTTGTCCGGCTGCCGGGGGAAGATGCTTCCCCGGAAGAGGTCGATGCTTTTTATGCCGCGCTCGGGGTGCCGGAAAGCCCGGAAGGCTATGAGCTACAGATCCCGGAAGCTTTGGAGCTTGAAGGGTCGGAAGAGCAATGGGGGCAGTATCGTTCTGCCATCAGCGAGCTTTCCCATGCCCTGGGGCTGTCTCCGCAACAGGCACAGGCCCTGTCTGACCTCGATCTGCAGGCCAAGGCCCAGTCGATGGAAAGCCAACAGGTCGAACGCGAACGATATCTCAAACAACAGGTTGACGACACCATCAGTACCTTGCGGCAGGAGTGGGGTCCCAATCTGGATGCGAATGTCAGAACCGCCAATCGGGCGCTCAGGGCCTTTGGCGGGTCTGAACTGGAAAGTGTGCTGAACGAAGCAGGGGTTCTTAATGATCCCGTGGTTCTGCGCGCTTTTCACAAGGCTGGCCTCTCCCTGGTAGAGGACAGCAGTCCCGGCGGAGCCGGTGCAACCCGACGCAACAGATCTGCTGCGGAAATTCTCTACCCATCATCTACTAAGGAAGGCTGAAAATGGCTACACTTGGAAATACCTTTGTCGATCTGATCGACATCTACAAACAGACCGATCCCAACGGATCAACCGCGACCATCATCGAGCTGCTGAAACAGCAGAACCCCATTCTGGATGATGCCATTGCCATGGAGTGCAACAAGGGTGGTGAACACCTGCACACTATTCGTACGGGGCTACCGTCCGTCAGCTGGGGCGCGCTCTATCAGGGCATCACCCAGTCCAAGGCGAAACAGCAGCAGGTCACCGATACCACGGGCTATCTGGAAGCGCTGGCAACCATTGACGAGCGGGTGTTGAGCCTGTCGCGCAATGAAGCGGGTGTACGGCTGAACGAAGCCATGGCCTTTATGGAATCAATGAACCAGGAAGCGGCTCGTGGCCTATTCTATCACGACACGGCAACCACCCCGGAAAAGTTCAAGGGCCTGTCTGCCCGCTTTAACGTCATCGGCGGCGGTGATGCCGGGGAACAGGTGATTGATGCTGGCGGTACAGGGTCGGACAATACCTCGATCTGGTTTGTCACCTGGGGCGATCGTCACTGTCACCTGCTTTATCCGCAGGGCACAAAAGCGGGCCTGCAGCGCGATGACATGGGCCGTCAGCGGGTGCTGGATGAAAACAGCAATCCCTATTACGTCAAGGAAGAGAAGTTCACCTGGCATCTGGGTCTGGCGGTGAAAGACTGGCGTTATGTATCGCGTGTGGCCAACATTGATGTCTCAGAAATGCAGGCGGGCAATGTGGCGCTTTATGACTTCATGCGCAAAGCTTACTACAAACTGCAGTCGCGCATGCGTCGCGGTGATGCGGCGGGTGGCCGTCAGGTGATCTATTGCAACCGCGATGTGCTCGAAGCGCTTGATGCGTTGGCAACCAATGCCGGGTCAGGTGACAATTTTGTTCGCCTGAAATCCACCGAACTGGAAGGTCAGGAAGTTCTGACATTCCGCGGCATTCCAATCCGTGAAACCGATGCGCTTCTGAATTCCGAAGCCCGCGTTCTGTCTGCCTGATAAGGAGGGATAATTTATGATCCACAGTAAACAGCTTACCTTTTCCGACCAGCAGGCGGTTACCGCAACAGCTGCGTCAACCAACATTCTTGATCTGGGGACCACAGGAACTGTCGTTGGGGCCTCTGCGGCTCTGACTTCTGATCCGGGTAATGGCACGGCTGTGCCGATCAATGTGCAGGTGACCCAGAATTTCAACAACCTGACCAACCTGAAAATTGCCATCGAAGTTGATGACAACACCGGTTTTTCCTCGGCCCGTGAAATCCTGGCCCAGACCATTCCTTTGGCGGAACTGAAAGCGGGCAAACAGACCTCGTTTCATATCCTGCCCAAGGGACTGAACGAGCGTTATATGCGTCTGCGTTATACCGTGACGGGCACCAACCCGAGCAGCGGTAAAATCTCTGCTGCCATCGTTGCCGGTGTGCAGAGCTGATGACGGCAAAAGAGGTGGCAAAACCGACGGCGGCAAAAGCAGCGGCTGTGAAAACGGCTCGTGTTCCTCTGGCTACGGCAGAAGCTCCTGAAAAATCCGGGGCAACTGCCCCTGTGAAAGTCCGGGCGATTAAGCTGGGCTATTACGGCGTGCAGTTGCGTCAGGTCGGGGATGCCTTTGACCTGCGGGATCCGGCGCATTTTTCCACCAGTTGGATGGAAAAGCTTTAGCAGCCTGAGCAGGCTGTTTGTAACCGGGAGAAGGGAACAGGTTTTCTTTCCCCGGTTTGTTTGAGAATGGCTCTGCTCCTTTGGAGTGGAGCCTTTTTCTTTCGCGTTGTTGCAATTGAAATCAGGACGGGATGAGCCATGACCAGCAAGGTTGAAATCTGCCGGGATGCCCTGCAGATCCTGGGGGACAAGTCGATTGTCTCGCTGGAGGAAAACAGCAAGGAAGCCCGCCAGTGCAAGATTGCCTATCCCCGGGCGGTCGAGACAGTCTTGCGGGAATATCCCTGGTCCTGCGCGATCAGAAGGGTGAAGCTGGCAGTCTCTGCCGAGGCCGTAGCTTTTGGCAACTGGCACCGCTATCGTCGCCCGGTCGATGATCTGCAGGCCCTGCCGATTACGACCACGGGAGAAGCAGATGGTCTGCCACTGCGCTATCAGCTTGAGGGGCGGTTTATCCTTTGCGATCTGCCTGCGCCGCTGAAATACCGCTATATCACCAGCAATCTGGACCCGGTGGAAATGTCGCCGGATCTGCGCCGGGTGATTGCGACACAGCTGGCGGTGCGCCTGGCCGAGGTGCTGACAGGATCACAATCCAAACTGCAGACAGCACTGGCGCTTTATCGCAACGATCTGCGCGATGCCAAGGCCAATGACATGATGGAAGACGGGATCACTGAAATTCTGCCGTCAGGCTGGCTGGAGGCGCGGCAATAATGACCCAGAGAACACTCCAGGCCAGCTTTGTCCGCGGCGAGATTACCCCAAGATTGCATGGTAGAGAGGATACCCAGCTTTATCAGTCCGGGCTGGCGATCTGTGAAAACTGGATCGTGCTGCCGCATGGTGGCCTGACCCGCAGGCCGGGCACGCGCTTTGTTGCCAGTGCCAAACATGCGGACAAACAATGTCGCCTGATCACCTTTGAATACTCGACCGAGGATGCCTATACTATCGAGGTCGGGGATCTTTATATGCGGTTCTATCGTGACTTCGGCCAGATCCAGAAAGACAGTGCGCCCTATGAAATCGTCACGCCCTACACCGAGGCCCAGCTGTTTGAACTGGTGGTGACCCAGACGGAAAATTCACTCTGGATTGTGCACAAGGATCACCCGCCCAAAGAACTCAAGCGCAATGATCACGACGATTGGACCCTGAGTGATATTGTCTTTACCGCCAAACCTGCGGAATGGAAGGCGGGGAATTATCCGCGTCGCTGTTCCTTTTATCAGCAGCGTTCGATCTTTGCCTCGCCGCCCGATCAGCCGCAAACCATCTGGACATCAAAAACATCCGACGAAAAAAACCTGACCCTGGGCACCAATGCGGATGACGGCTTCAAGGCGACGATCAAGGCCGGGCAGGTCAACCATATCCAGTGGATGGTCGAGGGCCGGGCGCTGATGATGGGAACATCCGGGGCGACCCGGACATTGAGCGGATCTTCGGCCAACGAGGCGCTGACCGTTACCTCGGTGATCAATCGTCGTCACACCACCGAAGGGTCCGCAGCCATTACCCCGATCCAGAAAGGCGAGGTGGCACTGTTCCTCAGTCGTAACCGCAAGCGCCTGCACGAGTTTGTTTTCTCGTTCGAGCGTGACAGTTTTATCGCACCCGACCTGACCTTTTTGTCTCAGCACATTACGGGCAAGGGCATCAAGGCCATGGATATGGAGAACGACCCAGATGCAATTATTTGGATGGTCCGGGATGACGGGCAGCTGGTCGGTGTGACCTATGAAAAATCACAGGAAGTGGTGGCGTTCCATCGGCACAAGCTGGGCGGCAAAACCGACGAGCACCCCTGGGGCGAAGCCGAAACCGTCGCCGTGACCTATGAAGCCAAGCGCGAAGTGCTGTGGCTGTCGGTCAAGCGTAAGGTCAATGGCGCGGTGGTGCGGCATATCGAATATATGGAAGCCGTTTTCAACGACGACGCCGTCAAGGATGATGCCTTTTTTGTCGACTGTGGCGGCACCTATAGCGGCGAAACCGCAGGAACCATCACTGGGTTTTCCCATCTGGTTGGCGAGACGCTGGACATTCTGCACGATGGCAAGGTATCGCCCCAGGCGATTGTGATTGCCGATGGGTCGGTGACCCTGCCGAACAACCGCAAGGGCGTGAAGATTACGGCGGGGTTGCCCTATCAATCGCTGGTCCAGCCGCTGTCGCCGATTGTCGCCACGCAAAGTGGCACCGGGCGGGGCAAGAAAAAGCGCGTGGTTTCCATGGGGGTGGATGTGATGAACACCGGAACGCTTGAAGCCGGAGAGAACCCAGACGAGACCCAGACCTATATCTTCCGCGACGGCTCGACCCCCTTTGGCCAATCACCGGATCTCTACACCGGCTATCTGGAAATCGACCCGGACAACGGTTTTAACGACAAGGCCCAGATCTATATCCGCGCCAGCCAACCACTGCCCGCGACCATCAGATCACTGATCACCGAAGTCCAGTCGGAGGGATAGACATGGGGTTTCTGGAGTATAAATTATCCGGGAATGGAAAGCTGGGAGGCAATCCTGAGCGTACACCGGAGAGGAAGCCAGCAAGAGGAGCAGGGTTGTACAACGGAAGGTATGTTACTCTCCCGCAGCCCACACCAGAGCCTGTGAATAAAGAGCAGTACTATAGATTTCTTGACTACGATCCGGATAACGGTCCAGGGGATGTGGGGAATTATCTCTCCAATGATGGTGATCCGGAAGATGCTGTCGATGAGGCGGAGGAGACAGCTAGGCGCCTGGTACCGGGGAGGGGATATGATGATGCTCAGGATGCTGTACGTCATGCATTAGGTAGTTATCTTTTGGTGAAAAAGTATGGCGTCAGAAGAGCAAAGGAAATAACAGATGGCCATGAAAGAGCATCTTTTCCATTGGGGTATATTGGATTAGACGATGATAACGACCAAAGTGAATTACAGGATCTTTATAATAATCGTGTTGGTCGGGATGCGGCAGGGAATTTAAAAAATAAAGGTCGAAATCCGGAAGATGTAATCATGGAACTCTTTCGCGAGGGGAAACTTCAATCAGTCCCTTTCGCCCTCAGGCGATAACAGAACACCAGAAATACGGGTGTAAATGTGAGTATGCTGCCGATGATCAGAAAGTGGTAAAATAAATTTTGGGCCGAATTTTTGAAATGTTCTGCGCTGGGATCGCCATAGATATGACGGATGGTTTCGATCATGTCTGGCGGATAGGCAGCAAATAAAAGCCGGAGTGTAACAATACCCCAGGTTAGTACCCAGATACACAAGGCAAGCCATAGAAACGCTCTTATGTTTCTGGAGCTTTCGATGAAAGAGCCGAGTTGCTGTTTGGAGTGGTTGATGAAGGCATCCATCACAGGTTTGTTTTGCAGGTAGAGTGGTCCGAGCAGAGTGATGGTCAGGAAGATAAAGAGAAAGATGAAAATCCCAAAAGACAAAAAAATGTCTCTGTACTGACTGTATGCCTGTAGTTCAGGCGGTCGGACGTCCCTTCCGGCACGCAAAAAATCTGCAGGTGTTAAAAACATGAAGGCAAAAATCAGGGAAAGAGTAAGCAGGATAGCGAAAGACCAGGAAACAGTCCTGTAGACCCAGGGGTGTTTTTCGTAGAACGGTGAGAGTTTTGTGAATATCGATGACATGCATATCTCATGTTTGGGGCTGATTATTCTTTTAGGTTTTCCTCTTGGGTGGCTTTATTGAGGAGGCAAACTGCAGGCTTTCTTTTTTGTTGTGAAACGAAAATATCCATACAAGACCACAGGGAAAAAAGTTATGGCGCTGCCAAGGATGACAAGCCGGAAAAACAGCGAGTTGATAAAGTCAGCATAGTGGTCAGAACCAGAGATTCCATATGTCTGGCGCATGATTTCCATCAAACTCGGCGGGTAGGCTCCTGAGAGTATTTGCAGGGTAACAATACTCCAGATCAGAACCCAGAGAGCCAGTAAGAGCAGAATGCCTTTTTTTATAACACCAGTACCTTCAAGGGGGATGAGCCATCGACGTCTTTGTTGAAGGATAAAGGTATCAACAGCCTTTTTGTGGAACAGGTAAAGCGGACCAACCAAGGCCATCAACAGAGCGATCACCAAGGTCGTAAAGAGCCCGAGTGAGAAAAAATAGATCTGGTACTGACTGAAATCCAGTAATTCTGGAGGTGTTGACCAGCTTGCCTGACGGAGCAATTTTGCAGGTGTGAAAAGCTGGAAAGCGATAATAAGGCAATAGATAAAAAACACCCCAAGTCCGTAGGAAACCCCAGTATAGATCCATGGGTGTTTCTCATGAAATTTTATAAATTGTCTAACAATCCAGTGCATTTGTGTTCTCTGGCAGGGGTATCGTCTTTGCGGGAGTTGTTGCTGGCTCTGCTTTAGAGGATATCGCTGATCGGGTTGTGCAACAATCCGGTTTATCCCTTTTTTGTTTCGTCGTTCATGGTTGCTTGTCGGGCTTGAGATCCGGGGTGTTCGATTTTTATTAGATGAATGAGCGATGAGCTGACGTGCAGAACCGGGTTTTGCGCGAATTATTCTGCTGCCTTTAATCAAGGAATTCAGCCCGAAATTTCGGGTGTTGTCACATGTATGGAGCTTTGGATGTTCGGGTTTATAAAAACGATTTTTTCAGGTTTGGGCGGGCTCGCAGGTACTGCAAAAGCTGCGGCATCCCTGCTTGGGGCGGGAGCGTCTCTCTATGGCGGCATCCAGCAAAATAAACAGGCAAAAAAGCAGGCCAGGCAGGCGCGGGAACAGGCTGCCTTTGATGCAGAGAGAAAACGCATTCAGACCAGGCGTTTATCTGGGCAGCAGCGGGCGAATTTTGCCGCGGCAGGATTGAAGATTGAAGGCAGTCCGGCCCTGTTGATCGAAGAGACCGAACAGTTGGGGTATCAGGAAGCAGACAGCATCCTTAGGTACGGCGATATGCAGGCGAAAGCCCTGAAAAAACAGGGGCGTAATGCCCTTATTGGTGGCGGGTTGAGCGCAGGCGGCGGGATACTCGGTGGTATTGCCGATAACAGGCTGCTGAAACAGACATATCCAACGTTGTTTGGACCACAACCATAACATTTTTTGCCACAAGCCCAGAACATTTTTATCCGGATTGATTGATCATGCCAAATATTCCAGACAGCCAGAACATTGTGACCGGAGATGGTCGCCAGAAGATCCCTGATACAGGGGAAGGATACATTACCGAGGGAATTCAGGCCCTTTCTGAGGCGCTTGGGCACTTTGGCGATCAGCAGGTGCAGATCGAAAAGGATCGCGCAACCAAATCTGCTGTCCAGCAGATTAAAGCCAAGAATGCCTATATTCAAAATACAGAAGCAGCAGTCGGACTTCTTGCCAGTGATCCTGATTTTGCCAATGCGGACGCCGAAACAATCACACAGAAATGGCATGAAGAGGAAGCCCTACGTCGCAACTCTGTGATCGAGGGGGTTAATTTTTATACTGAGGGTAGTCGGGAAGAGTTACTCGCTGAATTTGATGCCCAAAATGAGAGCGGGCTGAAGTTGTTGCTCAATTTGCACTCTAAAGGTGTTGGAGCCGACGCGGAAAAAACCTGGCTGAATAACGTTTATGATCAGAGTGTCTTGATATACAACAATCCGATACCGGGGACGCTTTTTTCAGCAATTTATGATTTGAAAGCCAAGAGTGAGAAGCTTGTGGCCAGCCTGGGCGCCTCGGAAATGCAGGCGGTATTGCGTGAAAGCACTTTCAATCTGGTTAAAGGAACTGTTCTTTCCCTGGTCGAGAGAAAACAGTTTGAAGCAGCGCAGTCGCTTTTACTGGGAGAATGGCTGGAGCCGGCCACAAACAAGGCAACCAGCTTTGATACAATTCTTGGGGATGAAGCCAAGCGAGACCTCGGGGACCTGATTGCGGCCAAATGGCAGGAGTCAGATACGCTTGAGGTTCAAAGCTTGTGGCAGGCTGTGGAGAGCGGAGAGGCCGGGGAGCAGGAAATTGCGGTTGCTCTGGAGCAGGAGCTGATTGATGAACAGCAATCACAGGAATTAAGGCAACGTCATGCGCAGGTTTCATTCGAACTGCAAGAGGCGCAAAAACGTGCCGATACCGTTCAATACAGTATGGAGACCGGGATTGGCCTTGATCCGTACATTCCTGAGCATCGTCAGGCAGTGGAAGAAAGATATGTCGAAATTCTGAAAGGATCTGGTGTTTCAGAGTTGCCGATGGAAGAGCAAAATCAGTTCACTGTAGATTTCATCCAGAAAGTTGGAATTGTTCCAAATGTTGTTCGGCAGAGCCTTCGAAAGGGGCGCCAAGGGAGTGTCGAAAGCCAGGTGCGTGCTGCGGATCTTTTTGCACGATCCCAGAATCTTCCGATAAATGTCATTTCCGATATTCCGCCTGTAGAAGCCGCCCGTTTGTTGGTGATCAATCAGGGTATTAAAGCAGGGAAACAAGCGGATAAAGCAATTGAGGATGCCATTGCGAAAACCGATCCGACCATTTCTGAACAATACGAAAAGCGCGATTATGCTTTCTCCAGACTTTATCCCAGCGGTGGTCCTTATGCATCTGAGGCTGCAAATGCTGCTCTTTCACTTGAAGCGTTTATTGGCGCGTCGCTGAACGACAACACACCCGCAGGAGCGGTTTTTGTTTCGGATGAGGCGAAAGAACGCCTTGCCGCCGAATTGAACAGTGTCTTCCAGCAGCAGTACGTCCTGACAGGTGATGGCAATCTGGCACAGGATTATGCGGAGAATGTTGTACGGCGGAGTTGGAGCGCGACTGAAGTAAACGGACGGCTGGAATTTATGAAAAATGCGCCCGACAGGTTTTATGGCAAAGGACGAGAGAGAAATCTGATCCGCCAGGAACTGGAAGCGGATGTGGAGAAACTGGCATTACCGGAAGGCAGCCAGGTTTCAGTTGTGGCTGACGAGCAAACCGAAGCTGAAGCCCGCAAAACCGGAAAGCCGAGCTATAAACTGGTCGTTACAGATCAGAACGGCAATGAAGTTGAGGAGGTGGCAGATCGACGCTTGCCGGACGAACCTAGCTCCAGGAGAAATGTCAGGTGGACACCGGGTGAGGGTGTGGTTGAGCAGGATGGCGAGAAGTCTCCACAAAATACACGCAATCAATATTCTTCTCCCTACCTGGCCTCTCAGGGGATGGTCACAGATTATTATAACGAAATGGGTAGGCGTAAAACGCCCGGTAAATCCTCAGGAAATAAGCCATTCGAGAGGTTGATCAGTATAAAAAATAACAATTTACTTTATGCGGACGATCGGATCAGGAATGCTTGGGGCGAACTTACCAAAAATAGTGTTGGAGATGAGTATGGCGATAAGGGTTATGTAAAATTTCAACAAGAGGTGATAAAGAGAATTCCTGAGGACGTTCTGACACATCACCCTGATAAGCACCTGATTGAATATAATGTGGATAAAATCCTTATGGATTTGGGTGAAAACGGGGTGATCCCAAGTAAGTTTAGGTCAGAAAAATATGCCCAATTTTTCTCTGAATTTGCAGGTAAAGAGGAAGAGGTTAAAGAAGCAGCCTTTGCCTTAAAATATTTCATCACAGTTCCGACTGTTGACGATATTCGTCGTTACTTGCCCGTACTACAAGAACTTAAAAAAATTCCGGTAGAGCAGCTCTCTTTTTTTGCAGATGTACTAAAGAAAAATGATCTTGGAATAACTGATGAAGGTGTTGTTGCTTTTTATAAATCTATAATTCGTTCTCGACAAAAATATGAAGAAAAAATCAACAAGATTGATCAAAAAATCAATGACCTTGATAAGCTTAGAGACACTGATGAGGTGAGATTTAATCCTAAGCATGTACTTAATAAGAAAGTAGCTGAGCTAAAAAGGCAGAAAATGGGTATTCAGGCTTATATAGTAAGCCGCAAATTTTATGATGTGTTGAGCAAGAATAATGAGGTTAAAGATAACATTAAGAAAGCAAATTCTAACAGTGAGTTAGCTCGTAGTGGGGTAACAGGACAAATTAAAGTATCTGTTCATCAGGGATTGATGGCTAACAGAAAAAAGAGGTTGGGATTTTACTTGATGACGAATCAAGGAAATCCTGATGATATTATCAGGGAAATAGAACTGATTGATAATCATGAAATTAAGGGCATTGGCTTGGAAAACGGCCTAGGGCGTTATGTTTTGCCAAGTATCAATACATTTGCAGAAGGAATTGAGCCTTATGCAAAAAGTGCTGTAGTTGGTGCGGTAACTGGAGCGGCTGCGGTAAGCTTGGCGACGGCGATAGGCGTTGCAGGCCCTCAAGCGCTCTTTCCAGAAGAAGTTGCTACTGTACCTGGGACATTTATGATCGCTTTTAGTCTTGGGTTTAAACTCAACATGGCTAATGAAACATATCAGTTGGAAAGTGGGGCACTGTATCTGGAATTAAGGGATATTGCATTAAAATCAGGCGTACCATTTAATGAGGAAACCGCCAGGTATTTATCCATGGGGATAGGTCTAACTACAGCAGCCTTGGGGTTGGCAGTTGGTCAAGGATCTGATGTAGTAAATAAGAGAATAGAAAGAGCCATGAAAGATGCTTTGAAAGATAGATTATTTGTAAAATCTATGATTCAACTTGGGGCAAAAGAGATAATAGGTACTGCGGGTGCCGAGACTAGAGGTTTTATTGGTGGTTATTCTAAAGATGTTGCTAAAAAAGGCTATGTTCAGTCAACCTCTAGCAGTAATGATAATATCGTATTGGATGAATCTGAAAGTGACGATTACAAAATAGGGAAATCTATTGAAAAGCATTTAGGTAAAAGAGTTCTTGCTGATATTTTTAAAATGTAACGCGGAGAACACGGTATGTAAAGAGATGGTAATTGGTTGACAGCGGCTGTGTCTTCTGTGGGGTTCCAGGTGTGAACGTCACTTGATTTGCTTTTGATCTGATGAATTGTTGCCTGTCTTCTCACTCTTTATAATCGGTTCTGGATAAACAGGTCTTCACCTCTGCTTTGGCGGAGGTTTTTTTATGGGAATTTCTGACATGACAATTTCTGCGACGCCGCGCCGGGCCTCCTATAGCGGGGACGGGGCCACGGTGACCTTTGCCGTGCCATTCAAGTTTCTCACTGACAGTCACCTGAAGGTCGTGGTAACGGCGGCGGACGGAAGCGAGCTTGCCGTTGCACCAGCGCTGGTAACCGGTGCAGGCGAGGCCAGTGGTGGATCTGTCAGTCTGGCTGTAGCCCCTGCTGCAGGAGAGACGGTGACCATTCTGGGCAATACACCGCTGGAGCAGCAGACCGATCTGGCGATCAGTGATGGTATGCCTGCGGATGTGATCGAAACAGCCGTAGATCTTTTGACCATTCAAAACCAGGAACAGGCCGACCAGATTGGTCTGGCGATCAAGCTGCCGGTTTCCTATAGCGGGGATGCTCTGCAGTTCCCCGCGCCGGTGGCGAATGAGGTTCCCTATTACGACACGAGCGGCAAACTGGTGACCTCGACCGTTGGTTTTGGCAACCTGATGGGGACGGTACAGGACCTGATTACTTTGGCGGGGGAGACGGGGCAGGCGCACAGCCATCCCTTTTCCGTGCTGACCGGCACAGAAAAGGTGGTGGTGAGCGACCAGAGTAAAACACTGGATGTTGGCTATCCGACCAGTGAAAACGACTATGGCACCCTGACAGCGGGGCAGAGCCTGACCATTGATCTGACCAAACAGCGCATAACCAGGGCGATCAATAATGGCGCTTTTATCCTGGCGGCAGATCCGGTCAACAGTGGCGAGCAGGTGATTTATCTGACCAATGGCGCAGGGGCAGGGGCGGTGACGTTGTCGGGTCTGACCCTAGCGCCGGGATCGGGGGCCTTTGATGCGGCGTCAGGAAATGTGTACCGCTGTTTTGTTGAACAGTCTGCTGCAGGGAACTTTATCTGGATCGAGGCAATGCAATGAGTTTTGGAGCTGTCAAAACGCTGGGCAAGAAAAAGTATACGCCCGATCTAGAGGCTTCGCTTGCTCTGTCTGCGGGGAAGAAGTTGACGGTTACGCCGACGGTTACAGGAAATCGCCGACAGTTCACCGTGATGATGAATGTGCGGCGTCATAAATTCGGTGTCCTGAACAACATATTGAGCGCAGGATCTTCATGGTATCTCTCGTTTACGGCGGCGGATCGGTTATCATTGTATACCTCCGCTGCGAATGGCGGGGACTTTGGACCTAAGAGACTTTTTAGGGACACTGAATGGTTCTTTCTGGGAGTTGCCTACGACACGGTATCAAGAACCGTTAAGATGGTTATAAACGATCAAGAGGTCGATGAGTGGCAGACAAGCACCCTTCCTAATTCAAATTATCAATCAAACATGAACCTTGCCGGGGCTGTTATGGGACTGGGGGCATTTAACGGAGCCTCTGGGGATGCTGAAGTAAGCATCTCAGACTTCGTGATTCTTGATGGAGAAGTCCTGACCCCAGCTGAGATGATCGCCTATCGTACCCGGCATATTCCATTTGGGGACAACAGTGTCGTCACAACGAAGAAGTTTGATACGGCGGGGACAGCAGAGCGGTTTTATACCTTGACCAGTAATGTTGCTGGTGTGGCGGATGTCATAATTAATGATGAAGGCAAATTTATCAAAAGAACCACGGCTGGATGGGCAAGTATAGGTACAGAAATGCTCCCTCAAACTGGTTTATTTCAAGCGGAATACGAGCTGCTGGATACAGGTAATTTACAGGTCTTTGTGGGATCTGACGATGATTCATCTATTACAGGCGCTTGGTCCAATTATAGCTCGCCTACGGGTATGTATGCTGGGGGTAATGCTTTCGTCGAAAACAACAATGGTGTCGAGAGTGGTTTGTTACAAAGTCCAGCACCTGCAATCGGACAAGTTCTTTCGATACAAGTAAACTTAACTGCTCGTAAATTCTATTACTCAATCGATGGTGTACCTCAGACAGGAGATCCGGCATCCGGGACGGGGGGGGTAGCTATACAGTCTGGTGATGTTCGACTTTATAGTAATATGCATAGTCTGGAAGGTGCCAAGGTCAACTTTGGTCAGAAAGACTACGCCTACCCTGTTGCCGGATATGGTCCGCTCAAGGAACCAGCCAAGTCTGATCTGAAACGATTGAACATGGCTCCGCATTATGGGGATGTCATCTGTGATAATGTGAATGACCGTTGCAATCAGGGCGCTGCAGCATGGTACTCAGCCGTCTCAAACTTTGTGATGCCGAGCGGGAAATATTATGCCGAGTTCAAATGTGTGAACAGCGGCCAAAGTACCATTGTCGGTGTGGCGTCACACAATGCTGCGGCCAACATGACCTTCCCCGGAAACCAGCCCAACTCTGGCGGGATGTACGGATATTCAGGGGGGTGGACGGATTATGAATATCGGACGGGCGGTTCCCAGACTTCGAAAGGCATCCCCGGATCTGTGGCCTCTGGAAGCATTTCCAATACCCAGACCTTGCAGGTTGCGGTTGATGTTGACACCGGGAAGATCTGGTACGGCGTGAATGGCAACTGGACAGGTGATCCTTCGGCTGGAACGGGGGCGCTTCATACAATCGTTCCGGGGAACCTCAAGTTTGCTATCGGCCTACACAACCATACGGGGCTGTACTGGAACTTCGGGGACAGTCCCTTTACCCATACACCTCCTGCCGGATTTGTGGGTCCTGCATCTGTGGATTTCGATACGTTGCGTCCGAATGGTCCGAACAAAGCGGTACATGGTGCAAGTACAACTCATGTATTTTCTAACAACGGTCTGACAGTCGTTGGCCCAAATAATCTGTACGATGCGTCTTATTCTAAATACCACATGGTACGTGGAAAATATTATGCGGAAGCAGTTTTAGATGATGCGGAACAGACTATGGTGGGTATTGGAGGCCCGGCATCAAGAGCCGTCACAACGAACTCATATGGACAAGCTGATAGTAATCTTATTTATAGCCGCACATCAGCGGGTTTTTACAACTATGTTGGGGGGGCGTCTCAAGGGAGCCCATTATTCCCACAGTATGCGGTGAACGGTGATCGTGTCGGTATAGCGGTAGATCTGGACAGCTCTAAAATATGGTACGCTATAAACGGAACATGGGACGGTGATCCTGTAGCCGGGACCGGGGGGTATAGTATTACTCCAAACACTCGATATGCGTTTCAATTTAACGGCTTTTCAAGTCAAATCACTTGGGATTTTTTAGCTACGCCACCAATAGGTTTCCAAAACCTCAATGGCCAAACAGCTTACCAACCCGATCTTGAGTATGGCCCCAACGGCTGTCAGCTTCTGTTCGAGAATGCGGCGAACCTTGGTGAGGTTACAGCAGGGAACAAGATCAACTGGACCCTGACAGGGATTGCTTCAGGAGATCAGGTCGCGGATGTACCGGGTGATTCCTTTGCGGTTCATAACCCGTTAAGTGCCAGCAATACATCCATAACGATCACCGAAGCAGGGACAAGGGTTAATTTCAATAGCGCCTATCCCGGCACCGCCATGGGATCTTTGGGGATGACTTCCGGAAAGTGGTACTGGGAAGTCAAATTCTCGGGAGGATCGTCCGCGAACGGTCATGCCTGTGGGATTGCTACAGAAGCTTGGTCAAATAAAAATGTTGATCCTGCAGGGAACACGACGCCTTACAGCCATTTAATAGATAGTCGTGGGCAGTACGTGGATAACGGTACGTCAACAGGTAACTCAAACACATTCACCCCGACCGTCACCATCGGGATAAAGCTCGACTGTGACGCTAACACAATCTCGTATTACAAAGATAATGTTCTTATCGGGACGCGGTCTATTGAGGCTGGTCAAACGTGGTATCCGCTGCACAAAAACAGCACGTCTGCTACTTCGCTTAGCCAGATTGTCAACTTCGGACAGAAACCCTTTACTTACACGCCTCCGACCGGCTTTAAAGCGCTCCGAGCATCCACCCTACCGACACCTAAATATCATGGGCGGGACTGGTTTAATGTCCTTCTGCATGTGGGGACAAGTGCCGTTAAAGGGTTGTCTGGGGCAGGTTTTACGCCTGATTTGTACTGGGGTAAGGCCCGTTCGTCGGCCTTTAATCACAGGCTACTCGATCGCGTAAGAGGGGCTAGTCTCGTCCTTTCCTCCTCGGCAACAGCGGCGGAGAGTAACCAAACAGACAGTCTTATCTCTTTTGATGCGGATGGTGTGACGCTTGGCGCTGATCCAAACTCTGGGGTCAATCAAAACGGCGTATCTTACGTTAATTGGCTGTTCCGGGCTGGTGGGGCTCCTGTTGCCAACAACGACGGTACAATCCCGTGTATGGTTTCGGTCGCTGAGGCCGGGCATTTCTCGATTGTGTCGCATGTTGGAACTGGTTCTGCTGGTACAATTGGACATGGATTGCCCGGAAAAGCCGAGTGTATTATCTCGAAAAATCGGGACGGTGGGTACGATTGGGGAAGTGCCTTTGATGTCGATGGTGTCAAATATGACCCGTTGTACTTAAATTTGACGATGGGTGAAGGGACAACCGAGCGCTTCGGGGGTTTCTCGGTGGATACGGTAGGGTTAGCTAATCAACTTCAGGTGAACCGACTAAATGACAACTATATACACTATCTTTTCCGCTCAGTTCCGGGCCTGTGCAAAGTCGGGGGCTACACCGGGAACGGCTCTGTTGATGGTCCATTTGTTCACTGCGGATTTAAGCCAAGGTGGATCTTGTATAAAGTAGCCACGTCTACAGCCTCATGGGCGCTGATTGATACTGCCCGCCAGCCAATTAATAACGGCAGTACGGTACAGGCATTGTTTGCGGATTTGTCAAATGCCGAAACCGCAAATACGAACGCGGTTGATCTACTTTCAAACGGCTTCAAGCCACGGGCAACACATGTTGGCATTAATGCCTCTGGTCAAAAGTACATCTACCTCGCACTAGCTGAAGAAGCAGGCGGCGGGGATCTGCCGTGGCCTCTGGCGCGATAAAAGGAATTTCAAACATGTATATCATTGAAAAAGACGGTGCGGCTGTAATGGGACCTTCAGCATGGGTGCCGCGTTTGGCGGTGGCTTGTGGGCTGGCGGGAAACCTCTCGGCTCCCAAAACAATTCCGTTGGATCTGGGCGGAGGTAAAACCCTGCGTTCAGTGCGCTTTACCGCCACAACGGTGGGCAAGTACCAGATGCTGGTTGAGGATGCCGGGGCGCTTGTAGATGGGGAATGGGTGATCACCCGTTCGGCGATGGATATTCCGCTGGAGCAGGCAAAGCAGCTGGCGCTGGCTGAGATCAAGCAGAAACGCGATGCCATTGCTGATGACGGGAACTTTCTCTGGCCCCTGGACGATGTGACCTACCGTTTGCAGGGGAAAGCGTCATCCCTTACCCAGATGGAGCGGTCGCGGGATCTGCTGCGGGAAATGATTGCCCGTGGTGCGCCCGCAGAACAGGCATTACAGCCGTGGCGTACGGCGGACAACGGCTGGACAGCGCCGCTGACCCCGGATCAGATCAACGATATGGCCTTTACCAAGGGGCAGCAGAGCCTGGCAGCCTGGCAGCACTTCGCGGAGCTGGAAGCAAGGATCGTTGCCGAAACGACGGACAGTCTTGCCAAGCTTGCCGTGCTTAATCTAGCCGCGGGTTGGCCGGAAGCGGGTGAGGACTGACCCGGTGATCAATGAAGTCTTTAAACAGATCCCGCTGGTGGACAAGGTTGCAGCGCTCCCCGTGCTGACGGTTCCAATCTGGTTGCAGTATCTCAACGGCGCTGTGGCTCTAACTGTCGGCCTTGGTACTATTCTGATTGTGGTTTTCAGAGTGCTTTCTGCCTACCAGGATTGGGTGAACAAAAAAGCTGGCCCTCAACAGGGCGAGTAATAATGGCTCAATTTGTCTGTCAGGCGATATTTTAACCTTTATAACAAACCGAGTTAAGTTGAGGAATGTTTTATGGCTACCCTATTGCATGGCATATCTTCCCCGTCAGTAAAGGAAATTGTGGCACCTGACTGGTCCCTATATCCAAACTTCACCGTCAAAGAATTCACCTGCCGCTGCGGCTGCAACCGGTCCGATATGGACACGGAGTTCATGCATAAATTGCAACAGCTGCGTCTTGCGGTCGGGCCGCTGAAAATCACCAGTGGTTTTCGCTGTGCCAGTCATCCGGAAGAACGCAAGAAAAAGGCTCCCGGCGCCCATTCTGCTGGGCTGGCGGCGGATGTGGTGCCGCTGTCCTGCGGCAGATATGAGTTTTTGAAAACCGCGCTCGACCTGGATTTTGTCGGTATTGGTGTGGCGAAGTCTTTTATTCATCTGGACACGGGGCATCCCACTGCGGGGCGTCCGGCTTTATGGAGTTACTAAACCCATGAAACATATCCTGCTGACAGTCGCCTTTCTGGCGGCTTTTTTTGTGCCCGGTTTTCTCACCGGGATTATGGGACCTGCCCAGGCTCAGACGGCTGGACGCTGCCTGACGCAAGAGGCCATGACAGCCCGGCTTGCTGCCGATTATCACGAGCAGCTTGCCTATAGCTCAATCTCGACCCGTGGGCATGTGGTGTCGGTTTTCCTCTCACCCGGGGGTGAAACCTACAGCGTGATTTTTACAAAGGTGAACCCCGATGGTGTCCGGGTCAGCTGCCTTGTCTTTGCCGGTGAGAACTGGCGCGAACTCCCCCAACAAAAGGAACACGACAATGAAGTTTAAAGTTCTCCTGATCGGGCTGGCCCTGATCACTGCCGGCTGCACCACGCCAGCCGGAAACAAACTCACACCAGAGCAGCAGCTACAACTGACCTGTGACGGGATTTCCTCCACAGTCAAGGTGTTGGCCGGGTATCGCGCCGCCGGGCAACTGTCCGAAAGCTCGATCAAGCTGGTCGATGAGCTGCGGCCTTCTACCGTTGCGCTCTGTGACGGCTCGGTCACGGATTACACGGCTGCACTGGTTACCCTGTCCGATGCCGCTTTTACCCTGCTGACCATTCGTAAGGAGGCCGCACTATGAACCCCGCAACAATCGCAACCGTAAACGCGCTGGTGGAAATCGGCCTGTTTGCGTTCAAATCGATCCGTGCCGTGCAGAACGGTGATAAAACGCCAGAGGAAATCCGCGCTGAATGGGCCGTTATTTCGGCACGGCTTGACGATGCCTGGGCGGCTTGGGATGCGGCGGGGGATAAAGCAGGGGAACAGAAGTGAGCAAGGTTTTCACCTTCAATCCTGTAATCAACCCGGTCAAGATCCGGCAATCCCGCCCGCCCGGTGGCGTGTTGGTCTGGATTGCGCCGGGTGATCCGGATAACCCCTTTACCGCGGCCTGTGATCACAAGATCACGGGTCCTGTGGGCATGGATATCGTGATGCAGGCGGGCTTTAACTATGACGGTGCTTCGGTGCCGCGTCCGCTCTGGTGGTTTATCCCCCGTGCCGATGCCCGATTTTTTCGTGCGGCTTCCCTGCATGATCTGCTCTACGCCACAAGGGAGGGCTCCCGCGCTGTGGCGGACGCGATCCTGAAGGCTGTGGCAGAACAGGACCGCATGCCCTGTCTCAAACGCTGGGCGGCTTATCTGGCTGTGCGGTTCGGGGGGAGAGGGGCGTGGGAGGATGATGATTGAAGAGGGCGGATCTTGTATTGCTTTTCGCCGATCTGGGCGTGCGGCAGACAGCGGGGTTGCAGATGGTCACTATCCGAGGATTGAAGGAATTGAGGAGGAGTTTAAAAACCTGGTCCGGGTTGAGTCTCCGCTGATCTGGGGGGAGGTGGTTGCCCTGAGCTTTGATCCCGCGGTCCGTATTTCTGACTGGAATTCTCTGCGCAACTATTCGGTCGGTTACCCGGCGGACTGGATGATCTTTTCCAGCCGGACCGGGGACTATGGCCACCCTGCGCCGGTAGAGTTGGAAAGCAATATCCTGAGAATGCTCAAGGCCGGGCGGTTTCAGGTAGCTCTGGTTTGGAAAGAGCTTTTCCGCATATCTTCCGAACAGGAACAAAGCGGATATTCAGGCCTGACAGTGACACCGCTGGAACAGCGGAATGCCTATCTCTATCTGCATAAAAAACACAGCGCTCTGGCCCCTCTTTTGGCAACAGCGCTGGATGACATGCACAGGGATGGCAGCTTCGAGGTCATTTGCCCCTTTTGCAAAGGCCCCAATCAGGACA
>NZ_KB893134.1 GCF_000374005.1 Kiloniella laminariae DSM 19542 | reverse complement strand
TCAGACAGATTGTGCCAAATTCCCAGAAGTAAAGCCCGAAACAATGTCATCGCCGCATAGCCCGGGCGACCAGTCCGACCCTCGCCTTGCGGTAACAACGGCTCCAGCGCGTTCCAGTTGATCAAACCTTCTATACCCTCAAGCGCGTTCAGCGCTGGGTGGTCCAAAAGCTCATGTGTCGCGAAAAGGGCGGGTTGTGTTTTGAAGCTTTGTTTCATAGCCAAAAAATACTTAATCAATCAGTCTAGGGAAAGGTCAGAGTTTTGCTGAGGTCTCGAGAGTATAACTATCCTCCCTTTCTACAGTGAGTTTGCGAGACGTTTACAATTGTCAGACATGAACGGAAATAGCCGAAAAGAGCTCATCGAAGATCTTGAGCGACTAAAACAGGAACACCGCGACATGGATGACGTTATCGCACGCCTGCAAGAGCATGCCCCCTTTGATCAGCTGCAGCTTGTCCGCCTGAAAAAGAAAAAGCTTATGCTCAAGGACAATATGAACAAACTCGAAAGCAGGCTGCTGCCGGATATTATCGCCTGATCTTTCCAGCAACAGGGAAAGCACCTTCGAACATGACCACTCGGTAATTCTGGTATTCTTAAATGTATAAACTTTACTGGGATCGTGGTGGCGCCAATATGGCGATACATGCTCTTCTTGAAGAATTAAAGTGTAGCTACACTTTAATTGAGGTTGACCTCTCCCAAGGAATGCAGCGGCAGCCGGAGTATCTGGCGATCAATCCCAATGGACGGGTACCAACATTACTTGACGGCCAGACGGCTATTTATGAATCTGCCGCCATCCTGCTCTATCTGGCAGACAAGCACCCTGAAGCAGCCTTTGCACCGCCTCTCCATTCCCCTGAACGCGGGGTCTATTGCCAATGGATTGTCTGGATGACCAACACCCTGCAGGAAACAGCAAGTGCCTGGGCCCACCCGGAACTCTGGGCTGACACCACGACGGCTCAACAGGATGTAAAAAGCAGTGCAACAAGGCGCCTGGGCAAACACTGGGACCTGATTGAAAATCAACTGACACAAACAGCCTGGCTGGCTGGCGACAGGATTACCGCGGCTGATCTGCACCTTTTTATGATCAGTTACTGGAGCCGACGTTATCCCGAACGGGCAGAAGATCGGCCCCTGCTCAAGCAACACGCGCTCAGGATTATGCAGCGCCCCGCCGTTCAACGGATGATGGAGCAAGAAGATCTTCGCTGGACGTTGTAATAGCCCTCCCTAAAACCCTCTGACCACCCGTTATCTATTCTGGTAATTTTTTAGCTTTCTTCTGCTCGTACATTGCCAGATCAGCAGCTTTGAGAGCTTCGTCTGCATCGCCCCCTTGAAAACTGTGTTCACCATAGGAAATGCTTACGCTTACACTTTGCCCTTCATAATCAAACGGCTGACTTGCCACTTTTTGAGCCAGAAGCTGTGCCTTTTCCAGCGCAACCTCAGGAGATGCCTGTAAAAGGATGATTCCGAACTCATCCCCTCCAAGACGACCAACAATATCCGAAGATCTGACATTATTTAAAAGGATGGAGGCCACCTGCTTGATTGCCTCGTCACCCGCCTGATGACCAAGGTTGTCATTGATCTGTTTCATACCGTTGACGTCGGCATAGATTACACTGCCCGGCACTTCATAACGTTCGCTATAGGCCATCATGCGCCCCAGCTCCCGTACAAAGGCTCGGCGATTTAAAACAGGTGTAAGCACGTCCTGGTCAGCCAACTTCTCCAGATAATCAACACGTTTCTTGGCCTGATCCAGCTCCTGACGAACGAGTTGAACCTCTTCCATCAAACGTTCGATAGCTGCCCTTACCTTGGGAGTAAATTCGGCTTCGGGAATGCCTATTACTGTCGTGACATCCTTCGGAGCAGAGATTCCTCCTGCTGCATCAACTGGCTGGGCCGGTTTCACCGTTGGTGCAGCCGACACCCGGCCAACACTGCTGACAGGGCTTCCCCCACCGCTGGGTCTTTGGACCTTCATATTACAAGCAATCCCTTTGCTTTTATTTAGTCCAGCATCCTGCCGGACTCATTTACAGCTTACATCTGCCATGGCAAACGAAGCTACCAGCACCTTATACAAAATATTTTTACATTCCGTTACCAAGAAAAGCTATTTTGGTTCTAAAATGTGGCGGTTCTCTTTGCTTGCCTTATTGAAAAGCAGGTCTTAATAATGCGCCAACGATCCACTCAAGGATACACAAAGACAGGACAAGCCCATGGCCGAGAAGTCACCGCAAGTAGGAATTATCATGGGGAGCCAATCAGACTGGCCAACGATGAAACATGCGGCAGACACTCTTGATGCTCTGGGTGTCGCCTACGAAAAACGTATCGTCTCGGCGCACCGAACTCCCCAGCGACTTGTCGAATATGCAACGACAGCTCGTTCGCGTGGACTAAAGATTGTCATCGCTGGTGCTGGTGGCGCAGCTCATCTTCCCGGGATGGTTGCTTCGATGACACCCTTGCCTGTATTTGGCGTGCCAATCGAAAGTAAAAGCCTGAAAGGTCAGGACAGTCTGCTTTCGATCGTTCAGATGCCCGGGGGCGTCCCCGTCGGGACACTCGCCATCGGAAAAGCCGGGGCGATCAACGCAGCTCTGCTTTCCGGATCTGTTCTTGCCCTGAATGACCAGAAAATTGCCGATGCTCTTGATACCTGGCGCCTGCGGCAGACAGAAGCCGTCGCGATTGAACCAACAGACCAAATTTAAGTTAAGCCTGCTTTCACCCTGCCTTCAGTGGAGATATCACCCATGAGCAAGACCCTCACCGCCCCTTTGGCCCCCGGCTCCGTGATTGGCATTCTTGGTGGAGGACAGCTCGGCCGTATGGCGGCTTCAGCTGCGGCAGAACTCGGATATCACTGCCATATTTTCTCTCCAGAAGAAAACAGCCCCGCCAGCGAGGTCTCAAAGTACTTTACCGTCGCCAATTATGATGACGAAGTAGCACTGGCGAAGTTTGCAGAACAGGTCGATGTTGTCACCTATGAATTTGAAAACGTTCCTGCCAGCACGGCTGCCTTTCTGATCGAAAGGATCGCTGTCAATCCGGGTCCCAAAGTTCTGCACATATGCCAGAATCGCCTCAGGGAGAAGGATTTCTGCAATTCCATCAAGGTGCCGACAACAAAATACGCTGAAGTCACAAATCGTGAAAACCTTGACCGTGTCGTTCGTGACATGGGACGCCCCTGCATCCTGAAGACCACCGAGATGGGGTATGACGGCAAGGGACAGGTCTTTATCGGTCCTGATACAGATCTTAAGGAAGCCTGGAAGGCGGTTGTCGGTGACCGGAAGAAGGCCGAGACTATTCTCGAGGCCGTCGTTGATTTCCGTATGGAAATCTCTGTCATTGTAGCCAGAAGTATCCAGGGTGCCTGCCAGACCTATGTCCCGGTAGAAAACCGGCACAAGAACCATATTCTGGATCAAACCATCGTACCGGCCCGCATTTCCCAGAAAATCAGTGATCGGGCAGAGGTAATCGCCCGTCATATGGCCGAGGAAATGCAGCTGGTTGGCATGCTTGCGATCGAAATGTTCGTCACAACCGAAGACGAGGTTCTGGTCAATGAAATGGCTCCCCGTCCCCATAACTCCGGGCACTGGTCTATGGATGCCTGTGTTACCTCACAGTTTGAACAGTTTATTCGCGCTGTTTCCGGCCTCTCTCTCGGATCAGTTTATCGCCATTCCGATGCCGTTATGACCAACCTGTTGGGAGACGACGTAAACGGTTGGGAGGAAATCCTTTCCGACCCTTCAGCCAAACTTCATCTCTATGGCAAGGCCGAAGCCAAACCCGGTCGCAAGATGGGCCACGTTACCCGGGTGATCCCCCGTAAATAAATCTGTAAACATCTCCGGTTTTCAGAAGCAAAGAATAAGGGTGCCCACGGAAACCGGAGGATAGACAGGACCATGCGAATCATCCTCAGCAGAAAAGGCTTTGATTCACAATATGGTGGTGGCCCAAGCCCCATCCTGCCAGATGGGCGTATCTGTTCTCTGCCCATTCCGCATCAAGACGGCCCCTTCCGGTATCGTGATCTCGAGTCTCCTCTTGGAAATTTCGGCCACCTGATCAAACAGCTGTCGCCCAAGGCCGCAAAACCTAATGATCGAGTTCATCTTGATCCTGATCTTTTTCGAGGCAGCCTCCCAAGACAAAAAAACTGGCGTCCCTGTTTTGGCCAGTATGGCGCTGCCCAGCAGCACCTCGCCAGACAAGGGATCCATGCAGGTGATCTTTTCCTCTTTTTTGGCTGGTTCAGATCTGTCGACGAGGAATTCCGCCCCCGCCCAAACAGCCCTGATTTCCATGTTATTTTTGGCTGGCTTCAGGTTGACCAGATCCACACCCTGGCTGGGAATATTGATTCCCCCAAATTCTCTGATCCTGCTTACAGCGACCATCCACACCTGCAGGCGGACTTTGGCCTTAACAACACGCTTTACCTGGCCCGAGAAACACTGGACCTCTTTCCACAAAAAGGTACCAACATCTCTGGCTTACCCGGGGGAGGCCTTTTCAACAAAATTCTACCTCAACGAATTTTGACACGGCCAGACAGTACACGATCCCGCTGGCAACTCCCCCGCTGGTTTGCCCATCCGACACCGGCACTTTCCTATCACATGAAACCAGAGAATTGGCAGCCGAACGGTGAAAACTGGCACCTTACTTCTGCCCCGAAAGGGCAGGAATTTGTTATCAACACACAAGGACGCCACAGCGCTGCAAAACGGTGGCTTGAGCAGCTGTTTACAGACCAGCTATAACCTTCCCGCTGAGCTGGAGCCTTCAGAAAGACAGCCCTTGAGAGTTCCCGGATAAAAGTTAACGCACAATATTACGTTAAAACAAATGGCTATGCGGGATTAACAGCGAGGCGTAAAAGATTTCGGGGCCAATCCCCGAACCGCATCAGCGACCTTGGAAAGTCTGCCAATCCCCTTGCCCAAGGCTCCGCCAATTTTAAGAACTTCGGCAATGCGACGGTCGAGGAAGCTCCAGGTTTTTTCATACTCGTCAGAGCTATCTTCCAGCCAATACAACAAGGTCGAGCTGTAAACTCCGGCCAACAGCATGCGCTTGCTGTAGAAATTGTAATCTGTTGAACGATCCCCTGCCGCAAGCCAGATGGAATCTACGGTATCATAAAGATTATGCAATCCTTCTGATGCCTTCAGCGGCATGGTAAAGAAGCTGATACCCTTGCGGATGGCCTCCCGGTTCGGGGTCATCAATTCCAGCCGATACCGAACAGCCAGTGTAATTTTCTCCCGGACTTTAAGGTCTTCCGACGCTTCCAGACGGACCATAACCTGCTGATCCAGCTGCTGGTTATAATACCGCAAAACATCTGTTATCCCCCGCGGGAAAAACAGGGCGGTCTGGTTTGTCGTCAAGCCGATATCCTGTGCAGCTTCAGCCAGAGCCGTTTCACTCCAGCCTTCAAACGGAACCAAAAGCAAGAGGCGCGCCAGTAGCTGGTCTTTTTGTTTTTCGTTCATTGTCTCAATCTCTGTTTCTGGCTCAGCAGCTTTCATCATATTCCGCCAATTCAGAGGCAAAAATCATCTTTCGTGGCGTCTCGAGGCGCTCGGTATAGAGGATACCATCGAGATGATCATATTCATGCTGGACGACCCGGGCGTGGAAACCCGTGGCCACCGCTTCGATCATCTTACCATCCAGCCCCAACCCGCGATAGCGAATCACACGTGATCGTGACACCTTGCCCATCAACCCCGGGATTGAAAGACAGCCCTCCCAGGCTTCATCTCTTTGGTCTCCCAGCATCTCGATTTCAGGATTAATCAGAACAGTCAAAGGGACATCATGCTCTTCGTCCAGAACAAAGCCGAGACGTTCGGCCTCTGCCCGGGCGCGCGCAACTGAAACCTGAAACACAAACATCCTTTTAGAATGATAAACCTGCGGGGCCGCAATACCGGTTCCCCCCGCATCCTGCATTGTCTCAACCATATCGCTGGCGAGTTGCCGGATCTCAGGAGAAGAAGGATCCTCAACAACCCGGGCCCTCTGCCAGAGAACCGGGTGCCCCATCTTGGAAATTTTCAGTAACGTCATACAAATACTGTCTTTTTGTGTCTGTTTTCTTACTATGTCGTTCAGGAATCATGTGGTCAAAACAAATTCCCTGCTCCTGCTCCATCTTGTCGAAAATCGCCAAAACTCCCGGAAAACTGCAGAAACGAATCGACAACCTTCAAGATTCCACCTTCACATTACCCACTGCCTGTGATAACACAGCCTCGGACCTACTGTACTTATTGTGCAGCGGAAGGTCTTTTTGTGTTCAACTCGGGCAACCGAGAAAACTCAGTCAGGTCGATGTTCGGTCTGACGCTAGAAAGGAGCTGATCGCCCGTGCAAGTACACGTTCGTGATAACAATGTTGATCAGGCTCTTCGCGCGCTCAAGAAAAAATTGCAGCGCGAAGGTGTCTTCCGTGAAATGAAGTTGCGTCGCAACTTCGAAAAACCATGTGAGCGCAAAAAGCGTGAGCGTGCGGAAGCGGTTCGCCGCTATCGCAAACTCCTGCGTAAGCGTATGGAACGCGAAGGCTACTAATAGTCTGATCGGCGTTCGCAGAACGTCGCTTAAGGCGAGATATCTTCCTCACGGAAGAAAGACGGGCTACCTCCCAACTCGGAAGGTGGCCCGTTTTGCATTCGGGACCAGATTCCCTGCCTAGACTGTCCAGCTTGAGAGGTTCTGATCCAGCCCGACCAAAGCCAGACCATAGGCCACAGATTCCAGCTGCTTGCCGCTGGCCAGTTTTTCCTGGCCAAAATGACGCGCAAATAACTTTTGCACCGCCGGAACATAGGATGTCCCGCCTGTCAGGAATACCTTGTCGATTGCCGAGACCGACAAGCCACTGCTGGCAAGAAGGCCTTCTACTTTTTCTTCAAGCACGGCAAGGTCTTTCGCGATCCAGCTCTCAAATTCAGCTCTGGTGACCTGCTTTTCGATCTTGCTGTCGCTGAAGCGGACTGAAAAGTCCGTGACCTCCTGCGCTGTCAGATCCATCTTGGCCCGGGAAATCGCCTTGTAGATATCCATACTCCAGTCATTGTCGACAACATCGATAAAGGTATCAATCAAGGACGGATCCACCGCGACGGACCTCAGTTCCCGCAACTCCCGGAGTGTGGTGGGGCTCTTGAGGATGCCAAGCTCATGCCATTTGCAAAAACGGTTGTAATAGTGGGTCGGCATCTCGTGAACTTTTTTATCCAGCGAATAATACCCGCTTCCCTTGCCAAGATGAGGGGAGACAATATTGTCGATCAGGCGGCTGTCAAAGGTATCGCCCGCAATTCCCACCCCGGCATAGCCAAGCGGTGTAGACCGTAAATTGTCTCCGTCACGCTCAAACCGCACAATAGAGAAGTCACTGGTTCCCCCGCCAAAGTCAGCAACCAGTATAGTCGCTTCTTTTTCGATGCTCTGGGCATAATAATAGGCCGCGCCAACTGGTTCATAGACATAATTGACCTTTTCCAGACCAATACTGGCGTAGGCTGCATCGTAACGACTGGTAGCCAGTTCCTCGTCCGGAGCATAACCGGCAAACACAATCGGCCGTCCGGCCACCACCTGCGCTGAACTCAGGGCCAGCTGCTCCCCAGAGTTATCCTGGGCATTGGCCATAAACTGACGGAAAAAATCCGACATGATATCCTGCAAGGTGTAACGTCGGTCAAAAATCCGGGTTTCCTGAAACAGTTTGCTGGCAACATGACTTTTGAAAGACTGCAGGAAACGGACTTCTCCCCTGGCGTTGATATACTGCTCCAGCGCCCAGGGTCCGCCCGTCACCTCGACATTCTTGCGCCCGGACTGGATCGTCATTTCATAACACAGCAGCGTACGATAGACATCAAACAGGCTGTCGTTGTGACTAAAGCGCAAAGACCGCACCGGACCACCGCGTTCCGCAAGAGCAATGACGGTATTGGTCGTACCGAAGTCGATGCCAATCGACAGATCTTTCGTGTTTGATAAATGCGTCATGGCAGGCTCCGGTGATATCAGCAAAAAAACAGCGGCGCGAAAAATGGGCAGTTTTGCCCGATTAATCAACCTTTGAATTTGCTTTTCTGATTCCAGGGAAACAACTGCAGTTATTCTCTCTCGTCAGGTCATAAAAAAGGGCACCCGAAGGCACCCTTTTTCAACTCAACGGTTTCCCGTTTCGTAAACTCTGCTAGAGGTGTTCCAGCGCCTTGACGATCTTTTCGCACATTGTCTTGGCATCCCCGAACAGCATCATGGTATTATCGCGGAAGAACAGCTCGTTCTGAACCCCGGCATATCCCGCAGCCATGCCACGTTTAACGAAGAGAACCTGATGGGCCTGGTCCACTTCGAGAATCGGCATACCATAGATCGGAGACTTGGGATCTGTTTTCGCCGCCGGATTGGTAATGTCGTTGGCCCCGATGACAAAAACCACGTCCGTAGAACGGAAATCACGGTTGATTTCGTCCATCTCCAGCACCTCGTCATAAGGCACAGATGCCTCTGCCAGCAGCACGTTCATATGCCCGGGCATACGCCCTGCGACCGGATGAATCGCATAACGAACCTTCACACCCGATGCCTTGAGCAGATCAACCATTTCCCGCAGGGTATGCTGTGCCTGAGCGACTGCCATCCCGTAACCGGGGACAATGATAACCGAGTCAGCATTTTTCATCAGGAAGGCTGCATCATCACCAGAACCGGATTTGACCACGCGATCATCTTCACCTTCAGGCCCGGCACCACCAGCATCGCTTTCCGCACCAAACCCACCAAGGATTACGCTGATAAACGAGCGGTTCATCGCCTTGCACATAATATAGCTGAGGATCGCCCCGGAAGAGCCAACCAGCGCCCCGGTCACAATCAGAAGGTTGTTCTGTAAGGTAAAGCCGATCCCGCAAGCTGCCCAGCCGGAATAGGAGTTGAGCATGGAAACCACAACCGGCATATCAGCCCCGCCAATCGGCAAGATCAACAGGAACCCGAGCAACAGTGTCACCGCCACCAGCACCCAGAGATACATCGGATCCTGCGTGGTGCATAACAGAACCAGCAGGATAATTGATAAAGCCCCAAGCGACGCATTAAGCGGATGCTGTAGAGCGAAGACCAGTGGACGGCCGGAGACCAGCCCCTGCAACTTGGCAAAAGCAACAATAGATCCGGTAAAGGTGATGGCACCAACAGCTGTTCCCAGCGTCATTTCGACCAGACTGGAAACATTGATATCTCCGACTGATCCGATGCCATATGCTTCCGGCTTGTGGAAAGCAGCGAGAGCAACAAAAACCGCGGCAAGGCCAACCAGACTATGAAACGCGGCCACCAGCTGTGGCAAGGCCGTCATCTGAATGCGCAGAGCAATCACCGTACCGATCGCCCCACCGATCAAAAGCCCAAGCAGGATTGTACCATAACTAACGACACCAGGTGCTGCCAAGGTTGTTCCAATAGCCAGAACCATACCGATCACACCGAAAGCATTCCCTTGTCGGCTGGTGGTCGGATGCGAAAGGCCGCGCAATGCCATGATAAAACAAACAGAGGCGACGAGATATAACAGTGCGGATAGATCCGTTGACATTATCAGTCCCCCTATTTCTTTTTCTTGAACATCTGCAGCATGCGCTGCGTGACGATAAAGCCACCGAAGATATTCACGGCTGCCAGAACGACTGCAATAAAGCCCATGATCTCACTGAACCCCATCTCTGCAGGTCCCGCCGCCACCAGTGCGCCAACGATAATGACCGAAGAGATCGCGTTGGTTACCGCCATGAGGGGCGAGTGCAAAGCAGGCGTGACATTCCAGACAACGTAATATCCGACAAAAACGGCCAAAACCAAAACTGTCAGCCCCATGATCAGGGGCGAATGCCCCCCCGTGTGACCGGAAGCATCGACAACCAGTCGGCTTGCTTCTGAAGCAAGCGATGCCACCTCGTCTGACAACGCACGGGCAGCATTCGCCGCCTCTGTTGCCTTGTTGATAAACTGATCGCTCGACATCAGGCTTTCTCCCCGTCTTTCTCTACAGCAACTTTTTCTGCTGCCTCGTCTACAGGTGCTTTTTTAGGCGCAGGGGCCTTTTCTTCCTTTGCATGCGCCAAAGCCGGATGGACAACATTACATTCATGGGTCACACAGGTCCCCTTGACGATTTCATCGTCCCAGTCGATGGAAAGCCCGCTGGTTTCCTTGTCATAGATCAGGCCAAAGAAATTGAAAATATTCCGTGCGTACAGGTCGGAAGCATCCGTGGCGAGACGTCCCGGCACGTTCATATACCCCACGATACTGACGCCATTTTTCACCACAACCTTGCCTGCCTGGGACAAGGCACAGTTCCCGCCTGTCTCCACTGCCAGATCGACAACCACAGAGCCCGGCTTCATGGATTTGACCATATCTGCAGTAACCAGAACCGGTGCTGGTCGACCGGGAATAAGCGCTGTCGTAATTACCATATCCACTTTTGAAATGGTTTCGGCAATCAACGCGGCCTGTTTCTTCTTGTAGCCATCGGACATTTCCTTGGCATAACCGCCCGCTGTTTCCGCTTGTTTGAACTCGTCATCCTCGACAGCGACAAAGCTCGCGCCCAGACTTTCCACCTGTTCTTTCGAAGCTGGACGAACATCCGTTGCCGAAACAACTGCGCCCAGTCGTCTTGCCGTGGCAATAGCCTGAAGACCCGCAACACCAGCTCCCATAACAAAGACCTTGGCCGGGGAAATTTTCCCTGCTGCAGTCATCATCATCGGAAAAGCCCGGTTAAAAACAGCCGCGCCATCAAGAACCGCCTTATAGCCAGCCAGGTTGGACTGACTGGACAGGACATCCATTGACTGCGCCCGGGTGATCCGGGGAACAAAATCCATGGCGAAGATTGTCAAATCAGCCTTGGCGTAGGCCTCGATTTCTTTGGTTGAACGATAGGGATCAGTAATGGCAATCACCACTGTACCTTTAGCCAGCTTTCCAATCTCATCATCCTTGCCACCAGCAATCGGCTTCTGGACCTTAAAGATAACTGCAGCGTCTTTACAGGCCGTCTCGGCATCCTTGGCGATAATCGCACCAGCATCCTTGAAAGCCATATCGGTAAAGCTGGCCGCAGCACCTGCGCCCTTCTCGATCACCACTTCACATCCCAGATCAACCAGTTTCTTGACTGTTTCTGGTGAAGCAGCCACCCGTGTTTCATGGGGGCGGCGCTCCTTGGGAATTGCTATTCTCATTTTGTCTCCCGGTTGTGTTTCCCGATCGGCTCTTGCAGACCGACTGTACCCTGAGTTTTTGACGTTTTTCTTTTATTTAAACGGTTTTATTGGTTACTGCGCAAGTGTGCAGCGCACAAAAACACACTAAAACAGTCATACTTTACGGAGTAAGATATTTTCTGATAAGGAAAAAATCCATCATCAGAAATCTTGATACCTAAACTAAGAATACCGAATGATACCGATTCGCCTGAAAAATCAGGCTCTACTCGGTCAAAGAGGGTGGGGACAGATCACACTGCTGCAGAGCAACAGACTGACGTGCCTTTAAAGCAGCATAGTCGAAATCGCCGATCAAGTCATGAAACAGTTGGTGCCAGTTCACCTCGGCCTTGAGATGCATAAACACCGAGCCAAGACCGACGGCAGCCCGGTCCATCAACACAAATTCGCGCGGCGGCTTAACGCCTCCGATCCGCCGCAACTCACGATGTACCTTGTTGGCAATTTCCGCGCCATAAGCGCCTCCCTTGTGATCATCAACAATGGAGCGCTTGCGATCCTGCAGCAGGGGGCCATAGAGAAACTGGGCCCAGATATTGAGAATATCGAGCATCTCTTTATTTGACAGATCGAACCCCCAGCTTTCATAGGCCTCTACGGCCAACGCTTCATCGTTCCGCTCCAGCGCGTAGTAAAGGTCGATCACGCCCTTGACGAAAGAAGGATCAAAAATGCGGATACAACCAAAATCCAGCAGGTTTACATCTCCATTGGGCCGGATTGAATAGTTCCCCAGATGCGGATCTCCATGAATCACCCCGTATTCATAGAAGGGAACATACCAGGCCCGAAACATATTCATCGCCACCTGGTTTCTGGCCCCCTGATCCCCCTCATGGTCTTGAATAAAATCAAGCAATGGCTCCCCTTCGAGCCAGTTCATCGTCAAAAGTCGCCGGGAACTCAATTCAGGCATATCTTCAGGCACAAATACTCTTTCTTCATCGCGTAGCATATGCCTGTAAAGCTTCATGTTCTGGGCTTCACGCAGATAATCCAGCTCCTCCCGCAGCCGTTCGGACAATTCCTTATGCACATTTGAGGGATCAATCGCCTTGTCATACCGGCGGTAGATGCCAAAGAGCAGTCCCAACTGCTTTAGATCAGCCTCGACGGCAGAAATCATGTCTGGATACTGCAACTTGCAGGCAAGCCTGACACCGTCATGGCTTTCCGCTTCATGAACCTGTCCCAACGATGCAGCGGCAGAGGCTTTCTGATCAAAACGGGCGAATTTCTTTTGCCAGCCGGCGCCAAGTTCGCTCTGCATCCGGCGTTTGACAAAAAGCCAGCCCATTTCTGGCGCATTTGACTGAAGCTGCCGGAGCTCTTCAGCGTATTCTTTGGGCAAAGCATCCGGTATGGTTGCAAGGATCTGTGCAGCTTTCATCAAAGGTCCCTTCAGACCTCCAAGCGCTTTTTTCAATTCTGACGAATGTCGCCCCCGATCAAGTCCAAGACCAAACACCCGATTACCAACCACCTGAGCCGCCAAACCTCCAACTGATGTTCCCACCTTGGCATAGCGCTTCATTCTCCCTGAAAAGCGAGAATTGTCATCACTGAAATCCAGTGGATCGTCATCATCAGACACAAAAGTCCCTTTCCAGTTTGGGATAGGAATGGAAATGCAGACAGCGCGATCGATCTTATCTGTCGATCTCAACTTTCGATTATAACTATATGGTGTATCGCTCCTCCCAGTTCCAGCCCATGTACCCGGTTGTGATTCCTGAATTATGTCTCCATGACCCTTTTTGGGATATTTTCCCAAATCAATTTCATTCTAGGCATATTTTTGAGATAAAATAGCCCGGGACAGACTTTATAAACTCGAAACCACAATCAAAACAGACAGCTGTTCACTCATGATAGGATAGCTGGATGATACATACCCTGAGCCAGACCGGATGGACAAAAATGCGCGATGCAGAAAAAAGACAATGGGTTCGAGAGGCTGTCAGAAAAATTGAAGCCGATTACAACCGTTCTTCAGACACCCATCTGATCAAACTGAACCTCGACAGCTGCCACGGTGTCGAACTCTATTTCAAAGATGAGTCAACCCACCCCACAGGCAGTTTAAAACACCGTCTGGCAAGGTCGCTGTTTCTCTATGCCCTCTGTAATGGCTGGATCTGCAAGGACACACCGATCGTCGAAGCTTCTTCCGGCAGCACTGCGATATCAGAAGCCTACTTTGCCCGGCTTCTGGGGTTACGGTTTATTGCTGTGGTCCCCAAAACCACCGCCAAGGGCAAAATTGCCCTGATTGAATTTTATGGTGGCGAATGCCATCTGGTTGAACCCAAAGATATCTATGGGGAATCCCAGCGACTGGCAGATGAACTGGGCGGCCATTACATGGACCAGTTCACCTATGCCGAACGGGCCACGGACTGGCGGGGCAACAACAATATCGCCCAGTCGATTTTTTCCCAGATGGCCCTGGAAGACTATCCCGATCCGCAATGGGTTGTCGCCAGTGCGGGTACCGGGGGCACCTCGGCCACCATCGGACGTTACATCCGTTATGAAAGCAACTGCACCACCAATACCAAGCTCTGCATTGTTGACCCTGAGCACTCGGTGTTTCTCGACTACTTCAAGTCGGGCGATGCAAGTCTGACAGGTCCCCGTGGCTCCCGGATCGAAGGAATTGGCCGCCCCCGGGTTGAACCTTCATTTGTTCCTTCTGTAATAGATCGGATGATCCGGGTACCGGATGCCGCCTCGATTGCGGCCATTCATCTGCTGGAAGAGTTGCTGGGGCGCAAATGCGGCGCCTCAACCGGGACCAACCTCTGCGGTGCCTTTCATCTGATGTCCGAAATGAAAAGTCGCAACGAACAGGGCAGCATTGTCACCCTGATCTGTGATTCAGGGGATCGTTATCTGGATACCTATTACAGCGAGAGCTGGCGGCAGGAACAAAACCTGCTGATTGAACCAGAGCTGAAACGCCTACGCCAGTTCCTTGATTGCGGAAGCTATTCTCTCGCGGAGTGATCCGCCCCCTAAACAAACAGCCCGGAATGACCATTCATTCCGGGCTGTTTGTTTAGGCAGCATATATTGCAAGAACGACTTAGCTTTCCATGGCTTCAAGCTGGTCGATAAACCCGGACACCACTTTCAGCCCCTGTTTCCAGAAATTCGGATCGCTGGCATCCAGACCAAAGGGGGCTAACAGTTCCTGATGGCGCTTGCTGCCCCCGGCGGAGAGCATTTCAAGATACTTTTCGGCAAAGCCTGCTTCACTCTGCTGGTAAACCGCATAAAGCGAGTTCACCAGACAATCTCCGAAGGCATAGGCATAGACATAAAAGGGTGAGTGAACGAAGTGCGGAATGTAAGACCAGTAATTTGCGTATTCCTCTTCAAACCGAATGGCTGATCCCAAACCTTCTTTTTGACAGTCCATCCAGATTTCACCCAGCTGCTCTGGCAGCAACTCCCCCTTGCGGCGCTCATCGTGAACCCGTGTCTCAAACTGATGCATGGAGATCTGTCGAACGACAGTGTTGAGCATGTCCTCGACCTTTGAGGCCAGCATGATCCGGCGTTTGTTGGGATCATCCTGCTGTTTCAACAAAGACTGGAATGTCAGCATTTCGCCAAAAACCGAAGCTGTTTCCGCCAGGGTCAACGGGGTATCAGCTTTCAGAAGTCCCTGGGATCCGGCCAGCACCTGATGGACTCCATGCCCCAGTTCGTGGGCCAGTGTCATAACATCCCGGGTCCGTCCCTGATAGTTCACCAGAAGATAAGGATGGGCTGAGGGGACGACTGGATGCGCAAAAGCTCCTGGTGCTTTTCCGGGTCTGACTGGAGCATCAATCCAGGGATTGTCAAAAAACTGTTTCCCGACGGCTGCAAGTTCGGGAGAAAACCCGGCATAGGCCGTCAGGACGGTATCGCGCGCCTGTTCCCAGGGGATGACCGTGTCATCGTCATCCGGCAGGGGTGCATTACGATCCCAGTAAGGCAGTTGCTCCACCCCGAACCACTTGGCCTTGAGTTTGTAATAACGGTGGGAAAGGTTACCATAAGAGCTGGTTACGGAACTCACCAATGCCTCAACCACGTCATCTTCAACGACGTTCGCCAGATTCCGCGAAGAAACGGGGCGGGCAAAGCCGCGCCACAGGTCTTCAGTTTCCTTGTCCTTGGCCAGCGTATTGGTGATATGCGCAAAAAGCCGTTTGTTTTGCCCAAGAACCTTGCCCAGTGACTGGGCTGCCTCTTGCCGAACCGCCGGATCGCGATGACTGAGTTTGTTGAGAATTTCTGCTGACCCCAAATCACCACTACCAAAGGGGAAACGAAGGGCTGCCATTGTTTCATCGAACAGGCGCACCCAGGCAGATCTGCCGGAAACGCGTTTTTCGAGCAAGAGTTCTTCGAGATCATCTGAAAGCTGATAATCTTTTTGGGCACGAAGATCCCGGATCCAGGGTTCGTATTCCCTCAGACACCCGCTTTCGATTTTCTCCTGCAGAACAGCATCATCAAGCTTGTTCAGCTCGAGTGAAAAAAACAGGGTATGGGTAGAGATTGCCGTAATGCGTTCTTGCATGGACTGAAAGAACTTTCCAATCCCGGGATCGCTCATGTCGCCAGCATAAACCAGATAGGCATAACTCATAACCTTGCCCATGATCTCCTGAAGCTGCTCGTATTCTTCAATTGCGCGACAAAACTTGTCGCCCGCCAACTTTGGGAGCGTCCCGGCGTAAGTCTTTTTATAAGAAACCGCCTTTGCTTCCAGAGCGGACAAGTCATTTTCCAGCTCGGCAGAATCGGGACCGGGATAGAGGTCAGCCAGATTCCAGGCCGGGAGGGTGCCCAGCTTTTCATCAACGACATCTTTCGGGTGGGCAGCTTCAGTCATAAAAGTCCTCTCGTTCCGTCAGAGACGGTCAGCAATAATAAAATTGGTTGCCCTATAAACGTATGAGCCCTTTGGCAAAAACAAGATAAAAAAGTTCAAACCAGAGGGAAAATAATGCTACTAAGGCTAAGATACAGGCAAAAGGCCATCGGGGACAATGCAGCAACAAAAAACAATGCCTAAGGCAAAAAATCTCGTCAGTCTTTTCTATGAACAGGCAAAAGAACGTGGTGAGTTACCCTTTCTCTGGTTCAAGGAAAACAAAGTTTATACCTCGGTCAGCTGGTCAGAAACCGCCCGGCGTGTATCCGCTCTGGCTCATAGCCTGAAAACGCTGGGGCTGGAAAAGGGAGAACGTGTTGTTCTCGTTTCGGAAAACAGACCCGAGTGGTTTATAGCTGATTTGGCGATTATGGCTGCAGGTGGCATCACCGTGCCTGCTTATACCACCAATAATACGCTTGATCATCAATACGTCCTCGGCCACTCCGGGGCCACAGGGATTATCGTTTCCACTTCTTCTTTGGCTCAGAAGGCCATTCCCGCGGCCATCGATGCGTCCGAATGTCGTTGGGCTATTGGTATGGAACGTTTTGGTCAGGGGCAGGAAAGTGCCTTGCCAATTCACAGCTGGGACAAGCTGATTTCTGAGGGAGAGCAAGAAAAAGGCACCACTCCCGATATAGCAGATGAGCTGAGCAGAACAGATCTGGCCTGCATCATCTACACATCCGGCACTGGCGGGGCACCAAAGGGCGTCATGCTGAGCCATGGTGCGATCCTTTGCAATTGTGAAGGGGCTTGGGATGTTCTCGAAGACCTTGGACTGGGTGAGGAAACCTTCCTGTCGTTTCTTCCCCTGTCTCATGCCTATGAACACAGTGCCGGGCAGTTTTTCCCGTTGCTACTGGGGGCACAGATCTATTACGGCGAAGGTGCAGAGCACCTGTTGCGCAATCTTGCTGAAGTTAAACCGACCATCATGACAGCTGTTCCGCGCCTGTATGAAACCATGCATATCCGGATCACGCGCGGTCTGGAAAAAGAAAAACCTCTCAAACAGAAGCTTTTCTACAAGGCCGAGGCGCTGGGTCGGAAAAAATACCACTCTGGTGGCAGCCTTTCCCCGCTTGAGCGGATACTGGACTCCCTTCTCGAAAAGCTGGTCAGGAACAAACTTCGTCAACGCTTTGGCGGACGTCTCAAAGCCATGGTCTCCGGCGGCGCGGCCTTGAACGAGGATATCGGCCTGTTTTTCCATGCTCTTGGTCTTCCGGTCCTGCAAGGCTATGGACAGACCGAAGCCGCCCCGGTTATTGCCGTGAACCGTCCGGGAAAAATTGACATGGCAACCGTTGGTTCTCCCCTCAAGGGTGTGGAGGTCAAGCTGGGCGAAGAAAATGAAATTCTGGTCTCGGGCGAGTTGCTGATGTCCGGTTACTGGAAAGATCCCCGCAACACGGCCGCAACAATCAAAGAAGGTTGGTTGCATACCGGTGATATCGGCGAGTTTGATTCAGAGGGCCGCCTCAAGATTACTGATCGGAAAAAAGACATCATCGTTCTTTCCGGCGGTGACAACATTTCTCCGGCCAGAATTGAGAGTCTGCTGACCCTCCATTCCGCAATCAATCAGGCAATGGTTTACGGTAACAAACGGGCCCATCTTGTTGCCATCATTGTACCTGATGAAGAGTTTCTTGACCGCTGGGGTGAAGCCAACAAGATCCCCGGCGTTCTGGCATCGGTCTATGACAACGCCTCTTTGAAGATCTCCATCGCCAAAGCTATTGACCAGATCAACCGACAGCTTTCGCCGTTGGAAAAAATCAGAAAATTTATCATCGCCCGGGAAGCCTTCACCATCGACAACACCATGATGACGCCGACTTTAAAAATTCGCCGGCATAAAATAATTGAAAGCTATGCCGAGGAAATAGAGGGTCTCTATCGCAAATCTCTATAAAACCAGCCTTGTGAGAAAAAGCACTTGATAAAAAAACGGCTCCGATTTTTCGGAGCCGTTTTCATTTTTAACGGCCGTCCAGGCTGCCCCGGACTTTTTCGCCACTCAGGGCATAAGCCTGCCCCAGGTCCTCTTGTCGAAGTGCCTTGACCAGACCGATCATCATAAAAATCATGATGATCGAGAAAGGAAGCGCCGCTGCAATTGCCGCAGCCTGCAAGGCCTCGAGCCCGCCGACATACAACAAAGCCGCCGCGACAAAACCTTCGCCGAGTCCCCAGATCACACGGTGAACTGTGGGTGGCTCTTCATCCCCCATCGACAGAAGGGTATTCACCACCAGTGTCCCCGAGTCCGAAGAGGTTATGAAGTAAGTCGCGATCAAAAGTGTCGCAACGATGGAGGCAAGGGTTCCGATAAAGCCTGCATTCATCTTGTCTATGGTCACATAAAGTGCCGATGTCAGATCAGCACTGACGGCTTCGACGATCCCGCCATCCCCGAACAATTCGATATGCAAGGCTGTACCACCAAAGGCCGTCAACCAGACTGCCCCCAGCAATGTCGGCACCAGCAGAACCCCGAGGATAAATTCCCGAATGGTTCGTCCACGGGAAATCCGCGCGATAAACATACCGACAAAAGGCGCCCAGGAAATCCACCAGCCCCAGTAGAAAGCGGTCCAGCCACCCTGCCATTTACTGGTTTCATCATTGGCGTTGGTCCAGAGACTAAGCGGCACCACCTGCCCCAGATAATCGCCGATGTTCTGCAAGAAGGCACCAAGCAGATAACGTGTGGGACCAAAGGCAAAGAAAAAGGCCAGAATAGCGATGGAAAGCCAGAGATTGACTTCAGACAGGATTTTGACCCCCCGCCCGACACCGGAAACAACAGATACAGTTGCCAATGTTGAGACCACAGCAATCAGCAGCATCATTGCAGTAAGGGCTGGCTCAACTTTGGTAACGCCATCCACAACCGTTTCGGTAACCCAGAAAGACCAGCCTGTGATCTCGTAAAGGCCAGTGGCCATCTGCTGCACACCAAGCCCCAGGGACGTTGCAACACCAAACACCGTGCCGTAGACCGCCAGCAAGTCAGCGATATGTCCCAGAGGACCATAGATCCGCTCCCCGATCAGGGGATAAAGCGATGAACGGATCGTCAGAGGCAGATCTTTTCGATAGGCAAAATAAGCCAGTGTCAAACCAACGATAACATAGATCGCCCAGGGGTGCAGTCCCCAGTGAAACAGGGTAATGCGCATGGCGACTTGAGCCGCTTCTGGTGATTGCGACATTTCCGCTGTAATAAAGGGATTGGACTGAAAGTGATAGATCGGCTCGGCAATAGACCAGAAAACCAGGCCAATTCCCATACCGGCACCAAACAGCATGGCAAACCAGGAAAAATAGCTGAATTCAGGACGGTCACTATCCTTGCCCAAACGCAGGTTCCCGTAACGACTGAACAGCAGCCATACAACAAAGAACAGAAAACAGGCAACAATGCCCAGATAATACCATTTCATGGTACCGACGAGGAAACCATTGATCCCCGTAAAAAAATCTCCCACGTCTTTGGTCGCGACAAACGCCAAAATCACCAAAGCGAAGACCAGGAACTTCGACCAGATTGCCATGGTCGGGTTCAGGCCTTTCAGGAAGCCTGACTTGGCTCTCATTTTTATACCCTCCCTCAAAGGGCCCGGATTGGGCCAAGGGTATAATGGCGATGCAGGCAGATTTCTTATGATGATTTACGACGCCCTAGCTGTCATTCCCGACCAGAATGTCACTTTTATCGTTTTCTGGTCGCATATGAACAAATTTGGCAAAGACCACGCTCCGGAAGGGATGACTTGACAGAAAGAACAAAAATCTTATATGAGTGATTACTCACTTATTAAATTAAGAAACACAATCAAGCTGTTCCACTCATCCTGTCTTTGAGGCATGATGCCGACACAGGATACACCGGGGGAAGAAAGCCATGTCGCAGGAAAATAACAATCTTTTACATCTCTTGAAGAGCAGGCGCTTCCTGCCGCTTTTCCTGACCCAGGCCTTGGGCGCACTGAATGACAACGTCTTCAAAAACGCTCTGGTTATTCTGATCACCTATCAGGTTGCAGCAAATACCAATACCAATGCCCAGGTTATGGTCACCCTTGCTGCTGGCCTTTTTATTCTGCCCTTCTTTCTTTTCTCAGCTTTCGCAGGGCAGCTGGCCGACAAGTATGAAAAATCCCGCCTGATCCGCATTATCAAGATTTGTGAAATCCCGATCATGGGGCTTGCAGCCATTGGTTTTATCACCGAAGCACCAAACTATCTGATGCTGGTTCTCTTTCTGATGGGCAGCCAGTCCACTTTCTTCGGCCCCCTTAAATACGGCATCCTTCCGGACCACATGAAAGAAGAAGAACTGATCGGCGCCAACGGCCTGATTGAAGCAGGCACCTTTCTCTCCATCCTCATCGGGACGATTATCGGTGGCATCATCATCTTGACCGACAATGGCAGCGTCATGATCTCTGTGCTGATCATTTCTCTGGCCGTCATCGGCGCCATTACTTCCTATGGCATCCCCAGAGCCGAAGCAGGCGTTCCCGATCTTAAGATCAATCCTAATTTTGTCGGGGAAACCTGGAACCTGATCAAACACAGTGCAGGCAATCGCCCGGTGTTCCTTTCGATTCTGGGCATTTCCTGGTTCTGGCTGATCGGGGCCACCTTCCTCACCCAGTTCCCCAATTTTGCCAAGGTCGTCATTGGCGGGGACGAATATATTGTCACCCTGTTTCTGACTGTCTTTTCTGTTGGCATCGCCATTGGCTCTTTGCTGTGTAACAAACTTTTAAAAGGCGAGCTTTCCGCGCGCTATGTTCCCTTCGGTGCCATTGGACTCTCGCTTTTTACCTTTGATCTTTTTGCCGCCAGTTCAGGTATTGCTCCCGCTCAATCCACACTGATCGGTCTGGAAGAATTTTTTACCAGCCCCACCCGATTGCGGGTCTTGGTTGACCTTCTGCTGATTTCCATCAGCGGCGGTATCTATATTGTCCCCCTCTATGCCATCCTCCAGAGCGAGAGCCAGGAAAGTCACCGCGCCAGGAACGTTGCCAGCAACAACATCCTCAACTCGCTCTTTATGGTTGCCTCAGCAATCGTCACACTCGGCCTCTTCAGCATGGGAGTAAACATTCCCCAGGTCTTTCTGATTATCGGCCTGCTCAACCTGCCAATCGTTTTCTATATCTGCACACTTTTGCCCGAAGCGCCGATGAAGCTGTTGTTCCGTATTTTGCTCAAGCTCTGCTTCCGTGTTGAGGTCAAGGGCGCTGAGAACATGGATGACCTTGGTCCCAAAGCCGTCATCGTGGTCAATCATGTCTCCTTTCTTGATGGGATTCTGCTCGCCTCTTTCCTTCCTGGTCGCTCGACTTTTGCCGTCGACACCCACATTGCCCAGCGCTGGTGGGTCAAGCCCTTCCTGGCTGTGGTAGATGCCTACCCGATTGATCCGACCAATCCCATGGCAACAAAGACCATGATCCGGGTCGTGAAAGATGGCAAACGCTGCGTGATTTTTCCCGAAGGCAGGATTACGGTCACTGGCGGGATGATGAAAATCTATGAAGGCCCGGGGATGATCGCGGATCACGCCGATGCACCTTTGCTGCCCGTCCATATCGAAGGCGCCCAGTACAGCACCTTCTCCCGCCTGAAAGGGAAAGTTCGCCGCCGCTGGTTTCCAAAAATCACAATCACTATCCNCCCACCCCGCCGCATCAACTTGGATGAGGAAATCAAAGGCCGAGACCGCCGGGCTGCCATTGGCCGGGAACTGCATGATGTCATGAGCGAAACCGCGTTTGTATCGAGCCATCTAAGCGGCGGACTGTTCAATGCCCTGCTTGATGCCCGCGACATTCACGGCGGCGACTGCAAGGTCGTGGAAGACGTCGAACGCAGCCCGCTCAGCTATGACAAATTGATCACTGCCAGCTTTGTCCTGGGCAAGAAATTTACCGCCTTCACCAATCACCAGGAAATTGTTGGTCTGCTCCTGCCCAATTCCTGCGCAACTACTGCGGCCTTTTTTGCTCTACAATCCCAGGGTCGGATTGCAGCCATGCTCAACTTCACCATGGGCGAGAAAAACCTGCTGTCCTGCTGTAGCACGGGTAAGATCAAAACAATTATTACCTCGCGCCGTTTCATCGAACTGGGACGCCTCGACCAATTGGCAGAGGCGCTGGGAACCCAGTGTAAGCTGATCTACCTCGAAGACATCAAACAGGAGGTAACCCTTCTCGACAAGCTGGCAGGCGCAATAAAAGGCACCTTCGCCCGCCTGGTACACCGCAAGCTCGCCCCTTCTTTTGACGATGCAGCTGTCGTCCTCTTCACCTCCGGTTCAGAAGGTGTGCCCAAGGGTGTTATGCTCAGCCATGGCAACCTCCTGTCCAACCGTCATCAGCTTGCCTCGGTAATCGATTTCAACTCCACCGATACGGTTTTCAACGCCCTTCCGGTCTTTCATTCCTTTGGCCTGACTGGTGGGCTGATCCTGCCGGTTCTTTCCGGGATCAAGAGCTTTCTCTACCCCTCCCCCCTGCATTACCGGATTGTCCCCGCCCTGGTTTACGACTGTAACGCCACCATTATTTTTGGCACGGATACCTTCCTGTCCGGTTACGCCCGCGTCGCCCACCCCTATGACTTTTACTCAATCCGCTATATCTTCGCCGGGGCAGAGAAGGTCAAGGAAAGCACCCGCAAAACCTGGGCGGACAAATTCGGATTGCGCATTCTCGAAGGCTATGGCGCGACAGAAACCTCGCCTGTGCTTTCGACCAATACCCCGCTCCAGTTCAAAGCCGGAACAGTCGGGCGTTTCCTTCCTGGACTGGAAATTCGTCTTGAAGAGGTGCCCGGCATTACGGACGGTGGACGGCTTTTTGTAAAAGGGCCAAACATCATGAAGGGTTATCTGCGCTCTGACGCGCCCGGCGAACTCCAGCCCCCTGAAGATGGCTGGTACGATACAGGCGACATCGTTGCACTGGACGAGGACGACTTCATCTCGATCAAAGGCCGGGCCAAACGCTTTGCCAAAATCGCAGGGGAAATGGTCTCGCTCACCGCTGCCGAAGATCTTGCCAGCAAAATCTGGCCGGGCTTTCAGCACGCCGTTATCACCCGACCGGATGCGCGTAAGGGCGAACAGTTGATCCTCGCCACCGATTGCCCGAAGGCAACCCGATCCATCCTGCTCGCCATGGCCCAGGAACAGGGCATCAGCGAACTGATGATCCCCCGCGAAGTGGAAGTTCTCGATAAACTCCCTGTTCTCGGTACTGGCAAGACCGACTATCAGAGCCTGCAACAACAGCTGACTCCAGACACAGCGGGCTGAGCTTCCCATAAAACAAGAAACGGGCCGTCGCAAACGACGGCCCGTTTCTTGTTTGGCTTTTTGGCAGTTGGGATCTCTTGATCAGCCCATACCGAGCGCATGTTTGTAAACCTCGATCAGCTCTTCCTGCTCCATACGTTCCTGGGTTTCCAGTTTCCGCAGGGAAACAATCTTGCGCATGATCTTGGTATCGAATCCCAGTGATTTGGATTCGGCATAGATTTCCTTGATGTCGTCGGAAAGACCTTTTTTCTCTTCTTCCAGACGCTCGATGCGTTCGATAAATCCGCGCAGGCGATCTGCGGTTACGCCAGCAATCTCTCCTGGAACCGGTGCAGCGTCTGAACTGCTGACATCGCTATCAAAGCTGTTGTCAGAAACGTTTTCATCAAAATCGGATTCAAAGTCGCTCATGCACAAGATCCCTTGTCATACATTCTGGAGATATAAGTTGAGGCGGAAATTACCTGTCTGGTCCGGACTTGGCAATGCCTGAGAAGATCCCCCGGCCTCTATTTCACCGATAAGACACAAGAAGCGGTGACCAAGTCCCTGATAGCAAGAAGAGATCAGTGGGACGGTTTATTTTTTTCAAAAGCCGCTATCTGCTCTTTTGAGGCTTCCTGCTGATGCAGCTTTTTCCAGTCTTCATAAGGCATACCATAAACCCGTTCTCTGGCCTGGTCGTAATTGACAGCTTCACCCTTTTCTTCTGCAGCCGCCATAAACCACTTGGATAAACAGTTCCGGCAAAATCCGGCGAGATTCATCATGTCTATATTCTGTACATCGCTACGTTCTTGCAGATGTGCGACCAGACGACGGAAGGCCGCTGCCTCCAGTTCAAGCTCGGTTTGTTTATCCATAGTCTTCATTCCCATTCCCAGCACAGAAAACCAAATCGGCGCTTCCCCCACAGGAAAATCACCAAGTCTGTATCATTTACCTCTGTCTTATAGCCCAGCGAGGGTTTCTTCAATCAGGAAGTCCACGACCCTGCACAAAGCCTCTTCGTTAGCATCACCAGCAGCAAGAGCCTTATCATAGACTGCAACCTGCTGGTGCGCACTGGAGCCCCGCGACAGGATTGTCCGGGCGTGGAACAGTTCATCCCGGCAGCCCAGCGCCACAGCGTGTTCTTCCAGCATGCCAAGAAGCTCTTCCAGTAATTCGCCATAGGGCACGACCTCGCCACGCCCCAGATCAATCAGCCCTTCATCCGTGCCATAACGTTGGGCACGCCAACGATTTTCCTCGATAAGCAGATTACTATAGATTCTCCAGCGTTGATTCTTGCGCTTGAGGCTATAAAGCAGGCGCAAAAGGCTTGCATAAAAGGCTGCGACACAAAGCGTGTCCTTAAGATTTGTGCAGCTGTCAGCAATCCGCATTTCAAGCGTCGGAAACCGCACCGACGGCCGGACGTCCCACCAGACCATACTGGCGTCCTGGATTATTCCGGCATTGACCATAATATCAAGGTTGCGTTGATATTCGCCATAGCTGTCAAAACGTTCCGGCAACCCTGATCTTGGCAATTCTTTGAACACGGACAGACGATAGGATTTAAGTCCCGTATTCTTACCGTGCCAAAAGGGTGACGAAGTCGTCAGGGCCAGCATATGCGGCAGGAAATAACTGACCTGCCCCATCAGATCATTGCGTAATTCGTCATCATCCAGCCCAACGTGTACATGCATGCCACAAATCAGCAAACGACGTACAACACCCTGCATTTTCTCGGCAAAGGCGTCATAACGCTGTCTGGGCGTATGTTTCTGCGTTGACCAGGTCGCGAAAGGATGGGTCGAGGCAGAGATAATAGCCAGACCATATCCCGCACAAATCTCTGCCAGGGTTGAGCGCAGCTCTGCCAGTTCCTTCCCTGCTGTAGATATCGTGTCACACTTGGAGGTACCTATTTCGATCTGGCACTGCATGAACTCGGGCGACACCCGTGAGCCCAGCCGATCCTTGCATTTTTCCATTAACCCTTTGGGCGGCTCTCTGACCAGATCGCGTGATGACTTGTCAACCAGCCAGTATTCTTCTTCGATACCAATGGAAAAGCTCGGATCGTTTTTGATCATGCGTAGCGTCTGACCTCTTTCAGTGCCGGGTACTGCAGAACGCCCTCAAAGGCATTGACCAAAACATCTGTCCACTTTGCGATACCGCTTTGATCTGCGATCAAATCCTGGCGTACCTCAATCAGGATATTGGGCAACCCACGTAAATCAGCATGGGCTGCCATAGTATAACCATGACCATCGCGTCCTGAATAGGGTTCATTATCCCCACAGAGAATTCCCATGTCTCTGACCTTTGTCATAAAAGGCTGCGCCAGGCGCGGGTCCTGATTCCACAGAACTGCTATTGGCCAGGGACGTGGCACACCGGCCATTTCATGGGTCATACTGTGCATGGAAAGAATGACCGGGACTTGCCCCTTTTCGAGCATGCCCTCAATGGTTTTGGTGATCATGTTCTGGTAAGGCCAGTAAAATGTATCCAGCCGCGCCTGACGATCTGCCGGAGAGAGATCCTTGTTCCATGGAACGACACAGCCATCACTGACCACGGGTATCAGGGCTTCACTCTCAAGCTTGCGATTGGGATCAACAATCAAACGGGAAAAATTGCTAAGGATTGCCCTAGATCCAAAATGGGCCGCCAGGCCTTCTGTCACCCCTTTGATGCCGATATCATAAGCAACGTGACGTTTCATGTGGTGCTCTTCCACCCCCAGACCTTCCAGAGATCTCGGAATGAAAGCCGTTGCATGATCACAGAGGAACAAAAACGGATTTTCTGAATCCGGATTGATTATTTCAACCGGGGCCGGCTCGTCCGGAGCCAGAAGCTGGATACTCATCTTTTCTACAGGTACTTTCATCTTCGGATCTTTAGGCACGCACTCATCGCTAGAGTGGCCAATAACATATAATCGTATTCAGGCAAGATACCAAGATGCTCACACAAAGTGGTGCGTAAATGGCAAAGAACCTGTGCCGGACTTTCTAGCAGGTAAGGCAAAGACCGACCAGATCTTTCGTTTCAGCGCCAGACCCTAGAAATTTTCAGTCGGTTGGCTTGACGAAGGCTTTACAATCTTTTCATAAAAGGTCACCAAATAAGCAGATCATCCCATACGAGGGCCTTATTGATGCGTGACACCAATCCCAGACAGCTTCTTCGTGACCTGTTTCAGGCTGGCCTTGATGCCGCCAATCCCCGACTGGCTGTTCCCGGTTTTCTTCCTTCTCCTCCCAAAGGTCGCACCATTGTTATTGGCGCAGGAAAAGCCGCAGCCGCAATGGCCAAAGCAGTTGAGGAAAACTGGGAAGGTCCGATTGATGGTCTGGTTGTCACGCGTTACGATCACGACCTTCCCGAGGGCGAAAAATGCAGCCGCATTGAAGTCGTCGAAGCAGCACACCCAGTACCAGATGCCGCAGGAAGACAGGCTGCCCAGCGCATCTTCGAAAAGGTTCAAGGGCTAAACAATGATGATCTGGTTCTCTGTTTAATCTCCGGCGGCGGTTCCGCCCTTCTCGCCTTACCTGTTGAGGGCGTCTCGCTTGAAGACAAACAGGCCCTGAACAAAGCTCTGCTCAAATCAGGGGCCAACATTTCTGAAATGAATACCGTCCGCAAACATCTCTCGGCGGTAAAAGGAGGGCAGTTGGCCGCAGCCGCCGCACCAGCGCGGGTAGTCAGCCTGTTGATTTCCGATGTTCCCGGCGATGACCCGGATGTTATCGCCTCTGGCCCGACCGTCCCCGACCCAACGACTTTTGCCGACACCCGGGCGATTCTGGAAAAATACAGCATCACTCCGCCACCCGCTATTCAGGCCCATATCAACCGCGGAGAGGGGGAAACCCCGAAACCCGGAGATCCCTGTTTCAACAACTGCTCCATGCATATGATCTCCCGCCCCCAGGCCTCGCTGGAAGCTGCAGCAGAAGTCGCCCGCTCCCATGGTATCACTCCGGTCATTCTTGGGGATTCCCTTGAAGGGGAATCCCGCGAAGTCGCCAAGGTCATGGCAGGGATTGCCNGTCAGGTTGCCAATCATGGACAGCCCGCCCAAGCACCTTGCGTTCTGCTATCCGGCGGCGAGACCACGGTTACAGTTCGCGGCAACGGGCGTGGAGGACGCAACGCCGAATTCCTTCTGGCCTTGGCCGTCGAACTGGATGGCACAGCAGATATCTATGCCATCGCCTGCGATACCGACGGGATTGATGGCAGCGAAGATAACGCCGGAGCCATCATGACACCGGACACACTCGAGCGTGCGACCAAAGTCGGGACCGATGCCAAGGCCCGACTGGCAAACAATGACGGCTACGGCTTCTTTGAAAGCATCGGGGACCTGGTTATGACTGGCCCGACCCTGACCAACGTCAACGATTTCAGAGCAATCCTGATCCTGCCGAAGCAAGCCTGACCTGATATCACAAAAACACCCCGAACAGGTCGCCTACAGCACTTCTCGAAATACCTACACCATACTTTATCACTTAACGCGTTGAAATTCCTGATTTCAGACAGCGTTAAGTGATTCAAATTTTTTCGAAAGTGCTCTAGAGAGCGACCTGTTTTTTTACCCGCTTCATTTCCATCAAAGACTGGCAGCTAAAGAGCAGAACAGCCAGCCAGATCAAGCCGAAGGTAACCGCGTGGACCCAGGTAAAAACTTCACCAAAGAGGAAAACCGCGATCAGAAGATTCACAGTTGGTGATACATACTGGATCATGCCAATCGTCGAATAATTCAGACGTCTAGCCGCAGCGGCAAAGCAGACCAGAGGAAGGGTTGTGACCGCTCCGGCAAGGACGAGTAATAAATCCAGATCCCAACTGACCGACAGAAAAGCTGCTTCTCCCTTGACCGAACTCCAGACCAGGAAGCCGATCGCCACGGGGGCCAGCATCACCGTCTCGACAAAAAGGCCGTCTTGCGCACCAACGGGCAGGCGTTTACGGATGAGACCATAGATTCCGAAAGTAAAAGCAAGCGTCAGGGCGATCCAGGGGAACTGTCCGCCCTGAAAAGCAAGAAACGCTACAGCAACCGCGGCGAGGACCACCGCAGCTCCTTGCAACAGCCTGAGCTTTTCTTTTAAAACCAGTACCCCCAACAACACATTCACCAAGGGGTTGATGTAATACCCAAGGCTGGACTCAACCAGACGGTCCACTGAAATCGACCAGATAAAAATCAGCCAGTTGGTGGACACCAACAATGCACTCAGCAGGAGCCACCCCCAGATTTTGGGGGAGCTGAAAGTTTCCCGAACCTGGGGCCACTTCCCTCGCAAACTCAATATCACAGCCAACAAGACAACAGACCAAATCACCCGGTGGCTCAGAACCTCCTGTGGGTCTGCCGCACTGACCATCCTGAAATAGAGCGGGGATAAACCCCACCAGAGATAGGCCGTCAAAGCCAGATAAAACCCGTGAAGTTGGTCGCGCGTCATTGCCTATTCCTCAAGCAGAACAAGCAGGCAGACTACGCGCCCTCCTCCGCTTTGGACAGTCTGAAAGCATGTGGATACAATTATTTTATAAAATATGCGGAGGTTGAAAAATCCTCATTACGCCAGTGCGTCAGACAAAATAAAATCCGCTCCGCGTTGCCCGACCATAATCGAAGGCGCGTTGGTATTGCCGGAAGTCACTGTCGGGAAGACAGAGGCATCGACGACTCTCAGTCCCTCGACCCCATATATCTTGAGGCGGTTATCAACCACAGCAGTGGTTTCGTCCGGACCCATCATACAGGTACTAACGGGATGGAAATTCGACCCCCCTCTTTCCCGAAAATCATCAACAATTTCCGTATCGGACATCTTGCGCAAATCGGGTTCAATCACCTCGGTGACGAGATCCCGGATGCTTGGCGTGTTCATCAATTCCCGTATCAGATGCCCGCCTTCAATCACATTCTCAATATCTTCATTGGTCGAGAGATAATTCGGATGAATAAGCGGCGCGTCCTCTGGATCACGCGACCGTATTTCCAGGTGACCTCTGCTGGTTGGACGACACGGTTGATGCGCGATAATAAAGCCGGAATAGGGATCCGGGTTCATCAAGGGGCGGGTTCCAGCTGGTGCTGTCGTATAGGTTACCGGGTTAAAATAGAGCTGCACATTGGCGCGGGCCAAATCCGGCCGGGTTTTAACAAAACCGCCGCCCTGATTTACGCTGAGACTCAAAGGCCCCTTACGCAACAGAACATACTTCATCCCGGCCCAGAGCTTTCCCCACCAGGGATAAAGTTCATCGTTCAAAGTCGGGACCCGAGACTTGTAATAATAATTGATCCCGAGGTGATCCTGAAGGTTTTGACCAACGGCTGATTTATCATGCAAGACATCGATACCATGCCGCTGCAGAAGAGCCCCGGGACCAATCCCCGAGAGCTGCAGGATTTTGGGTGTATTGATCGCGCCTCCGCTGAGGATGACTTCTCTTTGGGCCAGTACGCGGCACAGTCTGCCATCTTTCCGGTAAGTAACCCCCACAGCCCGCTTTCCTTCAAAGAGGACACGAGACACAGTCGCACCAGTGATCAGCTGAACATTTTTCCGCTTCAAAGCCGGGCGCAAAAACGCATCTGCAGAAGAACAACGAAAGCCGTTTCGCGTGGTAATCTGGAAAAACCCAGCCCCTTCAGGATCATCTCCGTTCATATCGTCACAGATCGGAAGCGACATCTCTTTTGCCGCCCTCATGTAAAAATGTTTCAGCGGGTGCATTTCATTGTAGGGGTCAGTAACATGGAGCTTACCGTCGCCCCGTTGCTGTCCGTCACGCCCGATAAAGCGTTCCGACCGCTTAAACGCAGGCAGGACATCATCCCATCCCCATCCGATATTCCCCAGATCCCGCCAGTCCTGGTAATCTTCCGGCAGGCCCCGAACATAAACCATGGCGTTGATCGAACTGGAGCCGCCAAGAACCTTGCCCCGGGGCCAATAACTGGTTCGGCCATTCAAGCCGGTGTCTACTTCAGTTTCGTATTGCCAGTTCACAGAAGGATCAAAAAAGGTTCGCCCATAACCGATTGGTACCTTGACCCAGAACCTGCGATCAGATCCCCCGGCCTCAAGCACAAGGACATTGTAGCGGCCATTTTCGCTGAGACGGTCCGCCAAAACACAACCGGCAGAACCTGCGCCGACAACGATAAAATCAAACTGATCCATATCAGGTATAAACCAAGGTACTGTTGCTGGTAATCTTGCGAGCAGTAAAAATCAGGTCAGCCTAAGTGACAAATGAATTAAACCACCCACCTCCCCTGCTTTTTTTTGTGCCTGCTTAAGAGCATAAAAAATTTCGTCCCTAGTTCAGGCCAGAAGGCTTCGGCCCGCCCGTGGCCCAGTCAAGCAGTTCAACAGTATGAACCACAGGAAGATCGGTTCCCCCGGAAATCTGGCACTGACACCCGATATTCCCTGTCGCAATGATATCTGGCTGCAGGCTCTCAATATTTCGTACCTTGCGATCCCGCAACTTGTTCGCAAGTTCAGGCTGCATGATGTTATAAGTCCCTGCCGAGCCACAGCAAAGATGCCCTTCTGGAACATCGCGAACCACAAATCCGACTTTACTCAACAACGATTTGGGTTGCTTGATGATTTTCTGACCATGCTGGATCGAGCAGGGGGCATGATAGGCGACAATCCGGGCCGGGGTTTTAATATCTGCCGCAGGCTCAAAGCCCTCGAGTGTTTCAAGATACTCCGTAATATCACAGGCCAGTTCAGAGACCCGAGCCGCCTTTACGGACCAGTCAGGCTCGTTGCGCAGCATAAACCCGTAGTCTTTCACCGTTGTCCCGCAACCCGAAGCATTCGTGATAATCGCATCCAGCCCAGGGCCATCTACTTCGGCCATCCACCCGGTGATTGCCTGCTTGATCTGATGCTCTGCGGCCTCTTCCTTGCCCATATGATGGACCAGAGAGCCACAGCAGCTCACCCCCTTGGCAATGACCACCTCGATCCCCAGGCGCGTCAGCAAACGCACTGTGGCTTCATTGATCGAAGGGGCCAGAACAGTTTGTGCACAGCCTGATAACAGGGCAACCCTTCCCCGTCTCTCCCCCTTGGCGGTAAAGGTTTGCGGTCGATCTACCACGCTGGCAGCGGGCAGGTGCTTCGGAGCAAGGTCAAGCAGGGCCCGAAGCCGACCTTTGCAAAAATTACGAACAAACGGCGCAAATATCGAAGCAATATTCAAGACGCCCCGGAACCAGAAAGGCCTCGGGATCAATCCAGCGAGTAGAGTGCGTAGCAACCGTTCATGCCAAGGGCGACGGAAAGTTGCCTCGACATGAGTACGGGCATGATCAACCAGATGCATGTAATTCACCCCCGAAGGGCAGGTCGTCATGCAGGAAAGACAGGAGAGACAGCGGTCAAGGTGCTTTGCCACATCAGCTGTGGCTGGCTTGTCTTCTTCCAGCATTCCCTTGATCAGATAGATTCTTCCCCTCGGGCTGTCGAGTTCATCGCCGAGCAGAACGTAAGTAGGACAGGTTGCCGTGCAGAAACCGCAATGCACACATTTGCGCAAGATATCTTCGGCTTCGGCAATGGCGGGGTCAGCAAGCTGGGCGAGCGAGAAGTTTGTTTGCATTCAGGAACTCCTATAGATCGCCATAAAGCCGGCCGGGATTAAGAATACCATCCGGGTCAAAGTTCTGTTTTATCCGTTGGAACAAAAGATGTTCTCCCACGCCCAGGGGTTGGGTAGCAATTTCCCTGTCTGGAGCATCCACAGGAGCGCGAACCAATGATGCATGTCCGGAGATTTTCTCAAGTGGGGCTCGGACTCTGACAGCATTGTCACCGCCCTTGAGAGACAACCAGATCAGGCCCCCACCCCAGTCATAAAAATAATATTCTTCCGGATCGAGTTTTAAAGCTTCAACATAACGCCCCCCCTGAGCAGGGGAGACTGATACCCGCCAGACAGAGCCTGAGTTACCTTCATCACCCTGGAAAGGTGTAGCGTCCCTTAAGCAGCCCCAGAGTGCCTTGCTCTCTGCAGGAGCGGTTATGCTGCCTTTGCCATAAGCCTCAAGCAAATGCTCCAGTCTTTCCAGACGGTACTGTACAGAAGGCGCATGCCCCTCCATCCGGAAAACCGTGACTGATTTATCCCCGACACAGCCTTGCAGAGTTCGAGCTGTTGGTGAAGGTATATGGGCAACCGAAGAGACTTCACAAGCACTGTTGAGGGCAAGGATCATAGCCCGAGATGCTTCTGCATCAGACAAACCGTAAAGCAGATAACTCTTCTCTTCCGGCGGCGCAGGCAACACCTTGAAGGTAACATCACTCATGACAGCAAGTGTCCCGAAAGATCCGGCCAACAGCTTCATCAAGTCATAACCTGTGACATTTTTGACGACCCGCCCGCCGGACTTGAAAGTTTCCCCACGACCCGAAACGGCAGAAAAACCAAGGAAATGATCCCGAGCAGCCCCGGCTTTCAAACGACGTGGGCCAGAAAGATTGCTCGCAACCATTCCGCCAAGCGTCCCGGTATCACTTTGCCCTCTCAGCAAGGGGCCATAATCCAGCGGTTCAAAAGCGAGGTATTGATTTTCCGCCTGCAGAGTTTCCTGGATCTCCTGCAGAGGTGTTCCTGCCCGGGCAGAAAGCACCAGCTCTGCCGGTTCATAAAGGGTGATACCCTGCAAACCCGACAGATCAAGCTGACAAGCGCAATCGATCGATCTCCCCAAAGCCCTCTTACTTCCACTACCGAGAACCTCCAGCGTCGTGCCGGAAGAGAGTGCCCACTTAACGGCATCTTCAAGCTGTTGAGCATTTTCGGGTTTGAGGCTGTTCATAAGGTACTCTTGTAAAAGGCGTGGGTTAAAACAGATGCTACGCAGATGCGGTCAGAAGCGCGGGATGTCCGGAAATGGCACCTTGCCCTTGTGGATATGCATGCGCCCCAGTTCTGCGCAGCGATGCAGTTCCGGGAAAACTTTCCCAGGGTTGAGCAGCGCTTTGCTGTCGAAAGCACACTTCACCCTCAACTGCTGCTTCAGGTCGATCTCGGTAAACATCTCAGACATCAGATCACGTTTTTCGACACCGACACCATGTTCCCCTGTCAGAACCCCGCCAACCTCGACACAGAGCCTGAGAATATCCGACCCGAAGTCTTCCGCTTTTTCCAACTCACCCGGATTATTCGCATCATACATAATCAGAGGATGGAGATTACCGTCCCCTGCATGGAAAACATTGGCAACTCGCAAACCGTAATCTGTGCTCATCTCCCGCATGCGTTTAAGGACATAGGGCAACTTGTTACGCGGGATTGTTCCATCCATACAGTAATAATCAGGCGACAGACGACCGATCGCCGGAAAAGCGGCCTTGCGCCCAGCCCAGAAAAGCTGACGCTCTTCTTCGTTCTGGCTGGTGCGGCTGGTCTGTGCACCACAGTTTCCGGAAATAACGGACACACGTTCAATAAGGTAATCCACCTCGGCTTGAGGGCCATCCAGCTCGACAATCAGCAAGGCCTCAACATCAAGCGGATATCCTGCCTGGACAAAGGCCTCTGCCGCCTCAATTGCTGGCTTGTCCATCATCTCCATACCGCCAGGAATGATGCCTTCGGAAATAATCGCGGCAACACAATCACCTGCCTGTTCCGAAGAAGGGAAGCCCAACAGAAGCGCGCGCGCTGTTTCCGGCTTTGGCAAGATACGGACGGTTACTTCGGTCACAACCCCAAGCAACCCCTCTGAACCGGTCATAAGCCCCAGAAGATCATACCCCGGGCTATCAAGATGCTTTCCGCCAAACCGTAAAATCGTTCCGTCGATCAAGACCATCTCGATCCCCAGCAGATTGTTTGTCGTCAATCCGTATTTAAGGCAGTGCACACCGCCAGCATTTTCAGCCACATTCCCGCCAATAGAGCAGGCGATCTGGCTGGAGGGATCCGGCGCATAGTAAAAGCCATCTTGTTCAACCGCTTTGGTTATCCCCAGATTGGTCACCCCCGGTTGGACCACCGCACAACGGTTGTCGTAATCGACCTCAAGCACACGGTTGAACTTGCCCATACAAAGCAGGATACCATCTGCCAGAGGCAAGGCCCCACCTGAAAGAGAGGTTCCTGATCCTCTCGGGACAACCTTGATGCCTTCTGTCTGACAATAAGCCAGGATTTCACTTACCTGTTGCGTGGTTTCAGGGAGAACCGCAAGCAGGGGAGGTTGGCGATAGGCCGTCAGACCATCAGATTCGTAAACCCGCAGCTCCCGGGAACTGGTGACAACACCCTCCCCCGCAACAATTGTTCCGAGATGCAGGGCAATCTCTTCTTGCCGGGCCAGAATACTCTGGTCTGGATCGGGCATCTGCATGTGGACTCTCCGGAAGCTCAAAAAACTGGTATACCAGTTTGAACCAAAATCCTTCCCGAGACAAGGGCATCAGCTTTATATATTGCGACAAAAAAGAAAAAACCGCTCTCTCTTTCGAGAGGCGGTTTTTTTCTTTTCAGACCCGACCAAAGCCGGAGCCGACAAGATTAGCCCTGGCGTGCTTTGAAGCGAGGGTTCTTCTTGTTGATGACATAAACCCGGCCGCGACGACGAACAACACGGCAGTTCTTATCGCGCAGCTTGGCAGTCTTCAGAGAGTTTACAACTTTCATGGTCCTACCTTTGGCAAAATGGTGCCCGCTGACCGGGCCGTCGAGAAGCCCGGACAATATGCAAGGGCCTCATTGATGTCAACCGCCTGATCGAGCGGTGTGAAAACTGAGCGTTTCTATACGCAACTTTTCTGAGGAAAAAAAGCAAAAAGAGTCTTTCTCGCTGTTTTTCTTACCAGTCAGACATCATCTGGGTCTGGGACTGGCGAATAGCAAGGAATCTGTAGAGCCGAATCACACCGGACTCCAGCGCAACGGTTCGTTCCGCCCAGAGCTCCATCTCACTGACAAGAACCTCTTCCATTTTTTTATCCGTACCACCAGCCTTCAAGCGCCCGAGATACTCCGTCCAGCCGCGCTTGACCATTTCCAGATAACGGTCGGTAATATCTTCTGCAACACGCTTTTGCACATTGCCCGCAGTGAACCCTTTTTCGTAATCCAGCGAACTCCAGACTTGCACCGGAACACCCTCTGCATTTTTCCAGGCTTCCAGAGCCTTCGGATCGGCATCATCAGAAGCGATAAAGTCCGTGAACAAAAATTGTCCCCCATCCTTTAGCGCACGACAGGTATCCTTGAAAAACTGTTCCTTGTTCTGAATCGTATAAAACGATTCCTTGGAAAAAATGCAGTCAAATGACTTGGGGCGAAATTCGAATTTTTCAGGATCGAAGGCCATAACCGGGGCTTTTTTGGCCATCCCTGCCATGGTCGATATCTCCATGCCGGCTTCCACCAACTCGTGGCCACGTTCCATGGCTGTAACCCAGACACCAAAGGTATTGGACATGATCCGCCCGACACCACCAAGCCCGGCCCCGATATCAAGAATATTTTTGGAGGGATCCAGGCCGAAAGGTTTAATCAGTTCCTGGATGTACTCTTCGTCTCCTGGAGAAGAATTTCCTGCCCCCCAGACATCCTGCAAAAGCTGAATTCTGAGATTTTCCCACTGGTGTGTATCTGCGCGAACATCATGCTGCTTAATCGCGGGCATAACAGGGGCTTTGGGAACAACCCGCAGCTCATACCCGTACCACCAGGCCTTCAGCCTATCCAGGAGCGAGATCTGCCCCTTTTTGCTCTCTGTTCCTGACGCCTTCGCCATTTAAGTACCGTTCCTCATCCCCGAAGGCTAGTGCAAACCAACTTGACCGACAACAGAATTCCCCCGCTCTCCTGAGCAATTCATTTATAAAACAAATTTCATCACGGGAAAAGTGTGGAAGCTCTTTTCACGCTTTAAATGAGGAGATCCAATTTCATGCTGCCCGGGGATAAAATCAGAGGGGTGATTAACAAAGTTATTTCAACAGCCATCAGATTGGCCGGCATCTCTCAGGATAGAGATCAGAGAACGTATTCTCGGGCTGTGGACAGCAACACGAGACAAACGGGTCGGCTCGATCACACTGTCAAACATCAGGGGTTTATATTCATAATACACTTCAGTAATGATGATGTTATCCAGAGGGTCCAGCACCAGTCCATTAGGTATATTTGCATCACTTCCTGCCGAGCCGACACTGCCGGCAACCGAGAGCGAACCTGCGCCGCACTGACGCCAGTTAACCTGGGGAGGATTGGCTCCTGTTCCACTGACAGAGGAAACAATGATAAGAGAATCATTCCCCATCTCGAAAGGCCTCATAACAAACTCCGAAGCCTCAAAGATAACATTCATCTCATTTGCCGACATTCCCGGCGACTGGGAGACAAGATCGTTCACCTCAGCCGACAGACGCAGGATCTTGTGGTTGATCCAGATATAGCGAGTCATCTCGATCACACCGGCCAGCAGGGTCAGCAATATGGGCAGCATCAGGGCAAATTCGACCAGAGCAAGACCTCTCTCACAACGGCCAAACCGCATGAGAAAAGGCGATACAAGAGTTGTAAACCTTCCCTTTTCCTGTTTGTGCGCAGGAATCAACACGAGCTCCCCCCGCCATAAGGCTCGTTTCTGACAGCAACACTGGCAGCAAGGGTGTATTTACCATCTTCGCCAATCAGGGATGCCATATATCCTGTAATCAGCTGCATTTCATGCTCAACAGTATAGAGCACAACTTCTCCGCCACTCCCTGCACCGTTCAGGCCGGCATCGACGTCCCAGCTCCCGTTGCAGTTCAAATCAGTAAAACTCTCTCCGGCATCGTAATTACTGTTGCCGTTGGCATCGACAAAAGGCTCAGGATCGCCGATCGTGTCGAAATTTTTATAAACGAGCGTTTTCAATTCATCTGCTGTTATTTTGACATATCCTGCCCCATGCGCATTGAGCACGTCCAGAATTTGCTGCTCCCGGCTGACACCTCCGCCCGAAGAATAGCCTGTGATACCGTAGCGCGCCGCTTCGCGCAGCCCACCCTCTAACAAAGCCGTCCCAAACATTATTCCAGCGAGATCAAACGTCCCGAGAATGAAAGTCAGGAAAACCGGAAAGACAAAAGCAAATTCCAAAGCGGTTGTTCCTCTGTCACAACCAGATAATTTTTTGCCTCTGTTCTTCCAGACAATCAGCATGTTTCGACACATCCTCTTCATCGCGAAACCCGAAGCTCGGAGAGCTCCGTCCCGATCTTGTCAAATGCCTTTTCCAGCTCATCAGAACTGCTTGCATGAAAATAAAAGGGAGCTGTCGGTGCGCTGGCAACACTTTTCATCAGATTGGTTTCGACATGATATTCCACAACGTAGATATCAACGCCGCTTGATTTGACTTGCGCCGCGACAGCCTCAAGTCGATCATCCATTTCTCCAGTATTGAGATGTCCACGGTAGGCATCCCTGTAAGACGTTGTGTTCATCCCATCCGTCATAATGACAATTGCTCGGCGCAGATTGCTTTTTGAGCTGGCTTCATTAAAGGGGTTGCCTGGCATAAGAGTACGCCAACTCCAAACCAGCCCTTGAGCAATGTTGGTAGTTCCATTTGGTGATGTCAGCGCATTAACAGCCGAAGTTGTTGTCGATTTTGTTCCGGACAAAGCCGAGATACCCCAGCTAGGACAGGTTGCTGTCTGTAAAGACCCATTGCCTGGATTGACAACTCTGCGTGGCATAGGGTCCCAGGAATTCCAGTTCACTCCGCCGACGGACGCATCATAAAGAAGATGATCAGCATCATCCGCCACACCATTATCCGTATAGCGGGCATAGGAACACCCCTGCCAGTCATTATCAGGTCTTGTCCTGAAGGGCACTGGTGAATTGTTGGTATACCAAAGCCCGCCAATCTGCTGGTTCAAAGCTGAATTATAGGACACCCCCCGATAGGCCACATTGACCGAAGCAGACCAGGGTACCAGTGCAACTTGAAGATTTTCACTGACGGTTTCTTCCCCAAAAAGCTTGTCAATCAACAGATGAGATGCGCCCCGTGCCGAACTCAGACGGGTTCCGCTACCATCAGAAGATCCCATGGACCCGGTTGTATCGATAGAAATCACGACATCCAGAGGCGTAATCAGACGGGTTACCTCGGCACTGGCGGCAACTTCCATGTCTTCGATCCCCAGCACATTCATCAAGGTGGTCCCGACCACCGCAGAGGCTGTCACACTGACCTTTGTCTTCTGCGCGCCAACTACAGGTGTCCCGAGTGTAATTTCGGCACCCATAAAATCTTTGGGGAAATTCGCGTAAAAATAATTCTCAAACTCTTCTTTGAGCCGGGTTGTGTCATTCACATAGGGTGCTGATGCCAAAGCTGCTGCATCAAGAGCCTGGCTCAGGCGCGCTTTAACAACATATCCCCGACCTGCATCAACCCCAAGCCCGACCATGCCAACCAATGGAATAACCATCAGACCGAAATTAACCAGAATGGCGCCGCGATCACAGGCACAAAAAGCCCGGAAAAGCCTTCGGGCCTTGTCCACGTTCTCCAAAATTTTGCTGGCAGCTGCCGGAACGGATCTCATCTCATCTCATCTCGCACCTTTATCCCTCTCTGGAAAACCATAGGGGTTTTTCCGGCATTTCTTGCCTGGAGGTATCTGCAGGATGCGCTTGATTAATTAAGAAAAAATTAAATTTAACCCCTTAAAAAACAACAATAAATTAGGTAAAATTTTCTCTAATTTAACTCCATCTCCAGAAGAATAGATTTATCAACAACCTATAATAATACAGTCATGATTCGCAGGTGACTTAATCTGGCCTCCATATTTTTTTATTTCCGTGTTACCAAGTAGCTCAAACCCTAAGACTGCCTAGCCAGGCGCTGATCAAAGAACGCTGACACTCCCGGTTTCATCAACAAAACCCGGTAAAATAAACCCGGTAAATAGGCTAGTATAAGCCAATCAGGGATCAACTCATGGAATACGTCTACTTCCTTGCTATTGCCTTCTTCGGCTCCATGATTTCTGCTATTTTTGGGCTTGGAAGCGGTTTTTTTGTTCTCTCGTTCGGCGCCCTTCTCCTTCCCCTGAAAGACTGTATCGCCCTGACCACTGTGCTCTTTACTGCCGCAACTTTAACCAAAGCGGTTTTGTACAGAAAAGAAATAGACTGGAAACTGGCTTTGACGATCGCGCTAGCAAGCATCCCATTTGCCTGGCTCGGCGCAGAAACCCTCGCCCGGATAGACCCTGAACCGCTCAAACCCTTGCTGGCCGGGTTTATTATTTTCAGTGTAGCACTCACCCTTACTGGCTACCGTATGTCTTTACCGACAAATTTATCAACAACTCTTACCGTCTCTGCTCTTTACGGCTTCATTTCTGGATTTCTGAGCAGCGGCAATCCTGTAAAAGCTATCGCAATGGAAAAAATGGGTTTTGAAAGGCAGGCTTTTATCGGGGTGATGGCCGCTACCGGAATTGGAGTAAATCTTACAAAAATCACCAGTTACGCCGGCAATGGCATTTTACATAAAGGCCACCTGACGATCGGGCTTGCTCTCTTTTCCATCGCAATTATTACTGCAATCCTGGGCAAACACCTTGTTATGAAAATCCCAGGCGAACAGCATAAAAAAGGCCTCTCTTTGATCCTGTTGGTCGCTGCAGGCGCGCTGCTTTTTAAGTGATTTTTTTCCAAAGAGCTTCTGAAAAGACAAAACCCCAAGGTTTCCCTTGGGGTTTTGATGGTGGGCGCAGTAGGGATTGAACCTACGACCCCTTCGATGTCACCGAAGTGCTCTCCCGCTGAGCTATGCGCCCTATACCCGGTGGGCTATACCATCCGGTGAGACAGGGAATTATCAAACTGACCCAAGTTTGACAAGCCCTAAAAACAAGTTTCAGGCAAATGTTCAAAATTGGAGCAGATAAATAAAATCACCGCCTGCAATCAAGCCTGGTTATTCGAGCAATACCCGCTCGACCTGCTCAACCAGGTCTTTTAGATGAAAGGGCTTTGACAAAACCATAGAAGGATCAAAGCCGTCCTCTTGATTACCCAGAACCACTCCGGAAAACCCGGTGATAAACATAATTTTTATTTCTGGATGTCTTTGCTTGGCAGATCTGGCCAATTCGATGCCATCTTTTTCTGGCATAACCACATCACTCAAAACCAGATCAAAGCGATTACAGATGAGCATCTCTTCTGCTATAGCACCATTTTCAGCTGAAATAACCCTATGTCCGGCTGCCTCAAGAGCACGATGCAGATAAAACCGCATGTTCTCGTCATCTTCCGCAAGTAATATATTTGCCATGCTCGCCCTGTACCCGCCGATCTGTTCCATTGACCACATCAGGAGTTTTCGCCAAGATCTAGTTAGGTTTGAGTCGCAGTCTGAATTCTGCCCGCCAGACTACCGTAATGGTGTGAACAACGCACCATTACATCCTGACTGGGCAGGATTTGTACTGGGTATAGATTTGAAAATTGATATAAGCAATCCCACATTTTTAAAGTTGCAGCTCTAGAATGACACTCGATTTCGACAAACTTGCGAGCAAATTCCATTCCGCCGGGCAAACCACCGGGGCAACTCCTCTGTCTGCTTCATCAGCCACCAGTGATACAGAATCCTACCGGCTCCACCTTCCCGATGAACAAAGCCTCCCGGTGGTACTTTCGTCACCCCATAGCGGAAGCAACTATCCAACATCTTTCATTGAAGGCTCCCGACTCGACCACCATAATTTGCGCCGGTCCGAGGACAGTTTTGTTGATGAGTTGCTCTGTAATGCCCCCCGGCTTGGCGCCCCGCTTCTCTGTGCCTTGTTTCCAAGGGCCTTTGTCGATGCGAACCGGGAACCTTTCGAGCTGGATCCCCAGATGTTTGAAGATGAACTTCCCAGCTATGTCAATACCAGCTCCCCCCGCGTAGCTGTCGGCCTCGGGACCATCGCCAGAAACGTGACCAGCGACAGGCCTATCTACAAAGACAAACTGACTTTTGCCGAGGCAAAAGACCGTATCGAACGTTACTACTGGCCCTATCATCAGGTTCTTCGTCAACTGGTCGACAGTACCAAAAGAAAATTTGGCTACTGCATCCTGATCGACTGTCACTCCATGCCCCGGCTTTCCACTATTGCACAGCCCGGAAACCAGGGAATGAAAAACAAGCGTTCAAAGGTTGATTTTGTGCTGGGCGACCGTTTCGGGAAATCCTCCTCTTCAGCAGTCACACGTCGCGTTGAGAACATTCTCAGGCAAAAGGATTTTCGTGTCCTCAATAACAATCCTTATCCTGGAGGCTTTATCACCCAGCATTATGGTGAACCAGCCTTGGGGATAAACTGTCTGCAGATCGAGATTTCTCGCCATCTCTATATGGATGAAGACAAGATAGAACGAAAACCCGAGCTGGCAACAATCACGGCCCTTATGGATGAAATCATTCTGGCTGTTGGAGCAATTGAAGAAACATCTCTGGATTATTGAATTCTCCAGGACTTGATGGCCCCAAAGCTTGAATATCCAGAGCTAGAATTATCCAGGATTTCCCCCCTGATAAAATTAGTCCCCTTTTCCATTCATCACTGCCCGTTTCTAAACTTTTGGCATGGCATTTGCTTTTCCTGACAGTAGATCACGGAGAGTAGTCATGCGTTTTGTTCTTTTCATTCTTTCATTTTGCCTGATTTCGGGAGAGATTTTCCTTACAAGCCGGGCCGTTCTGGCTTCGCAAATCACTGCGAACAGTGATGTTTGCGCAGATATAATTTCTCAGGCAGAACAGCGTGAAACAATTCCCCTTCATCTTCTCCGTGCTATCTCCCTGGTGGAATCCGGAAAATGGGACAAGGAAAAAGGGGCAAGAGTTGCCTGGCCCTGGACGGTTATGGCCGAAGGCAAGGGAAGATATCTACCTACCAAGCAGGCGGCCATCGCAGAAGTAGAGAAACTAAAAGCCAAAGGTGTACGGAATATTGATGTCGGTTGTATGCAGGTGAACCTGCATCACCACGCCAAGGCATTTCCCTCACTTGATGATGCCTTTGACCCCCACAAGAATGTCGCCTATGCCGCCAGCTTCCTGACCCGGCTGCGACAGGATTCCCCCTCCTGGACCGCCGCAGTAGGGCGATATCACTCGAACAACCAGGAGTTCAGCACCCCTTACCGCAAGAAAGTTCTGACTGCCTGGCGTAATGAAAAACATCGCCTGAACAAAGAAACCCGGCGTCTGGAGCTGGCCCAAAGAGCTGAAAACAAGGCCGAGGTTAAAAAAGCCCGTAACCCCGGCGGCATTGCAACATCCCATCTCAAGTCAGAAACAGCAGCCAAGCTGATCGACGACAAGTTAATCGACAAAGGGTCAGCAAACATCCCCTCAAACAGTTCCCGGAAAACGGAGGCAGCAACACCTTCAACAACCGACCCGGCACCATCTGCCAAGACAGTATCCCACACCTTGCAGCGCCCGCGCCATGATAACAGGTCTATCGCAACGCGCCTGCTTATGGCCCCAAAAGGGTGAAGCCATACTGACTTTCACGGCCCCCAAAAGTCAAAAACACACAAAGACGACGGTTCCTGTTGCGAACAAGACATGAGTAAAAATCTTGTCCTTCCTGCTCGATTCAGTTGATTGACAAGCACATAAATTCTCAAGTACCTTTGGTTAAATCGTGTGGTTCCCATCCGGGATGAAAAGGGAATTTGGTGCGATCCGTCAGGATTAATTCCAAAGCTGCCCCCGCAACTGTAAGTGGTTAGACACTGTCAGATAACTCACTGATCCTGCGCCAGGATTGGGAAGGGTGACAGATGTTGGTGAGCCACGAGCCAGGAGACCTGCCGCACACATTTCAACTTACAACCCGGGCGGGGTGCACCGGAGGGAGGAATTGCCATGGCAATTACGACTTCAGACTTCCAATCTCTAGATACCGTTAACGCGACCAGCCGCAGTGATGATCCAAAATTCATCATCCATCGAATGATTCTCAGCGATGAATTCAGCCAGACCCCTGCTGAACACGCCATTATGGCCTGGCTGGTCAGTCTGCCATCAGAACTTGATCCAGCCCACGCCGCAAAACGACTGGTAAACAAATACGCTGACGACGAGGCCTGCTTTCGCGACGACGCCGTGAAAACCCTCAATCTCCTGAGGCAAACAGCAGAGTTTCCCTATGCCCGTCTCTCTTTGTGCAGAAGCAATCACAGGAAGCGGCGGCGTTACAACGCCTGAGGTTACTACACCAGGGCATAGATCCACTAACCGGAAGCAGTCCTCTTCACCAGATTTAGAGATGACTGCTTCCGGTCTTGCTCTATAGAAAAGAGAGAGAAGATATTGTTTTTGTCCCTCTTTCACCAAGGTTTGCCAAAGAGAAGCAAATCAAGATAACTGTTGGGCATCTCTCTATCTTTGGCTATACACGGAAGTGTTCGGTCTCTCGATGATGGATCGGCTCCATCGACACTCCAGTCAAAGAGATCCCCTTGCCAGAACATTACAGGCGCATCTTACTGCTCGCCACGCCTCTCATTCTCTCGAACTTGACCGTACCCCTGCTTGGTGCTGTCGATACCGCTGTTATGGGGCACCTGCCGGACCCGGCTTATATCGGCGGGGTTGCCATTGGTGGCACCGTATTCAGCTTCCTTTTTTGGGGTTTTGGCTTTCTCAAAATGGGAACTGTGGGGTTTGCAGCCCAGGCTTTTGGCGCCGGTAATGCCGCAGAGCAGCGCGCCGCATTTCTCCGCCCCCTCGTCCTGGCACTCATCCTGGGCAGTTTGCTGGTTTTGCTACAGGTTCCCTTACTAAAACTCTGCATCGGTCTGATTGACGGCAGTAGGCAGGTTCAGGATCTGGCTCTGGAATACGGGCTGGTGAGAATCTGGAGCGCGCCGATTTCTCTGGCTAACTATGCGATTATCGGCTGGCTTCTGGGCAAGGGTGAACCCAAACTCACCTTTGTCCTTCAACTCGTCATCAACAGCGTTAACATCTTGCTGGATCTGGTCTTTGTCCTTGGATTTAACTGGGGCGTAGAAGGGGTTGCTCTTGCCACCGTTATTGCCGAGGTCGTCGGCTTTGCCTGTGGACTAGCCATCGTTCTTTCGCATCCCCTTTCCATCAGAAACAAACGGGACTGGGCAGGGGTCCTGAACCCTGAAAAACTGAAGTCCCTCTTCAAAGTGAATCGGGATATTTTCATCCGCACACTCTGCCTTATCTTTGCTTTTGCCTATTTTACCCGAATCAGTGCAAGTTTTGGCGATACAGTTCTTGCTGCCAATGCTGTGCTCATTCACTTCCTCTATTTTGCCTCATATGGTCTGGATGGTTTTGCGCATGCCGCCGAAATCACGACGGGCCAGGCCAAGGGACAAAACAATAGCGGGGCCTTCCGTTCAGCCGTTAAAGCCAGTTCGTTTCTGGCCATTCTCTCGGCTGTGGTTTTCGCTATCCTTTTTCTTGTCTCAGGCCCCTATATCATCAATCTATTCACCGACATTCCTGAAGTAAGGGAGCAGGCCAGACAATATATGATCTGGCTTGTCCTTATTCCGATAGCCGGTGTTGGAGGGTTTCAGTTCGACGGTATTTTTATCGGCACGACACAAACACGCGAGCTGCGTAATGCCATGATCCAGTCTTTACTGGTCTTCCTCTGTGCCATTAGCCTGCTGGTGCCTCTCTGGCAAAACGATGGATTATGGCTTGCGATGTTACTTTATATGTTCACCAGGGGTCTTACACTTTGGCGCTATTATCCCGCGCTGGCCAAGTCAATCGGGGAGCACCAAAAAACGATCTGAATGGGTCTTTATTATCGCTTCTTGATATAAGGTTAGTCATCTGACTGCGGCAGGGAAACAATCAGTGAAAGCCCCCCATCTCCACGATTATCAGCACGAACAAAACCGCCAATCGCCTCGACATTCCGACGAACGATCCAAAGTCCAATCCCCATATGATTTCCCGGATTGTCTCCCCCATCAGCCATGGGTTTACGTTCACGATAAGAGACATAACGTTCGAAAATCCGCTCAAGTTCGCTGCCTGGAACCCCTGGCCCCCGATCACGAACAGCCAATTCCGCTGTCTTCTTTCCATTCATCAGCTCAACAGAAACTGTCGTTCCACGTGGCGAAGCCTCCAGAGCATTGTCGATAATATTTTCGATAATGGTCTCTAGAACCTCCTCACCTGCAAGGACGGTTATTCCATGGTCAATGGCACTTTGCAGGATCAGTCCCCGAGCATTAAAACTCCCGCTATAGGCTTCAAGCATACGTAGCAACAAAGCGGAAAGATCAATTATTTCCCGAGGTGGATTAAGCAATTCGGCCGAAGTATGCTCCAGCTGTCGTGCTGTGGATACGAGGTTTTCCAACCGGTCGAGCGCCTCCTCGACCACCTGCAAGGCCCGACGTCCCCGTTTATTATCCAGATCCACCGTACGATTGAGCGGCTCCAAAGCTTGTCTGATGATCGCAAGAGGCGTTTTAAAAGCATGGGCATTGTCTTCTGCTGCCCTTCTGATGGAATCTGAAGATTCCTGCAGAGTTTGTGTCATCTTATCAAATTCGTGCGCAACAGGCTCAAGCTCGGGCACCCTGTTTTCAACCGAAAAACTGCTTTTACCTGCCCGGCCCTCCCGGATTCCCCTGGCAAGGTCGCGAAAGCGGGTCAAATCACGCCAAACAGTAAAAACCAGAAAAGTAAGAATCAAAGCCATGCCAAGATAGATCGCGGCAGCAATCTGCACTTCCAGGGTTTTCCAATAGGGCTGGCCGATAGAAGAGCCGAGAAAGGCTTCTGCCGATTGTGTTGCAATAACCACCCAGCAGCCAGCTTCAGTCTGAATAGCTGTCATCGAAGTGAGCAGCTCTTCAATACCGCTGGGGCGAAGATGGCGCAAAGCCATGGGACGTTCGATCAGACAACTCGCTGTCAGGTTATCAAAAACACCTTGCTCGATCAGGGTTTCTTTTTCCTTGCGAAGCGCATCCGTCGAGAGCCTAGGTTCAGAGGCGACAAAGAAAACTCCCTGGCTTCCCTGTTCACCTATTGGGCGGAAGAGAATCTTGATTCCGTTATTTTTTGTTGCAAGCCGCTGAATTTCCTCGGGCAATTCCAGCAAAGTAGAAGGTCCGGCACTCTCAAGCATTGGACGCAGGCTCTCGGCCATAAGCCGCCCCTGTTCACGTACCGCATTGAGAACAATGTGCTGACGATCCAGATCAGCCTGGCGAAACTCCTGATAGAGCAGCGCAGGAACAGCAAAAAATACCAGCACCATAATCACAAACTTCGCAAAGAGCGAATGCACAGCTCGGTTCAGGGGCGACCGCCTGGCCTTGTATCCAGTTGCTGTTTGGCTCAATGCGCTTTTTGTGTTCACAGTTCTTCTACCAAACTATTCCGGTGTTCCGGTAGGAACCCCGGCAGGGCGCCAGCGATAACCAAAGCCGGGATAGTTTTCGATCTGTTCGAAACTGTCATCGAGTTCCCGAAATTTTTTGCGGATACGTTTGATAAATGACCGGACGTTCGCTTTGTACCCATCTGAACCATACCCGGCGACAAAATCCTTGCCGTGGACAAGGTCATATATCTGTCTGTAGCTGATATCATTGCCTTCATTCCCGGCAAGAAAACAGACAATAGCAAATTCGGTCAGGGTCAGATCAAGCTGCTCGCCCTTCCAGTAAGCCCGCCGGATGTCTTCACGGATTTCAAGACCGCCGACCTTCGCAGTAGAAGGCGAATTCGTCAGGGAATCATCTTCATGAGCAGCAAGTATGCCCTTCGTTCCCTCGGAAATCAGCCGAAGTCTCTGTAAAATAATCGGCAACCGCCGAGACTTGTCGATAAAATCAACTGCACCCCAGCGCAGAGCAGCCTCTTCGTAAATTTCATCGCTTAGCATGGTCAGAAAAATGACCGGGTTATCCATCCGCGCTTCACGGAGACGGCGCAACACGGCCAAGCCGTCCAGGCCTGGCATCCGCCAATCCAGAAGGATGGGATCAAGAGAAGGCTCGTTCAACAGAAAGCTCAAAACATCAGAACCATTGTCAAAATCCACAACATCGAAGCCCTCTTCGGCAAGATTTAGCCCAAGTGACTCACGAAAAAGGTCATCATCATCGACCAGGATCACGCGTGGGCTGGCGATTTCTTTTACTGCATTAGCCAACATTGTTTTCTCCCGCGAATAAAAAATATCTTAATTTCATGTCTGCACTACCTCTGGCCTGGAGTGACCAGAAATCTACCGTTGTCGTTCAAGAGCGGCTGCCTCACCTGCTCTCCATTCCGAGCGGGGAGCCCGGGCAATAGGGACGTTTTATTGACCAGTTGAAGGAAACAAGCCTGGATCTCTTCAGGCCCGAGTGCGCTTGGTTTATTTGTTTCCCCACTCCCGGATATTGCTGGTACTTTCGGAGAAGCCGGCACCTCAGGAGACTTTATCTTCTGATCAAGCTCGGCACCTTCATAGGTTAACACTCTATAGTCACCAGCCTGATCCAGCTTGGGATAGAAGAAAACCTGCAAACTGCAGCTCTCCGTATCATATCCCCAGACCCGCGCAGGATAGACGTCCCTGATCCAGGCCGGCTGCCCCAATTCCTGCTTCACCTCAAGGAACGTCTTTCCCAATAGTAACTGCACATCAGCATTTGCCTCTCCGGAGAAATTCACACTTTCCGTATCCAGGTCGGCATTCGCAATTTGAGGTGGAAGAGCTGGAACCGTTGCCGGGCGCCATTTGGGTTTCGGATAAGGCAGATCGGGAACAGCTTCGGGTTCGAACGGCTGATTACCTCGTGTTGCTATCTGAGATCCGGTCAAGCTGGCTGGCTTCTCGGCTCCCGCATCAGAATCAGCAAGATCACGTCCGGACAACAAGGTGCTACAGCCCGCAAGCAACAACAGGAGCGTCGAAAGCCACAGAAATCGTAACGCCTCCCCCGGAGTGTTCATGCTTCGAAAATATCCCGTTATTAAGTGTCTCATCACGCGTGCACTGGTTATCCCTTATCGACACCAGCCCCTCAGGGCTTGTGTTTATTTTGTGGCCGAAAGGCACATAGAACGATCCTTAAGGGAACAACAACTCTGCTTGGCAGATCCAGCGCTGGCCCCCTTGTCCCGGCAAATATGTCCGGACGATAGTCTTGAAAAAGAACAGGACCATAATAAGGCATCCTGGCCAGAAAGCAGAAAAAAAACCGCTAAAAACCAAATCAGGAGCCTGAAGCTCCTGATTTGTATTACTATTTTTTGCCCGGATTAAACCTTGTGATAATCGCGATACCACTGAACAAATTTTGGCAAACCCTCACGGATTTTCACTTTGGGTTCAAAGCCAAGTTCCCTTTGCGATATATCAATATCCGCATAGGTTTCTTTCACATCACCCGGCTGCATTTCCCTGAAGTTCTTGATGGCCTCACGTCCACAGGCTTCCTCGATTACGCTGATGTAATCCATCAGGGTCTCAGTATTGTTATTCCCCAGATTGTAAACCTTGTGGGGACGACCCGGTGCTGGTGCAGCAGGCACCCTGTCCAGAGCAGCAATGACCCCACTGACGATATCATCAATATAGGTGAAATCCCGGCGCATCTCGCCATTGTTGAACACATCAATCGGCTTGCCTTCAAGAATGGCCTTGGTGAAGAGGTAGGCCGCCATATCCGGACGTCCCCAAGGGCCATATACGGTAAAGAACCGCAAGCCTGTCATCGGCATCCGGTAAAGATGCGCATAACAATCCGACATCAACTCACAGGAACGCTTGGTCGCGGCATAAAGAGAAACCGGATTATCAACGGGATCTTCAACAGAAAATGGCATCTTTGTATTGCCACCGTAAACAGACGACGAGCTGGCATAGACAAGATGTTTGAAATTGGGAAGACGTCGACAAGCCTCCATCACCACCAAATGTCCCATGGAGTTGGCTTCGATATAAGCAAAAGGATTGGTCAGCGAATAACGAACACCTGCCTGAGCAGCAAGATGTACCGCGCCTTCAATATCGGGATTTGCTTCACACAGGGCAGGCAGAGCTTCCCGGTCAGAGATATCAAGTTTGCAAAAGCTGAAATCACCCTTACGGTCTTCCAAGCGCTTCAACCGTGCTTTCTTCAGGTTTACGTCGTAATAGTCATTAAGGTTATCAACCCCGACCACACGCTCCCCCCTGTTCAACAAGGCATGAATAAGCGTCGACCCGATAAATCCGGCAGCTCCAGTTACAAGTACAGCCACAAACTCGCTCCGTTTTCCTGATTTCTCTGCCCAGATATACGGCTGTGATGGAATTATCGCAAGTCAAGAAACTATCATCCCGGAGACATTGCAAGCGGGGAGATAAGTCGTTATGGAGGGGAGAGAGAATACGGAAAAAACAACTAACACGTTTTCGTCATCGCCGGATGGCTATATGCTGTCCCAAATCCGGTGCGTCTCTTCCAGAACAATGCCAAGACACAACCCAGCAGGACCCGAATGAAAATCTGCCAAATCTGCGCTGTAGACTTCTCCCTATATCATATGCTCTTGCCCTTGATGAAAGGGATGAGGGAAGCCGGGCACGAAGTTGTTGGGGTTTGTAGCGAAGGGCCACTCGTCGAAAAAATTCGGGCGGAAGGTTTTCAGGTCGAGACAGTTGAGATTGAACGCAGTATGAATCTCCTGTCTCATGCAAAATCCTTCAAACAGCTGACAAATCTTTTCAAAAACGAGAAATTTGACCTTGTTCACGCCCATACACCTGTTGCCTCGCTGATCGCACGGTTTGCTGCAAAAGCTGCCGGCGTACCGAACATAGCCTATACGGCACATGGTTTTTACTTCCACGACAACATGCCTGCCCTGAAGCGCAACCTTTTCCTGAGCCTTGAATGGCTCGCCGGGCGTCAAACCAACGCCTTGATGACCCAGGCAGAAGAAGATGCGGAAACGGCGAGACGATATAATCTCTGTCCCAAGGGAACCATCACAGCCATTGGCAACGGTGTCGATACAGCCCGCTTTTATCCAGCAACCCCGAAGTCGTACAGAAAAGCATTGCGCACCGAATTTGGGGCGCAGGATAATGAAACAGTCATTCTCATGGTCGGGCGACTGGTTCGGGAAAAGGGGTACGTCGAGCTTGTGCAGGCCATGCGCAAAGTTGATGCCACACTCTGGATTGTCGGAAGTCGCCTGGACAGCGACCATGCCTCAGACATCAACGATGCGATTTCGCTGGCAGAAACAGATCCAAAGCTCAAGAAACGCATTCGTTTCCTAGGGTACCGGACAGATGTAAACCAGATCATGCGAGCTTGTGACATTTTCACCCTGCCCTCTCATCGTGAAGGCATGCCGCGCTCCATTATCGAAGCAATGATGACCGGTCTTCCGGTTGTGGCCACTGATATCCGTGGCTCCCGTGAGGAAGTACTCGACGGCACCACAGGCATTTTGGTCCCGGTTCAGTCCCCGGACAAACTCGCCGATGCTCTCTGCCGCCTGGTCAACAGCCCCAAACTTCGTGAAAACATGGGCACTGCCGGGCGGGAACGTGCTCTGGAGCTTTATGACGAGCAAAAGGTTATTGCACGCCAACTCAATATTCTGAAATTGGGATAAAGCGTCTCAATGACTTCGCTTCTAACCAAACTCACTGTAGGAATTTATGGTTGCACAGCAAACCTCCTGACGCCTGCTGTTAAATATCATCTCAGGAAAAGAAGAGCCCGCGGGAAAGAACACCCACAACGCCATAGAGAGCGGCTGGGTTACACCAGCGAACCCCGTCCGGCAGGGAAACTGATCTGGATTCATGGTGCGTCGGTGGGAGAATCCCTGTCAATCCTTCCGCTGATTGAAGAGCTGAACAAACAGCACTCTGATCTGCATTTTCTGATAACGACAGGAACACTTACATCTGCCCAACTTATGGCGCAACGGCTACCCAAAAATGCCCGACACCAGTTCATTCCTGTTGACCTCCCCGCTGCGGTTGAGCGCTTTATCACTCACTGGAAACCGGATCTTGGCCTGATTGTTGAATCAGAACTCTGGCCCCAACTGATTTTTCGCACCAGCCAGCACAAGGTCCCCCTTCTTCTGGTCAATGGGCGCATGTCAGGAAAATCCCTGAAATCATGGCTGCGCGTACCCTTTTTTATCCGTGATCTACTCGGATGCTTTCGCCTGGTCCTCGCCCAATCCCGGCAAGATGCCCGGCATTTTGAACAGCTCGGAGCTCCGCGGGTAAAAGACAATGGAAATTTGAAATTCGCGGCACTTCCACTCTGTACCTGCCATGAGGCTCTTGAGGAACTGCACAAACACATCGGTGAGCGCCCAATCTGGTTTGCCAGCTCAACCCATAAACCCGAAGAAGTTTTCCTCGCAAGAATACAAAAAGAGCTTCAAAAAAAACTTCCCGGGCTTCTCTGCATCATCGCCCCGCGCCATCCTGACCGTGGGGAGGAAGTTCTTGCTGAAATCCGGGCCGAAGGCCTGACGGCCAGTTCGCGCAGCAAAGACGAAGAGATCACAGACAAAACGGATATCTATCTCGCCGACACACTCGGCGAACTTGGTCTCTTTTATGAGCTTTCGCCCTTGGTTGTCATTGGCGGATCGCTGTTACGTAAAGGCGGGCAAAACCTCCTTGAACCAGCCCGGCAAAACTGTGCTGTCATTTGCGGTCCGGAGATGCAAAATTTCCAGGAAATCTGTGACGCAATGGTCTCAGCAGGGGCGGTAATCAAGCTCCAGTCTGTTGATGAGCTTGAAAATTGTCTTTTCTCCCTACTAAGTAACCCAGAAAAGTGCGAGGCCCTTGCCAGCACCGCAAAAGACTATATGGCCGACAAAGGTCGGGAGATTCACCAGATAGCCCATGCAGTTCTCGAAGAGTTGCATCTCTCCTAAGTTAGTCAGAAACGTCCAGCTCTCTGGCAAGCATCTGAAGTTCTCCAAGACTGTCGGGGGCCATATAGCGTTCCAGAATTCGGAGATCCTTCGCTTCACGAAAAGCCGTACTATTCTTGTTAACAGCTTTGCGGCTCATCAAAAGAGATTTATATCCCTGTTCCCTCAGAATTCTTTCCGTCGATAAATTTACATCATGGCTCCCGCCAAAGGGGGCAGCAAAACTATTACTCAGCTGCAGACCACTTGCCTTAAGCCAGTCGTGACAAAGCAGAATTTCGTCACGTTGTTGCGCTTCCGACAGGGATGACAAAACATAATGTGAATGACTGTGGTTACCATAACTCACCAGCGGATGTTCAAGCAGAATCTTCCGGGAGGCGATAACCTCACTCAACACGTCGAAAAACCCGCTCTCGGGTCTCGCTGCAAAAAACTGGTTCAGAGTCAGATCAACCAAACCGCTGTTCAACCCGGGTTTCTTGCTGGCGCGATAAAATTGTTCCGGCGGGATTGCGGCGATTTCCGGTACTTTTTGACAAAAATCGAGAAACTCGGCAACCAGTCCACAATTGATCAGATATCTGATCTTGTCACGCCAGAAGCCCCTCCCCTCGATCAAGGCAGAGTTCACATAAACGCAAGAGGGTATGCCTTCATCAATCAACCAGGGAAGGGCATTACTGAAAACTGAGCTGTAAGCATCATCAAAGGTAATTGCTGCCTTTCCTGTCAGATCAGAGCCAGAGCTTATTTCCTCCAGGCCAACCAGATCAAAGTTCTCGCGAAGCCACTGGACCTGTGCCTGGAAAACTGATGGGGATACGTTGTGTAGCCCCTTTTCCATTCCTTCTGGAACAGTTTGAAAGGTGCCGTGATAGAGCAGGATGTGACAATTATTTGGGGCCGGGGACACTCAAATTTTCCAAGCTTGTGACTAAATAGCAGTCGAGATACATAGTCCGTCCGCCTTATTCACCATAGGCACTGACCTCTACCCGGCGATCCTGGGCCTGGTCTTCTGTCTCGCTCCAGAAGCTGGCACTACCATAAGCTTCTCCCCGGAAAACAGTATCAATTCGTTTTTTGGCGATGCCTTTTTTCGTCAGATAACTTTTGACACTCTCTGCCCGCTTTAACGAAAGCTTTTCGTTTGCAGCAGGATTTCCCTGTTTGTCGGCCTGCCCAACAGCACATATTTTCAGCGAGGGATGCCCATCTATGACCTCGAACAACTGATCCAGTTGCTGTTTCGCTTCTGTGGAAAGACCCGATTTTCCCACCCCGAAATAAACAACTTTTTTAACCAGTGCTGCCTTGTCGACAGGTTGAGAACAGTCAACCGGGCTGGCAAAAGCCGGGTGAGCAAAAAGAAACGAAACTGTTGCTGTTATCAACGCCGTTGTTTTTATCTTCATTCCCATCTCCTGCTTTAATTAAAATTACCTTTGGACAGTTAGGCTACCTGACGGGCTTCACCTGCCTCAAGAAAATCAGCATAGGCATTCTTGATCACCTGTTCAGTCGCGCCCGGCTTGAAAGCATTCTGGCTCAGACTTCGTCTCCAGGCTCTTGCCCCCGGCAAACCGTTAAACAGTCCAAGAACGTGCCGCGTGATAGACTTGACAGGAACACCCTCAGCAACTTGTTCAGCCGCATAGATCGTCAACTCTTCAACAATCTCTTCACGCGTCTTTACAATTCCCTCGCCATAGAAACGTTGGTCAACTTCAGCCAGCACATAGGGATTTTGATACGCTTCCCGACCGATCATTACTCCGTCAACCCGCGTCATATGCTCTTCAGCAGCTCCAAGATCCTGAACGCCGCCGTTCAGAATGATCTCCAGTTCGGGAAAGTCCTGTTTGATCTGGTACACCACATCATAACGAAGCGGAGGGATCTCCCGGTTCTGTTTTGGACTTAACCCCTCAAGCCAAGCCTTCCGGGCATGAACAATCAGGGTTTTGCACCCGGCCTTACCAAGCCTATCAACAAAAGCGTGCAAAAACTCATAGCTGTCCTGATCGTCAATTCCAATTCGGGTTTTGACCGTTGCAGGCAGTCCGGACTGAGCCATGGCCGCAACACTTTCGGCAACCAGTTCAGGCTCAGCCATCAGGCAGGCACCAAAGCGCCCTTTCTGAACTCGATCACTGGGGCAGCCCACGTTGAGATTGACCTCGTCGTACCCGTAGTCCGCTGCCATCCCTGCACAACGCGCAATGGCCTCCGGATCACTCCCCCCCAACTGGAGAGCAACAGGATGTTCTCTCGCATTAAACCGCAGGAACCGCTCAGGGTCCTTGCCATGAAGCAAAGCGCCAGTGGTTATCATTTCGGTATAGAGCACGGTATGGTGGCTGATCATGCGCAGGAAGGATCGTTCGTGCCGATCAGTCCAATCCAGCATTGGCGCTACACATACTTTCCTGTTCAGATCACCTTGATACAAACCCAAACCGCCTCTTCTTACAAATTTCATTGCCAAGCGCCGGCTCGGATACAGTAGTTCATTTCCGTATCCCCCGGCAATCCTGATGAACCTGGGCCTGAGCCCTCGTCATGCTGGGGCTTTGCCCGAAAGTCTCGCGGTAGGCAATAGCGAACCTGCCCAGGTGGGTAAAGCCCAAACCATAAGCCACCTCGGACACCGATGTTTTCCTTTCTGCCTTCATGAGTTCGCAATGTGCAAGATTCAGGCGTAATCGGCGGAGGTACTGCAGGGGACTGCACCCAAAATTATGTTGAAAAGCAAGCTGTAAGCAGCGTCCGCTTACCCCCGCTGCTGTGGATATATCGTCGACGGTTATAAAATCGCTCAGATTATCATGAATATAATCCTGCGCCCGGCGCAGATATCGCGGGATGGCATCGTGGCGAATATCGGCTAAAAAATGACTGATGTTGCTGGGCTGGCTTGTGAGAAGATCTGTCAAAAGCTCTTCCTCGATCAGCTCCTGGCCAGAGGATTTTGTTTTTCCAAACAGATAACCCTGTTCAGCAGCCCGGACACAGGTCGCCAATTTTCTGATCCAGTCCTTCGCTTCAGGCCGATGAACCGAAAGTGTTGGCTGGAAAACCAACGGCACGTTAATCGTTTGTCCGAGCATTTTTTCCGCGGCCTGATGAAGCCTTCTCCGGTCAATACGGACAAGGATCTTTTCACACCCCTCGAACCAGCACATTTTGGTATAACGCGTTGGGTTGAGAATTGAACCTTGCTCTCGATGTGTCATCAAAGTTTCAGCACCATTGGTGACTTCGGCCCGCCCCGTAACAGGCAACTGAACAAGGTAAAAATCCTCAAGCTCGCCCGGCTCTATCTCAACCGTAGCACCATAACGCAGATAATTCAGGGAAAGCGACAAACCAGATGCATGGTTGTAACAGGCATCAAAGCAGTCTGTTGCGGTCACGCGATCAAGCCTGTGACCACAAAACTTGCTGGCAACAAATCCTCGCGCCGTCTCAAGTTCATCAGTTTGAAACAACCTGTGAGAGGTCAGAGGCTCGCCAGAGAGAGATGACCACAGGGTACCCATTCTCTACTCTAAAAAACATTTTAAGATTAAAGCAACTGCTTTTAAAAGCATGCCTGCTGTAATTTTTCGTTTTTTGGACAAGAATGCGTTCCCCTGGCGATTAGACTTTGCTCATAAGAAAAATCAAACAGGGAGTTAACAATGTCATTTACCATGGGTATCACACCGAGTGCCGACGGACTGGAAGGCGTTTCCTGGAACGTTGTCGGCCAGACCTACACCCCCAAACTTCACAGCGACAACGCCTTTATCTGGCATGCAACCATTCCAGCTGAAACGTTTGTTCCCCCCCATATCCACCCGACACAGGATGAGTGGATTGTCGTATTGGAAGGTCAGCTCGAGATCGAATTTGGTCCCGATCTGTTCAAGGCAGGTCCTGGCGATACAGTCCGGATGCCCAAAGGAATTGCACACGGTATTTTCAACCGTTCGGGAGCAGAGGCCAGCTGCGTGTTTGGCGTTGCCCCTTCCCGGAAACTCTATGATCTGTTTGTAGCCCTTGATGGAGTTACTGATCCGGTAGAACTGGTGCGGCTTTCAGCGTTACACGAAGTCGACTTCCTGCCCCCTCCCGACTCAGAATGAGGGCATAAAATGATTAAACGTAAAACTGTCGCAATCATCGGCGGTGGCATAAGCGGCCTTGCCGCTGCCAAGGCCTTTGATGAAAGGGGTCACCGTGTCATTGGCTTCGAACGCAGCCACGATTTTGGTGGCGTGTGGGAGCTGTCCCGTTCCTACCCCGATGTACAGACACAGTCGCCAAAAGACCTTTATTGTTACACTGACCACCCTATGCCAGAGGCATACCCGGAATGGCCCAAAGGTCCACAGGTTCACGCCTATCTGCATTCTTATGCCGATAAACACAAACTCGCGCGCCTTTTTAAATTGAACACCAACATCAAAGTCATGAAACGCCCAACAGGAGATGAGCCAGGCTGGATACTTACTCTTGAAGAAGCCGGAAAAACCAGGGATGAAAAATTTGATTTTGTTGCCATATGCACCGGACAGTTCTCCGAAAAAAACATCATCACACACCCGGGTCAAAATGATTTCATTGCTCAGGGAGGATCCGTCATCCATTCCTCGGAATACAGCGATCCTAGCCTTGCCAAAGGCAAGCGGGTCGTTGTACTGGGTGGATCCAAATCAGCAACAGATATAGCGGTTCATGCCGCAAAAAACGGTGCTAGTTCCGTCACCCTGGTTTACCGCGAGCCCGTATGGCGTCTGCCCTATTTTCTTGCGGGCATCAACTTCAAACGTCTGCTTTTCATGCGGGCTCAGGAACGACAATTCAACAGCTGGTGCAGAGCCCCAGTTGGTCGAGCTGTCAGAGCTCTCTTCAAGCCATTAATCTGGGCCAACTTCAGGGGACTGGAAACCCTGATGAAGCTGCAACTTGGGTTAAAGAGGTGGAATATGGTGCCGAATATTCCCATCGAACAATCTGTCTCCTGCTCTATTCCCATTGTTACCCCGGGCTTGTTTGAAGGTTTTGAAAGCGGTTCTATCACCCCGATACAGGGAACTTTTGACCGCTATGAAGGAGATAAAATCGTTCTGACAAACGGACAGAAAATCACCTGCGATCTCTCGGTTCTTGCAGTTGGTTGGAAACTTGGCCTTCCCTATCTTGCACAAGAATATCAGGACAAACTGATTGATCCAGACGGGCAGTACCGCACGTTTCGACTGGCAGTTAACCCCGACTTGCCTAATATGGGCTTTGTCGGCTTCAACTCCAGTTTCTGTACAGTTCTTTCAGCCGAGATGATCTCCAACTGGCTTGTTCGATACGCTGATGGACAGCTGAAGCAGCAACCGACCGCAGCTGAAATGCGAGAGAACATCGAGCAGATGCTGCAGTGGCGACGCGTGGAGCGCCCGGCAGCGCAAGTTTATGGCGGACTTTGCTCGGCACCATTTCACTATCGGCATTTCGATGAACTGCTTGATGACATGGGAGCTAAAATAAAAAAACGACGTAATCCTTTGGCCGAGAACTTTTCTTACCCTGCTGCCTGGGCCTACGGAGAATACATCGCCTCAGCCCCGCAATATCAGGCCGGATAGTGCAACAACCCAATATCCACCCAATATCCATGGGTAAACTTCACTGTGAAGAGCAGTCGCTGTATTGCAACAGCAGATCACGCAACAACTGACCAGCAGGCCCCAGTCCTTCGGGCTGGGGCACCACCAGAGACAACCAGAATTTCTTTTGAACTGCATTTTCTATCTTCAGGGCAACCAGATCCCCCGAAGCCAGTTCATTCCTGATCTGGTGGCGGGGGATCATGCTAAAGCCGATCCCCTGTTGCAAACAGGCAAGCACGACCCCCATGTTATCAACTGTCCAGCGCTGCTCTGCCTTAAGCCATCCCTTGTCCCGGGAGTGCGCTGGCATGCGTTCGGAAATCACGATTTGCAAATGCCCTGAAAGTTCCCGCTCTGTAATGCTATCCGTAAATTGGGCAAGGCAGTGACTGCGGTGTACAACTGCCAGCATGTCAACCTCAGCAATAGACGTCCCCAGATACCCCTGAGGAACAGAACTGGTAATCGCCAGATCAACTTCTTTTTTTTCAATCGCTGTCGTCGTTGCTCCGATTACAGTGTCCCTGATCCGCAGACGACAGCCCTGACTTAGTGGGTAAAATGCCTTGAGGGTATTAAAAAGGCAGCCGGTAGGAAACACGCTTTCCACAGCTAACGTAAGCTCTGTTTCCCAGCCACGAGACAGTGAAACCGCTGTTCTCTGAAGCTCCTCGGCGTTCTCCAATAACCGGGTGGAACGGCGAAACAGAACTTCTCCTTCTTCCGTTAGCTTGACCGCTTTGCCTTCAACACGAAGGAGTTGAATGCCGAGGAGGTCCTGCATCTTCGCCAAAGCATGATGGAGCGAGGAATGGCTTTTGTTCAGCTCGCGTCCGGCCTGGGCATAACCTCCATGTCGGACAACCGCATTAAATATCCGCCATTGTTCAAGAGTAACTGGAGAGTACACAGATCAATCTTTCTATTATTTCGACAGATATATTCAAATTTTAGAAATTTTATTTATAAAAATAAACATTAAATCTTGCTGTATCGGATACGCAAGGAGAAACCCTATGAATAATACCCTTCTGACCATCAATTCCAGTCCCCTGTCTCAGGGCTCGAAGTCACGTAAACTTGTCGAGAGTTTTTCCCGGGAATGGCTGCGCCAGAATCCTGACGGCAGGTTGATAGAAAGAGATTTGACAACCAGCAGGCTGACTCATCTGGATGAAGCGACAATCGGCGCTTTTTTCACTCCAGAGGATCAAAGGAGTGAAGAGCAGAAACAACTGGTCACACTCTCGGATGAACTGGTATCTGAACTTCTTCAGGCAGATACCATCGCCATCGGCGTCCCGATGCACAATTTCTCCATCCCTTCAATTCTGAAGTCCTACATTGACCAGATTGCCCGGGCAGGAAAAACCTTTTCCTATTCTGAAGCAGGACCAAAGGGTTTACTTACGGGGAAAAAAGCCTATGTCCTTTCCGCCACGGGAGGTGATTACAGCAAAGCCAGTCCCGCCCACAGCATGAACTTTATCGATCCCTATCTCTCGACCGTTCTTGGTTTCATCGGCATCACCGACGTTCATTTTGTCTCGGCCATTAATGCAGCCAAAGGTGAGGAAGGGCTGATCACTGCTCAGAACAGTCTCAAAGAAACCATCGCTGCTTAAGAATAAATCAGCTCTTCCCGCATCGCCCCCACCTTACCAAGCAACAAGGCGCTCCTTCTGGAGCGCCTTGAATCGTTTTACGGTTACAAGACCCGACCACTAACCATCACAAAATTCATATTTCCACCAATCCACTTCGAAAAATAGTGACATTTATACAAAAATAACCACATAAATTACATATTTCCCACTTTTATCCCACTTTTTTCTTGTCTGAAAACGCAAACACTCCTATGATTTTGACTTAAATAATGGTCAGAAACTGGCCGATACAAACACCTGTTTAATTCCGCACAGTTCGCTGTGCTCAGACAAAAGGAAATCCGGCATGATCAAGGCCATCACCTTTGACCTGTGGGACACTATCGTTGATGACGATTCAGATGAGCCCAAACGCGCAGCGCAAGGGTTCCGCAGCAAGAAAGAAGAACGTCGTCACATCCTCTGGACTGCACTTAATGAAGTTGAGGCAACTGATCCGACAACGGTAGCCCTCGCTTATGACGTTGCCGATGCCTCTTTCAACATTGTCTGGAAAGAACTCTTTATTAACTGGACCGTCGAGCAGCGTATCCGCGCTATTCTAAATGGTTTGGGTCGCCGCCTTCCAACCGACCTCTTCAACCGTGTTGTCAAAGACACAGGGGACATGGAGGTCAATATTCCTCCAAATGCCATCGAAGGTGTCAAGGAAGCTCTCGCTGATCTGGCGAGCCGCTACAAACTCTGCATCGTTTCCGACGCAATTGTCACACCTGGAACCGGTCTGCGCCGAATACTGGAGCAGTACGAACTGAAACAGTATTTCAGTGGCTTCGCTTTTTCAGACGAAGTCGGACATTCCAAACCACATCGTAGCATGTTTGATAGCGCGGCCAGTCAGCTGGGCGTGAAAGTCGAAGAGATGCTTCACATCGGGGATCGTGATCATAACGACATTAAAGGGCCACACGCCCTTGGCATGAAGGCAATCCTCTTCACCGCCACACGTGATGCAGACAAGGATCACACAACTGCCGATGCTATCGTAAATAGCTATGCGGATCTGCCTGCTGCAATCGATCTCCTTGCTGCAAACAGTAAATAACCGAAATCCAACGACTTCATCCGGAGAACCCCCGATGTCTCACAAACCCCGCTTCCTTGTTGTTGACGGCTATGCCAAAGAAGGTCGCGAAGGCCTGAAAGAAGGCGGAGCGTCCACTGCTGGCGACCTCTATGTCAAAATGCTGCAGCAACAGAGCCCTGGCGCCCACTGTGATATTCTTTATCCGGCCGACCCTGGCGCTGCCTTGCCAACAGGGGCTGGCCTCGATCAATACGATGGTATTGCCTGGACTGGCTCCAGCCTGACCATTCACTCTGACGACCCCAAGGTTGTCCCCCAGGTCGCCTTTGCCAAGGCTGCCTATGAAGCCCAGATCCCGAGCTTTGGCAGCTGCTGGGCAGCCCAGATTGCCGTGGTTGCAGCTGGCGGGCGTTGCGCAGTAAACCCGAAAGACCGTGAGATGGGGATAGCGCGCAAGATATCTCTGACCCCTGAAGGCCGCGCTCACCCGATGTATGAAGGCAAAAAAGCAGTTTTTGATGCCTTCATCAGCCATGATGACGAGATCACCCACCTGCCGCCGAACGGACAGATCCTCGCTTCCAACGACTGGACAGCAGTTCAGGCGGTATCTGTTACCCACAAAGGCGGCGCTTTCTGGGCCATACAATATCACCCGGAATACGACCTGCACGAGATGGCCCGACTTTGTTATTGCCGCAAACAAAAGCTGGTCGACAAGGGCTTCTTCCTCAACCTTGATGACGCCCAGAAATTTGTGGACATGCTTGAGGCCCTGCACCAAGATCCAAGCCGCAAGGACCTCTGGTGGCTGCTCGGCATTGACCATGACATTATCAATGCAGATATTCGTCAGGCCGAGGTCAAAAACTGGATCGAACGGCTTGTCATCCCGACGATGGCACGCAGAAGATAACTGCTGCAGATCTTAACACATGAAACAGGTCTGTAGCTCAGCACGAGCAACAGGCCTGTTTTTTATGAATAAAAATCAAAAGTCCACTCCCGCCCCCAGAGCCTGGCAACGTATGCTCAGTGGCCGCAGACTGGACTTGCTCGACCCTTCCCCCCTTGATGTTGAAATTGAAGATATCGCCCTTGGGCTCTCTCGCGAAGTCCGATGGAATGGCCAAACCATTGGCGAATGGGGTTACAGTATTGCCGAACACTCCCTGCTGGTTGAGGAAATCGTCGGTCTGCTGAAGCCGGATTGCTCAAAACAGGACCGCCTCGCCGCCCTGTTACACGACGCGCCCGAATACGTCATCGGCGACCTGATTACGCCGTTCAAGTATGCCATCGGCAGCAGTTATAAAGAGCTTGAAAACCGTCTAATGGAAGCAATCCACGTCAGCTTTGGCCTGCCCGCCAACCTGCCCGACCGTTTGAACAAGCTGATCAAACGCGCCGATCGCATGGCCGCCTACCTCGAAGCCACCCAGCTCGCGGGATTCAGTGACCCCGAAGCCGGCAAAATTTTCGGCAAGCCAAGAGCCCTGCCGAATATCAGAATAACTCCCATCCCCCCCCAGAAAGCCCAAGAAACTTTTATGAAACGCTTTAGACAGCTTTACTGAACAGGTAAAATCAGGCCACCCTTGGCAAACAACGGTTTTTCACGACCTGAAACACTGCTAGCCCACAGATCACGATAGCCATCGCGTACAGCAGAACAACCGGCACGTTGTATCGAGGAATACTCACCGAAACAAAAGCGTTAAATCCAACCATAAAGAAAAAGGGATAGGCAAAAAGAAGCAGGGGCCCCACTCCGGTCATTCTTTTGTAAAGAAAGAAGGCCGGGATCATGAAGAAAACACCAATCAAACCCAGATATTTTGCTACCCACATCCCGCGCAGAGCCAAAGAAAAGGTGACAAAAATGTGTTTGACCAGATCACCTAAAATATAGTCATTCACCAAAAGACTGACACGTTCTTTATCCGTCTCGGCTGCAGCATAAATGGTAGAGCGCAGAACAGAGTTGCCATAGCGGTAATACCCGTCAGAAGCCCCGAAATCGAGTTTCTGGTACAGGGCTGGATCAAATAGTGTTTTGCTCAGGGAATCTCCAAAATCCGGAAGCCAGTAGATAAAACTGGCCGCATATTCTGACCAGCTCATCATGTTATAGGCGACACGTTCCGAAAGTATGTACGAACCGTAGCCCGCACTGACACCGAAAACATCAAAATAGTACAAATTACGAAACATCCAGGGGATAACCAGAGACAAGAACGGTATTATAAAGACAGCCGTTTTCATCAAAGTCGCAACAGGTTTCCCCTTCATAACAATCCACCAGTACAAGGGGATTACGATGATGAAGGAATATACCAGATACAAATAAGATGGTCGGGTCAGAACAGATAAAGACAGTCCCAACCCCATAAGAAGGAAAGCCCACAAGCTATCCCTGACACGTGCAGCATAAGATAAAGAGGCCACAAACCCCATAAACCCGAAAAAAGCCCAGGCCTCGGTTATAAGCCAGTCCGTGTATTCGGTCAGTCGTCCAGCAGCCAGAATAAGTACCATCACCCCAAAAGAGAGGCCGTATTTCCCCGACATAAAGAGGCACGCGAGGAAGCTGAAATACACTGTCAGTGCAACAACAACTGCCTGCACAGTATAAACAGCAGCCAACCCACCAACATCACAACCATCTGATCTAGCGGCATAACATTTTAATGCCACCTCAACAGCAGGATCAGCCTGCATCATAAGATTCAGAAATGCTGGATAGAAAGGGGCGACAACGATGCCATTACCCCACGTCTTTTCGGTTGGAGTAACCGAGAAAATTACTGCCCGGTCAGCATAACCCAAGGCATCAGCAACTGGTTCTTGATACCCTGTTCTCATCATTTGGATAAAAACCACTGTCAGGCAGATCAGCAAAGGAGCAAAGAAAATTGCTTTCCCCGTGATGGCGGGCATAGAAAACCACTTCACTTTCCCCCTCCATCAACAGAGGAATTGTCTTTTAAAGCTGCAGAACGTCGAATTGTCTGTTGCAAGGGAATGCGCGGTTCATTCGTCATATCAAAATTCAAAGCAGATAAAATTAATTGCAAACCACCGATCATTGGCAGGGCGGCAAGCATCACCTGCCCCGGTGTGGCTTGTAGTCCTGAAAAAGAAGACAGATACCAATGCCAGGCACCAAACAAGACACCAAAACAGACGAGCAAAGGTCCCAGTAAAAATTCGATGGACGCAAGACTGAAATCTCTAAGCAAATAGCTATAAACAAACCGTTTTGAGGCGTTTCGTAAATGTCCCGCCAAAAAAGGAAAAACAATCTTGTGAATTTTCAAATTCGATACTTCGGTACCGTATTTCGCTTCCATTGGAATATCCTGAACGACTGCACGAGCAACATTCAGTCTGAACAGTATGTCACTTTCAAAAAAATAGTTGTTCGCAATTTTTGAGGAATCAAGCAAAGCAAAAACGGAAAGATGAATAGCAACATACCCATTCGTTGGATCCATAATCCGCCAGTAGCCTGAGGAGAATTTGTTTAAAAAACCCAATATTGCATTTCCGAAAACCCGAACTTTCGGCATTTCGAGTATGCTTCGGCTATCCCAGAAACGATTACCTTTTGTATAATCTACTTGGCCAGAAATAATCGGATTTATGAACAAGGGGATAAGCTGGGGATCCATCTGCCCGTCCCCGTCAATTTTCACAGCTATATCATGCCCGGCCTCTAACGCGGCCCCAAACCCGGTCAACATTGCCCCACCAACACCGCGATTTTCCTGGTGCCTAATAACTGTTACACGTTTATCCCGGTTGATGCTTTCTATGAAAGCTCCAGATTTATCAGGACAGGCATCATCAACACAATAAATTTCATTTACCAGATCAGGAATCGCTTCCAGTACCTGCTGGATATGCGATTTGACCTGATAACAGGGGATAACAACCGCTATAGAAGTCTTGGATATGGCTTCCATCATTGAAATACTCTTAAATCTCTTTCAAAGAAATAACGGCAATCCCTGCCATTATAAGAACCGTGCCCACAACATTTGGCCAGCCCAGACTCTCCTTGAAAATATAAGACGCAGCAACAGGCACGATCACGAAAGCCAGAGCCGTAAAAGGATAGGCAAAATTAAGGGGTACAGTTCGTAAGATCCATACCCAAACCAATGTTGCACCAGCATAAAGTGTGATCGCCACAATTAGCCAAGGGTTAAAAAGTTCCAGCAGTCCCCCGCTCCAGTTAATCTCCATTGACGCTTTTTTGAACAGCAATTGTCCCAAAGACATAACCAACGTGAAAAGAACCAAGATCAAGATTTTCATGCTATAACTTTTCACTAATAATATGTTCCATTACTGGCCACCACCTAGATCAGTCGCCAACACCCCCACCCTCCGGTTCTTGATATAGGTATAATCATCGCATCACAATACCAGACACTATCGCGGCATAAACAGCATTTCACTTTTCTGATGAACCGGGAAAATACCTAGACAATTCAAAGACCATTAAGGATAGTTCAGGGCAGGACATTGATCAATCACGCTTATGGATTTTAACCTTTGGAATTCTATCCAGTAAACACAACTCTCAATTTGATCAGCGAATACTCTAAACTCTTTAGTCTTTGTTTTTCGAACGCTCGCCATCTTACCGATACAAATGAAGCCCGGAAATATCTGCAATGGCTCTATAGAGACAATCCTGAGGGAAAAGTCGTTGGTTATGATGCCTGGGAAGGGGATACCCTGGCAGCCCATTACTCCACTATTCCTGTAAACTGGTCTTTCTCCGGGAATTGCTACAAAGGACTACTATCTCTCAATACGGCGACCCATCCTGAATTTAGAGGAAAAGGCCTATTCACCCAACTCGCGGAAAAAACCTATCAAGCCGCTCAAAGCCAAGGATATGATTTTATCATCGGTGTTGCCAATCACAACTCAACACCAGGCTTTCTCCGCAAACTGGGTTTTTCCCTTGTAACACCTTTACAAGCACGCATTGGTCTTGGAGCGCTACCGACAAGGACCCGCGAATATTTACAAACATCACCTTCACTCACTCGCCATAATTGGAATGAAACATCGCTTAGCTGGCGCCTTTCCAATCCCAACAATCCGGGATGCATCACGGGATCTAACTCGCAACTTGCCCAGATAGAAGCACGTACAAACAAACCATTTTTCAATGCATACGCAGAAATCCCACATCAAGGAAACACCATCGACTTCCCCAAGTCTGGCTTTGGTTTCAGGTTAATGTTAGGAACATTACCAGAGAACCTCTCCTGGGGGGGATATCTGCCAGTGCCTGACAAGTTGAAGCCATCTCCGTTAAATTTGATTTATCTTCCCTTGCAAGGAGATAATCTACAATTGGACAATCAACAGCTATACTTTAACTTTCTTGATTTTGATGCTTATTAATAAGGTCATATAACATTGTTACACGTCTTTCTTTTTTCTCATCAGGATGATGAATTTGGCGTTTTCAAAGTCATCGAAGGCCTAAAAGACAATCTTGAAAATGCTCATTTTATCTACCTTACTTCGGGAACTTTTGACGGCAATATTTCTGCTTCCCGCAACAAGGAAAGTCTTAATGTTCTCTCTAAATTTGGCATCACTTCCGAACAGGTACATTTTATAGGGGGCCAGCAACAAATTGCAGACGGACAACTCTATAAAAATCTTTCCGCAGCAGAGAATACACTTCACCATCTTTTCAAAAAGATTGGCGTACCAGACACATTATATATCCATGCTTGGGAAGGTGGGCATCAAGATCATGATGCTGCTCATCTCCTTGGCTTAGCTTTAGCAACGAGATATAATTGCCTGAAAAACACCTTCCAGTTTTCTCTTTATAACGGTTACGCTCTCCCATGGATTTTTTACAGGGTTTTAACCCCTATTTCTCACAACGGCGAAATTATTAAGATCCGCATATCTTGGAAAGAGCGTTGGCGTTACCTAAAGCATTGTTGCAGTTACCCCTCACAACTTAAAACCTGGATTGGCCTTTTTCCCTTCACTCTTTGTCACTACCTATTTGATGGACACCAAAAACTACAGCCTTGTTCTCTAGAGCCTATTATAAAAGCACCACACGAAGGCACCCTTCTCTATGAAGCACGGAAAGTAACGAGCTACGGTGAATTCAGTGAAAAAACCACAGGGTTCATTCAAAAACTTGTTAAAGAGTCCAAAGAACAATAATAAGGCCCTTCATATAGTTTCACTCAAATAACTCTCTTTGTGATTCAACGGCATATTCTCTGACAAAATTCCTCGGCAACCTTGTGGAACTCCTTGACGACCCTCAAGTCCCGGCGGCGTTTGAGGGTCAACATATATTCTGTGGTTTCCAGTTGTGATTCTTCAACATCGAACACCTGAATTCGGTTGTCTGCGGGAAGTTCGTGAGAGGAAACAATACCCAACCCGAGGCCGGCGGCAACAACTTCCAGCAAGGTTTCTCTGCTTTCGACCTCCATTACTGGAGTAATAGAAACCCGGGCTTTTTTACAGGCGGCCTCGAACACCTGCCGGGTGAGGGATTGCGGTTCCCGCCAGATCATCCGCTCTCCCCTCAGTTCTTCCAGGAGAAGGCTTTGTCTTCCTGCCTGTGCAAGGGGATGATCCCGGCGAGAGAAAACCACCACGCGGTGCCTGTTAAATGCCAAGGCCTCAACCAACGGGTTTTCCTCCCAGCCCGTCTGCATTGCCACATCAACCTTTTCACTGAGCAGATCTGCGGTGACTTTCTGCGAGTTTCCTATCTTCAGATCAATATGCACCCCAGGAAACTTCTCCTGAAAAGCAGCAAGGATCGGCACGATAAAATAGGGACTTCCCGCCGCAATCCGAAGATTGCCCCGGGTTAACGCTCGGGTAGCTGAAAGCAGGTCTGCGGCCTCAACTTCCAGGGCAAAGATCTGTCGGGTCAACACAACCAGCTCCGCCCCGGCTTCCGTCAATTCAACCCCCTTGCTCCCACGTCGGAACAGACCGGTCTCATAGGTTTCTTCCAGTGCCTTGATATGTGCGGTCACAGCTGGCTGACTGATCGAGAGCCATTCTGCGGCCCGGGTGAAACTGCCCTCACGGGCAACAGCATTAAAAGCACGAAGTTGGGAAAGGTTCATCTATGATATAATCTAAAGTTATAAATAGAATAAATAACTATGATTAGAGTTATATCATATATATCCGCATACTCCAGAGCAGATCGAAAACTCTCGCGCATTCCCCTACTCAAGGAAAAGTCCATGCCCGCTTCCCGTCCTGAGACCTACAGCACACCGCAAGGCGCGGAAGGTGACGTCAACCATTCCCCCCGTCGCCGGGACTGGCATGACAGAAATATCGACAGTGATGCAAAAGAACTCCTTGAGCGGGATCAGAAGGTCTTCCTGCACCAGTCGGTTTCCACCCCTTGCCTGTCAGTTATCCGCAAGGCTGAAGGTATTTGGATTGAGGACAATCGCGGGCACCGCTTTATGGATTTCCACGGCAATAACGTGCACCACATCGGCTATGGCCACCCCCGTCTGAAAGAGGCAATCAAGAAACAGCTGGATGATCTGCCCTTTGCCCCTCGTCGTTTCACCTGTGATCCCGCAGTAGAACTGGCGGAAAAGCTTGTTGAACTGGCCCCTGGCGATCTGGGCAAGGTGCTCTTTGCCACTGGCGGCTCAGATGCAATCGAGATCGCGCTGGCTTATGCCCGGGCCAAAACCGGACGTTTCAAGACCATTTCCTTCTGGGATTCCTTTCACGGCGCAGGTTTTGGCGCCCGTTCTATCGGCGGAGAGGAAATGTTCCGCTCCGGGCCGATTGGCCCGCTTTTACCGGGGACAGAGCATGTCCCGCCCTTTGGCGATTATCGCAATGCCTGGGGCGTACGTGAAGGATCAGCTGACCTTTGCGCCAACACCATCCGTTATGTGCTGGAAAAAGAAGGGGATGTCGCCGCCGTCATCGCAGAACCAACCCGCGCCGTTCCCTACATCGCCCCGCCCGGTTTCTGGCAGAAAGTGCGTCAGGCCTGTACGGATCATGGCGCTTTGTTGATCTTTGATGAAATCCCCACAGGCCTTGGCAAAACCGGTAAAATGTTCTCCTGCGAACACGACGCTGTTGTCCCGGACATTCTCGTGGTTGGTAAAAGTCTCGGTGGTGGTATCCTGCCCATCGCGGCCACCATCTGTCGACCTGAACTGGATATTGCCGACAAATACGCCTATGGCCACTACACGCACGAGAAAAACCCGGTGACCACCCGTGCCGCCCTGACCACCCTGCAGATCATCGAAGACGAAGGGTTGGTCGAAAATGCCGCGACTGTCGGCAAATACGCCTTTGAACGTTTGCAGGAAATGATGGAACGCCACCCTCTAATCGGCGATGTTCGCGGGCGCGGTTGCCTCTTTGGGGCTGAACTGGTGACCGATCGAGACAGCCGGGCTCCCGCCAATGACGCCGCTGACATGGTGCTCTATCGTGCTCTCGACAAAGGCCTGAGCTTCAAGACCACCATGGGCAACGTCCTGACCTTCACCCCGGCCCTGATTACAAGCCGATCCGAAATGGATCAGGCGATGAACATCATTGATGAAAGCCTGGGCGAAGTGGAAAAGGAGTTGGGATATTGTTAGAGCAGACAAAATTAGGGAACCAATTGTTTCATCAAACACAAGAGCCTAATCTTAATCTATGACCAGTATTCTATACCGTCGGGCCACTGAAGCTGACTTGCCCGCAATTGTTTCTCTGCTTGCTGATGATCCGCTAGGAACCAGCAGAGAGGATGTTTCTTTTCCACCCAATCGGAAATATGTCAAAGCCTTCACTGCGATTAACCGTGACCCCAATCAGCTTCTCGCGGTGGTGGAGCTGGAGAAGGAAATTATCGGCTGCCTGCAGCTGAGTTTTATCCCTGGCCTTTCTCGACTCGGCATGTGGCGTGGTCAAATCGAGAGCGTGCGTATTGCAACAGGTCATCGGCGTGACGGATTGGGCCGGAAGATGTTCAACTGGGCCATAGAGCAATGCCGGGAACAGGGCTGCGAACTGGTCCAGCTCAATACAGACAAGTCCCGCCCCGAAGCCATCAGATTTTATGAGAAACTCGGCTTCAAAGCCAGCCATGAAGGCATGAAACTGGTCCTGATGGAAAAGAATCCATCACCTTAACTTTCTTCCCCCCTTCAGACAGCCTGCCCGAGTTAAAGCCTTAACCCTGATGGCATGTCATCTAGCGCTCAAACATAAGGCCGCGTTCACAGCAGCCTTATGTTAAGGATCAGAAAATTTTAGCCCAAGGCCTATCCACGGATAGCCTGCTCCAGATCTTCTTTGAGATCCTCGACATCTTCCAGTCCAACCGAGATTCGCAAGAAACTCTGGGTGATGCCGACAGCCAGTCTTTCCTCTTCGCTCAAGCGCTGGTGCGTGGTTGAGGAAGGGTGGGTAATCAGGGTTTTGGCGTCTCCAAGATTGTTGGAAATATCTGCAACCCGTAAACGATTGAGAACCTTAAAAGCAGCATCCTTGCCCCCCTCAAGCTCCAGACCAATCAGGGTACTGCCCTTGCCCGACATCTGGGCCATTGCCAGTTTGTGCTGGGGGTGGGATTTCAGCCCCGGATAGATAACTTTCCTGAGGCCCGGTAAGGTTTCCAGATGCATTGCCAAAGCAAGGGCATTGTCACTCATCCGATCAACTCGCAAACCAAGCGTCTCAAGTCCCTTGAGCATCGTCCAGGCATTGAACGGGCTCATCGACGGGCCGGTATGACGGTAAAAATCCTTCAGGTGATCGGCATCAAACTCCTTGCTGCAGAGGATCGCCCCGCCCATGCAGCGTCCTTGGCCATCAATATGCTTGGTTGTGGAATAGACAACAATATCTGCGCCGTATTCCAACGGCTTTTGCAACATGGGTGTGGCAAAAACATTGTCGACAATCACCAGCGCCCCTGCAGCATGCGCCATGTCACAAACTGCTTTGAGGTCAATGATATCCAGCGCGGGGTTGGAAGGTGTCTCCACAAGAACGGCTTTTGCGCCCTTGCACAGCGCGGCTTCCCAGGCTTTCAGATCCGTGCCGTCAACGACTTCGGTTTCTACGCCATACCGCGGGAGAAGTTCATTGAGAATATAGAGGCACGAGCCAAAGAGCGCCTTGGCACCAACAACCCGATCCCCTGCCTTTACCTGAGACAAGAGAGCTGCACTAACCGCTGCCATCCCGCTGGCTGTTCCACGGCAGACTTCAGCCCCTTCAAGCAACCGCATCCGTTCTTCAAACATGGAGAGCGTCGGGTTGGCATAGCGGGAATAGACATAGCGCTCGCGCTCTCCGTTAAAGGCCTGTTCAGCTTCTTCTGCAGAGGCATAGACATAACCCGAGTTGAGAAACATTGCCTCGCTGGTTTCATCAAATCCGCTGCGCATGAGCCCGCCACGCACCAGTTCTGTCTGGGGGCGAAGTCTGCGTGCTGAAACCTTTGAAGTACTATCTGTCATCTCTCTCATCCATATTATTATCCAGCCGCTTCAGGCTGGAGAGCCTATAAGCAGCCTTCAGGCTGCTTTCATCTGGGAAAACCGTTTCTCAGTTCTGTTTCCAGGGAAGTCCGGATGCTTTCCACCCGGCAACCGCTCCGCGGTGCCCCTCAGCATCAGGAGGGCCTTCAAAACCCTGTTCGATATTGTAGCAGTTTGTATAGCCTGCAGCGGTCAGTGCAACCGCGGCCGACACAGACCGTACACCAGAGCGACAAAGCAGGTAAACAGCTTGATCTTTCTGGGTGGCCAGCTCCCGCACCGCTTCAACAAAATTCGGGTTCACTTGCATCTGTGGATAGACCTGCCACGACAAACAGTGAACCTGTTTCCCTGCAGCAGAAAGATCCGGCACGCCAACAAACTGGAATTCCGGGATTGTCCGCACATCGACGAGAATGGCGCTTTGATCTTCTTGCAAAGCCTTCCAGGCGGCCGCAACAGATACATCGCCTGCGTAATCCTGTCCCATATAACCAACTCCTTCTTCCCTGAGCCGCTTATTAATATGGAGAATTAGGGATTTTAAAACCTTTTTCGACCAATACTTATCTCAAATGCTTATGATTTGGGATTCTGGTATGTCTGATTTAGAAGAACTTCGCCAAAGAGTGGAAGCCGCCGAGGGCCGTTTTGGCCTTCTTGCTGATCAGCAGCAAGGTTATAGTAAACGCCTGATTGCCCTGCTCAATGTGACTGAGCAGAAAGATCAGGTGATTGTCAAACTTGAGGGAGAAAATGAACAGCTGCGCTCCATGCTCTTCTCTCTCCTGCAGGCAATCGAGAGCGGAAACACCAGTGATACGCTGCACGATATGGATGCCCGGATCTCAGCCATGACCGGGGAAACCCTTGCAATTACAGCGAAAGAAAACACAGAGACGGATGATGAAATTCATCACCTGGAGATTGACGACCAGGAAATTTCAGAGATTGCAGAAGAAGCAGGTGGTGTTGAAGAGTTCGAAGTAACCGAAGAAGACGCAGCCTCTGCTGAAGAGCAAAGTGACGTTACCGCAGACCAGGACAAAGCACCCGCTACCGCGCTCGAAACAGATGAAACTGCAGACAACGAAACGCCGACCTCTGAAAATGAGGAAAAAGATGAAGCCCCAGACGATGAGGCTGATGACTTTGCTTTGGACGACGACTCTGAAGATGCCCTGATTGCCGAGATTGCAGAAAATCTTGAGGAAGTTCTTCCCGAGGATTTCGCAGACGAGGATTCTGGTGAGGATTCTGGTGAGGATTCTGGTGAGGAAAGTGATGACACAGCTTCTGCAGAGGAAGAAGACGATTCTTTTGAAATTGCTGATATGGAACTTGAAGATGCCGGGCTTGAAGCTAGCGACGGAAATGCCGGACTAGCTGAAGATGCAGAAAGCGATGACATCGGGGCGGACGATTCCGAAGAAAATCTCTCTGACAGTATCGACAGTTTCCTTGAGAAGAATGCCCAAGAGGATGAAACACCTCCTGCCAAACCGGAAATCGAGGATATTATGGAAAGAATCAGCAAACAGGCACTGGCACAAAATGACTGACCTCTTCACCGTTACTCAGCTTACGGCTTCGTTACGCTGATTGCGGTCTTTTATTCCAGCGCCAGACTCCAGAGCCAGAACAACGTGATCTCACACTTTCTAAAGCTGTACCTGCCTTCGATGGTTTTACTTTCGGTCGCAGTATATCTTGCTCTTTATCCCCAAAGCTACCCTGCCCCGGTCTCCCTTCTTCTGGAGGGTGCTCCTGTCGCTTTGCCCATTTTCGGGGCAAGTATCTGTTTCTGGATTAGAAAATCAAACCCTGTCTTTGTCTTTTCCCTTGTTGCCATCTTCGCCTATTTTGTTGATGCTCTTTCGGCAACGCAGACAGTCGCCGTCTATATCGTCCTTCCCCTCTGCTGGCTTGTCCTGGCGTTAAGTGAAGAACGCGGCTTGCTCACCCCCGCAGGTTTTACCAAGGCCGTCAGTCTTCTTGTTCTTGCCCTTGTCATTATGTCTCTCGACTATCCCGCGGATGATCTCGGGATCTTTGCGAACTTCTGGATTGATCTGCACTATGTCCTGCACTGGCGCCCGAGCTGGGGGCCGGGACTCGCTCTTCCAGCTTTGGCGTTGGCGACTTTCGCCCTGGCAACCCTGTTTCTCACTGTGCGTCTGGCTAGGAAACATCGCCCTTTGGATGCTGGCTATCTCGGGGCGTTAATCGCCCTTTTTGGCGGGGGCCTGCGTCAAGGTGATCAGAGCGCAACAGCCATTTTCCTGATCCTGATCTCCCTGCTCCTGATTCTGGCCCTGTTCCAGGAATCTCATCGCATGGCCTTTCTCGATGAACTGACCGGGATACCCGGCCGTCGTGCTTTGCTTGCCGATATGAAGAAGCTCGGACGGCGTTATTCACTGGCCATGGTCGATGTCGATTTTTTCAAAAAATTCAACGACAGCTATGGTCATGATGTTGGTGACCAGGTCCTGCGCATGATCGCTTCCCGTCTCAACCAGACGGGGGGGGGCAGTCGGGCCTATCGCTATGGCGGCGAAGAATTTACCCTGCTTTTTCCTGGCAAGGACGCCAAAGAAGCCATCGACTATCTTGAAGATGTCAGAGAGCGGATCGAAAAAACGGCTTTTGTGGTCAGAGGCCAGGATCGTCCGAACAAAAAGCCCAAAAGAGCCCCGGGTCAATCCGGAAACAAAAGGGTCAAGATTACCGTTTCAATCGGCATATCCGAGCGCAAAGACAAACAGGATGAACCTGAAGACATTATGAAAAATGCTGATCGGGCACTCTACAAAGCCAAGGATAAAGGCCGCAACTGCGTTATCCGGAACTAATCAAAAACAAAGATAGAGGCCTCTTTTCACAGTAGCGCCTTGGTAAACACAACCTGGGCCACCCTGAGATTCTCCTGACGTGCATCAAAGCTGTTGATACAGGCTCCAAGATAAAACTCCCACATACGACAGAATTCTTCATCATACCCCTCTTCAGCCAACGCCGTTTTTGCCCGGCGAAAGCGCTCGCGCCAGAATCTGAGGGTCCGGGCATAATTTTCGCCCGCATGACTGTAGACAGCTTCAACATTCAGGCCTGCCTCTTCTGCCGGCCTGATCATCTCGGAAATGGCAGGAATATAGCCTCCAGGAAAAATATTCTGATCAATCCAGCGGCTGGTGGTATCTGATTCACGCCGAACAATACTGTGGACAACAGCCCGCCCGTCTTGTTTCAATAAACGGAAAATTGTGTCAAAGAAGATCCGATATTGTGTCATCCCCACATGTTCATACATACCGACAGAGACAATTCGATCATAATAAGCAGACTCCCCTTCCCTGTGTTGCCGATAATCACAGAGTTCATAAACCAGCTTTCCCGCCTTTTCCTCACCGATTTCTTCTTTTCGCAGATTGGCCAGTTCGAACTGTTCACGGGAAAGCGTAATCCCCGTCACTTCAGCATCACTGGCCAGCGCAAGAGCACGGGTTAATCCCCCCCAGCCCGAACCTATATCAAGTACAGTTTGGGTTTTGTCATTCAGCGCAAGACGCTCCAGGGTGGTACAGACCTTGTTTTTTTGTGCCCGCTCCAGATCGTCGCTTTCTTTTTCAAAAAAAGCGCAGGAATAAAACATCTCCGGATCCAGGAATGCGCGATATAATCTGTTCCCCAGATCATAGTGATGACGCACTCTGTGACTGGAAAGATGCACAGGACTGTATTGACGCAGGTGAAAAAATCTCTTTTTTATCCGGGAAATCATTCCGCGAAAGGCTTTGCAGGGAGCCTGTTTCTCATTCTCAAGCAACAGGAAAATAAGGTCTTCCAACTCTCCTTTTGTTACCCACCACTTCCCGGCGACAAAAGCATTCGGCAGGGAAGGATCAGGCCGAAGGAACATCAGCAGCACGTTTTTCAAAGTCGGCAGGGTCATACCACAGATATTCCCGCTGCCATCCCCCAGCTCAACAACGGCACCTTTGGGCAAGGTCACCTCGAGCCGACCACTTCGGACAATTTTTGAAAGTAACCATAGCGCCAGAGACGATCCAAGGCCGTCGCAGGCAGTGTGTTTGAAAAATCGGTTTTCCTGCAGAAAGCTCATCGCTTAAAACCTTCCAGAAAATATATCTAGGCACCGGATCACCTGGAAGACTCTTACAATCAGGTAACCCCAAATCGAAGATCACTTTTTCAATGCAATGTCAGAAACAAGGAAAGAACACGTCATAACGCTAGATAAACCCTGAGGCTCGATGAACCCTGAGATTTGATAAACAGGGCCCCCTCCTTGTTTAGCTTCCAGTATAAACCGAAATCAATCCAGGAGTGAAGATGGTGCGATTCCTCACCTCTGAGCAATAAAATCAATAACAAAAGGGCATAGAGAAAAGTCATCCTCTACGCCCCTTGTACTTCTCGAGAACAACTTGCCCCGATCCTTAATTATGGCTTTACTCAGTCGTGTCCGTTCAACAGGGTCGCATCGCTGTCATCAATCGGCACACCCGGTGTACTCTTCGAAGTTCGGATAACCTGAATCGTCTGGACTGTTGCAACGTGGGGAGCTGCAGTAAGCTTGCCCGTCAACTGGTTCTCATGCGCCGTATTCCGGGCCACCAGTTTGAGCACAAAGTCATTCGAACCGCGGGTCATGCTGCATTCGCGGACCTCTGGCCATTCCTTCATATAACTCTCGAACTCCTGAAGCACCTGCTCGGACTGGCCGGCCAAACCAACCAGAGCATAAAAGGCAACTTCATACCCCAATGCCTCTGCCTCAAGTTCCGCATGATATCCCTTGATATAGCCAGCCTCTTCAAGAGCCCTGACCCGCCGCAAGCAGGGAGGAGCCGAGATTCCAGCACGTCGGGCAAGCTCAACGTTTGTGACACGTCCGTCTTCCTGAAGATCCTGAAGGATACGAAGATCAATACGATCTAGTTTTACGCGGCGCATACAAAGGTCCTGTTTACTGATTTCCGGTAACACCCCGAAGCTTACAAACCACTTCTTTATAAGCTTCGGAGCGAATCGATGAGATTTGGGTAACAATATTACCCGCGGTGCTCGCAAGTTCAAGGCGCATTACATAATTATTCTCGTACATTATCACTGCAAAACATTCTTTAACCGGGCTTTCCCTTGCACAGATCAGGATCTGGCGCGATATTCCATCTGTCATGAAACAGACCGAAAAACCACTTACCTGCTGGGTAATCAGCGATGGACGTGCCGGGATCCAGGTACAGTGTACCGGACTGGCGGAAGCTATGGGTCTTGAACCCCTTATCAAACAAGTCGAAATGGTCAGGCCCTGGAAGTGGCTGCCTCCTGCGCTCGTGCCATTACACCCTGCTGTCTACGGAAATATATTTCCCGACTTTCCGGGCAGCACAGCACTGGACGAATGGCCCGATATAACCATTGCCTGTGGGCGCCAGGCCGCTATCTTCAATGCTCTTGTACGCAGGAAAAGCCACGGTAAAACTTTTGTTATTCAGGTACAGGACCCCAAAATTTCTCCCCGACATTACGATCTTGTCATTACCCCCGAACATGACACCCTGCGCGGTGGCAACGTCCTCCTCACAACCGGGGGAATCAACCGGGTAACAGCTATTCGGCTCAAAGACGCAGCAGCCGATCTCTCACCGACGATCAGTGCCTTACCCGGCCCCCGGGTTGCCGTGCTTGTCGGCGGAAAAAGTAAAGCCTATCACCTGACAGAAACCATTATGCAAAACCTGGCGAAACAACTTCACAAACTACAGCAGGACAGCGGCTGCAGCTTTCTCGTCACGACCTCTCGCCGCACCGGAAAAAAACATGAGGCCCAGCTGAAACAGGCCCTCGTCGACCTTCCCGGTTTCTTCTGGGATGGCACGGGTGACAACCCTTACTTTGGGTTTCTCGGCAGTGCCGACGCCTTTATTGTGACAAGCGATTCTGTGAACATGGTCACAGAGGCTGCCTCGACCGGAAAACCAGTCTATGTTGTTGATCTTGAAGGGGGTAATAAAAAATTCTCCCGCTTTCATCAGCAACTTAAGGACAGGGGCATCATTCGTAACTTTACAGGCACTCTGGAACACTGGCACTACCCCCCCTTGTCAGAAAGCCGGAGAATTGCAGAAAAGGTTTCCGAAAGGCTTGCACAGCACAAGGAAGCCAGAAGTATTACGACATAAAACTAAAATCTGAAAACTACGGAAAATTCGACTTTTTGCGACAAAAGTTCGTGAACCTCCTCTTGAAGCGACACGCAAGTCTCTCTATTTTTCAAAATTCATTAGACCGATTCCCGCGGGGCAGTTCCCCGCCATAGAGAAAGATTTCAGATTATGTCCGAAACCCACCGCTCCAAGGTACTGATTATTGGTTCTGGCCCTGCGGGTTATACAGCAGCAATCTATGCTGCCCGCGCCAATCTGGAACCGATACTGGTCCAGGGGTTGCAACCGGGTGGACAGCTGACAATCACCACTGATGTGGAAAACTATCCCGGTTTTGCCGATGTGATCCAGGGCCCCTGGCTGATGGAGCAGATGCAAAAGCAGGCAGAACACGTCGGCACCAAGATGCATTTTGACATCATCAACGAGGTCGACTTCTCCAAGCGTCCTTTTGTTTGCACCGGCGACAGTGGCAACAGCTATATCGCTGATACCGTCATCATTTCCACAGGAGCACAGGCCCGTTGGCTTGGCCTCCCCGGAGAAGAAACCTACAATGGTCGCGGTGTATCAGCCTGCGCCACCTGTGACGGATTTTTCTATCGTGGCAAGGAAGTCGCCGTCATTGGCGGTGGGAACACAGCCGTTGAAGAAGCCCTCTATCTGGCGAACATCTGCTCGAAGGTAACGCTCGTCCATCGTCGGGATGCCTTGCGCTGTGAAAAAATTCTTGAGGACCGCCTGCTCAAACACGAAAAAATCGACATTCAGTGGAATCAGGTTGTCGATGACGTTCTTGGCACCGCGAACGATGGTGTTACCGGCCTCAAGCTGAAAAACACGCTCAACGGAGATTTTTCTGAACTCGCGGTAAATGGCATGTTTGTAGCCATCGGTCATGATCCGGCAACAGCGATCTTCAAGGACAAGCTGGAGATGGATGCTGAAAATTATATCCTCACAGCTGCAGGTACGGTCAAAACCAATATCCCGGGAGTTTTTGCTGCTGGCGACTGTGTTGACAAAATTTACCGTCAGGCTGTGACAGCTGCCGGCATGGGTTGCATGGCTGCACTGGAAGCTGAACGTTTTGTCACAGAGCAGGAAAACAGCTGAGTTTCATCTGATTCAAACGAAACAGTGGAGCCTTGCTGGTCTCCACTGTTTTTTTTTGCATAGCTCGAAGCAGGCATGATTTGTTAAGAACCTCAGCCTAAAGTATCATGAGCGCAATTCAACGAATCGCTGTTGCGGTACAACGCACGGAAAATTAGGGAGAACGGTCTTGCCAGAGGGCTCAAAACGCCGGGGACGTCTTGGGGCAACCATCATGGACTGGGACAAGCTGCGAATTTTCCATGCCGTGGCTGAGGCAGGAAGTTTCACCCATGCCGGAGAGCAACTGAACCTGAGCCAATCTGCCGTGAGTCGCCAGATATCCGCCTTGGAAGACAGCCTCAAGGTATCTCTGTTTCATCGCCACGCCCGTGGATTGATCCTGACAGAACAGGGCGAGCTGCTTTATCGCACTGCGCATGATGTCTTTGGCAAACTCGCCATGACGGAAGCACAGCTGACCGAAAGCAAAGATCGCCCCAAAGGCCCGCTCAAAATCACGACTACCGTAGCTTTTGGCTCAACCTGGCTCGCCCCGCGGCTTCAGGAATTTATCGAACTTTACCCTGATATTCAGGTCCACCTTGTCCTTACGGACGCTGAACTTGATCTTTCCATGCGTGAAGCCGATATCGCTGTACGTTTGCATCCCCCGCGCCAGGCAGATCTTATTCAACGCCACCTTCTGACCGCGCAAATGCACATCTATGCCGCAGTCAGCTATATCAAAAAACACGGTATGCCTCGAACGGTAGAAGACCTCTCTGCGCATCGAATCGTTGTCTATGGGGATGATTCACGGCCACCGCTGCCGGATATCAACTGGTTGCTCCGGGTTGGAACCAAAGGCGGGCACATGCGCACGCCCTCCATGACCATCAACAATGTCTATGCCATCATGAAAGCCCTGAGATCAGGTGCCGGACTGGGCGCCCTGCCAGATTTCATGACCCAGGAAACAAGCGACCTGGTACAGGTCCTTCCCGAGATCGAAGGGCCTCAGTTTGATGCCTATTTCGTCTATGCCGAAGAGATGCGCTCTTCAAAACGCATATCGATCTTCCGTGATTTCCTTCTGCGCAAGGTCGCGGAATCCAAATTCTAAGACTTAATTAACCAATATTTCAAAAATACATAAATTATTACAATGAGTTAAAAGCTATGCGCTCAATGCATATCGGCACTGTAATAATGTAAATCGACATCATCAGAAAAAACGCTACATTCATGTCATCAGATGTTGCTTTGCAATATCTTATACAGATTAGCTGTTGAGCCATGCTCCGGTTGGTCTGTTTTTCCAGGCTTCGGCCTGGAGGGTCTTCGGACCCCACGTCTTCCCAGACGTGAAGCCTCCCTGTTCAACTTGCCGGGCCTTCGTGGCCCGGTTTTTTTTTGCCTTGCCCGTTTTCTCACCTGTCACGTCTTCTCAAGCACCAACCCTCCCAAGAACCAGATCTTTTTCAAACTGGCATCGACCAGCAAAGCAGGCAAAGCTGTTCCCGGGGATTCTCTCCATTGCTGTTGCCCGGACAGCAAAACAGAAAAAAGGGCGCTGACATTCGATGTCCAGCGCCCCTTACAACAACAGTGATCTATTACACCATCACCTCTATCTGTCTATTCCGCTGCTTGTGGCAAGGGAGAGGCCCCATAGATAACTTCGTTACCAGGCATTGGATGTCGGGGGACGTTCAATGCCAGTATCAGGGATATCACAGCCATGCCGGCTCCGGCGGCAAAGACCATCCACATGGCTTCATCGGGGAAAGCATAACCAAACAACACAGGGATAAATACAGCCGGGATATGGTTGATCGAGAAGCTAACACCGGAAGTTGAGGCAATATCCTTGGGATCTGCGATTTTCTGTAGATAACTTTTCTGGGCCATCGCAAAGGAGAAAAACAGGTGATCAAGTATGTAAAGAACAGCGCCGATCCAGGCCTCCGTTACCATGGCATAACCGCTAAACACCACAATAAGACCGATATATTCACAGATCAGCGCCCGACGTTCGCCCCAGGTGACAATAAATTTACCGATTTTGGGGGCCAGCCAGAAATTGAACACCTGGTTAACCAGATAGAGCATGGTGATCTCGGCGACCGAAAAATCGAATTTCACCACCATCATAAAACTGGCGAAAGCAACAAAGATCTGCCGGCGGGCACCGCCCATGAAAGTTAGAGCATAGAACAACCAATAGCGTTTGCGCAGCAGCATCTTCTTATGCTGCACTTCTTTGGCCTGATAGGATGGAAAGGCAACCACGACAAACAGCACCAGCAGAATGGTCATCGTGCCGCCAGCAAGATAGACCCATTTATAATCCAGCCCAAAGAAGGTAAAAATCACCCAGATCATTCCATAGGCAACAATCGACGCAATAGAGCGCGCCGAGAGCTGCCGCCCCATGGAAAGAGGTGCCCGGGATTTATCAACCCATTGCAGGGTCAGGGACATCTGCACGGTTTCATAATAATGGAACCCCACCGACATAATCACCGTCGTCACATACAATCCGAAAGCACTGGGGAAAAAACCTGTGATCGCAACGCCAATTCCCAGAAGAATCAGAGACATCAGACCAAAGGTACGTTCTTTTATAAAAAGCAGGAACAAGAGAGCGCTCACCACCAGCAGACCGGGGATTTCACGCACAGACTGCAAGATACCGATCTCGACCAGGCCAAAATCGGCTTTTTCAACAACAAAGTTGTTCAGAAGGCTCATCCAGGTGGCAAAGGCCAAAGGCATCGCGGCAGAGAGGATGATCAGGCAGCCTTCCGGCGTGCGCCAGACTTCAGGCTTGAGATAATGGCTGAATGGTTTCATAGCCGCAAAATTTCCATCTAAATTATTCTTGTCCGCCACACTAGGCATGACATTGCCGACTGTCTTGCGCTATCATGCCACATGATAGCGACAAACGGACAACTTAAAGAAATGCACGAGCCTCATGCGCATTGAACCCGAACCCGGCCAACCCCTCGTATCAAAACCAAGTGATATGCCTGATCAGCTGCTTCGCCCGGTAATGGTTCGTGCCGCCAACATGCGCCCGGGTCGCAGGGTATTACCCCATAGCCATAAATGGTGTCAGTTGGCCTATGCCTCTGAGGGGGTTCTCGCGGTTTATACAGGACAAGGCAGCTGGGTTGTCCCTCCCCAGCGCGCAGTCTGGATTCCTCATGATACCGTGCACGAGGTATACTCCCCTCATGGCTCGAAATGGCGGGCAGTACACCTCGACAATGATTTTGCCCACCGGATGCCAGACAGCTGTTGTGTGATTTCAGTCTCTCCCTTGCTCAAAGAGATGCTCATCCATGCTGCGACCATGCCGGTAGAATATGATGAAGATGGGCCGGATGGGCGTTTGATGCAGGTATTGATGGATCAGATCCGGGCGGCCAGAACCGTACCGCTACACTTACCCATGCCTGAGGATGCAAGATTGCGCCGCGTTACCGAGTGTCTTATCAGCGATCCTTCTGACCCCCGCGGGCTCGAAGACCTCTCTGGTGAAGTTGGTGCCAGCAGCCGTACACTGGCCAGGTTGTTTTCCAGGGAACTTGGCATGACTTTCCGTCAGTGGCGCAGCCAATGTCGCCTGATGGCCTCCATGGAGCGGCTCGCTCTCGGCGAGCAGGTGACGACGGTGGCCATCGACCTTGGCTATGACAGCCCCAGCGCCTTCATCGCCATGTTCAAGCGCTCATTGGGCAAACCACCTGCAGCTTACTTTGGCAGCCAATAAGGCCTCCTGTCTTCACCGTCCCTTCCTGGCCCGTTTAATGGATTCGCCAACGACCTGTCACCAGCCGCTTCGTCACAACCCATACCTACAAGCCAGAACAGAAAACCTCGCATTAAGTGAAGGAAAATTTACTTTATTTAAAGAAGAGGATATTACTTACTAAAGGATCTTGAGCGTCTTGTGGGAACACTTAACCGCACCAGACAAGAGGTGATTGAGGAAAGTACATTAGATTTTGAGCCGATCCAGTTTCTGGTGGTCGAAGATAATGAATACATGCAAAAAATCGTTAAAACGATTCTGACAACATTTGGTGCCAAGGACATTCACATTGCCCCGAGTGGCAAGGAAGCCCTCCAGCGCCTTTCTTTAAAAGTTCCAGATATCATCATCATCGACTGGGCCATGAAACCTATGAGTGGCATAGAGCTCGTCAAAGCCATCAGGGCCGCCAAGGTTCCGTCAATATCCCAGGCTCCCATTCTGATGTTAACGGGTCACTCCGAGAGAGAAAACGTAGAGGAAGCCGTTGTGGCTGGCATCAATGACTTTCTGGTCAAACCAGTGTCTCCCCTCCTGCTGTACAAACGTATAGAGCACATCCTCAAAAAGGGTCCTCGCATCCCCAAAATCAGCGAACCACAAAAACCTCCCGGGCTCTCTAAAAAAACCGAGCTAGGAGCAAACGCCGAAAGCAAGCCATCCGACAAAGAGGTCAATATGATCTCCGATGAAGGTACTGGTTAACAGTCAAAATTTCGGAGTAAATGGCCTCAGAAATTATAAAACAAGGCATATCGTTTCATAATCGACTCCTACATTTCTGAAGAAAAAACTCCGCCTATTCCACATAAGATACTGGATTTCATCATGCTGGCATTTCGGCTCTTCAGCGTAACTCTGGTGACAATGCTTACGGGCTGCGGCGTGTCAGCGACATATCAATCAACGGGTAATTACACAACCAGCACCCCCAACCAATATAATTATGCTGTCTTATCTCCAGCATCCCATCCGCTCTCGAAACAAGAAATGCAGGGCTTTCTCCTTGAAAGAGGCTATATTGTTATCCCTGATAACTTCTACACAACCGTTCTTGAAAACTTTGAAATTGAAGATGCTCTTGTCTTCCAGTGCAACGCAGCAGGAACAGCGGAAAGAGCTGTAATCGGGATATCTCAAAAAGTAAGCTGCTCAGCCGTAGATTACCAAACTGGCAAACAAGTCTACACTGGTTTTGGCGAACACATGGGCGATTTTGAAGAGGATGATTTCATCGGGGCAACGGCAGCAGCACTAAGAAATATTAGCAGCACCAAAGAAGTCGGCCGAATAATATCACTTCAAGAATTAGCCACAAACTTTGTTGAAACAAAAAAACATCCCCCCGAAGAAAAGGCAGGATCTTCTACAGGCACAGGTTTTTTTGTTAATGATAAGGGATATATTGCAACAAACCATCATGTTATTGACGAATGTAAAACCATTTCGGTCCAGTCTAATATTGGTGCAAAACCTGCTGCGACAGTAGCTGTCTCATCAAAAGATGACGATCTTGCTGTGATAAAAACGAGCCTAATCTCAAAAAAGTATGCCACATTTTCCGCCTCACCACAGCAAGGGGAATATGTCGCTACTTACGGTTTCCCTCTATCAGGTGTCCTATCTGATGGTGGCAGTTACAGTGACGGCAGGATCAATGCCCTCAAAGGCCTTGGAAGTGATAATAACTACATCCAGGTTTCTGTACCGGTTCAACCTGGAAACAGCGGAGGAGCCCTTGTGAACAAATATGGTCAATTGGTCGGGGTTATAGCTGCTAAGTTAAACGCCGTTGCGGTTGCGCATATGACAGGAGATATCCCCCAAAACGTCAATTTTGCTGTTAAGGCCACCCGATTAATGGAATTATTAGGTCGAGCCGATATTGTTTATAAGGATAGCAGCTCCCAAAAACGAGAATATATGCCCGAAGACTTAAACCTTCATATGAAGGATTTTTCGGTATTTATTACCTGTACCTATTAGCTTCTAACATTCATGCATAAAGACGCTCGTTTTCCAGCCCTTTGTAGAGGCCTGCGACCTCTTCTGCATAGCCGTTGAACAGAAGTGTTGGGATACGGTCACTTTGGCCCAGCGGCTGTTCTGTTGCCTGGCTCCAGCGGGCATGGGGAACTTCCGGGTTAACATTGGCCCAGAAGCCGTATTCCGATGCCTGGATTTCCTCCCAGAAAGAAACCGGACGTTCATCGGTAAAGGTAAAGCGCACGATTGATTTGCTAGATTTAAAACCGTACTTCCAGGGGGTCACCAAACGCAGCGGAGCTCCATTCTGTTTCGGCATCGGCTTGCCATAAATTCCCGTGGCTAGAAATGCCAGATCATTACTGGCTTCTTCGATGGTCAGTCCCTCGATATAGGGCCAGGGGTACCAGCTGGCCTTTTGCCCAACAGCAACATCAGGCAGATTGAAGGTTTCCATCCGGACATACCGGGCAGAAGAAAGGGGTTGGGCCAGTGCGAGAAGCTTGCGCAAGGGGAAACCGGTCCAGGGCACGGCCATTGACCAGGCCTCAACACAGCGGTGGCGATAAAGGCGTTCCTCCAGTTCAACTTTGGCCAGCAGATCGTCAATTGCCAGCGTCAATGGTTTTTCAACCATGCCATCAAGAACAATATCCCAGGGGCGGATCGGCAAGGCCTGTGCTTTTTGATAGATGTTCTTGGAAGAGCCAAACTCGTAAAAATTATTATAAGTCGTCGCCAGACGTTCATCGCTCAGAGCACGATCAAGTTTATAGAGTTCATTTCGGCCTGCCGGATAGTAGTGGGCAGAAGGATCAAGGTTTGATGTCTTTTCGCCCGCTGGCGTGGTGGCTTCAGCACTCTGCTCTTCACAGCCTGCAATCAGCCCGGCAGAAAGGATTGCACTGCCAATTGCGGCCTTTTGCATAAACTGACGCCTGTTTATGTAAACACTCTCTGAGGTTGCCTGATGCTCCTTCAGTTCCCAGCGCTTGCGAATTTTGATAAACATTGACCGTTTCCTCTGTCTTGTACTGTAACAGAGATAGCTCCCGATGCCCTCACGGACAAATCACCACTGCGCGAGGTGCAGCATAAACAGCAAAAGGGCGCACCATAACGGCACGCCCTTTTGTTATTCTCGCGAGAGGTTGGATTATCAGCCTCTTACTTCAGAGCCTCACAAGCTTTTTTGATTCGCTCGCAGGCCTCTTTCAAATTTTCCGTAGACGTCGCATAGGAAATACGGAAATAAGGAGAAAGACCAAAAGCATTCCCTTGCACCGCTGCGACACCAACACTTTCAAGCAGGTAGGTGACAAAATCTTCATCCGAAGAAATCTGTTTACCTTCCGGTGTGCTTTTACCAATTGTCCCTTCACAGGAAGGATAGACGTAAAACGCCCCTTCAGGTTTGGAGCAGTTGATCCCCGGACAGTCGTTCAACATGTCGACAACCATATCACGCCGCGCCTTGAAGACATCGTTATGTCGGGCGATAAAACCCTGATCTCCGCGCAGCGCTTCAACGGCAGCGGCTTGACTTATGGAACAGGGGTTGGAAGTACTCTGGGATTGAATCTTCGCCATCGCCTTGATCAAAGCAACCGGGCCACCAGCATATCCAATGCGCCATCCCGTCATGCAATAGGCCTTGGAGACACCGTTCATGGTCAGAGTACGATCATAGAGTGATGGCTCGACCTGTGCGGGTGTCACATATTCAAAACCGTCATAAACCAGCTTCTCATACATATCATCTGTCAGCACCATGACATGCTCATACTTTTTAAGCACGTCTGTCAGAGCCTTCATCTCATCATAGGAATAGGCCGCACCTGTCGGGTTGGACGGGCTGTTGAGAATCACCCAGCGGGTCTTGTCTGTGATCGCTTCTTCAAGGTCCTCTGCCTGGAGCTTGAAACCATTGCTTTGCATACAAGGTACAGCAACAGGTTCGCCTTCAGCCAACAACACCATATCAGGATAGGAAACCCAGAATGGAGCAGGAATGATCACCTCATCCCCGGCATTTAGTGTGGCCATAAAAGCATTATAGAGGATCTGTTTGCCTCCGGTGCCAACCGTAATCTGGTCAGGGGTGTATTCCAGACCATTATCCCGTTTGAACTTTTCGCAAATAGCAGCTTTGAGTTCTGGAGTCCCGTCAACGGCAGTATAACGGGTATCCCCGCCATTGATCGCGGTAATGGCGGCTGCTTTGATGTTATCCGGGGTTTCAAAATCCGGTTCACCAGCGCCGAGGCCGATTACGTCACGCCCGGCGGCTTTAAGCTCGCGGGCCTTGGTTGAAACTGCGATTGTCGGGGATGGTTTGATACGCGAGAGGCGATCCGCAATTTGCGGCATGACCGTATGCTCCTGTTATTTTGCCCGCAGCCGGTCGTTGCCGACAGGGGCCTTCGAGTTTCAAGACGGGGTTATGCACAGCGGCACCGTAATATAACCGACAGAGTCATCGCAACCGGGAATCTTGTTTCCTGTTCACTTTATGACAGGTTATGACAGGCTTTACGTCTGCTATTGCCGGGATTTTCCCCCAACAGCTTCCCCAGTAACTTCCTGTCCCGGTCTCAGTGTCAAAAAACATCAAATTGCCGTAATCCCACAACATAGGGGTCACAGTTCCCCACTAATGTATGAAAATCGCACAGGTGCAGAATCTCAGGGGAGACATTAAATGATCAGAACAGGCTTTGTTCGCAATAAAAATTCCTTCAGCAGCAGACGAACCGGCCTGCTTGGCCTGACGGCTATTTTGCTGTCGATCATTTTCCTCTCGACCGTCTCGGTATCCCTCGCCGCCATCCTCTCGCCGGAAAGTTTCCTTGCCGAACGGGTCGTAGTCAGTGACAGCGGAGACGTGACAGTCATCCCCCAAAAGTAGCATATCTCCCGTTTTGGTAAGCGGCACCAGCCCGAAACAGCTTTCCAAACGTGGTAACACGACGAAACACCTTTGAGATTAATCGCAATAAGGAGCACATAATGCGCTCCTTATGCACAGAATACTCTCAGGATATGGATCACTCCGCCAGGGCTGCTTCCCCATCCAGCGTGGCAGCAACGGCATGCATAACAGCAGCAATGCGAACGGCATCCTGGATACCCTCTTTGCTGATACCACCGGCAGCAACCTGCTTTTCGTGCGATTCAATGCACATACCACAGCCATTGATGGCAGAGACCGCTAGCGACCAAAGCTCAAAGTCAAGTTTGTCCACACCGGGTCGGCCAATAATGTTCATCCGCAAACGTGCAGGCAGTTTCAGATAGTCTTCATTGCCACTGAGATGGGCAAAGCGGTAATAAATGTTGTTCATTCCCATGATGGCCGAAGCGGCCTTGGCGGCCGTATAGGCATCAGCCGAGAGCTTTTCTTTGGCTTCAGACTCGATTGCCCGGATCACAGCAGCATTGCGGCTGGCCAGAGCCGAAGCCAGAGCTGCGCCCCAGATCTGTTGCTCATTCAAAACAGTCGAGGTCAGGACGTTGGTAATATTGAGCTTCAGATCCTTGGCATATTCCGGCAACATCGCCTTCAGGTCACTTACAGACATGACTATCCCTTTTTCATTATTTCAGGCAGAAGCTTGATGCTTCCGGGAGCGGGGGTTTTCTCGCAACCAGAGAATTTGGCAGAGAACCTGGCAGAAAATCTGGAGTGCAAATGGACAAAAGAAAAGGCGGCCCCGGTTACCCGTGTCCGCCTTTTCCAAACTGGTCTGCTTGACCGAATTAGGCGACGCGAAGAACTTCGTCACCCTTGTTCCAGTTGCAAGGGCAGAGTTCATCTGTCTGGAGCGCGTCAAGAATACGCAGAGTTTCCTGCGGGTTACGACCAACATTCAGGCCGTTAACCGCCACATGCTGGATGATACCGTCAGGATCAACGACAAAGGTCGCACGCAGAGCAACGCCAGCATCGCGATCAAGAACACCCAGTGCTTCACAGAGTTCACGCTTGATGTCGGACACCATCGGGAAAGGCAGATCATTCAGATCCGCGTGATCCTTGCGCCAAGCCATGTGAACAAAATCACTATCCGTGGAAACTCCCAGGATCTGCGTATCACGGTCGGCGAATTCTTCGTTCAGCGCACCAAAAGCAGCAATTTCAGTCGGGCAGACAAAGGTGAAATCTTTTGGCCAGAAGAAAACGACTTTCCATTTACCTTCGTAGCTTTTGTCTGTGATGTCGATAAAAGCATCGGATGGGCTGTTGGATACAACACCTGTCAGAGCGAACTCTGGAAACTTATCACCAATAGTCAGCATTGCTGCGCAAGTCCTTCTCGTTAAGCCCACGGGATCCGGGGCAGGTCATTCGTCAGATCGCGCATCGAATTACGCGATGATGTTATGAATTCCGCGCAAGGGCTCTTGCGCGACGGGCCTACTTAATCGTCCAGCTTGAACAAAGTCAAATATTTTTTAGATTAATTCTAATTTACAACTAACTTCGCTTCTGGGGGCTTTTCGTCCCCCTATAAAAAAGAGTATCAATATAAGAACAGATCCGAAACAAACCAGATCACCCCTCGCGTCAGACATAAATAGCCCATGCCCCTAGACCCTGCCCTATCCCTCTGGAGAAAATCCCCTTTTAGCCTTCTGCCTAATCCAGATGCAGAACACAATGCCCCTTATCCGGCAGAATTACAGGATATCTTTTCACAGGCAGGCTGCGAAGCAGCACAGGCAGAAATCCAGAGCTGGCCCGGATACCAGATCAGCAATCTGATCCAGCTCCCCGGCCTTGCAGAAACACTTAATCTGGCAGACATCAGTTTCAAGAATGAAAGTGAAAGATTTTCTCTGGGCAGCTTCAAAGCGCTGGGCGGAGCCTATGCTGTCCTGAAATTGTTACAGAGATTGCTTCATGAAAACGGCGGTTTCGAAAGCAGCGCAGAAGATTTACGCCGGGGGCAACACAAGGAATTGGTCAGGGAAATTACAGTCACGACAGCAACAGATGGTAACCACGGCAGATCCGTCGCCTGGGGCGCCCAGCTGTTCGGCTGCAAAGCAATCATCTTTGTTCCCCGAAGCTGCAGCAAGGCACGCATCGCTGCCATCACCGAATTTGGCGCCGAAGTCATCCAGACAGAACTGAATTACGATGATACCGTCCGCCATTGTGCAGATACTGCCAGAGCCGGGAACTATCATGTAATTTCGGACACTTCCTGGGAAGGATATCACTTGATCCCGGGGCAGGTGATGCATGGCTACAGCGTCATCGCCCGCGAAATATTCATCCAGTACTTCAAGCGACCTTTTCGTGAAGCTGTGCCCCCGAGCCATATATTCATTCAAGCCGGAGTTGGCGGAATGGCCGCCGCAATCACCGGATATCTCTGGCAGCTTCTGGGGCCACGGCGACCCCGGATAATTATTGTTGAACCGGAAAACGCCGCCTGTCTTTATGCCTCAGCCGCAGCGGGTGTTCCGACCCGGGCAAGCGGAGACAAGAAAACAGGTGAAGTTCATACTATTATGGCTGGATTGGATTGTGGCGAGGTCTCCCCCCTCGCCTGGAAAATCCTCTTTCGCGGCGCCGATGCCTTTATAACTATTCCGGATAATGTTACCGGCCCTACCATGCGGTTGCTGGCCAACCCACCGTTTTCCGACCCTGTACTGGTTGCCGGGGAATCAAGTATTGCAGGCCTGGCTGCCCTGATGATGGTCGCAACTCATGAAGATTCCAGAGATATTCTTCATCTCTCAGCAGATTCGCGTATTCTTCTCATCAACAGTGAGGGGGCCATGGATCAAGAACGTTACAAGACACTGCTTGAACAACAGAACAACAATGAAGATATAATCTGAAACCCTGCAGCTGCTTTTCGCAGGAAGAGCTAACTGCTAAACATACCGGACTGCCTATGACTTCTTCACTGATTGAACGGATCACCGACAGCTTCTCGAGAGACGATTCCCGCCCTTTTCGGCTTGAATCAGAATTTGCTCCTTCTGGTGATCAACCCCAGGCCATTGCCGAGCTCTGCGCCGGGCTGAAGAACGCAGAACGCAGTCAGGTGCTGCTTGGTGTCACGGGATCAGGCAAGACCTTCACTATGGCCCAGACCATACAGACATTGCAGCGCCCCGCTCTGATTCTGGCCCATAACAAAACGCTCGCAGCGCAGCTCTATGCCGAGATGAAGTCTTTTTTCCCTGATAATGCGGTCGAGTATTTTGTCTCTTACTATGACTATTATCAGCCGGAAGCCTACGTCGCCCGTACAGACACCTATATCGAGAAAGACAGCTCGATCAACGAACAGATTGACCGGATGCGCCACTCGGCTACCCGTGCCCTGTTCGAACGCGAAGATGTTATTATCGTGGCTTCGGTTTCCTGCATCTACGGTATCGGTTCACCAGAAACCTATGCCCAGATGACGCTGGGGCTGAAGGTCGAACAGGAAGTCGACATGCGCGACATCCTCAAATCACTTGTAGAGTTACAATATACCCGCAACGACATTGCCTTTGGACGTGGTACCTTCCGGGTTCGCGGAGACACCCTGGAAGTCTTTCCTGCGCACTATGAAGACCGGGCCTGGCGGGTTTCCATGTTTGGGGACGAGATTGAGGCGATCAGCGAGTTTGACCCGCTAACAGGTGAAAAAACAGCCGACCTCGACGGTATTCGTATCTATGCCAACAGCCACTATGTCACACCGCGGCCAACCCTGATACAGGCTGCCAAAGGCATACGTGCTGATCTCAAAGTCCAGCTGGAACGCTTCAACCAGGAAAACAAACTGCTTGAAGCCCAACGTCTGGAACAACGCACCATGTTTGATCTGGAGATGATCGACGCGACGGGTGCCTGCGCTGGCATCGAAAACTATTCCCGTTATCTTACGGGACGGGCTCCGGGGGAACCACCGCCCACCTTGTTTGAATACCTCCCGGACAATGCCCTGTTATTTGTTGACGAGAGCCACGTGACCATCGGTCAGCTCAACGGCATGTACAATGGTGACTTTGCCAGAAAGTCCACCTTGTCGGAATACGGATTCCGCCTGCCTTCCTGTATCGACAACCGCCCTCTGAAATTCCAGGAATGGGAGGCAATGCGCCCCCAAACCGTGTTTGTTTCAGCAACCCCGGGCCCCTGGGAGCTCAATGAAACTGGTGGTGTTTTTGCCGAACAGGTCATCCGTCCCACTGGCTTGCTCGATCCGCCTTGTGACATTCGCCCGACAGAGAGCCAGGTTGATGATCTCATAAAGGAATGTAAGGAAACCGTTGCCAAAAACATGCGGGTTCTGGTCACGACTCTGACCAAACGCATGGCAGAAGACCTGACGGAGTATCTCCACGAAGCCAGTCTCAAGGTCCGTTATATCCATTCCGATATCGACACCATAGAACGAATGGAAATCATCAGAGATCTTCGCAAAGGCATCTTTGATGTTCTGGTTGGGATCAACCTTCTCCGGGAAGGCCTCGATATCCCTGAATGCGGCCTTGTCTGTATCCTGGACGCAGATAAAGAAGGGTTCCTTCGTTCAAAAACATCCCTGGTTCAGACCATTGGCCGCGCGGCACGTAATGTCGATGGCCGAGTCATCCTCTACGCAGACAAGATGACCCGTTCTCTGACAGGAGCCCTGGAAGAAACCAATCGCCGTCGCGAGAAACAACAGGCCTATAACGAGGAACATGGCATAACGCCGGAAACAATCCGCAAACAGATCGGGGATATTCTCGGCTCTGTCTATGAAAGTGATCACGTTACCGTACCGCTTGATGATACAGCTTCACCTCACCGCGTTGGCCACAACCTCAAAAGTTACATAGAGGATCTGACCAAACGGATGCATGAAGCTGCCGCAGATCTCGAATTTGAGGAGGCAGCCCGTATCCGAGACGAAATCAAACAGCTGCAGGATAGCGAACTTGGACTGAGCACCCCGTCAGGGGACTCTTTGACGGCGCGGATCGCACAGGCTGATGCCCAGTCAAAAAGCAGGAAATACGCCCGCGGGAAAAAGCGATGATAACCGTAGCCTGTGGCCACTCTGCTGTAAAAATGGCGTGTTGTAAAAATGGCTGGGACCCCTCTTAAACTGGACCGCCCTGCTACGCGGTGATAGTCTGCTCGTCTCCTTTGGGAATTTATGCATGCAACCCACGATTAAGGAACAGTTACCCCGTTTTCAGAATTGGCAGGATCTCTCTGCCTTTAATCGTTTGAGTACCCCAATTTGGGTTTTCAACATGACAGATCATAATATCTGGTGGGGTAATGAGGCCGCCTTGCATTTCTGGGAAGCAGAAACTTTAGCGGATCTTGTTTCCCGAGATTTTTCCACAGATTCCATGATCGTCCGCACGCGGCTACAGGAAATTTTCTCACATACATCGCAGGGGGAAAGGGTAGAGGAGCACTGGACACTTTATCCCAATGGCAGCCCAAAGATGGTTGTCATGACCTTTACCCCAGTCACAGTAGAAGACAATAAAAAAGCTGTTCTCATTGAATCCACGCCTCAAACTCAGGGCACGCTTGATCACAGGGCACAACGTATTCTCGAGGCTGTCAGATATACCCCTCTGATGATCAGCACTTTTGCCATGGATGGCCGACTTTTGGCTCAAAATCCCGCTGCCGCCAACGTTCACGACCATGGAAACAATACACAAGTCACCCTGGAAACTCGCTATAATGATCCAGAAATTCTCAAGCGAATTCTTGGACGCTATAAAAACCGGAAGCGTTTTCGAACCGATCTCATGCTTCAGACATCTCTCGGAGAAAAGTGGCACACCCTTACTGCTGAGGTAGGGCTTGATCCTGTTTCAGGAGGGAAAGTCGTTGTCATCACTGAAGAAGATATCACGCAGCGCGTTCAGGCTGAGGAAGATCTTCGCCGCCTCAACCTTGATCTCGAGAAAAGAGTAAGCGAGAGAACGCACAAACTCTCTCTGGCACAACAGGAAGCAGAGACAGCAAATGAATCCAAAGGAAATTTTCTGGCCACCATGAGCCACGAGCTCAGAACGCCCCTGAATGCAATAATTGGCTTCACCGAAATGCTCAGCCACCAAATCTATGGCCCGGTCAATGAGCGACAGGTAAATGCCCTGAAGGACATAGATCAAAGTGCTCGCCATCTGCTCGAACTGATTAATGAACTTCTTGATGCCTCAACAATTGAGCAGGGAGAGCTTAAACTCTACGAGGAACAGTTTGGTCTTGAGCAACTGGTTAATTATTGCCGGGCCACCTTTGAAATTGAAACCATAAAAAAAGACCAGGCCTTTAAGCTCAGCAATACTGTTCCCGGCCTCTTCCTGATTGGCGATGCACGCCGTTTCAGACAGATTCTCACCAACCTGCTTGCCAATGCCGTCAAGTACACCCCTGAAGGGGGCGAAGTCTCTCTCGTCATTACTCGTGACAAGGACATGAATTTGATCTTCACTGTTATTGATAATGGTATCGGCATTCCTGAAAACCGCCTTCATGATGTCTGCAAAGCCTTTACCCAGGCTGCAAGTTCATCCTGGGCCGCAGGCAAGGGTGTCGGCTTGGGGCTTTATATCACTTCACAGCTGGTCGCCGCACATGGTGGCGAACTAAAAATTTCCAGCGAAGAGGGAAAAGGCACAAAAGTGTCAGTAATCATGCCTCGAGAAAAAACCCGCGACTAAATCCCTGGTGCCTGTATCCCCGAGCATAACAATAATGTGATTCCAGGGCCACATGGGGATCAATACTACATAAGCGAAACAGCTGGATTTGCATCAAAACAGCAAAGTTTCAGATCGAAAGGTCTTTCATCCAACTGCAGGAAAGATCGGCCTGACAGAGTGAATATCATGAGAAACTGGCAATAATCGTGATCAGCTATTGAAAAACCAGCAACGCAGAGGCATTTAAAAGCCTGATATGTGCTGCGCAGTAAATTTGCGCGGCACATAAGCTATGGATTAACCAAAGGCATTTTTTCATGACGGCAATGGCATTTCTGATGGTAGGCGGCGGCCTGGTTCTCTTGGCGGTTGGAGGAGAGATTCTGCTGCGAGGAGCCATCAGTATAGCCCGACATTTGGGGCTTTCTCCCATGCTGATCGGCCTGACCATTGTCGCCTGCGCCACCTCCATGCCTGAACTGATGGTAACTGTGACCGCCGGACTGGAGGGGTCAACAGACATAGGGGTCGGAAATATTGTCGGCTCCAATATCGCCAATATTCTGCTGATACTTGGGGTCGGCGCCCTGATTTACCCCCTTGAGACCAAGCCTTGTGATGTGATGCGCGATACCATTGCCATGATTTTGGCAACCGCAGTCTTCATTATCTTTGCCTTTTTGGGGGAATTCACCCTCTGGCATGGATTGTTTATGCTTGCACTCCTGGTTCTCTACATTGGCAGGAGTTACTACCGGGAAAAGAAGTGTAATCCGAAAGAGGAAGCCGATCCTGAACTGGCAGAAGAGCTTGCCGCTGCCCCGGGTTCCGTCCCGCTTGCCGCCTTTCTCCTTGTCATTGGTGTTCTCTTCCTGATTTTTGGATCAGAGCTGCTGATTGACGGCGCAGAGAGCATTGCCCGGGCAGCAGGAATTTCCGAAACCGTTATCGGTGTTACCCTGGTTGCTCTGGGAACTTCCCTGCCAGAACTGGCAACGGGAATAGTTGCCGGTCTACGAAAACATACCGAAGTTGCCCTCGGGAATGCTCTTGGTTCGAATATATTCAACCTTTTGCTGATCATTGGTATTCTGGCCGTCGTAACTCCTTTCACTGTTTCCCCTTCCATCTTGCAGTTTGATATCTGGGTGATGGCTGGAGTCAGCCTTCTGATTATTCCCGTCATGTCCTTGGGCGGGAAAATCTGCCGCTCCAAGGGCGTCTTTTTTCTGGTTCTCTATGTGGCCTATATCCTTTACCAGTTCAGGGACAAGCTTTTCTTGAGCTAGTTTACATACAGGTGAGCCTTCCCCTTTTCCAAAGCCCCTCGGTCCGCGAAATGGGTTTTGACCTTGGCCCCTTGAGTCCATAGATTGGCGTCAGAAAAAGCCTGAAAATAGAAAAACCACAGGCATGGCTCAAAGAAACGGAAGGACAGTCACCTATGGCTCCCGAAAAGAAATTACCCGCGATAAAAAGCAATCTGACAGAGCAGAGGCTTGTCGTTCGGGATTTAACCCTCAGCTGTCATATCGGTCTGACCGATGAAGAGCGCCTGCGCCCCCAGAGGCTGCGTGTGAGCCTGGAGCTCTCGCTCAACCCTGTAGCCGTAAACGATGACCAGATCGATGAAACTGTGAACTACGGTACACTGGTCAAAAAAGTTCGGGATGTCTGCCTTAAAAACAATGTCCGTTTACTTGAAACGCTTGCCACTCAAATTTCAGAAGCCTGTTTTTTTGATGAGCGGATCAAGACTGTCGCCATGCGAATAGAAAAACTTGATCGCTATCCTGATGTTGCAGGGGTTGGTATCGAGATTACACGAACACGCTCTTGAGATATCCCCGCGATACTTGATTGTTGAAAAGGCCGAGATACTTTCCTCGGCCTTTTCTGTTTCAGCGCTTGGTCGACTTCTTCGCAAAAATTAACGAGCCCTCGAAACTCCTTATCTCCACCAATCCGTTTGTCCTCCCCCGGATTCTCAGAAAGAGCTTGGCGGGAATCCATAGAAAACAACTGCTTTCGCTGTAATTTAATTTCACTTGTGCACAGGAGAAACACTTCTGTCATCGTCAAGTCAAAAAAATCTACTTTTTTTATCTCAGGAGCCGTTGACTTTAATTATCACCAACAATATCAATACGTTATATATTTTGCCTATTTTTTAAGCAGCCTATGAGAACCCCAAGGTTTTCAAGGGCCATAGAGACAGGCTCACAAGATAGCCACATAGTTATCCACAGGAATCGTGGATATGTTTTTTTTCCAAAAAAGGCCATTTTCCTCTGACCTCCACGAATCCTTGTAGAGCTCTAGAGTCCCCTTTCAGCGTTAATAAAGTGTTCTTGACCTGTTCACAGGAAATCGCCATTTAGAACAGGTGTACAGCTTTTCTTTCAGATAATATTCTGACAGCGCTATGATCAACGCCGGTTAAACAATGTCCTCCGCTTCAGGTTCAATCTTTTAAGCCATGCCAAAAACGCCATCCCCCCGATCAAGTAAGAAAGACCCTTCACAGGGAGGGAAACGCTCGGCGATGGCCGAACAGGAAACCGACGTTTATGCCGCACCAACAGAAGAGGCATCATCCCGCCTCTCGGGCCTGTCAGACGCGGCAATCATCTGGGAACAGCCCGAAGATGTTACAGATGAGAGCGAGGGTACAGGCCAGCAGTCATCAGGCAACATTGCCCGGGGCACTCTTGTTATCCAGCAAGTTGTACAGACACTTCCCAATTCTCCTGGTGTCTATCGCATGCTTGATAGCAAAGGGAATGCGCTCTACGTCGGCAAAGCAAAAAGCCTGAAAAAACGGGTGGTTTCCTATACGCGAACAGATCAGCTTCCTTATCGGCTCAAGCGTATGGTCTCGGAAACCCGTTCGATGGAAATCGTGCGCACCAATACCGAAGCGGAAGCGTTACTCTTGGAAAGTAACCTGATCAAACGCCTTAAACCGCGGTACAATGTTCTTCTGAGGGATGACAAATCCTTTCCCTATATCCTCATCACAGGTGACCACGAAGCTCCTCAGGTCACGAAACATCGTGGGGCACAAAAGCGGGAAGGTCGCTATTTTGGCCCCTTTGCCGATGCAAAGTCCGTAAACCACACCATTACAGCACTCGAGAAAGCTTTCCTTCTCCGCTCCTGCAGTGACGGTGTCTATTCCCTGCGCACCCGCCCTTGTCTTATGTACCAGATCAAACGCTGCTCCGCGCCCTGTGTTGGCCGGGTCTCCTTGCAAAGCTATGCAACACATGTCCAGGAGGCTGAAGAGTTTCTTTCGGGTTCATCCACTGCCTTTCAGCAGCGGATGGCAGAAAAGATGCAACAGGCTGCCGAGGCACAGGACTACGAACAAGCTGCCATTTACCGCGACCGCATCCGTGCCCTGACCAACATTCAGTCAAAACAGGAAATCAATATTCCAGATCTTGGTGATGCCGATGTCTTTGCTCTCTATGAAAAGTCCGGACAGTCCTGCATACAGGTCTTCTTTTTCCGGGCAGGGCGAAATTATGGTAACCGCTCTTACTTTCCCAGCCATGACAGAACAATCGATTCAGAAACGGTACTGACCTCTTTTATCGCGCAGTTTTACGCCAACAAGCCGGTGCCGAAACAAGTTCTCACCAGCCACGAACTTCCCGAAGAAACCGTGTTGGCAGAAGCGCTCAGCAGCAAGGCAGGATCAAAGGTCGAGGTTAACCACCCCCAGCGGGGAGCCAAACGCAAACTCCTTGATAACGCCACAAGCAATGCCCGCGAAGCCCTCGCCAGACGCATGGCAGAAAGCGCCAGCCAGCGCCGTCTGCTCGAAGGACTGGCCGAAATGCTCTCGCTCGACAGCACGCCTGAACGTGTCGAGGTCTATGACAACAGCCATACACAAGGAAGCGAAGCTTACGGTGGCATGATTGTGGCAGGGCTTGAGGGCTTTCTGAAAAAGGCTTATCGCAAATTCAAGATACGGGGTGACAAGCCGTCCGTTGCTTCAGAAGCGACTCCCGCACAAGCGAACTATACGGGAGGAGATGACTACGCCATGATGCGCGAGGTCCTGACCCGCCGTCTCTCTCGCAGTCTGAAGGAAGATCCCGACAGACAGGGCGATCAATGGCCTGACCTCCTGATACTGGATGGTGGACAGGGACAGTTGACCATCGGGATGGAAGTTCTTGAAGAGCTGGGGCTCTCGGACATTCCCATTGTTGCCATTGCAAAAGGGCAGGATCGAAATGCAGGAAGGGAGCGGATTTTTCTCCCGGATCGCCCGTCTTTCCTGGTCGATCCGAAAGACCCAGTCCTTTACTTTATCCAGCGCCTGCGGGACGAGGCCCATCGTTATGCCATCGAAACACACAGAAAGGGGCGGAGCAAAGCTCGCCTGAAATCAAGTCTCGATGAAGTTCCCGGTATCGGCAGCAAAAGAAAAAAAGCCCTTTTGTTCCGTTTTGGATCAGCGGATGCGGTTGCCCGGGCTGGTATTGAGGATCTGGCGGCGGTTGAAGGGATCAGTCGGGTCGTGGCCCAGTCAATTTACGACTACTTCAATACCGAGTAAGCTTCCCGCTCTGCAACTCTGGCCCAAGATCTGTAATCGCCATTGTGTGATTTGATCTATAACATAGAAACATGATTGATGACGGGCTATATCGCACTCAACAAACTCAATGATTAAGCCAGAGGAAACGGCATGAAGATTTTCGGCTTTGCTGGTTGGAGCGGTAGCGGCAAAACCACCCTGCTTAAACAGTTGATACCGACCCTGGTCAACAGAGGCCTCAAGGTGTCAACGCTCAAGCATGCACACCACAGATTTGATGTGGATAAACCCGGAAAGGATTCTTATGAACATCGGGAAGCCGGTGCATCTGAAGTCATGATTTCTTCCGGTAATCGCTGGGCCCTGATGCACGAGTTACGCGACGAAAAAGAACCAACTCTGGAAGAGCTGATCCCCCATATGTCTCCCGTTGACCTCCTCCTTGTCGAAGGGTTCAAAAGAGAAAGCCACCAGAAACTGGAAATTTACCGCCCCTCGGTCGGCAAACGCATGCTGCATCTGGACGACCCCCAGATTATAGCCATTGCCACAGACGAACCCTTTTCCGATACACAGCTGCCTGTGCTTGACCTTAATGATCCTGAAGCCATAGCCGATTTTATCTGTATGACCTGTGAACTTGATAAACAGATCAGAAAGGCAGCCGATTAATGGCACAGTTATCAGATGACTGCTTTGCCCATGGCGGCAAGCTGATGACGACAGCAGAGGCTCTTTCGCTTCTTGCCGAGAAAGTCCGCTGTATTGCCCCCATCGAGATTAAAGCGGTTCCTCTCTGTCTGGGCCGTATTCTTGCCTCTGATCTGCTTTCTTCTGTGAATGTTCCTCCACATGACAACTCAGCGGTTGATGGCTATGCCGTTGCTTATGATGATCTGGTTCCTGGGACATCCACAGTCCTGCCCATCAGCGAGCGCATGGCTGCCGGAACACCGTTACCCGACAAGATAAAAGCGCAGACTGCCGTCCGGATTTTCACCGGAGCCGTCATGTCACAAGGAACAGATACAGTCTTGATGCAGGAAGACTGCACACTGGATCAAAAGGGCAACGTCTCTATCCCGAGCGGGATCAAGCGTGGCGCGAATTCGCGCAAAGCTGGAGAAGATGTTACAGCCGGAACCACCATTTTTTCAGCAGGACACTCGCTCAAACCTCAGGATCTTGGTCTGATATCAGCTGTCGGGATAACAGAAATTCCGGTTCGACGCCCCTTGCAGGTCGCCCTTTTCTCAACCGGCGATGAGCTACAGAACCCCGGAACAACGCTTAAAAGCGGCCAGGTTTATGATTCCAACCGCTTTACCATTACCGGGCTTCTGCAAAATTTGGGTTGTGCCGTAACCGATCTCGGAATCTTAAACGACGACTTTGAGACCATCCGGCAAGCCCTTGGCGAGGCCGCGGGAAAGTTTGACCTGATCCTGACCTCCGGGGGAGTTTCTGTCGGCGAGGAAGATCATGTCAAACAGGCCGTTGAATGCCAGGGCAGCCTGCATGCCTGGCGCCTGGCCATCAAACCGGGCCGCCCTATCGCCCTGGGCCAGATCGGCCCAACTGCCTTTGTCGGCCTTCCTGGCAACCCGGTGGCTGTGATCGTTACCTTTGCCAACTTTGTCAGGCCGCTCATTACCCTACTGTCAGGCGGGAACATTCAAGCTCCACACTGTTTTCCCGTCACCGCTGCCTTCTCCCATCGAAAAAAGGCAGATCGACGTGAATGGATCAGGGTACATTTACGCAATAATAATGAAGGCCGGCTCGAGGCTCATAAATTTCCCAGAGAAGGGGCAGGTGTGCTTTCCTCAGTTTGTGCTTCTGACGGCTTCGCAGAGCTACCTGAAGATCTCCTTACTGTTGAGCCCGGACAGACCATCACCTACCTGCCCTTTAATGAGGTTGGCCTATGAAAATTCTTTATTTTGCCTGGTTGCGAACTGAAATCGGCAAGTCCTCGGAAGACATTTCTCTCCCGACAAATGTTCGGACAGTCAACGACCTGCTGAACTGGCTGCCTGAACTGGGCAACAGCTATACGCAAGCTCTGAAGAAACGTGACTTGCTTCGGATTGCCGTTAACCAGGATTACGCTGACCTTGACCAGGAAATTCGGGACAGTGATGAAGTTGCCATTTTTCCGCCGGTAACCGGGGGCTGATATGATCCGTGTACAGTCTGAAGACTTTGATCTGGCCCTGGAAGTCCGCAAACTGACAGAAGGCAATCCAGCTATTGGTGCCGTCACCGCCTTTATCGGGCTGGTAAGGGATATTGCCGGAGATACAGAGATCTCTTCCATGACGCTTGAGCACTATCCCGGCATGACAGAAAAAATGCTGCGGGAAATTGAAACCGAAGCCCACCAGCGCTGGGAGCTTGATGCCAGCCTGATCATTCATCGTTATGGTCAGCTGGCACCGGGAGACCAGATTGTTCTGGTTGTCACCTGCAGCAAGCATCGACAGGCCGCTTTTGAAAGTTGCGAATTCCTGATGGATTTCCTCAAGACCAAGGCCCCTTTCTGGAAACTGGAACAAACGCCTGAAGGTGGCAAATGGGTCGATGCACGGGATGGCGATACAGAGGCAACAGAGCGCTGGCTTAAAAGCTGATCACCCGGGCAGAATGTCCTGACAAGGCCCTGTATAGGACAGTGCAAGCAGCTCCAGCTCCAGATTGCCAACAGGTCTCTGCCAGACAATTAACTCACCAACCTCTGCCTCCAGAACTGCTTTCGCCAATGGAGACACCCAGCTGATCTTGTTTTCAACAGGGGAAGCCTCATCCTCTCCCACAATCCGGTAGCGATAACGTTTTCCTGCCGCATCCTCCAGCAGCATCCATGCTCCGAACGCCACCTGCGCTTCAGGCTGTTGCGCAGCATCGATCAGAATTGCACTGGCCAGTCGCAATTCCAGATATCTCATGTCCCGGCCAAGCTTGCTCTGCTGCATTTTGTTTTTCATGTCCTGTTGATCTGCAGTCCGCAAGACAGAGAGGTTTCGTCGCACGTCTTCCAGTCGCCCACGTAACAGGGCTAAACCCTCAACGGTTACAAAGTTTGGATGCGCGGAAACCGGCAGTTCAGGTTGATCATCCGGCACCTGATCTCCATCCGGTTCCTTGACAAAAGCTCTGCTCATTCCCATCACCTGCAAACAAAAGGGGCCGTCCCAAATGGAACTGCCCCTATCATATAAGCATCGTTACCAGCCTGTCAGCCTGGTTTGCGAACCATTTCATCGTAACCAAGCAACAGATCCCGGGTAATCGTCCCCGGGGTAAAGTGGTGTTGGGCGATTTCACGTACCGGCGTCACCTCTACGGCTGTACCTGTCAGAAAAACTTCCTGTGTATTGGCCAGTTCTTCCGGCATGATCGCCCGCTCGACAACCTCATAGCCCTTTGAGCGAGCCAGTGCGATGACAGTTTGCCGGGTTATACCGTCCAGAAAACAATCCGGTATTGGTGTATGTATCTTTCCATCCTGAACCAGGAAAATATTGGCCCCGGTTGCTTCGGCAATCTGCCCCCTGTAGTCGAGCATCAGCGCATCATTGTATCCCTTGGCCTCAGCCGCATGCTTGGAAAGCGTTGCAATCATATAGAGACCAGCCGCTTTCGAAGCAACAGGTGCTGTCGCCGGGTCCGGGCGTCGCCACTCGGCAAAATCCAGTCTGATACCTTCAAGCCGGGCCTCTGCCGAAAAATAGGCCGGCCATTCCCAGGCAGCAATTGCGAGGTGAATCTTTGATTTCTGGGCAGAAACCGCCATCATTTCACTGCCCCGCCAGGCCACAGGGCGCAGATAGCCGTCTACGATATTATTCGCCTTCAAAACCTTCTCGCAGGCCTGATCTATCTCGGCCACGGAATAGGGAATCTGAAAACCAAGCAGCGAACCTGAACGCAACAGACGTTCGTGATGTTCTTTCATTTTAAAAATCTTGCCGCCATAAGCTCTTTCTCCCTCAAAGACGCTGCTGGCATAATGCAGGCCATGACTGAGGATGTGAATTTTGGCGTCTCGCCAGGGAGTTATTTCGCCGTTGTACCAGATAAACCCGTCGCGATCATCAAATGGCAGCATAGTCATAGCTTTCCCGTCCAAGGTGGTATAGTCTTCACCCTTAACTGAATCTCCCCATCCGGATCATCCGATCGGATTTGAACAACAGAAAAAGGTAAAATAATTCTTCAATTTCCGATAATTTTGATCATTTGTATCAAAATTTATTTTTAATAAGTAACATTACACTGATAGATAAGTCAACATGACTGACATAAAATCTGGAACCAATCCCCTTTTCCTCCGCACAGACGAAATAATGCAGGCGATAGAACTGCTGTTTTTTGCCTATCGTGATTTCACAGGTGAGCCCGATGAACTCCTGGCCGAATACAATTTTGGCCGGGCTCATCATCGTGTTATTCACTTTGTCGGTCGTCATCCAGGCATTACGGTAAGCGAACTGCTTCTTATTTTGCGCATCACCAAGCAAAGTCTGTCTCGCGTTTTGGGACAACTGGTTCGCGAAGGTTTCATCCGCCAGACCCCCGGTCCAGTTGACCGGCGCCAACGGTTACTTAAGCTAACCGCTAAAGGACAAGAGCTTGATGACAAGCTGTTCGAGGTCCAGCGGCAACGTATAGTCCGGGCCTACAAAGAATCCGGGGCAGAAGCCGTCGCAGGTTTTCGTTCGGTCTTGCTGAACATGATGGAAGAAAATGATCGACAACGCTTCAGCCGTTAAGCTCGAAACCAGAAGTGCTTCCTGCACAGTTTCAGGAAAACAGCTCTCTCCTGCTGGACGCTCCAACATAAACTCCCTCTGGGCAAACAACAGCCTAACGCTATACTGGTCAAAATGATAACGGGAAATATACAGGAAATGCCCCCCCACCTGCTGGTTGTTGATGATGACACCCGCCTTCGAAATCTCCTGCAAAAATTCCTCAGCGACCAGGGGTTTATTGTCACCACAGCCGGCAATGCATCCGAGGCACGGGCACAGCTGGCTTCCCTTTCTTTTGACCTGCTGGTTCTCGATATCATGATGCCCGGTGAAAGCGGTCTAGATCTGACTCTCTCGCTTCGCGAGAACACTCAAGTCCCCATACTGCTGCTTACAGCCATGGCGGAAACTGAAAATCGGATAACCGGGCTTGAAACCGGTGCCGATGATTACCTCTGCAAGCCTTTCGAACCACGGGAACTGGTTTTGAGAATTAATGCCATCCTCAAGCGGATTCAATCCGTAGTGCCGGAAACCCAACAAGCCACAGACAATATTGTATTTGGCTCATTCCGTTTTGACATGCGTAAATCTCAGCTCTGGCAGAAAGATGACTTCATCCACCTGACCGATGTAGAAGCTACTTTGTTAAAAACCTTGGCCAGCAAGGCAGGAATGCCCGTCAGCCGGGACGAGCTTATCGAAGAAGGCGTAGAACTTTCTAGTGCCCGGACCGTTGATGTTCAGGTGACACGCTTGCGGCGTAAAATCGAACAGGATCCCCGCTATCCCCGGTACCTTCAGACAGTCAGGGGCATCGGCTATGTCTTGCAAACAGACTGAACCCGGGTGAACGGATAGATGGCAAGAGATACAACAGCTCAGGACAGTCCGGATCAGAACGTCACCACCGATCTGACGACAAGATCCCCTTCATTTTTGAAGCGTTTTCTGCCGCGTTCCCTTCTGGGACGATCCCTGCTGATTATTATCACCCCTCTGTTGCTGGTTCAGGCCATTTCAGTATGGGTGTTTTATGACCGGCATTACGAGACAGTAACCAAGCGCCTGGCCCAGGGTCTGGCTGGGGACATCTCAATGGCGATCCTGCTGCTCGAGAAAGCTGAGACCCCCTATGAACAGGCCCGTATCTTTCGCCTGATGCAAAAAACCACAGATCTCTCCCTGACTCTGCACCATGACATAACCCTGCCGCCAACTGCCTGGACTCCTGACTGGTCTGTACTGGAACGCCGGCTTGATCAAGCAATCAGCGAGCAGATGATTAAAAATTTTGATTTCATACACCAGTATGAAATCGACACTGTCAGCCTCGAGGATCAGGTCAAGATACAGATCCAGCTCGACAACGGCGTCCTGTTGATCCTGGTCCCTAGTAAACGTTTGTTCACCTCGACAACTTACCTTGTCATTCTCTGGATGGTCGGCTCTTCCGTTATCACCTTCGGGGTTGCGGTAATTTTCATGCGCAACCAGGTTCGTCCCATTCAACGGCTCGCCCGAGCGGCAGAAAGTTTTGGTAAAGGGCGGGATGTAAAGGGGTTCAAACCAGAGGGAGCGACTGAGGTCAGACAAGCCTCCGGGGCCTTTATCCGCATGAGATCAAGGATAAAGAGACAGGTCGAGCAACGCACAGCTATGTTGGCCGGGGTCAGCCACGACCTGCGAACACCGCTCACCCGGATGAAGCTTCAACTTGCTATGTCAGGACAGGATGAGGATATAAAAAACCTGCAGACCGATGTGATCGAGATGGAGCAGATGATCAATGGGTATCTGGCTTTTGCCCGTGGCGAGGGGCGCGAGGAAACCACCAGTTGCGAGATAAGCGGTCTGCTCCGGGATTTGATGGATCAGCTTGGGCAAAACAATAACCCGATCGACCTTCATATTGAAGAAGACATCGTCATCCAGTTACGCAAGGAAAGCTTCAAACGTGCCGTTAGCAACCTGGTCACCAACGCCCAACGCTATGCCCGGCACGTTATGGTCTGTGCCAGAAAACGAAAATCGGCTTCCGGTTATTTGCTTGAAATTACCATTGACGATGACGGCCCCGGCATTCCTCCCGAAAGCCGTCTTGATGTCCTTAAGCCCTTCTTCAGGCTTGAACAGTCCCGCAATCAGGCAACGGGAGGTGTAGGTCTTGGGCTTTCCATCGCCAACGATGTAATCAGCAACCATGGGGGTGACTTGTCTCTGGAAGACGCCCCCGGAGGCGGGCTGCGGGCCAGGATACTTCTACCGTTCTAGCTGCATTATCCCTTGGGTTAGTGCATACGGCTTCCGTTAGGGACTTTTTTGTCTGGCGCCAGAAGGACAATCGCCCCCTCGGAATCAGACGCGCCCAGCACCAGAATTTCAGACATAAAACTGCCGATCTGGCGCGGGGGAAAGTTTACAACGGCCATAACCTGACGCCCAATCAGATCTTCAGGACGATAGTGCACCGTGATCTGTGCCGAGGACTTGCGTACACCAATTTCCTCTCCGAAATCGACCCACAGCTTGATCGCCGGTTTACGTGCTTCGGGATAAGGCTGGGCATCAATCACGGTCCCCGCCCTGATATCAACCTTCAAAAAATCATCAAAGCCGATCTGGTCAGTCGCTTCTGCCATTATTTAAAACTCCTTCTTCATCCGGCACATAGTGAAGAGGCGCTTTTATAATGACAAGATCTCTAGGCCGCTTTTTCATTTCGTTTGCTGCAAAATGTTCCCGAACACCTCCGCGCCCAGCTATCAAGCTTGCCCAGCCCCTTGTCGAGTGAGGCCATTGTCTTGACCATATCTTCGCTATCATCTTTCAACCAGACGCGAAAAGCCGCGAGATAAACAGCGCTCAACGCCTTGGTTCTCAAAACGCCTCGAAGTCCACTGGTCGAGATCCCTGCCGCCTCCAACACCAGCCCCATCGAACGGCGCAGATGGCACAACTGGGCAACCGCAGCAAATGGATCGCCGTTCTCGGCCTTGATCACGGCTTTTAAACCTCGTTTGTAAGGGCTAAGCGTATCGAAGCGGTTCATCAAGAGATCAAACAAACGGTCTTTAACAGGTTGCTCCAGGCGGTCTTTTTCCTCCCCATCCATAAGCTGAAGATCAGCTTGAGCTGCCAGATACTTCAAGATAGCAGCCTTGGAGGGGAAGATTGTGTAAAGTTCAGACAGCGGCAGCTTTGCTGCAACCGCGATTTCGGCAAGGGAAAGATTCTGCCAGCCCTGCTCAGTCGAAAGATGCATCGCCGTTTGCAGAATATGCTTGGGAATATCCGTTTTTTTCATGGTCTACCTCCCTAAGTGAAGAATCCACAGGGTATATATAGTAGCAAAAAACTCTTCCCCAAGCTCCTTTTACATCAACAGCCCCCTTGCCTTCTCGAACCAAATTGAGCTTCAAGTTATTCTAGGACAGCTCCCGGCTTCTGCTCGTTGCAGCCGCAACAGCTTTCGTCACGAGTGGTTGGAGCCCGTCTTCCGACATCAGCACCTCAAGTGCTGCCTGGGTCGTTCCGTTCGGGCTGGTCACATTGATACGCAGCTGAGAAGGACTTTCTTTTGACTGATGTATTAATTCCCCAGCCCCGGAAACAGTTGTATCTGCCAATTTCCTCGCCAAGGCTTCCGGCAGACCAGCATCAATCCCGGCTTGCGCGAGACATTCCGCCATGAAAAAGATATAGGCTGGCCCACTCCCGGAAACACCGGTGACCGCATCAATGTGTTCTTCCTGGTCTAGCCAGGCAATTTCACCAACAGCCGCCATGAGTTCCCCACAGGCAGCCTGCTGATTTTCATCTACATTCTGATTAGCAAAGAGAACTGTCATCCCTCGTGAAACCGCTGCGGGGGTATTCGGCATGGTCCTGATCACAGCAACACCCTTGCCCAGTTTCTCTTCAAAGAAAGAGATTTTTTTCCCGGCAACGACAGAAAGGAAAACCGTCTCGGAACGGACAAAGCGTCGATACTCCCCGATTGTTGAATCAATCATCTGGGGTTTAACTGCAAACATCACGAGAACAGGACTGAAATCTTTTGGAACTTCAGCCAGTGTTTCCAGGGTAACAACCCCCTGATCACGATAAACCCCCATGTAGCTTGCCCTGGCACTGGGATCGACAACGGTCACAGAGCTGCCCGGCAGCCCTCGATCCAGCCACCCTTGAAGCAACGCTCCCCCCATTTTGCCACAACCGATAAGCAGCAAAGGTCCATCAATCAACATCACACATATCCCGTCCAGATTATCAAGACAGGAACTTTACGCTTCTCCGGCGACTTCCATCAAGGCCAGATCGACCCCGGCGCTCTCCACAGCGTCTCCGGCACAAACAAGTTGGATAGCTGGCACCAGGCGATCCCATTCTGCCAGAGCCGTTGCAACCAGGTCTTCTGTCAAATCCCCGTTAAAAGCCTGTTGCCCCCGAAGAGGAACAGTATGCCGAAACGCCGGGCTCCCCGTTTCCGGGATCAGATCAAAATGCCCCAACCATAACTGGTTATTGACATTCATCAGTAACTCACAAATTTGGCTATATACCTCCTGGGGAATTTCAACTTCGCCGTGACAGGCGAAGAACATGGCTTCCAGTTCACTTTGCCACTGGAAATGAAGATGAAGCGGACACCAGATCCCGTCGATAACCACCATGAGTTCGAAATCGCTCTCACGTTCAAAGTCCCAGTTACAGTCCAGGACCCATTCTTCGATAACATCAATGGGATTGAATGGTAGCAGCTCACTTGTAGCGTCTGAGTTCATTGCACTGACTCCTCACTGGAATAGCCGGGCAAGATCAAATAGGCGTTGAAGCACCCAAGATATGGGTCATCTCCGACAACGCACTACCAAATATAGACTGCCATAAAATGATTCCGCGATACAAGTGAAAAGATTAAAAACAAAGCCCCGGAAATTTTCCGGGGCTTTGTTCGTTACAGCTACACTGCCAGGCTTCCGCCCATGTCGATCATATCTGCGCCAGAAAATAATCACGGCCAGTGATAAATGACCGATCCAGCAGCATAGTCAACTTTCTGCTTTATCGCTTTTCACAGTTGCCTTGGTCGCTGTCTTTTTAACCGTTGCAGCCGCAGGTTTCGCAGCGGCCTCAATTTCGGACAACCGGGCTTCGAGGGCAGCAACCTTATCAGCCAGATCTTCACCAACCTCGCGCGCCTTAATGGCAACAGCTTTCATCGCTTCAAACTCTTCGCGCGGCACCACATCCATCTGGGACAGTATCCGTTCGAACTGTTCGCGTACCCTTGCTTCTATCTCGCCACGCATTCCTGCCGCAGCTCCCATCGCACTGCTGGCGACCTTTGCCATATCATCAAGAATCCGATTTTGGGTCTGCATCACTCTTTGCCTTTCACAGTGCTTGTCATCATGACGGCTGATTTGAATCAGCTTTGAACTGTCCCTAATATGGCCTCTGCTGGCGACTTCATCAACCGGAGTTCGCACATCCGCGCCCAGAAACAGCCTAGAAACAGAAAGAATACGTAAAAATATCCCCTCCGGCGCTTCTCTCCCGGTGGCAGAAAGCATATATAGGGGAGGATGAAGCAATACAGAGGAAGGTTCTCTCGCATGTATCTCGTAACTGGCGGAGCCGGGTTTATCGGATCAAACCTTGTTGCCGCACTGGTTCAGCAAGGTAAATCAGTCGTTGTTTGTGACTGGCTGGGCAGTGGTGACAAGTGGCGTAATCTGGCACGACATGAACTTGAAGACATCATTCCTCCCGAAAAGATGAAAGACTATCTCTCGCAGCACGGGGAGAGAATCAGCGGCGTATTCCATATGGGGGCCATTTCGGCAACGACTGAAACCAATGGTGACGCCCTGATGGACAACAACTTCCGTCTCAGCAAAACTCTTTGGAATATCTGTGCAACTCGCCGCATTCCTTTCATCTATGCCTCCTCTGCCGCTACCTATGGCGACGGGGAAGAAGGCTTTGATGACGACCAGAGCATAGAGCATCTGGCCAAGCTGCTGCCACTCAACGGCTATGGCTGGAGCAAGCAGTTGTTTGACCGCTGGGTCGCACGCCGGATTGCCAACAACGCGCCGCAACCGCCACAGTGGGCCGGGTTGAAATTTTTCAATGTTTATGGCCCCAATGAGTACCACAAGGGCGGTCAGGCCAGTGTGCCCTACCACCTCTTTAAACAGATCACCACGGGCGAGCCTGCCAAACTTTTCCAGTCTCATCATCCCGATTATTCCGATGGCGGCCAGTTGCGTGATTTCATTTCAGTCGATGACTGCATCAATGTCATGTTGTGGCTCAAAGACAACCGCAAGGTCAGCGGCCTGTTCAATGTTGGCACCGGGCAGGCAAGGACCTTTTCCGACCTAGCGCGTGCGGTTTTTGCCGCGATGGGCAAAAATGAAAACATCAAATATGTGCCCACACCCGAAGCTATCCGGGACAAATACCAGTATTTTACCGAAGCGAACATGACCAAGCTCAAAGCAGCTGGCTATGACCACCCCTTTCTCTCGCTCGAAGAAGGTGTCACCCACTACGTCCAGGAACACCTTGCCCGGGAAAATGCTTACCGATGACACAGGACCTGCTGCTCACCGCTCTGGCTTATCCCGAAATTGACCCCATTGCCGTTTCGATTGGCCCCTTCGCTATACGCTGGTATTCACTGGCCTATATCTTCGGCATTGTCATCGGCTGGCGCTATTGCCGTTGGCTTTGTTTCCAGGCACCGCGTCTGGTACGCCCGATTGCCATGGATGATTTTATGGTCTGGGCAACCCTCGGGATCATACTTGGCGGCCGCTTGGGCTATGTACTGTTCTATAATTTCACCTATTTCCTCAGCAACCCGCTTGAGATCTTTGCCGTCTGGCAAGGCGGCATGTCTTTTCATGGCGGCCTGATCGGCGTGATTACGGCAATGTTCTTCTTTGCCCGTCGCGAGAAAATCCATTTCTTCACGCTGGCCGATGTTATTGCCTGTGCCGCGCCGATCGGTCTGCTCCTTGGACGTCTTGCCAACTTCATCAATGGTGAACTTTTTGGCCGCGTCACCACTGCGGAAATCGGTATGGTCTTTCCCAATGGCGGACCTTTGCCCCGGCACCCGAGCCAACTTTACGAAGCCGGGCTTGAGGGCGTGACCCTGTTCCTGGTTCTCTACCTCGTTGTTCGGCTGGACGGCTTAAAAAGACGGGGACTAATTTCCGGCCTGTTCATGATCGGTTACGGTCTCTCGCGCTCAACGGTCGAGTTTTTCCGCGAACCTGATGCTCACATCGGTTTCCTCTTTGGTGGCGCAACGATGGGCCAGTTGCTCTCTGTCCCCATGATTCTTGTCGGCCTCGCGATTGCCGTGCTTGCCTTCCGGCTGCCTCAACAGATCACGGGACCGGAACACAAGCCGGAAGATATTTCCCCCAAGGCTGCTGACGCTGCTAAAAACAAAGCCGGATCAGGGAAAAAATGACTGCACGAAAGGAAAGTTCTCCGGCCTTTGCCCGCATTGCAAACCGAATTCGTCTGGAGGGGGCCATCACAGTGGCCGATTATATGGCTGAAGTTCTCATCAGCCCCAAACACGGTTATTACATGGCAGGAGAGCCCTTCGGAACAAAAGGTGACTTCATTACAGCCCCGGAAATCAGCCAGATGTTTGGCGAATTGATTGGACTGTGGTTCGCCGACACCTGGTACAACATGGGGGGGCCAACCACGATCAATCTGGTCGAGCTTGGGCCTGGCCGAGGCACTCTGATGTCGGACCTGCTCAGAACCGCAACCATGCTTCCCGGCGTTCCCGGCTTTGTCCAAAGCCTGCAAATCCATCTTGTGGAAATAAGCCCAACCCTCCGTAAAAAACAGAAAGAAGCGCTCGCGGGATATCCTGTGACATGGCACGAGGATTTATCCAGCCTGCCCGAAGGTCCCACATTCTTCCTGGCAAACGAATTCTTTGACGCTCTGCCGATCCGGCAATTCGAACGTGCGCCCCAGGGATGGTGTGAACGTCTGGTCACTCTGTCAGATACGCCAACAGGGGCTGAAGAAACAACAGGGGCAGAAAGTCCTGCCGGTGATGTATCACCCAGCTTGCAGTTCACACTCTCCCCACCGTCAAAAGCCATTGAAACTCTCTTGCCCTCTTGCCTCCGAGAAGCGGCAGAAGGTGCGATTGTCGAACGCTCTCCTCTTGCCTCCAGCTATGCACACGAAATAGCAACACACCTTGACGAACAGGGCGGCGCTGCCCTGATCATTGATTATGGCTGGATAACGCCAACGGCACGCCCCAGCCTGCAGGCCGTCAGAGCACACAAATATCATCCGGTCCTGGAGCAACCCGGGGCGGCAGACCTTTCAGCCTTGGTTGATTTTCCTGCCTTGATCGAAAGCGCTGAAAAGGCCCGCTGTAAATCTCATGGCCCGATCACTCAGGGCGATTTTCTCCGCGCTCTCGGCATTGAACAAAGAGCAGAAATGTTGCGCCGCAACGGCAGCGACGCACAGGTTCTCGATATTACTGCAGCCGAACATCGCCTCACCGCTTTGGACCAGATGGGCGAACTCTTCAAGGTGTTGGCTCTGACATCTCAAGGTTTGCCAACACCTGCGGCCTTCCCGAAAGCTTCAGGCCATGAACACAACAAGGATACGTCATGCTGAACAGCCCCGCTCTTGAAAATCTGAATGGCATCCGGCACGGTTTTTTCACCCGGCAAGGTGGCGTTAGCACAGGTCTGTACAGCTCCCTCAACTGTGGTTTTGGCGCTGACGAGCCAAGAGAAAATGTTCTGGAAAATCGCTCTAGGGCGCTCGCCAGAATGGACAGCCCTGACGCCAGCCTTGTAACGGCCTATCAATTTCACTCTGCCGATGTACATATTGTCGAACAGACTTGGACCAGTCCGGAAGGGGCGCCCAGAGGAGATGCACTGGTTACAAACAGACCTGGAATAGCTTTGGGCATCATGACTGCAGACTGTACACCTGTCCTTTTTGCGGATCCCCTTGCCGGGGTAATCGGCGCAGCCCATGCAGGATGGCAAGGGGCGATCAAAGGTGTCACAGACAGTACATTGCTCGCAATGGAAAAGCTCGGCGCCAAACGTGAGAACATTCATGTCGCCATTGGTCCCTGCATCGCACAGATGTCGTACGAAGTTGGTGCCGAATTCGCACAGCGTTTTTGTGAAGAACAGGAAAGTAATCTGGAGTATTTCATCCCCTCTCCCCGGGAAGGCCGCTTTCTCTTTGACCTGCGCCGCTATGTCGGCAGCAGGCTGAAACAAAGTGGCATCAAACAGCTCTCGGTTTCCAAAAATGATACCTATAGTGAAGCAGACCTCTTTTTCAGTTACCGCCGCTCCTGTCACCTCAAGGAAGCCGATTATGGCCGAGGTCTTTCAGCAATAGTATTGGAAGAATAATGCCGCATCTTCTGTTCTTTTTCCTGCTCTGTTTTCTTGGATTGCTCGCAACCTGCACTTTTGTATGAACCTTCCCGCCCAGAAAAAGAGTGATCAGAAAGATATCTAGAAACACATGAGAGTCTCCGTTTTACTATCCTTGATCGGACTGGCTGCTTTTTTGTCTGCCTGCGGCCCTCTCCCCCGACCTTTTATCGATCCGGCACCAACCCAAAATCCGCTCCTTCACCTTTCGGGAACACAGCCCCTGTCCGTTGCCCTTCCACGCATTGAGTTTGTGGAAAGCCATCCTTTTGAACCTCGTTTGGCTCTCTGGGCCCAGGATACACTGAGCAAGGATTTGCTGGAACAGGGATTGCCAGCCTCAAAATTCCATCCCACAGTCAGCAGCCTGTATCTGGAAAGCCGTTTCTATATCACACCACTTTCTGATGCCCCCTTAAACCAGGACACATCCGCTCTGGAGTCCGAGGATGTCATCTTCAGTCTGGAAACAAGTGTCAGTGACTCCGCAATATCGTCTCCTCTTTTCGAGTTACAGGAACAAACCCAAATTCCCCTGCAGGTTCTCCGCTCCAATCCCAAAATCCTGATGCAGGAACTGATCAGCAGGACTGTCCCCCGCCTGAATCAGGAAATTCTTGCTGAAAAATCTTCAAAGCCTGTGAGACTTGAAGAACCAATCAATTTTCAAAACAACCTGTACCTCAGCGCTCTTCCCGATAGCCTGCCAGAGAAAAGCCAGGAAAATTTAATGATTGAGCTCAGGACTTCCCTGAAGCTGCGTGGAATTAATCTGCAGCCGGAAGCTGACTTGGATACAGGCGACATCACTGCCCCCCTGATCCTGAGACTCGAGATTGACCAGAAACCTGAGACCGACCTGTTGCTTCTGACTTTGCGCTGGACAGTAACGAATCACAACTCTGGAGAGCAAATTGGCTTGATAGAACAAACCAACCCTGTACCGGCCCTGCCGCTCTCTCGTATCATTGACCCTGCAGCCGAGGTTATTGCAGAGGGTGCCGCCCTTGGAATCGCCGATCTTTTGCAACAAAAGAGTCTTCAGAATCAATCTGTTCTCAATTAAGAAAAAAATGAGTCTTTATGGGCGTTTACAGGAATGTCAGGGATTGATAAGTTCCGCCCGTCCAAACTTACAACTATGGGCCCCAACTTTTAGCGAGTTCAGGCCCAGTTAAGCCGGGAATTTTGGCGTGAAAATCTTAACGGGTAACAGCAACCGACCATTGGCCGAGGCCATTTCCGCCTATCTGAATCTGCCCCTGACAAAAGCATCTGTCCGGCGTTTTTCAGATATGGAAGTTTTTGTGGAAATTCACGAAAACGTACGTGGCGAAGATGTGTTCATCATTCAGCCGACCTCCTACCCTACCAACGATAATCTGATGGAACTTCTGGTTACCATTGATGCGTTGAAACGGGGCTCAGCCAGCCGTATCACAGCAGTGATTCCTTATTATGGCTATGCCCGGCAAGATCGTAAATCCGGCCCCCGTACGCCGATCTCTGCGAAACTGGTGGCCAACCTGATCACAACAGCCGGTGCGGACCGGGTGCTGACTATGGATTTACACGCAGGTCAGATCCAGGGGTTCTTTGACATCCCGACAGATAATCTTTTTGCTGCACCTGTCTTTAGTAAAGACATCCAGGAGCGCATGAAAAAAGAACCTCTGACCATCGTTTCACCTGATGTTGGCGGGGTCTTGCGTGCCCGGGCAATTGCCAAGCGTCTTGATGCTGATCTTGCCATCATCGACAAACGCCGTGAAAAAGCCGGTGTTTCCGAGGTGATGAACATTATTGGTGATGTCAAAGGCCAGCGTTGTATCCTGATCGATGATATCGTTGATTCAGCCGGAACCCTGTGTAATGCAGCCATGGCATTGAAAGATGCTGGCGCAACAGCCGTTTCTGCCTACATCACCCATGGCGTCCTTTCCGGTGGTGCCGTTGCTCGTGTTACAGCATCTCCACTGGAAGAACTGGTTATGACAGATTCAATCCAGGCGACCGAAGCTGTTCGCGTTGCCCATAACATACGACAGATCTCCGTGGCGCCTCTTTTGGGGGAAGCCATGCGACGGATCAGTGACGAACAATCGGTTTCCTGTCTGTTCGACTGATCAGCCCCGCTGACGGATTAATTTGACGAAATGCATCCGCCCGTATAAAAGACGGGCGGATTCTACGGCTCAGCACCCCTGGAGGCTGGCCGATACCTGCAACGGCAGCGCGTAATCGCACTGCCGCTGTTTTTTGACTTACTGGAGAATAAAATGAGTGACATCATTAAAGTGAGCGCAGAAGCTCGTGAACGAGCCGGAAAGGGGGCCGCTCGTGCCGCACGTCGCGCAGGATTGGTTCCTGCCGTCATCTACGGTGCGAAAAAGCAGCCAACCATGATTAACATGGACCCGCGCGCAATCATGAAAGAGTACACAACTGGCCATTTCGGTACCCGCCTCTGGGAAATCGAAGTTGATGGCAAGAAAGAGCGTACTCTTCCGCGCGACATCCAGCTTCACCCTGTGACTGACATGGTTGAGCACGTTGACTTCCTGCGCGTTTCTGCCAAGACAACTGTTCATGTCGACATTCCTGTGCACTTCATCAACGAAGAAGCTTGCCCAGGCCTGAAAAAAGGCGGCGTTCTGAACGTTGTACGCTACGACATCGAACTGATTTGTCGCGCCGACCAGATCCCTGAGCATATCGAAGTCGATATGGCCGGATTTGAACTGGGCGACAGCGTTCACATCTCTTCTGTTAAACTTCCAGCAGGAACCGAGCCCGTTATCTCTGATCGTGACTTCACTATCGCGACCATTGCAGTACCTAGCTCTGTCAAGTCTGCCAAATCCGGCGATGCTGACGAAGAAGAAGCAGAAGAAGAAGCAGAAGAAGCTTAATTTCTTCTTTCTGACCGGAGAACTTGAGGAAAGCCAACATGTTAATGTTTGTCGGCCTTGGCAACCCCGGACAGAAATACGAAAAAAACCGGCACAACATCGGTTTCATGGCGGTGGACGATATCGTTCGCCGCCATCGTTTTTCGCCCTGGAAAGCACGCTTTCAGGGGCAGGTTTCCGAAGGCCGCCTTGGAGAGGATAAGATCCTCATCCTCAAGCCGGAAACCTATATGAATGAATCTGGCCGCGCTGTTGGCGAGGCAGCCCGGTTCTTCAAGATTGCTCCCGAAGATATCTATGTATTCTACGACGAGCTTGATCTTGCTCCCGGGAAACTGCGCATCAAACAAGGCGGAGGTTCGGGAGGACATAATGGCATCAAAAGCATTGATGCCCACCTCGGCAAAGAGTACTGGCGGATTCGTATGGGCATTGGTCACCCCGGACACAAGGACCGGGTGACAGGTCATGTGCTGGGCGACTTTGCCAAATCAGAACAGGCCTGGCTGGAGAAAGAACTCGAAGCCATTTCCCGACATGCGGCCTTTCTTGCCCAGCGAGACGACTCCGGTTTCATGTCGCGGGTCGCTCAGGAACTTGCCCCGCCACGCCCGAAAAAAGACAAGACCGAGAATAGTAAGGCAACTGACGGTGTGACGGCAGGCAAAAGCAAGCTGCGCAACGCCCCCGTCGAGCAAACAAGGCCTGCTAAAACTGAAACAGAAAAAACAAAACAGCATGCCGGGGGATGGCAATCCTCCTTGGCGCGCTGGCTTACTCATAGTAAAACGCGCTCAGACGAAAAATAACACACTGCCCCCAGCACAATGATTTGCCTGGGGACACAAGCGAAAGGCGAGAATAATGGGTTTCAACTGCGGCATCGTTGGCCTGCCAAACGTGGGCAAGTCCACCCTCTTCAATGCGTTGACGGAAACCGCCGCAGCAGAAGCAGCCAACTATCCCTTCTGTACAATTGAGCCCAACATCGGCAGGGTCTCTGTCCCGGACTCCCGCCTGGACAAGATTGCTGCCATCGCCAACTCGCAGAAAATCATTCCGACGCAGCTCGAATTTGTCGATATTGCCGGTCTGGTACGCGGTGCATCAAAGGGCGAAGGTATGGGGAACGAGTTTCTCGGCAACATCCGCTCTGTTGATGCCATTGTTCATGTCCTGCGCTGTTTTGATGGCGAAGTCACTCACGTTGATGGTTCTGTTGACCCTATTCGTGACGCAGAAACCGTAGAGACCGAGCTGCTTATCTCCGACCTTGAGTCCGTAGAAAAACAGATTGCCTCCAACACGAAAAAGGCCAAGGGGAACGACAAGGAAGCCAAAGCCAAGCTGGCTGTTCTCAATATCGTTTACGACGTCCTTCAGGACGGCAAGGCAGCACGCACAGCCGACATCTCGGCAGATGACAAGCCGATCTATGACCAGTTGCAACTTCTGACAGCCAAGCCGGTTCTTTACGTTGCCAACGTGGAAGAAGAAAATGCGGCAACAGGCAATGCCTATTCCCGTCTGGTCGAAGAACGCGCCACAGCCGAAGGCGGTATTTGCGTTATCATTTCTGCAGCGATCGAAGCCGAAGTTGCCTCCCTTTCTGATGCAGAAGAAAAGGCAGAGTTTTTGGCTGATCTCGGACTGGAGGAAACCGGCCTGAAACGAATTATCCGCGCAGGCTACGAATTGCTCGGCCTTTTGACCTTCTTCACTGTCGGCCCCAAAGAAGCACGGGCCTGGACTGTTGTGGCTGGCTCTACAGCACCAAATGCCGCAGGCGAAATCCACACGGACTTCGAACGCGGTTTCATTCGCGCCGAAACCATCGCCTATGATGACTACATCGCCTGCAATGGCGAACAGGGCGCAAAAGATACCGGAAAAATGCGGGCCGAAGGTAAAGAGTACCTGACCAAAGACGGTGATATTTTCCACTTCCGCTTTAACGTCTGATTTTCAGGTTCCCAGATCAAGCTCAATAAAAAAGGTGGCCCGCAAGCCACCTTTTTTATTGGGCGATTTAAGCCTGCTTACCAGTACTCAGGATAGCTTCTCTCACGGGACAGATTGTTGGCAACAAGCCCGACCACAAGAAGCACAAGAGTTCCGCTTAAAACCGGTGTAAAAAGAAAGGACCAGTCAGCATTCTCCAGCATCACAACCAAAGGCGTTGCACCAGCCGGGGCGTGTAAAGTCCGGGTCATCTGCATCAGGGCAATGGCCGAGGCCACGGCGATCCCCATGGACAACCAGCCAACCCCCAACGCTTCCATAACGATCAAACCGACAACTGTTGCAATCAAGTGCCCCAGAACCAGATTTCGGGGTTGTGCCAATGGGCTGTTGGGTAGCCCAAAGATCAGAACACAGCTCGCGCCAAATGGTGCCATGATAAAAGGGGCGCCAGCAGCACTGGATAACCAGGCAATAGCAGCGATCGCAACACAGGCCCCTAACCAGCTCCAGAAAATGAAGTGGCGATTGGGGATTGGTGGCACAGCTGCCCCCTGTCCGCGATATTTAGCGAAATGCTGTCTCATATTTAAGTTACCTGGAGGTTGGGCCCGAGAAAATTTTCTGAACAACTGATATAATGGAACAGGCCCGGCATTCTATTTGAAAAAACCAATCAGCTTATAATCAAAACAATACCGCGCCAGAATTGAACAATATGCCTTCTACTGTATCGTTTATCTAACATCAAATGCCAGTACCACACCACAGGCATCCTTTTTATCGAGCCTGAGCCGCTGATCTCCCTCTTTTCGATACGCAACTCTATAATGGTCGAAATAAGCCTCAGTGGTCTTTATATCGGCACACCAAAGATGTATTGCCGCCATATAGAGGTCCCGATCACGGTTTTGTGCTTCCATCCCCGGATAGAAACGGTCCAGATCCTCCTCTGCTATAATTCGGATGACCTGATTAGCTCCCTGAATCTGGATTTCAAGAAAGCCGTCCGAGACAATAACGGCATCCTCGCCAAAGAACTGGGCATAACGTTCAATGACCTCACCGGGATCCGGCATGACATAGACTACCCTGCGTATACCCTGCGCCCCGTTGGGATGAACCAGCCATTGTTTCTGCCAGACGATCTCCGGCGTTTTATGATGACATATAAAGGATGAGATACCTGCCGTGACCTCTTGCCCATAACGCAGCAACTCGAACCGGGGCATCACATCACCACTTTCCAGCTCAAGAATGCGCTTCAGGATATGAGGGCCATCCACTGCTACAGCCTGTTGAGTTAACAACTCGGCTGTTGTGGCAAGCGCCTCTCCACAGAAAGAAACTCCCAGCCCTCCCTGCCCTCTTTTCAGAAACTGGTCTAGGCCGTTGGTATCCTGTTCCGGATCAACAATTCCAAGTAATTCCAGATAATCGTCCGGAAACATGACGCAGTAATTTGCCGTGCCCCAGCCAATGTGTTTGCCCCGCGGTGTCAGCTGAAATCCGAGCCGCAGATAAGCATGGCGCGCCTCTTCAAGCTGGGCAACACCCAACAGCAGATGATCTATTCCCTGTAACGTATCGGCAAACAGCATACTTTCTTCCTCAACGATAAAATCCTGTGCGCTCTCTTCAACGACCATACGACATTTTCAACGTGCTGCGAATTCTCTCATCCTTTGTTGCCCTTGCCTGTCCCAAGATATCATGTCCCAAAAAGAAAAGGCCGCCCCAGTTGGACGGCCTTTTCTTAAATCAGACAGCTTGCTGTCCTAGTGTACCTTGGCGAAGGCCTTGCGCTTCGCCGCATACATGATCAGGGTGAAAATAATCAGGAAGATCATGACTTTCACACCAGTCTGTTTACGGGCTTCCAGCTTAGGCTCAGCCGCCCACATCAGGAAGTGCGAAACATCAGTTGCCATCTGCTCAACAGTCGCTTCCGTGCCATCGCCATATTCAACGTCATCACCGAAAAGGGGCGCAGACATTGAAATCAGGTGGCCAGGGAAGTATTTGTTGTAGGTCAAATTACCAACTTCAACATCTGCTGGGGCATCTTCATAGCCTGTCAGCAAAGCATAAATATAATCAGGCCCACCGACACGTGCTTTCGCCATCAATGAGAGATCAGGAGGCGCCTTGCCATTGTTTACTGCCGCAGCAGCTTTTTCATTGGGATAAGGTGCGACAAACCGATCAGAAGGAAGAGCTGCTCTCTCAAACATTTCCCCTTCATCATTTGGGCCGTCTTCAACGGTATATTCAGCAGCAAATGCCTTGATCTCGTCCTCGTTATATCCCAAATCTACCAGATTTCGGAAGGAAACAAGGTCCATAGAATGGCAGTTGGCACAAACATTTTTGTAAACCTGATAACCACGCTGCATGGAGGCCTTGTCGTAAGTGCCAAAGACACCATCGAAACTCCACTCCTGCTCAGGCAGCTCAACAGCATCACCTGCAGCAAAAACGGGAAGCGAAAGGCAACCAAGCGATACGGCGAAGAAGCCAGATAGAATTTTCTTCATTGGTCTTCCCTCTCTCAGGACTTCATTACGGCTTCATGGATTGAGCTCGGCAATTCCCGCGGACGTTCGATCATCGGCAAAATCACAGGCATCATCACCAGGAAGTGGAAGAAGTAATAGGCTGTTGCAACACGGCTGGCGATAACATACCAACCTTCAGCAGGCTGACCACCGAGATACCCCAGCGCCAAACCGTTGAGCAGGAAGACCCAGAAGAAAATCCGGGCAACTGGACGGAACTTGCAACTGCGGATCGGAGAACGATCCAACCATGGCAGAATGAAGAGCACGGCAATCGCGCCGAACATCGCCAGAACACCACCAAGCTTGTCAGGGATCGCCCGCAGGATCGCGTAGAACGGCAGGAAGTACCATTCTGGCACAATATGCGCAGGTGTCGAAAGCGGATTTGCTGGAATGTAGTTATCCGGATGTCCCATGTAGTTTGGTGCCCAGAACAGGAAGACAGAGAAAGCCAGCAGGAAGACGCCAACACCGAATAGATCTTTGATGGTATAGTAAGGCTGCATCGGCAGGCTGTCCTGTGGACCCTTCATATCAATGCCCAGCGGGTTGTTTGAGCTCACTGTATGCAGGGCAATCAGGTGCAGCATAACAACAGCCACAATGATAAAGGGCAGCAGGTAATGCAGGGCAAAGAACCGGTTCAGGGTCGGGTTATCAACCGAGAAACCACCCCAGAGCCAGGTCACGATGTTCTCGCCGACAATCGGAATGGCTGAGAAGAGGTTGGTGATCACAGTCGCACCCCAGAAGCTCATCTGGCCCCATGGCAATACGTAGCCCATGAAAGCAGTCGCCATCATCAGCAGGAAGATCACAACACCCAGCTGCCACAGCAGCTCACGCGGTGCCTTGTATGACCCGTAATAGAGCCCACGGAACATGTGGATATAAACGGCAATGAAGAAGAATGACGCCATATTCATGTGAATATAGCGGATCAACCAGCCGTTGTTTACATCGCGCATGATCCGCTCAACCGAGTTGAAGGCAAGATCGACATGCGCGGTATACTGCATGGCAAGAATAATCCCGGTCACAATCATTGTAACCAGGGCAAAACCTGCGAGAGAACCGAAGTTCCAGAGATAGTTCAGGTTCTTTGGCATCGGGTATTCGTAGATGCTGTGATGCATCACGGAAATGATCGGCAAGCGATCTTCGACCCACTGAACAACTTTGTTGTTAGATTTAAAGCTCATGACGCGCCCCTTAGCCGATCTTGATTGAACTGTCAGTCAGGAAGACATACGGAGGCACTTCCAGGTTCTTTGGTGCCGGACCCTTACGGATACGACCGGAAGTGTCATAGTGAGAACCATGACAAGGGCAGAACCAGCCGCCAAACTCGCCACGGGATTCACCCGTTTTCTGTCCCAACGGCACACATCCAAGGTGTGTACAAACACCCACAAGAATAAGCCATTCAGGTTTTTCAACACGATCAGCATCAGGCTGAGGATCTGGCAGGTCCGCCAGGGGTGTTTCTTCAGCTGTATTGATCTCTGCACCTGTGCGGCGGCGGATAAACACTGGTTTACCACGCCAGGTAATGGTCACACTCTGACCTTCCTCGATCGGAGCCAGGTCCACCTCGGTAGAGGATAGAGCCAGAACATCCGCGGATGGGTTCATAGAGTCGATCATTGGCCACAAAGCCCCGGCCGCACCGACTACTGTCATAGCCCCGGCCGTTAGGTACAGAAATTCACGCCGGGTCTCGCCGGACCCTTGGGCGGAATTCGCAGGAGTCGCGCCGTCTGCCATTTGTGTAATCCCTATTTTCATCTCTCAATCAAACAGCCCCTGATTAGGAAACTGCATTATGATACAGGCGATTTGAGCGAACGCTCTTGTCTAACCCGTTGTGCGCCCCCATCTAAGCATTGCTAGGATCAGGTTCGGATGTGACATCCTGTCGCGGTTAGGGTTAGTCCCATATTCAGTGACAGGCTATAAAGGATTTGTCATCGAAACGCAAAGACTCTAAGTGTGAGTCGGGCAGGAAAATGTTGTTTTTTTTCTCTGCTGGCACCCTTCAACCTCCTCATATTCCTGATTTTACATCATGCGCCTTGCTCTTTACCAACCGGATATCCCCCAAAACACCGGAACCATGCTGCGTCTTGCCGCCTGCATGAAGGTTCCCGTTGACCTGATCGAACCCTGCGGATTTGTCCTTAACGACAAAAAGCTGAAACGTTCGGGCATGGATTATCTCGAACAGGCCGAACTGCTTCGCCACAGTTCCTGGAACGCTTTCCTCAGCCAAAGAAACACAAAAGAAACCAAAGGCCGCCTTGTCCTGCTCTCGACCAAAGCCGACTGCAGCTACACCGATTTTGCCTTTGGACCAAACGACACTCTGATGGTCGGACAAGAATCTGCCGGCGTTCCCGAAGATGTTTACAACTATGCGGATGCTCGAATAATTATCCCGATGACCCAAGGAGTCCGATCCCTCAATGTTGCGGTTTCTGCTGCAATGGTCCTGGGTGAGGCTCTGCGCCAGACAGCTAGCTTTCCTGAACTGAAAGTTCTATAAAAATTCTACGTTGCCCCCATCTTCTGTCCCCAGATCATCTGAAAAGAAACAGACGAGATTATTAATGTACGAACGCCAGGCTCCGAATAAAGACTTTCCAGATCACGCTGCTCCGGCAAACCATAAAGAACAGGCGCAGGACTGGTTCCGCAGTCTGCGTGATCAGATCTGTGCAGTATTTGAAACGCTGGAAGACGAACTGGCAGGCCCTGTTCTTGAGGGGCAAGGCAGCCCGGCAGCAGGCCGATTTGAACGCAAAGTCTGGGAACGAGATGGTGGCGGAGGCGGTGAAATGTCGATCATGCATGGGCGCCTGTTCGAAAAGGTTGGCGTCAATATCTCTAGCGTGATGGGGGAATTCAGCGAAGAATTTGCCCAGCGCATTCCAGGAGCCAGCAAAGACCGGCGTTTCTGGGCGAGTGGCATTTCACTTGTTGCCCACATGCGCTCCCCCCTGGTTCCGGCTGTTCACATGAATACCCGTCACATTGTAACCACGACCAGCTGGTTTGGCGGGGGCGGTGATCTCAATCCAATGTATCCGGTCGAACAGGACACAAAGGACTTTCACCAGGCATACAAAACGGCTTGCGACAGGCATAATCCCGGTTATTACCCAACCTTCAAGGAATGGTGTGACGAATATTTCTTCATTCCTCATCGCAACGAGGCGCGGGGTGTTGGCGGAATTTTTTATGATTACCTCAACACTGGTGACTGGGCTGCCGATTTTTCCTTCACACAGGATATTGGCCGTGCTTTTCTGGAGATCTATCCTCAACTGGTGCGCAGGCACATGCGGAAAAGCTGGACAGACGAGCAACGCAAACATCAGCTGTTCCGCCGCGGACGCTACGCCGAGTTTAATCTGCTTTATGACCGTGGCACCATGTTCGGATTAAAAACCGGCGGCAACGTCGAAGCCATTCTAATGTCCATGCCCCCCGAGGCAGCCTGGCCCTGAGCAGAGACCTGAAACAATGAGCCAACATTCCTGTGCTGCACTGATTGAAACTGACCGCTTGAGGCTGCGAGAACTCAACGAAGGCGATGCACCTTTTATCCTGGCGCTTCTCAACGATCCCTCCTTCATCAAGTACATCGTGGACAAGGGCGTCAGAACCCTTGAACAGGCAAGAGATTATATAAAAACCGGCCCGATCGCCAGCTACCGGAAAAATGGCTTTGGACTTTATCTCACTGAATTAAAAGAGAACGGTAGTCCTATCGGCATGTGCGGGCTGGTCAGCAGACCCGGGCTTGATCACCCTGATATCGGATACGCCTTTATGCCCGAGCACTGTGCCAAAGGCTATGCCACAGAATCGGCAAGAGCTGTTCTCGACTATGGCAGGAATATTCTGAAACTTGATAAGATTGTTGCAATAACCAGTCCCGACAATCAGGCCTCAGCCAGAGTACTCGAAAAAATTGGCCTGAAATTCCTCTATGAATTCCGCCTTGAAGGATATGATACCGATAGCCGTTATTATGCCTAAAGCGTCTTTGGTATAATCAGAAACGGAAAAAAGTGCTTCAGCTATTTGTTCTGTCGCGCTTTCTTCAGAGGCGTTCCTTGCCCAAGGCAAAGGCCACACATTCTGACACTGTCGGTTTGAAATCCTGTTCAATCCACCAGTCTTCTGTTGTTTTTATCACACGCCCCACACGGGGGCCTGGCGCCATCCCCGCAGCGAGAAGATCCCGGCCCTGAAGAGGAAAAAAGACGGGACGCCAAAGTGCAATCTGTTCCTTGATACACCGGGCATTTTCGGGCTCGAAGTTCTGAGACTGAACAGCCATATCAAGTCGCAGCAAATCAGATACAAGCCCCGCTCCCAAACGATAGAGCACAGCGCGAACTTCTTCCTGTGTCAGCTCCAGATTTACCTTCTGTTCCGGCAGGGCAAGAGAAAGGAAATGTTGCTGCTCTGCACCGGAGAACCGTAACCTTTCAGGCAGGCTCTTTAGCTCTTCTTCCACACTCCCTGCCGTCAGAGCAACCAGCCGAGCCAGAGGATCCCGGCGCCCTTCAAGCTTGATAAAGCGCTCAAAGACCAAGGTATCTTCAACATCGGGCAGAAAGTGTCGGAAAATTCCGTTTTCCAGCATGGACTGAACAGCATGTACAGGATTCGGAGCCGCCAGCAACCGCAGCAACTCTGATCGAACACGTTCCGCCGACAGCCCCTTGAGCAGATGCGCCTTGTCCCGTGTTGCTGCAAGACCGAGGGAATCTATCGTCTCTCCACCATACCAAGCTTGAAAGCGGAAAAACCGCAGCAGCCGCAAGGCATCCTCCTCGATCCTGGTCGCTGCATCGCCAACAAAACGGACGCGCTGTTGTTTCAGATCCTCAACCCCACCAAAAGGATCAAAAACCCGTCCGGTGAGCGAACAGGAAAGAGCATTGATCGTCAGATCTCGGCGCGCCGCATCCTCCACCCAGTTATCGGTATAGGCAACTTTGGCATGCCGCCCATCGGTTTCCAAATCCAGCCGCAGCGTTGTGATTTCATAGGTTTTATGATTACAGACAGCGGTGATGGTTCCGTGATCAATCCCGGTAGGAACAGCTTTGATCCCTGAAGACTTGAGCAGTTCCATAACAACTTCTGGCAAATCCGGCGTGGCAATATCGATATCTTTGATCTCGCGCCCGGCCAAGGCATCGCGGACACATCCGCCGACGAATCTCACGTCCTGCCCTGCAGCACTCAAGGCCCGCATAACGCGCAAGGTTTCCGGCACCTGCATCCAGGACTGTGGTTCTAGCTGGAAAGTATCAGTCATAAATCAGAGACAGGTTTTTCAATCGATGGGGGGGTGTATTTGGGCGGCGTCAGACTGTCTCCTGGCGCAGGGCCAGTAGAGCGGGAAAAATGGAAAGCAAGAGCCATTCCAGACAGGACAACACCCGCGAGAAACAACCCGGCCCAGGGGCCACGTTCGATCCAGGGAAGTTCGGCCTCGTCCTGCTCTCCATCAACAGTGGTTCTTTTGCTCCGCGTCAGCAGATAATAGATAAAGTAAAGCGCAAAGGGCAAAACAACAGGCAGTAAAATCAGAAGGAGACGTGTCAACATCAGCTGTTTTCTATCCGTTCAGAATCCAGAGTTTCAGGGCGAGCAAGAATATCACAGAGATTGACAATCATCCCTGCTGTCGCCCCCCAGATAAAGTATTCCTGATAGGGGAAGGCATAATAATATCTTTTGCGCCCTTCAAACTCCCTGTTATGCCGTTGGCGGCTTCCCGGTTTGAGAAAGAAACTCAAGGGGACTTCAAACACCTCGGCAACCTCAAAACTGTCCGGGTCGACAGGGAAAGGTGGTTTGATAAGGCCAACAACCGGCGTAATCTCAAAACCTGTCCGGGTAATGTAGGTATCCAGGCGACCAATCAGGGAAACATGGCTTCGAGGGACACCAACCTCTTCTTCGAACTCCCGCAGGGCGGCATCTTCCTGATCCAGATCCCCCGGATCAATGCGCCCGCCAGGGAAACTGACCTGCCCGGCATGGTCATGGAGATGATCGGTACGACGTGTCAACAAAAGCGTGAAACCATCAGGGCGCTCGACCAAGGGCACAATGACAGCAGCAGCAACAAGAGCTTTATCCGGTTCATAAAAATCGGGGTTCATATCGTGATCACCACGGACAAAAATCTCGTTCCGCGACTGGGCACTGTCAATCACAGCTCCAGATACTGCATTTCGTTTCTCTCCATCAAGCGAAATTCCAGCAAATAAGGATGACAGCTGTCCTGCGGTCCAGTCTCTTTCCCAGTCACTCATCTATTTGTTCGACATTCCCGAAAACATGAAACTTTCCTTTGCTCCAGACCCCAATTTTGTCTTCTCGGACCTCGGCGAGGTCAACGAGTTGGTAGTAAACCGAGCGTAATACACGTGCTTCCAGCCCGTCTCTCACCAATAGATAGGGAACCGGAACCTCTTTTTCACTGTTATTCTGTATCTCTCCTGCAGCTCCACTCTCCGTCTCAAACCGAATCGGATGATCTCCATCCAGATCAAACCAGCTATCAACATTGTTTCGAAAGGAAACAATCCTGTTCTGCCCCTCGCCACTATGGCGTATTTCGACGGCAACAAAAGGACTATCCTCAACAAGTATCCTGGCCCGTTCAACGGGTGTCACCAACCAGTAGGCTCCTTCTGCATCCCGCCTAAGAACAGTTGAAAACAGCCGGACAAGAGGTTTGCGTTCAATCCTCCGGCCCTCGTGATACCACTGCCCATCCCGCGCGATTCTCATGTCGACATCACTGGTCAATGGCAGAGCAGCAACAGCTTCTTTTATGGCAGTGTCATCAGTTATTTTCTGTTTATCTTTTTCCATGAATAGCCTCTCCTCCGGGTAACTGCCTTCACCCAATCGTCTGAAAGAGGTAATTCCCCTAGGCAGAGTTCGTGTTTCTGTCCATTATAACCAAGGTGTTAACATACCTGTAGCAGGACTCATGATACTATCTTTGGATATCACCGAGCAATAAACCCCGTCGGTCCAAAGACAATTTATCCGGGAGAGCATGACATATGGACATCAAATACAGGAGCAAGGATACTTTGAGACAGGACTCCCAGGGAACCAGCGACGATCTTACCCGGAAAGCCGATCTGTTGTGTGAACGCCTTGCCCAGCTCAATGCCAACCTTGGCAAAGTCATCTTTGGGCAGGAGGATGTTATCGAGCAGGTCCTGATAACATTGCTCGCCGGGGGGCATGCGCTGCTGGTTGGCGCTCCAGGCCTCGCCAAGACCCGCCTGGTCGAAAATCTGGGTATCGTCTTCGGCATGGACGAAAAACGTATTCAGTGTACTCCTGACCTGATGCCTTCTGACATCATCGGTGCAGAGGTTCTTGAAGAGAATGAAACAGGGCGACGCTCTTTTCGCTTTATTCCCGGCCCCGTTTTTTCTCAACTTCTGATGGCCGATGAAATCAATCGGGCCAGCCCCCGTACGCAATCTGCCCTTCTACAGGCGATGCAGGAACATACTGTAACCGTTGCTGGTATCAGCCATAAATTGCCAGCACCCTTTCATGTTCTGGCAACCCAGAACCCCCTGGAGCAGGAAGGAACCTATCCCCTGCCGGAAGCACAGCTTGACCGCTTCCTGCTCGAGATCTATGTCGGTTATCCCGACAAAGAAGCCGAACGCCAGATGCTTCTTGCCACAACAGGGACTAGTGAGCCCACCGCAGAAACCGTTCTGACAGCCAAGGAACTGCTCGAAGCCCAGAGACTAGTGAGAGAGATCCCGGTCGGTGAGGACGTTCTTGAAGGTATCCTGGCACTGGTGCGCAACGGTCGTCCGGAAGACACCAACGATGAACTGGTTCGCCAGTTTGTCGCCTGGGGACCCGGCCCCCGGGCCAGCCAGGCGCTCTTGATGGCCAGTAAGGCACGTTGTCTTCTTCAGGGACGATTAAGCCCTTCTCTGGAAGATGTCGTTGCTCTTGCCATGCCTGTTTTGCGTCACCGGATACATCTGGATTTCACGGCACGTGCCGAAGGCATCACCCTGACTGATATTATAAATCGCCTGATCACTCCTCTGACGTAGCGGATCACTGTATGAGCAAGCTGTTGACAACGCGAGAGACAGAAGCCGAGAAGCTGGCATCAACATTATCACCGCTTCAAATCGAGGCAGAGCGTGTTGCAGCCACAGTGTTTCAGGGAACGCATGGCCGACGCCATCCGGGACAGGGCGACGAGTTCTGGCAGTATCGTCGTTACAATCCCGGCGACACTCCCAGAAGTATTGATTGGCGGCGCTCTGCCAAAGCGGGCTCCACAGCTGACAACTCGGGTGTTTTTATCCGACAGAAAGAACGCGAGACAGCCCAGAGCCTTTGGCTATGGACCGCAGGTGATCCTGGTATGGACTGGATGTCTCCCTGGTCATCTTGCAGCAAGCACCACAGAGCTTCTGTCATCGCTCTCGCTCTCGCCACCCTGTTGCTCCGCGGCGGAGAAAAAATTGCTCTGGCCGGGAGCGGACGCCCCCCGTCATCGGCCAGAACCACGGTGCAGTTTCTGGCACAGCAACTGGAACAGAAAGCGGGGAATTCGGATAATCTCCCCGCCAATCTACACGTCACGCCGCATGCTGCCTTGATCTGCTTCTCTGATTTTCTGTCCCCGATCGAAGAACAAAAGGAAACATTTGATCGACTGGCTGCCCTGAAGCTGAAAGTCTGGCTGGTCCAGATTCTGGACCCGGCAGAGCTGAAATTGCCTTATAGCGGGCGTGTGAAATTCCAGCTCCCTTTTGAAGGCCTGAACAGCAAAGGCCATCACCCCGGTAATGAATGGCTGCACCCTGATGTTGATTCAATCAGGGAAAGCTACAAAGAGCGAATTGAAGAACACAACAGAGATCTTGCTCTCTTGGCAAATAAACTGGGGTGGAGACACCTGATACATGCGACAGATCAACCCGCAAGCAAGGCATTGCTGGCACTTTATAGCGACGTGTCCGAACGCCAGAGCATAAGTTCCAGAAAATATGATTCACGCAATAAAGCCGGAGGTCGCTATGCTTGACCTCGGGCTTATCGGATTTCTCAATCCCTGGCTTCTTCTTGGTTTGCTGAGTTTCCCGGCTCTATGGCTCCTGCTTCGCATCACCCCTCCCGCACCCAGAAAAGTAGTTTTCCCGCCCTTGCGTCTTTTGATGGGATTAAAGGGTACCAATGCCAAACCCCTCAAAACGGTCTGGTGGCTTATTCTTCTTCGCTCCCTGATCCTTCTGCTCATTATTCTGGCCCTGGCCGACCCCATATATGCACCGGACAAAAGGTCAACAACCAGCCAGACCACTTTGATCTTGCTTGATAATGGTTGGTCAGCTGCATCAAGCTGGCAAAATCAGATCAACCGTCTGAGACAAATCCTGGATCATACTGAGGCTACAAATACAAAGGTCGCCGTTCTTTTCACCGCAGCCGACACAGATGGCACTTTTGAATTTACTGGTTTTCAAAAGGTAGAGAACTTGTTGGCAGAGATACCACACTTTCCCTCTCCCAAAGGCTGGGAAGCCGATCAGAACAATGCCCTGCTATCAATAGAGACCGTCCTGAAAAAAGAATCTCCTCTCCAGATTTCCTGGCTGTCCTCGGGCTTGCAAGCTGCTGATCCCGACAACATCCTGCATCAGCGCCTGACCAGCCTGGGGGATGTTTCTCTCTACGCCCCTCCGTCGATCTCTCTCCCCTTGTGGATAGAAAAGATCACCTCCGAAGGATCAGGTCTTAGTATACAACTGGCTCGGCTGTCCTCTGGTCTGGATGACGAACGAACCATCACTGCCCTGTCAAAAAACAACGAGGTTCTTGCCTCCCAGAAACTTGTTCTTTCAGCTGGTATCACAGAAGCAACTGCTCTGCTTACCCTTCCGAATGAACTGCACAACCGGATACATAAGATCAGCATCTCAGGCATTGAAACGGCAGCAACACAATATCTGATGGATCGTAGCAACCGACGCTTCCCCGTAGGTCTGTTAAATAGCGGAGGGGCTGTTGACGACAGCACTCTGCTCGGAGAACACTATTATCTCAACAGAGCCCTGGGATTGTTCACGGACGTTCGTGACGGACCGATCGACCGGCTGTTTTCCCGAGAACTTTCGGCCATCGTTGTCATTGACGAAGAAGTTATTGCCCCCGCAGAAGAAGTGAAATTGCAAAACTGGGTTGAACAGGGAGGCTTGTTGCTCAGGTTTGCCGGCCCAAATCTTGCTGCACAACGAGATAGTCTCTTGCCTGTACCCCTGCGCAGTGGCTACCGCAATCTTGCCGGGAGCCTGACATGGGAACAGCCTTTGGCCATTAAGGACTTTGCTGAAAACTCTCCCTTAAAGGGACTGAAAATTCCCTCGGATGTTACTGTTTCAGGTCAGCTCCTCGCCCAACCGACCCCCGAGCTCGAGCAGCAGACCTGGGCCAGCCTTCTTGACGGCACCCCCCTGATCACCGCGCAAACCAGGGGCAAGGGACATATTATTCTGGTCCACACCACAGCCAATACCAGGTGGTCAAACCTTGTTTTGTCGGGATTGTTTGTCGAGATGCTCGAACGTATTTTGGAATACGGTCAGGGTGTTGTCAGCCCCGAAGACCGGGGGATAGATCTGCCTCTACATGATATGATGGACGCTTACGGGGTCCTCACCCCGGTACAAAACAGCAGTCTGTCTATCCCGATCTCTTCCCGGGACGTAACAGCAACCCCCGCAACACCTCCTGGATTTTACGGCAGAAACGAGCCTGAAAAAGCTGTCAATCTTGCTGGATCAATCCCCCCTCAACAGGCTGTCACTGTGCCCGGACAAGACAAGATTATCTACGGCGACCAACAGGAAAGCCCTCTGCAGATCCCACTGCTTCTCTGTGCCCTGCTGCTGTTCTTGCTCGACCAGACGCTCTCGCTCTGGCTGCGTGGCCTGATAGGATTACGAGGACTCAGCAAAAGCACCATCTCTATTGTTTCCCTGATTTTCCTGACCTTACTTGTACCTCAGCCTCTCAAAGCTCAATCAGAACCTCTTGATCCCAAAGCAATTGAAGCCACACTTGGTACCTATCTGGCTTTTGTCATTACCGGAGATCTCGAGGTGGACAGGAATAGCCAGGCAGGGCTTGAAGGCCTGTCCAGACAGCTCCATCGGCGCACAGCAGTCGAGAATGTCCAGGTCACCGGGATAGATCTGGATCTGAACCAGCTTTCCCCTTATCCCCTGCTTTACTGGCCAGTTACACCATCTCAACCCTTGCTCTCTATTGCGGCGAAACGTCGGCTTAACCTCTATATCCAGAATGGTGGCCTGATCCTGTTTGATTTGAGAGAAGCCACCGCCCTTTTAAATTCTGCCATCGGCAGTGCGGGGAATAATGGGCACCTCCTCAGGCTGACAAAAGAAATTGCCATCCCTGATCTGGAGCTTATTCCCCCTGATCACGTGCTCACCCGTTCTTTCTATCTGCTGGAAAGTTTCCCCGGACACCATAACAACAGGGATCTTTGGGCTGAAAAGACTGACCGCTACAGACATGACGGGGTTGCCAGAGTTCTCGTGGGATCAAATGAATGGGCCAAGGCCTGGGCAATGACCCCTGAAGGCTTTCCCCTCTATCCCATGATCAGGGGAGGAGAACGCCAGAGAGAGCTGGCCTATCGCTTTGGCATCAATCTTGTTATGTACGCTCTGACCGGAAATTATAAAGAGGATCAGGTTCACATCCCTCATATTCTTGAAAGATTGGGCCAATGATAACCAACTACGGAATAGAGTGGGCACCTCTGTTACCCTGGGCAGTGATTTATCTGTTTATCGGGTTGTCTCTTGTCACCCTGCTCGGCCTTTTTCTTCTCAAAAGCAAAGGCAGTTTCTTCAGAAGCATTTTCATTGCCCTGATCACTCTCTTTATTGCCAATCCGACCCTGCACGAGAAAATCAGCGAGCCTCTCCCTGAACTGATAATGGCTGTCGTCGACAACAGTCCCTCCATGACCTATGGCCAGAGGCGCAGGCAGGCATCCGATGCACTGAGTGACTTACATAACCAGGTCAACAAACGCAGCGACCTGGTTTTAAAAACAGTCAGCGTAAGCGGAACCGAAGCACAGGGTACAAACATCTTTGCCAACATCAATTTGACCCAGGAAGAAAAAAACCGTTTGTCCGGTATTGTCTTCATCTCTGATGGGCTGGTTCATGATGTCCCGGCTTCCGTCGCAGAAACAGACATTCCAGATGAGATCCCGCTTCACCTGCTTCTGGCCGGAAACCCCGAGCGTCAGGACAGGCGACTGATCATCGAGCAAGCCCCTGCTTTCAGCATTATCGGCCAAACCGCCAAACTCACCTACAGGATTATCGATGACAATGCGGAGGATCTCTCGTTACCTGCCTGGGTTACCCTGCGGCAGAACGGCGAAAAAATTTCAGAGATACAGGTTCCAGTTGGCATTCCCTTTACCCAGGAACTGTTCCTTGAAAACCGGGGACTGACCACCTTTGATCTTTCAGTAGAACCCTTGCCTAACGAAATTACCGAGATCAATAACCGGGCCATTTTCGAAACCAATGGCGTCAGAGATCGTTTGAAAGTTCTTTTGATTTCGGGAGAACCGCACCCCGGTGAACGTGCCTGGCGGAATATTCTCAAGGCGGATCCATCCGTTGATCTTATTCACTTCACTATCCTGCGTCACCCTCAGAAACAGGATGGAACCCCCATCCGGGAGCTTTCGCTCATTGCCTTCCCGATCCATGAACTGTTCGAAGTCAAACTCGCCGATTTTGACCTGATCATATTCGACCAGTATCAACGGCAAGGTTTTCTGCCCAGCCACTATCTCACCAACATTGTACGCTATGTAGAACAGGGAGGAGCCTTGCTCGAAGTCGGAGGCCCGGGTTATGCGTCCCCCGCATCCCTTTACAATACATCTCTGGGTACGATGCTGCCTGCAGAACCTCTGGGCACCATCAGCGAGACAGCTTTTCATCCACTCGTCACAGAATTGGGGCTACGGCACCCGGTGACTGCGTCCCTGCCCGATGCCAATACAGATAACATTCAGCCCCCCACCTGGGGGCGCTGGTTCCGCCAGGTAGACACAGACACCCTGAGTGGATGGACAGTTATGACAGGCGCAAAGGACCAACCCCTGCTCGTGCTTGATCACTTTGGTAAAGGAAGGGTCGCCCAAATTACCAGTGACCATATTTGGCTCTGGGGCCGAAACGTAGAAGGGGGTGGCCCTCAAACAGAGCTAATCCGCCGCTTGGTGCACTGGCTGATGAAAGAACCTGAACTCGATGAAGAACAGCTCAAAGCCAGTCTGGTTAATGACCGCCTGACAATCCACCGGCAGAGTTTGTCTGACACCCCTGTAGAGCTCACAGTCGAATCCCCTTCCGGCAAGATTCTCCCTCTTCCCCTTGAACCCGGAAACAATGGTCTCGCCATCAAGACTATTGAGGCCCCGGAACCCGGCGTTTACACAATCAATGACGGTCCGCGCTCACTTGTGGCCCAGCAACACCAAAATGGCCCAGAACATGAGAAGGTCATTACTGACCCAGCCCCTCTGACACCACTCATAGAAAGCCGGGGAGGTGGGATCATATCATTACAAAAAGCAGAGGTGCCTCAATTACGCCTCACTCCCGGCAGAACCGTCTTGCATGGAAATAACTGGCTTGGCTTCTTACCCAGAAAAGCAGAACGCGTTATTGGTGACAGCAGAGTAGATCTGCTGCCTCCCTGGTTATTCCTGAGTCTGATGTTGTTTACGGCCATTGCCGCCTGGTACCGCGAAGGGCGTTAAAGCGCCTTCCTCTTTCGGACCGGAGCTCTGTTCCAGATTTCAATCACTCCTTTGGGCAAAAGCTCAAAATCTGTGCCTTGCAGCGTCTTGACCTGGAATCTGTCAGTATCAACAGATACCGGCATATCAAAACCAAGGGCATGTGCCGGAACGAAGCCATAGGGAGCATAATACCGCTGCTCACCAACCACGAAACAGATCCTGTACCCCAGGTCTTTGGCTTTCTTCACGCCGTGGGCAACAAGCGCCTTGCCGATCCCCTTACCCTGTAGATGTGGCTGGACCGCCAGAGGTCCGAGCAGTACAGCCTCCTCTCCCCCGATCAAAACCGGCCAAAAACGCAAGGTTGCCAGAAAATCACCCTCTGGTGATTTGGCTGAAAAACANAGCTGCTCAACCGGATCGATACCATCACGGAGCCGATAGGAAGGACGGGCTTTCCGATCACTGCCAAAGGTAATATCCAGCAGAGGGTCGAGAAGAATCGCGTCTTCAAGGGCCTGGGGAAAGATTGTAAAATCACACATGGGATATCCTGCAGTTAACCCCTTAGATCGGGGTTACAAAAATAAAGAGACATAAAGCAGACTGTTGTCTCTGGTTTGTGCAGGGTCACCTGAAAATCAAGTTACTGGACAGCCCTTTTAACGACATACAAATCCACCGCCCTGCGAACTGATGTTCGAGGGCAGGTTCGTCGTCGTCGCAGCTGTTCAACTAACTTTTGCATAAAGCGATAAGGCCCTGCTCAAGGATTTCTAAGTGCTATTTCTCGATAGCATGAATTTTAAACAACTCAAAGAAAACTTTCTCTATCGTATGAATTCTTCGGATAAGCTCAATGAATCAAAATGATACGACACAATCAAAAACCTTCGTCCCACGCCGGTCGCCCAGCAAAATGTTTTGAAGTAAAATCAATAAAGGCCCGGGCCTTGGGTGGTAGGTTGCGATTTACAGGATAAACCAGATAGATCGCAATATCCGTGTCGATTTCCCATTGCGGCAGGAACTGCACCAGACGCTTCTGTTGAATAAGATCCCCGCATATAAATGTTGGCATACAGGCAATCCCCATCCCTGCCATAACAGCAGAAAGAATAAAATCCCCGTTGTTGGCCGTCATTTTTCCTTTTACCTGAACCATAACTTGCCCTTCATCACTGGAGAATTTCAATCCTGATTTCCGGGAAAGATAGCTATACTGCAGATAATTCAACCCACTCAGTTCGGTTGGAACTCTGGGTGTTTCCTCTGGAGATAACAAGCTGGGTGAAGCAACCACCGCCATACGGCAATCGGCAACCTTCTTTGCCATCAGACGGGAGTCCATCAAGCTCCCGATCCTGATCCCCACATCAAACCCTTCATCGACCAGATCCACCAGCTGATCGTTGAGAACCAGATCAATTTCTATCTCGGGATAGACCTTCTGGAACGCGGTCAAAAGCGGCCCCATCTGCTTGATGCCAAATGACATGGGCGCATTGATTTTAAGCACACCGCGCGGGGTATTACTCAGACGGGATACAGCCTGTTCGGCTCCTTGGGCCACGGACATGACCTCTTGGCATCCCTCAAAGAAAACGGCACCTGCCTCCGTTAGAGAAAGTCTCCGTGTCGTACGGTTTAGCAGACGAATTCCCAGGCGATCTTCCAGACGATTAATCTGCTTTGACACTGCAGACTTGCTCACTCCCAGTGCCTTGGCTGAGGCCGTAAAGCTCTCATGTTCAACCACGGCAGCGAAAACCGCCATTTCATTTAAATTCAAAGTTTTGCATCCTGACTGTTTCCAAATAGAAACAATCTTGTTCCATTTTCACATATTACACTCTGATATCAACATAACTATTTTAAAGAGAACAGCAAAAAATGCGTTATCCAAGCAACGCGTTATCAAGGAATAAAACGATGATTGATATCCGCCCTTTTGGTTCACTCGGCCGCTTTTCGAATGACTGGCTCAATGCCCGATATCATTTTAGTTTTGCAGGATATAACAATCCATCCCGCAGAGGCATTGGACCTCTCCTGGTCTGGAACGATGATGAAATTCAACCAGGAAGCGGTTTTCCGATGCATGGCCATCAGGACATGGAGATCATTACCTATGTCAGAAAGGGGACAATTTCCCATGAAGACCACCTCTCCAACAAGGGGCTGACACCCGCGGGCAATATCCAGGTTATGAGCGCTGGAAGCGGCATTCTTCACAGTGAATACAATCATGGCCCAGAAGCGACGACCCTCTTTCAGATCTGGATCCAGCCTTCTGTAAAAAATCTTCCCCCCCGGTGGGAACAAAAGGTTTTTGCTGCTGAAGATTATCAGGGTCGCTTTCACGCCCTGGCTTCTGGTCAGCAACACTACCCTGAAGCCTTGCATATTCATCAGGATGCGACTCTGTTTGGCAGTCACCTGGCAAAGGGCGAAAGCCTTAAACAAGAGATCCTTCATGGTCGCCAGGGATATCTGGTTGTTGCCGCAGGACAGATTGACCTGAACGGCTCAACTCTTGGCGAACGGGATGCAGCCTTGATTCAGGAGGAGGAATTTCTGGAACTGAAGGCAGAAGAAAATGCTGAAATCCTCTTTCTCGACTTACCGGCAGCCTGATCAGGATCAGCCATAAATTATCACATTCATCTAAGACAAAAGAATAACAGGAGAATAGTATGGGCAAGCTCGTAGAAGGAAAATGGCATGATGTATGGTACGAAACCAAAGCCAGCAATGGCCGGTTCCAGCGCAAGGATTCCCAGTTCCGGAACTGGGTCACCCCTGACGGGTCATCAGGTCCCAATGGTGAAAAAGGATATCCGGCAGAGAGTGGGCGCTATCACCTCTATGTCAATCTGGCCTGCCCCTGGGCGCATCGCACCCTGATTTTCAGAAAGCTCAAAGGACTTGAGAAAGCCATCTCTGTTTCCGTTGTCCATTGGCGCATGAAAGAAAATGGCTGGGAGTTTCAGCCCGGCGATCTGGGGGCGACCGAAGATCATCTCTATAGCAAAGACTATCTGCATCAGATCTATACCAGGGCAGATCCACTCTATACCGGACGGGTCACGGTACCAGTGTTCTGGGACAAGAAGGACCAGACTATCGTCAGCAATGAATCTGCAGAAATCATCCGCATGCTGAATTCTTCCTTTGATGCCTTTGCCGAAAAGGAGGCCCCGGACTTTTATCCAACAGCCTTGCAGCAGGAAATCAATCAGGTAAACGAACTGGTCTATAATGCCGTGAACAACGGGGTATACAAATGTGGTTTCGCTACGAGCCAGGAGGCTTATGAAGAAGCCTATTCAGCCCTTTTCTCCACGCTGAATGAGCTCGAGGCCCGTCTGGATCACCAGAAATACCTGACAGGAAATCATCTGACCGAAGCTGACTGGCGGCTCTTCACCACCCTGATCCGTTTTGATCCGGTCTATTTCGGGCACTTCAAATGCAACAAGAAGCGGCTGGTGGACTATCCAAACCTCTGGGCTTTAACCCGGGAGCTTTACCAATATCCGGGTGTTGCCGAAACGGTGAACATTCCTCATATCAAGGCGCATTATTATGGCAGCCACGCGACAATCAACCCCACAGGTATCATCCCGACAGGCCCCGAGATCGACTACAGCCAGCCACATGGTCGCTGATCGACCCTGCCTTTTTTAAAAGGATGACCCTGGCTCAAGCAGGAAAGCGGCTTCCTCGGGTGTTGTTTCTCGCCCGAGGACTGCATTGCGATGCGGAAAGCGCCCGAAACGACGGATGATTTCCTCATGCCTCACAGCATAACTGTACCAACCGGAAGCGCGCCCGATCCCGGCAAAGAGCTCCAGAGACGTCCTTTGATCCTCAAGCTCTTCGCTATGTTCAAAAGGCAAATAAAGGAAAACCTTTTCTTCCTCTTGCAAGGACTCATCCCATCCCCTGGAAACGGCATCCCTGGCAACCTGCAGTGCATAACCATCTGTAGCGAAAGAACGGGGATCATTCCGAAAGAGATTCCTTGGAGCCTGATCAAGAAGGATGCACAAGGCCAGACAGCCTCTGCCATCCCGACGCCAGCTTTCCAGCTCCCCGGCGGCGGCCTGTTCATAAAGAGGTAACAGTTTATCACGGATCAGTGCATCAAATTCAGGGTCCTTAACAAACCATCTTTGATCCATTCCCTCAGCAAACCAGAACTCCAACACCTCTTCAATCACAGCATCCTCCATTAAGTCATCAAGCCCTGAAGCCGTGCATTGTTTCGCTTTTTACCCGGCCAAGTCAAACCCGTGACCAAAACCATATCCCAAACAAATCAGGGAGCTGACAGCTCCCTGATGTTCCAGCATTGCTGATTAACGGAGATCAGCCATGGGCACCGATACTGTTTGAAACCGCCACGGAAATCCGGCGACAAAGATCATAGAGTTCCTCTATAGGACCAAAGATGCTTCTGTGTTCTTTTGAGTAATCCCGGTTTTCATTATCGCGATATTCGCTTGGTTCGCCGTAGTCCCCTTCATCAAAATGTGTCTGGGTCTGATACACTGGAAAAGTAGCTTTCAATTCCGCGATAGCCGCAGGAATTTCCATCGCCAGTATATCCTGAATCAGATCATCAAGTGTCAGGTCATTCCGCGTGGCAAAAGGGGGAATACGCATGGCCAGAAGGAAAATTTCCTGTATCAGACACAACCGCACAACATGCAGGATAATCAGATTGATCCGGCGACGGGTATCGAACGGGAAGACCTTTTCCTGACCATCTGCACTGAGGGCATCAAGCCCGCGATGCAGGCTGATGGCATCCCGGCGGAAGGATTGGAGCATTCGGCTCATACCGTCATAACGTCCCGTATCAGCCACAAGCTCAGAGAGACGGAGCTGGTCTTCCGATCTTAAGGTATGTTTGACAGCGTAAGCTTTTGCCAGCCAGTAACGTGGATTAAACAAAGCCGCATAGGCTTCCGGCGTATTGAGACTGCTCAAGCCTTTGGCGTAGGAGACCATATCCATGAAGCGCCGTACGCGATCTGATTCACCGTGCAATTTGACGAAAGCATCAAGATCCCGCGAAATTGCCGTCCCGAACCCGCCAGCTGTATTGGCCAGATACCCCAGCTGTTGCAGGATGGCATTGTGCGGGATCGCCCGTATCTGCGAAGGGTGCCCACGATCAATGCCATGATGCTTTTCGTGTTGCCGTTTACTTTTACGGGATCCTGTCTGATAGAGCAGGTTGGTACTGAAAGAACCCAGCAAGGCTGCATAATCGCGGTTTTCCAGTGTTGTCTCATGAAACGACTTGAGACTCAGGAAAAAATCGAGGGAATAGTCTGTGTTGGTATAGAACGCATCGTCGTCGTCTGCCTCGGGTTTGCCCAGGGCATGTTCCAGCAAACGGGTCAAAGTCGTCATCGCCAGTTTGGGTGTACCAAAATACAGATACCCATCCCCCCCCTGGAAGCTGACCTCATGCTTCAGCGGAATTTGGTTTTTGGCAAAGAGCGAACGGGTCATCGGCGAAGACACATACTTCAGTCGATCTGCGAAACTGACCGGATGGGCCCCTCGTCCGATGGACTCCCCGTGGGTATCAAAGATCACCACCTCGACACCAGACAGCTTCTGGTCAGCCATCAGTCGCGCCAGCTTCATGTGAAGCCGTTCTATCGCCAGAGACGCTGAAACCTGCCCCAGATAACGTCCTGCATCAGAGAACCCAGTTTGTATACAGAGGCGACCGCGTTTTTGTACATAAGCCCGATAGTGTTCGTTCTCCAGCAGCTCCGCGATAACTTCACTGCCGCGCTCAAGTGCTGTGCCGGTTTCAAACAGCGGCGAAATATCAAGAACATCGTCAACACCAAACAGGCGCGCGTAATAAAGCGCGGTAAGAATGGTAAAGGGCGTGTCGCATTCAGCAATCAGGAAGCGTATCGGGGCAGAAGCATCTACATATTTGATGATCTGGGCGATCAGCATGAACATACGTTTAGCGGTGGTATTCTCTGCTGCCAGCGATCCAAAGTTTATCTTCAGCGGCTTCACATCATCCAGCAAACCGGATAGTGCCCGGAAATTTCCGCGCCGACGTCCCGGGTCGTCAGGCTCCCCTTCCATCGCGATACTTTTACGCACCGCATTATGCAGCTGGGCCGCATTCAGACGGACATGCATATGCGACGTTGCCAGACCATAGTTCGCCACTTCTGATCTGAGAATAATCAGAGCACGCTTGACCGCCAGATCATTGGTCAACGCAACCGAGCGGTTTAAGGCTTCGATCAGTTCTACTGTGTGAACCAGTCGTGAACCGTCATCTTCGACAATCCGGCGGGATACCTCACTTAATTCATCTCCGGTCGCATATTCACTGCTGAAAAAATCAGTTTCCTTTTCCGCCACATGCAAGGCAAGCGTAACCCGGCTTTTGACCAGAGCCAGTGTTGTTGCCAGCTCATCATGGTCATTGTCCAGAGCGCCGGAGATAGTGTTCAGAGCAGCAACATAATATTTCAGCTGGGCGACCTGGACCTTCATCCTGGTGTGCAGCGTATCGGCCCAGGTAATATCTGTCCGGCCATCCAGATCATATCCGACCCAGCTGGCGATTGTCAGAACCCTTGGCGTCAGTTCTGTCCAATTCTCGGGATATAGCTCGGCAGCAACGCTGAGGACGACATCATAGACCTCCCTCATCGCTTGCTGGATTGATTCAATCGCCTTCTGTGCCTGCCCGTGCTCGGCAAGCAAGTTAATTTGCTGATCCGGTTCATGGCTCTGCTCGATAACAAGTTTGCTCAGGCGCTCCAGATCAGAGGCTTCGAGTGCCTGTCCGCCCAGAGTCTCATCAGCTGCAAACTGTGCCAAGGCCTGATAATGTTCCTGAGAAAGACCGAAAGTCGGATGTGCCGTAATAACAATACCAAAGGCTTCGCGTTCAACACGACGGCTGAACTCTCCAAAGGAGACCAGGTTATCTTCGTCCTGGCAGGCAAGCGATTTGAAAAGAGACGCCAGACGTGTCCGGTTTTCATCCTGGTCAGCAAGATTGATATACTGCCCCACCCGTTCGGCCCGATCAGCAAAAGCCTCGGCAGAGAGAAGCTGGATCAGCTCCTGCAGGTTTGCTATCGAGATCTGCCCCGCAGAAAGCTTCTCCGACAGGTCATGCGCCAGCTCCAGCACCGGATTATCAAGGGGATGCTTCACAGTATCCTGCCGCATGGCAACAAGGCGGGTTTCCAGATCATCTCTCAGGGCTCTAGCCGGGGAGAATCTGTCTTCACCTTTTAGTCGGTTCCGCAGCTCATCAAGAGCGCGACCATCCAGAACATCTAATTTCGCCATTGGCTTTTAGCCTCCCACCACGACAGAACTCATGACAAGACAACAGAAGAATTTCTGTCCCTGTCTCTTACTGAAATCACGAAAAAGCTGGTCACTTATCGTTAGATTTTTATGCCGATTGTTCTCGGGCCTGTCGCGCTGGGGCTTGTTATGGTGACCATCTTCGATATCGTTTTCTTATAGAAGAAAGCCACAGGCGACGCAAAAAAAATTATCCGAAAACGCCCTAAAACAGCCAATTATATCGTATACTTTTCAGTCGGTTGAAACAGTCTGCTTTTTCCGGTGCTCTCGGGAACCATGTCTCGGGTTAAAAAATAAGTGCACAAATAATTTGCCACTTAAATTTAAAAATAATCCCCAAATTACATTTAAGTGATGTTTTTACTCAGGAAAGTCCTGTTTTTTCCTTCTGATCACAGAAAAGCCACTGGAATCAATAGAGAAAAACATTGCAACGGGATTCAGAAAGGACTAAATCTTAAGGTATGACAGATTTTAACGATTCAGATGACGAACTGGTGCTGCACCTCGCAGATCTTCTTCCCGATGACGCGGGAGAAGTTGTGCTGTTCGCACGTGACGAGCCTCTGAAGATCGAATCTGATACCCCCCTCATTCATAGCGGTATCGTGGAAGACGCCCATATTACAGCTTCCGGCACAGATGTCAGTGGCTTGAGTTTCAGCCAGTTTGCCAATGGTATGACGCTGTACCACGATAATGATCACATTCTGATTATCGCACCAGACATCTAAATTTCGCTTATTTATTCGAAGCACGAGCTCTTTTTTAAAATCGAGCCGATGATTTTCTTTACCCCACTTTCCCAAAACGGCTCCATACCTTATCTTGTTCTTGATATTCAGGAGGGAAGGTAAACCTGTGCAGTTTTCAGCATTTCTTTTGGCCATAACGATCAGTTTTTCCTGTGCTCTTTCAAGCGCGACAGCAGACAGTTCTTCAGGAATTACGGCCTATCAAAAAGGCGATTTCGAAACCGCCGCCAAAGAGCTACCTCCTGCAGCCAAAGCTGGAGATGTCTCGGCTCAACGTTACATGGGACACCTGTATCGACAGGGCCTTGCCACAAAGCTTGATTATCAACAATCTGCTTACTGGTACCTTCTCGCAGCGAAACAGGGTGATCGGGAAGCTCAGAGCTACATGGGCCTCTATTATGTCGATGGCATCGGGGTAAAACAGGATTTCCAACTGGCTGCCTATTGGTTGGAACTCGCAGCCCAGGCCGGTGATCCTGCGGCGCAAAACAGCCTGGCCAGCATGTACCGCAATGCCCTCGGACAGCCTCGTGATTATGACAAGGCTGCCCGATGGTATGAAGCCGCAGCAAATCAGGGGCATCCGATCGCACAACGCAATATCGGGCGTTTCTATGAAAGAGGCCGCGGTGTTATCACCAACAACATCAAGGCTTACGCCTGGTATCGTGTCTCGGCGGATCAGGGAAATACCAAGGCTGCCGCAGACCTGCGGCATTTGCGCGCGAAATTGACAGAAGTACAGATCCAGTCTGCCGAAGAACTTGCCAAGACCCTGCCCAGGTATTAAGCAAACAGGCAGGAATCAGAAGTGGACAGCCCTCTGACAACAATGATTATTTCTTTATGAGCAAGAATTGCAACACGCCAACAGGTCAAAACCAGCGGAGGACAGCTTTTCTCGCCCTGGGCATCATCTGTTTCAAAAGCCTGTTGCCTTTATTAACAGCTGTGCTGTTCAGCCAGACCGTTGCCGCATCTCCGTCGCTGTTACAATTCTCCAACCCAGCACTCCCCACAACGGAAGCTTTTGAAAGTGAAGCTTCTATAGAAACTGCGCTTCAGTTTATCTGTACCCCTGCTGGTCTCAAACCTGTTACGGCCACAACAGCACCCGAAACAGATCATAGCGATCCCGGCTCTGTCCATAACCACTGCGATCATTGTATCACTGCCGGTTACCTTGGCCTCACGACAACTTCATTCCTGTCACCTCCCCGTTGGGACAAGCCCGAAGCCGTCGTCTGGAAAAATCACCACCAGCTCTTTTTACAGCCCGTTGCAGACTTTCTCTCGGCTCCTCGTGCCCCTCCGGTTGGCTGAATACAGCTTTTAATTATCTCAAGTCTTGATCCCTTAACGACCAGTGCAGCTTCCTGCCTGGATTAATATATGTGAGATTCCGATGAAAAAACTTCTCTCCGGCTTTTTTGCTTTGGCAATTCTGTCTCTGTCCTCCCTTGTCTCCGCCCAGGATTATCGTGCTGGTGACATTATGATCGAACACCCCTGGGCCCGCGCAACTATCGGTCAGGTAAAAAATGGTGCAGCTTTCCTCAATCTCCACAACATGGGTGCTGAGGATGACACCTTGATTTCAGCAGAAGGTGACGTCGCAAAACGCGTTGAGCTTCACACGCACATCATGACAGACGGCGTGATGAAAATGCGTCAGGTTGAAGGAGGAATCACCGTAAAGAGCAAAGAAACAGTCGAACTCAAGCCAGGCAGCTTTCATATCATGATGATGGGACTGGCTGCCCCGCTCAAGGAAGGCGATACCTTCCCTCTGACTCTTACTTTTGAAAAAGCTGGCAAGGTTGATATCGACGTAACGGTTCAAAAAGCAGGAGATATGGATAAAAAAAGCGAAGGTGACCACTCCTCCCATTAATCCCAAATTTCTTCCCGGGACAGAATTACACCCCTGTCCCGGGGCATTCTTATTAAAAACTAGAGGCTCCCTATAACCAGCTCAAAATCGAGAATCCCCAGGGATCTCCCATTGGCGAAAAGCTCAACAGAATGCTGTCCAGGATAGTATTTTCTGGTTGTGATCGGTTTGATTGCGTGACGTTTCCTGGCAATTTTTCCTGCACCACCAGCCAAAGCAAAAGACTGCCACTTGAAAACCTTCGGACTTGTTGTTCCATTGGCTTTCTGATGGTGAATGGCAAAGTCGATCATCAGATTTTGTGACTGTTTTCCTGTCGAGGTTATTGCAGCTTCGAATTCCAGCGCCTGCCCAAGAACAACCTGTGGCGTCAGGACCCGAAAACTCTCCAGACAGACCTCGGGTTCGCCAAAACCCAATGCCATCAAAGCCCCCTTATGCCCCTCCTTGACCAGACTGCGACAGGCATGGCGAACCAGTTTTTTACGGTCTTCATCCGCCCCCTTCATCCAGCGGCGTGCCAGTTCGGCAACGAGATCCGGGTGATCCTTGGCAATATCATTCAGGTTGTTGGCAACAGAACGACGGACATATTCTTCGGAATCATCCTTAAGTCCTTCCAGCAGAGGAACCAACGGCGCAGGGTCAGAGACGAAAGCTGACAATCGCATGCCCCAGGGCAAACGAGGACGCGAGCCCTCAGAGACCAGTCTGCGGACATGATAATTGGGGTCACCAATCCAGCTGGTCAGTGCTTCGAGGGTCACTTCCGGATGGGAAACCAGGAAATGTCGNATGGCAAACTCGGCACTGGACCGCTTTGTCATTTCCTTCAGGGCAGCCAGCGATATCTCGAGATGCTCCTTGCCATACCAAGCCACATAATCGCACAGTGGCATCACCATCCAGCCCGCGACACCCTTTTCACCTGATCTCTGATCCGCTAGTTCCTGTTCTGTCTCGGGATGGAGGCAGTCCAGAAGAATTGCCGTCGCCTGAAGGAAGTCTCCAGGCAGATAGCGTTTAAGTGTTCTGGTTATATGTTCTGACCGCTGCTTCAATTCCAGCACCTGCAGATTTTCCAGAACCTCTGACAGAAATCCCTCTCGATCAAAAGGCATGAAGCTTCTTTTGAGATTATCTGCAAGAAACCCAATATTCCCGGGATTAAAAAAGACATCCTTAAAGGCTTCCATCTTCTTCCTTATACTACAGATTTCATCAAACTGACGGGACTCTTCTATAACAGCCCTGCTGACAAATTATGTCAGGATCAAACCAGAAGGTCTGCCAGCCGAAAGTTTATCTGTAAAGCTGTCATCACAGGCTTGTGACCTCGTTTTTGTCTCCCCCATTTAACAAAAGAGGTATCATCTCCTGATCCATCCCCATTTTCAAAAAAGAGGAAAAAGGCATGTGCAGGAAGAAAAAACAGTTTCTGAGTGGCCTCGCCTCCTTTTCTTTGTTTCTAGTCGGACTGAGCTCACTGCCGCTTCAGGCCGCAGAAGATCAGCCGCATATTGAGCACCTGATAAAACACTGGGAAGACACCCCTCAGCAACAGGGCTTGCTCACCGTTGCGCTTGGAGAAGCCGAGATCGCACGCACACATGCAAGCTATGCTGCTGCCGATCTGCAAAACCTTGGAGGCATGCAGCTCCATGCCGGACATGTCCTCCACGCCCTTGATCCAGGCGCTCTGCCCAAAGGACCGGGCATGGGCTACGGTTTGATCAGGGCAGCAGAGGGGGTTGCCCTGCACGCACAGTTGGCCACCGAAATTGAAAGCGCCACAGATGTTATTCGGGTTTCAGGTATTATGATTTCTTCAGTTGGACGAAACACGGCTGCCCGCGCCCTAAAGGCAAAAGAGTTGGCACAGCTGGTAATCGAAGCCGGAGATGCAGAGGCCGCCGCTCCCTATGCCGCTGAATTGCAAAGCCTCACCAACGCCATCATTAGCGGCGAAGATCTTAACAGAGATGGCAAAATTGTCTGGTATCACATGGAAGGTGGACTTGCTGTCGCCAGCACCCAAATAGAAATCATTACAGCTGAACAGCACCGGTAAAACCGCTGAATAAACGAAACCGCCGGGATAATTCCCGACGGTTTCAGTTTTTTTCAGCGGTCCTTGCCTTCTCAGGCCGCTTTTTTATTCACATTCCGGATAAAGAACAGCCCAAACAACACCAGCGCTCCCAGATGGATCATCCAGCCCAATGGCCAGAGCAGTACTGCCGCAAAGATCAGGGCCATCGCCCGCTCAATCCAGCCAAGTCTCTGCTCCATATACCCCTGGAGCGCCCCGGTGAAAGCATAGAGCCCGACCAGAGAGAACCCAAAGATCATCAAAACTTCATGCCACTCTCCACCAATAAACGGGGTGTAGGCAAAGAGAAGGGGAACGATATAAAGTCCCTTGGCAATTTTCCAGGATTGCAATCCCGTTGCCATTGGCGGGGNATGAGCAATCGCCGATGCAACCGAAGCCGTCAGACACACTGGCGGCGTGACGTTACTATCCTGTGACAGCCAGAAAATAATCAGATGTGACGACAAGAGAGCATAGGTAAGCTTTTCCTTGTCGAGGGCCATATCACGCAGCGTATGCACCAGATCATCTGGCACCAAAGACAATATTTCTTTGGCAGCCTCCGTCGACATGGGTAATCCGATCTCAGCCAAACGCTCTGGTGCTGCCAACATAAAGATTGCCCGAACTTCTTCACTCAGAGTGCCGGACGCAATCGCATCAACCAGCAGACCATTGGTGATCAGAGCATAGAGCGCTGGTGCTGAAAGAGTCCCCAAGACGATATAAGCAGCTGTAACTGGTAACCCCATTCCCAGAACAAGAGACGCCAACCCGATCAGGATCATGGCAATAACAAGACTGTCCCCGGCCCAGTTTGAAATCATCAGGGAAAGAGTATTCCCGATCCCGGTTGTGGTGATGACATTCACCAACAGGCCAACAGCACACAGCAAGATCGCCGTCATCACCATATTCCGCGCGCCAAGGCTCAGGGCCTCCAGTATCTCGCGCCAGCCCATTTTATTCGAACTGAGCCAGGAAGCCGCAATAACACCGATAATCGATATGCCTGCCGCATAGGTCGGGGTAAAGCCAAACATCAGCAACCCGATCAAGAGCGCAATGGGAACAAGAAACGTCATACCCCCACGTTTGATCACGCTCAGGGCACTCTCCGTTTGCTCGTCAACAACTGCGATGTTGTTCCGTTTTGCTTCAATGCGAACAAAAAAGCCCACCGTCGCAAAATAGAGAATGGCAGGCAAAATAGAGACGGCAACAATAATACCATAAGAGATCTGGGTTGTACTGGCGATCACAAAAGCACCCGCGCCCATGATCGGCGGCATAAGCTGCCCCCCGGTTGAAGCTGCAGCTTCAACACCTGCCGCGAATTTTGCCGGAAAACCAGCCTTTTTCATCAAGGGTATGGTAATGACACCTGTCGAGGCCGTATTGGCCACTGCAGAGCCGGAAATTGTTCCCATCAACCCTGATGCCAGAACAGCTACAAGCCCAGGCCCACCAACGGTCCGCCCAGCCACCACACGGGCAAGATCAATAATAAACTCTCCAGCACCAGAGCGCACCAGAAAGGCGCCAAAAAGAATAAACATGAAAACAAAGGAAGAAGAAATCAGAGCAATACCGCCAAAAAGTCCGTCATCTCCGTATATACTGCGGAACAGTACCGTTTCCGTCGTCAGGCCTCTGAACTTGAAAACGCCATCGATGAGCCCCCCCCACCAGCAGACATAACTAAGAGCAAGAACAATAAGAAAGGGAATGATCCAGCCAGTCGTCCGGCGGGTAAACTCGATTGCAATCAGGATCAGCAATATCCCAGCAACCCACTCTTCGGTTTCCAGCCGCACCCCGCGCTCATAGATTATGTCCTCCATCGCGATCATATAGAGCGCAGAAAAGGCCCCGACCACTCCCAGAAGGACGTCAAAAACCAGGCTCACCCTACCATTCGCGGTTGACGACGCGGGATAAATCAGGGCCGCCATCAGGATAAAGCCGCTAAAGTGTAACGCGTTTTGCCAAAGACTGGGGAGAAGCGTAAAGATGTTAAAATAAATGTGTCCAAGAGAGATCAGAACCCCAAGGACAAAAAGTACCTGTCTGGTCCATTTCCCGTTCCCCCGAATGGCGATTGTCTGTTCGCCAAGCTCGGTTTCCGGCTCTTCGTTTTCAGATTTTATGGCGTCTTGTGACATGGCAGCCCCGAATGCAAGCAACAGTTATGCAACAGGCGTCCGATTTCTCGAACGCCTGTAACCTATTGAAGTAAGGATATTTTAATTACTGAGCGATAAGACGCGCAGGAATTTCAATACCGGCTTCCTTGAAATAACGTGCAGCACCCGGATGCAGCGGTACTGGCAGACCAGCAAGAGCGGTCTCCAGGCTCATCCCCTCGGTCGCTTTATGGATTGCATTCAGGAAAGGCAGGTTTTCGTAGATCGTTTTGGTGATCTCGTAGACAGCCTCTTCATCCACATCATCCCGCACCGCCAGAAAGTTTGGCTGGGCAATGGTCGTGACATCTTTTTCCTGACCAGGATAGGTTCCTGCTGCAATAGTATAGGGTGTCCAGAGTTCCAGACCGCCATCTGCCTTCGCAGCTTGCTCAGGAGTAAATCCCAAGAGAGTAACCTTGTCCCCCATGGCCGCCATTACCTTTGTAATAGCTCCAGCTGGAACCCCTGCTGGTGTGCCCATTCCGGCGATTTGACCGTTCTGCAGAGCATCAGCACTTGGGCCGTAGCCAACATAGACAAGGTTGTAGTCAGTCTCGATATTCAGGCCCAGATTTTCGAGCAAAACCTGGTTTGAACCGATTGTTCCTGAATTTTTTGTGCCGAGAGACATGCTCTGCCCCTTCATGGCGACGAGATCATCAATCGTACCTGTTTTGGCATGCTCGGAAAGAACAGTGAACTGCTCAACGTTCTGCCACAGCATGGTTACTGAACGCATTTTTGTCTGAGGGCCGTCCTGCTCAACCGGTCCTTTGCCTTTCCAGGCATAATACCCGTAAAGGCCTTGCAAGATACCGAACTGCACCTCGTTTTCCCGGAGCAACTTCACGTTCTCGCCGGAACCTGCAGAGCTGATTGCTGACAGTCCGATTTTCTGTGTCGGCTGTAGTTTAACCTTGACCAATGTGGAAATCGCCACACCGACAGGGTAATAGGTTCCACCCGTGCTGGCTGTCGCCATTAAATAATCACGCTCTTCCTGGGCATTCGCCCCTGCAGAAAAAGCGCCACAGATTGCAGCAACGGCCACAGCTGATTTAAGTGTCTTTAACATATTCATTTAAAGCCTCCCTTGGCATTATTTTTTTAACCGCAATGACGACTGGATCCAACCGAACAGAATCGAATACAAAGTCCGCCATCCGCCCTGAACGTTCCGTTGAAAATCTTTAGTTAGTCTACAAGCTGAAAACAGACATACAAACAGAAAGTCCAGTCGCTTCACCAGGAACCATTGCAAGGCTTGCGCCAACTCATTCCATCATTAACCATCTGAAATATAATACATATATATCTCTTTACATATTGACGTGGCAAAGTTCCGCCGAGAGACAATGATACAGCAGGCAAAAAACCGCCTATTCTACTCGGAAATAACCTATCCATCCGATCACAGACAGAAAATATCGTTCGAACAATCAGGCTGAATAAGCAAAGGGCTGTTCAACAAAGTTGACCAGGGGAAATTCCACGACAAAACAGGCCCCGCTGTCTTTTATGTTCTCTGCTCGAATATCCCCACCAAGATCTTGAACAATCCCATAGCTGATGGATAAACCCAGCCCCATTCCTTCCCCAACATCCTTGGTGGTAAAGAAAGGATCAAAAAGCTGGTCCATATTGGCCACATCAATCCCGGGACCACTGTCCTCAATCCGAACTAGGGCAAATTTTTCATCCCCGGCCAAAATAACCTTGATCTGCTTTTCAGATGAAAAGCGCAAAGCATCTGCAGCATTACGCAACAGGTTCACAAACACCTGTTCAAGGCGAACCACGTCCCCTTTTACGCGCGTAATTGGCCCTGTATCCTCAAAATAGATCACAACACCATCCTGCTCGCACACAGCTTGCATAAGCTGGATAGCCTTGCTCAAGGCAACGCGCAGATCCACTTCCTGAAGTTCAACCGGAGCCTTACGGGCAAAGGTTTTCAGCTCGCCGGTTATCTTTGACATTCGTTCGGTCAGCGACGAAATTTCAGCCAGAGATTCTCCCAGCTGTTCGCGCTTACCCTTGCCCAGCAATACTCGGGCGCTTGCTGTGAAGGTCCTTATGGCGGCCATGGGCTGATTGATCTCATGTGCTATCGCCGCAGACATTTGCCCCAAGGCGGCCAGTTTACCCGTCTGGACCAAATCACTCTGTATCTTCAACAACCGGGTTTCCGTGCGCTTTCTTTCTTCAACTTCGACCCGCAGCATTTCGTTAATCGCCTCAATTCTGTCAGCTTCACGTGCACGTTGGGCTGAAAAGAGCTTTTGTCGGCGCTCCCGAATAAAAAGCCCTCCGGTCAGGAAGAGAAAAAGCAGCACGCTTCCAATCAGAAAGACTGTGTGCTGACGTTCGGTAATATAGCTGAAAGGAGCCAGATAAAGGATTTCCCAGCCCGGCTTGCCTCCGGGACCTTTCTGTACAAGAAAGCGCTGCCCGTCGATCTCGAACACCTCTTCACCGAACACCTTAAGTCTTTTCAGGCCAAGCGGGGCCAGATCTGCCCCGGCAAACTGCCGCTCAGACCTGATCCGCTGCATTGCATCATGATCAATCGGTGAAAGCGACCGATACCGCCATTCATCCCGGCTGGACAGAAAGATAACCCCGTTCTGATCCGTTACAATGACATGCTCTCCCCCGTCGTGCCATTGCTGTTGGAGGGGCCGTAAATCTACCTTGACCACGATCACGCCCCGAACACCCTTGTCGTCATCCGGAACAGCGTGGGACATAAAAAATCCGGGTACACCTGTTGTTGCTCCGACGGCAAAAAAACCGGACTCTCTCCCTTCTATCGCATCCTTGTAGTAGGGACGAAAAGCATAGTTGTGCCCGACAAAACTCCGATCTTCCAGCCAGTTGGAGGCGGCCAGGGTCGTGCCCTGACTATTAAGAACATAGAGCACATCGGACTCAGCTTTCTGGTTGGTCGCACTCAGGGAACGACTGACTGAAACCGCCAGTCCAGCCCGCCCATCCCCGGCTGTCAAAAGTTCCTGGATATCGTCATCTCTTGAAAGAACAAAAGGCAGATAACGGTGTTTCTCCAAAGCGCTATGCAACGTACCATGGTAAAGTTTTAGCCGGTCGACAGCCACTTCCGAAAGTTCTCTGGCCGAGGTCTGTCCCACCCATTGAACCATACTGATAACCAGAACAGCTCCAACCGCGAGAGCCCCCAGCCAGGGGGCAAGCATTTTCAGAGAGATATGTCTGTTAGGCAGAAACATAAAAGCTCCAGAAATGCGCCGCCAGGCTATTTCTTGTGAATAATCTGGTCCAGCGCGGAAAGAAAACGGGAACGGTCCTGTTTGGTGAAAGCCGGAGAATAGCTCTTGATTTCTCCGCTCTCGCGTAAATTGGTCATGAGATCACGAACAGCAAGCGTCATCCCCATGCTTTCTTCTGTAAAAATTTTCCCCTTGGGATCAAGGACTTTCGCCCCCTGCTTCACACAACGCGATGCGAGAGGGATATCCGCCGTAACAGCAATATCCCCCGCCTTGATATTATCAGCGATCCAGTCGTCAGCAACATCCAGCCCCTCAGGCACCACCACAGAGTTTACCAGCGGGTGGCGCCCGTAACGTAACCAGCTGTTGCTCACCAGATGGATCTGCAGACCATGCCGTTCGGCAACACGGATAACTTCATCCTTCACCGGACAGGCATCACCATCCACATAAATTTCCATCCGCACATAGCTCCTCTGCCCTAAAACCGGGTTGATCACCCGGAAATCAGGTTACTTCTTACCAAAGCCCAGTTCATGTTTCCACCAGTTCGGCAAGGCAAAGGCTCCTTTGTGAACGGCAGAGTTATAATGTTTTCCATCATGTTCCCGATAAGGCTCACCATAGCTGTGGCCATCCTTGGTATAGAGAAAGAAACCAAATTCAGCCCCCGGATACATCGGAACAATCGAGCGGTAAACGTTGATGTGAGGAAAGAAACGACCACTGCGCATGATCTCGAGCAGGCTTTGCTCTTCATCGCTTGAGACTTCCTGCAGGAAACTGATCCGGTCCTTGCCGATAAACACACTGTCAGAATCAACACAGACACCATCGTCCTTTAGTACAGCAACAAGCTTGTCGAGGAACAGCTCGGTAAAAAGACTGGCCGAGGGGCCTACCGGCTCGGTGATATCCATAAAAATAAGATCGAACTGTTCACCCCGTTCCAGTGCTGCATCCACATAGAGCGCCGCATCCTGGCAGACCAGTTCAACACGGGGATCGTCATAGTCCCCGTTAACCCCAAGATATTCGTTGCTCAACTCAATGACCCGGCGGTCAATTTCGGCCATCACGATTTTTTCGACAGACTGGTGCACCAGCAGTTCCCGCAACAGGCCGCCATCTCCACCACCAATGATCAGTGCACTGAGTTTGTCTTTCTTCCGTCCCAGTACCGGAACATGCACCGCCATCTCGTGATAGATAAACTCGTCAGCTTGCGAAGCCTGGATCAGATCATCCAGAACCAGCACCCGGCCGAATTTTTTATGATCATAGATGTCGATTTTCTGAAAAGGGCTCTGCTCGCTGTGGAGAAGCTCCATCTTCAGGGCATGGGTGAAATCCATTTCGCCGGCCTCTTCATGCCACCAGCTGCCATAATCGTTTTTACCTTGCCCCATTACAAATCCCTCACATTCCACGGACCGATTGCCTTAACCGGTACTCTGCATCCAATCGGCACCAGAAACATGCCGCGTCTACTATAGCCTTGCTGCTACACACTGTCTCGTTACGATTGCTCGCTTCGAAAACCCTGAAAAATTTCTCTAATAAATCTGCATCTGTCGTCGGCTGCCACCCCCACAAATCGGCCCCAAATAATAAATACAAATGGCCCTTATGCTCAGAACCAATTCATGTTTCATGTAGCGAACCATGCTCATAAAGGTTTTCATTGATGTCTACAATCATTCCCAAAGATTCCTCTGCCCCCTCCTCCCGCCTGAATGTTCATGGACAAGCTATCGGTGATGCACTGGACACCTGGATTCCCTGTCCCCCTCCTCCGCAGACCTCAATGGAAGGCGCCTATTGCCGTCTGGAAATACTTTCAGCCGACAAGCATGGCGAGGATCTGTTTCAGGCAAATGCTCTGGACCCGTCGGGAAAGAACTGGAGTTACCTCGCCTATGGCCCTTTTGCTACTCTCGCAAGCTATCTGGACTGGATCAAAGCAACAGCTTCAGGCAATGACCCGTTGTTCCATGCGATAATTGACCAGAACAGCGGGAAAGCTTTGGGTGTTGCCAGCTATTTGCGCATCACCCCTTCTGTTGGCAGCCTTGAAGTCGGGCACATCAATTTCTCTCCCGCTCTACAACGTCATCGACTGGCAACAGAAGCCATGTATCTGATGATGAAACGGGTTTTTTCTGAACTGGGCTATCGCCGTTACGAGTGGAAATGTGACGCTTTGAATGCAGGATCAATGGCTGCAGCAAAACGCTTGGGTTTCACATTTGAAGGGATTTTCCGGCAGGCCACAGTCTATAAAGGGCGCAACAGGGATACCGCCTGGTTCTCCATGCTCGACAAGGAATGGCCTGCGCTGGATCAGGCCTTTCAGCAATGGCTTGCAGCTGACAATTTTGACACTGATGCAAAACAGAAAATCAGCCTTTCAGCTTTAACAGAAAAAGCCCTGGACGAACTTAAAGTGTAAGTTTTTTGCTGCTATTCAAACCAGCTTGATGTTCTTTCCAGATCTTTCTTGTTCAGCGCCTCCAGGGGAACGGTGGCATCCTCGGCAGGGTGCCCCGTGACAATGATCATTACCGGCTTTTCATGCTTTGGGCGCCCCAGAAGCTCCCGGAGAAACCCCATCGGGCTTGGCGTGTGTGTCAGGGTAGCAAGGCCCGCATTATGCAGGGCTGTGATAAGGAAGCCACAGGCCAGGCCCACAGATTCCTGAATATAATAATGTTTGATCTTGTCACCGGTCTCGGGATCCAGGTCGTAGTTCTGTTGAAATACAACGATCAGATAGGGCGCGATTTCAAGAAAAGGTTTGTGAGGATCAGTACCCAGCGGCTCCAGATCTTTCAGCCATTGTTCACTGGCCTTGCCGCTATAGAACTCTCGTTCCTCTATCTCTGCGGCTTCTCTAATCTTGCGCTTCATCTCAGGATTGCTAACTACAGCAAAATGCCAGGGCTGTTTGTTCGCCCCAGACGGCGCAAGTCCGGCAGTCGCAACCGCCGTTTCAATGACAGCCCGATCAACTGGTTTGGAACAGAAGTCCCGAATCGTACGCCGCCCATCCATCAATTCTTTGAAGGCCTCGGCCCGCCTTTGCATTTCTGTGGGGGAATACTCCGGTAGTCCGGCAAAAGGAACAAATTTGAAGAGAGCCGACATTTGAGTGGTTACTCCTGTTTAGGGGAAGCCCGGTCAACAGGAGATTCCTGAAAACTCGGTCAGGTCATCGGAATAGTACAAAAGCTGGCCAGTCTAATTAACGAGACATGTCGAGCCACTACAAAAAAGAGCACGGGGAAAGGTCTTTACCCTCTAACAGAGTACATCCGCGAAACTATTGACGAAAGGGGGAAGTTATCTGGTCCAAACAGAAAAAGACCCCCGAAGGAGTCTTTTTCGTTGGCTGGGGCGGCAGGATTCGAACCTGCGCATGTCGCTACCAAAAAGCGATGCCTTACCGCTTGGCCACGCCCCATCAGACGTGAAAGGGAAGATACTCAGCCAACCGAGGAAGTCAATGGATTTATATCAATTTCAAGCGAATCGTTCTCTGTTATATTTTGATGGGATTTAACAGATCTTTACCTCTTTTAAACCAGAATGCTTTACCCATTGCCCTCATAACGATTATCCTTAAGTACAACAGGTCAACGTACATTCTGGATTATCGACATTAACTCTGCCAATCATGGCCCTTCAAAGAAAGATATCCAACTTTCACTGGGTCTTACCAAAGCCAACAGGGAACTGGAATTGATGAGCGACGATAAGCTTAAGTCAACGGACGAAAAGCCAACAAGCCGCAAATCGCGCCAGCCGGCAAAGCGCAAAACAACGGGAACCACGAAAGCCGGCTCCGCAACCAAAAAGGTTGCTGCAACAAAGGTATCAAAAGAGACCCCGGAGAAAACCCCAGAGACAACCCTGGAGAAAAAAGCGACTGCGTCATCTAAGGAGAAAGCTGTTTCCTCGGTGAAATCAGCAGATAAAGACGTGACAGCTTCGCCCGTCAAAACCGAAGAAAAGAAGAACGACCTGAAGGCAGATAGCGCAGACAAAAAACAGATTCCGACTGCCCAGGGCTCAAGTAAAATCAGAACTTTNACCAAGATGGCCGCTTTTGCTGCGATTTTGTTTTTTGCGGTGCTCTTTGTCTATCTCTACGCTCAGGATGTCCAGGTCGCCAAGGAAAAGGCTCCAGCCCGGCCACTTGCCGCCACAGAGTCTCCAAACCTCAATGCCAGTTCACCTTATGGAATGCGGGTAGAGCAGCTAAAGGAGATAGAAGAGCTTCTTGCTGTAATGGATATCAATACAGGGGCGATTGACGGAAAGATTGATCACGAAACGGTCGGGGCAATCAGTCAGTTTCAGGAGATGTCCGGCTTAACTGTCGATGGACAGCCCAGCCCAGCCCTGCTTGAAGAGCTCAAGGCAGTTAATACTCTTCTTAACTCGCAATAATCAGCCCCTGATCTTATCGTAAAAAAGTAGGAACAACCCACCAGCCGGGTCTCTCTGCAGATAAAGTTTCTGCTGAACTTTCTGCGGCTTTTGCCGTGGGGAAAAGCCCATAACAAGTCGCCCCACTGCCTGACATGGCCGCAAAAGAGCACTCCCGGCTGCCGCGCAATCCACTAAGCACTTCACTCACAATGCCTGCTTGAGAGATCGCCGGAGCCTGCAAATCATTCGGGGTACTTTCGAGATAGCAGGTAAGATCTGTCAAAGAGACCATCACAGCAGGTTTCTCTGACACCGGGCTGAAAGTGCCTTTGAGGGCCTTAAAAATCTCTGGTGTGGATACCGGGACAGCCGGATTGATCAGTACAGCATAAAGTTTCGGCAACTCGGGTCCTGGTGCGATAACCTCCCCGATACCTTCCATCCAGCTGCCACTGCTGGTCAGGCACACCGGTACGTCAGCCCCCAGATCAAGAGCCAGTGACATCAGCTCATTTTCAGGAATTTCGGCCTTCCACAATCGCTGCAACCCTCGTAATGCCGCAGCTGCATCAGCCGATCCCCCCCCGATACCTGAAGCGACAGGAAGATTTTTCTCAAGCTGAATAGCAGCACCCGGAAGTGCCTTCCCTCGGAAGGCACTGCCAAGCTGTTCTTGCAGCTTGCGAGCAGCAGCAAGAACCAAATTATCAGAATCAGCCGTCAGATGGGATGCAAAAGGTCCGGAGATATCTAGGCTCAGGTCGTCCGCCGGGGAAAAGCGCAGGCAATCCCCAACCCCGGCAAAGACCACAAGACTCTGCAACAGATGATATCCATCAGGGCGCTTGCCTGTTACCTGGAGCGTAAGATTGATCTTCGCTGCCGCAAACTCGGTAATCTGTTCCATACAGCAGTTCTCTATCGCTCGACCTGACCGCGATCACTACAGACCAGCTTCATCTCCCCCTCTAATTTCCATTAGCGACAGAGATCAGCCCCTGTTCGATCTTGGCCCGGATAACCTCGATTTGTTTATCTTCCGGCTTGAAGCTGAGAGCTCGTTTCCACTGAAACCGCGCCTCGTGATACCGCCCCACCTGCCAGTATGCATCGCCCAAATGGTCGTTGATCACAGGGTCTTCAGCCTTCAACTCGATTGCCTGCTCCAGATAGTTGACCGCATTGTCGTATTTACCCAGCTGGTAATAGACCCATCCCAGACTATCCACAATATAGCCATCCTCCGGCCTGAGTTCGACTGCCTTGATCAACATGTCTTCGGCCTGAACCAGGTTTTTCCTTAATTCGACCCAGGAATAGGCAAGATAATTCAGGACATGCGGCTGATCAGGAGAAAGCTCCAGTGCCTTGAGAAAATCAACTTCTGCTTTGGCCCACTGATCTGTGCGTTCGTGAGTGATACCGCGAAAGTAATAGACAGACCAGAAGCGACTATCCGCACTATCAATCCGTTCAATCGCCTGATCATAGGCTGATGAGGCCTCTTTGAATTTTTCTGACGCCCGCAGAATATTGCCCCGACGCAAGTGTGGCTCAAAGCGTTCCGGACGCAGCTTGCTCATGGATCTTAGCTCATCCAGAGCCTCTTCCTTCCGGTCTAGAGAAACAAGTTCGTCAGCAATTCTCAAGCCCACAGTCCAGGCATAAGGAGAGCTCTCGGGAATTGTGCGATAAAGCGCAATAGCATCACGACTGCGTTCCTGGGTCTGCATGATTTCGCCGACAAGGATTTTCGCTTCTTCGTATTCCGGCCGCAGTCTCAACGCCTGCATGGCATAGACAAGGCCCGCATCATAGGCCTTTTCCTGAGCATGCAAACTGGCAAAACCAAAAAGAATTTCGGCAAAGGCATCGCCAGGGCTTCCAATCACCCGTTCAACACCATTTCCCTCTTCAATCCTTTTTAACGCCTTGGAGGCAATCGTACTATCGGGATCGCTCTGAAGGTAGGTCCAGAGCAAGTCTTTTGCCCCTATATCATCTCCCTGGCGGCTTAGAAAATCAGCAATAATGTTGAGTTGCCGCAAGCTCGGCGGATTGGAGATCTCCAGTATATTCATATAGGCTGCACGGGCTTCTTTGGGGCGCCCCCCCAGATCATTTAGCAAAGCCAGTTGAATGCCGTAGAGAGTCTGAAAGCCTTCTTTTTCGGAAAGAGGTTCCAGAGTTGTCACTGCCTTGTCCAGATTACCTTTGGCTAAATCAGTCCAGGCGAGGAACATGGGCTTCAGGATTGTGTTCACCCCGGTATCAGGCGATGCCTCGATTCTCTCCCCAGCCAGATCCCAGTCTTCGTTTTTAACCGCATCAACCAACAATACCAGATGAGCAAGAGACTGGTCGGGGGATACAACCAGAATCCGGGACGCCAATGCCAGAGCATCGTCATTATTGCCGGCACTTGCACTTAAAAGAAAGGCACGGGCAAGCAGTCTGGGATCATCAGGCGATGTTTCAAGAGCTTCCAGCATCAGATCTGCTGCAATGCTATAGTCGCGATTTTGTCCAGCGATCAGACCAGCCAGATAGGTGCCTGAAGGTGAAATATTTTCGGCAAAATAAGCGGTATCTGCTTCCGTTCCAGCCGGATTGAGCGCGCCACCAGGCCGGTCTTGCGATGAGCTGCAGGCACTCAGAAGAAATGCCGTTCCTGCAACAAGCAGAAAACGCCGGAAACGTGGATTTACAAACAAAAAGCCGTGGCGAGGCAAATCATCCTCCTCTTCGCCGGACATGAATTGAAAGCAGTCTACCCTTCTACAACTGCCGCGCCAAGCACGCGCTGCTCAAGTTACGGTTACTTAATAAGAAAACGGGAAGATTCATATGGAATCTTCCCGTTTTTTTTCACTATCCGCCGTTCGTTTATATCAGGCCGTTTGAATCAACAGTGATTCTCTCACACCCTACATGTTCGGATAGTTCGGACCACCTGAGCCTTCAGGGGTAACCCAGTTGATATTCTGGGTCGGGTCCTTGATGTCACAGGTTTTGCAATGCAGACAGTTCTGGGCATTGATTTGCAATTGAGGGTTTCCGCCATCATCATCCCGGACGATTTCATATACTCCTGCAGGACAAAACCGCTGTTCCGGTGCATCAAACACAGCCAGATTATGGGCAATAGGGACTGAGCTGTCTTTCAATTGCAAATGACAGGGTTGGTCTTCTTCGTGGTTTGTCCCCGAGATAAATACAGATGACAAACGATCAAACGAGAGCTTGCCATCTGCCTTCGGATATTCAATCCGCGGCATACTCGAGGCAGGCTTCAGGGTTTCATGATCAGAGTGTTTATGACGGAAAGTCCAGGGCAGCTTGCCGCGGAGAACCTTGAGATCAATCCCGGAATACAGCATTGATCCCCACAGCCCAAACTTGTTAAAAGCTGGCCGGAAGTTGCGCGAGGTATAAAGCTCTTCATAAACCCAGGAATTTTTGTAGGCTTCCGGGTAACTCGACAGAATCGCGGGCACTGTTCCTTCAGCATTTTCCGTGATTGCTGCAAAGGCACTTTCCGCAGCCAGCATCCCCGTCTTCATCGCGTTGTGACTGCCTTTGATCTTGGCAACATTCAGGAACCCGGCAGAACAACCGATCAGAGCCCCACCAGGGAATGCCAGATCGGGTATGGATTGCAGGCCCCCTTCATTCAGAGCACGGGCGCCGTAGGAAATACGCTTCCCACCTTCGAGCATTTCTGCGATCGCGGGGTGCATCTTAAAGCGCTGGAACTCGCCAAAGGGGAATAGATGCGGATTCTCATAGTCAAGACCAACCACATACCCCACATAGGCCTGCCCATTTTCCAGGTGATAGATGAAAGATCCACCCCAGGTCGAACTGTTCATGGGCCAACCCGCAGTATGTACGACAGTTCCCGGCTTGTGTTTGGCGGGATCCAGCTCCCAAAGCTCTTTCATACCAAGGCCATAGGTCTGCGGATCACAGTTTTCACGCAGATTGAATTTTTCCATCAGGCCTTTACTGAGAGAACCGCGGCACCCTTCGGCAAAGAAGGTGTATTTACCATGCAGTTCCATCCCCGGCATGAAGGAGTCTTTCTGATCGCCAGACTTGCTCACGCCCATATCGCCGGTTGCAACGCCCTTGACCCGGCCATCTTCGTGATAGACCACTTCAGAGGCAGCAAAGCCCGGGTAGATTTCCACACCAAGTTCTTCTGCGCGTTCGCCGAGCCAACGGCACAGGTTTCCGAGGGAAATGACATAGTTCCCATCGTTGTGCATTTCAGCTGGCAAAAGACTTACGGGAAATTTGATTGAGCCTTTTTCACTCAACAGAAGGAATTTCTCATCCGAAACAGGTGCGTTCAGCGGCGCTCCTTTTTCTTTCCAGTCGGGAATCAGCTCGTTTAGAGCGCGAGGCTCAAATACCGCCCCGGAAAAAATGTGCGCGCCGACTTCCGAGCCCTTCTCAAGCACACAGACAGAGACTTCTTTACCACTTTCAATCGACATCTGTCGCAGTTTGATCGCCGCCGCGAGCCCTGCAGGTCCCGCCCCCACGATGACGACGTCATATTCCATAAACTCGCGTTCCATAAACTCTCTCCATCTGAGTTCGTGGGCATTGTGACTATCCTGTCACTTCTGTCCCAAGAGCATCTAAACCCGTGTAAAGCCAGCTATCCTCGTCATCATTATTGTGGCGAGAACAGCAACCCCAAAATATTACGTGAAAAACTTGCCTATTTTTTTCACAAAACTCAATGCTAATTTATAATGATTTTCGCGTTGCAGCAATTTAACAATAACGACACAGAAGAACCAAATAATAGCTGGCAATAATCATTTTCTTTCCTGACTGCATAATATCACGACCTTTTTAGCTTCGAAATTTTTCGTTCTCTTCCGGAACCGCTTACAGGATTTATCGCGAGAGCAAGCCTGCTCTTTCATAAAAAAACAGAGATAATGATTGGTTTGTTCCCGATTTAATTTTAAACAGGACTGGGTACGGGCTGTAGTTTAAATTGCGGCCCCGTGATGTAACAAGTGAGTACGATGAGCAGCGAAATCCCCAATCAAGACGAATCTTCAGAAGGCAGGGAGTACGGCTATGTCGGGTCTCTGGATGACTGGTCCCGGGATGAACTGCTCGCGGCTCTCGAATGGCAACATGATTTTGGGGTCGATGAAACAACAGGATCAGCCGCTATCGACAGCTATGCCCATGCTCTGACCAGCCGGAGTGTTCCCGGAGAGCCCTCCAAGCAGACTTCAGGCACTGGCGATAACGCCCCCTCAAACACAGCCACCGCAGCAGCCCCCCCAATAAAACCGATAACAACGGCCGGGCGTGCCTTGCAGTCATTCCAGCGCACCCTGACAGAAGCGGATCAACTGGCAAAATCGGCAACCTCTATTCCCGCTCTTGCAGAGGCCTTGGGGAAATTCGAGGGTTGCTCGTTGCAAAAAACGGCGATCAGTACCGTTTTTGAAGCAAAAGCTGTTTCGGCCAGACTTATGATTGTCCTCGGCGCCCCCAGGGCAGAAGAAGACCGCGAGGGAACGACCGTGGCCGGGCAAAATCGGGCTCTGCTGATTAACATGTTAAAGAGTATAGGCCTGTCGCTCGAAGAAGTTTACCTGACTTCTTCAGTCTTCTGGCGCCCACCCGGTGATAAAAAGCCTACAGCAAACGATCTTGCCTGTTGCAAACCTTTTATCGAAAAACAAATCGAATTGATCCAGCCGGAAATTTTGCTGATCATGGGCGAGACTGCCTTGCGGAGCCTCATCGACCCCGATGCCAGCCTCCTGCGCCAGAGAGGCAAGTGGGGCAGCTATACTCTGCCCGGGAAACGCGAGATCAAAACCCTCGCCACCTTCGCCCCGCATATGCTTTTAAACACCCCCCGTCAGAAAGCTCTGGCATGGCATGACTTGCGCCTCGTCAGGACAGCCCTTTTATCTGGACCAGCATAATAAAAACCATATTAACGCCAATTATACCTCTTCGCTATATTCACTGCTGCTTTGACAATCTTCACCTATTCTTAAAATCCCGGGTATATAAAATTTTATACAAAGAACACGAACGTTCCATAGATAGCTTTCTTTGGGCGGTTGCGATCAAGGCCTGAATTTACTACCCTGTTCCCGTTTTCCGGGGGAAATCGCAAACAGGAACAGAAGTCATAATCCGAGATCAGATGAAATTTGGATTTATGACACTCGCGCGCAAGATGGGGGAAAACCAGCTCGTTATGACAACATTCGCTCAGTGGCGGCCATTTATATATGCCACCACCATTACTCTTACGCTGGTTTTTAGTGGCAGCTTTGGCACAACGTCTTGGAATGCCCAGGCCTCTACACCTGTTCCTGAACAGATCGCCCCCCTTGCAGATCAGACCGAAGCGCTAAAGCCTGGTGAGCTCCCGGTTATTCTGCAAGAAGATGACATCAAGATTTACACCAAGATTTTTGCTCTTCAGGAACAGGGACGCTGGCCGGAAGCCGAGAAACAGATTGCCAAACTGCAAGACAAGACCCTTATGGGACATGTGCTGGCGCAAAAATTTCTGCATCCAACGGCCTACAGATCGAAATACAAAGAACTCAAAGAGTGGCTGGGTGAGTATGCAGACCACCCCCAGGCCGATACAATCTACAAGCTGGCTTTGCAGAGACGTCCGAAGAATTACGCCATGCCGGACAAACCTGTCCAACATAAGAGCGCTTCCTATCGGGCCTATGGAAAAAACTATAATTATCGCTCTGGCAAAAAGCTCTCCAGCGCTGACCAGAAAAAGGCACGTCAACTCAAGAGCCAGCTCCGACGGAATATCCTGAACACCCGCCTGTCGGTAACAGAAGAAGCCCTGCAGTCCGCCAAAGCCAAACATCTTCTCGACAAGGTTGAGATAGACCAGACTTACGCCAAACTGGCTGCCGCCTGGTACTACTATGGCAAGGACCAGAAAGCCTATGATCTGGCAGTGGAAGCCACAAAATCCAGAAAATATGTCCCTTCGTCCGACTGGATTGCCGGACTGGCTGCCTGGCGCATGGGCCAGATTGACCTCGCCAGAAAACACTTTTCTACTTTGGCCGACGCGACAAGAGCAAACAGCTGGATGCGCTCAGCCGGAGCCTACTGGACCGCCAGAACCAATTTGAAACTGAAGGCCCCCCAGGATGTCAGCAAGCGCCTCTATCAGGCTGCTGAATACCCCAGAACTTTTTACGGAGTGCTGGCGCGGCGGGCGCTTGGGCTGGACCTTGTTTTCGAAACCTCCCCTCTGGCTCTTGGCCTGGATACTGTTGAAATTCTCGAGAGTTACCCTACCAGCCGCCGGGCACTGGCTCTGTTACAACTCGATAAAACCGATGAAGCCAGAGAGGAACTTTCGCAGGTCATCGGCAGCATCGAAGGTGACGAGATCTATGCTTTTCTTGAGCTGACGGAACAGATCGGCATGCCCAGACTGGCTTTCAGGCTTGGGGCGCGGATGGCCGCGGAAGAAAAACAGGAACGCCAACTCCCCTCGGACAGCTGGGGCATTATCGACACAGCCCTCTACCCCATTCCTCAATGGGAACCCACGGGAGGGTATGAGATTGACCGTGCCCTGGTCTATGCCTTCATGCGTCAGGAATCTTCTTTCAACCCGAATGCCAAAAGCCCGGACGGCGCACGAGGGTTACTTCAGCTCATGCCACAGACCGCGACCTTCATTGACGAGAAACGCAGTTTTCGCGGGGCAGATAGAAACGAACTCTACGACCCATCACTCAACCTCGAGCTTGGACAGAAGTATCTCAGCTACCTCCTCACTCACTCTTATGTCCAGGGCGATTTGTTCAAATTGGCTACCGCCTATAACGGCGGACCGGGAAATCTGGGCAAGTGGGAGCGCAACACCAATCACAATGACGATCCCCTGCTCTTCATCGAAAGTATACCGTCCCATGAAACCCGCCTTTTCATCGAGCGAGTCCTGACCAACCTCTGGATCTACCGTGCACGCCTCAATCAGGCCTCTCCCTCTCTTGATGCCCTTGCCGCGGGACGCTGGCCGCGATACGAAGCACAGGACAGAAATACTCCCAGCACTGGATCGGATATCGCCAACAATGCCAAAGCTCGATGAAACGCGCCCTTTTCTACCCGTAAACATCGCAATCGTCACAGTTTCCGATTCCAGAACCGCTGCAGATGATCGCTCCGGAGATATACTGGAAAAGATGATTCTCGAAGATGGGCACAAAGTTCGCGCCAGATCTATCGTCAAGGATGATCTGGACAAGATTGTCTCCATTTTCACAGCCCACGTGAATGATCCGGCCATTGATGTTGTTATCTCTACCGGAGGCACCGGAGTAACAGGACGGGACACTACTCCCGAAGCCCTGAAGACCGTAATGGAAAAAGAGATTGAAGGATTTGGCGAGCTCTTCCGCTGGATCAGCTTTGCCAAAATCGGCACTTCGACCATGCAGAGCAGAGCCATCGGCGGCGTCGCAAAAGGAACCTATCTCTTTGCCCTGCCCGGCTCACCTTCCGCTTGCAAAGATGGCTGGGGAGAGATTCTCAAATCACAGCTGGATAATCGCCATCGCCCCTGTAATCTGGTAGAATTGATGCCACGCCTGCAGGAACACCTTTCCTGAATCAGGCAAGCCGGGGGAAAACCTTTCCTTCATGATAAACCCAGAACACAGCAGGACAGAAAACACCGATGCACGATCACAGTGGTAGCCTAACAGGTCTGGCAATCGTCATTTTGGGAGCCCTGGCCTGCGGGATAGCCATGCGGCATTTCAAACAGCCCCCTGTGCTCGGCTATATCCTCGCCGGTGTCCTGCTTGGCCCGACAGGTCTCGGCCTCGTAGACAATCGTGACAACATCTCTACCCTTGCTGAACTCGGTGTCTTGATGCTGCTCTTTGTCATCGGTATGGAGCTTTCTCTGCGCGGGATTAAAGAAGTCTGGAAGATCGCGCTGGTCACCACTGCGCTGCAGATCGGCGTCGGCGTCGGCGGCATGCTTGCCCTTGGCTATGCCCTGGACTGGAGCATCGAATTAAGCCTCTTTTTCGGCTTTGTCTTTGCCCTTTCCAGCACGGCCGTCGCCGTCAAAATGCTCAAGGAAATCAACGAGCAGAACACCCGCGTCGGACAGGTCACAATTGGCATCCTCATTGCGCAGGATCTCGCCGTTGTTCCCATGATGCTGCTGGTTGGCTCCTTTGGCAGCGAGGGCGGCACCGGCAGCGAAGCCATCATCAAGGTTGGCTTCTCGATCGCCTTTCTTGCCTTGTTGCTCGCCTTTCTCAGTAAAAGACGTGGGCTGCAAATTCCTTTAGCCCGTTCGATCGGCGATAACGAGGATCTCACCCCTCTTGCCGGCATGGCATTCTGTTTTGGTGCCGCAGCACTCTCCGGGATCATGGGACTTTCTGCTGCATACGGAGCTTTCCTTGCCGGGCTGGTTCTGGGCAACTCGGCCAGCCACAAGGTCATGATTCGCCAGGTCGCCCCAATCCAGAGCATCTTGCTGATGGTCTTTTTCCTCTCCATCGGCCTGCTGCTTGATGCAGGTTACATCTGGGAAAACTTTGGGCTGGTCTTCCTTCTGGTTCTTTTTGTTGCCCTTTTTAAGACCGCCTTCAACATTGTTCTGCTGCGGTTTCTCGGCGAGAGCTGGCCCAGAGCCTTTATCTCCGGCGCTCTGCTGGCCCAGCTTGGCGAGTTCTCCTTTATTCTTGCCGCACTGGGGATTGGCGCAGGTGTACTGAGTGACGATAACTATCGCCTGGTGGTTTCCGTGACAGTTATCTCGCTCTTTACCAGCCCCTTCTGGCTTTTCAGTGCCCGCAGATTGCATCAGATCGCCCAGCTGGGTGTTACCTCCGGGCGGGAAACAATGCGCTTGACCTATGGCCCCGAAGTCAATGCCATCAGACGCGCCAGCCTGACTCTTCAGGTTTTTGTCGCCACAGTGCTGGCAAAACTGGGAAAGCCCCCTCAAGAGCCAGAAACAACTGCTGAAGAACCATCAAAGGGTGGCGTAGCTGCAGACCATCAGGATTCCTCTGCCCCGGATGATACTCCAGAAACAGACGATGCGATCGACAGCGCAGTCAAATCTTAGCTCGTTTCATTCCGCTTATGCCTGACTTTCAAAAAGAGATCGAACTCCAGCAGCAGCTGGCTATTGATCCGGCAATTATTGTCGGACTGGATGAGGTAGGGCGCGGCCCCTGGGCTGGGCCGGTTGTTGCCGCTGCCGCCTGGCTTGACCAGTTCAGAACTCCCTTGTCTCTGCTCAGGAAACTGGATGATTCAAAAAAGCTGACCGCGATAAGGAGAGAACAGCTTGCAGCGGAACTGACACAGCTGAACATGATCGGTGTTGTCAGAATTGCCCTTGGGCAGGCATCCGTTGAAGAGATAGATGAGCTCAATATTCTGCAGGCATCACTGCTTGCAATGCAGCGGGCTTTTCAAAACCTGAAGATCAAACCCGACGGCGCCCTGATCGATGGCAACCGTCTACCCCTGCTGCCCTGCCCTGGTCAAACAGTGATCAAGGGAGACAGTCTCAGCCTCTCAATCGCCGCCGCTTCTGTCGTTGCAAAGGTCGAAAGAGACAGACAGATGCAACAACTCTCGATTCATTATCCGGGATATGGCTGGGAAAGAAACCAGGGGTACGGAACAGCCGAACATCGTGCGGCACTACTAGATCTTGGGGTTACCCCTGCTCATCGTCGCACATTTCGTCCTGTTCGTGAACGACTCGAGCTAAGCAACTGACTCTTATGACTCTTTACTTGACTCTTCCTGTAAAAAATACTTGACCGCGACTCCATCGTGACTCAGGATAGGGGACTCGAGTCAAGGGGAGTCTGCTTTAGTGAAGAAAAATGTTGTCCATCTCGGCGAATGCGTTGAGATCATGAACGGTCTGCCTGAAAAGTCCGTTGATGTGATCTTTGCTGACCCTCCCTATAACCTGCAATTGGCTGGCGAGCTAACTCGTCCGGACAATTCCAAGGTTGATGCGGTCAACAATGACTGGGACAAGTTTGACAGCTTCCGTGCTTACGACGAATTCACCTGGAAATGGCTCCAGGCTGCCCGCCGTGTCCTCAAAGACAACGGTACTCTCTGGGTTATCGGCAGCTATCACAACATCTACCGCGTCGGTACGTTACTCCAGAATCTGGATTACTGGATGCTCAATGATGTGATCTGGCGCAAGTCGAACCCCATGCCGAATTTCCGGGGACGGCGCTTTACCAATGCCCATGAGACCATGATTTGGGCCGCCAAATCCAAGGATTCAAAATACACTTTCAACTATGAATCCATGAAGGCCCTGAACGACGACGTACAGATGCGAAGTGACTGGCTTCTGCCGATCTGTAACGGCGGAGAGCGCCTGAAAAATAAAGACGGTGACAAGGCTCACCCGACCCAAAAACCTGAACCTCTGTTGCACCGCGTTATTCTCGCATCCACCAAACCCGGCGATGTCATTCTCGATCCCTTCTTTGGTACGGGCACAACTGGCGCAGTAGCCAAACGCCTTGGCCGCCAGTATATCGGGATCGAACAGGATCCGGACTACGTTGAACTCGCAGAAAGTCGATTATCCAAAGTCAAACAACTGGATGATATCGATCTTGTTGCTATTGAACAAAAACGTGAACAGCCCCGCATCCCCTTTGGCACCTTGATTGAACGCGGCCTGCTGGAGCCGGGAACGACACTCTACAGCCCCAAGAAAAAATTCTCCGCCAAAGTTCGGGCAGACGGCACGCTGATCGCCGATAAATTCCAGGGCTCGATCCACAAGGTTGGCGCAATGGTTCAGGGGGCCGCCGCCTGTAATGGCTGGTCCTTCTGGCACCTTGACGCTGAAGGCAATGAAGTTTCCATTGATCTGCTGCGCCAGCAGGTCAGAGCCGAAATGGCCAACTAAATCCGATATCACAAAAAAGGCCTGATCTGACGGGCCTTTTTTGTGCGGTGATCACTGTTCCCCTCAACCCCTTTGAAGTAGCTGAGCCTGACGCAAAATCTTTTTCATGACGGTTGGCAAGGCAAGTCCTGAGAACTCCTCTGTCCTATACCAGCTTCCACCCAGTGCCTTGGCAATCGGTTCTTTCCCATCCTTGCCCACACAAGCTTGCAGCAGGGAAATCTCGAAATGAAAATGGGTGAAGGTATGCTTCACCTGACCTTCCAGCAGCTCCCAATGCCCGAGAGTATCCATCAAGGAATCCCGTTCCGGCTCAGGCGCCTCTTCCCAATTACCGCTCGGCACCTCAACCATTCCACCCAGCAGCCCGCTTTCCGCCCGGCGGCGCAACAGCACAGCCCCGGCCTCATCCCGGAAGAGATAGGCAAAAGCCCGGCGGGTCGGCTTGAGTTTTTTCGGAGCTTTTCCCGGCAGTTCTGCGGCAATTCCCTGTTCCAGACCCTGGCAGCCCTTCTGTATTGGACAGAGAACGCAGGCCGGATTGCGCGGGGTGCAGATTGTCGCCCCCAGATCCATCATAGCCTGTGCATAGTCCCCTGGCCGTTCTTGCGGGGTTTGTTCTGCTGTCAGAGCTCTGATTGTGGTCTTCACACCGGGCAGGGGCTCCCGCAGGGCATAAAACCGGGCGATGACTCGTTCGACATTTCCATCAACCACTGCAGCCGGACGATCAAAGGCGATCGCGGCAATTGCCGCCGCCGTATAGGGCCCCACACCGGGCAGCCTGAGCAAAGCCTCTTCGTTATCGGGAAAAATACCGTTCAGTTCCTCTGCAACAACTTTGGCACAGCGGTGCAGATTGCGCGCTCTGGCATAATACCCCAAGCCGGCCCAGGCCGTCAGAACCTGATCCAGCTCCGCCTGAGCAAGATCTTCAACAGCAGGCCAAAGCTCCAGAAACTTGAGAAAATATGCTCTCACCGTTGCAACGGTTGTTTGCTGCAGCATGATCTCGCTGAGCCACACGTGATAAGGGTCGGCAAGCTCTCTTCGCCCCCCGTCCCCTTTCATATGTTGTGGCCCCTTGCGCCATGGCAATTCTCTGGCATGGCGGTCGTACCAGGGCAGTAACCTGGGGGCGATCACAAGAGCAGCGTCCTGAGAAGCAGCGTGTTCTGAAGTGGGAAGTTTGGTTTCCAGCATTACCTTGTCGTTACACCCTGACGAATAGATCCTGTTACTCTTTTGGTTGCAGCATGATACTGTCATACAGGACAAAATGACCTGTAATACTAAGGAGCGATAATAAAGCCTCTGGACCAAAGCCCAACCGGAACCAAAACACAAGCAAAGACAGACAAGAACCGATGCCTCCTCCACGGAAACCGCGCACAGCTTCAAAAGCTTCGACAAAGTCAAAAGCAACAAAAACCACAGAATCCACTGAGTTCGAGGTCTCATCCCGGCGCTTCAAGACAATGGCGCCGATTTCGGCCACCTTGCCGCGCCTCACCCGTAAAATGATTGGCAAACGCGGATTTGCCGAGGGAGGTTTGCTGGAAGACTGGACAAACATCGTCGGCCAGGAACTCTCCGCCCAGTGCATTCCGGTCAAACTGAGCTACCCTCCCCAAGGCATACGGAACGACGGCACTCTTTTGCTCAAGGCAGATCCTGCTTTTGCTCTGACCATCCAGCAACAGGCCCCCCAGATCATCGAACGGATCAACAGCCATTTTGGCTATCGGGCCGTTGCTCGCCTGTCCTTACAGCAGGCTCCCCTGCCACAGAAAAAGACCCCGCAGAAACCTCAACTGCCCAAGCTTTCTCCCACTGAACGCCAATCCATTGCCCGGGAATTTTCAAATATCCAGAATGAGTCCCTGCGCGCTGCCCTGGAAGAGCTTGCCACAACCCTCAAAGCCAAACAAAAAACACCTAAATGACTCATCTGGTCATCCGCCCTATTGCCGCCACAGTTCCCCCTAGACTAGGTTAGGAACAATTCGAATCAGCTTTTGTACGCACATCCAGGACTATAATGACAATGAACAGACGGCTTTTCATCCGCAATGCAGCAACTCTTGCAGCTGGTTTGCCACTGGCTGCGAGCCTTGCTCCCTTTTCTTCGGCCTATGCCTTGGGCGAGGTAACTGAACAGGATCACATTCTTGGGGACAAGAACGCACCGGTAACTCTGATCGAGTATGCCTCTCTCACCTGTTCGCACTGCGCCAACTTCCACAAGGACGTCTTGCCACAAATTAAGACCAACTGGCTCGAAACCGGACGAGCAAGACTCGTTTACCGCCACATGCCTCTGGATGGCGTGGCCTTTATCGGCGCCCTCGCAGCTGAATGCTTTGAAGGCGACCGCTATTTCACCTTCCTTGATTTCCTGTTCAAACAGCAACAGGTCTGGGCTTTTGGCGGAGACCCCAAGGGAGAGTTGACCAAGATTGCTTCACTGGCCGGTGTCAGCAAAGAACAGCTTGAAAAATGCCTTGCTGATGAAGAACTCCAGAAACGGGTCGTGACCCAGGCTCAGGAAGGAAAGAGACTGGGGGTTAATTCAACACCAAGTTTCATTCTGAACGAGGAACTGTACCCCGGTGGCCGGGACTATGACGCTATGAATGAATTGCTGGAAGATGCCAGCTGATTTCAGCTAAATGCGCTCCCCCCTAAAAGGCCTCTGACAATCAGGGGCCTTTTCTCTTGTCTGATTCTCTGTGTCTGGTTTCCGGCTGCGGAATAGAACGCACGTTGCAGATTCCCCATGAGCAAGCTACTCTTTTTACTTGATCATGCCTGATATCTTCCCGCTCTATCGAGATAACCTCGTCGAGAGAACCGCCATCCACAAGCCGGAGCCCAGCCACTTTGGTTCAGTTTAACAAACTACGCCTTAGCGGGTTCAAATCCTTTGTTGATCAGACAGAGCTGCTGATCGAATCCGGCATGACCGGCATTGTCGGCCCGAATGGCTGTGGAAAATCCAATCTGGTTGAAGCCCTGCGCTGGGTCATGGGGGAAACCTCTGCCAAGCGCATGCGGGGAAGCGAGATGGACGACGTCATCTTTGCCGGTTCATCAAACCGCCCTCCCCGTAATCTCGCCGAGGTCTGTCTGGTCCTTAACAATGAAGATCGGACAGCGCCTGCGGCTTTTAACGAGTATCAGGAAATAGAGGTGGTACGGCGAATCGCTCGGGGAAGCGGATCGAATTACAAGGTAAACGGCAAGGATGTGAGAGCACGGGACGTCCAGCTGCTCTTTGCCGATGCGGCCAGCGGCTCACAATCGACCGCCCTGGTCAGCCAGGGACGGATAGGCGAAATCATCAATGCCCGCCCGGCCAACCGCCGCCTCCTTCTCGAAGAAGCAGCGGGAATCACCGGTCTTCATTCACGAAGACACGAAGCAGAGCTGCGCCTCAAGGCGGCCGAAAGCAATCTTGAACGGCTTGAAGACGTCGTCACAACACTCGAAGCTCAGCTTCAGGGGCTTAAGAAACAGGCCCGTCAGGCCAGCCGTTACCGCAATCTCGCCGAACTGATTCGCCAACATGAAGCCATCCTGCTGCACTACGAATCAGTGGACGCCCAGGCCCTCCTGAACAGAGCAACAGAGAACCTCGCCACAAACCAGAAAATCGTTTCTGAAAAAACCGCCGTCGTTGCCCAAAAATCAACCGCCCAGCTGGAAGTAACGGCAAAATTACCCAGCCTTCGCGAAGCTGAAACAACATTATCAACCAAGCTGCAACGCCTGTTACTGGACCAGGAGAACCTGCAACGAGAAGAACAGCAAGCTGCCTCTGCCCTGACACAGGCAACAGAACTCCTGCAGCAGCTGACAAAAGACCGCGAACGCGCTGCGGGGATTCACAAGGATGCCCAGGAAGCTGAACAGCGCCTGAACAAGGAAAAGGTCGATATCACCCGGCTCGAGCTGACCGCACATGACAGGCGACAACAGCTCGAACAACTCTGCACTGACGGGACAAAAAAAGTCACCGAAACCGATCATGCCCTGAGCGAAATAACGAACCGGATCGCCGCAAACGAAGCCCGCGCGACGGTCATGACCCGGCGTCTTTCTGAACTTAAAAATCAGATAACCCGCCAGGCAAGCCTGATTGATCAACAGATAGCTCTGAACAAACAACTGCAAGACCAGCGAATCAGCGCCACAACGTTGAAGGAAGCTACAACAAAAGTACAAACAGCTGAAGCCTCGCTGCAAGAGGCCAAAACCGCATCAGAGGAACTGGAAAAACAGCTGCTCAAGGCACGGCAGCAGGAAGAGCTTCTTCTTGAACAGATGCAAACAGCCCGGAACAACCATCAGCAGGTCACGGCAGAGGTTAACGCCCTGAAAGAAATGCTCCGGGATGAAACCGGCGCCATAACCCATCCTATTCTGGAAGAACTTTCCGTAACCCCCGGATATGAAAAAGCGCTTGGTGCCGCCTTGGGTGAAGATCTGAATGCCGGCTCGGAAGAAAATGCGGTAGCCCATTGGCATAATATTCCACGCCGTCAAAATCTCCCGGACCTGCCAGAAGGGGTCACTCCGCTCATCGATTTTGTCGACAGCCCTGAACGGATGCACAACCGCCTCTCTCAGATTGGTGTCATTGAGTCCAGAACCGTGACGGATGCCCTCTATGCCCGACTTGCTCCGGGACAACGACTGGTATCCCGGGAAGGAACCTTGTGGCGCTGGGATGGTTTGACCGTCAGAGAAGACGCCCCCTCTCCTACTGCCATACGCCTTGCCCAAAAAAATCGTCTGCGCGCTCTCGAAAAACAGCAGAAGATTACAGAAGAGGTCAGTGCAACAGCCCGAGCGGCCTACCTTTCTGAAAAAGAAGTGCGGGAAACACTCGCCCAGAAAGAAAAGGAAACCCGGGACCGGTTAAACAACGCCTTCACAAGCCTGACCAATGAACGCAACAGACAAATAGAACTGACGCAAAAAGATTCCCGCTTGCTGACCCGGCTCGAAACCGCAGAAGAAAACCTGCAGCGGCTACAGTTGGAAAAACAGACCGTAACCACGGATTACGAATCTCTGAACGGCGAGCTTCGGCAACTTCCTGATCTCGAGAGCGAAAAAGAGAAGGTTGCCAAGTTAAGAGGCGACTTATCAAGCAGCCGCCAGATACTCTCGTCCGATCGCGGCAAGCTTGAGCAACACAAACGAGATGCAGACGCCCGCAAGCAGCGCCTGAGCACCATTGCGGGTGAACTGGACTCCTGGTTAAGGCGCACCCGGGAATCAGACCAGTACCTTGGAGAAATCAGCAACAGGATAAAACGTACTGAATCTGAAATTTCTGTTTGGCAGGAAAAGCCAACCCTTTTGCAAAAACAGCACGATGCAATGGCAAAGCTGATTGCCGCAGCAGAAACAGAGCGCAAAAGCGCCGCAGAAAACCTTCGGGCTGCAGAACTTCAGCAGGCAGAAGCAGATCGACAATTACGTGAATCCGAACAGGATCTTTCTCAGGCAAGGGAATCCATGATCAGGGCTGAATCTGAAGTGACTCAGGCCAAACAGGCTATGGCAATTCTGATTGAACGGGTCCGGGAGCGTCTAGGCTGTTCCCTGGAAAAAGCTCTTTCCATAGCCGATATAAAGTTGGGCGATGACCTTCCACTTCGTGAAGAGGTCGTCAGGAAACATAATCGCCTGACAGCCGAACGTGACAATATGGGCCCGGTAAACCTCCGCGCCGAAAAAGAGGCTGAGGAACTTGAAGCACAGATCAAGGCCATGCTCGGGGACAAGGAAGATCTGTTACAGGCAATCAGCAAACTGCGCCAGGGCATCTCCAATCTGAACAGGGAAGGCCGCGACCGTCTGCTCAAGGCCTTTGCCCGGGTAAATGCTCATTTCTCGGATCTCTTTGTCAGGCTTTTTGGGGGCGGGCAGGCTCATCTCAGCCTGGTTGATGCCGAAGACCCGCTGCAAGCAGGCCTGGAAATCATGGCCAGCCCTCCTGGCAAACGGCTACAGGTAATGTCCCTGCTGTCAGGTGGAGAACAGGCCCTGACCGCTCTCGCCCTGCTTTTTGCCGTTTTCCTGACCAATCCGGCCCCAATTTGTGTTCTTGATGAGGTCGATGCGCCACTTGACGATGCCAACGTCGACCGCTTTTGCAAACTGGTTGAAGAACTCGTGCACAGTACTTCAACCAGGTTTCTGATTATTTCTCACCACCGTATGACCATGGCGCGGGTCCATCGATTGTATGGCGTAACCATGAGTGAACGCGGCGTCAGTCAACTTGTCTCCGTTAACCTTGAAGCAGCTGATGCTTTAATAGAAGAGTAAACTCACTGCAAAATTGTGGTTTCAACGGCTCTGTTTAAGGCCTGTTTTCTCAGTATTTTTATTACATTTCATATTGTTATCACGCTAAATATCCCAATACCGACACGCTCTGTAACAGCTCCCCCAGAAAACCATCGCCAGACATCGGCGAAATAGGGCGGAAACATGACTGATTCGTTCTTGACACAACAACCGGGCAACACGTATGTTGCGCCCGCGTTTAATAGCTGCTGCCTCAGCCATTTTGGTAGCCATCAGGGGGCTAAAAATATGCCGGAACCTGAAGATAATTCGTCGTTGACGGATCTGGATAAAAGACTGCGCGCGGCTCGCGAGCGTCAGGAAAAGGTTAATAAGCCTGCATCCAGAAACCAGGCTGAGATGGCAAGCGGGATGGCGGTCGGATTTCGCATCGCTGTCGAAATAGTTGCAGCCCTGATCATGGGCTTCGGGATAGGTTATTATCTCGATCTGTGGTTGGGGACTAAACCTTGGTTGATGATTATTTTCTTCTTCCTTGGTATCGGGGCGGCCTTTATCAATGTGATCAGGGTCGCTAAACAGTTAGAGAACAAGAAGCGTTTTCGCGACACCCGCGAAGATGACGCAGAGTGAAATAGAATAGAGGGGAAGTCTCGTGGCATCAGGTGGTTCACACGGCCCAATGCAGCAGTTCGAGGTAAATCCGATCGTTGCTTTGAAGTTGGGTAGTTACGATATCTCCTTTACCAATTCGGCCCTGTTCATGGTGTTGTCAGCTGCTCTGATCACCGTATTCTTGGTATATTCCACCCGCGGGCGGGCACTTGTACCAGGCCGGTGGCAGAGCATGGCAGAGATGAGCTATGAAATGGTAGCCAATCTACTACGTGACAATGTGGGTTCAGCGGGTCGTCAGTACTTCCCGTTTGTCTTTACACTTTTCATGTTCATCCTTTTCGGAAATATTATCGGCCTGATCCCCGGGACCTTTACCTTCACCAGTCACATCGCAGTGACCTTTGCCATGGCAATTGTCATCTTCCTTGCGGTTACTGTTATCGGTTTTGTCCGGCACGGTGCAGGCTTCCTGCGCCTGTTTTTCCCGCATGGAGCACCGCTCTGGACAGCTGTGATCCTGATTCCGATCGAACTGGTTTCCTATCTTTCAAGACCGATCAGCCTGTCTGTTCGTCTCTTTGCCAATATGGTCGTCGGCCACGTACTGTTAAAAGTTCTTGGCGGCTTTGTGGTCATGCTTGGTCTGTTTGGTGTTTTTGTTCTGCCTGTTCTGGTTAGCATTCAAGCTCTGGAACTCTTGGTCGGAGCACTACAAGCATATGTTTTCACCATCCTGACTTGTATCTATCTGCACGATGCGATCCATCTGCACTAGGTCTTTTCAGGTACTCGTAACTTACTTATCTATCTAACGTTATATATCTAACGTTCAGCGTTAAAGGAGCTGGAAATATGGAAGCTGAAGCCGCAAAATTGATTGGTGCCGGTCTGGCTACTCTCGGAATGATTGGTGCAGGTGTTGGTGTTGGTAATGTCTGGGCAAGTTATTTCCAGGCAATCGCTCGCAACCCGGCGTCTAAAGACGAAATCGGCGCGAACATCTGGATTGGCTTTGCTGTTACCGAAGCTATCGCACTGTTCTCCCTGCTGGTTGCTCTGATCCTTCTGTTCGTAGCCTAATCGGAACAGTTCTCTAGGCCGATATCGCCAGGACCCCTAACCGGGATATCTGAGTGTGTCGGCCTATCAGACTTTTATCTGGACCGACTTTGTTAACTGAACAGGGCGCGTAGCACGATGCCACAATTTGATCCTTCCACGTGGGTAAGCCAGATTTTCTGGCTGATTATTACCTTCGGCGTGCTTTACTTTCTGTTGTCCAAGCTCGCATTGCCGAGACTGGCCTCCATTCTGGAAGAGCGTGAAAACAGAGTTTCCGGTGATCTGGAAAAAGCAGAACGCCTGAAGCAAGAAGCTGAAGAAGTCCTCGCCGACTATCAGAAAGCCATTGCCGATGCACGAACCTCTGCTCTTGCCGCTCTCAAAGAATCTGCGGACAAGATCGCAGCCACCGGTGCCAAGCGCCAGGCTGAGTTTGATGCCCAGCTCAAAGAGAAGGTTCAGATTGCCGAAGACAAAATCTCTGCTGCTCGCACTGAAGCCCTGAGCCATATCAAAGATGTGGCCACAGAAGTTGCCAGTGCTGCAGCCGGGAAACTCCTTGGGGCCGATGTAACCGAGTCCAAAGTCAGCAAAGCTGTTGACGAAGCACTGGGAGGCAGAGGCTAATCATGGAATTCTTACACAATCCCGGTTTCTGGGTCGGTGTTTCTTTCTTCATCTTTGTGTTTCTTGTTATCGCTAAAGGCGGCAAAGGTATCCTCGCCAGCCTTGATGCACGTGGCGAAGCCATCCGCAAGACTCTTGAAGAAGCCCAGAACCTTCGCGAAGAAGCCCAGAAGACACTGGCAGAATACAAGCGCAAGCAGCGCGATGCTTTGAAAGAAGCAGAGGAAATTGTTGAACATGCGAAGGCAGAAGCTATCCGTGTCGGCGAAGAATCTGCCAAGGAACTAGAAGCATCCCTGAAACGCCGTGAACAGCAGGCCATGGATAAAATCAATCAGGCAGAAGCTGCTGCCCTGAATGAAGTCCGTAACCAGGCTGTTGATGTTGCGATTTCTGCGACGAAAGCTATTCTGAGCAGCAGTATCACAAAACCCAAAGCCAAGGCGCTTCTTGATGATTCCATCAGCGCCCTGGATGGCAAGTTTCACTGATCCTGTTACTTCAGAACAAAAACAAAAAACCGGCTTCTTCTGAGCCGGTTTTTTGTTTTTAAGGTCCTCAAAGAAAGAACAAAGCCCTACCTGACCTGGATAGATAGATACTTCCTTGCTGAGGCCCATGTCAGACATTTCCCTGCCTGAGGCAAGGACGTCACTGGATTGAGACAATATCCAGCACTTCAGAACCCTCTGATATCAGAACATGAGATTCAGGCACCTTGTTCCAGCCTGTCCGGTCAACGCTCAAAGGCTCAGAAACCACCACCAGACGCCCTTCCTGTTTTTGCCAGTACAATGAGGGCGCATAGTTGTCACTCGCATGCCTGAGGCTAAAAAGCCTCTTGCCGTCGGTAATGGCCATGGTACAGCGGAAGGGGGCCGTTATCTCTTTTTCTTTCTGAAGGGTTTCGACGGTAGAAACCATCCGGCAGATCGCCTGAACGGGGTTTTCCTCAAGCCCGAGACAGAAGAGCATATAAAACAGCGCCTCACTGTCGGTTGTTCCCATTCTGTTGAGGTAATGACAATCAGATATAAAGGCTTCCAGAGGACGCCTCAGCTGTTCATAGCCCCCAACCTGGCCATTATGCATTCCCATCCAGTTACCATAGGCAAAGGGGTGGCAGTTCGCCCGCGATGTCGCGGTTCCAGTTGAAGCCCGGACATGGGCAAAAAAATGGGATGATTTGATCTGTCTTGCCAGATGTCTCAGGTTACAGTCGTTCCAGGCCGGCATGATTTCCCGGTAAAGACCCGGGACCTCCTGTTGCCCGTACCAACCGACCCCAAATCCGTCGCCGTTGGTTGCCACCTTGGCCTCTGTTGCATGCTGCGACTGCTCAACAAGAGAGTGTTCAGGTTTAAACAGTAAATCTTCCAGAAAAATTTCTTCTCCGGAGTAGGCAAGCCAACGGCACATAAGTCACTCCAACGCAGTCCAGGGCGAAAAACAATATTCCCCTGAAGTTAAGCAAGGCCAGATTAACATGATCTGGTTAACACTTTACGGCACGATCAGGGAAGTTTGCGACATCCTACTCTTGTGCCGAAGATCAGCAATAGACTTCTTGATGCCAATAAAATAAAAAAAGGAGTCCGCGCTTGTAACGCGGACTCCAGTCCCAGCAATGGGCGGGAACAGGGTGCGGCCCCGTTCCAAGTGTGTCGAACCGTCCCTTGCCCGACATACACACCCTATGAGGACGGAGGGATCAGACATATGGAACTCCCAGCTTTTGGTCCCATCTGATCTCTCCGTTTCAGCGGCTTACTCAGCCGCATCCCGATAGCTCTCGATCGAAGGGCAAGAGCAAACAAGATTCCGGTCACCATAGACGTTATCAACCCGTCCGACTGGTGCCCAATATTTTCCATCCCGCAGGTTTTCCACCGGATAGGCAGCTTCATCACGGCTATAGGGGTGTTTCCACTCCTCGGCCAAAAGCGAGGCTGCAGTGTGCGGTGCATTACACAGCATGTTGTCATCCCCGGGCAGTTCGCCCCGCTCGACACGCGCAATTTCCTTACGAATGGAAATCAGAGCATCAGCCAGACGATCCACCTCGTATTTGGACTCGGATTCCGTCGGCTCGATCATCAGGGTACCAGCAACCGGGAACGACATGGTTGGCGCGTGGAAACCATAGTCAATCAGACGTTTGGCAATATCATCTACCGTAATTCCTGCAGTCTCTTTTAGCGGACGGACATCAACAATACATTCGTGTGCCACCATGCCGTTACGCGAGGCATAGAGGATCGGATAGTGATCAGACAGCCGTTTCGCCAGATAGTTGGCATTAAGGATTGCCGCCTGGGTTGCTTTGCGCAGCCCTGCCGCTCCCATCAGCTTCAAATAGACCCATGTGATCGGAAGAATACTGGCAGAACCCCAGGGCGCCGAAGTAATCGCCCCCTGCCCCGTCGCCGGGCCAGCCTCTGCAACTACAGAATGGTTGGGCAGGAAAGGAGCCAGATGCTTACCAACACCGATTGGACCAACACCTGGTCCGCCACCGCCATGGGGAATGCAGAAGGTCTTGTGCAGGTTAAGATGCGAGACATCCCCGCCAAACTTGCCCGGCTTTGCCAGGCCGACCATCGCATTCATATTCGCGCCGTCAATATAGACCTGACCACCGAAGTCGTGAACAATTTTGCAGGTTGTGCGAACCTCTTCCTCGAACACACCATGTGTCGAGGGATAGGTAATCATCACCGCGGCAAGGTTGTCTTTGTGCTTTTCGGCTTTAAGGCGAAGATCCTCGTTATCGACATAGCCTTCTTCGTCACAGTTAACCACGACAACCTTCATGCCAGCCAAAGCAGCAGAGGCAGGGTTCGTTCCATGGGCAGACGCAGGAATCAGACAGATGTCGCGCTCCATATCTCCACGGCTTTCATGATACTTGCGGATGGCGAGAAGCCCCGCATATTCGCCCTGGGAACCCGAATTTGGCTGCAGGGAAATCGCATCATACCCCGTGATCTCGACCAGCATGGCTTCGAGATCCTTGATCAGCTCGATGTAACCTTCGGCCTGGTCCAGCGGAACAAAGGGGTGGATATTTGAAAACTCTGGCCAGGTCACCGGGATCATCTCGGTAGCGGCGTTGAGTTTCATGGTACAGGAGCCCAGAGGAATCATCGCACGATCCAGGCCGATATCCTTGTCAGAAAGCTTGCGCAGATATCGCATCATCTCTGTTTCGGAGTGATAGCTGTTGAACACCGGATGGGTCAGGAAGCTGGTTTGACGGGCAAGCCCTGCTGGCAGATTGCTGTCAACAGACTGATCCAGTTTCTCGACCGACTGTCCAGCCACGCCAAAAACAGACCAAAGCGTTGCGATGTCTTCGCGCAGGGTTGTTTCATCCAGAGAAATCCCCAGCGTATCCCCATCAACCAGACGCAGGTTCATCTCTTCTTTACGCGCTTTGGCCGCAATGTCCTTGGCCTTGCCCGGGACCTTGACCGTCAGCGTATCAAAGAAAGCCTCATGAACAACCTCAACACCACCCGCTTTCAGACCAGCGGCCAGAATTGATGCCAGACGAGCAACACGGCGGGCAATCAGCTTCAGCCCCTTTGGTCCGTGATAGGTTGCATAGAATCCGGCCATGTTGGCCAATAGCGCCTGCGCGGTACAGATGTTGCTGTTGGCTTTTTCGCGGCGGATATGCTGCTCACGTGTCTGCAAAGCCATGCGCAGGGCAGGCGCTCCATGTGCATCAACCGACATGCCGACCAGTCTGGCCGGAATAGAGCGCTTGTAAGCATCCTTTGTTGCGAAATAACCCGCGTGTGGACCGCCGAAACCCATGGGAACACCAAACCTCTGGGCAGATCCGAGCGCAAAGTCAGCACCGAGTTCACCTGGGCTTTTCAGCAGTGTCAGAGCCAGAATATCAGCAGCCAGACCTGCAAGGCCTTTATGCTCCTGAACTGCAGCAATCAGATCACTGTAATCATCGATGCGACCGGAAGTACCGGGGTACTGGAACAGCGCCCCATAAACCTTTGACGGGTCAAGATCCTTGCGAGGATCGCCAATCTGGATTTCATAATCCAGAGCCTCAGCCCGGGTTTTGATCACATCAATGCTTTGTGGCAGGAGATCCTGATCGACAAAAAAGACTTCTGCCTTGCTCTTGGCAACCCGGCGACAGAATGTCATCGCCTCGGCTGCGGCAGTTCCCTCATCAAGCATGGAAGAATTCGCCATCTCCATACCGCTCAAATCAGAAATCATTGTCTGATAGTTGAGGATTGCCTCCAGACGCCCCTGGGAAATCTCTGCCTGATAGGGAGTATAGGCCGTATACCAGCCCGGGTTTTCCAGAACGTTACGCAGGATCACACTCGGCACCTTGGTGCCGTAATACCCCATGCCGATATAAGATTTGAAAACCTTGTTCTTTTTTGCGACCGAGCGCGCATAAGCCAGAACATCGCTCTCGGTCCGGCTTTCGGCCAGAGCTAGCGGATCAGTCTCACGAATGGATTTTGGAACTGTTTTTTCGGACAGATCATCCAGGGATTCAAGACCGAGCAGAGACAGCATTTCTGTCATTTCAGCTTCTCGCGGGCCGATGTGGCGGCGAATGAAGTCTGTTTTTTGCTCAAGGTCCTGGAGAGACAATTTTGTATCAGACATGGAGTTTCCTCATCAGATGATGACCGTTCCAGCCCGGTTTATGGGGCTGGAACATTTAACGCAAAAACAAGGCTGAGCGGATTAGAGGCCTTCGACAAAGGCCTTGTACGCAGCTGCATCCATCAGATCGTCGAGCTGGGACGGATCAGAAATCTTGGCTTTGTAGAACCAGCCTTTGCCCATTGGGTCAGAGTTCACAAGGCTTGGCTCATCAGCCAATGCTTCGTTACCTTCTGTCACTTCACCATCACAGATGGCATAGACTTCACTGGCTGCTTTAACCGATTCAACTACGGCTGCTTCACCGCCTTTTTCCAGTTCCTTGCCTTCTTCGGGAACTTCCACGAACACCACATCACCCAGCTGTTCCTGTGCGAATTCGGTAATTCCGACGGTTCCGATATCACCTTCGACAAGAATCCACTCGTGCTCTTCGCTGAATTTCAGTTCGCTCATAATCCTGATCCTTTAATCACGTTCTTTTTCTAGGGGTCATTATTGGGACGTTGCCCTGTATTGCGGGGGTTATCCCCGGTAGTAACTTTTTTGCTCAAACGGCATTTTGACAACTTTGCAGGGAAGTTCCTTGCCACGCACCAGTGCATTCAAGACTGTTCCCGGTTCCTTGCTTGCTGTCGCTACATAGGCAATCGCAATGGGGCCGCCAACACTTGGACCAAAACCACCACTGGTGACACTGCCAACAACTTCGCCCTGCTCATTGGCGATCTCGACACCCGGACGCAAAGGTGCGCGACCCTCGGGGAGAATGCCGACAAGACGGCGAGGTGCACCATCGGCAATCTGCTTCAGAATAACATCAGCTCCCGGGAATCCACCTTCATTGCGACGACGCTTCTGGATTGCCCAGAGCAGCCCGGCTTCAATCGGGGTGGTTGTCGTATCGATATCATTACCATAGAGGCACAATCCGGCTTCCATACGCAGAGAATCACGTGCCCCCAATCCGGTAACTTCCACTTCACTTTCTTCCAGCAGACGACGCACCAGCTGTTCGGCCTTGGCTGCAGGAATAGCAATTTCATAGCCATCTTCCCCGGTATAGCCGGACCGGCTTACCTGACAGCTGACACCGTCGATCTCAAGTTGCTGGAAAGTCATAAATTTCATGTCGAGACAAGCCGGAGCAAAACGGGCAAGGACTTCAGCTGCCTTTGGCCCCTGAAGAGCGATAAGCGCGTTGTCATACTCAACTTCGACCTCAACCTGGTCGCCAATCTTGGCTTTAATATGCGCCACGTCAGCGTCTTTACAGGCAGCATTGATCACGAGGCTTAGCCCGCCGGGAATTTTGGTAATCATCAGATCATCAAGAATTCCGCCGGACTCATTGGTGAAAAAACTGTAGCGGATGGAATTATCAGCAAGGTTTTCAAGGTCTGCCGGCAAGAGACTTTCCAATGCAGGGATCGCGTTCTCGCCCATCAGGCGAACAATCCCCATATGCGAAACATCGAAAATTGCCGCAGCAGCACGCGTGTGTTTGTGCTCGGTCATGATCCCGGCAGGATATTGCACAGGCATGGAGTAGCCTGCGAAAGGAACCATCTTGGCGCCCAGTTCTACGTGCAAATCATAGAGAGGTGTTTTCTTGAGGGCATCCGACATTCACTGGCTCCAGAACAAAAAGGTATAGAACACAATAGCCCACTGGCTCTTGCGTCCCCCTCTGTCTGCGGACCTGAGAGATTCACAGAAAACCGGAAAGATCCGATATTCCTGCTTACTCCGTCGGTGCTTTGTGATTTATTTCAAAGCTTTCCAGAGTTGCCTACCCCATGCGGTCCTTTTGCCTGAGAGTTTCCGGGGCGGTTGCTCCTTCGGCGCCATCTACTGTGTTTCCCTTAAGAAACCCAGCGACAGTCTCTCCCGCGAGAGATCATACGGCAGCGTTGCCTGTTGTATCGCTACAACAGCTTGTATAGAGGTTTACCCTCTTCCCGGCAAAAGTCAACCACATACGACAAGAAACAGGATGATCGCGACAAGCCCGTTGTAAAGACAGGGAGTTAGCTCTCGCACCCACCCAAAAGTTTATGATAGGAAACTATTCGATTCTATCGCAACACAGCAGTAGAGAGGGCTATCTGTCCGCTTGTAGAACCCTCAAGATTTGCATGTCAGAGCTTAGTTCTGTTGTAATAGAGCTCACTGCGCGACAGTTCAAAACCGACGAAGATGATATAATCCTCCCCCGTTTTGCCATCCCGCAGAGGTATGGTCGGGAAGATATTGTCTACAACGGCAAGCGAAGTCTGGTTTCCTTCAAAAGGTGTACTCAGGCCAAAGGATTCGCGGGTCAGGATTTTTCTGTCCAGGGTCGCCACAGCAACAAAATAACGGAACTCGGCGACACCCTTGCTCGCAGGGCCCTGGGTCAGCTCGAATCTGACGACAACCTGGTTTTCCAGATTATTCGTTTCCTCGTCCAGGATACAACCAGAGACAAAATTGTTAATGTCAGCCTCAAAGCTTACATCGGTAAGGTCACGACCATTTCCTTCGAAACGGGTCATTTCTTTGGCTTCCTTGAGAACGATCAGTTCAGGACAGGCCGGGGGCGCCTTTTCCGGTTCAATCAATCCACAGCCCGTGACCAGAACACCAGCCAGCACAAGCAGGGCAAAAGAAACCTGGGACGGCAAAGAGAAACAACATACCGCTGACCAATTCAAAACGCGACCCATGAAACAATTTTTCCCATATTCAAACACCGGGCTGACACCCATAAAAGATGATATTCGGAACCATGTCAGTAGCTCGCGGCAACTTTAACGTCTAATCAAGTGGTTGCAAAGTCTCATCGCGGCCCTTGCCTGTCTATTCCGAATTTTGCAGCACCTTTAAGGCTTTTCTCGACAGTCCCTCTGTATTAGGTTTGCCCCAGATTCCAGTTAGGCTATCCTCTGTAAAAATATACGGACCAGACCTTATGACCAAACCCGCTTTGACAATTTTGCTTGCAAGCCCCAGAGGTTTCTGTGCCGGCGTGGACCGTGCGATCGAAATCGTCGAACGCGCGCTCGTAAAACATGGCGCTCCGGTTTACGTACGCCATGAGATCGTTCACAACCGCTTTGTCGTGGAGAGTCTGGAACAAAAAGGAGCTATTTTTGTACAGGAACTGGATGAAGTCCCCGAAGGCGTTCCAGTTATTTTCTCGGCCCATGGTGTTCCCAAATCCGTCCCTGAGGCTGCCAAGGCCAGAAATCTGCTCTATTTCGATGCGACCTGCCCCTTGGTTAGTAAGGTACACCGCGAAGCCGAGCGGCATGAAAAAGACGGGCGGCAAGTGATCTTGATCGGTCACGCTGGACATCCCGAAGTCATTGGAACGATGGGACAACTAAACGATAGCTCAATCGTCCTCGTCGAAACCGAACAGGACGCTGAAGACCTGCTTGTACCAGATCCCGAGAATCTCGCCTATGTAACCCAGACGACTCTTTCTGTCGATGACACTGCTTCAATTATCAAGATTCTGCTGCGACGCTTCCCCAACATGATGGGACCGAAACAGGAAGATATTTGCTACGCCACGACCAACCGGCAAGAAGCGGTAAAGGCAATTTCTGCAAAGTGTGATGCGCTTCTGGTTATCGGCGCGCCCAACTCGTCAAACTCCAAACGCCTGGTCGAGGTCGCCTTCAAACAGGGCTGTGAAAAGGCTGCACTGGTACAACGCGCCACCGACATCCAGTGGGACCGGTTGGCAGGCATCAAAACTCTTGGCATTACCGCTGGCGCTTCTGCCCCGGAGATTCTGGTCGAAGAAGTTATTGATGCTTTTCGGGAGCACTTTGATGTGCGCATTGAGGAGGTTAACATTCGGGACGAAGACGTTGTTTTCAAAGTCCCCAAAACCCTGTCTGACACGACAGCCAACAAAGAAATTCACTGAGATCCCATGGCCGTTTACACCGAAGTTCCCGACGACGAAGTCGAATCCTTTCTTACCGAATACGATATCGGAGAAGTGCTTTCTCTCAAGGGAATTGCCGAGGGGGTAGAAAACTCCAACTATATTCTGCACACCACAGTCGGGAACTATATTCTCACCCTCTATGAGAAGCGGGTAAAAAAAGAGGATCTACCTTTTTTCCTCGGCTTTATGCAGCACCTCGCCGCCAAGGGTATTTCCTGTCCCATACCAATCGCGGGCAAGGACGGGGATTACCTGCGGACGCTTTGCGGACGCCCGGCAGCTATCACGGCTTTTCTCGATGGCATGTGGCCTCGCCGGATACAGCCGTTCCATTGTCGCGCTCTGGGCAAGACCATGGCTGAAATGCATCTCGCCGGGGCAGATTTCACCCTTGAAAGGCCGAACTCCCTCTCGGTTTCAGGCTGGCAGCAGTTACTGGAATCCTGCGAGAGCAAAGGAGATCAGGTAAAACCAGGCCTCACCAGAGAACTGGAACAGGAACTCGCGTTTCTGTCATCCAACTGGCCGGACAGCCTGCCCAAAGGGGTTATCCATGCGGATATGTTCCAGGACAATGTCTTTTTTATTCACGAGAATCTCTCCGGCGTCATTGATTTTTATTTCGCCTGTAACGACCTGCTCGCCTACGAGATTGCCATCTGTCTTAACGCCTGGTGTTTCGAACCGGACAACAGCTTCAACGTCACCAAGGCCCAGCTTATGACCCGGGCCTATCAGGAAACCAGGCCGCTGACTCGTGAAGAACTGGAAGCCCTACCCATACTGGCCCGCGGCGCAGCCTTCCGTTTTCTGCTGACCCGCCTTTATGACTGGATCAATCATCCTGCAGGAGCTTTCGTCAAACCCAAAGATCCCCTCGAATACCTCAACAAGCTGCGGTTCCACCAATCCGTCAAATCAGTCCGCGATTACGGTATTGTCTTATGAGCAGTAAAACACCGGTTGAGATCTTCACGGATGGCGCCTGTTCTGGTAACCCAGGCCCCGGAGGCTGGGGTGCCCTGTTGCGTTACAAGGAAACAGAGAAAGAGCTTTGCGGGGGTGAAGCGGAAACAACCAACAACCGCATGGAGCTTCAGGGAGCCATCTTTGCTCTGGAAGCCCTGAAAAAACCGACCTACGTCATCCTGACAACGGACAGCGTCTATGTAAAAGACGGCATTACCAAGTGGATTCATAACTGGCGGCGGAACGGCTGGAAGACGGCCAGCAAAAAACCGGTCAAGAATGCAGAGCTCTGGCAACGTCTGGAGACTGCACTGAAACCTCATGACGTAGAATGGCGATGGGTCAAGGGACACGCAGGACATCCCGAAAATGAACGCGCTGACGAACTCGCACGCCAAGGCATGGCTTCCTATAAATAGGTGACCATGCCCGACAGTGTTCCATTATCTGGATAAACTATCTTTCCAGAAGCCTCAGCAGAGCTTGAGGATTGTTATTCGCCTGCGCCCGGGCAGACAAGCCGACTTCATTCAGAACTTTCGAGGTTACCAGGCTTGTCACCTGGGCAGCGATATCTGAATCAGCCAAGGCTGAATTGGCCGCTTTGACGTTCTCGACCTGACTGGCAATATTTTCGCCCGCCACTTCAAACCGGGATACAGCAGCACCAACGCCCGCACGATAGCCACTGACAACGTTGATTGCATTATCAATGCTGGCCAGAGCCGTCGATGCATTTCCAACTGTATCGACAGTTAAACCTGAAATCCCAAGCGCTGCGCCCGTGGCATCAACATTATCCAGATTGATCGTGTCACCGACATCTGTACCGATCAGAAAGCTCTGGCTACCAGTGTTATTTAGCAAACTTTGTCCATTAAACGAAGTTTGTCCGGCAATGGCCGAAATTTCGTCTCTTATCTGCACAAACTCGGTATTGATCGCATTAAGGCTGTTTGGATCCTGCGAGGCTCCCAGGGCCTGACCCGCAAGTTCTTTCAGGCGAACAAGGCCATCTGAGATCCGGGCGAGGCCACCATCGGCAATCTGGCCAATACTTGCCCCTTGTGCAGCAGTCGCTGCATTCTGGTTCAGAACAACAGTATCAGCCTGAAGCACGGCTGAAATCGCCAGAGAAGCAGCCGCATCGGATGCCTTTGGAAAGTTCGAGCCGCTTGCCAGCTTGCTGACGTTATTCTGCTGTATAAGTGAATTCTTAAGCGTAGTCGCGTTATACGACGAGCCATTAACGGTAGGCATTTGACCGTCTCCATACTTAGAGAATGTTACACGCATACCTGCGCAATGCACCAGTACTCACCTTATATTCTCTGCCTGATTCCGAAAAAAATCAACGAGTTACGATTCCAAATAGTGGCTAATTTTAATAAAATTTTAGCTAAATTGTGCCAAGCACCATTCCACCATTAAAAACAAACCGTTGGAAAAGATAATCATTCGAGAACCGGTATTTTTTATCCTGCTCTTTATGCTCATGGCAAACCAGGAGACTCGGACGGGGATCAGAGCAGTTTATCCTTTTCAGTAAAATCGGCTACAATCCAAACGCCTGCCCCACCTGAAGACGGGGATAATACTGGAGCACCTATGGTTCACTTCACGTTCTCCCTCCGGGCTACCCGGCAGTACTTGCTGCTTTTCTTCAGCTTGATGAGCACTTCAGCCCAGGCACAAACGAACCTTGCTCTCCCTCCAGAAGTAGATCTCCAGCTTATCCTTGCCATCGATTGCTCCTATAGCGTCGACCAGTACGAATATATTCAGCAGATGCAGGGAATTGCTCATGCCCTGAACTCGCGGGAAATAAAAGAAGCGGTTCAGCTCGGCCATCACCAACAGATCGCCCTCACCCTTATTCAGTGGTCAAGCAGCAGCAATCAGGAAGTGGTACTGCCCTGGACTCTGATCGGACCTCCGGGAAGCTTCGAAACCGTGGCCACCCGGATCTCCCGCTTGCCGCGCTCCGTGGCAATCGGCTCGACATCTCTCTCGGCAGTCATTGCTCAGTCGATCCATATTTTCAACAGCAGCCCCTTCCGCTCTTCCAGGCGCACGCTTGATATTTCCGGGGATGGCAGGAACAACGACGGCATTCCGGTTCACTATCTGCGGGATGTTGCTGTTAAAAACAATATTACAATCAATGGGCTGGCTATTGTGAATGATATTCCGACCCTTGACAGCTATTTTCGAAGCCAGGTCACGGGCGGTTTCAACAGCTTTGTTATCAAGGCAAATTCTTATGATGATTACAGGCAGGCAATCGTACAGAAGCTTGTCCGCGAAATTGGCAATCTCCCGGTGGCTGGCGGGCCGTCTCTTCCGGCCCGCCCTTAAACCTGTACCCGTAACAAAAGGACCGGACAAAAATCCGGGCCGGAAAGAGAACCCTCCCTCCCCTTGTTATCTCTGGATTACAATGCCTTTAACAAGGTATCTCCATCAGAAACTTCGAAGCCGCCTGCTTCATCAACATTCAGGGCGGTTACAGTGCCGTCCTTGATCAGCATGGAAAAACGGGCAGAACGCAAACCCAGTCCAAAACCAGTGCCATCCAGTGTGAGCCCCAGTGCTTTTGCCAGATCACCATTGCCGTCAGCCAGCATCAGGATCTCGCCCTCGGCATCAAGCTTCTGGCCCCAGGCACGCATGACAAAGGCATCATTCACGGAAAGACAGGCAATGGTATCAACGCCTTTGTCTTTAAAAGACTGAACATTCTTTTTAAAGCTCGGGAAATGGTTGTCCTGGCACGTCGGCGTAAATGCGCCTGGAACGGCAAAAAGAGCAACCGTTTTACCAGCGCAGAACTCTGCAAAATCAATCTTGTTCATTCCCTCGGCATCTTTATTCCAGATGGTCGCCGAAGGGACCTTCGCTCCAACAGTAATTGTCATTTTATTTCCCCGTTTTGAGCCCTGCTTTGGGCCATGTTGTAATGTTACTCTTGATCATTCTTGCCGAGCAGATGCCTTTTTAAAAGCTTCAAGTGTTTCTTCCATGGTCAAAAGTTCAGACAGAACTATTCCATCAGGCGCCCCCGGGCCGTAAACAATATTAAAGGGGATACCGTAGCGACCATAACTTTTCAGATAAGCCGTAATCTCTTCGCTTGGCAGAGTCCAGTCAGCCAACATCGGCACCACCTGCTCGGTGGCAAGAAAATCGCGTATTTCTTCCCGCTCCAGCACCAGCTTCTTGTTAACCTGACAGGTCAGGCACCAGTCTGCTGTCACATCAACAAAAACAATACGGCCATCAGCCACAATTTGCGGAATACTTTTAACATCAAAATTTTGCCAAAGATCATCTTTGATTTCGGCCTTTGGTACCTCTGCAAAACCCATTGGCACCACAAGGGCCATAACCCCCAGAACAGTCATCACCATTCCTCTGCGAAGCAGTCGCTGAGACTGGAATGCCATCACGCAGAGACCTGCCAGTAGCAGGCCAGCAACAAGCAGGGCAGCAAGAGTACCGATCTGGACCTGCAGTACGGCAAGTAACCAGCCCCCGGTTCCAAGCAACAGAAGTCCCAGAAAGACCTTCAGGCGAACCATCCAGGCCCCTGGTCTTGGCAGCAGGGTTGCAAAGCCGGGTTTTAAGGCGACAAGAAGATAGGGGATAGCCATCCCCAGACCAAGAAAGGTAAAGATCACCAGGATCTCGAAACTCCCCCTTGCCAGAGCAAAGCCGACGGCCGTCCCGAGAAAAGGTGCAGAACAAGGCGTGGCCAGAAGGGTTGCGAACACTCCGGTAAAAAAATCCCCCCTAAGGCTGGGAGAACCCGATGCCGCTACCGCCCTGTCATTCAGGGCAGAAGGTGCCAGGACTTCGAACCAGCCAAAAAGATTGGCCGCAAAGAGTGTAACAACAACTGCCATGATAATCAGGAACAGCGGTTGCTGAAACTGTATCCCCCAACCGACCGAAACGCCGAGGGCCTTTACCCCGATTGCCAGGCTGGCAAGCAGTAGAAAAGAGCTGACAATGCCCGCGCTGGTCATCAGGAAACTGCGGCGCAAAGCAGATCCTTCACGTCCCCCGTGCTTCACAACCGAAAGCATCTTGAGCGACAGAACGGGAAGAACGCAGGGCATCAGGTTCAGAATAAAGCCTCCCAGCAAGGCAACAGCCAAGATCACAGAAAATTCGTAAAAAGATGTATCTGCAACAGCAGCAGGATCAAACCGCGCTATATTTTCAACCTCGAGTCCTCGGGCACCATCCATCAGCAACAGGCGAAGCTGCTTCCCCTCCACCACGGTTTCACTTTGTGGATCAACCGCAACAGCAAGGGTCAGAACAGCCGTTGTGCCATCATCGCCAACCACCACTTCAGGCTTCGAAAAGGAAAACTCAGGGGGGCCTTCAACAACAAGATCCGGCGCAACAAATCCTTCTTTGGTCGAAGAGACAACTGCTCGTAACTCAAGCGAATTTTTCGATCCCTGCAGAAAAACCTGATCAACAGCCAGCCCTGCTTCTGCCCCTTTGCCCGGCACCAGCCCAACTGCAGCATCGATCAAGGAAGTTTCAAGCGACGGGAAAGCGTCTCCAGCAGGTATCCCTATAGAAATTTCAGCATCAAAGGGGATACAGATTTCCTTGCACAAGAGATAACTTACCTGCCCCTTCAGCAGAAGGTCTCGCTCGGGATCAGCTGCCTTGACCTCAAAAGGAAATATAACAGATTCGCTATAGCCAAAAGTCTCCAGACCAAAAAGAGTGAACCGATGAGGTACAGGCCAGAAAAACTCTGATTCTGACAGGTTATCGCTTCCTTCAAGGCCAAGAGAAACCGGATAACCCGCGTCTCCCGGTGTGCGCCAATAAGTTTTCCACCCCTCTTCCAGTTTGAACTCAAGGCCCATCATCAAGCTGCCCTGTTCCCCCAGCGTTTCCTGAGCAGAAATCAAACGTACACGGGAGTAGTCTGTCTCGACCCAGGGAGTGGCTGAAGAAAAGGCTGCTGAGACCCAAACGCATTGGAGCATAAAGACCAGCGGAAGCAATGCCCGCGGTCTTGAAAAGAAAACGCCTAAATTTTGAAACACTCTCACGTAATACCCGTTTCTTTCGTTTTTCACCTTGCTACGTCTGATAGCGCCAAGAGATCCTGCTGCCAGGAGATAACTTAAAAACCTGCCCACAGCATATTTTGAACTTACGAGGATCATCACCTATATAGTAAATATGGCGTGTTTAGGGAATGATCCGAGTCAAATTCCTCTCCAGGCGCTATACTGATTTCTTCTATATCTGCCCAGGAGGTTTAAGATTGCAATGACTGGCTTTCAGAGTAACGGTTATTTGACCGGAAAACTTCTGGTATCCATGCCGCAAATGAGTGATCCCCGTTTTGCCAAATCCGTCATCTATCTTTGTGCACACAACGAAGACGGCGCAATGGGACTTGTCATCAATCAGCTCATAAAAAGCTTCTCTTTTGTTGATCTTCTTCAACAGTTGGAAATTCCCGAGACAGAAACAGCCGGGCAAATTCGGGTTCATTTCGGCGGTCCGGTGGAATGCAGCAGAGGCTTTGTTCTGCACAGCAGCGAATATCAGCAAGACGGTACCATGAACGTCGCCAATTCAGTGGCGATGACTGCGACAGTCGACATTCTCAACGATATAGCCAATAACGCCGGGCCACAAAGCAGTCTGCTTGCCCTGGGCTACGCCGGTTGGGGCCCCGGACAACTCGACGATGAACTCCAGAACAATGGTTGGCTTGTGGTTGATCCTGATGAAGATATTCTGTTTGGTGAAAATCTTATGGAAAAATGGGAGAAGGCAATGTCAAAACTAGGTGTCGATCCCGGATTACTTTCTGGCGAGGCTGGACACGCTTAGATGATGCGTCTTCCCTGTTGCCCGTCAATCAGTGTTTACTCTCGATCCAGCCCTTGGCAGAAAGACGGGAATCATTGCGTAATAACCCAAAGGTAATGTGATCCTGCCAGAGGGCATTGATCCGCAAATATCCCCGCGCCCTGCCTTCTTCAACAAAACCGACTTTACGCAAGACTGTCTTGCTGGCTTCATTGTGTTCAAGACAAGCCGCTTCAAGCCGGTGTAACGCCAGTTCCTCAAAAGCATAATCCAGGGCAGACGACAGGATTTCCGTCATATATCCCTTGCCCGAATAGGGTTCTCCCATCCAGTAACCGATCGTGCCCATATGGGCAGCCCCTCGGCGGACATTGCCAATCGTGATACCGCCCAACAGTTCATCAGTTTCACGCGAAAAAGCATAAAACGAATAGCTCATTCCCTGACGCCAATCGAGCCAGTAAACCCTGAGTTTGTCGCGAAAGGACGATTTATCCAGGCTATCACTTGACCAGGTTGGCTCCCAGGGGGTGAGAAACTCGCGGCTGATGTGCCTTAACTCGGCCCACTCTCTCCAGTCTCCCATCTGTGGCACCCGGAGATAAACCCGTTTATTCACCAAACGAAGCCGCCGCATCTCCCATTGTGTCAGCCCGCTGAACAACATCAGGACGCAAACCTCTTCTCAAGCAGCTCCTGGCTTTCCAGTTGACCAATAGGCCCAAGTGCCGCCAGGGTCACAGGACTGGACAGGATTTTCTGAGCAAAATTCTGTACCGCAGCCACGTCAACGGCCTCGATCATCGCAACAGTTTCCTCAACAGGAATCGAGCGGTTAAAGATCAACAGCTGCTGAGCCAGCTGTTCACACCTCACACCTGTGCTCTCAAGTCCCATTAGAATAGATGCCTTGAGCTGGCTTCTGGCCCGGACCAGTTCTTCCTCGGTTATCGTGCTGGTCAAATCACCCAACATATCTGCGACCACCGGAACCAGCTCACCTGCTTCTTTTTCCCCCGTCCCGGCATAGACACCAAATAACCCACTATCCATGAAGCTGGATGCAAAAGCATAAACCGTATAGACCAGACCGCGTTTTTCACGGATTTCCTGAAACAGTCGCGAGGACATCCCGCCCCCAAACAGCGTCGCCAGAACATTTGCAGCATAATAGTCCGGACTTAGATAATCAGCGCCCTCGAAACCGATCAGAAAATGGGCCTGTTCCAGGACCCGCTCTTCACGATAACTGCCACCAGAATAAATTGAGGGTGTCAGCTTCTGTTCAACAACAGCAGACAAGCCCCCAAACTGCTCTTCAGCCAGCGTTACAAACTCGGCGTGGTCAATCTTGCCAGATGCACAGACAACCATGGAGTTACTGCCATAGTTACTTCCCATGTAGTGTCTCAGGTCTTTTGTCGAGAGACGGCTGATAATCTCGCTCTTCCCCAGAACCGGACGCCCCAGAGCCTGATTTTGGTAGGCTGTTTCCTGAAAATGATCAAAAATGATATCATCCGGGGTATCATTGGCTTGCCCCAGTTCCTGTAAAACGACCTGTCGTTCACGCTTCAGTTCGGAAGCATCAAACAGGGGACGTTGCAAAATGTCCGCGACCGTATCCAGAGCAAGAGGCACATCATCCTTGAGCACCTTGGCATAGAAGGCCGTATTTTCACGGGAAGTATAGGCGTTCAACTGGCCCCCGACAGCCTCGATTTCCTCGGCAATATCATAGGCCGTGCGTTTCTCGGTACCTTTAAAGACCATATGTTCCAGCAGATGTGCAACGCCGTTGACCTTTGCCTCTTCATTCCGCGTTCCCACGCCGATCCAGGCCCCCAGAGAAACGGATTCAACACTATCGAGCCTGTCGGTAGCAACCCTGAGTCCGTTGGGCAGTGTAGAAATTTCGATGGTCATGAATTAACTGTTTCTCCGCCGCGACAGAACCAGATCTTTCAGCTTGCCCAGATCATTTGCCATAACTGTACAGTGCTCTTCGCGTTCGAAAAGATCTGCCATATGTTCCGGCAGCTCAGGCGTCACACCAGAGGCTCTATGGACCGCATCTGGAAATTTCGCCGGATGCGCTGTCGCCATGCAGACCATTGCCGGGACATCATCCCGGATCATGGCATCGGCCGCAGCCACGGCAATAACCGAATGGGGATCCAGTAGCTCACCCGTCTGTTGATGATATTTGCGTATCTCTGACAGGGTCTGGTCATCATCAAGCCGGAAAGCATCGAACAGACGCAAGGCACGTTGATGACGATCAGGAGAAAGAGCGAAATTCCCGGTCTCCCTGAAGCTGGTCAGTGTTGCTTCAACAGCTGTACCGTCACGATCAAGCAGATCAAAAAGCAGTCGCTCAAAATTGCTGGATATCTGGATATCCATTGAGGGAGAGAGGCTGGGCTCAACCGGCAGCATGGTCATGGCCCCGGTCTCGAAGAAACGGGTCAGAATATCGTTGCGGTTTGAGCCAATTACCAGCTGAGAAACTGGCAAGCCCATACGTCCGGCTGCATAACCCGCAAACACATTGCCAAAATTTCCGGTGGGTACGGAAAATCCGATTGGACGGTCTGGTGCGCCAAGGGCAACACCAGCTGCGAAATAATAGGCAATCTGGGACATGATACGCGCCCAGTTGATCGAGTTCACGGCAGAAAGCTTCACATTGTCACGGAAGGCCTGATCATTGAACATTGCCTTCACATGATCCTGACAGTCATCAAACGTGCCTTCGAGAGCAACATTGACAACATTGGCAGATTTCACAGTGGTCATCTGGCGGCGCTGAACCTCGGAAACCCGCCCGTGGGGATGGAGGATGAAGATATCAATCTGATCCCTGTCCCGACAGGCTTCGATGGCCGCAGACCCTGTATCCCCCGAGGTCGCCCCGACAATGGTGATCCGCTCACCGCGTTCGCGCAGCACGTAGTCAAACAGACGGCCAAGCATCTGAAGCGCAAAGTCCTTGAAAGCCAGGGTCGGCCCATGAAACAGCTCCATCACCCAGAGCCGTTCGTTCATCTGCTTGAGCGGCGCAACAGCCCGGTGACGGAAACTGGCATAGCTCTCTTCCACAATGGACCTGAGAGCTGCATCAGGAATCACCCCGGCAACAAATGGTTTAACCACCCTGAAGACGACTTCACTGTAAGGTTTCCCCGCCATCTCGCGGATTTCCCCTGCCGAAAACTCCGGCCAGCTCTCGGGCAGGTAAAGACCGCCATCCCGAGCCAATCCAGCCAGAAGAACGTCATCAAAACTGAGGCTCTCAGCCCGACCGCGGGTGCTGATATATTTCATGATTTCCTAGACCGACACTCGTTTAACAAAATTTCCCGCAACCTTACTGCTCCCTACCCGAGGCGGCAAGCCAGTTACAGATTTTAACGCTGCGAAGCTTCTCAAGAATCCAGATAGCGCGCTTTCAGATGTTTCTTGAAAATCTGGGGATCAAGCGGATGTCCTGTAACCCGCGTCAAGAGCTCGTCTGTACTCAGGAAGGAACCCCAGTTATGAACGTTGACATTGAGCCAGGACATCAGGGGAGAGAAATCCCCTCTGGTCAGGGCTTGTGGAATTTCAGGGTTTGCTTTTTTTGCAGCTTCAAAGAGCTGTGCCGCGGCCATCGCTCCCAGTGTGTAGGTCGGGAAATAGCCCCAGGCACCATCGTACCAGTGAATATCCTGCAAGCAGCCAAGTCTGTTATTCGGTGGGCGGATACCAAGAAGACCTTCCAGACCATCCCCCCAGGCTTGCGGCAGGTCTTCCACCTGCATGTTGCCGCTGATCAGCTCTTTCTCCAGACGGTACCGGAGAATTACATGCGCAGGGTAGGTAACTTCATCGGCATCTACGCGGATAAAATCAGGCTGAACCTGATTATAAATTCCGCGCATGTTATCCACCGACCAGGCAGTTCCACTAGCCCCAAAGGCGTGCTGGGCCTTTCCGGCCATGTAAGAAATAAATTCCGGACTACGACTGGCCTGCATCTCGATAATAAGTGACTGGCTCTCGTGCATGGTCATGCCACGTGCTGCACCAACGGGCTGTAAGCGCCAGTCAGGCGGAAGATTTCTTTCATACATAGCATGACCCGTTTCATGCAGTACGCCCATCAGCGAGATCATGAAATCAGCTTCGTCATAGCGGGTGGTGATACGTACGTCATCCGGCACACCGCCACAGAAAGGGTGCAGACTGACATCCAGCCGGCCATGATTAAAATCAAACCCGACAGCTTGTACCATTTCACGTCCGAGTTTTTCCTGAACCGCAACAGGAAAAGGGCCATCCGGCATAACAGGCTTTGACCGGGTAGCCTGTTTATCCAGCACGTTTTGCAGAAAATCAGGGAAGAAGCTGGAAAAATCATCAAAAATTGCATCGATACGGGCTGATTTCCCGCCCGGCTCATAGTGATCCAGCAGAGCATCATAGCTGTTACAGCCAAAGATTTCTGATTTAACCCTGGCTTCCTGCTGGGTCAGATTGAGTACTTCTTTCAAAGTAGGAAGTACTGCTGCAAAATCCCCCTCAGGTCTTGCAGAGCGCCAGACCATTTCACAGCGTTTGCAGGCCTTGATCTTCGCTTCAACAAAGTCGCCTTCAAGTGCCGTTGCATGGCGCCAGATCCGTTGCATCTCTCTCAGATTCGCAAGCTGCCAGCCATTAAGCTCGCCCTTGGCCTCAACCGCTTTATCAAACAGCTCTCCTACTTCGGCCCCTGTCAGAATTTCGTGACATACGCCACTAAGAACAGCCAGCTGTTCCATTCTTGCTTCCGCACCGCCAGAAGGCATGACTGTCGACATGTCCCAGCCCAATACACCACTGGCTTCGGTAAGGGCATTCATCCGGCGAAATCTTTTTTCAAGTGTGGAATAGGCAGACATTTTCTTCTCGTTCATTCGACATTACAGGGAACAGGGGGAGACTGGCTTAGACTTCGTCTTCTGGTTTCCCCACAGGACGATAATGAAAAACAAAATAGATCACCGCAAGGATCAAGGCCATCGCATACCAGGTGATGACATACTCCAGGTGATTATTAACCAGCTCGATCCGTGTCTGCCCACCCAGGGGATAATCACCGGGATTGGCAGCAGGTCCTGCATCAAGATAAATATCCTGTACGGGATTTTTCAGACCCGCATGTTGGGCCATTGCAGGAATATCAACGTAAAACCAGAAATTTTTTACAGGATCATTCGCCGGCTTTACAAAGTCATATCCCTTCCAGCCCGGAATTCTCAGCAGACCTTCGATCCGGACAATCCCCTCAACTTGTCCCGCAGGGCGCGTAGCGGCATCCTTGAGTTCTGATGGCACGAAGCCCCGGTTCACCAGAATCTCTTTTCCATTGCCAAGCACAAAAGGCGTCACAACCTGGACACCGAGACGGCGATCAAGAGATCTCGCCCCCAGAAGCAGCTCCTGGTCATGCAGGAACTCTCCCTCAACCCACACATGCCGGAACTCTTCTTCTGCCAGAGTTGTAATACTGGTTAAATTTATCTCGTCAAAAGAAACGGCTTCCGCCGCAGAGCGTTCATGTCTAAGGGCAATTTGCTCTTTCTTCCACTCCATTCGTTGAAGTTGCCAAGTGCCCAAGGCAAGGGCCAATAGAAATACGGGAATGGAAAAAACGGTCGGCCAAAAAGTAGGCTGGAAGCGGCGTGTTGTGCCCTTAATCATAGTCAACAGATCCTGAATCGCTTGCTTTGTGGTGATATTGCAGCGCCACCATAAGCCCTTTCAAAGGCCGGAGCAAAGCGATTGAGCCCCCGATTATAATGATGGGCCAGAGAAGGGCGTGTACCCAGAGCGGTGGCTCAAATGAGGCTTCAAGCCAAAGTGCCAATGGAATGATGAGAAAACCCAGAATAAAAATGATAAATACAGCTGGGCCATCACCGCTGTCCGATTTGGCGAGATCAAATTGACAAACAGAACAGCGGTCAGCGATTTGGAGCAAACTCTTGAAAAGAGAGCCTTGCCCACATCTTGGGCATTTACAAAGAAGGCCGGCCTTGACGGGCGAGATTTTCAAAACCAACTCGTCGTCAGGCACGGCCTTCTCCATACTCGTTTGAACGGTTCCGGTGAGAACCGTCAGGCAGGTGACTTAGTTGCCTCCCCACCAGTAAACAGCAACAAACAGGAAGAGCCAAACCACATCCACAAAATGCCAGTACCAGGCAGCGGCTTCAAAGCCGACATGGGCTTCAGGTGTAAAGTGACCCTTTTTGGTCCGGATCAGGCAGACAAACAGGAAGATGGTGCCGATGATCACATGGAACCCATGAAATCCGGTCGCCATATAGAAAGTCGAGGAATAGATCCCGTCTTTGAAACCAAAAGCAGCATGGCTGTACTCGTAAGCCTGAAGCGCGGTAAAGAGAACGCCGAGTGCCACTGTGATGGTCAGCGCCTGTACTGCCTGCTTTTGTTCTTGCTTGAGAACCGCGTGATGCGCCCAGGTTACGGTACAACCAGAGAGCAGAAGAATCAGCGTGTTCAGAAACGGCAGATCAAAGGCGTCAAAAGTCACCACATCAGCCGGAGGCCAGACACCACCAATCACTTCACTGGGATAAAAAGCCGCAGAGAAATAAGCCCAGAAGAAAGCCACAAAGAACATAACTTCCGATGCAATGAACAGAACCATGCCGTAGCGCAAACCAATGCGTACAACCGGGGTATGCAGATGACGGACAACAGCTTCGTTAACTACATCACGCCACCACATAAAGGCACATACCAATACCGAGGCAACCCCGGCATAAAGTACATAGTTGGTATAGTCATGCATCATCAAAACCAGGCCAGTCGCCATAAGCCCTGCAGCAAAAGCTGTTAGCAGAGGCCATGCACTTGGATCTACCAAATGATACGGATGTTTTACTTCGTCGTGCCCTGCACTCATGATGTCCCTCTTAACCAGACGCTACGCGTTTTGTTAATTGATCTCTATGGCCGGTTTTTGTCCGGCGTTGTTCCCCAAACCACTCACTTCCTGTGATACAACTTCATCATCTCTGAAAAAGGTGTAGGAAAGAGTAATCGTTTTTACTTCGCTGAGATTCGGATCGTTCTCTATTTCCGGATCGACATAAAAAGTCACAGGCATATCAACTTCCTGCCCCGGCAGAAGAGTCTGTTCCGAAAAACAGAAACAGTCTATTTTAACAAAATACTGACCAGCCTTGAGCGGTGTCACATTAAAAGTTGCAACACCGCGCACGGTTTCAGCTGAAGTATTTTTTGCCTGATAAAAGGCGATCCCTGATTCACCTGCAGTCAGGCTTACCGCCCGCTGCACAGGCTTGAAAGTCCAGGGCAGATCACCGTTTACAGATGAATCAAAGCGGATTGTCATTTCGCGGCTACCAAGAACCAGATTATTTTCGGCTCCCGCTTCTGCGACCTGCGTCGTTCCCCCGAAACCGGTGACCTGACAGAAAAGACGATAAAGAGGTACAGAAGCAAACGCGAGTGCGACCATTCCACAGACAACACTGCCGAGGATTAGAGCAACTCTGGTATTTTTAGCCACTGTAGTCGTCATTTTCAGTTCAGCCCCATTTTGACAATCGTAATCACATAAAACAGGACAATAAATGCAACAAGAACACCAAGAATCGCCCAATTCCGGCGCTTCTGTAATCGCTGTCCCTCTTCAGTCATTGTGACGGTTGTCCCTTCATTATGGGCAACTTTCTGATTCGTCTTGTTTGTATCCATTAGGCCTCTCCTCCGATCAGGCTCATAATGCCCGGTGCCCGGTCAATAATCAGCATGGCAAAGAGCAAGAAGAGATAGAAAATTGAAAAGAAGAACATTTTCTTGGCAACTTTGTCTTCCTCAGAACGCAGAACACAAATATTGAGATAGAGGAAATACAGGCTGGCAGCCAAAGCCACGCCACCATAAAGCATTCCTGCAACACCCCAATATACCGGCGCCAGAACCAGCGGCAGCAAGATTACTGTGTAAACCAGCATCTGCCACTTGGTGTTTTTACGCCCGGCAACCACAGGCAGCATCGGGATTTTGGCAGCAGCGTAGTCGCCATCCTTATAGAGCGCCAAAGCCCAGAAATGCGGCGGGGTCCACATAAAAATAATCAGGAAAAGAACAATTGATTCAACACTTACAGTTCCAGTCACCGCAGCCCAGCCGACCATCGGCGGGAAAGCACCGGCCGCACCACCGATAACGATATTCTGGGGCGTCCTGCGCTTGAGGAACATGGTGTAGACAAAAACATAAAACCCGTTGGCCAAAGCCAGAAGAATGGCCGCTGTCCAGTTCACAGCCAGCCCCATCAGCATCACAGAAAAGATACTGAGAATTACTCCAAAGCTCAGGGCAACGTCCGGGGCCATCCGCCCGGCGGGAATGGGACGTTTTTTCGTCCGTGTCATGATCGCGTCGATATCGCGGTCATACCACATATTGATCGCACCTGCCCCACCAGAGGCAATGGCAATACACAAGAGCGCAACACACCCGAGGAAAGGATGAATTGTGCCTGGAGCAATCATCAGACCAGAAAATCCTGTGAAAACGACAAGATACATAACACCAGGCTTCAACAGAGCCCAGAAATCAGCAACCTGCGCGACACTGCCGGAAGAGGTCGTTTCTGCAGTGCTGATAATATTGTTCATGGATGTATCTGACACGAATAAAACTCCTGATCGTATCCGGCCACTGCCGAAGCAGTGGCCGGTTAACATACGGGCTGTTATTTGATTTTTGGCAGCTCGTTGAAGCAGTGGTATGGCGGTGGAGAAGAAACAGTCCACTCCAGCGTTGTTGCACTTTCGCCCCATGGGCTGTCAGAAACACGACGTCCGGCCTTGATCGTATAGATCGTCATGATGACGAAGAAGATCGTGGCGGCAAAGGTGATGTAAGCCCCATAGGAAGAGATCGCGTTAAACCCGGCATAGGCGTCAGGATAATCAACATATCGGCGCGGCATGCCCTGCAGACCAAGGAAGTGCTGCGGGAAAAACACCATGTTCACGCCGATAAATGTCAGGAAGAAGTGCAGGTAACCGGCCCACTCAGGGTAATCCCGGCCAGACATCTTGCCCATCCAGTAATACATACCGGCAAAGATCGAGAAAACGGCACCAAGGCTGAGCACGTAATGGAAGTGAGCCACAACATAATAGGTATCATGCAAAGGCAGATCCATACCGGAGTTGGCCAGAACAACACCCGTCACACCACCAACGGTGAAGAGGAAGATGAAGCCCAGAGCCCAGACCATGGGAACGGTAAAGCGGAGTGATCCGCCCCACATCGTCGCAATCCAGGAGAAGATTTTGATACCGGTTGGCACCGCAATCACCAGGGTCGCTGTGGTGAAGTACGCGCGTGTATCAACGTCAAGCCCAACGGTGTACATGTGATGCGCCCAGACCACGAAGCCCACAACCCCAATCGCAACCATCGCATAAGCCATCCCGAGATAACCGAAAATCGGCTTGCGGCTGAAGGTCGACACGATGTGGGAAATGATACCAAATCCCGGCAGGATCATGATGTAAACTTCCGGGTGACCGAAGAACCAGAAAAGATGCTGGAACAGGATCGGGTCACCGCCACCAGCAGGATCAAAGAAGGTCGTGCCGAAGTTACGGTCTGTCAGCAACATGGTGATCGCGCCACCAAGAACGGGAACAGCCAACAGCAACAGGAATGCCGTTACCAGCATCGCCCAGACGAACAAAGGCATCTTGTGCAGAGTCATGCCAGGGGCGCGCATGTTGAAGATCGTCGTGATAAAGTTCACCGCACCAAGGATCGACGATGCACCTGCCAGATGGAGGGCAAAGATCGCCATATCCACCGAAGGTCCCGAATGGCCAAACGAGGAGAGCGGCGGATAAATTGTCCAGCCCGTCCCGGCACCTTCGCCAACAAGAGATGATCCCAGCAGCAGCAGGAACGCAGGAACAATAAACCAGAAGGAAATATTGTTCATCCGCGGGAAGGCCATATCCGGCGCCCCGATCATCAGAGGAACGAAGTAGTTACCAAATCCGCCAATCACAGCGGGCATAACCACGAAGAAAACCATAATCACGCCGTGGGCGGTAACGACGACGTTCCACCACTGGCCGTTTGGCTCTCCGTCACCGGAAAGGAAATACTGAACGCCTGGCTCCTGAAGCTCCAGACGCATATAGACAGAAAATGCCCCGCCGATCAGACCGGCAATAATGGCAAAGACCAGATACAAGATTCCGATATCTTTGTGGTTGGTCGAACAGAACCAACGGACAAAGAAGCCCGGCTTGTGATCATGATCGTGATGGGCTTCAGTAGCAGCACCCATATCTCTAAATCCTCACTTCGTTTTCTTCAGCGCTTCTTTTTGGCGCGATGAAATCTGATACAACGTCTCAGTCTAGCTGAGCCAGCTGGATGGAATGATCGCTTTTGATCGCGGCAAATTCTTCCTTGGCAGCTTCAACCCAGACGTTGAACTCTTCCTTGGAAACCACCTTGATCATGATCGGCATATAGGAATGGCCTGTTCCACAGATTTCAGAGCACTGACCATAATAAGTCCCGGTCTTGGTTGCTTCGAACCAGGTTTCATTAATACGGCCGGGTACAGCATCCAGCTTCAGACCAAAAGCAGGCATCGCAAAACTGTGGATCACATCATCGCCGGCAACCAGAAGACGGATTTTGGTGTCAATCGGCACCACAACGGCATTGTCCGTCGCCAGCAGGCGAGGTTCACCGGGCTCCAGCTCGTCTTCGGCCTTCATATAGGCATCAAAAGTGAAATCCCCATGATCCTGATATTCATATGACCAGTACCACTGTTTCCCAATGGCTTTAATGGTCATTTCGGTATCGGGGTTACGATCTGCAGCATAGAGCAGCTTGAATGACGGAATGGCAATAATCACCAGAATAATCACCGGTACCGCCGTCCAGATAATCTCGATCAGGGTATTGTGGCTGGTGGTGGAAGGATTAGGGTTCCGCTTTTCAGAAAATCGGAACATCACATAAAGCAACAGGAACAAAACCAGGAGAGTCACACCTGTAATGATATACATCAGCAAGGTATGGAACTCTGCGATCTGTTCCATCACCGGTGTCGCAGCTTCCTGCAAACCAAGTGACCATTCTGTTGGCTGCGCAGCTTGTGCCACTGTAGCCAGTCCCCCCATCAGCGCAGATGCACCGAGAAGATGGGCAATCCGTTTCAGAAACGTCATGTACTCAACATCCTGTTTTTTTTGCCGACTTTGCCTTGAGTTGATCAAGATCAAAGTCTTTATCCCGATTCCAGGACTAATATTCACAATGGGTAGATTTGTGAATTCAGGCCGGACTCAATAAAACTGTTATTCTGGCGCAACCTACCCTATTGAAAGCAGCGAGTACAAGCCCCAGTCGCTTAAGAAGTTCGTATATTGAATGGTTTATTGCATCACGAATTTACTTGGCTATGGATTATACAGCTTTTGTTACACAAGGCGAACATTCTGCGACTTTATGACGCAGCTCGCAAAAAATCAGTAAAATCAAAAACAAAGCAGAGTTATTCGCCTTCATCCCGCGTTACGATACGTCGAACCCGCCGAACGCCAAGCCAGAGGCCAATGACGACAAGCGGAATGGAAAGGGCTGCAACCAGGGAAGCTTTTATATCGAATCCAAAGTCATTCGCCCCTTTTGCCAGATAGTAAATCAGACTGACAACGTAATAACTGATCGCCGCAACAGACAGTCCTTCAACCGTTTCCTGCAACCTCAACTGCAGACTTGCCCGTCGATCCATGGACTTGAGCAGGGCCGAATTTTGTTCTTCCAGCTGGATATCCACTCTGGTACGAAGCAACTGCCCTGCCCTGGCCACCCTTTTTGAAAGGGTATCAAGCCGAAGCGCTGTCGCTTCACAGGTGCGCATTGCCGGGGTCAGTCGGCGATCAAGAAAACTTTCTATCCGCTGAAACCCGTCCATATTGCCCTCTCTGAGCTTGCGGGTACGTTGTTTGACAAGCTCGTGATACGCTTTCGAGGCACTGAACCGATAATTGGTTTCTGCAGCCGCCTGCTCTATCTCGGCAGAAAGTTCGGTCAACTCCCGCAGCAGCACCTTTTCACTTGTGACGGCGCGCGCCCCTGTCATGCGTGAGGTGATATCCGTTAGTTTCTTTCCTGCTTTGGCCAGGCGAGCACCATAGCTCTGCGCCAGCGGCAGGGACAGCAACGCCATCATGCGATAGGTTTCGATCTCCAGCAAACGCTGCACCGCCCGTCCGATCTGTCGGGGCTTCAGGCCATAATCCTTCAATAGAATCCGGCCATAACCGTCTTCGTTAATACTGAAATCCATCCAGACCGCGGCCAGACCAGCCCGCAATGTGCTGGCGGCCAGATTGCCTGTCGGGAAGAATGCGACCTGCTCCTGCATTGTCCGCTCCAACGCATCGGGTCCCTCAAGCTCAAGATGAACCCCAACAAGCCGATCTCCCGAAAGACCCTCAAGCCAATCCCCTGGTACCAGAGCTATAGCCGTTCTGGAAAAAGGCATGTACGGCTGATCTCCTGCCTGATCGATATGAGCAGGATCGATATCAGACAGCTTTCGTTCCGGATCCCGGCGATTTCGAAAAAAGGTATAGGTTGAAAACTCAGTGTGCCGTTCCCACACCAGGAAGAACCGCCCGAAATCTGCCATAAAATGTTTGGTTCCAGGTAGGGGAGGCGCAACATTATAACGTCCGCAAAGCTGACCAACATGTCTGCGTTCTTCTTCAGCCTTGCCCTCGCCAGTAACAATACCGATGTGTGTAATGGTTTCCGGCCCGGACAGCTGAGTAAAGGGGCGGGCATGCAGTTCATTACAGAGCTCTACTCGGAGCGGGTGGTCGCGCAGCATTTAACTTCCTTCTATATTTACCTTTTGTCGGGCGATTTCTGATCGCTACCGACCTTTTCGGCGGTTTTCTGTCCGCTCTTGATCAATGCTGAAGCTATTCCCAGTTACAGTTGCCGCAGTGTTGCAACATTTTCACAGATAGGGAAGCCAAGATCATTGGCCTGAAGCCCCACTGCCCTTATATTATGGTGAGCATTATTTTTTGTGATCTTGTTTTGGGAATTTGTTGATGAGTTATCTTGCCACCACCGACGATCTTTTTTTCAACCGAACGGACCTCGACCAGAGACGGTTGGAAGGCATCATCAACGGCGCTCTGAAAGGAGCAGACGATGGAGAACTCTATCTTGAATATCGCCAGTCTGAAGGCATGGTCTTTGACGATGGCCGACTGAAGAACGCCAGCTTTGACACGACACAAGGCTTTGGCTTACGGGCTATTTCCGGCGAAAGTGCCGGTTATGCCCATGCAAGCGACCTGAGTGAAGCTGCCATTGTCCGGGCGGTAAGTACAGTACAGGCCGTTCACGCTGGTCATGAAGGCACCATGGCCCTTTCCCCGCTGGGAACAAACCGGGCACTTTATACCGATGACAACCCCCTGTCCTCAACGGCCTTTGAGACCAAAATCAAATTGCTCAGCGAGATCGATTCTTACGCCAGGGCCAAAGATCCTCGTGTTGTCCAGGTAAGCGCCTCGCTTTCAGGTGAGTGGCAGGCGGTACAAATTCTTCGCGCAGAAGGTCATCGTGTTGCTGATATACGCCCCCTGGTTCGCCTCAACATTTCTGTCACCGTGGCCGATGGGGACAAGATGGAAAGCGGTTCTTACGGCGGCGGCGGACGTTTCGTCTACGACAGCCTGCTGGACCCCTCTTATTGGCAGAGCGGCACCGACGAAGCCATCCGCAGAGCCCTCGTCAATCTGAGCGCCATTCCCGCACCCGCAGGTGAAATGCAAGTTATTCTCGGCCCTGGCTGGCCTGGAATTCTGCTTCACGAAGCTGTGGGCCATGGCCTTGAAGGGGACTTTAACCGCAAGAAAACCTCCACTTTCAGTNATCGTATTGGTGAACGCGTCGCCTCGCCTGGTGTCACTGTTGTCGATGATGGAACTCTGGTTGATCGGCGCGGCTCCATTTCCGTAGATGACGAAGGAACACCGTCGCAATGCACGCCCCTGATTGAAGACGGCATTCTGGTTGGTTATATGCAGGATCGGCAGAACGCCCGGTTGATGGGACAAAACCCGACCGGAAATGGCCGCCGCCAAAGTTATGCCCATCTGCCTATGCCACGCATGACCAATACCGTGATGTATAACGGGGCACACGACCCTGCCGAGATGCTGAAAGCTGTCAAGAATGGTATCTATGCTGTCAACTTTGGCGGTGGTCAGGTTGACATTACATCAGGAAAGTTTGTTTTCTCCTGTACCGAGGCCTATCAGGTAAAAGACGGCATCATCGGCCAGGCCGTCAAGGGTGCCACCCTGATCGGGAACGGCCCTGATGTTATGCAGAAAATTTCCATGATCGGCAACGATATGGAAATGGATGAAGGGGTTGGAACCTGTGGCAAAAATGGTCAGGGTGTCCCTGTTGGCGTTGGTCAACCGAGTCTGTTAATCAATGGGATTACAGTCGGTGGAACCGCCTAACTTGTGGTAAATTGACGAGGGTTAATTAACAGCCTGACAAGCAAGGGGTGCGCCAAGATCATGGCCTTCTATCCCTTTGGTACCCCCAAAATCCCTGATTTATACGTCAGGGCTTTTTTTCATACTACTGGACGACGACTTCAGTCAGCTGCCAGATCGCCTTGTCATAATATTCATCCCCAGCCAGCTCTTCTGGATAGGAACCCCAGGGAAAAATCAGGCGGAGAGGCCCCTTGTCCCGGACCTCAATTTCCTCACCGTTAATTCGAGAAGCAATCACAGGGTGATATTTAAGATAGTCTTCCGGTTCGATCACAACCGTATAGTTATCAAGTGCCAGCAACCGCACACTGCGTCCCTCTGCTCCCAGACGCTTCAGAAGCGCACCGACCTCTACACCCGTGAAACTGTAAACGCCTTCTCGGCTTCTCAAACGGGTGTCGATAGTACTCTCGCCAATATCCGATAACATCTCCAGATCGAATAGAGCCTTGTTCCCCTGATTATAAACCTGGATATTACCTGAGATCGTTAAGATAACTTTTCCCTTGGGTGCAGCAAGTGGCGCAAGACCACCCCCAGGTGCCCCATCAATGTCTTCGTTCCCCCCGTCGAGCCACGGGTAGAGAGCCGAAAGGCCAACAGCCACCAGAAGCACAACCAGAAGCACAAGAAATATTCTTTTCATCAGGCCTGATCTCCACAATCAGGGCATGATATCACGCCCCCGGGGAAATAGACTAATTGTTGTCTCTTCCCCGGAAAGGCCCGAAATCCATACCTGTTCCAAGCACACACCCTCACGCTCATTTTAAGTAAAGAGCAATTGAAGGAGTAGATTCACATACTATTGTATGCAAGTACAGGTTAATTATTAGTAAGCATATTCCACGAAAGCGGGATCGACTTTTTCGCCCCAACGAGAGTAGTAAGCCTCGAGCTTTTCCTCTGCTGGCGTAATACCGCTTTCCGCAATTTCCGAAAGAGTATTGAGGAAATGGGTTTCATCTTGCCCCTGCCCATCAATCCGCCCCCGGTTCTCAAGTCCGCCACGAGCAATTTCAACGATCTCACGAGCAATTTCCTGAAGCTTGGTTCCACGGATGGTCGCGGAAAGGCCTTTTGCGGGAACTTCAGAACGGAGCAACTGCCGTTCATCATCGCTCCAGTCCTTGACCAGATCCCAGGCCGCATCCAGGGCCGACTGGTCATAGAGAAGACCAACCCAGAAAGCAGGCAAGGCACAAAGGGATTTCCACGGCCCGCCGTCGGCACCGCGCATTTCAAGGAATTTCTTCATCCGAACTTCAGGGAAGGCTGTGGTGATGTGATCATCCCAGTCTTTGATGGTTGGCAATTCCCCCGGAAGCGCCTTCAGTTTCCCTTGCATGAAGTCCCGGAAAGACTCGCCGCTGACATCAATGTATTTCCCATCGCGATAGACAAAATACATAGGCACATCAAGCATGTAATCAACATAACGCTCAAACCCCATACCCTCTTCGAATACGAAGGACAGCATGCCGCAACGATCCGGATCTGTATCGGTCCAGAGATGACTGCGATAGCTCAGATATCCGTTGGGTTTACCTTCGCGGAAAGGCGAGTTCGCGAAAAGCGCTGTGGCCAATGGCTGCAATGCCAGACTGGTCCGGAACTTGTGAATCATGTCGGCTTCACTGGAAAAATCCAGATTAACCTGTACCGTACAACTGAGAGTCATCATGTCGACCCCCAGCTTGCCTCTTTTGGGCATGTAGTCCCGCATGATCCGGTAACGCCCTTTGGGCATCCAGTTCACACCCTCTTTACCCCACTTGGGATTGAACCCCATTCCCAACATATGGATTCCGAGGGGTTCCGTGATTTCCTTGACCTGATGCAGGTGCGAATGCACCTCCCGACAAGTATCATGCAGGGTTTCCAGCGGTGCACCCGACAGCTCCAACTGGCCGCCAGGCTCAAGCGTGACAGAAGCCCCGTTGTCCATAAGGGCGATAATATTTCCTGCTTCGTATACCGGCATCCAGCCAAAGCGATCCGCCAGTCCCTCCAGGATCGCCTTGATTGACTTTGTACCGTCATACTTCAATGACTTGAAGCTTTCGTCACAAAAGGCAAACTTCTCGTGTTCAGTGCCGATCCGCCACTGATCCTTTGGCTTATTGCCGCTTTCAAAATAAGAAATTAGCTGGGATTTTTCAGTTATCGCAGCAACAGAGGACGTAGCGTCGGACATAGTACAAATTCCATTGAGGCCGAAAGATCACATAATTAATAGATACCGCTGGTATCAAGTAATCGTAACCGGCGTTGTTCCTTTTGGAGGGCGCATGCCCCCATCACCTAAAATTGCCTGCCAGCAGGACAGGGCAGCAACAGCAGCGGTATCAGCCCGCAGTACTCTGGGGCCGAGGCCAACGGGTGTCACATAAGAAAGTCTGGAGAGCGCTTCAAGCTCTTCTTTTGAAAATCCACCTTCTGGACCAATCAAAACAGCCCAGGGCTTTAATCCCGCATCGGGCTCATCGATCAGAAGTTCTGTAAAAACCTCTGCAATCGGCCTTGCCTCACCAAATTCGGCACAGACCACCAGACGCCGGTCAGCAGGCCAGCTCTGGATCATCTTCTCAAGAGAAACAGCCTCATCCACCCGGGTCACCGACAGTCTCTCGCACTGCTCTGCGGATTCCCTGGCATGGGCCGCAAGGCGTTCAGTATTTACCCGCTTCACATCTGTATGGCGGGTAAAAACCGGCAAAATACGCGAACAGCCCAACTCGCCTGCTTTCTCGGCGAGAAAGTCAATTCGGGAACGTTTTATCGGGGCAAAGACCAGCCAGATATCCCGTTCGCCCTCGACTTCGCGCCGGCACTCCCCAACCCGAAGCGAACACCAGCCTTTACCAAGCCCGTCGACAATGCCCAGCCACTCACCTTCTCGCTCGTTGAACAAGCCGACTCTCGCCCCCGGTTCCAATCTGAGAACCGACCTCAGATAATGCGACGCCGCCGAATCAAGGCCAACCGTTGCACCTTCAAAGAGCTTGTCTTCAACGTAGAGTCTGGTATTGACCCTTTCCATCTTCAGAACCCACCTTCACAAAGCCTGATGTCCCGTGTATTTATCACGGATAACAGCGTGTTTTTATCATGTATGAAACAAATGGATAGCACATTGTCAGCAAGAAACGATAGTGCAAGCGACATCGTGAATGATCATTTGATTATTCGTCTTTCACCCGCTTGCTTGCGACCTTACCTGCGACTGGCGCGCCTTGACCGGCCTATCGGAACCTGGCTGCTGCTATTCCCCTGCTGGTGGTCACTGGCTCTTGCCTCAACAGCTCCGGGATATCAATTCGGCAGCCCCTACAGCCCTTGGTACACGCCCCTGCTCTTTGCTATTGGTGCCGTTGTCATGCGCGGTGCCGGTTGCACACTGAACGACATGGCCGACCGGGATTTTGACCGCAAGGTTGCCCGCACAGCAACCCGCCCCCTGGCAAGCGGAGAACTTTCCATGCGCCAGGCTATTGCCTTCCTTGCCCTACAGCTGTTTCTCGGACTACTGGTTATTTTACAGTTCAACAACTTTACAATTCTCCTCGCTACCGCGTCTCTTCTCCTCGTCGTTTTCTACCCCTTTATGAAACGGATTACCTACTGGCCCCAGGCCTGGCTTGGCCTCACCTTCAACTGGGGAGCTCTGGTCGGTTGGGCGGCTGTACGCGGCGATCTCTCGCTTGCGCCGCTTCTTCTCTACATCGGCGGCCTGGCCTGGACCCTCGGCTATGACACCATCTATGCTCATCAGGATAAAGAAGACGACGCGCTTGTCGGCGTAAAATCTACAGCACTCAAACTCGGTAGCAAAACCAGAACCTGGCTGATACTTTTTTACAGCATCTGCAGCCTTTGTTTTGCCCTCTCCGGCTGGCTGCTCGGCTTGCCCTGGCCTTTCTGGTTAGGCGTTGCCAGTATGGTCGTCCATTTCAGCTGGCAGATCCTGCGACTGGATATCGATGATCCTCTTACTTGCCTGTATCTCTTCAAATCCAACCGGACTGTTGGATGGATTTTTCTGGCCGGCATTGTCGCAACCAGCTTGTTTCCCGGTTAAGGCTGGCAGAGATGTCCCTGCATAGCTGTCAAAACAGAGTCTCTGATCCTGACTTCATCAGGATGAAAGAATTCATCTTGGCCAATACCCGCCCGGGAGGCACACCTCTTCTCGGTAATAACATCCCTCTACATCTTGCAGCAGAAGATCTGCCCCTATGGCAGGCGGGTGAAAGAGAACTGGACAAGCTGGATATTACTCCTCCTTTTTGGGCTTTCGCTTGGGCCGGAGGGCAGGCTCTTGCTCAATACATTCTCGACAATCCTGTTCTGGTTCAAGGAAAACGTGTTTTGGACTTTGCCTGCGGGTCAGGGTTACAAGGCATCGCTGCCATGAAAGCCGGGGCAACAGAGGTGCTCGCGGCAGATATAGATCCCTATGCTATTGCCGCCACAAAAATGAATGCCGCGCTTAACAATGTCAGTCTTATGACCACTTCGGAGAACCTGGTTGGGCGTTCCAGTCCAGACTGGGATCTCGTGCTCGCCGGAGACGTCTGTTACGATGCTCCCATGGCCGATGAGATCATGACATGGTTACATAAACTTGTGACTTCAGGGACACAGGTCCTCCTTGGAGATCCCGGTCGAACCTACTTTCCCAAAGAGGGGTTACAACGCCTTATATCCTATTCTGTCCGGACCACCTCGGCTCTGGAAGACACAGATGTTCGCAATGCCGGGGTGTGGGAACTGCTCCCGGTCACACAGAAATAGGGAGGGAAAGGGGGGCTCGTGATCAGGAAAGGACGTAAACAGACAGTTCCTGCCTTGTTGTTCCGCTAAAATATCCGAACAAGAAAATCCTGTTATCAAAGAGAACTGGACCTCGGGCACCGAGCAGGCTAAAGCTCTTCACAAAATGGAACCGATATCAGACCGATGAACGCGCATTTGGAAAAACAGACAGACCCCTTTGTGCTGCTGGACGATACTCTCTCCGGTGCCGGGTCTGTTTTGTTCGTCAAACCGGAAGCCGTCATCCAGTGCGATGAAGTCGCCACCCTCGAAATGTGCTTCTCCGATATGGAAAAAGCACAACACGCGGGAAAGCATCTTGCTGGTTATCTGTCCTATGAACTCGGGTATCTCTTTGAACCCAGGCTGCAGGGTCTCCCTAAAAAGGACAACCCCCTCGGCACACCCCTGCTCTGGTTTGGTGTGTTCGATCAAGCCCAGCTCCTGACGCCGGATGAGACCAATCGTTTTCTTGCCCGGCAACGCTGGGGGGATTATCAACTGGATAACCTCACCCCCTCGATGACAGAAGCCGACTATTGCCGCGCAGTTGAAAAAGTCCGGGACTACATCGCTGCTGGCGACACCTATCAGGTAAACTATACTTTTAAACACGATTTCAAATTATCCGGCGACCCTGTCGGCCTGTTTCAGGAACTGCGCCAGCGACAGAATGTTGCCAATGGCGCCTTTATCAGGACAGAAGACCAAACCTTTCTGTCCCTATCACCCGAAATTTTCCTTTCCACAGAGGGACGCAAAGCCAGAACCCGTCCAATGAAGGGGACGGCGCCAAGAGGCAATACACCAGCAGTGGATGCTGAGAACAAGATCTGGCTGACAAGAGACGAAAAATCCCGGGCTGAAAACCTGATGATCGTCGACCTGCTCCGCAATGACATGGGGCGGGTTTGCACCACAGGCAGCATCAAGGTCACTGAGCTTTTCACGGTTGAGACCTACCGCTCACTCCACCAGATGACCTCGAATATCACAGGCGAACTCAGGCCTGAAATTACATCCACCGACCTGATCAAACGGCTCTTCCCCTGCGGCTCGATCACTGGGGCACCAAAACTGCGCACCATGGAAATCATCCATGAACTTGAAGCCCGTCCGCGCGGAATTTACACTGGCAGCATCGGGCATATCGCTCCAAATGGCGACACCCGTTTCAATGTTGCCATACGTACTCTTGCCATTGGCAGTGATGGAAAAGGGGAAATGGGCATCGGCAGCGGTATTGTTTATGACTCGGAACCGGCTGCAGAATATCAGGAATGTTTGCTCAAGGGACGTTTTCTCTCTGGCAACACTGCTGGATATAGCAAACCACGTTTTGACCTGCTGGAAACTTTGCGTTGGGAAGAAAATCTGGGGTATCACCTCAGAGAAGAACATCTGCAGCGCCTTGAAAACTCTGCTGGCTTCTTTGGCTATCCCTTTGACAGGACGGTAATAGAAAGCAAACTGGATAAGCTTTCTCTCGAAGGTACTCAGCGCGTCCGGCTGTTGCTCCACAAAGATGGTTCAAGCAGTCTCACGACAATGCCGATCTCCATCCAGGACCCGCAACAGCAAATCACCTTTGTTGTTTCAGACAAAAAAGTCGATAGCAGTGATATCTTCTTTTACCACAAAACTACAAAACGTGATTTTTACGAAGATGAGTTGGCAGCAAGACAAAAGGACTCTGCCTGTGACGAAGTCCTGTTTCTCAATGAAAGAGGTGAATTGACCGAGGGAGCCCGGACCAATCTTTTTCTTGAGATTGGGGGACGTCTATATACACCGGCCCTCGACTGCGGTGTCCTTAACGGCACCTTGAGAACCCGCCTGTTCAGGGAAAATTTTAAAGAACTGACCGAGAAAAAACTGTCGCTAGAAGATCTCGAAAAAGCAGACGTAATATATTTTGGTAATTCTGTACGGGACCTTATGCCAGCCAGACAAATTAAACAATCAGGCCGCCCTGATTGATCCACCCTGATTGATCCGCTTGTCAGAAAGCCCAAAGGCCTTCTGACTCAACGTATTAAAACAGGCTATTGCTTCAGGCAACCAGCCTTTGAACATAGCCAGGCAAGGCAAAAGCGGCTCTGTGTACTTCCGGTGTGTAATAGCTTGTATCAATCTGCGCATTTTGAAAACGCGCTTCAAGAACCTCCAGAGAAACATCCTTCAGCCCCTGCTGATCCGTGCCCCAGCCAAAGGCCATCGCACCACCAACGTAGGTTGGAACACTGGCCAGATAACAGGTGGCCTCAGCAAAAATCGGTCGGAAATGCCGCAAGGTCGACCTCAGCTCAGAAGCCTGATGAAACGGCACACCATTCTGGGTGACCAGCACACCACCTTCCCTGAGACAGGCTTTGCAGTTGCTGTAAAAATCATTGGTGAAGAGAACTTCCCCCGGTCCGATCGGGTCAGTGGAATCAACAATAATCACGTCATACTTCTCGGAAGAGTTCTCGACAAACAGACAGCCATCCGAAATAACCAGATCAAGGCGGGGATCCTCAAAAGCATTCCCGCAGATCATCGGCAGGTGCTCTTTGCTCAGGTCAATCACAGTCCGGTCAATTTCGACCATTGTAACCTTTGCAACAGACCTGTGCTTTAGAACCTCTTCCAGCATACCTCCATCACCACCCCCGATGATCAGTACCTTTTGCACCTCACCATGGGCCAGGATCGGCACATGCGCGAGCATTTCGTGATAGATAAACTCGTCGCGTTCCGTTACCTGGGTCACACCATCCAGCGCCATGATCCGGCCATAGATCTCGTTCTCATAGATCACAAGATTCTGGTGTTCTGTCTGGTTATCAAAGAGGACTTTCTTGATGCCATAGCTGGTACGAAGGTCCCCGTGCAAACCTTCCGTAACCCACCTGCTCATCCCACTTCCTTCCCACGCCGGAATTCGTCCACAACCACTTTATCCGGTCCGAAGGCTTCCTTCAGAACAGCAATCGCATTATGTGGTTCTGCATCCCCGCACATAAATACATCCAGGGCCGCGTAACCTTTTTCAGGCCAGGTATGAATGGAGATATGCGATTCAGCCAAGACAGCAACACCTGACACACCCCCATTCGGGGTAAAGTGATGCAGATGAATATGTAAAAGAGTCGCCTTGGACTTCTCGACACATTCAATGAGTGTTTGCTGTATGAATTCCAGGTCGTCGAGTCGTGATGCTCCGAGAAGATCAATAATCAGATGTGTCCCGGCAAAACGGACACCGTCGCGCTCGATAAAATAATCTTTCCGGTCATCATCAAGATTGACCACGTTCGAAGTGCCGCTATCCGTAGTTTTGACAACGTTCTGAACAGCTGTTTTGTTTTCTTCCGTTTGGGTGGTGCTTGAACCTTGATTCAAGTCCATCCCCAATTGGAAGAGGGCGTGTGCTTTAGACACTCTGCGTCCTCCCCAACCAGTAGATGACTTTGGCTCAATCGCGATCTGTTACTTTGCAGCTACAAACCCCAGTATGGCCCCGTTGAAGCGCGCTCTTTAAAGAACTGTCTTTTTATTTGCAAGAAAAATAAACTTCACTATGGGCAAATAGTATAGGAAGGGTGAGAAACATCCAATGATTGTTTTTTTAAACTCTGCACCAGTCTCTGCCGATAGTCGGTAATCTCAATAGATTCGAGAATTGCCTGATCCAGTGATTCCGGCTCACCACATTGCCTGAAGCCATGAACCTCATGAACATGTTGCAATACCTCGCTTTGTTGCCAGGCCTGCAGGGATCTTCCCCGAGCAGGAAGAGCAGAAATAGCCACAGCCTTGCCCTTGTGATTCAAGGCTCCGGCGGTGCTGCGATAAACCATAAGCTTTACTGATTGAGGGGAAATGTCCAGAGCATCATCTTCTTGAGCCGCCAGAGACCAATTACACCCCAGACATCCGTAGGTATAGTTTTCGGAAGGCAATTCGCTCTCATGCATGCGCAGCAGCTGCGTTTGATCAAGCCAGGTCACAAACACTTGCACCGCGGTTCCCGGACAATAAATCAGCTCAGCGGCAATAGAGCCATAGCGCGCCATATGTGCCGAATAGACCACTTCGTGATCTTCCAACCAGATGGCCGTAACAGGTATAACCTCACGCCCGGCAGGGTGCCCCGCAAACTTGCGGGCCAGCTGTTCGGGTGATCGATTGGAACCATGCGCGATCACCGCCGTTCTTTGTTGAAGTTGGCCGCGCCAATAATCAAGCTCTCCGTTCTGAAATTCAGAGAAGAGCCTAGCTTGTCCATCTTCGAAAAGATAAGAGGAAGAAGGGGCCTCAAAAGGATAGCCTTTAGCAATCCTCAGCCGGGTCTCCTGATCACCGGGTAGTGCCCAGGGCATCAGGAAGCCTTATCTAGTCTGTACAAGGTGGGGGCGCATCCGCATCAACCCGCTCAATACGAAACCGGGTTGTACAATCATCGACGGTTAACCACGCTCTGCGTGACCACTCCTTTTGTGCCGATTCATAATTGGAAAATGGACCAATCCACTCTTCGTCCCCCCCGACAGCTTCGCAGAAAGATGTATCTGCATATTCGCCGCCAACCACAAAAAATTGAGTCATTCCAGTCACTCTATAATCTAACCCCGAAATTGTCTCGGCACATACAAACTAAGGGTACTATAGGCTTCTTGTTTCCTGAGGAATAGGAAAAAACCAACAACATAAGAATAAAAAAAGATTACTATTAGTAAGGGAGTTACGAATCCACCTGAACCAACCGAAATAAAATGTCTATGCTGCCATTTAGTAAAAAATCGTTTTCCTGTGGCGCTGGCTTTGTTCATCCTGTCATAGATAAGTTTTATGCTTTATCGAATCAGATTTATTAATCCATAAGGATTTTCCATGCTGTCTGCTTTTTCAATTTTTGCAATTGCCGCTGTTGTCCTGGCTTTTATTCTCATTCTGATGGGGGTGAAATCTGTTCCTCAGGGGAGCGAATATACGATTGAACGCTTTGGCCGCTACACCAGAACACTTCCTCCCGGCTTGCACCTCATTATTCCTGTCGTAGACAGAATCGGGGCGGTCCTCAGCATGATGGAAACTGTTATGGATGTTCCCTCGCAAGAGGTGATCACCAAAGACAACGCGGTTGTTCAGGTTGATGGTGTGGTTTTTTATCAAATCCTTGATGCCGCAAAAGCAGCTTACGAAGTTCGAGATCTTGAACGTGCGATCCTTAATCTGACCATGACCAACATCCGTACCGTTATGGGCTCAATGGACCTGGACGAGCTTCTCTCCCAACGAGACAAGATTAATGCTGAACTGATCAGGGTGGTCGATGATGCCACCGAGCCCTGGGGCGTCAAGGTTACCAGAGTTGAGATAAAGGATATTACCCCTCCGGCAGATCTTGTGCAGTCCATGGGCAGACAGATGAAAGCCGAGCGCGATAAACGCGCCAGTATTCTTGAGGCTGAAGGTGTGCGCCAGGCCCAGATACTCCGGGCCGAAGGTATGAAGCAATCTGCAATTCTCGAAGCAGAAGGTCGGCGCGAATCAGCCTATCGTGATGCAGAAGCCCGTGAAAGAGAAGCCGAAGCCGAAGCCAAGGCTGCAACCGTGGTATCCCAGGCAATTGCCGAGGGTGATATTCAGGCCATCAACTACTTTATCGCGCAGAAATACGTTGCAGCCTTTGGGCGGTTTGCGGATTCACCAAACCAGAAGACTATGATCCTGCCGATGGAGGCGACTGGTATACTCGGTTCTATCGCTGGCGTGGCTGAAATAGCCAAATCGATGCTTAGCGACGACAGCACCCCACCCAAGAAAAAACCTTCCCCCTGGAAAGGTGACAAGCAAAACAGTCCCGACAACTAAGGACTTTCAAACACCATGTTTATTCTGACACAAATCGAATTCTGGTACTGGTGGGTTTTTGCCCTGTTTCTCATTTCCGTCGAGGTCTTTGCCCCCGGTGCCGTTGCCCTCTGGATGGGTATCGCCGCAGCAATCGTCGGCGGGTTGCTTTATTTATTTCCAGACATGGCTTGGGAACACCAGATTCTCATCTTTGCCGTTTTGTCGGTTGTCTCAATTGTTGTCTGGCGCATCTATGCCAAAAAACATCCAACGCTCACCGATCGCCCAGGACTCAACAAACGGGGGCAGGATCTTGTCGGTCAAACTCTGACTCTGAAAAAACCTCTGACACAGGGAGGCAGTCGGGAAACCATCGACGGAGTCATCTGGAAAATCAAGGGAGGGGATTTACCCGAGGGGAGCAAGGTGCGTATAACCAGCATAGAAGGCACAGCCCTGATTGTTGAACCAGAAGAAGCACCATTATAACCTATGCCATACTCCTCTTTGCGGGATTTCATTACCCATCTTGAAGACCAGGGCCGCCTGATCCGGGTTACGCACCCCGTTTCACCGATGCTGGAAATGACTGAAATCCAGACAAGACTACTTGCTGAGGGTGGCCCTGCTGTCTTGTTTGAAAACGTCGTGCATGAAGATGGAACCCCCTATGACATGCCGGTTCTGGTCAACCTTTTCGGCACGGTCGAGCGGGTCGCTTGGGGGATGGAACGCAGTCCGGAAGAACTGCGTGAAGTCGGAGAGACTCTGGCTTTTCTGAGGCAACCGGAGCCCCCGGGAAGTTTGAAAGAGGCCTGGGACAATCTTCCAATCCTGAAAACAGTCATGGCCATGAAACCCAAAAGTGTTTCTTCAGCCCCTTGCCAGGAAGTGGTCTTGACTGGCGATGACATTGACCTCGCCAAACTGCCGATCCAGACCTGTTGGCCCGGCGAACCTGCCCCTCTGATCACCTGGCCTCTTGTTGTCACCAAGGGGCCCGGCGGTGAAAAAACCGACGTTTTTAATCTGGGTATCTATCGCATGCAGGTTTTGGGCAAGAACAAGACCCTGATGCGCTGGCTAAAACATCGCGGTGGCGCCCAGCACTATGCCCGCTGGAAAAAACAAAAGCCGGACCCCTTGCCCGCCGCCGTGGTCCTTGGCTCGGACCCCGGGACAATTATTGCCGCAGTAACTCCCGTTCCGGATACTCTTTCAGAGTACCAGTTCGCAGGCCTGCTCCGCGGTAAAAAAGTCGAATTGGTTGACTGCAAAACCGTCCCGCTCAAGGTTCCGGCCAATGCCGAAATCATTCTCGAAGGTTTTGTCAGCCTTGATGAATATGGTGATGAAGGTCCCTACGGCGATCACACAGGCTATTACAACTCGGTTGAACCCTTCCCGGTTTTCACCATCACCGCAATTACCATGCGGAAAAAACCGATCTACCTTTCGACCTTCACCGGTCGCCCGCCAGATGAGCCCTCTGTGCTCGGTGAGGCACTGAACGAGGTATTTATCCCGCTGATACAGCAGCAGTTCCCAGAAATCAGTGATTTCTGGCTTCCTCCGGAAGGTTGCAGTTATCGGATTGCAGTCGTTTCGATGAAAAAGGCCTATCCCGGCCACGCCAAAAGAGTGATGATGGGGGTCTGGTCCTATCTGCGCCAGTTCATGTATACCAAGTGGGTGATCGTGGTGGATGACACCATCAATGCCCGTGACTGGAAAGATGTCATGTGGGCAGTGTCAACCAAGATGGATCCCGCACGGGATATTACCGTGATCGAAGGCACTCCGATTGATTATCTCGACTTTGCCTCCCCCGAAAGTGGTCTTGGCTCCAAAATCGGCCTTGATGCCACAGACAAGTGGGAACCCGAGACCAAACGGGAGTGGGGCGAGGAGATTCGCATGGATAACGCTGTTGTCGAAAAGATTGATGACATCTGGAACCAGTTAGGCCTCCCTGGATCAGGGAAATCTATTTGGAAAAAATAATTTCCAACGTATCAGAAAAACTGTTTTAACGACAAAAACTGTTGCCGCGTGATATCCGGCATAGCTTAAGCCTAGTGAGAGAACCGATGAGTTTTGATCCCTCCCAGATCAAGTCGATCAAAAATTTCGAAATGTATCAGTACTGGGATTCAAAACGGGGGGATCGCCTGATGCCAGCCAGAGCAGATCTGGACCCTGCTGATCTGCGGGATTTACTCCCGAATATCCTGATACACGAGGTCCAGCTTGAACCGTTGGATTTTAGATATCGTCTGATTGGGTCCGAGATTGTCAGGCATCTCGAAACAAACCCGACAGGCCAGTGGATGTCAAGCATTCCACACCAGAAAAAGCCAAGCAAACTCTGGTCTTATCTGGAAAAGGCCGTCACAGATAAAGCCCCGGTAATCGCCACCCCGCCTTATGTTGGTCGCTACAAGGCACACAAAAGTATTGAGGACATCATCCTCCCGCTCTCTATCGACGGCGTGAAGGTAAATATGTTATTTATCTGTGTAGACTTCCTGTCCAACAAACAGTGATGCTCCTGGCAGCGTTCGTCTCTTTTAGTCCTTATTACAAAGAGCAACTAAAACGCTTCGGGTAAAAATTGTTTCTGAATTTGTTTCATTTTCACACGAAAATAACAAAGGGGATAATTGTGACCAAAGCTTCTCTCTCTGATCGTTATATTAAAGCAGGTTTTATCTGGCTGCTCATCGGCATGATTTTTGGTATCTGGATGGGCATTACCGAAAGTTTTCATTTCTCCAATGCCCATGCCCACACCAACCTTGTTGGCTTCCTGCTTTCTCTGATTTTTGGCTTCACACTCAAACATTTCTCTGGTCTGGCAGAACACCCCCAGGCAAAGCTGCAATTCTGGATGTTTCAGCTTGGCGCTATCGTACTGGTTCTCGGGAAGATCGTTGTTGCGCTTGATAGCAGCAACAACGCCCCTGTTGCGGTCGGGTCCCTGATTACACTTCTCGGCACAGCGCTTTTTGTCTGGATGTTATTCCGTCTTAAATCACAATGAATTCAAACTCGTCAGAGTGATTGCAATCAAATATTCCAGCTAACCTCTTTTTAATATACCCTCCTGCGAGGAATTGCGGGATTAAGGTCTTGACCCCGACAGTATTGCACCGCATCTTTAGCGCATGATTAAAAGCGGAACCATTCTGAGCGCGCGCCTTCTAGGGCGACTTATCACCCCGGCCTCCTGAGAGAGCCGGTCGTGCTGCTTGTTTGCAACTCGGAATTATACGGAATACCGCTGTAATGATTACTTCTCATATTTTCTCGGCTCATCTTTTTATAGAGTCGGCTCGCGTCGGTGAACACCGCCTGGTTTTGCAGCAGGCTTGGCACAACCTGCGACTTACCCACGATCATCGGGGCCAGTAAGCGGCCCCCGGTGATCGTATGTATATGAACAGAAGATGCTTCCTATGCACTGCCGCTATTTCCAAATATCAGATAAAAGTTTAGACATGCCGGATGTTGCGCAAAAAAAGCACAGATGCCAAAAGCACAAACGCCAGAGCGCCCCGGACCGTTGGAGAGCATAAAATGCAGAAAATGCCATTTGAAAGATACCGTGCCTTTGAACAGGTGAAACTGGAAAACCGCTCTTGGCCGAACAAAACCATCACCCGGGCCCCGATCTGGTGTTCCGTAGATCTTCGCGACGGCAATCAGGCCCTGATCGAACCAATGGATACCACCCGCAAGAAAAAGATGTTTAATCTGCTGGTTGAAATGGGTTTCAAGGAAATCGAGGTTGGCTTTCCTTCCGCATCTCAAACGGACTTTGATTTCCTGCGCATGCTGATCGAAAAGGATATGATTCCTGATGATGTCACCATCCAGGTCTTGACCCAGGCGCGCGAGCATCTGATCCGGCGGACCTTTGAAAGCATACAGGGGGCCAAAAGCGCCATTGTCCACCTCTACAATTCGACCTCCGAATTGCAACGCCGAGTGGTTTTCCGTGAAGACAAACAGGGCATCATCGATATCGCCGTTAAGGGCGCGCAGCTGATCAAAGAGCTGATCCCGACAGTTCCCGGCACCAAAATCATCCACCAGTACTCGCCAGAGAGCTTCACCGGAACGGAGTTGCCTTTTGCCCGGGATATCTGTGAAGCCGTAATGGATGTCTGGGAAGCCAGCCCCGAGAACAAGGTTATCCTGAACCTGCCTGCCACCGTCGAGATGTCCACCCCGAACGTTCACGCCGACCAGATCGAATGGTTCTGTGGCAACATTAAAAATCGGGATTCGGTCATTATCAGCCTGCACCCGCACAATGATCGCGGCACGGGAATTGCGGCAACCGAACTGGGTTTGCTCGCAGGGGCTGACCGTGTTGAGGGCACACTGTTTGGCAATGGCGAACGGACAGGCAACGTCGACCTGGTCACCCTGGCGGTCAACATGATGACCCAGGGTATTGACCCCAGGCTGGATATTTCCGACATCAACCGGGTCAAGGAGACTGCGGAATACTGCAACCAGCTCCCTGTTCATCCCCGCCACCCCTGGGTTGGAGAACTGGTCTATACCGCCTTCTCCGGCTCCCATCAGGATGCGATCAAAAAGGGGATGACGGCTCTGAAAGCAAGTAACGAAGATCTCTGGGAAGTCCCCTATCTGCCGATTGACCCGCAGGATATTGGCCGAAGTTATGAAGCGATCATCAGGATCAACAGCCAGTCCGGTAAAGGCGGGGTCGCCTATATCATGCAGAACGACTACCATATGGAGCTGCCCAAGGCCCTGCAGGTTGATTTCTCAAAACGGATTCAAAACATTGCCGAAACCACAGGCAAGGAGATCACACCAGAAGTAATCTGGGAGACGTTCGACGAGTCCTACCTGCGCTGGTCAACCCCCTTGCAGTTCAAAAACCACACCACAGTGCCAGATACACACGCTGCAGAAATCCGCCATCTCACGGCTCAGATCAACTTTAACGACGAAGCTCGCCAGATCACCGGTAAAGGTAATGGTCCTGTCGCAGGCTTCATCAACGCAGTTGCTGAAAACCTGGGTGTCCGCCTGACAGTGGAAGACTACCACCAGCACTCCCTGACCCACGGATCGGACGCAAAGGCTGTCGCCTACCTCGAACTGAAAACCGATGACGGCCAAACTGTCTGGGGTATCGGTATCGATTCGAACACCACCGTTGCCTCAATCCGGGCAATAGTATCTGCGACCAATCAGATTCTGGGTAAATAATCTATCCTTCGACAGAGTATTCATAAAAACAGCCGTAGGATAAATTTCCCACGGCTGTTTTTTACTTACCTGTGCAACGAAGCAGAGTTACAGAAGCCTTCTCAAACCAGATTATTGCAATGAACATGAATCTGGAATTTCGAACGGATCGGAAAGGGAAATGAAACCTTCTGCACAGACGATATGAAATTCGCCCTTCAAGCCAGAAAAGAAGTATCCGTTTTCCTTAAGATACCCGGAAATTTCTCCTTTTTCATAGGCTGCTTTATCGCAATAGGGAGAAACTGAATTCGTACGCGGAGCGTGGTCCAAATTCTTATAGGCAACCAGTTGAGTTTTAGAGCCATCCTTTGCACAAAAAACCAGCGGATAATCAGCTAAAACTTTCCCTTCTCCAGGAATACTTGATCCCGTTGTCTGGCACCCCATAAGTCCAAGTGAAATCGCTAAAACTGAAAGCCCAATACACTGTCTGTTTCCGAGAAAACTCATAATACCTCCCAAAAAAATGATATTTTTTGTTTCCCCATTATCCACGAAAAGAAGCGTTGGTTGAACCATAGCTATGAAAACCATAGAAAAACCTCGGACCTGTCACCATTTCGCGCGAAATAAACTGTTCCCTTCGGGAAACAGGTAGTTGGCCAATATTGTCGGCTCCCAGTCATTGGAGAGCCGACATGATCACGGAACTGAAATCCGTCAGGGACATCTGGAAGAAGATGCCGAGCGAACATCACGGGCGCGTCTTCCTCGAAGAAATGATCTGGCCCACCGGCCGGTATTGTCCACACTGCGGCAGTGTGCGGTCTGTGGCGCTTCGCTGTCAATCTGCGCGTGCCGGACTGTATCAATGTTCGGAGCACGAATGTCGTCGTCAATTCACCGTCACCACAAGAACGCCAATGCACTCGACCAAACTGGATCTTCGACTGTGGATTGCCGCGATCTTTCTCGTGCTGACATCAAGCAAGGGGATCTCCTCGGTCGTCATGTCACGAATCCTGGGCGTGAACCAAAAAACTGCCTGGAAACTCGGTCACGCCATCCGTGAACTGATGGACGACAGAGAAGGGATCGCCAGTCAGTTGGGCGGCATAGTCGAGGTCGATGAATCCTTCGTGGGAGGTGCCCCCAAGTTCAAGAAAGGGGTCAAAAACAAGCGGGGGCGCGGCACCAAAAAGCCTATCGTGCTGGTTGCCGCTGACCGCAATGGCCAAGCCAAGGCGACCCTGGTTCCGAACGCCCAAGGCGCAACACTTGGGCCAATCATGAAAGAATGGATGGAACCGCAGTCTATTCTGATGACGGATGGCAATAGGGCTTATCGCAAAATCGGCAAAACATTTGCTGCACATCATACGGTCAATCACGGTGCTCGACAGTATTCCCGTCCCAGTCTCGGGGCGCACATCAATACGGTGGAAGCCGTCAATTCTCAGGTCCAGCGCGCCCTTGTCGGGGTATATCATCGCCTTGGACGAAAGCACCTTCAGCGATACCTCGACGAGATCCTGTGGCGTTGGAACCATCGTCAGCCAGCCGTGAAGGTCCGGCAGAAACTGACGAAATCAGGCGCAAAGACAGTTACGACAACAACGTGGAAGCCAATACCTGTCGTCGAACAGATGAGAGGGCTTCTCTGCTGCGCGATTGGCCGGCAAATGCGCCGCACGCTTGAATGGGGTTTGACCTGGCCATAAGATCAACGGCGGCTTCGAGCCCAAACCTACATTGGGTTGCCGCGCCAAGACTATTCATAGATATGTTATCAATTGCTGAGATTTGACAGGAGCTGTTCGGATGCAACAAAATGAGGTTCTGTTTCAGGCGCTTGAATTGCCATGTGGCGTTGTCTTGAAAAATCGGATTGCAAAACCTGCAATGTCGGACTCTCTGGGCGACGGCACCGGTCACCCAACGACCGAACAAAACAGGCTGTATCAGCGATGGGCGGAAGGCGGGCTGGCCGTATCGATTATTGGCGAGGTTCAAGCGACTTCGCACTTTGCCGAAAAGCCCGGAAATCTGGTGCTCAACGCAGTTTCGGACTTAAACAAGTTTCGGGACCTTGCCGTGCATGGTAGTCAAAACAGCACGCAGTTGTGGTTACAACTCGGTCATGCTGGGGCGCTTGCATACGCGCCGATCAGCAATCCGAAGGGGCCAAGCGCTCTCGATTTACCTGGCCTACGCTGCGAGGCGCTGACGCAAGATGAAATCCATCAGGTTCCGGCAGAGTTTGCCAAGACAGCTATATTGGCAAAGCGGGCTGGTTTCGGCGGCGTGCAAATACATGCAGCACATGGTTTTCTGCTCAGCCAGTTTCTGTCGCCTTTGTTCAATAAGCGCCGCGATGGGTATGGTGGATCAATCGCCAACCGTATGAAAATTCTACTTGAATCCATTGAGGCAACACGCGCGGCGGTCGGTCCTCACTTTCCAATCGCGGTGAAGCTTAACTCTTCAGACCAGCTTGAGGGCGGGCTTGGCGAAGATGATGCGCTTCAGGTTGTGGCCGCTCTGGACACATCATCAGTCGACTTAATCGACATCAGCGGTGGGACGTATTTCCCCGGCGCTAAATCTGCTTCTGACAGCGCCGGACGTGGGCCATATTTCATAGCATTTGCCAAACGCGCCCGAACGGTGACATCCAAGCCTTTGATGTTGACCGGAGGCTTCAAAACGCGGTCGCAAGCAGAGGTGGCGGTCACGAGCGGCGCAGTTGACATAGTCGGCCTGGCCCGTGCACTCGTTCTTGAACCGACCCTTCCCAATCTCTGGATGGAAGACCAGACGCCAGAGCCCGCCTTTCCACGGTTTTCAGATGCGCCGGAGGGCGGGATAACGGCGTGGTATACGATGCGGCTGACGGAAATCGGAGCTGACAAAGAGACAGACGTAGTTGGCGACCTTGGGCAAGCCATCGAAAATTATCAAACGCGTGACGATATCCGAACAGAAATCTGGTTGCGCCATTTTGAGAGTTAGGGCATTCGTTTGGTCAATCGGCAGGCAGCATTTATGTCGCTTTGTCCCACATTGGGGTCCTTTACCGGATGTCACATACGGTCAGCGCTTTTGGACCAGACTTCGTTTGGTGGATAATTGGGTTTTGTTTAGATGAGAATTCCCCCTATCACCAGCACAACTTTCAACTTTTGATATCTGGTACGAACAACACGACATAAACAAAACGGAACTTCTGAACTCATTCCATGTCGTCTAGTTCCCGTCATACAGAAATAAACCTGCAGCAGCTGCTTTATCGTCAGGCCGAGCTGGCCTATATATAGGCTCAAAGATATTTTACATGAGGATCCCCGATGTCAGCACCCAACGAATCCCTGAATCTGCTTGAAGACCTTTTAAAAAAAGCCAAGTCCTCAGGAGCTGATTCGGCGGATGCCGTGATGTTCAGGTCCGTATCTGTATCCCATGCCCAACGTATGGGGAAGATGGAAAAGCTCGAACGCGAAGAAAGTAAAGATCTTGGGCTGCGGGTGTTTATTGGAAAACGCAACGCGGTTGTTTCCTCCACAGACACATCACCGGAAGCACTTGATCAGCTGGTTGAACGCGTCGTTGCCATGGCGCGCGCAGTGCCCGAAGATCCTTATGCCGGAATAGCAGATCCTGAAGATATTGCCCGCACAATCCCGGAACTGGATATCTATGACCCGGTTGAACCGGCAGCAGAAGAACTGATTACCCGGGCTCGGGACTGTGAAGAAGCGGCACTTTCAGTTGAAGGAGTAAGCAACTCTGGTGGCGCTGAAGCCAGTTGGGGCGAGGCCTCTATCGCCATGGCTGCTTCCAACGGCTTTGCCGGAGCCTACAACTCTTCCGGCCATTCTCTTTCTGTTTCGGTTCTTGCCGGAGAAAAAGCCGGGATGGAACGGGATTATGACTTTTCCAGCGCCGTTTATGGCAATGATCTGATGTCTGCACAGGAAATCGGACTCAGTGCTGGCAACAAGGCTATGCGACGGTTAAATCCTCGTAAACCGAAGACTACCAACAATATCTCTGTTGTTTTCGATCCCCGTGTGTCCACCAGTATCATGGGGCATATGATCGGGGCGATCACAGGCCCCGCCATTGCCCGGGGCACCAGCTTTCTCAAAAACTCTCTCGGCAAGCAGATTTTCTCCCGGGGTATCAATATTGTTGATGATCCCCACCTCGCCCGGGGATTACGATCCAAACCCTTTGATGGTGAAGGATTGCCCAATCGAAAACAGAATATTGTTGAAGACGGCGAGCTCTTGACCTGGTTACTCAGCCTGAGCTCTGCGCGCCAGCTTGGTTTAACAAGCACGGCACACGCCTCCCGCGGAACCTCGGGGAACCCGGGGCCTTCCCCGACAAATCTCTATATGGAAGCAGGAAATCTGCCGCCAGAAGAGCTGATCAGGGATATCAAGCAAGGGCTGTTTGTGACGGAGATGATGGGCTCAAGTGTCAATGGACTGACGGGTGATTACAGTCGCGGTGCAGGTGGCTACTGGATTGAAAATGGAGAAATCCTCTATCCGGTCTCAGAAGCAACCATTGCTGGAAATCTCAAAGAGATGTTCCTGAACCTGACACCAGCAAATGATCTTACTTTCCGTTATGGGAGTAATGCTCCAACCGTTAGAATTGACGGCATGACTGTCGCCGGGAACTAGGCCGCCCCCGGATATGAAGTCTGGTGAAATATACAATCAAACCGCCGAAATGGCTGCGATAAACAGAAACGAACAAGATGTCGAATGATAGAAACAACAAGATGAAACTGGGCGACCCTTCGACCCGCTTTCTTCTCAAGCGTCTGTTCAAGGACTACGTCACCGGACAACTTGGTAAAATCGGGCTCTCGCTTCTGGCGATGGCGCTGGTCTCGGCCTGTACCGTCATGCTGGCCAAGCAGATGGAACCGATTATCAACGATATATTTCTGAACAAACAGGCCGATTTGCTCGTCCCGATCTCTCTGGGGGTTGTCGCCATCTTTGTCGTAAAAGGTGTTGCGACTTACGCCCAGACCATGTTGATGCAACGTGTCGGCCTGGAAATCATTGCCACCATCCAGGAGCAGCTGTTCAGAAAGTTGATGCGTGCAGATTTGGCCTATTTCCATGAGGAATCCCCTGGAAATCTGGTTTCCCGCTTTCTCAACGACGCGAACATGCTCAAAGGCGTAGTATCAAACACACTGACCTCTATCGGTAAAGATACACTGACCGCAGCAGGCCTGATTGGAATGATGTTTTATCAGGACTGGATTCTTGCTTCCGTTGCCTTTGCAGCATTTCCGACTGCAATTCTTCCTATTGCCAAAACCGGCCGTCGTATCCGCAAAGTTTCAAATAACACGCAGGAAAGCCTTGGCCTCTTGACCACCCGGCTGGATGAAGCCTTTCAGGGGATCCGCCATGTCAAAGCCTATAACATGGAAGAGCATGAAACCCGGCGGGTTTCAGCTGTAATTCACAAGGTTTTGAACCTGAACATAAAATCAGCAAGGACAAGTTCCCTGCTGTCTCCCATTATGGAAACGCTGGGTGGCATCGCGATTGCTGTCGTTATTCTTTATGGTGGAAATGAAGTAATACAGGGCACCAAAGACCCCGGGTCTTTTTTTGCTTTCATAACCGCTTTGCTGCTTGCTTATGAGCCGATCAAAAAACTGTCAAAACTTAATGCCAGCATGCAGGCCGGACTGGCTTCTGCACACAGGGTTTATGCCGTCCTGGACAGCCAACCTGACATCCAGGATGCCCCGAACGCGAAGCCACTGACGATCAAAAAGGGAGAGGTCCTCTTTAACAACGTCACCTTTAAATACAGTGACGAAGCCCCGGCTCTTCAACACATTAATCTTCATGCCCCCGCCAATAAAACCATTGCTCTGGTGGGTGCCTCAGGAGCAGGAAAAACATCAATCCTCAATCTGATTCCCCGTTTTTATGACGTAAGCGAAGGCAGTATCACGCTTGACGGGCAAGATGTCCGTGGTGCCACGCTGGAAAGTCTGCGTCAGTCAATCGCCCTGGTCAGCCAGGAAATTCAGCTTTTTGATGACAGCATCCGCGCTAACATCGCCTACGGCAATACCGCTGCCAGTGAAGAAGAGATCATCACAGCCGCGCGCAATGCCCATGCCCATGACTTTATCAGCAGCCTGCCTGAAGGTTATGACACGCTGGTTGGTCCACGGGGTTCACGTCTTTCCGGTGGACAGCGCCAGAGAGTTGCCATCGCCCGGGCCATGATCAAAAATGCACCGATCCTTCTGCTTGATGAAGCCACTTCAGCCCTCGATACGGAATCAGAACGGCACGTTCAGGATGCTCTGAAGATCCTTATGGAAGGTCGAACAACACTGGTGATCGCCCACCGTCTTTCCACTGTTATTGACGCTGATATTATCTATGTAATGGATCGCGGGAAAATTATCGAACAGGGATCTCATAGTGAATTGCTGGAAAAAGACGGCGCCTATGCCCGGCTTTACAGCCTGCAGTTTGCGGAAGAAGCCCAGATAGATACTGGGTCACCCTCACAACTGACAGAGGCCAACCTGATAGCAAAAGACAAGATCGGCCTCTCCGGATAAGGGTATAATGAAACTTAGCAAGCGGCTCCTCCGTTCAGTACCTATCCAGAACTTCATAGCCCGGATTATGTCGAGCTATATTGTTCTGGTTCGGGCGACCACCCGCTGGCAGGAAGTGATGCCCGATGAGACACGCCGATTCCTCGATCAGGAATCCAATATCATTGGCTGTTTCTGGCACTCAAGAATGGTCATGATGTTTCATGCCTGGAAGCACAGCGACCGCAGCCGCTTTCATATGCTGATCTCTGCCCACCGCGATGGCCGGGTGATTGCCAGGGCGATTGAAAACCTCGGTTTCAGAACAGTCGAAGGTTCAAGCCGCCGCGGCGGTGCTTCTGCACTGGTCACCTTAAAACGCACCCTTGATAAAGGGGGGGCGATCGGTATTACACCTGATGGCCCGAAAGGCCCCCGGATGCGTGCCAAAAACGGGGCGATCAAAGCCGCACAAATGACCGGCCGTCCCGTCATTGCCATCTCTGGCAACGTTTCCTCGCGAAAGATTTTTAATTCCTGGGATCGCTTCTGCCTGCCCCTGCCTTTTGGCCGTGGAATCATTCATTGGGGCACACCAATTGCTGTTCCCCGTGATGCAAGCAAAGAAGAACTGGAAGGCTACCGTATTGAACTGGAAAAGCAGTTGAACGAGCTAACGGGCAAAGCTGATCTCTGTTTCGGTCACGTTCCTGTTTCTCCTGCCAGAACCGACAATACTGAAACACCTGCCAAAACGGGGGTAGCTGATGCGCGCCCCTGATTTCTGGCAAGAGCGGAATTTTATCAGCACTCTCCTCCTGCCCGCCGCTCTGCTTTACAGCCTTGGCGGCAATCTGCACCAGCGTCTGGCCCGACCGAAACAGGTATCCGTACCCGTGATTTGCATCGGAAACCTGACTGCAGGAGGCAGCGGCAAGACCCCCGTTACAGCCTCACTGGCCCAGTTGCTGCGGGAAGAGGGCAAGAACCCGCATATTATTTCCCGCGGTTACGGTGGAACTACAACAGGCCCCCTGCAGGTCCAAACGGGACGTCACACCCCGGCCGAGGTCGGAGACGAACCCCTGCTTCTTGCCCGGGATTTTCCCGTCTGGGTCAGCAAAGACCGTGTTGCGGGAGCCGAGGCAGCCATCGCTGCCGGGGCTGATGTGCTTCTACTGGATGACGGCTTTCAGAACCCCGGTCTTTACAAGGATCTTTCACTCATCGTTGTCGATGCCATACGGGGTTTCTCCAACGGGCGGGTTCTCCCTGCAGGTCCTCTACGTGAGCCTGTAAAAACCGGGCTCTCCCGTGCCGACGCTGTGGTTCTGCTCAAGCCATCGGCCAAGACAGTGATAAATCAAGAAGTTTGTACCACCCTTCGGGGACTTCCCGCCATACAGGCCCATATAGAGCCTGCTCCGCGACCCGCAGAAGGCGCTACAGCTGACTTAAACCACAAGGCTGTCTTCGCCTTTGCAGGTATTGGCTATCCGGCAAAATTCTATACCACACTGGAACAGCTCGGTGTGAAGCTGGTTGGCAATCGGAACTTCCCCGACCATCATCCCTACTGCAACGCCGATATAGAACAGATCGTCAAAGAAGCTCAACACAAGGGGGCCGAGCTAATCCTGACCACAGAAAAAGATGCGGTTAAGCTGAGCCGCCTGACACCTCCTGCAGGTGCTCCTGAAATCATCAGCTTGCCCATTCGCGCTGTTTGGGATAATCCCGGGATCATCAAGGATTTGCTCTCGAAAGCCACAGGCAACTAGACCATGAACTCTGCCCCCACCTACCGCCACAGGTTTGAAGCTCTCGGTTTGCGCGCCCTTCTGCGCCTGGTTCGCCTTTTCCCTGTAAAAGGCTGTTCAAACTTTGGCGGTTTTCTCGGGCGGAACATCGGCCCTTCTTTGGGCATTACCCGCAAAGCTGATCTGAACCTCAAACTGGCCCTGCCCGAGCTTTCCGTATCGCAACGCAAACAGATAATCCGGGACATGTGGGATAACCTGGGCCGGGTAATCTTCGAATACCCCCACTTGAGAGAGATCGTCCAGAACCACAAAAAATACATCACGGTCAGCGGGCTAGAGAAATTCGAACAGCCCCACCGGGAAGGTAAAGCACTTCTTTTTATCGGCGCCCATATTGGCAATTGGGAAATTTTGCCCATGACTGCGGCACTGCTCGGCTATCCCCAGACCATTCTTGTCCGCCAGCCGAACAACCCGCTGGTTGCCAAGATAATTGACGATATCCGCACCTCAACCGGAAACCGCTCGGCCTCCAAGGGCGTTGAGGGAGCCAGAGCTTCCTTAAAGGCAATTCGCAATGGGGAAGCTGTTGGTTTACTCGCCGATCAGAAGATGAACGACGGGATCGAAGTTCCTTTCTTTGGTATCCCGGCCATGAGCCCTGCTGCTCCAGCGATCCTTGGAGCAAAAGCTGACGTTGCAGTGTTCCCCATTCAATGCAAACGCACCGGCCCGGCCTCTTTTCACCTGACCTGCCACGATGCGCTCGCGTTTCCCAGCAGTGGCAAGCGGGATCAGGACAGCCTGGAAGGTATGAGCGAATTAAACCGGGTTTTCGAAAGCTGGATTCGGGAAACCCCCGGACAGTGGCTCTGGCTTCACCGACGCTGGCCCAAAGCAGCTTACAAAAAGCTGAAAGAAAAAAGCGAATAAACCCTGTTCTTTCCGGTCTGGTCGCATATTTACTGCGGCATAGCCCCAACCAGTGTTTGCGGATCAACTCTCTGTTCAAACCAGTTCATCCGCCAGTCCAGATGCGGTCCAGTAACACGTCCTGTCGCCCCAAGAGTTCCCAGTTGATCTCCCTGCGTCAGATGGTCACCGACTTTAGCCGTGACACTATCCATATGCAGAAAACTCGAGGACAGGCCGTGCCCATGATCCAGAATAACCGTCCCGCCCGAATAATAGAGATCCGCCTCGGCCAGGGTCACAATTCCCTCCGCCGGAGCCAGAACAGGCGTCCCCACGGGCGCAGCAACATCGACACCATAGTGCGGTCGTTTGGGCACGCCGTTAAAAACTCTCTGGCTGCCATAAACCCCGGATATTCGCCCCTGTGCAGGCCAGACAAAACCAGAAACAAACATCGGCTTGTCGATATCATCCTTACGGGCTGCGGCAACCAACTGGGCATCCCTGCTGATCCGCTCTGTCACCTCTTTTGGCGGAGAAACATACTTCTGTTCAACACCTTCAATCTTCTGAATATCGTAATCCCGGCGGGCGATCTCCAGTTTCTGGATAAGTGGCGCTTGACCCGGTGCGATAACCGTTAAGAGAGCCTGTGGTTCTGCGTCGCGATCAAAGCCGAAGACAAAATCCCCGACTGCCGAGACTCTCAAGGCCTGCCCATCCAGCAAAATTTGTGAACCCGGCGCCGTTTTACCAGTAATGATTCCCCCCTGGATGAGCTGGCCTTTTAACGAAACAGCTTCTTCTCCCCTGGCCACAGTTGCTTGCAGCAACAGCACGAACATAAGTGAAATCAAGCGCATTACAAAAGGCTCCCCTGCGCGGCCTCACCAGAAGCGCCCGGCTTCTTTTTCGGCTTGGAACCGGACTTGCCAGAAGCGCCGCCAGGGGGAACCAGAGGGCCTTTGTCACTCCCGGCAACGGCCGCGACAGAACGATCATTGGCAAACTCAATATTCAGATGCATACCGTCTGATATCTGGTCTGCTGCAAGCACCGCGCCATCGTCGCCCCGCACAACAGAAAATCCGCGTTTCAGTACATTTTTATAGGACACACTCTCAAGTACACGATCCAGAGACTGCAGGGCAGTCACACTCCGTTCAAGCCGCAGTCCTGTCGCCGCCTGCATCCGTCGCGCGGCATCAAGCCGATCAAATTCCTGTTGCCGTTTGGGGAGAATCTGCCCCAGGGAAACAGTCATCCGCTCTTTCAGACTGTCGAGCTGGTGGCTTGCCAGCAAGATCTGCTGTTTCGGGTGGGGCAGTCGCGCCGAAATTTCAGAAAGCTGTGCCGTCTGGTTACGCAGATAACCCCGCACTGCATTGCGCATCCGCTCTGCCCGATCATCCAGCCGCTGGGTCTTCTCTTCAATCAGGCGCCTCGGGTCTGGAAGGCCTCTTGCAAGGGCTTCAAGTTGCATCTTGCGCTCACCGAGCAAACGGTTTGCCCCGGCATAGATCCGCCGTCCGATTTCCTGATTTTCACCAATCAGGTCGGCCCGAACCGGCACCGCCATTTCGGCGGCTGCTGTCGGGGTTGGTGCCCGGCGATCCGAGGCAAAATCGATCAGGGTGGTATCAGTCTCGTGCCCGACAGCCGAAATCAACGGAATTGCAGAATTAGCCGCGGCACGGACCACGACTTCCTCGTTAAAGGCCCAGAGATCTTCCAGACTGCCGCCGCCACGGGCAACAATCAGAACATCCGGACGTGGCACAGGGCCTGTCAGGGGAAGCTTGTTAAAACCTTCAATTGCCCTGGCAATCTGTTCTGCCGCCCCATCGCCCTGCACCAGAACAGGCCAGACCAGAACGCGACGCGGGAAACGATCTGAAAGCCGGTGCATGATATCCCGGATGACTGCCCCCGTTGGCGACGTCACCACACCGATTACTTCCGGCAGGAAAGGAATGCGGTGTTTGCGTTCCTCGGCAAAGAGCCCCTCTCCGGCCAGCATGCGCTTGCGCTCTTCCAGTAACTTGAGCAGCGCACCTTCCCCGGCCAGTTCCATGCTCTCGATCACGATCTGGTAGTTCGAACGCCCCGGATAACTGGTAATCCGTCCCGTGACGATGACCTCGAGACCATCTTGGGGGCGGATCGAAAGTTTGCTTGCAACACCGCGCCAGCAGATAACGCTAAGCACCGCATTATCGTCTTTCAGAGACATATACATATGCCCTGAAGCAGCCTGTTTGAAGCCGGAAATTTCCCCCCGCACCCGCACGCGGTCAAAGCGGGTTTCAAGCTCGCGTTTGATCGAGTTGGAAATCTCTGAAACGCTGAGCGCAGGGGCATTATTTCCGCGTTCAGTGGTTCCCGAAGCGGCCGGAGCAGAAGGAGGAGGCGTAAAAAGATCGTTCATGCCCGCATCCTAAACAGCCCCGTTGGGAAAGTCGACAGAGCAAAGCTGTGATTCAGTCTCCTGAGCAGAAATTTTTCTCCCTCAATAACAGGCCAAAGTCTGGTCTTCAGTGGCGGAATAGGGCATAAGCTTGCCAGAATTACCAACCTGAAATATCGACCTGTCAAAACCGGGAGCCTGAAATGAACATTCTCGTCGTTGGATCTGGTGGCCGCGAACATGCCCTCAGCTGGTCTGTCGCCAAGTCTCCTCTTTGCGAGAAACTCTACTGTGCACCGGGGAATGCAGGCATGGCCGAAGTGGCAGAATGCCTGCCGATCAAGGCGGAAGATATCGACGGGCTAGTCACTTTTGTTCAGGAAAACGACATCGGCTTTGTCATTGTCGGTGCCGAGGCCCAGCTGGTTGCCGGGCTGGTTGACAGACTAGAGGCCATCGGCGTCCCGGCCTTTGGCCCTTCTGCTGCCGCAGCCCAGCTCGAAGGCTCAAAAGGCTACATGAAAGACTTCTGCGCCAGGTACAACATTCCGACGGCAGCTTATGCCCGCTTCACCAACCTGGCCAAGGCCCAGACTTATCTCGAAGAACAGGGCGCCCCAATCGTCATCAAGACCGACGGCCTGGCCGCAGGCAAAGGCGTTACAGTTGCCATGACCATGGAAGAAGCCCGCCAGGCTCTGGAAGAAGCGCTCTCTGGCCGGGCTTTTGGTGACGCCGGAACCGAGGTCGTTATTGAAGAGTTCATGCAAGGTGAAGAAGTCAGCTTCTTTGTCCTGACAGACGGTGAAAACTACCTGCCGCTTGCCTCCGCCCAGGACCACAAGCGTGTCGGCGAAGGTGACACCGGCCCAAACACAGGCGGCATGGGTGCCTATTCTCCAGCGCCTGTTCTAACGCCCGCCCTTGAGCAACAGGCAATCGAACAGTTGATCAGGCCAACCATCGAAGGCATGAAAGCAGAGGGCCACCCCTATAAAGGTGTTCTGTTTGCCGGCCTGATGCTAACCGATACAGGGCCGAAACTGATCGAATACAATGTGCGTTTTGGCGACCCCGAATGCCAGACCCTCTGCCTGCGTCTCAAATCAGACCTCCTGCCTGCTTTGATGGCGACAGCAAAAGGTAACCTCGATCAGGTCACTCTCGACTGGCACGACGAAACCGCGCTTCTCGTGGTCATGGCCGCCAGGGGTTATCCCGGTAGCTACGATAAAAACACCCGGATTGACGGGCTGGAGCAGGCCAATGCAACAGCTGGCGTCACGGTTTTTCATGCAGGAACCGCGCGCGACGACAACGGAGATCTGCTTGCTACTGGCGGACGTGTGCTTGGTGTTACAGCTTTGGGCTCGGATATTCGGGCCGCTCAAAAAGCTGCGTATCAGGCAGTTGATCAGCTTTCCTGGCCGGAAGGTTTCTGCCGCAGGGATATCGGCTGGCGTGAACTCAACCGCTGATTTCTAGTCGGCTTCGCTCCGCCGGGCCTGAAAAAATCCTCTGAGCAGCAGGGCAGAGGCCTCTTCGCTCAAGCCACCATAGACCTCCGGCTTGTGGTGGCAGGTCGACTGTTCATATATCCGGGGACCATGATCCACTCCGCCACCTTTGGGATCATAGGCACCATAATAGACCCGGCGTAAGCGGGCGAAGGATATTGCCGTGGCACAAAGAGGACAGGGTTCCAGTGTCACATAGAGATCACATTCTGCCAATCGGGGGCTTCCCTGGATCTGACAGGCCGCCCGGATGACCAGAACCTCGGCATGAGCTGTGGGATCATTATCCCGCTCCACCCTGTTATGTGCCCGGGCCAAAACGAGCCCCGTTGCGCTCTCGACAATCACAGCACCGACAGGAACTTCCCCCGCTTGCGCAGCAAGCTCTGCCTCGTCCAGAGCGATTGCCATGGCTTCTCCGGGCTTCTTGCAATAAACTCTCTGCTGATCACTTTTCATGCCGTCGACTTTCCTTGCAAATACGCCCTTGGTCAAGAGGGTGATCAGGTAACGGATCCTCTCAAGGCGGAACTTAAATAAACGCATAGGTCTTTTGTTCTATTCACAGTAGACAGCAGACCTTCTCAGGCATACATTCCCCGCCATGACAAAACCAGCAAAACCCAGAACCACAAAATCCGGATCTCCCCGTTCAAGCCGTTCCCAAGCCCGCCCTGCCGGGAAAGGAAGAGCTTTTGACGACAGATCTATTGATGATAGATCTCCTGAGCGAAAATCATCCGGCGCGCGGCCTGCCAGAGGCAAGGCTGCTGACAGCAGAGCACCAGCAATGCGTAAAGGAAAAGCACCCTTCACGCGTCCCAATAGAGAGGGCAGGGATGGGGCAGGCACTGCCTCTGTCGGGTCGGATTTTGTCGCAGCTCCCGCCTCGAACAAGGAAGAGCGTATCGCCAAGGTTATCGCCCGGGCTGGCCTCTGCTCCCGCCGTGATGCCGAGCGCTGGATTGCCGAAGGTCGGGTACAGCTTGACGGCAAACTGCTCGACAGCCCGGCTGTGGTTGTTGGCCCCAAAAGCCAGATCAAGGTTGATGGTGTCGCGCTGCCCCAGGCAGAACGTGCCCGCCTGTGGAAGTTTCATAAGCCAAAGGGATTGATCACAGCGGTTCGCGACCCAGAAGGCCGCCCGACCGTCTTTGACAATCTGCCCAAGGATCTGCCCCGGCTTCAACCTGTAGGCCGGCTTGACTTTAATTCGGAAGGCCTGTTGCTTTTTACCAACGATGGCGAGATCAAAAGACGCCTTGAACTGCCTTCCACAGGCTGGAAACGTCGCTACCGGGTTCGCGTCCACGGCCAGGTAGAAGAACACCACATCAAGGCCCTGGCTGATGGCCTGAACATCGATGGTATCCAGTATGGCCCAATTGAGGCGACGATTGCCCATCAAGCCCAAACCAACGCCTGGATGCTGATGTCCCTGCGCGAAGGAAAGAACCGTGAAATCCGGCGTGTCTGCGAGCATCTCGGACTGATCGTCAACCGCCTGATCCGCATTTCCTACGGCCCCTTCCAGCTCAGCGATCTGCCCCCCGGCGAGATTATCGAGATTCCTCCGCGTCTGTTGAAAGACCAGCTGGGTCTGCAAGGGGATGAAGCCGACACGATTCCGGAAGAAACTTCGGCTAAAGGCGGAAAAAAACCACCCCAGAGCCGACGCCCCGCATCAGGAAAACCGGGCCGTTCTGATTTCAAGAAGCCAGGGGCCGCCAAAGCATCGACCGGGAAGAGCAGCCCTCGCCGTGACACACGCAACAACGAGGACAGTGAACGCCCCAGAAACAACAAGTCAGCGAAACCTGCTGCCAAGGCCCGGGGGAAGCTGACCCTTAAAGGCAAACGTTCCTGATATGCGCATTGTTGGAGGCCGACATCGTGGGCGCCCGCTTAGCTGTCCAGCAGGAGACATCGCCCGCCCGACACAGGACCGGACAAGGGAATCCCTTTTCAACATCCTGCTGCAAGGGGACGTCAGCAAAGGACAGCTTCCTTCCGGCACAGCACGGCTTCTTGTCGGCCAGCACATCCTTGATGTTTTTGCCGGAACCGGTGCTTTGGGACTGGAAGCCCTCTCCCGGGGAGCGCAAAAAGTAACCTTTATCGAAAAAGCCCCGGAGAGCCTTGCCGCCCTCCGGGAAAATATCAGTACCCTGCGGGAGCAGAGCACCACCCAGGTGATTGCCGCTGACGTCCTCGCGCCGCCAAAAGCGTCCGAAGCCTGCAGCCTGATCCTGATGGACGCCCCCTATAACCAGAACCTGAGCAGCCCCGCACTGGCTGCCCTTGACCGTGCCGGATGGATTTCCCCCACCGCCCTGATCGCCGTTGAGGCCGAGGCCAAAGAAACCCTGACCGCCCCCGAAGGATTTGAACTGGTCGACAACCGCAAATACGGCAAGGCACGGATTTTCTTTTTCCTCAGGCAAGAAGCGGTTTAGGTCAAGTCAGTACTGCGCTTTTAACTCTTTAGCTGCCATAGCATAGCCGCCATCGGCGCCGTCGATAAAGTGCAGGTGCTGGGAACAGGCGAAATCCAGTACCAGGCAGGTCATAAGAGCTTCAGGAGACAGGTGAAGACCGTAACGGATAATACCTTCGGCCCGTTTTTGTTCCAGATAGGCCCTCAAATCGGGAACAGATTCAGGCCGACAGTCAACGACCATCCGCACCATATCGTCAAACTTCCTGAAGTCCGAGTTGCTCCGCAGCTCTTTCAGATAGACTTCCGGTTTGTAGGGCCCGTGTTGGGCGTTAATCCAATGAGCCACCCGGTGCCACACCTTCGTTAGGATTTGCAGGAAAAAAGGCCTAAAAAAACCTCCCCGCCCGGCACTGAGAGTAAAATTTTCCAGGGTAAAATCTTCAAAAAACTTTCTGATCTTCAAGTCCGCGATTTTGACCGGATTGATATCTTCGACGTCGCGCTCGATCATCCCCTGCACATCCTCGACAACACGCTGATAATCAGTCTCTTCATTAGCCTGGATCAACAACGTCAGGATCGTTCCGTTCCGGGGTTTTAAAGGTTGCCAACGACAGCTCAGACCTTCCAGATTTGGTAATCTGTCAGAGCTTTGCTGTTTGCAGTACTCGCCTGTGCTGTCTGCTTTGATCAGTTGATCCGCAAGGACAAGCCCGCCCCCGCTGAACAGAGCGAGGTTATTCCCCGGGGAGAGTTCCAGACGAGCAACCAGGACGTCTTTTCCCTGTTTTCTGATCTGGCTTAACGGCACTGCACCAACCCGGAGTTCCAGATCAAAAAAATCACGCCCGAAGTGTTGCACCGCCAGTAGCTCGTCCACCAGAGCAGGCTGTTGTCCATTTGAACAGAGAAAACTCGCACCATCTCCGCCAAAGACAAAGGGAATCTTTGCCCCGCCGAGCAGGTTGAACACCGCCGTGATCCCCGCTGCCCCAAGCATATTGATATCTTTATAACGTCCGGCCTGGATAGCCCTCGTGGAATGAACAACGTCGGTGGTCACAACCCACCAGTCATCCGGTACCGGATAGTAGAAGTCCTTGGAAAAAGCATCAGAAAACTGCCTGGCCGGAAAGAGCTGCAAAAAATCAAACCCCATAACGGCTCCCGCAAGAAAATAGGAAATATTTTTGCTCTTTCAACAACCTGAACCTGCAGTTGTTCATGTTTTGCCGTCTGGTATGCGAAGCAACAGAAAATCAGACAAGGGGCTTCTCCGGATTTTTGCGGGCCAGATACGACACAACTTCATGCTGCTATTTTGTCGGGGGACTGTGTTCTGTATCATGTGTTGCCCCAAGATCCTTCAGAGCCTTGAGCACCAGACCAAACATTTCAGGTCGACGAACAGCCATCCCCGCTTCCTCTTCGGCGACTTCCAGTTCCCGGGCATCGTATTCCCAACGGCGCAAGATCTCGACTTTCTGAGCACGGTTCAATTCGTCCGTATCAAGAACTTCCGCAGGAATATCGAATACAGCTGTGGGATCAAGCATTGCTTTTTCCAGATCAATCACTTTTATCCTCCCTTGAATAGTTTCAAAACAGGTGAATAGTTTCAAAAACAGGATGGCATGCAAGATTTCAGATTAAATAAGCTTCCTTACATTTCTTTGTATTATACAGCATTGGCGCCTGATTTACGATCAACTCACAAAAAAATCATAAATCTGCAGGGCCGTATAACGGAACAAGAGCTCTCATCTTCTTGAAAAAAGTTTTTCAATATCTGTAAGCTTCAATTCTATATAGGTGGGTCTGCCGTGATTGCACTGCCCGGAATGAGGTGTCACTTCCATCTGTCGTAACAGGGCGTTCATCTCTTCACTGTTCAACCGTCGTCCTGACCGCACCGATCCATGACAGGCCATGGTCCCCAGCACCCGCTCCACCCGCTCTTTCAGAGCCAGCGTTTCACCCAGTTCAGCCAGTTCATCCGCAAGATCCATGACCAGTGCTGCAGCATTGGCCCGCTCCCCGAGAATAGCCGGAACCTCCCGAACCACCACAGCCCCCGGGCCGAAAGCTTCCAATACCAGACCAAGTTCCGACAGTTCATCCGCCCGCTTGACCAGGCGGCGTGCTGCATCTTCTTCCAGCTCGACCACCTCCGGCAGCAACAGCATTTGGGATTTCATCCCCTGCGCTGCCATCTGCTCTTTCATTTTTTCCAGCACCAACCGTTCATGGGCAGCATGCTGATCAACAATAACAATGCCTGTTTCTGTCTGGGCAATAATATAATTTTCATGATACTGCGCCCGCGCCGCGCCAAGGGGATGCGCAGCATGGTCAAAGTGTTCAGCTTCACGAGCTTCTGTTTGTGGATTCCAGCTGCTGCCGGTTTCCGCCAACCCGCTTGTCGCCTCTCCCCCGCGGGCATGAGGGGCAAAGCTCTCTGCGCCGGGCAAGGTCGACTGGTTGCCGCCAAGAGGAGCCTGGGACGAAAAGATGGTTTCAGACAGGCGACCGGAAGGATAACTCACTGAAGGCCTTGCTTGCCAGTTATAGGCGTGACCAGAACGCCCCTCTGACCCGTCCTGTTCCTGACGATTTCTTGCCGCTTCAAGCATGCCAAGGGCCGAGTTGGCAACTGACGTGGACGCCCGGTGCCCCGCTTCGGCCAGCGCATGTTTGCAGGCCCCGACAATCAGTCCCCGCACCAGGGCAGCATCGCGGAAGCGGACCTCGGTTTTGGCGGGATGCACGTTGACATCCACCATCTCGGGCGGCATTTCCAGAAACAGCGCCAACAGCGGATGACGATCACGGGCCAGAAAATCCTGATAAGCCCCCCGTACCGCTCCCTGTAACAGACGATCCTTAACCGGACGACCATTGACAAAAAGATACTGGTGCTGGGCATTGCCCCGGTTCAGGGTCGGCAGGCCAATGTAGCCGGACAGAGAAAGATATTCCCGCTCTGCATCGACCCTGAGGGCATTTTCTCCAAACTCGCGCGCCATAACAGACGACAGGCGCTTGAGCCGGGCTTCAAAAAGATCACCGCTATTGGCAGGCAGGCGCAGCAGGGTACGCTTCTCATCAGAGAGCGAAAAGCCAACCTCAGGATGTGCCATCGCCAGACGTTTCATCACATCTTCAGCATGACTAAGTTCTGTCCGGGCGACCTTGAGAAATTTCAGTCGCGCTGGCGTGGCAAAAAACAGATCCCTGATCTCTACCCTTGTGCCCGGATTACAGGCTGCAGGCTGGACAGACGATACTGTGCCGCCCTCGACCCGGATCGACCAGGCATCCTCAGCCTGTTTCTCGCGGCTGGTAATCTGCAGGCGAGCCACCGCACCAATAGACGGCAAGGCCTCCCCCCGAAACCCCAGCGTTTCAATATGGACCAGATCATCACTCGGAAGCTTGGAAGTTGCATGCCGCTCAATACAGAGAGCAAGCCCCTCTTTGCTCATCCCGCAGCCATCATCGCTCACCGCAATATAGCTGCGCCCGCCGTCGCGCATCTGCACATCAATATGCGTCGCCCCGGCATCCAGCGCATTTTCCACCAGCTCCTTGACCGCCGCAGCCGGGCGTTCAAGAACTTCTCCTGCAGCAATCTGGTTGACCAGGGTTTCCGGCAAACGACGGATAGACACTACAAATTTCCCTTCAGAACCAATCGGCTTTGACAGTCAGCTTACGTGGCGTTTTCTGTATTAAGGTCCCGCAGGAAACGACGAGCAAGAACCTTGCCCTGCTCCACTGCGGGTTGATCATAGGGGTTCACACCCAGAAGATCTGCGGCGATCACCGTTTCAAGCATATAATGCATGGTCAGCGCCCCAAGCGCCTGCTCGTCAATCTGCTGCAAGGTGATCTTGCGCACCGGACGACCGTTCTTTGCCAGGGTCTGCGCTGTCGCTTCGGCTGATACTGTAAGCAGATCCCCCAATGTCCGTCCACGCAGATAGCTCAGTGTGTCCTCACCATCCGGCAGGGCGGAATCCACCGGCAGACCTTCACCACGGGCATCGTGATAGATCATGGTGAACATTTTGTCCTGGGGACCATCAAGGTAGAGCTGCAACTGGCTATGCTGGTCAACCGTTCCCAAGGCGCGGATCGGGGTGGTGCCCTTGCCTTCCTTGCCCAGACTTTCAGCCCAGAGTTGGTTATACCAGAGCCCCAGATCCGCCAAACGGTCTTCATAGGGCATGATCACTGTCTGCGAAATATTGCGCTGACGCAGCAGACCCGTGGCAACAGACGCGCCGACGACCGGGGCAATCTCTTCCATATCCTTTGTGTTCAGCGCCTGATGAACCACTTTGGCAGCAGCTTCGCGCAAGGCGTTGACATCCAGACCTGCAATCATTGCGGGCAACAGCCCGACAATGGTCAAAAGACAGAAGCGCCCGCCGATCAGCGGATTTTGATCCAGACACTCCAGCCCTAGTTCACGCGCGAGTTTTCTCAGGGGATTTGGTCTGGGCTCTGTAATAATGGTCACCCGCTCGGCCAGTTTGTCCGGGCCATAGGCCTTTTGAAAGGCCGGAAGTAGCGCCATGAACTGGGCGACGGTTTCCGCTGTTGATCCCGATTTCGACAGGGTGATCAGACCCGTGGTCGAAATGTCCAGCCGCTTGAGCAGAACAGCAAAGCTGTAGGGGTCAATATTATCGACAAAATGCAGCCGTGGACCACCGTTTACTGGTCCAAAAGGGCTGTTCGCCAAACCGTAGAGTGTTCTGCCTCCCAGGGAAGAGCCACCCGTCCCCAGAACAATTACATCGCTACAGTTATCCCGGTAGGAGGAAACCAGCGACTGACAAGCCGCAAGATCTTCACGCTCTTCGGGGATGGAAAGAAACGGCAGACGCCCGCTTTCCTTGTCCTCTTTCAAGCGCACCAGACTCTGTGTGCAGCTGGCAAGCTGCTCTTCAAATATCTGGCGTTTAAGACCACCTTCACCGAGGAATTCCTCAAGGCAAAAATTAATATCGTGAGTATAAGACATCGCATCCACAGGTTATTTGCTATCGGCAACAGCCGACGCGCTGAAACTGAACCGTAACAAACTGGTGTTTGGACCAAAAGCACAAACACCCCTTGGTTTCCATGAAACCAGCTTGATCAGCGTCTTGGCACCGGATTTTCCTCTTTCAAACCCACAGGAGCCCCCGCGACAATAACAGTCAGGTTATCCGCATCATACATTCTGCGGGCAACCCGCCGGGCATCCTCCAGCGTTACAGCCTCCAGATAGCTATTACGCTTGTCCAGATAATCGATGCCCAATTTGTTAAGCTGCATCGCCAGAAGAATATCCGAAACCTGTTCCGTACTGGTAAAGTTCAGCGGGAATGATCCTGTCAGATAGGTCACGGCATCCGATAGCTCCTGCTGGCTCGGTCCCTTATTTGCCATCAAGCGCCACTGATCCCGAATAATCTGAATCGATTCCGCAACCCGGTCATTTTGGGTTGCAACTGTTGCAATAAGTAAAGGTGCCTGCTCTTGTGCAGAGAGAAAACTACCGACGGAATAGGCCAAGCCTCTCTTTTCCCGAACCTCCTGATAAAGGCGCGATGAAAAACTACCACCTCCCAGGATATGGTTCACGATCACCGCTGCATAGTAATCAGGATCATCACGAGCAATACCACCCTGGGCCAACAAAACTTCGCTTTGAGGGATATCTTCTTCAATCACGATGGTTCCCCCCGTCACGGCAGGGGAAACATCGACAATCTCGCTGGATCTGGATTTTTCGGAAACTCCGGAAAAAGCTTGATCAAGTATGACCCCGAGTTCCTCGGCAGAAATATCCCCAACAGCCGCAACAGTAAGATTATCCTGTCCGATAAAATTACTCATATAATGACGCATGTCCTCTACCGTAACCGACGAGAGGCTTTCAGGTGTGCCATCATTTGGCCGTCCAAAAACATGTCCTGGATAGAACAGCTGTCTGAGCCTGTCCTGTGTCTTGTAACTGGGGTCTTCCTGACGGCGTTCCAACGTCAGCTTGATTTGCGAGCGAATTCTTTCTACTGGTTCTGGATCAAACCGAGGCTCAGTCAAAGATGAACGTAAAAGACCGATTGCCGTAGCCTGATTTTTTTTCAATGTAAAAAGGCTGCCATTCAGCTGGTCGCGACCCGCATCAAAACGAAGCGAGATAGAGAGGTCATTTAGTTTCCCCTGGAAGGCTTGGGAATCGAGATCGCCGGAACCTTCGTCAATTGTCGCCGCAACAAAGTTGGCCAGGCCTTCTTTACCATAGGGATCAACCGAAGATCCGCCACCAAAAGAAAAATTGATCGCAACAATCGGGTTTCTGTGGTTTTCAACCAGCCAGGCCTTGATCCCACCCGGAGACACCACCTGTTTGACCTCTACTGCCAATGACAATTCCGGGCGAATTGTTATCAGGAGAGATGAAAGCAGGAACAGATAAAAATACGCACAGCCTGACTTGATAATTTTTCCCGCAAAAGAGCTGTTTCTCTTTAACAAAACACTCATTCTGTAATTTCCTCGGTCAGCCCTTCTGGTAACAGCACGCCGGTCACGGATTGGTTGGTAATAACAATCTGCTTCATAGCTCGATTGACATCCTCAGCCGTTACTTCTGCAATCCGCGCAGGCCAGTTCTCGACATCAGCAACCGTACGTCCTGTTGTCAGGGCGCGCCCGAATATATTGGGAGCAGCCGAAAGAGGATCGCGGGCAAACACCGCAGCATCCGCCATCCGGCTCTGCGCTTTACGGACCTCTTCCTCCGTCACACCAGTTTCCATGATCTTCTGGATCTCCTCATGCAGACGTTCTTCTGCCTGTTCAAGAGGGATGTCGGGGCGGGGAGAAATATAAAAAATAAAGCTGCCCAGATCATAAGCTCCTGGATTATAGGAAGTCCCAACAGAGGCCGCTGTTCCCTCTTCGACAGCCAAGGTCTTGTAGAGCTTGCTGGTCGCCCCACTGCCAATAATTTCGTCTAGGATCTGTAAGGCGTAAGGAACGTTACCTTCCGCCGTGCGGTAACTCGGTGCAAGATAGCGGATTGAAAGCGTGGGACTGCTAACCAGCTTGCTTTCCAGTTCCACCCGTCGGGCCGCATTCTGGGGTGGTTCGGATATCCGGTTTCGTTCAGGAACATCCCGCGCCGGAATCACACCATAGAATTTCTCCGCCAGAGGACGGACTTCCTCAGCCGTGGTATCTCCCGCGACAACCAGCACAGCATTATTCGGAGCGTACCATTTGTGATAGAATCTCAAGGCGGTTTCGGTATTGAGCTCCTCGATTTCATGATCCCACCCAATGATCGGTATCCGGTAGGGATGATTGAGGTACTGGCTCGCCTGCATAACTTCTCCAAGTTGGGCAGAAGGGTTGTTATCAACCCGGCTCCGGCGTTCTTCCCGCACCACTTCGCGTTCAGGCAGGACGATATCATCGGTCAGTACCAGCCCTGTCATCCTGTCCGCTTCAAGCTCCATCACCAGTGCCAGACGATCCTTGGCAACGGTCTGATGGTAGGCGGTGTAGTCCCAGGAAGTGAAGGCATTTTCCTCACCACCATTTTTTGCCACGAGGGATGAAAAATCGCCGTTCTTAAAACGTTCGGTTCCCTTGAACATCAGATGTTCAAGGAAATGAGCATTCCCGGATTCCCCCGCCACTTCATCCGCAGCACCAACCTTGTACCACAGCATCTGCGTCACGATCGGTGCACGATGGTTAGAGATCACCACCACCTGTAACCCGTTATCGAGGGTGAAGGTCTCTGGTTTGAAGATTTCAGCCTGAACAGGACTGACCGCGACAAGAAAACAAAGTCCGGTAATCGCAGTGGAAAGGCACTTCAATTTGGAAAATATAACACTATTCATGAGCAGATCGGTTCGCCCTTTATCCCAGGGGAGAACTTCCCCTGATGCTAGGAAAATAAGTAGATCCGGTTCAATCCCGACACAAGGGCCGTAGAAAAATATATCTACCGGAAACCGGCATTATTCACGCTCTGCGCCGTTCTGAACAGGAGCGAAATCAGTATCGAATTTCATAACCTGTAAAACAGTTCCAACGCAAAAAAGCTCCGGCAAACCGGAGCTTTTAGATTCAGGCGATCCTGTATCTCTAGAAGATACCGTCCAGAACACCTTCAAGAGGCGCTTCGCGATTGCGAACAATCGTTGGGGTCTCACCCTGCCCTCTGGTTCCAAGAGCTGCATTCTCCTGCAGACGTTTGGCTTCCTTGACCGGATCAACGACAGAGTTTGGAGTTGGCTGGTCTTTCCAGAAGATCAGTGTATCAACCACCTGTTCGCTCTCTGAGTTCAACTGGCGGGTTTCACGATCAACCAGCAGGCGGATATCACTTGGTGCCTCATCAGCACCAGCCGATTTCAGTAAAGACATCTCACCTTCACTGCGGTTGCCCTGGGACAGAGCAAAGTCTTCAGCCGGCCCGGCACTGCCGTCCAGATTGAATACAGCCCGCCGTGCTTTACCTTGAGGAGAGCCTTCCTGCGGACGCAAGGCACCCGGGCGAGGCGGAGCAAGATTATAATCAGGTGGCAAGCTCAAAGGAGCACGCGATACAACTTTGAACTCGTCGGGGGAGCGTTTACCCAAACCGATCTGTTCTTTCAGGGTATCACCGCATCCGGCAACTGCGAGGGAGATCCCGAGGACTCCCAAAATCTTCAAACTTTTCATCCGTTCAACCTGCGTCCCTTTACAAGGTCCCTATTTATTACCCTTAGATTGCGTCAAGAACAAGCCATCACAGAGTAAAATCACCACTCCGATGAAAATCGTACTGTCTGCCAGATTAAATGCGGGCCAGGGATTGAAGATCTGCCAGGGAAGCCATGAGAGGGTGAAACTGAGAAAATCCACCACACCAATATGGAGAATACGGTCAATCACATTACCAATCGCTCCTCCACAAATCAGACCGACCGACAGTGCCAGTCGGCGGGAGGGTTCCCTGTGCAACCAGACAAACATCCCGATAACGATTGCCACGGCGGCTCCTGCAAGAATGAAGGGGCGCCAGGGGGAATCGCTGCCAAAGAGACCAAAACTCACCCCCGTATTATAGGCAAGAACCAGATCAAAAAAGCCCGTAACCTCGATAACCCGGGGCGGGTTCATCACTTCGATCAGGATGAACCATTTGCTTGCCTGGTCCAGCCCGACAATCAGGGTCGCCAGGAACAGAGCCCTGAGCAACATCGCGGAACCATTTGTTGACACCCGGCTCATTTTTATGACTTCACCAGAACATCTGCACAGCGGCTGCAGGTATCTTCGGCATGCGGATGGCTTCCCACGTCAGGCAGAACCTTCCAGCAACGCTGACACTTGTCACCTTCTGCAATATCTACAACAACCCCCACACCTTCAACATCCTGAAGCCTGTAGGCTTCCTCTGGTGCATCTGCACGAACCAGCTCGATCTGGGACGTGATACAGATGTCAGCCATATCAAGATCACCAATGGCCTCCATCAGCTCGTTACGGGCAATATAAACCGCAGGGCGCGCCTGAAGGCTGGATCCGATTTTCTTTTCTGCCCGCAGAACTTCAATTGCTCCGGTAACAACCCGGCGCACTTCACGGATTTTATCCCAACGGCTTGCCAGTTCTTCGTTCTTCCAACTCGCCGGAATTTCGGCAAAGGTGCGAAGATGTACGGACTCTTCAGCCCCCTTCTTGCCCCGGGCCAGCCAGGCTTCCTCGGTTGTGAAACAGAGGATTGGTGCCAGCCAGGCCGTCAGACTGTCAAAGAGAATATCAATAACCGTACGGGCCGCACGGCGAACAGTGCTGTCAGGTGCATCGCAATAAAGCGCATCCTTGCGCAGATCGAGATAGAAAGCCGACAGATCTACAGCGCAGAAATTGTGCAGGGCCTGGAACATGGCGTGATAGTCATAGTCATCACAGCTTTTGCGCACAATCACATCAAGCTCGGTCAAGCGATGCAGAACCCACTTTTCAAGTTCGGGCATCTGCTCGACTGGCAAGCGCTCCTCATCGGTGAAGCCGTCCAGGCTCCCCAACAAAAAGCGCAGGGTGTTGCGCAGACGACGGTAGGCATCGGCCTGATACTTGAGGATTTCATCCCCAACCCGCAAGTCCTGGGAATAATCGGAAGCCACCACCCAGAGACGCAGAATATCCGCACCATATTTGGCGATGATTTCTGCCGGAGCAATAATATTACCCAGAGACTTGGACATCTTTCGGCCCTTGTCATCCAGCACAAAACCGTGGGTCAGAACCGCATCATAAGGGGCACGGTTTCTTGTTCCTGCAGATTCCAGAAGGGAAGTGTGGAACCAGCCACGATGCTGGTCTGATCCTTCAAGATAGAGATCCGCGGGCCATTTCAGCTCGGGACGGGCCTCGAGCACAAAACTGTGGGTAGAGCCGGAATCAAACCAGACCTCGATCACATCCATGATCTGTTCAAAATCATCCGGATTATATTCATTGCCCAGGAACCGTGCCGGGGAACTGTTAAACCAGGCATCCCCACCTTCTGCGTGGAAAGCCTCGACAATCCGGTCGAGAACTTTCTGATCCCGCAAAGGTTCGCCGGTTTTCTTTTCCATGAAAATCGGCAAAGGCACACCCCAGACGCGCTGACGCGAGACACACCAATCCGGGCGACCCTCAACCATTTTATAGAGTCTGTTGCTGCCCTGCTCCGGGACAAAGCGGGTATCATCAATTGCCTTGAGTGCTTTTTCCCGAAGGCCGTTTGTCTCCATAGAGATAAACCATTGCGGCGTACTCCGGAAAATCAATGGCGCTTTGGAGCGCCAGGAATGCGGATAGCTGTGGCGCATGGAGCCTTTGGCCAGCAACCCGCCGGTTTCGATCAGGGCCTTGATCGCCTTGCCATTAGCATCGCCCGGCTTGCCTTCCTGGGTATAGACACAAGCACCAGAAAAGAAGGGAACGTGATCGTAATAGATCCCGGCTTCGTCCAGCATCATCGGCACTTCAAGGCCGTGTTTGCGCCCCAGTTCGTTATCGTCGGCACCATGGCTTGGGGCAACATGCACAAAGCCGGTACCGGCTTCATTAGTCACAAAATCTGCCTGCAGCAGAGGCACGTCATAGTCGTATCCGCCATCCGCACCTTCGAGACCACGCAACGGATGCTGGACACGCACTTCAGTCAAATCGGATACGACACCCGCTTCCCGCCACTTTTCGATCCGGGCATCAAGCCGTACCTGCTCGGACAGTTCCCGATTGAGGACCAGGCGTTCGCCAACCCGGGCCAAACTGCCTTCGCCAAGTTCCTCGACCTCATAGACCACATACTCAAACTCGGCCCCACAGGCAACAGCCCGGTTGGCAGGAATGGTCCAGGGCGTCGTTGTCCAGATGACAACCGAAGCACCATCAAGTAAGGGATCTTTGCTGCTGGCAATCGGGAAACGAACCCAGATGGTCGGGGATTTGTGTTCATGGTATTCGACCTCGGCATCAGCCAGGGCCGTTTTCTCCACAACAGACCAGAGCACCGCCTTGGTGCCCATGTATAGCCCCTTGTTCATCAGGAACTTGCCCATTTCTTTTACAATCAGAGCTTCCGAGGCAAAATCCATCGTCTTGTATGGTCTGTCCCAGTCAGCCTCAATCCCGAGACGCTTGAATTCCTCGATCTGGGTCGCAATCCATTTGTCTGCAAACTCGCGGCACTCCTTGCGGAACTCGATCACAGGCACCTCGTCCTTGTCCTGTCCGCGCGCGCGATAACCCTCTTCAATTTTCCACTCGATCGGCAGACCGTGACAATCCCATCCCGGGACGTAATGAGCATTCTTGCCCATCATCTGCTGCGAGCGGTTGATCACGTCTTTCAGTACTTTGTTCAGGGCATGCCCCATGTGCAGGTGGCCGTTCGCATAGGGAGGACCATCGTGAAGTATGAATTTTTCACGATCCTTGCTCGTCGCACGCAGCTTTTCAAACAGACCAATATCAATCCAGTGCTTCAGAATTTCCGGCTCTTTAGCCGGCAGTCCTGCGCGCATGGGGAAATCGGTCTTGGGGAGAAAAACTGTATCTTTATAATCCGTGCTCATGGAGCCACTCTTCCGTCTACGTTTTGGCCTACTATTTTTGGCAATTTTTGGTGATTATTGGCTTATTCTATGCTTGCTGTCGGAACAACAAACTCTAGAGGGTGATCTCTTAAGGACATCAAAAGCTCTCTGGCCTGTTTGCTGTCTTTGTCGATCTGTTCTTTCAGGGCTGTCAGCCCGTCAAATTTCTTCTCGGGGCGAAGATAATCCACGATTTGCACCCGCAGGTCCATACCATAAATATCTTCATCAAAGTCAAAGATAAAGACTTCAAGATTAACTGAATCTCCATCCAGGGTCGGGCGTGTGCCAATATTGGCAACACCGTGATACCAGTGGGTTCGCCCCAAACCTTCTACCCCGGCCTTGGCAATGCGTACGGCGTAAACACCCAGAGCCGGAACAAGATAGTTATCCATCGACAGATTGGCCGTCGGGAAACCGATGGTCCTGCCTCGCTGAAACCCGTGTAGCACCGGGCCATCAATTTCCCAATAACGCCCAAGGATTTTTGCCGCGGCAACAGGCTTTCCCTGCTGCAGATAATCACGAACTCGCGATGAGGAAAGGGCCACGTCACTGTGGTCTGTCACAGCTTTTGCGGCATGGACAGAAAAGCCATGCTCGGCCCCCATCTTCTCAAGCAGCTGGGCATTACCCTGACGATTTTTGCCAAAGCAGAAATCCCATCCGATCACCAGTTGCTTGGCACCCAGATCCCGGACCAGTGTGTCCAGCACAAAAACCTCGGCCGACTGTTGCGAGAATTCCCTGGTGAAATCCTGAACAAAAACATGATCGACACCCGCTTTATGCAAAGCATGTGCTTTGGCAATCATCGGCGTCAGCCGGAAACAGGGTTGGTTAGGCTGGAACAGGGATCGAGGGTGTGGCTCAAAAGTCAGCACGGCCAGTGGCAAGCCAAGCTTCTTTGCGATCTCCGCCGCCTGTCCGATAACAGCCTGATGACCAAGGTGCACCCCGTCAAAGTTGCCAATCGCAACAACAGCGCCCCTGGCTTCAGCGGGTAAATTGGAGAAATTATGAAAAACTGCCATGTTCAGATCTGGCCCTGCTCATCCCGTACATTTCCTCGACAAAACCAGTCGCAAGCTTGTTCTGTTTGTTGCGCCCAACGTGTTTCGAAGAGATAGCTACCCGAGCCCCGTTAATTCGGGGACTCGCTTCAAGCGCCTATGAATACTAGCTCAGCAGGCGCTTGAAAACAGGCGAGTAGCCTTTTTACAAAAGAATAGCCGAGAAACGCCTTGATAGCTGTGTTGAGCAACCAGATAAATACCCTGATAGTTCCAGTCAGATCGGGACCATCCCTGAACGCAGCGCTGATCAGGGGCGTGAAGAAACCATGATCACGGCTTCACCTTCAAGAACCGTCTTCCCGGCCACCTGACAAAATGTCTCGAGAACAACACGTTTCTTCTCGACAATAACCTCTTTTACCCGCGCTGTAGCCGTCACGGTATCGCCAATACGTACCGGCGCCTTGAACTTCAAAGACTGCGAAAGATAAATACTGCCAGGTCCGGGCAGTTTAGTGCCTAAAACTGCCGAGAGAAAAGAAGCTGTCAGCATTCCGTGGGCGATGCGACCTTCAAATACACTCGTCCGGGCCAACTCTTCGTTGATATGTACCGGGTTGGTATCACCGGAGATGCCGGAAAACAGCACAATGTCAGCTTCTGTCACTGTTTTGGCAAAAGATGCTTCCATCCCTGCGCTTAGATCTTCAAGATAATAACCCTGCATATCATTCCCCTGTTAAGCCAGTACCCGCCCAAAATCATTGTTTTCCAAATTAGTGTTTTGTTTCGCGACAAAGCCGATAACTGTAATTTACTGTCTCACGCTAACTTTTCAAAGAGAGCAAAACAAGTTATTTTTGCACTGCAGCAAAAGCATCCGACAGCAACAATGGATGTGCATAAACTCTGGTTGTTCTTTGGTGGGTCCACGTCTTACAATGAGGCATCAATCCAGCTTGGAACAGTGATGCTCTATCGAACTCTAAAGACAACCCTGGGCTTTCTCGCCCTTACATTGCTTGTGGCCTGTGGTGCGGATAAAAACGCCCGCCCAATCACCGGCAGTCTTCCCCAGGCATCAGCCGAACAAGCCCGAATTTATTTTTATCGCTCGAAAGTTCCCTTTCTTGCCGCTCTACAACCTGAATTTCTGGTCAACGGCAAAGCGGTGGGAAGTGCTGTGCTCAACCAAGCTTTTTTTCGCGATGCACACCCTGGAAACTATGAGATCCAGATCTCCTCTCACATGAAAAAAATACTGCCACTGACTCTGAATCCGGGAGAAACCTATTATATACGGGCCTTCGGCACCACCTCGGTGGTCAGAACCTATTTGACAATCGAAGAGGTGTCAGAAGAAGAAGCCCTGGAGGATCTCAAAGGACAGAAGCTTCTTCCCTGAACAGTCGACGATAAAGTCTGTGGCCTAATCTTCTTCCTGAGCCGAAACAGCGGCTGGAACAACATCCTCTCGCACCAGCACTGCCGCAAAAAAACCGTCTGTTGCGTCGCGTGCCGGGCTCAGACGCAGCATTTCGCCGATGTGTTCCGGCATTTTCTTGGGCATACGCTCTTCCCAGATTTCGGCTACAGGCATAAGTTTGAAATCGGGCCGGGAGCGAAGAAACTTTTCTACCTGCTCTTCATTCTCGGCAGGAAGCAGCGAACAGGTGGCATAGACCAGACGCCCCCCGGGTTTCACCAGACGGGCTGCAGATGTCAGAATACTCTCCTGCAAAGCCACCAGCTCTGCCAGGTCCTCTTCATCACGCCGCCATTTTGAATCAGGTGATCGCCGCCAAGCACCGGTACCGCTACAGGGTGCATCAATCAAAACCCGGTCGAACTTGCCCTTGTTTTTCTTGACCCAGGGATCGCGTTCGCTTTCAAGGATTTTACGCTCGGCATTAAACACCCCCGCCCGTTTGAGGCGTTGCGCCGCACGTGCCAGACGTTTGCTATGAACATCGGCAGCAATCAGCTGGCCTTTGTTATCCATATCAGCGGCAAGCGCGAGCGTCTTTCCGCCAGCCCCTGCGCAAAAGTCGATCACTCTCTGGCCGGGTTCAACCGCAACCAGGACAGACAAGACCTGGGAACCAGCGTCCTGGATCTCGATTTCCCCCCGTTCATAGAAGGGAAGATGTACTTTCTTCGGGTCATCCAGAACACGGATACCATTTGGCAGCCAGTCGATAGCTTCAGCCTTGCACCCGGCTTTTTCCAGACGCGGCAGCAGATCCTCACGGTTTCCCTTGAAAGGATTAACCCGCAGATCAAGCGGGGCTGGCCCATTGAGTGCCGCGGCTTCTTCGCCAAATCGCTCTCCGAAGACGGCACGCATGCCGCTTTCTGCCCAGGGCGGACATTCGTTCATCGCCCCTTCCGGCATGGTTTCCTCTGCCAGACTTTTTCCTTCCATCGAGCTTAAAACCCGCGCCTCGGAATCTGTCAGACGGGCAAGATATCCGCCACCGCCACGACAAAGTGCCGTGATATCAGCCACAGACTTGTTATAAGTCAGCGCCAGATCCGCCAGCAAAAGTTTGCGCAGCTGTTTTGTCTGCCCCTTGATCTCAAGCCACCAGAGCAACCGACGATAGCGCCGAATCACCCCCCAGACCATATCGCGGATGCGGCTGTGATCCCGGTCGGTCAAACGACCCTTTATGTTGGCAAAATGGGATGCCAGCTCCCGGTCAATCGGGCTATTGGTTGCCGAGGCATTTTCCAGAATTTGATGGATATGGAACAGCAATCGGCCCAACGGAAGATCAACCCGCTGAAAATCTCGCCCGGGTCGCGCACCACTTTTTGGACGCTCTTCTTCTGTTCTCAAGGCTGCAGCTCTGGTCTCCAGAGCAGGAGACGTTCTCTTTTCGTCTCCTTGAGTTTCAACTCTCTTGGTATAGGATCCTGTTTTACTGCCGCCAGATTTTTGATCACGTGAACGATTATACGGGCGATCCGAGGCCGTGCCAGCAGAACGTCCCCCAGAGCGCTCTCCAGAACGATCAGCATAAGAACGATCAGCGGGTTTTCCCGAGGCAGATTGGCCTCCGCCTGAACCTTTCTTGGTCAGAAAGCGTTCTTTTCGCGCTTGCTGCTTTTCCGGCCCACTTGGGACTTTACCGCTTTTTTTGGGATCAGATCTGTCAGCCATGCGCGTTTCCTAAAGTCCTAATATTTCTTGTTCAATTTTTGAGAACCCAACGACAACAGCATCTCCGACCTCGAATACCGGGCGTTTGATCAGGGTTGGATTTTCCAGCATCAGAGACTTTGCCTGATCAGCATCAATGCGTTCTTTCACATCATCCGGAAGGGCGCGCCAGCTTGTCCCCCGGCGATTCAGCAACTTTTCCCAACCAACAGCCTGTAACCAACGATCAAGCTGTTGTTCGGATAATCCATCAGCGCGAAAATCGTGATAACTGTGCGGTATAGCTTTCCCGGCAAAAATCTTGATCGCCTTGCGACAGGTATCGCAATTTTTGATTCCATGAATTTTGGTCGTCACAGACATCGGTTATTTCCAGCCATATTATTCAAGAGCAGTCATCATAGATGCCTAGGTAAAGATCTATGCGAAAAATGCAAGTAAACTTCACCCTGGATAATGCAATGCAGCTACCCGCCCACCAGTGAAGCCAAGGGAGAAACGCCAATAAGCTGGCCGTGGTAACTCAGGGCAAGACCATAAGCCACCAGGCCTATCGCTGGCCCCATCACACCCAACCGGGGCAGAGTATCACCAGGCTGGAATTTGAGCCGAGATATCTTTGGCAGATATCCCGTCTGGGACAGGAACAGCTGATCCTGTTCAGAAGAGGAATGACGACGCTGTTGATCACTCCAGACCATCGCGATAACAGCATAAATCCCCAGACCGCCGAACAGGATCACAGCGGACTGGTCCCCATTGACCAGCACATGACCGAAACAGGCAAGAGCGACACCACTCAACATGGGATGCCGGGTTAAACGCTGCGTCCCCCGAGACACGTAGGAACTGACCAACAGGATAATAGCCAACGGCATGATCAGAAAACTCTGTAGCAGGACCACAGCGGCATCATTAGGCCAGTAAGGTACAAACCCGGTGCGGGCATACCCGTATAGGGCAGCAGCAAAACTCAGGAGTGATAAAACAGAAAACAGGCTCTTGTAGAGGCCTTCTCCCAAACGAGAGACCAAGAGGGAACGGAAACTCCGTGTCGCGGTTGCCAGATGCAAAACCGCAAAAACCAATAAACCGACAATCTGCAAGGGTACTCCTGCGCCCTCCTGCATATCAACACACCTTTCCGCTCCATCAAAAGCCATATCTGACATTATTTCCGACAGTATGACAGCAGCGCCTGCAGATAACAGCCCTAACACGTCTTCATCCTGCTTCTTCTGCCCCAGCCAGCCTGCCCAAGGCATCTGCCTTGGATTTTCTCTTCTTTTCAGGTATGACCCTCTCTCTTGTCTCCATAACAGAGTAAAACAGATGCAGAGCTGGGACGTCATCATCATCGGCGCAGGTGCAGCGGGGCTGATGTGCGCCATTGAAGCCGGAAAGCGGGGCCGCAAGGTTTTGATTCTTGATCACGCCAGCAAGCTCTGTGAGAAGATCCGAATTTCCGGTGGCGGGCGTTGCAACTTCACCAACATCCATACCACAGCAGCTGATTTTCTTTCGAACAACCGCCACTTCGCCAAATCAGCTCTGGCACGCTATACGCCGCGTGATTTTCTCGACCTTGTGGAAAAACACGGCATCAAATGGCACGAAAAAACCCTTGGCCAGCTGTTTTGTGACAACTCGGCCCAAGACATAATCGATCTTTTGCTCGCAGAATGCCGCTCTGCATCAGTAACGGTCAAAAATCCCGTGACCGTCAAAGGTGTGCGTCCCTTGCCGCAACAGGGCTCAGGCGCAAAATTCTCTCTGGAAAGCAGTGATGGTCCCCTGACCTGTAACTCTCTGGTGATCGCCACGGGCGGTTTATCTATTCCAAAAATTGGTGCTACAGATTTTGGTCACCGGATCGCGAAGCAGTTTGGCGTGCCGCTGACGCCTTTGCGCCCAGCTCTGGTGCCACTGACCCTGAACGAGGCCGACAAAGAGTTTTGTAAAACCTTAAGCGGTGTATCCCAAAACTGTATCGCCTCGGTAAAAAAACAGAAATTTCAGGAAAACCTTCTTTTCACCCACCGCGGCCTCAGCGGTCCGGCCATCCTGCAAATATCATCCTATTGGGAGCCCGGAAAAAGTATCTCTATAAACCTGCTGCCGGACCAAGATATCGAAGCTGACCTGGTTGCGACAGAAAACAGCAAGAAAGCCCTGACCAATGTTCTTGCTCCTTTTATGAGCAAACGCTTTGCCCAGGAATGGGTTGAACGAAAGGCCGAGAACCGGACACCCGCTGACCTCGGCAGTAAAAAGCTGCACAAAATCGCTGAAGACATTCATAACTGGATCATTACCCCGGCGGGGGATGAAGGTTATGCCAAGGCTGAAGTCACCTTGGGCGGGGTCGATACCAAAGACCTTTCCTCAGCCACCATGGAAAGCAAGACCAAGCCCGGCCTGTTTTTTATTGGCGAGGTCATGGATGTCACCGGCCATCTCGGCGGTTTTAACTTCCAGTGGGCCTGGGCCTGTGGTCATGCCGCTGGGCAAGCCGTATAGCTGCTTCAGCAGTACCTAATACCCTGCTGAACGTTCAACTGTTTTTGGTAACACACCTGTTGATCTGTATCGCCGGATATTGTCAGCCACGATCTCTACGGCACTGCGGGGATTGGTCGGCGCAGCCACATGCGGCAACAGCGTAATATCCGGGTGACACCAGAAGGCGTGATCAGCAGGCAGAGGTTCCTGAGAAAAAACATCCAGCACGGCATGAGACAACCGCCCTGCATCCAGGGCAGCCAGAATATCCTCTTCAACCTGATGCCCGCCCCTGCCGAAATTGATCACCCCTGCTCCCTTGGGCAAACGGTCAAAAAGTTCTTTTGAGAGAATTCCCCGGGTTTCTTCGGTAAGAGGCAAAAGGTTCACCAGGACATCAAGCCCGGATAAAAATGCTGGCAAGCTTTCCGGTCCCGCAAAACAGTCAACCCCGGAAATCGATTTAGCAGAACGGCTCCAGCCCTGCACCTTGAAACCCAACTGACATAACTGCTTTGCTGAAAGCGCCCCCATTTCCCCAAGCCCCATCACGCCGATCACACGATCCGCGGCCAGGGCCAATACGTGCTGCTCCCATTTAGCCTGTTGTTGCTGCCTGGCATAAAGCGGCAGATTCCGGTGCAAGACGAGCACATGCGTCGCCACGGCTTCAGCCATGGATCGTGCCAAGGTTGGGTCAACCAAACGCACCAGCGGCACTTCCAATGGCAAGGTCGGATCCCCCAGCAGGGCATCTACGCCAGCCCAGAGACTCTGGATCCAGCGCAAATTGGGCAGATCTGCCAGCACGCCTTTGGGTGGATTGGCAACGATCGCAAGATCAACCGCAGCTTTGTCCAACAAATCCTGAGGCAACAGGATCTGTTCCTCTGGCAGCGCTGCGCGCAAAGAGAACAGCCACTGGGCTTCTTCTTCACGGGGCACAGAAGTCAGCAGCAGAATGGTCATGATGCAAACACCTTATCCATAGACTTGAAGCCCTTGATTTCAATCGGATTACCGGACGGATCGTAAAAGAACATGGTCCATTGCTCCCCCGGTTCCCCTTCAAAACGAACCATCGGTTCCAGTACAAAAGATATGTCAGCTTTTTTCAAGCGGTCCGCAAGCTCCCGCCAATTTTCGTATGGCAGGATCACCCCCAGATGTGGCATGGGCACCAGATGTTCACCAACCCGGCCTGTGTTCGCAACGTTGAAAGGCTCTCCCAGATGCAGGGAAATTTCATGGCCAAAGAAGTCAAAATCAACCCATGTCGGCGCTGAACGTCCTTCGGAACAGCCGAGCAGTGTTCCATAGAAGGATCTTGCAGCCTCAAGATCACGTACATTATAGGCAAGATGGAACAAGCTTTTCATCTGGATCTCCCGACTTGATACATTTTTTGCGTTTTTAAAATTTCAACTGTTTTCGAGATTTTCTAGCACAGCCACAACAAAAGAATTACTGTATTATTCTTTCTTCAAACAGAAGGAATGCTTTTCTTTGAATCTGTTGTTTCTGGAAAGCCTGATCTATCTGGATCGCCTTGGCTCCCTGGCTGAAGCCGCGCGCGCCCAGAGACTGACCGCGACAGCCTTGGGACAACGCATCAAGGCTCTGGAAAATTTGCTCGGCACCTCCCTGGTCACGAGATCAGGCAAAACTGTTGTCTTGACCGAAGCAGGACAGCGTATTTTGCCTCATGCCCGACAACTGCTTGATGAGCAACGCAGACTCTTCCTGTCCCTCAATGAGAAAAGCCTGACCGGACGTCTTGAGATCGGTGCCATCTCGACCAGCATGACCAGCCTTCTCCCCTCCGTCCTGCGTTCCTTGGGCAGACAGGGGAATCCTGGGGAAGATCTGGAGGTCAAACTCCATCCCGGCACCTCGTCCCAGCTTTACAACAGGCTGCTACAGGACGAGCTTGATGCTGTTGTAATTTCTGCACCACCTTTTACTCTGCCCAAAACTCTGATCGCAGACCTTCTGAATCAAGAACCACTTTGCCTGATCGGCGCAACCGGAGAGATTCCCCTGACAAAGTGGCAACCAGAAAAGCTGCATCTCCTGCTCGGACAAAAGCCTTTTATTCGGTATGACCGCAATGCCTGGGGAGGCAGACTTGTCGATCGGTACCTGAAAGAGCATCACATTCAGACCCGGGAGTTTTGTGAACTGGATGCTCTGGAAGCCATAGCGGTACTGGTCAATTCAGATCTTGGTCTTGCCCTTGTTCCAAATTGGCCAACACCCTGGGCCGAAGGGCTAGAGCTGGACAAGGTTATCCTGCCCGATCCGGCTTACACCAGACAGATCCTGTTGCTCCGCAAAAGAGCTTCTGGCAAGGAAACTGCAATTTCCTATCTGTCTGGCCTGTTAAAGGATGCCGCCGCCAAACAGCCCGGCAGCGGCGAATAAACTCCCGCTTCAATCCTCCTGAAATTCCAGCAGATCCCCCGGTTGACATTCCAGTTCCCGACAGATTGCATCCAGTGTGGTGAAGCGAACGGCCTTTGCCTTTCCGGTCTTGAGGATGGAAAGGTTCTGTTCGGTGATGCCGATACGCCGGGCCAGTTCCCCCGACTTCATCTTGCGCCTGGCCAGCATGACATCAAGATTCAATACAATTGCCATGGACCTTACCTAAACCGTGTGTCGTTGTTCATCTTCAAGCTTTTGCCCTTCCTCCATCACCCAGGAAATCAGCAAAATAATGCCGCCAACAATCAGCGCCAGCAAATCATCACTGCGCAGATCAAGCACCAGCTCTCGCTGCCCCGGAAGATTATTAAAGGTCAGAGCAACACTGGCCAAAGGAGTAAAAAGAAACCCGGCTGCCACGGAAGCAATGAAACAATAACCGAGCTTTTGAAAGCAGCGAACGTTCTCTTCGGCAAAAATTATGCCCTGCTCATAAAGACCGAACAGCTTTCTCAAGATAAACAAACCATAAAGCGTGACAGATAAAGGAAGCAAACTGGCCACAAACGCCAGCAAAAGCGGCAGAGCCGTAAGCTCGCCCGTAATCGCCACAGGCAAATCGTCATGGAACCCTTCAGGCAGATGATTGAAGAACCCCCAATAGGCCAGATCCAGCAGAGGTATCAGGACAAGCAACAAGGTAAAGAGAAAACGATATTTCCGACTGGCACCGCCAATACGATCAAGACTGGTTTTGGGCATTTGAAGAACTCTCTCTGAATAAATATTTCTAAAACAGAAAAGCAAAAACAATTCCGTTTATCAAGAAAAAATTATCGATAAACAATAAATTTTTATCGATAAAATCTTGTCCATTCTTCATCCGCTTAATTATTTCAAAGGATTCCCCCTGCCAGATCCCGGACAAACTCCATAAATCTCAGGGTAAATTTCAAAGTAAGTTTCAGGATAATATTTCTGGTCCCGTAAGTTGCCAGAACAGCTTCCCGCTTGGCTCAATGATTGTCACCGTTGGAAAACATTTGAAAATACTGGTCTTTTAAATTGCAGCCGCGCGCTTTAAAACTGATTGCAGAATCAAAAAAGAACCACAGCCAATCATCACCATGCAGGGAAGACCATGATAAACATCTCCAGCAAAAGAAACACACTCAAGCTTCTCGGTCTGATCAGCGGCCTCGCCTTTTTGCCCTCGCTAGCAACATCAGCCTATGCCGAAAACACCGCAATCAATGTTGGCGCCCTACGTTTTACCAGCCACGCTGCCAGTTTTGTGGCTTATGAACGCGGTTATTTCAAAGACGAAGGGCTGGATGTTACCTTCCGTTTTTTTCAGGCTGCCCAGCCTATGGCCGTTGCGGTTGCCTCCGGGGATGTTGACTATGCAGTGACGGCAATTTCCGGCGGGCTGGTTTCGCTCGCAGAAAAAGGTGCAGCAAAGGTCATCGGCGGCGCACTGGTAGAAGAAGCAGGTGTTGACGGGCAGAAAATCCTGGTCTCGGATGCTGCCTACAAGGCTGGTCTGACAGACCCTTCAAAACTGGATGGAAAGTCCTGGGCCGTCACCCAGGCCGGATCTTCCTTCCACTACATGGGCGCAAAGATTGCTGCCAAAGAAGGCACAACCCTCAGCTATAAACCGCTCCAGAAAGTCGGAGCCATTATCGGAGCCTTAAAATCAGGCCAGGTTGACGGCTGGACAATCCAGCCGCATATCGCCAAGCCTCTCGACAAAAGCGGTGCGGTTCACATTATTGGTAATGTGGCTGACTATATCCCCGATTATCAGGTTACCGTCGTATTCACCTCGGCAGAAAACGCCGCCAACAAACGCCCCCTGACAGAAGCTTTCCTGCGTGCCTTTTCCCGGGGTGCCGCGGATTTCAACGCTGCCCTCGTTGACAAGACTGCCGGAGACGAAGCTGCGCTCGAAATGGTGAATCTGGTCCACAAGTATGTCTATGCCGACAAGCCTTTCGAAGAGGCAGAACCAAGCATTCGCAACGGCGCGATGCGCATCAGCCCGAATGCCGCCCTGAATGCTGCCTCTGTTCAGGATCAACTGGACTGGTTCAAATCGGAAAAGCTGATCAATGACAGCGTAACCTACGAAACCCTCGTCGACAGTTCCTACGTCACAAAGTGATCACGATTGCTCCGCAAGGACAGCATAGAGAGGAAGGGGCAGGTAGACCAGGAACAGTTCAGCTTGCCCCTTCTCCCCAAACAGCACAGCGCCCGACACAGGAAACCTCATGAACCTGCAATTAAAAAAAATTGGCCATCGCTATGGCGCAACAGACGTTTTGCAGGATATTGACCTCGACATTCCTGCCGGAAAAATTGTCTGTATTGTCGGACCGTCCGGCTGCGGGAAATCAACCCTGCTGCGGCTGATTGGCGGGCTTGAACGCCCAAGCACAGGTCAGGTGGTACAGATTGGTGATCCGCCTGGCGACAGTCTCAATCCGCTCACTTATGTTTTTCAGGACTTTGCCCTGCTTCCCTGGCGCAGCGTCGAAGGCAATATCCGTCTGGTCCTGGAAGACCACGGCATCACAAACCGGGAAACCGAAGTCATCATCTCCGACGTTCTGACCCGCACAAAGCTGACCGATTTTCGCCAGGCCCTTCCCAAACAACTGTCTGGGGGCATGAAACAGCGGGTTGCCATTGCCCGCGCCCTTGCCGTCAAGCCTGCCGTGATGCTGATGGATGAACCGCTTTCCGCCCTCGACAGCCAAACTCGGGAGTTGTTGATGGACGATCTGGTCAATCTCTGGACCAGAGAAGCTTTCACCGCGGTTTACGTAACGCACAACCTCAACGAGGCCGTACGACTGGGGCATGCTGTTGTCGTGCTCTCCCGCCGACCCGGCTGTATTCGTGAAGTCGTAGATATCGACATCCCCCTCGCGGAACGCACTCTGGGACATCCCGATCTGGAGCGCCAGCAGCAACACCTCTGGAATCTGATGCGCGATGAAGCCATGGCCGCAGATCAGGAGTTGGTCAATGCCTGAGATATCTCAAGAAAATCCGCCGAAGACAGTCCTGTTCCGAGGCGGCGGCTTCGCCCCAAGACCAAACCGCTGGGCTGGTGCAGCCCTTTTCATTGCCCTGATCGCCCTGCTTGAAATGGGAACCCGTAGCGGCTTCATCACACCGCTCACCCTGCCGCGCCCGTCAGATGTCTTGTCTACCTTTATTGACCTATGGAACAGCGGCCTGCTCTGGAAACATCTTGTTCCCTCCTTCAGCCGCCTGCTGATTGGCGCAACCATCGGTGCCAGCTTTGGCATTGGTATTGGCATCCTGATCGGTCTTTTTTCCCTGCTCCGCGCCGGGCTTGTTCCACTGGTTGCCGCGATCTTTCCGATTCCCAAAATCGCCCTGCTACCACTGTTTGTTATCTGGTTTGGCATTGACGAGACTTCGAAGTATGCGCTCATTGCCTTTGGTACCTTCACGCCGACGGTTGTTGCCACTTACGGTGCCGTTGACAACGTCGATCGTTCCCTGATTCGCATGGGACAAAGTTTCTCCCTCTCCTGGTTCTCGATCGTCCGGAAAATTGTTCTGCCAGGTGCCATGCCGGGTATTCTCTCTGGCTTGCGAATCAGCCTGGCAATCGCCATCATTCTTCTGGTCGCTGCAGAAATGCTCGGCGCGGAATACGGGATCGGGGCTTATATCCTCGAAGCGGGATCACTTTATAATCTGGAACGTCTCTTCACAGGCGTCGCCATTCTCTCGCTTTTGGGGCTGGGCATGAGTGCGGCAATTGGCTTGCTGGAAAAATGGCTGCTCGGTTGGCGCACATAAACCCCACCTGCTTTGCCGATTTCCCGTCATCCGGATTTAGGCGAAACGCGTGAAGCTGATCAGCAGGGTCACAACGACAAAAGCGACAGAACAGATGCCGATATAGATCGGGTGCCAGTACAGCAGCAGCGGGTTTCGGCTGCGCTGGCGATCTGGATTCTTGATCCGCCCGTCAAAATAGGCCCCTTCGTCATAAAGCTGCAGCGCGATGTCGATGTTCCGCAGTGTCAAGGATGCCTGATGCCGACGGCGGCCATGGCGTACCAGCAACAGAACAATCACACAAAACAGCAGGGCATTCACCAGCAGAATCGCCCAGACCAAGGACAAGGTCAGAGACTGTTGTGCCGAGATCCAGCCAACAAGAATAAACTGGGCTGTGAGATATCCGAATACCAGACGCAGATCCAGATCCGCCATAAAACGTAACTGGCTTCCCTGCTCTTTGGCCAACTCTGCCAACACCTGCGCTCGCACCGAATCTAGCTTTTCCAATTCCTTAAACTCTCTCCACTTCCTCGGCACCATCACCAAGGATTTCATCAGTCGAACCTATTGCGCAAAGATATCTGCTACCGCTTCACGCTGATGGTTGATCTGCGAAGCCAAGCGCCTTGCTTGCGCCTTCAAAAGGAAACGGTCAGATAAACAGATAGATCGCAATTCCGATCAGGAACAGGCCACCGCTAAGAGAAAACAACCGCTTGATGCCCGGGTTGTTATTGACTCGTCCGGCAGCCCAGCCCCCGGCAAAAGCCATCAGAATATCCGAAGGCAGGGCTGTCAGGGGCACCAGAATACCCAGAACCAGCATCTGCAGCATCACATCATCACGACTGGTATCGACAAAGGGTGGCAGAAAGGCGAGGAAAAAAAGAACTGTCTTGGGGTTAAGCACCTCGACCAGAATGCCCTGCCAGACAATCCGGATAAAACTTGCCTGCTCAACCTTCTCCACACACAGGGTCCGCTGGTCTCCCCTGATCGCTTCCCGGATCATCATCAGGCCGAGATAGGTCAGATAACCAGCCCCGACAAAGGTCAAGAGGTTATAAGCCAGCGAGGATTTCTGAAAAACCACGGCCAGCCCCAGCACCGCGATCAATGCCAGAATCACCCCGCCGAGCCCCAGACCAATTGCCGAAGCCAGCCCGGCAGAGCGGCTTTGTCCCACAGTCCGGGAGACCACATAAAGCATGGAGGGACCCGGTGTCGCGCTGAGCCACAAACCGGCAATTGTTACAGCGATAATGGTATCCAGACTGGGCATCACACCTCAACTCTTCAATGCAGTAATACGGTTTTCAAAAGGATTGCGAAAGTCGGCAAGATCGCTGCCCGGCAGCGGAAACAGCGAATCCTTCTTGCGCTCGCGCAGATAGGAAAAATCCCGCCGCAACATGCGTTCCAGATGCATGCCCGCCAGAAAACTTTCGTATTTTGGCGGATTTTCTGGTGAGATCAAGCGCTCAAACGGCTTGACCAGCGTGTGATAGTCCGGGGCAACAAAATAAGGCATGGAAAAACGCTCCGGCGCAAGGTTGAGCACCCGGTGCGGGGTCGCGCGAAAAGCTCCGTTGCTCCAGGCTTCCATGATGTCGCCGATGTTGACGATATAATTCTCTGGCATGACCGGCACATCGGTCCAGCTGTTGCCAGAATCAAGAATCTGCAGGCCCTTCTGCCGCTGATGCAGCAGCGTCAGGCATTCATAATCTGTATGCGCCCCCATGTTGACACTCTTTTTCACAAAGCTGGAGCGGCTGTGCAGATAATGCAGCAACCGCAACTGGGCAATCGGTTTGCGCATCAGGCTGGTCATTTCTCCCCGCGCCAGACCCAGATGCAGCTCCAGCGCCGAACAAAGGCGAAAACCTACCCCGGAAATTGCTTGGTAATAGGTCGATATGGTTTCACGAAAATACGTGGATTCAGGCCAGACATTTGGCCCCAGCAACAGATTTCCCGCCAGATAATCCGGATCATCCCGCGGCAATTCAAACGCCAGATCAAAGGCTTCATAACTGCGGTGATCTTCATCATCATAAGCCCCCTTGTCGGTAAAGGGGACATAGCCACGATGGTTGGCACTTTTGCCAATGTAATAGCGCCATTTGATTTCGTCCGGCAGGGCAAAAAACTCTTCCGCCGCCCCATAGGCACGGGCAATCAGATCCGGAGAAACCCCGTGATTGGTGATATAAAAAAAGCCGACCTCGCGCGCCGCCCGCCCCAACTGATCGGCAGCCCGTCGAAACGCCCGCGGATCATCTCCTGCAAGTGGCGCAATATCAATCACCGGGAGACTACCCATAAGACCCCTCTATTCTCCCGCCATCCCTGTCGTGCCCTCTTCGGACTACTCCCGGCCTGTTTTGCTGTTTGTTTTCCGGCCTTGCTAGGGATACCTCCTGTTCAACGTAAAAATCACAGCGCCGTTCCAGCTCAAAGCGCTGAAAAAGGCTGTGACCATCATTCCTGACGCGAACACTCAAGTATTATAAGCAATAGCTAAAATTTCAACCATGAATGTGATTTTGGGCGGGAACAATTTCGCTCATCACACAGAAATGCCACAGCAGTGGCGTCACGACAGAAAAGACGTCAGGAAGAATTGCTCCAGACAAAAAAATAAAGAGGCGAGCGGTTGGCTCAAGCCTCTTTATTTTTCAAATTATTGGTGCCCCCGGCCTGACTCGAACAGGCACATCCGAAGATACGAGATTTTGAGTCACGCGCGTCTACCAATTCCGCCACGGGGGCTCTCGTGGATGCGCATATTACTTATGCCAGCGTCTTTGGCAAGTCTCCTTTGTAAAAATAAATCCGGCCTGTCGCTCTCCAGCACAGATACTCCCTGTCGATATCATTCCGACAGCATTAGCTAGCTCAGCTTTTTCTCATCATCATCGCCTCTGCAACTGGCACCTGCGACCATGAGAAGGCAGCATTTCACACGCCAAACCTGCATTTTTGCCTTCTTTCGCAAATTTTAGTAAAGTGTCACTGGAACTTAACCCTTAATTAAGGGTATGATCTGTTCCAACGGCCAGGTTCTGGGGGGAAGCTTTTCAACGTTCTGGCCGATCAAAGACGAACATTTCCCTCCAAGCTTGCGAGACATCCTCCCGGTGATTTCCCGGGAAGCCCTGCAGCAGACAGGGAGGGATAGCTGGCAGGTTCAACAGAGAGGTCAGTCCGGGAGTAACCGTGCGCCATGTTGGAAACCAGTACACTCGACCAGGCAGAAATCGAACTGCCTGACATTCAAGCCCGCGTCAAATGGTTCAATGCCACCAAAGGGTTTGGCTTTGTCCAGGCGGGAGAAGACCTGCCCGATGCGTTCCTCCACATTTCGGTTCTTGAACGGGCAGGCCACCGATCTCTGCCCGAAGGAGCTGAACTGGTCTGTGATCTGACCAACGGAGACAAGGGCCTGCAGGTCAAACATATCCACCGGGTCGAATCCCTGCCGGAACCACCGCCGCCGCCAGGCAGCGAGAGTGGGCTGCCCACCATCGACGGTGTGGTCAAGTTCTTCAATGCCGACAAGGGCTATGGCTTTGTTGCTCCTGATGACGGCAGCCGGGATATCTTTATCTCCGCCCGCATTCTGGAAAGATCCGGCATCTTCCGCATCGCCCAGAACCAGCGAATCAGAATGGAAATCGAAGATGGAGACAAGGGTCCACTGGCGACACTGGCGCAATTGATCGAATAATAAAACTTTTCCCTCCCAAGTTTTTGCTTTCCCTGAGCCCCTAAAGATCTGTGGCCGGAAGATCTGCGGCCCGATTTTCCTGGCAAAATTCCTGATGCTTGCCTGATGCTTGAATGAATCACGTCAATCTGCCTTGACGTATCAGTCCTGCTCCTGTTTGCTTCGCCACCAGATCAACAAAAGGAAGCTCCCTGTGTTTCGCAGCCTCTATAACTGGACCATGGGGCTTGCAGCGCACCCCCATGCCCTGCTCGCCCTCGCCTTTATCGCCTTTATCGAAAGCTCGGTTTTCCCCATTCCACCGGACATTCTGATTATTCCCATGGTTCTTGCTGCCCGGGACCAGGCCTGGAAAATTGCACTGGTCGCGACCATTGCCTCTGTTCTCGGCGGGATGCTGGGATATGGTATCGGCGCGTTTCTGTTTGAATCCGTGGGCCAACCGGTTATCGAATTTTACGGCAAAGCAGACTACATTGAGAGCTTCCGCGAGAAATATCACGAGTGGGGCGCCTGGATTGTCTTTATCGCTGGCGTGACACCTTTCCCTTACAAGGTCATCACGATTGCCTCAGGCTTCTTTGAGCTGAACTTCGGGGTTTTCTCGATCGCTTCTGTCGGTGCTCGCGGCGCACGCTTCTTCCTTGTGGCCGGGCTTCTGTGGTATTTTGGTCAACCAATCCGGATTTTTATCGAAAAGTATCTCAATATTCTCGCCACAATTTTCTGCATACTTCTGGTCGGGGGCTTTGTTGCCCTCAAATACCTGCTCTGACAGAAATCCCGGGGGGAAAGACCATGTCAAAATTCACAGAGAATCTGTTTGATTTCCGTACCGGTTGGATGGCGCTCCTGACCATCCTTTCCAGTGCGGCAATGCTCGCAGGAGCTCTGGCGTTTGAATATATTGGTGGCCTTTCCCCCTGTGTTCTTTGCATGTACCAGCGGTGGGTCTATGTCTGCGCAGCTGCAATTGGCTTGGTAGCCTGGCTCCTGCGTAAACACCCTGCTCTCGCCCGACTGTTTATTGCCCTTGCCGGGCTCTCCTTCTTCATTGAATCAGCCGTGGCCGCTTTCCATAGCGGGGTTGAACAGCAATGGTGGGAAGGAAGCAGCAAGTGTCAGGGTGATGCCATTGATCTCTCGCTCTCGAGCGAAGAGCTGATGGCCCAGCTGCTCGACAAGCCTGTCGCCCGCTGTGACCAGATCCCCTGGGATCTTTTTGGGATCTCTATGGCTGGTTACAATATGGTGATTGCTTTGGCATTGGCTGTGATCTGCCTTATGGCTCTCAGAAAAAACACCGCTTCCTGAAGACAGCACCCGTCAAAATGTTTTAGTGAAGCAGCGATATGCCGCTTTCCCCTTCCAGTTCCGTATCCCAATAGAGAAAATCTCGCCAGCTCTGGTGCAGATAGTTTGGCGGGAAAGCACGTCCTTTAATGTTCAGTTCATGAACCGTGGGGCAACAGGGCCAGGACTGCAAGCTCATCCGTGCCTGTCCGGGAGAACGTCCGCCCTTGGCCAGATTACAACACTGGCAAGCCGTTACGATATTTTCCCAGGACGTGCCGCCACCCTGACAGCGTGGCACCACATGGTCGAACGTCAACAATTCAGACGCCTGCTTCACACCACAATACTGGCAGGTAAAGGAATCTCGCAAAAAAACATTAAAGCGGGTAAAGGCTGGACGGCGATCCAGCTGGACATAATCTTTCAGCGCGACAACAGAAGGCAAACGCATCTGAAAGGACGGCGAGTGAACCTCGCTATCATATTCTGAAACAATCTGGACCCGGTCAAGAAACACAGCCTTGATCGCATCCTGCCATGACAGCAAAGAAAGAGGGAAATAACTGAGCGGTCGAAAGTCTGCATTGAGAACTAACGCCGGATTGGCAGAAAAGGAAACCACGTCTTTCCTCCGCAGGATTACCAAACACACCTAGGGAATCATCAAAAACTTGGGCCTGTCGATGCTGCCTGCCAGCTTGTCCGAAATAAACTTCCTTCGTTCCAACCTGGAACCAGCATCTATTTAAAAATACTGCATATTTCGAATACATACAACATTTTGTATGCGCGTAATAAAAGAAACACAAAATTCAGATTCCACTGTCACACGACTGTCGTCACGTCTTCACAAACCCGATCTGGTCGGATTGGAACTGAGGCACACAGCAAAAAGGCTGTCGCTCATATGAGGACAGCCTGTTATCTGGGAGGGAGGGGCAGCCCCCAAAGAGAATTTTTTATTCAGCTATGCTGTAGCCCAGAACCTCAAGCGCAAAGCCCACGCCCATGGAGATACCGTTCTCGTCAATTCCGTGACCAAGTTCCGAGATCATCTGCTGATAAACTGGCACATTGTGGTCCTGCAAAGCCTTCACAGCAGAAGGCAGAGCCTGAGACGGCACAACCTCGTCCTTGTCCCCGTGGATCGCCAGCACCGGACAGGGGCTGGTCATTTCCGTCTTGAGCAGATCAGATGATACCAGCATCCCGGAATAGGCCATCATTCCGGCAAAGGCCTCTTTACGGCGCAGACCAACATGATAGGCCATCATTGCTCCCTGGGAAAATCCCATCAGCAAAACCCGGTCTGCCGGAAGCTTGTAATGCGCCATTTGCTGGTCGATGAAAGCATCGACAATCGGTGCCGCAGCTTTAATACCAGCCAAAATCTGGTCGGGATCCCTGCTCATCAAACTGAACCACTGACGTCCCATCGGGGCCATATCACAGGCCTGATGCGCATCAGGAGAAACAATCGCAGCGGAAGGAAGAGCCTGGGCAAAAAAAGGCGCAAGACCAATCAGGTCCTGTCCGTTTGCACCGAGACCATGCAGCATAATGATTAATTCTTTGGCCGGTCCGCCCGAGCTTGGCTCGTGCCTTGGGCCCGTTAAAACTACCTCTGACATTTCATGCCCCCCATGAATAACACTATACTTTTACACGAATTTTCGCCCGAGGTCACGAATTTAACAAAAATGGTTAATAAATATCTGTCTGCAGGAGTCAGCAAGCGGGCTTTCAGGCAATTCCGGCATGGCGATAATAGTGCCAGAGGAACCTGGCCCCGGCACTGCGATGGGGACGCCAGAGTTCAGAAAGGCGGTACATTTCCGCAGGACTTGGCCGTTGTTCCAGTCCCTTGAGATGTTTCATTGCCTCCTGCAGGGCAAGGTCGGCTGCAGGCATCACATCGGGGCGCCGCAAAGCAAAAAGCAAATAGACCTCACAGGTCCAGCGCCCGATCCCCTTTACCGCAATCAGATGATCAATAACTGCCTCATCCTCCATCCCCGGCAACAGATCCAGCTGGAGTTTTCCGCTGAGAACATCATCGGCCAATCCACGAGCATACCGTTGTTTGGGGCGACTGAGGCCAGCGGCTTTCATCCCCTCGTCATCCAGTTTCAGGATTGCTTCTGGTGTGATCTCACCGACCTGCTCCAGCAAGCGCCCGAGAATGGCACGGGCTGACTGGACCGAAACCTGCTGCGAGATAATCATGCGAATAAGCCCGTCGAAACCGGCTTCCTGGGAACGTTCCGGCGGCAGACCATGTTCGGCAAAGGCCCGGGCAACATCCGGGTCAAGGCCGGAAAGTGCCACCAGTGCAGGGCGCAAGCTCTCGTCTGATATTTTTCTATCACTCACAACTGGACTTCTTCCCCCTGGTCATTGCACATTTGTCAGATCATGATCCGACCTGAAACACCCGCCTGCCGCTTTGCCCCCTCCCCCACTGGATATCTCCATCTGGGGCACGCCTACTCTGCACTCTTCAGCTGGCAGAAAGCCCGCGAGGTGTCTGCACGTTTCTTGCTTCGTATCGAAGATATCGACACCACGCGCTGCCGCAAGATTTTTGAGCAGGCCCTTTATGAAGATCTCGCCTGGCTGGGGTTGGAATGGGAAATACCGGTACGCCGCCAATCAGAACACCTGCCTGAGTATCAAAGCGCCCTGGACAAACTGGCACAGCGAGGACTGATCTATCCCTGTTTCTGCACCCGCAAGGATATCGCTGAGGAAATCGGGCAGTCAGGCAACGCTCCTCATGGCCCGGATGGTGTCATCTACCCGGGGATCTGCAAACATCTGTCCTCGAGTGAACAAAAAGACCGCAAGGACGGCGGAGCGCCTTATGCCCTGCGTCTACATATGGATCGCGCTCTGGCGCAATCGGGCACCTTGTTCTGGCAGGACCTCGCAGCAGGAGACGTGCATGCCACGCCGGAAATTTTCGGGGATGTGGTCCTGGCCCGCAAGGATATTGCCACCAGCTATCACCTTTCGGTCACGCTGGACGACGCCTTGCAGGGCATAACCTATGTCACCCGCGGCAGGGACCTTTTTGAGGCCACGCATATTCATCGCCTGTTACAGGCTTTGCTCGATCTGCCTGTGCCCCGCTGGCACCATCACGAACTGGTCAGTGACGATCAGGGTGTTCGTTTGGCAAAACGCCATAATGCTCTTGCAATCCGGGTCCTGCGCGAAGAAGGGAAAAAACCTGATGACATCCGCAAAATGATTGGCCTCTTATGAACGGCATTAGAGAAATCTAGTTGCGCCCAGACAAGAGTCCCCTGGCAATCACCTGCGCCTGAATTTCTGCGGCCCCCTCAAAAATATTGAGGATCCGCGCATCACAAAGGACCCGGCTGATCTTGTATTCCTCGGCGTAACCATTGCCGCCATGAATCTGGAGAGCATTATCCGCATTGGACCAGGCTACACGCGCCCCCAAAAGCTTTGCCATGCCAGCTTCGATATCACAGCGGAGATCAGAATCCTTTTCCCTGGCTGCTGCATAGGTCAACTGGCGGGCAACCATGGTTTCCACCACCATCCAGACCAGCTTGCCGAACACCCGTGGAAAACTGTAGAGCGGCTTGCCGAACTGGATACGCTCATGGGCATATTGCATGCCCAGCTCCAGGGCGCATTGTGCTACCCCTACTGCCCGGGCCGCAGTCTGGATCCTTGCGGATTCAAAAGTCGCCATCAGCTGTTTAAAACCCTGCCCCTCTTCTCCTCCCAGCAGGTTCTCGCTCTTGACTTCAAAGTTATCAAAGCCAAGCTCATACTCTTTCATACCGCGATAACCGAGCACCTTGATCTCGCCCCCGCTCATCCCTGCTGCCGGAAAAGGGGCCTCTTCGCTGCCGCGCGGTTTTTCCGCAATGAACATCGACAGCCCTTTATAGCCGGGCTCGTCCGGGTTGGTCCGGGCCAACAAGGTCATGATATCGCTGCGCGACGCATGGGTAATCCAGGTCTTGTTGCCTGTGATGCGATAACAATCCCCGTCACGGATCGCCCGGGTCTTCAAGGATCCGAGATCTGATCCCGTATTCGGCTCTGTAAAGACCGCAGTTGGCAAGATTTCACCCGAGGAAATCCGCGGCAACCATGACTGTTTTTGTTCCTCGGTTCCCCCCAGACGAATCAATTCAGCCGCAATCTCAGACCGCGTTCCAAGTGAGCCCAGACCAATATATCCGCGGGAAAGCTCTTCGGTTACAACACACATGGCCAGCTTGCCCATCCCCAGCCCGCCATATTCCTCGGGTACGGTGAGGCCAAAGATGCCAAGTTCAGCCAGTTGCTCAACCACCTCAATCGGAATGAGCTCATCCCGAAGATGCCAGCCATGAGCCGCATCCTGATAATCATCGGCAATCTTGTGAAACTGGCCGCGGATCATCTCCAGCGTTTCATCACCAAGACCCGTGGCTCCGAAGTGTCCAGTTTCGAGACTGTTCGCCAGATATCCCGACAACGCCTTGCGGTTTTCGACTGTGTTTCCCTGTGCAATCAGAATTTTGACCGCCTCGCTTTCAAAGGTGGCAACCTGTTCTTCTGAAAGCCCCATGTCGACCGGGCGCAAAACTTCGACCTGGCTGATGGCAATCCCGCCACTGATCTGCGCAAGATATTCGCCAAAGGCAATTTTCAGCAGCAGCGCTTCGAGTTCCCGAAAGCTCCCTACTTCCTCCAGTTTCCGCGCCCAGTTCAGCAATGTATCCAGCGCCGCAACATAGGTTGCCATCCAGGCCAGACCATGTGCTGCAAACTGCTGTTCCTCCAGCAGTTCAGAGCTGATGCGCCCCTCCTGCTTGACCAGACCAGCAACAGACTGCTTCGCCTCTTCCAACAAAACGGTGGCAGCAGCGACAGCCTTCTCGCAGCGGGAGAACAGCAGCGGATCATGAGACATCATTTGGAACCTTTTAACACGCAGGATAATGAAACTGTGACACGGGGACAGCGTGGGTTCCGACAGGGGCGTTCTTACAACAGCAGGTTATAGGAACGGCTTTGCAACCATCCGGGAGTTCGAGACCCCCGAACAGATACAATCCCTGTCGGCAACCGGCGAAGGCCTAGCCTTCAACCACGTCTTCCAGCGTACGCAAGCCCGGACGCTTTGACTGCACCAGCACAGCCATATTCCCGGGTTTGTGCTGATTATTGAGCATTTTGGTATGCGCGCGCGGGATATCATCCCAGGAAAAAACCTCGGACATACAGGGGTCGAGACGCTGTTCAATCACCAGCTGATTTGCCTGCGACGCCTGTTTCAGATTGGCGAAGTGGCTGCCCTGAATACGTTTTTGCCGCATCCAGACAAAACGGGCATCAAAGGTCAGGTTAAAACCGGTTGTTCCGGCACAGAAAACCACCATGCCCCCGCGCTTGACAATGTTGCAGCTGACCGGAAAGGTCTGCTCCCCGGGATGCTCAAAGACAAAATCGACATCATTCCCCTTGCCGGTGATATCCCAGATCGCCTTGCCGACCTTGCGGACTTCCTTCATGTAGTCTTTGTAACCCTCAACGTCGTTGACTTCAGGCAAGCGTCCCCAACAGTCAAAATCGCGGCGGTTGATAACGCCCTTAGCGCCGAGGGAAAGCACAAAATCTCGTTTGGTTTCATCCGAAATCACTCCAATGGCGTTGGCGCCTGCGGTGGCAATCAACTGGATTGCCATGGAACCCAGCCCCCCCGAAGCCCCCCAGACCAGAACATTATGGCCCGGCCGGAGAATATGGGGTCGATGACCAAAAAGCATGCGATAGGCGGTTGCCAGGGTCAGAGTGTAACAGGCGGATTCTTCCCAGGTCAGGTGACGGGGACGATGCATGAGCTGCTGGGACTGGACTCTTGTAAACTGGGCAAAAGAACCATCTGGCGTTTCATAACCCCATATACGCTGGGAGGGAGAAAACATGGGATCGCCGCCATTACACTCCTCATCGTCCCCGTCATCCTGATTACAGTGAACCACAACCTCATCACCCACCTTCCAGCGGGTAACCTTGGCACCGACTGCCCAGACAATCCCTGATGCGTCAGAACCGGCAATATGATAGGGTTCTTTGTGGACATCGAACACGGAAATCGGCTTACCCAGTCCGGCCCAGACGCCGTTGTAGTTAACCCCTGCCGCCATAACCAGAACCAGAACCTCGTTGGTTTCCAGTGTGGGGACATCAACCACTTCAACCTGCATCGCCTTTTCCGGCTCGCCCTGACGCTCCCGCCGGATTGCCCAGGCATACATCTGTTTCGGCACATGTCCCATAGGCGGGATTTCACCAACTTCATAGAGATCTTTTTTTTCCTGATGGACAGTAAGGTCCACTACTTTAGCTGTATCAGTCATCTTGAGCCTCATCCCCGTTCCAGCCGCCTTGTGACGGTCTTCAGATTTCTTCGGATGGCGGTAGGTCTGTCGCCGCTTGAAAACAAGCTTAGCTGGGGCTTGTTTTTTTTGCAATGCACAATTGTTATAATTTTGCTATAGATTAATAAATAAAGAAACTTTATGTCTATATGTAACATTAATGTAGTCTATAACGATAAAATCAGGGAAAAATCCTGATATCGACAGAACAGGAAAAATGATCATGAACGCAAGTGCAGCAAAACCTGAGTCCCGCGATAAACCCTGGCTCTTTCGCACCTACGCCGGACATTCAACTGCTGCCGCTTCCAATGCGCTCTACAAGACAAATCTGGCCAAGGGGCAAACCGGGTTATCCGTCGCTTTTGACCTCCCGACCCAAACCGGATACGACTCCGACCACCCTCTTTCAAAAGGCGAGGTCGGAAAGGTTGGCGTACCGATCTCCCACCTTGGCGATATGGAAACGCTCTTTACCCAGATCCCGCTGGATCAGATGAACACCTCCATGACCATCAACGCCACGGCCCCCTGGCTGCTGGCGCTTTATATCGCCTGCGCCGAAAAGCAGGGACTGCCCCGCGACAGCCTTTCCGGCACGACCCAGAACGATCTGATCAAGGAATATCTTTCACGCGGCACCTATATCTTCCCGCCGCGGCAATCCATGCGACTAATCACGGATGTCATTGCCTTCACCTACACAGAAATTCCCAAATGGAATCCGATGAATGTCTGCTCCTATCACCTTCAGGAAGCAGGCGCGACACCGGTACAGGAGCTTGCCTATGCCCTGGCGACCGCGATTGCGGTTCTCGATTCGCTCAAGACTGCCGGACAGGTACCCGACAAGGATTTTGCCCGGGTTGTCGGACGCATATCCTTTTTTGTGAATGCCGGCGTCCGCTTTGTCACCGAGCTGTGTAAAATGCGGGCCTTCACCCGCCTTTGGGATGAGATCTGCCGCGAGCGCTATGGTGTTGAAGAAGAAAAATATCGCCGTTTCCGTTATGGCGTCCAAGTTAACTCTCTTGGCCTGACCGAGCAGCAACCGGAAAACAACGTTTACCGAATCCTTCTTGAAATGATGGCCGTTGTCCTCTCGAAAGATGCCCGAGCCCGCGCTGTTCAGTTACCCGCCTGGAACGAAGCAATGGGGCTCCCTCGTGCCTGGGACCAGCAATGGTCTCTCCGGCTTCAGCAGATCGTCGCCTTCGAAACTGACCTGCTGGAATATGGTGATATCTTCAATGGTTCGGTTGTGATTGAAGCCAAGGTGGAAGAACTGATGCAGGAAGCGCGCGAAGAACTTGCCCGGATCGAGGAAATGGGCGGAGCGGTTGCTGCTGTCGAGAGTTCTTATATGAAAGGCAAACTGGTTGAATCCGCAGCCAGGAGATTTCGGGATATCGAAAGCGGCGATCTGACGGTTATTGGCGTCAACAAACATACCGAAACCGAACTGTCCCCTCTGACCAGTGGCGGGGACGGTGGCTATATGAAAATTGACGACAAGGCCGAAGCCGAACAGATCTCCCGCCTGAAGGAATGGCGGGAAAAACGCGATCAGCAGCAAGTCAAAAAATCTCTCGAAGACCTACAGGCAGCTGCGCGCGAAGGCAAAAACATCATGGAGAGTTCAATTGCCTGCGCCCATGCGGGTGTCACAACTGGCGAATGGGGTCAGGCCCTCAGGGAAATTTTTGGCGAGTACCGGGCTCCAACAGGTGTTGGTCGCGCCAGTGCAGTCAGCAATGACATCAACTCACTGACTGAAATTCGCCAAAAGCTTGACCAGGTCTCGGCGAAACTCGGACGACGCGCCAAGATTCTCGTTGGCAAACCCGGGCTGGATGGTCACTCCAACGGCGCGGAACAGATCGCTGTCAGGGCACGGGATGCCGGTTTTGAGGTGGTCTATGAAGGCATCCGCCTTACCCCGGCGCAGATTGTCAATGCCGCCCTGGAAGAGGATGTTCACATTGTCGGCCTCTCCATCCTGTCGGGATCGCACGGCCCCCTGGTTACAGAAGTCATTTCCCGCCTTAAGGTCGCCGGATTGCCTGACATCCCCGTCGTTGTGGGCGGTATCATCCCGCCCGAAGATGCCGCAGCCCTGCTCAAGGCAGGTGTCGCAGCCATCTATACGCCCAAGGACTATGACCTCACGTCCATCCTTGCTGATATTGTAACCATTCTTGATTCAACTGCCTCCAGGACCCAGAGCAAAGACACTGCCTTCTGATTATTTCCCCCCGGTAAACATTCTCATCACCCATTTGTGACTACTGATTGCCGAAAACATTTCCTATCTCTCAACTACAGAGTTATAGCGAACCATGTTTTGCCAACGGGCCAGAGAATGGTCGAAACCGCCGGATTGGATCAGATGCAATACAAAAATGATGCAGAACGCTATGGAGCTATCGCCAAGCTGTTGCACTGGTCCATGGCCCTGCTGATCATCACCCTGATCATTCTCGGGATCTGGATGGGAGAGCTTCCGCTCGGTCTTGACAAGGTTTGGTATTACAACCTGCATAAGTCCCTAGGATTGATCGTTCTGGCCCTGGCTCTGACCAGACTGGTCTGGCGCTTTTTGTCTCCGCCCCCGCCTCCGCTTTCCGGACAACCCGTTCTGGAAAAACTTGCAGCTCACGCCGTACACCTTGCGCTTTACGCAGCCTTCATCCTTCAGCCCCTGATCGGAATTGCCCATTCCGGGGCAAGCGGATATCCCATCGTGTTTTTTAACCACTACAGCCTGCCAAGTATAATTGAAGCCAACAAAGAACTTGCAGATCTTCTGGCCGCTTCCCATTTCTATATCGGCTGGGGTATCGCAGCACTGGTCCTTCTTCATGCCGGCGCAGCGCTCAAGCATCATTTTCTAGATAAAGACACAGTCCTGCTTCGCATGATGCCTTTTGGCAAACCGCGGAGCTGAACCCGACATTTTTTGAATCGAACCCGTCATGAAATTTCTATTTCGCGTTATTTTTTCAGTCGCCCTGCTGGTGTTTGGCATCATGTTTCTGGGCCGTTCCCACGCAGAAGCAGCAACGCTCTGGTCTGTGAAAAACGACCAGAGCCAGGTTGGCTTTGTTGCCAAACAGTCTGGTGCGGAAGTTCCTGGTGTATTTGAACACTACCAGGCCGAAATTACCTTCCACCCGGAAGAGCTCACAGACAGTCATATCCGTGTAGAAATCACGACCGAATCAGTCAACACCCAGTCTGGTGATCGGGATAAGCTGATCCGTTCTGATGCTTTTTTCGATTCCGCCGCGCACCCGAAAGCCATTTTTGAGGCCTCGTCTTTCGAACAGCTTTCCCCCGACAGCTTTGTCGCCCACGGCTCCCTGACCATGCGCGGCGTCACCAAAAAAATCGACCTGCCTTTCCAGGCCTCGGTTGAAGGCGACGAACTGCGAGCCCAGGGTGCGGCAGAAATCTCACGGCTGGATTATGGCATCGGCAACGGCCAATGGCTCGACACGGCAGTTATTGGCGAGATGGTCCGCATCACCTTTGCCATCGAAGGTATCGCAACAAAATAACAGGCAAGATTCTTAAGCAACCCTCTCTTCCCAACAGAGCAGGCCAAATTCAGGATTGTGACAGACGGACTTCCAACGCACTATGGCCCCTGAACTGGACCAGCCTTTAGGGAGTCTCCTGTGGCCTTTATGGATCGTGTAGCCAGTTGCCATACCTGGCAGCCGGAAAAATACCGCCCCTTTCTGATCGACGCAGAGATTTTTGGGCATATCACCCACGAGTTTGCTCAAAAACTTGCCAAATTCCCCCAAGTCTTTGTCGTAGATGAACAGCAGGTCACTCTTTACCCCAGCCTGCAAAGTTTTGATGACCGCACAGAAAAAGTTGAAAGCGTCATCCGTCAGCTCGTTGCTGAAGACAGCATTTCCCGCTGGCGGGATGAATACTATCCCGTAACCAACGACTGGAGCCAAACTCCGGTTATGAAGCTGGACCGTGGTGCTGCCGGGTATTTTGGCATCCGGGGATATGGTGTTCACGTCAACGGTCTGGTGCGCACAGCTTCAGGATTAAAGATCTGGGTCGGAAAACGCTCGCTCGACAAACCCAACGCGCCCGGCAAACTGGATCACATTGTTGCAGGGGGGCAACCTTTCGGGCTTGGTGTTTACGAAAACCTCGTCAAGGAAGCCGCTGAAGAAGCCGATATTCCAGAAACCCTTGTACAAAAGGCCAAACCGGCCGGGATCGTCTCCTACCGTTGCGCCCGTGAGGACGGCTTGCGCAATGACATCCTTTTTGTTTATGACCTCTATCTGCCTGAAGGCTTCATGCCCCGGAACACTGACGGTGAAGTTGAAGAGTTCTATCTCTGGCCCCTGGAACAGGTCATCGAGCGGATCAAAAGCAGTGACGACTTCAAATTCAATGTTAGTCTGGTCATTATCCACTTTCTGATTCGCGAGGGCTATATCACACCGGATGATCCGGATTACTGTTCCCTTGCTAGTGGTATGCAACGCCAGAGCATCTGAGCTCCCCCCCTGCACCCGAAGGTGCAAGAAGAACAAAGCCTCCTTGCAGAAAAAATCCGGTTTTTGGGTTTTCTCTGCCGCCCCTTTGCGCAATGATGCAATGCACAATTTTCAAAAACACACCGTCATCCTATAAAAACATCCAGCGCTGCGAGACAGTAAACACATGGAAACCTTTCTCAACGTCCTCATCGTTCTATCTCTTGCAGCCGTCCTGATCATCCTCTTCATCGGCCTCTTCACCATGGCCAAAGGGGGAGAGTTCAACAAAAACAACGCCAACCGCTTCATGCGCTACCGGGTTATTGCCCAAGGCATCGCTTTGCTGGTGCTCGTCCTCGCATTGCTGGCCAAAGGCAGCTGAGTAAAAGGAATCTTACGGATTTGTTCAATTCATCAAAAGCCAGTCGCAACGGTGATATCCTGAACAAAGATCTATAGGCTATGTTGTGATTTCATCTTGCAGAAGGTCTGAATTCGGCCCCTGCAGTACGGAGCCAAACCATAATGGTACAGTTGACACGAATATACACACGCGGCGGGGACAAGGGGAAAACATCTCTTGGTTCCGGGAAACGTGTCTTCAAGCATGATCTTCGTGTCGAGGCCTATGGAACTGTGGACGAAACCAACGCGATTGTCGGCCTGGTTCGCCTGCACACCGGGGGCTCGACTGACGCGCCGATTGATGCGATGCTCTCCCGTATTCAGAACGATCTCTTCGACCTGGGCGCGGATCTCTGCTGCCCTGAAGAAAAAGACCCTGCCTATCCCCCTTTGCGCATTACCGCCGAACAGGTCGCCAGGCTTGAGCAGGAAATCGACCAGATCAATGCCGACCTAGCACCGTTAAAATCATTCATTCTGCCTGGCGGTTCCGCTGCAGCAGCTTATCTGCATCAGGCGCGCACCGTGGCACGTCGTGCCGAAAGACTGGTGTCAGCCTTGATACAGGAAGAAGAAATCAACTCCGAAGGCCTCAAGTATATCAATCGGCTTTCGGACCTGTTTTTTGTTCTGGCCCGTCACGTCAATGACAACGGTGCCAGAGATGTGCTCTGGATACCTGGAGCGAACAGATGATCCGCCCCGAAAATTCTCCCGAATATTCTCAGCGAAAATTCTCAGGGAAAACTCGGGAAAAACTCGGTAGGCGGTCATTGACAGTGTATGCCGGCGGGCCTAAGGTTCCCGGCGACTGGCTGTAAGAGAGCAGAAATTTGATGGAAAAACCCACAGATCTGCTTAGGGAAAGCGTGATAATTAAGGATACTTCTCTATGAAAGTACTCGTCCCGATCAAACGTGTCATTGACGCGAACGTACAGGTTCGGGTTAAGTCGGACCAGACTGGCGTTGAACTCACAAACGTCAAGATGGCGATGAACCCGTTCTGCGAGATTGCGGTTGAACAGGCTGTGCGTCTGAAAGAAGCTGGCATTGCCAGCGAAGTTATTGTCGTTTCCGCCGGGCCTGCCCAGGCTCAGGAAACTCTCCGTACAGGTCTCGCCATGGGCGCAGATCGCGGCATCCACATCCAGAGTGATGAAGACCTTCAGCCGCTGGCTATTGCCAAGTTGCTCAAGGCTGTTGTTGCCAATGAAGATCCCGGTCTTGTCATCCTTGGCAAGCAGGCGATTGATGGCGACAACAACCAGACCGGACAGATGCTGTCTGCGTTGCTCGGCTGGTCGCAGGGTGCCTTCATTTCCGCAATGGAAAAAGACGGCGATCTGCTCAAAATCACCCGCGAAGTTGACGGCGGTCTGCAAAAGGTCAGTGTCAAGCTTCCATCCGTTCTGACCGTTGATCTCCGTCTGAACGAGCCCCGCTACGCTTCTCTGCCGAACATCATGAAAGCCAAGAAAAAGCCGATTGATGCAACAAGTCCGGCAGATCTCGGTGTAGAAGTTGCTCCACGCGTCAAAACGCTCAAAGTGACCGAACCACCTGCGCGTGCTGCCGGTGTAATTGTTGGCTCCGTTGCCGAGCTGGTCGACAAACTGAAGAACGAAGCAAAGGTGATCTGACGATGTCTATTCTTGTTATCGCCGAACACGACAATACGACGATCAAGTCCGCAACCCTGAACACAGTGACCGCAGCTGCTCAGCTCGGTGGTGACGTTCATGTACTGGTTGCCGGTTCCGGTTGCGCCGATGCAGGCGCTGCTGCTGCCAAGATCGCCGGTGTAGCCAAGGTTCTTGTTTCCGATGCCCCTGAATATGCTCAGGATGTCGCCGAAAACATTGCGCCGCTTATTGTCAAACTGGCTTCTGGCTACAGCCACATTCTGGCTCCTGCCACAACTTACGGGAAAAATATTCTGCCGCGTGCATCTGCCTTTCTTGATGTCCAGCAGATTTCCGAAATTTCCGCCATTGAAAGCGCTGATACTTTCGTTCGCCCGATCTATGCAGGAAACGCACTTGCAACCGTGCAGTCCAGCGATGCTATCAAGCTGATCACTGTTCGTGGAACCGCTTTTGAAGCAGCTGCGGACGAAGGTGGTTCTGCTGCAGTTGAGAACGTTGATGCAACCGGTGATGCTGGCCTGTCAACTTTTATTGGCCAGGAACTGACCAAATCCGAACGTCCGGAGCTCACCAGCGCTGGTGTTGTCATCTCTGGTGGCCGCGGCATGCAGAATGGTGAAAACTTTGCCATGCTGGAACGCGTTGCTGACAAGCTGGGTGCGGCTGTTGGTGCCTCGCGTGCTGCCGTTGATGCAGGCTATGTTCCCAACGACTATCAGGTCGGTCAAACCGGTAAGGTTGTGGCGCCTGACCTCTACATTGCAGTCGGGATTTCCGGGGCAATCCAGCATCTGGCCGGAATGAAGGACTCTAAAGTTATCGTGGCAATCAACAAAGATCAGGAAGCACCTATCTTCCAGGTGGCAGACTACGGTCTGGTTGCTGATCTTTTTGATGCCATCCCCGAGCTTGAAAAAGAACTCGGCTAGGGAGATTACCGTTCAAATTTGTTAATCTGAACGGTTTCAGTCGCTCTAAAATAATATCCTGCGGCAAGACGCTATCATCTGTGATAGCGTCTTGTTTCGGGAAGCAGATGTGGCAGGAAGGCCCATGACGAGTATGACAATTCAGGAAATCAAAACAGTCGGTATCATCGGCGCAGGCCAGATGGGTAGTGGGATTGCACATGTCTGTGCCCTTGCTGGCTATGATGTTCACATGGTCGATATCAGCCAGGAACAGCTGACCGGTGCCCTGAGTATCATTAAGAAAAACATGCAACGTCAGGCCTCCAAAGGAAAAATCGCCAAAGGCGAAATGGAAGCTGCCCTGCCCCGAATCAGAAATTCTGTTGAAATGGAAAGTCTGGCCCAGTGCGATGTGGTCATCGAAGCAGCAACAGAAAACGAAGAGATCAAAAAAGATATCTTTCGCAAAATCTGCCCTTTGCTGAAACCGGAAGCCATTCTCTGTTCCAACACCTCTTCCATTTCCATCACCCGTCTGGCTGCCGTTACCAAACGTCCCGGCCAGTTTATGGGCATGCACTTTATGAACCCCGTACCGGTGATGCAGCTGGTCGAGCTTATTCGGGGTATCGCAACCGAAGAGCCAACTTACCAGCTGATCAAGGACATGACTGCAAAGCTCGGCAAAACATCGGCTTCTTCCGAAGATTTTCCAGCTTTTATCGTCAACAGAATCCTTCTGCCCATGATCAACGAAGCGGTCTACACGCTTTACGAAGGTGTTGGCACCGTCGATTCCATCGATACCGCCATGCGTCTGGGGGCCAACCATCCCATGGGACCACTGGAACTTGCTGATTTTATTGGCCTGGACACCTGCCTTGCCATTATGCACGTCCTCTACGACGGCCTGGCTGATACCAAATATCGCCCCTGTCCCCTGCTGGTCAAATATGTTGAAGCAGGCTGGGTCGGCAAAAAAGCTGGCCGGGGCTTCTATGATTACGGTGGCGAGGTTCCCGTCCCGACCCGGTAATCTGACAAGCGGTCTAACAGTACAAAAAAGCCCGACGATCTTACTGATCTCGGGCTTTTTATCATCAGAATTTCACCTTGGTTAAATCAACGGCCTACTTTGTATAAAAGGTAATAAGTTTTTTTACTTCCGGCGCTGACCACTCAAACGGCCCGATCAAAGCACCGACAATCAACCCTTCCTTGTTGATCAAATAGGTAGATGGCAAACCTTTCAGGCCAAAGGCACGTGCAACCCTGCCTTTTACATCCACATAAGGGGGTAAATTTTTCAAAGCGTTATCGTTCAGGAAAGGTACTACCTGTTTAAGGCCGCCCCTGTCTTCAGACAAAGTAACAACCCGAAAGGAAACATTGCCAAGCTCGGCTTGCAGCTTGTCCAGATCTGGCATTTCCTTGATACAGGGAGGACACCATGTGGCCCAAAAGTTCAGAAGCAATACCTGCCCTTCAAAATCTTTTAGAGACCGAAGATTTCCCTCTTCATCCTCAAAGCTTTCGATCGGCACTGGCACAGGCGGATCGAACAGAGTAAAGTTCCCCTCGAGTCGCCCCTCCAGCGGGGGCTTGTTGGAAGTTTCGGCACTTGCCCCGGTTATCTGCAGGAACAAAACCGCCGAATAGAGCCCGATAAAAACTGAAAACACACGATAGGCGTAAGCCAAAGTCATAATATAAAGTCCATAAGTCGCACGCCTGAAAAGACGAAAGAGAACACCGTGTCAAATACCAAAACAGCCAGTGAAACCACAGCCAACGCCATGTGGGGCGGCCGCTTTACCGTAGGCCCCGCGGAAGTTATGGAAAAAATCAATGCTTCCATCGACTTTGACAAACGCATGGCTGCACAGGATATTGCAGGCTCCAAAGCTCACTGCGCCATGTTGGTTAAACAGGGCATCATTTCCCCTGAAGATGGCAAGGCAATCCTTGAAGGTCTAGACACAATTTTGCGAGAAATCCAGGAAGGACGTTTTACCTTCTCTGCTGCGCTCGAAGATATTCATATGAATGTCGAAAACAGATTGCGTGAATTGATCGGCGATGCAGCAGGCCGTTTGCACACCGCCAGATCCAGAAACGACCAGGTTGCAACAGACTTTAAACTCTGGGTTCGCGGTGCAATTGATGAGCTGGATAAACAGACCGGGCTGCTGATTGAGGCTCTGATTGATCAGGCCGAAAAAAACCACGACATAGTCATGCCCGGCTATACCCATCTGCAAGCAGCACAGCCAGTTACCTTCGGGCATCATATGCTCGCCTATGTCGAGATGTTTGGCCGGGATCGCAGCCGCCTGGTTGACTGCCGCAAGCGTCTGAATGAATGCCCCCTCGGTGCTGCAGCTCTGGCCGGAACATCCTTTCCAATCGACCGTCACGCTACGGCCACGGCTCTTGCATTTGATCGTCCGACCGCAAACTCCCTCGATTCTGTCTCTGATCGTGACTATGCTCTCGAATTCATGTCCGCCGGGGCCATCATGGCCATCCATCTCTCCCGCTTTGCTGAAGAACTGGTCATCTGGTGCTCTCAGGGCTTTGGATTTGTCACCCTCTCCGATGCTTTCACCACCGGCAGCTCGATCATGCCGCAGAAGAAAAACCCCGATGCAGCAGAACTGATCCGGGGCAAGGCCGGACGTGTTATCGGCTCGCTCAACACCCTGCTCGTCGTCATGAAAGGTCTTCCCCTGACCTACGGCAAGGACATGCAGGAAGATAAAGAGCCTGTTTTTGACGCTGCAGATACCCTGATCCTCTGCGTAACAGCTATGACTGGTATGGTTACCGATATGAAAGCCAACCGCGACAAACTGCATGCCGCCACTGCTGACGGTTTTCTGACAGCGACAGACCTGGCCGATTGGCTTGTGCGTGAACTTGGTCTCCCCTTCCGGGATGCCCATCACGTTACGGGTACGATTGTGAAGAAGGCAGAAGACAAAAAATGTGATATCAGTGAACTGGATCTTGCAGAAATGCAGTCCGTCGAGCCAAGGATCACACAGGAAATATTCCGTTTTCTTACCGTTGAGCAATCCACGCAGAGCCGCACAAGTTTTGGTGGCACCGCACCTGAAAATGTCAAGGCAGCGGCCAAAGCCGCCCGGGAGCGTTTTATCCGATGACCTATTCCTCAACAGGGAAAACTGTCTTTAGAGCCGGGATTTTCCTGGCGGGTTTGTTGCTCCTGGCCAGTTGTGGCAAGGTCGGCAAACTTGATCGGCCTGAGGGTGATTGGGACTATCCGGCACAGTATCCCTATCCTCCTTCAGTGACCCCTGCTACTTCCTCTGCTCCGGCACAGACTGTAGAAGAAGAGAACCTTCTGCCTCAGGGTTTGAATATCCGCAAAAATTCCCGGACCAAGACCACGACTTACGGAAACTGATATGAGTTCTTTTGAATACCGCAACGGCAGGCTCCATGTAGAGGACCTGCCGCTGGAAGACATTGCCCGCGAAGTCGGAACGCCGTTTTTCTGCTATTCCACCGCCGCGATGGTCAACGCTTATAATGCCTTTGCCTCTGCCCTTAAAGATGCAGGCGTTAAAGGTACAATCTTTTATGCCCTGAAGGCTAACTCCAACCAGTCTGTCATCAGTACACTGGCCGCAGCCGGAGCCGGAGCAGATGTTGTATCCGAAGGCGAACTGCGCCGTGCTCTTGCGGCAGGCATAGATCCCAAGAAGATTGTCTTTGCCGGAGTTGGTAAAAAGCCCGAAGAAATGGCTCTCGGCCTGAAAGTCGGCATTCTGCAGTTTAATGTGGAATCCCTGCCTGAGCTGGAAGCCCTTTCTGCCGTTGCTCAAAAAATGGGTGTCGTGGCTCCCATCGCCTTTCGGATAAACCCTGATGTTGACGCCAAGACCCATGCCAAAATTTCTACAGGTAAGGCCGAAAACAAGTTTGGTATCGATATTCCGCGGGTACGTGAATTTGTCGAGCGAGCCACCGACCTTCCCAATATAGCTATCGAAAGCCTTGCGGTTCACATCGGTTCTCAATTGACCGATGCCAGCCCCTTCAAAGACGCTTTCGAGCGTCTGGCAGGCCTCTATAGCGAACTCAAACAAGCTGGTCTTCCCCTCAAACGTATTGATTTTGGGGGCGGTCTCGGTATTCAGTACAATGATGAAACCCCGCCAGATCTTGCTATTTACGCCAAAACGGTCAGTGAAGTTGTACAGGGACTGGATGCGGAATGCATCTTTGAACCCGGGCGCTTCCTTGTTGGCAATGCAGGTGTACTGGTTACAGAGACCATCTATGTCAAAGAGGGTTCAAATCGGCGCTTCGTGATTATAGATGCAGCCATGAACGACCTGATCCGCCCCTCCCTTTACGACGCCTGGCATGACATAACTCCTTTGAACGAACCGGAAGCAGATGCGGAGATTTCATCTTGTGACGTTGTCGGCCCGATCTGTGAATCAGGCGACACCTTTGCCCGCCAACGACCTCTTCCTCCTGTAAAAGCAGGTGACCTTCTGGCAATGGAATCAGCTGGCGCTTACGGCGCGGTGATGTCTTCCAGTTACAACAGCCGGCTGAATGCACCAGAAGTGCTGGTCAAAGGGGATAAATATGCAGTGGTTCGCAAACGGATTGATTATGATACACTTATAGGTCAGGACCTCCTGCCTGAGTGGCTATCCTCATAATCCTTTACGGATAATCTTGTTCAGGGCGGGATGTTCAAATGAATTTCTACAGGAATCATTTGTACTGATGCAGAAAGACAACCCGCCCTCGACAGCCAAGATAACCGGAGGCGACAGACCAGAGCCCGATCTGCCGCGAAATTTGCGGAAAGCCGTGTTTCTAACGCGGCTGGTTCTTTCTGTTGATGCCTTCTGGGCTGCCTCCTGGCCCTTCTGCGTCAGTTTCTCAGCTGTTGCCCTCTGGATGCTTCTTGGATTAGTCGGCAACTTCCCAGTATGGCTTCATCTTGTTTTCCTCATCAGTTCTGGCCTGTTGCTTCTGGGAACTGCTGTCTGGTTTTGTCTAAAGGTCAGGTTACCCAGCCGACACGCGATCTATCGACGGCTCGAAGTAAACAACTCTCTGGCCCACCGTCCCCTCAGTAGCCTGGGTGACCGTCCTGTTCAGGTCACGGCAAACGGCCTCCGGCTCTGGCAAGAAAACAAGTTTCGGCTTGCCCGTGACCTCAAATCCTTGCGTATCCCCCAGACCACCCCTCTGATGATAAGCAAAGATCCCTACGGGTTACGCAGCCTCCTGGCCTTGGGCTTGTTTATTGCCCTCTTTTCAATTGATCTCTGGCCGGAACGCCTGAACAAGAGCTTAAATATTAGCAGCCTCTTGACCACATCGTCCGGCGTCGGCACCCGATACAGCATCTGGCTTACCCCCCCTGACTACACCGGGGCCGCACCCCTGTTTTTTGATCAGGATTTTCACATTCCTCCTCGACTGGACCTCCCCGAAAACAGCCGAGCCATTATCCAGGTTCATGGTCCTGAGAACCCTCCAGACCTGAGGTTGGCGAGCAAGGATCTTGCTTTCGAGCAGACCGGAGAGACCTCTTTCCAAAGCTCATTTCAATTGACAGAAAGCGGCACTTTCTCTGTCAGATCAGGCTTTCAAAGCCTGATCGAAACAGAATTCGATCTCAAGGAAGACCTGCCGCCCAGTGTCATCTTGCTCGAAAAACCTCTTGGAAACACCCAGGGATTACTCAGACTGGTTTTTGAAACACGCGATGACTACGGCACCACCGAACTCGGTATCACCTTCTGGCAAAACGACCCTGATGCAGCTGAAAAATACACCCTGCCTCTGCCCGCCAGCAATGAACAGCAATACCAGAGCCTGCACTTCCTGGATCTTACGGACCATATCTGGGCAGGCGAAGAAGTCTGGCTGCAATTGAGTACAAAAGATAGAATTGGACAAATCGGCCTCGGGGATCAGGTAAAGATAAGATTGCCCGAGCGAACCTTCACCCACCCTCTGGCCAGAACCCTTGTTAGCCTGCGCAAGGATCTTGTCCAGCGCCGAAATAACGTCAAGGTCATGCTTTCCCTGGATGCTTTGGTCAAACAGCCGCAAAATTACGATTATGACAGTCTGGTTTCCCTGGCTCTTTCGGTTGCCGGAAAAAATCTGCTGCACAGGCCGTCCGAAGACAGTGTCGCTGAAAGTCAAAACCTGTTGTGGAGAACAGCTCTCCATCTCGAAAACGGCCGGTTAAGTACAGCCCAAAGAGACCTGAGACAGATACAGGAACAGCTCCGTGAGGCCCTGGCGGCAGATGCTGGTATGGAAGAAATCGCCCAGCTCATGGATCAACTGCAACAGGCTGTCGATTCATTGCTGACCAACATGCTTGAAGAATTTCTCAAAAACGAAAAGAACCAGCCCCCCTCTCCGATTCCCGACGACCAGATGACGGTTGATCAAAAAGATCTGCAAGAGATGATTGACCAGGCAAGGATGCTGGCAGAAAACGGACAGCTCGACGAAGCTCAGAAGCTGCTTTCAGACTTGCAAAACATGCTTGAGAATATGGCCTTCCAGCAGGGCCAACAACAGCAAAACCCGATGAGCGAGGCTGGCCGTCGTGCTTTCGAAGAACTGCAGGACCTGATCAAACGACAGGAAGAGCTTCTGGAAAACAGTTATAAGCGACAGCAGGAACTGGACGAAAGTCGACAAGGCGGGCAAAAGAAAGAACCCGGCGAACAACCCTCTTCGCGGAACATTCCCGGAAACAGCCGCCCTGGTGACAAAGGCCAAGGCGAAGGAGAGAATGAGGGTGAACGCCAGGCGAGAGATGCCAAGAGCCAGGAACAGCTCCGCCAGGAGCTGGAGCAACTGATGCAACAGCTACAGGACATGCTTGGGCAGATCCCTGATGACCTCGAACAGGCTGAGCAATCAATGGGCATCGCCCGTGATGCACTCCAGGGGCAGGATGGCGATGGTACGGAAACGGAGCAGGCGGTTCAGGCACAAACCCGCAGCTTGAGAAAACTTCAAAACGGGGCAGAACAAGCTGCTGAAAAATTTCTGCAAATGCTCAGTCAGGCACCAGAAAGCGGAAGCGGATGGGTCAGAGGTCAAAGTGGCAAAGGCCGCGATCCCTTTGGGCGAAATCTTGGTGAAAACGGCCGTACCATGACAAAACAAGGTGTTCCTCTGCCCAAAGAAGCTGATTTCCTCGAAAGCAGGGGGATTTTGCAGGAGCTGAGAGAACGACGGAATGACCGGAACAGAAGTCAGGAAGAAAAAACTTATATTCAGCGACTGCTGGAACGCTTTTAGCCTTTTTTCTAGGTCTCCAGCTGCAAGGCTTTGCCTTCAAGCGCCGCTTCAGCAGCAGCACAGATCTGTTTAAGACTGAAAGGCTTGGTCACAACCTGGAAAACCAGCTCTTCAAGATTATGAGCCCGCTGTTTTTCCGCAGAATATCCGGTCATCAAAAGTACAGGCATGTCCGGTGCGTCTTTGGCAACCTTGAGAGCAAGACCTATGCCGTCCAGGCCGGGCATAACGATATCTGTAATCAAAAGATCAAAACTTTCTTCATGCAGCGCTTCCAGGGCCTGCATCCCATCGCCAACCGTCTTTACTTCATGTTGCTTGTGCGTCAACGCACGGGCAACGAAGCTACGAACAGCTTTGTCATCTTCGGCAATCAAGATTTTTGCCATCGTATCCACCACCGCAACAAAAAGTTTGGTTAACGTTATGTTACCTACAAGGTATCACGATGGGAAGCGTGAAGCTATGGCATAAGTCGCCACAAGAATTCAGACTGTTTTCTTACTCTTCCAACGGTTCAAAATCAGGAATTTGCAAAGCTTCTTCATCAGAAATGAAGCGCACATCCGACAGCACGGCTTTGGAGGAATTTACCAGTTCTATGGAAAAGCTGGTTGTCTCGTTCGGTGCCAGGAAAGACACATCGAGCTTTAGCGTTTTCCGGGATACAGCCCTTCCATCCTGATCGAGCAAAGCACCGATCAGCTTGGGCACAATAATAACTTCTCCTGTGATGTTTTTCACATCTCCTGAAACGACGATGACTTTCTTGCCATCGTTCGTCGCCCGTTCATTCTTCTGGTTTTCAATCTCCAGACCTTTCCCTGCCGGGAACTCGACCTCTAGATCGACCAGAGCATAGAGTTTCATCGCTTCGGGCACCGTCGAGACAATCAGGATTCTTTCGAACCAGAAACCATAACCCAGTCCGCCCAGAACCAGCAGGAGCAACAGCCAGCCCCACAATCCCCCGCGACCTTTCTTTTCCTGACGGTCCGGGGCAAAACCTTTCGGACGCTTGTTTCTGATTTTTTTACCCGGCTCAACAAAGTCATCATCAAGCGGAGGTGGTCCACTTAGCGCCTCATCAGAAAAATCATCTGTCTCGTTATCAAAAGATCCCCCGTCAACCTGGCTGCCACTGTTCTCAGCAGCTGCGTCAGAAACTTCTATTTCGGTCGTTTCTTCCTCCGGCAGCTGTAACCAGACATGGCGACAACTGCTGCACCGGACTTTACGTCCGTCAGTACCCAGTGCTGCAGAATCAAGTCGAAACTTGCTGCTACATTCAGGACAAGAAAGAATCATTGGGCCCACCACCAGCGAAGAAGCATATTCGGGAGTAACGATATCATTACGACTTTAATTTATAGGGTGCGGGAAAAGCGAAGGCAAGACAAGCACATCCAGTTTTGTCTCCCACTCCGGGACTCAGAGAATATTAGCAGCACAAGCCTTTACGCTCCCAGATAAAATATGCCATTGTTTGATCCTCTTTCACTGCCATGGATTTCAAACCTTTGGTTCGTTTTCAGGATGTCCATTTGCGCTACGGAAACGGTCCCGATGTGCTTCATCAGGTCAACCTGACACTGGAGCCCGGATCATTTCATTTCATGGTCGGCCCCAGTGGCGCGGGGAAATCCTCTTTACTGCGCCTGATGTATCTGGCTCATCGCCCTACCACAGGAAGGCTCAGCCTTTTCGGGCGCGATGTTTCACAGCTTGATCGCAAAGAAACCAGCATGTTGCGCAGAAGAATTGGTATTATATTCCAGGACTTCCGCCTGCTTGATCACCTCAGTGCCCTGGAAAATGTTGCTCTCCCGCTGACCATCACCGGCATGCCGCTGGAAAAGGTACGACGTAACGTCAGTGAACTTCTTGCCTGGGTTGGGCTTGCGGATAATCTTGATTCAAAACCACCAACTCTTTCTGGCGGCCAACAGCAACGCGTAGCAATCGCCAGGGCTGTTATCGGCCGCCCCAGTCTGCTGCTTGCCGATGAACCGACCGGGAATCTGGATGACAAAATAGCCGAGCGACTTCTGTTTCTTTTCGAAGAGCTCAACAAACGGGGCACAACCATCGTCGTTGCCTCTCATAACGAAGCCCTCGTTAACCGGTTTAACCACCCGGTATTCAAGATCATCAATGGTGAAGTCCGTCTGATTCGCTCGGCGCAAACCATAGAACAGAACACCGAGAGTGGGGCAGCCTGAATGTTCGGTTCTCGTAACGATGTTCCCTTGGACAAAGATGCCTCCAGCCGTTTTTTACCCTGGCTGATCGCCGTCATGGTTTATCTGGCAACCATGTCCCTTATTGTTGCCCTCACCATGAACAAACTGGCCAATCGCTGGGATCAGGGCTTGTCCAACAGCCTTACGATCCAGGTTCCTGCAGGCCAGTCACCTGCTGAACGTCAGGCCATCGAAAAAAAGACTGCGTTGCTTCTGCAGGAATTTAAAAAAATTCCCGATGTCAAAAAAGCGGAAATGCTCACCGATGGTGAACTGAATAAACTGCTTGAACCCTGGCTGGGAAAAGATGTCGTACTCCACGATCTGCCGATCCCCCTGCTTATTTCCATCGAGCTTTCGCAATCTTCCGCCCGGACGCTTGACGCCGTAAAGGTCTTAACGGCTGAAAAACTGCCAACAGCCAGTATTGATGACCATCAACGCTGGTTGGGAAATCTTCTGGGCCTTGCCAAAATCATTGGAACTGTCTCCCTGTTGGTTGTGCTTTTGGTGGGTGGGGCAGCAGCACTTATGGTTATCCTTGTCACCAGAATGGGCCTTGCCATTCACCGACAGGTCGTTGAGCTTTTTCATTTGATGGGGGCCCAGGATGCCTACATCGCCAACCGGTTTCAGCTTCATGCCCTGAAGCTGAGTATGGCGGGTGGTTTTGCAGGTCTCCTCCTTGCCGGCCTGACCATCGCAGCCTTCAGCACCCTTCTCGGACAGGCAAACAGTGCCCTGCTTCCAAGCTTTACCCTCACCGCAACAGAATGGGGTCTTCTCCTTCTTATTCCGGTCGGGGCCTCCCTTGTTGCCATGATCACTGCCCGACTGACTGTGCTTCGCAGTCTCGCCTTAATGCCGTGATACGACATGGGAATGGTGATGTGAAAAACAGGAAAGATTCTCTTTGTGTTTCGTAGATCAGCAAAAGGCAGCTTTATTAGCCTGCGGTTAAGCTCATTTGTTATTGTTTCAAGCCTTCTCCTCTGGATCGGGGGCTTTTTCTGGTTTGCGGCGACCCTGCCCGAAGAAACAAGCAACGATGTCGCACCTGTTGATGCCATCGTCGTGCTTACGGGCGGCAGTGACAGGATCAATACAGGTCTGGAGCTTCTCGCCAACGGCCAGGCAAAAAAACTTTTTATCTCGGGTGTCTATCAAGGCGTTGAGGTTCGGGAGCTGCTCTCGCTTTCCCAACAGGCCCCCAACAATCTGGAATGTTGTGTCACCCTGGGATATGAAGCAGATGATACCAGAGGCAACGCCCTTGAAACCAAGAGCTGGCTGGATGAACAGGGGTACAGATCCCTGCGTCTTGTGACAGCTTCTTATCATATGCCCCGAAGTTTACTGGAATTCCGTCATGCCATGCCCAGGGCAACCATCCAGCCTTATCCGGTGTTTCCTGCAAATGTGAGACACAAGGACTGGTGGATGTGGCCTGGCAGCATGACCTTGATTCTTTCTGAATATAATAAATTTCTTTTGGCCCAGATACGAAACTGGGGTGAAGATTTACGAGACAAACTGATCGGATAAACCAATGATTTTTCTACGTTCCCTGACGTTTAACGTCTGCTATCTGATCTGGTGTCTTCTCTATTTCACCCCCTGTCTTCTCCTCATGGTCTTTCCACAACGCTTCATGCTTGTCGCCGGGCATTACTGGGCGATCGTGGTCTTCTGGTTGCTCAAGGTAATCTGTGGCACGACATATGAAATCCGGGGCGTAGAAAACCGTCCAAAGGATCAAGGCTTTCTTCTTGTCAGCAAACACCAGTCGGCCTGGGAAACCATTGCCCTGATGGCCTTTAATACCAACCCCTGTTTTATTCTGAAAAAAGAGCTGTTGCGTATTCCGATGTTCGGCTGGTATCTCTGGAAAGGCGGGGTCGTCGCAATTGACCGGAAGGCAGGAACCAAAGCCCTGCGCCAGATGATCAAGGAATCTCAAAAACCCTTATCTGACAAGCGGCCTATTATCATTTTCCCTGAAGGCACTCGGGCAACACCTGGCCAGGAACCCAGTTATCAGACAGGGATTGCAGCTCTCTATACCGGACTTGGTGTAACAGTTAGCCCCGTGGCTTTGAACTCTGGCCTGTTCTGGGGACGCGATGCTTTTGTCAAGAAACCAGGCAAGATTATCATGGAGTATTTGCCGCCGATCCCCCCTGGTCTTGATCGCAAGGCTTTCATGAAGAGAATGCAAGACACGATTGAAGAAGCCAGTAACCGTCTAATGGACGAGGCCCGTCAAGCAGAGGCGAAAGAGAATGGCTGAGCCGAGAAAGTGCCCCAAATGCTCCACCGAGATAGGACGGGACGATGACATTTGCTATGCCTGTGGCGAACATGTCCCGATCAGCCATCCCTGGTATACATTACCGCTTGGCGGCATAATCGTCATCGGCCTGTTCTGGCTCTTGACCGACGTCGATGCCCTGATTGCCTATTTCAACACACTGTTACACTAAAGCACCTCTCCAAGTGACCATAGGTTTTTAGGTTTTCAGGGAAGCGTCTTCATGGCTTCCTGAACCTCCAGCAACAGCTCTTCAAGGCCAGGATCGTTGATCTCTAGTGCTTTGAGGTGTTTAACGGTATTTTCAAGATATTCGTAACAGCGACCGCTGCTGCCCACTCCCTGCAGAACATGGGCAATCAGCTCCTGCTTGCTCAACTTTCCGGCATATTGTTCGTGTTCAACATCTGCAACAAACGTTGCCGTCGGGATTTTCTCCCCGGATTTCAACTCAACCTCAACCCAGCGGGGGTGATAAACACCGGAAATCATTTCCCGCTCGAACAGATAATCCAGAACCACATCCCGTTCCGCTGCCGGAACCCGATAAGCCATGCCAATACAGGACTCCCCCTGATCCAGTCCCAAAACCAGTCCAGGGCAGTCAGGTGTTCCTCTGTAAAAATAGGAATAGATACAGAAATGCCGGTGATATCCCTGCAGTGTCGCAGGCTGAACTTCCACATGAGGAAAACCGGGATTCCACATCAGGGAGCCATATCCAAAGACCCAGAACTCCCGGCCGGGTTCAACAGGCAGGTGTTCATCATAAAAGGCCCTCAGTTCAGGGGTCGACATTGCTCCATTACTCCGAATCGTCTATGCGTATGAACAAGAAAGTTTATCGACTGGCTTCCCGAACATAAAGGGATCACCAGAAATAGTTATTCAGAACACCTTTCAGTCACTCGCGAGACAAGAGCCCATGTCGGTTGCCCCACCAGAAACATCATCCTCTCTCCCCCCTGCACCCGGCAACTTGGCAAAGCGTATGTTTTTTGCAGGAATCATTCTGTGCATTCTTGTTTTTGCTCTAGCGGTTGCCTATTGGTTTTGGGCCGCGAAACAGATGGAAACAGGTTTGTCACGCTGGGTTGAAAAACAACAGGCACGGGGCTTTGAAATCACCCATGGCGAACTAGCGCTCTCGGGCTTCCCCTTTATTGTGAAAGCAAGCCTGCAAAATCCCAAAATTCGCTCTCCTGAAGGCTGGTACTGGCAGACAGAAAAGTTGATCGCCGAGGCAGCTCCCTGGTCTCCGCTCTCAATGTCACTCGATCTTTCCGCAGAACACCTGATCGATGGGCTGCCTCATCAGGAACCCGCAGTTCGAGTACAAAGCAACAAGGCCACAGCGACAGCAAGGATCACCCTGAAAGGGGAACTTCTTCATGCCCGCCTGCAGGCCGATGCGCTCTTCATCCAGCGCGAAGGGCATCACCCTCTGGAGATCGCAAGTCTGGACAGTACTTTGGGTCCTCTTCGTCCTGCTTCGGCAGGAACAACGTTACAGGAATTCGACATCACCCTGAACGCCCAAGATATCAACCACCCTGAACTGGAAAAAACACCCCTGAAAGGTCCAATATCCCAACTGCGTCTGGAAACTACTCTCTACGGCGATATCCCAAAGGCAAAACTCGACAAGGCACTTCACCTCTGGAGAGACACTGGCGGATTTTTATCCCTGCATGATGCCAGCCTTCGCTGGGGGCCTTTGCTTGTCGATGCCCGTGGGGAACTGACGCTCGACAATCGGCTGCGTCCCGAAGGGAAGCTCGACAGCCGGATTGAAGGGGCTGACGGGGTAGTCGAACAGATGGAAAAATCTGACCTTCTGAGCAAAGGACAAAGTTTCGGCATCAAACTATCACTTGCGGCTCTTGGTAAAACCAACAGTCGGGGACGTCATGAAATCAATGTGCCCCTGCTCCTTCAGGATGGCTGGCTTTCACTTGGTCCCATAGCCTTGTTTCCCTTGCCACCCCTGGTTCAATAATAGCACCGCCCCATATGCAAACAGGCCCCCAAATCGGGAGCCTGTTTCACAAAGAACATCTTGATTATTTCTTCAACTCATCATCCGGTTCACGCGCATCAAATGTTCCAGCCTGATGGGCATCGACAATACCCCGGCGAACTTCCCGGGTCCGACGAAAGAGATCCTCAAGAACATCTCCCTCACCCCAGCGTACCGCCCGCTGCAAGACAGTCAAATCCTCGGTGAAACGCTGTAACATCTCAAGTACAGCTTCTCGGTTGTTGAGGAAGACATCTCGCCACATGATCGGATCAGAAGCTGCAATTCGGGTAAAGTCCCTGAAGCCACCAGCAGAGAATTTGATGACATCATTCTGATCGGTTTCTTCCAGATCCGTTGCCGTCCCAACGATGGTATAGGCAATAAGGTGCGGCAAATGCGATGTAATCGCCAGAACCTTGTCATGCCGATGCGGGGTCATGATTTCAACCATACTTCCCAGAGCAGCCCAGAAGTTTGAAACCTTCTCGATTGCCCGGGCATCTGTCCCAACCACCGGGGTAAGAATACACCAGCGCCCTTCAAACAATTCAGCGAAGCCTGCCTCCGGTCCGGAGTGTTCGGTTCCTGCAATCGGATGCCCAGGAACAAAATGGACCCCATCAGGCAGATGTTGTCCCACATCCCGAATAACAGATTCTTTGACCGAACCAACATCACTGACAATGGCTCCCGCCTTCAAAGACGGTGCCATTGCGGCAGCCAGATCATCATAAGTGCTGACTGGCGTACAGAGAATGACAAGATCAGCATCCCTGACCGCTTCTGCCGGGCTGTCATAAACTGCATCAACCAGGCCCAGTTTCTCAACCGTGTTGCGTGTTGCCTCGGAACGGGCGCAGGTCACAACTTCTGATGCCAGCGCCTTTTTCTTGATCGCGCGTGCCAGCGAAGACCCGATCAGGCCAATGCCGATCAAAGCAACCTTTTGAAACAGGGGTTTCCCCTTTTCATCATCCATTGACAAATACGGTCAGGTTTTCAACCACCGCCCTCATTTCTTCGTCTGTTCCAATACTGATCCTCAGGAAGCCGGACAAACCATAAGCTCCCATCCCGCGCACAAGGATTCCGCGTTGTTTGAGAAACTCCAGTGCTGCAGCCGCCTTCTCGGTAGTCTTGAAATCCAGCAAGACAAAGTTTGCAACGGAGGTGCGGGTTTCCAGCCCCAATTCAGCCACTTGCTGACGGAACCAGTTTAAAAGTCTCGCATTCAGCTCTTTCGATCGCTCAATGTGTGCCTTGTCCTTGATTGCCGCGACACCTGCAGCCTGGGCAGCAAGGCTCACGTTAAACGGTCCCCGGACACGGTTGAGAACATCGGCAACTTCTGGAGGACAGTAGGCCCAGCCCAGACGCAGAGATGCCAGACCGTGAATTTTGGAAAACGTCCGAGTCATAACCACGTTGCCAAACTCCTCCACCATGGAGGCGCCACTGATATAGTCCGGACTGTCCACATATTCACAATAGGCCGCATCGATCACCAGCAGAACATCTTCGTTAAGGTTTTCACGCAGATAACGGAGCTCTTTTTCCGTGATGTAACTGCCGGTCGGATTATTCGGATTGGCCAGGAACATGATTTTTGTTTTATCCGTGACCGCGCCAAGCATGGCCTCAACATCAATCCGCAAGTCCTGCTCTGCAGCCTTTACCGGAACAGCACCAGCTGTCTTTGCCCCAATCGGGTACATCAGGAAACCGTGTTCATTGTAGACGATCTCGTCGCCAATCCCCACATAGGATCGTATCAACAAGGCCAGAAGCTCATCAGAGCCGGCGCCACAAACGATCTGGTCGGCAACAAGGCCTTCGGCTTCAGCAATCCCATTCCGAAGCAGACAGGAACCACCATCCGGATATCGATGAAGATTGTCTACAACGCCTTGATACGCCTTTCTTGCTGCATCCGAAGCCCCAAGCGGGTTTTCATTGGACGCCAAGCGGCAGATCCGGTCGACACCTTCAACTTTAGATTCTCCACCAACATAAGGGGAAACATCCATAATTCCGGGTTGTGGTTTAAGAGCCATTCTCTGAACTTTCATATCTATCGGAAAAAAACGGCCTGAGGCCGGTTGTTACGCCTCTGTCAGGGGAACAGCGTAACCACCAATCGTCCAGGCATGGGTAATGCGCTGGTCCGAAAGCTCCCCCAGATGCGCCAGACGTGTATCACCTGGAGCAACATAATCATCCACCTCGATCAATTGTAAGCTATACGCAGGATCAGGGGCATGGATCTGAATATTAAGCGATGGAAGACCTGCTTTATCAAGCAGGCTTTTCAAGGTTGAACGGGACAGGGGTTCACCGGATTCAGCAACAACATAACTTCTGTCAGCTCCGGTAGCTTCCTGTGTATCCTGAGCAACAATTACGGCTTCGGCCAGCTCCGTTCCGCTGGCATTGTAAAAGGGCAGACGGGCAATGATCCGGGTGTTGGTTGCGGCTTCACCCTGGGCAAGAGCCAACCACCACGGATTATCCTCACCGGTAAAAGGCAGTGGCAATACCCCGACTGATGTTTGTCCGTCGGTGACCTCTCGAAGGACAGACATCACGGTCTGACATCCCCGGATAGGGGTCATCATGCCAAAATGTTCCCGGGCAAGGTCATAGAATCTGGTATCACTTTCCGGGGCATAAACCGAAACGGCCAGCTCACTGCCAAGCTGGGCACTACTGGCAAAAATCTCGCGCCAGATTCTAACAACAACGGCTTTGGGCAAAACCCCTGCATGACGCCTGACCAGACGCCGTAAAACCTGTGCCTCCCGACCAGGACGCAAACCTGATTTTGCCTGCTCGTTTTGCGCAGAGATCACCTGAATAACACCCGCGCGCTTCATCAACAAATCATGAATCTGCGTGTCAATTTCATCGATCTGACCTCGAAGATCGGCAAGCTGTTCCATCTCAGATAAAATTCCCTGATGCCTGTTCCTAAAACCGAGTCAAACAGATAGACACAGCCCGGTTGAAAAGCAAAGGAAAGATTCTTTAAAAACCTCTGCCAAACCATTCTTTCTTGCACGACAGCACCCCCGGCGATAAAAGCTTTGCATAAGAATAATACACGCAGTTTTGAACAGTTTTATGACCAGACAAAACGGAGTAGCAGTGACAAACTCCGGGAAGGCCTCTAGCCTGCTGTACCAGTAGATGTTTTTCCCTGCTCTTCGTATTTTCCAGAGTGAGTAAAACCCGAAACGGGTAAACCAGAGTGAGACAGCCCTGTCGCAATGACTGATACCAACTGCCATGAGATCCGAATTCAGGACAAGACAGTCCAGCTCCCAGGTCAACGTGTTCTATTTGAAGAGCCGATGCCTCTGGACAGCGGCCTGTCGTTTGGGCCAATTGAAATCGCTTACCAGACCTATGGCACCCTGAATCCAGACAAAACCAATGCTGTCCTGATCTGTCATGCTCTGACCGGGGACCAGTTTGTTTCAGAGACCCACCCCATCACAGAAAAACCAGGCTGGTGGTCTTTGATGGTTGGGCCCGGCAAGGCAATTGATACCGAAAAGTATTTTGTAATCTGCAGCAGTGTGATCGGCGGCTGCATGGGCTCCACTGGTCCGGTTTCGATTAGCCCCGAAACAGGCAAACCCTACGGACTTAATTTTCCGGTTATCACTATCGGGGATATGGTCCGTGCCCAAAAGCGCCTGATTGACCACATGGGCATTGAAAAACTGTTCTGTGTCATCGGCGGATCTATGGGGGGTATGCAAGTCCTGCAGTGGGCAGTCAGTTATCCCGAAATGGTTTTTGCGGCTATTCCCATTGCCACGGCTCCGCGCCATACGGCACAGAATATTGCTTTCCACGAAGTTGGGCGCCAGGCAATCATGGCCGATCCCGACTGGTGTCACGGGGCCTATCTGGAAAAAAACAAGGTTCCGAGAGCCGGCTTGTCTGTTGCCCGGATGACGGCGCATGTGACCTATCTGTCTGAACCTGCGCTCCACCGTAAATTCGGCCGCAGGCTTCAGGATCGTTCCAATCTCACCTATGGTTTTGATGCAGATTTTCAGGTCGAAAGTTACCTGCGTCACCAAGGTTATACCTTTGTCGAGCGCTTCGACGCCAATTCCTATCTCTATATCACCCGGGCTATGGACTATTTTGACCTGGCTGCTGAACACAAGGGACGTCTGGCAAATGCTTTCAAGGACTCTCCCGTACGTTTTTGTGTGGTCTCTTTCACCAGCGACTGGCTGTTCCCGACCAAAGCCAACAGAGATATCGTTCACGCGCTCAACGCAGTTGCTGCTGATGTCTCTTTCGTCGAGGTGGAAAGCGATGCCGGTCATGATGCCTTCCTGCTTGATGAGCCTGAATTTCACGAGACGATTGACGGTTTTGTTAAGGGCTGTGCCGAGCGCTGGTTCAATGGACATGGCAAGGGGACAACATCATGACGGCGGCAAACAATACCTTACGGAACGACCTCCGACTTATTGCCGACATGATTGAACCCGACAGCAGGGTGCTTGATATTGGCTGCGACGATGGTGCGTTGCTGGATTTTCTTGTCCACAACCGGGCTGTTTCCGGGCGCGGGGTAGAACTCTCGCAAAAGGGCGTGAATCTCTGTGTCGCACGCGGCCTCTCGGTTATTCAGGGTAACGCGGATACCGATCTGCAGTACTATCCGGACGATGCTTTTGATTACGCCATTCTAAGTCAGACAATTCAGGCGACCAACAACCCCCGGCATGTTCTGGAGGAATTGTTACGTGTCGGGCAAAAGGCCATCGTTTCGTTCCCCAATTTTGGACACTGGCGCGTACGTTCCAGCCTTGCGTTTGCAGGCAGGATGCCTGTGACACAGTCCCTTTCTTTCCAGTGGTACGAAACGCCGAACATTCACTTCTGCACCGTCGATGATTTTTTTGCTCTTTGTCAGGATATGAATATCCGCATCGCCAAGACGTTGTTTCTGGATGAACGCGGTCGCCAAAAACAATTGCTGTTCCCCAACCTGACAGCACAGCAGGCCATCTTTTTACTGCACCGGAAATAGACGGCAAAGCCGGGCTGATATATAGGCCCCTATCAGGAAGGCACTGCTCGCCTTATACGAGACGACGCGCGGCTACGGCTAAAGCTCAGAACAGCCCGTCCCTTTCAAGGCTAGCCTTCTTCAATGGCCTCGCGAAGAGGGCTATCTTTCTGGAAGACATTCGGCACATTGGCCAGCCCCGGACGTCTTATCCCGGACGCCCGCTTGCGTGTACTCGGGATATAAAGCTGCTTGCCCGCCTCGACGGTCAAAACCCCGGCAAAGGTCGGGAAAAATCGTCGCCCTATTCTTTCCCAGGCAGGTGCAGCTTGAAGAATTGTAGCTCTTTGGCTCGGCGGAACATAAAGAGACCGCTTGGTGCTCATCGGCACGAAAAGTGTATCATCAAGAAGCTGGGCAATCTGTGAACGGCTGAAGGGATGCCCCCAGCCAAAAGGCGTTTTATCAATCCGGGCCCAGATCCCCCGACGATTTGGTGTAACGATCAACAGGCGGCCATCACCAGTCAGTACCCTCCAGATCTCGCGGAGCATATCTCTCAGGTATTCACTACTCTCCAGACCGTGCACCAGCAGGACCCGATCAACCGAATAGTCTGGTAGTGGCAACATCGTCTCATCAACCAGTGATGTTTTCCCGGGTCCGCCTTTCGGCCAGTGACAAACCCCTTGAGACGCTGGCATAAAAGCCATCACCCGATCGGCTTCGTCTTCAAACTGTGTCAGATACGGGGTCGTGTAACCAAGCCCGAGCACCGTTTTCCCACGAACATCGCGCCAGTGATCACGGATATTCCCGCGGATGACGTGGGCCGCCACCGCTCCCAGGCGCGTACCATAGAAATCCTGTAGATCAACAACGTCTGTCCACATGATGCTCTCTGAAAAGATAGGTTTGCCGTCCCTGAACTCTTTCCCGGAAAGATCACCGAAAAGGATAGATAAATCCCGGAAAAGAAAAACGGCAGTCGATCTTTAAAACATAGGGCGCTAAGATCGCATTAACAAATGAAAAGCCAACGCAATACAACAGGAACAGTCCCCCATGGCGCTAGAGGTCAAACAAATCCCCATTCTCAGTGATAATTACTGTTACCTCCTGCGGGATCCTGTGTCTGGTGTTGTTGCGGTCATTGACCCCGGAGAATCCCTGCCAATACTGCGAGAAGCCAGTTCCTGCGACTGGAAAATCACCCATATTCTCTTGACCCATCATCATCACGACCACATCGGGGGCGTTGCAGAGATCAAGGCAGCAACCGGAGCAACGGTTATCGGCCCGGCCAGGGAGCGGCAGAAAATCTCTCAGCTTGATCACGCCCTTGAGGGAGGCCAGCAGCTGGTATTTGGCTCTGAAACTGCTGAAATTTTTTCCGTACCAGGACACACTCTCGGGCATATTGCCTTCTGGTTCAAAAAATCAGCTCTGCTCTTTTCCGGCGACAGCCTTTTTGCTCTCGGTTGTGGCCGCCTTTTCGAAGGCACAGCGGAAATGATGTGGCAGTCCCTGCAGCAGTATCTCAGCTTACCCGAGGAAACTCTTGTCTGTTGCGCCCACGAGTACACACTTTCCAACGCCCGGTTTGCCTTGAGTATCGACCCTGAGAATCCCGCTCTGATCCAGCGAGCAGAAGAGATAGAGAGGCTGAGGCAGGACAAATTGCCCACGATTCCAAGCCGTCTGGGTGACGAGTTTGCCACCAATCCTTTTCTCCGCCCGGGAGACCCAAAAATCAGAAAGATACTCGCGATGAGCCAGGCATCTGACGAGGAGGTTTTTACCGAAATCCGTCACAGGAAAGATAATTTTTAAGCACCCTTTTCTTGTTTCAACAGGAAACAACTCTAGAGTAAAACCTCACGTCCCCAAGCTGTGGAGCCCCTTATGCAACTCTATTACTCCTCGACCTCCCCCTATGTGCGCAAAGTCCTGATGGTTGCGATTGAAAAAGGGCTGGATCAGGAAATTGAAACTGTCCCTGCCCCAACCTTCACCGCTGACTCGCCGATATGGCAAACAAACCCCTTGGGAAAGGTTCCTGCCTTGACGACAAGGGAGGGCAGCGTCCTCTGTAATTCTCCTCTGATCTGCGAATACCTGGACAGTCTTTCCGATGATGTCCCCCTGATCCCGCGCAACGGTGAGGCAAGATGGCAGAGCCAAAATGCCCACGCCCTGGCGGATGGCATCATGGATGCAAGTATTCTTCGCACTATGGAACGCAGGCTCCGCCCGGAAAAACTGCAATGGTCGGGCCTGCATGATCAGCAGCGCATGAAAATCGACAAGGCTCTGAATTTTTTTGAGCAGGCGCTCTCTTCCGGGGATTTCGGCAAAAACTTTGCTATAGGCGAAATTGCTCTTGTCTGCGCCTTGGCTTATTTGGACTTCCGTTACGGTGATGAGGACTGGCGCACAGGCCACCCCGGGCTGGCGCAATGGTTTGAAACCACATCACGCCGCCCATCCGTCACCAAAACAGCCCCTCCCAAAAACCTCTAGTCTCACGACTTAGCGAATACTGTCTGGGGATCGCCCTGTTGATCCCCAGACAATATTCTGATTCAGGAGTTCTCAATGAACCAGCAAGCCCGCGACCTGATAAATCATCTTCAGCTCCAGCCTCATCCTGAAGGCGGATGGTATCGGGAAACTTATCGCCACACAGCTGATGATGGCAGCCGTGGCGACCAGACCGCTATTTTTTTCCTGCTGGAAAAAGGACAGTCTTCTCACTGGCACCGCATTGATGCTGTCGAGATGTGGCACTGGTATGCGGGAAGCCCTCTAAAGCTGAAAAGCCATGATGGTGTAAAGGGTGAAGAAGTTATTCTTGGACCTGATGTGCTTGCCGGGCAAACCCCGCAATATGTTATTCCGAAGCAACACTGGCAAGCCGCCAACGCCGAGGAAGGCTGGTGTCTGGTTGGCTGTACTGTCGCCCCTGCCTTCAGTTTCGATGGCTTTGAACTGGCCTCGCCAGAATGGTCTCCGGCGTAATCTCTGTCCCACAGAAGCATGCCAAAACAAGTCAAGGCAACAGGTTATACCGCAGCATAATCCATCACCATGCTTTGCAATTGGCGCATATCTTCAAATACGGCAAAAACCCCTGCATCCAGCAACGCTTTTTTCTGACGCGGCGTATCTGTAATATGCGAGGCACCGATATATCCCAAAACAGGAATACCTGCCGCAACCGCTGCCGTTACCCCTGTGGAAGTATCCTCGATGACCAGTGCCCGCTCCGGCACCACTCCCATCTGTTGACAGGCGAGTAAATGTAACTCCGGGGCCGGTTTGGGGTTTTTAACAAGAGATGAGCTGAAACGACATTCCGGTGCAAAAAAACGGTCAAGCCCGGTTGCCGCCAGCGCCAGATCCAGCCGTTTCGTCCGGCTGTTCGATGCCACACAAAAAAGGCATGGCAAGCTGGCAAGTGTTTCCCGGATATACGGCAGAGACTTCAGCTCGTCTGGAAAACAGGAGATTGTTGCCTCTTCAACGATTGAAGCAAAGTTTTCAGGAATTTTGGGTCGGGACTCAGCAGCAAAAAAATGGCCAATAGCTTCATCTGTAAATCCGGAAAACCTGGCAGCGGTTTCATCGGGGGTAATACTTATTCCATAGCGCCCAAGTGTCTCGGAAACCACCCGGGATGAAAGCACCTCGCTATCAACCAGAACACCATCACAATCAAAAATAATCAGTTCGGGATAAGATGACATGGTCTTTGGTACTCCACAGGGAAACGATAAATTAAGGCAATCAAGGTTTAAGAAGTCGGGCAGCTGGTCGCAATAAAAAACGTTCGCGGCTCATTAGAGGGGGAGCCGCGAACGTTCTCAGTAAAACCTGATATAACAGGCAAAGATTAATCCTGCCTTGCCAGATCATATCCAGACCTAATCCATATACTGACCACCGTTGGCTGTCAGGGTCGAGCCCGTCATAAACCCTGCTTTATCAGAAGCAAGAAAGAGAACACATTCGGCGATTTCGTCCGGCTCCCCAAGGCGGCCAACCGGAATCTGCGGAATAATTTTGCTGTTAAGCACTTCTGCCGGAACCGCTCGAACCATTTCTGTCCCGATATAGCCCGGTGCCACAACATTCGCTGTGATCCCCTTGCTGGCATTTTCAAGGGCAATTGACTTGGTAAAACCGATCACACCAGCTTTGGCTGCCGCATAGTTGGCTTGGCCAAATTGCCCTTTTTGCCCATTGATAGAAGAAATACTGATGATCCGGCCAAAGCCGCGTTCCCGCATCCCTTCGATGACATTGCGCGTCATATTGAACAGGGAATCAAGATTGGTGCTGATCACATCCCGCCATTGATCCAACGCCATCTTGTGCAGGGTCCCATCCCGGGTTATGCCCGCGTTGTTTACAAGAACATCAATTGGCCCGACCTGCTGCTCTACAGTTTCAATACCGGCACGGCAGGCTTCAAAATCACCAACATCCCATTTGAAAACGGCGATACCATTTGCCTCGGAAAACGTCTTTGCCGCCTGATCATTGCCCGCATAACTCGCGGCAACGTTATAGCCTGCATTTTTCAGAGCTATGGAAATGGCCGCACCGATACCTCTGGTTCCACCTGTAACAAGCGCTACTCGAGACATTATATTTTCCTTTCTTTATTTTGTCTCACAGGGCCTGACCCCTATTGGTTCTGCAGCTGAATCCGAATATCAGGGACGAAGTCTCGGATTCAGATACAAAAAAGGCCGCCTTCGATAAAAGGCAGCCCATTTCGGAAGAGTCCGGGTCGATGATGATGTTGTTATCTTTATTCATCGCCCGGTTTCCCATCTGTTCAGCCTCGCTCGACGCAAAGAGCTATTCCCTGACCACCGCCGATACAGAGCGTGGCCAGTCCCTTCTTCGCGTCGCGTTTTTCCATCTCGTGTAAAAGGGTAACAAGAACCCTTGCGCCCGATGCGCCAATCGGATGCCCCAAGGCAATCGCACCACCGTTTACATTGACAATATCACTGTTCCAGCCCAGTTCCCGGTTCACGGCCAGCGCCTGGGCTGCAAAGGCTTCGTTCGCTTCTACAAGATCAAGATCCTTGATATCCCATCCTGCTTTATTTAGGGCTTTCCGGCTGGCGGGAATAGGACCAGTTCCCATAATGGCCGGATCCACCCCTGCCGTCGCCCAGGAAACAATACGCGCCAACGGCTTCACGCCGCGTGCCTGGGCAGCTTCTTCTGACATCAGAACGACAGCTGCTGCACCATCATTAATCCCCGACGCATTCCCTGCCGTCACGGAACCTTCCCGATCAAAGGCCGGACGCAACTTGGCAAGTCCTTCAGCCGTTGCGTCCCGTTTCGGGTACTCATCGGTATCGACAACAGTATCTCCACGGCGAGACTTCACCGTAACAGGTACAATTTCGTCCTTGAAACGGCCCGCTTCCATCGCCGCAACAGCTTTTTGCTGGGATGCCAGAGCAAAAGCATCCTGGTCTTCTCGTGAAACATCAAACTTGCGGGCAATGTTTTCCGCTGTTGTTCCCATGTGATAGCCGTTCATGGCACACCAGAGACCATCTTTGATCATGGTATCAATGAAGCTGACATCACCCATTTTAGTCCCGTTCCGCAGGTGCGCAACATGGGGCGCCAAGCTCATATTTTCCTGGCCGCCAGCGACAACGATATCAGCATCTCCAAGGGCAATGGATTGATATCCCAATGCCACGCTACGCAAACCGGAGCCACAGATCTGGTTAATCAGATAGGCAGTTTTTTCGGCTGGTATTCCTGCAGCAAGAGCCGCCTGGCGGGCCGGATTCTGACCTTCACCCGCAGATAAAATCTGACCGAGAATAACTTCGTCAACATCCGCGGGAGACACACCTGCCCGCAGCAAAGCCTCCTTGATCACCAAGGTCCCCAGCTCGGTAGCCGATACAGATGAGAGGGCCCCACCAAAAGAACCAATCGGGGTTCTGACAGCCCCCGCAATAACTACTCCAGACATCACAGCTACCTTTCAGATAAGACAAATATTTTACATTTTAATGCTCGATAATCTCGGGGACTCTTAAAGAAAGCACACTCCTGACTCGCCAACTCGCCCCAACACCATGCTGCATCGCAAAATAACCTCAAGAACCATAACTAGCTTGCTGAACGAAAATCAAGCCAATATTAAAGATTTTTGACATAATAATTACAAAAATGTCGATATATTGCAATATTATTACTTATTTTTCATTTTCGAACAAAGCCACTCAGCAACTGGTTCCCATATTTTTGATTGTGCAGCGCCGCTAACCGTCATTCCGATATGCCCCAAAGAGGTTTGGATAGTTTCCGAATCAGGGAGGTCTTTTGCCAGGGCCATCGACGATGCTGCCGGAACAATCCTGTCTTTCAAAGACACAATCGAAAGTGCCGGAACCCCGAGTTCATCAGGCCGGATTTTTTGTCTTTGGATTGTCCAGTCGCCTCTCCCCGTTATATTTTCCCCATACCAGTCACGCAAACATTCCTCAGCAACTTTCTCCGTTAAAGGAACACCATCATTCAGCCAATCCTCCAGCGCGACAAAATTCTCGGCCGCCCGGCTGTGATTTTCCATCTGGTTAAACGCACTGAATTTCCGCAGAGACAGCGTCTGGTCCAGCGAAGCGAACAGGCTTTGCAAAATTTCACTGGGAAGCTGTTTTTGTAGTTTTACCAGAGGAAGCAGCCCGACGAGAGCCTCCGCTCGCAATCTGGCAACACCTCCCTCTGCCTGTCCTTCGTGAAAATCCCAGGGGCTCGCCATAAAAACCGCGGCGGATACCTTGTCCGGATGCAATCGAGCGAGTGCAACAGCAAGTGTCCCCCCCATGCAATAACCGAGAACCGCAGGAGAAACTTCTGTGATTTTCCTCACAGTATCCAGGGCATCACTCAGATAGTTTCCGATATAGTCATCCAGACCAAAATCCTTTTCAGCAGGTCCCGGCTCCCCCCAATCCATGACAAAAGGACGAAACCCTTGCTCTGCCAGCCAACGCAGAAAACTGTTATCTGCTTTGAGATCCAGAATGTAAAAACGGTTTACCAGAGAAGGGATCACCAGAAGTGGAAGAGCGTTTTCGGTCGTACCATAATCAAGCAAGCGCGCAGCGCCTTTCGACCAGACAACAGGCTTTGGTTCGAGTGAACGGTGATAGCCTGAATTCTGATATAACGTTACCCCCTGAAGAAAGCCTTGGTAACGGGTAAAAATTGCACGCTCCAAAGCCGCGGGGAAAGCAAGTAAATCTGTCGACGACAGAACCCCTTTAATTTCCTTTTCCAGGTCTTCTGGCATCTGGAGAATGTTCAAGTCGGGCAATTTGCTCTGCGAGATCAGCAAGCCGAGCTTTGAGCTCTGCAAGCTCATCAACGCTGACATCATGTGCAGAGGCAGAGGTATCGGCATATTCTGGCGCTCTTTCCCCTGCTTCATTTTTCTCTATACCTTCTTTGAAAGAACCGGAACTTGGGAAATCAGGATACTGACAGGCAAACCCGACTGGATTTTCTGTGGGATCATTCTTGATCAGGCTATGGTAAAATTCATGCCACTGCCTGTACTGCCCCATGAATTCGGGACTGTTACCAGAAAGGGTCTCAAGATATGTTTCACTTTGGACCGAGAGATTGTCTATCCACCAGTCAAGAAACCGTTCGGCCACAGCATCAACATCTTTTTCGTCAGTCACATCATATCCCAGTGGTTTTTACCTGCAGCTTTTTTCTGACTTGGCTCCAGCATCTGGCGCCCAATAGCCTCAAATGTTTCCTTACCCCTGGCAGTGTGGCACAGTTAGGATGATTTTCGCAGGGGCAATGAAGAAGAATAGTAAACAAAACACAATTTTTTTGAAGCTTTTACACGCTCTTCATTGACAGACCCCATCGCAGCGCAGCAATATTTGGTAGCAGTGCACAATCACCGTCGCACCTGCTGAGCTATTCGGCAGGTGGAAGAAAAAGCATTGGAGGTGAGGAACTTGGCGACCTCAAAAACAGAAAAAACCGACGACCCGATCGTTATAAAAAAATATGCGAACAGAAGGCTCTACAACACCGCGACCAGCAGTTATGTGACACTTGACCACCTTTGCCAGATGGTGAAAGAGGATGTGGATTTTGTCGTATACGATGCCAAATCAGGGAATGACATTACCCGTTCTGTTCTGACACAGATAATTGTCGAAGAAGAAGCCAAGGGGCAAAATTTGCTCCCCATTACCTTCCTTCGTCAGCTTATTAGTCTCTATGGCGATTCCATGCAGTGGGTGGTCCCCCGGTATCTTGAACACATGATGGACGGATTTTCGGAAAATCAGGACAAGATGCGCCAGTCAATGCAGGAAACCTTTGGTGGTATTTTCCCTTTTGGCAATCTCGACGACATGAATAAACAGAACATGGCTCTTTTTGAAAATGCCATGCGTATGTTCTCGCCAATAGCATCCGCCGCAGCAACAAAGACTGATTCGACTTCTGATACGGCAAAGAAAACCGAAGGGAACGGTCTGAATGATCTGAAAACCCAGATGGAACAGTTGCAAAGACAGCTCGACGCCCTGAGTAAAAATCAGACCAAATAATACTTTCATACCAAAGAATGAAATTTCCAAGGCCTTCACACAGCTTCCTGTGGTGAGGGCCTTGCAGGTATTTTGAACAGCAAGGCCTGACAGGCGCTATATTCTTAAACAGATTCCGGGTTAAGTGAGCCCGGGGAGAACAGCCGTCCGACAGAGCTGAACCGCACCTCCCAATCAGGCAGGTATCGCTGCCTTCCCTTGAGCAGAGACAACTTTCAGCTCACTTTGTTTGCTGTTTTTTTCCAGCCAGTCCGGCGAGATTTCCGGTTTCCCGAAATGATATCCTTGCAAGAGGTCTACCCCTTCACGTGCAAGGAACTCGGCTTCTTCAGCCGTTTCAACAAACTCTGCAATTGTTGTATGATTAAGTGCCTTCGCCAGGCTCAACAGGTTACGTACAAAAATCTGGTTTTCTTCATTCTCAAGAATACCCGAAATGAATGATCCATCGATCTTGATAATATCAACCGTCAGGGTTTTGAGATGACGGAAGGTCGTATAACCCGCCCCGAAATCATCAATTGCAACCTTACAACCCAACTGACGCACAGAAGAAACGAAACGTGCGGATTCCTCCAGATCATGAAGAGCTGCTGTTTCTGTAATCTCCACAATCAACCGCTCAGCCAGATCTGGCCTGGCTTTTACCCTGGACGAAAGCGCCCGGAGCCAGCCTCGATCCGAAGCCGTTAAACCAGAGATATTCAAGGCCATGGTAATATCAGGATTAGCAGCCAGGTCCTGAAGGGCAAGCTCAAGAACCCGACGATCAATGACCCGCATCATTCCCAACTGCTCAACAACCGGAATGAACACTCCCGCAGGGACAATATCTCCGTTGCGGTCGTACATTCGCAACAAGGCCTCGACCAAAACCATCTCGTGTGTATCAGCATTGACGATCGGCTGATATGCCAAAGCGAGGCGATCTTCTTTAAGAGCCAGCTTCACCTCTTCGCCGATAACCATACTTGTTCGGTAGTTTTCGCATTGTTCAATCGTCAGTTTGTAAGGTTTTACGCAGTCCCTACCGTTAGACTTTGCCCCCAGCAAAGCGCTTTCGGCCTTGGCAAAAGCATCAAAACTGGTTTTTGTCTGCTCGGGAAAGAAAACCTGTCCAATGGAAACTGTGACATAGATCCGCTGCTCGTTTACCTCAAACGGCGTTTCGCGAACTGTCTGCAAAATACGATCCGCGATTGCGTCAGCTTCCTCGTTCGAGGCCACACTCATGATCACTCCGAAACGATCACCACCCAACCGGCCAACAATATCAGCACCACGGATACATTTATCCAGTCGCTCCCCGACCTCGACAAGGATGCTGTCTCCAGCTTCAAACCCGTAAGCGGTATTAATCATCCCCAGATGATCGACCCCGACAGCAAGAAAAGCGCCTTCGTATTTGTAGCGGATGGATTGTTCTAGCGAGAAATCAAGTGATTCACGCAGTCTCAATTTGTTAAAATGGCCGGAAAGCTCATCATAACTCGCCAGATATTCCAGCCGGGCCTCGGCCTGCTTACGGATGGTTACCGGGCGCAAGACTCCGGTCAGACGTGTCGGTGCCCCGGTTGTTGAAACTTCGACTGCACCGCGATCATGTACCCACTGAAAATTACCGCTACCGTCACGCACCCTGTATTCGCAATCGTAATAGGCCTCTCCGGCAAAGTGATCCGTGAGATTGCGCATGCGTGCAGGCAGGTCCTCAGGATTGATCCGGTTGTGATATGTCTCTCCCGAGACAGGAACAACCTTGTCATCCAGACCAAAAAGTGATGAGGAACGACCGAGCCACACTAAACTATCAGTTGCCAAGTCCCATTCGTACATGACATCTCCAGAGGCATCCAATGCGGCAGCCATCTGGTCAAGTTGAGCTAGAGCGTTATCTTTGCGAGGGGACCGTTGCACGGTCTTTCATACTCCTACCTGAAGCGAAAAACCAGAAATGACAAAGCATTTCCACCTTAGATTTCAATACCAAGAATAGGCTTCAATCCCTTAACGAAACCTGAATCCTGTCAAATTAAATGGTTGCATCACCCTCTATTGGCGACAAAGCCAGTTGGCAGTTCTCCACAACCGAAACGATATAAAAACGATTGCTTATATAAATTCAAACTCAGAACAGCACAAGTCGTAAACAGTAAATAAATCAATATTGTAAAATAACCGAAAAGGCGAAATTGACCGAAAGACTTTGTCTTGTAACGCGATGAAGGATGAAGAAGAAAATGTTCGTTAATATTGGTAAACAAAAAATTAACGGCCTTTATTTCAAAACAATGAAAATATTCAGGCAATTTTTTTTAAACTTCTATTGAAATAACTGATAAAACCCTTTATTTCACACAAAAAAAGAATGAAACTTACAGCTGAAATTCATTACCCAGGAAGGGTTAGTGTGATTGGTGACAAATGTGAACAGAGATTCTTCGAAAACACATCATATCGAACGCCATGTAGGACAACGGATACGAGAACGCAGAACCATGCTAGGGCTGACACAGCAGCAGCTGGCCGATCTTATCGGCGTCACCTACCAGCAGGCCCACAAGTACGAAAGAGGGATCAACCGCGTATCAGCCGGACGCCTCTTTGAGATAGCCCAGGTTCTGGGAGTTGAAATAAATTTCTTCTATGAAGAGCTGGATACGTCTGGAGAGATTATGAACGAGAGACAGCGCATGTGTCTTGATCTTGCCCGTAACTTCACCCGGATTAGAAACGAGAAGCATCAAGATGCCATCAGCACACTTTGCCGCGTCTTGTCTGAACAGGAAAAAACCGAAGTTGGCGCAGCTTAAAGCAGCTAGAGAACACACCAAAAACACTTGTTATTAAAAGATGTTATCAGGAACCGGGCACTTCCCTCCCATCCTTATATCGCGGAGCCCCTCAGTCCAAGGCGGGCTCCAGCATATCCTCCCCGCTCCAATTCTTTCCACCACTGTTCTTGCTCCAGATACCAGCTGACTGTGGCCGATAATCCATCATCAAAAAAGATCTCTGGCTGCCAGGACGTTTCCCGTCTGACTTTACCTGCGTCCAGAGCATAACGTTTATCATGCCCCGGGCGGTCAGCAACATGTGTTATCAAACGGGCATGCGGCCCCTGTTCAGGACGAAATTGGTCCATAAGCCGACAGATCTTCTCGACAACGGTTCGATTTTCCAGTTCGGCTCCGCTGCCGATCAAATAAGTCTCCCCGATCTGCCCTTTTTCAAGCACAGCCAATAAGGCACGTACATGGTCAGAAACATGAATCCATTCACGAATCTGCCTACCGGACCCATAAAGAGGCAGAGGCTCCCCTTTCAGGGATTTTAAAATCATCAGGGGAATGAGTTTCTCGGGAAACTGCCAGTGCCCATAGTTATTACCGCAGTTCGTCAATAAAACGGGCAGTCCGTAGGTATGGCACCAGGCACGCACCAGATGATCAGATGCTGCCTTGGTTGCCGCATAGGGAGAACGGGGATCATAAGGGCTCTCTTCCGAAAACACTCCTTCTTCACCAAGCGAGCCATAAACTTCATCAGTGGAAATGTGCAAAAGCCTGAAAGAGCTATCTTTTCCTCTGCCCTCCCATAACCGCAGCGCGGCCTGAAGCAGGTTGAATGTACCGACGACATTACTTTCCAGAAAATTCGAGGGCCCTTCAATGGACCGGTCCACATGGCTTTCTGCAGCACAGTGCAAGATATAATCCGGGTTGATACGTTCCAGAATTTTCTGAACGGCAGCCGCATCCTCGAGAGCGGCTTTCTCAACAGAGACAGACAATGGCAATTCTTTTTGGCCCAAGCCGCTAATTCGCTGCAGATCAGCGGCATAGGTCATCTTGTCCAGAATGGTAATCCGAATATCCGGAACAGATTGCAACTGCCGGACAATTTCGGAACCTATAAACCCTGCCCCACCGGTGACCAGGACGCTTTTCTTCTGCCAAAATCTTTTGTTTAGCGCCATTCTATCACTCTAGCCTGATCCTTATTCCCGGGAACAATCTGGAAGAAATCTAGAAATTAATGTCCGGCAATATCCGGATCAGGTCAACAGATTGCTCATGGGCACGGCCTTCGGGTGTGTTGCTCAGCCAATATCAATATATTCATCATCGTTGTCATCATCCGCCCCGGACACCGCAGAGATATCCACGATACGGCAAAGTCGCCGATAGAGAATTTCAATAGAAACCGGTTTGGCCAGAACATCACTCACGCCAGACTGTATCGCCTCCATCACCCGTTCATATTCGGTATGTCCGGTCAGCAGGATAATCGGCACCCGGCTATAATACCCTCCTTTGCTACGAAGCTGGCGGGTAAACTCCAGACCATTAACCGGCTTCATCTCCCAATCGGTGATAATAATATCAGGCTGTGCCCTGCGCAGTTCTGCATAGGCATCCTTTGCATTGCTTAAGTAGCGAACCCGCGAAATCGCCATCGCATGAAAAATGGTCTTAACAATACGCAGCATATGCACATTATCATCAATCACCATAACATTCAGGGCAGAGAGATCATAACCAGACACTCTTGTTTACACTTTCCGCAGCACATAAAGAACACCACACGACTATTAGGCCGTTTCCCGGCTTGATTCGCTCGGTTTGAGTAACTTGGTATAGCCCAAGAGTGGTTAAATACAAATGACCAAAAGTAACTTATCACTTTTTTGCGGCACCAGTATCTCTCTGTCAATCTAACGGATGACAGTCTTGCACAATCAATCCAGAACATATTATGTTACGGGATGGTTCTCGCGTCGTGAAACACGATGGAGATTAAAAGGGAACACAGAGGAGTTTACCCATTAGGGGATTCTAACTGTGGCTGCCCCCGCAACTGTAAGCAGTTAGTCCATGCCTTTCGCCACTGGTTTTCCGGGAAGGCGGCATGTGATGAATAAGCTGCAAGCCAGGAGACCTGCCATGTCCTATGTAACCAACAACCAGGGCGGGGTGCCCGAAAGGTGAAGAACATGGCCTGTATACGACCGACTTAGCTGTCCCTATTTTTTATTCGCAATCCCATTTTGCTTTGGCAAAGGTGGTTGCTTTGCTCAATTAAAAATATGATATGTTATATCATAACATATTTATTATGACAGAATCGACCCGATGGAACTCCGCATTGAAAATCTAGATCTCTTCCAGAACAAGAAGCAGATTTTAAAAAATATGAGCCTGACCGCAAAGGCCGGCCAGGTTACCGGCATTATCGGTCCGAACGGCTGTGGAAAATCCAGTTTGTTGCGCTGTATTTACGGCGCGGTTTTACCCGGTAACGGACGCGTTTTGCTCAATGGGCAGGAAAGCCACCGCTTCACCCGCAGAGCCCTTGCCAGAAACCTCGCGGTTGTTCTGCAAAGCCAGACCAGCGACCTCGGCTTGACGGTCCTGGAGACAGTATTACTCGGGCGCATTCCCCACAAACCGACTTTTGGGGGCAACAGGAAAGAAGATCTCGCACTGGCACGAGAAAGTCTGGCCCGTACAGGTATCACACATCTGGAAGACAGAGCCTTCTCAACCCTCTCCGGTGGGGAAAAACAACGGGCATTGATTGCCCGCTCCCTCTCACAGACTCCCAAAATCCTATTGATGGACGAGCCGACAAATCATCTGGATATTCTGCAACAATACGAAATTCTCGAACTGGTAAAGTCTTTGGGAATCACCGTGCTACTGGTTCTGCATGACCTGAACCTGGCCGCGACATTCTGTGAAAAAATCTATGCCATGCAAAATGGACAGCTCATCGCCCGGGGCACACCTGAAACACTTCTGACCAACAAGCTGATACAGGCCCTCTACGGCATCGACAGCCTCGTAGACCAACACCCGGCCAGAGGCCACCCACGCATCACTTTCAATCATCCGCGCTTCAATCACACGGAAAGAACAGTTTATGAAGTACATTAGTCTCGCCACGATTGCGGCAGCCACTTTCGGCTGCGTCTCTCTCGCCAATGCCTCTGGTTTTCCGGTTACTGTCGAAAGCTGTGGCCGACAGATCACCTTTGAGCAGGCACCATCCCGGGCTGTGAGCCACGACATGAATATCAGCGAAATCATGTTCAGTCTCGACCTTCAGGAAAAGATGGTTGGCGTGACCGGCATCAGTGGCTGGTACAAATCCACAGCAGAATTTGACAAGCAACGCGGTAATATTCCCGAACTTGCCCCCAAGAACCCCAATCTGGAAACCCTGCTCGGTGTCGATCCCGATTTCTTTTTTGCGGGCTGGTATTACGGTATGAACCCCGGTGGCGACATCACCCCGCAAACCCTCGCTGAATATGACATCCCGGTTTATGAACTGACCGAATCCTGTATCCACATCGACAAGACCCGTCCCCGGGCCAGCCTTGACGTCCTTTATCAGGATACCCTCAGTATTGGAAAAATTTTCGGCGTAGAAGAAAAAGCCCGGGCCCTGGTCGAGCAATACAAAACGGATATCGACAGCATCACCCGGAATCTCTCTTCAGCTGCTCCTGTGACAGTATTTCTGTTCGACAGCGGTGAAGAAAAGCCCCTTACCGCCGGGAAGTTCGGCATGCCAACGGCCCTGATCGAAGCTGCAGGCGGGCAGAATATTATGGATGATGTCGAAACAAGCTGGGGCAGCGTTGGCTGGGAAAGCATTGTCGAACGCAATCCGGAATTCATTATTCTGGTTGGTTACGCCGATAACTCCTGGGAGAAAAGCCGGGAATTCCTCAAAAAATTCCCCCCCCTGAAAGATGTCAAAGCCATCGCAAACGACAAATTTCTTGTCCTCAATTACACAGAGATCACCCCGGGGCCGAATAACATTTCCGCCATCCGGAAACTGGCCAGGGCTCTCCACCCCGAGCTGATCAACTAAGATAAACCGAGCCTCTCATGTCCGACAGACCAGATCACAAACTGCGCCACAAATCGCTCGGGATTATTTTCCTGCCCCTGAGCATCCTTCTCTTGCTCAGCATGACTGTCGCTGTGGCTGTCGGGCCGGTTTCCGTGCCTCTTGAAAAAGTCTGGCAGATTGCTTTCCAGCAGATCTTCCCTGATCTGCTGGAAACAAACTGGAGCAAAGGTCAGGCCAATATTATCTGGGACATCAGGTTTCCCAGAGTTTTGCTTGGGGTCATTGTCGGCGCGGGCCTTGCGACCGTCGGTGCCGTGTTGCAGGCGACCACCCGAAACCCCCTTGCAGACCCCTATCTTTTTGGAGTTTCTTCCGGGGCGGCACTCGGGGCTGTCACCGTTATTGTCCATCTCGGGTCTTTTGCCGGTCTCTATAGCTTGCCCATAGCAGCTTTTATCGGAGCTCTCTGCTCTCTCTTGCTTGTCGCGCTGCTTAGCAGCCGTGACAGTCAGCTTACGTCTGATCGCCTGATTCTTGCTGGCATATCTGTTTCTTTTATCCTTATGTCCCTGACAAATTTCATGATTTTCCAGGGCGATCAACGCGCGGCCCACTCCGTCGTATTCTGGATGCTGGGCGGTCTGGGGATGGCGCGCTGGAGCCAACTCTGGATTCCCGCCCTGTTTTTTATCGGCGGCTTTTCCTATCTCCTGCTACAAGCCCGCGTACTCAACGCCCTCATGACGGGCGAAGAATCAGCCCTTACGCTGGGGATTGATGTAAAAAGGCATCGGCTTTACCTTTTCACCTGCTGTGCTGTAATAACCGGCATTATCGTGGCCCTGAGTGGCGCAATCGGCTTTGTCGGCTTGATGATTCCCCACATCGTTCGCCAGATTTTTGGATCAGACAACCGGCGCGTCCTGCCACTCTGTGCCGGAATTGGCGCCATCTTCCTTGTCTGGGTCGATGTTCTCGCCCGCATGCTGCTCTCGCCCCAGGAATTGCCGATTGGTATCATCACCGCGGCCTTCGGAGGGGTGTTTTTTGTCGGGCTGTTACTCAAGCGCCAAAATTGACTCTTGGCCCTAAAGGCGAATCCCGGGTTCAAACAGAAGCCTGTTAAATAGCTAGATAAAGACGGAAGATCAGATACGCAAAAAGCCTGGCTTTAGGCCAGGCTTTTTTGAGAGTGGTGCACCCGTCAGGACTCGAACCTGAAACCTCTTGATTCGTAGTCAAGTGCTCTATCCAATTGAGCTACGGGTGCATCAAGTTGTCTTCAAGGTTTCAATCCCCTGAAAACGAGGCGGAACTTACTCCGGCTTACTGAGGTACGCAAGCACTAAATCACTCCTGACTGATTTTTTTTTGCTCCGTCTCCCCGGCGCTATTCCATCGAGTGGAAAAGATGGGAAAACCCTTGTCCCTCCGACTCCCTTCAAGTAGTATCTGCCCTTAGTATTTTGGGGGGTTGGTCTTCTTTTCTACCTTTTTGTCTTATTTTCGGCTATTCCCGGGGTATAGAGACTGACCACGATCAACAGTGCGGACTTTTCAATGGGATCCATGAAATCCTCTGTTTTGCGTAATACCGTATCCGTTCTGGCTACGGTTGTATTTTTAAGCGGATGCTCCTTCACCGAAGAAGCCCTGTGGCCATCGGTCGTGGGCGAAGGTACTCCTGAGGATGGTGTTACGGCAGGTGCTCCTGTCGTACCAGATACGGTAACCCCTGGGGTTTCCGGACTGCCTCTGCTTGGCTCGACGGTCTTCGAGGCTCCCGGTGTCACACCGGGTCAGCCGACAGGAACGCATGTAGGCAAAAAAGTAGAAGAGTTGCGTAGCGACCTTTCTCGCCTGCAGGCCCGTCTGATCCATCATAATACAACCCTGCAGACACAGCGGAACAACGCCCGGAGCAGTGCTGGAACATACCATTCCATTATCGCGGCGATGAACACCCGTCTCCAGATTGGCACCACGCCGGGCAACCCGCAGATGGTGAACAGCTGGAATCAGGCGCAGCAGGAACTGGAACATGTCGGCACCAGCATCACCAGTCTGAACAGTCTGGCGAACGAAGCAGGGTCAACTTCTGCCTTGGCCGCTTTTGTTCTGGATTCGGCGCGAGCCACCTACGAGCTGCGCGGCGCGCTGGATGAAGATCATCTTCAGCTGGCTGTTCTCGAAGACGAAGCCAACCAGACTGTGGTTATTCTCGACCGCCTGATGAACGAGCTTACAGAAGATGTTGCCCGGACACAGAACTACTTCTCGGCCGAGCGCTCAAATCTAACTGCGCTACAGGTTGCCGTTGATAACGGTGAGTTCATCGGCAGCAGCCTGAGCAGCCGGACTTTCGGCGTTCCGGTTCCGCCTCCACCAAGTGGGGGAGCTGGCCTTGTCGGCAGACAGCCACCGCTGGCAATCATTCGTTTTGATCAGCCAAACGTGAATTACGAGCAGGCTCTCTTTACTGCCGTAAGCCAGACACTGGAGCGCCGCTCAAACGCAGCCTTCGATCTGGTCACTGTTGCCCCGGCACGTGGAAACTCAGCCGAGATCGCACTGGCGACAAGCAAGTCACGTAAATACGGTGAAGATGTCTTGCGCTCGCTGACCAAACTCGGATTGCCAGCATCGCATGTCACCCTTTCCTCCACCAGTAATCCTGGTGCGCAGGTTCCTGAAGTGCACGTTTACGTTCGCTAGTTTCGGCAAGAAATCAAAAAAGCGGTACAGATTTTCTGTACCGCTTTTTTTATCTCAAAACACACCGCCGGATCTCAGAACCCAGCAACAGCCCCATCGCTCCGTGGATCTGTTGCCCCTTCCATTCGTCCGTCAGGATGCAAGACAATTGCACCTGCATGTCCCATCTCGGAAGAAAACTCCTCCAGTATATCCAGCTGATGCCCGGCCTCACGCATCTGTTGCAGTACAGCTTCCGGGAAGCGTCCCTCAAGCCTCAGTTCAGCGAAATCCGCTTTCTCGCATCGTCCGACAAACCAGCGTGGGGCCGTTACAGCAGCCTGCAATCCCTGCCCATAAAGCGCATAGCGGCTGAAGAGAGCTGCCTGGGTCTGGGGCTGCCCGTCCCCTCCCATACAGCCATAGGTCATGACCCGACCATCGTTAAGGACAGCCATCGCAGGATTCAATGTATGGAACGGCAAACGCCCCGGTCCGATACAGCGGGGACTATCTTCCTCCAGAACAAAGCTGCTGCCCCTGTTCTGCTGGATGATCCCGGTCTCGGGTAAAACCACACCAGAACCAAACGCCTTGTAGGTACTCTGGATCAGGCTGACAGCCCGCCCCTGCCTGTCAACAACGCCAAGCCAGATTGTATCTCCCGATTGCGCATCAACAGGCCAGGGCCGTGCCTTTTTCCGGTCAATCGCGGACAGGTTTTCCCGCAAGGCTGCCTCACTCAGATAACTTTCCGCCTTTCGCGCCATCCGGGCCGGATCCGCAAGTTCACGATCTCGAACAAGGTGCGCCTGCTTGGTGGCTTCAACCATACCATGCAGAAAATCAAATCCCTCGGCTTCCTTAACCGCCATTCGATCAAAGAGAGAAAGAATCATCAAGGATGTCAGCCCCTGCGTCGGTGGAGGAAGGTTATAGATTGTACCGCAGGAGAGCTCGCTGCTAAGAGGTGTTACACGGCTCGCCTGAAAACCTTGGTAATCAGTCAGTTCAACCGGGGAATCCAGTCGGGCAAGGTCCGCGCAAATCCTTTTTGCAATCTCTCCCTGGTAATAATCGTCCAGTCCGGCATCTCTCAGACGCCGCAAGGTCACGGCCAGAGCCGCTTGTTTCTGACAGGCACCAACTTCAGGAATTTCTCCCTTCTCTTTAAGGTATCCAGCAGCAAATCCCGGTTGCTCAGCAAGTAACGGCTTTCTTTTATGCAAGGCCGCGACATGCCCGGATGTCAGGCTAAACCCTTCCTCGGCATAATAGATCGCTTCCTCAAGCAATCGTCCCAGAGATAGCTTGCCGTCCCATTGTTCCGAAACAGCCAGTGCTGCCTGCCACCCGCCAACTGTTCCCGCAACCGTGTTGGCTGAAAGGGCGCCAACCTGCGGCATCGCCTGATGACCTCTTTTACGAAAGAACTCCGGCTCCGCTTTGCCACCGGCACGACCACAGGCCTCGAGCGCAAAAGGTGTCTGGCCCGGTTCATGCACTAGCCAGAAAGCATCGCCCCCTATCCCCGTCATGTGGGGATAGACCACAGCAATGGTAGCCGCCATCGCAACAGCCGCCTCAATCGCATTCCCGCCATCACGAAGAACGGCCAGACCTGTTTGTGAAGCCAGATGATGTGGCGAGGTAACCATCCCCCGGTAAGACTGAGGTGTGTTGAGCATGAGGCTCTCCTATTGAAAAATACGACTCTGCTCGCCCCACTGGGGAGCGGATCAGGAACAACGGACAAATTCTTTGATTTTTCGGAAACCCCATGAGCTCCCGGGCAGGCGAAGGTCTGCAGTATACACAGATCTGCCTCACCCAATCTAGGCTTGACCACCTCGAAAGCGCGAGAGAAGTATAGCGCCTGATTTATTTGACCGGATTGACAACTGTGCCGCCAGAGCTTCTCCCCGCCATTGCCCTGATTCTCTTTATTGCCAGCCTGATTCAAGGGGCAGTCGGCTTTGCTTTTGGCCTTTTTGCCCTAACCTTTCTGACGCTGCTCGGACTGGAGCTGACAACCTCTGTGCCGCTGCTTCTCACATCCGGCCTCGCCCAGTTGCTTGTTGGTGTTATCAAGCTGCGAGATCATATCCAGTATCCCCCCCTGATAAAAGGAACTGCGATTCGCTACATTACCCTTCCCCTGGGAATTATCGCACTGGGATATCTCACTTCAACAATCGACAAATCCCAAATCGAGCAACTCGTTGGCGCTCTGATCTTCCTGATCGTCCTGACCCAGATCATCATTCGGCCTGCCCCCCAGCAAAATCTCCACGCCTTCTGGACCTGGCTTGCCTTTTCCGCCAGTGGCTTTATCGCCGGAATGATTGCGGTTGGCGGCCCGCCGATTGTTCTCTGGGTTATGGCGCATGAATGGACCAATAGACAGATCCGGAGCTTTCTTTTTGCCAGCTTCCTGACCACCGTTCCCGTCAATGCTGTCGTGCTTTACCTCGTTCTCGGTGATGAAATCCTGACGCCGATGTTTTATGGCCTGGCTTTTTCTCCCCTGATCGCTTTGGGGTCACATCTTGGCGTCAAGATCGGCCATGCTTTTTCGACTGAACGCCTGCGATCCATAGCCTTTGGTATCCTTGCAATAAGTTCGGTTTCATCTATCGCCGGGCCCCTGCTACACTGATCCCGTCATATCGGACTGACCCAAAGGGATTCCTCTTTCTCAACCGCATTTTGTTCTAGAGGTTGAGAATTCCCGTCAGTTCTGCTTTATTCCCGCATCATCCAAAACCGGAGTCGAGAACTGTGTCTGAAGAGCCAAAAACATTTCCTGTATCCTGGGAACAGCTGCATCGCGACGCCAAGGCCCTCGCATGGCGCCTGATGGAAAAGGGGCCTTTCAAGGGTGTCCTCGCCATCACCCGTGGCGGCCTGGTACCAGCAGCAATCATTGCCCGTGAACTTGATATTCGTCTGATCGATACCGTCTGTATCGTAAGCTACAGCGAAGACAACAAACGTGGTGACCTCCAGGTTCTCAAAGCACCGCCAACTGAAAGCGAAGGCTGGCTCATCATCGATGATCTGGTCGACACAGGTAAAACTGCCCGCGCAGTGCGCGAACTGATGCCTCATGCACACTTTGCTACAATTTATGCCAAGCCCGAAGGGCGTCCGATTGTTGACAGCTTCATCACAGAGGTCAGCCAGGACACCTGGATCTATTTCCCCTGGGACCTTGGCTTGCAAACTGTTCCACCGTTGATTCGCAGCCGGGGCTAATCCGGGTCCTTTGCGATTGTTGGTTCTGCCTTACCGGCTGATTGAAAGATTATCGATCAGCCGCGTAGTGCCGAGCCATGCCGCGACAAAAATCCGGCTGCCCATTACAGCCTCGCGGGTTGCTGTCTCGCTTATCAGAGTAAGATTTTCTTCTGAGCGCAGTTCCAGATAATCGATCTTGTCGAATCCGGCCTCAAGAATAACCTTCTCTCCCCATTCCAGCACATGATCGACAGACTCGCCCTGCAGAACCAGATCACGAATCGTGTTCTGGACCTGAAACAGCGTCGGTGCAATTTTCCGCTGGGCTTCATTCAGCCGGCGATTGCGGGAAGACATCGCCAGACGACCTTCTTCGCGGTAGGTCGGCACGCCAATAATATCCACAGGCAGATCAAGATCACGGACAACCCGCTGGATCAGAAGATACTGCTGGAAATCCTTTTGGCCAAAATAGGCCCGGTCGGGTGAAATCTGGATCAGGAGCTTTGTTACCACAGTGGTCACACCATCCATATGCCCCGGACGTGTCGCACCACAAAGACAGTCCTGCATCGCGGCGACAGAAACTGTTGTGCTGTACCCTTCGGGGTACATCTCACCTGCCTGGGGCAGGTAAACGGCATCGACACCAGCCTGCTTCAATTTCCTTAAATCTTCATCGGTATCAATAGGGTAACTTGCCAGATCATTTTTGTTATCGAACTGTTTTGGATTTATAAAGATGGTCGCGATGACCTTGTCATTATCTTTGCTTGCAGCCTCGACCAGCCCCAGGTGTCCCGCATGAAGCGCCCCCATGGTCATCACAACGCCAAGTTCCTCTCCAGCCGCTTTCCAGCTGGCGAGAAGTTTCTTCAGTTCTTTTCGGGTCTTAACGATCTGCATTTCTTGTCCCTTTGGACTTCCGTTTCACGATCCAGTCATGCGACTGGTTTTATAAACAAGGCATTCCAGCCAGACAATCCAGGATTTGGACAAGCTTTATCCAAAGCATCTTTCAAGTCTGGGGGGAACCTGACAAAGCCGTTTTGCACTGCAATAAAGACAAGATAATCATAAGCTGATACTTTTAAAGCCCTTCGAATCAAGGTCAGGCTTGCAGCAGGCCCTGATATGGCTAGACTGCGCGCATCCATACAGACAGCAGTTAAAGGTACTGTGATGAGTTCTGCCACTGATCTAAAACTCCGCCCGACAATCCGCCTGAAGCCAAAATCACAACGGCGATTGCTCAACGGCTACCCCTGGGTATTTTCCAACGAGATCGAGGTCACACCCGGCACAAAAGAACTCCCGGCTGGAACAGTCGTCCGCATCGAAGCTCACGACGGCCAGTCCCTTGGCACCGCCATCTATAATCGTCTGCCGCTGATTTCTGCCCGGCTGTTGTCGAACAACGCCAAGGCGATCATCGACGAGGATTTTTTTGCCGCCATTCTATCCCGGGCCCTGTCGCTGCGCGAAAAGCTGTTTGAGGCTCCCTTCTATCGCCTGATTCATGCAGAAGCAGATGGCATTCCCGGCACCATTATCGACCGTTATGGTGACACGCTGGTTCTCCAGGTTAACACCGCAGGCATTGAGAATCTTCTCCCTGCTCTCTTAAGCGCACTCGATCGGGTTCTTGCCCCGACAAACGTTCTGCTCCGCAACGACACTCCCTCACGCCTGCAGGAGGGTCTGGAGTGTTATGACAAGGTCGTCAAAGGAGAACTATCTGGCCCGATCAAGGTCATTGAACACAAGGCGACCTTCTTTGCCGAATTGCAGGATGGTCAGAAAACCGGCTGGTTTTTTGACCAGCGGGACAACCGGGTTCTTGCTGCTCAATTCGCCCGCGATGCTGATGTCTTGGATTGTTATTCCTTTGCCGGCGGCTTTACAGTACAGGCTGCGCTGGCAGGGGCAAAATCTGTAACAACAGTCGATCGCAGCCAGTCCGCGCTGGATCTGGCAACCATGGCTGCAACAGAAAACGGTGTGCTTGATCGCTGTAATTTCATCAAGGCAGAGGTCTTCAGCCAGTTGGCAAAGTTCGCACAGGAACAAAAAACTTTTGATCTTGTCATTGTCGACCCGCCAGCCTTTGTCAAAAACCGCAAAGACCTGCAACAAGGCGCCAAGGGCTACCGAAAGCTCGCCCGCCTCGCTGCCCAGCTGGTCAGCCCCGGCGGATATCTTGTGATCGCGTCCTGTTCACACCACATGGATATCGAGAACTTTGCCGAACAGGTCCGCAAAGGCCTGCTTGATGCAACGCGTCAGTCCCGCCTGCTCTATACTCGCGGCGCCGGACCGGATCATCCGGTTCATCCCTTCCTGCCAGAGTCTGAATATCTGAAGCTGCAGCTCTATAGTCTGGATTGAGTACTGACAGCAGGGTTGGATCAATGGCTATAAAAATTGACCTGCTGAGGAACCAGCCCCGCTTCATAGAGACCTGCGCCCGCTGGAACCACGAAAGCTGGGGGCAGGCACGCGGAATATCCGCGGCTGACATTCTCGATGCCTATAGGGAACTTGCAGATCCTGAAAACCCGGAACAGGCCTTTGTTGCCTTTTCCGGGGATACAGCGCTTGGCACAACCTTGCTGATTGACTGTGATCATCCGGGGTTTTCCCATTACCGCCCCTGGCTGGCCGCACTTTATGTCCGGCCTGAATATCGGCGTCAGGGGATTGCCCGGGCACTGATTGATGCTGTCATGGACTTTTCCCGGAGAAGAGGCGACCAGCGACTGTTTCTCTATAGTTCTTCTCCCGAGGTCTACGCTGCCATGGGATGGCAGGTCGCCAGCCGTTTTATGGAAGAGAGAACCCACTATTTCCTGATGAATATCGAGCTTCAGACGAACTCTGATCAACCGAACAGCTGATCTGATCGCGTCGTTACACTGTCCCCAAGCGGCAGTTCAAGACAGAAACAGGCTCCCCCCAGCTCCGAAACATCAAGCCATATGTCTCCCCCATGGGCCCGCATCAGATCCCGTGTAATCGCCAGCCCCAGACCAGATCCGTTTTGCCGGGTTGAGCCCTTGAAAGGCTTAAAAAGGTTGCTCCGGATTTCCGCTGGCACGCCCGGGCCATTGTCTGCCACCGTTACGATCAGACAATCCGGCTCCTGTTGCAGACGAATCTCGACGACCGATGCCCCTGCCTGTTCGGCATTCCGGGCGAGATTTTCAAAAACTCTGTAGAGCTGCTCCCAGTCCCCCGAAACTTCCATACCCGGCGGGATATGGTTTTGCACCAGCAGACTGACACTTTCAGCAGCAGAAATCGTGTCGACAACTTCGCCGGCGAGGTCATGTAAATCAAAGTGAGTAATATCGAGTCGCGGCGCTCCTTCCTTGGTGAAATTCAACATCTGCCCACAGATATGTACCGCCCGGTCAATGGCCGCCAGCAAAACTGGCGCAACTTCCCGGACCTCCGGATCGTCACTGCGTTTCAGGCGATCAGAAATCAGACGTGCTGTCGCAAGACCATTACGCAGATCATGATTGATTTTGGCCGCGGCAGTGCCCAGTGCCGCAAGCCGGTTCTTTTGCCCCAGAGAGGCCTGTAGCGACTGCTGCATGGAAGCCAGTTCCTGTTCTGCAACACCAACTTCATCCGTTCTGCGAGAGGGTTTAATGATCCTGCCGACATCTTCAGGAGCGTCCCGAAATACGATCATACTGCTGGTAATTCTTCGCATGGGCTGGACCAACAACCGGTGTAGACTGACGAAGACCAGCGCCGCAGTCATAAGGGCAATGCCAAGGGAAAGTGCTAAAATACGCCAGGAATAGTCGAACATCTCCATACGAAGTCTGGTTTCGCTCATCACGACCTCGACCAGAACCCGCGGATCTTTCGGTGAAGGGCCAATAATCCGCAACACTCGGTGACGATCCTGCCCCAAGGAAACAAAAGCATCCCTGATCAGGCCAAAAAAGCTCTCTTCGCGCAAATCGTAGGTCGCATCAACCACAACGTCTGCACCATCCATCAGCATCAGCTTGCCTTGCCCGGGACGTGTCAGAGCGACCGCGAGGGCATTCACATGCCTGAGAAGTTCCTTCTCCAGATCCTCACTCACCATCATGTCGTCTGTCGCATCAAGGGCCAGGATTGCCAGATGGGCATCCGCCAGCTGTTCCTGAAGCGAGACGAACCTGAAGCGCCCGATTGACGGTGCAAAAATAAGGATCTCGGCCAGAAGCACAAACATTGTCGTCAGAATAAGGAGTTTGGCAGACAGGCTGGTAATAAAAGGGGGCAAGTGCAGTTTTGGGGTCATAAGAAAATCATACCACAGCCCAATCAGGCCTTATCATCCGAATTTTGCGAGGAAACGAACAATCATTCGGACCCGGTCACTGAACAGGGTCTCGGTAAAATAGCTCCCGGCCACACGTTTACTTACTTCTGACAGGCTCGGGTAAGGCGCAATGACACTCGCCATATCTCCAATTTTAAGACCCTTTGAGATTGCGAGCCCCCAGGGGAGAATCAGCTCGCCCGCGTGAAGCCCGACAATCGATGCTCCCAGTATGTTACCTTTGGGTGTTGTCACAACCTTGATCAGCCCCTCTGTCCGGCGCTCTGCCCGAGCCCGATCATTATCAGCAAAAGACCAGCTCAAGACACGGTGCCTCTCTCCCTTTTCCCGCGCCTGAACCTCGCTCAGGCCAACCTGGGCCAGTTCGGGATCCGTGTAAGTCACCCAGGGAACTGCAATGTGATTCACCCTGGCAGGAAGCCGGAACAAAGCATTGCGAATAATGATCCCCGCATCATAGGCCGCCATATGAGTGAACTGATAGCCCCCCGTCACATCTCCTGCAGCATAAATCTTCCGATTGCTGGTTTTCAGCCCCCGGCTAACTGTGATGCCGCCGCGACCATAAGCGATGCCAGCAGCTTCCAGATTAAGCTGGTCCAGATTTGGCACCCGCCCCGCTGCCAGCAACAAGTGACTGCCAGAGATATCCTCTCGCTGTCCCTCCCGCTCAACCTGCAGAACCACGTTACCGCTATCGTTGCGGGCGGTAATAACCTTGGTCTTTTCCCGAACATCCAGACCGTCCGCAAGCAGACGCGACCGCACAACCTTGACAAGATCCGGGTCGTCCTTGGGCATTATTGTTGCCATTTCGACGAGTGTGACTTCACTGCCCAGATTGCGAAAGGCCTGGCCAAGCTCGCACCCGATAGGCCCGCCTCCGACAATAATCAGTTTTTTGGGCAGGTCTGTAAGGTCAAATACACTTTCATTTGTCAGATAGGGGACAGTCTCCAGCCCATCGATCGGCGGGATCATGGCCCGAGACCCCGTCGCGATAACAAAACGACGGGCCTCGATCACCTGATCTCCGACCTGGAGGCGCTTTCGATCCAGAAAGCTGCCATGCCCTTGCACAACCCGTACTCCAAGTTTCTCAAAGCGCTCGACAGAATCGTGAGGCTCTATCCCGGCAATGACAGCTTTTACATGATCGTGTACAGCCCGAAAATTGACCCTGGGGGCTTCATATTCAACGCCAAAATCCTGTGCTTTCTTGCCTGCTCTGGCCGCCCGACCCGCAACAAGCAGTGCTTTTGAGGGAACGCAGCCATAATTCAGGCAGTCCCCGCCCATTTTCCCGGATTCGACCAGAACTGTAACTGCCCCCATCTGGACTGCTCCAGCCGCAACAGACAACCCCGCTGAACCGCCACCGATAACGCAGATATCCGTTTTAATCATGCTCTTCCCCGATGAAGCAATTTCCGAATTACAGGCGGGTATCTAGGCCTGTTTTTCCTTGCAATATTTTTTGTAGAGAACTGGCACAAGAGACAACAAGGCCAGGCCGAGAATAGGCAGAAGGATTTCCGGGCGCAGAATAATACCGAGGTCAGGCGTCTCGTTGCTCCGGAACAGGGCATCCAGACCGTTACCAACGCTGGCATAGACAAATGTTCCCGGAATGATCCCGATAAAGGTCCCAATGACATAATTGCGCAGTGACATACCAACAAAAGCCGGAACGAGATTCACCAGCCAGAAAGGGAACAGCGGCACCAAGCGCAAAACCAGCAGATAACTCAGCTCATTTTCCTTGAACCCGGCTTCCATCTTCTGAAGGTATCCGCTGGTTTTCTGCCGCAGGATATCTCCTAAGGCACTTTTCGCAGCCAGAAAGACAAGTGTTGAACCAACTGTTGCTGCCATTACAGCGTAGAGTCCACCCAGCCAGGTGCCAAACATAAACCCGCCCGCAATGGTCAGAAATGACCCTCCAGGGATTGAGAAGGCAATGGCAACAGCATAGAGGACCAGAAAAGCCAGAGCAGCAACCGCCTGCTGGTTCTGTACGAATCCGATTAGATTTTCACGGTTTTCCTGTAACACCTCGAAATTAAGATAGCGATGCCATCCCATGACATAGACCGCAGTCAGGCCAATCAATAGCACCAGCAAAGGAAGCAGGCGCTTCAACCTGGAGCCTTTGACCGGAAGTGTTTTGTTCTTTGAATTCATTGTTTCATCTACAGTCATCATGAAACTATAGTTTTGTGGGTAGCCGCAAAAAATCAAGTCAATCAATCGCTTCACACAAGGTTGTGATCAACCGAGAGGTCTTGTTAATACCGGTCCCTTGAGATTTTCCTGCCAATAAATCGCTTGATCACAAACCTTTTTTTACCCTTGCAAGATTTCCTTCTGTCCTTTGGGGAGAAAGCTTGATAAGAACAGCGCAACGATGATTTTGCCCTGGAAAACCTTGAGACGAAGACCTCATAATTTTCCATTTGCGTCAAAGACTCCCACCGAGTTTCTGCCCATTTTCGGAAAATCCTCAAGGAATCCATGAGGGAATCCAATGAATCTGGTGAAGAGGCGTTGACAGACGCCTGGTGCCCGCTTATACACCCACCACTATTTTCGACAACCTCCCGATTAACGGAGAAATACTGTGAAGCGCACTTTTCAGCCGAGCGTACTGGTTCGTAAACGCCGCCATGGCTTTCGCGCCCGTAAAGCTACCGTAGGCGGTCGCCGCGTCCTAGCTAACCGTCGCGCAAGAGGCCGTAAGCGTCTATCTGCTTAAGGTCATGATGCCCGTTATCGGAAAGCTCAAAAAGCGATCCGAATTCCTTCGGGTAGCAGCGACGCAAAACAAATGGGTCACCCCAGGTCTGATTCTTCAGGCCATGCGGCGCCAGCCTGAAAGTTCTTCCAACTCGGAAGAACTTTGTGGGTCTGGCGCTATTCGCATTGGCTTTACCGTTACCAAAAAAGTTGGCAACGCCGTAATCAGAAACCGGGTAAAGCGCAGATTGCGCGCTGTTGCAGCCGAACTGCTTTCCCAGCATGGAAAAGCAGAGCATGACTATGTCCTGATCGGGCGCAAAACAACCCTGTTTCGCGCCTATGATGACCTGAAACAAGATCTGTCATCCGCTCTGCAAAGAGTAAAAACAGACCGTTCCAGAGCCCCAGGCCAGACAAGACAGCAGAACTGAGAAACCGGGAAAAGAGAGGCCACAATATTGAAAATATTACGTGTACTCCTGCTTGGCCTCATAAAGCTGTACCAGTACGGTATCTCTCCCTATACTCCCGCGGGCTGCCGTTATCACCCAACCTGCTCACAATATGCCAGCGACGCTCTTGTTGCACATGGCGTGGTGAAGGGTGGATGGATGGCTCTTAAACGTCTTGGCCGTTGTCACCCCTGGGGTGGCCATGGTTATGACCCCGTACCCGAATCACCTGACTGCAGTCAGCATGCTGACTGTCATGTCCCAAACAACCGTTGAGCCGATCACTGATGCAAAACGAAGATCAACGTAACATTCTTCTCGCTGTAGTCCTTTCAGCAGTCATACTTTTTGGTTGGACATTCGCGCAGGAATATTTCTTTCCGCCAACTCCGGAACAGATTGCAGCCCGGCAAGCGGCTCAGCAACAGCAGTCCCAGACTCAGGCAGCCTCTACCGGAGAATCCAGTATTCCTGAACTTCCCGGTAACCTGGATGCCATGCTCAGCCTGAGCGAGGGGCTTCCCCGCGAACAGGTTCTGGCAACACAGGAACGGGTTATCATTGATACCCCGACCATCCGAGGCAGTGTCTCGCTCACCGGTGGGCGGATAGATGACCTGACTCTGAAAAATTATCAGGAATCCATTGACGACGGCAGCCCCAATGTCACGCTGCTTTCGCCAGTTGGAACTGCCAACCCCTACTATGCCGACTTTGGCTGGATCTCTTCGGACCGGACCCTGCCCGTACCAGGGAACGATACGGTCTGGCAGGCAAGCAGTAATCGCCTGACCCCCGAGGCCCCCGTCACCCTTACCTGGAACAACGGCCAGGGCCTGACCTTCGAACGGACCCTGCGCATTGACAAAGGGTATATGATCAACATCTCGCAGCGCGTCTCCAACGCAACAAACAAAGCTGTTGATCTCGCTCCTTACAGCCTGATTTCCCGGACAGGCACCCCAGAGACCCTTGGATACTATATCCTGCATGAAGGACCTATTGGTGTCCTCGAAGGCAAACTGCAGGAAGTAGATTATTCCGACCTCCAGGAAGACAAGCGTGTTGACGGAGCGACGACCGGCGGCTGGCTCGGCATCACCGACAAGTACTGGCTCACAGCCCTTATCCCTGATCAGCAGCAGGCTGTAACAACCCGTTTTCTTTACAACGGCAAGAACGGTGTTGATCGTTACCAGACTGATTTCTTCTATGCGGTACAGTCTGTAACACCCGGCCAGAATATCGAATTCAACAGCAACTTCTTCGCCGGTGCCAAGGAAGTTCCTCTCATTGACAAATATGATACGGAACTCGGCATTCAGGACCTTGATCTCGCCGTTGACTTTGGCTGGTTCTATTACATTACCAAGCCTTTCTTCTATGCCCTGCACTGGCTGACCGGTATTGTCGGCAACGTCGGCCTCTCCATTATGGCCCTGACAGTTGTCATTAAGCTGATCCTCTTCCCTCTGGCGAACAAATCCTATGTTTCCATGGCGAAGATGCGGAAACTTCAGCCAAAACTGACAGCCCTTCGCGACCGTTTCGGGGATGACAAACAAAAGCTCAATCAGGAAATGATGACCCTGTACAAGCAGGAAAAGGTCAATCCGATGGCTGGCTGTCTGCCAATTGTTGTACAGATTCCGATCTTTTTCTCGCTCTACAAGGTTCTCTTTGTCACTCTGGAAATGCATCAGGCACCTTTCTACGGCTGGGTCCACGATCTCTCCGTTCCTGATCCAACTTCCCTGGTTAACTTCTTTGGCCTGCTCCCCTGGGGCGTTCCGGAAGCTGGCAGTATCATTGCTTTCCTGAATATCGGCATCTGGCCAGTTCTGATGGGGATCACCATGTTCCTGCAGCAGCGCCTGAATCCTCAGCCAACCGATCCGGTACAGGCCAAGGTATTCCTGTTCATGCCTCTGTTCTTTACCTTCCTGCTAGGGAGTTTCCCTGCCGGGCTGGTTATCTATTGGACCTGGAACAACCTTCTTTCCATCATCCAGCAAGCTGTGATTATGAAAAAGGCTGGTGTGCCCCTTGGACGGACACCAGAGCCAAGCAAGAGCTGATCCGGTCAGGATTACTTTTAAAAGCAGGAAAGGCCCGGATGAAAAATCCGGGCCTTTCCTGCTTTCCCGCCTCCCGAGATCCGCATTTTTCTGACTCCCCTTATTCTTTCTTGCCGTTCGGACCGTCAGGTATTAATCATGGGCCAGTATAAAAGGAGACGCACGTGACTGACGAAACCCCGGTTTCATCCCCCCAATCCGGCATCAAGCTGGAAAACCCCGGCGACGATCCACGGTTGGTCGAAGCAGGGAGATTGCTCTTTACCCAGTCCTGCGAGTTCATTCTTGGCGCGACAAAAGACGAACACATCGGACGGTACAACTTGCCGGAAGTGGCTTTTGCCGGCCGATCAAACGTCGGGAAATCCAGCCTGGTTAATGCCTTGACCGGACGAAAAACCCTGGCCAGAACCTCCAACACCCCCGGGCGAACACGCCAGCTCAATTTCTTTGATCTTGGCAAGCAGCTTATGCTTGTTGATCTCCCCGGGTATGGTTACGCCCAGGCTTCTAAATCGGACATTGCCTACTGGACCAACCTCACCCGGAACTATCTGCGCGGCCGGGCAGAACTGAAACGTATCCTGCTGCTGATTGATGCACGACATGGCACCAAAGACAGCGATCGCGAAATCATGGACGAACTGGATACCTGTGCAGTCTCTTACCAGATTGTCATGACCAAGGTCGACAAAACCAAAGCTTCCGAGCTGGCAGCAGAAGAAAGCAAGCTGGCCAAAGAGCTGTCAAAACGACCAGCTGCTCACCCTTATATCGTCAAAACCTCCTCGATGAAGGGCCAGGGTGTTTCAGAGCTTCGTGCAATCCTTGCTTCCCTGGTCGAACAAGGAATTTAAAGGCGCACCTGTTTCCTTGACCTTGCGATTCCGTTATAAAGATATAATTACCTCTCGCGGGGCCGGGCCTGTCTCGCCGTATGTAGAAGCAAGAAAGCCCCGCGTTATCCTGATCATGACTGAGGCTGTCCAAGATGTTGACAAACCACGCTAAAGATCCACGGAAATGGCTGCGCACTGCAGGGACTATTTCAGAAGCCCTGCCCTTTATGCGACGCTATGCCGGCAAAACCATTGTAATAAAATACGGTGGCCATGCGATGGGGAATAGCGAACTCGCCGACATCTTCGCCCGGGACATCGTTTTGCTTAAACAGGTCGGGATCAACCCTATCGTTGTACATGGTGGTGGACCGCAGATTGGTGAAATGCTCAAGCGGATGGCCGTTAACAGTGAATTTGTTGACGGACTGCGGGTTACAGATGAAGCAACTGTCGAAATTGTCGAGATGGTTCTCTCTGGTAGAATTAACAAGAGCATCACCGCGGCAATCAACAAGGCTGGAGGCACTGCAATCGGGATCTCCGGCAAGGACGGCAGCCTGATCAAGGCGCGTAAGCTACAACGCACGGTCAAAGATCCGGATTCCAACATTGAAAAAATTCTGGATCTCGGTTTTGTCGGAGAACCTGACGAGATCAATCCTGAATTCCTCCAGAAACTGGAAAAATCCGGGATGATCCCTGTCATCGCTCCGATTGGTTTTGGCGAAGATGGCGAAACCTATAACATCAATGCGGACACAGCTGCCGGTGCGATTGCCGCAGCGGTTGGAGCTTCCCGCCTTTTGATGATGACAGATGTTGCCGGTGTTCTTGACAAGGAAGGTGTGCTGATTCCTGAAATCACTTTCCAGACGGCGGAGGAACTGCGCAGTAATGGTACAATCAGCGGCGGCATGATTCCGAAAATCGAGACTTGCATCAGTACTGTCGAAGGTGGTGTCAATGCTGCGGTTATCCTGGACGGACGGGTCCCGCACGGAATGCTGCTGGAAATCTTCACCGATTGCGGAATCGGCACGCTGATCAAGAAAGAGTAACCGCGTCTTTAGCTCTTCCAGGATGTTCTTGTTTTCCTATCCAGACAATAACACAGCAAAAATGCCGGGATCTAAGTTGATGCCGGCATTTTTGCTGCAAATATCCTGACAGCCGTATCCCTGGTGTTATTCTGAGTTATCCAGATAAAGCGTAACCTGCCAGTCGAGTTCTTTTTCCGATATAGGAACCTGCCCCTCAGAGTCAGCCTTGATTGACTGCTGTGGAGGGATTCCAGCCAGACGTAACTGCACCAGACTGGCCAATTCCATTGTGAACCCGGCTTTCCAAACCAGTGCCACTACCGTTTTTGCCGCCCGGGACAAAATCATCCGGCGCGCCACCTTTGGCGGCAAGGCGGCTTTAAGTGCCAGTGCATGGATGGCAAACTCGCGGTCTCCGCAGTGCAGACGTGTGGTAATACGGTCTTCGGTCAGCTTGCCAGCCCGGTCAAGTTTTTCCACTTCAACAACCAGGGCCTTTTCTTCGTGTTCGCTTGTCCCTTTGTCATCAAGGACGTTTTCTTCATCCAGGCGTTGCCGCACCACCAGCCCGATTGCCGTCGCAGTTTCCGGGTCCATCCCCGGACGATCGAGCAAGGCTTCCAGTAAATTCTCGGTTACAAAGGTCGCAAGGCGTTTGATCGACAGGGAAGAGAGCTTTGGTCGCGTGACAAGAGGCTTGTGCCAGATCTGCACAGCCGGGGCCTTATCAACCAGCATATCAAGTGTTTCTTCACGGATCTGCGCACTATGGTTATCCAGTAAAGCCGCGATTGCATCACCGTCCTCTGTCTCGATGATTGCATCTGTTACCTGTTCGCCCAGATTGGATCGACGCGAAATCGCTTTCAGTCTCGCCCCGCGGACACCGTCCCAGATAAGCTTAAGCAGATCATCATCAGTAAGAATTGGCGAAAATTGCAAAACAGGCACCGCTACACTGTCTTCGGAATCAGCTGCAAGTTTGCGTACCAGTGCGACAGGAACGGTATCCAGGTCCTTGACCGCCACAGAGAGGATCTGACGTACTTTCTCCTGCTGATCCTCGACCAGAATCTGAAGGGTCTTCACAACGAACTCATGGGCACGGCGCTGGTTTTTTGAATCCAGCTCTGGCGCCAGCTTCGCGATTTTTTCAGCCAGCTGTTCGCGCACCAAGGCATCTTTATCTCTGGCCAGCAACAAATCTGCCTGAGAGGGGGTCGTTGCATTGGATGCCACAGCCTTTCTTATTTCAGGACTTTCATCTTCTGCAAGAAAATACAGAAACTCTGGCCGTGTATCATTGCGCTTGGCCAGTGTCAGCCGAACCTCTGGATCCTTACTTTCCGCCATTTCCTTGGCAGTTTCATATACAAGGGCTGTCTGCATCCGCTTTTTATCCTTCGAGGAGCTTTCCGAATCTTTCAAGATCCCGCCCCTTCCAACTGTTCTTTAACAACATAGATACCATTCTTGCCGGATCTTTTTACACGGTACATCGCCTCGTCCGCGTGGAGAAAAAGATCGGCAATATTGGTTCCATCCCGGGCCGTAAACAGGTACCCCCCGATAGAAGCCCCCAAACGCCACTCGGGATCTTCTTCCCGTGCCAGAGCGGGCTCAAGCGCCATCAGAATGGCCCTTGCTTTTGAGGAGGCTTCTTCTTCAGGTACATTGGGGAGAAATATTGCAAACTCATCCCCGCCAAGGCGGGCCAACCAGTCGTGCCTGCGGGTTTCCTGCTTCAGTACCTCTGCAAAATCCCGCAGGGCCTTGTCGCCCTCCTGATGACCATAAGCATCATTGACGTACTTGAAATTATCCATATCAAGATAGAGCAGCAGGTGCGTGTGCTCATCCCCGTTATGATCTTCAATGAACCCGGTAAGCAGGTATTCAAATCGCCTCCGGTTCAACAATCCGGTCAGGGGATCTGTACTTGAAAGCGTTTGTAAATCCCGATGGTGCCCATACTGTTGCAACGAAATACCAATCTGGATCTGGATACGTTCCAGCAGCTCTCCTTCACCAGCCGACCAGACCACATTTGCGCCCCGACGCCATAAACAGATCGCTCCATTGGCCTGTCCCCGGAACTTGGTACTGACTGCCACCAGCACGCCGTCAGACCCGCTTTCCTGATAAACAGTCTCTCCCATTTTCAAGGCTGCCTGAACCCTGGCGATTGCATCAAGTGGCAAAGCAGATCCCTGTTCGGCAACAGCGTGCCAGATCTCTCCGTCAAAATGGCTGATCATCACAGCATCAACCGGCAACGCCGGAATCAAACAGGTCGCAACAGAGCCCAGCATCTTTACCGGCACCATTTCACTTCGGGCAATCTCGAGAATCCGGTTATAAACCCTCTCGCGGTGGATTTCCTCAGCCCGCTGCATCTCTACCTTGCGCTGATCTGTGATATCGCGACAGAAACCCCGGTTCCCATGCCAGGCTTCCTGGTCGCTCCACAGGGGCATAGAGGTGATCAGAAGACATCTTTCGTCGCCATAACTGTCTTTGACCCAAACTTCTTCCTCATCACAAGGGGCCCGGCAGGAAAAGGGATTTGTCACCAGAGTATGTACATCGACCAGCAGACCATCAGCCTGCATTCCGGAAATTTCGGCTGCGGTATATCCCAGCCCGCCGTCAGGAGTTACGAAAGAAAAATATCCCTCCGCATTGGTCTCCCAAGCAAAATCACAGGACGCCTCAAGCAGATCACGATAGCGCTGGCGGGATTCGATCAGAGCGGCACGAAGGTTGCGTTCAAGGGTAATATTCCGCCCCAACAGCAAAGCTGCCTGTCCACCATCCCATGGCAGAAGCGCCAGATCAAAGGCAGCAAGAACACGGCTTCTTTCATCCCGTTCGGCCCGGATCAACAAAGGATTCACCTGAGCTGCTTTACCATTAAAGGCTGATTTCAACGCCTCAAGATATTCTTCCGAACCTCCTCGACGTATAAATTTACAAAGTAACTCGGCCTGATCATTTGCACAGGAAACGGTGCCGTCACGAACCACCAGCACAACAGCACCAGGAAATTCAGAGAAAGGACCACCGGGGACGACCAGTTCCCAGTGATCCTTGTCGATAATATCGGGCAATGGACCACTCTTATTGTTTTTTTTCTGCTTTGATGAAGTCTTCATAAGCACCCCTGATAACTCATCGCCCCAAGTCTAACCGAGTCCAGTTAACACCCGCTTAAACATTTGAATACGATCAGTCTGTCCGTCTTGTACCCGAAAGCTTCCGAGGAGATATCGTTTTCTCACACCCTTTGGTCAATCCGTTGGATTTTTAATTTTCAATCCGTTGGCTTTTTAATTTATTTCCACAGGAAAATTTTCTCTACTCTCTAAATAAGATGGAACACTCACTTGATGGATCTCCATGAATGAACAGTAAACGTCAAATGCGCCCGGCAAATTTGCTCGCGCTCACGACCCTGTTCTGGATACTGTTCGCAAATCTGTCATTCTTCTCCAGTTTGCTGGAAGACTATCCCCCTTCGCTGGATAACATCGGTTTTCTGGCTATTCTGATTTTTTGGGTTCTACTGTGCTCTCTTTCTTATCCTGTTGATTTTTTGTCACCGTTACAGCGCAAAACCTATCCTGATTTTTCTACTGCTCTGCACTTCTGTTACTGCATATTTCATGGACAGCTACCATGTCATCATCGATGTGGGGATGATCGAAAATATCGTGGAAACAAATCTCGGGGAAGCAAGGGACCTGTTCAGTCTAACCCTGGTGCTTTATGTGATTTTCCTTGGCCTTCTTCCTTCGTGGTTCGTCTGGCAAGTAAATATTACCTTTAAGCCAGTCAGACAGGAGATCTGGGGGCGACTGAAACTGATTGCTTCAATCTTGCTGCCCCTGCTTGTTCTTGGCTTCATGATCAGCGCCTCTCTTCAGTTCATTTCTAAGAGGACACAAACAAATCCGGTCACATTTTAACCCGATCAATTACCTCTTCTCTGTGGGTAAATATGCTGGTCAACTTTTAAAAGCAGACAGCGGGCCCCTCAAAATACTCGGCAATGACGCCCAGATTCCTGCGACCGATATTGATCGTGAACTGATTATCATGGTGGTGGGAGAGACCGCCCGTGCAGATCGTTTTTCCTTGAACGGTTATCCAAGAAAAACCAACCCTTTATTAGAGCAGCTTAACGTTGCCAGTTTTCGTCAGGTTCGCAGCTGCGGTACTTCCACGGCGATTTCTGTCCCCTGCATGTTTTCCAATGATACTGAAAAGGATTATGAAACCAACACAGCTAAGAACAAAGAGAATGCACTGGATGTCCTCGTTCATGCTGGAGTTAACGTTTTATGGCGCGACAACAATTCCAGCTCTAAAGGGGTCGCGGACCGGATTCCGTACCAGAATTATCGGGACCCGAATATAAACCCGGTTTGTGATCTGGAGTGCCGGGACGAGGGCATGCTTGTTGATCTGCAGGACTATATAGATAGTTATCCCGATGGAGACATAATGATCGTGCTGCACCAGATGGGGAACCATGGCCCCGCCTATTATCTTCGCTATCCCAAAGAATTCGAGAAATTCCAACCCGTCTGCGCCACAAACGAGCTATCGGATTGCAGCCAGGAAGAGCTCGATAACGCCTACGACAATGCGATTTTATACACGGATTATTTCCTTTCCAAAGTCATTGGATTACTAAAAAAAAATGATCCTAAATTTGAAACACTTATGCTCTATGTCAGCGATCATGGGGAATCTCTTGGGGAGCTGGGGCTTTATCTGCATGGAATGCCCAATTTACTTGCACCAGAAACCCAGCGTCACGTTCCGATGATCGTCTGGGTCGGAGATAATTTCACCCATTTCAATAACACCGACCTGCAAGCTCAGCAGGATCAAGCCATAACACATGATAATATTTTTCATACGCTACTGGGGCTGATGGAAATCGAGAGTGAGGCTTATCTACGGGAAATGGATATCTTTCATATGTACCACTGAGTTTCACTTGCTCTTTTTTACGACTTCGGTCTTGGCAAGTCTTCAAAATCTGCTACCCCTTGGCTGGTAGAAAAATTGTCGATAACAAGAGAGAACGAGAACAATGGCTCTGTTAGGTGGAAAAGATGTCTGGCTTTTTGATCTGGACAACACACTTTATCCGGCCTCGTCCCGGCTGTTTGACCAGATTGAACAGCGCATGGGTTCCTTTATCGAGCAATACCTCAACCTTGATCCTCTTGCCGCCAAAACCGTTCAAAAAGACTATTTCAAGCGCTATGGCACAACCCTGAAAGGCCTGATGGTCAACCATGGTCTCGCCCCGAACGAGTACCTGGATTATGTCCATGATATCGACTTCAGCGTCATCCGCCCAAACACGGATTTGAGCACAGCACTGGAGCGGCTGCCCGGACGAAAGCTGATCTTTACCAATGCTTCGAACATCCATGCAACGAATGTCATGAACCAGCTTGGTGTGCTCCATCTTTTTGAAGAGATATACGACATTGCGGATGCTGACTACATGCCCAAACCCGCACAGTTCCCCTATGACGATCTAATTAAAAAACATGTGATCGACCCGAAACGCGCTGTATTTTTTGAAGACTCAGCAAAAAACCTTGAACCCGCCGCTGCAATGGGGATGACAACCGTCTGGGTCAGGACCGATACAGAATGGGCAACTCATGGCGCCACCTCTGAAACGGGTGAACGCTCATCCTTTATCCACCATGAAACAGATGACCTCATTGCCTGGCTCAATGATCTCTGAAAACATCAGCAAAGCTGGAATCGTATAACATCGCCCCTTCGGCCATGGACTCGTTGACAAGCGCTGCTGCCCTGCCGCATTGTCCCACGAAACCACGACAAACATGTTGAAAAACACGAACTACGGGATGGATCACCATGAACAGCGATATCCGGAATGTCATTGAAAATGCCTGGGAAAATCGGGACCAGATCACTGCAACAACCAAAGGCGAAGTCCGCGAAGCCGTTGAAAATGCCTTGATGCTGATGGACTCTGGCCAACGACGCGTTGCTGAAAAAGGACCGGATGGCTGGGTGGTCAATCAGTGGCTCAAAAAAGCTGTTTTGCTCTCCTTCCGCCTCAACGACATGTCTGTGATCGCCGGTGGACCCGGCGAAAACACCAGTTGGTGGGACAAGGTTCCTTCCAAATTCGAAGGCTGGAGTGGCAAAGAATTTGCGGCAGCAGGATTTCGGGCTGTTCCCGGCAGCATTGTGCGCCGCTCTGCCTTTATTGCCCCCGGTGCGGTTCTGATGCCAAGTTTTGTGAACCTGGGTGCCTATGTGGACAGCGGGACCATGGTTGACACCTGGGCAACCGTTGGTTCCTGCGCCCAGATCGGCAAGAACGTACATCTTTCCGGCGGCACAGGCATTGGCGGGGTACTTGAACCCCTCCAGGCAGGACCCGTGATTATCGAAGACAACTGCTTCATCGGGGCGCGTGCGGAAGTTGCCGAAGGCGTTATCGTGGAAGAAGGCTCCGTCCTTTCCATGGGTGTCTACATTGGCGCCTCTACCAAGATCATTGACCGTGAAACTGGCGAAATCTTCATGGGACGTGTCCCTGCCTATTCCGTCGTTGTATCGGGAACCCTTCCTGGCAAACCCCTGCCCGACGGCACGCCCGGCCCCAATCTTTACTGTGCAGTGATTGTTAAACGCGTGGACGAGCGCACCCGCTCCAAAACCTCGATCAACGAATTGCTGCGCGCCTGAAGTACCCCCGGCTTGATGTACCACGGAAAGAGCTGACCATGACTGTCGAGAACCCGTCTTCTGCCCTGGAAGTTACCCAGGCCCTGATTCGTTGTCCCTCGATTACACCGAATGAGGGCGGTGCTCTCGACCTCATGGAATCTCTGCTCAAGCCCCTGGGGTTTCACTGTCAGCGGCTGCCTTTCAGCTGTGGCGAAACCTATGATGTCGATAATCTCTATGCCCGTCTCGGGACTTCTGGTCCTGTTTTTGGCTATGGGGGGCATACAGATGTCGTCCCCATCGGCGATGCAGATGCCTGGACGGTTGATCCCTTTGCCGGAGCTGTTGTTGATGGCAAGCTGATCGGACGTGGTGCCGTTGATATGAAAGGCTCTATCGGTGCCTTTGTCGCGGCACTGACCCGTTTTCTCGGCTCCCGCTCTTCGCTTGACGGTTCGATCAATCTGATCATCACTGGCGATGAAGAGGGTCTTGGCGTGAACGGTACCACCAGAGTCCTCGACTGGATGGCCGACAAGGGCGAACGCATGGATGTCTGTCTGGTTGGCGAGCCGACCAGCAACGACAAACTTGGCGACATGATCAAGATCGGGCGCCGGGGAAGTGTTAACTTCAATCTCAAGGTTCGCGGCATCCAGGGTCACACAGCCTACCCCCAACTTGCCCGTAACCCGGTCCATCCTCTGGTGAACATGCTGCATAACCTGCTCGAGGAACCTCTCGACAGCGGGACAGAACACTTCCCACCCTCTTCCCTGCAGCTGACGACCATCGATGTTGGTAACAGCGCAACCAACGTTATCCCGGCACAGGCACAGGCCAATTTTAACGTCCGCTTCAATGACCTCTATTCTTCTGAACAGGTCGAAGCCTGGGTGCGCGAACGCCTTACCCGCGCAGGCTTTGACTACGATTTGGCTGGTCGGGTTTCTGGTGAATCCTTTATCTGCCCCCCCGGCCCCTTCAGTGACCTCATCAGCCGTTCAGTCAAGGACGTAACCGGAATTGATGCGGTATTGGGAACAACGGGCGGCACATCTGACGCCCGCTTTATAAAAGAGTATGCCACGGTTGCCGAATTCGGGCTGCTGAACGATACTGCCCACAAGGTTGATGAATATTGCACCCTGCAAGAACTCGATGACCTGTCCTGTATCTATCAGTCCATGCTTGAAGGATATTTTAAAGTTTGATTCCTTCCCTGACAGAGATGAAACACCATCTCGGAGCGACAGTCGGTTTTCTGCGTCTTGATCTGTCTGGTCTGGAACGAATTGATACCAGCGACCGTAGTTTCTGGAACTCCTTCTTTGCAGCCTGGCTCTGTTTGCCCGGATATATCTATCTCAGCAGCCTCTACCCGACAGATAGTGATGTTGTTTATGACAGCTTTGCCGTACTGCTGATTGAGGGCCTTATCTACTTGATCAGCTGGCTGGCTTACCCGGTTGCTATCCATGCTATTCTTGTTCTGCACAATAAGATCGAGAATTTCAGGCAACTTATCATCGCGATAAACTGGCTCCAGCTTTGGGTCATTCTGCTTCAGGTATTTCTCCACACTTTGCTTAAATCCGGTCTGTTCCCGGAGATAATGGTTTCGCTGACAGGGTTGTTGACCCTCTTTTATCTACTTTGGGTCAAAACCAACGTCATAAAACAAGTCATCCCCTGCAGCTGGTATGTCGCTGTCGGATTGGTTTTCCTGGACATTGTGCTGTCACTCAGCCTCAGTAATCTCGAAAATGTTCTGCTTGAGGGTTAACCCCTTTGATAAAGCAGCCTACTGACGTGCAGGTTCTGGTCCCACAGAGGGATCATGGCCAACGTCCTGTTCCGTTGCATCAAAACTGACAGAGACAAAATACAATCCCCAGGCAGGTGCCATTTCCCCGGCAACACTGCGATCCCGGGCAGCGAGAACTCGTTTAAGGTCTTCCCCGGTCCATTTTCCCAGACCAACTTTCTTGAGTGACCCGGCGATATTACGCACCTGATGGTACAAGAAGGAACGGGCAGAAAGTTCTATTCTGATTTCCTCCCCCATCTGGCTAACCGCAATCCGGTTCATGGTCTTGACTGGTGATTGCGCCTGACATTCCTTGGCCCGGAACGAGGTAAAATCATGTGTCCCGACCAGAACCTGCGCAGCTTCATGCATTGCAGCCACGTCGAGTTTCTGAGGAACAAACCAGGCGCGCTGGTGATCCAGAACCAAATGGGCCCGACGGTTGATAATCCGGTAGAGGTAACTCCGCTCTGTTGCCGAAAAGCGGGCGTGGAACTCTTCATCAACAATTTCTGTTGCCAAAACGGCGACACGGGCAGGACGCAGATGAAAATTGATGGCATCACGCACTTTGTCAGCAGGAAAAGAACGTTCCAGATCCATCGAGGCAACCTGCCCAAGCGCATGAACACCACTATCGGTACGACCCGAAGCAAAAACCTGAGCCCGTTCACCGCTGAATTTGAAAACCGCCTCTTCCAGGACCTCCTGAACAGAGATCTGATCTTTTTGACGCTGCCAGCCAAAAAAATCGCTGCCGTCATATTCAATGGTCAACTTGTAGCGTGGCATCAGCCCGGCTCGCTGTCGTTCAGAATGGTACCTTTGGGCAGGGGATATCCATTGAGGAAAGCCACAGTCTCCATGCCGCCTTTACCTGGGCGTTGCAGCCGTTCGATCTGCAGCGTGCCTGCGCCACAGGCAACGCTCAGCTGGTCATCCAGCAGTGTCCCTGCCTTGGCCCCGGAGCTGTCCAGATCAGAGAGGCGTGCTTTCAAGACCTTGATCTTTTCGCCGTGAAAAGTGAAGTGAACACCAGGCCAGGGTGTAAGGGCGCGAATTTTACGCTCCAGCTGTTCCGCAGGCTGGCTCCAGTCAAGAGCGCTCTCTTCTTTGGAAAGCTTCTGAGCATAGGTAAGCCCTTCAGCTGGCTGTGGCTGCGGCGTCAAAGTTCCTTCCGTCATCCCTTCAAGTGCCTTGGTAATAAGCTCGGCACCAAGCACAGAGAGTTCATCGTGCAAACTCGACGCTGTTGTCTTGCTGTTCAGCGTTACCCTGCCTTCAAGCAGAACGTCTCCGGCGTCAAGCTCTTCTGCCATCTGCATGATCGCCACACCACTTTGGGCATCTCCCGCCTCAATCGCCCTTTGAATAGGGGCCGCGCCCCGCCAGCGCGGCAAGAGCGAGGCATGGACATTTACACAGCCCATTGGCGGAATATCCAGCGCGGCTTGCGGCAAGATCAAACCGTAGGCAATAACCACGGCAATATCGACGCCAAGACTGGCAAACTCTTCAAGAACTTCAGAGCGACGAAAACTCTTCGGTGTAAACACAGGCCAGCCCTGGCTCTCGGCATAGGCATGAACAGGAGAAAGTTTTTCCTTGTGTCCGCGACCTGCCGGACGGGGTGGTTGACTATAGACGGCAACAATTTCATACCCTGCAGCTGCCAGGGCCTTCAGACAGGGAACGGAAAAATCCGGGGTTCCCATAAAGGCAATCCGAAGTTTCTTCATCACTACTCTGTTCCATTCCCGTTATCGTCTTTTTCAGACATCACTATGTTCAGATACTCTGCAGACAAACAAACAAACAAACAAACACATACCCCGTTTGCTACTGACCGGAGGTGAGAAAGCCATTATTGACCTGAGGTCAGTTTTTTAAGCTTTTTCATAATCATACCCCGTTTTAATTTCGAAATATGATCGATAAACAGGACCCCGTTCAGGTGGTCAATTTCATGTTGAATACAGGTGGCAAGAAGATCATCCGCGTCCAGCTCCTGTCTTTTACCGTTCTGATCCAGATAGGAGACCCGGACAGCTGCGGGGCGCTCAACTTCTGCATACTGTTCCGGCAAGGAAAGACAGCCCTCCTGGTAGGCAGAATACTCTTCTGATTCCCAGATGATTTCCGGGTTTGCCATACAATAGGGGCGTTTTTCTTCCTTGTCGTCGCTGACATCAACAACAATCACCCGCTTGGTCACACCTATCTGACAGGCCGCCAGCCCAATTCCCGGCGCCTTGTACATGGTCTCCAGCATATCATCCATAAGTGTGCGAATGCCGTCATCCACTGTTTCAACAGGGTCACAGACCTTCTTCAACACGGGATCAGGTGCGATGACGATCTCACGAATAGCCATGATTACTCGCTGTACAAATAAAGTTAAACCGCAGGCTTTGCTGGCTCTGTAACCGGGACAGAGCAACAGCATCAACAGCCATTGCTCTTTAGGTATTGCCTTGGCACGAGAAGGTCAAGCCAAAGCCATGTTTTAGAACAAAGCATGATCGCGTTACTGACGGTTGATCATCATACATGCTAGAGTACAAAGCGACTCGCAGTCCCGCTATCATTTTACCATCCAGGGCATTCAATGGATCTCACCACACTTCTGCTCGGCGGCCTTGTCGGCCTGACCATAACGGCTTTAATCAGCCTGATTTTCATCCTGAAAAACCGCTCAACGATTTCCGAGCTCCAGACAGAAAATCGTTCCCTGAGCAAACGTCAGGAAGAACTCTTGCTCGAACGCAGCCAACAAGCCCAGCTTTTCACAAAACTTGCTGATGACCGGGAAGAACTCCGCGAAACTCTGACCGATGTCGCGTCCCGTGCTGCAGTTGAAGAACAGAAAGCCACTCGAATCCCCGAGCTTGTGGAAAAACAGCACCAGCTGGAAGCTGAACTTGCGAGCAAGAGAGACATCATTGCCCGACTGGAAAACCGGGATGCCGAATTTCGAACAACCCTGCAGAAAGAACGCGAAGCCCATACCGAAAAACTGCAGATTCTGGATGAGGCTCGTCAAAAACTTACAGAACAGTTTGAAAACCTGGCCAACCGCATCCTTGAGGAAAAGTCCCGCAAGTTTACCGAACAGAACAAGCAGGGCCTTGAGGTCCTGCTCAACCCGCTGAAGGAAAACATTGTCAATTTCCAGAAGAAGGTAGAGGAAACCTACGACAAGGAATCAAAGGAGCGCTTCTCCCTGCATCGGGAGGTCGAACGCCTCGCCCAGCTGAACAAACAGGTCAGCGAAGATACCCACAACCTCACGCGCGCTCTAAAAGGCCAAAGCCAGACGCAGGGTGCCTGGGGAGAAATGATTCTGGAAATGGTTCTGGAAAAATCCGGCCTGACAAAAGGCCGTGAGTACTCGGTCCAGCAATCCATGAGCAACGAAGAAGGCAAGCGCTATCGCCCTGATGTGATTGTCCATATGCCAAACGGCAAGGATATCGTTATTGATTCCAAGGTATCCCTGACCGCTTATGAACGCCTGCATTCGGCGGAAGACGACACAGATTCCACCGCCTGTCTCGCAGAACACATTAACTCTATCCAGAACCATGTCCGGGACCTATCGCGAAAATCTTATCACGAGCTCGATGGTATCCGCTCGCTGGATTACGTCTTGCTGTTTATGCCAATCGAAGGCGCTTTTAGCATTGCCGTACAACAACAGCCCGATCTGGTCGGGCAGGCTCTGGAAAAGAACGTTGTCATTGTCACGCCTTCGACCTTGTTGCTGGCCTTGCGCACAGTTGAAAACATCTGGCGATACGAAGATCAGAACCAGAATGCCCAGAAGATTGCCGAACGCGCAGGCAAGCTCTATGACAAGTTCGTCGGCTTTGTTGAAGACCTGAACAAGGTTGGCGATTTTATTGGCAAGGCCCAGAAAAGCCACGATGATGCCCTGAACAAACTCAGTGATGGCCGTGGAAATATCCTGAGGCAGGTAGATCAACTCCAGAAAATGGGCGCAAAAACCAGCAAGTCCCTGCCGACAAACCTGACGGAGCTTCTGGAAAGTGATCAGGACATTCCCGAGGAACCCATAGATGATGAAGACCCACATATAACGTTGCTCTCTCATCAGGATTCCTGATAAATTTCGAAAATTCTCATAGTTCCCAAAAGACAAAACCCCTTTCCGCCGCTGACAGAAAGGGGTTTTGTTCAACCACTCTAAACTCGAAACATCCTTATTCGTGGGACACTCTTAGTTTGTAGTCAAACTTGGCTTTTCCTTCCGCCGGAACCTCGATCGACCAGACCACCTTCCGGGCACTCTCGGCTGTATGCTTGGCACTTTCTTCCAGAATTTTCCAAGTCCCCGGCAGTCGTCCGATCACATCAACCACAACAGCTTTTTTACCACTGTTACTCAGGGTAATTTCCTGACTAAGCTGATAGCTGTTGCGGGAAAGCTGTTCATAAGACGTTTGTTTGGCCTGACCGCTGACCTGGTTGGCAGAACCAATAACCAGTTCGAACTCTTCCCCAACAGGTACAGAGGGCAAAAGGTCTTCGCCCATGAAAATGGCAGCAGCTTCGTCATCACCTTTCTGGTAAACCCGCAAGGTTCCTGCCGGCAGCGCCTGCCCCAACCCTTTGTCTTTGGTGTTTTTAGTTTTCAGAACAATCTCGGCTTGCTGACGTCCACTGTCATCCTGACCATTGTAGGGCATGATCAACCCCTGAAAGCGAAAACGCCGCTCAACCTCTACGGATGAATTTTCCAGCAGGCTGATCTGTTTGCTTTCGTTGCCGCCAATATCAATCTTGCCCGGAACCGAATAGACATCCCGGTCTGCAACAGACTGGCGTTCAGGCATGGCAACGTCAGACTCCATCGCCATCGACGCCATGGGCATCGCCCCCTTTTGCATCATGTCATAGCGCGGTGCACTAACCCGGTTCACGTCCCCCGCAACCAACCGGACATCAGCCTGTTTAAAGTCCACACCCGTCTGGTTTGTCAGGGTTGCCATGGCATTAAGCTGAAGACGATCACCTGTTGGAGCCAGTTCAGCAACATAGGTTACGCCCCATTCCAGTCCCGTGGTCAGGTAGGTTAACGACAGATCCTGATCTCCGGCCTTGTTGCTTTCGACAACAGCGAGCAAAGCAGGTTCGGAACGTAGTCCTTCGGGAATAGAATCATAAACCAGACGTCCAGGAATCGAGGTTTCAATGCGATCCCCGATCTTCAGAACCAGCCCTTCTCTCACGGCAAGAACCTGCGCTTCTTCACTGGTTTCTTCTCCGGTTTCCGGATTGGTCTTGATTACTGTAATGGTTTTTCCCAGCGACGCTTCAAGAAGACGCTGCGGGGAAAGGATTTCCCGATCCAGCCGCTGTTCCCGCACCCGGATGTCCTTGCCCTCCAGAAACAAACTGTCAAGCAGCAGATAGGGGCTGACATCTTCCAGCGCCAGTGTGGAAGAACCTGTTTCCAGCTTTCCCCGGCGTGTCTGACTGACCTGGCCAAGATTCCCGCTATAAAAAACCAGCTCAGTCTGCTGGCTGCTGTCAGCCCCGATTNAGATTTCGGCAGCAGCAGCCATAGAAAGACTACTCAAACCAAGCATCAAAGCCGTTGCAGAGACCAGGCAGCTTTTGCGAAGGTCTTGTGAAAATTCACTCATATCCGTTCCCCGTGTTTCAACATTTCTTGGCCAGGATCCTGACAAGAGAATTGGTCCAAAAAGTGGCCTGAATACGCCACAAGCTTGTCTTGTTATTTCAGACGGTAATTCTGGGCAAACTGCAGCAGCTCTTCTCTGTTCTGTCGCGTTGTGCCGCATTCATAGCCCGAGAAAAGCCCTCCGGGTTTTCCAGTGTCGACATAACCAGCCGGGGTTTTTCCGGGAAGCCCCTGAAGGAAAAGCCAGCAGTCTTCGCCCTCGTCATTTTTCAGGTCAGCAAAGAAGAATTTTCCGTATTTATTTCTGGCTTCCTCAACATCGCTTGCTTTCATGCCCGCCGCAGAAATTTCGAATTTTTTCCAGTCCGACATCATCCGGCCGAACTCCTGGGGACTGGGGACTTCACGATAGTGATAGGCATGCCCGGCTTTTGCCAGAAAGATCCCTCCGGCAGGCCAGAACCACTGTTCTTGATAGGAACCGCTATAGGAAATTTTACGCGCCATAAGATCGGACTGGGCCGGGGCTTCCCATTGCAACATGGCTTCGCTGTAGGGAATGCCTTCCCAGTCACTCCAGCTGTTGCTTGCCGTTTGGCAGGCGCCAAGAAACATCAGGGATAACAGAGAAAAAGGAAGTGCAATTCTAGACATGGGTCCCCACAAACACAGATCGATAAAAATACAAAGATCAACACTCATAGGAAGAATAACTTCCCTGTGCAATCTAAATCAGGTGCGATTCAAATCAGGACCCGTTGTAGGGGAAAACTGTTTATTGGTGCAGATCTATACCCTTCAACGCGTGGAGCGTCGTGACTTCAAGGCTGCTGTCAGTGTACCGTCATCCAGATAGTCGAGGCTGCCCCCAACCGGGACACCATGAGCCAGTTTTGAGACCTCGACCTCATGCCCTGCCAGACATTCGCTCAGATAATGCACGGTGGTCTGGCCGTCTACTGTTGCGCTGAGAGCCAGGATTATTTCCTGAACCTGATCAGCTGAAGCCCGATCCAGAAGGCCGTTAATATTCAGCTGGGCCGGGCCACGCCCATCCAATGCCGAAAGTGTCCCGCCCAAAACATGATACCGCCCTTTAAAGGCGCCACTGCGCTCCAGCGCCCAGAGATCACCGACATCTTCGACAACACATATTTTGCTGTCGTCCCGGTTCGGGTGCTGGCAAATGCCGCAGGGATTTTCTGAATCGAGATTGCCGCAGATCGTACAGTTCGAAATGCTCGAGGCTGCCTCCATCATGGCCTTGGCCAGGGGTAGCATCAAACTTTCCCGTTTTTTCATCAGGTGCAGAACCACCCGCCTTGCCGAGCGCGGACCGAGCCCGGGAAGGCGTGAAAGCAGCTGTGCCAGACGATCTATCTCGCTCTTTGCCATAAAGTCGTCAGACCTAGAAGGGCAGTTTCATGCCAGCCGGCAGGTTCAATCCCCCGGTGACATCCTGCATTCTTTCCTGGGTCGTCGTTTCAACCTTGGTTTTAGCGTCGTTTACCGCAGCCATGATCAGGTCTTCCAGGACTTCGACATCGTCCGGGTTGATCAGCGAAGGGTCAATTTTGACCGAGCGGAGTTCATGTTTGCCACTCATGACCACCTTGACCATTCCGGCTCCAGAGGAACCTTCAATTTCCAGAGCGGTAAGAGCTTCCTGCATTTCAGCCATTTTGCTCTGCATCTGCTGAGCCTGTTTCATCAATCCGGCAAGGTTTTTCATCAGATATTATCTCCACTATTAAGTCGACGGACCAACTCGCTGTCATCCAGATCAGGATCTCCCATATCCGGGTCAGTCATCGGATCTATCATCATTTGTTCTTCTATGCCTTCTACTACAAAGTTGTCCGGCATCAAGCCTTTTCGGCTAATTAATTTACTGCCCGGGAAAAGCCGGAGGGCCGCCTTGACCAGCGTGTCCTCCATGGCTTTTTCATCCAGCTCCTGATTGATCTGCTTTTCCTGAACCCGGATGGTTTCGACACCTTCTCGGGAAGATTCGGTTACCTTCCAGTCCTTGCCCGTCCACTCCTTCAAATGCCGCTGGATCTGGGCAGAAAGATCACGGGGAGCATGATCTGTCGGCTTATAGTTGATTTCACCCGGCGCAAAGCGGATAAGGTGAACATCATTTGCCAGATAGGCTGACAGAATACGCTGTCCCTGATCCCGCGCCAGCTCAATCACTTCTCGAAAGGTCCGGGGAGAAGCAAAGGGCGCATCCGGCTCCATTCCTGCGGATCTTGAGGCAGTGTTGTCGACCACCAGCGCAGGACGAGAGGTCTGTAGCTGTTCGTCAGACAGATCTTCGACCTGAGACAAAGCTACCGCCGCGACACCACCCGACCGGGGTACACTCTGTCCCTGACCCGAAGATGTATTTCTATGTATTGTATCGCCTGAAACATTTCGGACGTCACCAGCAGGGGCGTTACCCGCTGGCGCGTCCTGGAGCTTTTTTATCAGATCCCCCGGGGTCGGAAGCGTACTGGCATAGGCCAGACGGATCAGAACCATTTCAGCGGCCTGAAGCGGATGCGGTGCGTTCTGGATCTCTCCCAGTCCTTTGAGCAACATTTGCCAGGCCCGGGCCAGCAAGGGCATGGTCAGCTTACTGCACATTTCCCCACCACGAACCCGTTCGGCCTCTGGTGTTCCAGGCGATTCCAGTGTTTTTGGCACCAGCTTGGCTCGGGTCAGAAGGTGACAAAGCTCCAGCAGGTCTTTCATCACCACAACAGGCTCTGTTCCGCCATGGTAGAGATCACTCAGAATCTCCAGGGCAGCGGCACAGTCTCCGCGCAGCAAAACATCGAGAAGATCAAAGATCCGGGTGCGATCCGCAAGCCCGAGCATATGGCGAACCGGCTCGGTCTTGATAGCATCACCGCCGCCCAGCGCAATGGCCTGATCAAGAAGAGACAGACCATCTCTTGCAGAACCGTCAGCAGCCCGTGCCAACAGCCCCAGAGCTTCTTCCTCGAAGCTGATACCCTCGCTGCCCATCACCTTGCTAAAAAGCGCAATCAGCTCTTGATGCTCCAACCGGCGGAGATCAAAACGCTGACAGCGCGAAAGAACTGTGACCGGCACCTTGCGAATTTCTGTCGTGGCAAAGATAAACACCACATGCTCTGGCGGTTCTTCCAAGGTCTTCAACAACGCGTTGAACGCGCTGTTGGACAGCATGTGAACCTCATCGATGATATAAACTTTTTTGCGCGCAGAGACCGGGCGATAGCGCACACTCTCGATCAGCTCGCGTATGTCACCCACACCGGTACGACTGGCCGCATCCATTTCCATGACATCAACATGGCGGTCTTGGGCAATCGAGACACAGCTTTCACAGACGCCACAGGGGTCCGCTGTCGGTTCCCCCTTGCCATCGGCGCCGATACAGTTCAGTGCCTTGGCAATAATCCGGGCTGAAGTGGTCTTTCCGACTCCCCGCACACCAGTCAAAACAAAGGCATGGGCCAGCCGCCCGCTTTCAAGGGCATTGGTAATGGTCTGGACCAGCGCCGCCTGTCCGAAAAGATCGCGAAAAGATGAGGGGCGATACTTCCGCGCCAGCACCTGATAGGCAGCTGCGGATTCGCCCTCTTGAATTGGTTTGTTTGTGGAATTATCGGTCATGCAGTTGCTGATTTTCTCCTGTTTCACCTCACTTTACCCCATTGCTGCAACAAGGCAAACGCTGTGAAAAGAGAAGAAGGAAAGGAAAATTTTGATATAAAAAAACGAGCCATAAGCCCGTAAATTCAATCCATTAGCCTGGACATATCTAAGTGAGAGGCTGAACCACGACCCGCAGCTAACTCGTTACGGCTGCTTCCTTCCGGATCTGACCGGGTTGGCGAGCGCCACGCCCGTAGCCAACCTCTCGCCCCTTATATCGGACTTCTTGGACCAGAAGGCAACCCCTTTTCCAGCATTTATTCACCTCTATCCTGTCAGGTTATTTCCCCAATTTATTTCCATCCGGATATTTACAGAAACGTCACTCTGGGTCACGCTCTGCCCATGAGCGGAAAATTGCATATCTATACCACTGAAAAACTTGATCGTGCGGCACATCTGCGTGTGCTCCCCGAACAGCTGCAAAGCTATCGCTGTGCCCCGGAAAGCCTTGTCACGACAGTCTGGGGGCATCAGGGACTATTTATATCTGAAACGACTCCTGCTCCCCTGTTTCTTTCCGGAGCAGATGCCAGCGAAATTTTTAAGCTTGCTGAAGAGATCATCTTTCTTGGCCTAAAGGGCGAGCAGCCGATTCTCGGAGCCATCCTGCCGCAATCAGAGACTCCTCCTCTCCTCGCGAACGGTGTCTTCCTTGATTTACGCGATCACTGGAGCCTTCTCGACCCAGACGATGCCGCAATCATGTCCTATGCCAGAGGACTAGCTCACTGGCATCGCCAGCACTGCTTCTGCGGCTCCTGTGGCAATCCAACCAGATCTGTCGAAGGCGGCCATGTGCGCCAGTGCACTGGCGAGAGCTGCGGGCGTTTGCACTTTCCCCGAACAGACCCTGCTGTGATCATGCGGGTGACAGACGGCGACTGGTGCCTGCTCGCCCGAAATGCTGGCTGGCGACCAGGAGGATATTCGGTTTTGGCAGGCTTCCTCGAGATCGGGGAGAGCCTTGAACAAACCGTCATCCGTGAAGTCAGGGAAGAGGTCGGCATTACCGTTCGCAACGTCAGGTACCACTCCTCACAACCCTGGCCTTTTCCGGCGTCACTGATGGTTGGATTTACAGCCGAGGGTAATCGCCACGACCCTCTGGTTCTTGACCCCAAGGAGATTGAATCTGCCCGCTGGTTCCATCGGGATGAGCTTAGGGCATCTCCTGAAAACGACAGCTTTAACCTGCCCCGCAAGGATTCGATCTCACGTGTTCTTGTCGAGGATTGGCTTCAGGAGACCTGATTCAAGCCTGGTTTGGAATCCCCTCTGATCAACTTGCAAAAACCAACCCGGTCCCCGCATTTTTTATGAACACTATCGAGGGATATCAGTGAGAAATTTTTATCTGATTTCAGCTATTGTTGGAACCATCGTTCCGTGGATTTTTTTCGGGTCATTTTATAACACAAGCGGCTTCGACGTTATCAAGTTCGTGACCCAACTTTTTGCAAATGATGCTGCCAGCGGCTTTTCTGCCGATGTTCTTATATCACTTACCGTTTTTTGGGTCTGGTCTTTTTTTGATAGCAAAGCACACGACGTGTCGAAATGGTGGACAGTTATTCTTGCAGGTTTTTGTGTCGGTTTGTCACTCGCCCTCCCTCTCTACTTGTTTTTGCGAGAAGAAGCCCCGAAAAGATCAAGCTGAAGCCCGTTTCCCAACCCGGCTTCAGCTCGCCCTCTGTGATCAAGTTAGGGCTATAGTCTATTCCGCTGCCACGCCACGTTCGCGGAAAGAATTTGCTGGATAGACCCCAAGGATTTTGACTTCCTTGGAAAAGAAACTCAGCTCCTCCAGCGCTAAACGAACAAGGCGTTCATTGGGATGTCCCTCGATGTCGGCATAGAATTGCGCAACAGAGAAACTGCCATCCGTTATATAGCTCTCGAGTTTGGTGATGTTCACACCGTTGGTCGCAAAACCGCCCAGAGCCTTGTAAAGCGCAGCCGGAACAGAGCGAACCCTGAAGACAAATGTCATCATCACCTTTGTCTTGGCTGGATCCGGATCAATCGGGTCCTTGGACATGATCAGGAAGCGGGTTGTATTGTCCTCTGCATCGCTGATTTCGCTGCTCAGAGTATCCAGGCCATAGATCTTTCCTGCCAGTGAGGTCGCAATCGCCCCAACTGAAGGGTCATTCAACTTGGCGATCTGCTGCGCGGCCCCCGCCGTATCTGCAGCGACAATCGGTTCAATGTTATGGGCACGCAGAAACTTTCGGCATTGAGCCAGGGCATGCACGTGACTGTGAACCTGTTTCAGACCCGCAAGAGACGCCCCCTTGGGCGCCAGCAGCCGATGTTCGATCTTTTCGTAATGTTCACCAATAATATGCAGCCCGGATTCAGGCATCAGGTGATGGTTATCCGCCACCCGCCCGGCACTGGAATTTTCGATTGGAATCATGGCCAGACGTGCCTTGCCCTCATGTACCGCAGCAAAGGTATCTTCAAAAGAGTAACAGGGCAGGGATTCCATCTCGGGAAACACTGCATGACACGCGAGGTCAGAGTTTGCTCCTTTGGCACCTTGAAAGGCGATAATATGATCGACGTCTGTCATGAGAGTCAGGCCTTATCCTAAAAATTATATAGATCAGTTAAATTATACAGATCATTTATGGTCAAGAATTGTTGTGATGATCATTTGAACGAATGGCGTGCTTTTCCTGCGCATAAGCTGGGAGTATCAGGAAAGAAGCTGGCGCGCCCGTTCAAGATCAGCAGGAGTATCGACGCCCAGAGGGACAGTGTCAACGAGCGCCACATCAATCCGCATGCCTGCTTCCAGCGCTCGTAACTGTTCCAGCTTTTCCCGCTTTTCAAGGGGTGACGCTGGCAGGGCCACAAAACGTTCCAGTGCTTGCCGTCGATAGGCATAAAGCCCGATGTGGTGATAGAGCGACTTGGCAACATCCCCATCATCCCAGGGGGCAGTACTGCGGCTGAAATAAAGTGCCCGGGCAACTGTCTGCCCCGGTTCAAAGCCAGCGACGGCCTTAACAACATTCGGATTGTGCCGCTCTTCCACATCCCGGATTTCAACTGCAAGCGTCGCAATATCCACGTCCTCATTATCGAGAACGTCAAAGGCAGCCTGGATCAGGCGCGGCTCAACAGTCGGCAGGTCTCCCTGGACATTGACCACGGCATCGTGGCTCCCCTCGGGATCAAAAAGCTGCAAAGCCTCGTGAATCCGGTCAGACCCGGAGGGGTGTGCCGGATCAGTCAGTACTGCCTTGCCCCCGGCTTTTTCCACCGCTTCGATAATTTCCTGCTCGGCACAGGCAACAACAACCGGTCCAAGACCGGCTTCAACAGCCCGCCTGTAACACTGCACAATCATCGGCAGGCCACAGATATCCGCCAGCGGCTTGTTGGGGAGACGCGAAGAAGCCATCCGCGCGGGGATCAGGACAACAGGATTAAGTGGCAAGGACATGAGAAGCCTCAAATTATAACTGCACTAGACTATAGCTCCCCGACAGTTCAGGCGCAGCAGATGCCATGATATTGTCCGGAGAATGTTTGGCATCAGGCCATAACACATTTGAACGTTTTTCAACAATCAAAGTGATTTCCATGTAATTTCTGCGGGATTTCTGCAAGAAAAAACACAAAGATACTGAGCAAACTTGTCAAAAATCAATTCCAGCTATTGAATGCAAGGCCCGAGAGCGGTATTGTCGGGCCGAAATTTACAATAAGCCCAAAGGGTCAGGAAGAATGTCTCTTGAGAACAACAAGATCTTTGCCTCAGTCCTAACTGCCGGCATTCTCTTAATGGCTTCAGGTTTTGCAGCCAAGTCTCTCTACCATCCAAAAGACCTGGAAGAGAACGCCTTTAAGATTGAAGTTTCTGACAGTGGCGTCGAAGTCGCCTCTGCTGGAGCCGAGGAACCCTCTATCGAGCCTGTCAGTGCCCTTTTGGCAGCTGCTGATATCGCGGCGGGCGAAAAAGGTTTCAAGAAATGTGCTTCCTGTCATACCGTGGAAAGCGGCGGCTCCAACAAGGTTGGACCAGCCCTCTGGGGTGTCGTTGATCGGGCGCGCGCCGCAGTTGATGGCTACAGCTATTCTGACGCGCTACAGGGCATGAACAGTGAAGCTTGGGATTACGAAGCTCTGAACGAGTTTCTTGCCAAGCCAAAAGACTATGCACCAGGTACAAAAATGGGCTTCGCCGGGATCAAGAAAGTTGAAGACCGCGCTGATATGATTGCCTATCTGCGGATGCAGAGTGACAATCCAGCAGACCTGCCGCAATAATCTGCCCGGTTCTGCCTTGGACACACGACTTGAGAAAAGGCGACCTCCGGGTCGCCTTTTCTTTGTCAGAAATTGATTAACACGATCCCTCCTGAAACGGAATCCAGACAATGGTCACAGATTTTAATTGCCCTGCGGAATATACCAACCTGGGCGAAGAGCTTTGCGATGCAGCACGATCAATCATTCTGGATTATTTTCGCAGCCCACTAACCGTTGAAGGTAAAAGCGACGCTTCACCTGTAACCATTGCGGACCGCTCAGCAGAAACTGCAATGCGCGAGATGATCAACAAACGCTACCCGGATCACGGAATCATTGGTGAAGAACACGGCAGTGAAAAACAGGATGCAGAATTTGTCTGGGTTCTCGACCCGATTGACGGCACCAAAAGTTTTATCTCGGGCCACGCCATCTTTGGTACCCTCGTTGCCCTTCTGAGGAACAACCAGCCCGTCATGGGTATCCTCTCCATGCCCGTGATCAACGAACGCTGGATCGGTGCTGCTGGAAAACCCACGCTCTTTCGCGATCACCGGGGCTCCAGTGAAGTCCGGGTGAGAGATTGTCCAGCTTTGGCCCAGGCGACTCTGGCGACGACCTCTCCCCTACTGTTCAAGCCGGATCAGTTTCCCAAGTACGACGCTGCAAGAGCCAGGGCAAAAATGAACCTCTTTGGTGGCGACTGTTATAACTATGGCCTGGTCGCCAGCGGCTCCATTGATCTGACCATCGAAGCAGGTATGGGCGTCTACGACTATCTGGCCCAGGTTCCCATACTTACAGGTGCAGGTGGCATCATGAGTGACTGGGAGGGAAAACCTCTGGGCATGCATTCCGACGGCAAGGTCATTACCTCGGGTGATCACAGATTACACCAAGAAGTCCTCGAACTATTTAACAGCTGATCCGATTTTATTAACCATTTTTCATCACAAGACTGCGAGACTGCTCTTTCTGCTGACCAGAGAGGAATCCAGCTCTTGCCCGTCTTAGCAAAAGCCCTCAAACTGGCTCAGCTGGGGATCTATTCCTTGTCCCTTTAAAGACTCCGGGGGTTTTGTCGAGAAGATGCGTAGTTTCATTCTGGTCAGCTTTGTCCTTAGCGCATTTCTGCCGCTGTCTGCTTTGGCCGAAACAACTCAAAAATCTCATGGAATAGCCATTCATGGGGAGCCCGGTTACCCCGCGGACTTCACTCATTTTAACTACGTCAATCCCGCTGCCCCCAAAGGGGGAGAACTGCGTCTTGCCAGCGAGGGAACATTCGACAGCTTCAACCCCTATATCATCAAAGGCGTTGCCGGACCCGGTTTCCAGCCTGAAGCACTATTAGCTGCCAGTGCTGATGAAGCAGCCAGCGAATACGGTCTGATTGCAGAGTCGCTTGAATGGCCGGAAAACCGTGCATGGGTGACCTTCACGCTCCGCCCCGAAGCCCGCTGGCACGACGGACAACCCATCACTGTCGAGGATGTGATTTTCTCGCTGGAGACGATCTCCACCAAGGCAGATCCCTATGTTCAAAATGCTTTTGCCATTATCAAAAGCGTCGAGAAAGTTGGAGATCGTCAGGTTAGGTTCTACTCTGCAGAAATCGGCAACAGAGAGTTCCCGATCACAGCAGGTTCCCTGCCCATACTTGCCAAGCATTATTGGGAAAGCCGGGATTTTGCCAAGAGCACCCTGGAGCCCCCCCTACAAAGCGGCCCTTACCGAATCAAGGATTTTGAGGCGGGACGCTACGTCATACAGGAACGGGTAAAAGATTACTGGGGCAAGGATTTGCCCGTGAACAGGGGACAGGACAATTTCGATAGTATCCGGACAACCTATTATCAGGATGATGACGTCATCAAACTGGCGATCAAGTCAGGCGAGATTGACTATAGAAACGAGCGTTCTTCCAGTGCCTGGGCTCAGGATTACGATGTCCCGGCCATTGCAAAAGGCTGGCTGAAAAAGGAATCCATTCCGCACAAGAGACCACAGGGCATTCAGGGGTTTTTTCTCAATACCCGCCGCGAGATTTTCAAAGACCCTAAAGTGCGCGAAGCCCTGGGGTATGTTTATGACTTCGAATGGAGTAACAAAGCACTTTCCTTTGGACTTTTGACCCGATCCACCAATTTTTTTGGCAATTCCGTGCTCGCTTCGACAGGTCTTCCCGAAGGCAGAGAACTGGAAATTCTTGAACAATACAAAGACCAGCTTCCCGAGCGTCTTTTTACCGACCCCTTTACCATCCCCACAACTGACGGCATGGGCTGGCCCCGTGACAACTTTCGCAAGGCCTTTATCCTTCTGGAAGAAGCCGGGTGGATTGTCCGAGATCTCAAGCTGGTTAACGCCCAGACTGGCGAGCAGATGACCTTCGAAATGCTGCTGGCTTCAAAAGGTATGGAGCGAACAGTTCTCCCTTTCGTCAACAACCTGCGACAGCTTGGGATTGATGTTCGCACACGACTGGTGGACCAGTCTCAATATTATAACCGGATCAGCGATTTTGATTTTGATATTGTCATTATAAAGCTTTCCGCAAGTATTTCGCCCGGCACCGAGCAGCGGGGTTTCTGGACCAGTGAAACAGCAGATCGCAAGGGCAGTGGCAATTTTTCCGGCATCCACGACCCTGCCATAGATGCGCTGGTCGAGCGCGTTGTAAGTGCCAAAGATCGTGAGGATCTGGTCGCCAGTGTCAGAGCACTGGATCGTGCTTTGCTTTGGGGATTTTATGTCATCCCCCAGTTTCATACCGAAGATGACCGTGTACTCTATTGGGACAAGTTCTCCCGCCCCGAGATCACTCCCTGGCGCGGCACCAGCACAGCCTACTGGTGGTTTGATCAGGAAAAAGCCGAAGCCCTTGCGACAAACATGGCCAGGAACCGTCTGTCAGAAGATAACAAGGACGGAACAGAAACTGCCGCGCCAGAAACCATCAGCGAACCACTCTTCAACCCCGCAATTATTGATGCTTTCCTTGCCGGACTGGAAGAGCTCGGACTGCCACCAGAAAAAGTACGGGGTTTTTTCACCTTTCAGCTTTTCACCGATCCGGAAGCCTTTTTCCAGAAGGATAACTGGCGTCCCTATGCCTTGACGGCAACTCTGCTGCTGTTGCTCCTGCTGGCGCGACGCAGACGGCGCAACAGGGTAGAGGAGAACTAAGATATGCTGGCTTATATCATCCGCCGCCTGCTCCTGATGATCCCTACGCTGCTGGGTATCATGATTATCAACTTTGCCATCATCCAGCTCGCCCCTGGTGGCCCGGTGGAACAGGTGCTGTCAAAACTCAGCGGTCAGGGATCGGAAATTTCCGAAAGGATCACTCAAAACAGGGATGATCTCGGAAGTTCCGTCGGAAGCCAGGTATCAACCAACAGTCGCTACAAGGGCGCACAAGGCCTGGACCCGGACCTTATAAAAGAACTTGAAGCCCAGTTTGGCCTCGACAAACCGCTGCATGAACAGTTTCTGATCATGATGGGGAACTATCTTACCTTTGATTTTGGCGAGAGCTTTTTCAGGGATCGAAAAGTAGTTGATCTCGTCCTGGACAAAATGCCCGTTTCGATCTCGCTGGGCCTCTGGACCACCCTGCTTGTATATTTGATTTCGATCCCCCTCGGTATCCGCAAAGCGGTTCGGGACGGATCGTCTTTTGATATCTGGACCAGCAGTATTGTCATTGTCGGCTATGCCATTCCCGGCTTTATCTTTGCCGTGTTGCTGCTGGTTCTTTTTGCCGGCGGCAGCTATCTCACCATTCTTCCTCTCAGTGGCCTGACCTCGGAAAACTGGAACGACCTTCCCCCGCTGGAAAAAGTGCTGGATTATCTTCAGCACATCATTTTGCCGGTTACCGCAATGGTTGTCGGCGGTTTTGCCAGTCTGACCATGCTGACCAAAAACTCGTTTCTCGACCAGATCGGACAGCAATACGTGGTTACAGCCAGAGCAAAGGGACTGACAGAAAAACGTATCCTCTATGGCCATGTTTTCCGCAACGCCATGCTGATTGTGATCGCAGCTTTTCCCGCCAGTTTTATCGGTGTTCTCTTTACCGGGTCAGTGCTGATCGAGGTGATCTTCTCGCTTGATGGTCTGGGCAAACTTGGCTTCGAGGCTGTCTTTAACCGGGACTATCCCATTATGTTCGGAACGCTATACTTTTTTACCCTGGTGGGGCTGTTGATGAACATCGTTGGGGACGTGACCTACATGCTGGTTGATCCCCGGATTGATTTCGAAAGCCGGGAGGTCTGAAGATGCTATCCGACCACACAACCTTCCTCGGCATGGAAACCGGCCCCATGGGCAAAAAACGGCTGAAGAACTTTACAAAAAACCGCCGGGGTTACTGGTCCTTCTGGATCTTTATTCTCCTGTTCGGCCTGAGCCTGCTCGCTGAAATTCTCGCCAACGACAAGCCAATTCTCATTGTTTACGATAACAAACCCTATTTTCCGATCGTCCAGGCCCTGCCGGAAACCACCTTTGGCGGAGAGTTTAAAACCGAAGCTAACTACCGAGATCCCTTTGTTGACAAATTGATAACAGACAGAGGCTGGATGGTCTGGCCTCCTATCCGCTACAATTACCAGACTGTTGCCTATGATCTGCCTGCCCCTGCTCCAACACCCCCGGATCTTGATCACTGGCTCGGGACAGATGACCAGGCCAGAGATGTGGTTGCCCGCCTGATCTACGGGATGAGGGTATCAATTATTTTTGGCCTGCTCTTAACTGCAATCAGTGCCGTTGTTGGTGTTACAGCCGGAGCAATACAGGGCTATTTTGGTGGCAAGCTGGATCTGATTGCCCAGCGGTTTATTGAAATCTGGGGTGGACTACCGACACTTTACATCCTGATTATCGTCAGCTCTGTACTGGTTCCCAGTTTCTGGACTCTTCTGGGCATCCTGATGCTCTTCAGCTGGATCGGCTTTGTTGGTGTGGTGCGGGCCGAGTTTCTCAAGGTGCGCAATTTTGATTATATCCGCTCTGCCAAAGCTCTTGGTGTCAGTGATTTTGTGATCATGTATCGCCATGTGCTGCCAAATGCCATGGTCGCAACCCTGACCTTCCTGCCCTTTACCCTCACGGCTTCCATCACCGCCCTGACGTCTCTGGATTTTCTCGGGCTTGGACTCCCTGTTGGCTCCGCCTCCCTGGGTGAGCTGCTTGCCCAGGGCAAAGCGAACCTTCAGGCGCCCTGGCTGGGCGCAACAGCCTTTATTTCTCTGGCGGTCATGCTCAGCCTGCTGGTCTTCATTGGCGAGGCGGTACGCGATGCCTTTGATCCCCGAAAACTCTTTGATGGAGGTCGATCATGACAGTCTTGGTCGATCACTCGGCACAGGAAGAAACACCGCTGCTGGATATCACCAGCCTTTCCACCCAGTTTCGTGGTGAAGGTGGAACCGTCGATGCGGTAGCAGGCATTACCTATCAGATAAAGGAAGGACAGACTGTCGCTCTGGTGGGAGAATCCGGTTCGGGTAAGTCAGTGAGCGCACTTTCCATCCTCCAACTCCTGCCCTATCCCCTGGCACATCACCCCCAGGGCAGCTCGGTCAAGTTTCGTGGAACCGAACTGATCGGTGCTGATGAGAAGGTCTTGCGCGATATCCGCGGCAACAAGATCTCGATCATCTTTCAGGAACCCATGACATCGCTCAATCCTCTACATACGGTAGAGAAACAGATCAACGAAGTGCTGCTGCTCCACAAGGGACTGGACGCCAAAGCAGCCCGCAAGCGGACTCTCGAGCTTTTAACCCTAGTGGGGATCAAAGCTCCCGAAAAGCGACTTCGCTCTTACCCCCACGAACTCTCGGGTGGACAGCGCCAGCGGGTGATGATTGCCATGGCACTGGCAAACGAGCCCGATCTTCTGATAGCGGACGAACCGACAACGGCCCTCGACGTCACCATTCAGGCCCAGATTCTGGATCTGCTCAAAGACCTGCAGAAAAAACTCGGTATGTCGATCCTGCTGATCACCCACGATCTGGGCATTGTCCGCAAGATGGCGGACTATGTCTGTGTCATGACCAAGGGGCAGATTGTCGAAAAGGGCGATCCGGAAACCATTTTCACCCAGGCCCAGCATCCCTATACCAAACATCTGCTTGCCGCAGAGCCAAAGGGGAACCCTTCCTCTGCTGATCCAGATGCACCAGAAATTATGGCTTGTGAGAATATCCGGGTCTATTTCCCGATAAAACGCGGCGTACTTCGCCGTACCGTAGACCATATCAAAGCCGTCGACGGGATCTCTTTGAAAATCAGGCAGGGACACACCATCGGAATTGTCGGGGAGTCCGGCTCGGGAAAAACAACTCTTGGTCTCGCCCTGTTGCGTCTGATCTCCAGCCGGGGTGACATCAGGTTCAACGGCAAGACTATCAACGGTATCAGCGGCGGCAGACTCCGCGCGCTCCGCCAGGAAATGCAGATTGTCTTTCAGGACCCCTATGGTTCTCTCAGCCCTCGCCTCTCTGTTGGACAGATTATTGAAGAAGGGCTCAAGGTTCACGGACTCGGCGGGAACAAAAGCAACCGGGAAGTGATGATTATCGAGGCACTGCGCGAAGTTGGTCTCGACCCCGAAAGCCGCCATCGCTACCCTCATGAGTTCTCCGGTGGGCAACGACAGCGCATCGCCATTGCCCGGGCCATGGTGCTCAAGCCCAGCTTTCTGGTACTGGACGAACCAACATCCGCGCTCGATATGTCAGTTCAGGCCCAGATTGTCGACCTGCTCCGGGCCTTGCAGAAAACCCACAACCTGACCTATCTGTTTATCAGCCACGACCTCAAGGTCGTTCGTACCCTGGCTGATGATGTTATTGTCATGCGCGATGGGCAAGCTGTCGAAATCGGTACCGCACAGCAGATATTTGACCATCCGCAAACGCCCTATACCCAGGCACTGATCAAGGCAGCCTTTGACCTGAAAACCGTTCATCTTGAGGCTGTAAGCAGTTAACATCTCGCAAGACAACCAGAATTCATCTTTAAAATAAACCCCTGTTACAGTTGCATGATCTCTGTCTGATCCCCTAAACTGATTTGGTCTTCTTCCTGTTCAGGCTGAACTAATGGCATTGCTTTTCATTTCCGATCTGGATCGTATCACCTCCTGGCGAGAGCATCTCGAACGCGAGATACCTGACCTGGACCTGCGGCTCCTGCCCGAGATCGGTAACCCGGAAGATATCGAATATGCCCTGGTCTGGCAGCCACCAGCGGGATTACTTAAAACTCTGCCCAATCTCAAGGTGATCTTTTCCATCGGCGCTGGAATAGACCATCTTGCCTCCGACCCTGAACTCCCCCTCCAGATCCCCGTCATTCGTATGGTTGATCCGGCTCTGACCTCGGGCATGACCGAGTATGTGGTGATGAATGTGCTTAATCACCACAAGGGCATGCGGGTCTATCAACAACAGCAGGCAAAGAAAGAATGGCTGCCTCATATTCCCCCGGCCGCCTGGGATCGCCGGGTTGGTATAATGGGTATGGGTGTGCTTGGATCAGATGCAGCTGAAAAGCTGAGCTATTTGGGTTTTGATGTTTCCGGCTGGAGCCGGAGCAGGCGGGAACGTCCGGGGATCAAGACTTTCGCAGGAAAAGAGCAGCTTCCCGCGTTTCTTAAAAACACAGAAATCCTTGTCTGCCTCCTGCCGCTGACCGAAGAGACCACCAATATTCTCAACCGTGAGCTGTTCAACCAGCTTCCCAAAGGGGCCAGCATCATCAATGCGGCCCGTGGCAAGCATATGGTCGAGGAAGATCTGGTTGCTGCACTTGACGATGGCCAGTTATCCGAGGCTACCCTCGATGTCTACCGCCATGAGCCGCTCGATCAGGACCATCCTTTCTGGAACCACCCCAAAATAACCGTCACACCCCATGCCGCCAGTTTCACCCAACCGGTTTCGGGATCACGGATTATTGCCGAGGGGATCAAAAGGCATAAAAAGGGCGAGAAACTGCTAAACAGTGTGGATATGAAACGCGGTTATTGAGGTTCTTCCGCCAACCGGATCATCAAATCTCGGCAGCGCAGCATTCGGATCTAGCCTGAAACCTCGGCGGCATAGATCTCCACCATGTCGCCAAACTCTCTCAGAAAAACAGATCCTTTAACCGTGCGCTGCACCAGAATGGAGCGACGATCCCTGTCATCAGTTTTACGACGGACAAAATCCAGACCGCCCAAGCGATCAAGTGCCCGGGTTACCGCAGGTTTGGACATGTTCAACTCTTCAGCCAGCCCCCGAACCGTATGGGCCTGATCCTTCAGATAGACGTGCAGCAACAAGGTAAACTGACGTGAGGTGAGGTCTGGCAAGTCTCTCTGCAGAGCCAGAACCATCACACCCCGCCATAATTCAAGCGCTTGCTTGGCCGCAATATCCATTGTTCGCTCCGAATGTTTCGCATTCGTAATGATTCTAGAACGAAACCAGAGGACAGCTCAAGTCAAACTTTGGTTTAGCGAACAGTAACGCAGGTTACCTTGCTCAGGCTCGCCACTTTATGAGAAACAGAACCAAGCAACAGGGCTTCCAGATCCCCATGGCCACGACTTCCCATGACGATGACATCAACTTTGTTGCCATCAGCATACTCAACAATGGAGCGCGCAGGCTGACCGATTTTCACTTCGGTTTTGATTTTCTTGACCCCTGCTTTTTTCGCAATTCCCTTGGCCTCTGCCAGCACTTCCTGACTGAAGGAATCAAGAACATATTGGGCATCCTGGCCGGAGATATGCTCAACTTCCATGAAACGACGCAGGCCTTCGTTCATTTTTACGGCCTTGGCGACAGTCAGGAAAATGATTTCACCCTCGAACTTGACAGCCAGAGCGGCTGCTTTTTCAACAGCGCGCATGCTATGGGCGGAACCATCAACGGCACACAGGATCTTTTCAAACATTGCCATACTCCATTTTTAGTTTTGGCATTTCAATAACCACATCCAGATTGAGACTATCACAAGATAAGAGAATTTTCCCAATCTCTGTCGACAATCCAGAGCTGCAGAAATATCAGGGGTCTAGCTGACCATCTCTTTGATCATGGCATAAACAGCTCTCAAACCAATGGCCTCCCCACCTTCAGGTCGGCCAGGTCGGGCAGACATATTATAGGCCATGATATCAAAATGCGCCCAGGGAGTTTCTTTCTCAACAAACTCTGAGAGATAGAGCGCCGCGGTGATTGCCCCCGCATAGGGCCCACCTGAGACATTGTTCAGATCAGCAATTTTGCTGTCGAGCAATTTACGATAGGGCTTATGTAGAGGCAGGCGCCAGACTTCATCGCCCTGCTCTACAGAATGTCTGCGGAGCTTCTCTGCCAGATCATCATCATTACAGAACATCGCACCAAGATCAGTGCCAAGCGCAACCCGGGCAGCCCCGGTCAAGGTGGCAAAATCCAGAATAAGATCAGGTTTGGTACGATCTGCTTCGGCAAGTGCGTCGCAGAGAACCAGACGTCCCTCTGCATCAGTATTGCCAATTTCCACTGTCAAACCCTTGCGTGTCTTGATCACGTCTGAAGGACGGAAGGCGTTTCCTGACACGGAATTTTCCACAGCAGGTATAAGGACCCGCAGCTGGCAGGGCAGGTTGCTCTGCATGATTGCAGCCGCCAGTCCCAGAACATGGGCTGCCCCTCCCATATCCTTTTTCATCAACAGCATGCCCGCGGCAGGTTTCAGATCCAGCCCACCGGTATCAAAACAGACCCCTTTGCCAACCAGTGTAATCTTGGGGCCCTTGTCGCCCCAGCGCAGATCAATCAGTCTTGGTGCCCGATCCGAAGCCATACCGACGGTATAAATGGCCGGATAATTGGCGCTCAGGAGATCCTCACCGACAATGACATTACACCCGGCTTCGTATTCACCCGCCAGCTGCGAAGCTGCCGTTGCCAGTTCCTCTGGCCCCATGTCGTTACTTGGTGTGTTGATCAGATCCCGGGTGAGTTGTGCGCCAGCTGCAAGGGATAATACTACTGTACGATCCGCCCTTTCCGGCCAGACCAGCGTGGCCTGCTCACGGGTATTTTCCTTGTAACGAGTGAAACGATAGCTTCCCAATGCCCAGCCCAACGCGATAGCGCTGGCCTGTTCCGAAGCGAGTTCATCTGCAATTTTGTATGACCCGGCTGGCAGGCTTTCACTCAACCCCGCGAGTGTCCAGATACCGGGATTTTCCTCATCCCCAAGGCCGATAAAAACACACTCGATCTGCCCTGCAGCGTTAGGCACAAGGCAGAAAGATCCTTCTTCTGCAGAAAATTTGCACGCGCCAAGCCAGGAACCCACCTGTCCCTTTTCCGCGAGCTTACCTTCAAGAGCGGCTTTGTTGATAAAATAAAGAGATACAGTCTGCTTGTCAGAACTATCGATCAGCTGGAAACTCATTACGAACCTTCTCGGTCTGTCTGGTGAGGGATAAATAGCGGGATAGATAAAAACATTATAAAAAACAAAGCCAGTTTATGTCAGATGGTTCTCCGTGAATAGGAAAATGCACCCGGATAGACGTGACAAAAGGTCATCTCGGTCTTGGTGATCGCCAAGACTGAGGACTACAGACTAACAGCTGTACTCTCAAAGGAAAGACCGCCAGCGGCCAGTAAGAATGATGATATTCAGAAGTATTATTCTGCAGGAGGAACCTCTGCCGCTGGCGCGTCATCTTGCACCTTCAGCACCTCTGCCTCTCCTTCCAATGCGTCTGTTTCTTCTTCTGCGACACTTTGATCCGCAATCATCCCGATTTCGCGATAAAAACGTTCGGCCCCGGGATGCAAAGGCATTATCAGGCCATCGAGGGCTTTTTCGATCATAATCATATGCCCCAGCTCATGACCAGATCTAAGTTTTTTCTGAGTGCTCTCATGCCACAGCGCTTTGGTAATGCCGTAGACCAGTTCCTCATCCAGGTCTTCCCGCACCAGAAACTGTGCCGGAACCAGCAAAGCAGGAGTGTTGGGAACATTGCGATAGGTGCCGACCTCGATGACTCCTGCTGAAAAGAATGGGTAAATCTCCTGCAGCACATCAAGGTCCACCTCGCTCAAAGCCAAGAGGGTAATACGACTTTGATCGGCCAGCGCCTTGACCAGCCGGGCAGGAATTCCCGCGATGGTAAAAAAGGCATCAATATCACCCTGGAGCATTGCTTCGTAAGCTTCACTATCGTTCAGATATGAAAGGTTCTCTTTTGCAATCCGGACCCCCCTGGTTTCCAGCAGCAACTGGGCACCGGCATTTGATCCGGATCCGACAGGCCCAAGGGAAACCTTCCTGTCATGGAGATCTTCGATTGATCGAATACCGCTGGTATTACTGATAACCAGATGCATGGCCTCAGGATAAAGATTGGCAATACTTCGGATATTGCCAACAGCGCCCCGGGTCCGAAAGATATGCTCGCCCTTCAAAGCCCAGTAGACAACATCAGCCTGTGCAAACCCGCCTTCAAGCAACCCATCCGCAATCCCGTTTATATTGGCGACAGAACCCTCGGTTGCCACGCTGTTGGACAGGAGTCCACGAACACCGCAGTTGCCGCCCTTGTCACAGTCCCTCGACCCGATCGGTTTACTGATGGAATTGGCAATTATACCACCAATCGGAAAGTAGTTCCCAACCGTCGCCCCCGTACCAATCCGGAAAATTGGTGTCTCCTGGGCCAAGGACAGGCTCGAAAACAACGACAATATCAGAATGGAAACAAATGCTTGTGGAACTTTTAACAGGGTACGAAAAATTGAGGACGCCGCAGACAACGGACTGCCTTTCTCTACTTACAGGTAGGTCTCCGGGAAGCTTTCCTTATCCTAGGCCATAATAAGTTAAAAGTTAATTAGAACATTGAGCCCATTGAATATTTTTATCTGGAACTATTAAGCCAGATCAAACTTCGGTTGCCCTCGTGTTTTACATAACACTTCAACTTTCTATGCCATCAAGGAATAAAGAGAAGATTCCGACCCTTTCACCCAGAAAGATCGCAAGACAAAAAGGCACTTGAGAGGCAGAAAAAAGGCGGTTTTGAAACTCAGCCTTCCCGGGCAAGAACCTCTTCCCCGGTCGCCTCAAAAAGCCGGCCTTCGGAAAGCTCCACCTGCCGGGTTGCCACCCGGTTCAGGAAATGATGGTTGTGCGACACAATAATCATGGCCAAAGGCAATTCAGTCAAAATCGTAATCAGGCGTTGCTTGGTTCCCCGATCAAGATCATTGGTTGGCTCATCAAGCAGCAGAACATCCGGCTCCAGAGCCATCACCGTTGCCAGAGCAACCAGGCGCTTCTGTCCGCCAGAGAGTTTATGGGTGATCCGGTGGGCCAGATCTTCCAGATGCAGCAACGAAAGGGTCCGGCCAACAATCTCCATTACTTCCTGATGCGACTTGCCAAGATTCAGAGGACCGAAGGCAAGGTCTTCCGCCACAGTAGGGCAGAACAACTGATCGTCCGGGTCCTGGAACACCAGCCCGGCCCGGATACGCACCTCTCGAAAATCCTTCTCCTGCTGGCGCAAAGCTCCAAAGGCTTCAATCTGCCCCTGATCCGGTTTTTCCAACCCGTTAATCAACCGCAGCAGGGTGCTTTTCCCTGCACCATTGCTGCCTGTCAGTGCAACTCTTTCTCCAGGGTGCAACGCAAAGTCCACCCCCTTGAGAACCTCCAGTCCCCCCGCATAGGAAAAATGCAAATCCCGTAATGTGATCAGAGGCAACGACATTAAAGATATCCCACGGCCAGAAGCCCTAATAGTGCCACAGCTGCCACAGCTGCAAATACCCGATCACGCTGACCTGATTTCATTGTATCAAGAATATAGAAGCGACCATCGAATCCCCGGCATTTCATGGCCTCCATGATCCTGTCCGAGCGCTCCAGGCTCCGCACCAGCATCATCCCGACAAGATATCCGATGGAGCGCAAGGTATGCAGATCCGTACGGGGGACAAAACCCCTGGCTTTCATCGCCATACGCATGGTTTTGTATTCCTTGTAGAACACATCGATGTAGCGCACCGTGAAAAGAAAAAGGTGAACCAGCTTGATCGGAACCTTTAAACGATAAAGCGCATGCCCCAGTACCGAGGGCTCCATGATCCCGATCAGGGCCATCAGGGAAAAAAGAATGGCATTTGCTTTCAGGCCGACTTCTGCTGCCCTGAACACCCCTTCCCTGCTTGCTTCCCAGCCCCAGAAAGAAAAAATCACTTCTCCCGGCATGGTAAAGGGCAGCGTCAATACCAGCACCAGAATAAAAGAATCAACCACCACAACTTTGCGCACGGTTGTCCAGATCGGCAGTCGGGCAAAGAGCGATAATCCGAGACCAATTCCAAGAGCAAGAGTCAGCGCCGTCATATCGTGTAAAGCAGAAACCACACAGGAGAAGAGAACACAGACAAGCAGACGCACCCGGGGATCAAGACTCTGAAGGAAGGCCTCCTGCGTCTGTTGTTTCTTGTCCAGTGTCCAGGATCTGGAAACTTCCCCGAGTACCTGCGTCATTTTATTGATCCTTCACAGGCTTGCGCCGACCGAGCAGAAAAGATGCAATACCGAAGATGCCGAGGATATACCCGATCCCCCCCAGGATGTCCTGAAAGCGGCGTTCTTCTTTAAAAAGCGCGAGTTCCTTGCGCAACTTGCTCACTTCCTTGCCAACAACACTTTTGAGCAGTTCCTCATCCATGATCGTTCCCGATGCAACAGCAGGGGATGTCGGAGCCATACCTGCAGCCGCAGAATCACCGGCGTCCGCGACAGCAACTTGCTTCGCTGTCCCATCGGCCCCATTCAGTGTCTCGGGGAGTTCATCCGCAGTGACAACAAAACTCGCAATATGCCCGGCGCTCAGGTCAGCCCGAAAATGATGATCTACTCTTGCGGTGGCAATAAAGGTGAAAAAACCATCTTCGTCTGTAGTTGTCTCTCCCAGCTTGTTGCCATCAGCATCGCTGACAACGACCAGAACATCTCCAGCCATATCCCCGTTTGAAAAGCCGATTTCACCCTCGATCTTGTCACCATCAGGGTAGGCAGCAGAAATAATCTTGTGCGCCCAGGCGGAAGTGGCAGTGGTTACCCCCAGAAGAAGGGCAAGGCACAAACCAGGCAACTTTGTTTTATCGAACGGCATGTAACAGCTCCGGTTTGACTTTGGTGATCAATTGAATTGTTGCGGCTGTCAAAAGCCCCTCAACAGCCATGACAGGAAAATGGGCAACAATGACAAATTCGGCTGCTTTACCAAACTCTTCCCCCGACAGGGCAAGAGAGATCGCCACCATGACTGCCGTCAGGAAAATCGACAAGGAACCACCAAGGAACCCCCAGAAGCCTGCCACGGACAAGGTTCCACGCCGATAGAGGAAATACCCATAGGCCATCACAACAGCAAACAGGATCAGAGAAACGCTGTTAACCGTTACACTCCAGCTGCCCCCTTCAATCTGGTATAGCTGGTAAAGTGCGAAACCCGCCCAGATCGTGAGCAGGAAAAACACACCAAAAAGACCATCGGCAACCCGCTTTGCAAGTAAGTGCTTTTCAGCTGAAAGCCCCCAGCGGCAGAGGTAATATACCAACACGGCGGGGAAAGCGATGTTCACCGCGTTCACCCCAAGAACCGTAAGTCCGCCAAAACCGAAAAACACTGCCTGAAGCAAAAGGGCTACAGCCAGAGCCGGGAACGCAGCCCAACCCAGAATAATCCCGAGCAAGCCGTTCAGGATCAAATGAACGGAAGAAAAACCAAGGGGGACGTGAATCAGCGACGCCACAAAAAATACGGCAGAGAGAACCCCAACACGTGGCAAGTCTTCCGGTTCAAGTTTCTTAAGGCTGTAAGCAACGCCGGAGGCAGCCAAAAGACCGCCTCCAATCAGCACAGGATTTGAAAGGGCACCATCAACAATATGCATAGCGCACTCTCTTTCTAGTCAATATCCCGGGCCTGGATCCAGATCACCGCATCCTGTGACAGCTCTTTACCTTCATATTCCTTGTCCGGTCCCGCACCTAACGCAGCAAAGCCCCAGAACCCTGCTTTGGGCACACCAAAGGTAAAGGTTCCGGAAGCATCAGCACGCAGTGCATGAGCTGGTGATGAAATCAGAGCAGTTTCAGAGAAACGGTTTCTCTCCGGCTCCGCCGGAAAGTTCATGTATTCAATCTCAATTTCAGCAAAAGGTACTGGCTTGCCCTCGGACAGAACAACACCGGAAAAAGTTCCGCCCGCGATAACGTTATAAGGCTTACCAAGCGGGCGGATTTCCGTTTTCAGGCCCTGTTCACCGTCCCAGTCAGTCGGAAGATCTCCAACATTGATATAGGACTTTGTCAGTTGCTGGATATAGACATCTTCGCTGGCTTCATAATAGGGGGACGGCACCAAAATAAACACACTGTCACCAAGTCCGCGGAGCTTGAGTTCTGCCTCAAAGGCTTTTCCCGTGTTTTCACTACTGGTCCAGGTGATTTCCTTCAGATCGCCAAGCAGATCCGTCTTTTTACCCTTGTGGATCGAGTAAAATTCAAGCGGATTTCCCATTTCCATCACATGTCCGGAATCCGCCGGATGAGTAAAGGGCATTTTCAGAGTAACCGCACCGCCTTTTTCCAGCATAGTCTCAGGGGTAAAAAGCAGTTGGAAGTGTGCCTGCGCAGCAGACGTTAGAATAGTCGTTCCGGCAAGCAGAAGTCCGGCAAAGAAAACCTTGTTCATCTCGTTTCATACCCTTTAGCCCCCAGCAGCTCTGTGTAGGCTGGCGGCAACGTTCCTGATTGAGTCGCAGGATGAAGGGTGGCCACGAAAGACATCCCGCCATCCACAGAACCACCGGATCCTTCCGGAAGATTCTGTTTCGACAACTCGGCTCAAAGGCACGCCACAAACGGATGTCCGTCCCGATGGTGCTCCCCGCCCTTCGGTTTCGTGACGTTATGCTGGCAGGTCTCCTGGCTCGCGGGTCAATGCTCAATCATCAAACCTTCCCGGCCTATGGCCAGTGGTCGTCGCTGACGAGAGCTCACCGTTTACAGTTGCGGGGGCAGCCACAGCTTAGAGTCCCCTGATGGGCAGACTCCTCCGTGTTCCCTTTTAATCCCCGGGCGGCTTCACCCTTGGGGAACCATGCATGCGGCGCAGTCTATGCGGACAGGAAAAAAGTGGCAAGCTTCAACAAGGAGTTCTTGGAAAATTATCAAAAATAACCATACTACCCGGTATGCTTTTTTTTCAGAATAGTGACCTCGATAAATGACACCCGCTCTCCCCTCCGCCAGCAGCCTGAGCTGGCTTGCAACAGCTTTGACCCTCCTTGCACAGGAAGGCCCCTGGGCCTTGACCATTGCACGTCTCTGCAAGGAAATGAAGCTGACAAAAGGAAGTTTTTATCACCACTTCAAAGATCTGGAAGCATTCAAGCTGTCCCTTCTCGCCTTTTGGGAAAAAGACTATACCAGCGATCTCTTCGAAGCTGTGAAAGACGTGGAAGATCCCGAAGCGCAATATGAGATGCTCTTTACCCTGGCCTTCGAGAAAGATTTTGCCGCTGACATCGCTATGCGGACCTGGGCCCAATCCGATCCAGCAGTTCGCGGCTCTGTAGAAAAGGTCGACAATATACGCCTGGATCTCATGGCAAGTATGTATGAACGCGCTTCCGACCTGACACCCGAAGCCGCCAGAAATTATGCAGTGATCGACTATGCTGGCTATATCGGTTTCTACAGTCTTTTTCCCAACGCCAAAGATTCCTGGGCGAGAGATCTTGCCTCCATACAGACCCGTGCCCTGCTCGCCGACAGCAAAACAACACGCGGTATTCTATAGAAGCCGAATACAACACCACATCTCGCTCTGCCCAGAGCCGGACTTGGTAAATCCGCTTGACCCCCGGCCTTTACCCCAGCAAACTGCGCCCGTGTCGGTTGACCGGGCATAAATTCAGCCCGGTGATTAAAAGGGAATACGGAGGAGTCTGCCCATCAGGGGACTTTCAGCCGTAGCTGCCCCCGCAACTGTGTTCAGTCAGCTGGTTCTCACGGATACCAGAATCTCGGTTATCCAACGGTTCCGTCAAACTGTCAGTCAGGAAACCTGCCGCCATAACGTCACCAGTCCGATGAACGGGGTCTTTCATTGGGGCGGACCTTCCGTCGTGTGGCGTGCCTGTCGTTTGGCAGGGACGCCGGTAAAGTGCGTTCCTGTCGTTCTAATTAATCTTTTTGACAGAGCGCGAACCATGTTTTTTCCACGACACTCCATCCTGTTACTTGCAGGTTTTTTGGGAAGCATTTCCCCAGCCAGCGCCCATTTTCTGGAACTGGTACCATCAACTGCCCTCGTTACCAAAAGCGGGGAAAGCCAGCTGTCCTTTGACATCCGCTTTACCCACCCCATGGAAGGCGGTCCCTTGATGAATATCGAGCGTCTCGAGCGCTTTGGTGTACAAACAGTTGATGGAAAACAGGATCTGACCGGGCAGCTGGTCGCCGAAACCCTGCCCATGGCCTTAAACCCAGGGAAAGCCCAAAGCTATACTGCCGATTACAGTATTCGCCGGGCAGGAGACTATACTTTTTACGCCAGCCCCACCCCCTATTGGGAAGCAGAAGAGAAAACCATGATCATCCACCACACCAAGGTGATCGTGAATGCCTATGGTCTGGAAAACGGGTGGGAAACGCCAGTCGGACTCCCTGTCGAGATCATGCCCCTGAGCCGCCCCTATGGTCTCTGGACCGGAAATATTTTCTCGGGACAGGTGATGAAAAACGGAACTCCCGAAGGGAATGCGATCATTGAGATCGAATACCGTGGAGAGGGGAAAGTTAAAACCCCGGCAACCCCGTTTATTACCCAGACGCTCCGGGCAGATGCAAACGGTGTTTTTCACTATGCCATGCCCAAAGCGGGCTGGTGGGTTTTTGCAGCCCTGCTTGATACAGGAAAAACCCTTCCTGCTCCCGACGGAACCCAGGCACCAGTTGAAGAAGGCGGCCTGATCTGGGTTCACACCCGGAACATACCCTGATCACGTCATCTGACTTGATCAGGTAATACCTTTCACACTTCTGCGCTGGGACCACGAAATCCCAGCGCAGTCGTATTAAAGATCGGTATCGTTAACCTGCCATAAAAGCCATCATTTGCTGGTTTTCGTACTCCAGCTCCTGCAAGCGCTTCCTGACAACATCCCCGATAGAGATCATCCCGCAGAGTTTGCCGTCCACAACCACGGGCATATGTCGAAAACGCCCGTCTGTCATCTTCTGCATGACCTCATGAATCCGGGCATCCGGGCTACAACAGCTCGGGTCTGCCGTCATAATAGTACTGGCTTTTTTCTGGAACAACGCGACACCTTCGTCGCCAATTCCCTTGACCACATCACGTTCAGATACAATGCCTATCGGGCGGTTTTCCGCATCCGCGACAACCAGCGCGCCAATTTTGAAAGAATTGAGCATTTCAACCACTTCCTGGACCGTATGATCCGGACCTATGGTGTGAATGTCTCCCCCCTTGTCAGCGAGAACATCCTTGACGGCGCCGCCTGCTGTTCCCAGAAAATTGCCTGTTGTTTCAGTTCCTGAACCGCTATCACTCTGGAAAAGAGCGGTATTGAAATCACAGGAAAACACCATTACTGACCCTCCTCATTCTTCCTTGTTCAGCAAACTATAGCACAAGACCTTGTGGTTTATTAATCATGAATATCGAAATATTCCAGTACCTGTAAATTCTGTGTCGGTAAATTCTATGTCTTACCAGTCCAGCAGCAATTTTTAAGGCAGCACAGCCATATGCCTGACGCTATAAAACAGAAAAACCAAGCAATAACCATTTCAGCCCTGTTTTCACAAATGGAACAGGGGGACTCCCTCCTTGGTCTCAATTTTCAGCTTTATATCAGCAAGAGTGGTCCCTATTTCCGATTTCCAGTCCCCTGTTTCTGCTGGCATACTCCGCCCGGTACCGGTATTTACATCAAACCGCGGGAAATTTGCACCTGTAAGAAGCAGTAACAATTTGGAGCCCTTTTTCAGGCGATAAGCCGTTGTCATCAACCTGACCTGGAGATTGATCTTTTCACCCGGTGACAAAGCAAGACCTTTCCTTGCTGAATCCGCAAAGCGCGCCCGCTGAATGCCGTCAGTAATGTTTACCGCTGAAAAATCTCCGCTTTCCCCCAGATCTCTTTTTTCAAAAAGGAAGACAGCCAGATCGAAATCCAGAGCATCGGAACAAGCCTGACAGTCAAGAAAGGCTGTACCGGATATCACAAGATCTTCGGTTAGTGGCGCCGTTTCAAACACAAGAATATCCTGCCGATTGAAAGGCGAGTCAGGATCAGCCTTTCCAGAATAGAGAAACATGCCTCCTTCCATGATCGGCGCTCCAGAGGTAATTGCCCCCCCAATGGATCGAAAGGGATTATCCGGTCTCACAGTCAGAGAATATGCTCTGGAGGATACCTCTGTGATTGAAAGATCGACAGGGGTTTTCAAGACACCCTTTTCATCAGGATAAAACACCCGTTCTTCCGGTGCCGTCAGAGCTGTAGGGCTTGAAAGCCAGCGGCCTGACACATCCAGATGCCCACTGTGCCTTCTGGACCAGTCTCCCCCCCCCATTTCAAAATAGACATTTTCGCTTTGCCAGGGGCGTCCGGTTTTTCCAAGAGCAAAATCAAACCAGGCAAGACGCAACTCGGGAAAACTTCTACCTGTCAGATTATTCAACAAGGCCGTTGCTCCGAAATCAGCTGCTCCAGCATGACTTTGGTTTCGCCGCCCATGAAGCCAGGGCCCCATCAACAGTTGGACCGGGCAGGAAAACCTCTGACTCATTTCCTTGAAAAGGATATTCATTGACTGGGCATAGGGGTCATTCCAACTGCCAAGCAAAAACACGGGAACATCAGGAATCCGGTCAATCCAACGGTCGGCACAGGTCGCGGCACCCAACCATTCAGGTCGAGCCGTTTCCTGTTCCCAAAGATCAAGCAGATAGGCCTCGTATTCTGGTACAACAGCCAGTGGGGACTTCCCTCTCTGCCAATCCGCCTTCAGTACTTCCTCGGCTAAATCCAGTGATTCAAGATAGGTAACAGCTTCCCCATCCCCTTGATCAAGAGCATGTTGACGAGCGTGTTTGAACGCCCATGTAAGCTGCTTTAATTCAAATGCCCCACCGTAACGAACCGAGTGTTCATAGGCATCCAACAACCCGCCTGTATCGAGGAACATCGCTGAAAGCCCCGGCGCAGTGGCGCAGGCGGCTGCCAACTGGGTATGTCCACCATAAGACAGCCCCATCGAACAGATCCGTCCATCACACCAGGGCTGTTCAACAATCCAGGCATAGCTATCAAAGCCATCATCGGCTTCATTTATATATTTGGAAAAGATTCCTTCCGAGCCATGACGTCCCCTGACGTCCTGCATCACCACACCATATCCCCGGGCACAAAACCACCGCGCCAATTCCACACGTGTCAGGGAAACTCCGCTCTCCAGACAAATTTCCGATCCGGAAACACCTCTGCGGTTATAGGGGGTCCGTTCGATCAGGATTGGCCCGCAATAATTTTCCTCTGGCAGATAAACATCTGTTGCCAGAGTGATACCGTCGCGCATTGTCACCATTCTGGTGAATTCGTATGGCATCGCATGCGGGGGACAAGAATCACGCTCCATGGATCACAATGCCTCAGCAGTAAGGTTTCTCACGACACAGCCTTCTGTAAAATTAACCAGTTGAAAAATCGGATATCCGATGAACAGAGTTTTATCAGGAGGAACGGGGGCCAAAGTGGTCCCCGTCTCTATGCTCCCACTGACAGGGTCGCGGAGATCCCCTGATCAGCGAACCGGACTGAAGTCGGCTGCGAGAGTCCGTTCTACGGGGCCGCTTTTATACGCAACTCTGTTCGAATGGGCCCAGATCAGCTCTTCAAAGTAGAGCGGGAGAACTCCCTGCTCTTCAACAAACCCAATCGTTGCGGCTTCTTTGAGCAGCTGCTCTTTCTCATCATCATCAAAAGTTGCGGTTGCCCGGGCCATCACATCATCAAAAGCGGGGTTCGAAAAACGCCCACGGTTGAATGTGCCAATCCCCGCTTCCTTGTTATAGCTGGAAAGAACCTGTTCCAATCCACGGCTTGAATTGCCGGAAGTGGTTCCAAAACCGACAAGAAACACGCTGAATTCTCTTTTCGATGCCGACTTGAAATAAATGCTCTTCGGCATAGCCTCGACAGAGCTTTTCAACCCACCACGCGCAAAAAGCTGGGAAAGTGCCTGAATAACCTTGGCGTCATTTACGTAACGATCATTCGGTCCGTGGATGGTCAGCGAAAAACCATCCGGATACCCAGCTTCAGCCAACAGGGCTTTTGCCCCATCCACATCATAGGCAGGTGTCGGGATCTCCGGGTTGTAACCGATAAAGCTCTCCGGAACCATTTGACCTGTCGGTACAGCCCGACCATCCATGATATGTTCAACGATCCGGTTTCGATCGATTAGCAAGGACAGGGCTTTCCGTACGCGCTTGTCTCGCAACGGGTTGCTGATTTCTGCCCCGTCCATCCCCTTGATGAAAGGCGTCTTATCCCGGTCAGAATCCAGATGCAGATAGATCATCCTTCCCGAAATCGAACTGCTGATCTCCAGCCCGTCACGGGCCTTGACCACAGCAACATCCGAGGGTGGCACCTGATCAATTGCATCAACATCACCCGCCATCAACGTCGCAACACGTGAAGCAGCATTCGGAATATAGCGAATTACCACGTCCGAATAACCCGGGACTTCCCCCCAGTATTGCTCATTCGCCTTCAGTATCAGGCTTTCATTTGGCGTCCAGGAAACAAACTTGTAGGGGCCGGTTCCAATGGTAGCTTTGCCTGCGTCAAAATCGGCACTTTTGATGGTCACGCCCAGCTCGGAAGGAATAATATAAACACCACCGATCTGTTCCATGAAATCCGGGGCAGGTGCCTTGGTTGTGACCCTGAGTTTGTGATCACTCAGTGCTTCGATCGAGGCAATACTGGATACCAGGCTGATAAAGGAAGAAGGGGAATCCTCGACATTTGGAATTCTTTCGACTGACGAGATCACATCTGCTGCATCAAACGTGCTCCCATCATGGAAAGTTACACCCTGCTTTAGCTCGATTTCCCAGGTCGTCGGATTGATATTTTCCCAGGATGTCGCCAGCAAAGGACCCATCTGCATTTTTTCATCGACACTCACCAGTGTCTCAAAGATGTTCGATGCTGTATTTTGATTCGGCGACGTTCTCGAGAAATGCGGATCAACGGACTGGTGTTCACCCGCCAAGGCAAGCCGAAGAGTGTCGGCTGAGGCTGATGACAACAAGCCTGGCAACGCCAGTAATGCCATTCCTAGTACACATTTTTTTCTGGTTATCATGGTCTTGCTCCCTTCTGGTTCATGCTCGGAGCGGTTTTTCTCCGCACTTTTTTCAATTGGCTTTCTCAAGCCAGGCATCCCTTACGACTTTCCGTTCTTCATCTTATTTTGCGTGTTTCTCATCTGCTTGCCCCATGTCGAGATGACAGGCTGAAAAATGTCCGTCCCCCAATTGGCGCAGAGCCGGTTGCTCTGTCTTGCAACGGGGCATGGCATGGGGACAACGGGGGTGGAACTGGCAGCCTGATGGTGGAGAGAGTGGCGAAGGCAGCTCCCCGACAATTGGGGTGAAAATTCTCTTTTGCGCTTTCAGCTCTGGTGCTTCCGCCATCAACGCCTGGGAATAGGGATGATGGGGTTTTTCAAACAAAGTCGCTGTAGAAGCAGTTTCGACCACACGGCCAAGATAGAGAATCACAACGCGGTCAGCGATGTAGCGCACCACATTGAGATCATGGCTGATGAAAACAGATGCAAAGGAAGCGTTTTGTCGCAACTCGACCAACAACTCCAGGATCTGTGCCTGGATGGAAACATCCAGAGCCGCAACCGCCTCATCAAAAACAACACAGGCCGGATCAACTGCCAGTGCCCGGGCAATACCGACTCGCTGCCTCTGACCACCTGACAAGGCATGCGGGAAACGATCGATGAAATCAGGCTTCAGACCGACACGTCCCATTGCTTTGATTGCTGCATCTCGGGCATCTGCCTTGGCAACAAGTCCGTGCGAGACAGCGGCTTCAATGACAGTCTCCCCCACTCTTCTTCGCGGGTTCAGGCTGGTATAGGGATTCTGGAAAACCATCTGTAATTTGAACCTGGCACGGCGCGCTTCTTCGACAGGTAGCGTCGCTATATCTTTACCTTCAAACAGAACTTTCCCGGATGACGGGGCCAGAAGCTGCACGGCAACCCGGCCAAGGGTCGACTTGCCGCAACCAGACTCACCGACGATACCAACCGTTTCGCCGCGGTTCACCACCATCGACACGTTATCAACTGCCACCAGATTTTCCAGTGGCCGTCCGACCCCCAGCCGCCGTGCCAGCGAGTCGAAGGCGCCATCATTCCGGGTAAAGACCCGTGATACATCACAAAGCTCAAGAAGTGTCGTGCTCATGAATGTGCCCCCTCTTGCAACGGATAGTGACAACGGGCATGGGTCAGCTCGGGTCCTCGCGCTTCTGGTCGCTCAAGATCACAGTGATCCCTTGCCAAAGGGCAACGGGGTGCAAATGCACAACCGGTAAACTCACCGAGAAGGTTAGGAGGGAACCCACGCAATATCTCGAGCTTTTCACGTCCCGGCACAGGAATGGCCCCCATCAGGGCCCGGGTGTAGGGATGATTTGGCTGTTCGATAATCGAGGCGGTTGATCCGGATTCAACTATCTGTCCGGCATACATCACCATTACCCGGTCTGCCAGCCCCGAGAGCAAAGACATGTCATGACTGATCCAGATTACAGCAGTTCCGTTCTGGGCCGCCATTTTCTGTACTTCGGCCAATATCTGTGCCTGGATCGTCACATCAAGTGCCGTGGTCGGTTCATCCGCAATGATGATGTCAGGCTTGTTCAGAAAAGCCGTCGCAATCACCACACGCTGGCGCATACCGCCGGAAAACTCATGGGGATAGGCTTTAAGACGCTCCGCTGGTTTTGGGATACCAACCATCTCCAGCGCCTCGATAGTTCTGGCTTTTGCTACGCTACGGGATACTTTCTGATGGGCCAGAACCGCCTCCATCATCTGCTCTCCGATTGTCAGTACCGGATTCAATGACACCATGGGATCCTGAAAGATCATTGCGATACGGTTTCCCCTTATCGTTCGTAAAGCTTCAGCAGGCAGCCGGGTGATATCTTTTCCAGCAAAGGAGACAGATCCACTGGCAACACGAGCGGGAGGATCAAGCAGGTTCAGCAACGCGAAACCCATCATCGATTTGCCGCAGCCTGATTCCCCTACAACACCGAGGATTTCTCCCGGGTAAAGATCAAAGCTGACATCCCTGACGATACGGGCAATCTTTTCGTCAGAAACCACCTCGGTACAAAGTCCGGAAACAGCTAAAATCGGTTCAGCCATGTTCCTAGCCCCTTTCTTTCGGATTAAGGATACGGCGCAGGCGATCCCCGACAATGTTGACGGTAAAGATCAGTAAAACCAGAGCCAGTCCCGGATAGATCAGTTGCCAGGCATGACCGGAAAGAATCTCTTTGGATCCATTTGCGATCAATAGCCCCAAAGACGGTGCTTCGATCGAAACTCCAAGCCCAAGGAAAGATAATGATGCCTCGATCGCCGCGGCATGGGCCAGTTGCAGAGTAAAAACAACAAGCAGGGGAGGCAGGCTATTCGGCAGGAGGTGCACAAGAATGAGACGGTGGACCGGAAGTTCAAGGCACCTGGCCGCCTCTATGTACTCCTGCCCCATCTGCACAAGAGCAACGGATCGGGCTGTGCGTGCATAATAGGGCCACTGCGCAAGAACCAAGGCAATAACCAGATTGAAATAGCCTGCACCGAAGATCGACATAATAACCATTGCTACCAGAATCGTCGGAAAGCCAAGCTTGATATCAACCGCCCGCATGATCAGCGTATCTGTCATTCCTCTGAAGTAGGCTGCAGCCAACCCCGCCAGGGTACCGATGGCAAGCGCCAGCAGTGCCGCGATACCGCTGATCGACAGGGAGGTTCTAAGCCCATAGAGAATCGCTGAATAGAGATCCCGTCCGAGAGCATCACTGCCTAGCAGATAAACAAACCGTCCATCGCCTGACATTGAACCGGGGGCAAGATTTGCATCGAAGAAATCGACCTGGGCATTGTCATAGGGATTTTGCGGGGTGATCAGCGGCGCGGATATCGCGGCCAGAATCAGCAGCAGGAAAATGACAAGACACAGCAGGGAAAATACACTCTGTCGCCGAAGCAGATCAAACAGGCTGCTCAGGAACGAAACCTTTTCCTGCTCCCCGGCAACAGGGCTTTTCCTGGTTTTGGAAAGACTCATGATTTGCTCCCGCTGATTTTTATCCGCGGATCCAGCAGGGTGTAGAGCACATCCACAACCACATTGATCAGGATAAACATAGCAACCACGACCAGCAGATAACCGACGATTACCGGACGATCATTCAGACGGATAGAATTGATCAGCAGTTGCCCCATGCCTGGCCAGTCGAAAACGGTCTCTGTAATGATGCCGTATGCCAGAAGGTTCCCCAATTCCAGCCCCAGAACCGTGACCAGAGGAATCTGGATATTCCGAAAAGCATGCCGCAGCAGGATGCGGCGATTGCTCAAACCCTTGGCCCGGGCATAGCGGATATATTCGCTCGACATTACTTCCTGAATTGACGAACGCGTCAGACGGACAATCAAGGCGGCGTTAAAAAGGGCCAGATTAAAGGCAGGTAGAAAAATATGCCGCCACCCATCTGCTGTTGCCAGACTGCTACCGACACCCAGAAACTGGTCAACTTCTCCCCTGTCGCCCGCAGGCAGCCAGTTCAGCCATACCGAGAAAAACAGAATGAACAACAGCCCCTGCCAGAAGTTCGGTAGGGAAAAGGCAAAAATAGAGCCGTTCATAATCGCATGATCAGCCCACTTGTCAGCGTAATACCCTGCGATCAATCCAAGGGGAATCCCCATGACCAGCGCAAAAAAGAAAGCAACCAGCCCCAGCTCGACAGTCGCAGGCAACCGCTGAAGGATCAGCTGGATTGTAGGCTGGTTATAGACGAAAGAATCACCAAGATCCCCCTGGAGCAACCCGATCAGATAGATCCGGTATTGCGTCCAGATAGGCTGGTCCAGCCCCAGAGCCGCACGGGCTCGCTCGATGTCTTCTACAGTAGAGTCAGGAGAAACAAGCAATTCGATCGGATCGCCAATGGCATATACGCCCATAAAAATGAGCAGCGACACCAAGAGCAGAACGAATATCGCCTGGATCAGTCTTTGTAATAGATATGCGGCCATCTGTGCCTCCCTGTGTTCAAGAGGTACGACGAACAATATCAATCGTCAATCTTACTAGAATATGTCATAACTCTATCGTATTTTGAGATAGAGTTATGACATGACCCAACCTTCTATTGCCCAGGTAAGTGCTTTCTTTGCCGTCTACACACACGGCTCTACTGTCAAGGCAGCCAAAGCGCTAGGCAAATCACAGTCCATTGTCTCGGCGAACATTTCACGGCTGGAAGATTCTCTGGGTGGAGTCCTGTTTGAAAGAGCCAATGGCCGTCTTCATCCTACCGAAAGAGCAACCGCCTTGGCTTCACACGCCAGAAGTCTGCTTGAGGCCTACCAGACTTTTTCAGCACAGGGGAATAGCGGAGGGCAGAAACGTTTTGTGATCGCCGCGCCTCGTTCTCTGAGTATGACCTTCCTGCCGGGAATCGCGAAGAACCTTCAGCAAAACAACCCTGGCCTGCTCCTGGCCTTACAGTTTCTCCCCTACCAACAGATCATCAATGATGTCGCCGAAGGTATTGTCGATGTTGGCATCACCAAACTTCCGGTGCTTGATGACAGGGTACTCGTTCATCCTGTCTGTGATGCCCCCTCTGTTGTGGTGATGCCAAAAGCCCACCCCTTGGCCTCAAAGGAACAGTTAAAACCGACGGATATTGGGCAAACACCCATGATCAGACTGGGAAGCGGACTGGAGTATTGGGAAAAGATAGAACTGGCCTTCAATGATGTCGGAATCCGTGCCAACTTCACCATCGAGGTCGGCGGGGTCGGACCAGCCTGCCGCATGGTCCGGGAAGGCATGGGTATTGCCATTGTCAACCAGCTGATGGCGGCTGAATATCTCCAGATTCTCGATCTGACATCCCGTCGCTTCAGCCCGGCTGTGGTACATCAATTCGCCTGGGTCAGTTCCCCTTTTTCAGAAAACACCAGATTGATCCGCCAGTTCGGCGGCGCCTTGAAAAAGGGGATGGCATCTCTCGGGTTAAAAAATTCCTGACATGAATTCCTGATATGAATTTATTCTAACCAAGATGCCTCTCGACCAATTCCTTTCTCCGGATAAGTTCCAAAACCGGGAAGAGTCTTCAGGCGTAAACCAGGTTCGATCCAGCGAGACCCGCCACTTGAAACAGCCGCTGGATATCACGGGTGGTCAAATCATCCCAACTGGGCTGTAGAACTTGCCGAATGGCTCCCCCCAGTGTCGAAAAAGACGACGCCAGCGCTCCTCTGCCAAGCTGCTCAGGCGCTGCCTTCGTTACAAGGGATAAATCCCAGTGCACCCTCAAGGCTCCAACAGGCCCGAGAACCGTCCTTGCCGAAGAAGACCTCTCCCTCGCAGAAGATATATTAACCACCAGGTCAACATGCGGTGCCCCTTCTTCTGTGAACAGGCGAAGTGATTTCGAAAAAAGCTCACCAGAATCATGCCCCAGATCATCAAGCAGTCTGGTCACTTCTNGCGCGATAATCCCAGCAGGATGTGTGCCAGCACTGAATGCCCGTACTTGTTTTCCGCCGAGATCCCGCAAAAGCACCTCAGCCATCGGACTTAGAACCGCATTATCCTCACAAAGGAAAAGAACGTGTAATGGAAAGGATTTCATCAGTGTTTCCTCTCTGGAGAATCACAGCCAAAACAAGTGCCGCAGACAAATGTTCTCTCAAAAGAGGTATCAAGCGCATGAAGACGGCATGACTCTTTTATGAAGAAAAAACCTCGCGCAGCTGTCCCATCACAGATCTGATTGCCGGCACGAAGCGAAGATCGCCATGAACAATGAGATAGAGGCTAACCTCGAGATCAGGAATATCCGGCGTCAAACGCACCAGATCGGGATTACAGTCACCCACAGCCACAGGAAGCAGCCCCACACCTTCCCCTTGCTTCAACAAAGCCTCCATCATCATCGCGTGATTAATTCGGATCATCGGTTTGATAGAGGGTAATTTTGTTTTCATCCAGGCCGCATCCGGCTGATAGCTATGCTCATCATCCCAGCCTATCCAGCGTGTCTCGTTGCGTCTTGCCCAGTTCTGCAGATTTTCATCATCTTTAAGCGGTGCCACAGAGCTCTTTACTGAACCATAAACAGCAAAAGACATCTCGGTCAGCTTTTGCCCATAAAGATTTCCCCGGTTTGGTTTACAAAAACGAATCAGGAGATCCGCCTCCCGTCGCGACAGGCTGGCCTCGATATGTGTTGTTACCAGCTCCAGCTCAATCCCAGGCAGAGCCAGTCTTATCTCTCCCACCCGGTCGACCAGCAGCATCGCTGCCTGTTCGTTCATGGAGATCCGCACACAACCCACAGACTCCTCACTGAGCAAAGCACTATGACGCGTCAGGGTTTCAGCTGCTTCCGCCATGGGGAAAGCCTTGCTCGCGAGGGAAACCGCCGCTTCAGTAGGGGATAGACCTTCCGCCAAACGCTCAAACAGGCGATTGTTGAGAATCTGTTCCAGTGACTTGATGCGCCGACCAATAGTTGGCTGGCTCACCCCCAGGCTCCTAGCCGCAGCCGAAAAGGAACGCGCCTCATAAACCGCTAAAAAAACCCTGATATCATCCCAGTCATATCCTGTTTTCAACATAATCACGCCTGTACAATTATGAATGTCAGTAATTCATATTAATTAATTTAATTCATAATTGTACAGGCCTATCCTCAATCCTGAAATGGCCATCTGACAATTTCAAAGCGAGAAACTCAGGAAAAAGCAATGTACATCGCCCTTGTCAAAAATAACCCGACTGTCCAGGCTATGCTGGCTGTGCTGCTCGCAGCCTTGCTGTTTTCCTGCATGTTTGCTTTTCCCAAAAGCGCCGAAGTTTCCCTCCCCTGGTATCAAATCGTCTTTATTCGCTATTGTGGCGGCCTATTATTTTTACTGCCCGCGGCCATCACCTGGAAATCCCGGGGTAACAGCCTGAAAAGCAAGTACGCTTTTGTTCATTTTGGGCGGATGCTGGCAGGAATTGGATCAGTCGCCTGTGTTGTCATAGCGGCAACACAGATTGCGCTGGTCGATGTGATAACCATCAGTTTCTCCAAAGGTGCAATCGTCTTGTTGCTTGCTGGTGTGCTGCTCGGTGAAAAGGTTTTTCCTCGCCACTGGTTTGCTGTCGCAACCTCTATTGCTGGCGCCGTTCTTGTTGCCTATGGCAGTCGTAATGGCGACAGTCAAAATCTGCTTCACCCCGCATCTCTCATCGCCTTGCTTGGTACCTTTTGCATGGCAGCAGAAATCATTATCATCAAGTTCGTCAGTCGGCGCGAAGCAATTCCCATTACCTTGCTTTATGTAAACGGAATGGCGACAGCGCTGCTCGCGGTTCCTTCGCTGCTTTGGGGGCACTGGGGCGATCTGGCGGACTGGTGGCCAATCTTGCTTATGGGCCCGATTGCCATCGTCGGCCAATCACTCAACCTCTTCGCCTATAGAAAAGTTGATGTGATCCTTCTTACCCCTCTGAGCTACAGCTCCATAGCCTTTTCAGCAGTCATCGGCATTCTCGCCTTTGGGGAACCCTTGCGCTGGACCACTGTCATCGGCGCAACAGTGATTATTACCGGCAGCCTGATCGGGCTGGAATGGCGCAAAAGACAACTCGCAGCTTCCTGAAGCTCTTTAATCCAGGCAGACACCTTTCCTTTTCTCGCCTCTTCTCCAGAGCAGATGTTTGACTTAAACTCCTCCAGTTGCCATATCATGAAACAATCACACGCTTTACAGGGCAGGTCCTTCTCGGGCTCTGACCTGGGTACAGAACTGTTTATTCATCTGAACTAGAGCCCCCAATGGAGACTGGATCAATCAATGAGTTTTGACGCTCCGGCACTCAAACAACTGGCACTACGATTTCGAAACGACACTGTTTCTACCCCAGTCTTTGTTTCGGATGTTCTGCGTGAAGCAATTATTTCCGGTGTTCTTTCGGCACACAGCCTGATCCGCCAGGACAGCGTTGCAGACGTTCTTGTCGTCAGCAAGATTCCGGTTCGCGAAGCCTTGCGGACGCTTGAAGGAGAGAACCTGGTCCAGTTTGAAAGAAACCGCGGTGCCCGTGTCCTGCCTGGGTCGATTGAAGAGATGAACGAGATATTCGAACTGAGAAAAATTCTCGAGCCACACCTGCTTCGCCAGTCAATTCCGAACCTGACTCCGCGGGATACCAGAGAAGCTCATTCTCTGGTCGAGCAGGAAGCAATCAGCAATGACCCGGAAAAACTTGGACAGTTGAACCGGCAGTTCCACGAGGTTATCCTCTCCGGAGCCAGAGACACACTTGGTTATCGTTTCCTCTCGATCCTCTACAATGCCTCTGAACGTTACCTCCGGCTCCATCGCCGGGAGTCAGAATCCCGCTCCCGCAGTAATACAGAACATCGCAAACTGGCTGACGCCTGCCTTGCCCAGGACGGTGCACTGGCTTCAGAGTTACTGCTGCAACATCTGGAAGCCGCCCGACTGGTCATTCACGGGAAGCTTGTCGCGGATCTTCCACACTCCTGAGCCTGATATAAGCCCCTGTCTGTTCCACTTCAAAAACCAGAGCGGAACAGACAGATAACTCGAAACCTCTCCCTTCTCAGATATCCTTTACCAGACGCAGGGCATCATAGATCGCAGCGTGGGTATTTCGGGCGGATACTGCATCTCCGATCCGGAAGAGCTGGTAGGTTCCAGCAGGATTATTCTGCAGGCCCTGGGGTTTTCCGGCGATCAGTGCTGCCTGATCAACGGCCCCGAGATTGGCAGAGCCCGATTTGAGATCAAAATAGAGATCATCCAGCGGAATGGTGCCATGATTGACCACGATCTGATCAAAACTGCGTTCCTTGCGCAGATCACTGTAGTCACTTCCCACAACAGCCAGCAGCTCATTCCCCTTGCGGCTCACCGCCAGCAAACGGTAGGTCACAGTAAAAATGACATCCTTGTCCTGCATGGCGCGCATATAGGGCACCAGATTCATCGCCATCACATCCGGTGCAAAGCTGCGATCCGGCGTCATGATTTCCAGCTTCGCCCCGCTTTCGAGAATTTTCTCTGCCGCCTGCAGCCCGGCATGATCCCCGGCATCATCATAAACCAGAACATTCTGTCCCGGCTTGACATCGCCCGAGAGAATATCCCAGCTTGAAACCACCAGATCATTGCCCTGTTCCAGAACCTCAGTATGGGGCAGGCCACCAGTAGCAATGATTACCACATCCGGGTTTTCTGCGATAATGTCTCCCGTCTCGGCCCAGCTGTTAAAACGGAATTCCACATCCCTGGCGGCACACTGAGCCATTCGCCAATCGATGATGGAAATCATCTCGCTCCGCCGCGGGGTCTGGGCTGTGAGCCTGATCTGTCCGCCCGGCTGGGACGCGGCTTCAAAAACCGTAACGGCATGCCCCCGTTCAGCCGCAACTCTTGCTGCTTCAAGCCCGGCAGCGCCAGCACCAACCACCACCACTTTCTTAAGTTCTCTGGCGCGGGGAATAACATGTGGCATGGTCAGCTCACGCCCCGTGGCCGCATTATGAATACAAAGCGCATCTCCGCCCTGATAGATCCGATCGAGGCAATAGGTTGCCCCGACACAGGGCCGGATGTCGTGCTCCCGCCCTTCCATAATTTTCTGAACGATATGGGGGTCAGCCATATGGGCACGGGTCATGCCCACCATATCAATCAGGCCCGCTGATACCGCGTGCCGCGCTGTGGCCACATCGGGGATTCGCGCCGCATGGAACGTCGGCATTCCTGTGGCTGCGCGCACCTGCCCGGCAAAGTCCAGATGCGGGGCGCTGCGCATTCCCTGCACCGGAATAACATCCGTCAAACCCGGATCGGTATCAATCCGGCCGCGAATAACGTTCAGAAAATCCACCAGCCCGGAATTCTTCAGGCGTTTGGAAATCTCTATTCCCTCTTCTGCCGAGATACCATCCCCGACCACCTCATCCGCTGTATAACGAATACCAACAATAAACTCCTGCCCAACCCTCTCCCTGATAGCCCCCAGAACATCCATTGAAAAACGCATCCGGTTTTCCAGATCCCCACCATAAGCCCCCTCAAGGGTGTTGGTCCGGGGGGACCAGAACTGGTCCATCAGATGGCCGTAGGCTTCAAGCTCGATCCCGTCCAGTCCGGCTGCCTGCATTCGCTCTGCCGCATCGGCATAGTCGGAAACAATCCGTTCGATATCCCAGTCTTCCATTTTCTTGGGGAAGGCACGGTGTGACGCCTCGCGGTGATGCGACGGCGATACAGCGGGTAGCCAGTCCCCTTTGTTCCAGCCGGTGCGTCGCCCCAGATGGGTCAACTGAATCATCACGGCACAGCCATGTTCATGACAGGCATCCACGACCCGTTTCATATGCGGGACAACCTCATCCTTATAGGCAAGGATATTGTTAAACACCGGCGGACTGTCCCGGGACACAGCAGCAGAGCCTGCGGTCATGGTCATGGCAATTCCGGCTCTGGCCCGTTCTTCATGATAGGCCCGATAGCGTTCCTTGGGCATGCCATCCTCAGGATAGGCCGGTTCATGACTGGTGGTCATGATCCGGTTTTTGAGGGTGAGGTGTTTCAGTTTATAGGGCTGCAACAAGGGATCGTTACTGGCCAATTTATACTCTCCTGCTTTTTTCACATGCCCGAGGCAAAAAGTACTCCGCCCGGGTTTTCAGATAATCTCGATACACCCCTGCCCACAATCAGGCGCTTAGGTATGACTTCCCTATTTCAACCTGTTAATTCATCAACAGTTAATTCAATGGCAGTTGCCGAAAGCGCCCCGGATTATGGGGGTCATTAAAATGGCTCATGGGGCCATGATCAATAAAATGCTGATGCCACCGCTGCAGGGCATCCGGGTCCAGCGTCACCCCCAGGCCCGGCAGTTCCGGAACCCGAACTGTATTGTTCTTCTGGCGGAAGGGCCCCTGCTCAATGACGTCACCCGTCTGCCAGCGGAACAGAGACTGCGAGGGTTCCGTTATCCAGGGAGTCGCCGCAACAACATGCAGATAGGCCGCAGTCATAATGCCGAGATCATTTGAATAACACCAAAACCCCTTTCCCATGGCTTCACAGGCAGCAACAAACTTCATTGTTTTCGCGATCCCGCCGAGCGCGGCAAAGTTACAGACAAAATAATCCGGCGCCCCCAGGGCCACGGCCCGGCGTAAATCAGGAACATGGGTCGAAAAGGGAATGATTGAATGCTTGCGCAGTTCGGCCATCTCTTCAAAGGTTGCAACAGGATCTTCATAATTCCGGATGTTGTATTGCTCGATCTCCCTCAAAACCCAGCGCGCCGTCGTCAAGGACCACTGCATATTTGAATCAAGCCGCAGCATGGCATCCGGCCCCAAAGCTTCACGAAGCAGCCGGACAGTCCGGATTTCCAACTGAGGGTCGCCAAGAATAAGCTTGCCCTCAAAATAGCTGGAGCCGTGCTCCTCTTTCATTCGCAGACAGTAATCGACAATCGCCTCCGGCGTCATCTCTCCACCCGCGCCGTCATTTTTGGGCCGAAAGGCAAAGTACTCCGTAAAGGGAATATCTTTTCTCACAGCCCCACCCAGCACCTTGTAGAGAGGCATATCCATAACCTTGCCCCGGATATCCCAAAGCGCAAGTTCCAGAGCACCAAAAGCGATCGTGATCGCATTCTCTCCCGTATTGGCCGTAATCTGCCAGGGAGGCACACAGCGGGCTTCACACTCTGCCAGATCCAGCGGGTCAGCCCCGATCAACAGCGGCGCGATATCCTGCTTGATCACTTCCCCCAGATGCCACCAGGGCGCTTCCCCCAAGCCAACCACTCCCTCGTCGGTAAAGACTTCGACAATCGATTTGGAAGCCCCCGGATACAATCCTGCTGACCACCAGAACGGCGCATCAAAGGGAACATTTACATGGGTTACTTTAATGTCAGTAATCTTCATACTGGTTTCTCGTCAAAGCTGCAGATCAGTACCAGGCATCGGTCATCTCGCTCTTCCTTCGCGCGACAAAATCCAGCAGGGCCTCTTCTTTGTCCTGATCCATATGCGGTGCCTGATAGTCTGCCAGAATCTGTTTCCATTTCCGGTTGGCCCTGATCCCTGCATCTTCTCCGCCCTGTTCACTCCAGCTTTCAAAGGGCTGGTCATCATTGAGATCCGTATCCCAATAAGCCGTTTGATAATGCGCCAGGGTGTGGGCTGTCCCGAACATATGCTGACCGGGTCCTCCCTCGCGCAGAGAATCAATGCCAAGGGTATCATCATTCACTTCAAAACCATTGAGATAGGCATGCAGCGCCCCGCAGATATCGGTATCCATGACAAACTTTTCATAGGACATGGACAAAAGCCCATCCAGAAATCCCGCCGAGTGGAGAATATAGTTTGCCCCGCCCTGAATGGCTGACATCATCGACATCATCCCCTGTGTCGTTGCCTGACCATCCGGCAGTTTTGAAGTGGCAAAATTACCCGCACAGCGCAGCGGCAACTTCAGGCGCCGGGCAAGCTGCCCCATAACCAGACTGCCCAAAGCAGGTTCAGGTGTGCCAAAAGTGGGACTGCCTGACCGCAAAGACAAAGACGAGAGGAACGAGGCCAGAATCGCGGGTGCGCCCGGGCGGACAAGCTGGGTCAGAGCGCAGCCAACCATGGATTCTGCCAGCCCCTGTGCAACAGCCCCCGGCATTGTCACGGGTGAAACTGCACCACCGAGCAGAAAGGGCAGATGGATAGAGCCCTGTCCCGCTTCGGCATAAGCGCGGATGCCCCTGGTTGAAACCCCGTCCCAGACCAGTGGTGAAGTCGAATTAAAGTTGCCCATGATCACGCAGTTCTGCGCGACAAAATCAGTGCCAAAGAGAACCCGGCACATCTCGATGCTGTCCTCTGCACGCTCTGGTGCCGTAATCGAGCCGAGAAAGGCACGATCCGAATAGCGCATATGGGCCAGAACCATATCCAGATGACGCTTGTTGACCGGGACATCCGTTGGTTCACAGATCGTCCCGCCGGAATGGTGCAACCAGGGGCTGGATTGCGCCAGCTTGACAAAATTCTCGAAGTCCTCAATCGTTCCGTAACGCCGTCCCCGGTCCAGATCCATAACAAAGGGTGATCCATAGGCCGGCGCAAAGACCATGGCATCTCCGCCAATATCCACGGAATTAGCCGGATTGCGGGCATGCTGGGTAAAACGTTCCGGCGCCGTCTTCAGGATTTCCCTGACCATGCCCGGTTCAAATTTAATGTTCCAGATATCCTCGGATATCGGGGTGACTTGACCCCCGGCTTTTTTGAACAGGGCGACCGTTTCAGGATCCTCTCTGAACTCTATACCGAGCTCTGCAAGAATAGTATCTGCCGCCTGTTCGATTTTGATCAGGCTCTCTTCGCTGGCCAGATCATAGGTCGGGATTTTCCGCGTGATAAAAGGCGTCTTGAGGTGGCTGTTCTGCTCCCCGCCCCCGGCTCGGCTTGCGCGCCGTGCCGCGCGCCCGCGCTGTTTTACAGGAGCCAGTCGTTCTGCTTCTTTTATACACCCGAGTTCCCTGTCCATAACCTGCGTCACCCTTTTCAATAGCGGTATACACACGTTATACTTATGCAATATAGTTGTGACGCCTTATAATTCTTACTCTTTGCCCAAGTTAAATTTATGCGAAAACTTAAAAATCTTATTCAGTCCCCGACGGCCCTTTTTTCATTTGAGGCCGCAGGTCGGCACCTGTCTTTTGCCAGAGCCGCCGAGGAATTGAATGTCAGCCAGGCCGCTGTCAGCTATGCCATCAAGCAGCTTGAAAGTGCTCTGAACACCCCGCTTTTCTACCGCGGGCACCGATCCGTACAGCTAACTGAAGCCGGACAACGCTTTCACAGCGACGTTACCATGGGGCTGGGGCACATTCACAGATCTGCCCAGGAACTCTCCAGATCAGAAAGTGATCGCAACGTCACCCTGTCCTGCTCGACTGCCTTTGCCAACTACTGGCTGGTTCCCCGCCTGGCATCCTTTAGCCAGCATCATCCTGATATCGACATACGAATGCAGACAACGGACAAGGATGTTGACCCCGCTGCAGAGGAGATTCCCTTGGGCATCCGGCGCGGGAACGGGGTCTGGCCTGGTCATGATGCCATCCAGATCGCCAAAGAGGTCGTCTATCCTATCGCCAGTCCGAAATACCTCTCAGCATATGGAACACCCAAAACCCCTCAGGATCTGGCAAAACATCGTCTGCTTCACCTCGAAGAACCCTATCGGGATCGCCCGAACTGGGACACCTGGTTCAAGGTCAAAGGCATGGCGTGGGAAGACAACAGGGATGGACTGCGCTTCAACGACTATGCCCTTGTTATACAAACCACTCTTGCCGGAGGGGGCATTGCGCTGGGGTGGTGGCATCTGGTCGATCATCTCGTCCATCATGGTCTGCTCGAACTGGTCGATGATCAACCCGTGGATTTCGGTGAAAATTTCTGGGTGCTCTGGCCCAACCATAAACCGTTGAGCCCTCAGGCCGAAAAAGTACGCGACTGGCTTATTTCAAACCAAGAATCCTTGGACAGCGAGCAATATTAACGCGATATTATATCTGAAAGAACAAGGAGATACCTGATGCCTTCGAACCAGGACAGCGGTTCCAAACGTACGATTGCCATGGTGGCCCATGACAAGATGAAACCCGTGTTGCTTGAATGGGCCATGGAAAACCAGGATCTGTTACGGAACTTCAGGATCGTCGCAACAGGCACAACCGGGCGTGTCCTTTCGGAAAATCTCAAGGGTGTTGATATCGAGTGTTTTAAAAGCGGCCCGCTGGGAGGGGACCTGCAAATCGGCGCCATGATATCTACCGGCGATCTGGAAGCCCTGTTTTTCCTGGTTGACCCGATGACACCACAGCCCCATGACGTCGATGTCAAAGCCCTGATCCGGATTTCCACGCTTTATGAAACCCCTGTCGCCTGTAACCGGACCACGGCCGACTTTGTCCTGCGCGGGATCACCGATCCCGCTTATGTCAGACGTCCGGCACACCCGATGATCGAGGCTTACGTCCAGCGTTCCGTTTGATAGCTATCATCTGTTGATATAGGCCGCTACAAAGTCAGGACTTACTCGGAAAGGATGGGGTGGACAACCTTGGTGATCACCTCTTCTTCCCCCTCAACATACCAGTTTGCCCACAGGCGGGACTGGTCATCCGGCTCCAGACTCAGGAAATTTCGCGCCAGCATGTACTTGGCCCGTTTGGTTGGCAGCTCCATCATACGGGCCGTTATCCCCTGCACCACTGTTTCAACTTCATCGCTCAGTCTATTTAGAAGCCATCCCATCAGTTTCGGTGGTGCGGGATGCACAATACCCGAAGCGGTCAGCTGGTTGATGACCTTTTCGCGTCCCTGACCCGAAGCTCCCCTTTCGTTTTCAATTACACCGAGGCAGGCAACATGAACATCGCCTGACAGGATAGTCACCCGGCAGCTTTTTTTCTCCATCAGGTCAAACATTCTGTGGATTGTCCGCAGACGTTCCTTGCGATGCGGCGGGCTCTGCCAGTGGTCCCTCAGGTCATCCTCCAGTTCCTGATCCCCCGGGAACCAGCCAAACAGGCTTTCCAGACGACCAAAGTCAGCATGGACAATCGGTACTGGCGCAACAAACAGCAGATGTTTTGGACCATTTTCTTGAGCTGAATCACAGTTTTCCAGCCAGCTCCAGATCCTGTCCCAACTTTCCCGTGACAAAACCTGTTTCTGACTGCGTTCACTGCGGGCATCCAGCGAAAGGATCAGATAATTTCCGGCCCGCAAGACGGTACTGTATCCGGCCGTACCCAGACTACCGGGGTGCTGTTCGCCCCCGACATCCGGCAACTGTTGCTGGAACACCGCAAAATGCCTTCGCGCCTCTTCGTAAATTCCCTGATAGACAGGACAGTTCTGGTCTTCAGGGGCGTAGGATCCCCAGCCGTCAAAGATATCGTGATCATCCCACATCATTACTGTGGGGATAGTTGCCAGAGCCTCGCTGACCTCGGACTGTTTCCAGCGCAGACAATAGAGCTCAAAATAAAACCGCTCGACCTGGGACCGCATAACTGCAGTGAATTTGCGCGCACGCCGCTCAAGACGGGGCAGTTCAACCCACTTTTTAATGTCGGGGCATTTTTCCCAGATCTCATCTGCATAGATCTGGTCTCCGCCCATGATCATCAGATTATAGGAAGTATTGCGATGCTGGTTCAGCAAGACTTTCCACATGCCGTTCTTGTCATCGACTTTCTTGATTTCACTCGGTGCCGAGAAACCATTACAGGAAACAAAAACCATCTGGGGATCAGCTCCTGCGGCAGGCACGCTGAAGCTCCAGCTTTTTCCATCAAAACCATAGGTGACCTGCCCTGGCGCAGCGTCCAGGTCGACCCGCAGGTCAAAGCGATAAACGATCTGTTCTTTGAAGCTGAGCAGTTCTTGAACAGCACCCCGCTCAGCCCTGCCAGAGACAATTTCAAGGTCAGGTACTCCCCCACTGGTGACGAGAAGAACCGATACACTCCAGTGAATTCGTGAAGTATTGCGCAAGCTTAACACCGGCCCCAGAATCAGTTTCATGACAGCACTCCCCTTGATTGTATTGAACGGAGAATACTACATATAAAAGCGATCAGTGACGACTGTTAAGCTTGCAAAACCGATCAGGAAGATCAGATCGGTGACGAGGCCGCCCGCATGATATTCATCAGATCATCGCGCATATGAGACAGGGCATTTTTAATATGTGTTGATGCCTCATGAAGCTGCTGGGTCGCATTTCCTGTCGTGTGAGAAGCTTCCTGCATTGCACTGCTGCTGCCTGAAACCCGGTTGGCATTCTCCAGACTGTCCTCCACAAAGCGGGCGATGGTATTCGCGGCATTGCTCTGTACATCAAACAATTGAACAACCCCCTGCATTGACTGCTCGACTTCCTCTATACGTCCCTCAACCTGACGAATGTTTGTTGCGGTTTCCTGAGAGACTTCACATATCGCCCGAACACGCTGGGCAATGGCCTCTGTGGCCTGTGATGTTTCAGCTGACAGCTTTTTTACTTCCCCGGCAACCACGGCAAAGCCCGCCCCTGCTGCACCGGCCCGGGAAGCTTCAATCGTGGCATTCAACGCCAGCAGGTTCGTCTGGGCGGCAATTTTCTGGATCATATCGACAATACCTTCGACCTGGACTGCGGTTTCATGCAGGCGGTGAACCGTCGTATTTGCAGTTCGGGTTTCCCCTGTGGCCAGCAGGGTTAAATCCCGCTGATGCTGCACAGCACGAGTCATTTCCTCGCTACAGGACAACAGGTTTCGGGACAGATCCATAACCTCCCCCGCCATCCGGGCATTCACGCCCGCCAGATCCGTAGCTTCGCCCGCCCTCAAGGTGGCGCTTGAGGCAAAACTCTGCAGCTGGTCAGACATGGTCATCAATGTATCAGCATGTACAGTCACGTCTCGAACGCTTGAGTTCATCCCGCTCTCCAGTTGAGAGGCAACCAGAGTCAGACGTTCTTCCATGGCAAGCTGTATCCGCAACCGCTGGGCTTCGTTTTCATCGCGCAGAACTCTGGCTTCTTCCCGTGCCTCCTGGAAGCGAATCAGCCCTCTCGCCAAAGACCCTATTTCATCCAATCGGCTTACCTCGTCAAGCCGCACACTTTCGCCTTCTGCTATCGCCCGAGATGCTGCCTGCAGACGCACCAACGATCCAGTGACCAGCTTGCGTCCCACCCCATAGATAGCNCCAAGCACCAGAAGAATTGTGACCAGCCCCAGAGCCGCAACAACCAGGATTGCCTGTTCAGCAAAGAGTTCCACGTCTCTGTCCATGCGTTTGATTTCATCAACATCCGCGAGAAAAGCCACGCGCTTGAGCTCCGCCTCCAGACTCTTGTTTGCCAGTTGCCCCTTGACCTGTGAGACCTTGGTCATCAGGGCATCTGCACCCGTATTTTCTTCTGTAATTCGGTTAATCTTTTGTTCCAGTTCGGCAAGCGTCAGAGCCGGAAATCTCAGTTCCCTCACCCTGCCCTGGAATTCCCCTTCCAAAAACACACCATAAGAAACAGCAGAGACACCCTCACTCTGATCAACCAGAAGAATCCCTCTTTTTCCCAGATCCCGTCTCTGGTTACGTTTTTTATAGCGAACTAATAACGCATCCCGGCCCTGATGCTCCAGCGGTGTCACCCCCTCTTGACTGGCCCAATTGTCCACGGCCTTTAGCGCATCAAGTTCCAAAAATCCGGCAATCGAAAGATATTCATTCTGAAGATCAATAATCTCCATCCGAAGTGACTGGTTAACCGAGCGCAAAAGCTGAGCACGGGCATCTTCTTTTTCCATAATTTGCTTGATCAGTTGGTCATAGGCCCCCACCAGAAGCACCATGAGCGGAACAAGAACCGATATCAGGGTTAACAACAGCTTGATATCAATCCGGGCACGGATCATTGCCAACATACAGACCTCTTCTTCAACATTCCTGAACATCGCGTCGAAGCCGGTCTTTTCGAGTTTTATCATCCAGAAAAGAGACTTCGCCGGATGACATAGCTACGCGAAGCCCATTACGGTTTTAAGGAGTTTCGATGACTGTTTCTGATAAGCCTCAATTGAATGTGATATGCAGTTGAAGACCAAAGGCACTATCTTTGAAGAAAGATCATTCAGGGAGGCTTTTACCATGTCAAAACTTCGAAGATACTTTCTCTCGATAGCTGCGATCTTCGCTTTGTCAGGCTCTCTGCCTGCCATATCGGATGCTGCAGAAAACCCTGTTTACACCGGCCTTTTTTCTGCGGTAGCCATTAACGGCTACGATCCCGTTGCTTATTTTGCCCAAGGGAAACCCGTTAAAGGTACAGAGAAACTGAGCTATGAGTGGATGGGCGCAGAGTGGTACTTTTCAACAGAAGACAACCTGAGTGCCTTCAAAAGTATGCCCGAGAAATTTGCCCCGCAATATGGCGGCTATTGTGCCTGGGCTGTTGCTCATGGTGATACAGCTTCGACAGATCCTTATGCCTGGAGAATTGTTGGGGACAAGCTTTATCTCAACTACAGCCAGGACATTCAAAAACGCTGGGAAAAAGACATTCCGGGCTATATCCAGTCCGGGGATCACAATTGGCCAAAAGTGCTGGAATAGAAAACCTGCTTCCACAGCCAGCTAATTCCCCTGATGACTTGAAAAATCTTGGAAAAACTATCAATAGTTAGGAAATATCTCTTACAAGCTGTACTGAGCAACGCTTCAAACATTTGTATTACAAAAAAATCATGTTAATATACCATAAGTAGCAAAATATTTCATTGATATTGCAGCATCACATGCGATACATGCTCTCTTAAACTTTTTGCTACAATAAGTTATTCATAGGGTAGAGAGTTTCCAAGGAAAAGCAGCTCACCATTCCTACAATCAGAAAATTGACCTCTGATTGTATCATTTCATACCAAGATTGCTGGTCGTTTCCCTGACATCCCTTGCCCGTAACAATAAAAGTTATCTGGTAAAGTCAGAGTACGTCATTGTCCAAGAAAGAGGCCTCCTCACTTTCCAGACAGCCAGCTTTATCCAGGCAAGAGGGGATAATCATGCACAACCCGAAACTCACTGGCAAAGAACGCTTCTTCAAAGACGACGAGATCATCGTCAGCAAAACGGATCTTAAAGGCCACATCACCTATGCCAACAGGGTTTTCCTGAAAATTGCTGACTACAGGGAAGCCGAAGTCCTCGGTCAGCCACACAGTATTATCCGCCACCCATCCATGCCACGGGCCATTTTCCGACTCCTTTGGGAAACCCTTGAAAAAAAACAGGAGATATTCGCCTATGTCATCAACCGGACCAAGGGCGGGGACCACTACTGGGTTATTGCCCATGTCACCCCAAGCCTGGACAGCAAAAACCGGATTGTAGGATACCACTCCAATCGACGCGTTCCTGAGCGTCAGGTACTGGATCAGACCATAATCCCGCTTTACAAAAGCCTGTGGAACATCGAACAGCAGGACAACCGGAAAACCGGTCTCCAGCAATCCTATAAAGCCCTTACTGATCAGTTACAGAGCAAAGGCCAGGAATATGATGAGTTCATTGCCAGAATTATAAACAGTCGGGGAGAAGCAGCATGATTTCACTCGGAAACAGCAAAGATCTGCAAAAAATTCTCGATGTCTGCACAGCCGTATCCGATGGCAATTTTGAAGCGAGAATCACCGGCATTCAGGAAACCGGGCAAATGTCAGAAGTGATGAACGTCATTAACCTGCTTATCGACAGAACCGACGCCTTTATGCGCGAAGCAACCGCCTCGCTGGAATATGTCAGCAAGGACAAATATTTCCGGCGCATTTCCGAAAAAGGTATGGTCGGCTCTTTTGCATCAGCCAGTAAAACAATCAACCACGCCATGGATTCCATGGAAAGCCGGGTCACTTCTTTCTCGGGTATTATTGACAATTTTCAGTCCTCCATGACCAACGTGGTCAGTACCGTCGCTTCGGCCTCTACCGAGCTGAACGCCTCATCAGAAACAATGGGGCACACCGCAACCCAGACCAGTGAACAGGCAACCTCCGTTGCCGCTGCTGCCGAGGAAGCCGCCACCAACGTTCAGACGGTTGCCTCTGCTGCAGAAGAACTTTCCAGCTCCATTCAGGAAATCACCCGGCAGGTTTCCCAGTCCTCAAGCATTACTGTCGAAGCGGTAAACGAGGCCGAAAACACCGTCCGGATGATCGGCAACCTTGAGCAGTCTTCCCAGAAAATTGGCGAGGTCATGAAACTGATCAAGGACATTGCCGACCAGACAAACCTTTTGGCCCTGAATGCAACCATTGAAGCAGCCAGAGCCGGGGAGGCCGGCAAGGGATTTGCCGTTGTCGCCTCCGAAGTCAAAAGTCTGGCCAATCAGTCCGCCAGAGCAACCGAAGAAATTGTTCTCCAGATCACAGCTGTCCAGGGGGCAACAAACAGCGCTGTTACCGCCGTTTCTCGTATCCAGAAAGTGATTGAGCAGGTGAATATCAGCTTCTCAACAATCGCTTCTGCGATTGAACAACAGGGCGCGGCAACACGGGAGATCGCCCGTAATGTCGAACAGGCTTCGGCCGGAACGATGGAAGTTACCAGCAACATCCAGCGGGTAACCCAGGGGTCAGTCGAGACAGGCAATGCAGCCAGGGATGTCTTGTCAGCCTCGAAAGAGTTATCGATGCAGGGGGAAATACTGCGTAATGAGGTCGATAACTTCATCACATCCGTGCGCACAATATTGTAGCCCCTGACCGTTTTTTTTACAGACAGAGCGCTTGTGGTTTCATCTCAAACATTACAAAACCCGGGGGCGCCCCAATGGGCGTTCCCTTAAGGCCGTTTCGGCTTGAACCCGCACTCTGATAAATTTTGTTTTTTCGACTGCGGGTATCCGCTATTCTTCGCCTTTACTGTCTCGAGCAGGAACCGTCGTCTGCCTGAAAGTCCGGGCTTTGGCATTTCCTCCGAGAGGCAACAGGCTCAAGACCAGATAAGGACCAGTATTCATGCCGTCATTCGACATCGTATCAAAAACGGACATGCCAGAAGTAAACAACGCGCTTGACGGCGTACGCCGGGAAGTTGGGACACGTTACGATTTCAAAGGCTCAAGCTGCGAGATTACCTTACAGGATGAAGTCATTACCATTCTGGCTGATGATGATCTCAAGCTCCAGCAGATGCATGAACTGTTAAAAGGTCACCTGACCCGCCGCAGCGTCGATGCAGCAGCGCTGGACTATGGCAAAGTTCAACCTGCTTCGGGCAACAAGGTCCGCCAGACCATCACCATCAAACAGGGTATTGACCGCGAATTGGCCAAAACCATCACGACAGCGATCAAACAGGGCAAACTCAAGGTCCAGGCATCAATCCAGGGTGATGAAGTCCGGGTCAATGGCAAAAAACGTGATGACCTCCAGGAAGCCATCGCCATGCTCAAGGGCATGGATATCGAACAACCGCTGCAGTTTGTGAACTTCAGAGACTAGTGTTTGCGTCTGAATAAAAAAGACCCGGCTGTATCAGCCGGGTCTTTTTTATGCGTACGGCTTATCCGGAAAGACTATTTAAAAAATCACGCTGCTGAGGCATTTAACGAGTGCGCTATAGCAAAGCAACCAAAGCAGAAGACGGCTTCAGCCGCCCGCAGTGAGACACCGCACATCTTGCGTGTAGCGTGAGGTCGTGACGGCTGTCTACGCCAGTCGAGTAAAAGTACGAACCAACCAGTGTGTTAAGCTCCCCCTCCCGTCAGGTCTTCTGCGAGCATTAACGCATTGCCGTCTGGGTCATAGAACGTTGCCGTCTTCACCATTCCTTCGATGACGTCGGTTGCGCCATCGAATCTCACATTCGCCTGTTCCAGCTTTTGTCGTGCGGCATCCAAATCAGCGATCCCAAATACTGGAACGCAGTTGCCGGGTACGGGTTCAGTATGCTCGCCGAGACCAATTGCTACGCCCGGTGTATTGGTTTGAAGCTCTGACCATCCCGCTTCGTCGGCATGATAGAGCGTCTCAAATCCCAGCGTGCTGCCATACCAGTCGGCGCTGGCATGACGATCCTTGACAGAAAGAGCAATAGTGATGGTTTTATCTACAGAAATGAGCGACATAGGCTTTCCTTATTGCCAAAAATATATTAACTATACTTTATGTACATTAAATTATTTGTCAACCTAACGTCCAAAACCTGGGCGATACCGATACTTTCAAATCTGCACGAAGGCGTTGCCGGACGGCAAGCACCGCTATTGGCTGCGACCGGAGCAAGCAGAACTGCCTTCTCTCAAAGTCTGAACCACCTAATCTCCCTTGGGCTGTTGGAGCGAAACCCCGGATATGGACATCCGTTACGGCCGGAATTTCGGCTCACACCTCACGGGGTTACCGCCGCAGCCCTCGCCAATAAAATTTGGGGTGTTTCTACAGATGAAGATCAGGGCTTGCTTCGTCGTTCATGGACCCTCCCTGTTTTGACTGCGCTTCACACTCCGAGACACTTCAATGAAATCAAAAGAAGTTTACCGACAATAACTGATCGCGCATTGTCACAATCATTGAAATCTATGGAGCTTAGAAACTGGGTAAGTCGCAGCGTTGATGAGGTCACGCGACCACCTAGATCAATTTATTGCGCCGTTAACACTGGCGGAATGATAAGTAGCGTCACGGCATCTCAAATTTCCTTCGGGCACTAAGCCAGAAATTCATAAAAAAACGCTGCAGTTTGTGATCTTCGGAGACCAGGGTTTAAACCTTTGGAAAATCAGAAGATCTGAGGAAACTTCGAAGATCCTCTTAAGCCTAAAAAAAGATTCAGTTGCCCCAACCGGGTCTTTTTTCCATATCTATTTCTTTGAATTGGGAAATCGTCCCATAAACGCAAAAAGCTCCCCGTCGGGAGCTTTTTGCGTTTATGGCGGAGAGAGAGGGATTCGAACCCTCGATACGCGATTAACGTATACACACTTTCCAGGCGTGCGCCTTCAGCCACTCGGCCACCTCTCCAGCATTACAAGGCACCCATGGGTGCGAGGCGGAACTTACTGGGAATAGCCGGGGGATGCAACTGTTTTTTTAGCTCTTTTGAACACCGTAATTTGAACGGCGGCGACTTTCCCTAAGCCTTGATTTTCCTTAAACAAAAGCCTTATTTAATGTTATAGTGTTTTACAGTTGTCCACTTTCACTCCTGTGCCTTCGGCAAGAAGGGAGCCCTGATATATGGCCGTAGTTTTCCGCCTTCTGGGATGGCTGTTTCTTGCCATTGCCGTTGTATCGGTTGCTTTTGACATCTTCATCTTTGTCGAGCAGGGGAGTTTTCACTTCTCATTACTTGGCGAGAACTGGTATGCAGTCCACCCCAGTTCCCAGCCTCTGGTCCAGAGCGCCATTGAACGGCACGTCTCGGAGGTCCTTTGGCAATATGTACTTTTCCCGATTACGCTTTTACCCACAGTGGTGATCGGCACCATCCTTGGCGGATTGTTCACCATTCTCAGTAGCATCTATCAGCCAAGGCGCCGTCGTTAAATCCCCATAAAGAAAGCCCCGACTGCACAAGAAACCGGAGTTTCCACAATCGGGGCTTCAGATTTCATCCAATCCGGCAAGGGATCAGTCATCACCCATTTTCAGAGCCGCGAGGAAAGCTGACTGGGGAATTTCGACGTTGCCGATCTGGCGCATGCGCTTTTTACCCGCCTTCTGTTTGTCCAGCAGTTTGCGTTTACGCGATACGTCACCGCCGTAACATTTAGCTGTCACATCCTTGCGCATGGCTGAAATGGTTTCACGCGCCACGATCTTGCCACCAATAGCGGCCTGGATCGCAATCTTGAACAGCTGGCGCGGGATCAAATCCTTGAGACGCTCGCAAAGCATACGGCCGCGAGGCTCTGCCTGGCTGCGATGCACGATCATCGCCAGAGAGTCCACGGGTTCCGCATTCACCAGAACAGCGACCTTGACCAGTTCGTTTTCCTCGTATCCATCCAGCGTATAATCAAAGCTGGCGTACCCCCGGGAAATCGACTTGAGACGGTCATAGAAATCAAACACCACTTCGTTCAGCGGCAATTTATACACCACCATCGCCCGGCTGCCGACATAGGTCAGCTCCTGCTGGATACCCCGGCGATCCTCGCAAAGCTTCAGCACTGGGCCGAGAAACTCGTCCGGGAGCAGGATGTTCGCCTTGATCCAGGGTTCTTCAATGTGGTCGATCTTGACCACATCCGGGAAATCAGCCGGGTTGTGCAGCTCCATTACCGAGCCGTTGTTCATATGGATCTTGTAGACAACACTCGGTGCCGTGGTAATCAGGTCAAGGTTGAACTCGCGCTCCAGCCGCTCCTGAATGATTTCAAGGTGCAAAAGCCCCAGAAAGCCACAACGGAAGCCAAACCCGAGCGCAGCAGAAGACTCCGGTTCGTAATGGAACGAGGCATCGTTCAGAGCCAGCTTACCCAGGCTGTCACGCAGATCTTCGTAGTCATTGGCATCGATCGGGAAAAGACCACAGAACACGACGGGGATGGATGGTTTGAACCCGGCAAGCGGTGTATCGACCAGGTTCTTTTCATCCGTAATGGTATCCCCGACTTTGGTATCGGTAATGGTCTTGATACCCGCAGTGATATAGCCAATTTCACCCGCGTGCAGTTCCTTGAACTTGGTCATTTTGGGCGTGAAGGCCCCCACAGCATCGACCAGATGCGTGGTACCATTACCCATCATACGGATCTTCATACCCGTCCGCAGAACACCGTCGACGACACGGACCAGCGTGATCACACCAAGATAGCTGTCATACCAGCTGTCCACGAGCAAAGCCTTGAGCTTGCCTTCGGGGTTTCCCCGCGGCGCAGGAAGCTTGTGCACAACAGCCTCAAGGACTTCGGCAACGCCGACACCGGTTTTACCTGAAACAACCAGAGCCTCTGAAGCATCAATACCAATAACTTCTTCAATCTGTTCACGCACCCGGTCCGGCTCGGCTGCAGGAAGGTCAACCTTGTTCAAAACCGGAATGATTTCGTGGTTGTTATCAATGGCGAGATAGACGTTGGCCAGGGTCTGGGCTTCCACGCCCTGCGATGCATCCACCAGAAGAATCGATCCCTCACAGGCTGCCAGAGAACGGCTGACCTCATAGGTAAAATCCACGTGTCCAGGCGTGTCGATCAGGTTCAGCTGATAAACTTCGCCGTCATTGGCTTTATATTGCAGCCGGACGGTCTGTGCCTTAATGGTAATACCACGCTCACGCTCCAGTTCCATGCTGTCGAGAACCTGGCTTTGCATCTCGCGCTCGGTCAAGCCACCACACATCTGGATCAGTCGATCAGCCAGCGTGGATTTCCCATGGTCGATATGGGCAACAATAGAAAAATTACGAATGTGTTTCTGGTCGGTCATTGCTTCGATGCCTGTCAATAATTCGGCGGAAGATAAGCTTTTATAAGCCATGACGCAATGGATCTCTGCATGGGACAGAACCCGCCGCTGGAATATTCCCCTCAGGTGACAAAGGATATCCCGCTTCTCTTCTCTTTCCTCATGATAACTTCAATCGCGAGGATAAAGCCCCTGTAAACTTTTCCCGGGTATTATTCAGGAAATCATGTTTGTTTTTCAGGATTATACTTTAGGGATCATACAGTGAGTTCAGCCCCAATCGGTTTTGTAACCTCCATCAGTGGCGACAGTATAACCGCCAGCGTTGCGCCGAATATCGACCTGCCATCTATCGGGGAAATGGTGCGGATCGAAAGTGATACCGCCATTGCTTTCGGCCTGATCAGTGACATGGCGATCCCCACACCCTCCATGCCTCCCAGCCCTTCTGATGCCAAGATCATGTCGATTGATCTTCTGGGTGAAAAGCTGAGTGCTCCAGGGCCTGGTGACATTCCCGGTTTCCAGCGCGGCGTTTCCCGCTTTCCGGTCCTCGGTTCAGAAGTCGAGATGGTCGGACAGGAGGAACTTGCCGAGATCTATGCCCGGCCTGACAAACCCTGTTTTGTTGTCGGTGCCCTGGCGCAGGAACAAAAACTGCCCGCCTATATCATGACCGATGCCCTGCTTGGAAAACACTTTGCCATCCTCGGCACCACAGGCAGTGGGAAATCCTGTTCACTCACAGTCATCCTGAAATCAATTCTCGACAGCCACCCCTGCGGTCACATCATTTTGATCGATCCCCACAATGAATATTCTTCTGCCTTTAAAAAACGGGCTGAGTGCCTGAGCCCCGACTCCCTGAAGCTGCCTTACTGGCTGTTGAATTTCGAAGAAACGGTCGAGATCTACTGCAGCAAGGAACCCGCTGCACGCAACATTGAGGCAGGCATCCTGAAGGATGCGATCCTCACAGCAAAACTTGCCTGGGGCAGCCAGGAAGTTGACGTCAATACCCTGACAGTCGACACACCCGTCCCTTACAAGCTCTCGGACATGGTCCATCGCATTGATGAAATGATGGGGCAACTCGGCAAACCTGAGCAGCTGGCTCCTTATATGCGTCTGAAAACCCGGCTGGATAATCTCCGGAATGATCGGCGCTATGCCTTCATGTTTGGCAATGTCGCCCTGCGTGACAACATGGCGTTCCTGCTCAGTAAGCTGATGCGCATTCCCAATGAAGGAAAGCCAGTTTCCATTTTTGATCTCTCTGGTGTCCCCTCGGAAATCGTTGACGTTATGGTTTCCCTTTTGTGCCGAACAATTTTTGATCTTGCCGTCTGGGGACATCGTCACGATCCGATCCCGATCCTGATTGTCTGTGAAGAAGCACACCGCTATGTGCCTTTTGACAGAAGTTCAGGCTTTGAACCAACCCGACGGGCGCTTGAGCAGATTGCCAAGGAGGGCAGAAAGTATGGTGTTTCTCTTGGCCTGATCACCCAACGACCCTCTGAACTTTCCGAAACCATCCTGTCACAGTGCAACACCATGTTCTCGCTCAGGATGAGCAATGAACGGGACCAGATGTTTGTGCAACGGACTCTGCCCCAGAGTTCTTCCAGCCTGCTGAAGTCCCTTCCATCTCTGCGCAATCAGGAAGCTATTGTTGTGGGAGAGGGGGTGAATTTTCCGACCAGGATCAGATTCCACGAACTTGCAGCTTCCGAGCTTCCGGAAAGCAATACAGCCAGCTTTGCCAAAAACTGGCAGGAAGACCGCTTTGATGGCAATCACATTCAGTACGCACTCAAGCGCTGGCGTACCCAGTCCAGAAGCTCGTGAGACACGGCCGATGACCAAGACAACAGAAGAAGAAGCCCGTTACAGGGAAATACTGCTTCAACACCTGCGAGAAAGCCAGCTTCATCGACAGGTGCTCGAATGCCTGCATATCGTCTTCCCCCAGGGCTGGGTCGCAGCTGGGGCTATCCGCAATTCTGTTTGGGATGCCCTGTCGGGAATAGAAGAATCTCCACTTTGTAACGATTTGGATGTTATCTATTTTTCCCCCCAGGACACCCGGCAAAAAACCGAGCGGGAAATCGAGAATCGACTGCAACAACAACTGCCCGAGAGCAAGACAGGACTGGGGAAGTGGTCCGTAAAAAATCAGGCCCGAATGCATCTGGTCAATCGTGATCGACCTTATCTGGACTGTTCAGATGCTCTCAGACACTGGCCGGAAACAGCAACTGCCATCGCTGCCCGGATTAATAATGCCGGGCAGATTGAACTCCTGTCACCTTTCGGTCTAACCGATCTGTTCCAGATGAAAGTCAGGCCGTCGCCTCATTTCAGAGACCACAAGCTATTCGAATACAAGATACGACAGAACAGAAAAAACTGGAGGATACGCTGGCGATCACTTGATTTTTTCATGGAAGAAAAAGTCGCTTAGGCTCCTCACGACTTCTCATACCAGCAGGGACCCCGATAAACACCAATCTCTGTTATAGTTATTAAAAGGGACTGACCAAGGTTAAAATTTATGGATCATTACCGGCGTCTCATATACGGAATTTTCTTCCAGATTCTACTTCTGGTTGGCTTATTCATAACCATTGTATTCAGTGTCGTTTTTTATAGTGCGAACCAGCAGGACGAAATAACCCGTCAGGATTATATTCGACTGGTAAAGGCCTCTCTTCAAAAAAATCTTCTATCCCATAAACGCCTTACCTACGACTACAGCTATTGGGACGATTCCTATTCAAAGCTGGTCATGAAGCTTGATCCGGAATGGGCAAAAAACAATATCGGCGAATATCTCGAACAGACATTCGAAATTTCCGGCTCTCTGGTCCTGGATGCCCAGGGCAAAAAAATCTTTCAATCTGTCGGTTTTCAAAACTCACCCCTTTTCGCAACCACAGCCTTTTCAGAAAGTTTGGACAAGCTTTTTCTCGAAACAAAAAACCTGTCAGAAGAGACCCGCCAGATTTCCGATTTTCTTGAAATAGAGAATCAGCTCTACATGGTCGGATTGAATCTAATTACCTCTGATACTCGGGAAATTGATTTCACCAATCCGGAAACCCCCAGAGGATACCTGGTGTTACTCAAGGAAATAGATCTCTCGCCAGAAAGCGACCTCGTCACGTTCCTTGGATTACACGATTTTCACTTCACAGCAGATCATAAAAATACAATCACGAATGGCTTCATCATGGCGGATTCCAGTGGCCAGGTAATTGGCATTCTGGACTGGCATCTTGATCTGCCCGGAACCATTCTTCTGCACAAAAGTTTATACTGGACAGCCGGAGCACTTGTCCTCGCCGTTATTCTCTGCCTTCTGATCTTCCGGAGAGGCAACTCCATTCTGGGTATATTTTCGCGAGATCACGAAAGGCAACAGCTGTTAAAACTGCGGAACGAGCAACAGATAAATGCACTTAAATCCCTGGTCCAGAACAATATTTTCTACCAGAACAATGATGACCGGGCTTTAATGGAGGTGACAAAAACAGTCTGCCTTACCCTGCGCTCAGACCGGACCTCAATCTGGTTTCTCAATCAAGAAAAACAGCAGCTGGAGTGCCACAATGTCTACGAAGCAGATGAAGACAGGCATAGCTCCCCCCCATCAACCATTCCCGTTGCAGGCTGTGAGGACTATTACCAGCTTATGCAGCAGAAAAGAATTCTTGCTGAAGAAGATTGCCTGTCCAACAGCAAGATGACTGGCTTTCTGGATCTTTATCTAAAAGAATACAACATACAGTCTATTCTCGATGCCGGACTGTTTCAGAACAATGAACTGATCGGCATTATTTCTGTTGAGAGGACACGCAAAACCTACAACTGGCCGCTTGAGGAAATCAGTTTCACCGCCTCGGTCACACACCTGCTGTCCCTCCTGTTCGAAATACGGGAACGACGCCAGATTGAAACACATCTGATCAGTGCCAAGGAAGAGGCTGAAGCGGCCAATCAGGCAAAATCCGAGTTTCTTGCCAACATGAGCCATGAACTGAGAACGCCTCTGAACGCTATTATCGGCTTTTCAGATCTGATGCGGAATGAAATGTTTGGCCCTATAGAACAGCAACAGTACAAGGGATACTCGGAAGATATCTATAACAGCGGCACACATCTTCTCAGTTTAATCTCGGATATTCTGGACATTTCAAAGATCGAGGCTGGGGGCTATCTTCTGGAAATGGAGGATATCAATTTCGCCGAAGTCGCGGCTTCGGCAATACGTATGCTCGCCCCCAGGGCAGAAAACCGCTCATTACAGGTTGAGACAGAAATCTCGAATTCCCTGTCACCGATCCCGGCAGATCATCGAGCCCTGTTGCAGATCCTGCTGAATATCATCGCAAATGCAATCAAGTTTTCCCACACCGGCTCCAGAGTCCTCTTCAAGGCCGTAGAAACGGCAAAAGACGAGTTAAAAATAACGGTTACAGATTTTGGCCTCGGCATTCCTGAACATCAACTCCCTCTCGTCGGCTCCCCATTTTATCAAGGAGAAAGTACTTTACGTAAAAAACACGAGGGCACCGGCCTTGGTCTCTATATCACGAAGAGCCTTGTCACCCTGCATCACGGCACCTTCAGGATAGAGAGCAAGTTTGGAGAGGGAACAACGGTCACCATCACCCTCCCCTTACAGCTGCCATCCCCGGATCATGAGAGCATGGAACAGATTAAAAGTGAATTTTCCAATAGCCACTCATCGAAAAGGCCAAATGTAAGCTCCCCCTTTTAAGTCCTCTTCTCGATACCGATAAAGACAGGGGAAAAATTGCAGAAGGAAGTTTCAGGGAATTATTCTGGACCGTCCAGCTTCATCATCCGTTTGAATGCACCGTCATAGATGCCTGCCAGATCCTTGAAGATCTGGGTCGCTTGTTTCATTTCATCAGAATTTGGCAACTTGATTTCACTAATGCCATAGATCTGGTCAAGCCGCGATTGCAGACTGGCAACCTCTTCCGACAGATGTTCGGGAGTCTGATAGCTGACAGAGGAAACCCCCTGCAAACTCTCCAGATGAGAATAAATCACGGCCAACTGACGTTCTTCAGTTTCCGAAAGCAGCTTTGCCGGATCAGATAACAGTCTGTCTGCTTCCTGCTCCAGACGCTGTACCAGGGTATGATGCGAAGGGTCTATGACCTTTGGTCGAAACCCGAGCAATTCGTTTAATTCCACATGGATCTCGCCCACAGCAGCTTTCTGCTCTTCATCCAGTTTGCGGTTAGGTAAAGTTCCATAAATCTGGCTTAACTGCTGTTCCAGAGAGCGAACCCTGCTCTGTTCTTCGGCAGAAAGATCTTCAAAGCGAACATCACCAGGTTGCCTGACAGCCCCCTCCATTCGCGCAATCAGGGCTTTGGCTTCTTCGGAAAGCGTGATTTTAAAGGCCGAGGAAAAGCGATCTTCTTTCCCCTTGTCTTCTGCAGCTTTGTTTGTCTGTCCGGAAACAGACGTATCCGGCGTGGGAACGGGAGCACCAAGCCCCTGGCTTCCATAACCAGATACACTGCTCAAAGAAACGACATCGAGATTCACACTCACACCAACCCACCTTGCAAAACGATTTAACAGTGCAAAGCAAGTTTCAGACCATTTTATAACAGATATAAATCAACGAGTTACCATAATCATTCACAGGAATATTTTGCCGAGAGGAAAAATATCCCAAATTCAGACAGCGTTGATACTGCACGATTTTTCACATGAGACGTGTTTGAAAATACGGCCCTGCCAGAAGAGGTCACATAGCTCTTCCACTGCCTGCTATTCCGCGTGATATCAGTCAGATGGTGGCGCCGGGCAAGAAAGGATCCACTGTGACACCTGACAGGGGATTGTCAGCAGGATCATCCGGGGCGGGAAGATCGTGACAATGGACATCCGCTGCTCCCTGCGCGGCCAGAATAGCCAGTGCCTTTTCTTCGTGGGCAGCATCCCTGAGTGTTACCCACAGCAACAAACCACCATGTTCGAGCTGGCTTTCTATGTCCTGGGCATGTTTATGGCCGATCCACTCGGCAACAAAGGTGCCAAAAATACCCGCCGAGCCACCAGCAAGAACAGCACCAATTATCGCAACAGCCAGAGAACCTCCAGAAGCAACAACAGGCGCGGCCGCGACCACGGCCCCAATATAGGCCAGACCACCAATCAGTGCCGTCTTGCCTTCCACGATTGAATCCTGTTCCACATAGGCGGTTCTGGGGACATCAGGATCATCCTCCAGCTCAGCGACCGAACTATAGCGATGACCCAGTTTTTCATTTACAGAGTTCTCACTCGCCAACAAACTAAGCTCAGAGCGGTCAAAACCGGCACTCAAGAGGGCATCAACAGCTGCTTCCAGTTCTTTTGCTGTATGAAAAACGCCGACAGCTTCACGGACCGTACTCTGGTGAGATAAGTCTTTTGCAGGTAATGACATAAGTGTCTCCTAGCGACGTTCCCCCAGATCACCCCCTGGTTAGTCACAAATAGTATAACACACTTATGAGCCTCTGCTCACAGGAACAGCAAAGCCGAAATGATCCTCGTCTCATCGGAAGAAATTCAATAACAACTTAAAGTTCAAACCGTTAGTTTGTCGCCTATCCTCAATCGCGCAATTGTGATCGACCATAGGAAATAAAAGCCCCGGCTGTTCATCACAACCGGGGCTTTCCTACTCGACAAATTCTGCCGGACTATCGGCTTAGCTGCGCAGGACCGCCCCTGTCGCCTTCATCGCCTGAGCCAGAACTTTCTGGGAAACCGCATCAATTTCCTCATCTGTCAGGGTATGATCCTTTGGCTGTAGAGTAACCGTTACCGCCAGGGATTTTTTCCCCTCTTCAACACCCTTTCCGGTATAGATATCAAACAGAACAGCATTGCTGATCAGGTTCTTGTCTGCACCGATTACCGCCCGAAGCAACCTTCCTGCCTCAACAGTATCATCCACAAGGAAAGCAAAATCACGTTCGACCGGCTGGAAGGCAGACAGGACCAGGGCCGGCTTGATATTGCTGGACTCGCCCTTTTTAACCTTGGGCTGGGGAATCTTCTCGAGGAAGACTTCAAATGCCACAACCGGGCCTTTGATATCCATGGCTCCAAGAACCCGAGGATGCAATTCCCCAAAATAGGCCAGCACATTCGTCGGACCCAACCCCAAAGCTCCTGAACGACCGGGGTGGTAGTGGGAAGGCGCTGTTGTAAAGACCTGAAGATTGTCTACCGGGGCCCCTGCAGCTGAGAGTGCGGCAAGCGCATCCCCCTTGGCATCGAAAAGATCAACCGGGCGCGGTGCGTTTTCCCAATGCCGTTCTGAAGCCTTGCCCGAGCGCAGGCCAGAGGCCATTTCCAGCTGCCCTTTTGCTGTATCATCCTGATACTGTGGTCCGACTTCAAACAGGGCATTATCGCTATACCCACGGTCTGTATTCTTTGCCGCAGCAGCCAAAAGCGTCGGCAGGACAGAGGGACGCATGGTGTCCAGATCTGTCGAGATCGGGTTGGCCACCCGCAAACAATCAGGGACAGAGCCAAAAAGATCAGCCTGCGCACGGGACACGAAAGAGAAGGTAACGGCCTCGTCAAGCCCGCGCCAGCACAAGGCCGTCCGCGCATTTGAAACTCTGCGCTGGGCCAGGGTCAGAACACCCTGTGGCAGATAGTGATCACTCGACATCTGCAGTTCGGGAATATTCTCGTACCCATGGATACGAAGAACCTCCTCAACCAGACAGGCTTCCATCTCCACATCATTGCGCCAGCTTGGCACCGCAACCGAGAGAACAGTATCCTTTTCCTCGACCTCGAAGCCGAGGACGGAGAGAATTTCGACCTGTTTTTCCTTGGCGATCGCAACACCGCAAAGCTGTTCGACCCGTTCCGGACGCAACTCAAGAACACGTTTGGCAGAAGGGATTTCACCTGCAGAGGTCAGGCTACTTACCTCACCACCACAAAGATCAAGCACCATCCGGGTCGCAACATCAATACCCCAGTCAGCCGAAGCGGAATCAACACTGCGCTCGAAACGATAGCGCGCATCGGAATTAATTCCGGTCTTGCGCCCGGTGACCGCAACAGAAACCGGATCAAACAGGGCTACTTCCAGGAACATGTTGCTGGTTGTCTCGCTGCAGCCTGAATTCAGGCCGCCCATAACGCCGCCAATGCCCTGGACAGCTGTATTGTCCCCGATGACAACCATGCCATCAGCAAGCTTGTAGGTTTCGTCATCAAGGGCGAGGAATTCTTCGTTATCCCTTGCATTACGCATAACCAGATCACCAGACAACTTGTCTGCATCAAACACGTGTAATGGTCGGCCAAGATCAAAAGAAACATAGTTGGTGATATCAACCAGTGCCGAGATCGGACGGTTGCCAATCGCGCGCAGACGATCCTGAACCCATTTGGGGCTTGGGCCATTTTTCAGCCCTTTGAAATAACGTCCGGCAACATAGGGTACCTTGTCTGCTACTTCAGCATCAATCTTCCAGCTGATCGGGCTGTTGAAGGTTCCGGCAAGTTTTTCAGTTTTCAGTGGCTTGAGTTTACCCAACCCGGCCGCAGCCAGATCACGTGCCACACCACGCACCCCCAGACAATCTCCGCGGTTCGGTGTAATCGCAATTTCGATAACCGGATCATCAAGGCCAAGAATTTCCGCCAGCGGCACGCCGATTTTGGTATTATCAGGCAGATCAATAATACCGTCGTGTTCGTCGGAAAGCCCCATTTCTCTCTCGGAAACCAACATTCCGTTGGACTCTTCCCCGCGCAACTTGCCAGGCTTGAGCAACAGATCGATCCCCGGCACAAAGCTGCCAACTGGCGCAAACACACCAATCATACCTGTACGGGCGTTGGGGGCCCCACAAACCACCTGGCTCGTCCCCTCAGCAGTCTCCACCTGACAGACACGTAATCTATCCGCATTGGGATGTTGCACCGCTTCGACAACGCGCGCTGTCTTGAAGGCTTTCAGCTCTTCAGCCTTGTTTTCTACGCCTTCAACTTCAAGGCCGATCAGAGAAAGTTTTTCGACAATCGCTTCAAGGGAAGCATCTGTATCGAGGTGATCTTTCAACCAGTTCAATGTGAATTTCATTACCTCAATCCTTCCTTACAGACCACGTACCATGCTGGGCATTTCCATGGGCAGGAACCCATAGTGTTTCATCCAGCGCAGATCTGTTTCATAGAAAGTCCGCAAATCGGGAATACCGTATTTGAGCATGGCCAGGCGCTCGATCCCGATCCCGAAGGCAAATCCCTGATATTTGGTTGAATCAATGCCGCAGTTTTCAAGAACCTTCGGATTGATCATCCCGCTGCCGAGAATCTCGAGCCAGTCATTACCAGCCCCGATTTTCAGTTGCCCGTCTGCACGACTGCAGCCGATATCCACTTCAGCAGAAGGTTCTGTGAAAGGGAAGTAGCTCGGGCGGAAACGCAGAGGCAGATCCTCTACTCCGAAATAGGCCCGGCAGAATTCGATCAGAACACCCTTGAGATGTCCCATATTGGTTTTTTCATCGATCACGAGTCCCTCTACCTGATGAAACATCGGGGAGTGTGTCGCATCGTGATCAGCACGGAAGGTACGGCCCGGTGCGATAATCCGGATCGGCGGGGTCGTCTTCTGCATAGCCCGGATCTGCACAGGAGATGTATGGGTTCGCAGTACCGAACGGGTACCATCTTCCCGTTCGGGCATATAGAAGGTATCAAGCTCCTGACGTGCGGGATGTTCTGGCGGAATATTCAGGGCCGTGAAATTGTGAAAATCATCCTCGATATGCGGCCCCTGTGCGACAGAGAACCCCATCTCGCCAAAGATCGCCACCAGCTCTTCCAGTGTCTGGCTGATCGGGTGCATTTTTCCAATTGTGACCGGGCGTGCAGGCAAGGAAACGTCAATAGTCTCACGGGCGAGACGTTCAGACAAAGCCGCTTCATGCAGGATTTCCTTGCGACGATCCAGGGCATCGGCCACATCCTGTTTGATCAGGTTAAAGGCCTGCCCGGCAGCTTTTCTCGCTTCAGGATCAAGGCCACCCAGGGTTTTCATCCGCTGAGTGATCTCGCCCTTTTTACCCAGAGCCTGTACCCGTACATTGTCAAGAGCCTCAAGGTCGGCTGCTTCTTCTACCCGCTGCAGCAAGGCACCACGGAGTTCTTCCAGATTTTCCATTCCACTACTTCCAGTCGCGGGGGAATTCCCCCTCTATCTCTATTCAAGCTTCATCGCCAACATGGCCATCGCACCACCGGTAATACTCTGTATCCGGCCATCAAACAGGACTTGATCCAGGACAATATCCCGGGAAATTTTGTCAAAACGATAGAGCAAAATCAGCTCTCGCTCGATACCGTCCAGTTCTTTTCGAACCGTTGCCGTGACCCGGATTACCTCTTCAGACTGTTTAGCATCCCAAGGCTCGGAGAGCCAAGTGACTTTCCCGCTTCGCCCCGCAAGTTCCTCAACCAGATCTCCTATTGTCTGCCCGTCCACCGTTCTCTGCCGCACGACAAAAGTATCAGGGGAATATTCACCCTCATTACAACTTGTCAGAAAAAACAGGCCAAACAGCAGGGAAACAAAGGTTCGGAGAGAGAACATTGTGCGCTAACAACATCATGAAGCCCACCACACGCGGTGGGCAGAACAAGGGAACAGCCCGGGAAAACAGGCTTCGGGGTTATCTGGGCAACCAAGACAAAAGGCAGCATCCGGATACCGGATGCTGCCTTCGGATAGTCACCTATCGCAGAGCCTGGCGCTTTTAATTACGCCAGAGCTGCTTTTGCTCTTTCCACGACAGCTGCGAAAGCTGCTGGCTCACGAACAGCAAGATCCGCCAGAATTTTACGGTCAAGACCGATTTCGGCTTTCTTGGCACCATTCATGAACTGGGAATAGGTCATACCGTGCATGCGGGCACCGGCGTTAATACGCTGGATCCACAGACCGCGGAAAGTGCGTTTCTTAACGCGACGATCGCGGTAAGCATACTGCCAGCTTTTTTCCAGCCGCTGTACGGCAACCCGGAAGACGTTTTTACCACGGCTACGGAAGCCGCGAGCAAGTTTAGTAATTTTTTTGTGGCGTGCGCGCGCAGTCACGCCCCGTTTTACACGAGCCATATTGCTACTTCCCTAACCTTAACTGTTAACGAGAAAATTACGTTTGATGATGCGAGCATCTGATTCACAGAGAGTTGTCGTCCCGCGAGCGTTACGAATCATTGTCTGTGAACGCTTGCGCATCCCGTGCCGTTTCCCTGCCTGGGCAGCAACGACTTTACCAGTTCCGGTCAGGCGGAAGCGTTTCTTCGCGCCAGATTTCGTCTTAAGTTTGGGCATTTTCTTTCCTTTAAATAACAGGTTCTTTTCAGAGTGACTAGGCATACCCTTTGGCACATGCCACCCGACAATGGCGGGGTTTATAGTACCCTTTCCCCACAAAGGCAAGAGACTTAAGATTCTGGAACGACGACATTCCCACAGCCCCGGCTGGACTGAATAGATCCTGCTCGAAATCGTTCTTGAAAATTAAGAACAATTTTCATCGTTTGATCATGTATAGTCTTATTTCCGCAACAGCAAAACCACACAAAACATACCGAAGGGTATTGAAATATAATTTCAAGACAATACTTATCCCGGACAGTTATTACAAAAAGTCAGATTCTGAGACCGACAACAGCGAGAGAAACCCATGCGCAAATTCACCCCCTGGAGTCTGGCAGCTCTGATTTCTGCAGCAGCAACCAACCTTCTCCATAGTACACAGACCTTGGCCCAAGAGAGCGCAGCCCCCCTCCCCAGTGTGACTGTAACCACCGTTACCGAGCGGGATATCGCTCCGGAACTCAGCTTTATCGGTCGGGTCGAAGCCAAGGAAAAAGTTTTCATTCAGGCCAGAGTGGAAGGTTTTCTTGAACAGCGCCTGTTCACTGAAGGGGCTCTCGTCAAAGAAGGAGACCTGCTCTATGTCCTTGAGAAAGCTCCCTATGAAATCACCGTAGCTCAAAGCCAGGCAGATCTGGCAGGTGCAGAAGCAACCTTGAAAAATGCCCGTTCAGATCTCAGTCGCAAAGAAGAGCTGAGAAAAAAGAAAGTCGTCTCAGAAGCATCACTTGATACCTCGCTCGCCAATGAAACCTCTGCCCAGGCGAGTGTCATGCAGGCCAAAGCCTCTCTTCGCAAGGCAGAGCTGAATCTGAGCTACACCGAAATCCACAGCCCGATCAACGGCCAGATCGGCAGCTCCCGCTATAGTGTCGGAAATCTGGTCAATCCGGGCAGCGAACCGCTGGCGACTATTACCAGTATGGACCCGATTTATGTAAACGTTCCTGTCAGTGACAAAATCATCCTTGAGGTTCGTCGAAATGGCTCGATCACTAAACCGACAGTCACCCCGACACTTACTTTGTCTGATGGAAAAGCCTATGAATTCCCGGGTGAGTTTGATTTCATCAACACGGAAGTAAACCAAAACACCAACTCGATCACCACCCGGGCTGTTTTCCCCAATCCAAATCATCTTCTGGTGCCTGGGCAATTTGTGAACGTTGCCGTCCGGGCAAAAGAAACCCGTCCAGCCCTCGTCATCCCCCAATCATCCGTTCAGAAAGATCAGCAGGGCTACTTTGTTTTAGCTGTTAACCGGGACCACAAGGTCGAGGTGCGGCGAATCGAAGTCGGTGAACAGATTGAGAATGACTGGGTGGTCACAAACGGGCTGCTTAAGGGCGAGCGGATCATCGTTCAGGGAATACAGAAGGTCAGACCCGACATGCAGGTCAACCCGATTGAAGAGGGAGCCTGAGCGTGTTTTCAGCTTTTTTCATCAATCGTCCAAAGTTTGCCCTCGTCATCTCCATCGTCATTGTTCTTGCTGGTATCATCGCCCTCAAGGGCCTGCCTGTCGCCGAATACCCCGAAATCACTCCGCCGCAGGTTAAGGTTACAGCCACCTATCCCGGTGCGAATGCCACCGTCGTGGAACAGTCTGTCGCAGCCCCAATCGAAGCAAAGGTCAACGGGGTTGATGACATGCTCTATATGTCATCAACCAGCAACAATGACGGGGGCTATGAACTGACAGTAACCTTTGCTGTCGGCACTGATCCTGACATTGCTGCAGTGAATGTACAGAACAGGGTCGCCACAGCGAATGCTTCTCTGCCTCAGGATGTTATCCGGCAAGGTGTTATCACGCAAAAACAATCAACCTCGATGCTTCTGGTCATCAATCTTGTCTCGCCGGACAACAGCCAGGATACCCTGTTTCTCAGCAACTATGCCTCAATTTATATCCAGGACAATCTGGCCAGAATTAACGGCGTGGGAAGTGTATCCCAGTTTGGTGCCCTTGATTACGGGATGCGGGTCTGGATTGATCCCGACAAACTCACAGCTTTCGGCCTGACCACAAAAGATGTCGCCGCAGCCATTGAAAGCCAGAATATACAGGCAACTGCCGGACAACTGGGTGCCCCCCCGTTTGAAGGTACACCCCAGTTCCAATACACATTACAGGCAAAAGGCCGACTTACCTCCCCCGAAGAATTTGAAGATATCATTGTCCGCGCTAACAATGACGGCTCCTTTATCCGCCTCAAGGATGTTGCACGCCTCGAACTTGGATCCCAGAGCTATTCAGCTGCTTCCAAGCTGAACAACAGCCCGACCGCTGCCATTGCAGTTTATCAGTCGCCCGGTGCAAACGCACTGGATGTCGCCGATGAAATCTATGCCGAACTGGATCGGCTTTCGGTCAGCTTCCCCCAGGGAATGGAATACAAAATTCTCTATGACACCACCAATTCAGTAAGGGCATCAATCGAGGAAGTGCTCCAGACACTGATGATCACTTTTGGTCTGGTGGTTGCTGTAACGTTCCTGTTTCTAAGCGACTGGCGCTCAACCCTGATCCCAACCCTGGCAATCCCCGTATCGCTGATCGGGACTTTCGCTGTCCTCTACGCAGTTGGGTTCAGCGCCAACATGATCACCCTTTTTGCCATTATCCTGGCAATTGGGGTCGTCGTTGATGACAGCATTATTGTTGTCGAGAATGTACAGCGTATCATCAAGGAAACCGGCAAATCTGCCCCCGAAGCCACGCGTTTGGCCATGAAAGAAGTTACAGGCCCGGTTATTGCGACAACACTGGTGCTCCTGGCTGTTTTTATTCCTGTTTCTTTCATGCCCGGAATCACGGGCGAGCTCTATAAACAATTCTCGGTGACAATCTCGGTTGCCGTTGTCTTGTCCTCAATCAATGCCCTCACCCTCTCCCCGGCACTCTGTGCCCTTCTGTTAAAATCTGATTCAGGCGAAGCCCGCGGGATTTTCAAACTCTTCGCGACCATGGTGGACAAAACCCGAAACGGATATGTCCGTATCGTGGCGCTGATGATACGTCGAATTCTTCTTTCCATGGCCGTTCTCGGGATTTTTGCAGTTGTTACTGGCTATATGTTTTCAGTTGTCCCAACCAGTTTTATCCCCATGGAAGACAAGGGCGTTTTCTTTGTGAACGCACAGCTACCCGACGGTGCCTCTCTGGAGAGAACCAACGAGGTGACTGCAGAAATCACAGACATGCTTCTTGCTGAAGAAGGTGTAACGGATGTCATTTCTGTTACAGGCTTCAGCCTGTTATCTGGCTCTGCCTCAAATTCTGCCCTGCTTATTCCTATCCTCAGCGACTGGGACGAGCGGACGAGCCCGGAGCTAAAATGGTACGCGATCCTCGGCAAAATAAACGCCAAACTTGCAAGCATTGCCTCGGCCCAGGCCTTCGCCTTCCCGCTCCCTCCGATCATGGGACTTGGAACCAGCGGCGGGATTGAAGCCCAGGTGCAGGATTATCTCGGCCGCACACCGCAGGAACTGGCATCTGCCGTACGCAGTCTTGCCTTTACAGCCAATCAGCAACCCGAACTAAGCAATGTTTTCAGCACCTATTCAGCCAACATACCTCAACTTTTTCTTGAGGTAGACAGAGAAAAAGCCAAAGTTCTGGGTATTGAAATCGCCGATATTTTCTCGACCCTGCAAACCAATCTTGGTTCGTCCTACATCAACGACTTCAATCTCTATGGCAAGGTTTACCGGGTCCAGATCCAGGCTGAAGCCAAATATCGAAACAGCATAGATGACATCGGCCGCATCCATGTCAAAAATGCCAATGGGGATATGGTTCCCCTGCGTAGTCTGGTTGAGATAAAGCCGATCCTGGGCCCCTTGTCTGTCGCCAGATACAACCAGTTCAGCTCCGCATCGCTCTCGGGCTCTCCTGCAACAGGCTACAGTACCGGTGATGCGATCACCGCACTGGAACGAGCTGCAGCGCAGGCCCTTCCTGATGGCTACGGTCTGGAATGGACAGGGACTTCCAAGCAGGAGCAGGAAGCGGGTGGTTACATTGCCATCATCTTCTCTCTGGCATTGGTTTTTGCCTACCTCTTTCTTGTGGCCCAGTACGAAAGCTGGACTACCCCTCTCTCGGTCATTGTATCGGTTGTCATTGCCGGGTTCGGCGCTCTGCTGCCCATGGCATTGCTCCCCTTTCTCGACAACAATCTCTACGCTCAGATCGGGATGGTTATGTTGATCGGCCTTGCCAGTAAAAGCGCCATTCTTATCGTCGAGTTTGCCAAGGTACGTCGTGAAGAAGGCCTCGCTATCCGTGAAGCTGCCCTTGAGGCCGCCTCATTACGCTTCCGGGCTGTCATGATGACGGCTCTTTCGTTCATCCTTGGGGTCTTGCCACTGATCTTTGCTTCTGGTGCCGGTGCTGCCAGCCGGGTTGCTGTCGGCTTCGTAGTCTTCGGAGGCATGGTTGCTGCCACATCCATCGGCATCCTTTTTATCCCGGCACTCTACGTTGCCTTCCAGTCGTTACGGGAAGCCGCTAACAAGAAGTTTTGGAGAACCGAGGCAAAATAATACAAAGCCATAGGGGCCAAAATAGGAATTTTGGCCCCTATGGCTTTACTTCGCCTTTCTCGCCCGAGCACTGGCACAAAGAAGCTGAAATGCCTCTGAAGCAGGCGCCACGTCACCAAACCGCTGCAGATCAAAAGGCGCTAGGTCATATTGGCTTTGCCCCTGTGTAATCAGTTCGGCAAGAGCATCTCCAATACCACCCGAAGCCATCACTCCGGAACCACAGCATCCAGCTGCTACGAACACCCCCTGAACGGCTTTTGCGGCCCCTAAAAGAAAGTGACCATCCGGGGTGTAAGCTGAGAGTCCGGCCATATAGTGCTCAAAACGGGCCGTTGCCAAACCAGGGAAGAAGTTTGAGACTCTTGCCTCTGCCTCGATCAAGGCGTCCCATTCGCCTCCCTCATCGGTGACGGCAAAAGACGATATATCCTCCGGGAGAAGCCGATAATCAAAAGTACGGGAATGCGCCTCCTGAACCCCAAGCAACAGACCGCCCACCTCAGGCCGGGTATAAGCCCCGGCATCTCCATGTATCATCATTGGCTGGCGCTCTCCGAAATTTATTTCTGCTGCAGCGATCCAGAAGTGGCTTCGGGTGGGAACCATCGGCAATGCAATACCATGAGGAAGGGTCAGATCATTCGACCAGGACCCACCAGCGACAACAACACTGTCACAGGCAACCACCCCCTGGTCAGTTTCGACACCCGTAACAACACCATTTACCACCCTGATGCCCCGCACAGATACACCCGTTTTGATCTCCACCCCGAACAATCTTGCCGCTTTTGCATAGGCACGGGTCAAACGATAGGAATCAATATAGCCTTCTTCTTTGAAAAAAACCGTCAGGGCATCATCTGCTGCAGAAAACCAGGGCAACATTTCAGACCGCCACTGCCGGTCCACCGTTTCGACAGAGATCCCTTCTGCTCCCGCGCGGTTCAGAATTTTCAGTAAACTGGCTTTATTGGCTTCGCTCTCTGCAACTCTCAAGCTGCCAACAGCTTTAAAATCAAGGCCATCACCTGTGATTTCTTCCAATTCAGACAGGAGTTCAAATGTCCTGCGACTCAGACAATCAACAGCAGGTTTAGAAGATATCCTGAACATAAGCCCAGCAGCTTGCGAAGAGGAAGCTGTAGCAAGATCCCGACGTTCCAGCAAAAGAACGTCCTCCTTGCCCTGCTTTGCAAGGTGGTAGGCCGTTGAACAGCCCAGTATTCCGCCTCCGATTACGACAAGCGAAGCCTTTTTCACAGCTATACCCTCCATCGACAAAACCGATACCTTACAGGCAATAAAAAAGCCGCTCGGAAACGAGCGGCTTTTTTTGTACGATCCAGATCTGGCTCTTATCTCGGAGCCAAAATCATAATCATCTGACGGCCTTCCATCTTGGGCCGCAATTCGACTTTAGCGATCTCGTCAAGATCCGTCTCGATACGCTTGAGAACATCAAGACCAATGTCCTGATGGGTAATTTCACGGCCACGAAAACGCATCGTCACCTTGACCTTGTCACCCGCAGAAATAAACTTGTTCGCAGCCCGCATCTTCACATCATAGTCATGCGTATCGATGTTGGGGCGAACCTTAAGTTCCTTGAGCTCAACAATCTTTTGTTTCTTGCGAGCTTCGTTTTTCTTTTTCTGCGTCTCAAAACGAAAACGGCCATAGTCCATGATCTTGCATACTGGTGGCTCCGCATTTGGAGAAACTTCGACAAGATCCAGTCCGGCATCGAGCGCGCGTTTCATCGCGTCTCTTGTTGACACCACACCAACCTGTTCGCCTTCTTCATCGACAAGGCGGACAGAATTGACTGTGATTCGTTCATTTACCCGCGGACCATCGATGCGCGGGGGTGTTGTCATTGGAGGGCGTGCTATTGTCGTGCTCCCGTTATTCCTGTTATCCCAAAATCGCTGGTAGCTGGCACCAGCAGCAGATCATTATCTTAAAAATTCCGACCGTATTCTACCATTACGCCCGGCATAATGCCAATAACCCCCAGTGGTCGGCAACCAGAAAGTTATTTTTTATCGCTTATCCTTCAGCAGGAGACCTGGCTTCCTCTGCGAGTGAGCTAAGTGCCTCTTCCAAAGTCATAATTTGTTGGTCCTTGCCACCAAGACGACGCAGAGCAACTTTCCCTTCCTCTGCTTCCCGACGTCCGACAACGGCAATAACCGGTGTTTTGCTCAGACTGTGTTCGCGAATCTTGTAATTGATCTTCTCATTACGCAGATCCGCCTGAACCCGAAGACCAGCTGCCTTAAGCTTGTCCCGGACTTCAAGCGCATAGTCGTTGGCATCCGTCGTGATCGAGGCAACCACAACCTGTTGCGGCGCCAGCCAAAGTGGAAACTTGCCTGCATACTGTTCAATCAGGATGGCTAGAAAACGCTCGAAGGACCCAAGAATCGCCCGGTGCAGCATAACGGGACGATGACGCTTGTCATCCTCACCAATGTAAGAAGCATCAAGGCGCTCTGGCAGGATCACGTCAACCTGCAGCGTTCCACACTGCCAGTCCCGACCAATTGCATCCTTGAGCACAAATTCGAGCTTTGGACCGTAGAATGCTCCCTCACCCGGGTTCATTGTATAGCTAAGGCCTGCCTCTTCAACAGCTTCACGAAGGGCTGCCTCCGACTTGTCCCAACTTTCATCCGTACCCGCACGCTTTTCCGGACGGTCAGAGAATTTGACAACGATGTCTTCAAAACCAAGATCTTTGTACACCAGCTTGAGCAAGTCACAGAAAATGACTGTCTCGCTATTGATCTGGTCTTCGGTACAAAAAATGTGTGCATCATCCTGGGTAAAGGCGCGGACACGCATCAGACCGTGGAGTGCTCCTGAAGGCTCGTTTCGATGGCAGGCACCAAATTCGGCCATCCGCAACGGCAGATCGCGATAACTGGTTTGACCCTGTTTGAAAATCTGTACATGCCCAGGACAGTTCATCGGCTTGACCGCGAGAGTGCGGTCATCTTCGGAACTGGCAATAAACATGCCTTCGCGGAATTTCTCCCAGTGGCCCGATGCCTCCCAAAGCGAGCGATCAATCAGCTGTGGCGTTTTCACTTCCTGATAACCCGCCACGTTGAGACGCTTGCGCATATAGTCTTCAAGCGAGCGATATAGTGCCCAGCCTTTTGGGTGCCAGAATACGGAGCCCGCAGCTTCTTCCTGCAGATGGAACAAGCCGAGTTCTTTGCCCAGACGACGGTGATCGCGCTTTTCGGCTTCTTCAAGCATGAGCAGGTGCTTCTTCAGCTCCTTCTCGTCAGACCAGCAGGTCCCATAGATCCGCTGCAGCTGATCATTATCCTTGTCGCCACGCCAATAGGCACCGGAGACCTTCATCAGCTTGAAGCCCTTGCCGATCTTCCCGGTCGAGGGAGCATGAGGACCGCGACACAGGTCCAGCCAGTCTCCCTGGCGATAGATCGTGAGGTCTTCATCACCGGGAATATTGTCAACATGTTCAGCCTTGTACTTCTCGCCTTTGGCAAGGAAGAACTCTTTGGCCGTCGCCCGGTCCCAGACTTCGCGGACGAAAGGCAGATCCCGGGCAATGATTTCATGCATCTTCGCCTCGATCTTCTCCAGATCATCAGACGAGAAAGGCTCCTTGCGGGCAAAATCGTAGTAGAATCCGGTATCTGTCGAAGGCCCAAAGGTAACCTGCGTATCCGGGTAAAGTTCCTGCACGGCCTCCGCCATTACATGCGCGCAGTCATGACGCAACAGCGCCTGGGCTTCGGCGTGTTTCCGGGTCACAATTTCCAGGGTCGCATCGGTGGTGATGGTATAGGAAGTATCGCGCAACTCGCCATTAACAACCACAGCCAAAGCATCACTGGCCAAACGCGGACCAATGGATGCAGCCACCTCATGCCCTGTGACGGGACCGTCAAATTTGCGCTGACTTTCATCAGGCAATGTAATCGTGACCATAGGAAACCGTTCTCAGTTACTGTTTTACGTAGAAGAAATTGAAATTTTATAGGGTTTCGGCACTGTAGAATGTTTCCCTGTACTGTCAAGCACAGCACAGGGGAATCAGCGCAAACAGGCCGATTCTTTTAATAGCGCCCCAGGGAAACCATTCGAACCCTGCCCGGTTTACACTTGCCTTATTCAGCTTGGAGATTTTGCCCGGCAAAAACCTGAAAGAAACTCATCTCGCTGGAATTCATCAATGAGTTACCAGAGGATTACCGGAAAGCGTAAAAAGTTGACGGTCAATCCCCTGGATAATCAATCGGCGAAGCAGTGATCTAAACTGCTTTCTTGCCCTTCGCATTGATAAGCTCGCTATAGATTGACAGCGTCTTGGCACACATGAGCTTCTTGGTGAAAAACTGCTGGACCCGTTCCTGCCCTTTACGCGAAAGAATTTCCCTCTCCCGGGCATTGAGACTTAGCGCTTTACGAATAGCTCTTGCACAGCTCTCGGCATCCCCGTTTTCGAACAGAAAACCTGTTTCGTTCGGCAGCAGCTGTTCTTTGGCCCCACCATGATTACTGGCAACCACGGGGCGTCCCATCGCCTGCCCTTCGCTGACGACCCGACCAAAGCCTTCCGGATCGGTAGAGGCAGAAACCACCACATCGGAAAGCATGTAGGCCGAAGGCATGTCATCACAGTTATCCATGATGAAAGCCCGCTCGCTCAGGCCTAAATCTGCAATCATTTTTTCCAGCTCTTCACGATAGGCCGACCGCCCCTGGTCGGAACCTACCAACGCACAGCAAAGGTCAAGATCGTGCAGATGGGTTAGAGCCTTCAGCAAAATTGCCTGCCCCTTCCAGCGGGTCAAGCGTCCCGGCAGCATAATCAACGGCACGCCGTCTGGCAGGCGCCATTTGGTCGAGAGCTGGATCACCCGTTCGGCACTGACGGTATGGGGGCTGAAACTGTCTGTATCCATCCCGCGATGAACAACCCGGACTTTACTCTCATCAACCTCATAGTTGCTCCGGATATATTCCGACACAAATTCAGAGATCGAAATCACGATATCACCTCGGGTCATTACCGAGTTGTAATAGCGTTTGAAACGGTTTTCGATATTGTAAGGCGCATGCACTGTCGTAACGAAAGGAACCCCTGCCTTTCGGGCGGCTCTCTGGGCAGGCCGTCCAGGCGCACGTGATCTTACATGAACAAGATCAACACCATGCTTGCGGATAACTTTCAAAAGACGGCTGGTATTGCGCCACATGGTCCAGGGATTTTTGGAATGAACCGGCAGCTCAACATGTTCAACGCCCGCCATGTTCAAGCGCGTGACCAGCTGTCCGCCACGCGAGGCGACAATGGCCTTGCCACCGGCTTCGACAATAGCTTTGGCCATATCCAGCGTCCCGCGCTCAACTCCGCCGGAATCCATGGCCGGAACCACCTGGAGCACGGTCATGGCTGTTCCATCCGGCTTGACCAGAACAGGAAGCTCGGGGGTAGCAGCTTGCGATAACAAAGTGTTAATGTAAGAACCATCCGTCATAACGGTTACTTCAGGAGTCCTGTTTTATTTATGTCTGACAAAATCATAACGCCCGCTCAAAATACAGTGTCCAGCACCCAGCCACCAGCATTTCTCGAACGCCCTGATGGGCAGCGTATAGCCTATATAAAGACAGAAGGCGATAAGGATTTACCCGGACTTGTGTTTCTTGGCGGTTTCATGTCTGACATGACCGGCACGAAAGCTGTCGCACTGGAGAATTTCGCCCGCGACAGGCGACAGAGCTTCCTGCGGTTTGACTATTCCGGCCATGGGCAATCTTCCGGCCTCTTTAAAGACGGCACCATTGGACAATGGAGCCAGGATGCCTTGGCCGTTGTAGATCAACTCACCAAAGGACCCCAGATCCTGATCGGCTCCTCCATGGGTGGCTGGATCATGCTGAACGTCGCCTTACAAAGACAGGAACGGATCAAAGGTCTTGTTGGAATAGCTGCTGCTCCAGACTTTACCGAAGATCTCATGTGGCAAAAATTTTCACCGGAGATTCAGGCAACACTGCTGCAGGAAGGTGTTTACCACCAGCCCAGTGACTACGGGGATGCACCTTATCCCCTTACACTCCAGCTGATTGAGGAAGGGCGCAAGCATCTGCTTTTAAGACAAAAGCAGAAAATTTCCTGTCCCGTCAGGCTTATTCAGGGAATTGAGGATCTCGATGTTCCCTGGATAACAGCAACACGAATATCAGAATCACTGCAAAGTGATGATATCGAGGTGATTTTGGTGAAAAACGGCGATCACCGCCTCTCCACACCTGAAGATCTCCAGCGCCTGTTCAAAGTGGTCAAGGAAATCAGCCACCAGAAATTCTGATCGTTCAACGAGCAATCCCGCTACTCTTGATCGTCGGGCCTGTGCTCACTCAGCCTGAACAAAATTCCGGACCGCGTTTTCGATAACGGGAACCCGTTCTCGATTCATTTTTTGCCTTGCCATTTTATCAATCCAAAACCAGTTATGTAATCAGTTACGTAATTGGTTTTGGATTCGGGATTGATAACCTGCATGGACACCATGGCATCTTTTGGCAGCCTTTCCCTTGGCAGTCGCTTGAAAAGACTGAGTGATCAATTGTTTCAAGAGGTCACGACAATCTATGACAAAGCGGGAATTTCTTTACAGCCAAGCCACTTCCCGCTGTTTTATCTCTTGTTCCGACAGGGGGCCGTATCGGTTACAGATGCATCCGAAGCTTTATGTGTCAGCCATCCCGCGGTCAGCAAGATGGCACAGAAAATGATCCGGGAAGGCTGGATCACTAAAACGCCCGACCCTGAAGACGAGCGCACCCAGAAACTGTCCCTCACAGCGCAGTCAAAAAGCCTCTTGCCCAAACTCAAGCCCGTCTGGGCAGAATTGAGCAAGGCAGTAGATCAACTGCAGGAGGGCATAGAGGCTGCGACCTTGACCGGACATATTCTGACAATTGAAGAACGCCTGAGAGAAATACCCCTCAGTCAACAGGTCCTCGAGAGGCTCAATGACCCCCGGCTTAACGGCGAGATAACCATTGTCAACTGGGACCAGAAGTACGCCGAGGCCTTCAAGCTGTTAAATCAGGAATGGCTAGATTACTACTTTCCCGACCAGCAGGCCGAGCGCGATAAAGAGTCTCTTGGCAATCCGGGGGGCTATTACCTCTCTCGTGGCGGCTCCATTTTCTTTGCCCTGATCAATGGCGTTCCTGTTGGCACCTGCGCCTTGGCCCGGGTCAGTGACGATCTTTTTGAAATCTCGAAAACAGGTGTCACGCCTTCTGCCCAGTCAAAAGGAATAGGGCGTCGGCTGATGCTGGAAACTTTGGCCGAAGCCAGACGACTTGGGGCGAAACAGGTCTTCCTCGAAAGCAACAGGAAACTGCTCCATGCCCAGAAACTCTATCGAAAACTCGGCTTCTGTGAAACTGCACACCCCCTGGGGAAATCTGAATACGAACGCTCTGATATCTACATGATCCTAACCCTTTAGCTCTGATACAATTCAAGACCCAACGAGAAATATGACATGACAAACCTGCATGATCCGGGTGCCTGTACCTCTCCGACAATCCTTGCCAGCACCGGGACAAGCCAAAGTTGCCCAAACCGCCTCAAAGAGGTTTTTGCCGGAAGTCGCGCCACAATCCCGATGATTGTTGGTGCGATCCCTTTTGGCATCATCTTTGGCACCCTGGCTGAACAAAGTGGCCTCTCTTCGCTTGGGGCAATTGCCATGTCAGTTTTTGTTTTTGCCGGCTCGTCCCAGTTCATTGCCCTTGGCTTGCTCAGCGCCGGAACAGGGCCTCTGATCATTATCGCAACGACATTTATCGTGAACCTGCGCCACCTGCTCTATTCCGCAGCAATCGTTGATGACGTCAAGCATCTGCCCGGCCCCTGGCGTGCTGTTATTGCTTTTGGCCTGACCGATGAAAGTTTCGCCATTCTGGCCGACAAGATCCGGAAATCAGACGAGAACTGGCGCCTTGGTTCCCTGCAGTGGTTTTATCTCGGCTCTTTTCTGACCATGTATGGCAACTGGATTCTCTGCACTGTTATTGGCATTACCTTGGGCGAACTTTTCCCCCAAATGAACAGCTGGGGCCTGGACTTTGCCATGTCCGCGACCTTCATCGGCATGGTTTTACCGTACCTCACCACACGCCCCATGCTGGCCTGTGTGCTGGTCGCCGGGGCCATGTCATTGGGAACCGCTGATCTGCCGCATAAGCTCGGCCTGATGGTTTCTGCCATTTCGGCAATTGCCGTCGGACTTTCCTTTCACCTTGCCAGCCGCAGAAAAAAGGAAACCGCGAGATCAAAAGAGACAGATACAGCAGGAATGCAAACAAAAGAGGAAAACAAATGACTGAAATCCTCATGATCGCCGGAATGGCCGCCGTAACTTTTGGTATCCGCTATATACTGCTTGCCTCTGCGGGACATTTCTCCTTTCCAGGCTGGGCCAAGGCTGGTTTGAATTTTGTTCCCCCCGCCGTCCTCACGGCCATTATCTTTCCAGCCGTGCTTATTCCCAACAGCAACGCTATTGAATTCAACCTTGAGAACCCGGCACTTCTTGCTGCTGTCGTTGCTGTGATCACAGGCTTGGTCCGCAAGGATCTCCTGACCACAATCATCGTCGGCATGCTGGCCTTTGGCCTCTTCAAATGGCTACTCTGAATCTTCGAGACCTCTTGTTATGATAAGGAAATCCAGATGAAACTTGCTGAAGTAACCAACCCCTCCACGCACTTCGATCAAATTAGTGAACACTGGTCCCCCAGAGTCCTTGCCCAGGTCAATGACCAGTACGTCAAGATTGCCAAACTCAAGGGGGAATTTGTCTGGCATAAACATGATAACGAGGACGAGCTCTTTTATATCATGAAGGGAAGTCTGGTGATGCAGTACGAAAACAGGGCTGTGTCCCTTGAAGAAGGCGACATGCATGTGGTCCCCAAGGGCGTTCTCCACAATCCTGTCGCGGCAGAAGAGTGCTGGATCATGCTAATTGAACCTGTCAGCACCGCCCATACCGGGGATGTGGTTTCCGAACGCACCCGCAGTATCGAAGATCAGCTCGCCTGAGCAAGGCTGAATCTGCCTACAAGAGACTCTGCAGCCCAGTCTCATAATCCGGGTACTGGAGAACAACCCCCAGTTCATGGAGTATGCGGCTGTTATCAACCCGCTTGTTATCCAGCCAGAATGATCGGGCCATCGGGGTCATTTCGGCTTCTTCAAAAGCAACCAGCGGGGGAGGAGTGATCCCGATCAACTCGCAGGCCCGGGTGGTCACCCGCCAGGGTTCTTCCGGAACATTATCACAAACATTATAAATTCGACCAGGATCCGGTTTCTCCAGAGAGGCCTCAAGCACGTTAGCGATATCTTCCACATGAATCCGGCTGAAAATATGGCCCGGTTTATTGATACGCTGCTTCACCCTGCCACTTCTCAAACCCTCCAGCGGGCTACGTCCGGGTCCGTATATCCCGGCCAACCTGAAGATCTGCAGCGGCAGATTTTCATCATGAAAAAGCTGCTGCCACTGCAACTCTGCCTTTGCCCGGCGTTGGCTCCGGGTGCTGCTGGGGTGCAGAGAATCCTCTTCATGAACAAGGCCGCCATCCCGGTTCCCGTAGACACCGGTTGTTGAGAGATACCCAAACCAGCTCAGACTCTTACAAGCCAGAATATCCGTTGCATGGTGATCAAACACGGTATCACCTTCAGCATCCGGCGGCACGGAAGTAAGGATATGTGTAACGCCCTCTAATGCCTTATCCACGTTTGATATCACCGCTTCCCGGTCGAAAGGCCAGACCGTGATCCCTTCAGCCTGCAGGCTGTCGATCTTGCCCCGGTCCTTATCTGCTCCGGGGCGAACCGTGCCGGACACCTTCCATCCCCTTGCCAAAAGCCTGCGGGCAAAAACCAGGGCAGAATAGCCTAGGCCGAAGCAGAAAAGATGCTTGTTTGTCTCTGTCATAAAAGTCGATCTCGAAATTGCCTGAATCACACTATAGGCTCCGCGCAGAAATAAAAAAGTGCCCCTTGCCAAAATCACGTTCTATGAGCCAAATATGCCCATGATGACAAAAAACCGGATTTCAACAAGCCTTGTTCTGTTTCTGACAACCATTGCAATAGCTTCAGGTGCCTCGGCAGCAGAGCAGAAAGCCCCGATCAACCACGAAGAACAGTATGAAGCCTGCCTCAGACTGGTTGAGAGCCGACCGGATTCCGCCTTCGAGGCTGCCCTAAGCTGGGCGTCACAGGGCGGTGGTTATGCAGCAGAACACTGTGCGACCCAGGCACTCTATGCGCTCAAGATTTATGATGCTGCCGCAACCCGTCTGGAAAAACTCGCGCAGGACATGAAAAGCAACGATCTCCTGCTCAAGTCACAGCTGCTGCATCAGGCGGGTCGTGCCTGGTACAGTCATGGCGATCTTGACCGGGCCTTTGCCGTCCAGAGCACGGCAATAACGATCTATCCCGACGGCACAGATTATTATATCGACCGCGCCGAAATTCTTGCAGAACAGGGCCGCTTTGACGAGGCTCTGATTGATCTTGAAGTGGCCCATAGCCTTGAACCGGAACGCGACGATGTGCTCGTTCTCCGCGCCTCGGCCAAACGTTTTCTCGGTAATGATGCCGACGCGATGACAGACGCAGAAAAAGCCCTGTCCCTGAACCCCGATAACATGGAAGCTTTGCTTGAGCGTGGAATTTTGCGACGCCTCAAGGGTGATGATGCCGGTGCCAGGGAAGACTGGCTCCGAATCGTCAACAAGGCTCTTGGCACCCCCGCGGCCGATGCGGCTCAGCTCAACCTTGAAAAGCTGGATGTAACCGTGAACTGATTCAGAATTTTTCTGATCAAGAGCGGAGTTGATCTGGTCAGCCCCGCTCTGCCTAAAAATCCAGATCAGCGTAGTGTTTTACTGGCGGCGCACCGGCAATGGTGTCGCCGAGGACCCCGCGCATACAGGGACGGGACTTGACCCGGGCATACCAGTCTTTGGCGCCCGGATGCATTTGCCAGGGCACATCACCAATGTAGTCCAGCGCCGAAATATGAGACGCCGCAGTAATATCGGCGAGGGAAAAATCTTCTCCGGCAAGCCAGTTTCTTCTGTCACTCAGCCAAGCGATATATTCCAGATGATAGTGGATATTTGCATGGCCTGCCCGGATCGCAGAAGAATTCGGCTGCCCCAGGCCGAGAAAGCGCTTGAGCATCTTCTCTTCGACCAGATTCGCGGTGACTTCACGCCAGAATTTCAGATCGAACCAGGCAATCAGTCGACGAACCTCCGCCCGGCAAAGCGGTGTGTCTCCCAGCAGAGGATTCTCCGGATAGGCTTCCTCAAGGTATTCGGCAACAACCTGAGCGCCACCGGTGATGGTAGTGCCGTCTTCTTCGACCAGCACAGGCACCTCACCCGCGGGGTTAAGTTTCAAGAACTCATCCCGCCGTTCCCAGATCTTTTCTGCATGTAACTCACATTCCAGCTGCTTTTCGCGCAAGAGCATGCGAACCTTGCGACAGCCCGGATCGAGTGGAAGATGATAAAGTGTTCTCATTGCCGCGACTATAACCCTGCGAACCCGAGGAGAAAACCTCGGAAAATACGGATAGCAAAAAGAACACAGGCACTCTAGACAAGCGATTCGCTCTTCTTGTTGCGAATGAATAACACAGCTGAAACCCACTGCAATAGCCAGAGTCTTACCGTGAACAAACAAAGCTTTAAAGTGCTCTTTCATCTATCGAATGAGACAGTAAATATTCTGGAAATCAAACGCCTGAGCCTGCCCGATACCGCAGAAAAATCCGAACGGTTCCATTGGCTGCTATTCTCGGAAGAGTATCTTCAGCGTCTGTCTTTCGTCTCTATGTCTGTCACAGGCGAAACCCAGAACCGCTGCTTTCGGGAAGGACTACTTGAATTTACAGACAATAAAGGACGCTTTACTCCCGTCCCGGGCTGCGGCAAGCGATCTGGCGCTCAGGAATTGATGGTTCACCTCCCTGAAAAAATCCCCGCAAAGCTTTGCCAGGCAGTTGAAAACTACCTTTCCGAAATCCAGTCCTGACCTCCCAAAAGAAAAGGGCCGGACAGCCGACCCTTTTCTACGCTCCATCTTTATGACTTCTTTTGTCAGGCCGTCTTCAGTTCGGTTTCAACAGAAGCAGGATGCGCCAGACGTGCCAGCATTTCCTTTGGGATAACCTGCCAGAAATCACCCTTGATCCTCTGCCAGTCATTCAACAGCCGTTCGGTATAGACCGATCCGGTTTCTTGCTGGTGCTCCCGCATCAGATCCAGAAGAACTCCTTCCCAGTGCTCGGTTTCGATCTGCTGATAGATCACCGTATCACTGTTGATCCGTTTCGGCAGCAACCGGTTGGGATCATAGACAAAAGCCATCCCGCCGGACATGCCAGCGCCAAAGTTCAAACCGACATCCCCGAGGATAACCGCGGTTCCGCCCGTCATGTACTCACAACCGTTAGAGCCACAGCCCTCAACCACCACATCCGCACCAGAGTTCCGGACCGCAAAACGCTCGCCCGCCTGCCCTGCAGCAAGCAGCTTGCCCGCTGTCGCACCATAAAGAACCGTGTTGCCGATAATGGTGTTGTCCTGGGTCTGTAGCTTGCTTGAAGCCAGAGGACGCACCACAATCGTACCGCCAGAAAGCCCCTTGCCGACATAGTCGTTGGCATCTCCAAAAACTTCCAGTTTCATCCCCTGAACTGCAAAGGCTCCAAGGGACTGGCCTGCCGAGCCGCGCATCCGCACCGTAATATGATCCGGCTGCAGCCCTTTCATACCAAAACGGCGCGTAATCATTGACGCCAGTCTTGTCCCGACCGCCCGGTGAGTATTGCGCACGTTATAGAGCAGCTGCATCTTTTCACCGACATCAAAAAACGGTTTCGCATCTTCGATGATCTGGGCATCGAGTGAATCCGGTACGGGATTACGCTCAACGGCGGTGCAATACCGCTCGGAATCACCTGCATCCGCCAGTGCCAGAAGCGGGTTGAGATCCAGGTCATCAAGATGCGGCGCCCCACGGCTCACCTGTTTGAGCAAATCAGTACGGCCGATAATCTCGTTCAAGGTTTTGAAACCAAGGGATGCCAGAATTTCCCGAACCTCTTCGGCAATGAAGCTGAAAAGATTGACCACCTTTTCCGGGGTACCAGCAAAGCGGGCCCGCAGATCGTCATCCTGGGTACAGACCCCGACCGGGCAGGTATTGGAATGGCACTGGCGCACCATAATACAGCCCATGGCCACCAGGGATGCCGTACCAACACCATATTCCTCAGCCCCGAGCAGGGCGGCGATGACAATATCCCGGCCAGTTTTCAGACCGCCATCGGTCCGCAGGGTGATCTTGTTACGCAGACCGTTCAGCGTCAGGACCTGATGGACTTCGCTCAGCCCGATCTCCCAGGGGATACCGGCAAACTTGACAGATGTCTGCGGAGAAGCGCCTGTGCCGCCTACATTGCCAGAGATCAGAATAACGTCAGCCTTGGCCTTGGCCACACCTGCAGCAATTGTCCCGATACCGGAACGAGCCACCAGCTTAACACAAACCTTGGCATCAGGATTGATCTGTTTCAGGTCATAGATCAGCTGCGCCAGATCCTCGATCGAATAGATATCGTGGTGCGGCGGTGGCGAAATCAGGGTGACACCCGGAGTGGCATGGCGCAAACGGGCAATCAGCTCGGTTACCTTGAAACCGGGCAACTGCCCCCCTTCACCGGGTTTGGCACCCTGGGCAACCTTAATTTCAATTTCCCGACACTTGTTGAGATATTCCGCCGTCACACCAAAACGACCCGAGGCAACCTGTTTGATGGCAGAGTTCTCGTTATCGCCATTGGCTTTGGGCACATAGCGTTCAGGAACTTCCCCCCCTTCGCCGGAATCAGACTTCGCACCAATCCGGTTCATGGCAATATTCAGGGTCCCGTGTGCTTCCGGGCTCAGCGCCCCCAGCGACATGGCGGGTGTGATGAAGCGTTTGCGGATTGAGGTAATGGATTCAGTATCTTCCACATCCAATCCGCCCTTGGCATCGCGCTTGAAATCCAGCAGATCACGCAGATTGATCGGCGGACGTTCCTGCAGTCCCTTGGTATATTTTTTAAACAGCGAGTAGGACCCATTGGTCACAGCCGTCTGCATGGTATGGATCAGCTGACCTTCCCAGGCGTGGAGTTCCTGTCCGGCGCGGTAGCGATAGAACCCCCCGACGGGCAATGCGATTGAATCTCCGCCCCAGGCCTTGTTGTGCAGCTCCAGCGCTTTCTCTTCCAGCCCGCTCATCCCAATTCCGGAGATCCGGCTTGGCATACCCGGGAAGAACTCATCGACCAGCGTGCGGGAAAGCCCCAAAGCTTCAAAGTTATAACCACCGCGATAGGAGGAGATAACCGAAATCCCCATTTTACCCATGATCTTGAGCAGGCCCTCATCCACAGCAATGGTATAGCGCTTCATGCAATCATCAAAACTGAGATCCCCAAACAGGCCGCGACGATGGCGGTCGGCAATGGCTTCTTCCGCCAGATAGGCGTTAACCGTCGTCGCCCCCACACCGATCAGGACGGCAAAATAATGCACATCAAGACATTCGGCACTGCGGACGTTGATCGAGCAGAATGACCGCAGTTTCTGGGCAACCAGATGCGTATGCACAGCCCCGGTTGCCAGGATCATCGGGATCGCAATCCGTTCGGAACTCTGGGTTTCATCGGTAAGAATTACATGCTCGAAACCTTCGCGGACGAACTCTTCCGCTTCCCGGCGGATACGGCGCAAGGCGTTGCGCAGGTTGCCCGGCTTGCCGTTAGCATCAAAAGTACAGTCGACAACCCCAACGCTGCGGCCCATATGTTTCGAGAGAGCAACAAATTCGGAATTGGTCAGAACCGGGGAATCAAGCTGCAGGATCGTTACCTGCCCCTCTTCTTCATCCAGCACGTTGCCCAGATTGCCAAGACGGGTAATCAGCGACATCACCTGCTTTTCCCGCAGACTGTCAATCGGCGGGTTGGTCACCTGACTGAAATTCTGGCGGAAGAAATGGTGCATCGGGCGAACGTTGTCGGAAAGCACGGCCAGTGGCGTATCATCGCCCATGGAACCAACAGCTTCCTTTGCCAGCTCGACCATTGGATGGAGGATCAACTCCATATCCTCGATCGTCAGGCCGAATGCCAGCTGGCGACGACGCAACTCTTCACGATTGAGCGGTTTTTGGCTGTATTTGTGAATCTTGACCAGGTCTTCGATCACCATAATGTTTTTCAGCCAGTCACCAAAAGGCTGTTGGCCCGCAAGGCGGTCCTTGATCTCGTGATCCTTGTACAGACGGCCTTCCTTGAAATTCACCGCAATCATCTGTCCGGGACCAAGACGACCTTTCTCGATAATCCGGCTGATATCAATGTGCACCATTCCGGTTTCAGACCCGGCAAAAAGCAATCCATCATTGGTGATTGCGTAACGAAGCGGACGCAAGCCGTTCCGGTCTGTCCCAGCCAATGCCCAGGGGCCGGAGAAAGCACAGATCGCTGCCGGACCATCCCAGGGTTCCATCACCGCGTTACAATAGGCGTAAAGCTCCTTGTGATGTTGCGGCACCGCATCATTTTTGCTCCAGGCTTCCGGCACCAAAAGGGTTTTGGCCATGGGAAGGCTACGGTCAGAGCGGATCATCAGCTCGAACACCGCATCCAGCGCCGCTGAATCAGAACTGCCGGGACGGATGACCGGTTTCAGATCCTCGACGTGGGATCCAAACTTCGGATGATCAATCCGGCACTCATGCGACTTCATCCAGTTCACATTGCCGCGTAGGGTGTTGATCTCGCCGTTATGCGCAATCACCCGAAAAGGCTGGGCCAGATGCCAGGTCGGGAAGGTGTTGGTCGAAAAACGCTGGTGAAAGATCGCAAAGCTGGACACAAACCGCTCGTCCAGCAGGTCTGGGTAAAAATCCGAGAGATTCTCGGCCAGAACCATCCCTTTATAGATAATTGACCGACAGCTCAGCGAACAGATGTAAAAATCCTTGATCGAGTCACGCTCTGCCGCGGCCTCAATCCGGCGACGGATAATATAGAGATCGGTTTCAAAGCGCTCGTCATCAACCCCGGCAGAATTGGCAATCATGATCTGCTCGATCTCGGGCCGGTTCAAACCTGCTTTTTCCCCGCAAATTGAGGTATTGACCGGAACCTGTCGCCAACCATAGATCGAGTAACCAAAATTCAGAATTTCACGCTCGACGATAACGCGACAGCGTTCCTGAGAGGCAAAGTCAGTACGCGGCAGGAACACCATCCCGATCGCCAGCTGTCCCTGCTTTGCTTTGTGGCCAATACGTTCAATATGTTCGCGAAAGAAGTCCTGGGGAATCTCTACATGGATTCCGCAACCGTCGCCAGTCTTGCCGTCTGCATCAACTGCCCCACGGTGCCAAACCGCCTTCAGGGCATCGATACCCGCTTCAACCACAGAACGTCGGGGGGTGCCATCAATGGCGGCCACAAGGCCGACACCACAGGAAGAATGTTCATCTTCCGGGTTATAAAGGCCGTTTTTCTCGTAGTGTGCTGCCAGCTGTTCCCACCGGGCAATCGGATCATTCTTTTCCATGGACTCTCTCCTTAAGCAGCAGCTGTATTCTTGTTTTTTATAAAAGCATGCATCTGTTCAGCAGCATCCCGGGCATCCTTGATTGCCCAGACAACCAGGGAAGCTCCGCGCACGATATCACCGGCGGCAAAAACACCGTCGAGAGCTGTCATCATGGTTGTTTCATCAACCTGCAGCGTCCCGTAACGGCTCACTTCCAGCCCCTGTTCATTAAAGAGCTTTGGCAGATTTTCGGGTTCGAACCCAAGCGCCTTGATCACCAGATCCGCTGGAATGGCTTCGCGGGAGTCCGGTACAATCTGCGGCACCTGACGGCCAGAGGCATCAGCAATACCAAGATGTACTTTTGAAGCCAGCACTTCGCGGACGACTTCATCTCCGACAAAAGCTTCCGGGGCCGAGAGCCAGACAAATTCCACCCCCTCTTCTTCCGCATTCTGTACTTCGCGCTCCGATCCGGGCATGTTGCTCTTGTCGCGGCGATAAAGACATTTAACCGACTTGGCCCCCTGACGAACTGCAGTACGCACACAGTCCATCGCAGTATCGCCGCCGCCAATCACCACAACATTCTTGCCCTGGGCGTTCAGCTCATCACTCATGTGGTCAGAAGCAATACCCAGATCTTTCCGGTTGGCTTCTGTAAGGTAATAGAGCGCTGGCAGAATATTGCGCAGTTCACTGCCGGGCAGGCTCAGATCCCGCGCCTGATAGACACCTGTAGCAACCAGTACGGCATCATGTTTGTTCCTGATATCAGCAAAGGAAACTGTCCCGCCAATATCCTGGCCCAGATGGAAATGAATACCCGCCTGTTCCAGCAGATCAACCCGTCGTTCGACCACATTCTTTTCCAGTTTGAACCCTGGAATTCCATAAACCAGCAGACCACCCGCACGGTCATACCGGTCATAGACATGAACCTGATAGCCCTTGCGGCGCAGCTGTTCTGCTGCAGCCAACCCGCCGGGGCCCGCGCCGATGATCGCGACAGTCTCTGCAAGCTCGCGTTGCGGCTTTGCCGGCTTGACCCAGCCTTTTTCCCAAGCCGTATCCGTAATATATTTTTCGACAGAACCTATCGTGACCGTTCCATGGCCTGACTGCTGAATAACGCACTTGCCTTCGCACAGACGATCCTGCGGACAAATCCGGCCGCATATTTCTGGAAAATTATTGGTCGCCTGGGATAGTTCATACGCCTCTTCCAGACGATCATTGGCTGTCAGCATCAACCAGTCTGGAATGTTATTGGAAAGCGGACAGTGGATTTGACAAAAAGGCACGCCACATTGTGAACAACGGCTGGCCTGGGTCTGAGCTGCAGCCGGAGTAAAGGCATCGTAAATTTCCCGAAAGTCTTCACGTCGCTGTGGTACAGCGCGCTTTTCAGGCATCTCTCGCCCTTGCCGGACGAATTGCAGCATTTTGTCAGACATGTATCTCTCCCGCAGCGGGCGCAAGGCTTCATACCGTAGCTTGCAAAGGGCTTTACGCCTCTTGATACCCGATTCTTTAATTGAATAGCTTTGACCGATAGGCAATATAGGTAATCATATTTGACCTAAATGTCAATAACACTCAAAATAACACAATGAAAAATCAAAATTCCTGATAAAAATTACTTAATTTAGTTCCATTTTGAGACTTTTATTTTTATTAAATTTCAATAAGATATATAAACTAAAACTCTTATTCAGAAATTATCTTCCACCACGGCGATATTGCGAAAGATATCCAGGCACGATTAAAATTGGATCTACAGGCCTTATGCCCAGATCGCCAAAATTCTTCACGTGATCAGACGTAATGTTGTCCTTCTCAAGCATTCTCAGTTGATCCAGTGTCAGAGGCGGGTTTGGCAAAACAGTCATAAAAATCGACATCACCCTTGCCAGCCAGAAGGGCAGGTTGACCAATAATCTGTTCAATCCGGTTACCCGCAACAACAACTCAAGGCACTCCCGGAATGTCATCACTCGCGGACCACCCAATTCACAGATCTCTCCTGAATATTTTTCCGGCTGCAGAACAATCTGCCGGACAGCCTTAGCAACATCCCCTACATAAACGGGTTGAAACCGGTTATGCCCACCGCCCACCAGAGGCAGAAACGGACTGACCTGTGCCATCTTTGCAAAGCGGTTAAAAAAATCATCCTCGGGGCCAAAAACAATACTGGGTCGAACAATCACAGCAGACGGAAAAGCCATCCGCGCCGCGGCCTCCCCTTCCGCTTTGCTTTGCCCGTATCTGGATGTCGAGTTCAAATCAGCCCCAATGGCGGACATCTGGATCAGGGCCTTCGCACCGGCCTCCCGTGCTGCCACAGCAATAATACCCGGTACTTTGGACTGAAGCAGATCAAAGCGCTGCTTTCCCTGTTCCAGAAGAATTCCGATCAAATTGATAACGACAGAACTGCCCTGAATAATTCGGGCAACTGATGCCGGGTCGGATACATCGACCGCAAGGGGAACAACTTGTCCGACATCACCACAGGCTTTCAGAAAAGCCGCTTTTTGCGGGTCCCGGACAGCAACCCTGATCCGCCATCCGTCACGCGCCAGCACGGCCACAACGTAACGCCCGATAAAACCCGATCCGCCAAATATTGTAACAACCTGCTCTTCTCTTCGTTTCAGTTCTCGCATCTTCGCCCTGCCGTTGTGTTAACTGTTCAAACCTGCAGTTCCTCTCGTGAAGACCTACTATACAGCATTGGGCTGGCTTTTTCCTAACAAGCCGCAGTAACATAGGAACAAGACGGATGTTCACTTGACAGAATCATCCCGCCAGAGAGAATGCAGCCCATATTTGTAATCGAGACCGAAGCGAAACAGGCATCATACAGTCCTGCACCATACGGCAACCCGGGAGAGATACGTGAGTGAAGTTACAATCCATCTGCATCAGACAGACCTGCCAGACGGCATAGACTTTGGCGGCTCTGTTGCTGTTGACTCGGAAACGATGGGCCTCAATTTATCACGTGATCGCTTGTGTCTGGTTCAGCTCTCTGCAGGAGACGGCGTTTGCCATCTCGTCCAGTTCAAAGACGGCAACTATGACGCCCCCAATCTCCGCGCGCTCTTTACCAACCAGGATGTCACCAAGATCTTTCATTTTGCCCGGTTTGATCTTGCCGCAATCGAACGCTATCTCGGCGTAACCTGCAATCCCGTATACTGCACCAAGATTGCCTCCAAACTCATTCGCACCTACACGGACCGCCACGGACTCAAAGAACTCTGCCGCGAGCTTCTTGGTGTCGATATCTCCAAGCAGCAACAGTCATCAGACTGGGGGGCATCTGATCTCTCTCAGGATCAGCTGAACTACGCTGCTTCTGATGTCCTTTACCTCCATAAAATGGTTGAGATCCTCGATCAGCGGCTGGCACGCGAGGGACGGCTGGAAATGGCCCGTGCCTGTTTTCAATTCCTCCCCTGGCGCGCAAAGCTTGATCTCGCCGGTTGGCCGGAGAGTGATATTTTTGCTCACGCGTAAAAATACCCTCCCCTGAGACATCTTCACGCAGATGACCGCCTTTATATGGTCATCATTTAGCGGCATTTTCTCGGCGAGGCAGTTTTACTTGCTGATGTTTTCCGTGTTACCAATGGTCCTGATATAGACCCAACCATCGCTTCCTGTGGGGCGCCTGAGTAGCAAGTATAGAAAATGGTCAATAGAGTTCGCAATATCGAGCCAGAAATGTCGCAACAAAAATCTGACAGTTCACAAGCCCTGATCTCGGCCCGGCGCGTACTTGAGCTGGAGGCCACAGCCATACACACCTTGAGTCAGGAGCTTGATGACAGCTTCACGAAAGCAATCGAAATCCTGATGGCTGTAACCGGGCGCGTGATCATTACCGGTATGGGAAAAAGCGGACATATCGCCCGGAAAATTGCAGCCTCGCTGGCTTCAACAGGCACACCGGCTTCCTTTGTTCATCCCGGCGAAGCCAGCCACGGGGATCTCGGCATGATCACCCGCAATGATGCCGTACTGGCGATGTCCAATTCCGGCAACACTGCCGAGCTGGGCGATCTGATCACCTATACACGTCGATATGGGATTCCCCTGATTGCCATGACTGGCCGCAAAGTTTCTGCCCTTGCAGAGGCTGCAGATGTCGCTCTGATCTTGCCGAATCTGCCCGAGGCCTGCCCCCACGGGCTTGCTCCAACGACTTCGACGACCATGTCTCTCGCTCTGGGCGATGCACTTGCTGTCGCCTTGCTGGAACAAAAGGATTTCAAGGCACAGGACTTCAAGGTTTTCCATCCCGGCGGCGCACTCGGGACAAAGCTGCTCAAGGTGTCCGACCTTATGCACGGCGAAGACCTGCCACTCTGCTCTGGTGACACCCGCATGTCGGAAACCATTCTCATCATGACTCAAAAGGCTTTCGGCTGCATTGGCGTTACCGATGCCGCAGGCCTTTTAAAGGGCATTGTGACCGATGGAGATCTGCGTCGACATATGGATTCTGACATCCTTGCCATGACAGCCGAAGACGTGATGACCGCTTCACCCAAAACAACCCGCCCCGCAGCCCTCGCCGCCGAGGCACTGGGACAGATGAATGAAAGCTCCATCACCAGCCTTTTTGTCACAGACAACCAGCGGCCAGTCGGTATCATTCACATCCATGACTGCCTTCGCGCCGGAATTGCCTGAGGCACAATGGAAAAAATGTCCTCAAAAACTTCCGCAAAGAACCAGGCGCCGGCCACCACCGCCTCCCCCGCGGCAGTCACTATCCCTGAAGCTGTAAAACCACCCAGTTTTTCTGGGAAAAATGGCTACAGCGTTTTTGTCAGCATCGCCAAAATCGCTCTGCCTTTTTTTGCCATCATCCTGATCCTGCTGGTTATCGTCTGGCCCCAGCTTGAAGAACAGGTCATCGCAGAGGGTACAGCCATCGGCAAAAGCATTCTTGGCGATGCACCTGATACACTCAGCGCGCTCAATCCCAAATACCTTGGTCTTGATGATCAGGAGCAACCCTACACCATTATCGCCGACCTGGCCGAACAGTCCCGCGAACGGGAAAACGAGATCTTCCTCACACTGCCCAAGGCAGATATTTCCTTACAGGACGGCAGCTGGATCGCACTGTCTGCCCGTTCCGGGCTCTACGACAAGGATGCAAAATACCTCACCCTTGATGGAAACGTGAATATCTTTCAGGATCAAGGCTTTGAAATCATAACCCAAGAAGCCATGATTGATGTGAATGCAGGCTCGGCCTATGGTCAGAGTGAAGTCAACGGACACGGTCCAGCCGGAACAGTCGTGTCAGAAGGCTTTGTCATTACAGACCGGGGACAGCGTATCACCTTCACCGGAAAGAGCCGGCTGGTCATTCTTTCCGACGCACAGGAGACGTTAAAAAAATGAGGCGCCTAACATCGGCCATTCTTCCGGTCACAGCGGCAATCGCGTTCTTCCTGGCACTTGCACCACACACTGCATCTCTGGCGCAGGGATTGACCGAAGGCCTGGGTCAGGGCAAAGAACCGCTTGAAATCAATGCCGATGAAGGGATTGAATGGCGCCGGGACAAGAAACAGTACGTCGCCAGTGGCAACGCCCGTGCGGCACAGGGCGAGCTGGAGGTTCGTGGCGACCAACTGATCGCCCATTACCGCGAAGGCGCAGAAGGCGGAACCGAAATCTACAGGGTCGATGCCGTTGGCAACGTTCAGATCATTTCACCTGGGGAAACCGCTTATGGCGACAATGGCGTTTACGATATCGATCAGCAGGTCATGGTCCTCACAGGCAAAGACCTGCGCATGATCAGTGGGGCCGATACCATTACGGCCAGAGATAGCCTGGAATATTGGGAAGCAAAGCAGCTCGCCGTTGCCCGCGGCAATGCTGTTGCGATCCGCGAAGACAAAAGGGTTCACGGTAATATTCTGACGGCTCACTTCGTTAAAAATGCTCAGGAAAAACTGGAAATCGAACGTATTGACGCCTTTGGTGATGTCCGGGTTGCAACCAAAACTGAATACGCGACCGGTGACAAAGGCATCTATTATGTCAAGAAGGAGTTGGCGAACCTCATCGGTAATGTCAAGATAACCCAGGGGGAAAACCAGATGAACGGGGATCAGGCTGAATTCAATCTTGCTACAGGTGTCAGCAAGCTGACCAGCGCAGGTGGCAAACCCGTAACAGGCCTCATCCTTCCCTCCAGTAAGAAAAAGAAACCCTGATACATTCAAGATATTTACGCGGCACCACTTTTAACGGCAAACAAATTTAATGACTGAGAAGCATCCCGACACCGCGAGCCAGGAAAACAAGCCAACCTTGATTGCTGACAATCAGGGGCTCATTGCAACAAATCTTGGTAAAAGCTTCAAGAAACGCCCCGTACTCAGAGCTGTGACCATGAAGGTCCAGCGCGGCGAGATTGTCGGCCTCCTCGGTCCCAATGGAGCAGGGAAAACCACCAGTTTTTACATTATCACCGGACTGCTTGCCCCGGATTCCGGCTGGGTCACCCTGGACAACCAGGACATCACCGATCTGCCCATGTATCGACGGGCCCGGATGGGCATTGGCTACCTGCCTCAGGAAGCATCGATCTTCAGGGGACTGACGGTGGAACAGAATATCCGGGGTGTGCTGGAAGTGGTCGAGCCGGTTCGCAGCAAGCGGGAAGCCAAACTTGATAGCCTGATGGCCGAATTTTCCATCACCCACCTGCGCAAAACACCTGCCATTGCCCTCTCGGGCGGGGAACGACGTCGTGTCGAAATTGCCCGTGCACTGGCATCCGATCCCAGCTTTATCCTGCTTGATGAACCCTTGGCCGGGATTGATCCCATTGCAGTTGGTGATATTCGTGACCTGGTCATGCACCTCAAAGACAGGGGTATTGGCGTCCTAATTACGGATCATAATGTTCGGGAAACATTGGATATTGTGGACCGGGCCTATATCATTCACGATGGCATGGTGCTGATGGAAGGCACTCCTGGCGAGATCGTCAATAACGACGATGTACGTCGCGTTTACTTAGGTGAAAGGTTTAGCCTCTAAAGGTTAACCTATGGCGGTATCTCAAAGACTTGAGCTGAGGCAAAGTCAAAGCCTCGTCATGACCCCGCAACTGCAGCAGGCCATCAAATTACTGCAGCTGTCGAATATAGAGTTGGCTGAATATGTTCAACGGGAACTGGAACAGAACCCGCTTTTAGACAGGGATGATGGCACGGGTAACGCCGAGAGGCAGGAACGCGAGGCCGGGGACCTGCACGCCGCGGCAGAATCTTCTTCCGGCAACGACAGCAATTCCCCCGACTCGCTTGAGCTCGGGAACGCAGAAACCCTGCCGGATAGTAACCAGTCCCCGCTCGACACTGATTTCGACAGCTATTATGACAGCAGTCCCGACAACCAGTGGAGCGAGGACAGCACCTCCTTTTCCAGCTGGGGTCCCGGCGGCAATACCCGGTTTGACGACGAGTCCTTCTCGCTTGAAAATCGTCTGGAAGAAACCGTTACTCTAAGCGCTCATCTTCGTGAACAGCTGGTGATGGAGATCGACGATCCGACCAAACGGATCATTGGGCTGCACCTGATCGATAACCTTGATGAATCCGGTTATATGAAAGCCGATCTTGGGGAACTGGCAGAACAGCTCGGCTGCAAAATCGAGTTGATCGAAAGTGTTTTGCAAACACTACAGACTTTTGACCCCTCAGGAATCTGTGCCCGAGATCTAGCAGAATGCCTTGCGATCCAGCTCCGGGAGAAAAACCGGCTTGATCCAGTCATCCAGGCCTTGCTCGACAATCTGGATCTTCTGGCAAAAAGGGACCTCGCTGGCTTGCGCAAGGTCTGCCATGTCGATGACGAAGACATAACCGATATGATCGCCGAAATCCGGGCCTTAAACCCGCGACCTGCCGCGTCGTTTGACACCAGCGACGTTGAATCAGTGATCCCCGAAGTCATTGTCAAACCCGATCGTGCTGGGGGCTGGCATGTTGAACTTAATACAGACGCCCTGCCAAAAGTCCTGATCAACAATCACTATTACAACAACGTGTCCCAACTCGCCCGGACCAAAGAAGAGAAAACCTATATTTCCGAACAAATCCAGTCGGCGAACTGGCTGGTAAAAGCACTGCACCAACGCGCTACCACGGTGATGAAGGTCGCATCAGAAATTGTCCGGCAGCAGGAAAAGTTTCTGCAAAAGGGGGTCCAGTCTCTGCGACCTTTGACCCTCAAGGATATTGCCGAAGTTATCGAGATGCACGAATCAACTGTGAGCCGGGTAACTTCGAACAAGTATATGGTAACCCCGCGCGGCACCTATGAAATGAAGTATTTTTTCACCTCTTCTATTGGCGGAGAAGACGGGAACAACCATTCTTCCGAAGCAGTCCGGGACAGAATCAAGAACCTGATTGATCAGGAGGACAGTAAAAAAATCCTGTCCGACGATGCTCTCGTGACCAAACTGAAGCAGGAAGGGATCGATATCGCCCGGAGGACCGTGGCCAAGTATCGTGAAGCCCTTGGAATTTCATCATCTGTACAGAGACGCCGGGAAAAATCACTCTCTTTATAATTTAGATGTAACAAAGTCTCCCCAGCGCCAAAGACTGTGATATACTGTATAGGTCGTTTACGAAAACGGGAGGGAAAATATGGTTCTACCTACTGTCCTTGACTCCAATAGACGACGACACTATGGTGCCGCCCCAGATAGCGGGGCATGAATGGCACGGATTGTCATTACACAAAACCCCTTAACAATTCAGAGAATATGTTCACATGCAGCTTTCCGTTAAAGGCAAGCAGCTCGACGTCGGCGACGCGCTGCGCACACATATCGAAGAAAACCTTTCCTCAACACTGGATAAATATTTTGGTGACGCGATAGATGTGAATGTCACCCTGTCCAGAAACGCCTATCTCTATCGGGCAACAATTGTTGCCCATGTGGGCAAAAATATTCGCCTCGAAGCCAATGGTGAGGCTGGCGAACCCTATCCCGCATTTGACCTGGCTGCTGAACGCCTGTCAAAACGCCTGCGTCGTCACAAGCGGAAGCTCCGCGACGATCATGCAGAAGGTGGTAAGGAAGCAACTCATGCCCAGCATTACATTCTGTCTGGCGAGCATGATGAAGACCAAGACGACGCTGTTGATGCCGTTAACAACGACGACAACAGCCCCTTGATTGTGGCAGAAATGCCAACAGAAATCCCGACTTTGACAGCAGGTCTCGCCGTGATGCGGATGGACCTGGAAGATCTGCCTGCGATGATGTTCCGCAACAGCAAACACGGTGGTCTGAATATGATCTACCGTCGCTCTGACGGAAACATTGGCTGGGTTGATCCAACAAAAAGTCAGAGAAATTAACAGCTAAAGACCTGATTGTACTATGGAAATAACCGACCTTATCGGCCCTAATGCTGTGGCCGCCGGCTTGCGTGCCAACAGCAAGAAGCAAGTGCTTCAGGAAATGGCAAAACGTGCCGCGGAAATTACCGGACAGGAAGAACGTGATATTTTTGACGTTCTGATTGAAAGGGAAAAACTCGGCACGACAGGTATCGGGCAAGGAATAGCGATTCCTCACGGGAAACTGCCAAACCTTGATCGACTCTATGGCTTCTTTGTCAAGCTGGAACGCCCAGTCGACTTTGATTCCATAGACGAACAACCGGTAGATCTCATTTGCCTTCTTCTCGCACCGGAAACCGCTGGAGCAGACCATCTCAAAGCCTTGGCCAGAGTGTCACGCCTCTTGAGAGATGCTGCAACCTGCGAAAAACTTCGGGGCACAGAGAGTGATGACGGCATCTATGCTCTTCTGAGTGCGACTGCAACAAGTCACGCTGCCTGATAAGGATATAAACTGAAAAAGGCTCCCGAAAGGGGGCCTTTTTTATTTCAAACATCAATTTATTCCAAACGCCAGAAGAAGCACTCCCGGACAAGGACAGAGAATACCCCTGCCCAAGCGTCACGGTTTAGTGCACACTCAAGGGCTCCAGATCCTGCTGGCGTACAGCAGCAAAGGCAACATCACGATTGGTTACAACTGTGATTTCTGTGCCATCAGCGGCAAAAATACCAAAGCAAGCCTCTCCGTCCACATCGACAGCCTTGACATAAGCCACAGCTTCCAATCCCAGGGCCGTCATGTCCTGTTCAGTCATAATCTCTGAAATTACTTGCTTTACCATCATACTTCTTTCTGCCTGCTACAGGGTGCAGCTCAAAGGCAACTGTTCTAAAGGCCACCATACTTCCCTAATGTTAAGGAAGCATCAACTCGTTTTCTTTTTTAGAAATTTACATCAATTTTCTTCAATTATCGTCTTTTTAGGTGCCTTTTTCAGGGTCTGAATTGCAATGCTCCTGATCGGAACATCAACAAGCGGCTTTTCCAGATCAATATGCAACAGCCCATTGTCCAAAGTTGCATCCTGGACCTCAATGCCATCTGCCAAAACAAAGGCTCTGCGAAACTGACGGGCCGCAATTCCCCGGTGCAGGTAAATCCGGTCATCGTCTGATTTGGCCTTCCCACGAATGACAAGCTGGTTGCTTTCAATTTGCACCTGCATGTCTTCAGGCGCAAAACCCGCCACAGCCAGTGTGATGCGAATTCGATTTTCACCAATCTTTTCTACATTGTATGGGGGATAGCCATCGGCAGCAGTTTTCGTAATCATATCAACGGCCTGCTCAAACTGCTCAAAACCAAGCATCAGAGGGCTGTTAAAAAGTGATAAACGCGACATCGTTACCTCCTCGGCAGAGCAAGGCTCAACTCTGTAAAGCCCCCCAAAAGGCGGCCCTTGTTTCTATGGTCTGAATCATTCAGCCCCACAACTCCTGTTATATTTGGTGGGAGAACCACCTCCGGTCAAGTCTGCAGGCAGTAAAATCGCTCTCCCCGGCCCTGAAAAATCTAGAAACCACACCCATAGGGAGGACAAATCAATTCTACACCATCTTTGCGTTTATTTCTTGGTTTTTCCCCTTCAATTGTGTATACCTGTTCAGGCACAACACCACATCTTGTGGACAAATCTGTGGATAAGATGATGAAAACTTTTCATTCCGTCACTTCCAGCCCTTATCTTGCAAGGCCGTTACGGACTCTTGAACAGGTGAAAGCAGAGCAAAACAAAAACAAGCTCCTGCGCCTTGATTCCAGCACAGAGACAGAAATCACATCTAAAAATGAAGATCTAAAAAAAGGGCTCCGAACTTTGCGGAGCAAGAAGAAACTTCAAAATTAAGTTTCTTCGGGCAGCTTATTCCACAACGAGATAAGAAGGAAATCTCAGAGTAACCGCCGTTCCCAAGCCGGGTTCACTGGTAATATGAAAATCTCCTCCCAGGGCTTCTACAGCCTTTTTCGATACTGGCAGTCCAAGTCCCGTTCCCCTGACATGCGTGTTGGATTGGGCTTTTTCTATCTGCCCATAGGGGGTCAGCGCGACAGCAAGTTCCGACGAGGTCATTCCAATTCCATTATCCCGGATGATCATCAAAATAGCCCCGTCTTCATCACTATAGAAGCCCTCAACCGAGACTCGGCCTCCCGGGCGCGTAAACTTTACAGCATTGGAAACCAGGTTGGTCAGAACCTGTTTGAAGCGGCGCTCGTCTGTTTTCAAATCCGGGAAGTCAGACGGTATATTAAAAGAGAGTTCCACTCCCGCCTCTTCAGCCAGAACAGCCATCATACGAAAGGTGTCAGAAACGGCATCTTTTACAGAAACATCAGAAAGCTCGAGAACCGGGCCTTCGGAATCAGCTTTGGCAATATCAAGCACATCGTTAACGATTCCGAGCAAATGCTGGCTGGCTTTATGAATATCCCCCGCATAACCCAGATATTTTTCATGTCCCAGGGCTCCAAAGGCCTGTTCCTTCATAATTTCGGAGAAACCCAGTATGGCATTGAGCGGCGTCCGCAGTTCATGGCTCATATCAGCAACAAGATTATCCCTGTCCTGGTTCTGACTCGTCAGGCCAGGATTTTGCTGCAGCAAGCGTTTCTCGGCCTGCTGCAGTAAAATCAATGCCTGATCAGCTTTTTCTGATTTTTTCTCCAATTCAGATTCAAGCTGACGCTTTTTCTCTTCCCACATTTGGCGCTCTTGTGCCATCTGCAAAAGAGTTCGGCAGCAAGTTTCAAGTCGATACAATGACTGGGGATAGAGAAGAATGTCATCACAACGCAGATCCGATCCGTCTACTTCTGTCTTCTGGGCATCTTGCTCCAGATAGACAACCGGACACCGCTGCCCAGAAGGGAAGGCAAGAATCTGCTTGAGCAACTCCCGTGCGGGACCCGGCTTGGTTCCGGAATCAAAAAACAGCAGACCGGGAGCAGCCTTCTCATCCGAATGAGATCCCGTGCAGCTGGAAACATTCTGAAAACCCGCATCCCGTAACACTCCGAGAAAATCAGAGGAAAAATTCTCGTCATCACTCAAAAGGACAACAGGCGTCAGCCTATATTCATGATCATTCTTCAAGTTTCATCTTAAACATGACACCCATTCCCCCGAATCAAGGCACCATGCACCTTCCTGCCTACAGGCGCTAATCATCGAACTACTTTATCCCTCAGTAGGTTATGAAAAGATTAAGAGTTCCACCTTAGGGGAAGGTACTTTCTTCAACCTGAGCTGACCCTGTTCCAGGGCATTACCGCCAGAATACGGGCCATTCCGCAAAAGCCTGTCAAGCCCGCCAGAGTCAGGCCAGCCCCGACGAAGGCTGCGATGAAGAGAAAACCTGAATGAACCACAAAACCCAACAGAATACCCGTCAAGACAAGGCTTCCGGCAATAACCTGGACCTGCCGCATGATATCAATCGGGGCTTTTGTTAATTTTTTTGTCGGCAGACCAGCCGCAATCCAGGCCATCAAACCACCTTCGAGAATCATAATCTCTTTAAAGGGCATCAGGCTTAAAAGCTCTGAGGCCATCAAGGTTCGCTGTCCGCTTCGGCAGAGGAATACAGCAGCCTGGCCGGAAGTATCGGAAAAATCATATGACGCAATTTTATCAAGCGGGATCAGCCGGGAACCTTTGATATGTTCCTGGGCAAATTCCAGCCCCCCACGAAGATCAATCAGCTCCACCTCCTCAGCCAGCAACCGTTTCTCCAGATCCCGTGGCGAAATAGATACAATCTTCTTTTCCATCGCTCTGCTCCTGATAAAATGGATCTCACATGCCTGACAGCTATTTCGGACAGTAGCTATCGTAGAGGACCTGCAATATTCCTGCTGCTGCCGGGTGGTCGAGTCTGTAATAAATGCTCTGCCCTTCACGCCTGAAACAAACCAGCTGCTCTCTCCTCAAAATCGAGAGTTGCTGGGAAATCATAGCCTGGGCGATATCAAGGTTTTCAGCCAATGCTCCGACTGTTTTCTCTCCCTCCACCAGTTGGCAAAGGATCATCAGTCGACGCTCATTGGCCAAAGCCCGCAGCAAGGCACTTGCTTTACCTACAGATTTTTGCATATCCGATAAATTCATAAATCAATACATATCAAATTTGCTATATTTTTGTCAATTGATATACTACCGGGAAAAACGGAGACAGGAATGACACCCCAGATAGAAGCTTTTTTTCACGAAGCAAGTAACACCCTTTCCTATCTGGTTTGGGATCCAGCAAGCCTGAAATGTGCCATTATTGACTCCGCGCTTGATTATGCCCCCAGCGCAGGCCGAACCTCAACCGAAAGTGCCGATGCGATTATTCAGACAATTCAGCAGAAAGAGCTGTCTTGCCAGTGGATTCTCGAAACCCATGTTCATGCCGACCACCTCTCTGCTGCCCCCTTTTTAAAGAAGATGATTGGCGGGACAACAGCCGTCGGCAATCAAATTTCAGCCGTCCAGCAAACTTTCAAGGCTATCTACAACACAGAACCCGCTTTCCAGACCAACGGTGAACAGTTTGATTATCTCTTTGCCGATCAAGAAGATTTTAAACTGGGAACCATTCCCTGCCAGGTACTGCACACACCAGGGCATACACCTGCCTGTATTACCTATGTAATCGGCGATTGCGCTTTTGTTGGCGACACCCTCTTTATGCCAGACTTTGGAACGGCCAGAGCCGACTTTCCGGGCGGAGATGCCGGCGCCCTGTACGATTCAATCCAGAAAATTTTCAACTTGCCGGACAGTACCCGACTTTTCACCTGTCATGATTACGCCCCCAATGGCCGCAAGATCGCGTGGGAAACAACCATCGCTGAACAAAAGCAGCATAACTTGCATGTCCACAACGGCATCACCCGTGACGAATTCATCAAGATGCGCACTGAAAGAGACCGACAACTCGCCATGCCTGCTCTCTTGCTCCCCTCTATCCAGGTAAATATGCGCGCTGGCGACCTCCCCCCAGCCGAGGCTGACGGCAATCACTACCTCAAAATTCCTCTTAATCGCCTGTAAGAAAAAAGCGGCCTCAAACAGAAGCCGCTTTTTATCAATATCACCAGAGAACTACCTGTTAACTCACCATGTCGCCTCTAACGGAATTCAATCAGCGATCTTTCGGATCCGTTTTTTCATGCTGGCCAACAGTGGCAATCCGAAGATTGTTGGTCGAGCCTGGCGTACCAAAAGGAATACCAGCAGTCACAACAATCTTGTCGCCGTTTTCACAAAAGCCTTCACGGCGCGCAATCCGGGTGGATTTCCCGACCATTTCTGCAAAGCTGTTAACATCCCGGGTGTTCACGGAATGCACACCCCAGATCAGAGACATCCGTCTTGCAACCCTCAGGTCAGGTGTCAAGCCAAGTAACGGTGTGTTCGGGCGGCATCGCGCAGCACGAAAAGCCGTGCTGCCTGTTGTCGTAAAGGTAACGATCGCCTTGGCACCAAGCAGGTCTGCAACCTGGCTGGCCGCATCACTGATCGCATCAGCTTCTGTCGGGTTTGGCTCCAGTTCGTCGGCATGAACAAGCTTCAGGTACAGAGGGTCCTGCTCGATGGTCTCAATAATCCGGTTCATCATGCTGACCGCTTCCAGCGGATAGGCGCCGCTGGCTGATTCAGCAGACAGCATAACAGCGTCCGCGCCGTCGTAAACCGCTGTTGCTACATCAGAAGCTTCCGCCCTTGTCGGCGTCGGCGAGGTAACCATGGTTTCCAGCATCTGGGTAGCAACAATCACCGGTTTCCCATATTCACGGCAGATCCGGATAATACGCTTCTGCAGGACAGGCACGTTTTCCGGCGGTAACTCAACGCCGAGATCTCCACGTGCCACCATAACCGCATCGGTCAGGGCAACAATCGCCTCGAGCTGCTCAATAGCAGAGGGCTTTTCCAGTTTGGCCATCACGCCCGCACGGCCATTCACCAGCTTGCGCGCTTCCATCACATCTTCAGGACGCTGAACAAAAGAAAGCGCACACCAGTCACAGCCAAGCTCAAGCCCGAATTCCATGTCCTTGAGGTCTTTTTCCGTCAAGGCAGACAGAGGCAGAACAACACCTGGGACGTTCACGCCCTTATTGTTTGACAGGACACCGCCTACAACAACCTCGGTTTCAGCTTCGGTACCCTTGACTGAACGGACCCGCAAACGAATACGACCATCATCAAGCAAGAGATCGGTTCCTGCTTCAATAGCGTCAAAAATTTCCTTGTGCGGCAAGGTTGCCCGCGTGGCATCACCAAGCTCGTCCTTCATATCCAGTCGAAAACTTGCGCCGGTTTTCAGTTCAGCCGAGCCTTCGGCAAACCGACCGACACGCAGTTTTGGTCCCTGCAAATCCATCAACACCGCAATTGGTCGACCGGTTTCCTGCTCCACTTCACGGATCAGGTCATAGCGCTTTTTGTGATCTTCATGAGTCCCGTGACTAAAATTCAGACGGAAAGTATCCACTCCCGATTTAAAGAGCGCAGCAATTGTCTCTTTATCCGAACTTGCCGGGCCGAGTGTGGCAACAATCTTGCAGAGGTGTTTGCGCTTCATCCCGAACAACCTTTTCTATTATTATTTCTAGGCAGGAGTATATCCTGCAATCTGTGCAATATCAGCTTTCTATTACAAAAACTTGATCTTTCGCGAAGCCTTTTTATGAAAACGCTCAACTCACAGCAGACTCCATAGCGCATTCATGATGCGAGTGAAAATCCGGCTGCAAGCTGCAGCTGTTTTTTTGTATAGAGCGCCAGCCAGTCATCCAGATCACCTCCGACGTCCTGCGGAAGATGCAAACCCAGCTTGGTTCTCCGCCAAAGAATATCCTCACTCGTCAGGGCCCATTCCTCGTCAACCAGATACCGAACTTCAGCCTCGTAAAGATCCCCGGCAAAACAGCTCCCCAGACCATCAAGACAGCTTGTCCCATCAAGAATTTGCTCCACTCTGGTCCCATAGGTTTTCACATAACGCTCAAGCTGTTTAACCGGTAACCAAGGATACCTGGCCATCATCTGCCCAATGTAGAGGTTTACATCCTCATTCGGGATATCCCCGCCCGGCAGAATAGAACCAGCCGTCCAGCTTTTATCCGCAATTCCAAAGACATCGCTGATCAAGCTTAGCGATGCCTGAGCCAGCTTACGATATGTCGTCAGTTTGCCACCAAGAATATTGAGCACAGGAGCTTTGCCTGGCTCACTCTCAAGCTCAACCGCATAGTCCCGGGTGGTCTGTGACGCATCCGCTTCTCCATTGTCAAACAGAGGCCGAACCCCTGCGTAACTCCAGACAACATCCGCAGCTTTCACTGGCCGTTTAAAATAGCAGCTTACAGACTGGCAAAGGTAGGAAATCTCTTCTTGCGAGATCTTTACATCCGCTGGATCACCTTCATGATCCACATCAGTCGTGCCAATCAGCGTGAAATCATTTTCATAAGGGATCGCAAAAACAATCCGTTTGTCCTGATTCTGGAAAATATAAGCATGATCATGATCGAACAGGCGCGGCACAACAATATGGCTGCCTTTGACCAACCGCAGCCTCTTGTCACTTTTCAGGCCGATTTCCCCGGTCAGCAGTGCCTGCGCCCAGGGCCCTGCTGCATTAACCAGCAGCCTTGCTCTGACCACCGAGATCTCGCTGGTAAAACCGTCAACAAGCTTTACCTCCCAGTGGTCCTGCTGGCGGATCGCCCCGATACAGCGCGTGCGTGTCCGGATTTCAGCCCCCCGGTTGCGGGCATCCATGGCATTCAACACCACCATGCGCGCGTCCTGAACCCAGGCATCCGAATAGATAAAACCCTTGGTGAGGTTATCAACAAGGGGCGTGCCGACACAATGCCTGGTCAGATCAACGCCACAGGAGCCCGGCAAACGTTCCCGCTTGCCCAGATGATCATAAAGAAACAACCCCAGGCGAATAAGCCAGGCCGGACGAAGATCTTTATTATGTGGAAGCACAAAACGAAGCGGCCAGGAAATGTGGGGCGCAGAAGCAAGAAGGACTTCGCGCTCTTTCAGCGCTTCCCGGACCAGACGGAATTCGTAATGCTCGAGATAGCGTAAACCGCCGTGAATAAGTTTGGTACTGGCAGAGGAAGTCCAGCTTGCCAAATCATCTTTCTCACACAGCAGGGTCTTCAGACCCCGCCCGGCTGCATCCCGCGCTATACCGACACCATTGATGCCACCGCCAATAACCAGGATGTCGAACAGATCTTCAGTCCTCATTGTCTCTCGCTTGTCTATAACATTGTCAGATCATCACCAGCCGCCTGAGCGATCCTGACATACGCAGACTGGCACGCGATTACGACGTGCCAGTTGATAAATTTCTTTCTGTAGTTTTCCCGTAATTCCACTGCAAAAAAATGATCAGGAGGAGGCCCTCTACCTCCTCCTGATCAAGTAGACCTAGAGGCTAAGCCCCAGGGCGACAGCAGTGTCAACCATACGGTTGGAGAACCCCCACTCGTTGTCGTACCAGCTCAAAACCCGAACTGTCCGCTTACCCACAAGCTGGGTTTGGGTCAGGTCAAAGGTCGAACTCGCAGGCGAGTGGTTAAAATCACAGGAAACCAGTGGCTCGTCGTTAACATCCAGCACCCCTTTCAAGGGTCCTTCAGCCGCAACACGCATTGCCTGGTTAATTTCTTCAGCGGTTGTTTCGCGCCCGGCAGTGAATACCAGATCAATCAGGGACACGTTTGCCGCCGGAACACGTACCGATGTGCCGTCCAGCTTGCCGGAAAGCTCGGGCAGCACCAGACCAACAGCCTTGGCAGCGCCAGTTGATGTCGGGATCATGGAAAGTGCGGCAGCACGGGCACGGCGCAAATCACTATGCATTGTATCGACAGTATTCTGATCACCGGTATAGGCATGCACTGTCGTCACGAAGCCTTCTTCCAACCCAACAAGCTGGTTGAGCACATGCGCAACAGGCACGAGACAGTTGGTGGTGCAGGACGCATTGGAAACGATTGTGTGCTCAGGTTTGATCTTGTCGTGGTTCACACCGTAAACCACCGTCAGATCCGCATCCTTGCCAGGAGCAGAGATCAATACCTTCTTGGCACCGGCCTCAAGATGGGCAGCAGCCTTAGCCCGGTCAGTAAACAGCCCGGTACATTCCAGAGCGACATCAACATCCAGCTTGCCCCAAGGTAGATCAGCCGGGTTGCGTTCGGAAAGAACCGCAATACGCTTGCCTTCAATAATCAGCGCGCCATCTTCTGCTTTGATGTCTTTGCGCAAGGGTCCATGCACGGAATCATATTTCAGCAGATGGGCATTTGCCTGTGCCGAAGCCAGATCATTGATCGCAACAACTTCAATATCATCACGTCCGGATTCAATCACGGCCCGAAGTACAAGGCGACCAATCCGGCCAAAACCATTAATAGCGACGCGAACTGCCATTTTTTGTTCCTTACGTGTTTGATACGACAATCTCTTGCCTTCATAAATGTTCACTTTCGAACCTAAACGCAAGTATATTTTTTAATAAATGAAAATTTAATGAAAAATATAGAAAATCATCACAGAAAATTCACGCCATAAATCAAAGAAAATCAGAGAAAATTTTAGGTAAAATATGAAATTACCAATTTAAAATCAGATAGATACAAACCAATCCCTCAACAGAAATTCTCTTCCAACGCCCTCCAACATTTCAGGTTCAATTTTTCAAAACTGAATTTCAACACCGTGAAAAAAGAGAGATCACGCAGAATCCAAAAGGGTAATTAAGAGCCTAGTTGCCGAGATGAGACTGATTAAAAAAATTTCCTTTTGACCGGAAACCGTCAAAAGAGAAGAGAAGGCGACAAACCAAATAGCTAAAGCACTTTTTCCGTTTATGATTAAACAAACGTGCTTAAGTCAGTTTATCACTATCGGCTCAGAAAACGATCAGTCTTTTGGTTGGGGAGCCTTTGGTTTCGTAAGAACCTCAATTTCCAGCGACTTAACGACAGCAGCAAGAGGCCCTTTGGGCAAACAATCCGTAACCAGGGTATCAATTTGCGACAGATGCCCAAGCCGGACCAGCGCATTACGGCCAAATTTGCTGCTATCCGCGACCAGCAGAGTATGGCGGGCATTTTCGATAATCGCCTGCGAAACCCGAACACCGCCGTAGTTATAATCAAGCAGGCTTCCATCCTCATCAATTCCGCCGACGGCAATAACTCCGTAATCGGCCCGGAACTGGCGGAAGAAATCAATCGTCGCCTCACCAATGATGCTGCGATCAAGGCTGCGGACCACTCCACCAGCCACGATCACCTCGAAACTAGGATTCGGACTCATGATATGAGCAACGCTGAGGCTGTTGGTAATCACGCGCAAGCCCGAGTGACGCATCAGGGCCTGGGCAACTGACTCATTGGTTGTTCCCATGTTGATAAAGAGCGAAGCATTGTCTGGGATTTCCTGTGCCACAAGCTGGGCAATCCCTTCTTTTTCTTCGGCATTGATGGTTTTGCGCTGGTTGTAGTCAAGATTAAGAACCGAAGAACTGAAGCTTGCGCCGCCATGGAAACGATTGAGAAACTTTGCTTCGCAAAGCTCGTTAATATCACGGCGAATGGTCTGGGTTGTGACAGCAAAATCCTGAGCCATGGCGTCGATTGACACAAACCCCTGATCCTTTGCCAGCTTAAGGATCTGGCGCTGCCGCCGACTGAGACTATTGAGATTCATCTGCCATCCTCTTTCAGATTGATCCTGATATCCCCCGTCTGATTGCGCCTGATTGCGCCTGTTTATAACAACAGGGGAACATCATGATTTCTCTTTTTACCGATTTCCTGTCAAAAAGAAACCGATGTTCACTTTACTTTCGTAAACGAACATACGAAAGTAAAGCTGAAAATCCAAGGGGTAGAGTTAATGAGTGACAAAAAGTACATCCTTTCCATCGACCAGGGCACCACCAGCAGCCGCGCTATTGTCTTCGACACAAGCGGCATAAGCCTGACCAAGGCCCAGCAGGAATTCCCCCAGATTTATCCTGATGATGGCTGGGTTGAACACGATCCTGAAACCATCTGGTCCTCCACACTGGCCGTCAGCCGCGCGGCTCTCGATGAGGCGACCGCAAAAGGCGCAAGGGTTGCGACCATTGGCATTACCAACCAGCGTGAAACCACCATTGTCTGGGACCGCACCACTGGAAAACCGGTTTACAACGCCATTGTCTGGCAGGATCGCAGAACAGCAGATTATTGCTCGGAACTCAAAGCTTCCGGACACGAGGAGCTGGTCACGGCCCGTACCGGTCTGCTCCTTGACCCCTATTTTTCCGCCACCAAGATCGCCTGGATTCTCGACAATGTTGAAGGAGCCCGGACCAGGGCAGAAAAGGGAGAACTGGCTTTCGGCACGGTAGACTCCTTCCTGTTATGGCACCTGACCGGAGGAGCAGTTCATGCAACAGATGTGACCAACGCCTCCCGCACCATGATCTTTGACATCCACAAGCTGACCTGGGATGCAGAACTGCTTGCCCTGTTCAACATCCCGGCTTCGATTTTACCGGAAGTCAAAGACTCTGCTGCAGACTTTGGCCAGACCGCTCCTGAGATTTTTGGCACTCCGATCCCGGTAGAAGGCATCGCCGGAGATCAGCAGGCCGCCAGCTTCGGTCAGACCTGCTTTGAACCGGGGTCAATCAAAAGCACCTATGGCACCGGCTGCTTTGTTCTGCTGAATACGGGCAACAAGCCACTGGCCTCAAAAAATCGTCTTCTAACGACAATCGGCTATCGCGTCAAAGGCCAGACCTCCTATGCGCTGGAAGGGGCAATCTTTGTTTCCGGTGCGGCGGTACAGTGGCTCCGTGATGGCCTAAAAATCATCAAATCCGCAGCAGAAACCGAAGCGCTTGCAAGTTCCCTCAACGATAACAAGGGAGTTTATCTGGTTCCTGCCTTTACCGGACTTGGCGCGCCCTATTGGGATCCTCATGCCCGTGGCGCAATCTTTGGACTGACCCGGGACAGTGGCCCGGCCGAAATTGTCAGGGCAACACTTGAGGCCGTCTGTTATCAGACCCGCGATCTCTTCCAGGCCATGGCCGATGACGGGCTTACGCCGAAAGAACTGCGGGTTGATGGCGGCATGGTTTCCAACGACTGGCTGCTACAGTTTCTGGCCGACACACTCAATCTCTCTGTCGATCGCCCGGAGGTCAGCGAGACAACCGCTCTCGGTGCGGCCTACCTCGCCGGATTGCAGCACGGCATCTACGAATCACTGGAAGACATCAAGCAGAACTGGCATCTGCAAAGACGCTTTGTCCCTGAAATGTCTGCCGACACCAGAGAACACAACCTCTCGGGATGGGATCTGGCGATTCAACGTACCCAGAGGAAATAATCCCTGCCTCGAAGAACTTTGCGAAGAACTTTGCTCAGGCATCCTGCCCTGGGGAAAAACCTATGGCATTTTGCTTCGGCGTTTGGTCATGGCTTTTCTCAAGGCCTTGCCACGCCCTGAAAGGCTCGGGTTGGTCATAAAGAAACGATGGGCACTAAAGCCCTGCCCTGCGGGTTCAACCCGTTTGAACGAACCATCAGGCTGCATGATCCAGCTTTGCGCCTCATCGTGCAGATTGGCATACATGACCTGATCCAGAATCTGGCGTTTAACGGTTTCATTTTCAATCGGCACCATGGTTTCAACCCGCCGATCAAGATTGCGTGGCATCAGATCAGCCGACGAGATATAGACCTTGGCCTTTGTCGAGGGCAGAGCATCGCCATTGCCAAAACAGAAGATCCGGCTGTGCTCCAGAAAGCGGCCGACAACACTTCGCACATGGATATTTTCTGAAAGCCCCGGCACTCCGGCTCTGAGGCAACAGATCCCCCGTGCAACAATCTGGACCTCAACACCAGCGGCACTTGCTTCATATAAACCGTCAATAATTGCCGGATCGACCAAGCTGTTGACCTTGATCCAGATCGCCGCGGGCTTCCCTGCTTTGGCACTGGCAATTTCTGCCGCAATTTCGGTCATGATCCGGGGGCGCAGGGTATCCGGGGCAAATTCCAGCTTTTCCATCCCCACCGGCGCGGCATAGCCCGTTGTATAGTTAAAAAGACAACTGGCATCTCTCGCCAGGGCCGGATCACAGGTAAAGAAACTCAGATCTGTATAGATCCTGGCTGTGATTGGATGGTAATTGCCTGTTCCAAAATGAACATAGGTACGCAGGCCCTCTTCTTCATCCCGAACCACCATCGAAATTTTGGAATGGGTTTTCAGATCAACAAAACCATAAACCACCTGCACCCCTGCTCGCTCAAGATCACGGGCCCAACGAATGTTCGCCGCCTCATCGAAACGCGCCTTCAACTCAACCAGGGCCGTAACCGATTTCCCTGCTTCCGCCGCATCAATCAGGGCCCTGACAATGGGCGATTGGCTTGAGGTCCGATAAAGTGTCTGCTTGATCGCAATGACATTCGGGTCATGTGCCGCCTGCTTGAGAAACTGAACGACGACATCAAAGCTTTCATAGGGATGATGAACAATAAAATCCTTGGCCCGGATTGCCGCGAAACAGTCGCCGCCAAAATCCTTGATCCGCTCGGGAAAACGGGGCGTGTAGCTTTCAAACAGCAGGTCATGCCGGGTTGACATGATCATCTGGGAAACATCAGAAAGACCCAGCATGCCGTCCAGAACAAAGACGTCTGTTTCCTCGGCATGAAGCTGTTTGCTAACAAAATTCCGTAGGCTTTCCGGCATTCTTGAATGTAGCTGCAAGCGAATAACCGATCCCCTGCGGCGGCGGCGCAGCATGCTTTCAAAGGTCCGGACCAGATCTTCCGCCTCCTCATCAACCTCAACATCCGAATCCCGGATAATCCGGAAAAGACCATCTCCTAAAAGCTCAAAGCCGGGGAAAATCTTATCAAAAAACAGCCGGATCACGGTTTCCAGCGCAATAAAGCGGCAACCCTCCCCCGGCAACTTGATAAAACGTTTAATGTTGTGCGGGATCGGGATCAAACCGTTATGAAGATGGCTGTCTTTCGAGCGCAGAAGTTCCAGTGCCAGAACCAGCCCCTTGTTCGGAATAAAGGGGAAAGGATGAGCCGGATCGACAGCCAGGGGTGTCAGTGCGGGATAGACCTGGGTCTTGAACCATTCGCCCAGCCAGACTTTCTCAGGCTCCGTCAACTCGTCCTGCTCAAGCAGGAACACCCCCTCTTCCCGCAGGTTCGCGAGAATTTCAAGCAACACTTTCTGCTGCTCTTCCATCAAAGCCCGTGCATCCCGGGAGATCGCGATCAGCTGTTCTTCCGGTGTCAGGCCATCGAGACTGAGTTTGGTAACCCCGGCAGCGACCTGCCCTTTCAGGCCTGCCGCACGCACCATGTAAAATTCATCGAGATTATTGGCCGAGATCGAAACAAAACGCAGGCGTTCCAACAGAGGGTGCTGCCGATTACTGGCCTCTTCCAGAACACGCGAATTAAAGGCAAGCCAAGACAGTTCGCGGTTAATAAAGCGCCGCGGATCTTTGTTTTCCACCCACTTGCCAGCAGCCGGGCGCTCCGTCACCTCTTCATAGCTGCCCTGCTTTGCCCCCTTTGGGAACACAGGGGCTTCAAGCAGGTTAACTGTCATTTGATTGGTCATTTTTCCGCCAGGCACATTATCAAATAATTAGGGCCAGGAACTTTTCATTTCACCCTCCGCTGAAGGTAGAAACAAAACTCCCGGCCCTAAAATCCATAGCAGCCTCACGTTGCGCTTTTATGTAACTCTCAAGTCAGAATGACTGTCCTGGAGATCGAAAAGCACGGAAAATGAACTTTTCCTTGCGTCCTCTTTTGATGGGTATCTAAAAATCCGGATTAATCTTTCCAGAAAGGCTCACAGGTCGAAAACTTGCGCCAAGCCTTATCAAGAGATGCCATGTCTTTTTTACGTGTCACTTTGTAGCTTTTCTCAGCCAGGTGAAGGGCCTCGCTCAACACAAGGCCATCTCTGTCCAGGGTTGCAGTCGCCATCCCGTCAGATTGGGCCGCTTCAGCAGCATCACCATGAATGAGACTTTCCAAGCTCTGCTTTAGTTGAGCAAGCGTTTCGCGGGAGTGGAACAGATCCAGGTTTTTCTCCAGCTTGCGACACCGTCGTAAAAAGGCATTTTCGTCTTTCTTCGACCACAGGCGCTGAAAAAACTCGGCACAATAGCGCAGATACTGAACATCCTGCCGCATCGCATCGCGCATATCACTGCCAAGCAGAGCAACATCACCTGGCACCGCATAAAGAATTTCAGCCCGTCGATCCCCCAAAATTCCGCCATAGGTTTTGCTGATTTTCTGCTGCCCTTCCCGGGATCCTTCCCTGATCACCAACAGTTTTTCAAGCGCGATAACCAGTTCAATAAAGCGGCTTGAGGTCGCAGCTACAGAGAGTTCACGCAGGAGCTGATCACGACGATCACCTGCCAGCCCAATTAAGCGGGGAAGCTCGACACAAGTGGTATTCTCTGCCGACAAGGGCAGCAGTCTTTTGTCAATCAGGTAATCAAGATCCCGGACAGAACCGGCAAGCTTACACAACCAGAGCAGATCCCGTTTCAAGGCCTTCTTCCTGACCTCTTTCGGGAAGAGATCTTTCAGAACGATGACCCCGACCACCAGTCGGGACAGCGCAACAAAAACACCCTCGGTCGCCTGCTGGCTCTCCGGGCCATGAAGTCGGGAAATACTTTCGAGCAACTGTTTGATCCCGGACAGAACAGCTTCCTGGACCACGGCCCATCCCGGCGTGCCTTTTTTAAAGCTGACCTCCCGCTGCAGATCAGCATGCCCTTCTTCAATTCCATGCCCGTGACGCGCCAGATCGAATCCCCGGCTGGCTTTGGAATTGGTGCCAATTGCAAAGCTGCAGTGTTCCTGCAGCAAAGAGACAAAATCAAGCATGTCCTCAGCGCTTCCCTCGAGAAGCTCCAACTCGATTTCAGAAACTTCCTCGCTCTTCTCTTTTGCTCGGATATTCCCGGTATCAATCGCCATTTCTATTTTACTGTCCCGGTATTGAATCAAGCGATGTACGCGGCGGATATCTGAAACACAGATTTCCTCCAACGGCTGTCCCTGAAGCACACCTTCCAGTTTTGACCGCAACTTTCTGTCATCAATCAACTCTAGGTCTGGCTCCCCGGCAACAGCTGGTACGGTGAACTCTGCCCGCTGCTTTACAATTCCGCCATCTGCATCCTTGCTTTTGAGGGTCTGGACCCATTGCCCGTTTTCGCGCCGAACCCGCAGGGTCATTTTTGTCTCTTTCAGCGTATGATCTGCTGTATCAAAATAGCGAGTCAGAAGGCGATGAAGCGTTGCCTTGCCAAGCGTTATATCTTTTAGAAAAGGCGAGCGACGGAATACAACCAGCTCTTCCGGCTGGAACAACAATTTGATTTCTACCTCTATCGCCTTCATTTCGGCACCCCTTTGTAGTCTTTTATTGGACGTCACAACCTCCAGGAAGAGCACAGAAGCATTACAGCGTTATGTCAGTAATTATCGTGTCCTGTCACAATTCCGGGGAACCCTGCCCTTGAGATGTCCAGAAGCGGCAACGGGCCCAAAAGAAAAATGGGCGTGTGAACCTGCCACACGCCCCGAGTTATTTCCCCAGACTAAAAGAACATCAATTAAAGCTAGAATGCTCCGACTGATGTCAGGAGCTCGGCAACTGTCGAGCCCATTTCGGATGGGTTCGGTGCGACCAGAACACCGGCTTGACGCAGGATCTCTACTTTTTCCCCTGCGCTTTCGCCAAATGCCGTAACAATCGCACCTGCATGCCCCATCTGGCGCCCCTTGGGCGCCGTCAAACCGGCGATATAGGCTGCAACAGGCTTGCGCATGTTCTCTTTCGCGAACTGCGCCGCCTCTGCTTCCTGTGGTCCGCCGATTTCACCGATCATAAGGACGGCGACGGTCTCGTCGTCTTCCTCGAATTTTTCCAGAATATCCTTGAAGGAGCTGCCGTTAATCGGGTCTCCCCCGATCCCGACCGAGGTCGAGATGCCAATGCCCAGGGCTTTCATCTGTGAAGCCGCTTCATAGCCAAGCGTGCCCGAACGTCCGATAATGCCAACCTTGCCCGGCTTGTAGATATGCCCCGGCATAATGCCCAGCATCGCCTTGCCCGGGCTGATGGTTCCCGCACAGTTCGGCCCGGTCAGGCACATACGGTTCTCGCGCTTGTAACGCATCATATAGCGCTTGACTGTAATCATGTCCTGCACCGGAATACCGTCGGTAATGGACACACAGGTCCGGATTCCGGCATCGGCAGCTTCCATAATTGAATCCGCAGCAAAGGGCGGCGGCACAAACACGATGCTGGCCTCGGCCCCGGTTTCCCGCACCGCCTCGCTGACCGAGTTAAACACCGGAACGCCCAGATGCATCTGCCCACCCTTGCCCGGCGTAACTCCGCCGACAACATTGGTGCCGTATTCAATCATTTCCTTGGCGTGAAAGGAGCCGATGTTTCCTGTCAGCCCCTGCACGATCACAGGGGTCTTTTCGTTGATCAGAATCGCCATTGTTCTATCCCCTCTGTCCCGCTTGTGCTTTTTTCCAGGCCCCGACCACAGCTTCCGCTGCTTCTGCAAGAGTATCCGCCGTAATCACCTTCTGGCGACACTGCTCCAGAATACGACGGCCTTCTTCGACATTGGTGCCGGAAAGACGCACAACGAGAGGGATCTTGAGATCAATCTTCTCGATCGCCTGAACCACGCCCTGGGCGACCCAGTCACAACGGTTGATCCCGGCAAAAATGTTCACAAGGATGGCCTGGACGTTTTCATCGGCCAGAACCAGATTGAAAGCCTTGGCCACCCGTTCCGGTGAAGCTCCACCGCCGATATCGAGAAAATTCGCAGGCTCACCGCCCGCATGGCTGATCATGTCCATGGTCGCCATGGCCAGCCCGGCACCGTTGATCATGCAGCCGATATTGCCATCAAGCCCGACATAACTGAGCCCCCGGTCAGCGGCCCGGGTTTCCCGCGGGTCCTCCTGGGACTTGTCCCGCAGTTCAGAGATATTCGGACGACGAAACAGCGCGTTGTCGTCAAAGGTCATCTTCGCATCCAGCGCGATGATATCTTCGTTCTCGGTCACAACCAGCGGGTTGATCTCGACCATCGTGGCATCCAGTTCACGGAAGGCGCGATAGCAGCCCATAATGGTTTTGACCATCTGGTTGATCAGACTGCCCGGCAAACCGAGAGAGAAAGCAATCTCCCGTGCCTGAAAAGCCTGCATGCCAACCGCAGGCTCAACCGACATCCGCACGATTGAGCCCGGCCGGTTCGCCGAGATCTCCTCGATCTCCATCCCGCCTTCAGCCGAGGCAACCACGAGGATCCTGTCGCTGCTGCGATCCAGCACAAAACCCAGATAAATCTCGTTGCGGATCTGGGTCGCCTCTTCGACATAAAGCCGATAGACACCCTTGCCTTTTGGCCCGGTCTGGTGGGTCACCAAACGCTTGCCCAACAGATCGTCTGCCGCATCCCAGACCGCCTGTTCCTTGTCACAGAAGACCACACCCCCGGCTTTGCCGCGGGCACCGGAATGAATCTGTGCCTTGACCACCCATTTGTCGCCGCCAATTTCGCGGGCGCGATAGGCGGCTTGTTCCGGGCTGTAGGCCAACCCACCCTGGGGAATGTTCACCCCAAAGTCGGAAAGCAGAGCCTTTGCCTGATACTCATGAATATCCACTGCGTTAATCCTCACTGCCGTTATCACACCCAGACAGAGAGTGCAGTTGGACCAACCGTCGTCTGCGCTTAACTCTTTCTGTTTCCCCGAATTTTCCTGCAAAAGCAGAAGGGACAAATAAAACCCGGGAAGGTGCATTTATTTCTATTAAAGAGGCTACTTATACTTAACCTTAGAATTAATGATGGTAAATGCAGGCATTTTACCAATTACCTGTGCCATTATGTCTTCAAAATAAGGTCAAAATATCCTCTCACAGTCCATTTAGGCCGAAAAGGCAGGAAAGCTATACGCCACGAACGACACATTTTTTTAAATATTAGACAGAATCAAAATACTGCTGGGGAGCACCTAAGTATAAGTTCCACCAGTTCTTCAATGTGAAAATATATATGAATAATCGGCACAGATTAATATTGCACCGCAGCATCAAGCTTCAGATTTTCGACAGCAAAAAGGCCCCGCCAATCAACGGAGCCTTTTAAGCTTAATCATATCTGCCAGAATTCTGACACCCGACGATATCAGCCGCATCACCGCGACGCTATTTTTGCGCCCAGGAACCATCCTGCAGCAAAAACCAGGTACCTGCCGGAGCTTTACCTCTGATCTCCTTGCCATACACCATCCCGACCTGCTCGGCAGGGACACCTTCTTTGGCGGCCCGTTCCTGATAGATTTTGGACCGCTGAGCATTAACCGATGCAACAAAACTGGCCGCAGAAGCATCCCGGGCAACAGCCAGGCCGTCAAAACGTTCGCCAACCGCGCCACTGCTACGCAAGGCATCCAGATCCTGCGCCCAAGAAGGGGCACTGATTGATGTGAAGGCCAAAGCGACGAGCAAAACTCTCAACATTTTCATGCCATGTAGAACCATATCTATATCTCCTGCGCCACAACCTAGAACAGATTCGGATTGTTGTTGATATCTTCTTTCGCCTTTTCTTCCAGACGAACCCTGACATCTGCATCAAGCTTGATGTTGAGGTTGATGGTGATCGGCTCTTTTGGTGCCGCCACCTGTACCGTCGGGGTACAGGCCTGTATGGCAACTGCCATCGCGCACAAAAGCAGATAACGCTTGTAATAACTATCTCTCTGAAGGCAGACCAAGGCTGTATCCTCTGTTCAGAATAAAACGTTCTGCCAGAACAATAGGCGTTCAAATATGGCAAGGGAAAGGCATTTTCAGGTTTGGGGAGATTTATTTCTCCCCATTTCTCCCGGTAATCCCCCTTTTTTAATGGAATTAAAAAGTAAGATTTCCTCGGCATCATCACGAGAACTCTGATGTTGATGCATAACTGATCGTAATCGTGGTCTCATAAGAATATTAACGATTCCAGATTTACGTTTATCGGAACTCTTCTATTTCCTGTGTCAGCAATTGATAACAACATGCCAGTTCCATTCCGACTGAGGGTTCGATGAACAGAATTTTGTTATTTTCATCTGAGCCATGGGTACAAAAAACAGATGAATCAATATCTAAGACTTTATAACAATATTTGAGGTAGTTTGATTCAGAATGTTTCTCAAACACCAAAAAATCAAGAATCACATTTTGCAACATTGCCCCTGAACAAGAAAATCGGCTCACGCCTTCAAGAAGCAAGTGCACCTTTTCATCTGTATCTGGAAACCAGAGCTTAACCGCAAGCGTCTTGTTTTCCCTGTTTATATCCAGCCCCGTGATTTCCCAATCATGAAAGGACGAGGATAGCTTTTTTGCCATTCTAAATGCCTGTTATTCGCTTGTATGAACCGAGAAACTGGCGCCCCAAATCAATAGTCACATGAATCTCCCCTATCACGGCCGTTTGAAGAAGCCGGAAACCAGTCCTTGCGATATCTTTTGCCCCTGTAGCAGCGCCTCAAGCAGTGGTTCGATCCTGGTTTCCAGATTGACATTTATGCGGAAGGGATGGCCATCAAGTACCTTTTCGTTGGCGCCGCTGATCCCGAGCCTTACTTCGCTGGCCGCATTGAAAGGTTTCTCGATATCAAGAGTGAGTTCGCTATAGTGGAAATCTTTCAGGGCTTCGACCAGCAGTTCAACCTGCTCACCCCCGGAAGAGAGGGCATCGGCAATTATCTCTGATCTGATCCTCAGCACGCCGGGACCATCTGTTGCAAGGTGCCCCGGACCGACAGCGATATATTCACCCTCAATGATCATTGGAATACTTCCTGACAAGCGTCCGGTTCCCCCAAGGTTGTCCTGACCGATCAGTTCAAACAGCTCCTTCACATCAAGAGACTCAATCAGTAACTCAAGGCTCTGACGTTCTCCGGTTACGGGAATTTTCCCCGGTGACAGGGCCAGCGTCCCGCCCGTAATTTCAAGCCCTGCTTTCCTTAACTCAACAATCGGCTCGCCCTCTTCGAGAAAGGCGCCCCAGAGCAGCTCCACCCCGGTAACAGGCAGTCCTGCGTCAATTTCCGCGATCCTGATACTCTGGCCCGGCGGCAAAGTCGGCTGGTCAATGCCCTGAAAGAAAAACCGTCCCTCGAAACCTTTCATGGCAAAGCCATTGACCAGGCTCTCTGCCAGATCGAGGTTCAGATAACCCTCGCCATCAGGAACCCCGTTGGCAAGCCTGATCTTCGCCTGTCCATCAAGGCTGCCATCAATAATGCGAATGCCCGAGAGCAGGGGCGAAAAGGTTTCAGGCTGCAGCCCTCCCTCAAGCAGAAGCAATTTAGGCAGCGTCAGATCAAACTCTCCGTCTCCCCTCTCTGGTGCGAAGCTTCCCGTTGCATTTAACAATGTCGCCCCTTCGCTCAGCGCCACAGCCGCGGAAACATTCAGGGTCTTCAGGTTGCCCTTGCTTTCCCCCTTGAACGTCAGGGGCGGGAAATATCTCTCCGGGTTCAGACTCTCAACTCCCCCGGACAGCGTTGTTGAAAAGGGCAAAGCCTCCAGATCAAAGACTGCGCTCCCCTTCTCAGGTTCCGCAAAAGCCAGATCTGTCGAAGCCTGTCCCTGCAGATTTATTATCTGAACCTCAAGGGCCGGAGCCGTGATTTCCTTGCTGGAAAACTTTGCTTTCCACTGCCCTGTTACGTCTCCCTGAAGATCGAGCCCGATACCGGATAACCTTACCTCCTGCGGCTCGGCAAGAACGTTCAGATCCAGTTGTTTTATCGTCGCCGAAGCTGTGATCTCAGGAAAAGCAGGTAAAGTTTTATGGTCTGGCCCGGCATCTTCTTTGCCAGAAAGACCAGCCGACAGGGAAAGGTCCTGCAGCTCAAGACGGGTGGGTTTTTTCAGCTCGAGCAGATCCGGGAGAGAAAGCGCATCAAGTTGCAGCCCTCCACGCGTGCCCGAAAGGGAGAGCAAAGATCCCGCAAGATAATTCCCCTCAAGCGCCAGTTTGGACAGGCTGGCCCGTCTTGCCCCTTCGCGGAATTCCCCTCCGGCAAGCGCGATCTGCCATGCCCCTTGCCATGCCGCGCCTGTATCAAGTTTATCGTCGCTCACCTCTGCCCGAGCAGCGGAAAGGTGCGCCTTCAACCCTTGTCCTTTTATCCTGCTGCCATCCGCACGGGAGAGTGAAAATGCGTCTCCGGATATCTCGATATCTGCCCTGGGCTCACGCAGCTTTCCTTCAGCAAGATTGAAAATTCCCGCAGCATCAACCTGAAAACCGAGAGAGAAATCTTCTCGCCCGCGAAGTCGTCCGGAGAGGTGAGCAAGGCTTTGGTCCTCGCCCTGCAGCGGAACCAGCAGCTGTGTTTCGTCCTTGGCGATTTCGATCCTGGCCCTTGGGCCGAGTATATCCCGAACCTCAGGCGGCAAAGGCATCTTTTCAAAACCGGAAAAATCAAGCGACGCTCCTTGCGAAAGCCCGATCTGGAAAGTTTTTCGGTCCGCCGTCAACAGGAGGGGTAAATCGCCAAGCAGAAGGCCGCCGTCATCAAGCTGAACCCTGCTTTGGATATGCACGGACAAAGAAGCACTGGCCTGTCCTATCCCTTCCAGCAGGGGCACCAGAGCTTCTTGCCACTGCTGCGGCTGTGCGCCCTTAACCGGGATAACGCCTGTGCCATCCAGCTCAAGCGTCGCAGCGGCAGAGCGGATCTTGACGTTTTCCGGCATTTCCTGTGCAAACAGGGCAAGCGGCAGTTCGCCCGTCAGATTTCCCTGCACATTCCAGCTGGCTCCAGCCCTGTCAAGCCCGGCTACATCCAGAAAGAGTGCCGCAGCTCCCTCGCCCTGCAGGCCGAGTTCCTGCCAATCAATATCCCAGTCAAGCTGTACATCCGAAGCGCTGAAGATCATCCCCAGATCCAGCCGCTCGGGTTGATGCCCGGCAAAGTCGCCCCCAAGAAAGTTCACCCAGCCCTGGATGTCCTCTTCTCTGGTTCCGACAAGCTCTGCGGCAAAGGGTAAAGTGACCGGCCCCTGTTGCGACAGGATTTCCAGCGCCCCGTCATTCAGACGGATCTCCGGTCGGAACGGCAGAGAAATATCCGAGGAAGCCCCTGAACTGCCAGATCCTCCAAGCAGCGGTTCCAGCGACCCGAGAAAGGGTTGCTTTCCCGTCAGGTCGAGCTTGAGACGCAGCCCGTCCGCCACGACCTGGAGCGGCCCTCCCTCCCATAATTCCAGCAAGTCAAAACTCACGACCAGCGACCCGAGCCGGAATTCTTCCTCCTGCCCTGCAGTTATATTTTCCACAGCCACACGATCAAAGCTTATATCCGTCACCCGGGCAGAGAAGGCAGGCACTTTTGCCTGTAAAGCCGTCTGCTCCAGGCCCCATTGCGCCAGATCGACCCGAAAGACAACCAGCCCCCCGGCACAGAGAAGCAGCCCCAAAACGCCCCAAAGAAGGACACGTTTACAGAAGAGCATCACTTTAAGTATTCGTTTGTCTGTCTGCGCTTTTGCTGTTGCCATCCTGCCAGATTATCACAAGGCCCAACTGAGAAAAGATTCCTTTATGGCAAAAGACAAAACACCCTTGAGACAGTCTCTGTAAAGATAGGTATTACCCCGAAGTGGTATTGAGCCCTGCGGCGGACTATCGTACTATCCTCACCACAACCATCTATAAATCCAGTATCATTTCTTTAAATCCACTATCATTTCTTCCGGGGAAAATTCCATGACCTACCTTAAGCTTGCTCTCGCAGCTCTTTTTATCACTGCCCTTTCCGCCTGCTCTCCCGAGGTTGGCAGCCAGGAATGGTGTGATGCTCTGAAAGAAAAACCCAAAGGTGACTGGTCAGCCAACGAAGCGACAGACTTTGCCAAACATTGCCTTCTCTAATCGGGTAATCTGGATATAAATGGCGACCCTTCTGGATCCTGAGCTGGATATTTTTGTTTCGGAAACCGAGAGCTTTTCCGGACCCGCAACAAACGATTTTACTGTTATCCGTGAAGGTTATAACCGGATGGCTCAACACTTTCAGGCACCGCATCCTGAAGGTTTACTGATCGAGAATAGTGCCATTAGAGGATTGGCGGGCGATATTCCTGTTCGGGTCTATCGTCCTGCCAACCTTTCATCTCCCTGCCCGACCCTGCTCTATTTCCACGGTGGCGGCTGGATTGTCGGCGACCTGGAAAGCCACGATTCCATTGCGGCAGATCTGGCAAAAGAAGCCAATATCCAGGTCATCGCTGTCGATTATCGCCTGGCTCCCGAACATCTTTTTCCTGCCGCTGTTGATGACTGCTGGACAGTCTTGCACAGCCTGTTGCAAGCACCCGAATTGTTTGCTGTCGATATCCAGCGGCTTGTGCTTGGCGGGGATTCCGCTGGTGCCAATCTGGCCGCGGCCCTTACCCTGCTGCTTCGAGAGCAACAGAAGGGAAACACCGTCCCCGGTTTCACTGCGGGTCTGAAAGGCCAGCTGTTGATCTATCCCGCTTTATCAAGCGAGACCCTGCCTTCGCGTATAACCCAGGCCAAGGCGCCGCTCTTTAGCGCAGAAGAGATGGATATCTACCTCCGGTATTATCTGGGCCGGGCAGTGACCGATGCAGACAAAAAAGACCCTCGTCTTTTTCCGGCTCAGGCCAGAGATTTCTCAAATCTTCCTCCTGCGTTTCTGAGTGCAGCCGAACTTGACCCTCTCGCCGATGATGTGCCCGATTATGCCCGAAAGCTGATCGCCACCGGGAGCAAGGCCAAATATCTGGTTGAACCCGGACTAATGCACGGCTGGCTCCGGGCGCGGCACCGAAGCCCGAGGGCAGCAGCCGCTTTTGCCAGAGTGGTCGCCGGATTGAAAAAGCTGCTTGAGAGCTAACCTGTCACAGACACCCCCGTTACATTTCAGGGTTTGCGCACCAGTGTCATGCCATCGGCAAAAGGCAACATCACCATTTCAACACGGCTGTCCGACACAATCGTCTGATTGAGTTGCTGGACCGCCTGGGTAATCGGTTCTGTCGTAGTTGCATTGGCAACATGTCCGTACCAGAGCACATTATCAATCACCAGCAATCCCCCCGGATTGAGAACCTCCAGACAGGCGTCGTAATAGGCCGGATACCTTTCCTTGTCGGCATCCAGAAAAATCATGTCAAAGGTCGCCCCCTTTTTCTGTAACCGATCCAGTTCGGCAAGCGCATCACAAAGCCTGAGTTCAATTTTTTCCTCTACCCCGGCTTCTGCCCAGTATTGCTCGGCAATATCGGTAAAGCGCTTCTGATTATCCAGACCGAGCAACGATCCCTCATCATCCAGAGCCCGCGCCATACAAAGGCTGCTGTAGCCGGTAAACACTCCGATTTCCAGAACCGTTGTGACACCCAGAAGTTTGATCAGAAAGGCGAGAAACTGGCCCTGTTCCGGACTGACCTGCATATGGCCGAATCTCATCGCCAGGGTTTCCGCCCGCAAGCGCCGCAAGAGATCATCTTCGCGAACACCCTGCTCAATCAGGTAATCCTGCAGCTGCGCCGAAATCGGCAGGTGTCGAGATTTCATAAAAAAATTCCTGAACAATGAATAACCGCGACCTGTTTTACCACGCTTACGACCTTTGAAGACAGCAATAACAGCCCTTGTCGCAAACGCTGGTCAGCCCGTCGTTTTTCAAGATGAACCCCACAGGGAATCTCATAAATTCTAGCAGGTAACAACAATACGATAACTCCTTCAGGTGCCAGATCATTTCAAGCGGTTGAGATCATCTGGATAATTGGGAAGTCGGTGTGCAACTCTCCCCGCACGATGCCGACACTGCCCCCGCAACGGTAGGAGAGGACAAGATCCGCCAGAGCCACTGGAGATTATATCTCTGGGAAGGAAACGGATCAGGGCACAAGACCCTCCTCTCGAGTCCGGAAACCAGCCTGCAGAAAAGTCGATAATCGCGGTGGGCGATTGGAACGATCTGGCAAAGGTCTGCGCCGAAGCATACCGCTGTCAACGTGTCCTCTCTCCTGCTGCAAGTCCCAACCGCACCCTTCAAGGTGCACGAATGAGAGATGTGCGCATGTCCGCCCACGACACGATGTTTGATCTGCTTCGCAGCAAGAAACAAAACTACAGTCTGCCCCGTGAATTTTACAACGATCCGGAATTCTTCCAGCTCGACATGACCCATGTGTTTGGCAAGTCCTGGATCTTTGCAGGACTGGTCTGCGACATCCCCAAGCCAGGGAACTTTTTCACACTCTCTATTGGCGACGACCCGCTGGTTATCGTCCGGGATGACAACAATGACATCCACGCCATCTATAACACCTGTCGCCATCGCGGTTCAAAAATCTGCCTGACCGAAAAAGGCAGTACCGCCAAGCTGGTTTGCCCTTACCACCAGTGGACCTACAACCTGGATGGCAATCTGCTGTTTGCCGGCAATATGGGCGAGGGTTTCAAACCAGCCGATTACCCGCTGAAAAAAGCAAACATCGGTATCGCGGGTGGCATGATCTTCGTCTGCCTTGCCGAAAACCCGCCTGCTTTTGACAGCTTCAAGCTGGCCGTTGAGCCTTTCCTGCGTCCTCACGCCCTTGACCGGGCCAAGGTTGCCCACGAAATCACCATCCGGGAAAAGGCCAACTGGAAACTGGTGATCGAAAATAACCGGGAATGTTACCACTGCAACGGGTCGCATCCGGAACTGCTGAACAGCCTGCTGGAATTTGACAACACGGATGACCCGAGAGCCACCCCGGAATTCAAGCAGCTGGTGAGCCGCAAGGCGCGGGAGTGGGATCAGCTCGGCATTGCCCACGAGTCGACACCGCATAACCTCCAGTACCGCGCTGTGCGCATGCCGCTGGCAAACGGCACCACCTCCATGACCATGGACGGCACACCCGCCTGTCAGAAACTGATGGGAGATCTGAACGATCCGGATATGGGCTCCATGCGCCTTCTGCACCTGCCCAATACCTGGAACCATTTTATGGGAGATCATTCCATTGTCTTCCGCGTCATGCCGGTTGGTCCACAGGAAACACTGGTCACAACCAAGTGGATCGTCCACGAAGATGCGGTTGAAGGCAAAGACTACGACATCGAGAAAATGGTTGCCGTCTGGAATGCCACCAACCATCAGGACCGGGAACTGGCCGAAAACAATCAGCTCGGGATCAACTCCCGTGCTTACCAGCCCGGCCCCTATGCCCAGGAAGCCGAATTCGGCGTGATCAACTTCATTAACTGGTACAGCTCGGAAATGCTGAAACAGCTTTTTGATCCCGCAAGGTTTCAGGTTGCTGCCAGCCAATAACCGCTAAAGACAACAAAGAACGCAGCCCGGGTTGCGCTCTTTCTACTGACAATAAGCCCATAAGGGCCGCGACGATTTGGGAATTAGAGACAATGGCTGTCAAACAGGTAATCAGAGATTTAAACACAACCACCCCCTGGGACAGTCATTCTCAGAGGCTGGAATGTGTGATGATCCTCCAGGACACACACGATGTTAAAACCTTCTGCTTTCAGACAACGGACAACAGCTGGTTTCGCTATCTTCCCGGCCAGTTCATCACCATTGAACTGGAAATTGAAGGCAAGCCGGTTCTGCGAACCTATACACTATCCTCCAGCCCCTCCCGGCCGCTCTCGATCTCCATCACGGTAAAGGCGACCGAAGGCGGCTTTGTTTCCAACTGGCTGCACCAGAACCTCAAGGAAGGTGATCAGATCAAGGCCTACGGTCCCGCCGGGATCTTTACCCTGCACGATCACATGGCAGAGAAATACCTTTTCATTTCTGGTGGAGCCGGTATCACCCCGACCCTTTCCATGGCCCGCTGGCTGTTCGACTATGGACTGCACACTGACGTCCATTTCATTCACTGCGCCCGCACCCCGTCAGATATTATTGCCCGCCGGGAACTGGAAAGCATGAGTGCCCGCCTGGGTGATATCAAGGTCGCTTTTGCCTGCGAGAAACCCGACCCCTACGGCGCCTGGACGGGCTATACCGGACGGGTAAACCAGCTGATGCTTGAGCTGATCTCGCCCGACTATCAGGAACGGGAAATTTTCTGCTGTGGCCCAGCCCCTTTCATGCAGGCGGTCAGGGATATTCTCAATGCTGCCGGTTTCGATATGGATCGCTATCACGAGGAAAGTTTTGATTCTCCGATTAAGGAAGAATCAGATCGTCCCGAGCATGATGATGTGATTATTGATGCTGAAGCCGCCTCCCGCGTCAGTTTCACCCGTTCAAAGAAAGAAACCCGCTGCCAGGAGTCCGATACCATTCTGACGGCTGCCAAGAAAACCGGTCTGCATATCCCCAGTGCCTGTCAGTTCGGTGTTTGTGGCACCTGTAAAGTCAAGAAGGTCTCTGGTGACATCCATATGGTGCACAACGGCGGCATCACCCAGGACCAGATTGATGACGGTTTTATTCTGGCCTGCTGCTCCAACCCACTGGGCGAGGTTGTTATCGACTTCTGATCAAGGCAGCCTGGCGCCACCAGCATTCAGCTGGGGGAGTCAGGCTGTCCAGTTGCTGTTGCAGCTTATCCCTTTGGTCACAGGTGATTTTTCGTGGCAAGTCTGAAATGTCATGGCAAGCTCCTCGTCATAACAGCAGAATTGCCCGAAACAGCGGCAACAGGCTATCCGGCCTGGAAGCACCACATCACAGGGAGGGGAAAATGAAACTTCTGCGCTACGGCCCTATGGGGCAGGAAAAACCCGGGCTTGTCGGCCCCGAAGGAGAAATCAGGGACCTTTCAGGAGTGGTTCCAGATATTAATGGCGCAAGCCTTGATGACCAGACGCTTGACCTGCTTCGGACAAAAGATCCCCAAAACCTGCCATTGGTGGAAGGCAATCCAAGGATCGGGGCTTGCGTCAACAATGTCAGCAAAGTGATCTGTATCGGTCTGAACTATCATGATCATGCTGCCGAAGTCGGTGCACAGCCAACCCCGGAACCCCGCATTTTCATGAAAGCTTCCTCTGCCATCTGCGGACCGAATGACAATGTGGAGATCCCCCGCGGCTCAAGCCAGACCGACTGGGAAGTCGAGTTGACAATTGTGATTGGCACAAAAGCCAAATATGTTACTGAGGCCGATGCCATCAATCATATTGCGGGTTATTGCCTCGCCAATGATGTCTCCGAGCGTGATTTTCAAATGCGGCGCTCCGGTCAGTGGGTCAAAGGCAAGAGCCATGACACCTTCTGCCCCCTCGGTCCCTGGCTCGTAACCCGGGACGAGATACCTGATCCACACAATCTCGACATCTGGCTTGAGGTCGACGGCGTGCGCCGCCAGAACAGTAACACCCGGAATCTGGTCCATTCCGTTCCAGTTATTGTCAGCCATCTCAGCCATTTCATGACCCTGTTGCCCGGGGATATTATCCTGACAGGCACCCCCGCTGGTGTGGGCATGGGCTTAAAGCCGGACCCGCTTTTCCTCAAGCCGGGGATGACAATGGAGTTGGGAATCGAAGGTCTCGGACAACAAAAACAGGTCGCTGTTTCCGCCTGAACTTCTCACGGACCACAAATAAAATGCTGATACAAACAGGTTATGCTCGGCAAAGCCTCTGCTTTATACAATCAAAGGAAGTAAAACGCGTATTTCAAGAGGAAATCGGATTAAAACAGTCCGATTTTTACCAACTGTTTACATTTCTCGGTTCTGATGCTCGCCACAAAAGATCTTGCTGCGCCTGACAGGACAGCGGATTAAAACAATAACTTGGTCCGCATGCTAAAGCTGCAGAAACTTCACCACTACTGGTGCACGCAGAAATCCGGGAAAGCTTTTCCTTCCCGCAAGGATCTAGATCCACTGGATTTCTGGTACGCGCTGGGGGATGTTTCCCTGATTGATGTCGAGAACGAAACCGGGAAGACCGGGCAGTTCAGGATAAGACTTCTTGGTTCGAACATTCAGGCCCGGATCGGACGTTCGCTTACCCGGGAATACTTGTAGGAATTCCCCGAAACCGGTTCTCTCAACAAGATGTTTATGGCTTACCGGCATGTCTTGAGCAGTGGCGAGCCCGTCGCCTATCCCTCGTTTTTCCTTGATAGTCAGCAACAGTTGCCGTTTATCTGCTGTATCTGGCCTCTCTCCAGTAATGACGTCGATATTGATATGCTGTTCTGTTGCCGGGAACGGGTCTGGGACCACGATATCGAACACATAAAAACCAAAGAAACCGGGCAATTCCGGATCTGGCCTTACCAGGACTGGATTTCACACCCACTTCTTGCCACATTGTTCTCGTCTGGACATTCGCCTGAGGAGACCAAGCTTGGCCCCAATGCAGACGGGCCAAGCTGCTAAAGAAAAATCAACAAACCCGATTTATTTACGATCAGCCACGGCCCCGATAGGGCGGAACGCCCTGATCCGGAATCCAGATTCCAGCAGGCACCGGACCACTCTGATAGAACACATCAATCGGGATACCGCCTCTGGGATACCAGTAACCTCCAATCCGCAACCACTGTGGCTTCAGGAAGTCTTCAAGCTTCTTGCCAATTGAGACTGTGCAATCTTCATGGAAAGCCCCGTGATTACGGAACGACCCAAGGAACAGTTTTAGCGATTTGCTTTCAACCAGCCAGTCACCTGGAACATAATCGATCATCAGATGGGCAAAATCAGGCTGTCCGGTGATTGGACAAAGCGAGGTGAACTCCGGAGCTGTAAAGCGGACCACATAGCCCGATCCCTTCTGCGGGTTGCTCACCCGCTCGAGGACGGCTTCTTCAGGGGAATTGGGTAACTTGCTCTCTCCACCCAGCTGGGTGAGATTGGCGTAGATGTTTTCTTCGTTCATTTTGATCTAACTCCATTAAACAGGTTATGCCTGTCTCGTTTTCTCTTGCGACCCCGTAGTATCCCGAACAAGCTAAACCCCACGTTCATTGCCCCAGATCAACACATGTAACTGGGGCAGAACGGTTGCTTCAAACCACTGATCCTCGACGACCTTGTCAACCAGCCAACGCATCCGCTCCAGAATACCCTTCATGTCAACCCCAGGGGCCTCGTCATCAACAGTCCCCGGAGTATGGTTCCCCGGTTGTAAAAAGACGGGCAACTGTGGATAACGTCGACTGACGTCCTTTGCATAGGCGTAGTCAACATCATCAAAGACAACAATCTTGAGCGCGGTATCCGTGTCAGATCCCGCAGCTGCCACGCAGGCACTCAGAATATCCCAATCGGTTTCCATTTCGGATGATGGCGGCTTCGGGCTCAATGTCAGATTATCAAGCTTTGCAAACCATTCTTTGGTAACACTCCCCTGGGTCTCCAGCGCGAAACGGTACCCCTGTTCATGCCCCATATCGATCAGTCCGCCCAGCGGCTGAATCGCCGGATTCCCACCTGAAAGGGAAACCAGCAACGGTTTGTTGCCCGACAACTTGTTCACTTCCGCCATGATCGCTTCTGGCGAAAGCGGTCTCCATAACTCACGGAAGCTCGAATCAACCGCATAAAGGGTATCACACCAGCTGCAGCGATAATCACAGCCACCTGTCCGAACGAACACCGTTGGCTGACCGATCACCGCACCCTCGCCCTGAACCGTCGGGCCAAAGATTTCACTAACTCTGATCGTACCTGCATTGGGGCGTTCCGTCGCCGAAGGTCTCATTCCAGAAGAATTGTCATTGGAACAACGGCTGATCATGGCCGGTACTCGGCCCAGGTCTTCGGCGTTTCACTCACCCGCATGGCTGTGACTTCCGGCCAACGGGAAAAAGCCCAGTCAAACAGGTGTTTTGCCAGCCGTTCAGCCGTCACCAGATCATCTCCGAGCACCTCGTTAAGATGGCGGTGATCCAGTTCATCATCGATGTAGCTCTTCAAAGCACCCAGTTCCAGATAGTCCCGGACAAAGCCGGCCTGATTGAGTGTTGCTCCGGAAAGCTCGATCTCGACGATATAATTATGCCCGTGCAAGCGTGAACAGGGATGGCCTTCGGGAACACCAAAAAGCTGGTGCGATGCCGAAAAGGCAAACTGTTTGGAAATTCTGTACATTATTCCGCCTCTCCAACACGGGATGCGGCTTCGCGGGCAACTGCTTCCTGCCAATAATCCGGGTCCTGGTACACCGTCGGGTCCTCGACCCCGGCCAGATGGAAGGCTTCGCGCCGCTCAACACAGGTACCACAGCGACCACAATGCTGCTCATAGCCCTTGTAACAGGACCAGGTATCGGCGAAGGGAACTCCCAGTCGGGCTCCTTCCGCAGCAATGTCGCTTTTCGGGCTGTGAACAAACGGCGTATAGAGCTTCACCGATGCGTAACCCTCAAGGGCATGCTGCTGCATCTCTTCAAAAGAATCAATAAAGGTCGGACGACAATCGGGGTAGATAAAGTGATCCCCACCGTGAACCGCTGCAGCGACAGCATCGGCCCCTTCGGCTGCTGCTGCCCCAAAGGCAATGGCCAGCATAATGGCATTACGGTTCGGCACCACCGTTACACGCATATTCTCTTCAGCGTAGTGTCCATCTGGCACTGCGAGATCATCAGTCAGAGCAGAGCCCGACAGCAGAGCGCCTACATTGGCAATATCGATGATATTGTGCGGGACACCCAGGCGCTCGGCGCAACGGCGGGCATAATCGAGTTCTTTCTTGTGGCGTTGGCCATAATCGAAAGAAATCAGGCGCGTCAACTCAGCCTCGGCAGCAACCTTGTGCGCGAGCGTAACTGAGTCCAAGCCACCTGAACAGATGACGAGTGTTTTCATACATTCCAATCCTTGTTTTTCTACCGGGTAGGCTGCGACCGGGGAACCTGACAGTGCGCTGATGGCTCCAGTTTTTCGTAAAAGCGCGGCACTGGTATAGCGCAAGAGAGCAAAAAAGCAAAGGCCTCAAGCCCTGAGCGAGGAGAAACCCAGCCCTGCGGCACTTGCAGACTGGCCTATATTACCCTCGTACAGTCAGAAAACAGGGGAATAGCCGTTGTCCAACGCATAACGCTGTGCCTATGATGCTCCTCATTTTTACTAAATCCTGTGCGCGAGGCCGCTATGAAATTGAAAGACCCGTCATTACTGCGAGACAAATGCTACATTGATGGCAGCTGGATTTCTGCTGACAGCGGCGAAATCTTTCCTGTTACCAATCCGGCAAATGGCGAAACCATAGCTTCGGTTCCCCGCATGGGTGAGGCAGAAACGCATCGCGCCATCGAAGCAGCCCAGACCGCCTTTGCCAGCTGGAAAGACCGCACCGCAAAAGAGCGCGCCAACATCGTGCGCAAATGGTACGAGCTGATTATGGCCAATCAAGATGATCTTGCGCTTCTTATGACCATGGAGCAGGGAAAACCTCTGGCCGAGGCCAAAGGTGAAGTGGCTTATGGCGCGTCCTTTGTCGAGTGGTTTGCCGAAGAGTGCAAGCGGGTCTACGGTGATACCATCCCCGAACATCTCCCCGGGCGACGTCTGGTTGTCACCAAAGAGCCGATTGGCGTCGTCGCGGCAATCACTCCCTGGAATTTCCCTATTGCCATGATCACCCGCAAATGTGCACCAGCCATCGCTGCTGGCTGCACCGTGGTCGTCAAACCTGCCGAAGACACTCCGCTTTGCGCCTTCGCCCTGGCAGAACTGGCTCACCGCGCAGGTATCCCCAAAGGCGTTCTGAATATTGTTACAGGTGTTGCCAAACAGATTGGCAAAGCCATGACTGAGAGTACCCTGGTCCGGAAACTGACCTTCACTGGCTCAACCCCGATTGGCAAACTGCTCATGAAACAGTGCGCCGATACGGTCAAGAAAACCTCGATGGAACTGGGCGGCAATGCGCCCTTTATCGTCTTTGATGATGCGGATCTTGATGCCGCCGTCGAAGGTGCCATGCTTAGCAAATTCCGTAACGCGGGTCAGACCTGTGTCTGTGCCAACCGTATTCTGGTACAGGAAGGTGTCTACGAAGCCTTTGCCGAAAAACTTACCAAACGGGTTTCCGAGCTTAAGGTGGCCCCTGGCACAACAGATGGTTCCCAGCAAGGCCCCTTGATCAATAGCGCTGCCGCAACCAAGGTCAGTGAACTGATCAATGATGCCGTGGGTAAAGGTGCCAAGACGGTTATCGGCGGGAAACCACATGATCTCGGTGGCAATTTCTTTGAACCGACAGTTATTACCGGTGTCACAGATGACATGCGCATCTTCAGCGAAGAAATTTTCGGCCCGGTCGCCCCGCTGTACAAATTTAAAACCGAAGAAGAAGCCGTCAGGATGGCCAACGACACCCCCTTTGGTCTGGCCTCCTATTTCTACAGCCGGGACATTGGCCGTGTATGGCGGGTTTCACGCGCGCTTGAATACGGCATTGTCGGGATTAACGAAGGCATCATTTCCAACGAAGTCGCCCCCTTTGGCGGCGTCAAGGAAAGTGGCGTCGGACGCGAAGGCTCAAAATACGGTATGGAAGATTTTCTCGAAATCAAATACCTCTGCATGGGCGGGATTTAATTTTCCTCGCTTAAAGAACAAAGGGAGCCTTCTGCGGGCTCCCTTTTCTTTTACCATGATAACATCAAGGCAATAAATCGCGCAAAATCACGTCTTGAGAGATGTTTCTACATCTGTCCTCTTCACCATAGCTGCCACCATAAAAACCGCGAGTGCCGCGGCCAGATGTTTCAGACTGTGTCCACTGATGGACTGCCCGAAGGCTATAAAGATTTCTGTATCAAAATATTCCAGAATTTTTGCCACAGCATACCAGAAATACATCCAGGCCAGATATTTCCCCTTTGTCTGTCGGCCTGCCGGATAAAGCCAGCAGATCAGGGGAATCGCCAACATTGGATAGAACTGTACCAGAAAATAGGCCCGGAGATCTCCAACTCCGGTCAGTTCGCTCTGGTACCAGTAGCCAAGTGCCGCAATGCCTAACAGTAAGAACCCCAGCAGAACATCTTTTCTGGCGAAAACCGGGTTAACCCTGTCTGCCAAAACCACCACGAAGAGGGACATAAAAGCCATGGTCATAGGCAAACGGTCCCAGAACAGGCGTGCGTTATCCGGGGCAGAGTGATAATAGGCCGATCCCGGCGCAATCAGGATAACCGCGAAGAAAAAAACCATGAAAGCAGTTCGCAAGCCGGGGGCCAGAACCAATCCCCTTTTTTCTGCTTCAGAAATTTTGAACACCCCCCAGAGACCAGCAATGACAAAGCCCAGGTTGGAGGCGACATCTCCAAAATTTTTTAGTCCAAAGCAGCTGCGCATATCCGCAAAAAGATGATAAAGCGGGTCCTGTCGGATCGGGGGAAGTAACAGCATGCCGACAGAGCTTGTAACCAGACTGAGAACCAGGATTTCCGTCCGATACCTTTTCAGTTTGTTGATCATGTAAGGCAATCTCCCTCACACGGAGACTCCACTATTTGCCCAAAATATTCAGATCTGTTTTCGAACTGCCCCCAGCGGATGTAATTAAAGGTCGCCACAATAATCCCCTGCTGCCTGCAGATGATGGAATGCAATCCCGGCATAACAATAAAATCTATACAGTTGGTCAGTCGGGCTTCCTCGACAGAGACGATACCATCGTCATCTCCCGGAAGTAAGGGATTGTACCCCTTACCATCCGAGAGACCTCCCGCAATTACCGCCACATCACAATCAGGAATGGGGATTTGGCTGACCATCTGCGGCACCAGTTCCTGACCTGACTTGCCATAGATCAAGCGATAATAAGAATAATCTCGCATCCATTGTGCGATTGCCGATCCCTGGTTCGGCGGGGCAATCATCACAACCCTTCCCAGCTTTAAGTCCAGGCCCCATTCTTTGGCTCGCGCCAGCAGGTACCGCACCACAAGCCCGCCCATACTATGGGTTACGAATGATACCCGTTCTATATCAGGGCGGCGTCCCAGCAATCTTGCCAGCTGCTGCGCATGTTCGACGATAAATGCCCGGGTAGAGGGATAGGTAATCGCGGCCACTTCATAACCAAGCGCCTCAAAAGGTTTCCGCATATGGTCAAAGGTATCACCAGAACGGGTGATACCGTGCACCATGACGACGAGATGTTTTTCTCCTGTCCCTGAAAGGTGAGGTTGAAGAATTTTTTGCTCTTTACGAATTGCTCCAAAAGCCTGTTCGCAGTTCTCATAGCTGCCCCAGGCCAGGCGTTCGTCATCCGGATTCAGCAAGCGGCAGTGCCCACTGTAAAGATTGGACTGGATGCGCCAGCCAGCAAAAACATACTCATCCAGCCAGAACTGTTTCCCGCCCAAAGTTGGCATCTGGATATTCAGCGGCAACCCCTTTTCGGCCCGCAGGAGCTTTGCAGCCAGACTCATCCCCTGTCGCAACCTGTTTTCCAGTTTCTCCATCTAGAGGGCCCTTTCCATAAGACCATAAATACACTGCGAATATTACGAATGCCGGTTGGGTTGATACGGGTGCTCCAGCCCCAACCCTCGGATAAAATTTTTCGCCAGAAGGCGGGACATTTCTTCCATGGATACCCGAGAGACGATACCAAGTTTCCCGGCATACGCCAGGGAGCTGACTCCATGCAGACTGGCCCAAAGTGTTGCTGACACCAAACGCTGTTCACGCTTGGGTGTTTCGCTAAAAAGCGGTTCGAGACACTCGTCAATACGCAAAAGAAGTCTTTCAATTTTATCCTGATACCACCCCGGAAGTTCCTGTTGCTGGGGCAAACTATGCTCGAACAAAGCCTGCCAGAGTCTGCTGTTGTTGCTGACGAACCCCAGATAACTCTCCACCAGGGTTTCAATATTTTCCTCAACCGTGCGCATTGCAGATCTCTTGGGAAGCTCTCCATGCAAGGCGTCCAATGTTTGCCCGTTCACCCTCAGCATCAAGTCGTCAAAATTCTTGAAGACGTTATAGATCGTCCCCGGCGCATAACCGATCACATCGGCAATTTTGCGAATGGAAATCGCTCGATACCCCTGTTCTACAACAAGACTTTTTGCAGCATCTATCGTCATCTCGAACAACTCTTCATGACTGTGATCAACCCGTCGGGCCATGAAAACTCCAATCTAATAAGGACTAGATACAAAATAATGAACACTGTTCAAAATTCAAGAAAAAAAAATCCCCCGGACAGTATTAAAACAATATTCGCCGGGGGATCTCTCAAAATTGTATCGGGCTCATGCCTGTTTGGTCGAGTTTAACAGCTTGTTATCAAGCTTCTGCACTTAACCCCTTGGCAATTCGGGCAGCAAGAACAGCATTGTTCTTCACCAATGCAATATTTGCCTCAAGACTGCGCCCCTCTGTCATCTCAACGATTTTCGAGAGTAGAAACGGCGTAACCGCCTTGCCCTTGATGCCCTGTTGACCAGCAGCAGAAAGGGCGGACGCAATAACCCGGTCCATCTCTGCTGCCTCCATGGCAAATTCGGCCGGAATCGGATTGGCAATGACCGATCCGCTTGCATAACCAAGTTCACGCTGAACACGGATCATCGCGGCGATGGTCTGGGGATCATCAGCCCGCAACGGTGCAGCAAGACCACTTTCCCGACAATAAAATGCCGGAAACTGGTCTGTTTGATAACCAACAACAGGCACGCCACGCGTTTCAAGATATTCGAGGGTTTTGGGAAGATCGAGAATCGACTTTGCCCCGGCACAGATGACAGAAACCGGTGTTTTTGCCAGTTCGTCCAAGTCAGCAGAAATATCAAAATCGTCTTCCGCCCCGCGGTGTACACCACCGATGCCTCCTGTGGCAAAAACGGTAATTCCTGCCATAGCCGCACAGATCATCGTCGCCGCGACAGTCGTGGCGCCATCCCCCTTGCGTGCAACAACCATCGGCAGATCCCGTCGACTGAGCTTTGCCACATCCCTGGCCTGCCCCAGCCGTTCAAGCGCCGCCTCGTCCAACCCGATACAGATGCGCCCATCAAGAACAGCAATGGTTGCAGGCACCGCACCTTCAGCCCGTATGATATTTTCAACTTCACGTGCGGTTTCAACATTCTGCGGGTAGGGCATGCCATGCGCAATGATTGTCGATTCAAGCGCCACAACGGCCTGCCCATCAGCAAGGGCTTTGGCAACTTCAGGGGCGATATCAATATATTTTTTCAAATCAGAATTCATTATCTCACCAACTTATTTCAAGCCCGCGACAAAAGCATCAAGGTCCTTTTCATGCAAGCCCTCAAATGTCGCACCGTGTTTTTCCAGCGTTAGTGCCGCTGCCGCAACACCCCGTTGTACTGCTCTGGCGAAGTCAAACCCCCGGGCAATTCCGTGCAGGGTTCCGGCGATCAGGGCATCTCCTGCTCCGGTAACATCCACCACTTCAACTTTTCGGGCGGGAAAATGTTCCTGTATCCCTTTTTGGAACAGGAATGCCCCTTCCTTGCCTGCCGAGATCATCACCGCGCCAACTCCCTTGGCGATCAGGGCCACTCCAGCATCGTGGATATCACCAACATCACCGATGCTCACGCCACTCAACTCGGCAGCCTCGTCACAGTTGCAAAAAAGCAATCCGAGACGATCCAGCAAATTGAGCAACCGGGTTGATTTGGCAACAGATACGGCATCTGCCGTCAGCAAACCATGCCCCTGTTGCCAGTCTGCCAGCGCCTCAAGTGTTTTGGCCGGGATATTTGTGTCGACAAACCAGATTGGAAAGGAAGACAGCTCTCTGTGCAAGGGTTCCAGCAGATCGGGAGTTAATTCATCATATATGGCCATATCGGCAAGTCCGACAGCCAGCTCACCATCCGGTTCGAGTACCGCCGTATAGGTTGCTGTCGGGGCGTTTTTTGACCTTGGCAGAGCCAGCAAGCTGAGACCGCTGGCAGCAAGATGCCGGGCTATGGCATCGCCCGCCGGATCATCTCCCCAACGACTGGCCAGACCAACCTGCCCTCCCAGGCGACAGAGGTTCATGGCCACATTATGTGCTACCCCTCCTGGAAAGCGGGATACACTCACAGGATTAGACGTGCCCCTGCGAACAGGGGTGCTGCACTGTGAACGCACATCCCAATGGGCTGCACCGATACATAAAACAGGAGAATGATTGTGGTCTTGCAAGGAATAGGTCTCTGATCCGGGAAAGAATGTTTTTATCGACAAACAGCAATAGCGATTTATAGGCCTTTGAGAAACAGGTTTTAATATCTTCTGAATTGATCGAAATCAATGAAGTGCCGCTGTCACTGACATAGCCTCCTGATACATATCCTTGCACGCACATTCTGTTGCCGCTCAGTCTCATGGGCGGGGGAACCAGGCTGTCGCAAGAGATGTAACCGTCCTGAACACTCTCAAACAGGAATAGCGCGTGCCGCTTACGACAGATCAGAGACCAATCAGCAAAGGCGGTTTCTCACCCCGCTTTAGGCTGCCGCGTCCTGTTTTCTCGTATCTTGCAGTTCTTTCCCTGTTACTTCAGGCACTTTTACCGCTTGGGCAAAGCTGGGCCTTGTCTATCCAGGAATTTGAAACAGATTTCAAAGACAGTTACGTCATCTGTACAGCTTCCGGATTAAAAATCATTTCTCTGGAAACAGGGGATGACGGTCAACCGTATGAAAACATCACGGACCTTTCCTGTCCGGCCTGTTCTCTGACTTCGGTAACACAGGCTCCTCACCCGGTCAGTGATCCCCTATCTCGTCGGCAAGTTATTGTCCGCAGTCTTTCTGCACCCGATCACTCAACCCCGGCTTTCACAGTCCCAGCGTCTCGACCCCCGGTCAGAGGCCCACCGAATTTCCCCCTTCCCCTTCATATATCCTGACAGATCAGGAGCGCGGGGCCACAATCTCCTTGCTCCTGATTTTTATTGTCTCTGGTTTTATTATTTTGGAAAAATCAGCTGCGCGCCCTTATATCGTTTGCTTCTAGGCATTGACGTCAACAACAAGACGTCCCTGCACAGTCCCTTTTAAAATCGCGGGTCCAAGATCTTCCAGATCGCCTAGGGAAACCGTCTTGCTCATGGCTTCAAGCTTGTCCATTGGCAAGTCAGAAACCACCCTTTGCCACGCCCGTTCCCGTCTGGCAAAGGGTTGCATCACAGAATCAATCCCTAACAGATTAACACCGCGTAACAGGAAAGGAATGACTGTCGCAGGCAAGACTGCACCCCCGGCCAGCCCCACAGCAGCAACCGATGCCCCGTATTTCATCTGCCCGAGGACCCGCGCCAGCATTGCGCCACCAACGGCATCGACACAACCCGCCCAGTTTTCGCTCTCCAGCGGTCGTTTGACCGTTTCATTCAGCTCCTCCCGGGCAACAATCCGGGTCGCCCCAAGGTTACAGAGATAATCAGCCGTTTCCGGACGTCCTGTGACTCCAGCAACAGAATAACCAAGCTTTGCCAGAACAGCAGTCGCAACAGAACCAACACCCCCGGCAGCACCGGTCACCAGAACCTCTCCCTGCTCAGGTGTCAGTCCGTGATCTTCCAGCGCCATAACTGCCAGCATCGCCGTAAAGCCTGCTGTTCCCACTGCCATCGCCTGACGGGTCGTTATTCCGGCAGGAAGCGGCACCAGCCAGTCCCCTTTAACACGGGCTTTCTGGGCGTAACCGCCCCACCAGGCCTCCCCGACGCGCCAGCCGGTCAGCACGACCTTGTCGCCTGCTTTATAGCGGGCGTCATTCGACTGTTCGACTGTTCCTGCAAAATCGATTCCCGGAACATGGGGATAGCTACGCACCAGTCCGCCGCCCCCGGTCAGACACAGACCATCCTTGTAATTGACTGTTGAATAGTCGACCGCGACAGTAACATCACCCTCCTTGGGAAGCTGGCTGTCATCCAGCTGCTGCACACCGGACGAAACACTTCCATCTTCTGACTTTTCAACAACGACCGCCTTAAACATGACTGCTCCCAAGCTATAATTCTGATATGGCTGTTTTTTATATGAGACACCTTTTGCGGCCCTTCTGGCAAGTTCGTAAAACATCCCTGCCTTCTTCTTGAAAAATCGCCTCAAGATAGCCTCGTTATAGTTGCTGATACACAGCCACTTCACAGTCCTGAGATTGATACTTTCATCTCGTATCTGTCTCAGGGGCTCATTCACTTCGAGGACCAGTCTTGGTTTCCTCCCCTTTCTTCCAGGTGGCGAAAAGCTGGCGTCGATCACCCGGGAATTTTTCCGGCAAAAAATCCAGTGACTGAATACGATCAACCCGAAAATGCCTAAATTCCTGACGCAGTTCACACCAGCCGGCAATAACGCGTGTCGCCTCAAAATAGGCCACCGCCACTGGCCAGATCACCCGCAAACTGTCCCGGCCCTGCAGGTCGCAGTAACATATCTTCAGCTTCCGCCCCTGACGAACCCAGTCCCGCACGACCTCCATATTGATGATATCTTGCGACAACGAGAGCAGATCTGGCGCCATGACTGAAGATTCCAGAACAATCGGACGAAGCTCTTCGGGTACAGCTGCATTGATTTTGGAAATCAGATCCCGGGCACTCCGTGCCAGTTCGGGGTCGCCTCTGGTTGCGACCCACTGTGCGCCCAAGACCGCCGCCTCAATCTCGGAGGATGTCAGCATCAGAGGCGGCATGTCATAGCCCTGCTCCAGAATATAGCCAATCCCGGCCTCTCCCCGGATTGGCACATTCTGGGCCATGAGTTCTGCGATATCCCGATAAACCGTCCGCGGCGAAACCTCGAGTTCCTCGGCAAGCCAGGCTCCCGTCACCGGACGACGAGCCCCCCTCAACGTCTGGATAATCTGGAACAGGCGGTCAGTTCTGCGCATGGGAGCAGTCTCTCTCGGCTATTCTGGCAAGGACGCAACAAATCCTTTCAGTGCAGATACTCTGCCAAACCAGATCTCGATCTCGGGCTGCTGTGGCAAGGCATCGGCAAACCCAAGATGGAATACGTTTGAACCGACGGAAAGATCAGCAATGCTTGGCTTCTCCCCTGCCAGGAACTCTTTCCCTCTCAAACCACTGGCTAGGATTGGCAACAGTTCTTTCAGTTTCTCTTCTCCCCGGGCAACTGCCGCCTTATCTCCTCCCTCCCCCATAAAGACCTTGTTTAACACAAGATCGACAACGGCCGGACCAAAGCGACACTGGTTCCAGTCCAGCCACTGCTCCACCCCTGCACGGGCAGCCAGATCAGCAGGATACCAGTCGTTCAGTTCATGTTTGAAACAGAGATATCGAAGAATGGCATTTGATTCATGGATCTTGATGTCGCCATCCAGCAGTGTTGGCAGCTGGTGATTTGGATTGATTGCCAGATATTCAGGCGAGAGATACTCCTGCTTTTCCATGGCAACATGGCGTAATTCATAAGGCAGTCCCGCTGCCTCCAGCAGAGAGACCACTCGCCGGGCGTGCTGGGAATAGGGATAGTGGTAAAGAATATACATGGTGTTTTTTCCTCGGTTCGTCGCAATATAAAGAAGGCCGGAGCAGGTACAAGAAGCCTTTAATTCCGCCACAGGGAAACCCTGACGGACTTGATACCAAAGAACTACTGACACCGTTTTGTCAGCAGTCTTTCCAACTCGCCATGTTTTCAACATCCCATTTCCGGGATGGAACAGCGAACCTTCAGTCATCTCGCCTGACTTCATGCGCTGTTAAGGCGCTCATGTTATGCTATACCGCTGGCAGCGCCAAAAAGATGACCTGATGGCTGATTGTCAAAAGACAGAATACAGAAGATTAATAGACCATGACAGGAAGAACCGATTTCAACCTCCCGCTTCGTCCAGAGAGCTGGGACAAAAAAATCCAGCAGATGTATAACTACTGGCTGTCCATCCATCCTGCAGAAGGTCAGTTGCCCTCACGTCAGCACTTTGATCCCATGGATATTCCCCGGCTGTTGCCGATTGTCTGGATGTTTGACGTCCACCACAGTCCGACCCGCTTTAAATTCCGGCTGATGGGAACAGAAATAGCGACCATTGTCGGCAAGGATGCCGGCGGACAGTGGCTCGATGAAGCTTTCCCCGATCTGGTTTCAAGCGGCGTTTATGAAGATTACAGCTATGTCGCGGAAACCAACAAGGTTCTCTATCGCCTGGGCAAACCGCAGTATTTTGTCCCCGAACACAAAAAGATCGAGCGACTGTTAATGCCTTTAGTCGATGCAGAGAACCGCTGCCAGATTCTGCTCGGAATCTCTGTCTACGGTTAATGGCAAAAAACGGTAATTAAAGCCCCATGCAGATCACTTGGTTTTGACGGACAGGAAAATCAGCAAAGAATTTATTCAGGAGAAATCGGCTGCCAGGAACAGGACAAAAGATCCACGGTGTTGTTCCAGATAACGCTGAAGGTAATACCTGTTTTTTTTCTTAACTTGTCACAAGCACAGTAATAGATCCATCGGAATGACAGAATTATTATAATTTTGTTTATTAATTAATAGAATAATGAGCTTTGGTTCTTCACAAAGGAGAGCGTATTGCGGTCACCTCTCCGGTTTTTTATCCCGATCTGGCCCCTGCGGCTAAGACAGGGCGACCTAAGGAGCACGAGCGATGACACTAAACATCGGAAGCCGTATTCTGGCTGCCGCAGCATTGATTGTGGTTGTTACTTTTTCCGCTTTTATTATTTACTTTGACTTCAACCAGAGCGATTCCATTCAAACATCGCTTAAATCAAAACTTTCGGAAACCGGCAACCTCGCAACAGCTTCTATCGCCAACTGGGTCGTCGGTCGCCAGATCCTGATTGAGAATGTCGGGCAAAACATTGCGATAAACAGCGATACCGAGTCAGTTAAAAGCATCGTCGATCGCTCTGTACTACAAAACAACTTTATGTTCACCTATTTCGGCAGCGCGACGGGCGAGATGATTATGTCGCCGCCCGATGAACTGCCGGATGGTTACGACCCCCGGAAACGTCCTTGGTATATTGATGCCATCGCAGCAAAAGCCAGCACCCTGACCGAACCCTATGAAGACGCCTCCACAGGCAACCTGATCGTTACCCTTGCCACCCCGGTTCTCAATGGCAGCCAGGTTGTCGGTACTGCAGGCGGCGACATTGAAATCGGTGTGCTCGGCGATATTGTCCGCAGTGTTGACCTTGGCGGTATTGGATATGGATTTCTGGTCAATGACCAGGGCACTGTCCTGATCCATCGTGACAAAGAATTCACCCTGCGCCCCATGAGCGAGGTCTTTCCCGATGCAACCCCGAGCATCAACACGGATCTGGCAAATATTACCACCGGTTCAGGTGACCAGATGTTTGCCTTTTTCCCGATTGAAGGTCTGCCCAGCGTGAAGTGGTATCTGGGTTTTGCCATTGATCGGGATGCCGCTTTCGCCAACCTGACTCGTTTTCGTTTGACGGCCACCATAACTGCGCTGATCGCTGTCCTGGCGATTATGGGCCTGCTGGGTGTGCTGGTTCGTCTCTGGGTTTCCCAGCCGGTTCTGACCATGACCGATGCCATGACCAGCCTCGCGGACGGTAATCTTGATGTGCCGATACCCGGCAGCGACAAGACCGACGAGATTGGCCAGATGGCTGCTGCAGTTCTGGTCTTTAAGAACAACGCCGTTGAAATGGAGCGTCTCGCCCGAGAGAACGAGCAGGCGGCAGAACGCATGGCGACCGAAAGGCGTAATGCCCTGCACCAGATGGCGTCTTCCTTTGAACAAACCGTCCTCTCCATCGTCGAAACCGTGGCACAGGCGTCGCAACAGACCCAGACCGTTGCTAAAAAGCTTTCGGCCAGTGCCGAGGAATCAAATGCCCGGGCGATTGCCGTATCAAACGCCGCGACAGAAACCACGGTCAACGTTCAAACCGTCGCAGCAGCAACCGAGCAGCTCTCCGCCGCCATCCGCGAGATCGGCATGCAGGTGACCCAGTCGATCCAGGTTGCCAGCGAAGCGGTCGAAGGGGTTGGACGAACCAATACCACCGTGACCAATCTGGCAGAGGCCGCGCAACGCATCGGCGAAGTTGTTAATATGATTCANGATGTTGCCGGACAAACCAATCTGCTGGCTCTCAACGCCACCATCGAGGCCGCCCGGGCCGGCGATGCCGGCAAGGGCTTCGCTGTGGTTGCTTCAGAGGTCAAGGCCCTTGCCAACCAGACCGACAAGGCAACCGGTGATATCCAGACCCAGGTCGAGGGTATTCAGGACTCAAGTTCACTCTCGGTTCAGGAAATCACCCAGATAAGCAAGACCATTGGCCGGATCAACGAATTTGCCAATGCCATCGCCGCTGCGATTGAAGAACAGAGTGCCGCCACCCAGGAAATTGCCAGTAGCGTCCAGAAAGCCGCCGCCGGGACTCAAGAAGTGTCCAGCAACGTCGCGGCTGTTACCGATACTTCGACCCAGGTCAGTACCGAAGCACGACACCTGCTGGAATCCTCCAGCGAGATGCAATTACTGGCGGAAAACCTGCGTAGCGAGGTCAAGGACTTCCTCGCCACAGTCCGAGCAAGTTAGGGGAAGCTCTTCCTGCGATGCCAGGCTCTGGAACTGAACGCTCCGGACAACTTTTTGCTTCGACAAGAGGCCGCCTGTACAAAACTGGCGGCCTCTTGTATGCACGTGGACTTCAGTCCGGCTAATCGGTGAAACAGCCCCTTGAATTCACGCCGCTTGATCCAAAATACTGCTTGGTTACCCGGATACTTCTTGATTAAAAGCTAAACAGCCCTTTAACAGGCTTTCGACAGTAACAGGCCCTGGTCATATCAATGAACAACACGCTCGCTCACGGCATAGAGCCTCCCTTCACGGGAAAGCTCAGGAAAATTATTGAAGGCAATAGATTCACCTATGGAATCGTGGCCCTGATTTTCATCAATGCCATCACCCTTGGTCTGGAAACCAGCCCGGATCTCAGCCCCCGGAATGCCAGCTTGCTCTATTGGGTTGATAAAACAATTCTGGTTATTTTTTCCCTGGAACTGGCCTTGAAGTTCTACGCCTATCGCCTTGATTTCTTTAAATCCGGCTGGAATCTGTTTGATCTGATCATCGTCACAGTCGCCTGGGTCCCGGCAAGTGGTGCCTTTGCGGTCTTGCGTGCCTTCCGCATCCTGAGGGTGCTCCGGCTGATCTCCGTAATCCCGCAGATGCGCCGGGTTATCGGGGCGATTGTTACCTCCATCCCCGGCATGCTGTCGGTTGTCGGGGTACTCTGCATTGTCTTTTATGTTGCCGCGGTTCTGACAACCAAGCTCTTTGGGCAGCACCCCGATCCGAACATGCAGGAATGGTTCGGAACAGTCTCGGCCTCCGCCTATACTCTGTTCCAGGTCATGACGCTGGAAAGCTGGTCCATGGGAATTGTCCGCCCGACAATGGAGATTTTCCCCCACTCGTGGATTTTCTTTATCCCTTTCATCATCATCACCAGCTTTGCGGTGCTCAACCTGTTTATTGGTATTATCGTTGATGCCATGCAGAGCTCGCACGAAAGCGAGACCGATGAAATCATAACCGAGATGGCAAGTGTCACCCATGACGATCTCCGCGCCCTGATCGGACGGTTTGATCAATTGGAAAACAAGATCGATGCGCTATCCCGCGCTGAGAAAAAGCAATAGCAGCAAAAGCAATCCTGCCCAGCGACCGGAGATCCCTGAGTCCAAAGTATCCCACGCCCAAGGTTTAATTCACGGGCGCAGGGCTTTCTCGATTTGGGGGTTTTAGGAAATCTCTTCCTGGTCAGCGGAAGAAGGTTCAAGAGCAATCGCTGTTCCCCCGGCCCCCAGAAGCTCTGTTTTATCTGCCTTCAGGGCCGACAACAACGCCGTGTTGAGGCGATAGCGTTCCTGAAAATAGCGCTGGCTCGGCACCCAATAGCGCAGGCCGAGTATAACGCCGCCATAGGTAAAGTCATGGACCCCGATCTGGGGTCGTGGTTCATCTGGCACCACCGCATCCTCATCCAGTACCTTGCGCAACAGGGCGATGGCCTTGTCGGCATCCCCTGTCCGGGCCAGGGGAATGCGGGTCTCAACAATGCGGTTGCTGTGTGAATTGACGATCACCTCGCCAACAATGCGCTTGTTGGGAATGGTGATAAGCTCCCCGTCTTCGCCGATCAACTGTGTGTGGGCCAGTTTGACCTCGTGGACCACACCGCTGCCGCCCTTGACCTCGATGGTATCGCCGATGGTGAAAGGCCTGGTAAGGATGATCGACAATCCCGCACCATAGTTGGACAGTGGCCCCTGCAAGGCCAGGGTCGCGCCAAAGGCACTGGCCCCGGCCAACGCGATCAGCGGCGCGGTACTGATGCCAAAATTACCCAGCGTGATGATGATGACAAAGGCGACAATGACAATCTTGACGATATTGCCAATGAAAAACGCCAGCGTCTGATCCAGATCCTTTTTCAGGCAAAGCCCGCTGACCTTCTTGCCCAGCCAACTGGCGACCTTCAGCCCGATCAACAGGACAATAACGGCCCCGATAATCTGAAAGCCATAGGCCACAGAAAATTCGATCAGCTTCTCCAGAAGCGCCTGTACGGTTCTCAGTTCTTCATCCATGGGGTACGATCACTGTTGCTGGTTAACAAAAAGATTTCTTTGTTCATCAAAACCGGAAGTGACATCAGCATCAACAGTTAATTACGTTATGCTAAAGTTGTTAGCCGTAGAAAGTTGGCATATTATTAACCTTGCAGCGTCCGTTCACTCAATCCGGCTTCTTCAGCGAAAGCGCGTTACTCAATGACACCCTCCATGCGATTTAATGCCAGGATTTTTGATGAAAGCTTCCTGGAGCAATGTGATGAACGTATCTCCGACTTTTATCGTATGTGGAAAGCAAAGTGCAAAGAAGGCCGAATCCCCTCCCGCAGTGATTTTGATCCAATCGAAATGGTCCGGTTTTTACCCGGTATAACTTTGGTCGATGTTGAAAGAGACACCCTGGAACTGACTTACCGGCTGGTCGGCACAAACGAAGTTGCGATCAGAGGAAATGACCCGACAGGAAAAAAGATAAAAGACACTTTCCTCGCCAATAACTGGGGGGACGCCTGGGGCAATTACGGCCACGTCATCAAGAACAAGGGCATCGCCTTTGATGATTCTGACATGCCCAATTCAAACGGCGTTATGGTCGGCGACGAAACAATATTTGTCCCGCTCTCACAGGACGGCGAATTTGTGAATATGGTTATGCTGTACAGTATTCAGCGGAAGGCATCCTCAGGTTGTTAACCTGAAATCAGAAAATTCTGTACTCATTCACACCAGACCAGCCCTGCCTTTGATTAGGTCCCTTAGAGATCGCATGTGGCTTGTTATCGAATCCCTAATTTTTTGCCTGTAATGTGAACAAAAATAGATTTTACCAGGTACCGTTGCTCAGGATCAGATATGAAGAAATTGCCCCCATTCGCGCTCTTAGCAATCTTTTTCCTGATGCTAGACCCTGCGAGTTCATATGCCAAAACGCTCAAGGTCTGTACGGTTGAGATCCCTGGCGGCATGACAAAAGACAAAGAAGGGCCGCAGCCTTTATTGAAATTTTATCAGCAAACCATAGAAATCGTTCAGAAAAAAACCGGTTATGAATTCGAGTTATCTTTTGCACCTGCATTAAGATGCCAGAATTTATTCTTTAAAAAAGAAATCGACATTATCTGGCCGTTTATCATCACAGACGAGATCGAACGGATCAGAGAGTTGGGCTATTCATTTCTCCCCGTTTATTCGATGCCAATCATCATGGGCGGCTACTATATTTTCACCAAGCAGGAAGATCCTGTTGCCCACCATATCAAAGATCTGGAGGGTAAAACTGCTGTAAGTGCCCGGGGGTATGGTGTTCCTTTGGAGTATGAAGACAATGCCCAGATAACCAAATCAATAACCAACGGTAATGAACAGATCCCCAAGATGATCCTGGGCAACAGAGTTGACGCCGGGATCATACAGACAGGCTGGGTACCGACCCTGGAAAGACAGGGACTTCTGGAAGGCCTGCACCACGGGGAGGTTATCGACTTTTGGGGCGGCTCTTTTACCTTCCAGCCCGATGAAGAAGGCATCGCCCTGTCAAACCTGTTCTCCAACGCAATTTTAAAGCTTGTTACCCAGGGGGTATATAAAGAGCTGATGACCGACGCGCCTTATTACATTCCCGATTATTAGCCCCGATTACTCGCCAGCTCCCCAGAACCAAATCATGACATCAAGGTTCAGAGGGCAGACGTTTCAACCAGCCCCAAAACATAATGCGACGGGGAAATGGCGCAGCCTCCTGATCAAGCTGCAGGCACCCGCAAACGTCAACCAACTTGACCAAACGCCCGATACATATGAATTTGTCAGACGTAAGAATTTGTCAGGGATCCCCCGCTTTGTGTTAGCGCCCCCTTGGAGGAAAAATCATCTATTACGATATGCCGCTCTATCGCCCTCCGAGTGAAGGCAATAACCTGATCATACAGGCAACGCTTGGCTGTTCGGCCAACTACTGCACCTTTTGCTCGATGTACAAGACAAAAACATACCGGGCAAGACCGCTTGATCAGGTCTTCGCAGATATCGACCGGGCGGCGCAGGAGTGGCCCACGGCAAGCCGTGTCTTCCTCGCAGATGGCGATGCGCTTACCCTGTCGATGGACACTCTTCGGGCGATTTTAAACAAGCTGCACGAAACCTTTCCCGCGCTGACAAGGGTATCGGCCTATGCCACGCCCAAGAACCTGATCGACAAATCTGTTGATGAGTTGCGCGCGCTTAAAGCGATGAAACTCAGCCTCGTCTATATGGGCATAGAATCAGGCTCGACGCAGGTGCTCAAGCGCGTGATCAAAGGGCCTCGCACAAGACCCACGGCATGGCCCTGGACAATGCCAATGCCGCTGGATTGAAGGTATCCGCGACGGTGATCCTCGGGCTCGCCGGGAAAGCAGGCTGGCAAGACCATATTGCAAGCACTGCAAAGCTGATCAACGAACATCCACCGACCTATCTTTCCACCCTTCAGCTCACGCTGGATGAAACAACCCTTGAGGAATTCATGGCCGAACAGGAAGCGGGGTTCGAGTTTCAGGATGACGATGCCATCCTGCTGGAACAGGAACAACTGCTCAGGCTGCTCAACCCGCCAAAGCCGGTTATTTTCCGCTCCAACCATGCTTCGAACTGTCTGCCGCTGGCGGGCAATCTGCCCAAAGACAGCGACAAGTTATTGGAAATCATTGCCGCGGCCAAAGACCAGATCCACCTGCGCCGTTCTCCTTTTATGCGTGGCCTCTGATGGGATATTTGGTGCCCAACCTGACATGAAATTTTTTCCGCGTCTCTCCTTTCTCTCCGTCAAGGCCGTCCCCACCCTGTCCTGGAGCTCGCCAAAGCCCCTCAATCTGCGGCCCGATCTTGTTACCGTGATCTTATTGATCGTGGGCCTGATAATCTTCGGCCTGGGTGAAGCTCTGCTGATCGCCGCCGGAACAGGGGTAAGCCCCTGGACTGTCCTGGCGCAAGGCGTGAGCCAACAGGCGGGCTGGAGCATCGGTCTCTCGACCTTTATGGTCAGCTTAACGGTGCTCATACTCTGGTGGCCGCTCAAACAGGTCCCGGGCATCGGCACTCTCCTCAACGCCATCATTATCGCCCTGGTTCTGGAATTTGTCCTGCCCTACATTCCAACGCCAGAGATCTACATCTCTCAAGTCCTGCTCACCCTGCTGGGTATTCTGATAACCGGATTGGGCAGCGGTATTTACCTGATCGCCAATTTAGGCCCGGGACCCCGAGACGGTCTGATGACCGGGCTCCAGCAACAAACCAATTTACCCATTGCCTGGATCCGAAGTGGCATAGAACTATCCGCCGTTATCATCGGATGGTCCCTCGGCGGTGTCGTCGGCCTCGGCACCGTACTGTTCGCAGTTTTAATCGGTCCTTCCGTGGCATGTAGCCTGTTTATTCTGGATCAGATGTTTGGCGGGGCGGAGGGGTAAATGGTGATCCCGGCGCGATTCGAACGCGCGACCCCCAGATTAGGAATCTGGTGCTCTATCCTGCTGAGCTACGGGACCACTGGTTCTCTGTATAATTGACAGATATCGCTCTGCCAAGGGGAAGTGACGTTCAAATCCCCTGCTTTCCTGAAAACCGGTCTCTGGCGACAAAACCAGCCCAGAGCCTGCCCGAGTGCCCTCCCATACATCTGGTCCTGCATCTGCTGATAAACCTGCTGAGAGCACAAAAAAACCCTGACACACCCAATAGGTCTGTCAGGGCAAGGGGAGGCACAAAGGAGACAGGGTGCCTCAGGGTTATCTTTCAGCCCAGGCCGCGGCCCCCCTTCCGGCCTGATCATGGGGTCAAACGGCCTTACACACTGGCGGTTTCCGTGATGATGCTGTTGTTGTCCAGCAGGTCCTGCAGGCTCTGCCCGCCAAAGTCAGCCGTCGCAACCTGGTCCCAGCCACTATCCGCACCAGTCGCACAGGAAGGGCCATCCCCGTTGTTGATCAGGAGGTTGTTGCCCTCAACACGCAGATAACTATCCAGCGCATCCCCCTCAACACCGGCTTCATACCCGACATCGCCAAGAAGGTCGGCAATATCAATCACGTCGCCTTCCTCTGCATTGAAATCAAAGATCCGGTCAACACCGCGATCGGACGAGACGACAAAGCGATCTGCACCATCGCCGCCAAACAGGAAGTCATGACCATCTCCACCGATCAGGATATCGTCCCCTTCGCCCCCGATCAGCAGGTCAAGGCCGTGACCACCGTCGAGTGTGTCATTCCCTGCGCCCCCGATGAGAACATCGTGACCACGCCCCCCCAAAATCTCGTCATCGCCGCCCTGACCAAAGAGCAGATCATGCCCTCGCAATCCGGTGATGAGGTCATTGGTTTCGGTCCCCATCAGATAATCACCGCGCGTGGTTCCCTCAATCGTGTTGGGAGCGGGTGTTGGTTCCGGGGTCGGCTCAGGCGTTGGCTCGGGTGTTGGCTCGGGTGTTGGCTCGGGCGTTGGCTCGGGCGTCGGCTCGGGCGTCGGCTCGGGCGTCGGCTCGGGCGTCGGCTCGGGCGTTGGCTCGGGCGTCGGCTCGGGCGTCGGCTCGGGCGTTGGCTCGGGTGTTGGCTCGGGCGTCGGCTCAGGTGTCGGCTCGGGTGTTGGCTCAGGCGTTGGCTCGGGTGTTGGAGGGGCCGCAGCCAGTTGCACAGTCTGGTCGTTAAACTTCACGGCCTCGACAGAGATCAGCGTATCGGTGCCTTCAATGCCGCGCAGGTCACGGATCTGATGTCCCTCAGCCGTTTCAGTGATTTCAAAATCGCTGGCATTGCCGTTATAGATCACGGTGTCGGCATCCGCGCCGCCATCAAGGCGGTCATCCCCCGCGCCCCCATTGAGCATATCAGCCCCCGCAGCGCCTGAGAGAATATTGTTCCCCTTGTTGCCATTCAATACATTGTCCAGCTCATTACCTGTCGCATCAATGTCATTCAGTCCCCGCAGATTGATGCCTGTAAGGTTTTCACCCGCCGTTGCCGTAACCGAGCTTTCAACGACATCCTGACCAACCAGATCAAGTTTGACGTTCTGCCCGGCAACCGCCAGGGCAACAGCAACCGACTGGGTCAGGTCACCGCCGGAAAAACGGACGTTGTATTCCCCCGCACCAAGTATTTGCTGATAACCACCGCTGTCATAGGTCTGGGTAGTTTCAGTTTGCGGGGTTTCTGATTGGGCCTCGCTTGCCGTGGCCTCGACGACAATATTGCCGCGGCCTTCCCCGACGGAATAGAACCCGTCACCATCCGCATCATTATAGGCAACACCTGTCAGGAACTTGCCCTCCTGCTGATCGGAAAAGTTCTGGGTTGTCATCAGGGCGTTCCAATCCTGCGGTTGCCCGGTTTGCTGGTCTGTTGTCGTAAAGACCCCTTCAGAGAGCCCCAATCCCACTTCGGTAAAACTGTCACTCATCAGGTTGACGCGATGACCAGCGCTTTTGATCAATCCTTCGTGCTCACTCAGGGTTGTTGCCGAGCGATCCAACGGCCCCGTCGAGCCCTGCCAGGCAATATTCTCTGCCCAGTTTTTTGTCTCATGTCCCGCGTCACGCATCCGCAGCCCCGGGTCACTGCCACCATTTCCTGTGTGGCTAAAACTATTGGTCTCCAGCATCCAGTCAGAATGCCCACGGGCTGAATCAATCAGCTGCTCGTTAAAAGCCAACGGCTGTTTACTGTCCGGGTTGATGCTGCCCGGCTCCAGTCCTTGATTGAGGTCGATACCAAGCCTGTCGGTCTCGGCTTTCGGGTCAAGGCGGGCACGGTTGATCAGTTCAAGCTGATACTGTTCAAGATTACTTGGGTTTGCCATATCTGGTCCTTTCCTGGGTTTGAAACTCCCAAGACCATGGCTTCATTCTTTCTTGTCGTGTTGTGAAAAAATATAGAAATATCTGTGGCTTAAAGGAGATTTTTTCGCCGTAAAATCGACATAGTTCCGCCTCCAAGATTATACAGGATCAAAATTATAACCGTCATACAATTGCCCTGAATTGATCCCTGAACTTGTCCATCGCCGCCACCAACGCGGCGGCGATGTCCGGTTCCGAAGCCGAATGCCCGGCGGCAGGAATCACCTGGAAATCAGCTTCTGGCCAGGCCAGGTGCAGGTCGTAGGCCGAGGTAATCGGGCAGACAATATCATAGCGCCCCTGCACGATCACCGCCGGGATATGCCGGATCTTGTCAATCCCGCCGAGCAGACCTTCGGGGGGCAGGAAGCTGCCGTGCTTGAAATAGTGTGCCTCGATCCTGGCAGTGCTCAGCGCGCGCCCGTCCTCGCGGGAATCCTCGACGATCTGCGGGTTGGGCAACAGCGTGACACAGTTGCCTTCATAGCCACTCCAGGCCTTGGCAACGGGCAGGTGGATTGCCGGATCAGGATCGGTCAGCCGGGCATAAAAGGCATTGAACACATTGCCGCGTTCGGCTTCAGGCAGGGTCGCCTCGAAAGCCGCATAGGCTTCGGGGAAAATGGCCCCCATACCCGTCTTGCTCATAAACCAGTCGATTTCCTGGGGACGGGAAAGAAAAATCCCACGCAACACCAGCGCATCGGTCCGCGACGGATGGGCCTGTGCGTAGGCCAGCGACAGGGTCGAGCCCCAGGAACCACCGAAGACGATCCAGCGTTCAATGTCCAGCGCCACCCGCAGTTGCTCCATATCCGCGACCAGATGCGGCGTGTCGTTGTTGATCAGCGAGCCAAGCGGGGTTGATTTGCCGCAGCCGCGCTGGTCGAACAGCACGATACGGTAATGTGCCGGATCAAAAAAACGGCGTTGGTTAGGCCCGGTGCCGCCGCCCGGCCCGCCGTGGACAAAAAGCACGGGTTTTCCCTGTGGATTGCCAGAGATTTCCCAGTAGATCTCATGACCATCTCCGACAGCAAGGAACCCGGTTTCCTGCGGTTCGATTTCAGGATAGAGTTGTGTTTGTTCCATGATATTTTCCCTTTTCACCCGCAGGGGTTGCTTTCGTCAAAAACGCGCCCCCACTATGCCGTCCTCATGAAGCCATTAAAAGCCATATTCTTTTTGTCATATTTTCTCTGGCTTTCCATCGCGCAGCTCAGCGCGCAGGACACGCCAGAACCAAACGCCGCTTTCTCACGCCCTGATTTCACAGCCCCTGTGACTGCAACAGAACTGACCGCTTCGGGTCAGTATCTTCTGGCTGACAAAAGCCTGCTCGGTCTTGCGGATATCCGCCTGCTCAACGACCGGGATTGCAACAGTCATCCGGAAATTTGCCCGCTGTTGCTGGCAAGCAGGCAAAGGCTGGAAGGCTTCATCGCCGCCGGGCTGATCACCACAGGGGAAATCCCACAGTATGACCGTTATGGGCGCCAACAGGCCCAGATCACCACATCACAGGGCATCTGGCTGCAGGAAGAGCTGATCCGCAAGGGCTACGCCCGGGTTATGCCGCAGCAGAGTGATCCGGCAATCATCCGGTATCTGCTGACACTCGAGGATCAGGCCCGGCAGGAACAGCGCGGTCTCTGGGGCTATCACTCTTTCCAGCCTCTCGTTGCGGAATACGCGGGGAAAGGGCTGGACCACTATCAGTTGGTCGAGGGTCGGGTGATCAGCACGGCAAAAGTCCGGGATACTCTCTATCTGAATTTCGGTTCTGACTGGCGCAAGGACTTCACTGTCAAACTCGACCGGGATAACCGGGACAGCTTTCCCGACAAAGGCGCGGGCCTGCTGGAGCTTTCCGGCAGCAGACTGCGTGTCCGAGGCTGGCTGTTCTGGGAAAACGGGCCTATGATATCTCTCTACAGCCCCCTGCAGCTGGAGACCTTGTCTCCTTTGCTGGAACAAAACAACTAAACCGGAATAAACTGGCCAAGAGAACACTGATCAAGAGAACACTGATCAAAAGAACACTGGCAGATAACACAGGGAATCCGATGAACAACAAATCTGCAACAGCCCCCGTGATCAGCCTGACAAGGCTGCTTGAAAACGCCCGCGCCGAAATCACAGAAAAAACACCGCAGGAAGTCCACCAGCTGATGGGACAGGATGATGTGCTGCTCATTGACATCCGCGATATCCGGGAACTGACCCGCGAAGGCGTGATCCCTGGCAGCTATCATTGCCCACGCGGCATGCTCGAGTTCTGGATTGCCCCGGACAGCCCTTATCACAAACCCGCTCTTTCACCTGACAAACACCTGATTTTACACTGCGCTTCAGGCTGGCGCTCCGCCCTTGCCGCCAAAAGCCTGCAGGATATGGGCTGTCCCCGTGTCAGCCATCTCGCCGGGGGCTTTACCGCCTGGAAGGAAAGTGGCAACAAGGTCGAAGAAAAGACATAATCCCTGCATAAACTGCCCCGAATTTCGCACAGAACATAGACTGACCATGACACAGCGCCACCTCTCTCGTTTCAAACAGCCCCTTTTCGCCCTTGCCCTGCTGGCCGCAGGACCGCTGCTTTCTGCCTGCTCCACCTCGGAAGCCACCGGGCGAACCTTCTTTAACGGCGGCATGTCTGCTGAACAGGAACAGCAGGTTGGCCGGGAACAGCACAGTAAGATCCTTGCTGAATTTGGCGGGGCCTATGACGAGGATCCAGCACTGACCAGTTACATCAGCAGTGTTGGTAATTTTCTGGCCAAGACCTCGGAAACGCCGAACCAACAGTTCACCTTTACCGTTCTCGACAGCCCGATCGTCAATGCCTTTGCCCTGCCCGGCGGTTATGTCTACACCACCCGCGGTCTGCTCGCGCTTGCCAATGATGAAGCCGAAGTCGCAGGTGTGCTCGCCCATGAAATTGGTCACGTCACCGCCAAACACTCCGCCGAACGTTACGGTTCGACTGTTGCAGCAAGCGTTTTGGCGGCAGGTCTGGGTATCCTGACCGGGAGTGGCGAGGTGGCCCAGGCTGCCAGCTCGGCCGGAGCGCTGGCCGTTCAAGGCTTTTCCCGCGACCAGGAATTCGAGGCAGACCTGCTGGGGGTTCGTTATCTCTCGCGCGGACAGTTTGATCCCAACGGCATGGGCAACTTTCTGACCCAGCTTCAGGCCAGTGGTCGGCTGGATGCCAAGATTGCCGGAGACCCGGACCGGGCCGACCAGTTCAATATCATGCAGACCCACCCGCGCACCTCTGACCGGATCGAACGGGCGATCCAGCAGGCGGGGGCCACCAGCGTCAAGAACCCGATCATCGGGCGCGATGTCTATCTCGGCAAGATCGACGGCATTCTCTATGGCGACAGCCCTGCACAGGGTTATATTCGCGGCCAACAGTTTTCCCACCCGGACCTGGAACTTACCTTTACCGCCCCGGAAGGCTTTCGCCTTATAAACGGAACAAGCCAGGTCGCCGCTGTCAAAGATAGTTCCGTTATCATTTTCGACGGAGCCAAAGGCAAGGTCAGCGGCAGCCTGAAGAACTATATGACCGCTGTCTGGGCCAAAAACATTTCCCTGGACGGCGTTGAGAACATCACCATTAATGGTATGGAAGCAGCCACAGGGCAAGCCCGGGTACAGGGGAAAAACGGTCCCCGGGATATCCGTCTGGTCGCCATCCGCTTTGAAGCAGACAAGGTCTATCGCCTGACCTTCATTACCGACCCGGAACAGACTGCTGCCTTGTCAGAAGACTTCCGCCGCACCACATACAGCTTCAACCGGCTGTCAAAAGCCGAAGCCGCCAAACTCAAGCCTTATCGCCTCCGGATTCACACTGTCCGTTCTGGTGACACGGTCCACAGCCTCGCCAAAAAAATGCCTTTTACCGATTACCCGCTTGAGCGGTTTCTGGTTCTCAATGGCCTGAACGAACAAAGTCCGCTCGCGACCGGCCAAAAAGTCAAATTGATCACCGAATAAGAACACAGGAAATCCTCTTGGCAACTGTCATAGATACGCCACCAGATAAGAATCCCTTTCCCGGAGAGAAAACGGGCAAAGACAAACAGAATCAAAAAATAGATTGTGCGATCGGTGGACAGGGATGGCGTCCCTCGATTGCAGTTGCGCTTTCCTTCGGCTTTGGCGGTATTACCATGCTGGCGCTGGCCATTGTCATCTGGCTTTCATTACACACCGCCAGAGACAATACCTTCTCCCTCACGCGTGAGATCACGGAAATCAGTTTTGGCTCTATCCGCTCGCACCTTGATAACAAGCTGAACACCGCCGCCAACCAGGTTGCCTATATGGCCAATCTGGTCGAGCAGGGATTACTTGATCCAGATGATAGCAAAGCCGTAATCCAGACCATTAAGGGGGCTTTGGCGGCAACGCCCCAGGTCACCGGGATGGCAATCATGAAGCTGGATGGAACCTCCATCAGGGCCGGATGGCTCAGCAAAAATGCCTTCCTCAGCCAGAATGACAAAAATCGACAGGGTTACGACGATCTTTTCTCCCAGACTCTCTATGAGATGAGTACCGCTAAAGGCGTCCATTGGGGAGGAATTGTCTGGATAGAGGAAAAAGCAGAACCCCATATCGCAGTCTATCACCCGCTTTATCGGAACAGTGAATACATCGGGGTCATCGGGGCCATTATCTCGATCAGCTCTCTCTCGGAATATCTGGACAAACTGGACAAGGATACGGGCAACCACACCTATTTGTTACTGAATAAACGTATGGTCCTTGCCCATCCGTCGCTGATTGATATGAGCCGTTCCGGTTTGACCGCTGCCAATCCCCTGCCCAATCTGGACCAGGTGATCGACGGCAACCTGCGCCTTATCTGGGATGAGCCTCTGGTCGAGTTTAACGAGATCCTCGGGGACGGAACAATCAAAGGCCATCTGGTTGATTCTTTTTCCGGCGAAATCACCTTTCTCCACACCAATTTCTCAGGCTATGGATTTGATGATCTGACTCTGGGCATCTATTTCAAGGAAGGCGAGCTCGAAGACTATTATGATCGCCTTTACCTCACCGGTTACACTGCACTGGCGGTTGCCCTAATTTCCGTAGTTCTGATATTTTTCTCTGGACGTTTTATCGCACAGCCTCTGTTACGCATGTCCCGGGCATCCCAACAGGTCAGCAATCTTGATCTGGTGCATGCTGAACGCTTGCCCGGCAGCATGTTTCGCGAACTGGATGTCGCCGCGAATGCCTATAATTCCATGCTTGGTGGCCTCAAGTGGTTTGAAAACTATGTCCCCAAAACCCTGGTCAAACAGCTGATGGAACTTGATGGCGAAGGCATCCTCTCTCAGGAACGTGATACCACCGTTATGTTCACGGATATCGTCAGCTTTACCAGCCTGAGTGAATCCATGCCTCCTGCCGAACTGGCCGAACTGCTCAACCATTACTTCAGCCTGCTGGGCGACTGTATCGAAAGCGAGGCAGGCACCATCGACAAATATATCGGTGATTCAATCATGGCTTTCTGGGGGGCTCCTTCCAACCAGGAAGATCACGCTGCCCTTGCCTGCCGTGCCGCGCTTAAAATCGAAACTGCCCTGGCCAGAGACAATGCAGCGCGTGAAAGGGCTGGCCTCCTGCCGATCCAGATCCGGATCGGGATTCACAGCGGACCAGCCATTGCCGGGAATATTGGCGCAAAAGGGCGGGTGAACTACACCCTGATCGGCGATACCGTCAATACAGCCCAACGTCTGGAAGCGCTGGCCAAGGAAGCTCTTACGGACAACACACATTCGGCCAAAATACTGATTTCCTCAGCGACAAGGGATCTTCTTGGCAAGACCCCGACACTCACAACCACGCTGAAAGGTACCTTTGCCTTGCGCGGGCGGGAAAACACAACAGAAGTTTATGAACTGACGTCATCCCCCTGACCAAGCGACCGTCAGCTTCAGCAAGAGTAAAGAACAAACCCAAAAGCTTTTTCCTTTTGACTGGCATTGGTCAAAAGAGAAAAAAACACGGACATGGTAAATGCTTAAAGCACTGAAACACCTAAAGCTCTGTCTTCATTTCTGATTACACAAAAGATGCTTTAGGCGGCTGGATCCGCCCCACCGGTCAGACGTCGCCAGACACGCCGATAGCCATTGGGCTTGAAAGGATAACTTAACTGTCCGATCACCCCGTCCCCCATATTATCGGTAACCCCAAGTTGGGTCGGGGTTGGGGCCGGCACACGGTAAGTTCCGAACACCACATCAAACAGGGAAAAGACCGTTGCAAAGTTGGTGTTGAAGGCGCGGTAATCAGCCGCATGATGCCAACGATGCATAGAGGGCGACACAAAAATTTTACCCAAAAGACCATACGTCCATGGTAGATCTGCGTGAATGAAATAGCCGTAATAGTGCCTCACCAAGTTATTGGCGATCAGTACATAAGGCGGAAAACCCAGCAAAAGTAAAACAGTGTTGTCAATCACAACCGTCGTCACCCGGTTAACAGGATGAAAGCGCTCCAACGCCAGCCAGGTCATTTCCGTATCTGAGTGGTGTACGGCATGCGATGGCCAGAGCAACGGACTATGTTCCAGGCGATGGCGCCAGTAACCGATAAAATCTCCCAGAAAAACAGCCAAAAATATGACCAGCGGCTCAGGCAGCTGTTTCCAAAACTGCTCATCAACAATCCTGAAACCAAAGCGCTCCCCTGTTTCTGTCAACCAGAGCAAAAAAATCGTCAGGAGGGGCAACACAAAGACAATATTGAAAGCCATCAGGGAAAGAGTGATGGTTGTTTCGGGCAAAGCTTGGCGAAAATCCTGAAAAAGTCGCCGCCGCTTTATAATCAAGGCAAGTCCGGCAAAAAACAGGGCTGGATACAGCAAGCTCTCCAGCGCATGCCACAGCGCCTGTGCAGAGTTAAAAATCAGAATAACAAACCAGTCCGCCAAAACGTTACTCGCCCAGATTACCAGATCAGAAGCACTTGAAAACTGCTCGGAACCAAATTCTTCTTGAAGCTTCACGGACAACAGAATGCATCAAAAATCTTACAAATTTCATAACTGGTACCCGATCCTTGCCGGGCGAAACGATTCGACAGGATGCGTCGCTGCAACAAAAGGAAAGGCAGCTTATACGCGCATCCCTTTTGGGGTCTGCCCTCGCAGCACAACATCCTTGCTATTTTGACAGGTGACCAGCACCCGGCGGATCACGATAAGCAGTCAGTAAGCGGCATTAACTTTCAAGCAATTCAACAACCTGTCCATCAAGATGAATACAGGCTGCAACAAGATTGCCCCCAAAACCGCAGCCCCCATCCAGGCTGACAGCATGCTTATTATAGGTTACCCCTGCCTGAGCAGGATCATAGCCTCTGAAGACACGCGTGAAGGGGCCAAAATTCTCATTCAATTTGAGAAAACTATTACTGGCCCACCAGAAACTGTCTTTCTGGGTTTCCAGTGGACGTGTCGGGTTGATGCCGCTGTTTACATAAAGTGTCGTGCCATTATCCGGATAGGCAGCACGCTTGAGTTCACCCATGATTTGATAGTGCCCGGGTCTTTCCTGCATCGCCCGGCGCACCTTGTTGGTCCAGCGGGTCAACTGCATGGCACCTGCGGCGGCCTCATGAAAACCCTCACTAGGGTCAAAACCATAGGCTGACAACGAAGCCCCGACCCCCTGGTCGATCATCCAGCTCAAAACCCCGCGGGGATCTGTTGCAAACTGAAGTTGGAGCAGCTTCTGCCACATCTCTTCCTGCGCACCGCGCAGATAAACAATATCACGGGTAAAATTCTGAAACCGGGCAAGGAAAAATCGCCTGAAGGAAACAAGTTCATCCAGCGTTTCACTGATATGAGCACCCCGCCCCATGAAATTTCCGAGATAGACCACTCTATCGCCGCGTTGCAGACGGCTTTCCAAAGCTGAATGGATATGCCGCAATTTTCCGACTTCGCCATGAATGGCACTGATAGCCCACATCCGGTGAGTGGCGGTCATAACTGCGAATTTTTGCAGATCACCCATTTGCTGGGAGGTCACCCCTGTCCTGATCTAAAGCAGGAATAATCGGCTGGATAGAAGCATGACTGCTCAGAAAGACGTGCTTTCTTGATACAGCTGCTGACTTTGCTTTGGTTGCTCCAGAAACAAATCCCTCCTCATGCCCAGCGGCAGCTCGCGTTTAACGCGAAAAGGGGCATCTGCCCAGAACAGCAAAATCACCACCAACTGACTTTCCAGCTTTATGCCCGGCGTTGCGGACGGTTAAAGCGAAGAAAAATCAAGCGCGGCTCCACAAACCGGAAACCGCGCTTCTATGTTCCCCGGAAAATCAGGCTGCTGCAAGCAATTCTTCAAGTTTTACAGCGGCTGAATCTTCATCGATCTCTTCAACGGCGGCAAGCTCGCGGGCAAGGCGTTCAAGAGCTGCCTGGTACATCTGACGCTCACTGAAAGACTGCTCTGGCTGATCGGCACCACGGTGTAGGTCACGGACAACCTCGGCGATAGAAACAGGATCTCCAGAATTGATCTTGGCTTCATATTCTTGGGCACGACGGCTCCACATGGTACGCTTGGCACGCGAACGACCTTTCAGGGTCGTCAGGGCGTCATCCATCAACTTACGGCTGGAAAGTTTACGTAGGCCAGAGCTCTCAGCACGGATTAGCGGAACCCGCAGGGTCATCCGGTCCTGTTCGAAAGTTACAATCAGCAAATCAAGAGTAACACCAGAAATTTCCTGGGTTTCGATGCCCTGAACACGTCCAACACCATGTGTAGGATAAACCACGTAATCGCCGGCACTGTATTCTGTTTGCTTGCCCATTAGATCTCTTCTCTCCGTTTTGACCGCCTGAATTTTTATCAGGGTGTATGTTCAGATCAGCACATCACGGTTTCAAGACCCCGTCGTTGCGGTTATCGCACCGCAACCGATATGCCAAACGCGCATAGAAACCCCGCCGACATCTTTTTTCGAGATGGCGAGGAGAGTAACTACCCTAAAACCTGGAAACGTCCGAAATGGGGAATATTAAGAAATTTTCCCACAACTTTACCGCAGTTATCCGTTCGTCACAGCTTTGTTATACACGATTCCGGGGGGAAATTCAACATTCGCGTAGAGCATGCCTGCCGCGCATTTTGCACATGCAACAATGTTAACCCGCCGCATTGCGGCAGGGCCAGGGACATCATTTTGAAAAAGAACATTTACGGATGACTGACGCTTGCATCCGATTCGCATGGAATATCCGGCTAGCCGTCAGTATTTCCCGGCTTCTCGCTGAAGTTCTTGTCAAATTTGCCAGCAACGCCGTTCCACTCATCAGCATCCGCAGGCTTTTCACCCATCCGGGTAATGTTTGGCCAGATCTCGGCATACTTCTGGTTCAGGTCCATCCAGGCTTCAGAAGCGGGGTCTGTATCAGGCAAAATGGCCTCTGCCGGGCATTCAGGTTCACATACACCACAATCGATGCACTCGTCAGGATGAATGACCAGCATGTTTTCACCTTCGTAGAAACAATCCACCGGGCAAACTTCCACACAGTCCATATATTTGCATTTGATGCAATTTTCGAGGACGACATAGGTCATCTTCTAATCTCCACTTTGGCTCCTGACCAGATCTACCAGGCACGTTTTTCCTGCATGATATCTTGAAGCAGGCTCTTACCAGTTCCCATCATACAATGCCGGGTATACCGGATTATTCCGATAGCCCCTACCCCGTCAACCCCAAACGGGCAAGAGCTTTTTTTCTGGCGTTACCGTTATCGTGATCGGGCACATAGAGCAATCCGGCGATTCGTCGCATCAAACTGGCTTCGAAATGATGGAGTTCACCATCCGCATAGGCCACCTCCCACAGCATTTCCATCACACCGACCCGCTCTTCCAGACTATAGCTCTCCTTTAGCAAGCGCGTGAAACCAAAAAGCTGGCTGGATTCACCTGCCTTTTCCTCTGCAAGATCCAGAAGATCTCCACTTTCTTCCCGGCTCAGCCCAAAGTGCATCTCCAGCAACTGAAATATCTTTTGCCGCTCTTCTGTACCAAAATCTTCATCCATCCGGGCGGCCTCAACCATCAAGGCTGCGGCAGCAACTTTGACATCACTGGTGCGCCCGACATTTTTTCCTGCGGTCTCTGAAGAGCCTGTAAAAAGTTCCTTGATACGATTGAGCAATGTGTCACCTTTATAAAATCACTTATTGGAAATTCTCGTCACGGCCTTATCTCGCTTGCACTAACGAACCAGCCCCTGAAGTCAAACTTAATGATCGACACCCCCACTAGCAACACCTCCGGTGATAACTTTCCCCCAAAGAGCGATCCCCGGCGGCATGCTCCGGCAACCGAGCGCAACCGCGCTGCTATTCTGGCCGTACTCCGCGACATTCTGCCATGTGATGGCCTGTTGCTTGAAATCGCCAGCGGGACTGGAGAACATGCTGCCTGGCTTGGTCCGCAGCTCGCCCCCTTGCGTTGGCAAACCAGCGAATACAGTCGGGATAACTTTCCCGGCATTACTGCGCACCTACAGGATACTGGAGCTGATAATCTTTTGCCCCCACTCCATATCGACACAACAAGTGATCACTGGCCTCTTGAACAGGCCGATGCTGCTGTCTGTATCAACATGCTGCATATAGCACCCTGGGCTGCTACCTGTGGCCTGTTTGCCGGTATGGGCCGTATTCTGAAGCCCAGCTCACCGCTTTATCTTTATGGCCCTTTCTTTCAGGATGGCGTTCCGACGGCACCATCAAACCTCAATTTTGATGAAAGTTTACGCAGCCAGAATAAAGAATGGGGCATCCGCTCACTGGAAGATGTTCAGCGCGTGGCGAATGAACAGGGATTTCATCTGGAAAAAATCGTCTCAATGCCCGCCAATAACCTGTCCCTTGTCTTTAAGCGCCCCCTCTCTTCACCAAAAACCGGTTAGGTGAAGAAGGAACACACTTTACTGCACCTTCATTCTTTTAGCGCAGAAGTTATGGTGGCTTTGGTCAACTTTCTCTTTTAATACGAACAAGTTAAACCTTGGTGGCGCCAAACAAACGAGAAACAATCCCGATGGAAAGTCATGTCTTCATAGCTGTCATGTTCGGAGCCCTCATGCATGCCAGCTGGAACGCCGTTATCAAAGTTGGTCTTGATCGTTTTTCCTCTATCTTGCTTCTTTCCCTGGTTCAGGGAGCGATTTCATTGGGACTGCTGGCTTTTTTTCCCCTGCCTTCTCTCCAGTCCCTCCCCTGGCTTCTTGCCTCCATCGCTCTGCATGTCGGCTATAAACTGTTTCTGATCAGAGCCTATCAGCTGGGGGATCTCAGCCAGATTTATCCCCTCGCCCGTGGCACAGCGCCTCTCATCGTTTCCATTGTCAGCGNCCTCTTCCTTGGCGAAATACTAACCCTGTCCAAAAGTCTCGGGGTCGTAGCAATTGGCCTTGGCATTATGGTGATGGCTTTCGCGCCCCAGAAAAACAGCCCCCATCTATCAGGCACAGCGTTGCTCTTTGCCCTCGGCACCGCTTTTTTTACGGCTGCCTACACATTGGTTGATGGGATAGGGGCACGTGAGGCGCTAACAGCCTCAGGTTTCACCCTGGTGCTTTTTGCCGGAGATGGCCTGTGCATGCTGATCCTTGCCATAGCAACCCGGGGCAAGCAGGCAGTCACAAAAACCCTGCCAGAATGGAAAACCGGTTTGATTGCAGGTGCCTTGTCCCTGGGCTCTTACTGGATCGCCATATGGGCCATGACAAAAGCACCCATCGCTCTGGTTTCAGGTTTAAGAGAAAGCAGCGTTCTCTTTGCCATGTTAATTGCTGTAATTTTTCTGAAAGAGAAGACAGGTCTGTTGCGCTGGCTCTCTGCCTGCGCAATTGCAGCAGGTATTATCATGACCCGGCTTTAGAAACAGGGCGTTTGAGCCGCCTCAATCTCCACGCAAGCGATCCGTCTCCCGGCGATCTTTTTTTGTCGGACGCCCGCTCCCGGCCTCTCGCATCACTCCTTCACCAGAAAATGTGCTTGTGGTTTTCTTTTGCGGCGGCTCAAGATCCTCATACAACAACTGAGCCTCGGGGGCAGGCCCGCGACGCTGACCGAGCTCCAGTACCTTGACCACCCGGATATGTGGCCCCTGGTTAAAGGTCAAAACATCGCCAACACGGATATTATGACTGGATTTGCGAACTGCTGTACCACCCGTACGAACCCGCCCGCTGCTGCAGGCCTCGCTCGCCAGGCTACGGGACTTGAAAAAGCGGGCATACCATAACCACTTGTCTATCCGCAGAGTTTGGCTTCCCGTTTCCTGTCCTCTTTCTGGCACGCTTGCAGACCTTAGCGGTTAAAGGAAAGATCCTGTAAAACAGCAAAAGGAGAATCTGCCATACGGGCTTTTTCTGCCTCAACCTGTTTCTTGCGGGCTTCTTTCTTCTTCGGGTCCTGCTTTTTCGGGCCACGGAGACTGAAGGTTGTCACTCCGCCTTTCAGTCGATTTGGCTGAAAACGCAGGGTTTTCAGAACGAAGGCGATAAGCTGGTCTTCAAGCCCGGAAACCTTGCGCATTTCACTGCTGATGACAAAAGAGCCTGCCGGAAGTTCCAGGACATCATCCGATTTGGTTTCTTTTTTCACAGCAGCAACTTCATTGGCAGGGCTTACCCCGACCGTTTCAGCCTCTTCAGGAATCGACGTTTGGATCGCAACATCACTTACAGTTGTATTTTCGACCAGCGGTGCTTCCGCCGCAGGCACATCGACTTCCGTAACAGCCGTTGTCGCTGTTTCTTTATTACCCTTTTCCGATTTGGGTTCTGCTGCTTCCTTGCTCAAACGCAACAGTTTGTAGGCCTCATGAGACAAGCGTTCCAGAATTTCCGCCCGCAAAACAAGTTCCTTGCCCTTGCGATCAGAAAGCCGGCGATACCCCACAGCCCCGCAAAAGCTGTCGCTTTGTGTCATCTGTGGCTCAAAGCTGACCAGATCAAAATCCGGTAGATCCGGCACAGAAAGTTCATTCCACGCGGCCCAGAGCAATGCCCGGATACGACAGGGACGGGGACGATTAAGATTAGGCAGATAGACGCTTTCTCGGCCCAGACGCAATCCAAGATCCGCCAAAGCCTTCCGGTCAACTTTACTCAGGCCATTGATCTGGTCTCGCAACAGATGCCGTGGCACCAGTCCCAGCCCCTCTAGAACCTGAAAGGAGATCCCGCGCGCAGCCCCTTCGAGCTTTGCCTCAGACAGAAAAAACAGTGGTTTAAGTTGAGCCCGAAGATGGCGTTCAAGCCATCCATTCAAACGTACCCGAACCCGTTCCCGCATGGGACCGTCAAGAAACTCTGTGCCGTAGACCTCGACCAGCGGATTAAGCGGAATGTCGCCTTTAACAAGCTTGCCAACCGCTATGCCGCGCCAGGTCAACTCTGCTGCATCGTTGAGCAGAAAAGATCCGTCGTTGTCCTCTTCCAGCATGGTCACCCGGGCAGGCATTTCCGCCATCAGGGTTTTCCGTGCCGCTGTAAGGGCCGTCTTGATATCACCGCCCTGCAGACTTTCGTCCAAGACAAAGGCAAATCCGGAAATCCGTCCAAGGAGTTCTCCCTCGACAATAACATCTCCGTTCGCTTTAACCGCCGCCACTATACTTTCTCCCGCGCGGAGGCTCCGCACTAATGTCGTTGCCCGCCTGTCAACAAACCGTTGAGTCAGACGGGTGTGTAATGCATCTGATAACCGATCTTCTATCGCACGGCTTTCGCCCTGCCAATGCTCGTTATCCTCTAACCAGTCCGCCCTGTGACTAATGTAGGTCCAGGTACGAATATGGGATATCCTCGACACCAAAGTGTCGATATCCCCGTCAATACGATCGAACCGCCGAATTTGTCCTGAAACCCAGTCATCTGGCAACAGCCCACGGTTGCTCATCAAATAATGATATATCTGAGAAAGCAACCGAATATGTTGATCAGTCAGGATTTTTCTGAAATCCGGAATCTGACAAACTTCCCACAGTAACTTAACCGATGCTTGTGTTGTTGCCGTCTCCTGAACGGTTGTTTCTTGCATTAGGGCGGCAAGAGCCAGATGATCATCTGCATCGCGAACCCGCATCAAAACCGAATCTTCGGATCTCTGTTCCAGTGATCGCATCAAACCTTCTGGAGAACGATAATCCAGATCCCGATTACGCCAGTAGAGCACTCTGAGTGGATCGTAAATGTGATTCTCCACCCGCTCGATCAGATCCTCGCTCAAGGGGTTAACGTTACCCGTCACCCCGAAGGTACCATCCCGGGTATGACGTCCGGCTCGCCCGGCAATCTGCCCGACTTCCGATGGCATCAATCTTCGCGAAATGCGTCCATCAAACTTTTCCATGCGGGCAAAAGCCACATGATTGACATCCAGATTTAGTCCCATTCCGATCGCATCGGTTGCGACGAGATAGTCAACTTCACCATTCTCGAACATGGCCACCTGGGCATTGCGGGTCCGCGGGCTCAAAGCCCCCAGCACTACGGCCGTTCCGCCCCGGTGTTGCCGCATCGTTTCTGCCAGAATATAGACATCCGCAGCTGAAAACGCCACCACAGCCGTTCGCGGCGGCAGGCGGATAATTTTTTTGCTTCCGGCATAGGTCAGCTTGGAAAAGCGAGGTCGCTCAATAAGTTCGATATCCCTGATCAGCTTGCGCAACAGCGGCAGGACTGTACTCGAACCCATAAACATGGTCTCGGCTGTGCCCCGCGCGTGCAGCAGGCGATCGGTAAAAATATGGCCGCGTTCATCATCCGCTGCCAGCTGGATTTCATCGACGGCCAGAAACTCTACCAGCTTGTCCAGCGGCATGGATTCAACCGTACAGAAAAAATATCGCGCTCCTTTCGGCAGGATTTTTTCTTCACCCGTCACCAGCGCACAGTTGTTTTTTCCTTTGATTGCAACCGCTTTATCGTAGTTTTCCCGCGCCAGAAGCCGCAAGGGAAAACCGATCATGCCCGAGCTGTAGCCAAGCATCCGCTCCATAGCCAGAAAAGTTTTTCCAGTGTTGGTCGGCCCGAGAACAGCAGTGATTTTTTTGGAAGCGAGAAAACTCATATAATCCCTCCTGGCTAAGGGACCCGGGAACAACCTGACAGAAGCAAATCCGAATCTTTAATTTATGACCTAATGCAATGGCGCCCTCTATACACAGAAAAGCTCTCGATGGAAATGTTCGCGGCAAGATTTACTTCTGTTGACCCTCCTGCAGGGGGAAGGTTTAACCTTGGTCGGCTATGTTTAAAGGAGAAGTCCATGCTCAAGTCCCTCAGGATCATTAGCATCCTGTTTTTTGCCACTCTTCTTCCGGGTATCGCCTTCGCCCATGGGAAAATGGTGATGAGCGAGCCTGCTGATCAAGCAATCCTTGCGGCCGCACCAGAACAGATAACACTCACCTTTCCCTCGCCTGTACGCATAACCTCTATGAAGCTGGAGACACCCGCAGGAGAGTTGATCCCCCTGGGGGGCGAACAAAACAACGAACCAACATCAATCATTTCTGCGCCCCTGCCCCACCTCGAAGCAGGTACCTACCAGATAGATTGGCGGGGCCTAGCAAGCGATGGCCACCCGACCAAAGGGTCGTTCAGCTTCTCAATCAAGCCCTAACAAAGAAATTTTGAATGTTTTCAGACACTCTGCTTGAACTCCTGTTATTGGGTGAAAAGGCTGCTCTCTATGGTCTAAGTCTCTTTGCCTGTGGCAGTACGATCTTCATTTTGCTCTTCTCAAGGGATATTATCCTCATTAAAGATCAGATATTCCGGTTGATACGACGCCTTGCCGTTTGTGGCATTCTTTTTGTCGCCCTCAACCTTGCGACCAGTGCCATTTGGTTAGCGGGAGGGGAGAGCACCGCACTTGCTGATCTGGAAATGATCCTGCTTGTCCTGTCTTCTGATGCGGGCAAACTTTCCATCTTATTGGCATTTGGTTTTTTGTTACTCGCCCTAACGGGAATAACGACCGCGAGAACACCTCTCTCAATCCTTGGCCTGCTGCTCATCCTCTCCTCTTATATTTTAACCGGGCACACAAGCCTCTACAGCCCGGAGATTCTGCTCAAAACCCTCATATTCTTCCACCTTGTCATTGCCAGTTTCTGGGCAGGCAGCTTTGCTCCACTTCTAATGCTCCTGAAGAGGGCTCCGACTAGCGCCGCCCCAACCCTTGAACATTTTGGACGTATCGCCAGTTGGCTTATCCCCCTGCTGCTGATTTCAGGCGCTGTGATGGCATGGTTTATAGCTGGCGGTTTCCAGGGGCTCTTTAAAACTGCCTACGGCTGGATACTCTTGGGCAAGATCGGAATAGTCGGTCTACTACTTGGTGTTGCCGGATTGAACAAATTTTACCTGGTGCCCGCAATCAGTCGAGGAAGCCCGCTTGCCATTCAGCACCTTCGGCGGGCGATCTGCTGCGAGATATTGCTGGTTGTTGTAATTCTTTTCGCGACAGCCAGTATCACGACACTCGTCTCCCCTGAAAATCTGGGCCATCGTTAGACGACATCGACAGAGAATTGCCCGGCATCAGACCATAAGGCCAGCTATTCGGGCTCAACAGCTCCATCTTTGGCCGGGTCCCATCCCGACGACCAGATCTCATAAGGCACAACGTGCGGGGCCACACCGCTGCTCTCAAACCAGGAATCAATTACATAACTTTTCCCGGAAGCAATCTCGATCACCGCTGCCGAGGTATGGGGCCAGCCTCGAAAGAAAAATCCTCTTGTGACCTGGGATCGCAAACGGTGGTGTTTTAGCAAGCCAAGATCACGTAGAAAAATCAGGGTTGTTGTTGTGTTTGTTGCCTCATCTTCACAGTCAAGCTGCCCGGCCTGACCATAGCCCGTAAAGGTTCCACCGACATCCTTGTCCGTTCCCGTTTTCGGGCCATTCAGCTGTTCCATATAGGCAACGGCCCGGGCCATACCTGCCCGCTCTTCCTGTGGCGTTTCCGCCGAACCGAAAGCCGAAATAAGATCATTTTTTTCTGCTTCATCCAGGGAAAGTTTAACTTTGGTCTGACAGCCATAGCCATGACAATACTCGAAAGCATCAATTGTTGGCGCGGCAATCCCCTTGCGATCAAATATCTTCATCGGTGAAGAATTGGGACTCGCAGCACAGGCGCTCAAGAGCAGGATTGCACCCAGTAATACAGGCAATCGAGCCAGACTTAACATAACTACTCCTGAAGGTATTCAGATCATCGACAAGTTAGACTTTCCGACTTTGTACCCTAAGATATCCCCTTCTGCAAAGTCTGCCCCCGCCTCACGCGGCAACATCTGCGCACATCAGTTGGGTCGTTGTTCAAGTTTCTGTAGCTTCCCTCCGTCTCTAATAACTTGAAAAAATCACCTTCCTGCGCCATATCTCTTCTGTTCCCGGGGAACTTTCCTCAGGAATGAAACAACATCAATTACATAGCATAATAAAGGTGGACAAAGAATCATGTCTGAGGAACAACTCTCCTTCCAGGCCGAGGTTTCTCGCCTCTTGGACATCGTTGCCCATTCACTCTATTCAAACAAAGAAATCTTCCTGCGCGAACTGATTTCCAACGCATCAGATGCCTGTGACAAGCTGCGTTATCTCGCGCTGACCGATGGCAACCTGATGAAAGACGATCCGGATTTCCGGATTGATCTGGAAGTAAACTCCAAAGCAAAGACGCTGACCATCAGCGATAATGGCATCGGCATGAACCGTGAAGAGCTGATAGACAATCTGGGAACGATTGCCCGCTCCGGTACCAGCGCCTTCATGTCACAGATGGAAAGCAGCAAAGAAGGCAACAACCTGATCGGCCAGTTCGGGGTTGGTTTTTATTCGGCCTATATGGTTTCAGACAAGGTCAGTGTGGTCAGCCGCAAAGCTGGTGAGACACAAGGCTGGAAATGGGATTCAGACGGCAAGGGTGCTTTTACCATCGGCGAAGCTGACAAGGCCGGTCGGGGAACCTCCATTACCCTGCACTTGAAAGATGATCAGAGTGAATTCGGCGAAGAGCTGCGCCTGAGCACCATTATCAAGACCTATTCCGACCACATCCCCATTCCCATCCGCTTTAAAGCCATCAAGCAGGAAGATGACAAGGAAGCCGGCGAAGAATGGGCAACCCTCAATTCTGCCTCTGCCATCTGGACCCGGAGCAAATCCGAAGTCACCGATGAGGAATATAAGGAATTCTATCACCACGTCGCCCATGCCTATGATGATCCCTGGCTTCAGGAACATTTCCGGGTTGAGGGTGTTCATGAATATTCCGGTCTGCTTTTCATTCCCGGCAGCAAGCCCTTTGACCTGTTTCACCCTGAACGCAAACACGGGGTTAAGCTTTATGTACGCCGGGTTTTCATTACCGATGATTGCCAGGAGCTGATTCCACCGTATCTGCGGTTCCTCAAAGGCGTAATCGATACCGAGGATCTGCCGCTGAACATCAGCCGTGAAATGCTGCAGGATAATCCGCTTTTGCGTAAAATCCGCAGCGGCATCACCAAACGTGTCCTTGGCCTGCTCGAGAAAAAAGCAACCAAAGAATCAGAGGAATACATCAAGTTCTGGGAACAGTTCGGCCCGGTTCTCAAGGAAGGCCTCTACGAGGATGTTGCCCAGAAGGATGATCTGCTCAAGCTCTGCCGCTTCCGCTCTGTCAAGACCGATGGCTGGATCAGCCTCGCTGACTATGTCGCTGGTATGAAAGAAGGACAGGAGCACATCTATTACATCTCTGGCGAAGATGAAAAGGCCCTGCGCCGCAGCCCACAGATTGAGGGTTTCAAGGCCAAGGATGTTGACGTGCTGGTTCTCTATGATCCGGTTGACGAGTTCTGGATGACCACAGTTACCGAATTTGAAGGCAAGAGCTTCAAGTCCGTTACCCGTGGTGGTGCTGATCTTGGCAAGATTCCCGGTGAGGAAGCAGATAAAGACAAAGCTGAAGACAAGGAAGAAACCAAGGACGAACTAGGTGCCCTGCTTGGCTTTATGAAACTGACTCTCGAAGGCGAGATCAAGGATGTCAGAAGCTCGGAGCGCCTGACAGATTCAGCTGTCTGTCTGGTTGCGGATGATGGCGATATGGATATCCATCTCGAACGTATCCTGCGCAGCCATAAACAGGTCGACCGGATCAGCAAACGGGTTCTGGAAATCAACCCCAAACACGTTCTGGTTAAACAGCTTTCCGGCTTGATCAAAAAAGACGGTGGCGCTTCAGAACTTGAAGACGTCGCCTGGCTGTTGCTGGATCAGGCCCGCATTCTCGAAGGACAGGCACCCGCTGACGCCGCAACCTTTGCCCAGCGCATGTCCAGGGTCATGGGGAAAGGCCTGATCTAGTGGAGCAAATTTGACATTTGAATCCCATCCGCGGCCGGGTTCGTTTTCAAATGTCAAATTCACCTGAACTTGCCGGTGGGGGATGCAAATGTTGGAATCGAACCACTAGGCCTTTTCATCAACCACAAAAGAAGCAGGGGGCGGTGTCCAAGGACACCGCCCCCTGCTTCTTTGATAACCCCCTGTTCAAAGAGCAAAAATAGCTTCAACTTCGATCAGAAGTTCTGGCGAGAACAAACGATCGACCTTGACCAGAGAGCTTGCCGGAACAGCACCATCATAGAGCTCCATGAGGCAATCTCTTAATTCGGCAATCCGCTCCAGATCAGTGACAAATATTGTTACCTTCACCAACCCTTCCAGCGACGTTTTTTGGGCTTCAGCGATCGACAACAACTGTTCAAAAATGCCCCGGGTTTGTTCGGCAAGAGAGCCATATTGGTATGCTGTGCCATAAGCCGTGAACCCCGACGTATAAAGCGTGTGTTGATGACGAACCGCATGGACATAAGGGCCGACAGGCAACCCCAGTTCTGGCAGGTTAATACGCTGTAGCTGCATGATCTTATTCCCTGCTTTTAACGCTGAAATTCTGATCGCCGCATCAGCAGAATACGCAATGTCAGCTGCTGGACAATCGGCCCGAAAAGAAAAGAAACGGCTGCCGCGGCAGGCCAGGCAAGAATAAAAGCATTGAGCCAGCGTTCGATAAACATCGCACTCAAGCCAAGGTTTATCCAGGTCACCCAGCAGGACATCAGAAACGATAGAACAAATGACATAAGGGCGGAAAAGAGAAGACGCTGTTTCATGCCGCCTGCTCCAGTGACCCTCCGGCACAGGACACCAGCCGCTCGATATACATGACCTCGGTCAGCTCCAGCGCGAGATAGGCTTTGGTATGAGGCTGTTCAAAGTGGGCTTTCAGGGCCGCCTCATCCACCCAGCATTCCCAGAGGGTAAAACACGCCGGATTTTCCAGATTTTGCAGAATTTCAAACTTGATGCAATCCGGCTCAGTCTGTGTTTCACCCACCAGCTTCTCCAGCTCTCGCCGGGCCCGTGCTATTTCACTCTGCTTCGTAACTTCGATACCTGCACTAATCCACAACATGATCATTCTCTCTGTTTTTTTTGGTTAAACCCAGTGAGAACAAAGATATTTAATTTCATTTTTAATATATATATTGAATATTGACGTTATAAATTCCATTAATGGAATCATGCTTGATGATATCTCTCTTTTTATCCACATTGCCAGAAACCAGAGCCTTTCCGGGGCCGCAACTTATTTAAATCTGCCTGCAGCAACAGTCACCCGGCGGCTCAAAAAGCTGGAAGAAACTCTGGGCTGTCAACTCATCCACAGATCTGCACGCAAGTTCAGTCTGACCAGTGAAGGGGAAGCCTATTACCGCTCCTGTGCCCATCTTGTAGAACAGTTGGAAACCACCACACGCGATCTCAATCAGGATCTGCAACAGCTCGGCGGACAGTTGAGAGTCATGGCACCGACCAACATTTCAATTGGATTGCTTCATCCCATGTGGTCGTCCTTTATCAAGGCCTACCCTGCGATTCAGCTGCATCTACAGCTCAACAATGAACGTGAAGATCTATTGTCCGCCCAGATTGATCTGGCCTTGCGGGTTGGCCCACAGGAAGATTCGCAACTTTTCCAAAAACGCCTGGGGTCTGTCTCCACCCTGTTGGTTGCTGCCCCGGATTATCTCAGGCAACAGGGAGAACCCCGCTCAATCGACGAGCTGAAAGATCATCGTCTGATCACCGGAAACATCCTGCCTGTATGGGAGATCACCAACCCGGATACAAAAATGCGGCAAACGTTTCATCCGCAGTCCAGTACATTTGTAAATGACATCACTCTTGCTACCCAAATGGCAATTGATGGCGTCGGTATCGCCCTGTTACCACGGAGCGAAATACACACCGCTCTCGAAAACAGACAGCTGGTTCAGCTCATGGCTCCCTGCTGCGGCCCGCAAAGAGATATCTATGCCGTTTGGCCAAGCGGGCGGCTTCTCAGTGCCAAAGCGAAATGTTTTCGTGATTTTTTACAAGACTACATGGCACAGATCCCCGTTTTACAGGGACAAAACTAACCCCTCTGCTCCGGGCATTATTTTATAAAGGCAGCCCCGAGAACAGTACCGTTTGTACCGTCTTGTAGAATAACGGCATAGTCTCCCCCTCCTGGGTCGCCAAACAACGCCAGATCAAGATCCAGTCTTTTATCGCGACCATTCCACACAGCGACGGCATCAATATTGCGCACCACATGCCGATTGATCATGAACAGGCCCTTGTTCTCTCCCCGGCTAATTTCTGTTTCGTGCTTTTGATCAAAGCTCGCCAGCCACAAAGTTGCGGTTTGACCCGCAGGCAACAGACCCTCAAAAATAATCCGGGATTTGCCCGGGGTGACTTGATCAATATGAAGACTGACTGGTTTTACTCTTTGTGACGCCGCCTCGATTGCCAACAGGACATCCCCTCTGCGCGAGCCGACCATTTCGGTCTTTCCGTCGATAACAATCTGCGGGGTATAGACATAACGTAAGGCCAGGGCCTGCGCATATCCCCGTTGCCTTGCCGTGGCCTCAGGGCTGGAGAAAGGATCTTTCCAGCCAATGTAATCCCAATAGTCCACATGATAGGATAGCGCGATAATACCCGGCAGATCAGCCAGTTCATTCAACAAGGCGTCGGCTGGAGGACAGGAGCTACAGCCCTGAGAGGTAAAAAGCTCAACAACCACGGGAGACAGACTCTCTGCAGCCCCCTCAGAAAGATCAGACGCCTCGGCAACACGGGTAACAAATCCAAGTCGGGCTTCCGCTGCGGCAACCTGTTCAGCGGAAGGCCCCCTTGCAGCCTGATATACCCAGGCTGAAGAAAGCCCCAGAATAACAGCCAGAATCTTGGTAACCGGATGTTTGAGCAGGAGTGAAAAAGAGTGTTTCATCTGCCCAGATTAATCCCGGGCTCTCTGCTGCACCAGTCACTCACCTTCAAGTTTACGCGATCAAAAAAAGGCAGTCTGGAATTCCAGACTGCCTTTTTATTTGCAACGTAATCGCGACTAGGCGGCGTCGTTCATCAGGTTACGCAGTACGTAATGCAGGATCCCGCCATGACGGTAGTATTCCACCTCATCAGCAGTATCAATCCGGCAGAGAAGCTTGATGTTCTCCACAGAACCGTCTGGACGGCTGATCCGGCAATCCACATCCATACCCGGCTTGATCCCGTCAGCAATACCGGACAGATCAATGGTTTCATCCCCGGTGATCTTCAGGCTCTGGCGGGTCATGCCGTCTTTGAACTGCAATGGCAAGACGCCCATACCAACCAGGTTCGATCGGTGAATACGCTCAAAACTTTCAACGATGACAGCCTTGATTCCCAGCAGGCGTGTCCCCTTGGCAGCCCAGTCACGGGATGATCCCATGCCGTATTCCTTGCCACCAAAGACAACCAATGGTGTCTCGTCAGCCATATACTTCATGGCCGCGTCATAGACCGGCATGGTCTCGCCCTTATACTTGGAGAAACCACCTTCAATGCCGTCAACCATTTCGTTCTTGATCCGGATGTTGGCAAAGGTGCCGCGCATCATCACATGATGGTTGCCACGGCGAGAGCCGTAGGAGTTGAAATCAACCGGGCGAACCTGATGCTCTGTCAGATAGCTGCCACCAGGGCTGTCTGCCTTGATCGCACCGGCAGGCGAGATATGGTCTGTTGTGATGTTATCGGCAAGAACCAGAAGTGGGCGTGCACCCGCAACATCGCTAAAGCCACCAGCTTCCCGGCTCATACCTTCGAAGAAAGGAGGATATTGAACATAGGTACTCTGGTCATTCCAGTCGTAGGTCAGGCCAGTAGCCGTTTCGATCTTCTTCCACTCTTCAGGCCCTTCAAAGACGTTGCTGTAACGATCCTTGAACATTTCCGGGGTCAGGGCATAACCTGAAACCTCAGCAATTTCCTGAGAAGACGGCCAGATATCCTTGAGGAAGACATCCTTGCCCGCTTTATCCTGACCAATCGGGTCATTGAGCAGATCCAGTGTCACATTCCCGGCAAGCGCATAAGCAACAACCAGTGGTGGGGATGCCAGATAGTTCAAACGGGTCTGCGGGCTGACACGACCTTCAAAGTTACGGTTGCCGGAAAGAACCGCGGCAACCTGCAAGCCTTCCCTGTCAATCGCCTCGATATACTCATCCGCCAGCGGTCCGGAGTTCCCGATACAGGTTGTACAGCCGTATCCAACCAGATCGAAACCAAGCTTGTTGAGATAATCCTGCAAACCGGCCTTCTCGAGATAATCAGTTACCACCTGAGACCCCGGTGCCAATGAAGTCTTGACCCACGGCTTTACAGCCAAACCAAGTTCATAGGCTTTTTTCGCGACCAGTCCTGCACCGATCAGAACCGACGGGTTCGAAGTGTTGGTACAGCTGGTGATGGCTGCGATCATCACATCGCCATGACTTAGCCCGTAGTCCTTACCAGTAACTGCGGCTGTTTTCTTGATATCGCCTTTGACAGCTTCCTTGATTGTCGCAATTGACTTCGGTGCAAGGTTGCTCAGGGAAATCCGGTCTTGTGGACGTTTTGGTCCGGCAAGACTTGGTTCAACAGTCGAGAGATCAAGCTCAAGCGACGCCGTAAAGACCGGATCAGGAGTATTGGTTTCCCGCCACATGCCCTGTGCTTTGGCATAGGCTTCAACCAGTGCGACACGATCTTCATCGCGGCCAGTGAAACGCAGATAACGGATTGTTTCGGCATCAACCGGGAAGAAACCACAGGTTGCCCCATATTCCGGAGCCATGTTCGCAATGGTCGCCTGATCGGCCAGTGTCAGATTATCGAGGCCAGAGCCGTAGAATTCGACAAACTTTCCAACCACACCATGGGACCGCAGAATTTCAGTAATGGTCAGAACCAGATCAGTCGCCGTGGTGCCTTCTTTCATTTCGCCGGTCATTTTCATCCCGACAACTTCGGGAATAACCATGGAGACCGGCTGTCCCAGCATCGCGGCTTCGGCTTCAATACCACCCACGCCCCAACCGAGCACGGACAGGCCATTAACCATTGTTGTATGAGAATCTGTTCCAACCAGAGTGTCCGGATAGGCGATGGTCACGCCATCTTCTTCCTTGGTCCAGACCACCTGCGCCAGGTTCTCGACGTTCACCTGATGACAGATCCCGGTTCCAGGAGGAACAACCCGGAAGTTATCAAAAGCTTTCTGACCCCAGCGGAGGAAAGCATAGCGTTCGCCATTGCGCTCAAACTCCAGATCCACGTTTTTCTGGAACGAGCCGGGACCGCCGTATGAATCCACCATGACCGAATGGTCAATCACCAGATCAACAGGGGAAAGCGGATTGATCTTTTTCGGATCCCCGCCCATGTCAACCATGGCCTGACGCATGGCGGCCAGATCAACCACAGCAGGAACACCGGTGAAATCCTGCATCAAAACACGTGCAGGACGATAGGCAATTTCCCGATCAGAGCGACAATCTTTCAGCCAGCTGCCCATGGCTTTGATATCATCAACGCTAACACTGCGATTGTCTTCAAAGCGCAGCAAATTTTCGAGCAGTACTTTCAGGGAAAACGGCAGACGTGAAATGTCGCCGAGTGTTTTGGAAGCTTCCTCCAAGCTGTAATAGTCATAGGTTTTACCATTAACTTTGAGCTGGCGGCGGGTTTTCAGGGTATCCTTACCAAGAGCCAATTTAGTCTCCTTCGGCTGGTATGCTTCTCTCCAGATGGGGCCTCTTCACGCAGAAAGAGAATCCAGCTCCCGAAAGAGTGGCTCTCAACGATCCGGCCTTCTCATCAAACGTAACTCATTGAAGTTAAAATACGCCTTTAACGACAAAAATCAATATATGCCGCACCGCAAAAATAAGAAAAATTAAGTTTCATAAGAAGTAATCACTAATACTAAAATAAGCATTTACTGCTTGAGCTTCCTCCAACTGGAACATCTATGGTCCCAAACACAAATTTCGCCTGCACACATTAGGAAAATACAGAGGCACCCATGCCCAAAAAATCGATCCAAACAGAACCGGCCCAGGCAACACCAATCTGTAAAAAACAATGGAACTGTCTCTCTGTTTTGATCGCTTGCATTACCACCATCTGTTTCCTTGCTGCTCTTGCCTATGTAATCAGTCGAGTCCTTGAAACTGAAGACGAACAGACAAACCGCGAAAAATCAGCCGCGTTTCCTCTCCCTGACCCGACGAATCTGGCGCAGGTTTCCCTTGGTGAAGCTATCTATGAGAAACAGTGTGCTTCCTGCCACGGCCAGAATCTGGAAGGGGAACCCAATTGGCGATCTCCCCGTTCGGACGGCACGCTTCCTGCACCACCCCACAACGCAGATGGTCACACCTGGCACCATCCCGACAACCTCTTGCTTCATATCACCAAATTCGGTGGTGCCGCGGTTGCCCCGGAAGGGTTCATCAGCGGCATGCCTGCTTTCGGAGACAACCTTACGGATGAGGAAATTTCCGCAACCCTGGCCTACATCAAAAGCCAGTGGCCCTCAGAAATTCAGTTTCGGCAGAAACAAATCACCGCAAAAAGCGCAGAGTAGTTCAGCATTCGTGGCTTTGATGTCCGGGGAATTCGGAATAAAAAGAAAGCCTGATCGCCGCGCTTGACATAAATCAAGGCTCCGACTCAACAGCTCGGATATTTCTGTTTGCATGAAAACAGAAACCATACAGAAATATGACCGCGGGGTACCTCGCTATACGAGCTATCCGACGGCACACCTCTTCCAGCCCGGCCTGAGCGAGGACAGCTATCGGGAGTGGCTTTCCGCCGTTCCCGAAGAGATGCCGTTGTCTCTGTATGCCCATATTCCCTACTGCGACAGCCTTTGCTGGTTCTGTGGCTGCCACACCAAGATAACCCAGAAATACAAGCCTATCCGGGAATATCTGGCTGTCTTGCAAAAAGAAATCTTGATGACTGCCGATGTTATGGGACCGGGACGCCCGGTCAGCCATCTTCATTTTGGCGGTGGCAGCCCGACCATTCTCATTCCTGAAGATGTTCGCGCCCTCTTCGGAACCCTGCGGGAAGCCTTCAGCTTTACAGCTGATGCCGAACTTGCGGTGGAGATCGACCCCCGGGATATGTCTCAGGAGGCAATCAACGCCTGGGCGGAAGGTGGAATCAATCGGGCCAGTCTTGGCGTGCAGGATATTCAGCCCAAGGTACAGCAGGCCATCAACCGCATCCAGAGTATTGAGCAAACCGCACAGGTCGCCTCCTGGCTGCATCAGGCTGGCGTCCACGGCATCAATATGGATCTGATGTACGGTCTGCCCTACCAGACCGTGGAGTCGGTGCTTGAAACTGTTCGGCAGGTCATGGAGATGGCCCCGGAGCGTATTGCCCTGTTTGGTTATGCCCATATCCCCGCCCTGAAACCGCATCAACGCCTGATCCCCGAAGAAGTTTTACCTGACTTCAACGAACGTTTTGAACAGCAGGAAGCCGCGGCAGAACTGCTTGGTTCCTATGGCTTTGTCCGTATTGGCCTTGATCACTTTGCCAAATCGGATGATCCAATGGCCATTGCCTTTGCCAATGGCACCCTGCGCCGTAACTTTCAGGGCTATACCACCGACAAGGCAGAAGCGATGATCGGATTTGGTGCTTCATCCATCGGATGCCTTCCTGCCGGTTTTGTCCAGAACCAGGTGCCGATCACTACCTATAAAAGCACGATCAACAAAGGCAATTTTGCCGTTCTCAAATCGATCCCTTTCCAGGGGCAGGACAAATTGCGCGCCGCAATCATTGAACAGCTCATGTGTTATCACCGGGTTGATCTGGCCCTTCTGTGTGAGCAATACAGCTGTTCCCCTGATCTGTTCCGTTATGAATTTGGCCAGTTACAGGATCTTGCCAGCGATGGGATTGTCACACTGGATGGCTCCCTGATCTCGGTCACTGACGATGCCCGGGCGCTGGTCCGGACGGTCTGCGCCGTATTCGACGAATATCATGGCCAAAGGGAGCGGGCTTATTCTCAGGCCGTCTGAGACACCATTCCTGCCGGTCATCCTGTCCAGATCCTCCAGCTATTTCCCGGAACGAAACACAGGAACAATTCGTCGCAGCCCGTCGCTCTTGTGCTTTTTGCTGCCCCATGATCAGATCGAAATCTATTAAAGGCATTTAAAATACTTCTTACTGTTGTGCAGGCAATCAAATGGATACAGTCATGCAAAGCTCGGCCACGCCACTCTGGAGAGCAGGTTTCAGACCCTTTTTCCTCTCGGCAGCCCTTTATGCCCTGCTCGCTTTGCTGCTCTGGATACTGAACCTCACAGACTTGCTTGAGATCACCTCCCCGATCCCGGTCTCCCTGATCCATGGCCACGAAATGATTTTCGGTCTGGGAACGGCTGCTGTGGCGGGCTTTATCCTCACAGCCATGCCGAACTGGACCGGAACAGCTCCATTATCCGGCGCACCCCTTGCCGGTTTATATAGTCTCTGGTTGCTGGGGCGGATCGCCCTCTGGTCCGGCCCTCTATTGCCTTTGGAAGCTGTCGTGATCCTTGATCTGCTTTTTCTTCCGGTCCTGGCTGGTCTGACAGCACGCACACTTTATAAATCGGGCAACCTGCGCAACCTTGTGCTCCCCTTTGTGTTCCTGCTTCTGGCTGGGTGTAACTTGCTGTTTTATCTTGCAGAGCTGGAATTTATATCGCTCAGCCCGCGCGCCACGCTTGAGGCTGCCATTTCCATTCTGCTGGTCCTGATCACCATCATCGGCGGCAGGATCGTCCCCGCCTTTACCCGCAATGCCTTACAGAAAAAGGGCGAGATTGTTGCCATCACAACACCTCCGCCCCTGACCCTGCTCTGTATTGCCGGAACTGTTTTGATGGTCCCGGGAGATCTCTGGCTCTCCGGGAACGCCCCTGAGATCTTTGCTCTCTACTGCCTGATCCTCTCCCTTTTGCATTTTGCACGCCTTGCCTGCTGGAAGGGCTGGCGCACCCTTGATGATCCCCTCTTGTGGAGTATGCACCTTGGATACCTCTGGCTCCCCGTCGGCCTGCTGCTCAAGGCTTTTGGACTCCAGCAGTACGGCTATTTCTGGGAAGGCGCGCTCCATGCCCTTACGGCGGGCTCTATCGCTTCAATGATTCTCATCGTCATGATCAGGGCCGGACTTGGACATTCCGGCAGAGCTCTTGCAAGCACCAGAATTCTTACCCTTGCACTGGTTTTCCTCAGTCTTTCAGCAATCCTCCGGGTTCTGCAAAGCCTCCTTGAAGGCACCTGGACAACGCACCTCCTGCACTGCTCAGCCCTGTTCTGGATTCTGGCCTTTGGACTTTATGCGGTTTACTTTTTTCCGATCATGCTCCAGCCGCGCGCTGATGGAAAAGCAGGCTGAATCCAGCCCGAAGACAGAAAAATCTCTTCCGGTAATCCGCACAAGCTCTTCTTATTTGCCCTGAACCATCAGCAGATCAGCCTGGAGAGAAGGGAGCGCTTGGTGATCCTCGGTGCCGGAACCCGTTTTCTTTTGGCTCCAGTCAGATCCCCGACGGAGCAATTCCGCCGCCCCGACGTTCTTTTCCCCCATCAGTGAATTGCTTAGACGGGCATAGATCACACCGTCAACATGAGATCTGTAGACATCCGTCACCAGCCAGTCCTGAAGAAAACGGGTACGTTTTGAATAGACCTCCCCTACCTGGGGGAGTTTCTCGATTTCTGGCGATTTTTTTACAGCTTTGAGCATGGCCATAACACATCTTTCTGTTGTCTTGGTTATCAGGTGACTATGGTCAGAAATTATGGAAGTGGAAGGACCGCATCAAGGCCGTCAGAAGGCGGCAGAAGCCTTTACATATTTTTATCACCCCATCGACACACAACGACCCCAGCGCCCCTGGTAACAAGAGTGCACAAAAAGCAAAACCCGCAGCAAAGCGGCGGGTTTATCTCTCGTCAATCATTCAGATCTTGCAGAAACAATCAGCTCTTTGGCGGAGCTGCCATCTTGCGCAACCAGTCAGATCCCCGACGCGTTAATTCAACAGCGCTGACAGACTTGTCACCAATGTTTTTATTGCGCAGACGGGCATACATCAGTCCGTCGATGGCTGATTTGTAAACTTCAGTCACGACCCAATCCTGATATGAAGCATCCCTTTTTGAAAAAACATCACCTATTTCAGGCATGCGCGAAGACTCTCTCATCAATAGCTCTCGATATGGCTTTCAGGATCATTCCTGTCCTGATACTCCGCCCTCACCAATCGATCAAACGATTAGATAACAATTATCGTAAAATCTCGGTTTTAAACAAGACAATCATATGGTGATTTAAAGATAATTTAAGGCTGAGCAGAAGGTATGAAGAGATCGCCTTGATTACAAGCTCATAAAAAAGATTTCCGCTAGTGGTTCGATTCCAACATTTGCATCTCTCATCGGCAAGCTCAGATGCAAATGTTGGAATCGAACCACTAGCATCACCAATTTGACACGCTGCTCTGAAAAAAGGACAGAACAAAGAAAATCCCGGAAACAGGCAAGCGCCCGAGTCTCTTTGACCCGACGCCTCCAGCCTTTATTGCCACAGACTTCAGATCGCGTCCTTTAATGGCAACTCCCTGACCTCTGTCAGGCTGCTGCGAAAACGATCGAGGAAATCATCACAAAGCTGCCGGTCATGTGCAATCGACAGGTAAAGTTTTGTTCCCATCGGGTTGAGAAAAACACCCCGGCGGAACAGGGCCAGCATCATTGCCCGCCCCTTTCTTTTATCTCCCTGTGCTGTAGAGCGATAATTGAATACAGGCTGGTCGGTAAAAACTATCTGTGCCAGAGGTCCGTCTCCGATTACCTGTGCCGTCTCCTCCAGATCATCAATAATCAGCCGCATTTGCTGGCGCAGATAACTTCCTCTTTCAAACAGATCTTCATATATTCCTGGCTGCCGGTATACCGACAGCGCGGCATTCGCTGCCGCTGTGGAAACAGGATTCCCCCCCAGAGTAGAGGCCATCCAGACATAGTTCTCCTGACCGATATAGTGCTCATTGACGTGATCCATAATATCAGCACGCCCCCCGAAGGCCCCGATGGGATACCCCCCGCCCAGTGCTTTTCCATAAGCAACCAGATCAGGAACAACACCGTATTTTTCCTGTGCGCCGCCATAGGCAAGACGAAAACCCGTGACCACCTCATCAAAGATCAGCGGAATGGCGTATTCATCACAAAGCTGACGGACGCCCTCAAGAAACCCCGGGAAAGGGGGCGTGCAGCGCTGGAGTGGCTCCATCAACACAGCGGCCAAATCGTCACGGTTGCTGGCAATAATCTGACGGGTTGTCTCGAGATCATTATAGGGGGCGACCAAAAGATTTTCGCGGGCCATCGGCGTTCCTGCCGATGTCAGCTCCGGTGTCGGATAAGGCAAGTTCAGCTGCGGAAAAAGTGATGTCACACCTGCTTCATTGGCCCCGTGATAAGCCCCTTCAAACTTGAGAATTTTGGGTTTGCCTGTAAAGGCTCGGGCCAGACGCTGACAGTACATGGTCGCCTCGGTACCCGACGCACAAAACCGCAGGCGCTCAACCCCAGGGGATAAGCGCTGGATCTCTTCTCCCAGCTCCAGCGCATGGCGATTGAGATAGGAAAAGTTCGATCCTGATCCAGCCTGTTTTCTTACGGCCTCAACAACTTCTTCTCTGGCATGCCCGACGAGGCAAGATCCCCATCCAATGGAAAAATCCAGATATTCCCGACCGGCACTGTCCCAGAGTTTTGCTCCCTTGCCCCGCTCGAGCATCATCAATGTTTCTGGAGGAAAGCCGAATTCTCCGTTGGATATTCCCGCGGTGAAGACACCCAGAGCACGACCGGCAATCGTTTGGTTTTGCGGGCCATCGACAGTATTGTCATTTTTCCGGGTCATGAGTCTCTCCACTGATCTCTTGGGTTAAGTCACGGTTAGCGCAGAACATACACAGTCTTTCTGATCTCTTTCCGGTTTAAGCCGCCTGAGGAGAGCCAACAATTTAATAAAACTGCTAAATATTCCAAAAAAATTTATCTTCACGAAAATCTGTTCGGGCAAAGCTTCGGAATTACCCAGATTTGCTCTATTCTTGTTCCCAACCACCTGCCCGATCCGGTTTTTCAGGAGCCCCCAATGCCTTTTATTCAACAAAAGAAACTGGCTTCCTCCTATTTGACCAGGCGTCTATCCCATACTTTCGTCGTCACCTCTTTGACCTTGAGCATTGTTCTGGGTAGCCTTGGGAACAGTCACGCCGCCGAGAACCTCCCAAATACAGGAGGCGTTATGGCAACGCTCAACAGCGAGCAGGAAGACTTCAGGCTTGTTCGCCTGACACAGGGGCTGAAAAATCCCTGGGGCATGGTTTTCCTGCCGGATCAGAGTCTCTTGATTACAGAACGCGGCGGGCAGTTTTTCCTCTACAGAGCAGGACATCTGGAAAAGATTTCCCTGCCGGCTTTGCCTGATCTTCATGTTCGCGGACAGGGCGGACTTCTTGACGTCACCCTGCACCCTGATTTTTCTACCAACCACTGGATTTACTTCACCTACAGCCACAGCCTTGCGTCTGGTTCTACCACCGCGGTTGCCAGAGGAAGACTGGAACAAAACCGGCTGCAGGATCTGCAGACAGTCTTTATTGCCAAAACGGATTCCAGCGCCAGTCACCACTACGGCTCCCGCTTGCTATTTGATCGCAAGGGTTATCTGTTTGTGACCATTGGCGACAGAGGAAACCGTGACAGCGCCCAGCGGCTGGACCTTCATGCCGGAAAGGTCCTGCGACTGACAGGCGAGGGTAACGCTCCTCCGGACAATCCCTTTGTGAATACCAAGGACGCTCTTGCTGAAATTTTCTCCTACGGCCACCGAAATCCGCAAGGGCTTGCCCTTGATCCTGATACAGATGAGCTCTGGCTGAGTGAACATGGTCCGAAGGGCGGAGATGAAATTAACCGGCTCATTGCCGGTGCCAACTATGGCTGGCCGATCATTACCTATGGCGAAGAATACTCAGGCGGTTCAATTGGCGATACAGAGCAGCCCGACATGCAACAGCCTCAGCATCAATGGACACCCTCCATTGCCCCTGCCGGTATCACCTTCTACAACGGGGCCGCTTTTCCCAACTGGCAGGGCGATCTTTTTACAGCTGCCCTGAAATTCAAGATGCTGGTACGCCAGCGCTACACCCCCGAAGGGCGTGTCAGTGAAGAGGAGCAATTGATCCCCCACAGAATTGGCCGGATCAGGGATATAAGCCAGGGCCCCGATGGATTGATCTATCTGATTACTGATGAAAACAAGGGTGGACTCTACCGCCTCGAGCCCGCTCCGTAGTCCCATAAACAGAGAGTACACGGCTACAACACCTCTCGCCTATCCCAGAGAAATCCCCTCATCCCAATAGGGTTCGCTACCAAACTTGCTTTCGAGAAAATCGATAAAAGCACGGCTCTTGGCCGGCAAATGCTGACGGTTTGGATAGAGTACGTAGACTGCCGCGCTTGGCAGTTCATAATTTGTCAGAATTGGTATCAGCAGCCCCGCCTTCAGTTCTTCGGCAATGTCCCAGGTTGATTTGATCGCAATTCCGATACCTTCCTTGGCCGCATCCCGGAGAATTTCCCCGTTATTGGTCTCAAGTGTTCCCCGAACCTTGACAGAAATCTCTCCCTCGACACTCTTGAAGTGCCAGTGATCGTGCACGCCACCGGGATATCCCAAGACCAGACAGTTATGTTTTTCCAGATCTTTTGGGTGTCCGGGAATACCTGCTTGTGCCAGATAGTCGGGCGAGGCACAGACAACCCGCCGGGCCGGACTGAGTTTCCGGGCAATAAGGCTGCTGTCCTGTAGTTCTCCGGTCCGGATGGCAAGGTCAAATCCATGGTGAACCATATCAACAATCTGGTCACTCAGACTAATTTGAATCGCAACTCCAGGGTGTAGCTTCAGAAATTCAGGCAAAAGGCTGGAAATATGCTTTCGTCCAAAAGATGCCGGGGCCGTTATCCTCAGCGTCCCTTTGACGTGCCCGGTAACTCCGGAAAGGGCAGCCTCGGCATCGGCAATGTCTTCGAGAATAACCTTGCAGCGGGCAAAATACCCCGCCCCCTCATCCGTCAGGCTCAAACGGCGCGTCGTCCTGTTGAGCAGACGAACATCAAGTCGCTCTTCCAGATTGGCAATTCTCTTGCTGACTACAGCAGCTGAAAGGTTGAGGTTGCGCCCGGCAGCTGTCATGCCGCCCGCTTCCACCACCTCAACAAAAACGGTCATATCACTGATTACATCCATAGCATTATCAAAATATACGAAACAATCCTTCTCCAACAAGAGATATTATCATTCTGCAGAAAAGGCGCATATTGAAGACAACGGCTAACCATCTGAAAGGATCAAGCCAATGAAATACCAGAATCTGAATAATGCTGCTTTTGATTTTTCTGCTGCTGATATGGAACAGCACATCCTTGCAGCACGCCGCTTGCGCTCAGCAGAAGCCCACAAGCTCGTAACAAAGCTGTTCCATTTGCTGACCTCACCTTTTGTCGGCATGAAAACACGCTACGTCCTTGCACTGACAAGAACAGCCTGATTCCTGAGTACAGATCAAAGGATTCCTGAGAGACTCCAGTGGGCATCGTTCAGACCCCACCTGCTGACACTTTCTCTTGTCTCCTTAGCAATAAAAAAAGAGAACATTTAACGGTTCTCTTTTTTTATTGCGCCACCTGTTGTGACTCGTCCCCCACACATAATCTTCTTCCCCCGATCCAAACAGATTTTTCCAGAAGAAATCTACCGTGGATTGACATTCACAATAAACAATCATAAATTGAAAGAATAATAATTAAAGACTCCAGTGATTGAATTTCAGGACCTAAATCAAACATGACTGTCCTCTCAGACTGGTAACAGGAGATAAATAGAAATTTGAAACTGTTGCACCGCCGCCGAAAAACACCCTCTGCGCGAGAACAGATTTCATTCAAGAGCATCTTACCCCGATGCAAGGGTCCGGGCCTCACGCTTTAGAGAGAACCTTCCCCCCCTGAGTATCCGCACCCGCCTTGACCAACCGGCTTCCCCCGGTTGGTCTTTTTTTATGGTCGCCGCGTTTAATGTTACTCGCGGCGCATAAACATATCTGTTGCACCCGCCGGACGGTCCTGATCCTGCTTCGTGCGTATTATCCGAAAGAGCTTCAGCGGATCTTTATAACTGCGCTTCTGACGCTCCAGCATTTCACGGCGAAAGAAAAAATATCCATGATTTCCTTCAGGCCGGGCTGCATCCTGGGCGGTTCTGAATTGAGCAAATAGGCGATGATTTTTTTCCATCACAAGTTCCTCGCATATGGCAACGGTCAAACAAACATAGCACATTCTCCTGAAAAATTCGACCAGCCCCCGCCAACACGCACCCACCCGATATCACAACCACTGATGGTTCCCTTCTTATGCAAAACAATCCATCTAAATTTCTCCGCTATTCCAACGCACTACTTTTCTGCAAGATGTGCCTGCCGTAAAACTGATTTGAAGGCCGGGCAATCTTTGCTATTATAATGCGAAAAACCCCGAACGATTGAATTAACCAAAACAAAACAGAGCGTTACCGGGGAATAAAAATACGGGAAATAAAATACACAGGGGAGAAACGCTTGAAATCCGCGCCGAGCCATGCGGAGCGTATTGAAAACGCGATTGCGGGCAACAAAGCAGCACAGCACTTCTTTATCGCATCCTGGCAGCGCTCCATGATGCTGCACAGGCTCGACCCGGAACAGTCCCGTTCTCCGGAAAGACTATCGGATCCCGAACTCCAGCAAGCCCGCGAGCGTGTGGGCCCCCTTATTCGCATCGCCTCTGACATGCTTGATCGTCTTTATCTTGCTGTTGGTGGCATGGGCTGTTGCGTATTGCTGTCTGATGCCAACGGTATTCTTCTGGATCGGCGCGACGCGGCGGCTGATCAAACCACTTTTGACAAGTGGGGCCTGGGAACTGGAGCAATCTGGAGCGAGTTGAGCGAAGGTACCAATGGCATTGGCACCTGTATTGCCGAAGAGCGGGCTCTGACAATCCATAAAGACCAGCACTTTCACAGCAAGAATGTCCTGTTGTCCTGTACGGCCGCACCTGTATTTGATCAAACCGGGAAACTTCTTGCCATTATTGACGTCTCGTCCTCCCGGGCGGATCTCACGGAGAATTTTTCCCGACTGATTTCTCTTGCCGTTATTGATGCCGCCCGCAGCATCGAAACTGAATATTTCCGCCACAACTTTTCTGTTTCCCGCATTCTTCTCGCGACCCCGAAGAACGATATAAATACTGTTCCAATCAATCGACAAAGCCCGGCCCTTATTGCTGTAGACCAGGACGATCTCGTCATCGGCGCAACACGGAGTGCCCGGACGCTTTATGGTCTGCGTGACAAGGACCTGGCACGCCCCCTTCCTCTTTCAACGCTCTATGGGCTTGAGGTCGATGAAGCCCGGGATTATCAGCTTGTGGGACGGCGAACAATCCAGAATGCCCTGGCACGCTCCGGGGGCAATGTTACCGCTGCTGCACGGGCTTTGGGGATCAACCGGGCGACACTCCACCGCAAGATCAAGCGGCTCAAGCTGGACGCCTGATACAGGCTGTATTCTTTACCCGATCAACTGTCGCAATTTCGCGACACTATCGGAAGCCAACTGTTAACAGTGTTAAAGCCAGAGATGACATCGGATCATACTCCTGTATACGCTGATTTTTATAAATCTGTATCAGAACCGAAAACTCCAATTAAGAAATTTCGGGAAAACCCGGAACCAGATCAAACAGGCAGGCACAATACAATGGAAATGGAAGGGCAACAGCTGATCCCTGCTTCCCAGGACAAGGTCTGGGGGGCTCTTAACGATCCTGAAATTCTTCAGCGATCCATACCCGGCTGTGACAGCGTTGAGAAAACATCCGACACAGAACTCCAGGCCAGCCTGACTGCAAAGGTTGGCCCGGTAAAAGCCAAATTCAAGGGACAAGTGACGCTTTCCGATCTTGACCCACCCAATGGCTACACTCTCACAGGTGAGGGCAAGGGAGGTGCCGCAGGTTTTGGCAAGGGACAGGCCAGAGTTACCCTTGAACAACAGGATGGGCAAACCCTTCTAACTTACAGTGTGAACGCCAAGGTCGGAGGCAAACTCGCCCAGATCGGCTCACGCCTTGTGGATGCCGCTGCAAAAAAAATGGCCGATGATTTTTTTGCCAAATTTACAGAGATTGTCGGCGAGAACAACGATCTTGAAAATCAGACACAGCCCCTGACCGACAGTGATTCTGACACTTCAGCCAACGGGCAGGCAGACAGACAGAGCTCCGCGACCAAAGACAGAGCTGGTTATACACCCTTTTACTGGATTGCAGCCGCAGTCCTGATTGTTGTGGTTGTTTACCAGCTGACCTGACCAGCCCTGGCCGTGCACAACATATTACTTCCGGTATCTCCCCGAAAACGGGCCGATACCTTCGCCCCTTCGGGCACGTAGACCACAAAGCAGCAAATGCCTGGCTACGAGATTACGAACAGGAGAGAAACCGATGCCAACGGTGTCCATGACAGTAAATGGCAAGCAGGTGACGGCCGATATTGCGCCCAATACACTGCTTGTCTCCTTTCTTCGCGAAAACCTCAGGTTGACCGGCACCCACGTCGGCTGCGATACCAGCCAGTGCGGCGCCTGTGTTATTCATATCAACGGCGAAAGCGCCAAATCCTGTACCATGCTTGCCCTGCAGGCTGATGGTGCAGAGGTCACGACCATCGAGGGCCTAGCCAAGGGCAACGATCTTCACCCAATGCAGAAGGCCTTCCAGGAAAATCATGGCCTGCAGTGTGGCTTCTGCACCACGGGCATGATCATGAGTGCCGTTGATCTGGTCAAGAAACACGGAAAGCCGGATGATGCGACCATCCGCAAGGGGCTGGAAGGCAACATCTGCCGCTGCACCGGTTACCAGAACATCGTCAAGTCTGTCAAAGCGGCTGCACAGGAAATGGAGGGCTGATCATGGGAACACAAACAGGTATTGGTGCTTCCGTCAAACGCAAGGAAGACAAACGCTTTATCATCGGCAAGGGTCGGTATCTCGATGATATTTCCCGCCCCGGACAGACCTATGGTTACTTCATCCGTTCTCCGCACGCCCATGCGAAGATCACCAGTCTCGATTCAACTGCGGCCCTGAAAGCTCCTGGAGTTGTTGCTGTTCTGACCGGACCGGATATGCAGGCTGACGGAATCGGCCCGCTGATCTGCGGCTGGGGCATCACCTCCAAGGACGGCACGCCGCACAAGGCCCCGGCCCATCCCGCACTTGCGATAGGCCGGGTGCGCTATGTCGGGCATCAGGTCGCGCTCGTTGTTGCCGAGACCCTGCAACAGGCCCGTGACGCAGCCGAACTGGTTGAAATAGAGTACGAAGAACTCGACCATGTTATCGAAGTCGGCGATGCCCTTGCAGCGGGCGCCCCACAGATTCATGATGATGTTCCCGGCAACCTTTCTTTTGACTGGGAACTGGGTGACCGCGGCAAGACGGACGCTGCAATCGGATCAGCGCACCATGTCACACGCATGAAGCTGCGCAACAACCGTCTGATCCCCAACGCCATGGAACCCCGGGCAGCTCTGGGCGATTACGATTCAGGAACCGACGAGATTACCCTTTATACCACCAGCCAGAACCCGCATGTTCACCGTCTGGTTCTCTCGGCCTTCAACGGGGTAGCCCCTGAACATAAACTCCGGGTCATCGCACCGGATGTAGGGGGTGGTTTCGGCTCTAAAATCTTCATTTATTCCGAAGAAACCGTCTGCGCCTGGGCGACAAAAAAACTCAACCGCCCTGTTAAATGGACCGCAGAGCGTTCTGAATCTTTCCTCAGTGATGCCCATGGTCGCGATCATGAGACCTTTGCCGAGATGGCGTTTGATGCCAATGGAAAAATCCTCGGACTCAAGGTTTCTACCAAAGCAAACGTCGGTTGTTATCTCTCGACCTTTGCCTCAGCCGTGCCAACCTATCTCTATGGCACACTTCTAAGCGGGCAATACACCATTCCGGCAATCTATTGCGAGGTTCAGGCAGGCTTTACCAATACAGCCCCGGTTGATGCCTATCGCGGTGCCGGACGCCCGGAAGCAACCTATGTTGTGGAACGGATGATCGAGATCGGCGCAAGGGAAATGGGTATTGATCCCGCAGAGATCCGCAAACGCAACTTCATCGCACCCGACGCCTATCCTTATGAAACCCCTGTGATCATGACCTATGACAGCGGCAACTATGCCCTGGCTATGGACAAGGCACTTGAGGCCATTGACTACAACGGCTTTGTCTCACGCAAAGCCCAGTCACAGGCCAAAGGCAAACTGCGTGGTATCGGCTTCTCGGCCTTTATCGAAGCCTGTGGTATCGCACCGTCCGCCGCGGTAGGTTCTCTCGGGGCCGGTGTCGGCCTCTGGGAATCAGCCCAGGTGCGTTTCAACCCGACCGGAAGTGTGACTGTCTTTACCGGCAGCCACTCTCATGGACAGGGGCATGAGACCACCTTTGCCCAAATTATCTCTGACCAGCTGGGCGTTCCGATTGATCAGGTCGAAATATCCCACGGTGATACTGGCAAGGTTCCTTTCGGCATGGGCACCTACGGCTCCCGTTCCCTCGCGGTCGGGGGTTCGGCGATCATGAAGGCAATCGACAAGATCGTCGAGAAAAGCAAGAAGATCGCCGCCCATACTTTGGAAGCTTCAGTCGAGGATATCGAACACGCCGGAGGGATCTTCAAAGTCGCCGGGACCGACAAGCAGATGACCATGGCTGAAATTGCCTTCTCGGCCTACGTCCCGCACAACTACCCGGCGGATGTCGAGCCCGGCATGGACGAGACAGCCTTCTATGATCCGCTGAACTTTACCTTCCCTGCGGGGACCCATATTGCCGAGGTTGAAATCGACCCGGACACCGGAACGACTGAAATCCTCGACTGGGTTGCGGTTGATGACTTCGGCAACGTTATCAATCCGATGATTGTTGAAGGGCAGGTTCACGGCGGCATTGCCCAGGGCATCGGGCAGGCCTTGCTGGAAAACTGTGTCTACGACAAGGAAAGTGGTCAGCTCCTGACCGGTTCCTACATGGATTACTGCATGCCTCGGGCCGATGATCTGCCGACCTTCCGGGTCCAGACCATCAATACCCCCTGCACCACCAATCCACTTGGTGTCAAAGGTTGCGGTGAAGCCGGTGCCATCTCTGCCCCTGCGGCATTGATGAACGCCATCACCAATGCTCTTGGCAAGGAAATCGACATGCCCGCAACGCCGGAAAAAGTCTGGCGCGCGGCGCAAGGTCTCTGAGGGAGGAACAGCACATGTATCAATTTGACTACCAGCGTCCAGAAACTCTGGACGAAGCCGTTGCCCTCCTCAAAGAGGACTGCAAGCTACTCGCCGGAGGGCAGACCCTGCTCCCCACGATGAAACAGCGTCTGGCACAGCCGGAAGCACTGGTTGACCTCGGGGCAATCGACAGTCTCAGAGGCGTTTGTCCTGATGATGACAAGCTTGCCATCGGGGCCATGACCACCCATGCCGAGGTTGCCAGCAAAGCCGATATTCCTGCCCTTGCTTGTCTGGCCGCAGGGATTGGCGATCCGCAGGTGCGCAATCGGGGCACCATTGGCGGCTCCGTCGCCAACAATGATCCTGCCGCAGATTACCCGGCGGCCTTGCTCGGGCTGAATGCCCAGGTCACCACAAACAAACGGGTTATCAATGCGGATGATTTTTTTGTCGATCTCTTTGAAACCGCTCTGGAAGAAAACGAGATCATTATCAATGTAACCTTCCCCCGACCTCAGGCAGCTGCCTATGTCAAGTTCGACAACCCGGCGTCCCGCTATGCCATCGTCGGCGTCTTTGTTGCAAAAACCGGCAGCGGTGTCCGCGTGGCAGTAACCGGGGCAGGCCCCTGCGTTTTTCGCCATAAGGGTCTTGAAACGGCCCTGAACAATAACTTCTCTGCCCAGGCGATTGAGGGAGTCTCAGTATCAGCGGCAGGTCTAAACAGCGACATCCATGCTTCGGCTGACTACAGAGCCAACCTGATAAAAGTTCTGACCAAACGTGCCGTTGCCCAGATCGGCGGCTAGATAGCCTGTACCGCTTCCTGTGATCACGCAGGAAGCGGTTTTCTTTTTTGTTCAGGCCGGAGTACCCCATGCCAGATCTCTCGCGGAGCCAGCTTCCGTTATCCGTTGACGCCACCCTCCAGAAGCTACAGGAAGGCCGCTATGTCGCCGACAGATCCCTGGCCACTGTCTTGTTCCTTGCCCTGAAAATGCAACGACCCCTGTTTCTTGAAGGGGAAGCCGGTGTCGGGAAAACCGAAATTGCCAAGGTCCTTTCAGCGACACTGGATCGCCCTCTGATTCGCCTGCAATGTTATGAAGGCCTCGACATCAGCTCTGCCGTCTACGAATGGAACTACCCGCGCCAGATGGTCGAGATCCGCATTGCCGAAGCAAGTGGCGAAACCGACCGGGAAGCTCTGACCCGGGACATTTTCAGACCCGAGTTTCTGATCAAACGTCCCTTGCTTGAAGCCCTCGAAGGCAAGGAAGGGAAAAGCCCTATTCTACTCATTGATGAACTTGACCGCGCCGATGAAGCCTTTGAAGCCTATCTGCTGGAAATCCTGTCCGATTATCAGATTTCCATTCCCGAACTCGGCACAATCAAGGCCAGTGAGCCCCCTGTCGTCATCATTACCTCAAACCGGACCCGGGAGATTCACGACGCCCTGAAACGTCGCTGTCTCTACCACTGGGTCGATTATCCCGATGCCGCCCGGGAACTGGCCATTCTCAAAATCAAGGCCCCGGATGCTGCCGAAAAGCTTAGCCAGCAGGTGGTTCTTTTTATCCAGGAGCTTCGCAGAAATCCCGATATTTTCAAACAACCCGGCATCGCCGAAACCATTGACTGGACCCAGGCACTAACCCAGCTGGACTGTGTTTCTCTCGCGCCCGAAACTGTTACGGACACTCTGGGCGTTTTGCTCAAATATCAGGATGACATCGCCCGGATACAGGGCAGTGAAGCCGCAAGCATTCTGCAACGGGTCGAAAGTGAGTTGGCCCGGACACTGGCCCAGACAGGCTCCTGACCCATGAAACCACCCGCGGCCCCCCTCTCCTCTCGAAACAACAAAGCAGGTTACCTCGCAGAAAATTTGCTGCATTTTGCCCGCACCCTCAGAAAAGCGGGTTTGCCTGTCCCTCCGTCACGGGTCCATGAAGCAATTGAGGCAATCAAGACTGGCGGGCTGGCGCGGCGAGATGATTTCTATGCGACCTTGCGCTGCCTTTTTATCACCAGCCACGATCAGCAGGAGATCTTTGACCAGTGTTTTCATATTTTCTGGCGCAATCCCGAACTGCTGGAACGGGCCATGCAGATGCTTTTGCCCACAACCTTTCTCGAAAACGCCCCCCGGGATGAAAAAGATCGTGCCCTCCGTCGGGTCAGTGAAGCCTTTGCCCCGGAACAGCCCCCCCAGCCACTCCGTGATAAGGAAGACGACGAACCTGAAGTCGAGTTTGATGCCAGAATGACGGTCTCTGACGAAGAGGTTCTGAGGCACCGCGACTTTGAACAGATGACCCGCGCAGAACAGCAACGAGCCTTGCGCCTGATGAAAAAGCTGAAGCTGCCCTCGGAAAACCTCCAGACCAGACGTTTTACCTCAAGCGCGACAGGCCGGATAATTGATGGGCGCCGCAGTCTGCAGGCGAGCCTGCGACTGGGCGGGGATAGTATTATTCTCCGGCGAAAAAAACGTCGCCTGGAAAAATCTCCTCTGGTGGTTCTCTGCGACATCTCAGGCTCCATGAGCCATTACAGCCGGATGTTACTCCATTTCATCCATGGCCTCAGCTCCGCCCGGGACCGCATCCACAGTTTCGTTTTTGGCACGCGCCTGCACAACATCACCCGACAGATGCGCCACAGGGATATTGACGAGGCTCTCGAAGCCGTGGGCAAACAGGTAGATGACTGGTCTGGAGGAACAAAGATTGCGGCAACGCTTCATGATTTCAACAAGAACTGGTCCCGAAGAGTGCTTGGACAGGGAGCCAATGTTCTCCTGATAACCGACGGACTGGAGCGGGACAGCGATCAGGATCTTGCCGCCGAGATGGATCGTCTGCACCGCTCCTGCCGCAAGCTGATCTGGCTTAACCCCCTGCTCCGGTTCGATGGTTTTGAACCCCGGGCCAAAGGCATTGCTCTGATGCTGCCCCATGTGGACCAATTCCGGTCTGCACACAATATCAACAGCCTGGAAAGCCTGGTTGCTAGCTTGCAAAACAGCCCTAAATACAGAAACACTTTCCCAGAATTCAGACGGAACACCTCCTCTGAAATATCTATGGAACACAAACCCGGGAGAGATAATGGCCTCAACTAAAACCCCTGCTCCAATGTCAAACACCCCGATCCCGGATCTGCTCCTGACTGCTGCCCTCTGGCAGGATCAGGGTCGGAAGGTTGCGCTGGCAACTGTGGTTCAGACATGGGGGTCATCACCCCGCCCGCCCGGCAGCATAATGATCATTGATGATCGAATGACCATGTTGGGGTCCGTCAGCGGAGGTTGCATTGAAGGCGCTGTGATCCAGGAAGCTCAGGAAATCATGATTGATGGCAAGGCGCGTATTCTTGAATTCGGGGTTGGCGATGAACAGGCATGGGATGTCGGACTGGCCTGTGGCGGCACGATCCGGATCTATGTCGAACGGCTGGAACATTCATGAAAAGATCCACGCTCGATCAACTGGTCCGCTCACAACAGGAAAAACAGACAATCGTTCTGCTCACCGACATGGAAACAGGTCAGCAAGACACGCTTTTTCCCCTTTCCCCCCAAGCAGAACACCCCCTGCTTGAACAAATCCTTGCTGCCGTCCGGGATGACCGTTCCTTTATTTATGAAACAGCTGGCAAACAAACCTTTGTCCAGGTTTATAACCCGCCCTTACGGCTGGTTATTGTTGGTGCTGTCCATATTTCCCAGTTTCTCGTTCCCATGGCCCGGATGGCAGGTTATGACGTTACCGTCATCGACCCGCGTCGTGCCTTTGGTAATGCAGAGCGGTTTCCGGACTGTTCCATCCTCAATGACTGGCCAGATGAAGCCCTTGCAGAATTAAAACCCGACCACCGGACTGCTGTCGTCATTCTGACCCATGATCCCAAACTGGACGATCCTGCTCTGGAAATAGCCCTGCCCTCACCCGCTTTCTATATTGGTGCCCTGGGCAGCAAGCGTACACATGCCAAACGGCTGGAGCGCTTGAAACACCTTCCCCGGCTGGATCGCATAGACGGGCCGGTTGGTCTGGATATCGGTGCGAAAAGCCCCGCCGAAATTGCCCTCTCCATTCTCGGTGCCATAACAGCCGCACTTCGCCAGGGAGACAACCAGGGAGACAACCAGGGGGACAAAAAATGATTTTTGCCGAAATCGAAACTCTGGATGCCGCAGGAACCTATCTGGCTCATTCGATCAAGATCGCGGAAGGACGGCTGGGCAAAGGCTACAGATTGACAGAAACCGACCTGCAAAATCTTGTCCGGGCAGGCCAACACAAAGTGACAACCCTGCGACTGGAAGCAGGGGATCTTCACGAGGATATTGCTGCCGCTCAACTGGCCGAGGCCGTCACCGCGGAAAACATTACCCTGAAAGAAGCCTTTACCGGGCGCTGTAATCTCTACAGTACCGCACACGGTCTGTTTCTGGTTTCTCCTGAGGAGATTAACCAGCTTAATGGAATTGATGAAGCCATCACCATGGCAACACTGCCCGCCTATGCCGTGGTCTATCCTGGTCAGATGGTCGCTACCGCCAAGATCATTCCGCTTGCCGCTCCGGCAAGATCCGTTGAGCTGGCGGGACGGGCAGCCAGGCTGTCTGTCGCTCCCTTCCGCAAAAAACGTGTGGGTCTTATTCTCACCAGTCTCCCCCAGATCAAGGACAGTCTGCTTGATAAAACCCGTCAAATCGTTGCCCGACGACTGCAGAGTTGCAACAACGATCTCCACACCTGCCTTGTTACAGAACACAGTTCTGATGCTATTGCCGCAGCTATTCAGGAACTCAGGAGCAACGATCACGATCTCATCCTTGTTTTTGGGGCCTCGGCCATCACCGACCGGCGCGACAGCCTGCCCGCCGGCCTGGAAAAAGCAGGTGGCCGGATCCTGCACTTTGGCATGCCAGTTGACCCCGGAAATCTGCTTTTACTCGGAGAACACAGTAGCGTCCCTGTGATCGGTCTCCCCGGCTGTGCCCGCTCGCCCAAACTCAATGGCTTTGACTGGATACTGCAGCGCTGTCTTGCTGATATAAAGGTCACGGCAAAAGACTTAACCTCCCTAGGCTGTGGCGGTCTCCTGTCTGAAATTGTCACCAGACCCCAACCCCGCGAAGGAACCTCCAGAAACGCCGCCTTGTCTGAAACAGCACTTCTTCCTGCATACAAGATTACGGCGTTACTCCTTGCTGGCGGGCAATCCCGCCGCATGGGAGAACTCAACAAGCTTCTGCAACCATGGCGAGGAAAACCCATGATTCAGTGGGTCGTCGATAATCTGGAACAAAGTACAGTAGATAACATCGTTGTCGTCACGGGGCATGAAGCCGAAAAAATCAGAGCCGAACTGACTGACGACAGGCTGGATTTTGTCCATAACCCCAGCTTTGCCGAGGGTCTCAGTACCTCCCTGATCTCAGGCCTTAAGGCTGTCCCCGCCGATAGTGATGCTATCTTGGTCTGCCTCGGGGACATGCCCCTGATCGACAAAAATCAGATCAACCAGTTGATCAATGCCTTCGATCCGGAAAACAATGCTGCCATCTGCATCCCGACCTTTATCGGCAAACGGGGCAATCCGGTTCTCTGGTCGCGTCAGTTCATCCCGGAAATGATGACAATAAAAGGGGACAATGGTGCCCGTCACCTCCTTGGAAACTATACTGGCGATATCCAGGAAGTTCCCATGAACACTGATGCCATACTTACAGATATCGATACCCCCGAGGCTCTCAAAAATTTACAGGGGAAATTTCCAGAAAAATTTCCAGAAAAATCTGCGGAGAAACTCATGGCAAAACCAGCAGGGGGATTCAGTGATGCAGGATGACGCCCTTTACAACAAGGCCATCCTCAAACTCGCATCCGCAGGCGACAGCTCACTTGCAAACCCGGATGTCTCAATCCTGCACGACAACCCCCTTTGTGGTGACCGGATCACAATTGACCTGACTTTGAATCAGCGAACGATTACGGCAATCGGCTATAAAGCGCGCGCCTGTGCCCTTTGCAAGGCTTCAGCTGAGTTGTTGCACAGCTATGCTGTAGGAGAAGAACTCGACGCCGTCACAAACCTGCACCTGCAATTAAAAATGCAATTAAAAGAACAGGTTGCGCTTGTGCTTCCTGCTCCCTGGGAAGCATTTTCCCTGTTCCAGCCAGCTGTTCCGATAAAAAACCGACACAGCTGTATTCTGCTTCCCTTTCAGGCAATAGAAAAAATTGAAAGGAAAAATTAAACTAAAGGATGTATAGCTTGTAACGACAAGCATTGAAAATTTTGCAGTACCAACGCACTATTGCGCGCAAAGTTCGGGAGAGGGAAGCGGCAGCAAAATGACAATCCAGAGTAAAATCGGCTCGTTGTTGGCTGTGCTTTTTCTCGCGCTGATCCTGTTCAGTGCAGGGATTCTCTATAAGGTCATCATTCCCCAGTTCAAAAGTCTGGATCATGACAATGCCCTGAATAGTGGCCATCAGATCCTGAATACCCTCAATGACGAGCTCGCCCATCTTGTCGTCTATTCCAGCGACTGGGGTATCTGGGATGACACCTATAACTACATGGACAGCCGGGATGTAAACTTTATCAATTCCAGTGCCCCGGATGAAACCCTGGTCTTTACCGACATCGATTTGCTTGGCTTCATCAACATGGACGGAGAACTGGCCTGGGGAAGGTGGCGGAACATAGATGCTGAAGGGTACAGCGACCTGGATCTAAACTACAGCTCTCCGCAAACCATCCAGCATTTCTCGCCAGAAAACGTCATCACAAATGAATCAATCTCCGGCTACATTCAGACCCGGCAGGGGCCTATGTTGCTGGCAGCCTATCCGATTCTTAAAAGCAACGGTGACGGCCCCCCAAACGGAATAGCGATTATAGGGCGCTTTCTTGATCAAAAACGTCTCGACAAAATTGCTGCAGATCTCAATGTCATTTTCCACAAAATCTCGACAGATGTGGAAGCACCACCCTCAAAATATTCCATCCCGGGGGATCTTTTCACCGAGACGATTGATCCTGGAACAGTCGCTATCTATAGCTCCCCGGATGAAGAGGTTTTTTATTCTTTCTTTGATATCAGGGACGTTACCAGCGTTTCCCTGATGCGGCTGGTTCACCCCCACCCGATGGATATCCTCGCAAAAGGGCAATTCGCCATCAGTTCCGCCTTGCAGCTGATTGCCGCCTTTTTTGCCATAACACTCTTTTTTGTCGTAATTACCTTACGTCGGATAGTGGTATTACCCTTGGCAACCCTGCGCGACAAGATCACAACCCTGGGGCATGGTCGCGATCTCCCTGATGGCATCAGCAAACATACACAATCCAACGAACTCCAACTCGCCCTCCAGAGCTTTGACGCAATGGAAGAAGAGATTCGAGAACACCAAAATGAACTGGAAAACAAGGTTCGCGACCGGACGCGGTGGCTCCGAGAAACCAATGCACAGCTAGAAGGCGAGATCAGGGAACGCCAGAAAACAGAACAGCGTCTCCTTACAGCCAAACTTGAAGCCGAAAAAGCAAACCGGAGCAAATCTGAATTCCTCGCTACAGTCAGCCATGAAATCAGAACACCGATGAACGGTGTGGTTGGAATGACAAGCCTGCTGATGGAAAGCAATCTGGATCAGGAGCAGCAGGAATACCTGAACTCGATCAGCAAGTCAGCAGATCACCTTCTGGTTCTTATCAATGACATTCTCGATATTTCAAAGCTGGAAGCCGGCACCAGTGAACTTCAGCATCAGGATTTCAATATTGCCGAACTGCTCGATTCAATCATCACGGCAAAATCCCCGCGCGTCACAGCAAAGAGATTGAAACTTGTGAAAGAGCTGGATCCGACCCTGCCACTCTGGCTACAGGGTGATCCGACCAGATTGAAGCAAATGCTGTTCAATCTGCTGGCAAATGCAATCAAGTTTACCAGTGCGGGGCAGATTACAGTTACCATTTCTGCCGCTTTGCCCCTCGAAGGCACAACACAACTGGTTTATTGCGGTGTTCAGGACAGCGGCATCGGTATTGCCCCCGAGGATCAGAGAAGAATTTTTGAACGCTTCACCCAGGTCGACGGTTCCGCCAGTCGCAAACACGGGGGGGTCGGTCTGGGACTATCCATCGTCAAACACCTCTGTGACCAGATGGGGGGAGAAGTCGGCCTGGAAAGCTCACCCGAAGAAGGCAGTCTGTTCTGGTTTAAAATACCACTGGAAATTGCTCAAGCTCCCGCAGAAGAAGCAGAAATTCTCTCCAGACCAACGCCTGTTTTGATCAAAGAAACCATCACCGATGCCCCCTCCCCGATTTCCCCTCCGTTACAACCCGGAGAAATCAGCGCAGATTCCCTGCACATTCTCATTGCTGAAGATAATCAGATAAACCAGATGCTTCTGACTAAATTTCTATCCAAAAAGGGGCACCGGATCGACGTTGTTGTCAACGGCAAGGAAGCATTTCAATTCGTAAAACATCAAACCCCTGATGTTGTCCTGATGGATATCCAGATGCCCGATATGGATGGCATAGAAGCTACCAGAAAAATACGGTCCCTTGAGGGAGAAAAGGGAACTGTCCCGATCATCGCTGTGACCGCTAACGCCATGCAGGGTGACCGCGACAGCTATATTGCCGCTGGCATGGATGATTACCTGTCGAAACCTGTCGATTTCAAAAGACTCATTGAGCTGATTCACCAGTACAGCCATCCCCAGGAAAAATAAGATCATTTATGGGTATATGTTTTTTACAAATCATATATTGATATTTATCGATATATGATTATATCAATTTTATCCTGTCTCCGTCGAACGATCTCAGACACAACATTATCAATCACTGACGAGTACGATAAAATGAATAATACGACTGCCCCTGAGACCCTGGCCCCACTTTTCAAACCTTTCCGTTTTGGCTCATATGACCTGGCTAATCGTGTTGTTATGGCTCCTATGACGCGCCTGCACAGCCCAAACGGCATACCTGGAGCAGATGTTGCCGCCTATTATCGCCGCCGGGCAGAAGGAGGAGTCAGCCTGATCATCACAGAAGGAACCTACATCGATCACAAGGCTGCCAATGGTTATGATAACGCACCTGCTTTCTACGGTGAAAAAGCCCTTGCTGGCTGGAAAAAAGTGGTCGAGGAAGTTCATGCTGCTGGAGGGAAAATCATTCCCCAGATCTGGCATGTCGGTGCGGTTCGTCGCGCAGGACTACAACCAGATCCCGCCGTTCCGGGTCAGGGACCTTCTGAAATCCGCGAAAATGATCAGATCGCGGTACAACAGATGAGTCTTGAAGACATCCAAGACGTGATTGCTTCCTATGTTCGTGCTGCACTTGATGCCCGGAGGCTTGGGTTTGATGGAATTGAAGTCCATGCCGCCCATGGCTATCTCATTGACCAGTTCTATTGGGAGGAGACCAACCACCGCAGCGACAACTACGGCGGATCACTGGAGAACAGGTCCCGTCTCGGTCTGGAAATTGTAGCCGCCATTCGAACTGCTGTTGGCCCGGATTTTCCGATTGTTTACCGATTTTCTCAATGGAAGGGGCAGGACTACAACGCCAGGATCGCTCAAAACCCTGAAGAGCTGGCCCTTATACTCCAACCACTTGCGCAAGCTGGTGTTGATGTCTTCCATGCCAGTACCCGACGCTTTTGGGAACCGGCTTTCGAAAGCTCCGAAGACAATCTGGCCACCTGGGCGCGAAAATTAACCGGCAAGCCCGTAATTACTGTTGGTTCAGTCAGCCTCGACAAACAGTTTTCATCCGGAATTTTTGCTGGCACAGAAGACCCCAAAGCAGGCACAACCGATCTCAAAGAACTCAACCGCCGTCTGGCGAAGGATGATTTTGATCTGGTTGCCGTTGGGCGGGCATTGCTCAGTGATCCACAGTGGGCCAACAAAATAAAGGCGGGCCAGCTCGAGCTGATCACTCCTTTTGACAAAGAAGCCTTGCAAAGCCTGACCTGACAGAATCTCTTGCAACTGTCATTCCCCCCGGAATAATAGGGGAAGTCGGGGTGACAGTTGCAAGATCAACCATTGGCGATTAGCATCACCAACCCGTAGCAAGAAATTCGCTTGCCAATTTTTTACCTGATGGAAACAACCCCAAGCCTATGAGCGTGGAAATCAACGAGATACTGAAAGCCCTGTCCAACCCGACTCGCCGGGCCATTTTGCAATGGCTGCGCGAGCCGGAAAAACATTTCCCGCCGCAACCTCTCGACATGGAGGAATATGGTGTCTGTGTCGGGCGGATTCAGGAGAAAGCGGGCCTCTCCCAGTCGACCACCTCGCTCTATCTGGCAAACCTGCAACGGGCCAATCTGGTCTCTTCCCAGCGGCATGGACAGTGGACTTACTACAAGCGGGAAAATCAGACGATACAGGATTTTGTCCGAGCACTGGAACAATCACTCTGATTTCTTCCTTCACCAGATTGTATCCCCTTTTACACAGACAATTCCCGGCATCCCTTGCGTCATCCCCGGCAAGTTTCTAAGCTCTTTTCCGATATAATTTTCTGATTTTGCACCTGCGCTGGATCAGGACGACCCGGATGATTGAAGGAACAAAAATGGCTAAAGTCGCATTCGTCGGTTTGGGAGTTATGGGCTATCCCATGGCAGGACATCTTGCTGCAAAAGGGCATGACGTCACCGTCTACAACCGCAGTCCGGCCAAGGCTGAGGCCTGGGTCAAGGCACACAAGGGCAGCAAGGCCAGTACACCACGCAGCGCGGCAGAAGGAGCCGAGATCGTCTTTTGCTGCGTCGGCAATGACGACGACCTGCGTTCGGTAGTACTGGGAGAAGATGGTATTTTTGCTGGTATGGCATCGGGTGCAATCCTGGTTGATCACACGACAGCCTCGGCTGACGTCGCCCGCGAACTCGATGGCCTCGCCCGTGACCAAGGGCTCCATTTTATCGATGCGCCTGTTTCCGGCGGTCAGGCCGGAGCGGAAAACGGTGTTTTGACTGTCATGTGCGGTGGAGAGCAAGCCAGCTTTGACCGGATCAAGCCTGTTGCCGACTGCTTTTCCCGCGCCGTCACCCTGATGGGCCCTGCCGGATCAGGGCAGTTGACCAAAATGGTCAACCAGATCGCCATCGCCGGGTTGGTTCAGGGCCTGAGCGAGGCCATGAACTTCGGCCAGAAAGCCAATCTCGATATGGCCAAAGTCATCGATGTGATCTCCAAGGGTGCCGCGGGTTCCTGGCAGATGGAAAACCGGGGCAGCACCATGTGCGAAGGCAAGTTCGACTTCGGATTTGCCGTTGACTGGATGCGCAAGGATCTTGGCATCTGTTTCGAAGAAGCCCAGCGCAACGGGGCCCGCCTGCCAGTTACCCACCTGATCGACCAATTCTATGCCCAGGTCCAGGGCCGTGGCGGCAAACGCTGGGATACCTCCAGCCTAGTGCACCTGCTGCAAAACGACTGATCCTCTTCCCCGAAGCAGATCCGCGCAAATTATTATTCTCGCTGTCTGAGAAACACCTGTGCTAAACACGGTCACAACAAGAAGCTATTCTCTTTGTTTCAGGGAATAACTTCTTGTTATTCCACCTGCCATGATTCTGCCTTATCCCCTTGCGAGCATGCGCAGATCCTAAGTCTTGAGGCCTCAAGAGAAAGAAACCCATGTTCCACAGCTTCTTCAAATCCAGACAATGGGCGCTCTGGGCCTATGGCGGCGCAGTAATCCTTATAACTTCACTCTGGGTGCAGGTGCAGATTAGTGTTGCCATCAATAAGTGGTATGGGGGCTTTTACGATCACCTGCAAAACGCCAAGGATTTTTACGAAAAATCAGAAGATGGCATAAACATTTTTTATCAAAAACTCATGGGGATCGACTATATTCTCAATGGTTTTGAAGGTGAGACATCCTTTCTGATTCTCGCCACACCCTATGTCTTCATTGCTACGGCAACAGGTTGGTTCACCCGTGTTTATGGTTTGTCATGGCGCGAAGCCATGACTTTTGGCTTTATTCCACGATGGAAGACAGTAGAAGAAGAAATTGAAGGCGCTTCTCAGCGTATCCAGGAAGACTGCAATCGTTTTGCACGCATTGTTGAATCACTCGGGCTTCAAATAGTCCGGGCGATCATGACCCTGATTGCTTTCCTGCCCATTCTCTGGGATTTCAGCAGTAAAGTTGATATTCCCATACTCAGGGACATTGAAGGCTCCCTCGTCTGGGCAGCACTAATCGTTTCTCTTGGAGGCATGCTTGTTTCATGGTTCGTCGGCATAAAGCTCCCGGGGTTGGAATATAACAACCAGAGAGTAGAAGCCGCTTTCCGTAAAGATCTCGTCTTGGCGGAAGATAACAAAGCCGGATATGCAAAATCAGAAACTCTCTTCGAACTTTTTACGGGTATTCGTTTAAACTACAAACGTCTTTATTGGCATTACGGTTATTTTGATGTCTGGCTGAATTCTTACGATCAGTTCATGGTCATCGCTGCATATCTAATAATGGGACCGGGCCTCTTCACTGGCGTCATACTTCTCGGAGTTATGGTGCAGGTAAACAACGCCTTCCAGAAAGTCCACGGCAGTTTTTCCCTCTTTTTGCACAACTGGACGACCATTACTGAACTACGCTCGATCTATCGTCGTTTGAACGAATTCGAACACAATCTGAAACGTTTTGAAAAAATACACCCGCTTTAGATTTTACTTCAGCAGTGTCTTATTCTTAGCATTTGAGACCAAGAGCGGCGGGCCATCCCGCCGCTCTTTTCACATTCTTGCGCTATTCTATCCGCCAAAGGCTATCCGGCTTTGATCTTGTCTCAAATCCGCGCCTAAACTCTCCGCGACATCAATCCCGTGGAAGAAAAAAGATGACTGCTGTAACCGCCCCCGACAAAGATCTTCTTACCCTTGGCCTCGCCCAGATCACCCCGGTCTGGCTTAACCGTGACGCCACACTTGCCAAGATTGCCGACTATGTATCCCAGGCTGCGGATCAGGACTGCGATCTGGTCGGATTTGGCGAAGCACTGGCACCCGGCTATCCCTTCTGGCTTGACCGTACCGACGGTGCCCGTTTCAACTCGGACATCCAGAAAGAAATTCATGCCCGCTATCTCGATGAAGGTGTGTCCATCGAGCGCGGCGATCTCGAACCTCTTTGCAAGCTGGCTAAAGAACGTCAAATCGCGATCTATCTTGGCGTCATGGAGCGCCCCCAGGATCGCGGCGGCCACAGCCTTTATTGCACCCTGGTCTATATCGACAAACAGGGACAGATCGGGTCAGTACACCGCAAGCTGATGCCTACCTACGAAGAACGCCTCTGCTGGGCTGCTGGCGACGGTCACGGCCTGCGCACCCACGCTCTGGGGGAGTTCACGGTCGGAGGGCTGAACTGCTGGGAAAACTGGATGCCGCTGGCAAGGGCCTCGCTCTATGCCCAGGGCGAAGACCTGCATTTCTCCTGCTGGCCCGGTGGCTCTCACAACACCGTTGACCTTCCCGGTTTTATTGCCAAGGAATCCCGCTCCTACGTCATGTCGGTTTGCGGTCTGATGCGTCTGCAGGATATCCCGGCAGATGTGCCACATCGAGACCTCATCATGGGTCAGGACACCCGCGGCTTCCTCGCCAATGGCGGGACCTGTCTGATGGGGCCCGATGGCCAGTGGGTAATCGAGCCGATCATCGGTGAAGAGCGCCTGGCCGTTGCAACGATTGATCACAAGCTTGTACGGCGGGAACGACAGAACTTTGATCCAGCCGGGCACTATTCCCGTCCCGATGTAACCCGCCTGACTGTTGACAGAACCCGCCAATCCACTCTCGTGATCAAAGATCAGGCTTAATAAAGATCAGATTCTCTAATGCAGAAGGCGGTCACCTTGTGGCTGTTCTTCTGCAGGATCCGTTTTTTGTAATTTGTTCAATGGATCAAAACGCAGGCGTTCTTTAGGGAAGGACAATGTAACAGTGGTTCCCTGCCCTGGTTCACTTTCCAGCTCGATCGTCCCCCCGTGCATTTCCATCAGGTTGCCGACAATATGCAGACCCAATCCGGTTCCTTCCTGCTTGCGGGTCAGACTGTCACCCACCTGGACAAAAGGCTCCATAACCCGCTTTAAATCTTTCACCCCAATGCCAATACCCGTATCCCGTACCGAGAGGAACAAGCCATTCTGGAGCGAGATTGATGCAGAAACCATGATTTTTCCACCCTCCGGCGTAAATTTGACCGCATTGGAGAGCAGATTGATCAAGACCTGTTTAACCCGGCGGGGATCGGCAAAAAGAAACGGAAGATCCGGAGGGAAGTGAGTACTGATGTTAAGATCACTGCTCTCGGCCCTCGCAGCCACGATCTGGATACTGGCCCGGGTAATTTCCTGCAGGTCAAAGCTGGCTTCCCGTAATTCGATTTCTCCAGCTTCCAGCTTTGATACGTCCAGAACATCATTCAGAACCTCAAGCAAGTGAACACCCGCTGAGTGAATGTCCGTGCAGTATTCAACATAACGCTCTTGCCCCAAAGGTCCGAATATCTGTTTCTTCAGCAGTTCCGAGAAACCGATAATACAGTTCAGCGGCGTGCGCAGTTCATGGCTCATGTTCGCCAGAAATTCAGTTTTGGCCCGGTTTGCCAGCTGCTCTTGTTCCATGGTTTGCAACAGGCGCTGTTCTGTCTTGATTCGGTTATCCAGCTCCTGTTCCAGCTCTCGGGTGCGTAAACTTACCCGTTGTTCCAGTTGTCTATTGGCTTCCGCCAGAGCTGCAGCTGACTTATGTTGTTCGGTAATATCGGTATAGGTCGTGACAAAGCCATCAGACACAGGATGACCGGAAATTTCTATCACCCGGCCATCCCGCAGTTTCCGGATAAAGCGATGGGACTTGAAACGGGCTGCCAGCTCCATGCGATCCGCCACCAGCAACTCGACATCTCCGGCACCGTACTCTCCTCTTTCCGCGTTAAAGCGGAACAGTTCCGACAGGGCGATCCCCGGCCTGAGCTGTTCGGGGGGGAATTCCATCACCTCGCAAAAGCGTTCGTTCCAGAGCACCAGATCCAGATTATGATCGAACAGGGAGATTCCCTGGCTGATACTCTCCACCACAACCTTTAACTTGGCGGCGATGGTCTCCAGCCCTCCCGCACAGTAAGGCGTTGCGTCTGTCACAACCAGACTAAGCCCCCCTCCGGACAGATCGGCCATTGTCAGCTGCACCATTTTTTTTGTCTGAAGCAGGATCACCACCGGCTGCTGCTTGCTGAAAAGCTCCTGGCACTGTTCAAGACCGCTGATCCTGTTTTCACCCTTGATTTCACCCTTGATTTCAGCCGTCTCCTCCCCCAGACAATATTTCAAAATCTGATCCAGCCCGGTGCCGCCCTGGACAAACCTGTCAGGCAGGCCAAGAAATATCTGGAAATCGGCATGACAGCCGATCAGGCATCTGTCCCGGTCAAAAAAAGCGATTGTCTGTTTTGGCAAATACAACGGATTTTCTGTGGTCGTAAGGCCTGACTTTATGCTCATTCAAAGTATCTCGTCATGGTAAGTACATACCCTTGCAAATATCTGCTGTTGTTATCAGGGCCTGATTTTTCACGCGTTTTTGTTCGCGCGACCATGCAACGCAAGCGATCATCATACTTTCAGCTTTATTAATAAATTCTCTCATTTGGTGTAAATACATAAAACTCTGGTTGTAAACAGGGGCTGCAAACTCTGGCGACAGAATGACTTGACGCAAAGCAGGAAAAAACTGTTTGATAAAGTTCCTGCATCCAAACTCGACAGAAGTAACCTTCCCCTTTCCTGCCCAGTGAGCCCGTCATGACCCGTCTTGATCTCGATTTTATCCGCGCCCAGTTTCCTGCTTTTGAAGAACCTTCTTTGCAAAACTGGTCCTTTTTCGAGAATGCCGGCGGATCCTATGCCTGTAGCCAGGTGATTGAACACCTGACCCGTTATTATCGGCAAACCAAGTTACAGCCCTATCATCCCTTCCCTGCCTCCGAACGGGCCGGACAGGAGATGGACCACGCCCTAGCCAAACTCGCCGCCTATCTGAATGTTGGGGAGGACGAGATCGATCTCGGCCCCTCCACCAGCCAGAACACCTATGTTCTGGCCCAGGCGTTTAAGGCAATTTTGCAACCCGGAGACGAAATCATTGTCACCAATCAGGATCACGAGGCCAATTCCGGATCCTGGCGACGTTTATCCGAAAGCGGGATTATCATCCGGGAATGGCAGATTGACCCCCAAACAGGATATCTCGATCTCAAAGACCTCGACCGGCTTCTTGGCGACAAAACCCGACTGGTGACCTTTCCGCACTGCTCGAATATTATTGCCCAAGTCAACCCGGTTGCAGAAATCACCCGCCGGGCACATGCAGTTGGTGCCCGTGTAGTGGTTGATGGTGTTTCCTACGCAGGACACGGCTTTCCAGATGTCACTGCTCTCGAGGCTGATATTTATCTGTTCTCACTTTATAAAACCTTTGGCCCGCATCAGGGATTGATGGTTGTCCGAAAAGAAACCCGGGATGCCCTGGCCAACCAGGGGCATTTTTTCAACGCAGGTCTTGTCCACAAACGCCTCACCCCGGCCGGACCGGATCATGCCCAGATTGCTGCATCCGGTGGTATTGCCGACTATTTTGATGCGGTACATGCCCACCACTTCAAGGATCAACCGGACAGGGCAAAACGAGGACACCAGATTCACGACCTCTTCCAGGCACAAGAAAAAGCCCTGATGATGCCTCTCCTCGAATATATCCGCGGACGCAACGATATCAGGCTCCTCGGCCCGGACACTGCGGCAGACAGGGCTCCGACAATTTCCATGGTTGTTAAAGGGGACGGCCGCGCCGCTGCTGAAAAACTGTCGAAACACGGTATAATGGCCGCCGGAGGCCACTTCTATTCCTACCGGCTTTTCCAGGGAATGAACCTCGACCCGGAAGCCGGGGCCCTGCGCGTTTCCTTTGTCCACTACACCAGCCCCAACGACATAGAAAAACTGCTCAAGGCACTGGATGCAACGCTTTAATGTTTCAGACATAACGCATCTACAAAAAAATCACAGTCTCAGGACGCCCGCAGCTTCTCAGTTTTTTTATCGAAAATTTCTTGCCGAGGAACTCATGCCTGAACAGGCTTCCCTATAGCTTTACACCTCTGGACCCCTGTTCAGAGTTCCGTATGAACCCGGTATCCCGGCGCATAGGCCAGGTGCACGAGGGTAACCGGGATATCCGCATTCCAGGTTGTGCGGTCGATCACAAAGATTGCCGCCCCTTCTTTAGTCTCTAGCAACTCGGCCTCAAGTTCCGTGGCGTTAGCTGCAGAAAACGTAATATCCCCACGGGTAAAGGGCGCATTCTGGACCAGCCATTCATTGGCATCGATGGTCAGGAAATCAACCGCCCGGATTGCTTCGATGGCCGAGATATTGACCCAGCGATCTTCATATAAAAAGGGATTGTTATCCGCATAGTGCAGCGTACGAATATGCAGCATCGGCAGCTTCCCGGACAGACCAAGCCTTGTCGTCACGGCCACGGGCGGCAAGGTTTCTTCCCGTTCGAGAATAGCATGACGCCAGCGCCATCCGCGCTGCTCAACTTCCTGTCGGGTAATGGGAATTTCAAGCGTTGCCTTGCGTGTCGGGTTCAGCGCAACACGGGTCCCGGCCTTGCGCCGCCGCTCGACAAGACCGGCCTCGGCAACTTCACGCAAAGCCCGGTTGACCGTGGCTCTGGCACAACCGAATTCCTCGGCCAGATCAACCTCGTTGGGGATTTGGTCCCCGGGCAACCAGACACGCTCGACAATCCGGCGCATCACCTCCGCCTTGACGCTTTGCCAGCTGTTGATTTCCTGCCTTGTCAAACTCTGTCTCTAAGCGATTGCATGGTCTTTTTGTAACGGGCAACAAGGGCATCATGTTTGATGTGTCGCCCTTCTTTTACCAGGTGACGGCCAGCAGACCAGACATCCGTAATCATGCGGTCATCACCGGCAAAGATATAGCTGTCCAGCAGTGCATCCCCTTCTTTGCCAAGAAGATCTACAGCACTGGCATCCAGAGCAAAAAGATCGGCGATCATCCCTGCTTTCAAAACTCCCGCGTTCCGCTGTCCGGCCTGGGCTCCACCCTGAACGGCACCATCAAGCAGTACTCGCCCTGTTGATTTCTCGGCTGTCGCCAAAACCGCACGGCCCCGATCCCGCAACCGCTGAGAATATTCCAGCGTCCGCAGTTCTTCAGACAGGGAAATCCGGATATTGGAGTCAGAACCGATCCCGAATTTTCCTCCATTTGAGAGATAGCGAACCCCGTCGAAGATTCCGTCACCAAGACTGGACTCCGTAATCGGACAAAGTCCGGCTACAGCGCCTGATCTGGCAAGTTTTTCGGTTTCATGCGGCTCCATATGCGTTGAATGAATCAAACACCAGCGACTGTCGACTTCATGGTTCTCAAGCAGCCATTCCATTGGACGTTTGCCCCAGGCCGCCTGAATTTCCTCGATTTCCGCTGTTTGCTCCGCAATATGCATATGCAACGGAGCTTTCGGGGCCAGCCCGGTTGCAAAGGTCAGTCCTTCCTGACTGACAGCGCGCAGAGAATGCGGCGCAACACCCAGTCGGCTATCACCTGGCAAGAAACCAAGTGCCTTATCTGCGGCTTCGAACAGTTTCTGGAAACGCCCGGGGGTGTTGCCAAAACGGATTTGCCCGGGCCCAAGGGCACGACCATCACAACCGCCGTGTTCGTAAAGCACTGGCAAGAGGGTCAGGCCGATCCCGGTTTCCGCCGTCGCAGCGACAATGCGATTGGAGAGTTCCCCAATATCTTCATAGGCAATACCGCCAGCCTGATGATGGACATAGTGAAACTCGCAAACCGCTGCGTAGCCGGCCTCCAGCATCTCCATCTGGACAAAGCCTGTGATGGCTTCGATGTCATCGGGGGTCAGGTGATCCAGAAAACGGTACATCAGCTTGCGCCAGGTCCAGAAACTGTCCCGGGGGTCCTGGCCACGGGTTTCTGTCATACCGGCAAGAGCACGCTGGAAAGCATGACTGTGCAGATTGGTCGGCGAGGGCAAGAGAATGCCGCAACGCTGTCCTTTGGCAAGACAATCGGACTCCACAGCTGCAATCACACCATCATCCCCGATGGTCACCTGCACATTTTTTTCCCAGCCTCTGTCGGTCAGCGCCTGTTCAGCCCATAAATGTCTCACTCTGCTTCTCCCGGTCATCATCTTGACAAAACATTATGTGCAGACATAATACAAAAAAGTTCATCCTAATCAAGCCAGTTCGCAAGCGAGATTCCCTATGCCCTCCTCCAGCCCACATCCCTCGACCCCAACTGCTGTAACAGTGACAAGAGGAAGCAGTCCGGTGGTTCTCGGCATGCCTCATACCGGCACATGGCTCCCTGCGGATATACTGGAAAAGCTGAATCAAACCGGGAAAATGCTGACGGACACCGACTGGCACATAGACCAGCTCTACAGCGGGTTGTTACCGGAAGTAACAATCGTCAAAGCCAATTTCCATCGCTACGCCATTGATGCCAATCGTGATCCCGGCGGGGTCAGCCTCTATCCCGGCCAGAACACGACAAGTCTCTGCCCGCTCACCGACTTTGATAACCAGCCAATCTATCTTGCTGGCCAGGAACCGGATGCTGATGAAATCGAACGCAGACGCACTCTGTTTCACAGTCCGTATCATGAAGCACTTGCCACTGAGCTGGAACGGGTTCGCCAGCTTCATGGCACAGCCATTCTTTATGACTGCCACTCCATCCGCTCGCATATTCCTTTTCTATTTGACGGCAAACTGCCTGATTTTAGTATCGGCACCAATCATGGCGAGACTTGCCACGCCCTGATTGAACAGGTCGTTAAAGATATTTGTCAAAAAGCCGAAGGATTCACGACTGTCCTTAACGGACGCTTCAAGGGCGGCTGGACCACACGCCACTACGGGCAACCCAAAACAGGAATTCACGCAATCCAGATGGAACTGACCCAGACAACCCATCTGGCAAGGGAACAGCTCCCCTTTGACTACGACAAGGCCAAGGCTGATCTCCTTCGTCCGCATCTACGGGAAATCCTTGATCAGCTTACTCAGCTTGTTCTTTCAGGCAGCCTGCGTTCCTGAGCCAGATTCTCCTGATTTACAGAGCCGGATCAGCCTGAAGATATTTTTTGATGATTCTGGCAATCGTGCCATTGCTGCGCAGTCTCTCTGTTGCCGTGATCAAGCGGGCTCTCTGATCAGAAGAAACCTTCCCCGGCTGACACATCACCCACATGGGCGCGGAAGAAAAAATCAGGGGAAGACCAATTCTTTCCGGCTCTATTTCCGCCCGCTGCATATTAAAAAGCAGGCTGTCATAGGCTCCAACAACAGCATCAACCCGGTCAAATTTGAACAAGACACTACTCAGATCATAACTATCGGTCAGAATTTTTTTCAATCTGATATCATGATCAAAGGGGTCACCGACAAAAACGCCTCTCGGCACCGCAATTTTTAAACCGACCAGATCTTCATACTTTTCCAATAGAACCGATTTTTTCGGGATGGCACCCAGCTGAATATCCTTGCCGATAGGCGCAAGCTTGTCATACCGGGCTTCAGGAATAGGAACCCGGGCAAGAATGGCACAGCTCGCGGCCCCTTCATCAAGAGCCTTGAAAAGCCGCAAGGTTGGAAGAACAGAATTGGTTCCTGCTACTCCAGCTTCTTCCATCAGACTGTTGGTAATTTCAAACAGATAACCTTCGGGCTCGCCCGCACTGGAAAAATACCCTTAGGGCGGGTGATCCAGAGTGACAAAATTGATCACATCGCCTTGGGTCTGAACTGGTTCTTGGGCACGAACCGGAAAACTCAACACAAGAAAAACCAGAGTCAGCAACAGAAAAAAGATACAATAACAATCAGAAAACCGCCTGATAACGAATGCAGCAACAACCCGTTTCTCACATGCAGACAATATCAGCTTCCCGTCCAACACTTATTTCAGATCAAGGTTTTTCCGGCTCATCCAGACACACTCATCCAACCTTGAGAAACTGTACCACACTAATTCTTAACCAGTCCCCAAGCGCGATTAGCTCACATAACATCTATCTTAATCACATCTTTTTTCTGTTTATTGACCTACATCAAGGGCAGCCCCCTTCGACAGGCAGAAGATCCCCTTGTCAGGACTTAATGGATGCGAAGGGAGTTGTCGCGTGCCAGACCAAAAGGCGTGGGCTCAGGATACCAGAACTTTACAGCGCGGTCCAAACGCCGTCGCCCTAACGCCCGCTTTCTCACAAGGCGCCGTCCTGCTCCATACCCTGGCTTCCCTGCTTGTGGTCCTCTTTTTATATTTTTTTCTCAGCACCACAGGTCTGGCCAAAAGCGCAAACGACGCGGGTCAGTCCGGGAATTTTGCCAAATATAGCAGCAAGATCACCGCAGAAGAACTTTTCCCCGGAGCCAGCAAACTCGAACCCGTCGCCGCGACACCTCCCTACGCCAAAATCATTGCAGATGGCGAGGAGGTCGGTTTTGCCTACCTCAACACCGACTTTGTCAATGCAACAGGCTATTCCGGTAAACCCATTCACGTCATGGTCGGCATTGATCTCAAGGGCACAATTACCGGCACAAAACTGGTAAAGCACAGCGAACCCATCGTTCTGATAGGTATTCCGGAAAAAAAGATCACCAACTTCATGGCGGGTTACAGCGGTATTGATGCTGTTGCCCGTACCGGCAAAGGACGGGATGCCGGTGAAGTGGATATGATCAGCGGCGCCACAGTCACCATCATGGTGATCGAGGATTCAATTTTTCGCTCTGCCATCAAGTTTGCCCGTCACATCGGTCTGGGCGGGCTAGCTGCTGCCCCCGCGCAAGGGCCGAGTGAACGTCGGACAGTGGACCGAACCCAGACAACCCCGGTCGATTGGGATACTCTGCTTGGCAACGGCGCGATCAGGCACCGGGTTATTACGCTTGATGAAATCAACGCAGCCTTCGCCGAATCCGGTAATGTCATTGCCGCCCAAAGGCCGGAAAAGGGCGACCCGGAAGAAATATATATTGATCTTTACCTTGCTCCGGTTTCCGTTCCCGTCATCGGCCGAACCCTGCTTGGTGAAGCCGAATACCAGAACCTGCTTGCCAGTCTGGAACCCGGTCAGGAAGCCGTCATGATTTTTGCCAACGGCAGATATTCTTTCAAGGGTTCTGGTTATGTCCGTGGCGGGATCTTTGACCGCTTTCAATTGATCCAGGGCGAAAACAGTGTTCGCTTCCGCGATAAACTTCATACTCGTATTGGTGATCTCGAAGCAGAAGGCACTCCGGATTTCAAGGAAATTGGTATTTTCAGAATCCCGACCAACGTTCCTTTCAACCCGGCTGAAACCTTCAGAATCGAACTCCTGGCCAACCGTGAAGTCGGGGCAATCAAGAAAGTATTTCTTGCCTTTGATCTGAGCTATGACCTGCCGGGCAGCTATGTCAAAGTTGAAAAACTGGCTACAGCCGTTCCCGACACTGTCGCTTCTCAAGAGAGCCAGGCTGATCTTTCTGAAGATGCCAGCCGGATTGCGCTCTGGAAACGGATGTGGGACCTGAAGCAGCTGGAGATTGTCGCCCTGTCTCTGGCACTGGCTGTCCTCACAGTAATTTTCTTTTTTCAGGACTGGCTGGTCAAGCACCCTCGACTGCTCGTCTGGACCCGAAATTCATTCCTGACCTTTACCCTGTTTTTTGTCGGATTTTATGCTCAGGCCCAGCTCTCTGTTGTCAACGTCCTTACTTTTTTCAACGCGTTACTGACGGATTTCAGCTGGAACTACTTCCTGATGGAACCGATGATTTTCCTGCTCTGGCTCTCCGTTGCCGGTGCTCTCCTGTTTTGGGGCCGCGGTGCCTATTGCGGCTGGCTTTGCCCCTTTGGCGCACTGCAAGAGCTTTTAAACCAGATCGCCAAACGCTGTCGGGTGCCACAGTTCGAGCTGCCATGGGGACTGCACGAACGTCTTTGGCCAGTGAAATATATCATCTTCCTCGCGCTGTTCGGCCTCTCGCTCTATTCCCTGCAAGATGCAGAACACTGGGCCGAGATTGAACCTTTCAAGACAGCCATCATTCTCAAGTTTGTCCGCGAATGGCCCTGGGTGCTTTTTGCCGTCAGCCTGCTGGCCGCCGGACTGTTTGTTGAACGTTTCTATTGCCGTTATCTCTGCCCTCTCGGTGCTGCCCTGGCAATACCCGGGCGCATGCGCATGTTCGAATGGCTGAAACGACACCCAAAAGACTGTGGCAAACCCTGCCAGACCTGCGCCAAGGAATGCATGGTCCAGGCAATTCATCCCACAGGTGAAATCAATCCGAACGAATGCCTGTACTGTCTGCATTGCCAGGTTGTCTATCATGACGACCACCGCTGCCCGCCAATGGTACAGAAACGCAAACGCAGCGAACGGCTTCAGGATATGCAAAGCAAAAGTGCAAACCTGATCAAGGGCGGCTGCCCTGCGGCTGAAATTCCCGATTTTATCGGCACAGATAACGCAGACGACAAGAAACAATCTGTTCACCCTGCCCGAAATCAAAAAAATCCAGGCAGCGAGGACAGAGCTGCTCCGGGCAACAAGCCCGAAGCAGCAGAACCGTCCCCATAGGGGGGACTGCACGCCAGACCTGTTGAGTGGTGAGACAAGCGACAGGCCGGCACATTAAAGAGGAGCACAGACATGTCTGAAAATAAAGGCCTGTCCAGAAGAGACCTGCTTGGCGGTTCCGCCAAGCTGGCCACCATCGCCGGTGTCGGAGCAGCAGCAGGAGCCACTGCCATCAACGGTCTCCCCAAAGCGGCCCAGGCTTCCAGCGGTAATTCGGCTTCGGTTGAACCAGGGCAACTGGATGAATACTACGGTTTCTGGTCCTCAGGCCAGGCTGGTGAATTGCGTATTATGGGTGTTCCATCCATGCGTGAATTCATGCGCATACCTGTATTCAACCGCTGTTCAGCAACCGGCTGGGGCGTGACCAATGAAAGCAAAAAAATTCTGACCGAAAATCTCTTGCCAAAAACCAGAAAGTTTCTGGAAACCCGTGGCGGAGACTATATGAACGGAGATCTGCATCATCCCCATATGTCCTTCACGGACGGGGCCTATGATGGCCGTTATATCTTTATGAATGACAAAGCAAACACACGTGTGGCTCGTGTTCGCTGCGATATCATGAAAGTCGACAAGATTATCGAAATCCCGAATGCATCCGACATTCACGGTTTACGCCCGCAAAGATATCCACGTACCGGATATATCTTTGCCAATGGTGAACACCGGATTCCCCTGCCAAATGACGGGTCTGTTCTGGATGACCCGAGCAAATACGTCGCGATTTTCAGTGCGATTGATGGCGACACGATGGAAGTCAAATGGCAGGTCAAGGTTAGCGGCAACCTTGATAACGTCGATGCAGATTATCAGGGTAAATATGCCATTGCTTCCTGTTACAATTCGGAAGAAGGCGTCAACCTTGCCGAAATGTCCTCTTCGGAACAGGATCACGCGGTTGTTTTCAATATCAAACGTATTGAAGAGGCCGTGGCAAAAGGAGACTACGAGGTCTACGAAGGTGGCGTGCCGGTGGTTGATGGCCGCAAGGGATCACCTCTGACAGCCTATATTCCGATCTCAAACAGCCCGCACGGTGTGAATGCCTCCCCCGACAAGCGCCACATTGTCGTCAATGGCAAGCTGTCTCCGACCGTTTCCGTGATTGATGTCGAGCTGCTTGATGACGTTTTTGAAGGCAAAATCGAACCAAGGGGAGCCATTGTCGCCGAGCCGCAGCTTGGTCTGGGCCCTCTGCATACAGCCTTTGATAACCGGGGCAATGCCTACACCACGCTTTTCCTCGACAGTCAGATCTGCAAGTGGGACCTGGATAAAGCTATTCGCGCCTACAAAGGGGAGGAGGTCGATCCTATCGTTCAAAAGCTGGATGTACATTACCAACCCGGGCACAACCATACCTCTATGGGGGAAAGTTCCGAAGCAGATGGCAAGTGGCTGGTTACACTTAACAAATTTTCAAAAGACCGCTACATCAATGTCGGCCCTTTGAAACCGGAAAACGATCAGCTTATTGATATTTCCGGTGATGAGATGAAAATCGTTCATGACGGCCCGACCTTTGCCGAGCCCCATGACTGTATCATCGTGCATCGCTCTGTTGTGAACCCTGCACACATCTACAAACGAGACGATCCGACCTTTGCCGATACCATTGCCATGGCTAAGGCGGACGGGGTTGATCCTGAAGATTGTCAGGATGTTATTCGTGATGGCAACAAGGTACGGGTCTATATGAACTCGGTAGCGCCGGAGTTCAGCCTTGAGAAATTCACCGTCAAGCAGGGGGACGAGGTGACAATCGTCATCACCAACCTGGATGACGTCGAGGATCTCACCCATGGCTTCACCCTTGCCAACTATGGCATCGCCTTTGAAATCAGCCCGCAACAGACCGCCTCTGCGACCTTTATTGCAGATCGGCCTGGTGTGCACTGGTTCTATTGTCAGTGGTTCTGTCATGCGCTCCACATGGAGATGCGCGGCCGGATGCTGGTTGAACCAGCCTGATCAACTCAATTAACAGAGTGAAAATCATGTCCTGTGCTCTCCCCGGAAAAACCCTCTCCTGCCGCAGCGTCCTTGCCCTTGGCTGCTGTCTGCTAGGGCTTGGGTTTCCTGGGGGGAGCCAGGCCGAGATTTTTCGGGTCTCTCCAGAATCTCTTCCCTTAACAGAGGTTCTGGAGAAAACCCGCGACGGCGACAAAATCATTCTTTCTCCAGGCACGTACAACGGCCCGGTCCTGATTGAGCAGAGCATCACGCTTCAAGGCGAAACCGGGGCCATTATTGACGGACAGACTAAAGGCCATACCATTGAGATTCTGGCCCCCAACACCGTTATATCCGGATTGAAGATCATCAATTCGGGTCAGGATCTCTCCCGTCAGGATTCAGGCATCTTTGTCAGCAAATCAGCCCACGGAAGCCGGGTCGAGAACAATCACCTTCAGAATAATCTGATCGGGGTCTACCTCTGGGGACCGAAGCAGGCCGGGGTGAAAAACAACCTGATTGAGGGGCTGAAAGTCCTGCAGGTCAATGACCGGGGCAATGGCATCCAGATCTGGAATTCTCCCGGTTCTGTGGTTGAAGGCAACACCGTGCGCTATGGCCGCGATGGTATCTTCACCAACACCAGCAAGAACAACATATTTCGAAACAATACTTTCGAACAAACCCGTTTTGCCATCCATTATATGTATACCAACGACAGCGAGGTCTCCGGAAATGTTTCGCGGGGAAACGATGTTGGCTTTGCCCTGATGTTTTCAAAAAAACTCACGGTAAAAAACAATCACTCGATCAATGACCGGGAACATGGCTTTGCCCTGAACTACGCCAACCAGTCGCTTTTCGAAGGCAACCAGGTACAGAATGGCGGCGTGAAATGTGTGTTCATCTATAATTCCAGCAAAAACCGTTTTCGCCGCAACCATTTTGAAGGCTGCGAAATCGGCATCCACTTCACCGCTGGCTCGGAAAGAAACTTCGTCACTGAAAATGCCTTTATCAACAATCAGCACCAGGTCAAATATGTCGGAACCCGCAGTCTCGACTGGTCTGAAAACAACCGGGGAAATTACTGGAGCGACAACCCGTCTTTTGATCTCAATGGCGACGGTATTGCCGACAGTGTCTATCGCCCGAACGATGTGCTCGACCATGTGATCTGGGCCTATCCCTCGGCCAAGCTCCTGATCAATTCACCCGCACTCGAAATTCTGCGCTGGTCACAATCCCAGTTCCCTTCGCTGCAACCCGGAGGAGTCTATGACAGCGCCCCGCTGATGACTCCGCCCGAAATTTCTGCCCTCCTGATCTCCGGGCCAGATGAAAANCCTCCTGCCACAAAGGCGCCCTTTCAATGACAGACAGCAACAGCATCTCTCTCAATCAGGTCAGCAAGTGGTACCCCTCTCACAAGGCGGTAAGCGATGTTGATCTCTTTGTTCCCGAAGGCTGCCTTATGGCTCTGGTCGGTCACAATGGCGCGGGTAAAACAACGCTAATGAAACTGATCCTTGGATTAATCAGACCAACAGCAGGCAACCTGACCATTCTGGGCAAGGATCCCTGCGACCGGGACGCGTTTAACCGACGCGAAGGAATTGGCTTCCTGCCCGAAAACGTCTCTTTCGAGCCAAACATGACAGGCCGGGAGCTGATTCGTTTTTATGCCCGGCTTAAACACGAGAGTGACAAACGCTGTTTTGAACTGATGGAAACTGTCGGTTTGGGCGCGGCGATTGATCGGCGCCTCAAAACCTACTCCAAGGGGATGAAACAGCGCCTTGGCCTGGCCCAGGCGTTGCTTGGCAAGCCCCGCGTGTTGCTGCTTGATGAACCAACTTCGGGTCTCGACCCCGCGGCGCGTCACCAGTTTTATGACATCATCCGGGACCTGCGCCGGGAAGGCGTTACTATTCTGCTTTGTTCGCATGTATTGACCGAACTCGAAGCCCAGACCGATGCGGTGACCGTTATGAACTCCGGCCGTGTTGTTGCCTCCGGTTCACTGGAGCAACTGCGCGAACGCGCCGGGCTTCCCCTGAACATTCGTATTACCGTCAAGGAAGGCATGGCCGATAAGATTGCCTCTCCCTTGCGCAAACACCAGGCACAGATCACCCGCCTCAATGGCCGTCACCTTGAACTGGAATGTCCGCCACAGGCAAAAATGTTATTGCTGCGCCATCTCGGAGAACTCGGTTCCATTGTTGAGGATATCGAGCTTTCCAACAGTTCTCTCGACCAGCTTTATGCTGTCTTCAGTACCAGAAAGGAGGCCTGAGATGAACGCCATCTGGACCATTGCCGGAAAAGAGTTCAAAGATGCCCTGCGCAACCGCTGGATTCTTGCGGCAACCGCCCTGCTTGCCCTGCTAGCCCTCAGCCTCGCCTTTGTCGGAACTGCTCCCGTGGGCAGTGTACGAGCCAGCATGATGCAGGTTACCGTCATCAGCCTGGCAAGCCTTTCTGTCTTTCTGGTTCCTCTCATTGCCCTGATGCTCTCCTATGACACCATCGTCGGGGATATAGAGCGCGGCTCCATGCTGCTGCTCATGACCTATCCAGTCAGCCGGTGGCAGCTGATCTTTGGCAAGTTTCTGGGCCACAGCTTTATTCTCTCTCTCGCCACCATTGTTGGCTATGGTTCCGCGGGGGTTCTGATTGCCGCGAGCGCAGAATCCACCTCGGCACAGGACTGGGCGGCCTTTGCCGGATTAATCGGCTCAACCGTCCTGCTCGGCAGCGCTTTTATCTCGCTGGGATATCTTCTCAGCGTCGTTGTAAAAGAGCGGGCCACAGCCATCGGCCTCGCTGTCGCTGTCTGGCTTTTCTTTGTTCTGCTCTACGACATGGCCGTTCTGGGTATCCTTGTGGTCGATCAGGGAGAAACCCTGAAGGCCGATCTGGTTAATCTGCTTTTGCTGTTCAACCCGGCCGATTCTTTCCGCCTGCTCAACCTCACCGGGTTTGACAGTACCGCAGCCCTTTCAGGCATGTCCTCCATTGCTGGCCGGGCAATCCTGCCACCCTGGTTTGCCCTGGCTGCCCTGAACGCCTGGATCATGATCCCCTTCACCATCTCGGGCTTTCTCTTTTCGCGGAGAGAACTATGATTTTCTCATCTGCTCTTTATCACTTTCTGCCCAAATTCCTCAGTCTGTTTCTGGGCACCGTTCTTCTTGCTGGCTGTTTTGACCAGGAAGAAGCTAAACGTCCGGATCCAGCGACCATGACCTCGGAAGACCAGAGTTATTTCTGTGGCATGACCGCAGCCGGGCATCCCGGCCCCAAGGCCCAGATTCACCTTCTTGGCAAAGATACCCCGCTGTGGTTTGCCGCCACACGAGATGCTGTCGGGTTTCTGCGTCTGCCTGACGAAAATAACGAGATTACGGCCATTTATGTGACTGATATGGCCAAGGCCGACTGGAACCACCCGGACTCCGGGCCCTGGATTGCCCTGGAACAGGCGACGCTCGTGATCGAAAGTCAGCAACGCGGCGGCATGGGAGCCCCGGCCGTGATCCCCTTTTCAAGTTCCTCAGCGGCCCGGGATTTTATCCAGCAGAACGGCGGGCGCATTGTCGCGCTGGACGATATACCCAGCGACTATGTTCTGGGCATGGTCGATATTCCCGATAACCCGGATCTTTCCGGCTTTCAATGACAGACGATTTTAAACACTTATCAGCAAGGTGCCCGTCATGCGCTCTCCCCTGAACAGAAGACGTTTCCTGCAGATCGCAGCCACTGCCTCTCTTGTCAGCGCTCTGCCCGTTTCCGGATTACGTGCAGCAGCAGATCTGCACCGCTGGCACGGGCGGGCACTTGGTGGAGAAGCCGAGATTATCCTGCCGCGGCGACCAGATTCAGAAAAACTCGCTCTGAAGTTGGCTAACGAAATCAAACGGCTCGAGAAAATTTTCAGCCTCTATGACAGCCGATCAGAAATTTCCCGCCTGAACCGGGCAGCAGAGATAGCGAACCCCTCACCCGAATTTTACGAGCTGCTCGAACAGGCCCGGTATTTTTCCCGGCTGACGGATGGAAGCTTCGACATCACGGTCCAGCCGCTCTGGGATCTTCATATGCAGGCAGATCGCTTCCCCCGCAGCTCTTTCCCGAGACTGGAGCAGTCAGTTCACGAATTGGTCGATTATCAAAAACTGAATCTGCAGAAACACCGGGTTTCTTTTGCCCAAAAAGGCATGGCCATCACGCTCAACGGTATTGCCCAGGGGTATATCACCGACAAAATTACCCGGATGCTTGTCGCTGAAGGCTATGACAACTGCCTTGTAAACCTCGGTGAAATCCGCGCATTGGGCCAGCATCCGGATCAGAGAGACTGGTCGATCCGTGTTGCCGCACCGGACCCTGCCACGCAAAAGCTCTTCTCGCTCAGCCTGCGTCCTGGCGAGGCGGTAGCCACCTCGGCCTCTCTCGGGACCGCCTTTCACGACGGAACAACACACCTGCTCGACCCGACAGCAGCAAAAAGGGCGTTGCCATATCTGACCCTCACTGTTGTTGCTCCTGACGCCACGACAGCTGATGCACTCTCCACCGGGTTTTCTTTCCTCAGCCAGGCAGAGATCGAAACAGCGATTTCATCTCTCGACAACATTACAGTGCATGCAACTGACAGGGGCGGGAAACCTCTCCCGCCCCTGATATCAGCTTCGCTCAAAGAGCAAATGTAATTTAGACCTGATACTGCCAGGTCGAGGGAATGTATCTGAAATTATCCCCCTCGCGCGCGACATGCCCCAGTCCGGGAAAGTCGAGGTGACTGCCAAGAACAGCAACGCGATCCGCAGCAACCCGGTCAAGCATCCGGCGGCGGGTCTGCTCGGCCTGGTCCATGTCTGTATCGAACACAACGCGCCAGTCCGGACGGGCAAACTGCAGTGCTGTGAAGTGGATAACATCCCCCCAGATCAACACTTCCTGCCCGGCAGACCGCAACAGGAAACCAGTGTGGCCAGGGGTATGGCCTGGCAGGGCCATGGCCTCGATCCCTGGTAGAATTTCCCCGTCTTTTTCAATCAGGGTCAGCCTTTTTTTGTAGGGTAAAGCCATTGCGCGGGAATGCAGCGAAATGTCCTGCATGGTTTTAGAAACTTTAGCCATAGCACCATCATCATGCCAGTAATCCCAGTCGGCCTTGTGAACAATCAGCTCGGCATTGGGGAACAGTGCTTTACCATCGATCGAGGAGATCCCCGAGATGTGATCAATGTGCATGTGGGTGATAAGAATAGCGTCGATAGATTCCGGTGCGATCCCTGCAGCACGCAAATTTTCAGGGAGCCTTCCCATCGTTGGGCCATACTTATCGGCAGTTCCAGAATCAACCAGCACCAGCTTGTCGCCTGTATTAATAACAAAACAATTCACTCCGATTCGCACTTTTTCTCCCGGTAAATCTCGGAATTGTGCCTGATACAGCTGGTCCACGACTTGCCGGTCAAATTCCGGAACCAAGGACGGGTCTGCATCAAAATATCCATCAAGCAACGCAGTCACTTCCAATGTCCCTACCGTAAAACGGTAAACACCGGCAGTCTGAACCGCTGCGCTCGGTGCCGCTGCAAAACTTGATCCGATCAGAGACCTCTCTCCTGCAACAGAGGACAAAAGCCCCGCCCCCGCCGTAACTCCGGCGGCAGCACCAACTGCTTTCAAAGACCCCCGCAACAGATTTCTTCTGGTCAATGTCATTGTTTCTACTCCATGTTTTATAAATGAGCGACTTATCAACCAAGATCTCTCTTGCGATAATTACCCCCTTAATATCGGAACTATTCGGTGGCAGGGCAGGGGTCTTTTGGCTATAGTCGATATAACGAATACTTATAGCGCGGAACCATGGATCAACTTCATCTCTTCAGAACGCTCATTGCCGCTATTGATGGTGGATCACTCTCCGCAGCAGCAAAGCTGCTTGGAATCAGCCAACCTGCCGCCAGCCAGCAAATCACCCTTCTTGAAAGCAAACTCCGCAAGGAACTGCTTTTCCGGACCTCACGCGGAGTCCGGCCAACCGAGGCCGGGAGATTGGTTTATCAATCCGCCAATACGATTATTGATCAGTTGAATATCTTGGAAGAGAATCTTGGGAGTCTTGACAATAGTCTGTCCGGGAAGTTGAGAATTACTGCGCCGCTCGCAATCGGACAGAAACTTATCGCCCCGATTGTCTTTGACATGCAGGCAAAGTATCCGGGTCTTGATATCACTCTTAAGCTCAATGATCTGCTAATGGATCTGGTCAGGGATCGCTTTGATCTTGCAATCCGGGTTGGCGCCCTGGGCAAATCCGAAGGCGTCGCGCGCAAGATCGGAGATCTCGACCTGGTCCTCGTCGCCTCGCCGGATTTTGTTAAAACTCATGGTAATCCCCGGGCTCCTGCTGATCTGACCGGCCTGCAGATGATACGCTATCGCGAAGACACTACCAAAAATCTCGAGCTGATACGGCAAGGAAAAAACTATTCCGCAGAGGTGGCAACCTCCTTCATCTTTGACAATACTGACGTTATTCTTAATGCCCTGTACCGGGGAATCGGTTTTACCAAATTCCCAAGGGTTCTGATTCAGAACCAGATTGAGCAGGGAGTTCTGGAACAGCTGTTGCCAGATTATCGGCTTCCTTCAAAGCCGATTTATCTGCTTTACCCCTCGCGGCAATCTCTGTCCCGCAGGGCTGAAGCCTTCATTGATCAGCTCTTGTGCCTTCTTTGCAAAACAGAAGGGATTACCCCTGCACGTGGCAACAGCTGGCGTGCGGCATAGAAGCGGAATTGTTGCCCGTAGGCTGAACCACCTTGTGTGAAAAACAAAAGGAAAGTGAAGGGTTTGAGAAACAACGCCAAAAAGACAAAACCCACCGCTTTAGGCGGTGGGTTTTGATGGTGGAGCCAAGGAGGATCGAACTCCTGACCTCTTCGCTGCCAGCGAAGCGCTCTCCCAGCTGAGCTATGGCCCCTTTTATCCGCCACATCTTTTGCGGATGCGGCGGAAAATATGATGTCTTTACCCTCTTGGCAAGAGAAAAATCTCTCCTGAACAGATAAAAATCATCTCATGGAAAACAGCGGGAATTAATCGTCGCTGATCCCGCCTGACTTGCCGCTAACCGTCTGAAGATCTTCATCATCATCATCGACGTTATCGTCATCGTCGAGATTCAGAAGCTCCTCATCATCCGGAAAGGAATCTGAATCCTCATCTACAAGGATATCGTCATCGTCTTCAGTGGCCGCAACAACGGCTTCCGCTTTTGCCTTGGCAGCACGACCGCGACGGCTACGTCCACCTTCCGGGTCGAACTCAACACCGCACTTCGGGCAGATGACAGGTGATTTTCGAAAATCGTAATACTTAGCATCACAGCTATGACAGGTATGTTTCTTACCCCATTCCGGCTTACTCACAGCCAGATCCTCCAGTCGTTAAGTCCGCTTTGGTAACAAAAATAGTCTTGATAAATTGCCTTTGCCATGATCACCGCAGACTGTCAACAAAGGGTGAAGGAACATTCGCTTTCTATGAAAAAATAATTATTTTGTAACAGGAGCCCAACAGGACAGTTTCAAGTCACTTATCTCGGAGAAAAACGACAGCTTCCAAATGATCTTGCTCTGGTAAAAGCCTGTTATCCTATGCTAAGAGGACGGTGAAATGCCCGGCTCCAGCAGGGAACAGTCAACAAAACAAAGGGACAGCCTTTCAAGCTCTGTATCAGAGATAACAGGGCAGGCCTTTCCGATTCACAGAAATGCAAACCATCTGATGAATCCATCGAACAGAAATTACGGAAGCAAAAATGACTCGCCATTCGTCGTTGTCCTCTACTCCTTGCGGCTCGCTAAAAGGAACATTTAAAGTTCCAGGCGACAAATCCATTTCCCACCGTTCCCTGATGTTCGGTGCCCTGGCTGTCGGCGAGACAAGAGTGTTTGGCATGCTTGAAGGAGAAGACGTCCTCGCCACGGCAAAAGCCATGGCCGCTTTGGGCGCCACTATCCACCGGGATGATGACGGCGTCTGGCACGTTGAGGGGCGCGGAATCGGGGGGCTCTGCGAACCGGAAGATGTTCTGGATATGGGGAACTCCGGGACCTCTGCCCGGCTGCTGATGGGGATTCTCGGCAGTCACCCAATCACCACTTTCATGACCGGTGACGCCTCCCTGCGCAAACGCCCGATGGGACGCGTTGCCGACCCGCTGGCTGAAATGGGCGCGCAGGTCTCCTGCCGTTCCGGCCAGCGCCTGCCCCTGATGGTACGCGGTGCAACAACTCCCATGCCGATCAGATACAAGCTTCCCATGGCTTCGGCCCAGGTGAAATCCTGTATCCTCCTGGCTGGCCTGAACACACCGGGTGAAACCACTGTAATCGAAACAGAACATACCCGCGACCACACCGAGTTGATGTTGCGTCACTTTGGTGCTGAAGTCCGGGTTGTTCAGACCAAAGAGGGCAGAGAAACCACAATCGTCGGACAGCCGGAACTGGTTGCCGCCGATGTGCTTGTTCCTTCCGACCCGTCATCCGCCGCCTTCCCGACTGTCGCAGCCCTGATCAATCCCGGTTCAGAACTGCGTCTGCCTGGAATCGGCATGAACCCGCATCGCAACGGCATCTACATTACCCTCAAGGAAATGGGAGCCGACATTACGCTGGAAAACGAACGGACTGAAGCGGGCGAACCCGTCGCAGATCTGCTCATCCGGGCCAGCAAGCTCAAGGGCATCACCGTCCCCGCCGAACGTGCTCCCTCCATGATTGATGAATATCCCGTACTTGCCGTTGCCGCTGCCTTTGCCGAGGGCAAAACAGTGATGCATGGCCTGGGAGAACTCAGGGTCAAGGAAAGTGATCGCCTTTCCGCCGTGGCCAACGGCCTCAAGGCCTGTGGCGTGACCTGCGAAGAGGGCGAAGACTTTCTCATCGTCGAAGGAAACGGCGATGCTCCTCTTGGTGGCGGCACAATCACAACCCATTTTGATCATCGCATCGCCATGAGTTTCCTGGTTCTGGGGATGGCCGCCCGGCAAAAAGTTACTGTTCTGGATGCAGAGGCCATCGATACAAGTTTCCCCGGTTTTGCCACTCTGATGAACAGTCTTGGTGCCGGAATCAGTTAGGACCCGATTTATCAATAGCAGGAACAGCTCGCTGGGTTTATCTTTCCCGCTTGCTACAGCACGGTTTTTAAGGACACAACTTTGCCAGTTATCGCCATCGACGGACCCGTTGCCTCGGGAAAAGGAACTCTGGCTCGCCGTCTGGCCGAATCACTTGATCTTGCTTATCTGGACACGGGATCCCTCTATCGGGCCGTTGCTTCCTGTATTCTGGAACGCGGCAGTGACCCGGACGACTCGATTCTCGCCGCCAAGGTTGCCGACACCCTGACAGCGGAAGATCTTGACCGGGGAGACATTCGCGATGAAAAAGTTGGCCAGGGCGCTTCTATCGTCGCCGCCAATCAGGAAGTCAGAAAAGCACTCCTGGAATTTCAGCGCAACTTCGCAAAAACCCCTCCTGACGGGCACTTAGGGGCGATTCTCGATGGCCGCGATATCGGAACGGTCGTCTGCCCGGATGCAGAAATCAAGCTTTTTATCTCGGCAACGCCGGAAGTCCGCGCCTTGCGTCGACATAAAGAGTTGCTAGGGCGCGGTGAAGAGTCTATATACGCCCGCGTACTGGCAGATTTGCGTGAACGTGATCAGCGGGATCGTAATCGTGACACGGCACCCCTGCGGGCTGCTGATGATGCGGTGATACTGGACACCAGTGACATGGATGCCGACAGGGCCTTCAAGGTGGCAAGACAGCTTATTAAAGAGCGTCTCTCACTCTGACAGGCCTTCTGGTGTTTTGTTACAGTCCTGGTTTTTCTGTCAGACAGTATAAATGACTAGCCCGGGATGGTCCTGGGTAGACCGCCGGAAAAACCGGCCGGCCTGAATAGTGCAATATTTTGAAAGGAACTCTAACCAATGGCTGAAGCAGCTATGGAAAGTTTTGCCGATCTTCTAGACGAATCCCTCGGTCAGTCCGAGCGTCTCGAAGGGAACGTACTCAAAGGCATGATCATCGCCATCGAAGGTGATGTTGCCGTAATCGATGTTGGCCTCAAATCCGAAGGCCGCGTTGCACTTAAAGAATTCGCTGACATGGGTCAGGCTCCCGAACTTAAAGTTGGGGATGAGGTAGAAGTTTACCTCGAGCGTATGGAAAGCAAGACCGGGGATGTTATGATCTCCCGCGACAAAGCCAAACGCGAAGAAGCCTGGACACAGCTTGAAAAATCCTTCAACGACAACGAGCGCGTTAATGGCGTTATCTTTGGTCGTGTTAAAGGTGGATTCACTGTTGATCTTTCCGGCGCCGTGGCCTTCCTGCCAGGCAGCCAGGTTGACATTCGTCCGGTACGCGACGTTTCTCCGCTTATGGGCAACCCGCAGCCATTCCAGATCCTGAAAATGGACCGCTCACGTGGCAACATCGTTGTTTCCCGTCGTGCAGTTCTCGAAGAGACCCGTGCAGAACAGCGTTCCGAGCTGGTTGCCAACCTCTCCGAAGGTCAGGTTCTTCAGGGTGTTGTTAAAAACATCACTGATTACGGCGCGTTCGTTGATCTCGGCGGTGTTGACGGCCTGTTGCATGTTACCGACATCTCCTGGAAACGTATCAACCACCCGAGCGAAACCCTCTCCATTGGCCAGCAGGTTGATGTTCAGGTTATCCGCTTCAATGCTGAAACCCAGCGTATCAGCCTCGGCATGAAACAGCTGGAAACAGATCCTTGGGATGGCGTTGCTGCCAAATACCCAATGGGTGCCAAGCTGGTCGGTCGCGTTACCAATATCACTGACTACGGCGCATTCGTTGAACTCGAGCCTGGCATCGAAGGCCTGGTTCACGTTTCTGAAATGTCCTGGACCAAGAAAAACATCCACCCTGGTAAAATCGTTTCTACCAGCCAGGAAGTTGAAGTCATGGTTCTTGATGTTGACGAATCCAAACGTCGCATCAGCCTCGGCCTGAAACAGTGTTCTTCCAACCCATGGGAGTCATTCCAGGCAACTCACCCTGCTGAAGCCGAACTCGAAGGCGAAATCAAGAACATCACCGAATTCGGTCTGTTCGTTGGTCTGCCCGGTGAAATTGACGGCATGGTTCACCTTTCCGATCTGGATTGGGAACTCTCCGGCGAAGATGCTGTGAAAGAGTACAAAAAAGGCGACATGGTCAAAGTCAAGGTTCTTGACGTTGACGTTGAGAAAGAGCGCATCAGCCTCGGTATCAAGCAGCTTGGCTCTGATCCTTTTGCTGGCTCTGTCGAAGGCCTGAAAAAAGGTGCTGTTGTTACCTGTACCATTACGGCTGTTACAGATAACGCTCTCGAAGTACAGATTGCAGACGGTGCTGTTGGCGCCATCCGCAAAACTGAACTGTCCCGTGAGCGTAGCGAACAGCGTACAGACCGTTTCGCAGTGGGCGAAAAAATCGATGCTCGTATTACAAACATCGATTCAAAATCCCGCAAAATTGCCCTGTCCATCAAACAGTACGAAGCTGCTGAAGAGAAACAGGCAATGGCTGATTACGGTTCAACAGACTCCGGTGCAAGCCTCGGCGATATCCTCGGCGAAGCCCTGTCCCGTGCGGCTGAAGATAAAAAATAAGCCGAACCCTTCGGTAATTAAAAAGGCCCGGTGTTCACGCACCGGGCCTTTTTTGTATCTATTTAAAAATTAAACAGGCAGAATGGCACAAGGAAATGCTTTATTCTTAAGGGGTTAGACTTGACGGATTTTTCGAGCTCTGGCACCCTTGGTAAAGACAGGCTTTCAGACTCGACGGCACAACAGTTTAAGACGAACAAAAGCCGAAATAAAACCGGGCTGAGGGAACGGGTGGTACAAAAGCTCGAAAACAGCTACAGGGAGACGTAAGGGATGACCAAGTCAGAGCTCATTCAGCACATTGCAGAACAAAATCCACATCTCTATCACAGGGATGTTGAACGGATTGTCACAACGATCTTTGACGAGATCACAAATGCGCTGGCTGAGGGCAACAGAGTGGAGCTCCGGGGATTTGGCGCTTTTTCTGTTAAACACCGTGATGCCCGTGTCGGCAGAAACCCGCGCACCGGGGAATCTGTCGAAGTCGATTCAAAACACATTCCTTTCTTCAAAACAGGCAAGCAACTCCGCGAACGTCTGAACGGCGGCGTTGATTCTGAATAAAACGGAAGCAGGTTATCCAAGTGAAACGCTTTAGCTGGGTTCTGACAGCACCAATAACGCTGGCCATTCTCGTCTTTGCCGTAAGCAATCGTGAAGATGTCACTCTTGAGATCTGGCCCTTTGGCATCCAGCTGCAATACCCGCTATATCTGATCATTCTTATCTCGCTGGGCGTCGGTCTTTTGATCGGCGTCCTGCTTGCCTGGCTATCCGCCAGCACCTCGCGGAAAAAAGCCCGCCAAGCCGAATGGCGCGCGCTGGATCTACAGCGGGATCTGTCGCGGGCGCAGGAAAAAAACCAGAAGTTGGAGTCAGCAGCGACTGAAAAAACTTCAACTGCAGCAAAATCTCAAGGTCTGCTTTCCTCCTGATTAATGACCCCTGTTTTCAACAGTGGAGAGGAAAGGAGAACAGCAGCAAAAGGGGTCGGCCGCGACACATCTTCTGTATCTGCCTGATTGAAAGGCCTAGCGGAGATATTTCCCCTACAAATCTTTCCGTGATTTATTTTGCTCTTGGTCTGTAAAGAGGGTAGGTTTCGGATATTGTATCCAATCCAGATTACAGGACATGTCGTGCAGAATATCAGCGCTCAACAGGTAACAGAAACCCTCGATTTCCCCTCGCTCATTGAAGCATTGAACACGGCATTCAAAGGCAACATTACCGTTCCCCAACGGCACCATCACGATATGGAACAGCCTGGTGGACAGCGTGAATCAACTCTTTTGCTCATGCCAGCCTGGGAATCAGGCAAAGCTGTTGGTGTCAAATTGGTCACTGTCAGCCCTGAAAATGGTAAAAAAAACCTGCCCGCAATTCAGGGAATCTATATCCTGTTTGACGGCGAAACCGGCACCCCCAGCGCTCTGATCGAAGCAAAAACCCTGACTGCCCGCCGGACAGCAGCAGCTTCGGCCCTGGCAGCCTCTTATCTTGCCAGAGCAGAAAGCCAGGTGCTCACCATGGTCGGCAATGGTGTCCTTGCTCCAAATCTGATTGAGGCGCACCGTGCCGTTCGCCCGATCCACGAAGTCATCATCTGGGGTCGCGATCTGGAAAAAGCCCGTGGCCTGGCTCAGGAAGTAACGGCTTCGGGGCTCACCGCCCGGGCAAGCGACGATCTTGAAGCCGCCGTGCGAGCTGCCGATATCATTTCCTGCGCCACCCTCAGTGTGGAGCCCTTGATCAGGGGAGACTGGCTCCAGCCCGGACAGCATCTTGATCTTGTTGGCGCTTACCGCCCCGATATGCGTGAAGCAGATGATACGGCTGTAAAACGCTCCAGTGTCTTTGTTGATACCCGCGCCGGAGCGACCAAAGAAGGCGGCGACATTGTCATTCCCTTGCGCAGCGGGGTTTTAAAAGAAGAGGGCATTCTTGCTGACCTATTTGAACTTTGTCGCGGACAACACTCCGGTCGCCAGAATGACCAGGAAATCACCTACTTCAAATCGGTTGGTCATGCACTGGAAGACCTGGCTGCTGCACAACTGGTGGATCAACGCCTTAAAACTGAGTGAAGCCGAGCATCACCTCCAGGCAGAAAAACATCGTTAATTAACCGCTCTTGCATGAAACAGGGTGACCTGGGCGAGTGGCTCTGTTAGAGATGGGCTCCGATATCAACTCTGTACGGAGATCGGCAGCATGACCCCCAAAGAACGCATCTTTGTCCCCATCGATACACCAGACATCAAACGTGCCGGAGATCTGGCACGCATGTTGTCCGGCGAAGTCGGCGGTGTAAAAATTGGCAAGGAACTCTTCACCGCCCAAGGACCGGATGCCGTCCGCAATGCAATGGGTGGCGAACCGCTGTTTGTCGATCTCAAATTCCATGACATCCCCAATACCGTTGCGGGGGCTGTTCGGGCCTCCCTGCACATGCGCCCCTTTATGCTCAATGTTCACGCTTCAGGTGGTAAAGCCATGATGCAGGCAGCTGCCGAAGCTGCCCGTGAGAGCTCGGAAGATCTGGGTGTCCCTCGTCCGCTTGTTCTCGGCGTTACTGTCCTGACCAGTATGGATGATGCTGACCTTGCCGATGTTGGACAAAAAGGCCCTGCAGCCGAGCAGGTAAAGCGCCTTGCCCTGCTGGCACAGGAAAGTGGCCTTGATGGTGTCGTCTGCTCCTCCCGGGAAATATCCCTGCTGCGCAAGGCCTGTGGCCCCGACTTCACACTGGTTGTCCCTGGCATCCGCCCCCTCTGGGCGTCAGCAGATGATCAGAAGCGTATAATGACCCCCGCAGATGCAATCAAGGAAGGGGCGGATTATCTGGTTATTGGCCGTCCTATTACTGGCGCAAGTGACCCTGTTGCAGCTGCGCGCAGGATCGTTGCAGAACTTTAAATAAATCTTCGCTCAGGAATCCCAGAGGAAAGCAGAAATGTCATCGCAACAACCACCAGAAGAAGCTGTCAGCGACCTCCCGGTCGGGGCTGTATCCATGGCTGCGCTTCGGATTGTAACCGGGAACATGGGATCTCTGGTGCGGATGGCGCTTTTCCCCCTTCTGCTTTCCAGCCTGATTATCGCCCTGCTTATTCCTGCAGCCAACAGTGCTTTACTCAGCACGCTGTTACAGATTGCCAGCTACGTCCCCCACACCCTTTTTGCCGTGGCCTGGCACAGAAAGACCCTGCTCCACCTGCAGGGAGATGAATCAACCAGCCTCACAGCCTGGAACCGTACCCACTGGCAGTTCTTGATCAGAACCGTGGTTCTTTTCGCCTTCTTTTATCTGATCGTGCTTGTCGGTTCACTACCGGTGCAAATTCTCTTTGGCAACATCCCGGCACTTCTGCCTTTTGGCTTTATTGGCTTGATCGTCGCGGCAATCTACGTTGTCGCCCGCCTCTCTTTTATTCTTCCTGCCGCTGCTGTTGGCGAAAAATACAGCATGAATAACAGCTGGAAACATACCAAAGCCCAGGCCTGGCGTCTTGTTGGCTCCTTCTTGCTTCTGGTTATCCCCTCTGGTCTGGTGATCATCATGATCGCTTCGATCTTGCTGCCCATGTTATTTCCGGACCTTTTTGCCGGGCTGGAAACCGCAGCGCAGGCAGGCACACCTGCAACGGGAGAAGATATGTTAGTCCAGTTGTCCAGAGAAATCGGAAACAGTCCCCTCTCCTTTGTCCTCTTTCAGGTCATTATTTTTGCATTGAGTTATCTGCCGACAGCCGCCGTAATCTCTATGTTGTCCCTTGCCTTCCGGACCTGCACGGGCTGGGTACCGGAAACCTCTCCCACCCCGGAAGCCTCTTCATCAGACGGAACGGATTTCACAGCTTGAAGTCTTTGCGATTTTGCAGCATCTTCCATCCCTGATTGAATAATCCCTGCTTCAGTTACTGAGCTCCGCAGGGGATGAGGGGAATAGATGACAATAGATCGCGATTCAAACCAGGCTGCAGCTTCCATTGCCATTGGCGAGGCCCTGAGGGAGGCTTTTTATCCTCTCTTCAAAAACGGGAAGACAGCGCTCAAGCTAACAATTTTTCCCGCACTGGCGATAACCTTGCTCTCGGTTTTAAGTATGTATCTCTCGACCGAACTTATCGTGTCGGATCTCTCTAATCTGGGAAATTTCAACCCGGGTTCTGCACTACAGCAGATCGCTCTTTCGCTTGCGACCATGTTGATAACCCTCCTGATCTCTCTCCAGTTCTACGTTTGCTGGATCCGGTTCCGCTTCAAGGGCGAGAATGATATGAGGTCCGGACTGATCACCTCGCTGCAAAAAAGAAACTGGGTCGTTTTTGGCAAACTCCTGCTGCTTGTCATTGCCAGTTATCTGGTTTTGGGCGTGTTCATGCTTGTGTTTGCTTTCGCATTGGATAACAGCCTCCCCGAGTTTATAAAGGTCGGCCTGTTCCTTGCCATTATGGCTTTATATTGCATCCTGCTGCTGCGTTTTTCCTATGTCATTCCTGCTGCAGCTCTTGATGAACCCTATGGTTTCGGCGACAGCTGGCGCCACACCCGGGGTCAGTCACTTAAGCTTTTTGGATCCTTCCTGCTTCTTTCGCTGATCTGGTTTGTTGCTCTTTTCATTTTATCTCTGGCGTTTTTCCTGCTTGCAGGAATCGTATCAATATTTTTACCGTCCCTGGGCAACGGCGAAACCTTTACCCAGTTCCTCTTTATCATGATGACCAGCTACCGGTTTCTCTACCTTCAGCTCCCGCTTCAGTTCGCTTTCATTGTAATTTCCTTTCTCTTGTTCTTGCCTCATCTCAACATGCTGCTCTATTGCTTCCGGACCAATACCGGCTGGGCAGATGATCACGAAATCGCCGAGCGTTTTTCCTGATTCCTTTGTTTTTCATAGGGAATAGGATAAAACTTGACGTTAGAGAGACCACACTTTGGGACAGAGCCTTGACGACAGAAGTAAAAATTTGCGGGATTAATTCGGATCTGGCACTTACGGCAGCACAGGCTGCCGGGGCCAATTATCTCGGCTTTGTCTTTTTCCCGAAAAGCCCCCGCAATGTCTACATAGATCAGGCCGCGACCCTGTCACGGCAAGTCCGCCCCGGTATCAAACGGGTCGGCTTGCTGGTTGATGCCAGTGACGAGGAAATCCGGGAAATTCTGAAACAGGTCCCGCTTGATATTCTCCAGCTTCACGGCAATGAAACACCGGAACGGGTCGCCGCGATCAAAAACACCTTCAAGCTTGAGATCATGAAGGTGATCAAGATTTCAGACAAAGAGGACTTCAAGGATATTCCACCGTTTGAAGACCTCGCAGATCGTCTGCTGTTTGATGCCAAGCCGCCAAAAGATCTCAAAAATGCCCTGCCCGGTGGCAATGCCCATGCCTTTGACTGGCGCCTGCTTGCCGGGCGGAGCTGGTCCAGACCCTGGATGCTCGCGGGCGGCCTGACCTGTCAAAATGTTGCTGATGCCGTTCGGATCTCCGGCGCATCTGCTGTCGACGTCTCTTCCGGGGTTGAGGACAGCCCGGGGATAAAATCCGCCGAAAAAATCAAACTCTTTACTCAACAGGCCAAAGGATAGAGATGCCGGATTTCCTTGTTTCGATACTTTCCCATCTCGGAGAAGTCAGGCTTTTTCTTGTTGCTACGGTCTGTATTTACTGGATCATCTGTCCGCGCCTGGGCACCCGGCTGTGGTTTGCGCTCTGCCTGTCCAGCAGCCTGCAACACATCTTCAAGATGCTCTTTGCCCAGCCGCGCCCCTACTGGCTTGATCCAAGCCTGGTCGCGATCGAAAAAAGCACCTCCTATGGCCTGCCCTCGGGGCACGCCCAGACACCGCCGCTGTTTTATGGTTTGCTCGCCCGTTCTTCCCGAAAGTTCTGGGTTTATATTCTTGCTGCCGCAATCGTTCTGGTCATCGGCTGGACCAGAGTTGCCGGACATGTCCACAGCGTGGAACAAGTGTTATCCGGCTGGGTTGTCGGGATTTTTCTGCTTCTCGTAATGATATTTTTTGAAAAACCTGTCGTGGCCTGGTGGGACAGGAAAAACACGAAAACCAGAATTTCTGCTGCTTTCGCCTTTTCCGGGCTTTTGATTGCCGCAGGCCTGTTCGCAACGGAGCAAGCCTCGGGACGGGATGTTCTTGAACTCTGGGTCATCAATGCAGGTCATCCGATTGACCCGGTAAAAGCCGATAACGTCATTCTCGTCCCAGGTCTGTTGTTTGGCTGGCTCCTGGGCCTGGCCCTGCTGGATGGCAAACACCCGGAAAAGCCTGCCAGTTTTATTCGTCTGGCCTGCCGACCTCTAATCGGCCTCCCTCCTACAGCCTTGTTTTTGTTTCTTGCCCCCGACCAGAACTCGGCTCTTTTGCTCATAGCCACATTCCTCGTCGGCAGCCTCACTGGGCTGTGGTGCAGCTACGGCGCCCCTTGCCTGTTCAGGATATTCAGGGTCTAATTCGCCTCCTGCCCTGCCCGGATCTCTTGCAGGGAAACCGCTTTTCAGGCAAAGTCCCGCCAACAAGTGAACACGCCGAACGTACAAGGTAGTATATAGAGTTATGGAAACGCCCAATTCCTACAAAAACGGCCCGGATGAACGGGGTCATTTCGGTATTTTCGGGGGCCGTTATGTGGCTGAAACCCTCATGCCGCTGGTGCTCGAAGTAGAAAAAGCCTACAAGACAGCCCAGGCTGACTCCTCATTTCAAGGCGATTACGACTATTACGCCAAGAATTACGTTGGACGCCCCAGCCCCTTGTATTTTGCCGAACGCCTGACCAGAGAACTGGGCGGTGCCAAGGTCTACTTCAAGCGCGACGAGCTGAACCACACCGGATCTCACAAGGCCAATAACGTATTGGGGCAGATCCTTCTGGCGCGGCGCATGGGCAAAAAACGTATCATCGCCGAAACAGGCGCAGGTCAGCATGGTGTCGCCACCGCGACCTTCTGCGCACTTTTTAATCTTCCCTGCGTTGTTTATATGGGCGCGACCGATATTGCCCGCCAGGCACCAAACGTCTTCCGCATGAAACTTCTGGGTGCCGAGGTTATCTCGGTCAAAAGCGGCACAGGCACCCTCAAGGATGCCATGAACGACGCCCTGCGCGACTGGGTCGCCAATGTGGAAGAAACGTTCTACATCATCGGCACCGCAGCAGGCCCGCATCCCTATCCGATGATGGTGCGTGATTTCCAGTCCATTATCGGACGTGAAGCCCGCGAACAGATCCTCGAAGCTGAAGGCCGCCTGCCCGACCAGCTGGTTGCTTGCATCGGCGGCGGATCAAACGCCATCGGCCTGTTCTATCCCTTCCTTGATGACAAGGAAGTGGCAATCACCGGGGTTGAGGCCGCAGGTCACGGGGTCGACAGTGGCGAACACGCTGCGTCTCTTACCGGGGGGAAACCCGGCGTGCTGCACGGCAACCGGACCTTCCTGCTCCAGAACGAAGACGGCCAGATCACCGATGCCCATTCAATTTCTGCCGGATTGGACTATCCCGGGATCGGCCCGGAACATTCCTGGTTACACTCCATGGGCCGGGTTGACTACGCCTCTGCCACCGATAGCGAAGCTCTGGATGCCTTCCAGATGCTCTCAAAAATCGAAGGCATCATTCCAGCGCTCGAGCCGGCGCACGCTCTGGCTCACGTGTGCAAGATTGCTCCAAAAATGGACAAGGAAAAGATCATACTCATGAACCTCTGCGGTCGTGGCGACAAGGACATCTTCACCGTCGCCGAAGCCCTCGGCGTGAAGATCTAAGGGGGAAAAAGAGATGAGCTTGAGCAGACTAGAAAAACGCTTTGCCAACCTGCGCGCCGAAGGGCGCGGCGGTCTGGTAACCTTCCTCACTGCCGGAGACCCGGACCTGGCCACCAGCCTGGAAATCGTCAAGGGCCTGCCCGCCGCAGGTGCTGATGTCATCGAACTCGGCATGCCTTTTTCCGACCCCATGGCCGATGGCCCCGCAATTCAGGCCTCCAGCCTGCGCGCCCTGAAACAGGGTATGTCCCTGCGCAAAACCCTGGATCTGGTGCGCAGTTTCCGCGCAGAAAATCAGGATACGCCGGTTATTCTGATGGGTTATTACAACCCGATTTATATCTATGGCGTCGAGACTTTCCTCAGCGATGCCAAAGCTGCAGGTGTTGACGGCTTTATTATCGTCGATCTTCCCCCAGAACATGACGACGAGTTCTGCCTCCCGGCACTGGCGCAAGGACTGCACTTCATTCGCCTGACCACACCGACAACTGTTGGCGAACGCCTGCCGAAAGTACTTAACAACACCAGCGGTTTTCTATATTACGTCTCCATTCTCGGGATCACCGGCACAGCTGCCGCGGCCCAGGATGTCGTCAGGGATGCCGTGGCAACGATCAAGGCCCAGACAGATCTTCCTGTCGCCGTCGGTTTTGGCATCCGCACAGCGGAACAGGCCGCCCGAACTGTAGAGGTTGCCGATGCTGCCGTGGTTGGCTCGGCGATCATTGATAAATTGAAAGAATACCTGGACGAGAACAACCGGCCAAAACCCGGCCTCACCCAGGCAGTACTGGATTATGTGCGCACCCTTTCCGAAGGTGTGCGTAGCGCCCGTGGTTAAGCGCCACAGCTAAGAGAAAAAACAAGGCAGATCAGCATGAACTGGATTTCCAACTACGTTCGCCCAAAAATTCGCGCTCTTGTGCAGAATGACACACCGGACGACCTCTGGGTCAAATCCCCTGCTACAGGGCAGATGATCTTCAAGAAGGAACTGGAAAAGAACCTCTGGGTTTGCCCTTATAGCGGTTATCATCTACGCATCTCGGCCCGAGATCGGCTGAAAACCCTGTTCGACGAGGGGGAATATACCCTGGTCGAACTGCCCAAGACCATGACTGATCCACTGAAGTTCAAGGATCTGAAACGCTATACCGACCGGATCAAGGACGCCAATGCCAAAAACGAAGACAAGGAAGCCATCCTTGTCGCGCATGGGTCCATGGGAGGAATGCCCGCGGTTGTTGCCGTGTTTAATTTCACCTATATGGGCGGTTCCATGGGAACGGCTGTTGGTGAAGGCCTCCTGACTGCGGCCAGACTCGCCGTCCTTCAGGAAGCACCGCTTCTGGTTATTCCCGCGTCAGGTGGCGCAAGAATGCAGGAAGGGATTCTTTCCCTGATGCAGATGCCCCGTTCCATCGTCGCGGTTGATATGGTCAAGGAAGCTGGTCTGCCCTATGTCGTTCTGTTGACCGACCCGACCACAGGGGGTGTTTCCGCCTCTTTCGCCATGCTCGGGGATATTGCCATCGCAGAACCCGGCGCCAATATCGGCTTTGCCGGGAAACGGGTGATCGAGGAGACCATTCGCGAGAAACTGCCTGAAGGTTTCCAGACCGCAGAATACCTGCTGGAACATGGCATGGTCGACATGGTGGTTCACCGCCATGAACTGCGCGAGACCCTGATCCGGATCTTCAATCTTCTGACCCAGAAAGGCCCCGCAGCCAAAGTTCTGCCCCTCCGGGACAGCACAGAAGACAAAGCTGCAAAGCCCAAGGGCAACTCAAAAGCCGAATGAAATAATCATGCGTCGTAGTGATGTTGTGCTGGAACGCCTGAGCCTCCTGCACCCTAAAATAATTGATCTCTCCCTGAGCCGCGTCGAGCGGCTCTTGGAGCTTCTGGACCATCCAGAAAAAAAGCTTCCCCCCGTCATCCATGTTGCCGGAACCAATGGCAAGGGATCACTGCTTGCCTATCTTCGCGCGATCCTCGAAGCCGGTGGCAAAAAAGCGCACGTCTACACCTCTCCACATCTGGTCAAGTTCCACGAACGGATCAGGCTTGCCGGAGAGCTGATCAGCGAAGAAGAGCTTGTTCGCCTGCTTGAACGCTGTGAAACCGTCAACGGCTCTGATTCCATCACTTTCTTCGAAGTAACCACCGTTGCGGCTTTCCTCGCCTACAGCACCATCCCTGCGGATGCCCTGTTGCTCGAGACAGGCCTGGGAGGGCGTCTCGATGCCACCAATGTTATTGATCGCCCGGCCCTGACCGCAATTACGCCGATTTCCATTGATCACACCCAGTTTCTTGGCAACACGATCGAAGCCATCGCTGGCGAGAAAGCTGGTATCCTCAAGCCGGGTGTCCCCTGTGTTGTCGGCAAACAGTGTAAGGAAGCTCTTGCCGTTATCGAGAACAAAGCACGGGAAATCGGTGCAACGCTTTATGTCGAGGGAAGAGACTGGTCCATCACAGTCGAGCAAGAGGGATTCCTCTTCACCGGACACAAAGGTAGCGCTCTCTATCCCAAGCCCAACCTGCTCGGACCACACCAGATCGAGAACGCCGCAATGGCAATCGCCTGTGCCGAAATCCTTGCAACAGAATTCGATCTTAAACAAGAGCATATGGCTTCAGGCCTGACCGGGGCTATCTGGCCGGGACGGATGCAACAGCTTCACACCGGCTTGCTTCCCGATCTGCTTCCTGACAGCAACTGGCAGCTCTGGCTTGATGGCGGCCACAACGAATCAGCAGGCCTTGCCCTTGCCGCTTTTTTACAGGAATGGCAGGACCAACCGGTTCATATCATCTATGGCATGCTCAACACCAAAGCAGCGACAGAGTATCTCCGTCCGCTTGCGCCGCTTGGCGATAGCCTGAGGGCAATCGAGATTCCTTTTGAACCTGCTTCGCTCAGTGCCGAAGACGCTGCCTCACATGCCCGTGAGGCTGGCTTTGAGGCCAGTGCCTGTGAAACGGTTCAGCAGGCAGTAGAGGAAATCCTCGCCCGGGAAAAACCCGGCAGAATTCTGATTTGCGGCTCTCTTTATCTGGCAGGCCATATCCTTTCCCAGAGCAGTTGATCCCAACAGGAACCCGGCTGAAAATTGATTCTTGAAGACCAAAACGAGAGCAGAACAAATTCCCCTTCTGCTCTCGTTTTATCACAAATAAGTACCGCTGGTTTCGATAGCTTTTTTGCCTGCTTTCCGCTACTCTTGCAGAAGGTAAAAAAAGGTACAGGCTATGCCCATCATCCGTGTAGAGATGTTTCAGGGCCGTTCCCTCGAGCAAAAGCGTGCTCTGGTTAAAACCCTGACCGAGGAAACAGCCCGGATAACAGGTTGCAATAGAGATGCTGTTTATGTCGTCATTGATGATGTAAACAAGGAAAACTGGGGTGCTGGCGGAATTTTATGCACCGACAAAGCCCGCCACTGAGACTCGCATTTCATCGCTGCAAGACCTGCTGCAACAACCAGCTGACAAAGCATTCGGCTGATGGGAAAACGCTTCTCGAATAACAAAGCCCCGCAAATCTGCGGGGCTTTGTTGTCTCATGACAAAACTCACAAAGGGTTTTGCCTTCAGCTTTTGAGAACACTCAGGAAAGAGAGTTTTCAATCCACTCTTTAAGCTGGCCTTTGGCGATTGCGCCGACCTTCGTAGCGGCAACTTCACCGTCTTTGAAAAGAAGAAGCGTCGGGATACCACGAACACCATACTTCTGTGGTGTCATCGGGTTCTCATCAATATTCAGCTTGGCAATTGCGACCTTGCCACCCAGTTCCGCCGAAAGTTCTTCCAGAGCCGGGGCGATCATTTTACAAGGACCGCACCATTCTGCCCAGAAATCCACCAGAACCGGAACGCTTGCCTTCAGAACATCTGTTTCAAAGGAAGCGTCGCTGATTGCGCTCGTTGCCATCTTGTACCTCTTGCCATTGTTGGTGTGTGTAGCGGACTGGCAACAGAACATCCCGCAAAGAATGTCATGGGGAATGTTCTCAGCCCTGCTCACAACGTCAGCATGAATGTAGGGATTCAGGTCCCCCAACGTCAAGGTGCATGTTGAGCAAGAATGCTGTCGGGCAAGAGCATCAATCTGGCATCATCGGTCCAGAGCAGATGCGCCTCGATCTCGTGATCCGGGTAAATTTGCTGCAAAATCATCCGGTAAGCAGCCATCTGACGCAGATAGGCACGGTGGACCTTCTCTACCGAAAGAGGTGGCGGACGGTTGGTTTTATAGTCGATAATAATTACTTTTTTATCTGTAATAACCAGACGATCCACCTGTCCCGAGATGACCTCGACATCTCCATCCCTTCGAACCAGGCCGACAACCGGGACTTCCGCCCGGCTATCCGGGCCAAACAATGACTGATATTCCGGATGTCGAAGAACCGAAAGGGTTTCTTCCTGTAGCCGGGTGACCTGGTCTTCTGTCAGCTCATGCAGCGGCGAAGAAAGAAAACGTCGGGCGGCTTCTTCCCATTTATCCCGCCCCAGATCCGGCAGGGTCTGCAATAAACGGTGGATCAGAAGCCCGCGCCTGAAACGGCTGCCATCCCCGTCCCCCAGGGGAGACCGTACCGGAGGTTCATCATCCTTGCGGCGTGAAGGTGCCAGCGGTTTTGGCGGCACAGGCTCCTGCTCGGGAACAGAAAAGGCCCAGCTCGGCAGAGCCTGCAAAGCCGCTTCTTCCCTCTGTTCATTCGACGCTTTTTTCACCTCGGCCGTCTGGGGATTCTCGACCAGCCATCCCCGTGCATCCCAGAGGCCTGCGGGATCTTCGGGGAACGTAAAATTCTCTTCTTTTGCCGTCTCGGAAAGCGCCGATTTGGCCAGGGCGTACCAGCTGTCTTCTGAGGGGTCTCTTTGCCCGCTCCAGCCACAGATGACCAGGCGGTCTTCTGCCCGGGTCAGGGCCACATACAACAGGCGGCGATATTCACGGAGGCCTTCTTTGCGTAAGCCTTCTCTTGCGGTTGAAATAACCGGGGTCTGCAAGGCAGTCCGTGGCGACCAGACCGGAATGTTGTTCTGCTCCCTGAGCCAGAGCACCCCGCGGTCAGCCTGCGGAATCTGTGTTGTATCCGGCAAGATCACCAGCGGTGCCTGCAACCCCTTGGAACCATGAACAGTCATGATCCGGACCGCATCTCCCCCCTGTTCAAGGTCGCGCTTGATTTCCTGCTCTCCGGCTTCCAGCCAGTGCAGGAATCCTTCCAGCGAAGGTGTTTCCTCGCGCTCGTAAACCAGCGCAAGTGACAGAAACTCCTCAATCGGGTCGCGGGCATCCGGCCCCAGCCGGGCCAGAAGTTTTTTCCGCCCGCCAAGCGGTCCCAAAATGTGCGAAATCAGTTCGAAGGGCGGCGTATAGTCAGCCCGGGCAAGAAGCCCGTTGAGAAAGCCTGCCGCTCTGGCGCAGTCAGCATCCTGCCCCGCCCGATCACGCAACACCGACCAGAGTGTGCCTTTGCGTTTATGAGCCAGGACAAAGAGCTTCTCCTCACTCAGTCCCAGCAAAGGTCCCTTCAAGACAGTTGCCAGTGTCAGGTCGTCATCCGGCAACAGTAAAAAACGCCCCAGGGCAATCAGATCCATTACCGCCATCTGGTCGGTCAGCACCATTCTGTCCACCCCGGACACCGGAACCGAAAGAACCTTAAGTTCACGCACCAGTTCCTCGACAAAAGCATTGCGTCGCCGGACCAAGATCAGGACATCACCGGGCCGTATACGCCGTCCCTTGGCGGGCAACTGGCAGAGTGGATCATCCGCTCCGGCTTCGGATCGGGTCCAGTAATGAATCCGGCGGGCCAGAACCATCGCCAGACGGGCCCGGGATTCCATTTCGGCTTCCTGGGCCAGCGGCAGGGTCCAGGGTGTTTCTTCTCCGGCGGCTTCACTGGCGATCAGGGGCCAGAGCTCAACCCGCCCGGCCTGTCCCAGACGTACTGGCTGGTGATTCAATGCTACGGCTTCAAAAGCCACACCATCGGCCGCAACCGCCGAGGCAAAGACCTGATCGACAACTCCGAGAACCGCGGGGGTCGAGCGGAAAGAAACATCCAGGCTGATCCGTTCCACCTTCTGTTCCGCAGCAACAGCCTTTTTCTGGAAATAACGACGCATTTCCTCAAACTTGGCCGGATCTGCCCGCTGAAAACTGTAAATCGACTGTTTGACATCACCAACGGCAAAAATTGTTCTGATTTCTTCGCGCGCCCCTTCTCCGGCGAAGAATTCTTCACAAAGTGCTCCCACCACATCCCACTGTTCAGGATTGGTATCTTGGGCTTCATCAATCAGGACATGGTCCAGACCACCATCAAGTTTGAACAGCACCCAGGCAACCGCCCGGTCTCCACGCAGGAGGTCCCTGGCCTTGAGAATCAGGTCATCATAATCAAGAAAAGCCCGGGCTTCCTTGTAACGCTCGTAGCGTTTGAGAATTGAAACCCCCATCAGCAACAGGGCCATTGTTGCCTGCGCAACCGCGATCGCGTTACATTTAGTATTCACCCGGATCAGGCGTTCAATCTCTCCCATCAGGATTTCAGGAAGATCTGGCAAAGCCTCCAGCGCTCCCTTGGTTGCCAGACGACTGCGCGGTTCTCCAGCCTGGGTAAAAAAGACACCGGAATAATCAGCATAGCGCTGCAGACGCAGCTGCGGATCAGCCTCAAGCCAGCTTTTGAGAACCCGCCCCCGTTCCTGATCCGTTTTTGCCCCCCGCAGCAAGGCGTCCGCCGCCTGTCCAAGCGCAATCACATTCACCAGACGATCACTGCAAGCATCCAGTAACAGCTCCTCAATCCCGACCCCTTCAGGCGCATCAAGCACCTCGTGAACCGCCTGCCTCAGGCCGGAAAGATTGCCATATTTTTGCAGCAGTATAGAGATGCGCCCCCGTTCACGGATAATTTCCTGAACCAGTGGGCCAAAAGACTGTTCCTGGGTATAGGCTGTCAAACAAGATAGGGCCTGCGTGACCTCTTCTTCACTCACTCCCCCGCGCCCGGAGAGAACATCCTCGCGCGCCCTGATCAACAGCTCGGCAGCAGAACGATCATCCAGAATCTGGAAATTCGGGGCAACTCCGGCCTCAAGTGGAAACCGCCCCAGAAGCGACTGGCAAAAAGCATGGATGGTCTGGATTTTCATACCGCCCGGTGTATCAAGCACCCGGGCAAAAAGCCGGCGTGCTGTAACGGTTTCGCTATCGCTTGGGAAACGTCCCAACAGGTTTGAAAGTTCGTTCTGCAGGACCTCGTCTGAAATGGTTGACCACTGCGCCAGCTTACCCGAAAGCCGATTGGCCATTTCTGCCGCTGCGGCCTTGGTAAAGGTCAGGGCCAAGATTTTTCCTGGTTCTGAGCCGCTCAAGAGCAAATTCAGAATACGATCTGTCAGAACCTTGGTTTTACCTGCTCCGGCAGATGCGCCGACCCAGACTGACGCCGTGGGGTCTGCTGCCTGGCGCTGTTCACGGGTCGCCTTGTCAAGAATTTCCTGTATCCCCGCCGGGGCAGCTTTCTGCTCAACACTCATGCTTCGCCCTCGCTGCTGCTGGCCCATTCCTTGACCCGGGCGAGGTGCTCATAATCATTATAGATCAACGCCTGTTTGGGACGCGGGCGCGCCGCATAGGGTGTTTCCTCGTGATCAAACTCGGTAATCAGATCCAGCAGTCCTTCCAGCGCCACGGTTGCCGCTTCAGCTACACTCTCACCGCTGCTGCGCTGGCCCAGCGCCTTCTTTTCCTCTCCCGCAGGCTCGCCTCCGGTCAAACGCCAATAAAGCAATTCGCTAACCGCATCCGAAAAATGTCCAAAGCCCCCTGCTGCCGCAATTGCGGCCTCCAGCGGCAATTGTGGTGACAGCCCCTGAAAGACATTCTTGCTGCTGGGAACTGTTCCGGTCTTGTAATCAAGAATAGCCAGGCCGCCTCGGGCCAGCTCGTCAATTCTGTCCGCCTTGGCCGTCAGGACAAAATCTCCGGCCGGGGCCTGTAAGATCATTCGCCCCGTCACCTCGACGTGAGAACGGGAAACTTCTTTTCGCCGGACGGCCTCCTGTTCAACAAACCACTTGGCAATGCGCTGGAACCGGGGCCACCAGAATGCCCAGATCCCCGGCCGATCCCGCACAGATGAAAAGACCTGTTCACCAATGAGCAGAAGCTGGGTTTCCGCATCTTCGGGCAAGGCATCGGGATAGCGTTTGAGAAACAGTTCCAATGTCTCGTGAATCAGGCTGCCCTTGTCCGCCCCGGAAGGGTCCGCGTCAATCGGCTCCAGTTTGCGCAGTTTCAGGATCTTCTGGGCATAAAGTGCGTAGGGATCACGCATCCATGTCTCGATCCGTGTAACAGAAAGTTCGCGGGGGCGGGCACTGACAGGAGGACGCGGCGCAGGTGGGCCGATGGATATACGATCTTCCGGTAAATCCAGTGTTTCGACCCAGTGAAGCCATTGCGCTGCCTCACGCTCCAGAAGACCTTTTAAACCGCGGCCCTCCAACAGCGCTTCCATACGCAACAGCCAGCGCGAAGGAACTGTCGGCGCTCCCTCAACCTTCTCCGAGCGGGTGAGGAATACCCGCGGGGCGCAGAAAGCCTGAACAAAATCCTGGGCCGAAAGACCGATTTGCTGTTCGGGCTGCGGTAGACCAAAATCCCGGCGCATCGGGCGGCTCATCCAGGGGCCGGATTTGGTTTCGGCAGGCCAGCTTCCTTCGTTCAATCCACCAAGAACGACCACATCAGCATGCTGCAAACGAGCCTCGATCGCCCCGAGAATGCTCAGACGCGGATGTGCCCCGAAAGGGGCCCGGACCGCACGCCCGACCATCAGCGCCGCGATCATTTCCGGATAGCGATGAGCCGAAACTTCCGGCGCATCCCCTGCTGCTTCGCGCAATTCGGCAACAAACTCAGCCGCAGCAGTTCCTTCATCTCCGGCCCAGAGACGCTCCGCGCCAGAAAGATCATCAGTGGCGGCAAGCTGTTCAGCAAAAGCAACATGAGCGTCCAGCAGAGCGCGGAAGGAGCCTCCGTCAGCCCCTGAACTTTCCGATAGACTTTGAGCAAAATGTTCCGCAAGCCCGGCCAGTTTCCCGACAAACAAACTGAGTTCCGTATCGGGATGGCGTTCCTCGTCTGCCTTGAGCGCCTTTAACAACCCCGGAAAACCCGAAGCAGGTCTGACACCGCGCAAGACCGCAATTTCCAACCGCCGGAGAATACGGTTAAAGATACCCGGTGCCATTCCTCCGCTGCAGAGCGGATGTTTTAAAGTCGCCAGCAGCTCAATCGGGGCAAGTTTTGAAACCATCATCTCGGCTGTGAGACGCAGGAAAACTGCAGGAGGTGCTTCCGGCAAAGGGGCACCCGCCGAATCATCAATCCGGATTCCCCAACGTTCCATTTCCGCCGCAACCCGGCGGGCCAGATTTCGATCCGGCGTAACAAGCGCAGCCGTTTTTGCAGGGTCTTCCAGCACTGATCGCAGGATCAGGGCAATGGCCAGAGCCTCTTCTCCCGATCCGGGACAGTCCAGACGGGTTACACCCGCGAGAGCCAGCTCAAAAGTTTTCTGGTCGGTTCGTTCGATATACCCCTGCCACTCCGTTGTCGACTGGGCCGGGCGCATGGCAGTCTGGATAAAAGCAACCCGGGCAGGGTCGGCCCGCCCCGCGCTCTGATCTGACCAACAGTCAATGGCAGCACGTTCAACAGCAAGTCTGGAGAGAAGGACAGACAGGCCATGCTGTGGATGAGAACTATCCCGTAAGACCTCATTCCAGACCTTGTCATCCGCCTGCAGGTCAATACCCGGCAGGATAACCTGTCCCAGAGGCAGAGCCGCGATCACAGCAATCAATTCAGCCGCAGCCGGAATAGAGCCGGTCGAACCTGCAACAATAACTGGATGATCCGGGGGAGAGGATTGCCAGTGAGCAATCTGGGCCTCAAGCAAACGCCGTCGCCGTTCTGCAGAACCGATTCCTCCGGTGGTAGCTTCAACTGCAGGCCAGACCCGGGTTAAAATTTCCAGAAACTCGAGGGTAACCTTCCAGTGTTCCGCATACTCCGCAGGTACCAGCGCTGCCAGATGACTGAAATTCAATCCTTCCGTTTCAACCTGATCCAGAAATCGCCCCAGTTCACTCGCCAGGCGCACCGCCTGATCTTCCGGCATACGGTTGCTGTTTTGCTCGTTTTCCTGGCTTTCTGACCACTTCAACACCAGCTGGCTCAACAGCAGCTGCCGCTTAAGTTTGGGCAGTTCCGGCGGAAGTTCAGCTGCCAATCCCCCACCAACACCAACTTCGCTTGCAGAAATCAACAGCTCATCCGGGTCGAGATCCCCCAGAGGCAGCAACCGGGGCAACATCAGGGCACACCCCTCCGAAGCTCTCAGGAAAGCAAGCTGCAAACTGCGACAGGCCCGGCGTGTCGGCAAGAGGATCATCACCCGGGACAGCTCAAGCGGATCATTTCCCCAGCGTTCAAGCACACCTTCGGCCAAGGCATCGACAAAGGATACATTCGAGGGGATGGTATAGATCTGACCGGCCATCATATTTACTTCCTAGAAGAAGTCAGAGGGGTTGCTTCTGTCTTTCAGTCTCTCTTCTACCTCGGCCAGACCTTCTGGCGTTCCAACGTGGAACCATTCACCTTCGTGGCGCAACCCGTACAGCCGCTCACTTTCCAACGCCTTGTTATAAATCAGATTCAGTGAAAACGCCCCGGCAGGAACCTTTTCAAACAGCTTTGGATGCAGGATCTGGATACCCGCAAAAACAAAAGGAGCCTGCTGCTGCTCTTGTCGGCGAATCAGTCGACCAGACGGTTCCATAGAGAAATCACCATTGCCTTCGTACCCCACGGCCCGACAGGTCGGATGCAGCAACAGCAGCGCATCCATCACCTCGGGGTCCCAGGCTGCCATCAGCCTTTCAAAAGCAGGTTCGGCCCCCTCGAGCCAGCAAACATCCCCGTTAACGACAATAAAGGGTTCTTGCCCCAGTTTCGGCAACGCCAGGGCCACCCCCCCGCCGGTCTCCAGCAGAACATCTTCTTCAGAAACAGTAAGGCTTGGATCATTTTTAGCAGTGATAAAATCCCGGATCTGTTCTTTGAGGTAAAAGGCATTGACGACAAGGGATGTGATCTGCGCGGCTTTCAACCGGGAAATAATTGTCTCCAACATTGGCGTCCCCAGAACCGGCACCAGGGGTTTGGGCAAACTGTCCGTGATCGGGCGCATGCGTTTGCCGAGCCCGGCGGCCAACACCATCGCGGTCTTGATCCTCTGGCCTTTGTTGTGGGAAACCTGCGTCTTCGTCATTTACTGCTTACCATCTTCTGAAAAAAGCGGGGACAGACGTGATAACCAGCCTGCCTCACCATGGAGGGATATTTTACGACTGGTTTCCCCTTCCCCGTAACTCAGCTTTACCAGCAAACGGTTTCGCGGCAGGAATCGCCCCAGCTTTTCAGGCCATTCAATCAAGCAGATCGCCTCGGCAAAAGCTTCTTCAATACCAAGTTCAAAAGCTTCTTCCGGATCTTCCAGTCGATAGAGATCAAAATGCCAGATCTGCTCCTCGCCCCGGTCATAAACCTGAACCAGCGTGAAAGTCGGACTGGGGACCTCTTCAATTTCCTCCTGGCCTGCACAGGCAGGAAACGCATTGATCAGAGCCCGGGAAAATGCCGTCTTTCCTGCGCCAAGATCTCCATCAAGCGCCAGAACATCCCCCGCCCTGAGCATGGGGGCCAGACGCGCAGCAAAGGCCTGGGTTGCCATTTCATTCTGACAAATGACCTGCCCGATTTCCTGATCTCCCGCCATGTCACACCCTTATAATAATTCCGGAAAACTTTGACTGCTGTTATGGCTCATTTGAAGGCGGGTCGTTCGCAACAGGTTTATCCAGAGTACTGGTGATATTGCGGATATTTCCCGAAGTAATTTCCTGCTCTGGCGGCTCGATATTTTTTTTCTTTATATCCTTGTCATCCAGCAAAGGAATATGACAGGTGACTGTGGTTCCTTCATTAATCTCGGACTCCAGTTCAACCCATCCGCCATGCAACTCGACCAGGCTTTTCACCAAAGAAAGCCCAAGGCCGGCCCCTGCCTGCTTGGCATGGCCTTCACCCCGTTCAAAACGGTCAAAAACCCTTTTTTGATCCGCGCGGCCAATCCCCACACCGCTATCTGAAACCGACAGACGCAGCTCGGTATCCTTGCGGGCTGTAATGGCGACCGTTGCGCCTTCGGGGGAGAACTTCACGGCATTGATAAGCAGGTTGAAAAGCGCTTGGGTCAAGCGGCGTTCATCAACAAGAACCGAACCGATGTCATCACTGCAGTCGATGTCGATCTCGACATTGCGGTGGCGGGCGCGCTCATGCCCGATTGTGTGCAGATGCTGCAACATCTGATCGACCTTGACCTCAGCCAGATCGAGATAGAGATATCCGGCCTCGATCGTCGCCAGATCAAGAATGTCGTTGATCAGGGCCATCAGGCGGTGAGAGGATTCCACGATCGCCTGGCTGTATTCCTTCTGACGCTCGTTCAGTTCACCAAAGAACTGGTTTTCCAGTATTTCGGCAAAGCCGACAATCGCATTCAGAGGTGTCCGCAGTTCATAGGACACATTGGCGATAAACTCGGTCTTGAGACGATCTGCTGTCTCGAGCGCCTCGTTCTTCTCCAACAGAGCCCGCTCAACAGTAAAAGAGTCCGTCACGTCCAGGAATGTCAGCAAGGAAGCACCGTCAGGCAGCAGGACCTGTGCCCAGTCCAGCACGACACCGTCTGCCCGAACCTTCCGTCCGCTTCTCGGCTCGGGCTCACAGACGCGGGCGACCATAAATTCCTGCTGGGCTTCCCATTGCTCGTCAGTAACATCAAACAGTTCCCGCCCCCGCGCAACCACATCCCGCACATGGGGCTCGGTTTTGAGGAACTCTTCCGGCTGTTTCCAGATCTGGGCAAAGGTAGGATTAAACAGTTTCAGCCGACCATCCGCACCATAAACCGCAACAGCTTCATAAAGCTTGTTCAGCGTTTCGCGCTGGACGGCTGTCAGGGTGTTATAGGAACGCTCCAGCGCCAGCCGGTCCGTCACATCTTCAACTGTTTCCAACACACCGCCAAAGGGATGGGCCGTGGCAACCGAACGCAGGGTTGTGCCATCGGTCAGATGCATCAACTCCTCGACCGGCTCGATCATGGTCCGGTATTCCCGCAGGCGCTGCTGTTTAAATTCAGGGAAGTTGGCATATTCAGGAAGGCGGCGGTTTTCCCTCAGGCTGTCAAGAATCTCGCTGAGCATCGGTTCAGACCGCAGGAACTCATCATTGAGTTTGAAAAGAGTGGCATAGGCAGAGTTAAAAAACTTCAGCCGCTGGTCCGGCCCGTAGATTGAAATAGCAATCCCCAGATTTTCCAACACCTGGGCATGAGCATTGATATGTCGGCTCAACTCACCTTCAGCTTCTTCCAACCCGGTTTTATCCAAAGCAAAACCAATGAGCGAAGTGTCATCCAAAGCCTTCTCGCAAATTTCCAGCAGACGCCGTTCGCCACCGATAATTGCATGCTGTCTTTGCGAAACCAGCTCTTTTGTCGCCAGGGCTCTCCGGGCCAGGTCAAGGGCCTGCCCTGCTTTGGAACGATCAAGCAATTCCATATTGTTTTTGACCGCTTCCGCGGCATCAACTTCGACGATTGCGGCATAATATTTGTTGCAATAGGTCAGGGAAAGGTTGCCATCCCGCATCCATACCGGCAAAGGCAGATTGTCGAGCAAGTCACCCGAATGCCGTGAATTTTCATGCGCAGCATGAATCTGTCTCTCCAGATCACTGATGTCCGAAAACCACACCACATCCGCCACAGGCTGGCCGGTAAAGGGTTCAATCCTCTGGCCGGAAATGCGATAGGTTCTGCCTTTGGCTGGCAAGGTCAGAATAAAGGACTTCCCTGCCCCGCGTAGAGATTCAACAGCTTCGATAAGCGCGTTTGGTTTGGTGCCCCCGCGCTGAAAAAGAATAGAAACGGCGTTAAAATCAATCTCGCCATGATCAAGACCGAATTCACGGATCAATCCGGCACTTGCCCGGGGTTTTTGGTCCTTGTGTGAAAAGGTCAGACAGCCCAGCGGGGCCGCCAGCAGGGCCGCGCGGTCAAGACCAGCCCGGGACTGAAGTTCCTGAAATTTCTGTTGCGCCATCATCCAGCGATAACGATAGGCAAAGACGAGAACTGCTGCCCCGATCAAGATCATAAAGGCAAAAAACAGACCCGGCAGATAAGCCGAAAATGACGACACCGCGTTCCCCTCAGTAAATCCGGAGGGAACATTCCAGCCGACAACCCCGACCAGCAGAACATTCCCTTAAAGACCTGTCCGGCCAACAGCCGATACAACTTAACCAAGTGTAAAGATTTTATTCAGATGGAACAAGGCGTTGAAACAACAAGGGGGCACAGAAAAATCTGCGCCCCCTTGTCTTGTTCGGTTATCGACCAGCTTAGTAGCGATAATGATCCGGTTTGAACGGCCCTTCAACAGGAACACCGATGTATTCTGACTGCTCTTGGCTCAGCTTGGTCAGCTTCACGCCAAGTTTCGCGAGATGCAGTGCAGCAACCTTTTCATCAAGGTGTTTCGGCAGAACATATACCTTGCGTTCGTAATCCGCCGCATTATTCCACAGCTCGATCTGCGCCAGCACTTGGTTGGTGAAAGAAGCAGACATCACAAAGCTCGGGTGACCTGTTGCACAGCCCAGGTTCACCAGGCGGCCTTCAGCCAGAACGATCAGGCGTTTGCCGTCAGGGAACTCGACTTCGTCTACCTGATCCTTGACATTGTGCCAGGTCAGATTGCGCAGTGCAGCGATTTGGATTTCGGAATCAAAGTGACCGATGTTACACACAATCGCACGGTCTTTCATCGCCCGCATGTGGTCGATGGTGATGATGTCCTTGTTTCCTGTGGTGGTTACAAAAATATCACCCAGCGCAGCGGCATCTTCCAGTGTCGTAACTTCGTAGCCTTCCATGGCAGCCTGCAAAGCACAGATCGGATCAATTTCTGTCACCAGAACCCGGGCACCCTGTGTACGCAGGGACGCGGCAGAGCCTTTGCCCACATCACCAAAACCACAGACAACGGCGATTTTACCGGCAATCATCACATCGGTTGCACGCTTGATACCGTCAACCAGTGACTCACGGCAGCCATAGAGGTTGTCAAATTTTGACTTGGTTACTGAATCGTTCACGTTGATGGCGGGAACAGCAAGTGTGCCCTTTTTCACCATTTCATAAAGACGGTGCACACCTGTGGTGGTTTCTTCGGAAAGGCCACGCACATCTTTCAGAAGCTCGGGATATTGATCATGCATCATTACGGTGAGATCGCCGCCATCATCCAGAATCATGTTTGGACGCCAGCCGTTTGGACCTTCGATTGTCTGCTCGATACACCAGACGAATTCTTCTTCGGTTTCTTTTTTCCAGGCAAAAACAGGAACACCCGTTGCCGCAATCGCAGCAGCAGCCTGATCCTGGGTCGAGAAAATGTTACAGGAAGACCAGCGGACTTCAGCACCAAGCGCCGTCAGTGTCTCAATCAGAACAGCAGTCTGAATGGTCATGTGCAGGCAACCGGCGATACGTGCACCAGCCAAAGGTTTGCTCGCGCCGAACTCTTCACGCAGCGCCATCAGGCCCGGCATTTCAGTTTCAGCAATGGCAATTTCCTTGCGGCCCCAGTCAGCCAGGGACATGTCGGCAACTTTGTAATCCGTAAATTCAGTCATTCTATCACTCTCATCAAAGAAAATAACTTCACATAAAGAATTCTTTATGTTGTAATTTGAGGGAATGAATAGCAGCCTTGAGGGCAAATGGCAACCCGTTTTGCCTCTCTTCACCTATACGGGGACCTTTTGTCCTGACAGAGCTGCTCCCGCCATTTCCCGTGCCAGCAAAACAAAAGCCTCGACCGAACGTCGCTTGATCTGACTTTTCAGGCAGATAACCATATCCCTGTTGCTGTCGCGCAATTCATCAATCAGTAATGCATGGGTTCGGTTGTCTCCCCAGACCTCATGTTCAAAAAGAAACCCGACCCCCAGTCCCACCGCCACAGCTTCGCGGACGGCTTCGCGGCTGCCGAGTTCAAGTACCTCTTCATAGGCAAGCCCCTGTTGTTTCACCGCCAGATCCAGAACCCGGCGTGTATTGGACCCGCGTTCGCGCAGGATCAATTGCTCGGCCATCAATTCAGCCAGCCTGATCTGCTGGCGTTCTGCCAGGGAATGCTCGACAGGCACCAGGGCGACCATGGACTGAAGCGAGAGATTATCAAGGATCAGGCGATCGTCTCCGGCACAGTTCGCTGTAATCCCCACATCGCCTCTCTGCGCAAGAATATCCTGCCGTACAGACTCGGCATTCCCCAGACTGACAGAAAGCGTCACCCCCGGATAACGCTCGCGGAAGGCCGCGATCAAAGGCAAGGCAACATGGGGGCCATCAGCTGCAATCTTCAAATGCCCCCGCTCCAGAGCAGACGAAGCCGAGAGATGCTCCTGAATTTGCTCCTCCTCCAGAAAGAACTGCCGGGTCTTGTTAAACAGTTCCTGTCCATCTTTTGTCAGCAGGGCCTGCCCGCCACTGCGGTGAAACAGGGTCAGACCATAACTTTCCTCAAGACTGCGCACCTGTATTGTCACGGCAGGCGGAGTTAATTTCAAAAGCTGGGCCGCCCGGGAAAAGCTCCCCTCCCTTGCCACAGCATCAAACGCCCGAAGCTGACTGTGCCGCATACCGATCTCTCCCCGGATAATAACGCGAGTTAAATTTTTTTAAATTTATGTTACAGCTTATTTAATTTGATTGTCGCCCCTGCTCTTTGCAAGCTGCAAACTCACTACAGGGCGCATCATCAGGAAACAGAGGGACCGTCATGGCAACAAAAGATTCAGGCCGGAAAAAAAGCTTCGATTACATGGCACCACCCGTACCTGGCGAATTGCCTCTGTTCGACATTCCGCTGGTTCGGGCAACAGCAGAAAGCCTCAAAGGATTTGGCACTCTTGTTACTGATTACATGGCCCACCCGGTCGAGATCGTCCGCTGGCCAGCATTGGGCTGGCGTTCCATTGACGAAGGTACAGGCGATGAAGCAGGGCACCTTGAAGGCATTTTCGAGTTCTGGTGGGAAGGTGATTTCCTGCTCGGGGAAAACATGGCCGTCAAGGACCGCTATATTCTGGGTTGGTCGGAACTTCCGGCAAAGGCCAGAAGAGACAACCCGGAGGCAAAACGTGACCAGCTCCTGATCTGGCACGCCAATTACCATCCTGACGGCGCACAGCTGTTTTACCCGCTGGATAACCGCCCCTTCATCACTGCCCTGGCTAAAACAGGAGACGACATGCACCCCAAGGACTGGGTCGCCTTCTATTGTGACGGCAGTTTCGGGATCTGTATTCATCCGGGAATCTGGCACGAAGCCATCACACCACTTTCGCCAAGGTCACGCTTCTACGACAAACAGGGCGCCGTTCATGCCCGGGTCAGCTGCAACTTTACCGAAGAATTCGGCGTCTTTCTGCGGATACCGCTCACACCTGACGATATCCAGAAGCAGGACTAAAATGATTAACTGGTGAAGCGTTCGTTATAGTCCTGCAGAAGCATGGCGATACGGCCTGGATCATGCTGCGTCATAATGGTTTCTGCCCGGCGAACTGCTTCTGCCATATCCAGCTGCAAAATACGGTTTTTCACCCGGGGCAGGGCATTGGAACTCATGGAAAGATCACGGACCCCCAGTCCCAGCAACAGCGGGGCGAAGTTAACATCCCCAGCGACCTCGCCACAGACAGACACGGGAATATGTGCCCGTCGCGCGGCCTCTACAGTCAGGGAAATCAGTTTGAGCACCGCCGGATGCAGCGGATTATAGAGATAGGCCACCTGTTCCTCGGCACGGTCAATCGCCAGGGTATACATGGTCAGGTCGTTGGTGCCGATGGCAAAAAAATCGGCAACTTTGGCCAAACCGTCTGCCAGAAGGGCCGCCCCCGGCACCTCGATCATAATGCCGAGAGGCGGCAGAGGATCTGCAATCCTCACGTCTCGCTGTTTGAGTTCTTCAGCCACTTCCATCAGGCAGCGGCGCACTTCGCGCACCTCGCCCGGATGCGTCACCATCGGCAGCAAAATTCGTAACGGCCCATGCGCGCTGGCCCGCAGGATCGCCCGCAACTGTGTCTCCAGCAAATCCCGATGTTTTAGCGACAATCGGATCGCTCTTAGTCCCAGAGCCGGGTTCAGTGATTCGCTCGGGGCTGTTCCCAGAGCGGAAACCAGTTTTTCCCCCCCTGCATCAAGGGTACGGACCGTCACCGGACGCCCGGACATGCCATCGATGATTTCAGCAAGCGCTTCATACTGCTCTTGTTCTGTGGGCAGTTCATCCCGGTTCATGAACAGAAACTCAGTCCGCAACAGCCCGACACCTTCGGCCCCGTTGGCCACGGCCTGTCCGGTCTCTCTCGGCAGCTCCACATTGGCCTGCAGGGCAACCCGGTGATCATCCTTGGTAAGGGCAGGAACATCGCGCAGGCGTGCCAGCGAGCGGACTTCCCGCTCAATATCTTTCTGGCGGCGTTTGTAATCCTTGATTCGCGCCTCGGTCGGATTGACAAAAACCAGACCATTGGTGCCATCAACAATAATAATCTGACCGCTTTCAATCCCGGCCAAAAGTCCGGGAACCCCCAGAACCGCCGGAAGACCAAGAGAACGGGCCATGATCGCGGTATGACCTTCCGGTCCGCCAAGCACCGTCGCAAATCCACCGATCCAGGCAGGATCCATCATGGCGGTATCTGCCGGGGTGATTTCTTCTGCCAGAATCACCGAATTCTCGTTGAGGCCGGAATAGGAGTCAGTTTCTATCTTGCTCAGGTTCCGCACAATGCGGTGTCCCACTTCCCGGACTTCATGAGCTTTGGTTCGCAGATAGGGGTCCTTGATCGAGGTGAACTTGCGGGCGATCTGTCCCACCTCGGCCATCACAGCTGCTTCGGCGTTTTTCTGCCCTGTCTGAATCCGGGCTTTGATACCCCCGATCAAACTGCTGCTTTTCAGCATCTGGACATGGGCATCCAGCAGATAGCCAAGCTCTTCAGCGGCAGTTCCATGGAAATCCTGGGCCTGTCCCTGCAGCTTGGAAACCTGATCAAGCGCGCGTTCTACCGCGTCGGCAAACCGGATCAGTTCAGCGGGAATTTTTGCCGTCGGAACCCGGTATTCCTGAATCTGGATGTCGCTGGCTTCACTAACGTAGGCAGGTCCAATGACCACGCCCGGAGAAACAGCGAGACCTTCAAAAATCCTTTCGCCCTGATTCTCTTTCACGTAGTTTCCCTAACTTCTTGCCACTATTAAAACACATCCCCCGACCAGATAGCGGACAGGAGGTTATCTCCCCGGTTCAATCCTCATCAAACTTGTTGGCAACCAGTTCGACCAGCGCTGCCATGGCGCTCTCGGCGGAAGGCCCCGCTGCCGTCAATTCGATTTCACAGCCTGGCGCTGCCGCCAGCATCATCAGCCCCATAATCGAACAACCTGAAACGGCGGTATCGTCTTTACGAACCGTGACATCCGCCTCAAAGCTCTCTGCCAGTTTGACAAATTTGGCCGAAGCCCGGGCATGCAGCCCCCGTTTATTGAGAATGGTAACTTTCTGCGTCAGCACTCTTGTTCCCCCGCCGCAAACATCCGGCCTTACCTGCCGGCAACCGAGGCCTAGGCCTTGTCCCCGAGAAGCTCTGAAGCAACATGGATATATTTCCGTCCCGCTTCCTGCGCTTCAAGAACTGCAGCCTTCATTTTTTTACACTCGCGCAATCCGGCAAGCTTGATCAACAAGGGCAAGTTCACCCCTGCAACCACCTCGACATTGGCCTGATCCATCACCGAGATCGCCAGATTGGATGGTGTGCCTCCAAACATGTCTGTCAGGATCACAACACCTTGGCCGTCGTCCACCTGCTTTACAGAACTGAGGATATCCTTGCGGCGTTGTTCCATATCATCATCCGGTCCGATACAAACCGTCGCAATATGGCTCTGTTCGCCCACGACATGTTGTAATGCCGCCACGAATTCGATCGCCAGGTTACCATGGGTAACCAAAACCATCCCTATCATGCCTTCCCTTTCCGCAGGCGCTTTCCTTTTATTCCGGAAAACTAGCAGCTTTCCCGGTCATCATACAAGATAAAGCCTCGGATCTCGTCAACAAGACCGTATCCCGGTTCACGGGAACTCCCGGGGCACCGCTTTTTCCCTGCCCGTCAGACCTTAACGATAGCGATCGGGTTCACGATCAATGTCGCGATGAGCAATAATGACCTGGGACCATATTTTACCCAGATGACGCCCCAGCCATTCCGTCAGCGCAACAGATCGATGTCGCCCCCCTGTACAACCGATGGCAATGGTCAGATAGTTTTTGCCTTCCTGTTGATAACGCGGCAACAGCGGCAGGAGCAGTTTTTTGAGACTCTCTGCAAATTCGGCATAGTCCGGATCTTCCCGGACATAATCAGCTACGGCCTTGTCCCGCCCGGTCAACCGGCGCAAATCCGGGTCATAGTGGGGATTGCGCAAGAATCTGACATCGAACATCAGGTCAGCTTCACGTGGCACACCGAAGCGATAGGAAAAAGACATTACCTGGATGGTCATGATCCCGCTCTCTTCCAGTCCGAGAAGGGCGGTCAGATTCTGGCGAAAATCAGCCGTGGTGGTATCCGAGCTGTCAATCACGTAGTTGGCCCGGGCCTGAAGCGGGGCAACCAGCCTGCGCTCGGCAAGGATGCCGTCTTTCAAGGGCCGGTCTGCAGCAAGCGGATGACGGCGGCGGGTTTCTTTGAAACGCCGTTCCAGCACATCGACAGAGCAATCAAGAAAAACCAGAGAAACATCCAGCTCCGCATCGTTGTGCAGCTTTTCGATATGCTGCAAAAGCGGGCTGGCAGAAAAATTCCGGGAACGGATATCAATCCCGACCGCCAACGGGCGTTGACGACGCTTGTCGCCAATAACCACATCCAGCAGGTCCAGAGGCAGATTATCAATCGCTTCGAACCCGTGATCTTCCAGAACCTTCATTGCTGTTGAACGGCCAGCACCTGAAAGCCCCGTTACCAGGACGACACGAAGGGGATCTTTTGTCTGCACATTGTTGTTGTCCGGCATGACAGATGGCCCTCATTTGATAATCAGCTAAAAGAACAGATAGTTATCTATCTATATCACTATCTGGTCGGGTCATGGCAAGTACCAGCTTGGCAAGGGTCGAAGCTTCAAAGCTGTAGAGAGATATCTTTGGCAAAGTAACGCCCAAAATATCAACCTGCGCTGGTTCCGGCAGACGCTCAACCTCTCCTTGTCGGACCAGATCAACGACAAGTGTAACAGGCACCTGCTCGCAAAAAGGAAACGAAACCAGCCCAAGCCCCCGGACTTCAAGCAACCCGGCAATGGTCGGAGGTGGACTGGCCAGTAACTGCTCATCCCTGACCACCAGCAGGGTCTGGTCATCCGAGACCAGTCTGGCACAGCCTTCATGCAAGGCCCGAAGGGCCAGATCTGATTTGCCACTGCCCGAAGGACCACGCAACAAAACCCCGAACCTTTGTCCGGCAGGATCGCCAGCACTTTCACCAGCCCCTTCAAAAGCAAGGCAAGTCGCATGAATCAACGGCTGAGAGGCCATAGTCCTATCCCACTGGCAAGGTAATAATAAATCGGGCACCGCGGATCTTGCCGCCGGCACCTTCCCGGTTTTCTGCCGTTATTGTACCATTGTGGGCTTCAATAATCTGCTTGGAAATACTCAGGCCAAGACCTGAATGTGTCCCGAACTTCTCCCCTTCCGGACGCTCGGTATAAAAGCGGTCGAAAATAGCTTCCAGTTTGCCCGGAATAATCCCCGGTCCTTCATCTTCAACCGTGATAACAACCTCGTTCTCATCCCTTCTGGCAATCAGGGTGATTTTTCCGTCTGGCGGACTGAAAGTCTGGGCATTGCTCATCAGGTTGCGCAGGACCTGGCCCAGGCGTCCTTCAAGACCGGGAACACAAAGATCCGCAGTCTCATCCTGACGAAGCTCAAAGCTTGGCCCTTCCTTGCCGTCCAGACCAACCCGCTGTATTTCCACCAGGGTTTCCAGCAGCTTGCGAACATCGACATCTTCCATATTCGCCCGGGACAGTTCCGCATCCAGACGCGACGCATCCGAAATATCACTGATCAGGCGATCCAGCCGCTGCACATCATCCAGAATAATTGCCATGAGGCGTTTTTGTTGGTCCGGGTCAGAAACCCGCGCCACCGTCTCGACAGCAGACCTGAGGGACGTCAGAGGGTTTTTGATTTCATGCGCCACATCCGCAGCAAAACCCTCAATAGCATCCATTCGGGCCCAAAGTGCTTCTGTCATGGCCCGCAAAGCACCTGAAAGATCTCCGATTTCATCCCGGCGACGGGTAAAGTCCGGAATCTCGTACTGCCGCCCCTTGCCATAACGGACAAAGTCAGCGGCATCAGCAAGCCGCCGTAACGGACGCCCGATTGTTCCCGCCAGATAAAGTGACAGCAGCACCGTAACCCCCAGCGCAATCCCGCAGACGGCAAGAATATCCCGTCTTCGGGCCTGTACAGCTTCGGTCACAACCTGAGCGTCTTTTGACAGCATCAGTGTTCCCAACACCTGACGATAGCGCTGGATCGGTACCGCCATGGACAAAACCAGGCGCCCGGAAGTATCGGCCCGAACCATTCCGGCGGGCTCTCCCTTCATGGCAATCAGAACTTCCTTGTAGTCCTCGGCACTCTGTCTCTGGGACTCCCGATAGAGCGGCCAGTCGTCACGACCCGGTAACCAGGTGATGATTTTTTCATAATACTCAATGATTCTATCATCCAGACTCATACCACCCGGGGGCGGTAATTCACCGATTTCCACCGGCCCGCCAACACCTGCCAGATAAAGGCTGTCCGCCAGCATCTCGCCGGATGTTGCAAAAATTCTGGCACGCACACCAATATCGTTCAGCATGCCTCGCATCAGGCTTCTTGTCAGTTCAGGAACAAGCTTTTCATCCCCGACTTTGCTGGCAACGACAGCTGTCGATCCCAGACTGAGCGAGAAAGCCCGCCCCTGAATGGAAAGGGCATCAAGTTCTGAGGCAATCAGGCTGAGCCGATATTGTTCCAGGTGCATCAAGCCGACGACCGGGATCAACAAGACAAGCGAATTGATCAACAGGATCTTCCGTGTCAGAGAGGATCGCCAGCCACGCTTGCGCCCCTTGCGATGTTTTTTTACCGCTTGGGCAATCTCTACCTGCTGCTTATGGCTTTGATCTGCCACCGTTGCCCCCGATTATCACACGTTCAACTTTTTGAATTTTATATCTTTTACAACTCGGCCAACAGCCGGGCTGTTGCCTCATCCAGAACGTGACAATTCACAGTCCCGCCCTGCGCCTGGATTTTCCAGGCTTCGAGGTAGTTACCCAGATAAATCAGTTTCTCCGAAATATAAACGGATAAACTATCGGGGTGCTCCAGCCCTGCACGTTGCCCCCAGAGAACCTTGTCAGGGCGTTTCCCCTGCAGATCACAAACGGTTTCTGCCCCATTCTGATAAAGCCCTGCCCGGAGAGCTTCTTGCTGAAGCCCGGACAAAGAGCGATCGAGCTGACCTTCCTCCTGCCCGGCATCATTAAAAAGAATAATATCATAGGCGGGCAACTCGGGCCCCAAGGCTTCAACCAGTGACCGGGAGGCCATGACGACTTCTCCCTGTTTTTGCAAAGGCTTTCCGCTTGGGGAAAAAAGCTGCATCAGGCCAAACACAACCAGAGACATGGCCAGAACAAAAAGCAACTTCTCCAGGAATTTGATGCCGGATTTCACAGGCTTCCCCCCCTGCAGTATCGGGAGGAAAAACAACTGATCTTGCAGCTTGGGAAAGCCAGCAACAAACGATCAGTCACGGTACCGGTAACCCACGCCATAAAGGGTTTCGATTTGGCCAAAATCGTCATCACTTTCCTTGAATTTTTTCCGTAACCGTTTGATATGGCTATCTATCGTGCGATCATCTACATAGACCGCATCCCCATAGGCTGCATCCATCAGCTGGTCGCGGTTTTTGACATGTCCCGGTCGCTGCGCCAGGGCTTTGAGAATCAGGAATTCGGTCACAGTCAGGTTGATATGTTTGCCTTTCCAGGTGCAGAGATGCCGCGAAGCATCAAGCATCATATGACCACGCTGGATCGGCTTGTCGCCTTCTTTTCCTTCGCTGGCGTCCTGCTTGGCTTTCTCCCGTCGCAGCAAGGCCCGGATCCGCTCGACCAGAAGACGCTGGGAAAAGGGCTTGGTGATGTAATCATCCGCGCCCATGCGCAGCCCCAGAACCTCGTCAATCTCGTCATCCTTTGACGTCAGAAAGATCACCGGGATCGGGTTTCCTTCACGAATGCGGCGCAAAAGTTCCATGCCATCCATACGGGGCATCTTGATATCCAGCACAGCCAGATCAGCAGGACTGGAAGACATCCCGCGCAAGGCTTCTGAGCCGTCGGTATAGGTTCGTACCTTAAAGCCTTCTGCCTCAAGTGCGATAGAGACCGATGTTAAAATATTGCGGTCATCATCCACGAGAACAATATTGCCTTCCATGCCATTCCTCATTTTGTTGCGGGGCTGCCGTCCCTATAGGGGCGCCCGATCATATCGCTCAAGCGAATCAAATAGTAAGTATCTTGTCGTATTAAGCAATGTGGAGAGTGACTGTGGCAGTATTTTGTTCGGGAATTGTCCATCGCAGGGCCAGATTAGGAGCGGCTTTGTCCCCTGCCCCTGTTGTTTTTGATTGAGACATTGCCCTGAAACCTCCTGCTGTTCTCTCTATCTTTGAACAGAAAGAATATAAACTATTTCCAATAAAATCCTGGCTTTGAGGACAAAAAGCACAATTCTGCCGCTTTTCGGCTATTGAAACACCCCGGACCTTAAATACAATGCGCCAGCAAAGACTCCCGGAACAGAATCGGAAGTGATCCAGATTTTGGCCATCTTTCAGACCTGATTCATCTGAAAAACTAATGGTACTCTGATCGGGAATAAGGAAAATAAAAGGAAAGACTGCGTGAGCGAAAAGAACCATCAGACTGATGTAACCATCATCGGTGCAGGACCAACCGGGCTTTTTGCAGTCTTTCAATGTGGCATGCTCGGTATGAAAACCCATGTGGTCGATGCTCTGGAAGCAACCGGGGGGCAATGCACAGCGCTCTACCCGGAAAAACCGATCTATGACATCCCCGGTTTTCCTTCTGTCGCTGCTGCTGAACTGATCGAACAGCTTGAACAGCAGGCAGCTCCTTTTGACCCGGTCTATCATCTTGACCAGCAGGTCACGGCACTGGAATCTACAGCTGCTCAAGGCTGGAAAGTCACCACCAGCAAAGGCCACAGCATCACAAGCAAGGCTGTTATCCTCGCCGCCGGTGCTGGTGCTTTTGGCCCCAACCGCCCCCCTCTGGCTGGCCTCGAGAGCTATGAAGGCAAATCGGTTTTTTATCTGGTGAAAAGGCGCGAGGATTTCAGAGACAAATCCGTTGTCATCGCCGGGGGCGGAGACAGCGCTGTTGACTGGGCCATGTCCCTGCCGCAGGTGGCAAAAAAAGTCTATGTTGTCCACCGCCGGGACAAGTTCCGGGCAGCCCCTGAATCCGTTGCCCGCATGCGAGCGCTGGCCGACAGTGGCAAGGTCGAGATGATTGTCCCTTACCAGCTTCACGGTCTTTCCGGGAAAGATGGCCAGCTCGATGCGGTTATCGTCAAGGACATGGAAGACAATGAACGGATACTGGACGCCGATGTCCTGCTCCCGTTTTATGGCCTGGCAACGGATCTCGGACCGATTGCCAATTGGGGCTTCACTCTGGAACGCGGGCATATTCTTGTTGACCCGACCACCTGCGAAACCCGGCAGCAGGGAATTTTCGCCATCGGCGATATCGCGACCTATAAAAACAAGCTCAAGCTTATTCTTTGTGGCTTTTCCGAAGCTGCGATGGCGGCGCACGCGATCCACAGTCTCGTCTTCCCGGAACAGGAACTCCATTTCCAGTACTCCACCTCAAAGGGTGTGCCCGGCGAACCCTGACAGTATCTTTTTTTCCCTGCCAGACCCTGTTTTCTGATCAAGAGATTAAGATTGCTGCAAATCCCTATTCCAAAGGGAAAAATACAAAAGGGGCAAAAGCCGGTGGGTTTTAACACCCCTGCTTTTGCCCCTATGTCTTTTCACAAGTTCAGAAACGGATGACGGCAATAGCTCCGTCAAAAAATGACAGGGTCCCAAAAATCACCCCATAGACAGAATAGCTGTTTCTGCCCGCCCCCTTCACTGAGTTAGCGATTATCTGCCCGCCAGTTTCAGATTGTCGGCGCTATAGCGCCCCTTTCTGCTTTCCACCAGTTCGTATTCGACCTGCTGCCCTTCAACCAGTCCCGGCAATCCGGACTTTTGAATTGCGGAAAAGTGAACGAAGGCGTCCTCTCCTCCCGCATCCGGGGTAATAAACCCATAGCCTTTCTGGCTGTTAAACCAGCGCACGACACCCTTTTGCATTACCCCCCCGATTTTTTTTCAAGCACTCTAGTTTGCATACTACAGAGTATAGTTAACAAAAATTAACCATAAGATACGGTACGCAAAAGATAATGAAAAATCAATAATAGGTTGTTGTATTTTCGGGATTTTTATTGCAAAACCAATAGGTATATTTACGTAGTTATACCCGTTTTCTACCTTATCAGTGGAATCTCCTCCCCTTGCTAACAGCTGGCCCCTTTACAATTCTGACAATTGAGAGGAGCCTCCGGGGAAAACATTTTGCTCTCCTGATACAAGATTTAAAGAACAAGTGATGAATAACGACAGCAAACTGCGACACACGCCCGAGATGACCGAAGCGGAAAAAGCCCGTCATCTCATGCGCTGGGCAAGCAAAGCCTATCTCGCAACCGAGCTGCAGCCGGAGCTGAAAACCCCGGACAGTCCCGGGGGCCGGGTCGAGAAAGTTTCTGGTAACTTTCCCTATGCATCCCTTTCCCTTGTCGCGCTTGATCACGATGCCACGCCCTATATGCTGCTCTCTGATCTGGCCGATCACAGCCAAAATGTGGCTGCAAACCCCAGAGCCGGCATGCTGTTTGACGGAACCGCTGGCTATCGTGATCCACTTGCTGGCGGGCGGGTGACCCTGGTTGGAACCCTGACAAAAACAGATGACCCACGCATGCTGCAGCGGTTTTTATCCCGCCACCCCCGGTCTGCACTCTATGCTGGCTTCAAGGATTTTAGCCTCTATCGCTATGAAATTGAAGCGGCACACCTGATCGGGGGTTTTGCCAAAGCAATCTGGGTAACACCGGAAGTCCTCAAGCTTGACTGCCGGGATGCAGCCGAACTGTCAAAAGCCGAAACCTCAATCGTCGAGCATATGAACACAGATCACAGCGATGCAATTCTTGCCATCGCCACCCGGACACTTGGCTTACCTGCCACCAAATGGAAAATGACCGGCATTGATCCCGAGGGCTGGGATCTTCACGACGGACGGACCCATGCCCGGTGCCAGTTTGTTGCCCCGATCCACAATGCAGATGAGGCCAGACAAGCCCTGGTGATTCAGGCCAAAGCTGCACGAAGCTGAAACATCCTTCGTCCACACCGGCCTCCCCGTAACCATTAACCTTTTCTGTCCCGAAAGTGTTTATATTGAATGACAGAGCAGGATATCATCCAGCACACCAAGCTGACTGGTAACTTTCTGGTGCCAAAAACGTTACTGGCTCTTGATCAGAATAAAAGACATATCCTTCTCAGAGACACACAGCACGGGGAACATCATGTCTAGCATCAAGAAGATCCTGCCTTATCTCCTGGCAATCTTTATCGCCTATGTTTTTTTGCGTTATCTGCCCTTCAAGTTTGCTTCAGGCAGCCACCTCTTTCAGGTTCTCGAAGACTGGAGCGGGCTTGCCTGGTTTGAACCCCATGGTCGTTATCTGACCGGTGGCGCAGAACTGCTCGCCTGTATTTTACTCTTTATCCCTCGCCTGCAGGCTTTGGGTGGCCTCCTGTCACTCGCCCTGATGACTGGTGCCATCTTCTTTCATGTGTTCACCCCTCTGGGAATTGATCCCTACAATGATGGCGGCAAGCTTTTCACGCAGGCTGTTGGGGTCTGGTTTTCTGGCCTGATCATTATCTTCCTGCGTCGGGATGAGTATATCTCCTTATTGAAGTTTCTGCTCTCAGACCCTAAATTCAGTAAAGAAATGATGTGATCGATCTCCAAAATCATTCACAGCCCCTCAAAAGCCCGGTTCAACACCGGGCTTTTTTCTTTCCGTGATCCAGCAACAAAGTATCGCCAAAATAATCAAGCCAAAATAATCAAGCCAGGATAATCAAACCAGAATAATAATCAATTTGTCCCGGAACGACGATTTTCACTATCCCTTGCCGCAGGAGGATAGCTGTCTGTCATATGAAGCTGCTAGAGTGGGACAGATCAACGAAAGCGCCTGTCATGCGCTGATGAAACAACCTCGAAGGCTGACCATGCTTATCGCCCAGATCACAGATATACACCTCACCCCGGACGGCGTTTTTGCCCAGGGAAAAATCCAGACCGAAGAGCAGTTCGCACAGGTCCTTGCCGCTATCAAACAGCTTAAGCCGCAACCGGATGTGCTGCTTTTCACTGGCGATATCGCTGATAACAAACAGCCCGTAGCTTATGAAAAATTCCGCAGGATGATCACAGGAATCGGTATCCCCTGCTATCTTATTCCCGGTAATCACGATGACCGGGCGATGCTGCGCGCGGCTTTTCCCGATCATCCCGGCATGTCGGCAAGAACCGGAGAAGACTTTATCCAGTACGCCATTGACGAAGATTTTCCCGTACGGCTGATCGGGCTCGACACCCACCGCCCGGACAATGACAAAGGGGACCTCTCCGCAGAAAAGCTGGCCTGGCTGGAAGAGACGCTCAGCGAACAACCCGACAAGCCAACCCTGATTTTCATGCACCACCCCCCTTTCCTGACCGGCATTGACGAGATGGACTATTACAATCTGGCCGGGACCGAGGCCTTCGCCGATCTGTTACAGCGACACAAACAGGTCGTCCGGATTATCTGTGGCCATGTTCACCGCTCAATCCAGACCGTCTTTGCCGGGGTTCTCACATCCGTTGCTCCGGCCTGTGCCTTTACCCAGGCCCTCGGGCTTGGCCCTGATGGTGCCCAGGGGTTTATTCTGGAAGCCCCCAAATATGAACTTCATCTGTGGAACGACAGGGATAACTTTATTTCCCATACGGTTAATCTGGAATATAACAGCGGCGCCTTTGTTTACCCTACCCATGATGCTGGTTTTGCCAGCCGATAATAACCTCGCTTACAAGGAAGACCATGCAACAGATTTCCGCACTGCTTTTTGATCTCGACGGAACCGTTTATCGCGGCGGGAACGCCATTCCAGGCGCCAGTGACTTCATCCAGAGTCTGAAAGCACGGAACATCCCCTTTCTTTTTGTCACCAACCGGGGCAATCGGCGTCCGGAAGAGGTTGCACAGCAACTTCAAGATATGGGAATTCCCTGCTCAGCGGATGATGTCCTGACCTCGGCACAGGCTGTTGCAATGCAGCTGAAAGCCGGCACACGTGCCTACTGTCTCGGCGAAGAAGGACTCACCTCCATTCTTGAAGAGGCTGGCATCACGATCACCGATGAAAATGCAGATGTCGTTGTGGTCAGTTATGACCGGGGCATGAACTACGAAAAGCTCAGCAAAGCCCTGCGCCTGATAGATGGCGGCGCCCGTTTTATCGCCACCAATACCGACCGCCTGATCACCGTTGAAGACGGTATCCTGCCTGAAGCAGGCCCCCTGGTTGCAGCAGTTCAGGCCGCAACGGGAAAAGAGCCGGAAGTCTTTGGCAAACCCGAAAGCCAAATTATGGAAGCCGCTCTGGCTCGACTGGATAAACCCGCCAGTGAATGTGTTATTATCGGCGACAATCTCTTCACCGACATTCTCGCCGGACACAAGTCAGGTATGAAATCCATCCTGATTCTCACCGGGGTTGCCACTCGGTCAGAAGGCGAAGCGGCAGAACACAAACCCACCTGGATTGTTGAAGACTATCAGGAACTGGAACAGCTTCTTTTCAGTTAATGCCTTGCGCACAATACCTCAAAAACACTCAGGCCCGCCTCTTCTGAAGCGGGCCTGAAATATTTTAACAACAGGCAATTGGTCTTAATGCGCCTCGCCCCAGCTGCGCCCAACTCCCGCATCCGCGGTCAGCGGGATCGAAAGCTGAAGGACGGGATCGCAGGCCGTCTCCATCACTCTGCGTACCACCGCAGACGTTTCTTCAACTTCTGCATCCGGGACTTCAAAAATCAGTTCATCATGCACCTGCAACAGCATCTTGGCTTTCAGGTCCGTCTGTCCCAACGCCGCTTCCATCCGGATCATTGCCCGCTTGATGATATCCGCCGCGGTTCCCTGGATCGGCGCATTGATCGCCGCCCTCTCGCCAAAATTCTTGCGCATCGGGTTCTTTTCATTGATCGACGGCACATGGATATGGCGGCCAAACAGGGTTTTCACGTAACCGTACTTATGGGCAAAAGCCTTGGTTTCATCCATATAGCGCTGGATACCGGGAAACCGGGCGAAATAGGCATCGATATAGTCCTTGGCATCCTTGCGCGAAATCCCGAGACTTGCCGCAAGGCCAAAGGCTGACTGGCCATAGATAATGCCAAAGTTGATCGCCTTCGCCTGACGCCGGACCATCGGATCCATGCCCTCAATCGGAACATTAAACACCTGGTGTGCCGTGATCGCGTGAATGTCCTGCCCGTCCGCAAAAGCCTGTCGAAGGGCATCTTCCTGGGCGATTTCCGCGACCAGCCGCAACTCGACCTGTGAATAGTCAACGGACAGCAGCTTGCAGCCCTCTTCAGCAATAAAGGCATCGCGGATCTTGCGGCCCTCTTCTGTCCGCACCGGAATATTCTGCAGATTGGGATCAGAAGATGACAAGCGTCCTGTTGAGGCAATTGCCTGGGCATAGGAAGTATGCACCCGCCCGGTCAATGGATTGATCTGTTCCTGCAGCGCATCGGTATAGGTGCTTTTCAGTTTGGCCAGCTGCCGCCAGTCAAGAACACGGGCAGGCAGGGCATGACCTTCAGCGGCAAGTCCTTCAAGAATATCAGCCCCGGTTGCATAGGACCCGCTTTTGCCTTTTTTGCCCCCCGGCAGTCCCATCTTGTCAAACAGCAATTCGCCAAGCTGCTTGGGCGATCCGATGGTAAAGCGCTCTCCGGCCATTTCATGGATTTCACTCTCCAGGGCGACCAGACGCTGGGCAAAATCATTGGACAGACGGTGCAGGAAAGGACGGTCTGCCTTGATGCCACGCTGCTCCATACGCGCCAAAACAGGTACGAGCGGCCGTTCAATGGTTTCATAAACCGTGGTCATCTTTTCCGGTACCAGCCGGGTTTTCAGCGCTGCATGAAGCCGATAGGTAATCAGCGCGTCTTCGGCGGCATAGTCCAGCGCCTTGTCCAGCGGCACCTTGTCAAAGGTCACCTGGGATTTCCCGGTCCCGACAACCTCTTTGAACTTGATCGTTGTATGGCCAAGATGCAGTTCCGCCAGCTCATCCATGCCATGACCATGCAGACCGCCTTCCAGAACATAGGAAAGCAGCATCGTGTCATCAATCGGGGCAACATCGATCCCGTTGCGCGAGAGAATCACCATGTCGTATTTGATATTCTGACCGATCTTCAGAACTGAAGGATCTTCGAGCAGTGGCTTCAACAGCTCCAGCGCCCGGGCCTTAACAATCTGCCTGGGGCGATCCGCTGATCCGCCCATCAGGTCAAGCCCGCCATCGCCATCTTCAGAAATAGAACTGTGATCAAGTGGAATATAACAGGCACGGTTGCCACCGGTCGAAAGACTGACGCCAACCAGATTGGCCTGCATCGGATCAAGTGAAGTCGTTTCGGTATCAACCGCCACGGATCCTTTTTCCTTCGCTTCGGCGATCCAGCTGATCAGCCTGGCCTCGTCCTGTACCAGTTCATATTCCGGCGCAGCGTTCACAGCAACGGCCTCATTGACCACCTCCATCGGTGCTTCGCCCAGACGGGATGCCAGACGGGCCAAAAGTGACTTGAAACCATTGATCTCCAGAAATGGGCGCAGTTGATCGGGGATAAATTCCCGGGTCGCAAATTCGTTCAGCGACACCTCAACCGGCACGTCCTGTTTCAGCTCGACAAGGCGGCGACTGATCCGTGCCAAATCAGCATTTTCCAGTAATTTCTCGCGGCGTTTGTTCTGCTTTATCTCCCCGGCGCGAGACAAAAGAGTTTCCAGATCCCCATATTCCTGGATCAACTGGGCGGCTGTCTTGATTCCAATTCCCGGTACACCCGGGACGTTATCAACAGAATCCCCCGCCAAGGCCTGCACATCAACCACCCGGTCAGGCCCGACCCCAAACTTTTCAAACACCTCATCCGGCCCGATGGTCTTGTTCTTCATCGGATCAAGCATGGAAATGCCCGGCTGCACCAGCTGCATCAAATCCTTGTCCGAAGAAACAATGGTCACTTCCATTCCAGCAGCCTTGGCTTGCATCGCATAGGTCGCGATCAGGTCATCGGCTTCGTAACCGCGCATCTCGATCGAAGGCAGGTTAAGCGCTTCCGTCGCTTCCCGGATCAGGGCGAACTGCGGAATAAGGTCCTCAGGCGCCTCTGGACGCTGGGCTTTGTACTGATCATAAATCTCCATGCGGAACGAATCGCGCCCGGCATCAAAGATCACGGCAATGGCGTCGGCTTCCATATCATCACGCAGCTTAAGCAACATGTTGGTGAAGCCGAAAACCGCATTGACGGGCGTGCCATCGGGACGATTCATCCGTGGAATGCCAAAGAAAGCCCGGAAAATATAACCAGAGCCATCGACGAGGTAGAGGTGTTTGTAAGGTGCGCTATCAGTCATGCGGCACAGAATGCCCAAGCCGTCAGATGAAGTCGAGCTATTACTTCAACGGGAATAGCTGATTGTGCCAACAGGTTTGAAATTCTGGTCAGGGGATAAATCTGATCCATGAGAAATCTCCTCCTGAGGCAGAACTAATGTTTGATCTGAAGCTCTTCATAGACATGGCTGTATTCGGCGACCTGTTCGTCGCAGAGAATGATTTCGAGGGTTTGCGGATCCCAGAAAGCATTTGCTTCGCCACAGGACTTCAGGCGCAAGGTAATTTTTTTGGGCAAATCAAAAGAGCTTTCAACAAAGTTCTCAAACTCATCCAAAATCCCGTGAACATGCAACCATTCCCGATACCCTCTGTATTGCGGGTCTGGCTCGTCTTCAATCACGGTGAGTTTGTCAACCACCAGCAAATCACCCAGCAGATAGGGTGCAAGCAGATCTTCCCACCCCCTCATCGTCTTTTGATAGGTCTGTTCACAGTTGGTCGTGATCAAGTCTTCCAGACCAAAGTCTTTGGGCAGATCAACATAGACTTCCTTATCCGATCCATAAACCAGACAGAGGTGCTGAAGCAATCTTTCTGAATCGAGAGAATGGGGTCCGGGCTCGCCGGATCTGTCGACCTCCTCATCCTCGCTCAAAACCAACCAGTAAAGCGCCGTGGCAAAAAGATAGTTATCGAGCTTGATCTCCCGCGCCTCGCTCATCTCCCCCTGCTTCAGCTCTTCGGTCAGGGCCAGTACAGAAAAAGCATCGGCAGCATCTTCCTCGCGCCCGGGCAAAGGCAGGTCAAAAATCGAAATCAGGGCGTGTCCGGCTTCATGATACAGTGTCAAAAGCACATTACCGGCAATAAACTCCTGTTCACTCAGGGGGGCTTCCGGCTCTGCAGCCTCTGACGGGCCTCCTGCAAGAACCAGAAGCGCAAAAGACAATAGAACCGCAATATTTGCCGCCTTGAGCCCCTGTATTCTCTTGCCCCAAAAAGCTGTTAAGCCCATCCCTCGCAATTCCTTACCCTGCCAATTCTAATATATTATACCGTTCATCAGGCCCTTGATCCCAAACCTGTAAACGACAAAGCCCTGCGGCAATCAACGCAGGGCTTTAGGCCAAACACACCTGTTGCAAACCAGCCAGACAAGCCCCCAAGCTCTCCTAGAAACTAATAGTAAGCTAGTGGTTCTTTGCTTCCAACATTTGTACCCGAACTTGCCGATGAGGGATGCAAATGTTGGAATCGAACCACTAGTGGCCGGCAGACCCGCTTGCGCCCTCTTTCAGGGTAAAGTGCTTGCTGCAATAGGGGCAGGTAATCTCGTTCTTGCCATCCATGTTGAGATAAACAAGCGGATGACCCTCGCCACCCTTCCCGCCATCACAGGCGACAACTTTGGTTTCAACAACGATGCTATCTTTCACGGCCATGATTTTTTCCTGACTTTGCTGTTGCTGGTATCCTTTGACGGAGCTCCAGTTACAGCTTTATTGATGTGACAGTCTTTATTAACAGACGAACAGTCACTATGTAATGAACCTGAATTTCTTTTACCGCCCGACCCGAAAAGTTTCCAGCCCCTTTTTCTGCCGAAACCCCCTATAGTAAAGTAAGCGAAGACGTAATGCCCGACGATCATACACTTGCCCATCAGGTTACACCCGAAGCGACACAAAAGGATACTGCAGGAATGCCTACCTATGCCGTTGAACTGGAAGGTCTGAACAAGGTATACAAAGCCGCAGGAAATGCCGGTGAAAAGCGGGCGCTGAGTGATATTAATCTCAAGATTCCCCGCGGCAGTATCTTTGGCCTGCTCGGCCCGAACGGCGCAGGCAAGTCGACCATGATCAATATTCTGGCAGGGCTGGTGAACAAGACCAGCGGAACAGCCCGGATCTGGGGTCATGATATTGAAAAGGAAATGCGTCCTGCCCGTATGGCCATTGGTGTTGTCCCCCAGGAGCTGAACTTCGACCCCTTCTTTACCCCCCTGGAACTGCTGGAACTGCAGGCCGGACTTTACGGTGTCCCCAAAAGCGAGCGCCGCAGCGCCGAAATCCTCAAGGTCATGGGGCTGTCTGACAAGGCCAAGACCTATACCCGCAGTCTCTCCGGCGGCATGAAGCGCCGCCTGATGGTCGGCAAGGCCATGGTTCACAGTCCACCTGTTCTGGTGCTGGATGAGCCCACTGCCGGGGTTGATATCGAATTGCGCCAGCAACTCTGGGCCTATGTGCGCGAACTGAACAAACGCGGCACCACCATCCTGCTGACCACCCACTATCTTGAAGAAGCCGAAGAGCTCTGTGACCAGATCGCGATCATCAATCATGGTCAGGTCATTGCCTGCGATACCACCAAAGCACTGCTGGCCAGGATCGAAAGCAAAACTCTGTCACTTTCTCTCGGCGAAGACCTCACTGTGATCCCGGAAAACCTGAAAGCTTTCCACGTCGATCTGGTTAACCCGCGGCAGTTGACCTTTACCTACAAAGCGCAGGACGGTCAGATCTCGGACATCCTCAATGCCGCGACCACTGCCGGTCTGGTCATCGAGGATGTCACTACGGATCAGGGCGATCTTGAAGATATCTTCCTGCAGCTGACCCGCGGCGCCCACGCAGCAGAAAGCTGAGCCACAGAAAACGGAACGAAAGCAACCGGGAGACAGAACGTAATCGGGTGATATCATCCCCTCTGCAGTGTCTCCCTTCCAACCCGCTTGCTTTGCCCCGGCCTGCAGGTGATACTTGCCAGAATTCTGGTTAAGGGACTGTTGCGCATGCTATTTTCTCGACAGGTCGTGTCACGACCGATCGTGCTGCTGCTTCTGCTCGGGCTGCTGTCTGCCTGCGCCCCCCGGCTTGCACCTCCCGGCAACATGACCAATGCCGCAGCCCTCACCCCGGACAGCCTGATCACCGATGACGGGCTGGCTTTACCGCTGCGCAGCTGGCTTCCGAAAAATCAATCCGCTAGCGAAACAAAATTGAAGTTCCTCCCGGAGACAGCAAGCGAACCGACCTTGCCGAAACCCAAAGCTGTTATTCTTGCCCTGCACGGCTTCAACGATTACTCCAACGCCTTCGACGCGCCGGGAAGATATTGGGCAAAAACAGGTATCGCGACCTACGCCTATGACCAGCGCGGTTTTGGCGCCGCCCCGCATCGCGGTCTCTGGGGTGGACATGACCGCATGATCGCCGACCTGCGCAACGCCATTGCCCGGCTGCACGACAAGCACCCCGATACCCCCCTGTTTCTGGTCGGTGAAAGCATGGGGGGAGCCTTGATTATGGCCGCATTACAGGAAAGCCTCCCTCTAGAGGTTGACGGCATCGTGCTCTCTGCCCCTGCGGTCTGGGCCCGGCAAACCATGCCCTGGTATCAACGCGCCTCGCTCTGGCTGGTTGCCCACACCACCCCCTGGGCCAGCTTCACCGGCAGCGGTCTGAAGATCCAGGCCTCGGATAACATCCCCATGCTGATCGGTCTGGGCAAAGACCCGCTCGTCATCAAGTCTACCCGCATTGACGCGGTCTATGGTCTGACCGACCTGATGGATGCCGCTTATGAAGCCCCCGGCAACCTCACCCTGCCCGCTTTGTTGCTCTATGGCAAAAAAGACGAGGTCGTACCCTGGGAACCCACCCGGGATGTCTGGCAGAGTCTGCCTAACGGTATCGCGGGCGATCAACGCGCGGCTCTCTATGAAGAGGGCTGGCACATGCTTTTACGTGATCTGCAGGCTGAAACCGTTCTCAAGGATATTGCAAGCTGGGTTGCCAACCCCGATGCCCCCCTGCCCTCTGCTGCGGACGGCAAAGCCCGAAAAGTTCTGGAGGATGAGGATACTGTGCCTCAAACTGGCGAAGCACCAGAACTTCAGCAATAAACCCGAACGGTAGTTCACAGAGATTTTACAGCGCTGACTATTGGTCTTTACCAAACCTGCCCCATATCCTGTTCTTCAGATATCGCAAAGGTGATGGAGGATCTTGTGACCCGGAAAAACTATACAAAAACCAAGGAAGCACTCGCGAAGCTGACCCCGGAACAATACCGTGTCACACAGGAAAGCGGGACCGAACGCCCCTATACTGGTGAATACTACAAAAATACCGACGCCGGAATTTACGTTGATATCGTCTCGGGAGAGCCGCTCTTTGCTTCTTCAGACAAGTTCGACAGCTTCTGCGGTTGGCCCAGTTTCACCAAACCGATTGTGACAGAAAACGTTGCGGAACTGCGCGATTCCACCCATGGCATGGAACGGGTCGAGGTGCGCTCACAGCACGGCGACAGCCACCTTGGCCATGTCTTTACCGACGGACCACAGGACAGGGGCGGACTGCGCTATTGTATCAACTCGGCCTCGTTGAGGTTCATTGCCAAAGAACAGATGGAAGCCGAAGGTTATGGCGACTATATCGATCAGGTAGAGGAGTAACAGCATGTCAGACAGAGACCATACAATAACAGAGCGCGCTGTCCTTGCGGGTGGCTGTTTCTGGGGTATGCAGGATCTGATCCGCAAGCTTCCCGGTGTGGAACAGACCCGGGTGGGCTATACAGGTGGCGACGTCAAAAACGCCACCTATCGTAACCACGGCACCCATGCTGAAGGTATCGAGATCCTGTTTGATCCCGCAAAAATTTCCTTCCGGCAGCTGCTGGAGTTTTTCTTCCAGATCCACGACCCGACCACCCCGAACCGTCAGGGCAATGATCGCGGTCCTTCCTATCGCTCGGCGATCTACTACACCAGCAACCAGCAACAACAGGTCGCACTGGATACCATCGCCGATGTGAATGCCAGCGGGCTCTGGCCCGGCAAGGTGGTGACCGAGGTCGAACCTGCCAGTGACTTCTGGCAAGCCGAGACAGAACATCAGGACTATCTGGAACGCATCCCCAACGGCTATACCTGCCACTTCCCGCGGCCGCAGTGGAGCCTGCCAAAACGGGCGGTCGCTGAATAACACCCAGATAAACACCCAGATAAACACCCAGACAAACACCCAGACAAACACAGGGAACCACAAAGGGGCCTGCTGCTATTGAGCAGGCCCCTTTGGATTATTATAGCAAAGCTAAAAAGCTCTTTGTAGCTCAGGGTTGATCCGGATCTGGCAGGTGATACCGACGGATCACCGGGTACTGGCTGAAGATAAAAGCAACCATCAAACCCATTGAGCCGAAAATCTTGAAGTTCACCCAGAAGCTTTCCGACTGGGTCCGCCAGACGATCTCGTTCAGCACCGCCATGGCGATAAAATAAAGGCCAAAGCGGAAGGTCAGAATGTGCCAGCCCTCATCGGTCATGTTCCAGGATTTTTCCATCAGCGGCTTGATCAGCGGGCGCTTGAAAATGAACAGCCCGCCCAGCAGCACGACAGCAAAGATCGCCTGCACGATGGTTGGCTTCATCTTGTAAAAGCTCTCGTCGTCGAAATAGACCGTCAGCCCGCCAAAGATCATCACAATCACAGCGGTAAACAGCGGCACCTTGGGGATTTTTTTATCATAGAACAGCGAAAAGCCGATGCCGATCACTGTTGCCAGCATCAAACCGGCTGTTGCGGCGATAAAAGCCTTGGTGCCGACCAACACCTCAATCGGATAAGCCTCTATAAAGCGGTCGAACCCATAGTAAATCGCGAAAAAAACTGCGATGGGACCATATTCAATCGCGGGTCCCATCCAACCCGGCTTTTGACGTGACATACTCTACTCCCTCTGTGCCCGGAAACCGGACGAATAACCAACAGAACCGAAGACGGCCCGAGAGCCATCAAACATCTTTCATATCCCTGACGCACAGAAAGCCACAAAGCAGCCGGACAAGACAAGAAAAAATCCGCCCCTGCGCCCTTGACCGACCTGACTGACAGGTAAAAGGTAAGCAAAAGAGAATAATAGAGCGACATCATCCCCAGATTTTTCCAGCAACTCTGACCGAACCAACCGAAAGATAGAGACCGGACCAATACGGGCAGCGAATCAGCTCCTTGGCCATTTTGCCTCTTTACCTCCCCCGATGCTTGCAGTAATGTCCGCCCCATCGGCTCTATATCCCTAGGGGATATCATAAGCACCCGTAGCTCAGCTGGATAGAGTGCTGCCCTCCGAAGGCAGAGGTCACAGGTTCGAATCCTGTCGGGTGCGCCAAATTTTTGATTAATGTAAGCCACTTAATCAAAGTGTAGAATTATCCTCATATATTATAAATGAGATGTCCCCCAAGAACCCCCTATACTATTATAAGGCAATTTCTCCAATCCTTTAGTATTGGTTGGAATTTACGCATATTTTCAATACGAAATATATGAAATACCGAGAAACACTAAGTGGAATAATCGATAACCTGTTATTGGTAGTAATTTTTTTACGCTAATGTCTTTAGATAAGTATCAGTCTGGCAAAACGATGTCGTTCCACTTCACCCTATGTTCATGTGAAATAGCTGGTTCAACTTTGAGCAACGAAGTGTAGTGTGGAAATATATCAGCAGGGTTCTGCACCAAACGAAGGTAATATCTCATAGTTGGTATCACACCATTTGCGATGACCTGACAGCCGGTGCGTTCTCTCACCTCTTTGATCTTTTTAGCCACTTCATCAGTCTGTCCGCAGTTTTTATGAGTTGTAAGAACATAAAAACGATCAACACGACGAGTTACCAGTTTTTTTGCCGCATCAGTCACAAGGCCAAGCGAAACGGGGATACCGTGTTTAACCTCAATTGCTTCAAAAACTGTGCCATCATTTTTCTTAATCTCGATGTCGCCTGTGGCACCGGTCTGCGAGTCGGCGGCGCTATGAAGCTCAAGGTTTGCCAAGTCCAGCCCCTCAAAGCGTTTAAGTTCTGGCATAATGAGCTTGTAAAGACTGTGCAGCGCGAGAACCGGCAATCTTGATTGACCTCGAGATTTATAGTCAGCAAAAAAATGTGCCTCAAAATGCCCCATAATAGTACTGATGTCGTCTATTCGTGGTTCGATCAAATCAATCTTTTTGGCGTTCCGACGAACCACTTGCCCGAGAAAAAGATAGTTGAGCATGCACTTAGCATCAGCACCACCTTCTTCAAGTGCGTGATAACAAGCTAGAAATTCATCCTTTACCGCTCTTATATTCTCATCATAGGTCAGAATATAAGGCTTGGGACGCTCCAACGTCCGAGTTTGCCATCCGGATTTAGCACCATCAAAGTCCTGATCTCGAAGGAAAGGGTAGACGACATTTTCACTGACCCCGCGATGGTTAAAGTGTTGGGGGTCCTGTATCTGAATTTGGTGAAAGCGAACATCTACTTCTGGGTAAGCAATCTTAATTGCAATACCAGTAACCAGGTTAGTGAAAGCTGCCGTAGCCGAGCTATCCGCCTCATCGTTCATCGTATCTAAACTCGCCCTCAGGCCTTCGGGTAGGCCAAAGGTTTTATCTACAGTATCGTCGCGGCCCACTTCATCCCCAACAACAAGAGCTTCATTTAGTGCTTCTAAGATCAGGTTATTGTGTTCTGTGTAATCGCTCAAAGGGAAACTCGTTTCTTTGTAATGTATGAGGTAGAAATTTTTGAATTCTTACGTTGTTTGACAGAAAAATTCATTTGCTTGCTTTGAGGTAACGTGAATGGGTACGCAATCATGTATTTGCCATGCGGAATGGCAATATTTGTCTCACGTGTCCTAACATCGTATCGCATTTCTCTTAGCCGCGTTGCTAATTCATCAAATGTTGACACTTGAAAGGCATCTGCCAGTTCAGTCATAAGATCACTTTTGTCTAAATATTTGGAACAACGCCGGAAGTCAGAGACATACCTAGCAAACTGAAGAATTGCATCCCTCTTCGGCGCCGTAAATTTTGAAATCTGAAAGAATGGATATGGCTCTGTAAAATGCCCGTACAGTTCGAACAAAGAACCAAATGAACTCACTGACCGCACCCACTCATCAACAGCATTCCACAAAAGCTGCGGGGCACTCAGCCCCGTTCCATAAAGTGATAGGTTCAATGTAGCAGTTGGAGTGCCTGAAAAATCACGGGCAGAGGACCACACATCAATCGCTACTTCAGCAGTTAACTTACCACGAGCTTCGAAAAAGACATCCAGATGATGCCTATCGTCTCTCGCGGTACCTTTCACATTCACTTTGGGTGCTGAAACTCCGCGAGGTGAAAGTGAAAACTGAAAATCTTTCTCACCTTTCGCGATAATTACGCTTCCATTACGTTTCCTCTGTATCTGCCCATGAAGGTTTCGCGTCTTTGCAGCCTTCACCCCTTTTCTTTTGTCGAAGGTTAGGTGCTCTTCTTCGCCCAGTAGATCCAGTTTTTGTGGTGCTTCAAAGATCTGATGTGCTACGGCTTGGGCTAAACGAAAAGCGATTTTTGGGGAAACGGAATTGCCAATTTGCTTTACGACAGATGCTCGTTCTCCATGAAAACGATAGTCCTGAGGGAATCCTTGGATCGCTTTATATTCGTTAATCGAAAAGTAACGATTATCCCAATGAAGCGGCCCCGTATACTTTCCAGGGCTAGCTATGATGGTTTTCATCGGATACTCACGATGGGCCTTATAGAGAAAATCGGAAAACCGAGATCTATATGCAAAGACTGGATTTGGGTGTCCGCGCTTGGCCGTAAAGAATAGGTAATTTTGTCCTTCGGGTACCTCGGGCAACAGATGTGAATATTTGCCGCCCTCAAACTTCAGACTATCAGCCTCTGCATTTGGTACTTTCAAGCCTCTGAATGCATCCTCGGGAGAAACGTGCTGCATGTCATCGCAAGAGTCAGGTCCAAACAGCGGACGTGGGAACATGAACGGCTCTTTAGAGCGATGCCCGACTAAGAACATTCGTTCGCGATGTTGCGGAACCCCATAATCAGCGGCGTCTAACAGCCGATAATTAACTGAATAACCAAGTTCATTGAAAGCGGCGACTATCGCAGCCCAATCTTGACCTTTGTTGGTTGCTAAAATACCCCGTACATTCTCAAAGACAAACGCCTTAGGCTGTAGATGCCTAATGATGTCGCGGTAGGCTTCAAAGAGATTGCCTCGGTCGTCCAGCCGTCCGGCCGCCCCCCCCGCTCTTCGTCCAGAAGCTGAAAAACTCTGACAAGGGGGGCCACCAACAACGAGGTCAATATTGTCTGGAAGAGTATTAAAATCAATTGCACGAATGTCACCGCAGTGAATATCTGAGTCATCAGAAGTAGAAAAACCGCGGTTGAGCCTGAGAGTTTCACAACAATCTCTCTCAATGTCAGAGGCATAGACTATATCGAAGCCAGCTTGTTTGAAGCCCAAGTCGAGGCCACCCGCACCGGCAAAAAAACTTGCTACACGGGTTGGTTTCACGTCTGATCTCCCGAACCCTGCATTTTTCAGTTTATTCCTCATAATTCGTTGATGACCCTCGCAGATCTAGTTGACCTTAGGTGGCGACGATTTCAAACACGAGTAAAAAGTTGTATTTTTGGCTCTTGGCCGCTTCGAACACAATACTATTCTTAGTAGGGTGTACCTTTGGGATATTCGGATTATCAACTATTTTTCACACTAGTTATTGCTATATGTTCCAACCCCAGATAACAAGAAAATGGTAGACAGAAAATATAGTTTTTTTAAGTGTTGATAAGTTAATACTCCACCAGATTTACGATTTTAAGCTTTTTAATAACAGCATAAATCTAACCTTTAGACACCACAAATTTTCAATAAGACATATTTTAAGGGCTGTATCAGATAATACCAAATAGGTGTTATTTTAGAGAGAAAGAGTCGTTTAAGCCAATCGAAACAAGAGCGTTTACTCGAACTTTCCGAAATCTTTGATCGTCTTGACCAACTTCCATTATTTCAACGCCGTTGGTGCACCCCAGTGAACGGGCACCAACGGCGTGCACTTCCGGCACAGGCGATATAGACGGAGAGATCAATAGCTGTCGGTCTTGCCTGTCTCAATCGCCTGGCGGAGGGCGGTTTCGGGCCAGCTGTTCTGCCCGCCGCGCGCCTCGATTTCAACCAACTGAGCCCGGGCGGCTTCAATCTTGCCCGCATCGACAAGTCCCTGTCCCATATAGGAACGAGCAAGGAGGTTGTCCGGATCTGCCTTCAGCGCGGCTTCATAATATTGCATCCCGACATCCGTCCGGCCCACCTTGCGATGGGTAAAGCCGTAATAGGTCAACACACGGCTTTCAGACTGATCAGACATTGCCGCAAGAGTATAGAGTGCCCCGTTATATTCCCCTGCATAAGCCAGTTCGCGCACGGCGTTGTAACGGGTATCATCATCAAGCCGACTGTCGCGTGCATCCACACAGGTCTTTGTCTTCTGGTCCCAGATTTTATGGTTTCCGCAAACCTTGGTGGTCTCGGTTGGTTTAGGGGGGGTGTTATCGGAAGACCCCGCAGCAAATGCAGCCATGGGAAGGAGGAGGGCGGTGGTAAGAATGAAAGTGCGCAAGGTGAACTCCTTTTTGGTTGGGGTGTATAAAAGACTTACGCCCCAGTGCCGCTAAAAATTCTCCGTATGCATATTTTTTTGATAAAAACCGGAATTTCAGCAACGCCAGATAAATATTTTCCCATGTTTTTTCTGAGCTTTAAAAAAAATTCCCCCACCCAAGAATAATTTTCCCTGCCCAAGCGTAATCCTTTCAAGAGTGCCGCTCATGGTTACTCTTTCAAAACCCATCAGGAGTTACTCATGAAAGTCTCTACTCTGTTTACCCTCGCATTTCTGACTGTGGGCCCTAGCCTGGCCTATGCCGGATCCGACGCAAACCTGACGGCGGAAAACGGCATGACGCTTTATACTTTCGACAAAGACACAGCTGGTGCATCGGCCTGTTATGGTGGCTGTGCTGATAAATGGCCGCCCTACATTGCAGCTGAAGGCACCGAAATTCCGGGGCTCACGACAATTGAACGCCAGGATGGCAGCAAACAATGGGCAAAAGACGGCAAGCCGCTTTACTTCTGGATGGGTGATTCAAAACCTGGAGATACCAGCGGTGATGGCCTGGGGGGTGTCTGGCACATCGCACACTGATAATACCTTTAAGGGGGCGCCAGGATCTTGTCTTGCCGCCCCTCGCTAACCCTTCAGCCAAAGGTAAAGACAGGTTGTAATCGTGGCAGAAATGGTCATCATAGGGTCACAACCCAAGCGCGCCGATCTTCATAGTCAGCACGTCTGGAGACCCGGGGATCATCCTTCTGTTCATAAGATCGAGGCCAGTGTGACAGCAGCAGATCAGTTCAAAACTGAAATGATCGGACTTTTGCCGAGGTTACACCGCTTTGCCTTGACCCTGACACGCTCAGGTCCTGATGCCGATGATCTTTTACAGGATGCCTGCACCACTGCGTTACAGAAATGGCATCAATTCGACCCGGCGCAACCGCTGGACCGCTGGATGTTCCGTATCCTTCGCAACCTCTGGATCAGCGAGACACGCAAGCGCAAAGTTCGCCAGGGTCAGGGGCAAGTCCCCGCCGAAGAAGCAACCAGGCTTCAGGCCGAAAATGCCGATGATGCTCTCAAGGAGAAACAGTTACAGAACAAGGTCAGCGCCCTGCCGGACGAGCTGTCGCAGCCCTTGATGCTGGTCTGCGCTGAAGGCTACAGCTACCGCGAAGTCTCTGCACTGTTGGAAATTCCGATTGGAACTGTTATGAGCCGCATTCACCGGGCGAGAAAACTATTGGCGTCCGAGCTCGGCGAAGAGGAGCGTATCGCGACATGACAGATCTTTCGATCAGATTAAGCGCTTATCTGGATGGCGAACTGGATGCCGTTGAAGCTCTGGCGATCGAAGCATTGCTGGATTCCGATCCTGAAGCCCGGGCCGAGCTGGATGCGCTGATGGCGGCCAATACGATCGCACAGGAAGAGTTTTCTGCCCTGCTGAAAGCGCCAATTCCACTGGCACTGGCACAAAAGATCAAATCGGCCCCTATTGATGATATTGCTGTCGAGTTACCCGCGCGCACGTCGTCGCTCCCCAGATGGGGAATGATCGCCGCAAGTCTAGCCCTGTTCGTTCTGGGAGGAACCAGCGGATACTTCCTTAAAGACCAGAGGACCTCTTTTAATACTGGCAGCAATATCGTGGTCGCCAATGCCGGGTGGTTGGCCCAGATTGCAGATTATCACGCGGTTTATTCTGGACAAAAGCGTCACCTTGTTGAGGTGGCAGCTACGGAGTCTGATCATCTCCAGAAATGGCTGGGCACAACTGTCGGGGCCAGCTTCTCCATCCCTGATCTGACAAAATTCGGCCTGACTTTCGAGGGCGGACGCCTTCTGGTTGCCAATGGCAAACCCGTCGGACAACTGATGTACCGGCAAGCTGACGGCACAGTCATCGCCTTGTGTCTGCAGAAGGGGACGACCGACAGCAAGACATCAAATTCAGGTTTCAAGGAACAGACCATCAAGGGATTTGATTTTGTTTCCTGGAATGCGAATGGGGCAAATTATGTTGTTATCGGCCCTGGTGGCCTGCCCAACCTGAGCGATATCGCCGCCTTCGCCGCAACGGAAATCTGAATATATCACGTAAAACGCCGTAATTCCGCCTGCTGATTCAGGCTATAAAGACTTGCTCTTGACAACATACCAACCGGTTGGTATTTTTTTGTCATGACCAAACCAAAAGCCGCCAAACCGGATGCCCGGGCAAAACTCCTGGATGCTGCCTTTAACGTCATCCGTGCCAAGGGCTACTGCGCGACCAGTGTCGATGATCTCTGCCGTGCGGCAGGCGTGACCAAGGGGGCGTTTTTTCATCACTTCAAAAGCAAGGAAGACCTCGGGGTCGCCGCGGCAGACTGCTGGGCCGAAATGACCGGAATTTTTTTCGCCACAGCCCCCTACCACGACCATGAAGACCCGCTGGAACGGGTGCTCGGCTATCTCGATTTTCGCCGGACCATTCTGCAGGGCGAGGTCAGGGAATTCACCTGTCTGGTCGGCACCATGGTTCAGGAAACCTATGACACGGCCCCGGCAATCCGTGATGCCTGTGAAGCCTGTATCAGCGATCATGCGGCAAAGATAGAAGCCGATATCGCCGCAGCACTGGACCATGCAAATCTCAAGCCGGACTGGAGCGCCAAAAGTCTCGCCCTGCACAGCCAGGCGGTGTTGCAGGGCGCCTTTATCCTGGCCAAAGCCCAGGGCGGTGCAGAAATCGCCGTGGACAGTATCGACCACCTGCAACGCTATATTCGCCTGTTATTCAACCGCCTCTAACTTGAAAGAACCGATTATGAGCACAAAACTCTTTATCAATCTTCCCGTTGCCAATCTTGAGCGTTCGAAAGCATTTTTTGAAAAGCTGGGTTTTTCCTTTAACCCGGATTTTTCCGACGATACCGCACTCTGCATGGTCATCAGCGAACACAACTTTGCCATGCTCCTCAGCCATGAAAAGTTCCAGAGCTTCACCCCCCGCAAGATTGCCGACGCCCATACCAGCAGCGAAGCCCTCGTCGCCCTGTCCCTCGACAGCCGGGAAGAGGTCGACCAGATGGTGGAAACAGCCTTTGCCCAGGGCGGAAGCGTGGTCCGCGACACACAGGATCTCGGCTTTATGTACGGACGGGCCTTTGCCGACCCCGACGGACATATCTGGGAGCCCTTCTGGTTTGACATGCCCGCCAATTCCTAGATCCCGTTAATGGAAAACAGCCAGTGGAGCACAGCCATGAGCAACACCCCTGATTATACCCTCAGCATCACCCGGATCATCGATGCCCCGCGCAGCCTCGTCTGGTCCTGCTGGACTGAGGCCGAACGGCTCAAACAGTGGTACTGCCCCAAACCCTGGAGCGTGCCAGAGGCTGATCTGGATGCAAGGCCCGGCGGTCGCATGAATATTGTTATGGCCGGACCCGATGGCGAGCGGATCGAGACTGTCGGCAGTTTTCTAGAAGTGGTCCCGCAACAACGGCTTGTCTTCAGCGATTCCCACAGCGAGGGGTTCATGCCGCGACCTGATTCTTTCATGACTGGGGTTGTTGAACTTTCTGACGAAGGCACAAACCGGACCCGCATGATCTGGAGCGCGCGTCATGCCTCAGCTGAAAGCAAACAGCAGCATCTTGAGATGGGTTTCGAGAGCGGCTGGAACAAAGCCGCTGACCAGTTAAATGAACTCACGCAAAGTCTGGTCTAGACGGCAATCTTTTGTAAGCCATCAGGAACCCAAATCGGAAACCCGCAAACGTGATTCTGGAGAGGAAAGCTTTATGGAACAGACCGCCAAAGTTCGTACCTGTCTTGGTTTTAATGGCAATGGTACGGAAGCCGTTGATTTTTATATTTCCCTGCTGCCAGACAGCTATATCGAAAACAGCTTCGGTCCCAATCCGGAAGAACCTCCGCTTGTCATCGAGTTCACCCTCGCAGGCGCTCCCTTTATGGTTCTCAATGCCGGCCCTCGATATACCCCCAGCGAAGCCGCCTCGATCAGCGTTTTGACCAAGGATCAGAAAGAAACCGACCATCTTTGGGATGCTCTGACCGCCAAAGGGGGGCAAGCAGGTCCCTGCGGATGGCTAAAGGACCCCTTTGGTGTCTCCTGGCAAATCGTACCGGAATTGATGCCCCGCCTCCTCTCGTCGCCGGACAAGGCGGCAGTCGCCCGAACAATGAATGCGATGATGCAAATGGGTAAACTTGATGGTGCTGCACTGCAGGCCGCCTTTAACACACCTCAATAATTCATCTTGAAAGGATAGATCTATGCCGACCTCTGATTTCCCCTATATCGATGGCTTTGTCGCCGCCGTCCCGACAGCCAACAAACAGAAATATATAGATTTTTCAAAAACCGCTGCCAAAATTTTCAAAAAATATGGGGCCTTGAGTCTTGTGGAATGCTGGGGCGATGATGTTCCGGAAGGCAAGGTGACTTCCTTCCCCATGGCTGTAAAATGCCAGGAAGATGAAACCGTTGTCTTCTCCTGGATTGCCTGGCCTGACAGCGCAACCCGCAACAGTGGTATGGAAAAGGTGATGAATGACCCTGAAATGCATTCAGAAACCAACCCTATGCCCTTTGACGGCAAGCGTATCATTTTTGGTGGGTTCAAGATGATCGTAAACGAATAACCTTCTTATCTACTTTCATTCCGGGTTATATCCCCAGGATTGCGCAATTTCTGTGATGAATTTTGCGTTATCACAGCAATTTTGCTTGTGAAGACTGAGCGCTTCCTCTCTATTGCCGCGTGCAAAGAAAAGTGATGATTCGCGTGGATTGGGTGGAAGAATAAATGGCTGTCGACAAGGAACTGTACGAGTTTCATTTTGGCTCGCTGGACGGCTGGGAAACTTTTGATGAAAAGCTCGACCAACCGATTGAAGACTGCTGTGTCATGGCGATGGATTTCTGTTCCTATAGCGCCTTTGTCCGCGAGACCAGTGACATTTCCCTGGCCCACAAAATGCTCAGTGCCTTCTGTGATGGCGCCCGTGATATCCTGATCGAAAGTGGCGCACTGGTTGACCGGGTGCAGGGCGATGGTCTGCTCGCCGTCTGGGGTGTGCACCACAAGGTTGATGCGCCCAAGATCCTCCAGGTTGCCGCCCGTATTCACACACTGGCCCAGAACACTGCCAGTGTGTGGCAGGACAGTATCGACCGGGTGATCGAAACCCAGGGCGCCCGCATCGGTTTGTCCTATGGCCCGGTGACCCTGTTGTCTTTACCCACCGCCTATCCAGGTTTCAGTCTTCTGAGCGAGATCGTCAATCTTGCCGCCCGTCTGGAAGCCCGCGCCGATCCCGGTACGGTGTTCATGACCAACCGCTTTGAAAACCTCCTGCCGCCACCCCTTCAGAAATCTTGCGAGAACCTTTCAGACGAAGACGGGCAGCCCGGCCTGAAACTGAAAAATGTTGGCCGGGTCCAGGCCTTCCGCTGGACACCCCCTGCCACGTAAAACGCCAAGGCCGCACCCGTTCTTTTTGGCGTTTGCTGTAGTGGCCGTCTGATAAAGCTTTGACTGTTCACGGCTTTCAAACAAGAGCTTGAACAAGCACGCGCTGTCGCCCCCCGCGCCAGAAACTATTCCTGCAGCTATTCCCGAAGCAAAACCTTATCAAAGCCCTTTTTTCCGGTTTTCCCTACCCCCCATCAGAACAAGTGGGCTTGAAAGCTCTATATTTAATTCACATATGAACGATCGTTCGTTTATTTAAATAATTAATCAAATCTCCTTTGACTTCAGTTCGGGGAAAAACAACCGTATCCAACCAGGCAGAAGAAGCATGATTGAAGACAGAACCCTGACCATTACCGCGCTGCTCACCACGTTTCTTCGCCCGATCCTGGTGACATGGCTTCTGACCTTGTGCGAGACAGCACTGACCGCCTTGATCCCCCTGTTTATCGGCTTTGCCATTGATGGACTTTTAGACAACAACACGGAGGCGCTTCAGCAACTGGCACTGGTCCTCGCGGCTCTTATGGGAGTTGCTGTAGCCCGCCGTGTCTACGACACACGCGTTTACGGAACAATTCGTGTCGAGGTCGGAAAGGTTCAGGTCGCCCGTGCCCGCAAGGTTCCCGTCTCAACCCTGAATGCACGCCTGGGAATGGCCCGTGAACTGGTCGATTTTCTGGAACTGGAAATCCCCGGGATAATGAATTCCGGGGTTCAGATCGTGGTATCCCTTATAATTCTGTACATATTTCATCCCGCCCTTTCCTGTGCTGCGCTCGTTGCTACCGCCCTGGCGATCCTGTTTTATGGCCTATGTCATCATCGGTTTTACCGCTTGAATGCAGATCACAACCAGCAGGTCGAGCAACAGGTGAAAATTCTGGAGGAAAAATCGGACCAGGCCGTCCTGTCGCACTTCACCAGATTGCGCAAAATCGAAATAAAACTGTCGGATACCGAGGCCTGGGTCTATGGCGCGATTTTTACCGTGTTTCTGGGCTTCATTGTTTTCAATCTTTGGTTTGCAGCCACAAACATCGAAACCACGGCAGGCACAATATTTTCCATCATCAACTATTCGTGGGAATTCGTGGAATCAGCACTGGTTTTACCAATGGCCCTGCAAAGCTGGTCACGCCTCTCAGAAATCACCCAACGTATTAACAACGCCGACTGAAAATACAGAAACACACAAGGAAATCACCTTTTCCTAGGCAAATTCCAGCGCCTGGTGATTATAAAGCTCCAGCAGGAACTCAAGATAGGCCGGGTGTGCGAAAAGATCGGGATAGCTTTTTGAATTGACCAGCTCTTCCTTCATAAACATCTGCACCAGCGGGAACAGTTTCTCGTCCAGCGAGAAACTCTGGCTGTCAAAACCGAGGGCAAAGCCTCCCTCCGGTGCCGCTGTGATGGCAAACTTGATGTACTCCGGCTTGATCAGGCTGGCCCCGTCTTTCAGCTCGCCTTCAAACTCGTCATCATAGAGCATTTCCTCACGCTCACTGTACTGGCCGAAGTCTTCGTGCGACGAGGCCGTAAAAAACTCGACCAGCCACTGGGGGAAATCTTCAGATGTCAGCGGCTCGACAAAGCTCTGGCGCAGGCTGTCAACCGCAGAGCTATCAAGCATAAAGCCTGCGCTGCCTTCGTCCAGTCCGGCACCAACATAGCGCTGGTCCAGATCTTCAAACTCGGCAAGGTACTGGGCATAGCCGGAAAAGAGCTCTGACAGCTTGGGCCCGAGAAAACCAACCGAATAGGTCAGCGCACTTTCCAGTGTCGTCCCCTCATGGGCAAAACGCGGCGGAACATAGATCACATCGCCACAGGTCACCTCAACCTTGTCACCGACAAAATCCTCGCTCAGGACCTTCAGCGGGATATCCGCGATATAGTTTTCCTCAAGGATGGCTTCACGTCCGATTTTCCAGCGCCGCTTGCCCTCCCCCTGCACCAGAAAGACGTGGTAGCTGTCAATATGCCCGCCGACGGATCCCCCAGGGGCCGAAAAGCTGACCATGATATCATCCATCAACCAGCGCGGAGCAAAGTTGAAGGAGCGCAGCAACAAAGAGGTTTCGGGGTGAAACTGTTCCACATGCTGAACCAGCAGGCTCCAGTCCCGTTCACCGGCTTTGGTGAAGCTCTCCTCAAGGAAGGGGCCGAAGTCGCAGGACCAGTTCTGCTGCGCGCCCGCCGTACGGACCATCCGTGATTGCGGGGCTTCTTCCATTGCAAGTCCGGCCAGTTCCTCCCCTGAAATCAGCTCCTCCATCACCTCTGCCCTGACCGCTCCACGCACCACAAAGGGACGACGGTTCCAATAGAGCCGATAGAAATCGGCGGCAGAAGGAAGCTGATCAAGGAGAGCAAGTTTGTCTGTCATATGTCCGATCCGGTACAGGCCTTCACAAGCGAGGCAGAAACAGGAAAATTCTCTCCGCTTATGGCACCGATTGGTGCCGGATAACAAGTCCCGGCTCACTTTATATGAGAATGTAGGTCAGGGTTACATTGGGAGCCCTGTCCAACCATCGGAGACGACCCCGTCTGATCCGTCTGCTAACTCGTCAACGACTCTCAAAAATTGATGTTGAAAGTTTGACTTGGTAATTGGACAAAATTTTCCAATATTTTCAGTGCCAGCTTTCAAACTTCTACAACACCAAAAAACGACGTTTATTTAGCATCACAAACAACACCAAAGGTTGTGCATCAAGCTATTTTATATAATGTTTGATTCGTTAGCAGAACTTCGGGAACCAACCCAAAGCGGACTTTTTGAGTATCTCTAATTAAAAGGAAATTGTGATGAGATACAGAAAGCCAAGTCTTAAAACTGCGCTTGGCATTACCAAGGCTAAAAAACGTATCAAGAAGAACTTGGGAATATATGAAGTTACAAAATACACAAATGCTTCAAAAAACGTGAATGGAAAAGTTAAACGAAAATCAGGATATTATACTGAGCCAATGAAATTTTTAAGATTTTTGATAAAATTATTTAAATAGAGCAAGACAAAGTCCTTTTGATTTCAAAAATTTATTATGTCTTTGCTTTTAGCCATATAACCACAAATTGTAGATATCGTATATTTAGGAGATCTTCTGATGGAGATTAATAAAGACGGAAACGGCAATCCTTATATTGAGTGGGAACAAGTACCAAATATATGGAAACGAGCATGGGTTCGCCACGCCACAGGCGAAAAGGATTGGGCCGATACTCGGAGATACATAAATGTTGTGAGATGTAATAGCGACCGTAATCCAGCAGGAAATTCGACAGATTTTCCTATATTTAACGATCTAACTGACGAACAAGTGCTTGTTGCCTTTGTCCATAGTGTAAATGCTATTACTGGGTGTAAAAATGTTTGATTTGTTGCTGGATCTTCTGCCTTCAACCCAAAGCAGACAATAATAGAATGTTGAGCCTCAATTAGTTATGAGTCGGGAGGAATAGAAAGTGCCGCAATTCGCGAGCTCATTAGCAGATCAAGGATGGGCAACTTGTGTCTCTTCCGACACAACTGAGGATACTATACTCAGAGAATTGGAACAAATAGGAGATACTCTTGGCACACGCACAGTGGGCCGCGGTGGCTCGCTCGTCGAGGTAATTCAACCACGTAAGATCATTGAAGCACACCCACGATCCCTGAGCGTAAGATTTGGTTTGGACGCCTTACCATTTCATACAGAGCTCAGCCACCGCCAGTACCCATGTCGCTATCTTTTACTTGGTTGCATTGATCCAGGTATACCTAACGCACCTACGATGCTTGTTGATTGGCGAAGACTTCGTTTCTCCCAAAAGGAGCTCGATTTTCTTGAATCTGCACCAGTTCTCGTTCGCGCAGGACAACGGTCATTCTATTCAACTATTCTTTCGTCAGATCGTATGTTTTTTAGGTTCGATCCTGGTTGCCTCGAGGCCGTCACTGAGCGCGGGAGGGCAGCGTTAACTCTTGTAGAACAACGGCTAGAAGACAGCGTCCCGGAAGTACACTATTGGAGTAAAGGTGACATCCTAATCATAGATAATTGGACCATCATGCATGGGCGTGCGTCAGTTAACCAAGGCTCAGGGCGACGCTTAGGGAGGATTCTAATCGATGCCTGATAACGTCTTTATAGCAATCAATGGGGATGCACTCCATGCGAAGTCTAAAGTATATATTAGTCGCGCCATAAGTAGAAAAATTGTCGGTGACCTTGATGAATACCAACTTTGGGCTTCACTCGCACTTGAGCTTCTTGGCAAAGCTGCGTTAGCGCGTCAACATCCAAGTCTGGTAGTAGATCCAAATCATTGGCAATCAATGTTCGTGGCTGCTGGTATCAATACCACAACCGATGTAAAGACCATTACAGCCAAGACGCTTTTCGAGCGCTTAACGCATCTCGTGCCCAAATTTGACATGGCGATTCAGAAATTTTGCAAAGAAATCGCTGAACGTCGCAATGCGGAACTGCACTCTGCTGATCTTCCATTCAAGACGATGAAACTGGAAGCATGGGAGGCACGTTACTGGCATGCTTGCGATACGATCCTTAAACAGATGGGATCTTCTCTGGAACGGTGGCTTGGCGCAGCCGATGCTGCCGCTCCGCGTCAGTTACTTGATCAGGCAGCTGAAGCGCTTAAAGCGGCTATAAAACTACGTGTCGAAGCAGCTGAAAAAAAATTTCAAACATTGAAAAAAGCCGAACGCGAACGTCTACTCATCGACTCTGAACGTCAAGAGTCTCAGCACCAGACTGGCCTATTCAAGGGTGTGTATGACGAAATATGGGAAAGCAATTGTCCTGCCTGTAAATCCCGCTCCTTTATGACGGGTGAACAAACAGGCGAGGACATTAGCGAAGAGCATGATGAATATGCAATCTGGGAAATAGTTGACCGAGAATTCGTAGGAGAGGAATTTTGCTGTCCTACCTGCGAGTTGAAGCTAATAGGCAGCGATGAGATTGAGGCAGCAGGATTAGAATACATATACGAGGATCAACAAGAACGAGAGATGGAATACGAACCTGACTACGGCAATGATTAACATTCGATAGATGAAGCATTGATGAGTTTAAAAGGAAAAATTGTAGGAAATATAAATAGGCGCACGAAGATTTATCGAATATTCCCGCGCCATCGTTTTTTTGAACTCTTCTTCGAGAGAAAAAATACGCTTGTCTTACCGACGAAATGGGACGACCCGTTTGAAAATTTCATTTTGAACGCCCAAGTGCAGACCGCTGATGGAAAAAACCGCAAATTTCATTTACATAATAAGTTGTACGGACAATGCTGGACCTTGCATAAACGTTCTGATGCGATGTGGCGCATATACTCGCCCAACAAAGACGCTATTCGCATCCGTACAACTGTTGGAGGATTAATTGACAGTCTTTACTCAGCGAACAAAAGCCCTGAGAGGGATCGTTGCTTCATAGGGAAAGTCACCTACCCAACTGATGCCGAGCTCAAAAAATTCTCTCAAACCGTCTTCAAAAATGGTTTGAACGAATGCTCCATTGCCCAAACCTTACTTGTGAAAAGAAATGCGTTTGAACACGAAAATGAGGTCCGTCTTATCTTTATTGATGCGGACGGTGTCGCGAACAAGGAAGGCGTCTACAAATACCCATTTAATCCATTTTCAGTCTTCGATCAGCTCGTGATCGATCCAAGAATGTCATACAAGAGGTATACAAACTTAAAAAAAGAAATCATAGAAAAAACAGGCTTTGATGCAACAAGGATCAAGCGTTCACTGCTCTACAAGCCACCTGATGATTTCGTAATAAAAATTCCCTAAAAAACCTCTTAATATTACTTTGCGGTGAAAAACTTTCCAGTGAAATCTAATCCCCAAAAAATTGTACTCAGCTAGCGCAGAAATACGAGGTTTACGAAACACTTAAAATAGATTTCTTGTACAGGATTAAGATCTAATTAGGTTTCAACTCAACGGCTTTCTTCTTACTAATCAATGTCTGCTTCTGGCACTAAGCGGATAAAATCATGACCCGATTTATATTCACAGCTAAAGTAGTTTGGCACCCTGCGGATAGATGCAAATAAGGTGGTTTCAAAAATCTGATAAGTGCAGTTTCAGGCTCGGATGATTGCAGTTCGTTACAGCTACAGACAGGAATTCAGGAAGATACCCTCGGCCAAAAAAATATACGCCGGACCACAAATTGGGCCCGGCTTTTATCCTTACACAATAATTATGCGAACCTCAGGTGTGGTTCCAATTATCCGGATCATCTGACTGGTTCGGAGAAAGCCCCAGAATGTCGCCATCAGTGCTCACACCCAACCCCAGCACCGTGCGGTTGGCATAGTTGAAGTAACTGACCACCTGGTTGATCTCCAGGATCTTGCCATCATCAAGTCCGCTTTCACGCAGGATTGCCACGTCTTCCCGAACCATTTTGGCCGGAGACAGCGTCAGCTTGCGGGTATAGCGCATGATCTGCAGTTCTTCGCCGGAAAAAGCCTGTGCCGGGTCATCGCGCAGAAAAGCTTCACGAATTTTTGCACTGCGGTCATCATCGCCCAACAAGCGCTTCATCCCGGAAAAATGGTGCTCGAAACAATAATCACAGCCATTGAGGTGGCTGGTATAGACGCCACAGGCTTCCAACAGCCATTTTGGCACCTTGTTTCCGGTATGATGCAGGACGTACTTGTAAAGGGTCATGTGCCCTTCCATGCTGTGCGGGCGCAGGCTGTGGGCCATCATGATGTTGTCGACATTATTATCAGGGCCCTTGACCCTGTCATAGAGTGTCTTGAGACGACCCGTTGCTTCGTCATAGGGAACGGTATTAATCCAGCTCATTGTTTTCTTATGCCTTCCTGTTGATAGCTCTCGACTGTTATTCAGTCTTGTCAGTTTTCTTTTTCAAGCCCGGTCAAAGAGTTACGAAATCATAATCACAGGGATCACTTCCCCTTGGCGGCATGATAATGAGAAAAGATCAACTTGTATAGACATCTTCAATGCAACTCCAGATCTTTGCCACCAGCTGGCAGAACCAGCGTAAAGATAGACCCCGTTCCGACCTTGCTTTTAACCAGAAGCTTGCCATTTTGCTTTTCGGCAAATTCCTTACAAATCAATAACCCCAGCCCGGTCCCTGCTTCTCCAGCTGTTCCGGCTGTGGAATGGTTGTTTTCCAGATTGAACAGTGTGCCTATAACCTTGTCATCAATACCCACCCCATTGTCCTGAACCGAAATATGAACTTCCCTCTTTTTACGACGGGTTTCCAGAATGATTTCCCCGCCCCCGGGAGTAAACTTGATTGCGTTCCCCAGGAGATTACGGAGGATAGTCTCTGTCATCTTGCTGTCCCCAAAGACACTATGCGGGCTTTCTCGCCGAATAATCCTGATGCCCTTTACCTTTGTGACTTCAGACAGATCACGCATGACCTTTTCCTCCAGTTTTACCGGAGAAAAAATTTCCGGGTTACAGTCAATCTGGTTCATTTGTACCCGAGACCATTTCAACAGGTTTTCCAATAATTCAAACGCCTGCAATCCCGCCTTGTTGAGTGACCGAACCGCTTCAATAACCTCTTCCTGCTGCATCCCCCCGATTTCCGCTTCCAGATACTGGGTATAACCAAGCAAAGCATTAAAGGGGTTTTTGAGATCGTGGGCGATAATAGAAAAGAACCTGTTTTTTTGCTGATTCAAAAGAACAAGATCATCTCTTTGCTTGACGATCTGTGACTGATAGGTCCGGTGCTCGGTGACATCGGTATAGGCAACAACAAATCCTCCATCGGGTATTTTACTGGCAATTTCCTCACAGATGCGTCCGTCCCGGACAGTCAACTCGCTTGTTGTCTGTTCGTTGTTGACCAGATTTTCCAGACGTTTCAGCGCTCCAGCATCCCCGTCCCTTCCGTCTTGGTCTTGAGCACCTCCAGGAGCAAAGACCTTTGCCAGTTCCAGAAAACTCTGACCCCGGAAAACCTGGCTACGGTCCAGACCTGTTACGTCACAATATCGGCTGTTCCAGAGTAGAAGCCGATGGTCCGCATCGAATAAAGCCAGACCATGGACGACATTTTCGATGACAACTTTCAAAAGGAGGGACTGCTCAATCAATCTTTCGTCCGCGGCTTGACGGGCAAGGGTATTCTCCTTGAAAATCTCAAGTGCCTGTTCCATCCCTCCGATCTCATCCCCCCGACCAGAAAACGAGGGCAGAGAAGAGAAATCTCTCTCTGAAAACCGGGTCATCGCTGCTGTCAGCTCTAAAATAGGACGGGCCAGATTACGCGAGATATAAAGCCCGACCAGAGTGATCAGAACGCCCAGCACAGCCAGATCGACAAGGATATTCTGCTTCATACGCTTTACCGGAGCCAGAATTTCACCTTGATCTATCTCGGCAATTATGGCCCATCGGATCCCCATGAACTCAAAAAAATCATAGGCTGAATAGACTTCCTGATCTGCCGCTTTTATCCTGTTCGTCACACCGCTGTTGCCTGCCAGCGCTTCACGCACGCTTATGCTGTCAATTTTCTCCTGCAGAATTTTAGGCTGGCTTGAAAGACGGGAATCGCTTCGCCGTAGAAAGTCACTCCCGACAATATAGATTTCTCCGCTTTTACCCATGCCTGCGGAAACCTGCATCACCGTATTTAACCGATCAATTGGCAGCTGAAAGGCCAGTACACCAATGAATCGTCCCTTCGCATCATAGAGAGCACTGGCAATAAAACCTGCTGGTGCACCATGGCTGGGTTCGTAGGGGGCAAAGTCATAAAACACCTGAGGAGAAGCCGGATCACTCTTCTGTGCTGCCAGGAAAGCCTTGCCCAGACTGGTGTTTCGCCAGGGACCATAAATCAGGTTACTGGCAAAATCCCTCTCTTTCATCACCGTATAAAGCAGATCTCCATCCCTATCGAAGAGAAATAGATCATAATATCCCCGCTCTTCGAGCAGCTTGCGAAAGGTCGGGTGATATTTCTCGTGCAGACTACTGTAATCTGAAGCATCTGCTGCCCGATCCAGCTTTTGCTTTTCCCCCTGAGGGAAAGGATTTTTATCAATATAAAGCGCCTGAAAGCGCTGTTGCTGGAGATCACCTTGTTCTTGATCTTTTTGATGCCATGCCTCTGAAAACTCCCCAAGTGCACGAATGACCAGGGGATTTTGCGATTGAACACGCAAATCTTCCCGAATAGTTTCGAAGTGCCCGGCCAAAGCGGTTTTTCTCGCCAGCAAAAGTGCATTGAGTTTTTCTTCGGCAGCCAGTTGCAATTCATATGAAGTCGAGTAATAGGCAACCGTTCCGGTGATGGCACTGGCCAACAAGGCAAGGGTAACGATAACCAGAGGATATTTAATTGTAATTTTTATATTCTGAAACATGGCCTTCCCTTAGGCGCCAGAGTTATCCAGAAAATCCAGACGAGGCCTAACCTGTCCTCCTCCTCCTCAAACAGCAAAATCACCGCATACTATTGTATGCGATTTATTATGCAGCAAAAATTGCTAACAATTTATCTGCATTTATTATTAATTTCTTTTTGACGGATTAGAGAGTGCACACCCTTTCGGAAGCACCAGAGGCATGTTTCTTTCCAAAAATGATCGGCTGGGCAATTGCGATCAAGAAACACAGAGCCATCCTGTCTATGCTCGCTTCAAGAGGAGTAAGACATGCCGATTAAAAAAGCCATTTCCTTTATGGAAGACAATCTTGAAAATCCGATTACACTTGGGGAAATTGCCGAGGCCTCTGGCCTGTCTACCTATTATTTTTCCCGTCTTTTCAACATCTTCGCCGGAGAAAGCCCCATGAGTTATCTTCGGCATCGGCGCTTGACCGAGGCAGCCCTGCGGCTGGAAAACACCCCGGGTTACTCCTTGATAAACCTCGCTCTGGATTACGGTTTTGAAAGTCAGGAAGCCTTTACCCGTGCCTTCAAACGCAATTTCGGGATTCCTCCGGGAAAATACCGGAAGGAACGGCTTTCCCTTCATACGAAATTCAGACTGCGCCTTACCTCATCTCAGCTTTCCCTTCGTCAAGGAGCACCCAAAATGATTCCGGAATTTGCCACAAGACAAGCCTTCCACGTCATCGGTCTGACTGGAGATTTTTCCAAAGACACCGCGGATACATCCAAGGACACCACAAATACAATTGTCGACCTTTGGCGGAACCTGAACGCCCGCTATGATGAATTTGACCCCGCCACCATCGACAGAGACTACAACTACGGCGTCTGCCTGAGAGGCGATGGCAACAATTTCACCTATCTCGCCGCTATTGCAGCGAACAGCCTGAAGAAGGTGCCCAAGGGTATGACCGGCCTTAAAGTCGAGGCTGGAAATTATGCCGTCTTCCACCTTACGATTGACAAGGCTACGCCGATAAATCAGCAGTTCAATGATGCTTATCAGGGAATTTGGGGCGACTGGCTACCCAACTCCGAATATGACTTTGCCGAAACACCGGACTTCGAACTTTACGGTCCCGGCTTTGATGGCAAAACAGGCACAGGAGAAATCGAGATCTGGATTCCGGTTAAAAAGAAGTAACGCCCGATCGCTGCCCCATACTTTCAGGAGGTCAAAAAATCCTGAAACGCGCCCTGCTGAATGGCAGAAAGTATGTCCTCGGCAAAGGTGCGACAGTCTTTTGAGCGGGGGGACTTGCAGCGCCAGAGCAAGCCAATCTGGCGCTGTGCTGCCGAAGACTGTAACGGACGGACAACCACCTGATCGTCATTGGTGATTTCCGAACGCACATAAAGACCGGGAAAAAAAGAAACGCCCATGCCCATCCCGACCATCTGGCGCAGGGCATCCAGGCTGGTCCCCTCATAATCACTCTGGACCACCGCTCCCAGCTCTTCACAAAGTCGCTGTACCTGCTCAAACAGCCGGTGCCCCGCCCCCAGCGACAGAACAGATTCTCCGGCCAGATCCTGGGGCTCGATCTCTGTTCGGCTCGTCAGCGGGTGATCCCTGGGCAGGCCAAGCAAAAGGGGTTCCTTGAACAGCAGAAAGTTTTCCAGATTGTCATCCTGAACCGGTAAAGCTGTCATCACCAGGTCATGCACACCATCCCGCAATGCCTGTTCCAGTACTCTCGAACGGTCTTCGCGGATATAGAGCTTGAGATCCGGATAGCGCTTGTGCAGCTGGGGGATCACCTTGGGCATCAGGTAAGGACCAATGGTTGGCGCAATACCCAGCCGGATTTTGCCCCCAAGCATCCCGCTGGCGGATTTGGCCGCATCGCAGAAATCATCAAGATCACGCAGCAGATACCGGGCGCGTTCAACCAGATCCTGCCCAACCGGGGTCAAAGCCACGGATTGACGGCTTCTTTCCAGCAGGACAACCCCCAGCCGGTATTCCAGTTCGCGGATCTGGTCGCTCAGGGTCGGCTGGCTGACATGAAGCCGCTCCGCAGCCTTGCGAAAGTGCAGGTCTTCGGCGAGCGCCAGGAAATATTCCAGCTGTCTGATCGTTGGTTTTGCCATTAAAACAGTCACTGATAGTTTAAAACTATTACAAATCGACAATAAAACGATTATAGTAATCAGGCAACAGGCCCCATATAGTTCAAACCACAACGATTAACGACACCTGCTTCAACGACATCCGGGAGATCGCTGCATGCCAGCAAGAATGATCAAGAGTTTCCTCCAGCTGGAATCGGCCGGAGGAATAATCCTTATTCTTGCCGCGCTGGCCGCGCTACTTTTCTCCAACTCCCCGCTGGCGGCGCTCTACGCGGACTCTCTCGCCACGCCCTTTACCATAGCCCTCGGCGATCTGGCCCTGTCCAAACCGGTGCTGCTCTGGATCAATGACGGTTTTATGGCCGTCTTCTTTCTGCTGATCGGCCTTGAACTCAAGCGCGAGATCCTGGAGGGTCAGCTTTCTTCCAGAGACCAGATCGCCCTGCCGACCGTTGCCGCGATTGGCGGCATGGCAATCCCGGCGTTAATTTTTGTCGGTTTCAACTGGGGTGAAGCGGATAATATCAGCGGCTGGGCGATCCCTTCTGCCACCGATATTGCCTTTGCCCTCGGCATCATGGCCCTGCTCGGCAACCGGGTTCCCCTGTCGCTCAAAATTCTTCTGACCGCCATTGCCATTATCGACGATCTCGGGGCCATTGTTATTATCGCCCTTTTCTATACCGCAGAGCTCTCCGTTGTTTCGCTTGCTCTGGCTGCGGTTGCCCTGATCGGCCTCTTCATTCTGAACCGCGTTGGGGTTACCGCCAAAACGCCCTACATCCTTGTCGGTATTGTTCTCTGGGTTTGCGTACTGAAATCAGGCGTGCATGCCACCCTTGCGGGCGTAGCTATCGGTTTTGCCATTCCGCTCAAAGGTAAAAACAAAGGCAGTCCAAGCCCGCTCTGTGATCTGGAACACAGCCTGCATCCCTGGGTCGCCTTTATGATCCTGCCGATCTTTGCCTTTGCCAATGCCGGGGTTTCTCTCGCCGGAATCACTTTTCAGTCTGCGGTCACGCCTCTGACCCTGGGAATTGCAGCAGGGCTGTTCTTCGGAAAACAGATCGGGGTCTTCGGCTTCACCTGGCTGGCTGTCAAAACAAAAATCTGTCGCCTGCCCGAAGACCTGGACTGGCGCCATATCTATGGTCTGTCCCTTCTCACGGGTATCGGGTTTACCATGAGTCTCTTTATCGGTGGGTTGGCCTACGAAGACCCTGCCCTCGGCGGGCAGGTACGGATCGGCGTGCTCAGCGGATCCCTGGTTGCTGCGCTGAGTGGGTACTTCTTCCTCAAGCTCACCCTTAAAAATCGAAAAGCTCCCGTAAATTGATACACAAACCGTGAACTGATACTCAAATCACAGACAGTTAAGAGGGCCGGCGCTCATGACAGCTTCCGGCCCTCTTGTTTTTAGACATCCGGACCACCCCCCTATCGGGCAAAAACCTGTCCAGATCTCACCTCTGATCACTCATGGGTGATATCAATGAATCCTTCATGCCAATCGAACCCCAGCTCTTCACCACTTGGGCGTAAGGATATAATCTTGTTTGCTGTATCTCCCTGCCGAAGCTTGAAACAGAAAACCCCCCAATCCAACCAATCTTCGCAATAACGGGCCTGATCATCGACAAACCAGGGAATCAGGCGAACCGGATCTCCTTTCACCGCGACAACAGCAATTCCGTTGGCATGATTTCGCTGTTTGTAAGCCTTGTTATCGCCAAAGACCCCCGAGATTGAGTTGCCACTCATCAACGTCCGGACTTCATCCGCGTTCATATAGTTCTCGGCTTGGGCTGAAGAAAGCCCGGTCAAAAAAGCCAGAGCCGTCAATATCCCGATTTTTGTTCTGTCCAACACGTTATACTCCCTGTGTTATTTTCTTTGTCACCAGAGAAAATATCTCTGACAATCGGGGTAGTATTATCGCAAGGATGGTCAACAGCTGTGAAAATCGACGCCAAAAACACCTTAGATGAACAGGCAAAATCACGCGCGACCCTGGGGGAAAGTTATCGGCGCCAATGGGACAGCTGGTTTCTACAGCTGGGCGCCAGGATACAGTCTGCCAATCAGGCTGCAGGCAGCAACCAGAAACCCCAGCTCACCCCAAGGATAGAAACCAAAGAACAAGTCGATCTCGAGATATTGAAGCTGATACAGCAGGGCGGGTATGAGCGTCTTTTACAGCTCTGCATCCGGAATGCCGCAGATATACATTTTGATCCTGTCAGTTTTTTACTTTCCAATGCCCTTACGCCTCACCAGCTTGTCAGACGCTGGTCGCTTTGTCTAAAGGTCCAGACCCTTGCCCGGCAAACGCATTTTTCCTCGACGACTCAGAATCAACACGCCGCAGACTGGCCCGAGAATTTTATAGAAATTACGGCCCCGGAAGAGGTAACCATCCGGCCATTTCTCTCTCCTCTGGCCAGAAGCTCTTCATTTGGACCAATTGTCCTCGGTGGGGTCGCCTGTGCTCTTTTTGATCTACAAGATGCAACGTTATGGTATCAGCCCCCACTTGGGACTACCCGTCAGCTTGATATGACATGGGCTTCTTCCACATTAAAGAATTTCAAAGCTCACCTCAGTAACTACACTCCGGAATGTGCCCTGATTATATCCGGGCAACCGAAACTAAGACTCAACTGCAAGAGCAGCACTCAGGTAACAGATCTTTCCCATATGTTCCCTGACAGGCGTCTTCTCCAGCACCTTCTCCAGCTTTCGACACCCAGAGACGGTGGCCATCTCACCCTGAGATCAGCGGCAAAACAACTGGGTTTTTCTCCCCGCAGCCTTTCTCGCAAACTCACGGCCCTGAACAGCAGCTACAGTGAAATTTCGCGCTACATCCGGTTACGGAAAAGCTGCCAGACCCTGGCAGAAAGCCCACTTTCGCTGGATGAGCTGGCCTGGCAGCAGGGCTATTCCGATCGCCATCACCTCAGCCGGGAATTCAGGCATCTCGGCGGGTTCACACCCGCAAATTATCGCGACATCCTCCACTCCCGCTGTTCCTGAATCTTTGGCGAGAGCGTACAGGTTTTTTGCTAGCCAGTTTGACCTGTTCATCCGTACCAGACAAAACCGGGGCTTTCCCCTCTTGCTGGGCAATAACGAAAGGTCTAAGCTCTCCGCGGTCTCAACGGGGTGTCCAAATCGGGCTGAGAGATTTCCATAGCAACGGAGATAAACCCGTCGAACCTGAACCGGTTAATACCGGCGGAGGGAATTGAAGACTGGATGAAGATCTCCCGCAAGGGCTGATTACTCATATGTGTTTCCAGATTTTTCAGGTCCTTGCCCGCCCCACAAAACTATGGAGCGTCGCATGATCCTGCGCACAGCACTGACAGCTTTTACTGCTGCCACACTAACCCTTGGCCTGAGCCTGAATGCCAGCGCCGAAGAAAAAAGCACTGAGGGAAAAAAAATTCTCACAGTCTACACCTACGATTCTTTTGCCGCCGAATGGGGCGCAGGCCCCAAGGTCGAAGAAGCATTCGAAGGCGTCTGTGATTGCGATCTCAAATTTGTAGCCATTGACTCTTCCGTCGGGCTCCTCAGTCGGCTGAAACTCGAAGGAGCAGAAAGTCCTGCCGATGTTGTTCTCGGGCTGGACACAAACCTTACAGCAGAAGCAGCCGCAACCGGGCTGTTCGCCCCCAGCAATCTTGATCAGGGAAAACTCTCCCTGCCTGTCACCTGGAGCGACAGTCACTTCGTCCCCTTCGACTACGGCTATTTCGCCTTTGTTTATGACAGCGAAAAGCTGACAACTGTTCCCGACAGCCTGGACCAGTTGATCAATGACAATCCGGATCTGAAAATCATCATTCAGGACCCCCGCAGCGCAACACCAGGTCTCGGCTTGATGCTCTGGATCCAGCAGGTCTACGGCGAGAAGGCCGCTGATGCCTGGAAAAAACTCTCTCCCAAAATTGTCACCATCACCAAAGGCTGGGGCGAAGCCTATGGACTCTTTCTTGATGGGGAAGCCGACATGGTGCTCAGTTACACCACCTCTCCGGCCTACCACATCATCGCCGAGGAAAAGCATCAATATAAAGCTGCTATTTTTGACGAGGGGCACTACCTGCAGGTCGAGGTTGCCGGACAATTGAAAAATGCCTCCGAACCTGAACTTGCCCAGGAGTTCCTCAACTTCATTGGCTCCGAAGCTTTCCAGAGCCAGATTCCAACGGGCAACTGGATGTACCCTGTGATTGACCTCGGTGAAAAGCTCCCCGGGACTTTCAACGAACTCGCCAGGCCGACAAAATCCCTGTTGTACAGCCCAGAGGACGTCCAGAGCCATCGCCAGATCTGGATTGACAGCTGGCTCTCGGCTGTCGAGCGTTAATTCCGGTTTACAGCCATGCCCCGGTTCTCCCTGCCTTCCAGACAGAAACGTTCTTTCGAGCTTTTATGGCCCGGCCTGCTCAGTCTGGTTCTTATCGGCACAGTACTGGGGCTGGCTTTTTCCGGGCTGTTCAGCCAGATCACGGATCTGAATCCTCTTCGCTTTCTAAACAACAGTTATCTCTGGCGGCTGACAGCCTTTACCTTTTTTCAGGCGATCGTTAGCACAGCTCTGGCAACGCTCCTGGCGATCCCGGTGGCCCGCGCACTCTCTCGACGACCACAGCTTCCCGGGCGACGCCTGTTCCTTCAGCTGTCCAGCCTGTCGTTGATCGTACCGACTATTGTAGGGGTTTTTGGCATCATAGCCGTCCATGGTCGTCAGGGATGGGTCAACCAGATTCTCGGGTTTTTCAACTCCGAGACCAACAGCTATCTCTATGGTTTGACCGGGATTCTCATTGCCCATGTTTTTTTCAATGCCCCGCTGCTGACAAGAATTTTCCTCGAAACCCTCGAGAGCCTGCCCCGGGAATACTGGCGCAGCACCGCCCAGCTTGGTCTGTCGGATCGGGACATATTCCGCCTGATTGAATGGCCGGGTTTGCGTAAAATACTGCCTGCCTCCTGCGGTCTGGTTTTTCTGCTCTGCTTTACCTCTTTCATCATCGTGTTAACACTGGGAGGCGGCCCTTCAACCAACACCCTCGAAGTCGCCATTTATCAAGCCCTGCGGTTTGATTTCGATATTCCAAAAGCAGCCACTTTGGCCATGACCCAGCTTGTATTCTGTTTTTCTATCCTGTTGCTGGGACGGAAATTTATACGGCGCATGCCCCTCAGCCAGACTGAAGAACGCCAGATCAGGCGCTTTGACGCCGACAAACCCTGCGCAAAGATCATCGACACGCTGGCGCTTCTCCTGATGGCCCTGCTGGTTCTTCCCCCTCTGCTGGCAACAGTATGGAAAGCCATAACGCCACGGTTTTTTACGACCCTCTCCGAAAGCAGACTATGGGATGCGGCCTTGACCAGCCTCGCGGTTTCCCTGTCTGCCGGAATGCTGTCACTCCTGCTTGCCCTTGGCCTCGCATTAACCCTGCGAAGCCTATATCTGCCTTCCCGACTGGGCGGGGAATCCTATGCCGGCATTTTATCAGCTACGCTCGATTTCTCCGGCTCGCTGATCTTGTTGCTGCCTCCTTTTGTTTTGGCAACAGGTCTGTTCATTACCCTGAAAAACAGCAGTGGCCTGTCATTGCTCGCTCCGCTTTTGGTCGTGACAATTAACGCCCTTATGGCTCTTCCTTTTGTCTTGCGTCTGCTCGCTCCGGCCTTTGAAGCTGCGGCTCAGAAAAGTGATTTGCTGTGCAACAGTCTGGATATCCGCGGTCTTAATCGCCTGCGTCTGATTGATTGGCCCCAGAACCGGAAATCTGTCGGGCTCGCCTTGGGGCTTGCGGTTGCCCTCTCCACTGGTGATCTCAGTGTCATCGCCCTGTTTGGCACACAGGATTTCGCCACCTTGCCACTTTATATGTATCAGAAAATGGGGAGTTATCGTTTTGAAGATGCCGCAGTCGTCGCTTTTGTCCTGTGCCTGCAAAGTCTTGGTCTCTTTATAGTGATCGAGCGACTTGTCTCTGGAAAAACAATCCGGCCATTTTCCAGAACACAGCATCAGACATCGGAGAGAGTATCGCATGGTATCTGAACACAAAGATCGGCCCTCTCAACCAATTTCCCGGACAGGCCTTATTCTTGATCAGGTCAAATTCAGTTATGGTAACGACAACAGTCCCCTGACTTTTAATCTTGTGGTGGCCCCTGGAGAACTTGTTGCCATTACCGGCCCTTCCGGCGTTGGGAAGTCTACCCTGCTCAATCTGATTTCAGGCTTTGAAACGCCTCTCTCGGGTGAACTGCGCTTTAACAGCGATGATCTGCTGCCCCTTCCCCCCGCGCAACGTCCCGTCACCACGCTGTTTCAGGAACACAATCTCTTTGCCCATCTGACTGTTGAGGACAATATTGGCCTCGGATTACATCCTGGACTGCGTTTGAGCCTGTCGGACCACAGGGAAATCCAGGCCGCCCTGGCAAGTGTCAGTCTCGAGGGCCTGAATAAGAGATATCCCGCCGAACTTTCCGGGGGGCAGCGTCAGCGGGTTGCACTTGCCCGTTGTCTCGTTCGCCACCGTCCAATTCTCTTGCTGGATGAGCCTTTTAGCGCCCTCGATCCCGCCTTGCGCGAGGAAATGCTGTCGCTGGTCAGATCCCTGCACGATGAAAACAGCCTTCTCACCCTGATGGTTACCCATTTGCCAAGCGATGCAGAGAAAATTGCCGATCGGGTCGTCCAGTTATAACAAAAGAGTTCCATAGTGGCCAAACCGTTGTTTGCTTCACGCATCTTTGATCCAGAGTAACAGTTGTTTTTTGGAGAGGAACTGGCTCCCTGTTTTAAAATGTTCTACACTCGTTCTCCTTCACCCATTCCTTCAATCCCTGTAACCCCGGAACATACATGATGAAACTTCGCGCCATCCTCTCTCTTGTGGCCCTGCTGGTTGCCGGAACTTTTTCCCTCGCCCAGGCCGCTGAGCAGTCCCGTTTGCACAAAATCCTCAGCTCTGGTGAACTTCGGGTCGGTACGACAGGGGACTGGAACCCCATGTCCATCAAAAACACAAGCAATGACAGTTACGAAGGTTTTGATGTCGATGTCGTCACTGAACTGGCCCGGGACATGGGGGTTGAAGTGGTCTTTGTTCCTACAGACTGGAAAACCCTGATCAACGGCGTGGTCGCTGATAAATATGACATCACCACCAGCGCCTCGCTCAATCCCAAACGCATGGCTGTTGCCGGTTACACCGACAGTTACTACCAGGTTGGTACTGTCCCCCTGACCCTGAAAAAAAATCTTGAGCGCTTTAACAGCTGGGAAGACATCAACCAGCCGGACATCACGGTCGCGACAACACTTGGAACAGTCCAGGAACAACAGGCAAAAGAATACTTTCCCCAGGCAAGCCTGAAATCTGTTGAGGCCCCTGCGCGCGATTTTCAGGAAGTTCTTTCAGGCCGGGCTCTGATTCACATCACCTCGAATGTAGAGGCTGCAACCCTAGTCCAGAAATATTCCGAGATGGCCATCGTCCCTGTTGCCGAACCACGTTCGCCGACGCCGCTTGCCATGCTCGTGGCACAGGAAGACCAGATCTGGATCAACTATCTCAATCACTGGATCGAATTGAAAAAATCCAGCGGATTTTTCAACGATCTTGCCCGCAAATGGAAACTTGCTGACTGACGTCGATAAAATCTGCACTATCTTTTTCTGATCAAACGGGCTGGATTATTTCAGCCCGTTTTCCATATTACTTTAACAAGTACACTGGTCTTTTTATCAATGTGAGATCCTGCCTATGATTCTCTACAACGTCCCGATCAGCAATTTTGGTGCAAAGGTTCAGGTCGCTCTCGCACTGAAAGGACTGGACGCAGAGCAAAGACTTCCGCCAGATGGCTATAGCTCGGAGAAATACAAACAGATCATCCCCACTGGCACAGTGCCTGCCATTGTTGATGGTGATCTGGTCTTAAGCGAATCAGAGACAATTCTCGAATACCTGGAAGAACGTTACCCTCTCCCCGCCCTGCTACCCAAAGACATTGCCGCCAGAGCCTCTGTCAGAATGTTGTCTCGCTTCCACGACCTCAAGCTGGAACCCTCTCTGCGGACCCTTTTCAAACACATGGCACCCTCAATCCGCGACCCCCTGATTGTTTCCGAGAAGCACGCTGAATTCACAAGACATATGGAAATGCTCATCCGGTTCGGACACTTCAGGCCATACATTGCCGGTTCTGAAATCACTTTCGCAGACTGTGGTTTTGCCCCGACATTCCTGCTTGCCACTGCAATGTTCCGGGCACTGGAGCTCTCTTTTGAATTTCCCAAACCCCTGCAGATCTGGCACGAAACCCTGCAAAAGAACGTCGCCGTCAGCGGGGTTCTTGATAACTATGCAGAAACTGTTGAGACTTGGATAAACTTCAAGCTGTCCCAGTAAAGCCCGATCAGACTGTAACGGGCTCCCTGAAAAAAACAAAAAGCGGTGCTGATGTTATCAGTACCGCTTTTTGTTCAGCGTTCGTCAGATTGGAGATCGAACGAAAGAGCCTGAATCAATCAAAGATTGACTAAATTTGGCCAATCCCGATTTCAATTGCTGCACTATAGCGCAAAAAGCAGGATTGGTATAATCACGAGAATGAAATGCCCTAATTTTGACACCGCGTCAATACAACATCTTGTAGCGTCATCATTTTATATTTGAATCTTGGAAACACCGTGACGAATCGGCAACGTGAAAGAACACAAGCCAGCCATACAGCAGAGTCACGGCATTTTCAGCAGAAACTGAAAATTTTTGACGAGACAGCCAGGCGTATCGGTTGACCCACAGGATATTGTGTTCAGGAAATCCGTAACGAACCCAATAAAAAAGGCCGGAAATCCGACCTTTTTTATTGCTCTACAGCGTTTTTATTAAGCGTGAATAGCCGTTACCGGACTAGAACATCGCCTCAACAACCCGGTCAGGCGGAGTATGGCCATCGGCAAAGGTCTTGATATTGATAATGACCTTTTCCCCCATGGCATGGCGACCTTCGATCGTCGCAGACCCCATGTGCGGCAAGAGAACCACATTATCCTGCCGTAACAGTTTAGGGTTAATTGCGGGTTCCTGTTCAAAAACATCGAGGCCTGCTCCCGCGATTTCGCCGCCTTCAATCAGGCGCGCCAGAGCGTTCTCGTCAATGACTTCACCACGGCTGGTATTGACAATAATCGCCCGCTCGCTGAGCAGCTTTAATCTGCGGCTCGACAGCAGATGAAACGTTGCAGGAGTATGGGGACAGTTAACCGAAATCACATCCATCCGCGAAAGCATCTGATCCAGGCTTTCCCAATAGGTCGCTTCCAGTTCGTTTTCAATATCCGGATGCACCTTGCGACGATTGTGATAGTGGATCGACAGGCCAAAACCTCTTGCCCGCCGAGCGACCGCCTGTCCAATCCGTCCCATGCCGATAATCCCGAGGCGCTTGCCCCAGATACGGTGCCCCAACATCCCTGTCGGGCTCCAGCCATTCCATTCACCCGACTTGATCAGCTTTACGCCCTCGGTAAGACGGCGCGAAACGGCCAGAATAAGGGCCATGGTCATGTCGGCGGTATCTTCTGTCAACACACCCGGTGTGTTGGTGACCGTGATCCCCCGCTGGCGACAAGTTGGCAGATCAATGTGATCCACCCCGGTACCGAAAGAGGCGATCAAACGCAGATTCGGTCCTGCCTGCGCCAAAACCCCTGCATCAACCCGGTCCGTTACCGTCGGAACAAGAACGTCAGCCTCTTTGGCTGCCGCGATAAGTTCTTTTTGGCTAAAGGGTTTGTCGTCGAGATTCAACCGGCAGTTAAAAAGTTCCATCATCCGGGTCTCGATTGCATCCGGAAGACGGCGCGTGACAATCACAAGGGGTTTTTTTTGTGGCATGAATTCAAGGGTTCCCCGTTGCTGATATTGGCCAGACAGCCTTTATGGACAGTTTTCCGCCTTCTGGTATTTTAACCGTATACCCAGTATTTTCTTCTTTTCTGGATCTACCATACACCATCAGGCATTTAATGACTGACCAACTGATTCCACTCCAGTTTAGGCTGTGAAGATTGGCTTTGCCAAGAGCCAGAAACAGGTGATTCGATAAATAGTAGCCAGCGGAGGCTGCTGACTGTAGGCTCGCACCTGTTAGATCTTTGATTTGTTAAGTGCGTTGAATATAAAGAAATGAATAAAAGCCCGCGAATTCTGCGCTCCCAGAAAAGATTCCCCATGAAGCTTCCAACCCCGGCTATCATCGCCCTTGTTTTCTTCAGCCAGTTTTTTGTCATGCCACTGACAATGTCTCCCGTTTTTGCTGACAGCAGCAAGGAAGAAGTCACGCGGACTGTCGGCTCCAGTGGCTTGCCCCTGCCACGGTTTGTCAGTTTTCGCTCGGGACAAGTGAACGTGCGGGCGGGACCTGGTATTCGTTACCCGATCAGCTGGATCTATCATCGTCGGGGGTTACCGGTTGAGATTATCGACGAGTTCGATACCTGGAGACAGATAAAAGACTGGCAGGGAACCCAGGGCTGGGTCCATCAAAGCATGCTCAAGGGCCAACGCAGTGTCATGATCACAGGGGCCTTGCGAACCCTCTATGACGATCCCGACAGCAATAGTCGCCCTATTGCCCAGGTTGAAGCCGGAGTCATCGGAGAACTCGAATCTTGTAATAGCGATGATTGGTGTCAGGTCGAGATCAAGGATATCAGCGGCTGGATCGAACGTTCATCGTTTTATGGCGCATATGCAGAAGAGGTTTTTGACTGAACCTTCGCTCGAAGCAATCAAAACGCAGATACTCTTCTGTGTCTTTGATCCCCTGAGCAAACAAAGTCAGGCACTGGCTGGTTCGCCGGAGCCTGACTTCTTTCATCTCTCGCTCTTTTTGCCGAGCTTTGACGTAACGAGGATTTTCGCACCCTACAGTCAAAATTCTACGCCCGAAGAACGTTTCCTGCAAGCGCCCTAAAACAGGGCACCGTCAAACAACCGTCATCATAGGCGGTGTTGTCAGTGAAATTATGATCAGGGTCCAAGAAGATTGTTAAATTCAGGTTTTTCAACTGTTATTCTGCAGCAAGAAGATCTTTTTTTTCTTCAACATCAACCACATGAACGACGACTTCCACTCGCGAAATTCTTTTCCCCTCAGGAAGTTTTGGCAGGTTCTTGAACTGGATCGCATCCTTGGAGATATCAATCAGCTCCCCGGTTTCTTCATAATAGAGATGATGATGGTCGCTCACGTTTGTGTCGAAATAAGAACGCCCGGCCTCGACGAGAACTTCACGCAGAAGCCCGGCATCGTGAAACTGATGCAAAGTATTATAGACCGTCGCCAGAGAAACACTGACCTTTGCATCCATGGCTTCGACATGGAGCTGCTCGGCAGAGATATGCCTGTCTCCCTGGGAATAGAGTAGCTTGGCCAACGCCAAACGCTGCCGTGTTGGCCTGAGCCCGGCAGTTTTAAGCGTATCAATTAACTCTGTGTAGGGGCGTATCTTTTCCATAGGACTCAATATAAGCCAGAAAACGTAGGGTTAAAGAGAAAAAAGCGGATTTCTGGTATTTTCAGGCTGATTTTACCGCTTATTTGCAGGTATCACCTCTATAATTTTTCCAACCACAGCAAAATATCCCCTGTTCAACGATTTAATGCCCAGGATCAAGCGGCTCACTCACTGCTGGCTGACCTCAATAACAGCTCCCGGTCCAAACAGCATCTGCCAGAGGTACTTCTCAATTCCTTCTGCACTTTTTGATTGATCTTTTTAACTGGAAACAACACATCACTGGTGGGAGAGCGGTAGATGATGATAAAATAGATCAGCTTTATAAAAAAATTCACGATCTTGCAGCTGGCTGCGGCCTTAAGAACATTGCCATGGCCCGGTGTCCCTGTGTTATAGTCACGCCGGATTCGGCCCTTAAGAGCTGAAGTTCGGAAAACAACTTAAAAGACGGTGGATAAACCTTTGAGCGAACGCCAGAACAGCTATTCCTACGAAGACATTCTCTCTTGCGGGCGTGGCGAACTTTTTGGTCCAGGGAATGCCCAGCTGCCCTTGCCTCCTATGTTGATGTTTGATCGCATCACATCCATCACCGAAGATGGTGGGGAACACGGCAAAGGCCAGATCATCGCTGAGTATGACATTAAACCGGATCTCTGGTTCTTTGACTGTCACTTCCAGGGTGACCCGGTTATGCCCGGCTGTCTGGGCCTGGATGCCGTTTGGCAGATGACCGGCTTTTTCCTTGGCTGGATTGGCGCTCCTGGTCGCGGTCGCGCGCTCGGTGTTGGCGAGGTAAAACTCAAAAGCATGATTACCCCTTCAATCAAGAAAGTGACCTACAAGGTCGACATGAAACGGGTCATCAACCGCAAACTGGTGATGGGGGTTTCTGATGGAATCATCATGGCTGATGACGAGGTTGCTTTTGAGATCAAGGATATGAAAGTAGGTCTGTTCCAGACAGAATCCTGATTCCTCTGGAATAAACCTGATACCAGCTGCCGTTACCGGGTAATGGCAGCCCCACTAGTAATAAGGACACGGTAGATGCGTCGCGTAGTCGTCACCGGACTTGGAATTGTTTCCAGCATCGGCAACAACAAGCAAGAAGTGATCTCTTCTCTCAAGGAAGGGCGCTCTGGCATTGAATATTGCGAAACCTATGCCGAACTTGGTTTTCGCAGTCATATTCATGGCTCGATCAACATCGACCTCGATGCCCTGGTTGACCGGAAACTCCGCCGCTTCATGGGCGACGGGTCAGCCTATAACTATGTCGCAATGAAAGAGGCGATCGCAGATGCGGGCCTCGATGACAGCCTTGTTTCGAATATCCGCACCGGTCTGGTGATGGGGTCCGGCGGGTCTTCAACCTCAAACCAGGTTGCGGCGGCGGATATCACCCGGGAAAAGGGGCCAAAACGTGTTGGTCCTTATATGGTACCGCGTTGCATGGGCTCAACTAACTCAGCCAACATGGGAACCGCCTTCAAGATCAAAGGCCACAGCTATTCCATCACTTCTGCCTGTTCGACCTCGGCTCACTGCGTCGGCAATGGCGCAGAGCTGATTCAGATGGGTAAACAGGACATTGTATTCGCTGGTGGTGGTGAAGAACTTCACTGGACCCTGACCGTTCTGTTCGATGCAATGGGGGCACTTTCCAGCAAGTATAATGATGATCCGACCAAAGCTTCCCGGGCCTATGATGCCAACCGGGATGGTTTTGTCATCTCCGGTGGTGCCGGTGTTGTTGTTCTTGAAGAGTACGAACACGCCAAAGCCCGCGGCGCCAAGATCTATGGTGAGCTTGTCGGCTATGGGGCAACCTCGGATGGCGCCGATATGGTCGCCCCGTCTGGCGAAGGTGCCGTCCGCTGCATGAAACTGGCCCTGGCCGAAGCGGGAAATACCAAAGTCAACTATATCAATGCTCATGGAACCTCGACACCCGTCGGAGATACCACTGAGCTCAAAGCAATCAAGGAAGCCTTCGAGGGACAGGCTATTCCATGGATTTCATCAACCAAGTCCCTTACCGGTCACTCACAGGGAGCCACCGGTGTACAGGAAATCATCTACTCGCTTCTGATGATGGAAAATAACTTCCTGTGCGCATCTGCAAACATCGAAGAGCTCGACCCCGAAGCTGCAGGCATGCCAATCCTTATTGAACGCAAGGACGATGAGACAATCGACTGCGTCATGTCCAACAGCTTTGGTTTCGGAGGCACTAATGCCTCGGTCGTTTTCAAGCGTGTACGCGATTAATCAGCCTGCGCAACGCAACTACAAAGCTTCGATGAAAGCAGTAAAAGACGAAAGGTAAGATCGTGACGAGGACAACGGCATTGATGGACGGAAAACGGGGCCTGATTATGGGCGTCGCCAATAACCACTCCATCGCCTGGGGGATTGCTCAAGCGTTACACAACCAGGGGGCTGAACTGGCCTTCACCTATCAGGGAGACGCCTTCAAAAAGCGTGTAGAACCTCTGGCTGCATCCGTAGGATCCAATCTGGTTCTGCCTTGCGATGTTGAAGATGGGGACGCACTGGAAAATGTCTTCTCGACCCTGAAGGAACAGTGGGGAAGCCTGGACTTTGTCGTTCATGCTATCGCTTATTCCGACAAGGAAGAACTGAAGGGCCGTTATGTTGACACAACGCGGGAAAATTTCCGCAATACCATGTCAATCTCCTGCTACTCCTTTACCGCTGTTGCTCAAAAGGCTGCTCCCTTCCTGAGCAAGAATAGCAGCCTGATTACCCTGACCTATCTCGGGTCTGAACGGGTAACGCCAAACTATAACGTCATGGGTGTTGCCAAGGCGGCTCTGGAAGCCTCCGTACGTTATCTGGCAATGGATATGGGTCCCGATGGCACCAGGGTCAATGCAATCTCTGCAGGCCCCATGCGCACCCTCGCAGGCTCTGCCATTGCCGATGCCAAGTACACTTACGGCTTCACCCGGGATAACTCTCCGCTGGGCAGAAATGTGCTGCTGGAAGAAGTCGGCAATGCCGGGCTTTATCTCTGCTCTGATCTGTCGATGGGTGTTACCGGCGAGGTTCACTTTGTTGATGCCGGCTTTAACGTCATTGGCATTCCGAGCCCCAAACGCTCCGTCGAATAGCCAGCACTCTCAGGTCTTTAAGTTTTCTAAGGGCTGCCATTTTGGCAGCCCTTTTCTTATTTTTTAAAAATAAAAAAGCTACATAGCTCAAATTATTATGTTTTACTGGGATAGCCAGCACAGGTCGGCAACCCGTCAGACAACTCGTAATAATCCCCTTTGTCTTCGACAAAGATATGTTCACGGGTCTTGATTCCACTCTTACCATCAATCGTCCCGCTCATAATTCCCATCTGGTCCCGGCCATCCAGATCCCAGAAGAGGCTGGAGCCACAGTTCTGGCAAAAACCCCTCCTTGCCGTGTCAGACGACTGATACCAGCGCAATCCCCGCTCCTCAAGAAGGCGAAAATCTGTTTTTGCGACAGCTGTCGCGGAAACATAGTGCCCGCTGGTTTTACGGCACTGGATGCAGTGACAGGCAACGGAATCACGCAATGCCCCGGTCACTTCATATCGCACGCCTCCACAAAGACATCCGCCCGTCTTGATTAGATCAGACATAATAAACCCCTGATATAAATTCGAGATCGTCAATAAAGTGTTGCCTGATAACGGCTGTCCATCGTCGCGTCATAGGCCTCAGCATCAAGATTATCACCGATGTGATCGGCCAGTATTTGCCCCATTGAGGCCAGTTCTTTCCGATCCAGGTGCTTTTCCGGGTTCCACAAGTCGGATCGCATCAGGGACTTGGCACAGTGGATGTAAGCTTCCCTGACCGTGATCACGATAGCGGAACGCGGGAGTTTTCCATTAACGGCCATTGTTTCCAGCAATTCGGGATCGACAGAGATAACTGCTTCCCCGTTAACCCTGAGCGTTTCTTTGACCCCAGGAATAATAAACAGAACGCCAACCTGGGGATTTTCGAGAATATTGACCGGACTATCAATCCTGTTGTTTCCCGGGCGATCGGGAATTGCCAGATGCTGATCATCAAGAACCCGGACAAATCCCGGCGCATCCCCTTTGGGAGAACAGTCTGCACCATGCGCCGAACTGGACGTAGCAAGGGTAAGGAAGGGACTGCGGGCGATAAAACTGCGACAATGTTTATCAAGATGACCCAGAACCTTTTTCTCGGCTCGGGGGCTCTTTTCACCATAAAGTGCGCGGAGATCTGCTTCGGTTTTGAGAATATGCGACATGAGAACCTTTGCCAGCAAGAGGATGGGGGCCCGGATAGGTAACCAACAAGATATTTCGGACAAGCTGTCACAGGAAAATATACAGGGGTGACGAGGTCAAGACAAACATCCGGCAAGAGTAACTTTGAAATATTCCTATGTGATCTCACCCGGTTATTTTTAACGGTTTTCCGGTGAAATATTTCTGATTTTCCGGGAGAATGTTTCTATTTCTAACTTGCTATAACGACTGTGTACCCGTTCTTCTGAAGCTGGATGGTGTTGAATGCTGACCCCTTCTCGCCGCGCTGTAGCTGGACGGACAGGGCGCGGCACAAACCCGCCGCCACAGTTAGGGCACACATTGCAAAGCAGGTTTTCCGTACAATCACGACAGAAGGTACACTCATAGGAACAGATCATTGCCTCCTCCGATACCGGAGGTAAATCCCTGTTACAAAACTCGCAATTAGGTTTTAGTTTCAGCATTCTCTTCTCCTGAAATGAACGGGAACACATTACGCGATCCCTTGCCCCTGACAGGAGTATGCAAGTCCTTGCGTCTGACAACAATGACGACAAGGCATCAGTTTCTGCCAGACCAGCAAAAAATAAAGGCCTGACCAGAGACAAACCAGGACAGGCCTTTATTCTTTGAAAGCTTCTGCAGTTTTTCAGCGGCTTATGACAGTGCCTTGATCATCACAGCAGGATTATCGGTAATAATGGAATCTACGCCCATAGCAACCAGCTCCTGCGCCCGGGCGGGATCGTTTACAGTATAGGTGGCAATGCCGTATCCTGCCTGCTGGAAACTGTTAACCAGGTCAGGAGTCAAAGTCTTGTGCCAGGGATGTATCGTGGTACAGACCAGCCGTTCGGCATCTTCTTTCCAGTTTTCAAGGTCATCATAAATCAAAAGTCCGCGCGGATAAGCCGGGGCAATATCCCGGGCGACTTCCAAACATCTGTGCTTAAAAGAACTAAACAGCGGTTTTGGGCGATCCTTTGGCCAAATACGCTCCAGCATTTCGACAACAACTTTGACAGTTTCATCTTCTTCATTATCCGAGGGCTTGAACTCGATGTTCGCCTGCATGCCGTTCTCGATATGAAACTGCATGACTTCTTCAAAAGATGGAATTTTCTCTCCGGCGAACTCAGCCCCAAACCAGGATCCGGCCTCGAATTCCCGCAACTCAGAAAAGGTGAAATCCTTGACCAAACCCTCGCGGCCCGAAGTCCGTTTCAGATCCTTGTCATGATAAAGCAGCGGCACACCATCTTTTGAAAGCTTGACATCAAACTCGGTCCAGGTCGCACCCTGAGCCAAGGCCTCCCGAAAGCTGGTCATCGTATTTTCCGGGCGAACTCCCGAAGCCCCGCGATGGGCCTGAACCCGTGGCAATGTAACAACCGGAGTGGCGTTTGCCATGCTCCTACTCCCTTAAATAAAGGCACGGGGCCGAACATAAGGCCGCAAAATCGGCCGACAAAAAAACGGACACCCACTATAGGCGCCCGTTTCTTAATACCTGCTTTTTATTTCAGGTCAATTACCAGTTTAGCCTGTCGAGTAGGACCAATTAAACTGACATTGATATCTCTGTTAACCTTCAGCCTGTTCGCCAGCCTCAAGGTCTTCACCGGTTTCCTGATTAACACGCTTCATGGAAAGCTTGACCTTGCCACCACGTTCGATCCCGATGCACTTGACCTTGACGATATCGCCTTCGTTAACCACTTCGTTCACCGTGGCAACACGACGGTTTTCCAGTTCGGAAATATGAACCAGACCATCGCGTGCGCCCATGAAGTTCACGAATGCACCAAAGTCAACACAACGTACAACTTTACCTTCATAGATCACGCCAACTTCCGGTTCAGCAACAATGGATTTAATCCAGTTTACAGCCGCATCCGCCTGATCCTGATCCACTGCAGCAACCTTGATCGTGCCATCATCATCGATATCGATCTTGGCGCCGGTTTCTTCAGTAATTTCCCGAATAACCTTACCGCCTGTGCCGATAACTTCACGAATTTTCTCTTTTGGAATGGAGAAGGTTGTGATGCGCGGTGCGTGATCGGATACACCTTCACGGCCGGATGTCAGCGCCTGGCCCATTTCGCCGAGGATGTGCAGACGGCCTTCACGAGCCTGCTCCAGAGCAATCTTCATGATCTCCTGAGTGATGGAAGTAATCTTGATATCCATCTGCAGGGCAGTCACACCGTTCTCGGTACCAGCAACCTTGAAGTCCATATCACCCAGATGATCCTCGTCACCCAGAATGTCGGAAAGAACGGCGAAATCATCACCCTCCTTGATCAGACCCATGGCAATACCGGCAACAGGCGCACCAAGAGGAACACCAGCATCCATCAACGCGAGGGAAGCACCACATACAGATGCCATAGAAGAAGAGCCGTTTGATTCGGTGATTTCAGACACAACACGCAGCGTGTAGGGGAAATCCTCTTTCGTAGGCAGCAAAGGATGAATCGCACGCCATGCCAGTTTACCGTGACCAATTTCACGACGACCTGGGCCCCGCAGGAACCCGGCTTCACCGACAGAGTATGGCGGGAAGTTATAGTGCAGCATAAAGTGCTCACGATAGCTGCCGTCGAGCTGGTCAACGATCTGCTCGTCCTGACCAGTTCCGAGGGTCGAAGTAACCAGAGCCTGGGTTTCGCCGCGTGTAAACAGAGATGAACCATGCGTCAGTGGCAAAAGACCAACCTGGGCAACAATCGGGCGGATCTGCTTGGTATTTCGGCCATCAATCCGGTTACCGGTCTTGAGGATCGAGCCACGAACGACTTCTGCTTCGAGTTTTTTGAACAGGCCACCTGCAATAGAAACTTCTTCAGCTTCCAAGCCTTCAACAGCAGCAGCTTTTACAGCAGAAATATTGTTCTGGCGAGCCAGCTTGTTCTGCTCTTTGTAAGCTTCTGCAAACTTGTCGACAATGCCGCCAGCAAGCAGTTTTTCTTTTACGACAGCAACAGCTGGGTTAGCAGGAGCAATTTCGCGTGGATCTTTTGCACACTGTTCAGCCAGATCAATAATTGCATTGATTACAGCCTGCATCTGCTCGTGACCATAGGCCACAGCGCCCAGCATAACTTCTTCTGAAAGCTGTTTTGCTTCGGATTCAACCATCAACACACCTTCGTGTGTTCCGGCAAGAACCAGATCCAGATCCAGTTCGGCATAGTCCTGCATATAGGGGTTCAGGATGTACTCGCCATCTTTATAACCAACACGACAGCCACCGATTGGGCCGAGGAAAGGCAAGCCTGAAATTGTCAAAGCAGCAGATGCACCGATCATCGCAACGATATCAGGATCGTTTTCCAGATCATGACTGACAACAGTACAGATCACCTGGGTCTCGTTCAGATAGCCATCAGCAAACAACGGGCGCAATGGCCGGTCGATCAGGCGGGAAACCAGGGTCTCTTTTTCAGATGGACGAGCTTCGCGTTTGAAGAAACCACCAGGGATTTTACCGGCAGCATAGGTTTTTTCCTGATAGTTTACGGTCAGGGGGAAAAAGTCCTGGCCCGGCTTCACATCACGTGCGCCAACAGCGGTACAGAGTACAACCGTGTCACCATAGGTTACCATAACAGCGCCATCGGCCTGACGGGCAATCTGTCCGGTTTCAAACTTGAGGGTACGTCCGCCCCATTCAATCTCTTTACTATAGATGTTAAACATCACTTTTCCTTAAATATGGTGGGCCGGCTTTAGGGTTGCCGGACCTACGTAAACTGTCCGTTTTGCAGAACAGTTTACGCAGGACCGGCTCAGACCTGATATTGCCCCGGCCCCCGAAACAATATCACTGAAAGCTATTTCAAAGTTACAATAGCAACCCTTCAATAGCCGTGCACCCGGCCATCCCGAAACACAGTTTCGTTCTGACCGGGTGCCACTTGGAAACTACCTATGCCTTAGCGGCGCAGGCCGAGACGGCTGATCAGAGCTTCATAACGGCCCTGACCTTTTTTCTTTGCGTAGTCCAACAGACGACGACGCTGACCAACCATGCTCAGAAGACCACGACGGGAATGGAAATCCTTTTTGTGTCCTTTGAGATGCTCAGTCAGGTTGTTGATGCGTTCTGTAAGAATAGCAACCTGTACTTCTGGTGAACCAGTATCACCTTNAACAGTAGCGAACTCCTTGATGAGTTCCTGTTTGCGCTCAGCCGTAATCGACATCGCTTTTCCTTCTTAAAGCTTGTCCAGGGAACGTCCCTAGAGGTTTAAAACACGTACCGAACTGACCACACCTTTTTCATAGCGGGCAAGCGCAACCGGTTTCCCCTTTTCTGTTGCCAGAAGGATATCCCCGTTACCAATGCCTTCAAGGCGATCCTGATCAGCGCGCGATATCATCGCAATCGTCTGACCCTGACGCAGGCGGGTTGCTTCGGTTTCTGATAAGGCCAACGCCGAGATGTCGTCCAGCGCGGTCTCAACCGGGAGCAACTGCTCTCCGGCAGCGGGACTATGCCCGATCTCTTCAAGAGTTTCCAGTGAAATCGCATGTTCAAGAGTGAAGAGTCCGACCCGCGTTCGGCGCAACTCTATGACGTGCGCGCAGCTGCCAAGGGCTTTAGCAAGATCCCGCCCAAGAGACCGGACATAGGTCCCCTTGCCGCAATCGACTTCAAACACAGCCTCTTCACCATCACGCGCATCAATCAGCTCGAAACGGTCAATCCGCACCTGTCTCGATTTTATCTCAAAAGTCTCATCCCCGCCTCGGGCAAGATCATAGGCTCTTTTACCGTCGATTTTAATGGCAGAATATCGCGGTGGCGTTTGTTCTATAACACCTTGAAAAGCCTTCAGGGCTTCTTGAATTTCATCGATCGAGGGGCGATAGGCAGACTCTTCGATCACCTCGCCCTCTAGATCATCAGTCGAGGTGGCCGCGCCCCACCTTACGGCGAAGCGATAACTCTTCCGACCATCCATGGCATAGGAGACCGTTTTGGTCGCCTCACCAAAAGCCAGTGGCAAGATACCTGTGGCAAGAGGATCAAGCGTCCCCCCGTGCCCTACTTTTTGTGCATTGAGAATACGGCGGGCGCGGCCCACCATCTGGGTCGAAGTGACGCCCAGCGGTTTATCAAGAACCAGCCAGCCATGGACCGGCAGCCCCTTTTTCTTCCGGCCCATCAGTCGTCCGCTTCGTTATGTCCGTCCGGCGACTCGACAGATTCGTCCTCATCACGGGGGCCCAGATCCTGTTGAACAGTTTCCCGGTGAAGAATGGAATTGATCTTGGCCGCTTCATCAAAAGACACATCCGGCTCAAAACTGATGCGAGGACAGCTGCGCAAACGTAACATCTGCCCCAGTTCCTTGCGAAAGAAGCCATTGGCCTTGTTAAAAGCCCGCGCAACTTCTGTCATATCACCGCCGCCCAGCGGCACAATGAAAGCCGTCGCATTTTTCAGATCCGGGCTCACCCGAACTTCTGAAATTGTCACGACCACGCCTTCTAGATGCGGGTCATTAAAGCTGGCCCGCCGGAGGACTTCCGACATGGCATGCCGGATTTCCTCACCCACACGCAGCTGACGCTGGCTTCTGGGAGTGCCGCTTCGACCTTTGGTATTCGATGTCACGTAGAAATCATTCCTATGATTGCACGCGAGAGCTGGTTAAAGCTCTCGTGCAATTTCCTCGATGATATAGCACTCGATCTGATCACCAACCTGGATGTCAGAGTAGCTTTCAAAGGCCATACCACATTCGTAACCCTCTTTCACTTCCTTCACTTCATCCTTGAAGCGACGGAGTGTTTTCAGGGCACCGTCATGAATTACAACGTTATCACGCAGCAAACGAACCTTGGAGCCACGCTGTACCGTTCCTTCGGTAATCATACAACCCGCAACTTTACCAACCTTGGTAACGTTAAAGACTTCACGGATCTGGGCATAACCGGTGAATTTCTCACGCTGTTCTGGCTCCAGCAGGCCGCTCATTGCCGATCTCACATCATCAACAACATTGTAAATGATTGAATAGTACCGGATATCGATATTTTCACGGCGAGCCAGTTCACGGGCTTGCGGGTTTGCACGAACGTTAAAGGCGATAACCATCGCCCCGGTAGACTGGGCCAGAGTAATATCGGATTCATTGATCGCACCAACACCGGAATGCAGGATACTCACCTTCACTTCTTCGGTGTTCATCTTTTGCAAGCTGGTTGAAATGGCTTCCATAGAACCGTGCACATCAGCTTTCACGATCACAGGCAGCTCTTCAGCCGTACCTTCTTTCAGCTTGGCCAGCATTTGCTCGAGAGAACCACGACCAGCGGCGGCAACAGCCAGCTCACGGTCACGATGACCACGGTATGCCGCAATCTCACGCGCTTTTGCTTCTGACTCGACCACAACGAAGTCATCACCGGCATTTGGTGTGCCGTTCAGACCGAGAACCTCGACTGGAAGTGATGGTCCCGCAGACTCAACCTGCTGCCCACGTTCGTTCATCAGCGCCCGAACACGTCCGGATTCATTTCCGGTAACGAAGATATCGCCAACTTTCAGCGTACCCTTCTGAACCAGCACCGTAGCAATAGAGCCCCGGCCTTTATCCAGCTTGGATTCAATAACCGTACCAATAGCACTACGATCAGGGTTCGCTTTTAGTTCAAGCAGCTCTGCCTGAAGCAGAATGGCTTCCTCAAGCTTGTCGAGGCCGGTCCGGGCCTTGGCAGAGACTTCAATGCAGAGGATGTCCCCGCCCATGTCTTCAACCACCAGCTCATGCTGCAGCAGTTCCTGCTTCACCCGGTCAGGGTTGGAATCAGGTTTATCAACTTTGTTGATCGCAACAATGATCGGAACCTGTGATGCCTTGGCATGGTTGATCGCTTCGATTGTCTGTTCCATGATTCCGTCATCCGCGGCAACCACAAGAACCACAACGTCCGTAACCGTTGCCCCGCGTAAACGCATTTCCGTAAAGGCCGCGTGGCCCGGAGTATCCAGGAAAGTGATCTTGTTTCCTGAAGCCAGGTTCACCTGGTAGGCCCCGATATGCTGGGTAATACCACCTGCTTCGCCACGGACCACATCTGTTGAACGGATCGCATCGAGAAGCGACGTTTTACCGTGATCCACATGCCCCATGATGGTGACAACTGGCGGACGCGAAATCAGATTGACTTCATCATTTCCTTCAAGACCAAGCATGCCCATCTCAACGTCCGCATCGGTTACACGTTTGATGGTATGCCCCAGTTCTTGAATGACCACTTCAGCAGTATCAGCATCGATAGTCTGGTTAATTGTAGCCATAACGCCCAGCTTCATCAGCTGCTTGATCACTTCAGTAGCCCGTTCTGCCATACGGTTGGAAAGTTCCTGAACCGTAATGGTTTCCGGCAGGGTAACCTCGCGCACAACCTTCGCAGGTATGTTCTGGTTACCGCGCTCCTGCTGCAGTTTTTTCTGGCGACGACGCTTGACCGACGCCAGGGACCGTTGACGTACATCACCTTCACCGCCCTCAAGCGCGCGTGTAATCGTCAACTTACCTTTATTGCGGCGATCATCACCGACTTTTGCCTTGGCAGTAACATCCTTGGGTACAAAGACAGGCTTGTTCGTCTGTTTGACCCGGCCACCCAGTTCATTGGCAATAACTTCACCCACACTGGATGGTACAGCTGTCTGGGCGTGACGCTGACGGGCTTTAAGTTTGTTGGGGCGGCTATCCTCAACGTCGCCGCTCTCGGCAGCTTCGCGTTTCTTCCGTGCTTCAGTCGCAGCCCGTGCCGCAACAACAGCTTCCTCTTCGACTTTTTTCAAAGTCCCTTTGGCTTCGCTCACACGTTCCTCGGCAGCTTCGCGTTTGGCACGCGCCTCTTCCTCAAGTTTCAAACGCGCATTTTCTTCAGCCTGGCGAGCTTCTTCTTCCACCCGACGCTCACGCTCGATCTCGGCTTCCTGACGTTTTCTCTCGTCTGCTTCACGTGCTGCTTCCAGTACCTGCAGTCGCTTCGCACGTTCTGCATTGGTCAAATCATCATGACTGCTGGCAGGTGCGATCGCAGCGGGCTTGCTCGTCGGTTTGCTCGTCGCAGCAGGTCCAGCCTGATCACCGAGAGGCGTTCTGACTTCGGCCATGCGACCGCTCGCGCCGCGCTCAAATGTGCGACTGCGCTTAACTTCAACTGTTACCGACTTTGACCGGCCATGGCTAAAGCTCTGCTTGACCTGCCCGGTCTCAACAGTTTTCTTCAGCTCAAGAGTATTAGGCCGTTTTAATGTCAACGGCGTTGAGCCACTTTTGGTGTCCTTGCTCGAGGTCATGTCCTTCAGGCGTCCACTTACTTTTTGGCGGGTTGCCCCGCAATTCCTCGTACAGCCGACAACCGTGCCGCATCAGCGACAAACGTATCAGCGATTCCACCGGGTCTAAGCGCGATATGGACCCAGGATTCCCGGCCCAGCGCTTGCCCCAGCTGCTGCGCGGTGAAGCTTTCGTCAATTGGCAAATCGGGGTTTACCGCTTTTGCCAATGCACGAACTTTCCCGCGCCCATCTTCTGCCGCATCTGCGGCCTGAACCAACAGCCCGACCTTCTGATCAGAAAGCCATGCTCTGGTTTTTTCAAACCCTGCAACCAAATGTCCGGCTCGTTTTGCCAGACCAAGGGCATCAAGGCAACGTTTCGTTAACTGCGCTTCAAGTTGGTCGACCAGATCTTCAGATACTTTGACCTGCGCCTTGGCTGACCGCGCGAACAAATTCTTTTTACACGCCTTCTCTAGCATATCCCGGCTTGGAGACAACCAGATTCCGCGTCCCGGCAACTTTCCGCTATGGTCCGGCACCACAAAACCGTCCGGACTAATCACAAATTTCAACAACTTCGACTGGGGAAAAAGTTCGCCCGAGGCAATGCAGCGTCGCTCAGGATCGCTGCGCCCCTTGTTCTTTTTCCGCCCTTCAACTTCAGGCAATAGATCTGATTTTGTCATAATCCCGTTCCTCCGGGTTACGCTTCCTCAGCCCCTGTGCCTTCTGTCGCATCTCCTGCTTCATCTTCAAACCAGTGCGCCCGCGCAGCCATGATAATCTCATTGGCAGCAGCTTCTGACATAGCCAGCTCAGTTCCAAGCATTTCAACCAGTTCATCACCGGCAAGATCTGCGAGGTCATCAAGGGTTTTAACACCCTGTTCGCCAAGCTTGACAACCTGCTCTGTTGACAAGCCTTCAACTGACATCAGTTCGTCACTAATCCCCAGGTTTTTACGGGATTCTTCCAGCTTGTTATCCCGCGCTTCGAGATAACTTCTGGCCCGGTTGCGCAGCTCTTCCGCAACATCCTCGTCAAAACCTTCGATTGAGGCGAGTTCGTGAACAGGAACATAACCAACCTGCTCAATATCCTCGAAACCTTCGGCAACCAACAGATGGGCAATAACGTCGTCAACATCAAGCGCGTCAATGAAATTCTGCGAACGCTGTTTTGTCTCGTCCTGACGGCGACGGGATTCTTCCTCGTCGGTCATGATATCAATATCCCAACCTGTCAGGATAGAGGCAAGACGGACGTTCTGGCCCCGACGGCCAATTGCCAGAGAAAGCTGTTCATCCGGAACAACCACTTCAATACGCTTCTGGTCTTCATCCAGAACAACCTTGGAAACTTCGGCCGGAGCCAAAGCATTCACAACAAAGGTCGCAACATCAGGAGACCAGGGAATAATATCAATTTTCTCGCCCTGCAATTCTGTAACAATTGCCTGTACACGACTTCCGCGCAAACCAACACAGGCTCCGACAGGATCAATGGAAGAATCATTCGAGAGAACAGAGATCTTCGCCCGACTCCCTGGATCACGAGCCACAGCCTTGATCTCGATAACACTGTCGTAGATTTCAGGCACTTCCTGGGCAAACAGTTTGGCCATGAACTGCGGGTGTGAACGGGAGACAAAAATTTGCGGCCCACGTGGTTCTTCGCGGACATCATAGATGTAAGCACGGACACGGTCACCATTGCGGAAATTCTCGCGTGGCAGTGTCTCGTCACGGCGCATGATGGCTTCTGCCTTGCCCAGATCAACCGTTACATTGCCAAACTCGTTCCGCTTGACCACGCCGTTGATAATCTCGCCCACACGATCACGATACTCACGGAACTGGCGGGCACGCTCAGCATCACGGACCTTCTGCACGATAACCTGTTTCGCGGTCTGCGCCGCAATACGTCCGAGGTCAATCGGCGGAAGCTCATCATAGAAAAACTCGCCAATTTCGATATCCGGTTGACGAACACGCGCATCACGCAACGTTGTCTGGGTCAATTCATTCTCGACCTCCTCGACAACTTCCATATAGCGGCGCAGCCTGACTTCACCTGTCTTGCGGTCGATACCAGCACGGATATCATGCTCGTGCCCATATTTGGCGCGCCCTGCCTTGGAAATAGCCTGCTCCATTGCATCCAGCACTTCATCGCGCTCAATGCTTTTCTCACGTGCAACCGCCTCTGCAACCTGAAGAAGTTCGGTCCTGTAAAGAGCACTCGTTTCCATCTGCCCTGAATTCCTTAATCTGTACTGACACAAGACGTCAGTTTTATTAGGTCATTACATAGCGCGAATTATTCAGCGCGCTACACTTCAATCTTTCGATGCAGCGGTTAACTACCTGCCTGCGCGGCTGCAATCAGTTCATCAGTCAGCACAAGCTTGGCTCGCGACATATCCTGAAAGCTCAAATAAACTTCAGCTTCTTCATCTTCAAGATCAAGATGAACAGCATTTTCCTCAACACCAAGCAACCGCCCGGTAAAGCGTTTGCGTCCATCTACTGTTACCGCCATTTCGATCTTCGCATGAAAACCGGAAAAGCGATCAAAGTCGGACAGCCTCGTCAAGGGACGGTCAATACCCGGAGAGCTGATTTCCAAACGGAACGCACCCGTAATCGGGTCTTCCACTTCCAGAATAGCTTCTACCGCGCGACTTATATCCGAACAATTTTCCACAGTCATGATCTGCTTGAGGTCACTGTGCTCGGCCATAATCTGCAGAGTTTTTTGCTCTTCACCGCCCATAATCATAACACGAACAATATCAAAGCCCATAGAGGCCAGAGTCGGTGCAATAAGTTGCTCGACCTGAGCGGCTTTTCCTTCGCTTGTTTTGGCAAGAAGAGGCATTGAACCTCCGGTAGCAATTGACAAAAACTGTCTCCGTCCGACTGACCTACAAACCTGTTTCAGGAATATCTCCTCACAGGCAGCAGATTTCAGATACAAAAAATGGGCCCTCAGGCCCGCCGTAAAACTTCTATGTAGCGGGCTACAACTAGCTGCATCCCGGGCGCACTTTACCTCCAGCCCCCAATCAGTGCAAGCGCTTTTCTAGGCAAGTGAAGTTTGTCACAAATAGACCCGCGATAACAACACACTAGGCGTTAATTAAGCTGCTCAACACTTCCTGATTAAACCCTGTCATTGCGGCGAAACCGCAGATACCCCGGCTTCAGCCCTTTTTTCAGAGCCTTTTCTTCATATCGGGTCTGCGGCCAGTCTTCTGTTCGCCTGTCCCAGTCAGCGGGACCTTCCGCTATCCAGGTAAAATCCGGATGAGGCACGGTACGTTCCAGCATCCACTGCAAATACCCCATATCATCCGTAGCCATCCGGAACTCGCCGCCATCAACCATCAACTCAGCAAGCCGATCAAGCGTTTCTTTTTGTATGAAACGGCGTTTGTTATGGCGTGCCTTATGCCATGGATCAGGAAAGAGTAAAAAGACCTTGCTCAGGCAATTGTCCGGCAGGAAAGGCAGAAGATCACGGACATCGCCACGATAAATACGCACATTATCTGCACCATTTTCATCCAGATGCCCCAGCAAAGAGGCAACACCATTAATGAAATATTCTGCGCCGATAATATTGGCATCAGGATTATGTGCAGCCTGCCAGGCAAGATGTTCACCGCCACCGAACCCGACTTCAAGCCACACCGGGTCATTTGACCCGGCAAAAGCCTGAGAAAGATCAAGCTTTTTTCCCTCCGGTATTTCCTCAAGAGAAATACGGATTTTCGGAAAGACTGTCTCGACCAGTTCGGTCGCCTTCTTTCGCAGAGGGCGACCCTGTCGTCGACCATAGAACGTACTACGCTTAACAGGATCGCTCATCTCACGTCTCTACGAATACTGCTTAAAGATTAAAAGCAGACTTGAGGTCGTCAACCAGACTCAGGCGCTCCCACGAGAAGCCTCCATCATCTTCCGGGCGACGGCCAAAATGGCCATAGGCCGCTGTGCGGGCATAAATTGGCTTGTTCAAACCAAGATGCTGGCGAATTCCCCGTGGTGACAGATTCATAATATCCATCAGAACCGCAGGGAGCTTCTGCTCGTCAACTTCACCCGTCCCATGGGTATTCACATACAGCGACAAAGGCTTGGAAACACCAATGGCATAAGAAACCTGGATTGTGCAGCGCTCGGCCAGGCCGGCACCGACAACATTTTTCGCCAGATACCGCGCAGCATAAGCCGCAGAACGGTCAACCTTGGTCGGATCTTTACCAGAGAAGGCACCGCCACCATGGGGCGCAGCACCACCATAGGTATCAACAATGATTTTACGCCCAGTCAAGCCAGCATCCCCGTCTGGACCACCGATAACAAAACGCCCGGTCGGGTTAACGTAAAATTCGTCTTCGGGGCACATCCAGCCTTCTGGGATTTCCTTTACAACATGACGGCGGACAATCTCGCGGATTTCATCCTGCGAAACACCTTCAGCATGCTGAGTGGAAACCACAATAGACGTCGCCCGAACCGGCTTGCCATCAACATATTCCAGCGTAACCTGGCTTTTGGCATCAGGGCCAAGTCCTGGCTCTTCCCCGGAATGGCGCACTTCAGCGAGAGACCGCAGAATGTTGTGGGAATAGAAAATCGGAGCCGGCATAAAGGCTTCGGTTTCCCGGCAGGCGTAACCAAACATAATGCCCTGGTCACCCGCGCCTTCGTCCTTGTTACCCGCAGAGTCTACGCCCTGGGCAATATCAACTGACTGTTCATGGATGAAGTTTTGCACGGCCATATTCTGCCAGTGAAAACCTTCTTGCTCATAACCGATTTCACGAACTGCCTGACGCGCCACCTCTTCGATGACCTCAGGGGTAACAGCCGCAGGGCCACGAACTTCCCCTGCCAGAACGATACGGTTTGTAGTAGCCAGTGTTTCGACCGCAATCCTGGATTCAGGATCATGGGAAAGATACAGGTCAACAATAGAATCGGATACACGATCACAGACTTTGTCCGGATGCCCTTCAGACACGGACTCGCTTGTGAAAAGATAGCTGCCAAGTCGCACGACAACCCCCTCACTAAATATATGTAAATACAAAAACAGGACACCGGATTAAATAATGCGACCCATGTCCCATTCGCTAAAACGCGATCAGACATGCCTGATCACGCCCGAGAGCGCAACGGAAAAACACCCCCACTACCCAGAATGGAGGTGTTTTTTCAAACTATCTTTGCCTGAAAGGGGGGTAATTAAGCCCCCGCAGCCTCATTTGCTGAAGCTTCGGCAGCAGTACCCAGGGCTTTGGTCATCTCGAACAGGCGTTTGCGCACTTGGGGATCAATAATCTTGTAATAAGCACGAACCAGTTCAAGAGTTTCACGCTTGGCCATCGGGTCGGCTTCATGCACAAAAGTCTCGATCTTCTCTTCACTCATCTCCCGCAGACGAACCGGAGACTGCGAAGCAACCTCATCAGGCATATCGGCAAAGAAATACCCCACAGGCACTTCCAGCACTCGGGCAAGGTCATATAGACGACTTGCACCAACACGGTTCGCACCACGTTCGTATTTTTGCACCTGCTGAAAGGTTAGGCCGATTGCTTCGCCCAGTTTTTCCTGGCTCATACCCAGGAGTGTACGACGTAAACGCACGCGGCTTCCAACGTGAACATCAACGGGATTTGGTTTTCCCTTGCCGCGTACCGGTTCCTTTTCTTGAACTAGACCCATTATACAACTCTCTCTTTTTTGCAGACACAAGCGACCATCTATACGAGTATCATGATGCATACCATCGTATGCAGTCAACTCTTTTTCTGCAAAAAAGAATAATTAGTTACGATTCGGTGATCTCCAGCGTCTGATTACCAATGGTAGCAACAAAGCGGCAAACAGAAAAAAGACCGAAAAATTGCCGACTCGAGAAAATACAGTCCGTTTGAGGGTTTTTACGGGCAAACCACTGTCAACAATCCCTCTCTCTCCCAAATCGACACTTTCAACTATTCTTCCATATGCATCGATCGAAGCCGAGACTCCGGTATTTGCCACGCGAATGACCGGCAGACCTTCCTCAACAGCTCTGAGTTGTGCCATCCCCAGATGTTGATAGGGCCCACTGGTAATCCCGAACCAGCCATCATTGGTGAGATTCAAAATCCAGTCGGGCCGGTTCTCGTCATCAACCACAGCACCAGGGAATATAATTTCATAACAAACCAGGGGACTTACCGGTGGCAACCCCGGCAAGGTCAGCGTGCGGGGACCGGGACCCGGCGTAAAATCAGATTGTCCGACAGTCAGCTTGGCAAAACGGAAAAGAAAATTAAAAGGCACATATTCCCCAAAGGGGACCAGGTGAAACTTGTCATAGGTAGCAACAATCTCACCCCGCCGATCCAGCGCGTGGATCGCATTTTTAAAACGGCGCTCTACCCCTCCTTCATCAGGCAAATTCACCTCTTCGATGCGTGGCGCACCCGTCAAAAGAAAACCGCCCGGCGGCACGACACGAGAGATAACCGTGCGCAGGTCCTTATCGGAAGAAAGCAGGAAGGGCACCGCCGTTTCAGGCCAGATCACATGCGAAACTTCCTTGAAGCCCTCCCCGGCAGAAAGTCCCATCTGCTGAACTATATGATCTCCCCGCTGCTCCGGCTTCCATTTATCTGCCTGATTGATATTCGGTTGCACCAGCCGCAAGGTGATATCGGGAACAAAAGCTTCCGGACCAGCCGGGGCCATAGAAAGACGCAAAGCCCCGCCACTCCAGGCTACCAACGGCAGAAGCAGGGCAATAAAGACGAATGTAACCCGACGGGAAAGTTCGGCCAGCCTCAATGATTTTTCATCAAAAAGAACCGCGGGAGCTGCTGCAGCCAAGAGGGTGATAACACTTAGCCCCCAGACCCCTGTCACACTTGCCAGCTGCAACATAGCATCTGAGAAGGTCCAGACAGCCCCAAGCAAATTCCAGGGAAACCCGGTGAAAATCCAGGACCTGAGCCACTCGACACACAGCCAGATCGCCACAAAGGCAATCACCTGCTCCACACCCCGGCTTTTGCTTCTCGCCAAAAGATAGGTAACCAACCCGTGGAACAGCCCCATACCGACTGCCAGGGCCACAATGGCAAAGGGCATAATCCAGGCGTGACGCGCAGTGTTGACCAGAAAAGCCGCGCCAACCCAGTAAAGCCCCACAGCAAAATGCCCGGCACCAAAAGCCCAGCCCAACAGGGCAGCTTTCTTTGGGCTCTCAGCGCCCCTGAGCAACCAGAGCAAGCCACTAAATGCAGGAAGCAAAAGCGGAATCAGAAAAAGCGGCGCGAAAGCCGTCGCCGAAGCAGTTCCCAGAACCAGAGCCAGGAAATAGCGGCGCCAACCTGCCAGTGCCTGAATTCTTGCGCTCAGGCCGTACAGGCCTGCCAACCCCCGGGCAAAAATCATATCAGGGCTATTCCTCTGCTGTTTCTCCGGCAGAAACCGGGCCACTTTTCCAAATACGCAAACGTTTGATCCGCCGGGGATCCGCTTCCATGACCTCAAAGCTGATCCCGGTCTCTTCATGCAGAATCAATTCACCCCGTGCCGGTATCCGATCCGCCAGCCAGAAAACCAGCCCGCCAAGTGTATCGATATCTTCTTCACGCTCTTGATCCGTCAGGATATTTCCAATTTTTTCTTCAAGATCAACGATCTCGCAACGGGCATCAGCAATAATCGACCCGTCGGGACGGGGATAAAACCGCGGCCCCTCGTTTGTATCGTGCTCGTCTTCGATCTCGCCGACGATTTCCTCAACCAGATCTTCAATCGTGACAAGACCATCAATCCCGCCAAATTCGTCAACAATCAGCGCCATATGAAGCCGGGACATTCGCATCTCGAGCAACAGATCAATCGCCCGCATGGACGGGGCAATGATCAGAACCCGACGTACAATACTGGAAAGGTTCGGGTTTCGTGTTCCTTTTGAATACTCAAGCACGTCCTTGATATGAACCATCCCGACCACATCATCCAGGGTTCCGCGATAAACCGGGAGACGTGAATGACCTGCCGCACTCATGACATCGATCAGCGCGTTGATCGGCGTCTCAATATCTACGGAAATAATATCAGCGCGTGGAACCATAACATCCGAACAGGCAAGATGGCGGAGCTTGAGGATATTACCAAGCATCATCCGCTCATCCGCCCCAATCGGGGTCGCAGATTCTGTCTCCCCTTCACTCTCTTCTATTTCGCCGATGATCTCTTCTATGGTTTCCCGCAAAGATGAATCACCATTCTTGAAACCGAAAGTACGGCTTACCCAGTTGCGGAAGCCACCGTTCGAACTTGTCTCCGAACCCTGGCCACGCACAGGTTTTCCGTTACCTGATATCTCACTCATCTATTGCTCTACTCTGAGGGGATCGTGTCTCGAACATATAAGGATCAGCAATGCCAAGCCTGCCGAGGATATCCACCTCCAGCCCTTCCATTTCAATGGCTTCGTCTTCAGACAGATGATCATACCCCAGCAAGTGCAATACGCCATGCACCAGCAAATGGGTAAAGTGATCTTCCAGCCTCTTAGATTGGTCGCGCGCTTCCCGGATCAAGGTCTCGCGGGACAAAACAATATCCCCGAGCGACAACACTCCGCGCTGTAATGCCAAGGCCTCCTCATCCGGATCATCAAGCGCTGCAAAGGAAAGCACATTGGTTGCCTTGTCTTTTCCACGATAATTGCGGTTCAGAACCTGAACAGAACAATCATCAGACAGAACAACAGACAATTCTGCACTGCCAATTTTACTTGTTGCTACACTGCTCGCCTCAGCAGAAAACCCACCGAGAACATAAGCAGCCATAACAGCACGATGAACAAGCGGGCGATAGTGTGGCAGATCACCTGCCCAGGACGGGTCTTCCAGTTTGATCCCGATATCAATTCCGGTAAAAATACTGTCGTGATCCTCATCCTGATCAGCACAGCTTTCGAGGTCAGGCACCGGTATATCTCCGCAACAAGCGCTGCAGGGAGGAAACATCACCCATCAAAAAAGTCTCTTTCTTTAACGTCACCAGTCTTTTCTCTCGTGTCGTAAGCCCGGACAATCTTTGTCACCAGCTTGTGACGAACAATATCGGCATGAGCAAACTGGACAAAGGCAACCTCATCAAGATTGGCAAGCGTCTCTGAGGCATCCCGCAGTCCTGAGGGCTGTCCTTTGGGCAAGTCAACCTGGGAGAGATCCCCGGTAACAACCATCCGGCTGTTTTCACCCAACCGCGTCAAAAACATTTTCATCTGAACAGGCGTGGTGTTCTGGGCTTCATCCAAAATAACAAAGGCATTGGAGAGGGTCCGCCCTCGCATAAAGGCCAGAGGGGCGATCTCGATCTCACCATGTTCCAGGCGACTACTCACCTGATCCGATGGCAACATGTCGTGCAAAGCATCATAGAGAGGCCTGAGATAGGGATCCACTTTGTCTTTCATGTCTCCGGGCAGAAAACCCAACCGCTCCCCGGCCTCAACTGCCGGACGGGAGAGAATGATCCGCTCGACTTCTCCGCTGAGAAGCAAGGAAACACCGTAGGCAACAGCCATATAGGTTTTACCTGTCCCCGCCGGACCAACACCGAAAACCAATTCATGACGCTGCATGGCCTTAATATAGGCAGCCTGCCCCGGTGATCGTGGGTTCAAGCGACGTTTGCGGGTTATAATTGCCAGTTCGTCGCCATGCGTAGACTCGACGGCCTTTTCGGTCTCTTCAACGTCAGGCGTCATCTGCGCCATACGAACCACTGCATCAACGTCACCACCGCCCACCTCAAGCCCTTTCTGCAAGCGCTCATAAAGCGCCTTCAGGACGACACGGGCTGTCGCTACGGAGTCCTTGTCACCACTAATCGAAACCTGATTGCCTCTGGAGGCGAGACTGACTCCCAATTGCTGTTCTAGCTGGAGCAGGTGCTGGTCATGCTCCCCGTAGAGCATGGGAAGTAGACTGTTGTCGGCGAATTCCAGATGTTTATTCTGCCTGGGATCGCGGCTAGATTGTCCGTTGCGAGCTCTGGAAATCAAATGCGTACCTCCATTCCGGTTCCTGTCAAATTAGCGGCCTGCGCCCCTACACTCTCATAGTCACCTGTTACAACCGTTCCGGTCAATGAGTTTGGATTGGCAGTTTCGATTTTTACATCAACAACTTGTCCCATCAGACGTTCTGGAGCCTTCACAAAGACTGACTGCATGTAAGGACTGCGGCCTCCCAGCTGGTTTTCCGCCCGCCCCTTACGCTCCAGAAGAACTGAAAGTGTTTTCCCGACTGTTCCCTGATTAAATGCCAGATGCTGGGCACTCAGGAGCTCTTGCAACATTGCAAGGCGTCTTGATTTGACATCCTCGGGAACCTGGGCCTCGATACCTGCAGCCGGGGTTCCGGGGCGGGGGCTGTATTTGAAGGAATAGGATTGGGCGTAGCTGACATCTGTCACCAGACGCAGAGTATCGGCAAAATCCTGATCCGTTTCGCCGGGGAAGCCCACGATAAAATCAGAAGAAAGAGAAAGGCCCGGCACCGCTGTACGCAGCTTGTCTATAATCCCTCGATACTTATCTGCAGTATGCTTGCGGTTCATCATCTCCAGTATGCGGTCTGAACCACTCTGGATCGGCAAATGCATATAAGGCATCAAGGACACCAGATCAGCATGGGTGGCAATCAGCTCATCATCCATATCATTCGGATGAGAGGTGGTATAGCGCAGCCTGCCCAGACCATCGATCTCGGCAAGCTCTCTTAACAAACGGCCAAGTTTCCAGTTACTGCCATCAGGGGCCTCGCCATGGAAGCCATTAACATTTTGCCCCAGCAAAGTAATCTCGCGGGTTCCATTCGCAACCAGTCGCCGGGCTTCCTCAAGAATGGAGGCAACAGGCCTGGAAAACTCGGCACCACGCGTATAGGGCACGACACAAAAGGTACAAAATTTGTCACAGCCTTCCTGCACCGACAGGAAAGCAGCAGGTCCTTGATGGTTGCTTTCTTCGGGCAGAAAGTCGAACTTTGACTCAACAGGGAAATCTGTATCGGAAATGCCACGCCCACTGGTATTACCCAGAGCCTGCGTCACCATTTCCGGCAATCGATGATAGGTCTGGGGCCCAAACACCATATCAACCTGCTTGACCCGGCGCAGAATTTCCTCCCCCTCGGCCTGGGCAACACAACCAGCCACACCGATCAGCATGCGCTCGCCCGCAGCTTCACGCTTGTCTTTCATCCGGCGCAGCAAGCCGAGTTCGGAAAACACCTTCTCCGAAGCCTTTTCACGAATATGGCAGGTATTGAGGATCACCATGTCAGCACCCTCGGGGCTATCCACGGTTTTGTATCCCAGGGGGGTCAACACATCTGTCATCCGAACAGTGTCATAGACGTTCATCTGACAGCCATAGGTCTTGATATAAAGTTTTTTTGCCACCAATGTTACCATTCAGCCTGGTGTTACACGACTGTCGGTACCTGGTGCAGCGCGCAACACTTCGTTTAGATTACCACTTGTTCGGATCAGAAGCTATGCGTAACCGCTGCCCTGTCAGGGCACTGGATACACCCCGGGAAACAGCCGCGTGACAGTGCACTGCCAGGTCTTTCCGGTTTGCAAAGGCACTTACCTCTACCGGCTCAAGAAACTCGACCTCAACAGTCAGGGTTCCCATGGCCAGTGCATGCCATAAATGGCCCGGCAGCTCCATATCCCCATACCAAGCATAGAAAGGTCGCCACAACCGGCCCATCGGCATACCATCCAAACGGGTGTATGTAATGGAGATTGGCTGAACCAGCAAGGGTCTATCGTCCCCCAGGATCTGGGCAACAGAAAACAGCGCCGATTTAAAGGGGAGCACACGCTGACCATCACTGGAAGTTCCCTCGGGAAAAAGGATCAAGTCCCTCCCCTCCCCGAGTTTGCGCAACATGTCATCCCGGTTCTCTCCGGCCTTGTGACGGCGACGCTGGATAAAGACAGTACCGGACAGTTTTGCCAGAAGCCCGAAGAGCGGCCAGCCGCTTACTTCTGATTTTGCAACAAAGTGCCCGTCAATCAGACTTCCCAGCACCGAAATGTCCAAATATGAGACATGATTGGATACAAAAAGGGTTGGCCGACGCGTACTCCGCTTCCCGTGGACAATGACCTGAACTCCTGTCAAATGACAGCTTGCCTTGTGATACCAGAGAGGCAGTTTGTAGCGACCAGGAAGACGGAGCAGCAGCAATAGCGCCTGCAATGGAATCAGACTGAAAGTGAAAACGACATAGGCGAAAAGCCGCCGCGTCGCCCTGAACCCTGATCCCAAGCCCGAAGCAACAGCGATATCGGACATGTCAGTTCACCTGATCCGCAGCACCTTCGGCTTCACGACGGTAATGGTTATAATATTTGTCGGTCACATTGCTGGTCTCAACAATTACGCAGACATCCGTTGTGCCAAATTGCTCGTCAACAACAGCGCCGTCGCCAATAACACCACCCAGCCTGAGATACCCCTTGATCAAAGGAGGTAAAGTCCTCAGCGCCTGGCGGGGATCCAGATCCTGGGCCGGCAACAGATCCATTGAGACATATCGCTCTGGCAAGGCCCGGGGACAAATCTCCGGATCGGCAAGGTGATTGTGATAAAGATAGGAAAGAGGGAGTTTCAGATCTGTCGGATCGGTTCCCTCCAGACTCGCACAGCCAAACATATATTTTACATCATAGGCAAAAACATACTGGGCAATGCCACGCCACAGCAGCTGCATTGTCGAACCCCGGCGATAATCCATGCTGATACAGGACCGCCCGAGCTCAAGAACCTCGCCGGGAAAATCCAGTAGCTTGCCAATATCGAACTCGTCTATGGAATAAAATTGCCCACGAGCCGCTGCACCGGCCCGGCGCATCACCCGATAGGTACCCACAACTGCATCAGGCCCTGAGCCGCATTCATTATCAAAGACCAGCAGGTGATCACAGAAGGGGTCAAAACTGTCAAAGTCTCTTTCGGCCGCCCGCATCTCTTCAGTCGGACGCGCGGACATCTCGTTGTAGAAAATATTGTAGCGCAGATTTTGGGCAGCCAGAATTTCTCGCTCGGTTTCTGCCAAACGAATGGTCAGAGACCCAGCAGTAACATCAACGGGTCGCACTAATTCCTCGAGCATGTCCCATTTCTTTCATGGTTCAAATTATACATTGCAAGGACCATGACAGATAATTGTGTCTATTTTATTTCGCGACAGCCCTCGCGCACAGCATACAGTTCCAACCGATGATCGACCAGCCGATAACCAAGCTTTGATGCCATCTTACTCAGAAGTTCATGAATTTCCACATCAGAAAATTCAACAACTTCACCGGAATTGACGTCTATCAGGTGATCATGATCCTGCTCGGTGACTTCCTCATAACGGGCGCGCCCGTCTCCGAAATCATGCCGCTCAAGAATATTGGCCTCTTCAAACAACTTTACTGTTCGGTAGACTGTCGCGATCGAGATCTTGGAATCAAGATTCGAAGCCCTCTGATAGACTTGTTCCACATCCGGGTGATCTGTAGAATCTGACAGAACCCGCGCAATAACCTTACGCTGCTCCGTCATCTTCAAACCTTTTTCAGCGCAAAGAACTTCCAGTTTTGATGTCATGGGAACCCAAGATGTCGTAATTTTTGAATAATTCTAAATTACATAAAAAAGCGCTACTCGGCAAACACCCAGCAGCGCTTTTTTCAAGAAAAATGCATCGCGAACGATTTATTTATCACTAGACCGGTTAGACCGGGTACCAAGCCCAATCTGCTTGGCCAGGGAACTGCGCTGTTTGGCATAATTCGGTGCCACCATAGGATAGTCCTGCGGCAGCCCCCAACGTTCCCGATATTCTTCCGGTGTCATGTTGTAAGCGGTCTTCAGATGACGTTTCAACATTTTGAGCTTTTTACCGTCTTCAAGGCAGATGATAAATTCCGGTGTGATCGATTTTTTAATCGAAATTGCTGGCATTGGCCGCTCCGGCTCTTTCCGTTCTTCATCACCCAACGACACAAGAGTGCTGTGAACTTCGCGGATTAGTTGCGGTAAATCAGCCATAGCAACAGAATTATTGGTAACATGCGCAGCCACAAGCCGTGTTGTCAGCTCCACAAGTTCCATTGAGGATTTATCTTCAGACATCGTATGACTGTTCTTTCCAGATCTAAGGTTGTCTTGGTTTTTTACGCAATTACTGTGCGTCGAATAACTTGTCACCTAGCGAATTAAAGTCATTTACCTGAAATTACAAGGGAGAAATCCAACTATTTATTGTGATTTAAATCATATTTTAAAAAAAATGGCTAAAATCAGAAATTTTCAAGTTGCATGACAAGTGCATCTACAGATTTTCCGCCCTCGCGCTGATAATATTTGGGGCGACGACCAATTTCGGTAAACCCTGAGCTCAAATAGAGTGAAATAGCCGGGTAATTATCTGCCGCAACTTCCAGAAAAAAATTACATACTTCCTGTTGACTTGCCTCTTGCAACATTTCAGCAATCAAAAGGCGAGAAATGCCCTTTCGACGCCACTGCAGATCAACACAAAACGTCAGTATCTCTGCCTCATCCAACGATTTTTGCCATACAACAAAACCGACAGGAACTTTTCCAACACAATAAATCAGCCCCCTGCTGGTCGGCAAGTCAAGTATTCGTGCAAATGAATCCCGACTCCAGCTCCCCTCTCCGAAACTGCTCTGATGGAGCAACGACAAGACTTCAGCGTGGGATGCCTCTATCCCCAGCATTTCGCCCGGGACAACGTCCCCTGCGGATAGAGACTGTTTCCCCGGCACCTCAATTTCCTGCCGAATGATTTTTGGGCAGTGATACATCCGGAGCACGCAGATAAAGCGGCTGAAGCCGCTGAGATTTCTGTTTGAACAGCTCTTTTTCCAAGGCCAGCAATAAAAGGCAGGACGCATCCGCCCGAGGAAGCGCACTGGAAATTGTATAGTCGATATTTGCCTTTGAGAGGAACTCCTCCGCCTGTTCTATAGCATCACCAACCAGGAGATGCTTCCCGGCGGGCAAACTCGAGGCCAGCTGGTCCGGGCTTACAGCAAAAGGTGCCGTCAGGGGTTTCAGCTCCGGTGTGAAACACTGGACAAACAGCTCTGCCCTTTTTGCGTCCAACAAGACCGTCAAACTCTCCACTGCGCTCTTCTCCTCAGCTGGAGCTGCGCGCGCCAAAACCTCAAAATTGTTTACCCCGACCAGAGGTTTGTCACAGGCAAGAGCAAACCCCTGTGCCGCGGCCAACCCGATCCTGACCCCGGTAAAACCGCCCGGCCCAGTGGTAACCGCAAAACCCGCCATGTCCGACAGGTCGAGACCCGTATCCGAAAGCACGTCATTGATCATGGGCAACAGGCGCTCTGATTGACCACGTCGCATTTCCTCCAGCCGGGAAGCCAGGACCACTCCTGCTCTTACAATGGCCACAGAACAGGAAGAACCCGCTGTATCCAGTCCTAGGAAAATAGAATCATCTGCACACATGATTGGTAAACATCATTCTGTTAGTTTAAAACCTGATATCTGATCTCTGTAAGCTATCGTAAAGAAACGGCGCAGCCAGAGACAACAGATCAAAAGCATTTGGTAAAAATGCCGGTACTTTTAAAACCTTTTAGCAAGTATCTTTACTGTAACAAGTAATTTTACAAAAATCATAAATCCAGAATCTCTGCTCACTGACACCCGGATGGAAGTAAATGCGCTCGTCCCACTTTCTCGCAAGTCTTGCCCTGTTTATGAGTTTTCATCTCATTTCCCCTGGCAACAATGCTTCTGCACAAACCGTGGAGACAGAGCAGCTCAACGGCGCTGTCATTATTATGTATCATCGTTTCGATCAGGCAGCTTACCCGACGACAAATATTCCGCTGGATTTATTGCGCAGCCACATCCAGTTGCTCAAAAGCGGCCCCTACGCGGTTTTGTCTCTATCAGAAATCACAGATGCCCTGAAAGAAGGGCGACAGCTTCCCGACCGGACCATAGGAATTACCGTCGATGATGCCTTTGCCTCTTTTTATGAGACAGGTTGGAAAGAGTTTCAGAAAGCAGGCCTGCCCGTAACGGTCTTTGTTTCCACCGAGCCCATTGAACAAAATCAGCCCGACTATATGTCCTGGGCACAGTTACGGGAAGTTACGGCCGATCCACTTGTCAGCATCGGTCACCATGCCCATCAGCACCAGCACATGACGGACCTGACACCCGAGGAGCAAAAAGCTTCAATCGATCAGGCAAACGTACTCTTCAGGCGCACTCTGGGCAAAGAGCCAGATATCTTTTCCTATCCCTACGGCGAAATTTCTTCCCCGCTCATAGAGGTCGTCAGGAAATCTGGTTTCAAGGCCGCCTTTGGCCAACATTCAGGAACCGTCTCGCGCACCGACGATCTGTTTCAACTCCCGCGCTTTACCTTCAATGAACGTTTTGGAACAATCGAACGATTCGAGCTGGCCATTAACACTCTTCCACTCCCTGTACTTGCAGTGTTGCCGGAAAATCCGATGCTCGACAGCACAAACAATCCTCCGAACATTGGCTTTACCATCTCTCCCGAGATCCCGACGCGAGAAGATGGCAGCTATGCCGGACTGAACTGTTACAGCTCGCAAAATGACGTATCACTCATGCAATTGGGTGGAGGAAGGGTTGAAGTCCGGCTTTCTGCCCCCTTCACACCCGGCAGGGCCCGGCTCAACTGCACCATGCTCGGGCCGGACAAACGCTGGCGCTGGTTCGGCCAGCAATATTATGTCCCTGAACCACCAAGGTAATCTCAGGCCGGGATTTCCTCCCGGAAGTAGAGCACTGGATTGGCCCTGAGGAAGCAGAACGCAGCTGGCTGTATCAGCCTTTGGGATACAGGAAGGCAAGTCGGCTGAAAACAAGAGACCCATTCAATGCGACAGTATTGGAAACAAGTTTTGCCTGATCAAAATCCTGCAGTTTGTTAGAAGACATTACTGACTGCAGTGCAGCAACGTACCTTCCACCTTCTTCTGAATAGGCGGTCAGACTCATCGCCAGCGCAGCCCCGTCGAGATTCGTGCCAGCCCGCCTGAGCTGTCCCCGGCGGGATCTGAACTGGCTGTAGGAAACATGGCTGTTCAGGTTGTGGACATAGGCCTCAACGGACTCCAGTAAACGACCAAAGCTTCGGACCCGGAAAGACTCTTCCTCTCCCCTGTCCTGCGGAACCAGACCGGCACCGTTTACTGCCCATATCCGCTGGCCGAACAAAGCATTTCCCTCGTGGACAAACCGCGATGTGCCCCAACCGCTTTCTTGTATCGCCTGTGCCAGAATAAGGCTGACAGGCACAACATCGACACGCTTGGTCAAGCGCGTCAGTTTTACCGGATCGACACGCCCGTCCCGCAGTATCTTGGTAACCCTGTATCGCTCGGTCAGCTCGATCAGCCACTCGAGTTCACTCGGAGAAAACACATTCGTTTCAGGATTTTTCTCATCCAGCTCCAGCCGTTCGGAGAACATAATGAGCTTTTCTCTCTCCCGGAGAACTTTTTCATTCACCCGAAGAACCAGAGGCAGCATGCTTCGGATAAAAAGGCTTTTGCGAACTTCGATATCAGGCTCTTTCGCAAAATCATCCGGAAGTCGATCAATAAACAACCGGGGAACAGCAATCTTTTGATTTCGCACATCCGCCAGGTGATATTCATGCGCCTGAAACAGGCTCAGCATATTCTCCCGACTATCCGGAGAAATTCCTGCGGGGAAGAACTCTCCCCGCCTTGCTTCCGGTATCAACAAAGCCGCAGCGACAAAACAAAATCCCCCCGTCAGCAACCAGAATACAATCTGGTGCAGAAGAGATTTTTTCCTCAAGGGAGGTTGTACCACTGAAGATTTATCCAACAAAAGCAGCCGTCAGAAGTCAGGAAATTGCCCGGACTTCACTGACTTCCGGAATATAATGGCGCAGCATGTTCTCGATCCCCATCTTCAGGGTCGCAGTAGAACTCGGGCAACCGGCACAGGCGCCCTGCATGTGAAGATAGACAACACCATTGGTGAACTCGTGAAATACGATATCGCCGCCGTCCTGGGCAACAGCCGGACGCACTCGGGTATCAAGCAGTTCCTTGATCTGGGAGACGATCTCGTCGTCATCGCCGCTTTCGGTCGTGGCGTGGGAAGTAATCCCGGTAGCACCATCGGTCATGACCGGACGACCAGCCGTAAAGTGTTCCATAATCGTGCCGAGAATTGACGGCTTGAGAATGTACCATTCCTTGTCTTCGGATTTGGTGATGGTAATAAAATCACCGCCGAAAAATACACCCGTCACGCCCTCGACATCGAACAAGCGCTGAGCCAGAGGCGAGCTTGAAGCTGCATCCCGGGATTCAAAAAAAGCGGTCCCTTCTGACAGCACCGGACAGCCTGGAAGAAACTTCAGGGTTGCGGGATTTGGGGTCTGCTCGGTCTGAATAAACATGTTTAAACTCTTCTGAAACGCGGTTGGTTCTCGTTCTTATATGTAATCTTGCAGGGGACATTCAAGCAGGAACTCACATTGAGCCCGGATCCGGCACAGCAAGAGATACAAATGATCAGAAAAAGAAAGGCTTAACTGATCTCGTCAATTGCTGCCGGTTCCAGATTATCCGGCACGACCGTAATTGGAACACGCAGCTTGCCGATATGTTTTCCCATAAGGGCTGTCAACAGGGGCCCCGGTCCCCCTGAGCCTGAACTTGCACCCAACACCAGAATGGAAATCTGTTCATCTTCATTGACCAGTTTGAGCAACTCGTCACGGCGATCCCCTTCACGGACATAGAGGACAGGCATCTGGCCGGAATATTCTTGTACTTCCTCGGCCATGTCCTGCAACCGTCTTTCTGCCTCTTCCCTGGCTTCTTCCTGCATCAGATCACCAATGGCCATCCAGTGATTGAATTCAGCTGGCTCGATGACATAAAGTAAGGCCACACGCCCGCCAGTATGCAAAGCCCGGCGGCAAGCAAAGCGCATCGCCTGCAGCATTTCGTCACTATCATCGACAACAACCAGAAAGATACGATCCTTGGAACCATGGTCGCGATGCAGTTTGTTTTCTGCCGACGGGTCTGGCGATTCAGTTTCACTCATGCATTATCCCTTACGGAACGCGAGGTGGCCCATCCACCCGGATACAAGCGCAATAACAATTGCGAGGATACCATACATTGTCCCCTGATGATGTGCATAGTCATAAATTTCAGCCTCGACCCCGATCTTGGAAACCGACAGGGGTGTCGTCCGGGCATCAATAATCTGCCCTTCACGCAGGTGATAGACACTGACACTGTAACTTCCTGTGGGGACATTTGCCGGCAGCTCAAATTCTGTCTTGAACAGGTGCTCCCCCAGAAAAACAATCTCGGCACTGGCCAACTGGTAATTTCCTGCCCGGAGAAGATTGCGCAGCAGAGAATCTTTCCACTGTTCGGCAATACCTCCGGCTGCCTTGGTTACGGGTAACTCGAGGCCAATATGGTCGAAACCAATTCCATTCAAAGCCCTGGTTGTCGGGCTGGCAATTTCTTCAAGCGGCCCGGTCCCGGCAATGGCATAGAAACTTGGTATTTTCTCAAAGCGCATGGTCGCTGTATTCATCCAGATCCCGGCAACCTGCTCCTTGCGATGCATCTTAAAATCAGCGTCTGGTCCCCGGACAACCACCAGAACCTCGCCTGGAGAGTTAATACTGCCAAACAGCAGGATTTTATCACCAGAAAAACCAGCGGTAATTGCCACGAGGTGGCTGGATAAATCGACTTCAATCGCCCGGGACTGTTTCGGATGCGCAATAAAAATCAAAACTGTCAGCAAAAACAAAATGCGCGCCGACAAGGAGAGGAGATGCTGGAAAGGAGTCATCGCACCATCTCCAGAGAATAGAAGTCAGCAGGGGTCACCAAAAGATCGAGGAAAAGTTTTCCACAAACCATCACCACCAGAACCCCCAAAAGCAACCGGAGCCAGTCCCCTTGCATTTTGGCCCCGATCCGGGTGCCAAACTGGGCACCAAGTACCGAGCCGACCAACAGCAGCAAGGCAAGAACGATATCCACAGTCTGGTTTTGCATTGCCTGAAGAAAAGTGACGTTGGCCGCAACAAAAATAATCTGGAACAGAGAAGTACCGATGACCATCGCCGTTGGCATACCCAGCATGTAGATCATGGCGGGCACCAGAATAAATCCACCGCCAACACCCATAATCGCCGAGAGGATACCAACGAAAAAACCAATTCCCAAAGGCAGAAGGGCAGAAATATAGAGGCGGGATTTCCGGAAACGCATTTTCAGGGGCAAACCGTGAAACCAGTTGTGTTCGTGCAGCTTGCCGCGTCGAGCCCCACCGGTCTTTCTACGGTGAGATACGGCCTTAATTCCCTCCAGCATCATCAACAGGCCAATGGTACCCAGAAAAATCACGTAACAGAGGTTGATCACCAGATCAATCTGCCCGAGGTTTTTCAGCAGGGTAAAGATCCCAACCCCGACAGTAGAGCCAATAAACCCACCCGCCAGCAGAATCCAGCCCATCAGAAAGTCTACATTACCCCGTTTCCAATGGGCAAAAACCCCGGAAACAGAAGAGGCAATCACATTGTTTGCCTGGGTCGCCACCGCAACTGCCGGTGGTACGCCGACCAGTATGAGGATCGGGGTCATCAGAAACCCGCCACCGACACCGAAAAGACCCGAGAGAAACCCGACACCACCACCCATTGCCAGCAACAGAATGATATCAACAGAAATTTCAGCGATAGGCAGATATATTTGCATCGCCCTCAGCCGTTTTTCTTGGTGGTGAGCATATGGCCGTACCCCATCCTGGCGGAATTCGCCTCCCGTGAATCTACAAAGCGTTCACTTTAATAAAAATCTATCCCGCCAGCTCAAAAAGGAAAAGGGGGAACGGCCTGCTTTTTCCCTGTTCTTTCAACTTTTTGCATATTTCCTGCGGCGGATATTACATCGCGGAAGAATTTTTATGATCTCCCGGCAAAAAAGGCCCCCGCTTTCACAGGAGCCTTTTTAACAATAATGCTGTTTTCAACAGGAATCAGAGTTCCAGACCAGAGCTCCTAGGAACGCAGAAACCCGACGGCATCATAAACTTCGCGCATGACAGGCTCGGCCAAGGCCGCAGCTCGCCCGGCCCCCTCTTTCAGGATGCCATCCACATAGGACTTGTCATCCATCAGACGCTTCATCTCGGCTCCCATCGGCCCCAGCTTCACAACCGCAAGATCAGTAAGAGATTGCTTGAATTCGGCAAAACCTTTGCCTTCAAACTCCCCAAGCACGTCCTTGAGGGCCTGATCCTGCAAAGCCGCATAAATCGAGAGCAGGTTAAAAGCCTCTGGTCTCTCTTTACGGATTTCATCCGGCAAGGAACCATTTTCCCCCAAAACCTCGACGCCCGGGATCAAATGCGGATCACTTGTCGCCTTGCGGATTTTTTTTGCCACGGTATCGGCATCATCCATCATGGTGATCCGGCTATAATCTGACGGATCGGATTTGCTCATCTTTTTGCTACCATCCCGCAAGCTCATCACCCGCGTTGCCGCCCCCATAATCAGAGGCTCGGGCACGGGGAAAAGGTCCACCTTAAAGTCGTTGTTGAACTTCAGCGCGATGTCCCGTGTCAGTTCCAGATGCTGTTTCTGATCTTCACCCACCGGCACGTGTGTTGCCTTGTAGGCCAGAATATCTGCCGCCATCAGGTTTGGATAAACATAAAGCCCGGTCGAAACCTTTTCCTTGTTTTTCCCTGCCTTGTCCTTGAACTGGGTCATGCGGTTGAGCCAGCCGATGCGCGACACACAGTTGAAAATCCAGCCCAGCTCGGCATGCGCCGAAACCTGGGACTGGTTAAAGATAATGTGGCGTTTCGGATCAACACCTGCCGCCAGATAGGAAGCCGCAACTTCCCGCGTATTGAGAACCAGCTGTTTCGGATCTTGCCAGACGGTAATCGCATGCATGTCGACGACGCAGAAAATACACTCATAGTCATTCTGCAGACGTACGAAGTTGCGAATAGCACCCAGATAATTGCCCAGATGCAGGTTCCCGGTGGGCTGAACACCCGAGAAAATACGCTTCATGTGGAAGATCCGTTCCCATAGCGGTTGTTGTAAAAATCAAGGCTCGCTTTATCGCCGTTCAAAAGCAGCGGGTCAAGAGCGCCTGAATTGAGTGACCAGAAGAGTCAAAGAGCCCTCTTGAGTTTCTTGTCAGGTAAAACAGTGGCCTTATCCGGAAAAAGATCCGCCACAGCCTGGGATAAAGTCGGATATGAAAAAACAAAGCCAGCTTCCAGAACTTTTACCGGAACGACCTGCTGCCCCTGCAAGAAGAGTACAGACATTTCCCCAAGTCCTGCTTTAAGCAAAAATTCAGGAACACGAAAGAACAGGGGACGCCCAAGTTTCCGTGCCAGAGTTTTCATAAAAACCTGATGCCTGGTAATACCAGGTGCCACCGCATTGATCACCCCCTTAACATCCTTCCGATCAAGCACAAAGTCGATCAAACGGATCGCATCACCAAGATGAATCCACGGCATCCACTGCTGCCCTTGGCCAAAAATGCTGCCAAGGCCAAATCTGATCGGAGTGGCAAAACCGGGCAATGCCCCGCCCCCTTCTCCCAAAACAATTCCGAATCTCAACAGGCCTAACCGTACGCCCAGGTTTTCCACATTCCGGGCTTCAGCTTCCCACTGCTGACAAAGCTTTGACACAAACACCTCTTGGCCCGGCGCGGTTTCATCCAACCGCTCCTCCCCGCCATCCCCGTAATAACCAACCGCGGATGCACTCACCAGCACCGACGGTTTATGCTCCAGTCGCTGAATCAGCTCGACGACGGACCTTGTTGTCTCAATCCGGCTGAGCAGCAGGCACTTGCGACGCGCCCCTGTCCAGGGCAGGCCGATAATAGGTTCTCCGGCAAGATTGATTACCGAATCTATCTTTTGGTTTTTGGAAATATCATCCAATGAACTCAAGGTTTCAACCAGAGGCCCAAAGATGCCTTTTGCTTTTCCCTTATCCCGAGTCAGAACAAGAATCTTCTCCCCCCTGGACAACAAATGGCGAGCCACAGCCTTGCCAATAAAACCTGTTGCACCCGTTATCAGGATGGTTTTTGGGTTACTATTTTCACCGATCACTATTGGTTTACGTATAAATTCAGGGATCTGAAGAGGCCCGAGGCTGATCACAGCCATTAAATCCCGCACACCCCAGAGAAAGACGCCAATGGCATAAAGGCTCATTACCCAGGAAATCCAGCCATAATCAACAGGCGTGATTGTAGAGTTTTCCAACCCCCACTGCCAAAGCTGGGGCAACAACAGAATCAACACGGCTCCGTAATTCATTGCCAGAACCGTATGCAATATCCGCTCAAGCGGTGGCAGCTTGCGGGTCAGATCTTCCTCAATAAAGTCCCACAGTGTGATCCCGACTTCCACCAACAGCAGGAACATGACAAAAAACGCCAAATATCCATGCCAGCTGGCCCAACCCAGCATCATAAAAAGGGCTGCATAGATAAATTCCCGCGCAGAATGTAACATCAGCTCCTTGCGAGCCCCAGGCTTGGAAGGCAAGGCCTCTGTAATTTCATGATGCCAGAGGTTATCAAATGCGCCCATCAACCCCTGTATCACAAGCAGGCCAAGTACAAGCTCCATCTGTCATCTCCTTTTCTGAAAAATACCCGTCCTGAAAAACCGTCCGGCCAAGCAGGGGGTGAAATACTTCGAGTGTGAATTGAAAGCAGTTCGGCCCTACGTGCCGGTGCGTCACCTCTAACCTGCCTGGACTGAGCAAACGGGGCAGGGTAAATCTGGCCTTGTTGATTTCGATAAAAAAAGCAGTCGAGATAAAACTTAAGGCCCCTCGCTTCTCCTCCAGCTTCAAGGTCATGCCCAGCCCCCCGCCAAAGCACTCCAGTAAGCCCATGTCATTTGTGATTATCTTGGTTGTACGTGCGACCTGCCTGTTTTGCCCTCTGAAGAAATAATGGCGCTCCCAAACGGTTCCTCCCGGCCGACTTTCATCATCATAGGTATAGACGTCACAGGGAACGTTCTCCCCCTGAGACCAAGCCATCGGGGAGCCAAAGAGGCGAGAAATCCAGGCTGTGACAACCCCAAACCAATTCGGCTGAACTTTTTCCATCCTGCCGCAGTAAAGGTGTTTTTCGCCTCGATTGCTGCAGGTACCAAAGCGCTGACGAATTGCCGGATGCAACCTGCTCCAGCCGGGTTCGCCCACAAGGCCCCGTAGATCTGCCAGCTCCTCTCCGCCTGCCGCGCGAGGTAATAAAAGCTCAAGGGGCGAAGCGGTCCGAAGCACAGAAGAGGAGACAGATAACTCATTTTTTATCACCTTTTATTCTCCTTTTCTGTAATTTCTGTCATAACAGAAATTACCTCATAAAAGAAAAGCGGGCAAAAGCCCGCCCGGCTTACTTACCGATCAATTTCGCAACTTTTGCACCGAGTTTCATGATCTTGATCAGGGTTCCTTTGGGCAATTTACTGACCTGCTCATACCAACTGGTAAGATTGGCAATAAACTCCAACATATCTTCCATACGTTTCAAGCTTTCTGCCGGGATATCTCTTTCTTCAGAGCCGTCCAGCACACATTTTCGCAAGGTACTCAGAGTTGGCGCAATTTCCCGTTGTTTGCGAGCATTTGCAATGGTGAGCAACATCTCCCAAAGATCATGCGGGGCTTCAAAGTGATCTCTGCGATCCCCCAGAACATGAACCATATGTACCAGCTCCCAGCCCTGTAGCTCCTTCAAACTGGTACTAACATTGGAGCGGGCAATATTCAGGGTTTCAGAAATCTCTTCTGCATGCAGCGGGCGTGCTGACAGATACAACAGGGCATGGATTTGTGATACGGAACGGTTCACGCCCCAGCGAGATCCCATCTCTCCCCAGTGTAGTACATAGCGTTCCATAGAAGGAGAAAGATGCATTATATAATTTCCGTAATTTCTGTTATTACAGAAATACAAGAATATTATTTGAAGATCAAGTGCTTTTCAGCAGCTCCGCCTTCCGCATAACAATCTGTGCCGTGAATCTTTAATAAATCAACGATCACAAAAATTTCATCCAGTATCCGCGACGGAACTTTCTGCCTTGAACGTTTATGAAGCATGACAGGGGGTGTCGATACTTAAGGTGATCATGATGAAGTTATATAAAAAAGCTCTCTACAGCTTCGCAGCGCTTATCCTGCTTGGCAGCACAACAACCCGTGTTGCCCAGGCTGACAGCAACTTTTCACTGCCAGGTATAAAAATAATAATCGTCAAACCCATCCCGGTTTACCAACACCACCACAGCCATCATTACAAACAGACTTCCCCGCGTTATGTTATTGTAAATCAACATGAATACCAAAAACACAATCACCATCACACCAAACGCAACAAACATCACAATCATAAGAATTCAAAATGGTCCGGGCATGATGACAGAAGAAAACATCGGTAACCCNCCCCCCCCCCCCCGTTGATGCCCAGATAACACAAAAGCAGGGAGTGGCTCCTACCGCTCCCTCCTTTGCTGTGTTTCTCTGTGAACAGCTGTTCTTGAGTTTTGAGCTCTATCCCGTTTCTTGATCTGAAAAAGCATTCTTATCCAAATAAGTCCGATAGAGTTCCAGCGAGATCATCATATAGGGGCGCCGAACTCTCTCAGGACGCTTTTCATCAACAAGAGCCATAGCTTCTGCCGGGCTATATCCCTGTCTGATCAAAAAGGCACAGATCGCCAGGACCGATCTGGACATGCCCAGTGCACAGTGGACATAAACCCCTTCCCCCTTCAGACCATCGCTAATCTGCTTCGCCGCCCTGTCGAGTTCTTCGGGGGCAGGAATCGCAATATCAAGCAAGGGGATATGGCCCACCTGGAAAGAACCCGGCGCCCCGGAAGTCAGTTCCGGCACCAGATCAACAACCGATGTCACCCCCAGGCTCTCGAGTTCCTGCCAGATCGCTTTCCCTGGCCGCCCCCCAAGCCAGAGGCCGGGCTGGAATTCACACAGAGCCGCAATCCGGCCCTGCCAAAACCGCCAGTTAAGCCAGCTGGCAATCAGGTAAGGCCAGAGCAGGAGGCATACGATTGCGGGATAACCTCTTCGCCCCTTGAACAGAAAGCCGTTGAACCCCAGCAGATAACAGGCAGACACGTAGAGAAACGACAAGGCGGCGCTCCCCGGAATCAGCCCCCACCATTCCAGTTGAAAAGCAAATATCGTCAAACCAACCGACAGCACCAGATAGCGCAAGGCCATATGCAGGTGCCTCGGCGTCACAAACCTAAGGGGAAAGAAAGATTTTTCACCCCGATCCGGCACCAGCCACAGCAAAACCGGAATGACAGTAATACCACCAAGGATATCGATCATATGGTGCTGGTAAACCAGCACTGTCGAGGCCCCGATCAACAGAAACCACAGCGTAACCATGGCAAAGGCAATCCCTTTCAGCCGACGGCAGATCTGTTGCCACGCCAGAAACCCGAGCGAAATATGCAGCGAGGGAAACTGATTGAAGGGCTGGTCCAGACTCAGCCAGTCAAACAGCATGGTCGGCCAGCCTGTTACCGGAGGCCGAACAAAGGAAAACTCAAGCGGAAAGACCAGAAAAAACAGAGCCGACACTGTAATCGCTGCACCATAACGCAGACCCAGCACCTGGATTTCCCGGCGATTGCGACAGAGGAAAAAGGCGATCACAAAAACCAGATCCGAAGACATATAGGGCAGGATGAATTCGGGAATAAAGGGAATAAATCTTTCCCATTCCGCAAAGACTGCCGGATGAGGCGCTCGCAGCAAACTGATATAATTAACTGTTCCATAGACGAGAAAAAAGAACAGACCAAGATTGACCATCCAGAGCAGTTTTTCCTTCAACAGTGGTACAGCCTCAGGCCCTGCATCAAAAACAGGCCTTGGATCACATACCAGACTGCCTGCCGAACCGTCCTGTTTGTTTGATATCCTCACCCGCTTCCCCCAATCAGTCTGCCTATTACTGGACTGTCCTCCACCCCACATCAGGTCAGCCAAGGCACAGCAACCGCGGACAAATCCCTCTGCTTGATTGTTTTAACCACAACCACCACTTCTGGTATATATTCTTATCACCGCTTCATAACTTTCTCAGGGTTTATAGATGCTAGATCTTACCGAACACACCATGAAAAGCTGGGACCAGACAGAACTGTTTTACCGCGCATGGCAACCAAAAAAGAAATCAAAAAAAGCGGTTATTCTTTTTCATCGCGGCCACGAACACTCCGGGCGTTGGCAGGATGTGATTGATCATCTCGACAAGGGTGACCTCAATTTCTTTGCCTGGGACGCCCGTGGACATGGAAAATCCCCCGGAGAAAGAGGCTATGCCAAAAGCATCGACACCCTGGTAAAGGATGTCGACAGCTTTGTGCGCCATATTTCCATTGAACACGGTATCGCCTACAGCGACATGGTTATCCTTGGTCACAGTGTCGGATCTGTTCTGGTCAGCACCTGGGTGCATGACTACAGCCCCCCTATCCGTGGTCTGATCCTCGGCAGTCCGGCCTTGCGGGTCCGCCTCTATGCTCCTTTTGCCATCCCGGGGCTGCGTTTACTGCAAAAAATCAAAGGGAAGGCCTTTATATCCAGCTATGTAAAAGGGCACTTGCTCACGCACGATCCGGAAAAGCAGCGTTCCTACGACAACGATCCCCTGATCACACCAAAAATCGCCGTGAACATCCTGCTGGGGCTCTATGACGCCGGAAGCCGCCTGCTGGCGGATGCCGGGGCGATCACAGTGCCGGTACTGATCCTCTCTTCCGGAGCCGATTTTGTCGTCAAACAATCCGCACAACGCCAGTTTTATAACGGTCTGACCAGTCCGCGCAAGGAAATGCAAAGCTTTCCCGGCTTCCTGCACGATACCTTCAACGAGAAGAACAGCCACCTGCCCCTGAACAAGGCGCGGATGTTTATCGACGATCTCTATGCCCGGGACGAAGCCTCCCCGGTTTTGCTTGAGGCAGATAAAGCCGGTTATACCAAAGATGAATATGATCAGCTCAGGCAGCCCCTGCCCTGGTACTCACCCAAAAAAGCCTGTTTCTCTCTGACAAAACACCTGATGAAATCTCTCGGGAAAATGAGTTATGGCATCGAGCTTGGCTGGCGCGAAGGTTTTGATTCCGGTGCCATGCTGGACTACGTCTACCAGAACAAGGCCAGGGGCAGTAACCCGATCGGGAAGCTGATCGACCGGAATTTTCTCGACAGTCCCGGCTGGAAAGGCATCCGCAAAAGAAAAGAAAACATCGAGCAGCTCCTCGACCAGACCATTTCCACCCTGGGCGAAACAGGAGAAGCCGTCAGGATTACGGAACTTGCCACAGGCCAGGGGCGTTATGTTCTCGACGTTCTTCGCACCAGAAAAGATCAGGATATCTCCGCACTCCTGCGCGACTACAGCCATGACAATGTCAAGGAAGGCTCTAACAGGGCAAAGGCCTATGGCCTGAACAATGTCACCTTTAAACAGGGCGATGCCTTTGACCCTGCCTCGCTGTCAGAAATCGATAACAGCCCCAATATCGGGATCGTTTCTGGTCTGTATGAACTCTTCCCTGAAAACCAGCCTGTCCTTCTGAGCCTGAAAGGTCTGGCCGAAAAGATACAGTCCGGGGGGTATCTGATCTATACCAACCAGCCCTGGCATCCACAGCTTGAATTTATTGCCCGGGTGCTGACCAGCCATCGCAACAACAGCGACTGGGTTATGCGCCGCCGCAGCCAGCAGGAAATGGATCAGCTGGTTGAGGCCGCTGGCTTCAAAAAGATCGACATGAAAGTGGATGAGTTTGGTATCTTCACCGTCTCGCTCGCCCAAAAGGTAATTGGGGAAGAAGCTGCAAAATCAGCACCCGCCAACAAAGCCAAAACAAAAGCGGCGGCGCTCAAAAGCGATACAGGAACGCCCGTTAAGAAGGCTGCTCCCCGCCGCAAACCCGGCACGGCGACAAAAGCGAAAACGCCTCCCAAGCCCACGGGCAGCGGAACCGGTGCAAAGAAATCTGCCCCTGCTAAATCGCGTAGTCCTAAAGCAACCGCGAAAAAATCCGGGGTCAAAACGACAGATAAAACAGCTCCCGAAAACTAAAAACAGAAAATCTTTATCACTACAAAACAAGACGGGGCCGGAAGTTTTCTTCCGGCCCCGTCTTCATTCGTCATACCGTGAGGAAGGATTAGTTCCAGCTGGCAATCAGTTCATCATAGTCAACTGTAACGCCCTGTGGTTTCTCGTCAGCCAGTTTGGCTTTTGGAGAACCAGGCTGTTCCAGCCAGTAGCTTTCAGCCTGCTCTTCGTTCAGCTTGGGACCACACTCGCCCTGAACACCGGCTTTTTCAAGACGGGAAAGAACCTTGTCCTGTGCTTCAGCCAGAGCATTCATGGCTTCTTGTGGTGTCTTGGAGCCAGAGCTCGCATCACCAATGTTCTGCCACCAGAGCTGTGCCAGTTTCGGATAATCCGGAACGTTCACACCAGTTGGTGTCCACTGCAGACGTGCAGGGGAACGATAGAACTCGACCAGACCACCAAGGTTTGGTGCCCGCTCAGTGAAGGACTCATGCTGGATGTCGCTCTCGCGAACGAAGGTCAGACCAACATGGCTTTTCTTCAGGGAAACAGTCTTGGCAACCGTGAACTGGGCATAGAGCCAGGCAGCTTTACGACGATCAACCGGTGTGGACTTCATCAGAGTCCAGGAACCCGCATCCTGATAGCCAAGCTTCTGGCCTTCTTCCCAGTAAGGACCCTTTGGAGAAGGAGCCATACGCCACTTTGGTGTTCCGTCTGCATTCACAACCGGCAGACCTTCTTTGACCATGTCTGCAGTGAAAGCAGTGTACCAGAAGATCTGCTGGGCAATTGCACCTTGGGCAGGAACCGGACCTGCTTCACCAAAAGTCATGCCTGGTGCAGAAGGAGGTGCGTATTTTTTCAGCCAGTCAACATACTTGGTAACGGAATAAACCGCAGCTGGTCCGTTGGTCGCGCCACCACGGGCAACAGAAGACCCGACAGGACGGCAGCCTTCCATACGGATGCCCCACTCGTCTACAGGCAGACCGTTTGGAATGCCCTTATCCCCGGCACCAGCCATAGACAGCCAAGCATCAGTAAAACGCCAGCCGAGAGATGGATCTTTTTTACCGTAATCCATGTGGCCGTAAACGGCTTCACCGTCGATTTCCTTCACGTCGTTGGTGAAGAAGTCAGCGATATCTTCGTAGGCAGACCAGTTAACCGGAACACCGAGATCATAACCATATTTGGCTTTGAACTGGGCTTTCAGATCAGGATTGGTGAACCAGTCATACCGGAACCAGTAAAGGTTGGCGAACTGCTGGTCAGGAAGCTGATAAAGCTTGCCGTCAGGTCCGGTGGTAAAGGAAGTGCCGATAAAATCACCGATGTCGAGATCCGGGTTGGTGACATCTGCACCTTCTTCGGAAACCCAGTCAGTCAGGGGAACAACCTGCTGATAGCGGTAATGCGTACCGATGAGATCGGAATCGTTGATATAGGCATCATAGATGTTCTTGCCGGACTGCATCTGTGTCTGCAGTTTCTCAACAACATCGCCCTCACCGATCAGGTCATGGTTAACCTTGATACCAGTGATTTCAAAGAATGCCTTGGCAAGAGTTTTGGACTCGTACTCATGCGTGGTGATGGTTTCGGAAACCACATTGATTTCCATGCCTTTGAACGGCTCTGCAGCCTTGGCAAACCATTCCATTTCCTTCATCTGGTCTTCTTTAGACAAGGTTGAAGGCTGGAATTCATTATCTACCCAGCTTTTTGCAGCTTCTGCATCGGCATGAGCTGCTCCGGCTGAAAGTACCAGAGCGACGGCTGTAAGCGCGCCACCAATGTAACGGGATTTCATTATTTTTGCTCCCTGTTGCTTCATTCAAGTCAGTGAGGCGAACCTCACTCCCCACGATGCCCTCTTTTGCCTACACCCACCGAAACACGATGAATGCATAGACAGCGCTTACGACGAGGGCCCCCCACAGCTGGATATCTGAAACCAGAAGCCAGCCGAGGTGGATAAAAGCGCTACCCAGCAAAGTGATAAACAGTCGGTCTCCACGTGTGGTTGGGATTTTGAGAATTCCAACCTTTTCTCTTTCCGGAAACTTGACTGCCAATACCGTCATCACAACCAGTGTGCTTGCGATAACGAGAAAGAAAATAGCCGTTGGCCAGGTCCAGGCCATCCAGTTCAATTCCATGATACGGACTCCTTGAGTTATACCCGGCCCAGGGCAAAGCCCTTGGCGATGTAGTTGCGAACAAAATAAATTACCAGTATGCCCGGAATAATGGTCAGGATCCCGGCCGCGGCCAGCACCCCCCAATCCAGGCCTGATGCTGAAACCGTCCGGGTCATCGTCGCACTGATCGACTTTGCATCCACCGAGGTCAGGGTTCTGGCCAGCAGAAGCTCCACCCAGGAGAACATAAAGCAGAAGAACGCAGCCACACCGATCCCGGAAGAGATCATGGGGGTGAAAATCCGGGCAAAGAAACGCGGGAAGGAATAGCCGTCAATATAGGCGGTTTCATCAATCTCGCGGGGTACCCCGGACATAAAGCCCTCAAGGATCCAGACCGCCAGTGGAATGTTGAACAGACAGTGCGCCAGCGCCACAGCGATGTGGGTATCAAACAACCCTACAGATGAGTATAGCTGGAAGAACGGCAGGGCAAAAACCGCAGGTGGGGCCATCCGGTTGGTCAACAGCCAGAAGAACAGATGCTTGTCGCCCATAAAGTTATAGCGGGAAAAAGCATAGGCCGCGGGCAAGGCCACCAGCAGGGTGATGATGGTGTTCAGCACCACATAGATCGTCGAGTTGATATAACCATTGTACCAGCTGGCGTCGGTGAAGATCACCATATAGTTGGCAAAGGTCAGATCCTGCGGCCAGAGTGTAAAGGTGCTCAGGATCTCTTCATTGGTTTTGAGAGACATATTGAGCAGCCAGTAGATCGGCAGCAGCAGAAAGACGATATAGAGAACGGTTACAAAAGCTTTGGTTTTCATATCTTAGTTCTCCACTCTGTCCAGATAGCTCATGATCGTGAAAAACACCCAGCTGAAGAGCAGAATGATCAGGAAGTAGATCAGGGACATGGCTGCAGCCGGGCCAAGGTCAAACTGACCAATAGCCATCTGCACCAGATCGATCGAAAGGAAAGTCGTATCATTACCCGGGCCACCACCTGTCACGACAAATGGCTCGGTGTAGATCATGAAACTGTCCATAAAGCGGAGCAACACAGCGATCAGCAACACCCGATTCATCTTGGGCAGCTGGATATAACGGAAGGTTGCCCATTTACTGGCGCCGTCGATCCTTGCCGCCTGATAATAGGCATCAGGAATGGACTGCAAACCAGCGTAGCACAGCAGTACCACCAGAGAAGTCCAGTGCCACACATCCATCACAACCAGGGTCACCCAGGCATCAAGGGTGTTCTGCGTGTAGTTATACTCAACCCCGATGTTGTCGAGGAAAGCACCAAGCAGACCAATATCGATACGCCCGAAGATCTGCCAGATTGTTCCAACAACGTTCCAGGGAATAAGCAACGGCAGTGCCATCAGAATCAGACAGAAGGGCACCCAGAACCCCTTGCGCGGCATCGCCAGCGCAATCACGATTCCAAGCGGAATTTCGATGGCGAGAATGATAAAGGAAAACAGGAACTGGCGACCCATCGCAGAGTGGAAACGCTCAGACCTCAGAACTTCCTGGAACCAGCCAACCCCTTCCCAGAAGAATTCGTTATTGCCGAATGTATCCTGAAAAGAATAGTTCACCACTGTCATCAGCGGGATAACTGCCGAGAACGCGACGATCAGGACAACTGGAAGCACGAGCCACCAGGCGCGGTTATCAGACCATTTGTTCATGATCAGGCCTCCTCTACCAGATGACTGTTGGCATAAAGGTTTACATGGGTCGGATCGACGATCAGACGGGCGCCATCTGTCGGCACCTCCTGATCTTCGCCAACCATAACCTTAAACTCATGCTCTTCCAGACGCACACTGGCGACCTTGAAACGACCAAGGTCTTCCACCTTCTGGATCGAAACTTCCGGACCCGAACCTTCGCGTGACAGCGAAAGAAACTCGGGACGGATACCAACTTCAAGTGAAGCTCCGGTCGGGATTTTTGAAAAACCCTGTTCCATGGCAAAGGCATGCCCGGCAACCATGGCTTTGTCGCCATCAATATGACAGGGCACAACGTTCATTCCAGGGGAGCCGATAAAATAACCCACAAAGGTGTGTTTCGGTCGCTCGAACAGCTCTTCAGGCGTACCCATCTGAACCACAGCCCCGTCGTACATCACCACAACCTTGTCGGCAAAGGTCAGGGCCTCTGTCTGGTCATGAGTCACATAGACCATGGTGTAGTTGAATCGTTTGTGCAGGTGTTTAAGCTGAGACCGCAATTGCCACTTCAGATGTGGGTCAATGACAGTCAAGGGTTCATCAAACAGGATCGCCGAAACATCTGCCCGAACCAGCCCGCGACCCAAAGAGATTTTCTGCTTGGCATCCGCCGTCAGACCACTGGCTTTGTGCTTGAGTGTATCACTCAATTCCAGCAATTCGGCGATCTCCCGGACCCGTCTGTCGACATCATTGGCAGCAACCCCGCGATTGCGCAGCGGAAATGCCAGATTGTCATAGACGCTCATGGTGTCATAGATCACCGGAAACTGGAAAACCTGTGCAATGTTCCGCGCTTCTGTCGCTTTTCTGGTAACGTCTTCTCCGTCAAAGCGGATTTCACCGTGCGTCGGAATCAACAGACCCGAAATGATGTTCAGAAGAGTCGTCTTGCCACAGCCGGAAGGACCGAGAAGGGCATAGGCACCCCCGTCTTCCCAGACGTGGTTCAGCTCTTTCAGGGCGAACTCTTCCGGGCTCTGGATTGTCGGCATATAGGAATGTGCCAGGTGGTTTAGTTCAATTCTCGCCATATCAGTTCTCCCCACCTGCGGTCCAGGGGCCAGCGACAAGCTTGCCAGCGGCATCAAAGACGAAGCATTTGGAGGGTTCCAGATAGACTTCGATATTACTGTCGATCTCGACCTCCCGCACACCATGGGTCAGGCTCACCCAGCGCTGGCCGCCAAAATCAACATGAACGAAAGATTCCGAACCGGTAATTTCAGTAACGGCAACACGAGTCTTGACCGCAATAAACCCTGCTTCCCGATTATGCAGATGCAAATGGTTGGGGCGGAAACCGATAACGTAATCGCCATCGGGAACTTTCGAGAGCACATCTGTCGCAGGCGCGGACAGAATCTCTCCATGGCTGACAACACCCCCGCGGATACTCACAGGAAGAGTATTCATCGGAGGATCAGAGAAAACATCAGCTGTAAGCAGGTTACCCGGATTGCGATAGATATCCAGGGTCGGCCCAAACTGGGTCACCCGGCCCTCATGCAGGGTCGCGGTATTCCCGCCCAGCAGCAGTGCTTCTGTGGGTTCCGTTGTCGCATAGACAAAAACAGCACCGGATTCAGCAAAAACCTTTGGCAGCTCTTCCCGCAGTTCCTCGCGCAACTTGTAGTCCAGGTTTGCCAAAGGTTCGTCCAGCAACACCAGATCAGCCCCCTTGACCAGAGCACGTGCCAGGGCGGTACGCTGCTGCTGACCACCGGAAAGCTCTGAGGGAGTCCGCTCAAGCATCGGCTCGAGCTTCATCATCGCTGCCGCATCCCGGACCTTGCGGTCGATCTCGTCAGCGGGCGCTTTCGCAATACGCAAGGGAGAAGCAATGTTCTCATAGACGCTCAAAGCGGGATAGTTGATGAACTGCTGATAGACCATGGCAACATTACGGTCCTGTACCCGGACCCCTGTTACATCCTGCCCATCAAACAGGACACGCCCCCTGGTCGGCTTATCCAAGCCAGCCATAAGGCGCATCAAACTGGTTTTGCCTGACAGTGTCGATCCCAGGAGAGTATTGAGCGTCCCGCGTTCCAGGCTAAGATTAGCCTCTGCGATATGCACCTCGTCCCCGACCGTCTTCCAGACGTTTTCAAGAGTTAGCGTCATTTATTTCCTACCGAAACTCAACCGCACTTGTTTCTTTTGCAATTGTTTAGAGGGCGTTGATTTTTCTGGCTTCAGCCAGCTTTGTTTGTTGCTGTCGCCATCCATTTTTCCAGCACCTGCACCTTGTCGTCCCTGATTCTGAGACCCAACTTGCTGCGCCGCCACAAGACGTCATCAGCTTTGTAGGCCCATTCCTGGTCGATCAGATACTGTACTTCGACTTCATAGAGATCCGCCCCAAAGCACTGGCCGAGATCTTCGATCTTCTTTGCCTCGCCCAGCAACGCAAGGTAGCGCGTGCCATAGCTCCGGATCAATCTTTCCGCGTGAGATTTTTTTATAAACGGATATTTGCCCAGAAGCTGATTGACCTGCGTGGAAGCTTCTTCACAAGGGAAATCCCCCCCCGGAAGTGTTGCGCCCTTGGTCCAGGCTTCCCCGGGTTTCTCGAAATAGCCCGAAAGCTTTTCCAGCGCATGTTCCGCCAGACGGCGATAGGTCGTGATCTTGCCACCAAAGATGTTCAGAACAGCTGCCCCGTCCTGTTCATCGACCTTGAGCACATAATCCCGGGTCGCTTCCTGCGCCTGGCTTGCACCGTCGTCATAAAGCGGCCGGACTCCGGAATAGGTATGGACCACGTCATCCGGGGTAATGCTGGTCTTGAAATAGCTGTTCGACAAACGGCAGAGATATTTGACTTCTTCAACGGAAATCTTCACGCCAGAAGGATCGCCTTGGAAATCCTCGTCTGTGGTTCCGATAAGGGTAAAATCCTGCTCATAGGGGATAGCAAAGACAATACGCTTGTCATCATTCTGGAAAATATAACAGCGGTCATGATCAAAGAGCTTCGGCACAACAATGTGGCTGCCCTTGACCATGCGGATTGCATGATGTGACGAACTTTCCAGCCGTTCTTCAAGAAACTTGGAAACCCAGGGGCCAGAGGCATTGACCATGACCTTGCCCGTGATTTCGGCCTTTTTTCCGCTGTCCACATTCTCGCAGGAAAGCTTCCAGATGCCATCCTCTACCTTGGCGCTGACACAGCGGGTGCGGCAGTGGATATCCGCGCCTTTTTCCCGGGCATCAATCGCATTTAAAACGACAAGACGGGCATCATCAACCCAACAGTCTGAATATTCAAAACCTTTAGTAAACCCTGGCTGTAGTGGTCTGCCAGCTGGATCTTTGTCAAGATTGAGCGCTGTACTGGCCGGGAGTTTCTTGCGGCCGCCGAGATGGTCATAAAGAAACAGGCCGATCCGGATCATCCAGCCGGGGCGCTGGGCCCTGTTATGCGGCAGTACAAAGCGCAAAGGCCAGATAATGTGAGGAGCCATTGCCCAGAGAGTTTCGCGCTCGATCAGGGCCTCGCGTACCAGACGGAACTCGTAATGCTCCAGATAGCGCAAACCACCATGAATCAATTTGGTACTGGCAGAACTGGTTGCCCGGGCAAGATCTGCCTGCTCGACAACACAAACTTTCAGTCCCCGACCCGCAGCATCACGTGCAATGCCACAACCGTTCACGCCACCGCCCACAATGACGAGGTCATACGTCTGACCGCTCACCGAATTCTCCCCGAATGCATCATCCCAAAACCGGATGTTCCAAAACCAGGCTTTAATGCCAAAATTTCGTCCCTTTCGGAACTTCTTTCTTTTTGTTTCGTTTTGAAAGCTATTCGAAGATTTTTATGACCGCAAGCGAAAACTTTTATGACAGTTTTATGACAGGTCGGACTCGATCAGACGAACCCCGTGATCTGTACAGACTTTGCGCAGGCTTTCTGACTCTAAACGGTCAGTAACAAAGGTATTTATCTGCCCGAAGTGCGCAACACGAACCGGAGCGGTCCGTTTCAACTTGGTCTGATCGGCGCAAAGAATAACGTGGTGTGCATTTGCGATAATGGCCTGAGCCACTTTCGCTTCACGCAAATCGAAATCCAGTAAAGAGCCATCTTCATCTACAGCAGATGTGCCGATAATCGCAAAATCAACCTTGAACTGCTTGATAAAGTCCACTGCCGTTTCCCCGACAACTCCCCCGTCAGAACGACGAACCATGCCCCCGGCGATGATAACATCGGTGGCTGGTGAAGGCCGCAAGATATTGGCAACATTTATATTGTTCGTAATAACCAGAAGATCTTTCTTGCGCAGCAGGCAGTGTGCCACCTCTTCTGTTGTCGTCCCTATATTGATAAAAAGCGAGCAGTTATCCGGAATAAGCTCAGCCGCAGCCATGCCGATGCCGCGTTTTTCATTTTGGGCGATCAACCTTCGCGCGTCATAACGAAGATTTTCCACCCCTGCCGCAAAAACGGCGCCGCCATGAATTCTTTTCAGAATCGCCCTGGCACAGATTTCAGTGAGGTCTTTCCGGATTGTTTGCAGGGAAACATCGAAGCGACTGGCCAATTCCTCAACAAGAACACGCCCTTCCACACGGGCGATACCGACAATTTCCCGCTGCCTGGTATTAAGTGTCTCCATGAGGTTATCTCCTGCTGCCATTAGATCGCTATCTGCCTCGCTAATTCAGTTTACGTAGTGCCCGGGAAAATCGAAAGAGCAAAAGTTTCGTTTTTCGGAACACGAAACTTTTAACTGTAGTTTCTCCTGCGAATCCTAGGAGAATTCATTTGAGGAAAAGACACAATGACCACTTTCACGTAAAGATGATCAAAACAGACTGGACCAATAGGTCTATCCTGTTGATCCAGCCTGTCCCGGACACCACATGCATCCCGAGCGACTATCGCTGGATATGCCCACACAGTTGTGCAGGATTGCCGGAGAGGAAAACACATGAACAAGGTTATCGACTACTACCACTTTCTGCTGTCACCCTGGAGCTATCTGGGAATCAGCCGCTTTAACCAGGTGGTGGCCAAACATGGTGCACAGGTTAATTACAAACCAATCAACGTGATGGAAACATTCGAAAAAATGGGAGGAACACCTCCTGCGAAACGCCATCCAGCACGACAACGCTTTCGTATGGATGAGCTGAAACGCTGGTCTGACTATCTTAATGTTCCCATGAATTTTCAACCTGCCTTCTGGCCTGCAGACCAAAGCCTCGCGGCACGAATGGTTCTCGCAGCGGCTGAGCAAGAAGCGGTCAGGCAAGGAGCAGGAAAGCTTAGCGATGCCATCCTGACCGCTGTCTGGGCCGAAGAACGCAATATTTCTGATGAAGCAACTCTTGCAGAAATTGCCAGGGCTTGTGGTTTTGATGCAGATTCCCTCATGGACCTAGCAAAAAGCGACGCCTTGAGCGCCAGTTACGATGAAACCACAGCCGAAGCTCATGCCCGGGATGTCTTCGGTTCCCCGACCTACATCTACAAGGACGAGATTTTCTGGGGGCAGGACCGCATCGACTTTCTTGACCGGGCCCTGGAAAAACCCTGAACAAACACTCTAAAATAGAGATCTGCTCACCTGGAGATCAGGTCTCTATTTTCAGGCTAGATCTTCTTTTTACGGCTAAACATACGGCTGATATCTGCAGGTCGGATAATACCGAACAACACCGTCAGCAGAGCATAAAGCAGAAATCCACCCCCGATCAGAGCAGAAAGCGCGACAATTTTCTCATAATGAACTCCCTCAAACCAGGGATTCAGCCAGCGCATCCCAGCCCAGAGACCGCCGCCCATCACAAGAGAGGCTGCAAGAATTTTTGGCAGGCGGGAGACGAAACGCGCATTAAGTTTCAAGTGGCCTCGCCTTATCAGCACAATCCAGAGCATCAGAACGTTGACCCAGGAAGAGATCGCCGTAGCCAGGGCAATTCCAACATGCTGCATCACCTGGAACAGAGCCAGACTCAGGACAATGTTGACNACAATTGACACAATCGCCAGATGAAATGGGGTTACCGTATCTTCACGTGCATAAAACGCTGGCTGGAGAATTTTAACCAGAACATAAGCTGGCAGGCCTGCAGCATAGGCCATCAGTGCCAGAGCGGTTGCATTGGTTGATTCCCGGGTAAACTCACCATGTTCAAACAGCGTTACGATAATCGGCCAGGGAATGACAACCAGCGCGATGGTCGCAGGCAGGGTCAATAACAGAGCCATCTCCATGCCCTGATTCATGCTGCGCATGGCGCCATCATGATCATTGGCTTTTAATTTGCGAGAAAGTTCCGGCAGCAGGACCACGCCAAAGGCGATCCCGATCAACCCAAGTGGTAACTGATACACCCGATCAGCGAAATAGAGGAAGGAAACGCCTGATTCCTGATAACTCGATATCATCGTGCCGATCACCACATTGATCTGCATGGCGCCTGCGGAAAAAAGCCCCGGCACCATCCGTCTCATCAGGGTCTTCACATCGCTATTCAGGCGTGGAAGGCGCAACTTCATGTGCAGCCCGGCTTTCCTCAGTGCCAGATAGACAAGAAGCAACTGTCCAAAACCGGCAGAGGTCACTGTCCAGGCCAGAGCCTCTCCGCTGTCTTCCACTCTGGGAATAATCAAAAGCAGGGAAACAATAAAAAATACGTTCAGTAACACCGGCGCTGCCGCAGCCTCGGCAAAGCGGCCGAAACTGTTCAACATGCCCGAGAAAAGAGCGACGATCACCATGAAGAACAGATAAGGGAAAGCAATGTTGTTCAGAACCTCGGCATAATCCAATAGGGGAATAAAGTTCTCAGGAACTGCCAAAAGGACATCACTCCCCTCTGCCCTCACCCGGAACCCCTCACCAGTCACGGTATTGATAGCCCAATCCTCGAACCCCGGCGCAAGCCAATAGGTCACCCAGGGCATGGCGGCCATAGCGGCGAGCGTCAAAACCAGCATGAAGGTGAACATCACCGCGTGTACCTGTTCCGCAAATGTCTGGGCTGCTTCAGGTCCTTCAGCTTCTATTTTTCCGGCGTAAAGCGGAACAAATGCAGCGTTGAACGCCCCCTCGGCAAAGAGACGCCGGAAGAGGTTCGGGAGACGAAAGGCGACAAAAAATGCATCCGCAACAGGTCCGGTGCCCAGAGAGGTCGCAATCAGGATATCGCGCACAAAACCAAGAATACGGCTCAAGCCCGTAAACCCGCTGACTGTTGTCAGATTTTTCCCCAAAGACATACAGAACTCCGCCCCCTACACGCCTTCCCGGTTCACCTTGAAGCAACGAAAACAGCTTCAGAACACAGGTTACGAGACATAAACTTCAGATAATAACACGCTCTTTATTAATGGATGGCCCATCTCTTGGGAAGAGATTCCACCCTGTCTGATGAAAAGACCAGAGAGTAACAGCCAGAAAGAGCTAAACTCTGCTCATCCTGCCAAAGTCCAGTTTCTAGGCGACAGATCCATCAAATCCGGGGCAGGGTACCTGCTCCTGTCACCCGGCCTTCATCACTCATAATCATGGCTTTTCAGTGACAGAGGATCTCCCTATAGTCTCGATGAATTTTCTTGTATCCCGATTCCTGCTCTGATTCCTGCCCTGGAAGGCTGCCAAATGTCGCTTGAAACCTGGTTGATCTATGTCGTCACCACCTGCATCGCTTCGATGACCCCGGGGCCAAACATGCTGCTTTCGATGACCATTGGCATGACTCGGGGAAAGCGGGCAGCCTTTGCCAGCTCCCTTGGCGGCGTATCAGCCATGCTGATCATGCTTTTTGCCTCTGCAGCAGGTTTAAGTGCCATTCTTTCAACATCAGCAGAGGCCTTTACCGTGGTCAAGTGGGGCGGCGTCATCTATCTGCTTTATCTGGGAATCAAGGCCTGGCGCAGCCCGGCGATGGCACTGGATAATACCGCATCTGGCAGCACCAGCACGACAAGCCGTAAAAAAGATTTTTTCTCGCTTTATCGCCAGGCGTTTCTGGTCGGTGCCAGCAACCCTAAAGCAATGATTTTCTTTGCCGCCTTTTTACCCCAATTCATCAATCTGGACCTTCCACAGGGGCCCCAGCTCGCGATTCTTGCAGGAAGCTTTGTTGTGATCGAATTCTTCTGGCTGATGAGCTATGCCCTCGGCGGCAGTCAGCTTGTTCCCCTCCTGAAACGGTCCGGCAAGGTGCAGATGGTCAACCGGATCAGTGGTGGGGCCTTAATCGGGGCAAGTGCCCTGCTGGCCAGCAGATAGTTTTTTGCAATAATTTCTGGAGTCATTCTGGAGGTTTGACGGCAGGAATTCCAGCGCCAATATCGATATAGTCCCGCCGCCTGACCCGGTAATATTCAAGCTGTTTGTCACTCACATCCTGATATTCCATGGTCTCGACAATGTCGTCGACGAAGATCATATATCGCGAGGCACCTCCTGCTGCTTCAAGGGGATAGCCAACAGTCTCGGAAACATTGACCCGCCCCGATAGATATCTCCCTTCAATCACAACCCTCATGCCGCAGGGAAGGGAAGACGTGGTCTGCAGATGCCGATAGGCCTTGTCTCTGCGTTCTTGTGAAACAAAGTCCAGGTAGTCCCTTCCTGTTGCGTTAATCCCCATCCGGTCAACGATAGCCGTTCCGACCAGCCGCAAAAGAGATTTCCCCGGCGTGGCGAGATCATGGAGCAAAACATACGGCAGAACCGGTTTGATTTCTGCCGGGTTAAAATCCGCCTTATAAGGCACAGCCTGCCCGGAAGACTCGTTCAGTCTCCACCAGTAGTCATGGAACTGCTGGCAGCGTGGACTCAGGAAATCAAAGGCCAGAGAGGAGGACACTGTCTGTTCCCGGGAAAGAGTTATCACAGGGAGAGACAGCGCAATAATTCTGTCCCCGCTACTTATTCCAGCTACATTAACACAAATTTCCCCGGCACCTGAATGAAAGAGACGCGGCGCGTCTGTCCACCTGAGACAGAAAAGCCAATATGCTATCAGCCCCACTCGGGACCCCGCTCAAGACACAATCTTCTACAGCGCCTTTCCGGACAGAATTCATTTGCCCACTCTTTAGGGTTCGAGAATCTCCAGCAGCTTTTTCTGGATCGTATTCAGCTTTTGCTGGCTCGAGATCTTGTCGCCCAGTGCAGATTCGACGTAAAACACATCAACCGCACGCACACCGTACGTCGCAATGCGGGCGGAATGAACCAGTAGCCCCAGCTTGGTCAGCGCCTGCGTCAAATGATAAAGCAGGCCCGGCCGATCCTGGCCATTGACCTCGATCACGGTATAGCTCGCACTGGCCTTGTTATCGATCAGAACACGCGGCTTGACCCGCATGGCCTTGAGCACGCGGCTCGGCAGCCGGGTCGGCAGGGTTTTCAACAGTTTTGCCGCTTTCAGCTCTCCCGTAAGCGATTGCTCTATCGCTGTTTCAATCTGCTCTAGCCGATCCGGTTCTTCAATCAAGGTCTTGCTGTGGGAATCAGCAATGTAAAAACTGTCCAGCGCCATGCCATTGCGCAGAGTATGGATGGTTGCCCCCTCGATCGAGGCCCCGGAAACAGCCAAGGCACCTGCCACCCTGCTGAAAAGCCCTGGATGGTCAGCTGCATAGATGGTCACTTCGGTCACCTGGCGGTAATGATCCACTCTGACCTCTGCCGTAAAGGGTGACTTATCACTCTCCGCCTGACGGATCAGTTCCGCATGCCGCGCCTGGGTTTCTGTATCACTGGAGATCCAGTAGGAAACCGTCCCCCGCTCCAAATGCAACGCCAGTTCCTGTGCCGGCCAGTGCGACAGTGCGGCAGTCAGCTTTTCCCAGGCCACCTGCACCCTCCGCTCCTGCCCTTCAGCCGCAAGCCCTCCCGAAAGAAGTTCTTCCGTGCGCCAGTAAAGCTCTCTCAGCAAGGCAGCCTTCCAGGCATTCCAGACATTTGGCCCAACCGCACGGATATCGGCAACCGTCAAAATCAGCAAGAGACGCAGACGTTCCGGCGATTGCACGATCTCGGCAAAATCCTGAATGGTTTTGGGATCGTCAATGTCTCTGGAAAAGGCGGTTTCACTCATGGTCAGGTGATAGCGCACCAGCCAAGAAACCGTTTCCGTTTCTTCTGCCGTCAAGCCCATACGCGGGCAAATCCGCAAAGCGATCTTGGCACCTTCAACCGAATGGTCTCCTGATCGTCCCTTGGCAATGTCGTGCAGGAAAACCGCCACGTAGAGAACTTTGCGTGACAAGACCTTGTGCACCACCTCACTGGCGATTGGGGCTTCTTTCTGCAACAGACCCTTTTCAATCTGATGCAAAATCCCCACGGCAAAAAGTGTATGCTCGTCCACTGTATAGTGATGATACATATTGAACTGCATCAGAGCTTCGACCCGGCCAAAATCGGGAACAAACCGCCCCAAAACCCCTGACTCGTTCAAACGTCGCAAGGTTTTTTCCGGATCCTTTGGCGAGGCCAGAATATCCAGAAACAGTCTGCTGGCTGCTTCGTTATCCCGCAGATGCTGCTTTATCAATCGCAGGTTCTGCGTGATTTTTCGCAGGGCTGCGGGGTGGATATCAAGATCGTGCTTTTGCGCCACATGGAAGATCCGCAGCATTTCCAGGGGATCTTTTTCCAGCGTATCTTCCTGCCGGAATGTCAGGCGGTCACCTTCAAGCCGGAACTTTTCCACCGTCCGCTTGCGTTGCAAAAAAGGCAGGGGCAGGCGAAAGCCTGATCGACGGTTATGCTCGGCTTCTAGTGCAGCACAGAAGATACGGGTCAGCCCACCGACCGCCTTGGCGACAATGAAATAGTGTTTCATCATGCGCTCGACACCCTTGGTCCCTGCATGATCCGTATACTGCATCCAGTCCGCCAACTCCCGCTGAACATCAAAGCTTAAACGCTCTTCCGGACGATTGGTTAGATAATGCAGGGCACAGCGTACCGACCAGAGAAAAGCCTGCGCCTTTTCAAATTGACGGACTTCCTGCCGGGTAAAAACACCCTTTTCAACCAGGCTGGAAACATCATCAACCTGATAGATAAACTTGGCGATCCAGAAAAGGGTCTGCAGGTCTCTCAGGCCGCCCTTGCCCTCTTTGATATTCGGCTCAAGCGTATAGCGGGACCCCCCGACTTTCTTGTGGCGTTCACTGCGTTCGGCAAGTTTTTCCTCGATGAAGCTGGCCCCATGTCCGGATCTTACCACCCTGTCATAGGTTTTACGCAACTGGGTAAAAAGTTTGAAATCGCCGCAAAGAAACCTGGATTCCAGAATAGAAGTATTGATAGTGAGATCTGCCTGTGAACTGCGGATACACTCCTTCAGGGTGCGTACAGAGTGGCCGACCTTAAAATTCAGATCCCACAAAAAATAGAGCATCGCTTCCACAACTTGCTCGGTTCTGGGCGTTTTTTTGTAGGGCAGCAAAAACAGGATATCCACGTCAGACTGCGGTGCCAGCTCTCCGCGTCCATATCCGCCCACAGCCGCAACCGAAAGGCTTTCCCCCTTGGACGGGACCCCCACCGGGTAAAGTTCTTCATTTACAAAGTGATAGACAAAATTGACGATTTGATCGACCAAAAAGCAGTTGGCGCGAACAACCATTGTCCCGGAAGCTTTTTCGTCGAACCGCTTGCGAACTTCCGCACGCCCCTCACCCAAAGCATCCCGCAACAGAGCAAGAACCTGATTGCGTTTGGTTAGGGCTGGCTCTTTTGTTGCACGTATTTCGGCAATTTTTTTACTCAGCTCTGTAGCAGGAAAAATAGCGGTCTTATTTTTAACATCCTGATTATAGGCATAATCTAGAGAAGTAATCGGCATCTACACCTGCTTTACTGAAACATCATCGCCAGGGAAAAAACTGCTGGGAACAAAGACTTTGGATGACTATCGTCCTTTGAAGAGATGAGCATAGCAGGGACAATCAGCTCCGCCCAAGCCCTTTCAGCTCATAAAGAAGATCCAGCGCTTCGCGCGGTGTCAGATCGTCCAGTGCCACAGCATCCAGTCGCAACTCAAGTTCGGATTTGCCTCCGGCTGGCGACAGGGCTTCTGCCTCAGCCCGTTGCAAATTGGCAAAAAGAGGTAGGTCCTCGGCCAGATGCGCCAAATTACCTGCCTGTCCGTCTTTCTCCAGAGTCTCGAGTACCTGCTCTGCCCGGGCAATGGCAACTGCAGGCAAACCAGCAAGCCTGGCCACATGAATGCCGTAGGAACGATCAGCAGCCCCGGACGTTACCTCATGCAGGAACACGACTTCCCCCTGCCATTCTTTGACCCGCATAGAGTGACAGGAAAGAGATTCAAGCTTGGCCGTCAGACTTGTCAGCTCATGATAGTGCGTGGCAAAAAGTGCCCGGGATCTGTTTGCTTCATGTAAATGCTCGACGCAGGCCCAAGCAATAGACAGACCATCATAGGTCGCCGTCCCGCGCCCGATCTCGTCCAGAATCACCAAAGACCGTTCTGTCGCCTGATTGAGAATTACCGCTGTCTCAACCATTTCAACCATAAAGGTCGAACGCCCGCGCGCCAGATCATCTGCTGCGCCAACTCGGCTGAACAGCCGATCAATCGCCCCGATATGCGCTGATTCAGCTGGTACAAAGGACCCCATCTGGGCCAGAACCGCAATCAGGGCATTCTGGCGCAGGAAAGTCGATTTACCTGCCATATTCGGCCCTGTCACCAGCCACAACCTTTCCTGCCCCTCCAAGATACAGTTATTGGCAACAAAAGGGCCATCTTGGGTTTTTGCCAGTGCTGCTTCCACCACAGGATGTCGCCCGCCGACGATATCAAAAGCAAGAGACTGATCAACTTTGGGGCGATTCCAGCGCTCTGTCACTGCCAACTCGGCAAGCGCGGAAATCACGTCCAGTGTCGCCAGAGCCCGGGCAGCAGAAGCAACTGTATCTGCTGTCTCAACAACGCCTGTAACCAGTTCCTCATAGAGCTCAAGCTCAATCGCCAGAGCCTTGCCTGCAGCCCCCGCAATTTTCTGCTCCAGTTCAGAAAGCTCAACCGTGGTAAAACGCATCGCCGAGGCCAGGGTCTGGCGATGAATAAACTCGGAATCCGGGCCGGTGTCCACCCGGGAAGCATTGGTCGGGCTGACCTCAATAAAATAGCCCAGAACATTGTTGTGCTTGACCTTCAAGCTGTTAACACCGGTCATCTCGATATATTTGGACTGCAGGCCCGCAATCAATTTCCGACTGTCATCCCGCAGCTGTTTAAATTCATCCAGCGCCGGAGCAAAACCCCGGGCAATAAAACCACCATCCCGGGCCTGAAGCGGGAGGTCTTCCAGCAGGGCTTTTTGTAACTTGGCACAGAGTTCCTGATGATCTCCCAGCTGAACAGCCAAACGTTGCAGTCCTTCGGGAAGAGTATCTCCTGCCATACGGGACAAAAGATCTTTCAGCCGCGAAGCTTCCTGCAGGGCATCCCTGATACCTGCAAGATCCCGGGGGCCGCCCCGTCCAATTGTCAGCCGGGAGAGACCGCGTTCGATATCCGGACACTGCCGCAGGCTGTTGCGCAGGTCCTGACGCAGATTATCCTGTTCAACCGCCCAGGAAACCATATCCAGACGGTCAATAACCGCGGTTGCGTCGGTCAGCGGCGAAGACATCCAGGCCCCCAGCAATCGAGCTCCCGCCCCGGTAATGGTGCGGTCGATCGTTGCCAAAAGACTGCCTTTGCGCCCGCCTGTGAGCGCCTGTGTCAGCTCCAGATTGCGACGGGTCGCAGCATCAATCTCCATCACAGCGCCAGAACGAACCTGCCTCGGTGCTGAAAGCCGGGGAAGCTTCCCCTTCTGGGTCAGCTCAACATAGTCCAGAAGGGCTCCGGCTGCGGCTGTTTCCGCCCGGGAGAACTCCCCAAAAGCATCCAGTGCCCGGACCGAGAAGACTTCCTCAAGGCGGCGCCGGGCATTTTCGCTGTCAAAACGAGAGGAAGGCAGAGGCGAGATAGCCTCGCGCCACTCGTTGATGATCTCAAAAAATTCTTGTCGTTGATACAGCCGCTCCGGCAAAAGAAGCTCCCCCGGGCTCAAACGTGCCAGTGCTGCCAGCAAGGCGCCCAGCTGCCCGTCTCCTGCCACCTGCACAGGCTGGGCAAAAAAATCACCCGTCGACATGTCCAGCCAGGCCAAACCATAACCACCCGCCGCATCGGTAATGGCGGCAAGAAAGTTATGACTGCGAACATCAAGCAGCTCGTCCTCTGTGATCGTTCCCGGTGTTACCAGGCGAACAACGCCCCGTTTTACGACCGATTTTGTTCCACGTTTTTTGGCCTCCGCCGGATCTTCCATCTGTTCACAGATCGCAACCTTGAAACCTTTTCTGATCAGACGGGAAAGATAGCCATCCGCCGCATGAACAGGCACGCCGCACATGGGAATATCTGCCCCTTTGTGATGCCCCCGTTTGGTCAGGGTGATATCCAGTGCCGCCGACGCCTCAACAGCATCCTGAAAAAACAGTTCGTAAAAATCTCCCATCCGATAAAACAGCAAGGACCCGGGGTGGGCCTCCTTGATTTCAAGGTACTGAACCATCATCGGTGTGATTTTTTCTGCTTTTCCGCTGTCTGCTGAACCCATCTTTCCTTCAGCCTTTCCAGGCAAAGTTGGATTCCTGGCTGCGCCCGGATCATCCTGTTTCAAGGAATCAGTTGCAGAATGATGAGAAGGGGATGCTGCAGAAGAAATCGTTTCGGTCACAAAATAAATCAACTCTAAAACTATAGGAAAACTGGTGCTGGAAGTTAGCACAGTCATCTGGTTGAGCAAAGTCTATGAAACAGGGAACCGGTTACGCCCCGTTATCTTGCCAGAGACACAGATTCTCTGATCCGTTCCGTTGGAAAAACCATAATCACCCTGGTTCCCTTATCCAGCTTGCTTTCAAGCCGCAGGCTGCCGCCATGGAGCTCCATAAGCGTTTTCGACAGAGGCAATCCAAGACCGGTTCCTTCATGCTGACGGGTCAGGTGGCTGTCTACCTGTATAAAAGGCTTGAGAACTTCAGCAATTTTTTCTTCGGGAATACCAATGCCGTTATCTGCGACCACGATTTCCAGCTGTTGCTGAGCCGAGACACCGACCTCAATCGTAATTTTTCCTCCAGGAGGGGTAAATTTGACTGCATTGCTCAAGAGGTTTAGCAGCACCTGTCGCACACGGGTATTGTCGCAATAGAGATAAGGGCAGTCTGGCTGGAATTTCGTCCCGATTGAAATCTTGTTGCGTTCAGCGCGACCGTTAATCATGCGATAACAGGATTGAACCACTTCTCGCAGATCAATAATCTCTTCGTTAAGGTGGACTTCTCCGGCCTCGATCTTGGACATGTCAAGGATATCGTTGATAATTTCCAGCAGCAAAGTACCACTGCTGTAGATATCTTCGGCATAATCACGATATTTTGGTTCATCCAGCTTTCCAAGCATCTCAAATTTGATCATCTCGGAGAAGCCGATAATCGCGTTGAGAGGCGTCCTTAACTCGTGGCTCATGTTTGCCAGAAAATCAGTTTTGGCCCGGTTGGCTGCCTCCAGCCCCTGGACATAGAGTAACTGCTGTTTTTCGTGTTGTTCCAGCTTTTCAATCATCCGGTTATAGCCATCAATCAACTCTCCTACCTCGTCTTCTGAGCTAATCGGTATCTTGTGCCGGAGAAGCTGTTGATCAAAAGTCGAAAAACCCTGATTCAACTCTCGCAGTGGCTTGAAAACAAATTTGTGATTCGCAAGAACAATAATCCCGGTCAGAGCCAGGACCATAAGAATAGTCTCGGGAAGCTCCTGCAAAAGATTGTTCAGCAGCAGAGTTGGAATATCCGTATGGGCAATTACCAGAACAAACTGCCCGATCTTCCGATTGACAAAAGGGTCCTTGTAGATGATGTCCAGAGTGATAACTCTGTAAGCCGGACCATCGACCTCAATCTCGCCCGAGCCAGAAACCAGGCTCTGCTTTTCGTCGTAAACTTCCGCGCTATAAACCTCGTTGAACTCAACCAGACTATCAAGATGAGACTGGATCGCTTCAATATCGAAATTCCAGAGATATCCCGAAACCACATTGGCCTGTGTCGTCGCCAGATTTTGCCACTGGGTGGCAATCATCTCCTGATCATCCTGATAATCAAGATAACTGTCCACCATGTTCTGAAATAGCGAAACCAGTAAGACGGCAGGCACAATCAGAAACAACACCTTGGCGTTAATGGTCTTAACGGGTTTCAGCATATGTATATTTCACGGATGAACGAACCGATCTGTCTCTGAAAATAGGTTAGATATGTCATCAAGACTTAAGTCATAATGCGTCAGCTCTGGGTATATTGCATCGGAAAAAACAAAGAAACTGATAATAATTATGCATGTTTCAGAGGAAATGACGGTTGAAGATTTGTAAATTATCTCCTGATGCAACTGCGATCTGGGAGTGAATATTCCTGAAGGAGCTCAGGGATATAATTATTCTCTACAACAAAACGCTGCTTTCTGGAGCGTGCAATATCTCAGGAACAGAGCATTAAAACTGCCAACAAACGCTCCTTAGTTATCCTTTAACCGACAGGTTGCCCGGAGAACTGCCCTGAGAACTGCCCGGAGAACTACTCGGAGAACGGAACGAAGAGTTGAACAGATGTATTGACTAATAATATTAGTTCATTCAACGCGCTTTCCGACATTATTGTACAATTTCCCTTCCCAAGAACTTTGTCGCAATGCAATATACTGCCAAGAACCGCCAAAAGGTTCAGCATACCAGACCTTAACCCTAAGACACCGACCCTCAGATATAAAAAAGCGGAGACCTACCCGTGCCCAAGCACAATTCCCGGATTACCGACGCAGAAGCGCTGGAACTTCATTCCTCAGGCCGACCGGGTAAACTGGAAATACGAGCCACAAAACCCCTGACAACCCAACGAGATCTCGCTCTGGCCTATTCCCCCGGCGTGGCTGTCCCTTGTCTCAGGATTGCAGAAGACCCTGCCGCCGCTTACGACTACACTGCCAAAGGCAACCTCGTTGCAGTCATCTCCAATGGCACCGCGGTTTTGGGACTGGGAAACCTTGGGGCACTGGGTTCCAAGCCTGTGATGGAGGGGAAGGCCGTTCTTTTCAAGCGCTTCGCCGATGTGGACGGGATCGATCTTGAAGTCGATACGGAAAATGTGGACGAATTTGTCAACTGTGTGCGCTTCCTCGGCAAGACATTCGGCGGCATCAATCTTGAAGACATCAAGGCACCCGAGTGCTTTATTATTGAACAGCGCCTTCAGGAACTGCTCGACATCCCCGTTTTCCACGACGACCAGCACGGCACCGCAATCATCGCCGCCGCTGGCCTGATCAATGCGCTCGACCTGACGGGGAAAGACATCAAGAAAATCAAGATGGTGGTCAACGGCGCCGGTTCCGCCGGGATCGCCTGTACCGAACTGGTAAAAGCGCTTGGTGTTCCCCATGAGAACATTCTGCTTTGCGACACCCGCGGTGTTATCTATCAGGGCAGACAGGATGGTATGAACCAGTGGAAATCCGCCCACGCCGTACCAACCGATGACCGCAGCCTCGAAGACGCGATGAAAAATGCCGATGTGGTTTTTGGTCTTTCGATCAAAGGCGCACTGACAGCCGATATGGTCAAGAGCATGGCCCCCAATCCGATTATCTTTGCCATGGCCAACCCGGACCCCGAAATTACGCCGGAAGACGTTGCGACCGTACGGGACGACGCCATCGTCGCAACCGGACGCTCGGACTACCCCAACCAGGTCAACAATGTCCTGGGCTTCCCCTATATTTTCCGTGGTGCTCTTGATGTGCGGGCTTCCAGCATCAACATGAGCATGAAGGTTGCTGCTGCCATGGCCCTGGCAGAGTTGGCCCGGGAAGATGTTCCCGACGAGGTTGGCAAAGCCTATGCCGGCCGCCAGATGCGCTATGGTCGCGACTATATCATTCCCGCCCCCTTTGATCCGCGCCTGATCACTGTGATTCCCTGCGCGGTTGCCAAGGCGGCGATGGACAGCGGTGTTTCCCGCAAGGATATCGAAGACTTCGAGGCTTACGAAAGAGAACTTTCTGCCCGCCTTGACCCAGCTGCCACAACTTTCATGCGGATTGCCCAAAAGGTCAAAAGCCATCCAAAACGCGTTGTTTTTGCCGAGGGTGAGGAAGAGTCCGCTATTCGCGCAGCGGTATCCTTTTACAACGCAGGATACGGAATGCCTCTGCTGGTCGGCCGGGAGAAACTGATCAAGAGCACCATGAAAAACCTCGGTATCAATGGTGACTTTATCGAGATCCACAACGCGACAAATTCCGAACAGCGCGAGCGCTATACCGACTATGTCTATGAACGTATGCAGCGTCGGGGAATGCTCTATCGCGATTGCCAGCGCATGGTTAACCAGAACCGGAACATCTTCGCTGCCTGTCTGCTGACCCATGGTGTCGCCGATGCCATGGTCACGGGGCTGACCCGAAGTTTTGCCGTCTCGCTGGAAGACGCAATGCAGGCCATCAACTGCAAGCCCGGCAAGCGCGCCATGGGCATGTCGATGATGATCATTGACGGACGGGCTATTTTTGTCGCCGACACCTCTGTCAACGAAGTTCCAACCTCGGAACAGCTGGCGGACATCGCGGTACAGGCAGCCTCCCATGTTCAGTCCATGGGCTATGAGCCCCGCGTCGCTTTTCTGAGTTTCTCCAATTTTGGCAATCCGACCCGGGATACCACAACCCGGATCAGACGGGCTGTTTCCGTGCTTGATACCATGAACGTGAGTTTTGAATACGAAGGCGAGATGCAAGCGAACCTGGCCCTGGATTTTGATCTGCAAAAAAGGCTGTTCCCCTTCTCCCGCCTGACAGGTCCGGCGAATATTCTCATCATGCCAGCCCTGCATTCAGCCAACATCACCACCAAGCTGATCCAGAAAGCAGGCGGAGGCACGGCGGTGATCGGCCCCATTCTGGTGGGCCTTGAAAAACCTGTACAGATTGTCCCGATGGGCGCCACCGTTACAGATCTGGTAACAATGGCCGCACTGGGTGCCTACGAGGCCTCTACAAACGAAATGGACGAACCCTTTCTCTAGAACAGATTTAACATTTCTGTAATACGACGCGCGATCATGACAATGGCTTCCGGGTTTAATTCCGGAAGCCATTGAAATATAATAAATTTTAAAACCGTCTTCAAACTGTCATGAAGGCAGGTTAAGTATAGGGCATCATCGGGGAATCACTGCTCCAGCAACACCTGAAAAATATGGGTCGCCATGCCACAACGACAGGAAAAATACAGCAGACTTTTTACGTCGTCGCTGATTCTGACCTCCCCCGGAATCGCCGTGTTATTTCTGCTGGTCATCCTGCACCTTATCGTGTGGCAGGCCGCTCTGGCTGCGGGTGTCATCATCCTGCTTGGCACAGGTTATATTCTCAGCAGCCACTATTCCCACGTCGAAAAACTCAAAGAGTACATAACCGCTCTTCGACAGCTCAAGGGCAAAGACCCCCTTCCAGGCATCCCCTCCGCAGCCGGAAGTTTCCTCTATCCCGAACTGAATCTCTCGCTCTCGCGCATGGCCCAGGAACGCCAGCAATACAGACGTCAACTCGAAGCCGTGACAGAGGGCAACGAAGCCATTCTTTCCTCTCTGCCAGATCCCCTGATCATGCTTGGAAAAAAACGGCAGATTATCAGGGGAAATCCAGCGGCCCAGGCCATCTTTGGTGACAACATTACCGGGCGGGAACTCTCGACTATTCTGCGCAATCCCGGTATTCTCAGTGCCGTCGATAGCGTCGAAAACAGCAGTGAAAATATCTCGCGTTTTGTCGAATTCAAAATCCACGGACGTGTGGAGCGTTATATGCTGGCCCGTATCGCCCGTATGAACGAACAGACCTGGGACGGAACCCGCGTGATTGTCAGTCTGCACGATCAGACCGCGGCCAAAAAGGTTGACCAGATGCGCGGTGATTTTATCGCCAATGCCAGTCACGAACTCAAAACACCGCTCGCCAGTCTTATGGGTTTTATTGAAACCCTGAAAGGTCCTGCAAAAGATGATCCCGAAGCCCAACAAAGATTTCTCAACATCATGCAGGATCAATCCGAACGCATGTCCCATCTGGTGTCTGATCTGTTGTCGCTCTCGCGCATTGAACTGCTGGAACATACCCCTCCTACCGGGATTACCGACCTGAATAATATTATTACTAAGATTACCGAAGGTCTGCATACCCAGATTGAAAACAAGCAGATCACCATAAGAAAAGATCTCAGTCCCGATCTGGAGAACAGCATCCCGGTTCTTGGCGACGCCGAAGCCCTGACCCAGCTGTTCCAGAACCTCCTCGAGAATGCCGTCAAATACGGACATAAAGGTACAACCGTTACCATCCGCGGCAAAGCCTACGGGCCCGGAAGTCAGGGTATGCGCAGATTGGGCCGCCCTTCTGTCGCCATTGCGATCATCGATCAGGGTGATGGAATACCCCGCGAACACATCCCCCGCCTGACCGAGCGCTTCTACAGGGTCGATGCCGCACGCTCGCGCGAACTGGGCGGAACAGGCTTGGGACTGGCGATCGTTAAACATATCGTCAATCGACATCGGGGGGTGCTCACCATCGACAGCGAAGTTGGCCGTGGATCAACCTTTACAGTCTATCTGCCCAAAGCCGCCATGAGCGAGATGAACCTGCCCGCGTGGGAAAGCTCAAACCTCGCCTGATATCTCGCTGATCTGCGTGAGATACAAAAGGCCTCCCCTACGCTCTTCCTCTTGTTTACAAGACTGGCTCTAAGGATGAATTCTTCCTTAAGGAAAAGACAACATCTGGTCAATTTCACAAAAGCTTCATATGCTCTCCAGCAAATGTTTTCTTGTCCACTGAACTTTTGATTCTTATAGATATCATTATACATCAATAGTTTATGATTTATTTCTCTTGCCTGAACAGCCCCTTTTCACCAAAATCAGGGTAACAAAAGTGTCACGGATGAGTCACAGAACTATCGCCTGGGGAAGTTATGTTTGCCACGTCGAATGATCGACAGCGCATAACCTCGCAAAACGAAAAAGTGTTGCTGCATGAGGAGCCCGGAAAACCGGGAAAATGCGTAGTAGAGATTATACTAACGCTATAAAGCGGAGATATGAACGTGATCAAAAAAGTTCTCACTGCGACAGCCCTGGCTGGCATGATGGTAGCAATCGCTGGCGCGGCCCAGGCACGCGACCAGATCCGCATTGTCGGCTCTTCTACTGTTTTTCCATTTTCAACAACCGTTGCTGAAAATTTCGGCAAGACAACCGGCTTCAAAACGCCTGTCGTTGAAAGCACCGGCTCCGGCGGCGGCATGAAGCTTTTCTGTGCCGGCGTAGGTGTCGAGCATCCCGATATCACCAACGCTTCTCGCCGGATCAAATCTTCCGAGTATGAAGACTGCACCAAAAACGGTGTCTCCATCACAGAAGTAAAAATTGGCTTCGACGGTATTGTTCTTGCGAACTCCAAAGAAAGTGATCGTTTCGAATTGAGCCTGCAGCAGATTTACATGGCTCTGGCCAAACAGGTTCCTGTTGATGGCAAGCTGGTCGACAATCCCTACCAGAAATGGAGCGATATCGATCCAAGTCTGCCGGATTCAAAAATCGAGGTTCTCGGCCCCCCACCAACATCCGGTACCCGTGACGCCTTTGTCGAGCTGGCCATGGAAGGCGGCGCGAAGAAATTTGACAGTCTTGCCGATCTGCGCAAAAGCGACAGCAAAGCTTTTGAAGCTGTTGCACATACCATCCGTGAAGATGGCGCCTATATCGAAGCCGGTGAAAACGACAATCTGATCATCCAGAAACTCGAAGCCAACCCGAAAGCTCTCGGCATCTTCGGCTTCAGTTTCCTTGACCAGAATGCCGACAAAATCCAGGGTTCTATCGTTGATAAAACAGAACCAACCTTTGACAACATTGCATCAGGCGATTACGGCGTTTCCCGTTCACTCTACTTCTACGTCAAGAAAGAGCACGTAGGCTCCGTCCCCGGTATTGCCGAGTTTGTGAAAGCCTTCACAAGTGACGATGCATGGGGTGACGAAGGTTACCTGGCTGACAAGGGCCTGATCCCCTTGCCGACCAAAGAACGTACAGTTATCGGCAATGCCGCTCAGGGACTTGAGCAGCTGAGCATGTAACCACACGGAAGTTTATTCTTGAGAAACTGGCGGCTTGGCAACAGACCGCCAGTTTCTGATAGAATAAACCGGATCTATGATTTCCCTGACGGGTATGAAGACGGGTAAAAAAACAGTATGGAACAGCTAGCTCTCTTCTTCGCGCTGATATTCCTGATCATTCTCGGATACATTCTGGGGAAGGGCCGCGCGGTTGCTCTCTCTGGTCACGCTTACCACCCCTTACATTCCCGCCTGCCCTATTATGGGCTCTACACCGCAATTTGGTGTGGCCTGCCCAGTTTACTGCTTATGGCTGGATGGATGGCTTTTGAACCGGCGATTGCAGAAGCGATTGTCTCCTCAAAGCTGAGTGCTTCAAACCAGGACCTTACATCTGACCAGATCACTCTCTATGTAAATGACGTGATCAACCTGGCTTCGGGAGGCATTATCAGTCGCGAAGTCAACAGCGACCTGCAGGCCGCAACAGACAGCTATATCTTCTTCCGCCAAACCAGCTATTTCGCTATGGCCGTCGTAGCCATCAGCCTCTCCCTTGCCGGACTTTTCAGCAGCCTGAAAACCATCAACCCTGATTTACGGGCACGCAACAAGGTCGAGAAAATCATCTCGATTGTTATGATGGTCTGTTCGACCATCGCCATCCTGACAACAGTCGGTATTGTTTTCTCCCTGATTTTTGAAACCCTGCGGTTTTTCAACAAGGTTCCGCTTAGCGAATTTCTCTTTGGCCTGCACTGGAGCCCCCAGACTGCTTTACGCGAAGACCAGATCGGTGGCTCCGGTTCTTTCGGTGCTGTACCTCTTTTTGCCGGAACAATGTTGATCACCTTTATCTCCATGATCGTTGCCGTTCCCGTCGGTCTCATGTCGGCAATCTATATGTCTGAATACGCCGGTAAAAAATTCCGGGCCTTTGCCAAACCACTGTTGGAAATCCTCGCCGGGATTCCAACCGTAGTTTATGGCTTTTTTGCCGCACTCACTGTTGCCCCCTTTTTCCGCAACAGCGGGGAGCTTTTTGGGCTCAGCGTTTCCTCGGAATCCGCACTCGCTGCCGGAATGGTGATGGGTATCATGATCATTCCCTTTATCTCTTCCCTGTCTGATGATGTCATGAATTCAGTTCCACAGTCTCTGCGTGATGCTTCTTACGCCATGGGGGCAACAAAGTCGGAAACCATCACCAAGGTTATCCTTCCTGCCGCCCTCCCCGGTATCGTAGGCGCAGTATTGCTGGCCATGAGCCGGGCGATTGGCGAAACAATGATTGTGGTTATGGCTGCTGGCCTTGCTGCAAATCTTACCGCCAATCCGCTGGAAGCTGTCACAACCGTAACAGTCCAGATTGTCACCCTGCTGGTCGGAGATCAGGAATTTGACAGTGCCAAAACGCTCGCGGCCTTTGCTCTGGGCCTTCTGCTCTTCATCGTCACCCTCGCCATGAACGTCGTGGCCTTGAAAGTGGTGCGCAAATATCGTGAAAAATATGACTGATAGCCCTGTACCAATGGAATTGAACCCTCCCCTGGAAATTGACAAGGCGCTGCTTAAAAGACGCAACGCTGCGGAAACCCGTTTCAAACTCTATGGACTTGCAGCCGTTCTCACTGCCGTGCTGGTCCTGGGTTTGTTGCTGACCTCGATTATTTCCAAGGGCTACACTGCCTTTGAACAGACCTATATCCTGCTTGATGTTCGGCTTGATCAAGCCACCATTGATCCCAAAGGAACTGGCAGACAGGAAGATCTTGCTGCGGCCAGTTATCGTGGGATTCTGCGCGATGCCCTGAGAGAGCAGTTTCCGGAAGCGGAAAGCCGCAACGAAAAACGCTCGCTCTATGGCCTGGTTGGCAGTGCGGCCGAATACGATTTGCGCAATGCCGTACTCCAAAATCCAAAGCTGGTTGGGACGACCGCGACGATTGCCATCAAGGCATCCGACGATGTGGACAGCTACATCAAGGGCTTTATTTCCCGGGATGTCGTTCAGGCTGATCGCAAGGTCAAGGACCAGGAACTGGGCTGGCTTGATACCCTCGAGGCCGATGACCGGATCATCACAAAATTCAATGTCGATTTCTTCACCCAGGCAGATTCCCGTGAACCAGAAGAAGCCGGCATTCTCGGCGCTGTTATCGGATCGCTTTACACCCTGGCCATTACTCTTGCGCTCTGCTTTCCGGTCGGGGTGCTGACCGCGATTTACCTCGAGGAGTTTGCCCCGCGCAACCGCTGGACAGATATTATTGAAGTGAACATCAACAATCTGGCAGCAGTTCCCTCGATAGTCTTCGGATTGCTCGGTTTGGCAATCTTCCTGAATTTCTTCGGCCTGCCCCGTTCGGCGCCTATAGTCGGTGGAATGGTTCTGGCTTTGATGACTCTTCCAACCATCATTATCGCCTCCCGCGCAGCATTAAAGGCCGTACCACCATCCATCCGTGAAGCTGCCCTCGGAATGGGCGCTTCACGCATGCAGACAGTGTTTCATCATGTCTTTCCCCTGGCCATGCCGGGTATACTGACCGGAACCATTCTCGGCATGGCCCAGGCTCTGGGGGAAACGGCCCCCTTGTTGATGATCGGGATGGTCGCTTTTATCGCCGATATTCCCGGCAGCATTAACGATGCTGCCACGGTATTGCCGGTACAGATTTTTCTCTGGGCGGATAGTCCGGAGCGCGGCTTTGTAGAAAAAACCTCAGCGGCCATCATGGTTTTGCTGGCCTTTCTGGTCGTGATGAATGCAATTGCAGTACTCTTACGCAAACGCTTTGAACGACGCTGGTAGAGAAACAGGATGCCCGACGCAATGGATATGCAAAATTTCAAAACACGCGAGAAAGCCGCTATGGCCGAGCCCAAGATCATCGCCCGTGACGTCAATGTTTACTACGGTCAAAATCAGGCCCTGAAATCAATCGAACTGGACATCGCCGCCAACGAGGTCACGGCACTAATCGGCCCCTCCGGCTGTGGAAAATCAACCTTCCTCCGCTGCATCAATCGCATGAACGATGTAATAGAAAACTGCCGGGTTGAAGGCCGGATCAATCTGGAAGGGATTGATATCTATAATTCTGGCCTCGATCCTGTGTTACTCAGAGCCCGGGTTGGCATGGTCTTCCAGAAGCCCAATCCCTTTCCGAAGTCTATCTACGACAACATCGCCTATGGTCCCCGGTTGCATGGTATTTCCAGTGGCAAGGACGAGCTGGAAGCAACCGTAGAATCAAGCCTGCGGCGTGCGGGTCTGTGGGAAGAGGTCAAAGACCGTCTGGACTCACCGGGAACCGGCTTGTCCGGCGGCCAACAACAGCGCCTTTGTATCGCCCGGGCCATCGCCGTCAATCCCGAGGTCATCCTCATGGATGAACCCTGCTCTGCCCTTGATCCCATTGCAACCGCCAAGATCGAGGAACTGATTGACGAGTTGCGCGAGAACTTCACGATTGTAATTGTGACACATTCCATGCAGCAGGCGGCAAGAGTCTCTCAGAAAACCGCCTTCTTCCATCTTGGAGAACTGGTAGAAGTCGGTGAAACCGACAAATTGTTCACCAGCCCGGAAGATCAGCGCACCCAGGGCTACATCACCGGACGTTTCGGGTAAGGATAAAACTATGCAGAACTCGAATGACCATATCGTCCGCTCCTTTGACAAGGAATTGCGGACCATTCACGAAATCATCATCCGTATGGGTGGCATGGCAGAAAACCAGCTTGCCGAAGCTGTCGATGCCCTGGTCCAGCGCGACAGTGCCAAGGCAGAACTGGTCCGGGCTGAAGATGCCAAGATTGACCTTCTTGAAGAAGAACTCGAAGCCGCCGTGGTCCAGCTGATTGCCCTGCGCCAGCCCGTGGCCAATGACCTGCGCGCGGTTATTTCCGCCCTCAAGATCTCATCAGATCTGGAACGGATTGGCGACTATGCCAAGAACATCGCCAAACGCAGTATCGCAATTAACCAGATGCCACCGCAAAAGTCTGTTACCAGCATCATGCGGATGTCCAAGCTGGTTCAGGAAATCGTTAAGGACACCCTTGATGCCTTCTCTCACAGCGACAAGGACCGGGCAATTGATGTCTGGCATCGCGATGAAGAAGTCGATGAAATGTACACGTCTCTTTTCCGGGAACTTCTCACCTATATGATGGAAGATCCCCGGAATATCGGCGCCTGTACGCATATGCTGTTTATTGCCAAAAACATCGAGCGTATGGGCGATCATGCCACCAATATCGCCGAGACCATCTATTATCTCTCGACCGGGCACAAACTGGAAGGCAAACGTCCCAAAGGCGACCGTACACCTTTCCAGATTCTCTCGACCGAAGAAGACGACGACGATAACAGTGAAGTAGAAATTTAACGTAATGGAAAAAAAGGATCTTTCCATGAAACCCCTGGCCTTAATCATCGAAGATGAAGTCGCCCTGACCACCCTTCTGCGTTACAACCTTGAAAAAGAAGGTTTCCGGGTCAACGAAGCCCATGATGGCGAAGAAGCCCTTCTCCGTGCCAAGGAAGAAACTCCCGATCTGATCTTGCTCGACTGGATGCTGCCTCTTCTTTCCGGCATCGAGGTTTGCCGCCAGCTGCGGCGTCTGCAGGAAACCCGCGATGTGCCGATCATCATGCTGACAGCCCGTGGCGAGGAAACCGACAAAATCCGCGGCCTGGATTCCGGGGCCGATGACTACATGACCAAGCCTTTTTCCCCTGCAGAACTGGTGGCCCGTATTCGCGCCATCATGCGTCGAAGCAAACCGGAAACCGTAACCGAAGCCCTGATCTTTGAAGACATCAATATGGATCTGGCGGCTTACAAGGTTCACCGTGGTGAGCGCGAAGTTCACCTCGGCCCAACCGAATTTAAACTGTTGCGTCACCTGATGCAGAATCCTGGCCGGGTCTTCAGCCGCGAACAGCTGCTTGATTCAGTCTGGGGCCACGATGTCTATGTCGAACCCCGCACTGTCGATGTTCACATCCGGCGGCTGCGCAAGGTCTTGAATGAAGGCACAGAACAGGATCTGATTCGCACTGTGCGCTCTGCTGGTTATTCACTGGACCGCGCTGCCAAGGCAGCTTAACAGTCCTGACAATTTCTCTTAAATTCGTTCGCTGGCCGCATATTCTGCGGCCAGCTTTCTTTTATAGGGCCTGAAGGCTTCGGACATTACGCATGTGTTTTACCGGGCTCTCGTGCTTAACTAGGTGGTAATGAACCACTGCAGGTGACCGGAATGAGAATAAAAATTGCAGGCTTGCTTGCGATCGGCTTGATAACAGCTATAGCGGGTTATCTTTATCTCGATAACCGCAGCTCTTCCGACATACATCTTTCCAAACTTTCCTTTTCAGAGAGGCCCATCAACAAGCTTATGGAAAACCGGGCCGTGGCTGTCGTTGATGCCCGTGAGTATCCCTGGAGCGCGCTGGGACGATTGAACGTCGGCGGTACTCATTTCTGTAACGCAACCATAGTCGGCCCAGATCTTGCGCTGACAAGAGCCTCCTGTCTTTTTAATCAGGCAGAATCCAAGTGGTATTCCTCCCAAGATATGACCTACGTTGGTGCCTACCAACGGGACAACAGCGACCTGAATGCAAAGGTAGTCGAATTCGAAATCGGCAAGGGGTATAACCCACAGGATAAAAGCTTGACCTCCCTTTTCCGAAACTGGGCCTTAATCAGGCTCACTTCTCAACTTGGCCAAAAAACCGGATGGCTGGGTGTTACCCGGAAGGCAGATGATGGGAACAGTCTGTCTTTACCCGTTGGCTATCGCCGCGGATGGCAACACGCTCTTTCGACATTTCCCTTCTGTCTCAATGGCGCAGCAAAGGAACTCTGTCCCGATGTCACCATAGACGGGTCATTGACCCAGGTTATTCTGTCTCCAAAGACGGTGAATGTTCTTGTCGCAGGTGACACTGATGAGGTTTTCAGCGCCTGGTCGCTTCCCACCCGAGGACAAGCCCCTTCGCAACAGCTGGATAACATTAGGCTTGTTCCGCTTGATACAATCAGCCGACTTCTCAAAGAACAGGGTTACCTCTTGGAAAACCAAATAACACAGGAAATCCTGAAAGCAGCATTGGAGAAGGCTGAGGAAAACGGTGCTCTGGAACAAAGCGACCGAATTGGCACGGGCGCTCTATACCGTCTCTTCGATGCCCTGAACCGAAAAGCCTTGTCAGCCGATCCGGCTTCCTGACATTCTGTTCAGAAATTCGACGTTTAGCAGCACAGCTCCCGCCAGATAAAGAAGGCCCAAAAGGATGATGAAGCAGCCCTTTAAAACTTCGAAGCTTTCCTGTCAGCTCCATCCATACCTTAGTTGCCTTTTCGCCCTTTTCCTCACAGCCTGCGCCAGCACCAAAGCGCCAGAAACCCGCCAATCACCAGTAGCGTTACCTGCAGATACAGCCGGGAAATCACCGGGCACGGAACAAGTACCCCGCTTTCTGGCTGATGCTTCAAGAGCCGACCTTGAAGCCCGTGAATATCCCTGGAGTACACTGGGCCGCCTGAATGTCGCCGGACGGCATTTTTGCAATGCCGTTATGGTTGGACAGGCTGATGTTCTTGCTCCCGCTTCCTGCCTCTACAATGCGGTCGAAGGCAGATGGTTCCAGCCCGGTGAGATGGTTTTTGTCGCGGGCTATCAACGAGATGATTCAACTATCTTTTCAGTAGCAGAAAGTTATGAAGTCGCCCGCGGCTTTGTCCCCTCCAGCAACAGTCTGCTTTCCCTGCTGAACAACTGGGCCCGGATCAAACTGGAAGCGCCGTTAGGGGATCACACCGGTTGGCTCGGGGTAAAAGACAGTCCTGACCCCGATGACCTGACTGTGATGGCCGGATATCGTCGGGGCTGGGAGCATATCCAGACGCTCTATCCTTTCTGTGGACAGGGGGCAGAATCCCGAAACCACTGCCCGAAGCAGTCGGACGGACAACTGCATCGCTTTATCCTGGGCAAGGGTGGACTTCTGCTTGTTCCGGGCAATTCGCTTGATGAACAGACCCGTGCGAGCTGGCGTCTGCCTGTATCACCACAGTCCCCAAAAACCGTCTTTTATGTTAACCCGCAACCCGATAACTCGGTGCAGCGGTTACTCGGGGAACTGGGATATCTGGATAGTAATGCGCCCGAATACCAGCAATCTCTCTCGCGCGCGCAACAGGATCTCGGCGCTACCGTGACCCCTGAGGCCGATATGGAAATGCTTTTTTTACTGCTGAAAGAACTCAACAGAACCCGAAATACTGTGCCTCTTTCCTGATCACCTGCTGTTTCTGGCAATCTCAGGGATGCTCATCTTTTATCGCAGAGCAGACATCCAAAAGCGTGTTTTGACTCTTCCCAGTGACTGGCGGTACAAAGCCGTTCGGCTTCTTTTGCCAGTATGATGCCCCATCATACTGCACTTGCCGCCGGCCTTGTTGATGGAGAATAGCACTGTGACCTTGATCCTGGCCCCGATGGAAGGGCTCGTTGACCCCCAGATGCGCAAGCTGCTGACCGCCATCGGTGGGATTGACCGCTGCGTGACCGAGTTTATCCGGGTGAACGATCAGACCCTGCCCGCCAAGATGCTCTACCGTCTCGCCCCCGAACTCCATAACAAGGGATGCACGGCGTCCGGTGTTCCCGTCTCCATCCAGCTTCTCGGCAGCAATCCCGAAACGCTATCCGAAGCCGCACTTCTGGCGGTTGAACTGGGCGCGCCAGCCATTGATCTCAACTTTGGCTGCCCCTCAAAAACAGTGAATAAAAACAAGGGTGGATCGGTTCTGCTGAAAGAACCGGATGTCATCCACCAGGTCGTCAAGGCAGTGCGCCAAGCCGTTCCAGCGAACATTCCGGTGACGGCAAAAATGCGCCTGGGTTACGAGGATAAATCTCTGGCGCTTGAGAATGCCTTTGCCATAGAAAGCGCCGGGGCTAATGAAGTCTGCGTCCACGCCCGGACCAAGCTTGAAGGCTATAAACGCCCGGCCCACTGGGAATGGATCGCCCGTATTCGCGAAGCGGTAAAAATCAGGGTCATTGCCAATGGCGATATCTGTTCCCCGGAAGATTACTGGAAATGCCGTTCGATAAGCGGCTGTGAGGATGTCATGATCGGACGGGGGCTAATTGCCTGGCCGGATCTGGCCCTGATCATCGTCTGCCATCCAAAAGGCACCCCTTATACGCCCATGACATGGGATCAGCTTTTGCCAATTCTTCAGGTCTTCTATGACGAGGTCCGCAGACGGCTGCCCCCGAAACACAGCCCTGGACGCCTGAAACAGTGGCTGGTCTTTCTCAAACAGCACTATCCGGAAGCGCAGGAGCTTTTTGACCAGATCAGGGGGATCGCTGATCCCGAGCTGATTCAAGCCGTTCTGTCGCCCCTGCCCCTGCAAAAAGCAGGTTAAGCACGAGCTTTAAAAGCCTTGGTCGATCAGGGGTCGCCAGCCCGATGCCAGAATTTTTGCGCCCAGTCGGCCCATAAGCTTGTTGCGCAGGAAAACCAGTGGCCGGGCTTTCAGTCTGGCCAGCCCCATACGCTTGAGCGACTGCTGTTGCACCCACTGGGCCCGGGGCAAGCGGCGGGCCTCGTAGGCCTTCAGGCCCTCATCAAGGTTTTTTGAGCTCTTCAAAGATTCTGCCAAAACCAGGGCATCCTCCATCGCCATGGTTGCGCCCTGAGCCAATGTTGGCAAGGTGCCATGGGCCGCATCTCCGACGAGAACGACAGACTCTTTTGACCACGGAGACACAAGCATTTGTGCCAGGGTTCCTGGCAAGACCGGACCATCCTGATCCAGATTTTCTAACAGCTTCGGCACAGCCCCGCCAAATTCAGCAAACTCACGTCTCAGAATGTCCGGGGCCGCTGTAACATCCGCAATAAGATCTAGCGATCCGGCCATTGCGGCAAAAACATAGCTCTGGTCCTTCGCGATCGGCATGACCAGAAAGACCTTGCCCCGCCCCAGCATAAAGCTTGGTTCTGCAAGCTTCAGAGGTAAGTTGCTGGTCCAGCGCCAACAGCAGAAACCTGCATAAACAGGTTGAGCAGCATCACCCCATAATAGTCTGCGCAGAGAAGAGTTTATCCCATCTGCAGCAATCACCAGATCATATTCCGACTGCTGCCCGTCTGAGAAGATCACATGAGCGCATTTTCGGCCCGCCGTCTCTGACGATGGCGAAGCGCTATAGGACAGGTTTTTTATTTCAGTTCCGAAACGAACAGAGGCATTTCCGATCCGGTCAACCAGAATTTGATGGAAATCTGCCCGGCGCAACGCCTGAAAATGCGGCCAGTCAGACGAGGAAAGATCCAGTGAAAACAGCTTGTCCCCCTGGTCATCGCAATAACGTATAGTGGGAAAGGCAAAAGACTTTTGCGCTACCTCAGACAAAATTCCCAACTGCTCCATCGGCCTGATCGCATTACCGGGCAAGTGCAATCCTGCCCCTTCAGCCCGCCAGCCTGACGCCTTTTCGATAACGTCAGCAGAGATCCCTTTCTGTCGCAGAGCAAGGACACAGCACAAGCCGGCAATCCCGCCGCCAACCACCAGAACACGCATCTATTCGAGCACCTCAGTGGCCGTGTTTATCTTCTTTATCTTATCCCGTGCTTCCAGTCGCATCAGATACAACACCAGAAAAATAGCTGGTATTCCCATAACCGAAGCGTAGAGGAAGAAGGTCGTATAGTCCGTGTGATCGACAATGATGCCGGAAAATCCTGACAAAAATTTACCCGGCAAAGTCATGATAGAGCTGAAGAGCCCATATTGGGTTGCGGTGTAACTTTTGTTCACGAGACTTGAAAGATAGGCAATAAAGCTTGTTCCGGCCAAGCCTGCGGTGAAACTGTCCGCACCAATCGTAAAGGCCAGAAAAGGAATGTTGTGGCCAACCTGGGCCAGGGCGGCATAAAGCAGATTTGTGACCACCACAAGAAATGCCCCAAGCAACATCAAGCGAAGCATTCCAATTCGCATCAGGAAAACACCGCCGATATAGGCCCCGGCCATAGTGGTGAAAAATCCGAAAATTTTGGTAACGTTGGCGATTTCGGTCTTGCTATACCCCAGATCTACATAAAGAGGTCCGGCCATGTTTCCCATGACAATGTCACTGATCCGATAGATACAGATAAGCGTAAGGATGAAAATGGCCGAAGAACGATTGCGCGCAACAAATTCAACAAAAGGGCGCCAGACTGTATCATAGAGTTTTTCTGCTATTTTGCCGTGTACCCCTCGCAAATGAGCAAACCGTTCTTCTATGTTACCTTCCCATTCAAAACGCGCCCCTTTGTCCGCCGTATCAACCACCGGTTCTTTCACTATCAATACTGTACAGATACCAACCCCCATCAGCACAGCCATCGCCTGATAGGTCAGAACCCAGGACGACTGGTCAGCCATATAAAGGGCACCAGCACCTGCCACCAAGGCACCAACACGCCAGCCAAGTTGATAATTCGCCGCCATTGCGCCCTGATAATCCAGGTCAATCGCCTCAATCCGATAGGCATCCAGCCCCACATCCTGAGTTGCCGAAGAAAACGCAACAATCAGCGAGAAGATCGCCATCTGGCCGAGATTGGCTACAGGATCTGTCACAGACATACCGATGAGACCGATAATCACACCGATCTGTCCCAGCAACATCCAGGAACGGCGTCGACCAAGATGTCCCAGAAAAGGAAGTCGAAAGTGGTCAGCCAAAGGTGCCCAGAGCACCTTTATAGAGAAGGCAATGCCAACCCAGGCAAAAAAACCGATTTCAGTTCTCGAAACTTCTGCTTCGCGAAGCCATACGTTCAAGGTCGAAAAAATCAGCAGGAATGGCAGTCCAGCGGAAAAGCCCAGAAAGAGCATGCCGATCACTTTCGGATGCAGATATACAGACAGTGATTCTTTCCAGCTGTGCAGTGCTTTGTCTTCCGATGATTTCATACTTCCCCCTGGGTTCTGCCCAATTCCACCCATTTAAAAAGGCCAGAAGATGGCAGAAATATATTCTGCGGCCTGCCTGATCATAAGGTGGTGAGCATAAGGGGCTAGCAGCAAAATGTCTGTCGAATAATTACAATAATATAAAGCTATTTTACCACTTTATAACAAATGCCTGCACAGCTGTTCCAATTGCAGAAACAAGGATGCTTGCTGGAAATCAACCCATAGTATAATTTTGATCAAATGATAAAATTTATTTCACAGGGATTGCTCCAGCGATGACCGAAAACTCTGCCCGTGCCGCCTCCAGAACAGCTCCGCGTTTCCCTGCTCCAGCACAGGGGCAGCTTACCGAAGAGATGAAACAATCGTTCAACGACAATGGTGTGCTGGTGCTGGAGAACTTTGTCAGCCGCGAGGTCTGTGAACAGTTGATGCAACGGGCTGGAGAAATCGTGGAAGCCTTCGATCCAGATGAATTTCGCGCCGTGTTTTCAACAACGCAGAAAAGCCACGAGGGCAACAGCTATTTCGAGCAATCAGGCGACAAGATCCGCTGCTTCTTCGAAGAAGAGGCCTTTGATGAACAGGGTAATCTGAAACAGAGCAAGGCGCTCTCCATCAACAAGATCGGCCATGCTCAGCACGACCTCGACCCCGTATTTTCAGCCTTCTCACGCAACCCCGCTCTGGCACAGATTGCCGCCAACCTTGGGATGGCCCAGCCCTTGCTGTCACAATCGATGTATATTTTCAAGCAACCCCGCATTGGGGGAGAAGTTGTCTGTCATCAGGATAGCACCTTCCTCTACACCGAACCCCATTCCTGCATCGGGCTCTGGTTCGCGCTGGAGGATGCCACTATTGAAAACGGCTGTATGTGGGGCCTGCCCGGCCATCACAAGGCTCCGCTCAAAAAACGCCACTACCGCAATGCTGCAGGCAAGCTGGTCACCGAGAAGCTAAACGACAGCTCCTGGCCTGAAGAAGATCGGGTCCCCCTTGATGTCAAGCAGGGATCGCTGATCGTCCTGCATGGTCAGCTCCCCCATCTCAGCGGTCCGAATCGCTCGGACAAATCCCGTCAAGCCTACACCCTGCACCTGATTGACGGAGCCTGCCATTATCCTGACAGCAACTGGCTGGTCCGCAGCCCGGATCTGCCTTTTAGAGGTTTTGAAACAGACAATGCCTAGGGATTACCTTCAGGTAATTGCCCAACTCGACCTCACCTCTGTTCTTCAGGGCTATCAATACACAATTATCGGCACCCCGCCGCTGGAGATCGACATCGACAGCAGTGATCTCGATATTGCCTGCCAGGCGGATGATCCCGCTGTGCTGTCCCGACATTTGCGGCACTGTTATGGTCACTATCCGGACTATCTCGAAAAAGAATATCACTTTTCCTCCCTTTCTGCCCGCATCGTCACTTTCGAAATGCAGGAGTGGCCGGTCGAATTTTTTATCCAGAACCAGCCTTTAAGCCAACAGAATGGCGTTCGACATTTTGCTATCGAGAAGCGTTTGCTTGACCTCTGTGGCCCTTCTTTCAAACAATCGGTAATCGCCCTGAAAAACCGTGGCATTAAAACAGAACCTGCCTTTGCTGAACTCCTGGGAATCAAAGGTGACCCCTATATCAACCTCCTGAAGCTGGAAAACTGTTCCGACAGCCAACTCCGCGGTCTGTACTTTTCCCGGGAAAATCCAGGTCATATGTAATTGTTGTCGATCACGCCTCTATAAGGCTATGATCGCGTGATTTTTTTGCTTTGGTAACCAGCTTTACGTGTCAGCACAGGTTGGTTTGAGGGGGTCTTTTGGACGAAATTCTGTTGGTGTTACTCGGCCTTGCCGTGATTTTCGGCGGCCCGATACTGGCAATCATTGCGCTGGTTAAAATTGGCAGCTTGCGGCGAGAAATCACCACGCTCAAGATGGCCTTGAGTTCGGCGCAACCGCTTGTAAAACCTGCAGCAGCTCCCGTCATTTCAAAGGCCCATAGCGCAACGGATACGGTTGTGAAGGAGAGCATCGAAAAGCCACCCACAGCAGATCAATCCGCCTCAGAAACGGCATCCGCTGCCCCACAGCCTGAAATCGCGGGAAATACCACCCCGGAAAACATCCCGGGGAAAAGCCCCTCACCGGAAACAGCAAACGCAGCCTCTTCCAGTCCTTCTGACAAAAACCTTGCTGCCAAAACCGGCACGCCTCCGCCACAAGACCCGCAAACCAGTCCCCAAACCAGTCCCCAAACCAGTCCCCAAACCAGTCCGTGGAAAAGCTTCGAAGAGGCTTTCACCCGGCAGTGGCTGGTCTGGCTTGGCAGCCTGACCGTCATTATTGGCGGGGTGTTCCTGATCAAATACTCGATTGAGAACCAGCTGCTGTCACCCGGCTTCCGTCTTACCGTCAGCACCCTGTTCGGTATCGCTCTGATGTTCGGGGGTGAATGGCTCAGACGGCGTCCGATCGAGCGGGCTATTGCCGCCCTGAAACCCAACCATGTTCCCCCTGCCCTGACCGCTGCAGGTCTCGCCATCACCTATGGCAGTATCTATGCCGCCTATGGCCTCTATGATCTCCTGCCGCCACTTCTTGCCTTTGTCCTGCTCACAATTGTTGCCCTGGCAGGTCTGGGGCTTTCGCTGCTGCAGGGACCTTTTATTGCCGCCATGGGCATGCTTGGTGCCTTTGCCCTGCCGCTGCTGATCTCCACAGGCAACCCTTCAGCCTGGGTTCTTTTCAGCTATCTGAGCTTTATCAGTGCCTCTGCCCTTGCTGTCGTGCGCTATCAGAACTGGTGGTGGCTGGGCTGGAGCACGCTGGCAGGGCTGTTTTTCTGGCAGATCATCTGGATGGTTGGGGCCTGGAGCAACGGCGATGTTTATCCTTTGGCCCTGGGACAGCTGCTCATGCTCGGTCTCTTTATTGCCCCGCGCTATGAGGACTTTCTCCAGAAGCCGGCTGGGATGAAACATCCCTTTGATCTGAAGGATCTCCTCAGCCCGGAAAAAGTCCTGGGACTGGTCGCCGCCTCTGCTGTTCTCCTCCTGCAGTTGGTTCTGCTCGACAACGACCACTATTCAGGTTCGGCCCTGATCGCCTTTTTCCTTGTCAGCGGAACAATCGGTTTTGCCGCTTTCCGACTGCAACACTGTGAAGTCCTGCTGGTACCGCTTGTGCTGGTTGCCCTGTCCATTGTTGCTTTCCACCCCTTCCCCGACAGCCTTGATCTGCCCGAAACCTTCTTTGTTGCCGGACAGGCTGTGGGAACAGAAGTTGGCCCCTTTATCCCCGAAGGGCTTGGTTTCTATCTCTTCCTTTCAATTTTCATCGCCCTCATCGTGGCAGGCCTCGGCTTCTGGAAGATAACCAGATCCCGAACCCCCGCCTATTTCGCGGCGCTTTCCGCGGCGGTTCCACTGACCGCCCTGCTGATTGTCTATCTCCGGCTGCATGTCCTTGGTGTTGAACTCCTTGGCACAGACCTGTCCTGGAGCGGGCTGGCGATCCTGCTTGCTCTGGTTGCCTCGCTCGCCGTTAAAAAGCTGCTGCCCTATCGGGAACAGGCTGGGACAGAAATCGCGCTTGGCGTCTATGCCCTGGCCGTTCTTGCCGCCATCGGCCTGGCTTTTGCCATCGCTTTCGAAAAAACCGGCCTGACCATAGCCCTGGCACTGCTGCTGCCTTCCGCCGCCTGGATCAACGGGCAGATCCGCCTGCCCTATATCCGCACCTCGGCTTTTTACATCGCCCTGATCGTCGCCATCAGACTGACAGCCCTGAACCACTTCACCCCGGAAACGCCACTGGAAGGTGTCGATGCCTTCTGGCTGCTCTACAGCTTTGGTATTCCGGCTCTGGCCTTTGCCACCGCAGCCCGTCTGTTCAAGGCAGAAAAGGACGACCAGCTTATTACCCTGCTCGAATCAGGGGCTCTGGCCATTGCTGTGGCTCTGGTCAGTCTGGAAATTCGCTATTTCACCAATGACGGCTCGATCCTGGCTTCCTACACCAGCCTGCTCGAGCAGAGCCTGCAGAGCCTCGCCTGGCTGATCACCGGTTGTTTCCTCTACTACCGCAACCGGATTACCCCCCGCTTTCTCAGCGACTGGGGCTCAAAGATTCTACTGGTTATGGCGGCGGGGAATATCCTGCTGTTCCAGGTTCTGGGCAACAACCCGCTCTTCTCCAATGAATTTGTCGGCAACTGGCCGCTGTTCAACCTGCTCACCCTGGCGTATCTGCTGCCCGGCCTGCTAGCAGGCGTGCTCTACCGCGAAGCCCGGAACCAGAACCACCTGCCTTTGATGCCCTGGCTTGGCGGTACAGCCCTGCTGCTGGTCCTGCTTGATATCACTCTGGAGGTTCGCCGTGCTTTCCACCCCGACAGCATGGCAACGGGGGATATACTTAATGCCGAGGGCTACAGCTATTCCCTTGCCTGGCTGATCTATGCCGGGTTGTTACTGGCCATCGGCATCCTGCGGGATATCGTACGGGTACGTCATGCCTCTCTCGCCATGGTCCTGCTGGTCATCGGCAAGGTCTTCCTCTGGGATATGTCCGCGCTTTCAGGCCTCTACCGCGTCGCATCCTTCATCGGCCTTGGCCTCTGCCTGATCGGCATCGGTTTCCTCTACCAGCGCTTTGTCTTCCCCCTTGGCAAGGAAGAAGCATCGACGTCCGCTGAAAGCTCCTGACGCAAAAAGGGCTGCCTGAGAGCAGCCCTTTTTTAGATCTATATCAGGTTCTGCCTGAAGACAGGAACCTAACCCAGTGCTTAACCTAGCCCAGTGCTTCCTGGGTACGGGAGTTGCGCTTGCGCTCGTGCCCGACCAGGAACTGCTTGCGCAGACGGATGGATTTTGGCGTCACTTCCACCAGCTCATCATCCTGAATGTAGGCCAGAGACTGTTCCAGTGAACGAATACGCGGCGGAGTCAGCTTGATCGCCTCGTCCTTTCCGGAAGCACGCACGTTGGACAGCTGCTTGGCTTTCAGCGGATTGACCTCAAGGTCGTTGTTCCGGCTGTGCTCACCAATGATCATGCCTTCGTACAGTGCATCACCTGGATTGATGAACATTTCGCCACGATCTTCGAGGTTCCACATCGCATAGGCAACCGCATTGCCTGTGCCGTTGGAGATCAGAACACCCTGGCGGCGGCCCTGAATCGCACCACGATAAGCACCAAAGCTGTGGAACAGGCGGTTCATGATGCCGGTTCCGCGAGTATCGGTCAGGAATTCACCATGATAGCCGATCAGACCACGCGAAGGCGAAAGGAAGGTGATACGGGTTTTGCCAGCGCCAGAGGGGCGCATGTCCGTCATTTCACCTTTGCGTTCAGCCATCTTCTCAACGACGACACCGGAGTATTCCTCGTCAACGTCGATCACCACTTCTTCCAGTGGCTCCATCAACTGACCGGATTCGTCCTTGTGCATCAGCACGCGGGGACGGGAGATCGACAGCTCATAGCCTTCACGGCGCATGTTCTCGATCAGAACACCCAGCTGCAGTTCACCACGACCGGCAACTTCAAAAGCATCCTTGGAATCGCTTTCCTTGATACGAATGGCCACGTTGCCTTCGGCTTCGCGGAACAGACGATCACGGATCATACGGCTGGTAACCTTGTCGCCTTCACGACCTGCCAGTGGAGAATCGTTGACCGAGAAGGTCATCGCCAGCGTTGGCGGATCAATCGGCTGGGCATCAATACCTTTGGTGATCGACATATCACAGATGGTATCTGCAACCGTGGCATCAGGAATACCGGCAATGGCGACAATGTCCCCGGCACGGGCTTCTTCAACCGGCACACGCTTCAGACCATCAAATGCCAGAAGTTTGGACAGGCGGCAGTTTGGAATAACCTTGCCCGCAGCTGTGATCACCTTGACCGGCATGTTGATTTTGGCGACACCCGAGTGGATACGCCCAGTCAGAATACGACCAAGAAAGTTATCGGCTTCCAGCGTGGTTGCCAGCATGGAGAAAGGTGCATCGACCTTTTCTTTTGGTGCAGGCAGGGTATCGATAATCAGCTGGAACAGGGAATCCATGTTCTCGCGCGGATCAGCAAGATCATTCACAGCCCAGCCCTGTTTTGCAGAAGCAAAGAGAACCGGGAAGTCCAGCTGGTCTTCAGTCGCGTCAAGGTTGACGAAAAGATCGAACACCTGATCAACCACCCACTCAGCACGGGCATCGGCTTTATCTGCCTTGTTCACCACCACAATCGGCTTCAGGCCACAGCCCAGTGCCTTGGAGGTCACAAACTTGGTCTGTGGCATCGGACCTTCAGCGGCATCAACCAGCAGAACAACACCGTCCACCATGGAGAGGATACGCTCGACTTCACCACCGAAATCGGCGTGGCCCGGTGTATCAACGATGTTGATCCGGGTATCGCCCCAGGTTACCGAGGTACACTTTGCCAGAATGGTGATGCCACGCTCTTTTTCAAGATCGTTGCTGTCCATTGCCCGCTCGGACACCTGCTGGTGCGAACTGTAGGATCCGGACTGTTTAAGAAGCTCATCCACCAGAGTGGTTTTGCCGTGGTCAACGTGCGCGATAATCGCCACATTGCGAAGCGCTGTGCTCATGCCTGTCTCTCTCATGTATTTTAAAGAGGGGCTACCGCGCCCCGCGTTATCCTTCAGTCACTGGTCTTGTCAGACCGGAACTCCGGCCAGGAATGTCTTTTGCCCGCAAGCAAAGAACCACCATTCCCACAAGGTCTCTAGCGCAGTCTTGTGACAGTGCAATGACCTACTTAAATTTTTCCCCTATCAGTGTCGCCAGGGATTTTTCCGGGCGTGCACCAAAATGCGAAATTACCTCGGCTGCAGCAATGGAGCCGATGCGGCCACTGTCATAAAGACTGTAACCATTCGTGTAACCAAAAAGGAAGCCTGCAGCATATAGGTCGCCTGCCCCCGTCGTGTCAACCACATGATCAACCGGTTCAGCATCAATCACATGAACTTCATCGCCGCAACAGATGACAGAACCCTTCTCGCTCCGGGTCAGGGCCGCAACTGAACAACAGGCCCTAACCTGCTGAAGTGCCGTATCAAAGTTATCAACTTCGAACAGCGCCATGGTCTCTTCTTCGTTGGCGAAAAGGATATCAACGTGGTTTTTCACCAGATCGAGAAAAGATTCACGATGCCGTGCCACACAGAAGGAATCTGACAAGGTCAAAGCCACTTTCCGTCCGGCAGCGTGCGCAATCTCGGCCGCCAGGATAAAAGCTTTCTTGGCTTCTTCCGGGTCCCAGAGATAGCCTTCCATATAGGTAACCTGCGCTGAAGCGATCATTTTTTCATCAATATCAGCGACTGTCAGGTTTACACAGGCCCCCAGATAAGTGTTCATCGAACGCTCGGCATCGGGCGTGACAAAAATCAGGCAGCGGGCCGTTGAAGGTCCTTCCGTGGCAGGGAGTATATCATACTTTACCCCTGCTGCGCGGATATCATGGCGAAATACCTGACCGAACTGGTCATCACGTACCTTGCCGATATAGCCACCACGCCCGCCAAGTGATGCAATTCCAGCCATGGTATTGCCCGCGGAACCGCCAGAACGTTCAATCGCAGGCCCCATGACATCATAAAGCGCATCCGCGTGATCCTGATCAATCAGGGTCATGGCTCCCTTGATAATCCCCTGCTCCTGCAGCAGGCTGTCTTCAGCAGGGGCAACAATATCAACGATGGCATTGCCGATGCCGACGACATCGAGAGAGGCAGTCTCTGACTGATTTACGTTCACGCTCATTAGTAGCTTCCGTTAGGCTTTCTGCTGGACTAGAATTTGCGCGGAGTATAGACACTTCCGTTTTCTGGGCAAGTCCAAAGCCGCAGACCTCCTATGCATCCAGGGCAGGTCCCTTTTCGAGAGTTTCCGACTATGAGCGACCCGCGCCCCAAAATGGTTGATTTGTCGTCGCAAAATCAGTCCGCAGCTGTTCCCATAAGCGGTGTTTTCTTTCTCATTACGGCAACCCTGCTCTTCGCTTCGGGAGACGCTGTTCTCAAGAATATCGCCAGAGAGCAATCCCTGGTTCAGATACTCTGGGTCCGCTACAGCTTTGTATTCCTGATTGTTGTTCTGATAACCCTTCTGCGCGAAGGACCAGCAGAACTCAAAAAGACCTTCCACCCGAACAAACCTGGCCTGCAGATTTTTCGATCTGCTTTTCTTCTGTGGCAGGATTTTGGTTTTGCTTTCTGCTTTACCCTGCTGCCAATTGCCTCGGTTCATGCCGTGGGTGCCGTTGCTCCCATCATCGTGACCGCGCTTTCTGCCATCTGGCTGCGTGAATATGTTGGAGCAAGGCGCTGGGCAGCGGTTTTTGTCGGCTTTATCGGCGTTATGATCATTCTCCGTCCCGGTGCAGACAGCTTTGATCCCCTGCTCCTGCTTCCTCTTGGTGCCGCCGCCCAGTTTGCAATCTACCAGATCCTGCTGCGCTTTTGCAGCCAGAGCGACAATTACCGGGTAGTCCAGCTCTTTACCGGTCTGGTGCCCATGTTGCTGACCAGTCTGCTTTTGCCTTTCTATTGGTCCCTGCCCTCAAACCTGGGGGCTCTGGCAGGACTGCTTGGGGCAGGTTTCCTCCATGCCAGCGGACATTGCCTGATGATTATGGCTTTCCAGAAAGCGACTGCTGCAACCCTTCAGCCTTTCAACTATTCCATTCTGATCTGGGCCACGCTTCTGGGCTGGTTGGTCTTTAGCGATCTGCCGGACAGCCTGACCATTCTCGGAGCCACCGTCGTGGTCAGCAGCGGTCTCTACACCTTCTATCGGGAACGGGCGCGGGGTCTTGAGAAGAAAAGCACAGATCTGCCCTTGCCGACTTGATTTTTTGACCTCATGGTCTTTCCGATCAGCAAAACCACCCGACAGGCTTTCCTGATTCAACTCATCACTCCGGGCCAGGAACGCCATGACTGATAAAAACCACCTGCAGGAAACGTCTCTGCTCGACACCACGGGTAAAGGCATCCTCCTTGCAATTCTGGCCATGGCCTTTTTTTCCTCAGGTGATGCCGTGGTCAAACACGTCTCCCAGAACTACTCTCTGCCGCAGCTGCTATGGGTCCGTTATATGATCCTGTCTTTTCTGGTGGTCGGCATGGCAGTCAAACGCGGCGGTCTGGGGGATGTCATCAGGATATCGCGCAGCAAGAATCTCCCCCTTCAGCTCTTCCGTTCAGCCTTTCTTGTCGGAGAAGCTTTCCTTTTTACCCTCAGTTTCAAATTGCTGCCGATTGCCGATGTCCATGCCATCGTCGCCGTCGCCCCTATCTGTGTCACAGCTCTCTCGGCCTTCTGGCTGAAAGAAGCTGTTGGCTTGCGTCGCTGGATGGCTGTTCTTGTTGGTTTTTCCGGGATCATGGTGATCCTGCGCCCTGGATTTGACGCCTTTGATCCCCTGCTGTTTTTACCGCTGGTTGCCGCAGCCGCCTTTGCCATCTATCAGATTCTCCTCAGAATCAGCAGCCGCTATGATGACGGACAAATCTCCCAGTTTTATACCGGGATTGTTCCCCTGTTTATTACCAGCTTCATGGTTCCCTTTTTCTGGGTACAGCCGGACCTGAATGGCTGGATCGCGCTGATCGGCGGCGGTATCTTTATCAGCCTGGGTCATCTCTTTCTGATTTTTGCCTTTCAGTACGCCACTCCCTCGGCAATTCAGCCCTTTAATTACACCTTGCTGGTCTGGGCAACACTCTTTGGCTGGCTGTTCTATGATGACTTGCCGGACTCCTGGACTATCGCGGGGGCCCTGATTGTGGTCGCAAGCGGACTTTATACCATTTACCGCGAGAGAATCAGACGCGCATAACTCTCTTGGAAGCCGGGAATAGTCCCTTGATATAATCCCCTGTGTCTGGATGAGAAATACTCACCAGTCCTGAGGATCAATCGAATCGTTTCCCTATCGAAACATTATTGTGATCAGACTTTGTGCGCTCCGTTTTTTAAAACAAAACCGGACAGATCAGTTTAATATTTTCTTCACCCCTCCCCCCCTAAACTGCGAAAAAATTCTAAACAAAAGTCCATACAATTTTCGGACAGATTATGAAGCGGGGTCAGGCAGGGATCTCCTTCAAATCGATTTACATTGATGGCGAGGGGCCGCAACTGAAATGCTTTTGAAAACACGCATCACCCTGGGTTCCATTACCGGCCTGCTGGCGGTTGGACTCTTTGTGTTTATTGGTACCGGCTTTATTGAAAAGCTGAACAATGAACGCTATATCTCCACAACACTGGATGCTCGCTCCAACCTTTGGAACAGCTTGGCTCAAAGCCGGGTCGAACAGATCAAATCCAGCCTCTTTGAAATTGAAAATGATCCTCTTGCAATGGGCGGGTTGGAAAAAAGCGATCCCTCCTCCGTCGCCAGCAGCCTGAGTATTCTGGCCCAGATCCTGATCGGCGATGGAAACTTTGACCGGATTGCCCTTTTTGATAAATCGGGACAAGCGCTCTACAGTTATGAAAGCGACGCCGCCAAGGTGACCTCTGCCCTGGTTAAGCCAGCGCTGGAATCCGAGGATTACAAATGGGGATTTGAGCTAGCCGAAGACGGCAAGCTGATGTTGACCCTTGCAGCCCCGCTGAGATCTCTCACAGGTGTAGAAGGCATTGCTCTGGTCAGACTGAGCCCCAATTCATTGCTTGAAAGCATGAAAGCCAGCGACGGAACCGAAGTATATCTTTTTAATCAGGCGGGCGAAATCGTTCACGGTACCAACACCGAACTGCAGGAACTTTTGCCCCGGGAAAGCCTCCGTATCGGCAATACAGGCCTTCATGCCGAAACCATTGGCGAACTGCGCTATACCATCACCCTTACACCCGTCACCACACCCGACGGACAGATTGCCGGAAATCTGGTGAATTTGCTGGACGAAACAGCCACACTGACACAACGGCAAACAGTTCAGATCGCCGTCTATGCCGGCTGTCTAATTCTCCTGATCCTCTCGGGCCTGTTGTTGTTCTGGTACATGAACCGCTCTATGAAACCTCTCAATTTTGCCATTGAAAATATTCAGGAGCTGGCTAACGGCAATATCGAGATTGATGTCCCGGCTGAACATACCCGCGACGAGATCGGTGAACTCACCCGTTCAGTTGAGCTGCTGCAGACCAAACTGGTCGAAAACGAACAGATGCGTGTGGCCCGCCGGGCTGCAGAAGCAGAAAGAGCAGAACGGGCGCAAAAGCTCCACGAACTGACCCAGTCTTTCGGGGCAAATGTCACGACGATTATCAGCAAGTTCACCAACTCGACAGCCCTGATGGGAGAAACAGCCCGCTCCATGAGCGACACGGCTGTCAGAACCCGTGAACAGGCCCACGCTGGGTCAGAAGCCTCTATCGAGACTTCACAAAACGTCCAAACGGTCTCGGCGGCAGCAGAAGAGCTTTCTGCGACCATTGCCAGCATTTCAGAACAGATGGACCGCTCCTCCTCGGTCACAGAAAAGGCCGTCGGAGAATCCCAGTCGATCAACGGCACAGTCAAACGCATGGCCGAAAATGCCGAAAAGATCGGCGCGGTTATTCAACTGATCACCGACATCGCCGAGCAGACCAACCTCCTGGCCCTTAACGCAACAATCGAGGCTGCCCGGGCCGGAGAAGCAGGCAAGGGCTTTGCTGTGGTTGCCAACGAGGTTAAGAACCTCGCGACCCAGACAGGCAAGGCAACGGATGAAATTTCAAGCCAGATCAACCAGATGCAGTCAATCACGGGGGAAGTGGCCAAAGCGATTGAATCCATCGGCCACACCATCGGTGATATTGATGAAATCGGGCGCACTATTGCTGAATCTATCGGGCAGCAACGCGAGGCAACACAGGAAATTGCCACGAATATGGTCCAGGCATCCCAGAGAACCGAACAGGTCAGCAACAGCATCAACAATGTAACAGCTGCAGCGAATGAAGCCGAAAACGCCGCTCATTCGGTTATTGATGCCACAACCAATCTCTCAGGTGAATCCAATGTTCTCCGTGGCGAAATCGAGACTTTCCTCGAGGGCGTAAAAACCCTTTAGCCCAATCTGTATAGCAGTTGGCGACAAAAAGAGGAGCAAGCCAGCTCCTCTTTTTGTCTTTCCACCGGAAAGAAGGCCCCCTATTTCAGGCCAAGTACATCCTGCATGTCATAGAAGCCAGCGGGTTTGTCTTTAAGCCAGCGCGCCGCCTTGACGGCCCCACGGGCAAAGACTTCCCGGTTGCTCGCCCGGTGCCCCAGTTCGATCCGCTCACCATCCGCTGCAAAGATTACACTGTGGTCTCCCACGACATCTCCGCCGCGCAGCGTCGCAAAGCCGATGTCTCCACGCTTGCGCGCGCCGACGATCCCGTCACGCACCTTGTCGGCAACCTTGTCCAGCGCAACACCACGCCCTGCTGCTGCAGCCTCGCCCAGAACAAGTGCGGTACCGGAAGGCGCATCAACCTTGTGGCGATGGTGCATCTCGACAATCTCGATGTCATAATCTTCGTCAAGAGCAGCTGCAACCTGCTGGACAAGCGTCATCAGCAGATTCACACCCAGACTCATATTCCGGGCAAAAACAATCGGTGCCCTTGTCGCAGACTGTTCCAGTTCGGAAACCTGCTCAGCAGTCATGCCTGTTGTACCAACCACCAGCGCACAGCCGGTTTCCGCCGCCAATTTTGCATGGGAAAGCGTGGCTGCAGGGACGGTAAAATCGATCACCACATCTGATGTTTCAAAGAGCTTTTTCGCAGAATCTCCGACCACAACGCCCAGAGCGCCAATGCCTGCGAGTTCGCCAAGATCCTTTCCGAGGTTGGGACTGCCCGGCAGTTCAGTACCACCAGAAACCGAACAGCCTTCTGCGCGGTTAATCACTTCGGTCAACATGCGGCCCATACGGCCAGCACAGCCAACAATCCCAATCCTGCTACCCATTCCTCTAAATCCTGAAACCTGTTGTGATCAGAGCAGAAGAACTAGCAGCTAAACCGAAGAGATCCAAGCCCCCGATACAGCCACCCCGCAAGATCAGCAAAGAAAAAGCCTGTCAGAACAGCTGTCCTGACAGGCTTTAACATCATCAAATCCGGGAAACCTAATCTGTAAGATCTTCCCAGAATTCCTTGACCCGTTTGAAAAATCCGGAACTCTGTGGCGAGTTGTCCGTCGCTTCTTTTTCAAATTCCTGCAACAGTTCACGTTGGCGGCTGGTCAGGTTTACTGGGGTCTCGACTGAAACCTCGACATACATATCCCCGCGTGAAGCAGACCGCAGCACAGACATACCCTTGCCCCGCAGACGGAACTGCTGCCGATTTTGTGTGCCCTCTGGAATCGTCACCTTGGCACGTCCACCGTCAACAGTAGGCACCTCGACCGAGCCACCCAAAGCAGCCTGGGTCATGGAAATCGGCACCCGGCAGTGGATATCCGTACCATCGCGCTGGAAAATCCGGTGCGGCGCAATCGAGAGGAAAATATAGAGATCTCCCGGAGTCCCCCCCAGCCTGCCATATTCACCCTCGCCACTGAGGCGAATCCGGTTGCCCTCTTCCACGCCAGCTGGAATGTTAACCTGCAGGGTTTTTTCTTTTTCGATATGGCCGCTGCCATGACAGCTTTTACACGGCTTTTCAATGACCTTACCAACACCCTGACAGCTGTGACAGGTTCGCTCGACCGTGAAAAAGCCCTGCTGCATACGCACCCGGCCGTTCCCTTTACAGGTGCCGCAGGTTACAGGACTGGAGCCTTTTTCTGCGCCACTGCCGCTACAGGAATCACAGGAAACCGAGCTTGGAATCCGGATCTCGGCCTGCTTGCCATTAAAAGCATCTTCCAGCGAGATTTCCATATTGTAGCGCAAGTCGCCGCCACGTTGAGCTCCGCCGGAACGACGCCCGCCGCCGCCAAAACCGCCAAACATTTCTTCAAAGATATCAGCGAAACCACCGCCACCACCGAAATCAAAACCACCGGCACCACCACCGCCGCCATTTTCAAAGGCGGCGTGACCATAGTTATCATAGGCGGCGCGCTGCTGGTCGTCCTTAAGGATGCCATAGGCCTCATTCAATTCCTTGAACTTCTGTTCGGCCTCGGCATTATCAGGATTTTGATCCGGGTGGTATTTCATCGCGAGCTTGCGATAGGCTGCTTTCAACTCTTTCGCATCAGCCGAGCGAGAAACTCCCAGGGTTTCGTAAAAGTCCTTTTTGGACATCAGTACTTTTTCCCTCGATCAGAAGGTGAAAAGGGGCTGGCGTCAGCCAGCCCCCTGAAATCCAAAACCGCGTTACGCGCTTTTGCTGTTCTTGTCGTCATCAACTTCTTCGAAGTCAGCGTCAACAACACCATCATCGGCAGAAGAAGATGCCTCGGCTCCAGCTTCAGCGCCTTCGCCAGCAGCACCTGCCGCATCAGCATAAAGAGCTTCACCAAGCTTCATCGAAGCCTGATCAAGTGCTTCTTTTTTGGCTTTGATCTCTTCGATATCATCGCCTTCAAGCGCTGTTTTCAACGCGGCAATACCAGCTTCGACTTCACCTTTGTCAGCGTCAGAGATCTTGTCCCCAACTTCAGCAAGAGTTTTTTCAGTCTGGTGAATCAGGCCTTCAGCCTGGTTCCGCGCATCAACCGCTTCGCGGCGGGCCTTGTCAGACTCGGCGTTTTCTTCGGCATCCCGGACCATCTGTTCGATGTCCGCATCACTCAGCCCGCCAGAAGCAGTGATCTTGATCTGCTGCTCTTTGCCCGTTGCCTTGTCTTTCGCGCCGACATTAACAATTCCGTTGGCGTCGATATCAAAGGTAACTTCAATCTGGGGAATGCCACGTGGCGCACTTGGAATACCTTCAAGATTGAACTGGCCCAGAATTTTGTTATCGGAAGCCATTTCGCGCTCACCCTGGAAAACCCGGATGGTCACAGCATTCTGGTTGTCTTCCGCAGTCGAGAATACCTGGCTCTTCTTGGTCGGGATCGTTGTATTACGATCAATCAATTTGGTCATGACGCCACCAAGGGTCTCGATCCCAAGGGAAAGCGGTGTCACATCAAGCAGCAGGACGTCTTTGACTTCACCCTGGAGAACACCCGCCTGAATTGCAGCACCAATCGCTACAACTTCATCAGGGTTCACACCACGGTGTGGCTCTTTTCCGAAGAAGTTCTTAACAGTTTCATGCACTTTTGGCATACGGATCATACCGCCAACCATAATGATTTCATCAATATCGGCAGGGGTAACACCCGCGTCTTTCAGCGCGGCTTTAACCGGGCCCATGGTGCGCTGGATCAGATCATCGACAAGTGCTTCGAGTTTGGCACGGGTCAGTTTGATGTTCAGGTGTTTTGGACCAGTAGCATCTGCGGTAATAAACGGCAGGTTGACTTCGGTCTGGCTGGAAGAAGACAGCTCAATCTTGGCTTTCTCGGCAGCTTCCTTCAGACGCTGCAATGCCAGCTTGTCGTCGCGCAGGTTGATGCCCTGTTCCTTCTGGAACTCATCCGCCAGATAGGAGATAATCCGGCCGTCAAAGTCTTCCCCACCAAGGAAGGTATCACCATTGGTGGACTTCACTTCAAACACACCGTCGCCGATTTCCAGAACGGACACGTCAAAGGTACCACCACCAAGGTCATAAACAACAATGGTGCCAGCGCCTTTTTTCTCCAGGCCATAGGCCAGGGCAGCAGCTGTCGGCTCGTTGATGATACGCAGAACTTCCAGACCGGCAATCTTACCGGCATCCTTGGTTGCCTGACGCTGAGAATCGTTGAAATAAGCCGGAACCGTGATAACCGCTTTGGTGACAGGCTCACCAAGATAGCTCTCGGCGGTTTCTTTCATTTTCTGCAAGATAAAGGCAGAAATCTGTGACGGGCTGTATTTTTCATTGTTGGCTTCAACCCATGCATCGCCATTGTCAGCCTTGACGATGTTATAGGGAACCAAGCCCATATCTTTTTTGGTCAGCGGATCGTCGAACCGACGGCCGATCAGACGCTTGATCGCAAAAAGAGTGTTTGACGGGTTGGTAACCGACTGACGTTTTGCAGGAAGCCCGACAAGACGCTCTTCAGCAGTAAATCCAACCATGGAAGGTGTGGTACGGGCACCCTCAGCGTTCTCGATAACACGCACGTCCTTGCCGTCCATAACGGCAACACAGGAGTTCGTTGTTCCAAGATCAATACCAATAACTTTGCTCATCTGTTTCCTCACACTTAAATTTAGCAAACCGATTTGGCAGCCTTGTTGGCAAGCACTGCCGGCTGGTCCCTATTAAGGGGTGAAGTCCAATAACTCGGGCTCACGGTCTATATATGCAGCCCTTGCTTTGACTGCAAGACGCAAAATGCCTAAAAAAATAAGGTTTTTCAGAAAAACGTTATCTGGATGTAATATCAGGCAATGGTATATTACCCCGCTATTACCCCGCTGATTTTCATCATAAATTACTCTTAAGATACTCTAACAACCGAAAGAATTTGCCCCTTGCCGGAACAAAACAAACCCAAAACAAACTCAAAGATGCGGGAAATGATCAAGTTGATCGCTCTGGGGGATATTCTTTTTGGCAGCGCCGTCCTGTTATTTGGATATTATAATTCTCTGGGAAACGCACTCGAGTACTTTGGTTTTGCCGTCACTTTGATCGGCGGCTTGCTGTTTCTTGCCATCCGCGTACTGGAAAAACGGGAGGACAAGCGATTACCTGGCTCCGGAAATGTCCCCAAATCGTGAAAACACGTCTGGTTTTCAGCAAGATAAACCCGCCCGGGAAAGGTATCCTTCAGGGAAAACTTGCCCGAAGAGATCTCCTTGGAGGAAGTATTCCCAAAGGGGATATTCAAGAGAATGATTGAAGGTTTCAGATACCTTCCCGAGCTCTTGAATCGGGATGAACAGGAACAGCTCCTCGCCGAATTACGGGTAAAAATCCGAAGATCACCCCTGTTTCAGCCCAGGATGCCCGGGAGTGGCCGGCCTTTTTCCGTGCAGATGACCAACTTTGGCCCCTTGGGCTGGGTGTCGGACAAGGACCACGGCTATCGCTATCAGGCCAAACATCCCGTAACCCAGAGTCCCTGGATGCCAATCCCGGACAAGCTTCTCCAGATCTGGAAACAGCATGCCCGCTATCCGGCCCCCCCGGAATGCTGCCTGTTAAACCACTATCACGATGAAAAAGCCAAAATGGGGCTGCACCGGGATGAAAACGAACAGGATTTCTCTGCGCCGGTTCTCTCGGTATCTCTGGGGGATACCGCCCTGTTCCGCCTGGGAGGGACCAGCAGAAAAGACCCGACATCTTCTTTAAAGCTGATGTCAGGGGATGTCATTATTCTGTCGGGAGAAGCCAGGAATGCCTATCACGGTATTGACCGCATTCTCTATGGCTCAAGCCAGCTGCTAAAAAACGGGGGCAGAATCAACCTGACCCTGCGCCGGGTCACCTACCCCGACGAAGACAGCCGCAAAGACCTGTCGCCATCAGGGTAGACAGAGATACCAGACATCATAGTCACCACAGCCGATGCGTTGCACCGGCGTAACCATTCCGGTTAAACGGTTGTATCAACCTTGGCTGGACCAGCAGGTCCACCTTTGGCAACCCCGACACGGGCAGGGCGCAGCAGGCGATCATGCAGCCGGAATCCACGTTCGATAACCTGCAGGATTGTTCCTTCCGGCTGGGATGGATCCGGAATTTCAAACAGCGCTTCGTGGCTGTGCGGGTCCATGCGACTGCCCAAAGCCTCGATCTCGGTAATGTTATGGCGTTCAAACACCTTGAGCATTTCCCGGTTGGTCATCTCGACACCGTCACGCAGGGTTTTAAGCTGGTCATTTTCTTCAGCAGCAGCCTCTGGCACGGCAGAAAGTGCGCGGTGCAGGTTATCCATGACACCGATCAGTTCGGTAACCAGTCTTTGCGGTGCAAATTTAATTGCATCTTCTTTTTCGCGGCGGGTACGGTTGCGCAGATTTTCCATCTCGGCCATCGTCCGCAGCAACTGGTCTTTCAGCTTGACAACCTCCAGCTCCAGTTCAGCAACTCTGGCTGCATCCGCCGCAACAGAAGACTTGGGCAGCTCTTCGGCTTCCAGTTCGCTATCCGCGGCTTGTTCTGCTTCTGCACCCGCAAGATTTTTGGCAAGATTCTCGGCCAGATCTTCAGCAAGATCACCATCAAAATCCCCGGCCAAATCCTGGGGCATCTGCTCTTCGCTAACGATGTTCTCTTCTGAATTCTGCTTTTCCGTTTTAGGCATTTCTCTGCAAACCACTCTTAAATTTCAACTGTTATCATGACGGAGATCAGGCCCGTATCAGCACCCAGCATTAACACAGGATCTCCTAGCCGATCATGCGGCCAAGGATCTTGGCCGTATAGTCAACCATGGGAATAATCCGCGCATAGTCGATCCGGGTAGGGCCGATCACACCGATGGCACCAACGACCTGCTGCCGACTATTTTTGTAAGGTGCCATTACTACAGAACACCCCGCCTGGGCAAATAATTCGTTTTCAGCACCGATGAAGATCTGGACCCCTTCCGCTGTTTTTGTCAGCTCCAGCAGACGAACCAGCGACTCCTTTTTCTCCAATGCAGAAAACAGATGGCGAACCCGCTCCAGATCTTCAAGGGCATTTATGTCTTCAAGTAACTGTGCCTGCCCCCGCACGATCAGGGCACCACCAGGATTCCCGTTCATGTCCTGGGCCCAGGAAGCCAGTCCAAGCTCGACAACCTTGCGCGAAAGTTCATCCAGAAGCAGCTGGTGTTCCTGTAACTCGATCCCGATCTCGACAATCGCCTCTTCCAGCGTTCGACCGATCAGGCGGGCCGAGAGGTAGTTCGATGCCTCAACCAGGGCAGAAGGCGGCAAGCCAAGAGGCAGATCGACAACCCGGTTCTCTACCGTGCCGGAATCAGAAATCAGTACCACCAGCGCCCGCCCCGGACCAAGCGAAACAAACTCGATATGCTTGAGAGGTTCCGAGAGCTTCGGGGCAAAAACCAGACCGGCGCACTGCGACAAACCGGAAAGCATCCCCGTGGTCTCTTCCAGCAGTTGCGGTAGGGATTTCCCTCCTGCGGCACACTGCATTTTGATCCGGGCCTGCTCATCCTTGCTCAGGTTCCCATGCTCCAGCAACCCGTTTACATAGAGACGCAACCCCATATCCGTAGGCAAGCGCCCGGCAGAGGTGTGGCGGGCAAAAAGCAAACCCATGTCTTCCAGATCTGCCATGACATTTCGGATGGTCGCGGGCGAAAGGTCCATGCCCAGGCGGCGCGACAGGGTCCGGGACCCCACAGGCTCGCCAGTTTCAACATAGGCATCGACCACCAGCCGGAATATCTCCCGCGAACGGTCATTCATCCCGGAAACAACACTGGTAATCAAAGAAGAACTGTTCAGTTTTACCAAGTTGTCCAAACCTTTATCTGCCATCAAACCGGATGCTGGTTTATCCGGCTGAACTTGCCACCATATCCGTTCCGTCAGGCTAGGTCTTCACAAGAAGACCTTTCTTCACAGCTTTCCTAAATGTAGTGACGCGTCAGGGTTCGGTCAACGGGTCGCGTTCTGGGGTGTTACTGCCAGCCCTGTCACCTGGATCCAAGTCGATCACCCGGACATGAATCAAGGCCGAGCTTGATCCCGTTTTTTATCGAACTGTCTGTCACTTTTTTTTGACACTTTTAACTTCAGATTCACGGCATTTATTATGGAAAAAATGATTCATTAACTATTTGATGTTAAACAATATATTAAGAATTTTTTTTCATCGCCAAAAAGTTCTTGCATTGAAAAACGATTGGTCTTAAACAACCGCGCTTAGATCACGACGCACACGCACGTGCCACTGGCCCAAGGTCATATGACCCCAGCAGGTTACGCTACGACGTACGCGTCCTTTTTGGCCTTGTCGGCAGAGCCCGACACCGAGAGGGAGCTTACTTAATGGTTGCAGATCCTACTACACAGTACATTCACACGATCCAGCTGGAAGAAGAAGAGGCAAACCCTGATTTGCCGGCAGAACCAAGAATTCCCATGACCAGTGGGCGTTTGAACAACCGCATGTCTTCTTTTCTGGCCGATCAGGATTTTTCTATTCCCCATCTGGTCGTAGATCTCGACCGGGTTGAAGAAAATTATCGTGCCTTGGACAAGGCTTTGCCACAGGCAGACATCTTCTACGCAGTCAAAGCAAACCCGCACGAAGAGGTTATCAAGCGCCTTGCTTCGCTTGGCTCCTGCTTTGATACCGCCAGCCTGAACGAAATTGACCTCTGTCTTAATCTCGGAATCAGCCCGGATCGTGTGTCTTTCGGCAATACCATCAAAAAAGTACGCGATATTACCGCCGCTTATAAAAAAGGTATCCGCCTCTACGCATTCGACAGTGACGAAGAGCTTGGCAAACTGGCAGAACACGCGCCCGGTTCCGACGTTTTCTGTCGTGTCCTGGTCAACTGTGACGGTGCTGAATGGCCCCTGAGCAAAAAATTCGGCTGCTCGACAGAAATGGCCTATGGTCTGATCGTCAAGGCAAAGGAAGCCGGGCTCAATCCTGTTGGCTTCTCTTTCCATGTCGGTTCACAGCAGACCAACCTTGACCAGTGGGACAGTGCTCTCAGCCAGGTTGAAAAGCTGTTCAACGATCTGGCCCGCGTCGGTATCAAGCTGACTCTGGTCAATATGGGCGGTGGTTTCCCTGCCCATTACACCACCGACATCCCTGATGCCCAGGCCTATGGCCAGGCAATTACCAAAGCCATGGATGGACATTTCGGCAACAGCAAACTGCGTATGATCGTAGAGCCGGGCCGTTATATTGTTGGGGATGCAGGTGTTATTGAGGCCGAAGTTGTTCTGGTTTCACGCAAGGAAGACAAAGATAAAAAGCGCTGGGTCTATCTGGACATTGGCCTGTTTTCTGGCCTTGCAGAATGCATTGGTGAAGCTATCCGCTACCCTATTTCCGTTCCCGGCAAAGAACACAGTACAGAAACCGGACCTGTGGTTCTGGCCGGACCGAGCTGTGACAGTCTGGATATCCTGTACCAGAACACGGCCTATATGATGCCTATGGATCTGAAAGCAGGCGACAAGGTTCTCCTGCATTCAACAGGAGCCTACACCACGACCTATTCCTCCGTAGGATTTAACGGCTTCCCGCCACTCGCCTGCGTCTGCATCTAGTGTAATTCAATGATTTCTTCCCGTCTCTGATCGGCTTTCCTCTAATGGATAGATCAGAGGCGGGATGTTTTTTTGCCCTCAGGAAACGACAAGATAACGGGGAGAAACCGGTTTTTTCTCGGTGGTCTGTTCTTCATTCCGAACAAATGAGTCCGCTTTTCCTTTTGGAAGAATGCTGTAACTGCAACGCCTGCCGCCTTCCAGCAGATATTCTACCCGCTCAACCATAACATCCTCCCCCAGAATGCTGCGGAAAACATCCAGCTCAGCCCGGCAGAAACCCTGACAAATGGTGGCTGCTGCACAGATCGGGCAGTGGTTTTCTATAAACAGATATCCCTCCCCTTCATCAGCCTTTTTTGCCTCGGCCATATAGCCTTCAGCCTGACGGAGTGCGACCAGTTTTTTCACCCGCTTTTCCAGCGTCTCTGCCCCCTCCATCTCACGCTGATAATGCGATAGGGTTTGTCGCTCGCGATAGGCCACGAGTTTTTCGACACCTTCATTACCGAATACTGCACGCGCGCCCTCGATCAGCTCTTTGGTCAAAACCGCATGTGCATCCCCAAACCGGTTATGGGATCGGGGGCTGAGCTCCCAGACCAGAGCAGGTCTTCCCGCTGACTTTTCTGTTCTTTTCTCTGTTGCTTCACTCTGTGACTGGATCATACCCTGCTCATGCATGCGCTTGAGATGCTGGCGCATGCCGATAGCGGTCATCTCCATCTGTCGTGCGAGATCCTTCGCGGACAGGGGGCCACGGGCTTTCAAGAGTGCTAGAATAGCATCTTCTGTTTTGCTGAGGTTTTGCATCTGATGACTATACACGATCAAAATACATTTAAAAAGATATTGCTTTTTAAATGTATTTTATGTCATGGATAATATGAAAAGAAATTACTTTTTTAATTAACAGGAATCGAGAGTATGTCAGACTCTTCACAATCTGCAGGCACAAACAGCCAAGCACAGGCAGAACAGAAAATGACCCCGCAAAATATCCTGCATCTGGTCATTGTTTGTTGTGGCATAACGCTTTACGCCCTGAATAACCTGATTACCTCGACCCTGCTGCCTTCTGCAGTCAGTGACTTGCAGGGCATTAATTTTATCAACTGGTCGGCCCTGGTCTACAGTACAGCGGCAATTATTTTTTCCCTCACAGGCGGTTCGCTCAAGACCAGCCTTGGGGGACGCAAAACCATGATTATCGCGGGCCTGGTCTTCACATTCGGCGCCCTTCTGGTTTCCCAGTCATCAGATATGATTTTTTTCCTCTTCGCCCGGGCGATCCAGGGGGCAGGCGGGGGTCTGATTCTCGCAACCTGCTATACTGTGATCGGTGATCTCTTTGCCCGCCACCACTGGCCCAAAGTCTTTGCCTGGGAATCTGCCGTCTGGGCTGTCGCCTCCCTCACTGGCCCTCTCGCAGGAGGTTTCTTTGCCCAGACAGTCGGCTGGCGGCTGGCCTTTTACCTTATTGCTGGTTCTGCTCTGCTTTTTGTTGTTGCAGTACGCCTGTGTTTCCCCCCAAAAGCCCGGCTGGAACAGGAAACCATCACCACGTCCAGAAAAGAAAAACTCGCCGCTCTTCCCATACTGCGACTGATTATTCTGGTCATGGCCATCAGTTCCATTGCGATTGCCGGACTGGAGCCGGACTGGTCACTGCCACTGCTCGGCGTTGCCTTTCTCTTGTTGCTCCTGCTGTTGCAGCGGGACAAGCTTGCCAAATCACCTCTCCTTCCTCGGGAAGGGATCAACTTCACCACACCGGCAGGGACAGGGTTACTGGTTATTTTTCTGGCATCCGTTTCTACCTATTCTTTTGTTGTCTACGGTCCCTATCTGCTCCAGACCGTGCATGGGCTAACTCCTCTCAATGCAGGTTATCTGGTTGCCTGGGAATCCATGTCCTGGTCTATCGCGGCGATGATCTGCGCTCGAATTTCTCAGACCGTACGCTGGCGGCCTCTCTTGATCCCCATCGGGATCGGCACCTCGGCCATTGGTTTATATGGTATTAGCCTGTTTCTCTTTTCCGGCCCTCTCTGGCTTCTGACAGTCGCAATCTTCTTTGCCGGAGCAGGTTTTGGTATTTTCTGGGCCGATCTTTCCTCCCGGATAATTGAATCCGGCCCCTCGGAAGAGCGTGACCGGCGATCCGGGGCCATTCCGACCGTCCTCATGTGCGGCGGGGCCTTTGGCCCGGCCCTGGCGGGTATCCCCGCACAGATGGCAGGTTTCAGCGACACTGCCACACTGGCTGTTCTGGAAGCAACGGCCTATTGGGTTCATATCGCCTTTGTCCCTCTGGTTCTCTTGTCCCTCTTCCTCTCCTTCAGGGTCATACGTCCACGCGCAACTTCAGTTTCTGAACAGGGCAGTCTCAGAGGAACCGATTCATTTGTCGCCGCCAAACCCGTACTACCGACACCACCCGACAGCTGATCCTACTTGTGCAGATAATCCGGGAAGACGCACTGAGAAGACGTGCCGGGACTGGACGCAGGGCATTGCATGGGGTAGCTTCCGCTCAATCTTACCAATCATCAATTGAGGGCATCGCCATGCGTCCATCAGGCCGGAACCCAGACCAGATGCGTCAGGTCTCCATCGAAACCAACTTCAGCAAACATGCTGAAGGCTCCTGTCTGATCAAATTCGGGGACACACATGTTCTCTGTACAGCCTCTGTCGAAGACGGCACACCCCCTTGGCTGCGCAACACGGGTAAAGGTTGGATCACAGCCGAATACGGCATGCTCCCCCGTGCGACCCACAGCCGCTCACCCCGTGAAGCTGCCAAGGGCAAACAGTCCGGCAGAACCCAAGAGATCCAGCGGCTGATCGGCCGTTCTCTCCGGGCAGTGGCCGATATGGGCGGTTTTGGCGAACGCCAGATCAAGGTTGATTGCGACGTATTGCAAGCTGACGGTGGCACCCGAACCGCCTCTATCACCGGTGGATTTATCGCCCTGCATCTGGCCTTCCAGCACATGCAGAAAATCGGCATGATCGACTCAATTCCCCTGACCGACCATGTTGCGGCCATTTCCTGTGGCATTTTCGAAGGCACACCTGTGCTGGATCTTGATTATCCCGAAGATTCCAACGCCCAGGCCGATGCAAACTTTGTCCTGACCGGAGATCTCGGTGTTGTTGAAATCCAGGGAACTGCCGAAGAAAAACCCTTCTCCAGGAACGAATTCAACAGCCTGCTGGATCTGGCCGAAAAAGGTATCGCCGAACTGGTGATTCTGCAAAAACAGGCCATCGGCCAGGCCTAAGTTGATAGGATAACTCTGCTGCTGTTCTTTTGGGCAGCGCAGAGTTCCTTGCCTCTAGACTACACAGGGAAACACAATGTCCGAACAACAGTCCCAGCAAGGATCAAACCTGAATCGTCCCCTGGACAGCGGGAAACTGGTTCTTGCCACTCACAATGCCGGGAAGCTCAGGGAAATAGCAGAACTGCTCGCCCCCTATGGCATGGATGTTGTCTCGGCTGGTGATCTCGGCCTGCCGGAACCGATCGAGGATGGCGACAGCTTTGCCGCCAACGCCCGGATTAAGGCCCTGGCTGCAGCAAAGGAATCTGGTTTTCCAGCCCTTTCGGATGACAGTGGTCTCGCCGTTGTTGCCCTGAACGGTGATCCCGGAATTTACTCTGCCCGCTGGGCAGGACCGACCAAAGATTTTTCCCTGGCCATGACCTCAGTAGAACAGGCCCTCGCTGCGGCGGCGGCACAGGGCGACAACAATCGCGCAGCCTACTTTATCTGCGCGCTCTGCCTCGCCTGGCCCGATGGTACAACCGAGGTTTTTGAAGGCCGGGTGGATGGCACCATCGTTCATCCCCCTCGCGGGGATCAGGGATTTGGTTATGATCCGGTCTTTCAGGCCGAAGGGGAAAGCATTACATTTGGCGAAATGGACCCGGTTCGCAAACATTCCATGAGCCATCGGGCCCGCGCCTTTACCCTGTTGGTCAAGCATAAATTCACAGCCTGACAAGCAGAAGAATCCTGCTGGATAAAACTGTTATACAAGTCTGTGCTAAACTGAAGTCACCCAAGAGGGTGTCCACCATTAGACCCCGGTGACTTCACGGGATGAACTAATAGATGCAACAAACAAGCCCAGGCACAGTCCCTGCAGCGGCAAGACGAGGTTTCGGGATTTATATCCACTGGCCCTTCTGTCTGAAAAAATGCCCCTATTGCGACTTTAACAGCCATGTCCGGGAAGATGTCTCACAAAGTCGCTGGCGGGCAGCACTGTTGCAGGAACTCGACCACTATGCCGAGCTGCTGAAACAGCGTGGTGGCGAAGGCCGGATTGTCAGTTCGGTTTTCTTTGGCGGCGGTACCCCTTCGCTCATGGCACCAGAAACAGTAGCAGCACTGATTGATCGTATCCGCCAGCTCTGGCCCACGCGCAATGATCTCGAAATCACCCTTGAAGCTAATCCAACCTCGGTTGAGGCCGGAAAGTTTGCCGCTTTCAGTCAGGCCGGGATCAATCGTGTTTCTCTGGGCATCCAGTCCCTGAATGACGACGACCTGAAGTTTCTTGGTCGGGAACACTCTGCCAGCGAAGCTCTGGCCGCGATTGATATCGCCCGCAAAAATTTTGAACGTTTCTCTTTTGACCTGATCTATGCCCGGCCTGAACAGGACCGCAAGGCCTGGAAGCGCGAACTAGAACGTGCCCTTGGCGAAGGCACTGGTCATCTGTCGCTCTACCAGCTGACAATCGAGGAAAACACCGTCTTTCATGCTGCGCGGCGTCGGGGTGAACTGAAAGAGCTCGATCAGGACAAGGCTGCAGAACTTTATGAACTGACCAACGAGATCATGGCCGAAAAGGGGCTGCCCGGTTACGAAGTATCAAACTATGCCCGCCCCGGAGAAGAAAGCCGCCATAACCTGACCTATTGGCGCTATGGCGACTACATCGGGATCGGCCCCGGCGCGCATGGCCGCCTGACCCTGAACCCAAATGACTCTTCCTCCGGATCTGGCAGCCGCACAGAAAAACTGGCCACCCGCCAGCACCGTGCGCCGGAAATCTGGCTCGAAACCGTGGAACAGGCTGCCCATGCCACCCGAAATTTTGATATTGTTTCGGATCGGGAACGATTTGAGGAAATGATTATGATGGGTCTGCGCCTGAAAGAAGGGATTTCTCTTGCGGAAATCCGGCTGGAAACGGGACAAGATTTGGAACAGCTGATCCCTGCCTCTCGTTTAACCGCCCTCTGCGACGAGGATTTACTCGTCAAAAATGACGATGTCATCAGCGCAACAGCCGCAGGAAGAATAAGGCTGGATACCCTGCTGTCTTATCTGCTGGGCTGATTCCGCAATACAGGCCAGCAGGCAAGCTGATCTTTTTGACAGTAGCCCCTGGAACTGTTCAGGAATCAGTAAGGGCTTTTCTCTATAGTTGCAGGTGATGATTGATAGCAGCCCTTGTGGATAATCTGGGAAATCAACCACGAACTGTTCTGCTCTGACGATCAGCAGGTTTGAAACATATAATGGCCGATTATAAATATCATGCTGCACTGGTAGATCTGGATAGCGCTCCCCAGGAGATCCAGACCTTGCTTGATCTATGGGATCTGTACCGGGCCGAGAACAAACTGCCGTTAAAAAGAATAATGAACCCCGCAGATTTTAAAACACATCTGGGGCGGATTTGCATCATAGAGGTCCTCCAGCAGCCACTGGATTTTATCTACCGTCTTGATGGCACAGAAATTTCTGCGACTTCCAACGAAGATCTGCACGGCCTGAGCATCCTCGACGGCACACCCTCAGAAGTTTACCAGAACCATTTCCAGGAATTCAAAATCACTCTTGAGGCTGCAGAGCCCCGGCTCTGGCATGTCAGCTATACTCTGGACCCGCAAAGCTTTGAATACCTGCGCCTTATGCTGCCCTTTACCCGTGACGATGAAACTGCGGCTGCCGTACCGGATTTTTTCATGACCTACTGCTATTCCCTCAGCTCCAGCGATGGTTCTTTTCCCACCTTTCGGCACCTCTCTTCACACTGCTAATCAGCTTCAGGGGCTTTGTATCTGATATTAACTTTTGCGACCCCGTCTTATTGAGATTGCCTTGGCACAGAGTTTCTGGGACAAGACCATAAAGAGAGAGGAATCATGATCAATCTGGAAAAAGCCGCCGAAATCATCCTGTCACAAGCCGCCAGAAAAGCAGGTTTTGCCGAACTTTCGGATCAACAGAAGCTCGCCTTCATCGCCGAAGACAGAAACCGGGTGATTGAGACTCTCGTACGCAAGTGGCTTGGCTGTATCGCCCTGATCGCGGAACTCAAAGCTCACCCTGATGTTATCGCCGCGAAAATTCCTGATCTGCCAGAGGACTATGTTCTTGAAAAGCTCAAGGGTCCCAAGACTGATGACGGAAAGCTGCTGACCGATACCGCCAGAGCCATGGCCGGCGCGATTCTCGACGCAAGCCTGGCCCGGGCCCTCACTGCATCTTCTTCCAGCTGAGCTTGTCTTCCCATGCCTTCCTGCTCCCTCCCTCCCGAATGCAGGGATCTCGGTTTCTGGCGCAAGCTCAACCCGGAACTTTCAATCACCAACACCCCAAAGGAAAGTCCCGCCCTGCCCGGAATTGACGAGCCTTGTCTGGAACAGGTCTCTGATACTCTCTGGCAGGACGGTTATCTCTCTTGTCCTGAGCTCTATCCGGAATCAGAGCTGGCCCCGCTGCGCCAGGCGATGACCCGCCTTCAGCAGCACAACCTGCCCCAGGCTTTTATCTATCTCTACGACGAAGTCTGGCAGCTGTTTCTCCGCGCCAGGCCTCTTCTTTCCCACTATCTCGGGGACCAGTACCGGATACTGCCCCACTTCTGGGCCTGGTATATCGAAGCCGGAAAAGGAACGGGTTGGCCCCCGCACCGCGACTCTGCCGATCAGTCCGTCATCAACCTCTATGGGCAGGAAATGCTGGTCTCCCTCAGCCTCTGGCTGCCCCTGACCGACGCAACCCTGCAAAATGGCTGTATGTCGATTTTGCCCAAAAGCTGTGAAAACACTTATGAGCCACTCCTGACCGATCAGGGCCAGATCCGGCTTCAGGATGCCCTCGCCCTACCGGCCAAAGCAGGCTCCCTGCTCGGCTGGCGCCAGGACCTCTACCATTGGGGCGGAAGGAGCCATCGTACAGCCCAGGGCCCGCGCCTAAGCCTTTCACTAGAATTCCAGAATGCAGCTCTCGATCCTCTCTGCGAACCACTGATCGACCCGCAAACCCCGCCGCCTCCCGAAGCCAGACTGGAACTGGTCCTCAAGCAGTTGGAAAAATACCTTCATATGGAAAAAAGCTGAGTTTCATCGTTTCGTCATGTTGATAAAGACAGAACTGTCATAAAGATCCTTTATCAGCGCGGGCACCAAAGACCGATCACACGAGAGATCAGCATCATGTCCCGCAATTCCTCTTTAAAGACCTCTCTTCCGACCTTTTTTTCTGCAACCGCTGACAACAAAACCCAAAGCCTCAATCTGGTTGAGGCCTCTGTGTTGTCCCCGACCTTTGCCCGCCGCTTTTCCTCCCCCAAGGAGCTCTCCCGCTACACCCGGCTTTCTGCCCTGAAGCAGCCTCTGATCATTGCCCATCGCGCGGGCTACTCCCCGACTGGACTCTGGCCGGAATGCGCCCTGGAAAGCGCTGATCAAGTCCTGAGAAATGGTCCGGCGATTATCGAGATTGATGTCAGAACCTCTGCAGACGGGGAACTCTTCTGTATCCATGATAAAACCCTCGACAATGGCACCAGTGGACAAGGCCCGGTTCGGGAAACCTCGGCTGAAACCATCTACAACCTGCATCTTCTTGATGCCAAAGGGGCTCAGACCAGCTACCGGATTCCTTCGCTTGACGACTTTCTCGTCTGGTCATCTTGCGGCGCAGTCCTCTGGCTCGATATCAAAGAAGCCTCCCCGAAAAAGGTCATCGCCAAAATCAGGGAACACAAGGCCGAAGCCCGGGTAATTGTCAGCGCCTATGGCCGCAAAAACCTGCTGAAATTCCTGAAGTTTGCCCCCGATCTGGTCTATTTTGTGCCCTTTGTTCCCGAACTTGATCTGCCCGATCTGGAATCTGTGCTCGACAGCGGCGCAAAGCCGGACCAGCTGATCGGCTTTGCCGGGCTCTATCTGCCCGATATCCGGGCCTCGCTTTCTCTGGCTGAACACAACATCCCGGCCCTGCTCGATCTCGGGCGCGGAGACCGCCGTCTTGCCCCGGACCAGCTTGACCCGAGGCTCTATAAAACGGCGGTACAGCAGGGTTTTCCCCTGCTCAATACCGATCACTACCAGGCCGTCCAGAAAATTCTCTCGATCAAAAACTGGGCCTGACCTCTGCTATGCCCTGCGGTTCAGCAGCCGCAGGGCATTGAGGGTGACCAGCACAGTTGCCCCAGTATCGGCCACCACGGCCATCCACAAGCCTGTCATACCCAGCAGGGTTGTCACCAGAAACAGGCCCTTGAGCCCCAGCGCTAGGGCAACATTTTGATGTATATTCGCCATGGTCGCCCGCGCCCGGCGCAACAGGGCAGGAAGAGATTCAAGACGGTTTTCCATCAGGGCAATATCCGCGGCCTCCAGGGCCACATCCGTCCCCCCGCCCATGGCAATCCCCACCTCGGCAATCTTGAGTGCCGGGGCGTCGTTAATGCCGTCGCCAACCATCACCACAGAACCTTCCAGCGAAAGCTGGTTAATCTCGGTCAGTTTATCCTGCGGCAACAGCTCTGCCCGAACGTTTAAACCCAGTTCCTGGCCAAGCGCCTTCGCCGTCCGCGCGTTATCTCCGGTCAACATCACCGTTTTCAGACCAAGCCCTGCCAGCTCCCCGATCACGGATATCGCCGTGGCCCGCGGTTCATCCCGCAGGGCAATCAAACCACAAAGCTGATCATCAACCGTGACCACCACCACCGTCTTGCCAGCCTCTTCCAGCTCAGCCAGTTGGTGCCCCAGCTCCGGCGCAGCAACCAGAAGCGCGGCAGAATGTTTCGGTGATCCCACCATCACCTCCCTTTGCCCGACCCGCCCCCTGGCTGCTTTTCCGGCAATTGTCTGGGCATCTTCTACCGCTGGAATGGCAATCTTCCGGCCTTCCACATAACTGACCAACGCTCTGGCCAGGGGATGGCCTGATCCACGCTCAACTGCAGCAACCAGCGCCAGCAGTTCTGTTTCCTCGCCCTGTGTGACCACAACGTCGGTAATCTGGGGACGTCCTTCGGTCAGAGTCCCGGTTTTGTCAAAGGCAATGGTTTTTGCCCGGGAAAGAGCTTCCAGCGCCGCCCCGCCCTTGATCAGAAGGCCACTTCGCGCCGCAGCAGCCAGCGAAGAAGTCACCGCAGCAGGGACCGAGATCACCAGCGCACAAGGGCAGGAGATAATCAGCAATGTCAGTGACTTGTAGATCCAGCTGCTCCAGTCGCCGCCAAACAACAGGGGCGGTACAACCGCAACCAGCAGCGAAACCAGCATCATCAGGGGGGTATAGATACTGGAAAAACGATCAATAAAGCGGGCCACCGGGGCTTTGTGTGCCTCGGATTCCTCGATCATCCGCACAATACGGTCAAGCGTGTTATCCCCGGCTTCTGACGTAACCCTGAAACGGGCCAACCGTTCGAGCACCAGCGCCCCGGCAAAAGCCGTCTCGCCCCTTTCCCGGTTGCGCGGCATCGACTCTCCGGTCAGGGCTGATTCATCAAGAATTGCCAGCTCGCCCAGGATCTCGCCATCCGCAGGCAACCTTTCCCCCGGCCGAACCTCGATCACATTACCAACCGACAGACTCTCGGCAGGTACTTCATGACTGTGATCACCCGCCTCATGAGCATCGTCTGTTCCCCCCAGATGCACCAGATGAGCCGTTCGCGGCTGCAGGTTGAGCAACAGAGAGATACCCTCCCGGGCTTTGCTCGCAGCCTGCTTCTCCAGCGCCTCACCGATCAGAAACAGAAACAGCACCATGGAGGCTTCCAGTGCTTCACCAATAACCAGCGCCCCGATTGCGGCCACAGACATCAGAGTCTGAATCCCGAAGTACTGGCCAAAACGCAGCGAGCGAAAAGTATTTTTCAGGATCGGCAGCAGACCGATCAGCGCGGCCACACTATAGAAAACCCGCGCCTGTCCCTCAAAAAATGTTGGCAACAGTTCAGACAGAGCGACCGCAGCCAGCAGAACCAGCCCGGTCAGGACAACTTTGCGCCAGGCCGGATCGCGGAAAAATCCCGATGCTGTTGACGGGATCTTTCCTGCCTTCTGGTCTGCATGATCATGGCTGTCTCCATGGACTGCACTGTGCTTTGCCCCGGCACATCCTGTCGCCACTTGAGAAGAAGCACAGCAGCTGCTCGAAACAGCGGCTTCAGGCTGCAACTTCCCCTTGGCCGTTATCTCGGCAAGGCTGTAACCAAGCCCGGTGACAACGCCTTTTATCTGTTCCTGGGAAATCTCAGCCGGGTCAAAATCAACTGAGAGTCTCTCCCGGGCAAAGGTAATCCGCCCGAAGTGGACCCCCGGCTGGCGTTCTATCGCCTTTTCAATACTCTTGGCACAGCTGGGGCAATCCATTCCCTGCACTGACCAGGTCCGGTGATGATGACGGTCTTTCAGCTCCCCTAGCAACTTCTCTACGGCAGTCTTTAAGCCATCCGTGCCTAGCCAGCTGACACTGTTACGCGTCACCTCGATTTGCGTAACACCGGGAATCGCGGACATTCCCTCGCTTATTTTTTCCCGACAGTCACCACAGTTGGCTGCTTCGGGCATATAGTCAGACAGGGAGAGACTTTGTTGCATGAGACACCTAATATGAATAATTATTCATATGAATATATTTTCATATATATGATTCGTCAAGCCCGGTCTTTTACCAACCGCCACCACCGCCACCGCCACCGCCACCGCCTGATGATCCGCCACCACTGGAGAAACCGCCAGATGAAGACGAACTGCTGCTTGGTGGTGTAGAAGCCGCTGAGACTGTATGACTGACACCACTTTCAATATCGGCAACCAGCCCGCTCATGCCACTACCTGACCAGGAATAAGAGCTATTGTCATTGTACCAGTCGGGTTGATAAGTCCCGCCCTTCTCTTCATTCCCTTCCCAGACAACCGATTCCAGACGTTCGCACCACTGTTTTTCCACACCCAGTGCCATGGCAAAAGGCAGATGGCGTTCAAACTCTCCTTTGGTCAGTTCGGGTTCTTCCCCGATCAAGGCAAGGCGATCTTTTTCAGCCACTGTAAGATAATGTTTATACCCCTCGATCTCATCCATCATCTTGCGCCCCCGGACCGTCGGAGCCTCCATAAGATAATGAAACAGCAGTATCACCGCGTAAATCACCACAATCAGGACATAGAGATTGTCAGAAAGCAGGGAATCAGTGATCTGGGCGGCAACAAAACAGGCAGCAACGGGAATGATTAAAAACACAGTCAGCGAAAGTATCTCCGCCTGGTCCTTGGGAACCCCGCCTTGCAACATCTCGCGGGACAGCCAGTGCTTTAGCCCGGAGAGAAAAATCCCGAGAAACATTGTCATGAAAAACAGCATGAACAACAGGGGAAGGCTGTTATCCATGTCTTCAAACATAACCGCAATAGCAATGGACACCCCCCCCAGAATAGCGCCAAACAGCCAGGTGCCGAAATTTCGTGAGAAGAAACCTTTTTCATACCCCTTGCTCAAGATATCGGTAAAGGCGTCATAGACTTTAGAAAAAGACGAACGATAGACCTGTTCGATCAGGTGCTGGTCACCTACTCTGGGGATAAGCCCGTTAAGAATTTTTTCTTCTCCGGGTGAAAGATATCGGTCAGGACCATCTTTACCTTTTACCAACAGTCGTTTGATCAGATAGCCGTCCAGTTCTTTCGAAAGGCTGATATATCCTTTTGCCGCCAGACTGATCAGAGCGACCGAAAAGGCTCTCTTGCGATCAAATCCATTGCGGAATCCCCCGTTCGCCAGAAAACCGACGGCAGCCGGAGACAAATCCTTTGGTGCCGAAAAAAGCGGAATGACAACCCCGCCTTTGGGATCCCGACCAAAAGCAACCCAGGTCAAAAGGAAATAGCCAAGCGTTATCGCCAGCCCCAGTCCCCCGAGAATCAGTCCAATATTTTCATTAAAAAAAAATGCTGCCCGTTCTTCCGGGCTGGGGGCCGCGACAAACCCCTTGGGCCAGGAAACAGCAATGGTTAGTCCTTCGTTTCTATAGAGACGTTCCGTGGTCTGGAAAGTCACAAGCCCCTTGGAGACAAAACTGCTATAGGCATTACCATTATCTCCGAAATACCCGGTATAACCCGTTTTGTTCAGAACCTCTGCCCCGTCAGGCAAGAACACATTGGCGGTCACTTTCTCAATTGGCAATTCCCAGCCATTCCCGGTTACATTCCAGTAAAGTTCATCAAAATCAGCCAGATAACTCAGTTGCCGGGTTGTACGATATTGAATTTCGTAACTGTACTCCCCGTCAGGAAGGAAGTAATTTTTGTCGCCGATATAAACCCGCACACCATTGCGTTGATCCTGGGTAAAATAGGACTCAGCCTTCCCGTCACGCCGTACGGACAACAGCTCAAATCCGATGTGATACTTCGACCCCTTTACCGTATATTTGGTTGGAAATTCCCGATAGATACCGCGTTTGATCTGGTCTCCTTCCGCATAAACCCTGATGGTTTCTGTCACCAGAAGGCTGCCGTCGCGCTGAATCACGATATTCGAGGTGAAATCCTGAATTTTCTCCTTGGCTGAAGCAAGGGCTTCACCTGCGTTCAAAACCAGGAAAAACGCCGTAACAAATCCCATAACCCTGGATAATTTGATCAAATGACATTTCATAATGCTACCCCCGGAACCTGCCTGTCGTGTGAATCTTCTATCTGAAAATATTCCGCCCGTTCAAAACGAAACTGCCGGGCGATCAACACATCGGGAAAGGATTCTACCGCAATATTCAGAATCCTGACCGTACCATTGTAATAACGCCGGGCCATCTGGATATTGTCCTCAATTTCCGAAAGGGATTTTTGCAATCCAAGAAAACTCTCATCGGCCTTGAGATCAGGATAATCTTCCACCACTGCAAAGAGCCCGACCAGAGCCTGTGACAATAGCCCTTCTGCCGCTCCCCGTTCCGGAACAGCTCCCCGTACAGCATCTGTGCAACGCGCCCGGGATTCTGTTACCGCCTCAAGGGTCGATTTTTCATGGCTCGCATAGCCTTTGACCGTTTCAACCAGATTGGGAATAAGGTTGGCCCGGCGTTTGAGCTGAACGTCAATACCGCTCCAGCCCTCAGCTGCCTGTTGTCGGTAGCGTACCAGCTTGTTGTAGATGGCAACCGCCCAGAGAAACAGAACCAGAAAACCCCCGATACCGATCAGGGCAAGTGTACTCAGTGACAACATTTTCATCCCTTGAGAGAAGACAAATCTGCCTCACTATACACAGCAGGGGAATCTCTGCCATTCGCAAACTGGAAATTCTGTAGATTGCCTCTGGCTGTTAATCAGAAACCAGATTGAAAATTAACAGGAAAAATAACCTGGCGAAAACTATACAGCTCACTGAGGAGCGTTCTCTTCCAGAACATGATGCGCCATATCGGCAATAACATGTCTGATATGCTGGTCAGCCAGTTCATAGAGCACACGCCGGCCATCTTTGCGCGCGACCAGTATCCGGGCATCACGGAGCTGCCTCAGGTTATGACTGGTAAGAGACTGGGACTGACCTGTTGCCTGCGAAAGTTCGGAAACCGAACAGGCCTGCGCAAAACAGCAGAGACAAAGCCTGAGACGCCCCTCGTCCCCGAGAGTGTGAAAAATGCCGCTCAGGCTTTCCAGCCCCGCACGATCAAGGTACGGCAACCCGGCACAGCAATCTTGTTCGCTAACGGCTTCTCCTTCGCCGGGCAAACAGTCCTCATGCTTATTTGCTGTGCTCATCAGCCTGACCTAGTTGACCAGAGGCGCAAAACTGGCTGGTGCCGGATCAACCACTTCAATCAGATCCCTTTTGAGTGTCAGCACGGCAAGTCCGCGTTCGCTACGGCCATCGGGATGCAGCCGGAACACACCATCCAGTCCGGAAAAGCCCTGTGGGTTGGTCAAAACCTGCTGTGAATAACTGGTCTTGATGGATTGGCTTTCTGCCTGCCTTGCAACAACAGCAGCCAGCGCCACTGAATCATAGGCCAAAGTCACGAGACGCGGCGGCTCTTTGCCATAAAGAGTTTGATAGCGGTTACTGAAACCATCCCAGTGAGCTGGCGACGGAGAAGCATACCAGCTGCCTACCAAGGCAGGTTCCCGGCCCAGCTTCGGATTATTCCACAGGGCGGTTCCAATATATTTAACCTGGCTGGGATCAATATCGTAATAGTTCATCAAAGGAGCAATAGTCAGTAACTGCTTGCCCCCGGTCGGAACAATAATCGCATCGTAGCCCGGCGGGTTGAGGGTATCGCGTCCGGTCAGGCGACGCAGAGCTTTGAGCGAGGCTGCATCTCCTTTAGCCCGAAGCTGGGCCCGATGGGAAATCAGGGCTTGATGACGCTGGTCATAGCTGGCAATCGCCTTGACCTCGTCATTGAGATCCGGGTCATTCGGATTGAAGAAACTCAGTTTTGCCAACTCGACTCCTGATCCGTAGGACTGAATCTGCAAGGCACTGACAACCCGTCGCCCATAGTCGTCATCCGGGGCAAAGACCGCCACCCGGCGCACGCCCTGCGAAGCGGCATAATCAACAACCCGGCGAATCTGTTCTTCCGGCGTCAGGCCCAAAACATAGATGCCGTTACCTGCAACCGCCTGGTCATTGGAAAAAGACAGAACACTGACGCCTGCCGCCCGTGCCAGAGGTGTAATCGCCGAAACCGACGTGGCAAACAACGGCCCGATCACAAGATCAACTTTTTCCTGCAATACTGCTTCCATAGCCCGACGCGCACCATCTGCTGTGCCGGCAGTATCGCGCACCACAAGCTCAAATTTTTCACCCGCCAGATCGAACAGGGCCAGCTGGGCCGCGTTCATCAGCGCCTGACCAACCTCTTGGTGCCGACCGCTGAGAGGCAGCAGAACACCGACCTTGGTTTTATAGTCCCCGATGATCAGAGGCTGGTTCTGCAGATCCGCAAAAGGTTCCTGTTCCGTCGCGCCTTCAGCTTCCAGTGCCTCAAAAGCATCCTGTTCGGTTTGCGTTGTTTCAGCATCCGTGGTCGATTCTGCGACAGGCGGTTCTTCAACCGTTGCGTCAGGTCCTGTTTTCATGGTTGTTTGACAGGCGGAAACAATCAGTAAAGTTGCCAGAATCAGGGGCAGGGATACTGCCTTGCGGCCAAACCGCGCAAAAAATCCAACCAGGAAAGTTGCCAACGTTGAGTTCAAAACCCTCACCCTCTCGAAATCGTCCCGCCAGTCATGCGTCTGGGGCTAATAAAGCACTCCCGGAGGATCAAGCCAACAGGAGATCTGCACCTGAAGCCGAAAAATCGGCCGAAAAGTCAGCCGAAAAACTGAATGCAGCACTTTACCTTGTTGCAACCCCTATCGGCAACCTGGGCGATATGACTGATCGCGCAAAAAAAATCCTGGCTGCAGCAGACCTGATCGCCTGCGAAGACACCCGGGTGACCAAAAAACTGGCACAGGCCTTTGGTTTTACCGCACCTCTGATCGCCTATCACGAACACAATGCGGAAAAGGTCCGGCCAAAGCTTATTGAAAAGGTAAAAAATGGCGGGGTCGTGGCTCTGGTATCCGATGCCGGGACGCCGCTGATTTCCGACCCCGGCTATAAACTTGCCGCCTCGGCCATTGACGAGGGAATCGACCTGATCTCCATCCCCGGAGCTTCAGCCCCCCTGACTGCTTTACTGCTTTCCGGTTTGCCCTCGGACAGATTTTTCTTCAACGGCTTTCTGCCAAGCAAAACCGGTGCACGCTGCAAAAATCTGAAAGAGCTCGAAAGTATTCCCTCTACCCTGATTTTTTTTGAATCAGCCAACCGTTTGGCCAGCAGCCTCACCGACATGGCAACCGTCCTCGGCAACCGTCCCGCCGCTGTTGCAAGAGAGCTGACCAAAAAATTCGAGGAAGTCCGGCGTGGTTCCCTGCAGGATCTCGCAGCACACTACACCGAAGCCGGGGGCCCAAAAGGGGAGATCGTTGTCGTGGTTGGTCCACCTGGCAAAGCCGCCGCAGCAATTACAGATGCAAGCCTTGATGAACAGATCAGCGATGCACTGCTGCAGAATTCCCTGCGCGATGCCGCAGAAATTGTGGCCACAGCAACAGGCCTGCCAAAGAAAAAAATCTATCAGCGGGCATTGGATCTCACCAAAAAAGCAGGAAATTAAGCCCCTTCATTAACGCAGAAGTATATCCATGGATAGCCCCTCAACAAAGGCAAAAAAGGCCGCTCGAACCCGCGGCGTCAGAGCCGAAATGATCGCGGCGTGGTATCTGCGTCTGAAAGGTTACAAAATTGTTGCAAAAAATTATAAAACGGCTCTTGGAGAGATCGACCTTATCGCCGTAAAGCAGGATACCATCTGCTTTGTCGAGGTCAAAAAACGTCCCGACACAGCAGAGGCTGCTGCAGCCATAGCAAAAAAACAGCAAATCCGGATTTTTCGGACTGCCAGCCGTTTTTTGACACAAAATCCAGCCTTTGCTGCTTTTGATGCCAGATTTGATGCTATCCTTATTGGCGCCACAGTTTGGCCCCAACATATCACCAATGCATGGCAGAACCCTTGAGGCTGCCTTGCTTGAAACGTAAAGAATTGTCATTCAGGAGTGAGATCACAATGACCGTTAAGGGGACCGAGCAACGCACGACAGAACAGCGTGCTGGCTTGAACAGAAGAATCATAACCCCGATCGCCTTTGTTTTTCTGGGGCTATCAACCCTGAACGCCTGCACCCCTCTGGGCGCTGCAGTTGGTGCCGGGGCTGTTGCAACAACAACTGCTCTTGAGGAACGCCCTTTCACCAAGACCGTAAGTGATGCCCAGATCAAGATCGCGATTAATGACAACCTTTTTCAGGAAAATCTGAATATCTTTCGTCATGTCAATATCGCTGTGACCGAAGGGAAGGTACTGCTGACAGGCAATGTTCAGGAACCTGACCACCGGGTTATTGCCGTTCGGGAAGCCTGGAAAGCCAATGGGGTACGCGAAGTTGTCAACGAGATCGAAGTCAATAATGATGCCGGTTTCACTGACTATACCCAGGACGTCTGGATTGCGACCCAGCTGAAATCAAAACTTCTGTTCGACAAACAGATAACTTCGATCAACTATAACGTCGAAACGGTCAACCAGAACATCTACCTTATGGGGATCGCCCAGGACCAGACAGAACTTAACCGGGCCATTGCACATGCCAAGGACATTGACTATGTGAAACGGGTCGTCAGTTACGTCGTCCTGAAAGATGACCCCGCGCGATCAGAGTAACCCACCCTCCGGAGGAATAGCCTTTTTCGGTTATTCCTCTTTTGTCCCCTCGGCTATGCTGGACCAGAAATTAATGATCGATCGACGCCCCTTGTACCGGGATGATCTTGAAAACTGTCTCCAGGCCATCGGCAAGTCTGAAGATGCTGACATTGATCTGGCTGAATCCGCGCTGCTGCTGGCTGTCGGCGATCAGGAAGAAATTTCGCTGGACCGCTATCGCGATCATCTGGATTGCCTTGTTGCCGATACCCGACGCTTGATTGAACAGCTCCCGCCTCGTGATGGCCCGCCCCGCCTGACTGACTGCCTCCAGGCAATTGGCACAGTCTTGTATGATCTGCACGGCTATAGCGGGGACAAGGACAACTATAACAATCTTGAAAATGCTAATTTTCTGACCGTTATCGACCGGCGCAAGGGCCTGCCGATTGTTCTCGGAATTCTCTATATCCACATTGCCCGCTCCCTGGGCTGGGATGTCGACGGCCTGAATTTTCCCGGACATTTCCTCCTGCGTTTCAACCATGGCAAGGACAGGGAGATCATTGATCCCTTTGACAAGGGCTCAATCCGCAACAGCTTCTGGCTCAGAAACACGCTGAAAGAATATCTTGGTCCGGACAGCGAACTTAAAACAGAATATTGCCGCAAGGTCAGCAACAGAGGTATTCTGTTGCGCTTGCAAAACAACGTAAAAATCCGCCTGATCGAAGCTGAAGATCCGGAAAAGGCCCTGGCGGTTCTTGATCAGATGCTGCTTATCGCGCCGAAAGAAGCCTCGATCTGGCGCGAAGCAGGGATGATGCAGGCCTATTTAAACAATATGGTGGCTGCAATCCGTTCGCTTGAACACTATTTAATGATTGAGGAAGATCCCCGAGGTCATCCCGAAGCAGCCCGGCTTTTGCAAAAGCTGAAAACACAACTGAACTGACCAGATACGGACCCTAGACCATGACACTTTCCGTTGCCATTCAGATGGACCCTGTTTCCACCATTAACATTGATGGCGACAGTTCTTTTATTCTTGGGCTGGAAGCACAGAAACGCGGCTATACGCTGTATCACTATCTCGCCCGAGATCTGTCAATGAAGGGGACAAAGGTCTATGCCCGCTGTCGTCCCGTTACCTTTCGTCGGGAACAAGGAAATCACGCTACTTTGGGTGAAGCACGCCTGATGGATCTGGCCGACATTGATGTGATCCTGATGCGACAGGATCCCCCTTTTGACATGTCCTATATCACCGCCACCCATCTGCTTGATCATGTTCACCCGAAAACCCTGGTGGTCAATGACCCCACCTGGGTGCGCAACTGCCCGGAAAAGCTGTTCATTGCAGAATTCCCTGATCTGATGCCGCCCACGCTGATCACCAATGATCTCCAGGAAATCAAGGCTTTTCGGGAAGAGCACAAGGACATCATTGTCAAGCCGCTCTACGGCAATGGCGGCGCAGGTGTGTTCCATATCAAACCGGGGGATGAAAACCTCAACTCGGTGTACGAGTTGTTTGACAAACATTACCGCGAGCCGATCATCGCCCAGCTCTATCTGCCTGATGTACGCAAAGGCGACAAACGCATTATTCTGATCGACGGCAAGCCTGCCGGTGCCATCAACCGGGTTCCTGCCGACGGCGAAGCGCGTTCCAACATGCATGTTGGCGGTCGCCCGGACCCCATTGGCCTGACGGAACGGGACCACGAGATCTGCGCCGCCATCGGCCCCACCCTGAAAGAACGAGGTCTGATCTTCGTCGGCATTGACGTCATCGGCAATTACATGACCGAGATCAACGTCACCTCGCCAACAGGTATCCAGGAAATCAACCGTTTCAACGGTGTAACCCTCGAAGCCGATATCTGGGACGCAATCGAAGAAAAACTGGTGCGCTAATCTGTTATCGACAGAAGGCAACAAAAGCTGTTGCCTTCTGTTTCTGAACGACCAGAGAACTTAATATTTTACCAGTGTTTTTCAGCCTGCAGCAGTTTTTCCACCTCGTTCCAAACCATCTCAACTGAAATGTCATGAATATCATCACTGCTGGAAATCACAGGCTTGATCCAGTCCGAATAGGCAAAGTGGTAGCTTTTGATAAAGATCCCGACCGCAGGTTGGCTCGACATGGCTGCAAGATTAAGCCCGAAACTATCGTTCCCCACATAGAAAGCACATTTCTGTAGCAAGGCGTGACTGTGATTAAGCGCGATCTTGCGGGTTGTCAGATCGACAAAACGCTCAGGACTGGCCGTCTGCGCCAATATCTTTTGCGCAACAGGTTTTACATCCCCGGCGCCGAACAGCAAAATTTTACCCGGAAAAGCCGCCAGCAACCGCTCTGCAACAGCGGAATAGCCTTCGCCACCCCATTGCTTGTATTCAGCGCTTGAGTTTATTCCAAGAGCAACCATCGGAATAGCGGGATCAAGCTCCAGCTGTTGAAAGGCTTGCTCCACCACATTTTCAGGCTGACGAAAAGCAACATCGCTGCAATCATAGGAAATTCCGGCAGCATCCATCACCAGCGCCGCATGGCTCATAAAAGCGGGCAGGGGCACGTCTTTGGCAACACAGATGCCCTTGTTCAAGAAGCAGCGATTGATTCCACCTTTAAAATAATAACCATAGCGATTTCTGACCCCCGCCAGCAACGTTGCAAAGGAAATCCCCTTGGACTTGTGAAAGACAAATACCGTCTCGATTTTTTCCTTGCGGATCAAACGCGTAAGGCGAAAGAGATCAGCCTGCCCTGATACATCCTGATCTTTGGCTATGGGCAAAACCGAACGCACCAGATCAACCTCGGCAAAAAGCTCGCTAATTTCCCGCCCTTTTTTACAGGCAAGAACCACAGACCTGCCTTTGGCCTGTTGCTGGATCGAACGGATAAAGGGGAGGTGAAACAGGGTATCCCCAAGCCCGCCCCCTGTCACAACCAGTGTATTGCCAAAATCAGTCATCAGCTCTTTAGGGTCCTTGCCAGAATTATATTTAGCGATTAAGTCAGTCTTGTCGAATAATAATAACACCCCAAAAACAGCGTGATATTACTCAGGTTTTTATGACGAAGACTTAACTATTTCAGTCTGTAAATGAACATAAATCCGAAACCTGCCTCTTGGTTTCAGCGCCTTTTTAAAGCTTTTATCCGCCCCTGCCAAACCAAAGTGACTCAGCAGAAAAGAAATTGTTCTTCACCTGCCATCGCCTGTGCCATATTTTAGCTATAGGACAGGAGTTGTGTATTGTGAACGTATCTTCGCTCAATCTGGCTTTATGGGCCGTTAATCTGGAATCGCCGATCAAATCACTCGCTGATTGGGCCGGGCATGTGAATCTCCAGATGGAAAAGGCCAAAAATGCCGGCGCTGACTTTTTGGTCATGCCCGAATATGTGTCCGAACAGTGGATGTCTTTTGCCCCGGCCGGTTTGCAGCCCGATGAAGAAATCCCCTGGATGGCCATGCAGGCCCGTGAAGCCATTGAACGGCTCAAGGGTCTGGCCAAGACCTATGACATGGCGCTGCTCGCCGGAACCTTCCCGGTAACGGTCCAGGGAGAGGACGAGATCGGCGAACACCCGGTGAACGACAATATCGGTCACTATAACCGGGCCCACCTCTTTTTGCCCGATGGCCGCCTGATTACCCAGGACAAACTGAGTCTGACCCCGAGCGAAAGCAATCAGGAGGCCTGGTGCCTGACCCCGGGACAGGAGCTGAAAGTCTTTTCCTGGCGCGGACTGCGCATGACAATCCTCACCTGCCTCGATATCGAGATGCCTGCCCTGTCGATATTGCTTGCTGACCAGAACATCGATCTCATCCTTGTACCTTCCATGACATCAAAACTTGCCGGCTACCACCGGGTATTCGGCTGTGCCAAGGCCCGGGCCGTGGAGCTGCTCAGTGCCGTTGCGGTCGTTGGTCCGATTGGGGAAACACCCTTTCTCGGCGGGAAACGCAAAAACTACACCTCCGCGGCAGCGGTTTATCTTCCCTGTGAGGAAAGCCTGGGACACAACGGTATCGCCACCGAGATTAAACCTGACGACACGACTGTCGGACTGGGGCCCCTGATCATCGCCCATGATCTGCCGCTGAAAGAAATCCGCAAACTCAGAAAAGGCTCTGCCGAAGTCTGGCCCGGCAACTGGTCAGCAGACCATGTCGCGATTGAAGAGCTCTAGTTTTAGAATCCTTCCGGCAAAATCGGCATTCTGGAAACCTTAATAACGGGGCACAATCCCTCTATTTTTCAGATAAAGCCGACAAGCGAGATTAGTTATTTTCTCCCAGCAATTAATTTGCTACAAGCGCGCCAGACAGAGAAGCGGCGGCCTCCTTTTCCCAACCAATTATAGAATTGGCCAAACGGTGACTTGGAATTGGCCGCCCTTTATTTTGATCGCCTTAACGATTACTGGCGATCTCCGGATGGATCTGATCGGACGCTACATGAAAGCCTATAATTTTTGTGATCCCCGCAACATCAAGGCCGAGGTACTCTCCGGCCTGACCGTTGCACTCGCCCTTGTTCCCGAAGCCGTCGCCTTTGCTTTTGTCGCTCAGGTCGAACCTCTTGTCGGCCTTTATGCAGCTTTTATTGTTGGCCTGATCACCGCCCTTGTCGGCGGTCGCCCGGGAATGATTTCAGGGGCTACCGGGGCTCTGGCCGTTGTCATGGTATCTCTGGTTGTTACCCACGGCGTTGAATATCTTTTTGCTGCCGTTGTCCTGATGGGGATCTTCCAGATTCTGGCCGGTGTCTTCCGGCTTGGGAAATTTATCCGCCTTGTACCGCACCCGGTTATGCTCGGGTTTGTCAACGGACTGGCGATCGTGATCTTTCTGGCGCAGCTGTCGCAGTTCAAGGAGATTCCGACGGATCCTTCCAGCAACTGGCTCAGCGGATCAACCCTCTACATCATGCTTGGTCTGGTCGCGGTCACCATGGCCATCAGCTTCCTCCTGCCACGGGTAACAACGCTGATCCCGGCACCCCTGGTTGCCATTGTTGTTGTCTCCGGGCTGGTGATCGGCTTCCAGCTTGATATTCCGACGGTGGGTGATATGGCCTCCATTGCCGGGGGTCTGCCGGAATTCCATATCCCGCTGGTACCTTTCAATCTGGAAACTCTTTATATCATCCTGCCTTATTCGCTTATTCTCGCGGCGATTGGCCTGATTGAATCGCTTCTGACCCTGACCCTGATTGATGAGCTCACCGAAACCAAAGGCCGGACCTCGCAGGAATGCATGGGGCAGGGGCTTGCCAATCTCGTGACAGGATTCTTTGGCGGCATGGGTGGTTGTGCCATGATCGGCCAGAGCATGATCAACATCAAATCAGGCGGGAAAGCCCGCCTTTCCGGCGTCACCGGTGCGGTTTTTCTGCTGATCTTTATTCTCTTTGCCTCAGATTTGATTGAGCTGATTCCGCTGGCGGCTCTGGTCGGCGTTATGTTCATGGTGGTCATCGGCACCTTTGAATGGTCCAGCTTCCGGATTCTGCACCGGATTCCCAAATCGGATGCTTTTGTGCTGATCCTGGTTTCCGGCGTCACCGTCGCAACGGATCTTGCCATTGCCGTGATCGTCGGTGTTCTGGTTTCCTCTCTGGTTTTCGCCTGGAATTCGGCCAAACACATGTATGCCCGTGTCGGTACCAGCGAAGACGGGAAAACCACGGTTTATGAAATCACAGGCCCGCTGTTTTTTGGCTCTATCAGTTCCTTCCGCGATCTTTTCAACCCGCAGGATGATGCCGATGATGTCGTGGTCGATTTCCGTAATGCCCGGGTTTGGGATCATTCGGGACTGGAAGCCATTGATGCGCTGGCAGACCGCTACACCAAATACGGCAAAACTCTGCATCTGCGCCACCTCAGCCCTGACTGTCGCCATCTGCTGGAAAAATCCGTCAGCATGGTCGAGGAAGACAGGGAAGGGGATCCCCATTACGGAATCTTGGTCGATTATGACCGGATGTATCATGAGGACGTGGAAATCCCGCTCAACAACGGGGCCAAAAGCTGAACAGCAGCCTCCCGACAAAAATAAAATAACACCAACACAACAAACCCTGCCTTTTTGGCGGGGTTTGTTACTTTGCCGGAGCGCCAACGCGATAACTGCCGCTTCAACGACCCGTTTGACAGATGTCTACGAATTTGACATGTTCATTCTTTGTTCTGAAACTTTCACGAGATAATGACATGAACAATCAGGATGATCATAACAGACAAAACCATACTGGCGGTTGTCTCTGTGGCAGCTTGCGCTACGAAGTCAAAGCACCTCTCAAAGCCGTTGGTGCCTGCCACTGCAAACAGTGCCGCCGCTGGTCAGGGCACTACTGGGCCTCGGCAGAGTGCCCAATCGACAAATTCAGGATAACCCGCGGGGAAGATTTGCTAAGCTGGTATGTCTCATCGGGCTTTGCCCGGCGCGGCTTTTGCAAGTCTTGTGGTTCCGCGCTTTTCTGGCAGGCAGACCGGCACAAAACCTGGAAAGATCATATCGCCGTATCAGCCGGAAGCCTGGACGAGCCGACAAACCTGAAGGCAGAGAAACATATCTTTTGCCAGTTCAAGGGGGACTATTACGACCTGGCTGACGGCCTGCCCCAGGAAATGACAGAAACCTGATACTCCTGAACAATTCAACCCACGCCTTCTGTTGAGCACAAAAAATGTCTCTGCCCTCCGAAACCAATCTGGGGTTTCGTTTAATAGAGAATCCTGATCGCGAAACTGTAATCGCCCTGGCATCAGCCTATTACCGGGAAGATGATAACAGTTATGGTCTGCCAAGGATCGTAACGGCAATCGACGCCGTCCTGGCGGGCGATCCGCTGGTGCGCCTCTGGATTATCGAACGTAACCAGACCACTATAGGCTATCTCTGTGTCTGTCTGGGCTTTGCCCTGGAAGCCGGAGGACGTGAATTCTGTATTGACGAAATTTACCTTCTTCCGGAACACAGAAGCCGGGGCATCGGACGTAAGGCAATTGCCTTTGCCGAACAGGAATCCCGCAAGCTCGGGGCAACTCGGGTTTTTCTCGAGGTAGAGACTGGGAATCAGCGGGCACACGCGCTATATCAGAAGCTTGGTTTCGAAGCTCACCCACGGGTGCTCATGTCAAAATTCCTGTCACAGGACACCTGATTAGGGTGATTCGGGAGAATATTTGTTGCACCAGACCTCATCAAAAGTACCAACCCACAAAACCAGAATACTGGTCAGTGCCTGTCTTCTCGGACAGGCTGTGCGCTACGATGGACGTTACGCGAGCAGGGGCCACAAACAGCTGCTCGAGTGGCAGGCTGTGGGCAGGGTTGTTACTCTTTGTCCTGAAATGGCTGCCGGGCTCCCCGTTCCGCGCCCGCCTGCAGAGATACATCAGGGGCAGGTTCTTTCAGATCAGGGGGAGAATCTCACCGATACTTTCGACAGAGGGGCAGAAATCGCCTTGCAGCTTTGCCAGAACAAAAAAATCACGCTGGCCATTCTCAAGGAAAACAGCCCGTCTTGTGGCAGCAGCTTTATCTATGATGGACAGTTCAGCGGCACCAAAGTCAGGGGCGCTGGCAAGGTAACGGAGCTTCTTCGCAACCACGGGATCACTGTTTTCAGCGAGGAGCAGATTGAGGAAGCCTGTTGTTATCTTGAAACAACAGCTTAACTGACTGTAACCGTTTCAGCTTCCCGGCAGCAGGAGTTTTTTAAACTCCCCTTTTCACAATGGTTGAAAAACCTTCTGCACAACAATACTTGATGCTACAGTTATGTTCCTTTTTTGTTCCAGAAACATAAAGTGAGATGGCGTAAAATCACATGTATAAATTCACATGACAGTGCAGCTCAAGACGGTCTCATTTCAAGGCATCGAAGTCCGGGCGATTGATGTCCAGGTCCAGTTTTCCAGCGGATTACCAACATTCACACTGGTAGGACTGCCGGACAAGGCCGTGGCTGAAAGCCGGGAAAGAGTACGCGCCGCCCTGACAGCCATCGGTTTGGCTCTCCCTCCAAAAAGGATAACCGTTAACCTGGCTCCCGCCGACCTGCAAAAGGAAGGCAGCCACTTTGATCTGCCAATTGCACTGGGAATTCTCTGTGCCATGGAAATCATTCCGGAAGCGGAATTACAGGACTATACAATCCTTGGCGAGTTGGCACTGGATGCCAGCATCCGCGCTGTCAGCGGTGTCTTGCCCGCTGCCCTTCATGCTCTCGAACAGGAACGCGGCCTGATTTGCCCCGAAGCTCAGGGCAGGGAAGCCGCCTGGATCGACAAGCTCGATATTTTGGCCCCTGCAAACCTCCTTTCCCTGATCAATCACATCAATGGCAGACAAATCCTCAGCCCGCCAAAAGCCGACATGCCATCGCACAACACGGACCGTCCGCATCTGCCGGATCTGAAAGATGTCAAGGGACAGGAAACAGCCAAAAGAGTACTGGAGATTGCCGCGGCTGGCGGACATAACCTGCTGTTCAACGGCCCGCCCGGAGCCGGAAAATCCATGCTGGCCTCCCGGCTTCCCTCGATACTGCCGGAAATGACTCCCGAAGAGATTCTTGAAGTCAGCATGATTCACTCCATCGCCGGATTGCTGAAGAACGGCGCTCTAAAAAATCAGCGCCCCTTCCGCGATCCACATCACTCTGCTTCAGCTCCGGCAATTGTAGGTGGAGGACAAAAAGCCAGACCGGGAGAAATCTCTCTGGCCCATCGGGGAGTTCTTTTTCTCGATGAGCTGCCCGAATTTAACAGATCAGTACTGGAAACTCTGCGACAGCCTCTGGAAAGCGGCCATATTTCCATCGCCCGGGCCGAAGCCCACATCACCTATCCTGCCCGGATTCAGATGGTTGCAGCCATGAACCCCTGCCGCTGCGGCGAGGTTGACCCTGTCACCCAAATCTGTGGCCGAGGACAACGCTGTAGCCAGCAATATCAGGCCCGGATCTCGGCACCGCTTTATGACCGGATAGATCTCTATTTCGATGTTCCTGCCGTAAGGGCGCAGGATCTGTCTCTTCCGCCGCCAGGCGAAGGCAGCAGGGAAATCGCTGCCAGGGTCCAGGCTGCCAGAAATCGTCAGATCAAACGTTATGCCCGCTTTGCCAAAGAACAGCGCCCCTATTGTAATGCTGAAGCTGAGGGGAAAATTCTTGAAGAGGTCACAGCACTTGGCCCGGAGGAAACCAGTCTGTTGCAAAACGCAGCAGAAAAATTCCGGCTGTCTGCCCGGGCATACCACCGGGTGTTAAAGGTATCGCGGACAATCGCGGATCTGGCAGACAGTGAAAACATTGCCTCCACCCACATTGCAGAAGCTCTGAGATATCGCCGAAACAAGGTCTTGTAGAGGGGCTGACATTTCTGTTTCTGTCCCCTTACACCAATAGAACTCCAGGCCAAACTAAATAAATAATACGACCTATAGTTATAGAATTTCATTATTATAACAAATGATTACAATAACTAACCATCATAACAGCAAGAGGTCGTTTATATTTTTTAACTGATAATACAACCCAAATGTGTGTATACTGAAGGTCTCCCGAACGACTGTCGCAATAGTAAACAGGATCGGTATGAGCGTCTCAAACGGCGGTAACCTTAAATACCAGACAATTTTGGACGACTGCGAACGACTGGTCCATAACAGTCCTCTTGGTATGTACTCTGCTGATGCAAATGGTGTTTTTCTGGCCGCCAATCCAGCTCTGATGCGCATTTTCGGCACCGCTGATTCAGACCTTTTTTATGAGCATGTTACAAAGCCGGGCCACAGTATTTTTCTTGACCCCGGCAGTCGGCAAATCTTCTTGCAGCGGCTTGAAAAAGAAGGTGAAGTCAAATCACACCCCTTCCAGGTATACAAAATTGACGGCTCTGTGCAGTGGATCAGCGAAAGCTGTATTGCTCTGGAAGATTCCAGAGGAAAAACAATAGCCATAGAAGGTTATATTGAAGCTTTGGCCTGTGCTCCCTTGCAGGAGGGAAGCGAGCTTGTTCCGGAAAGACGCTTTCGGTCCATCTTTGATCAGGTGCAAAACATCGCCGTTCAGGGGTATGACCAAAATCGCAGGGTTATTTACTGGAACAGTGCCAGCACCAGCTTATACGGCTATTCCGAAGAAGAAGCCCATGGCAGATTGCTGGAAGATTTGATCATCCCCGATCCTCTGCGCAAGAACATCATAAAAGCCCATACCCATTGGCTAAGGGAGGGTACAGCTATTCCTTCAGGCGAAATCACCCTGAAATCAAAAACTGGAAAAGCTGTACCGGTCTATTCCAGTCACGTTCTGATGACCAATGGCCAGAATAAAAAGGAAATGTACTGTATTGACGTCGATCTGACCGAGGTAAAAAAAGTAGAGCGCGCCCTGCGAAAAGCAAAGAATCATGCCGAAAGAGCCAGCAGAGCAAAAACAGCCTTTCTCGCCACCATGAGTCACGAATTGCGCACACCACTGAATGCCATCATCGGGTTCTCCGAAGCCATGGCCCAAAAAATATACGGAGCCCTCGGACATGCCAGATATCAGGAATATGCAAATGATATCAATGCAAGTGGCAATCAACTACTCGAGGTGATCAATGATATCCTAGATCTTACAATGATCGAGGCCGGAGAATACTATATCAGCCCTGAAAATGTTGATCTTGTTTCAGCCATTGATCATACTCTCAGGCTGGTCCAGAGTAAAAACACCAAAAATCAAGTTAGCCTGAGCACACATATCCAGCCCGATTGCCCGCCCATCAGAATTGACCCCAAAAGTCTGAAGCAGATTCTGTCAAACCTGATTTCAAATGCCTTCAAGTTTACAGACTACAGTGGCACTGTCCGGATTGCGGCCAATTTTTCGAACAAGAGCGGCTATACCATCCGGATTGAAGACGACGGGATCGGTATGAACAAGGATGAAATAGAGCTGGCACTCCGACCTTTTACCCAGATTGATGATTCACTTGGCCGAAAATATGGCGGTGTCGGCCTGGGTTTACCCCTGTCCAAATCATTGGTGGAAATCAGTGGGGGTGCCCTGCAACTGACAAGCAATCCGGGGCAGGGCACCAATATCGTGCTGCGTTTCCCGGAAAACCTTGCCGTCAATTCAAATGATCGCAAACTGCGGAAATATCTCGGGTGATATCAAGAAAGATTTCTCCAAAAATTTTCCTGACCTCCTTGGGACAGCCAGCCCCAGGTTCTTTTCTTCAGATCGAAGAAATAAGGAGCCCTAGAAACAAGGCCCCAGATCAACACCTCCAAGCAGGTGTACATGATAGTGCGGTACATCCTGTCTGGCGTGCTCTGCATGATTGGCCAGCAGGCGATACCCGGTTACATCAATCCCCTTTTCCCGCGCAATCTCGCCGACCGCCCGGTTAAGCGCAACAATTTCCTCAGCCGTGGCTTTGGCCGAAAAATCTGCGAAAGAGACATAGGCTCCTTTGGGAATGATCAGAACATGTACTGGTGCTTTTGGCGCAATGTCATTGAACGCAAAAACATGCTCGTTTTCAAAAACCTTGGTGCAAGGAATTTCGCCACGCAGAATTTTTGCAAAAATATTGTTCGAATCATATGCCATTGTCTGCTTTCCCGTAATGTAAGAATGTCTGCCAGTCACTGCCAGAAATTGAGTCAAGAACTACTCAGGAAAATAACTTAACCAGATCAGCAGCTTTCTGGTCAAGAACCTGGAATCACTCACCCTTGCGGGAGGCTTTCTCGGCGATTCCGGAAATCCCCTTGCGCCCCTCAAGTGCTGACCAGACTTCTGCAGGCTGGATACCCCGTTCTGCCCAGAGCACCATCATGTGATAGAGCAGATCGGCTGATTCAGAGATCACCCCTTCACGAGGGCCGGCAACAGCTTCAATCACCACCTCAACAGCCTCTTCCCCAACCTTCTGCGAGATCTTGTGAATCCCCTTGGAAAAAAGGTTGGCAGTATGGGATTGAGAAGCGTCATCCCCCTTGCGACTGAGAACAACCTTGTAAAGCTCATCCAGAATCGTTGCAGAAATACCTTCGTTAAACCCGTCAGACATCAGAATCCTCCGTGATCTGGCGCACAGCAACGCCAGCTTTGGCCATATGTTCCTTGGCTTCGGCAATGCTGTAAGTTCCAAAGTGGAAGATCGAGGCCGCAAGAACCGCTGTCGCATGGCCTTCCCGGACACCGTCAACCAGATGATCAAGGTTGCCGACACCACCCGATGCAATAACCGGAATTCTCACCGCGTCGGCAATGGCTCTGGTTAGAGGCAGATTATACCCCTGCTTGGTGCCGTCGCGATCCATGGAGGTCAGCAACAGCTCTCCCGCCCCCAGGCTTTCCATTTTCCGGGCCCATTCAACCGCATCAAGTCCGGTTTCCTTGCGACCACCATGGGTGAAAATTTCATATTTTCCCGGTGCAACTTCCTTGGCATCAATCGCCACAACAATGCATTGGCTGCCAAATTTTTCACTGGCCTGACGCACAAATTCGGGATTTGTCACAGCCGTCGTATTGATAGAAACTTTGTCAGCTCCCGCCAGCAACAGCGCCCGGATATCCTCAAGCGTTCTGATTCCCCCGCCAACTGTCAGGGGCATAAAACATTCTTCAGCCGTCTGGGAAACCACATCCAGCATGATATCGCGCTTTTCATGGCTGGCGGTGATATCAAGGAAACAAAGCTCGTCTGCTCCGGCCTTGTCGTACAGGCGGGCCTGTTCAACAGGATCACCGGCATCGCGGAGTCCAACAAAGTTGACCCCCTTAACGACGCGCCCGTCCTTCACATCAAGGCAGGGAATAATTCGTGCTTTCAGCATTTTATTCTCCAGAATTATCCCGCAGTGTTCTGACCAGCAGCGAAGACTCCACCAGCTTTTCCCCCGCTGGCAATCGAAAGCGCTTCCCGGGGATCAATCCGGCCGTCATAGATCGAACGACCACAGATCACCCCTTCAATCCCTGCATCTTCAACCGCCTTGAGCTGACGAATGTCTTCAACCGAGGCAACCCCGCCCGAAGCAATGACGGGGATCGAAATTGCCCGGGCCAGTTTCGCTGTCGCCTCGACGTTACAGCCCTGTAACAGGCCGTCCCGATCAATATCCGTATAGACGATGGCACTAACGCCGGCATTTTCGAACTTGCGCGCCAGCTCAGTCGCTTCCAGGTCACTGGTTTCAGCCCAGCCCTCGGTCGCCACCATGCCACCACGGGCATCGATACCGACAACGATTTTGCCGGGAAAAAATTTACAGGCCTCAATGACCAGTGCCGGGTTTTTCACTGCGACGGTTCCGAGAATAACCCGGGACACACCGGCCTCCAGCCACTGCTCGATGGTTTTCAGATCACGAATCCCGCCTCCCAGCTGGGTCGGCATGGAAATCGTCGCCACAATTTTTTCGACCGCGGCACGATTGACCGGGCGGCCTTCAAAAGCGCCGTTCAGATCAACCATATGCAGGAACTGAAACCCCGCGTCCTCAAACTCCTTGGCTTGAGCAGCAGGATTGGAATTGAACACCGTAGCGGTATTCATCTCTCCCTTGAGAAGCCTGACAGCCTCGCCGTCCTTCAGGTCAATTGCCGGAAACACAATCACAACTTATCTCCCTCAGGAAGCATTCAAAATTTTACTGTAGAAATGTCCCGCAACCCACTGGTCATTGACACGTGCATAGGTGTGCTGAGTGCCCCAGCGGGTAAAACCGACCTGCTCATAAACCCGGATCGCCTGTTTCTGGGTTTCACGCACATCCAGATTAAGCACACTCAAGCCGCGGTCAATTGCCGCTTTCTCCACCGCTTTGACCATCTGTGCAGCCAGCCCATGCCCTCGCGCCCAGGGGGCTAGAAAGAAGGAAGAGAGCTGGCCGGAATGGGCCTGGGCTTCATTGTTGCGCGGCTGGCAATGGAGCTGGGCCGACCCGCAGATTGTGCCATCCAGCCGGGCGACAAAGATCTGTCGCCCCGGAACCAGCAGGGTTCCGCGCCAATGGTTTTCCATGATCTCGCGTTCAGGAACCCGCAGCCAGCCGAAGCCTCCACCGGCTTCAATTGCAGATTCAGTCGCGTCACAGAGATCATAGAGATCCGGTCCGCGAAATTCAGTAAGTTCGTTTACCTCGGTTGTCGGGGCAAGATCCGGCATCTGGGGAGTCACGTTCAGGGTTTCCACTTCAGGAAGTTGCTAAATAGGTTCAGCCCGGCAGACTGACTTTTTTCAGGGTGAAACTGGGTCCCGATCATATTATCGCGGCCAATAACGGCGGTGAGGGCATCCCCATAGTCAACCTGGGCCAGAATATGGTCGCTGTTCTCCGGGATATAGTGATAGCTGTGGACAAAGTAAACATGCGTCCCGTTATCCAAACCATCCAGCACCGGATGAGGACGACGAATATTCAGCTCATTCCAGCCCATATGCGGGATCTTCAGGCGTTGGTCTTCCGGGTCCATTTTCACCACTTCGCCAGGAATCCAGCCCAGACCTTCACAATCGCGATATTCGCGACCAACCGAGGCCATCAGCTGCATGCCGACGCAAACCCCCATAAAGGGTTTGCCCTGTTGCAAAACGGACTCGCGCAGGACCTCAACCATACCTTCTGCCGCATTGAGACCCTGCCAGCAATCGGCAAAGGCACCGACACCCGGCAAGACAATATGATCAGCCTGACGTACGGCTTCGGGGTCAGCGGTCACCAGAACAGTAGTCGTCAGCCCAGCTTCCCGGGCTGAGCGTTCAAACGCCTTGGCGGCGGAACGCAGATTGCCCGATCCATAATCAATGATCGCCAGCGTCATGGAATGCACCTCATCAAGTTTCTTCTCTCACTTTATGCCCTGTTCTGCCACCCGGGTGGGCGCGACCAGATCAGAGCACACCTTTGGTCGACGGCACTTCATCGGCTTTGCGCGGATCGATCTCGATCGCCTCGCGGATCGACCGGGCCAGAGCCTTGAAACAGGACTCGATGATATGGTGATTGTTGAAGCCATGCAGCTGATCCACATGCAGGGTCATGCCCGCATTAAAAGCAAAGGCCTGGAACCATTCACGAAACAGCTCGGTATCCATGTCACCAATCTTGTCGCGATCAAACTCGACATTCCAGACCAGATAGGGACGGTTGGACAGATCCAGCGCCACCCGGCTCAGGGCTTCGTCCATTGGCAGCAAACAGGACCCATAACGCTTGATGCCTTTTCTGTCGCCCAGAGCCTGTTTGAAAGCTTGACCCAGCGCAATCCCGGAATCTTCCGTGGTGTGGTGAAAATCGATGTGCAGGTCGCCCTTGGCACGCAGGGTAATATCCATCAGGGAATGACGGGAAAGCTGCTCGATCATATGGTCGAGGAATCCAACACCGGTTTCGACATCGTACTTGCCGCTGCCATCCAGGTTAATGGTCGCTGTAATCTGCGTTTCGTTGGTGTTGCGCTCTATGCTTGCCTGCCGCACGGGCTGTCCTTCCCAATAACTGGACCGAAAGCACCACACTCAGGGATGCAAACGGGAATTGTATAGACGACTGACCTTCTGTTTTGTCAGAAAAGCCGCGGCTTTTGTAGCAGGTCAGCGGCCTTCGTTCCAGAGATGATTCAATAATACTTGTCCTGAATAACCCTGTCCCGCGGATGCTTCACCAGTACCGTCTCCAGCACCGCCACCAGTACCGTACAGCAACAGCGACTGCTGCCTCCCTTCCGCCCGTTGTCATATCCGGGGCAAATCTGTATGACAGAAGCAGAAATTGACGAGCTTTTCAAAAGAGGGAGCCAGGGAGGGAGAAGAAGAATCAAAAAACTTCATCGCAATCCCGAAAAGAATCCCTACTTTCAAGGCATCCTCTCTTGAAGTGACACAACGAACGGACCATTTCAAAACCATGTCTGAACACGATCCAATCAAATGGCGCGGCACGACAATTCTTTCCGTCCGCAAAGGGAACAAGGTGGTCATTGCCGGTGACGGCCAGGTCAGCCTTGGCAACACTGTTATCAAGGCAAATGCCCGCAAGGTCCGACGGCTGGGAAAAGGCGATGTCATTGCCGGTTTTGCCGGGGCGACAGCTGATGCCTTCACCCTTTTTGAACGTCTCGAAGCCAAGCTTGAAACCTATCCGGGCCAGCTGACCCGGGCCTGTGTTGAACTGGCCAAGGACTGGCGTACCGATCGTTATCTGCGTCGACTCGAGGCCATGATGGTGGTTGCCGATGCCGATACCTCGCTGATCCTGACCGGGAACGGCGATGTACTGGAACCTGAAGACGGCTTGATGGGTATTGGCTCCGGTGGTTCCTTCGCCCTGTCTGCTGCACGGGCTCTGATCGATATTGACGGCCTGGAAGCAGAGGCAATCGCCCGGAAATCCTTGGGTATTGCCGCTGATATCTGTGTCTATACCAACAGCAACCTGACGGTTGAAAGCATCGCCACCAAAGCAAAATAAGCAATCCCTGACCAGATAGGTCCCTGGCCAGACAGGCCATTAAAAAGCCACGACCTCAAAAAATTCGAGCGGTAAATTATGACAGAACTCGCCCCCCAGCACGCCAGTGCCTTCAGCCCCCGGGAAATCGTTTCGGAACTGGATCGTTATATCGTCGGCCAGAACGAGGCCAAGCGCGCCGTGGCCATTGCCCTGCGCAACCGCTGGCGTCGACAGCAGCTTCCCGAGGAAATGCGCGAGGAAGTACTGCCAAAAAACATCCTCATGATCGGCCCCACCGGCGTGGGTAAAACTGAAATCGCCCGCCGCCTTGCCAAGCTGGCCAATGCGCCTTTCCTCAAGGTAGAAGCCACCAAATTCACTGAAGTCGGTTATGTTGGCCGCGATGTTGAACAGATCATCCGGGACCTGGTCGATACCTCGATCCTGCTGGCGCGGGAAAACCAGCGCAAGTCGGTTGTGGCCAAGGCCGAGCTGAACGCCGAGAACCGGGTTCTCGATGCACTGGTCGGCGAAGGTGCGAGCGAGGAAACCCGCCAGAAATTCCGCAAGATGCTGCGCGAAGGCCAGCTGAAAGACAAGGAAATCGAGATCGAGGTCGTCGACCACAGCGGCATGCAGATGCCGACCATGGATATTCCCGGCATGCCCGGCGCCAGCATGGGCATGCTCAATCTCGGTGATATCTTTGGCAAGAGCTTTGGTCAGAAAACCAAGAAGCGCCGGGTCAAGGTTGAAGAATCCTATGATCTGCTGATGGCCGAAGAAAGCGACAAGCTGCTCGACGAGGAAAGTATTGTCGGCGAAGCCATCCGCAATGTGGAACAGAACGGTATTGTCTTCCTCGACGAGATCGACAAGATCACCATTCGCTCCGAACGCAGTGGCGGCGATGTCAGCCGCGAAGGGGTACAGCGCGATCTTCTGCCGCTGATCGAGGGCACCACCGTCAGCACCAAACACGGCGCGGTCAAAACCGATCATATCCTTTTCATTGCTTCCGGCGCGTTCCACCTCTCCAAGCCTTCGGACATGCTGCCCGAACTCCAGGGCCGTCTGCCAATCCGGGTCGAACTCAATGCGCTGACACGCGATGACATGAAACGTATTCTGACCGAGCCGGAAAACAGTCTGATCAAACAATATGTTGCCCTGATGGGTACAGAAGATCTGACACTTTCCTTTGAGGACGCATCGATCGATGCCCTGGCGGATCTTGCCGCCGAGATCAACAGTTCGGTGGAAAACATCGGCGCCCGCCGTCTGCACACCGTGCTGGAAAAACTGCTGGAGGAAATCTCCTTCACCGCCACGGACAGGGGCGGAGAGTCTGTGGTCATAACCGCAGAACTGGTCGCGGAACGGGTCTCAAGCCTGGCCAAAGACACCGATCTGTCCAAATTTATTCTCTAGTTCGGAGGACTGTAGATGAAGCAGCGCTATCGCTTTATTACCGGCAGGGACGACGACCAGTTTTGCAAAAGGGTTTCACAGGCCCTGAGCGACGGGTACCAGCTCTATGGCTCACCCTCGCTGACCTTCAATGGCACCGAGGTTATCTGTGGGCAGGCTGTTGTCTGGCCGGAAGATACAAAAGCATCATAAAGCTGTAGAAAGCTATACAGGAGGTGTCCGGGACAAGCCTGTCCGGACACCTCCTGATTCTTTATCATCTTGCTAGATCATCTGCTAGATCATCTGCAGGCTTCTCTTCCGCTAGCCCTGCTTGTCATCCCCGAACTTCTCACCCGGCACAGGCTCGCTCTCCACCCCCAGAATGTCCAGCATGGCTTCGATCTGCTCATCCGTAAGTCCGGCGATTTTTTCGGCAAGACAGTTGGCAAGATAGGTCGCCTTGGGGGCCAGCCCGGCGGTATTGACCGAAACCTTCGGGTCCGAACGAATTGCCAGCGCCTCCAGTTCTTCGGCGTCATCCCAGATGATATTCAGATACTGGCAAACCCGGTGGACAAAGCGTCGGCTCGGCTGTCCCCGATGCCCGTGTTCCACCGATGATAGATAGGCGGAAGAGACACCCAGCCCCTTGGCCATTTCTTTCATGGTCAGCTGACGTTCGGCGCGGATCTCGCGAAGTTTCTGTCCAAAGGGGGTCATATCAACAGTACTAAATATTTTCAGGTGGTCAGGACAAAACCTGAACAGGGGCGGGAAGAGCCAAAAGAATGGGCCAAAGGAGGGACAGTCTCTAACTTTCCCGCGTTCTTTTCAAGAGAACATATAACGCCCCGCTGCCGCCATGGTGATGTTTGGCGTGACTGAAGGCAAGGATAGCACTGCGGTTGGGCTCTTCGTTCAGCCAGCGCGGGACCATGGCTTTCAGGACTCCCTGGGAATGCGGGCCTGACCCCTTGCCGGTAATTACCAGGACATTGCGCAGATCCCGGGCCCGGCAGCTGGCAACAAAACGTTCAAGCGAAGCCTGTGCCTGTTGCTGGGTCTGACCGTGAAGATCCAGCACCGCCTCCAGCGGCAGTTTTCCCTTGGTAAAACGCTCCGCCTGCCGGCGGTCCATGTCATGAACCTGGCCATGTGACAGGGCCGAAGTCTGTTTGGGAAATTTACTGGGCCGGATCTGACTGGGCGCAGAACGATAGGCCTTGAAGGGAATTTCTTCAGCCGTGTTATCCAGATCGGAACTGGCTGAATCCTGATCACTCCAGGGTTGGGGCAGTGTGCGGCCAAAAACAAAGTAATCCCTCTGCTCCAGGGGCTTGACCGTTTTTGACACCATCCGCCAAAGGCCTGTTTCACCTGGTGCTTTTTTTTCAGATCGAGTCCCTGAGACGGCTTTGGCCTGCGACTTTAACCCCTCACCAGATCTCGCAGAAGGCTCCGCCGTAACAGCGGAACTCTTCTGACTGCTAGGAGCTTTGATTGATCTGGATTTGTTTTTTCTTGCCACAGAATTTTACCAAGGGCTTCTATCAAAAGAGCCAAAGAAATAAATGTTGCCCCGGTCATAAACCTCCTATCAAGGTCTGACCAGAGTTTCTTAAGACTCAGAGAGGCTTCTTCCACTCCATCATCATGACAAAAGGCACCTTATTATACTTTTCTACACTATCATGCGGGCCGCCAATTGGCTTTGGCTCATCGAAATAGGTCAATACCAGGCCTGCATCAAGTAATGATGAGATATATGTGGACAAGGGACGATGCCAGTTCCGAATACGTAAGCCTCCCCACTCAAACCAGTTGGCACGTTCTTCCAGATAGGAACCAAGAGGATAATACACTTTTCCATCCCGACCAATAACACTGCCGGTCGTTCCATTTGAAGTGGTAAAGCTTGTCAGATTCGCAATCAATACCCTGCCATTTGGCCTCAAAACCCGGGTGGCTTCTCGAATGGCAGCCTGCAAATCGGTGATGTCAATCAAGCTCAGATAAAACACAACCAGATCAAAGCTCTCATCTGCAAAAGGTAAGCTTTCTGCAAAACAGCACTGATAGTTGCCCCTTGGATCACGGCTTTTTGCATGATTAATGAAGGAATCGACCGGATCAATGCCGGTCACCTCAACATTCTGCTCACCGATCACACGGCAAAATCGGCCTTCACCACATCCAATATCCAGCATATTTGCCGGTTTCTCATTCAGTATTCGTGGAATCATCAGGTGATCGAGAATATATTTTCGGGCGAAGTCACCTTCCTCTCCCATCCGGTCAATCCAGGCATTGGCTGAACTTAACCATCCATTTTCGTCAGGGCATCTTTCCGTCATCGGGGGTTCCAACAAGTTATTAACGCAAACGTTGTGACGATGATTGAACCCTTGATGCCAGCAGGAAACAGTTCACAAACACCAATGTCCCCGATGGTAGATCTACAGGTAATTCAATCTCAAGGCGCTCGGGGTAATAAACCTGTCCTGATTTGGCAAGCCCCTTTATCCGGAAATCTTACCCGGAAAAATGGCACAACTTGTTGAACCGCCTGTATTCTTAACCTGTGGCGTCTCTTCTTTCCGCAACAGATTTTGGCAACAGCAGATAATAGCTGCCCCTTTGTTTCATCCCGCCTGCCTGCGCCAGCGCAGCCTCACCTGGCCCCCAGAAAAAATCTCCCCGGATTGGTCCGCGAATGGCGCTGCCGGTGTCCTGGGCGACCATCAGCCGTTGCAGCGGCCTGTCAGAGCCCGGCCAGGTGGTGTCGAGCCACAAAGGCACCCCCAGCGGCATATAGCGAGGGTCAACCGCCAGCGATCGGGCAGGGGTCAAGGCAACCCCCATCGCTCCGATCGGGCCGTCTCCCTCGATCTTGCGGAAAAAGATAAAGCGCTTGTTCCGGTTCATAATCTCTTGCGCCTGCTCCGGGTTGGCGCGCAACCAGTCCCGGATCGACTGCATGGAAACCTGGTCTTTTGGCAGCACCTTTTCATCAATCAGTGCCCGGCCAATGGCATAAAATTTGTGCCCGTTGTTGCCGGCATAGCCAACCCGGATGACCTGGCCATCGGGCAGGGTGACCATGCCGGAGCCCTGAATATGCAGAAAGAAAACATCAACAGGGTCATCAGCCCAGAGTACTTCTACAGCCTTATTATCCAGAACACCTTTTTCGATCTCGATCCGGTCATGATAGGGAAGCAGACGGTTGCCTTCCACGCGTCCGGCCAGAACCGTTCCCTTGAGCTCTTCATCAAAATCGCTCAGCTTGACCGAGACCAGATCCTGCGGCAGGCCATAGAGCGGATATTTATAAGTTTCGTCGCGAAGCAGTGATCCCTTGAGCTCGGCTTCATAATAGCCGGTAAAGGTGCCCTCGGTATTGTCGTTGTTGTAAACCTGATAGGGAACAAGATTTTCTTCCAGCCAGATCGAGAAATCCCTTTTGTTCCCGGCGCTCGCCATAAAGCCCGTCAGAGAATGGCAAAGCGGTTTCCAGTCTGCGGCTGTGCCTGCCACGGCATCGGGGCCGACAGCCTTGCTGTCCGGCCAGCGCTGAAAGCGTTCACAGCTTCGGACCAGGGCCGGGTAGGCTTCCTGCGTCTGGTCATCCTGCCAGCCCGGCAGGGCCGAATAGTCAACCCGGAAGAGGGAAAGCTTGTCTTCCTGGGCAGCCCCGGAGGAAGGCGGAGTTACCTGGTCTTTCTGTTCACAGGCAGCAAGGCCAAGAACAACCAGGATCAGGCTGGCCCGGCGTGCCCAGCCAGCGCCGGAAACAACGCTGGAAGTCATCATCGAAATAACGGATTTTGGTGGAAAAGAATAATCAGCAGCCGACAACGGAATCCCCCCAGAGCAACGCTCTTGTCTTCGGATTGGAAAAGCAGTTCCGGGAAGTCTAGTTGGGGCTGCGGGTTTCGACCAGTAGCCAATTTGGGTTTTTGTTCCGGGTATCGCGGGCAAAGCTCCAGATATCAGTGACCTTGGCCACGTGATTGGAATCTCCCTCGACGACACTGCCGTCGGCATCCCGGGTTACGTTCACCTGCTGCGAGACAAATTTCACCGTGACAACAGCGTAACGACCCCGCATTTCAGCATCGACAATGTCCGCATCGGAAATACCGACCAGGACAGTCTCATGGGTCTGGTTTGCCGCTTCCCGGTCATCAATCGCCGTTTGAAAGTCCCGATAGACCTCATCCGCCAGCAAATCCCTCAGGGTATTCTTGTCACCAGAGGCATAAGCCGACACAATCATTTCAAAAGCGGTTCCGGCCCCCTGGACAAACTCTTTTGAATTAAAACTGCGATCCTGCTTCTCGATCTCGGACAAGCCTGCTGCCAGTGCAGAATCCGCTGGCAGAATATCATCGGCCATCTTGCCACCATGCAGAGAGCTGGCATGCACTTCCTTGACCGGTTCGCGTTGTGAATCACCAGAAGAATCAGCAAAGGCGCTGTCTTTTTCCTGCGGACGCCCGCGCGGAGGCAAGTTAACGACATTGTCCTTGGAACTCTGGTCATCAACAAAAGAGTCCTGGCCGGGTCTCTTTTCAAACCCGGTGCGTTTTCCCAGGGTGCTGCGAAGACGCAAGACCAGAAAAACCGCAACAGCTGCGAGGAGGATTATTTCAAGAACCGGGAAACCGTTACCCATAGGTGATTATGTTCCAATAAATATTGACCAACTACTGGCTAGAGGCCCGTACAGCCCCTATATTCATAGTCATCTTACCTACTTTAAATAAGCAACTGCTTAAGAAAGAGCAAGTATGGGAATTGTTTTCCTTTTTCTTTTTATCGGGATTCCGCTGCTGGAAATTGCCGTCCTGATCCAGGTCGGCGACCAGATCGGTCTCTGGAGTACCATCGGCCTCATCATTCTGACTGCGGTGATCGGGACCTGGATGCTGAAAAGACAGGGGCTTGCCACACTTGCCCGCGCACAAACCCAATTGAATCAAGGGGCAATCCCGGCCCAGGAACTTTTTGACGGCCTTTGTCTGCTTGCTGCCGGTGCCCTGCTGCTCACCCCTGGCTTTGTTACCGACAGTATAGGTTTCAGCCTGTTGCTCCCCCCTGTGCGCGAACTCCTGCGCAACACCCTCGGGCAGAAAATCTTCGCCGGTATTCAGCAACAGAGCTTTTATCGTCAGGGATCAGGCCCTCAAGGTCCGACCCAGGCTGGCAGCTGGAACAAAGGCGACGACACGGTTATCGATGGCGATTATCAGGATGTAACCAAAGACGGGGCAGAACAAAATCCCGATCGCCTTAAATAATTGGCCACTAGATAACAGTTTTCTATGAAAAAAACGAATCACGCGGTATCAATATTTTTGATGCCGCGTTTTATTTTGCTCAAGACAGTTTTTCCCAGGTTAAGGGCGTAAATAATAAGATCTCTTCATTACACACACTTTGCACACACACTGCTTTTTTTGTGGTAAGATGCACCTGACAGCATTCATTTTCACACACACCACACACACATCATGTCAGCAGAAAATAGCTTCTTTTTAGAAAACCGGGAAATCAGGCTTTTCAAACGACGGGACCGAACTTCGGTTTGTTGGCAAGCTGAGTTCAAAATTCCCTGGCGCAGTAGGCCAATTGTCAAAAGCACGCGGCAAAAAAATCTAGAAGCCGCCAAACTATGGGCCTTAAAGGTCTATCCAGTTATTGTGGGGGACAATGAACGCCAGATACAATATGACCTGGCCGAAAAACAGCTATTGATACAGAAGTTTAAACCCCGAATCAGAGATGCAAAACACAAAGTACAGCAAGAAATCATGTTGAGAGTCCTGCAACTGATCGACAGTAATCATGCCATCTCTCAACGTGCCATATCGGACCAGCTCAAAGTTTCCATTGGCGTAATAAACAGTTACTTTACCTTGGCCACAGAGAGCGGGTGGATCAAAAAAGTTACCTCTCATCAGCACAAGACTTTTGGCTATATCTACTTTCTTACCGAAACCGGATCTCGCCATATGGATCAACTGATCCAGGCACTTCTCCAGAATGGCCTCTCCCTGTTTAACGAGATCAGATTGGAATACGCCGAACTGGTCAAACAGGCCGAAGACAAGCACTGGCACAAAATCTTACTCGTCGGGCGCGGAAATCTGGCGGATATTGCCCTGTTAGAGCTTCAAAAATCCACTTTGCATCTGTTTTCTGTACTGGACCCTGATGCAACGGAACATCAATTAATAACGGCCTTACAGTCTTGCGACGCTGTTATCGTCGCCGATCCCGATCAAGCAATACAAACCAGTCGAAAGCTGGCAAAGCTGATTTCACCGAACCTTATCCTGTTACCAACCCTCTGAATTTGAACTTATACAAACCTTGCCCCGTTAATATTCCACAGCCAGGTCCGGGGTGATTCTAGCAGAAAGATACTTTTCCCTTTCGATTTTCGAACATTAAATTCTCTGTTTCGAGTTTCGAACATTGAGAACATTACTGACTTCAAACGATGATATCCCATAAGAAAATCAAGAAGTGACAGGTCCTTAATTCTACCGATCACCACTCGAAAATAATCCTGACAGCTATCGCCCCAATATATTGATACCAGGGGCTTCAAGGGATAAATGGGAAAAACACATGTCAGATAACAGAAACGATACTCTATCCCGACGCGATCTGCTCGTATCCGGGGCTGCCATGACCGCTGGAGGCTTGGCGCTCTCCTCACTGGGATCAAAACAGGCTCGTGCAGAAGCCCCCCAAAAAGGCGGCACATTACGCTTGGGGATGGCAGGAGGCGCCACGACGGATTCACTCGATCCAGCAACTCTCACTTCGCACATGCCAACAAATATCACCTGGCAACTTCGAAACAATCTGGTGGAAATCAGCCCAAATGGCGAAGCTATTCCGGAACTGGCTGAAAGCTGGGATGCCAAAGCAGGTGCCCGGACCTGGGTGTTCAATCTCCGCAAAGGCGTAGAATTTCACAACGGTAAATCGCTGGTTGCCGAAGATGTTGTCTACTCCCTGAACTATCATAGAGGGGAAAATTCCAGTTCTGGTGCCAAGGGTCTGGTCACGTCTATCGTAAATATCAAAGCAGATGGACCCCACCAGATCGTGATCGAACTGGAAAGTGGCAATGCAGATCTTCCCTCACTGCTGTCCGACTATCATCTCCAGATTGTTCCTGCGGGAACCACTGATTTCAGCGATGGGCAAGGAACCGGCGGCTATCAGCTTCAATCTTTTGAGCCCGGGGTTCGCGGCCTAACCACCCGAAATCCGAATTACTGGAAAGAGGGTCGTGCCCATGTCGATGCTATTGAAACCCTTGGAATAGCAGATGTAGCGGCAAGAACTTCCGCATTGCAGACAGGTCAGGTTGATCTGATCAACAAGGTTGACCCAAAAACTCTTGGTCTCTTGAAAAGAGCAAAAGGTGTCAGGATTCTTGCTGCTAAAGGTGGGCGCCATCTTCCGTTTCTGATGCGCACCGATACCGCCCCCTATACCAACAACGATCTACGCCTGGCCCTCAAATACGCCATTAACCGTGAACAGATGCTGCAGACTATCCTTCGGGGCTATGGACAGATTGGAAATGATCACCCAATTCCCATCACCGATCCCTTCCATGCCAGTAATCTATCGCAACGTTCCTACGATCCGGATAAAGCGGCCTATCACTTCAAAAAAGCCGGGATGGAGGGTCAGGAAATCACCATTCACACTTCTGATGCTGCCTTCGAGGGCGCCATTGATTCAGCCGTGTTGTTCAAAGAAAGTGCCTCAAAAGCTGGGATCAGCGTAAATGTCCAGCGCGAACCTGCGGATGGCTATTGGTCCAGTGTCTGGATGCAAAAACCCTTCTGCACCTCTTACTGGTCTGGTCGCCCTACCGCCGACAGCATGCTGTCTGTAGCTTATAAATCCGACGCTGCCTGGAACGATAGCTTCTGGAAAAGAGCTGATTTTGACCAGTTGTTGATAGATGCACGAGCTGAGCTGGACAGCCAGCGTCGACGCGAAATGTACCACGATCTGCAAAAAATGATTCAAGAAGATGGCGGGGCAATAATTCCGGTATTTGCCGATTTCCTCGATGCAGGACGCGATCATGTCAAAGGTTACGCCGGCTCACCTGATGGTCATCTCAGCGGTGACCGTGCAGGTGAACGCGTATGGCTGGACAGTTAGAATTCCAGCTCCCTCAGCAAGCCTGGTCCCCACGGTTTTTACCGTGGGGGCGCTTTTTTAGATAATTGATTTTATTAATAAACCGAGATTTTGATGCAGCTGGTAAGTTACAATATTCAATATGGTAAAGGCCGGGATGGAATCTTTGATCTTTCCCGTATTGTCGACCAGGTAAAAGGGACGGATCTGATTGCGCTTCAGGAAGTTGAAGTAAACTGGAAACGTAGCGGACTGGTCAATCAACCGGAAGAAATTTCAAAATTGTTGCCGGGTTATTACTGGAGCTACCATCCGGCCTTTGATGTCGGGGCAAATTATGCGGATCAGGACGGAATTATACACCATAACCGCAGGCAGTTCGGCTGTATGATTCTCTCCAAACGTCCGATCCTTTCGACCAGAATGCATCTGCTTCCTAAAATTGCCTCGCTTAGTCACTACAACAGTGAAACAGGTATACTCGAGGTTCTGGTAGAAACAGATATTGGCCCAGTCGCCTTCTGTTCTCTGCAATTGAGTTCCCTCTCCACCCGAGAACGGCTGCTGCAAATTCGCTCATTACTCGATTTTCACCAGCGCCGCCACCAGCACGGCAGTGTCTGGACCGGCCCCCCCATGGTTCGAAACACAACCGATTGGTCTAATGGAGAGGTTTCTACAGGTCACAGCACCGCAGCAATTTATTTAGGCGACTTCAACCTTGAGCCCGTCGGACCGGAATATGAAATGCTGGTTGGCCCGTTAGATCCTTTTTATGGTCGGGTACTCTACGAGGATAGCTTGATTGATTGCTGGGAACTGATTCACGGGCGCGAGAAATCCGGCACAACCTATCCCCAAAATGCAGAGTGCAGCCGGGATATGCGACTGGATTACTGTTTTGTCACCAGTAATCTGGGACAAAGGGTCAAAGATACTTTTGTAAACCTTCAGGCGATTGCTTCTGACCATCAACCGCTTTTTGTCACAATGGATCTATAGCAAGTTTTCCCATTTCGTTTATCAGATTTATCTCCACTTTATCGAACAGCCCATAGAAGCGATCTGGTTTTCCGGGCCCTTGCCTCCTTGGGCAACCGCGAGCATGGCTTCGCGCAATTCCCGGCGTGCATCAGGCACCACTCTGGCGGTTGAGGCATCCAGTCGCCCCCGGTACTGCAGGCCCAACCCGGCGTCGAAACCGAAAAAATCCGGTGTACAGACGGCATTGTACTGACGGGCAACTGATTGATCTTCGTCGAGAAGATAGGGAAAGGTAAAACCGTGTTGCGCAGCAAAGATTTTCATGTTCTCGGGCGAATCTTCCGGATAGTCATGATAATCGTTGGACATGATCGCGGCGACAGCTATGCCGTTCTCCTGCAGCACCTTGGCGTCTTCTACCAGAAACGAGACAATCGCCTTCACATAGGGACAATGATTACAAATAAAGGCCAGAAGAGTACCTTTTTCACCTCTGAGGCTCTCCAGACTGACGGTCCTGTCCTCAAGGTCTTTCAGCGTAAAGGAAGGGGCTTTCCAGCCAAAGTCGCAAAGGGGTGTCTGTAAAAGCATGGGCCTTCTTTCTGTTCATCAAAAGCTCCTTCCCGAACCCGCAAGGATCAAGTGAAAAAAGCAACCAACCAAGAACTGATTGTTTTCCCGGGAAAGACAGAAGTATATTCTTATCCTGATTTAAGACAAATCCACAGATTGACCTGTGCCGGAAACAAAACGGCCCGGGCGGGAGATCTGTCTGCACTGGCAAAACAACATCAAGGAAACCGGATGTACCTTCTCAGACATGGACAGTCCCAATTCAACGCCAGTTACACTACAACAAGGATTGATCCAAACATTCCGGATCCGGAATTAACCGACGAAGGCCGCGATCAGGCCAAAGTCGCTGGCGAGGAACTTGCCGACAAAAAAGTTATCACCAGAATTATTGCCAGCCCCTATACCCGGGCATTGCAAACGGCCCAGATCGTCGCGGATATCCTGGCTTTACCCATTGAAATCGAACCCCTGGTGCGCGAACACGCCTTTTTTTCCTGCGATATCGGCTCTCCGGCTTCAAAACTCTCCCGGCAATGGCCTCATATTGATTTTGCCCATCTGAACGAGCACTGGTGGCCGGACCTTGATGAAACCGAACAGCAGGTCAAACAACGCTGTCATCTCTTTCAACAAAAAATGATCGCGCTGGAAGACTGGTCAAAAACCCTTGTTGTCAGCCACTGGGCCTTTATCCGCGGCCTGACCGGGCATGAAATCGGCAACGGCGGCCTGATTTCTATTGATCTTCCAGGTCTGGTTATCCACACAGAAAGCTGAGTACAACGCACGACACCAACAGGGAAATGAAAAACAGGGTTTGACGGCGCGCTTCGCCAGATTTCTTTCATAAAAAGAACAGGAAAACACTGGATTCTACTGTTGTTTAGGCGCTAAATCCATGCTAGCCAAACAGGCAAACATATAGGGAGAATTTATTTATGGCTGAAGAAACAACAGCCCAGCAGCAGCCTTTGGCAATCAAGATGCAGTTCATCAAGGACATGTCCTTCGAGAACCCCAACGCACCAATGATTTATCCAATGATGTCCGGCAAAGCACCCCAGCTTGATATCCAGGTTGATGTCAGCCCGACACAGCTTTCCGACACCGCCTACGAGGTTGTCCTCAACGTGCGCGGATCAGCCAAGGTCGAAGACAAAACAGCTTTTATGATTGAGCTCGATTACGGCGGGATTGTTACCCTGGCCGAAGGTCTTGAGCCACAGATCATCGATCTTCTGCTGATGGTCGAGACACCCCGGTATCTCTTCCCCTTTGCCAGAAACATCGTCGCGGACATCACCCGCGATGGCGGCTTCCCGCCGCTGATCATGAATCCGATCGACTTTCACCAGATGTTCCTGCAGCGCCGCAACGAAGAAGCCGCCCAACAGGCTAACGAAGCCATGGCAGCTGACGAAACAGACGCCAAGGCAGAAGACAAAGCAACGGAAACAGCTTAAATCCGATAGCGTTTCAGAACTTAAAATGGAAAAGGGCGGTCCTGGTGACCGCCCTTTGACTATCTTGTAAAACTCATGGTCCAGTTAACTTCCCACGTCTGTCCGTTATCAGGAGAAAACGCCTGCTCCCAACAAGGTGATGCCGTGGTCATATCTCTCCAGACAAAACGAACCTTGATCGCTTTTCCTTCAAAAATATCTTCCGCATAAAAAAGACCAATCCCATCGCTAAATCCCCCCACAACCGGGACATCCAGATCATGCGGTTTCCGTCCATCAAGCCACCATATCGCCCAGAGTTTTGTCGATGGGTCATAACTGCGTAGAGAAATCGCACGGTAACGCCCATCAGGAAGTTCAAGAATATTGTCATCAATATTCCCCAGACCGCCCAAAGTCAGATGCGCAGTCGTCTGACCAGAAAATTCCTCCCAGTCTTCAGCCCCTGCAAGGCGGGTTTTAAGACGGCGATGCTGCACCTTCCATGCCCCCGCAAGAAAGTTGAATTCCGAGCCAGGTTTTTGGGTCATATTTTGAGATCCTGTCAGTTTCGAATTACCTCTGATTGATCCTTTTCGGCGCTTTTTTCCGGAACCAATCACGATACATTCTTGGTTTTTTTGATACAAAACCGAAACTAACCGCATATACTTGTCAGATAATGTCAGGTTTTAAGAGAGTCATAAAAATAAATGCGGGCTTCCAGACTTCTTTCTATTCTCATGCACCTGCAAAAAGGGCAGGTAACTGCAGAACAGCTTGCTGTCGAGCTGGAAGTATCAGTCCGTACGATTTACCGTGACATGGATCACCTGAGTTTTGCCGGAGTGCCAGTCTATGCGGATCGGGGAAGGACAGGAGGATTCCAGCTGCTTGACGGATGGCGCATGCCGCCAACAGGTTTGACCGGGATTGAAACCGAAGCACTGCTGCTCTCGGGTCTGCCTGATCAGGTCAGACAGTTGGGTTTGCAGGCGGCATTACTCAGAGGACAAAACAAGCTGTTTGATGCCTTGCCCGAAGCTCAACGCGCCCTTATTGGCAAGATATCCGCCCATGTGCATGTTGACCCGGTTTCCTGGTTTGGAATCGCTGAACCGGCGAGCAAACTTCATGAAATTGCCAATGCCGTCTGGAATTCCCGTCGGATCCACTGCAGCTATGAAAGCTGGCGCGGCTGTGTCACACGCACAATCAACCCGCTTGGTCTCGTGGTAAAAGGCGGTACATGGTATCTCGCAGGCCTCACAGATGGTGACGAGAGGATCTACCGCGTTTCGAAATTTCGCAAAGTTGACCTGTTGAAAGACAACTTTATCCGGCCCAGTGGTTTTAATCTGGCCGATTTTTGGCAACAGGCTGTAAGGCGGTATGAGACAAACATCTATCAGGCCACAGCAAGATTACAACTTACCCGTAATGGCCTTAAACGTATCGGTGAACTGAGCGCCTCTGTTGCACAGGCAGCTGAAGAGAGCTGTCACGGTCCAGATTCAAACGACTGTTTTATCGTCTCGATACCGATCGAGTCTATACTACAGGCCTGTTTTGACCTCTTACGCCTTGGTTCGGACTGTCAGGTTCTGGATCCGCCCGAGCTGGTCGAACACATCAGGGAAGAAATTGATTGTTTAAGCAGAATCTATAAAAATTAGTGTCCGGAAGCTTTGTAGAATTGGTACGTTTCTTGCCAGCCTTATTTTTTCCACAGGGGATCACTGAGCAGACCGAGCATAGCTTCATGCGCCGCCAGCTCTTCTTCGGATATCGGGTGCGGGCGGGCTTCGCGGATTTTTTTGCCCGAGGGCAGGGTGAGGGACCCGCTGCCCCCCGCCCCGGCGTTTTGTCCCTTGCGGCTTTTTGCGCCGAGATCAAAGCCATGCTGCCGTCCCCCGCGCAGTTCCAGATAAACCTCTGCCAGCAGTTCACAATCGAGCAACGCGCCGTGGTAGGTACGGCTTGAGTTATCAATTTCAAAACGGCGACAGAGCGCATCCAGATTCACCGGGGAGCCCGGGAAAAGTTCGCGGGCAATGATAACGGTATCAATCGGCTTGTTTTTAAGCGACGGTTTTCCGGCCCAGCGCAGCTCGCTGTTGAGGAACTTCATATCAAAGGGCGCGTTGTGGATTACCAGCGGATCTTCACCGATAAAGTCCAGAAACTCGTCAGCGACAGCTGCAAAAAGCGGTTTATCCGCCAGAAACTCGCTGCTGATGCCATGGACCTTGAAAGCACCCTCCGGCATATCGCGTTCAGGGTTGATATAGAGTTGCAGCGATTTTCCCGTCGGCAGGTTCTGATAGACCTCCAGACAGCCGATCTCGACAATGCGGTGACCCTCTTCGGGTTTGAACCCGGTGGTTTCGGTATCGAGAATGATTTCACGCATAAAACAACTTCCGTATTCTAAAATCCTGAACGTCAGAAAATGACGTCAATTAAGCAAGTGAACGCGACAACCAGGGCAGAAACCTTCGGTTTTTCTGCCCTGGCAGACCTTGTGGGCTTTGCGACAGCGCAAGCAGGTTACGAATTGTCAGAAGCGTGTGCCTTCTTCCCAGTCCTGTCGCGACAACAAAATCAGCCCGGGCCCGTTTTTCCAGATCAGAAACCTGCTTTTGCACAATAGAGGCAAACTTTTCTCTGGTCATTCCGGCACGCGACAGCACCCGCTGCTGTTGCAGGAATCCGGGGCAACTGACCACCAGCACCGCATCACAAAAGGCATCACCCCCTGTTTCATAGAGCAGAGGGATATCCAGCACCACCAGCCTGTGGCGCAACAGGGCTTGCCGTGTCAGGAAAGCCTGCATTTCCCGGCGGACCAGCGGGTGGATAATCTGCTCCAGTTGTTTCAGTTTTTCCGGCTTGCCCAGAACTTCGTCCCCCAGCTTTTTGCGATCAACCCCTCCTGAACTGACCGCTGCTGGAAAAAGGGCGGCAATGGCGGCAACTGCGGTGCCCTTATGGCCCATCAGCCTGTGTACGACAGCATCGGCATCGTGCACCGGAATACCAAACCGGCGAAACATCGCGGCCGCCGTACTTTTGCCCATGCCAATTGATCCGGTCAGTCCCAGGATAAACATCAGCTTTTCCCCTGCCTGTCTCTGCAGGTGTACTCAGGAACAGAAAAATCCGCCAGATCAGACTCAGATCGCAAGAACAAACTTCCTCAATTCTTCGTTTACCACAGGTTTTGCGCCAAACCAGGCTTCAAAGCCGGGGCGGGCCTGATGCAGCAACATGCCCAGTCCATCCACAACCGGATTGCCCTGTTTCTGTGCCAGCGCCAGCAAGGGGGTAATCAGCGGGGCATAGACGATGTCTGTCACCACAGCGGATTGCGGCAAGGCAGACAGATCCAGTTCCAGCGCGGGCTGCCCGGCCATGCCCAGACTGGTGGTATTGACCAGAAGGTCGGCAGATTCCAGGGCAGAGTTTCGTTCTTCCCAGTCTAAAACCCTGATCGTCCCGGTCTGGTCTTTACACAGATCCTCAGCCAGCGCCTCGGCCCGGCTTCGGGTCCGGTTCAGCAGAACAATGTCGCGAAGCCCCGCATCCTGCAACGCGGCAATCACTCCACGGGCCGCGCCACCCGCGCCCAGAACAACAGCCTTCGCCAAGCTGAAATTGAGACCGGGGGCATTCTGGCGCAGGTTTTCAATAAACCCAAAGGCATCGCTGTTTGAGCCTATGGCCTTGCCTTCCCTGAAGACAATCGTATTGACCGCACCGATACGGCGGGCGAGGGGGTCCACCTCGTCACAGAACTGCAGGGCGGCTTCCTTGTGCGGCACCGTGACATTCACCCCCTGAAATCCCGCAGCCATCAAACCTGTCAGAGCCAGATCAAAAGACTCAGGTTCAACCGCCAGAGGCAAATAGGCCCCGTCGATCCCGAGCTGTTCCAGCCAGTAACCGTGCAGCTGGGGGGATTTTGAGTGTGATACCGGCCAGCCGACAACCCCGGCCAGACGGGCTTTTCCGGAAAGAATCATCAGGCCAGTACCTCGTTATGTCGTAAAAAAGTCAGAAGCGGCAGCAGCGGCAGCCCGAGAATGGTAAAATAGTCGCCCTGGATCCGCTGAAAAAGCTGAGCGCCCAGCCCTTCCAGCTGATAGGCCCCGACCGACTGCAGGATCTCTTCTCCGGCCGCATCAAGATAGCGGGTGATAAAGTCAGGGTCGAGGGCGCGCAGGGTCAGCGAAGCGGTTTCGTTATGATGCCAGAGGCGCTGGCCATCCTTGACCACACAGACAGAACACTGCAGCTGGTGGGTTTTGCCCGCCAGAGCCTTGAGATGCGCGGCGGCGTGGTCGCGATCAACCGGCTTGTCGAACCAGATCCCGTTGCACTCCAGCATCTGGTCGGCCCCGATGACAAAACAGCCCGGGTTTGACAGCGACACCTTGCGCGCTTTCAGCTCCGCCAGTGTTTCCGCCACCTGCAGCGCCGTTGCGCCTTCCTGCTTCAGGGCCTCCTTGACTGCTTCTTCATCAAGGGCGGCAGGCAGGAGTTTTGCCAACCGGACACCCGCATTTTCCAGCAGCTGTTGCCGGGCGCTGCTTGCCGAGGCCAAAATGACTTCAGTCTGATTTGTTCCTTTGAAATCAGCGGGTTTATTCATCGCCGATACCGATATGGCGGTGGTAGTACTTGATGATGGTTGCGGCGGTTTCCTCGATCGAACGCCGGGTCACGTCAATGATCGGCCAGCGGTTTTCGTTACAGAGCTTGCGCGCGATCTTGACCTCTTCCTTGATCGATTCAAGGTGGACATAGTCGGTTTCCTCCTCGTTCGAGATCATCTTCAGGCGGGTACGGCGGATCTGGACCAGACTGGCCGGGTCTTTGGTCAGCCCGACAACAAAGGGTTTGGTCAGGCTGTTAAGCTCCACCGGCAGCGGGCAGCCCGGCACCACCGGCACGTTTGCTGCCTTGAAACCGCGGTTAGCCAGATAGATACAGGTCGGGGTCTTGGAAGTCCGCGACACCCCCAGAATAACAATTTCGGCCTCGTTGAGATTTTGCGGCAGCTGGCCGTCATCGTGGTTCAGGGCAAAGTTCATCGCCTCGATGCGGTTGAAATATTCGGAATCCAGCGCGTGCTGCAGCCCGGGTTTACCTGACATCTCGAGATTGAAATAGCTCGCCAGCGCGTGGATCACCGGGTCGAGCACCGGGATCGACGGCAGGCCAAGACGGCGGCACTCGCGGATCAGGATATCGCGAAGTTCCTGATTTATAACGGTAAACAGAACCGGACCTGGTTTCTCGCGGATCTGGACCAGCACCTTTTCCATCTGCCCTTTGGTCCGGATCAGGCTCCAGACATGTTCGACCGGTTCCTCGACCTTGAACTGCACCATGCAGGCACGGGCAACTGAATTGATGGTTTCACCCGTCGAATCAGAAACGAGGTGCAGGTGGGTCTGTGTCATTATCCGGTCCCGGCTGTTTACCCAAAGTGTTTGCCCGAAGGTTTGCTCTCTTGTGATCATACATACACATTCTGGCGGAATCGGGAAACCCAGAGAAATTAAACAGAGAAATCTAAACCAGAGAACGAAGTCCAAGAATCAAACCAGTGAAGCAAACCCGAAAATCATATCAGTGAAGCAACAGGCAGATCATCAGGAGGATCAATATCTTATGTGCATAAAGCTGCGGACGAAGGTGAAAACTTTGTGGATAACTATCCCCTTTTATCCCCAGCCGGCTTTTCTACACACGCTGTCCCCCTGATGATACCTCGCTTTATGCGACAATTCGCAGCAATACCCACAGCTGTGCAAAACTTGTACAAGGACTCCGGCAAGAAAAAAGTTATCCCCATGATTCACCTAATCTTGTGGATGAATATGACTCCGTGAGTCCTGACGAGTCGCTCGAAAAGATCCCGAAAGAGACTCACAGAAAAACGAAATTGATCAAACGAGGCCTTGAAGCTTGCGGACAAGTTATGAATAAGTGACTAATCCCCGTGACTCACAGGGATCTACAACAACTACAAATAATTACTATTACTAAGTATAGTATGAGAGATAACCCAAAGCGCGAGGTTCAATAAGACCGTGAAAACCGAAAACAAGCTCATGATCCGTGCCCTGAAGGGGGAGAAAACCGAACGCACACCCGTGTGGCTTATGCGTCAGGCAGGCCGGTTTCTTCCCGAATATCGCAAGACACGCGCCAGTGCTGACGGTTTTCTCGATCTCTGCTACAGCCCCGATCTAGCAGTTGAGGTAACCCTGCAGCCGATCCGCCGTTTCGGATTTGATGCCTCGATTGTTTTCAGTGACATTCTGGTCATCCCTCACGCTCTGGGTCAAAAAGTCTGGTTTGAGGAGGGGGTCGGTCCCAAACTTCAGCCCCTCCAGTCGATCGCTGATCTCGAGAAACTAACCCTGGACAATCTCCACAGCCATCTCTCCCCAGTATACGAAACCCTTGGTCGCCTGCGCGAAGATCTGCCAAAGGAAACCACATTGATCGGCTTTGCCGGTGCTCCCTGGACAGTGGTCAGTTATATGATCGAGGGCGGCTCCTCCAAGGATTATGCCAAGGCCAAAACCTGGGCCTATTCAAATCCGCTGGAGTTTGACCGCATCATCGATCTTGTAGTCGAGGCAACAACGCTTTATCTGATCAAACAGATTGAAAGTGGGGCTGAAACAGTCCAGATTTTTGATTCCTGGGCCGGTGTCTGGCCAGAATTTGCCCTGAAACGCTGGTGTCTCGAGCCTTGCAAAAAGATCATTTCCGGCATTAAGGCGGTTTATCCCGATGTCCCGGTTATTCTCTTTCCACGGGGCGTCGGAGACAGCTATCCGCTTTTTGCCAGAGAAAGCGGCGCAGACGCTCTTGGTCTCGACACAACTCTTTCTCCCCTCTGGGCCAGAGACAACATCCAGTCCCACGTAACAGTCCAGGGCAACCTCGATCCCCTGTTACTGGTTGCAGGCGGCAGCATGCTCGATCAATCGATTGACAGCATTCTCTCTGCCTTTACCGATGGTCCCTTTATTTTCAACCTGGGACATGGCATTCTGCCACAAACACCAATCGAGCATGTTGAACAGATGCTCAAACGCATTCGCGGATAAACAACAATCACGTCAGGGCAGGATAGAAATGGGTGGCTTTCTGGGAGATTTTTATCTCTGGATCAAAGCAATACATATAATGGCTGTCATCTCCTGGATGGCAGGCCTGTTCTATCTTCCCAGATTGTTTGTCTATCATACACAGGTGCCGGCAGGGTCTGAACGGTCGGAAATTTTCAAAGTCATGGAGCGGAAGCTTTTTCGCTTCATCATGACACCCGCAATGGCAGCAACCTGGATCTTTGGAATACTGCTGGTTCTGAATATCGAGGCCTATCGGGAAGGCTGGTTTCATGGCAAGCTGCTTTGTCTGCTTGGCATGCAGGCATTCCATGGCATGTCATCAAAATGGATGAAGAACTTCCAGTTTGATAAAAACAATAAAAGTGAAAAATTCTTCAGGCTTGCCAATGAAGTACCGACTCTCTTGATGATTGCCATTGTAGTACTTGCTGTGGTAAAACCCTTTTAAGTAATAAATAAAAGTTGTTTTCCGCAGTGATCCTTTTCAGAGAAGCCTGTCTTTTTTCCTGACAAATACTTTTCTCTGAAATTGACAAGCCTTTTGATGTTTGTGCTTTAATTCCCGAGTAAAGATCCAGAGAAGCAGGCCTAAATTCGGAAAATAGCTGGAATTCTTTTACTTGACTTCTTTTTTGAGGTACTATAATCCACGCCGCATAACGAATACGGGCATGTTCTTTGGCCCGCTATCCCGTCCTTACACGTGACATGGTATTAGATCGTTGAGGTCCCCTGCAGATGCGGCGGTTTTCCTTGCGCTATTCAACTTTTATGTTACGTCCCTTCATCCCGTTCTTTTTTACGACTGAACCAACCTTTTCTGTCATATGAACCTACAAGATCTCAAAATTAAAAGTCCTGCCGAGCTGTTAAAACTCGCAGAAGAACTTGAAATCGAGAACGCCAGTACCCTGCGCAAGCAGGACATGATGTTCGCTATCCTCAAGCAAATGGCCGAGAACGATGTACCTATTTTTGGTTCAGGTGTTCTTGAAATTTTGCAGGACGGTTTTGGTTTCCTCCGCGCACCCGAATCAAACTATTTGCCTGGCCCGGATGACATCTATGTCAGCCCCAGCCAGGTCAGACGCTTCGGACTGCGCACCGGGGATACAGTAGAAGGCCAGATACGGGCACCAAAGGACGGAGAGCGCTATTTTGCGCTTCTGAAAGTTAACCAGATCAATTTTGACCAGCCGGAAAGTTCCCGTCACCGGATCAATTTTGACAACCTGACCCCGCTCTATCCGGATGAAAAAATCAATCTGGAAATCGACGATCCTACCAAAAAAGACATGACAACCCGGGTTATTGACCTGGTTGCTCCTCTGGGCAAAGGCCAGCGCGCACTTATTGTTGCGCCGCCACGAACCGGTAAAACGGTTCTGATGCAGAATATTGCCCACTCCATTGCGACGAACCATCCCGAAGTCTTCCTGATTGTTCTCCTGATTGATGAACGCCCGGAAGAAGTTACCGATATGGCCCGCTCGGTCAAAGGCGAGGTTGTCAGCTCGACCTTTGATGAACCGGCACACCGCCATGTCCAGGTAACCGAGATGGTTCTTGAAAAGGCAAAGCGCCTTGTGGAACACAAAAAGGACGTCGTTATCCTGCTTGATTCCATTACCCGTCTGGCGCGGGCCTACAACACCGTTGTTCCCAGTTCTGGTAAAGTTCTGACCGGTGGTGTCGATGCGAACGCGCTACAGCGCCCTAAGCGCTTCTTTGGGGCTGCACGTAACATCGAGGAAGGTGGCAGTCTGACGATCATCTCTACGGCTCTGATCGATACAGGAAGCCGTATGGACGAAGTTATCTTTGAAGAATTCAAGGGAACAGGTAACTCCGAGATCGTTCTCGATCGTAAATTGGCCGACAAACGGACCTTCCCGGCAATTGATATCGGTAAATCCGGTACCCGTAAGGAAGAGCTGCTTGTCGACAAGGGCACGCTTTCCAAAATGTGGGTTCTGCGCCGTATTCTCATGCCGATGGGAGTTACTGATTCTGTTGAGTTCCTGGTCGATAAGCTGAAGACATCAAAAAATAATGCTGATTTCTTTGATGCGATGAACCAGTAGGAACTCGGGCTGACCCGTAAGGTTTCCACAAATAAAGAAGGACCGTAAATCAGATTTTACGGTCCTTCTTCTTTTATATTAAACTGACACTTCTTTTAATGTTGAGGTATCATGATTGTTGAGCCGGTTGTCTTTCTGGCTTCAAGATCCTGATGGGCTTTGCCTGCTTCAGACAGGGGATAGCTCTGGTTGATATCAATCTTGACCACTCCGGATGAAACAACAGAAAAAAGCGCCTTGGCAGAGGCAACAAGATCACTGTGAGTTCCCGTGTAGTGAGCCAGACTTGGTCTGGTCAGATACAGGCCACCCTTTTGATTGAGGATAAGCGGTTCAATCGGTGGTACAGGCCCGGAAGCATTGCCAAAGGTTACCATGGTTCCGCGGACTTTCAGACAATCAAGCGACCCCATAAAAGTATCTTTACCAACGGAATCATAGACAACATTGACGCCCTTGCCCGCGGTAATTTCTTTTACTCTTTCGACAAAATTTTCGGTTTTGTAATTGATTGTATGATGACACCCCTTGGAACGGGCAATGTCCGCTTTTTCTTCGGAACCAACAGTACCGATAACAGTTGCACCCAGATGATTGAGCCACTGACTGGCAATGGATCCTACGCCCCCTGCGGCGGCATGTAACAGCACTGTATCCCCGGCCTGTACGCAGTAAGTCCGACGGATCAGATACTCGGTGGTCATGCCTTGCAACATCATTGATGCGGCCTGGTTATCACTAATTCTTTCCGGAATAAGGATAACCTTGTTTGCAGGAATTAACCTGTGTTCGGCATAGGATCCAACCGGTCCAGTACCATAGGCGACACGGTCTCCAACATGAAAATCCTTCACGCCGGGACCAACAGCTTCTATGATCCCTGCGGCTTCAAGACCGATACCTGATGGGAGACTGGCCTGAGGATAAAGTCCTGTCCGATGATAGACATCAATAAAGTTGAGTCCTATGGCAGTTTGCTTCAGACGGATCTCTCCGGGACCTGGCTGGCCAACTTCGACAGTTTCGTATTTAAGAACTTCTGGTCCACCATATTCGTGGAAGCGAATTGCCTTCGTCATTTTCTGACTGTTCCTTGGTTTCTCGGGGTAAATTTATGATTCTATAAATCTTGGTTACCTTATCATAGTCCGGGCAGGGAGGGCTGGTTTTCCTCGAAAATCTTCACACCCTCCAGGGCAAGAAGCTCAAGTTTGGAACTGGTTCCCTTGCCCCCGGAAAATCCCCCCAAACCCTTGTTTTCGGCAATAATCCGGTGACAGGGGATTATGATGGGAATGGGATTTGCCCCACAAGCTCCCCCGACTGCTCTGGCAACAGAACCTACTTCCCTGGCAATATCACCATAGGTTTTGAGCTCTCCATAGGGGATATGATAAAGGGACTCCCAGACATTTTTTTGAAATGAAGTCCCTTTTGGATTAAGAGGAAGCTTGTCAAAATTCTGTCTCTGGCCCTGGAAATATTCGAGAATCTGTTTTTTGCATTCAAGCAATAAAGGCGTTTCATCTCTGTGTAGATCATCTGATCCATCAAGCCAGATAAGCGAGACAATCTTCCCGTCATCTTCGGCTATATCCAGATAGCCCTGGGGTGAAGAAAACGACAAGTGATACATGAGCACATCCCGGCTAAATTATCAGGCCACTACTTTTATTACAGTTTTGCATGCTTAGCCGTTGAATCAAGCAGAACCTAAAGGTATCACCATTTAGCTGGGTCTATTATTGTTTCACTGGCCAGAACTGAGGTCAGAATTGAAGGAATTTTTTGTGAACAAAAATAACAGTAACATTACCGGGCAGAATCCAGGGCAGAATCCAAGACAGAATCATGGGTGGAATTCTGAGTGGAATCTTGGGTGGCTTCTGGTTTGTAATTTCCTGGTTATTACTGCGGTTTTCCTTCTGGCAGAATATGATTTTAAAACCCCTTGGGATGAAGCTGTTTTCCTGTTTTTAAACGGATCGCTTCAAGAGGGAAGGGACGTTTGGAACAATTACTGGGCTTTTACCAATAGCCGGATATTTGATAGTCTCAGCGCTGTTTTTCTTGGCGGATGTTGTTTGTTTTATCTTGTCAAAAACCGGGAAAACAGTTTTGGAGAAAGGTTCTCCAGGGTAATTTTGGTGGTTATTTCTGTTGCTTTGGTCATGCTGGTTATTGCACGGGGATTTAATGATTATCATCATCCCAGTCCTTCACAGCTTGTGTCACCCTTTACCGATATAAACGAGCTTGTCAGTTGGATTGAGGTAAAAACCGGAACAAGAAAATCTTTTCCCAGTGATCATGCAGCCGTTTCTTTTATCTGTTTTTTAGTAATGGGCCGTCTTTTTGGTCGCAGCTACGGGTTGGTCCTGTTTCTGTTCTGTCTGGTCAATGCAACACCGCGTATGGTTGGAGGCGGTCACTGGTTCGGAGATATCTGGATTGGCGGAACCTTATTGTCTCTCTTCATTTACTCCTGGACGGTATATACACCTTTGCTGGCTGTTATCCGTGGGTCGGTCGCTCGCTTGTTTAAACTGGGAATATTCGCAAGGCTGGTTCAAAATTGGCCGTGATTTCTCTGTTTCAGATTGTGTTTGGTTTCTGATCAGAACTGGATTTTGATTCAAATTAAGGAATGAGGATGTTTCACGGGAAACAATTTCGAAACAACTTTTCTTGATTTGGCAAAGACCTCTGGATGATTTTTGAACTTACAACAGCTTTTAGGTCGTTGTTCCGGGATGGCTCATGTATCATTCGGGTGAACAATCCATATGGTTTCTGCCGTCTGGATTTTGTCTGAAAAAAACGGGGAGAATTCTGGTGAAATTCACAGTAGACGTTGACTGTACTCCAGAAGAAGCACGCAGGTTTCTCGGGTTGCCGGACGTTACCGCTCTTCAAGAAGAGGCTATGTCTGAAATTCGCAAACGCATGCTTGATGCTATTCAAAAATCCGATCCGGAAAGCCTTATGAAAGCCTGGATGCCGTTGACAATGCCAGCTGGTATGCCCGGTGCCATGCCGGGTGCCATGCCTGATGCGATCCCGGGTCTTGAACAGATGCAAAAAATGTTTTGGTCCCAGTTTGCCCAAGCCGGGGATAACAAGACTTCCAAAGATAAAACATAATCTCTTGCGAGGTACTGGGAGAACTGCTTGCTACAGCAGCAGATCTGACGGTTTTTGTCGCAAGGAAAGTACTTTGACGGTTTCAGTCCCTTTGCCTATGGTGCCCCTGTCTGGATTATAGGAATTCTAATCATTATGGCATCAGATACGATTTATGCCCTTTCAACTGCGCCGGGCCAGGCAGGAGTTGCTGTTATCAGGATTTCAGGCAGGAATGCAGGGATGATCTGGAACAAGATGACCTCCCGGCAACCCGAACCGCGTACGGCCAGTCTGGTAAAGCTGGCTGACCCGGAAGATGCTTCAGAAATTGATCGCTGCCTTGCCTTGTGGTTTCCTGCACCAGCGAGCTTTACGGGCGAGGATGTTGTTGAACTCCATCTTCATGGGGGCAGGGCTGTGGTCAATGGAGCGATCTCAGGCTTGGCTAAACTCCCGGAGTTTCGTCCGGCAGAGGCCGGAGAATTTACCCGGCGTGCTTTTGCCAATGACAAGCTTGATCTGACCGAGGTCGAGGGACTTTCCGACCTTATTGCAGCTGAGACTGAAGCCCAGCGAAAACAGGCTATCCGGCAGATGGATGGGGAACTTTCCCGCCTGATCGGAAGCTGGAGAGAAAAGCTTGTCCGGACACTTGCTTACCTGGAAGCGGAAATAGATTTTCCGGACGAAGAACTGGAAGAGGGGATTTCCGAGCAGGTTAAAAACAATATTTTGAGATTACAGTCAGAAATCAATCAACATTTGGATGATGGTCATCGCTTTGAAAGGCTGAGAGATGGTTTTTCAATTGCCATTATTGGCCCACCGAATGCTGGAAAATCTTCTTTGTTGAATGCTCTGGCGCGTCGGGAAGTTGCCATTGTTTCCGATATTGCAGGGACGACCAGAGACGTGATTGAGGTTCACCTTGATCTTGCGGGTTATCCGGTAACTCTGGCAGACACAGCTGGTCTAAGAGAGCTTGAAGAGGCCAGTGATAATAATATCGAGCTCGAAGGCATGCGTCGGGCAAGGTTACGAGCCGAGGCCGCTGATTTCAGACTGGCCGTTTTTGATCTTGCGGCAAGCCAACAGCTTGACCCGGAAACACTTCGTCTCCTTGAGCGCGGTGACGGTCTTGTCGTTTTGAACAAAACGGATAAGCCAGATGATAAAAACCCGGATCTTGTGGCGGAATTATCCGACTTTGAAGTCCGGAAAATATCTGCCAAAACCGGAACCGGTATTGATGAACTTATCAAACGTCTTACCGATGAAGTTGTGACAAAGCTTGGTAGCGCAGGGGCTTCTGTGGGAATAACCAGAGAACGTCATCGCAAGTCTTTAATCGATACTTCCGATGCCCTTTCGCGCAGTCTTCTCGCACCCTTACCGGAATTGTCAGCCGAAGACTTAAGACTGGCAACACGTCATCTTGGCAGAATTACGGGGAAAGTTGATGTTGAGGATCTTCTGGATGTAATTTTCCGTGATTTTTGTATTGGAAAATAAGTCAGAATGGCTTAAAAGCTGGGGACATTATCTGACTCGGCCTTTGATGTTTCACGTGAAACATGAGCTGTTAAATAAATGTTCGGCGAGTCAGCTACTTAAGAGACCAACCTGAAGTTACCCTGGAACTGTAAACCAGTTCAGATGATGACCTTGTCTCTTGCCCTACTTTACCTGGTAATAAACGCTCTATGAAAAGTGATCTGTTATGCAGAACTATGATGTGATTGTTGTTGGCGGTGGCCATGCCGGTACCGAGGCCGCTGCCTCTGCTGCCCGGACCGGGGCGAGAACACTGCTTCTCACACATAAAAAATCGACGATCGGTGTTATGTCCTGTAATCCGGCTATTGGCGGGTTGGGAAAGGGTCATCTTGTTCGCGAGATTGATGCTCTGGACGGATTAATGGGCAAGGCAATTGACCGTGGCGGGATTCAATTCAGGGTTTTGAACCGGAGCAAGGGTCCTGCGGTCCGGGGACCCCGTGCCCAGGCTGACAGAAAGCTCTATCGACTTGCGATACAGGAGCTGCTCGCCGAGCAATCAAATTTGACAATTATCGAGGCTGCGGTCGAAGATCTTCAGCTGGATAATAATAATCACTGTTGCGGGGTAATCACTGCTGACGGAACGGTTTATCGTTCTGGCTCGGTCGTGTTGACAACAGGTACTTTTTTACGCGGCCTTATTCACCTTGGAACAAAACAGATTCCGGCAGGAAGGGTAGGGGATGAACCTGCTCTCGGACTTTCTGCAACCCTGGAACGATTTGGTTTCACCCTCGGGCGTTTGAAAACCGGCACACCAGCCAGGCTTGATACCCGGACTATTGATTATTCTTCCCTGGAGGTTCAAGCCGGGGATACGCCGCCGGAACCCTTTTCCTATTTGAATAAATCTATCAGTCAAACTCAGATTCCCTGCCATATTACCTATACCAATCCGCAAACCCATGCCGTGATCAAGGCAAATATTCTTCAGTCCCCGATGTATTCCGGACAGATTGCCAGTAAAGGGCCAAGGTATTGCCCTTCAATTGAAGACAAGGTTGTTCGTTTTGAAGAGCGGGAGCGACATCAGATCTTTCTTGAACCGGAAGGGCTGGATGATATCAACGTCTATCCTAACGGGATTTCGACTTCTTTGCCTGAAGATGTCCAGGCAGCATTTTTGAAAACAATACCGGGTTTGGAAAAGGCTGTAATCCTTCAACCGGGTTATGCCATCGAATATGATTATGTTGACCCTCGTGAGCTTAGACCAACGCTGGAAACTCTGAAAATTCCGGGACTGTTTTTTGCCGGACAGATTAATGGAACAACCGGATATGAAGAGGCGGGCGCGCAGGGGCTTCTTGCCGGGATCAATGCCGCTCTTAAAGCATCAGGTGCTGAAAGGGAATTTGTTCTTGACCGGGCTGATGCCTATATGGGGGTGATGATTGATGATCTGGTTAGTCTCGGTGTCTCAGAACCTTATCGCATGTTTACGAGCAGGGCAGAATACAGATTAAAACTTCGTGCAGATAACGCCGATCAGCGTTTGACAGATATCGGTAATTCTATTGGCTGTATCGGTTCTGAGCGACAACAGATATTTGCAGAAAAGAAAAACAAGCTTACCGAAGCACGCCGCTTTGCCGAGACAAATGCGGCAACACCAAACCAGCTTAAAACTCATGGCATAACAGTTAATATGGATGGTCAGCGTCGCAGCGTTTTTGATCTGCTTCGCTATCCCGATGTTACGCTTGCACGTTTGTCTGTGATCTGGCCTGAATTATCCAGCTATGATCCGGCTGTTATTGAACAGCTTGAAATTGACGCCAGTTATGCTGGATACATTGAAAGACAGGATGCGGATATCAGGGCTTTTCGTAAAGATGAGGCTTTAAAGTTGCCGCGTGATTTTGACTATGCCTCGGTGCCAAGCCTCTCTACAGAAATTATACAGAAGCTGACACAGTCTCGTCCTGAGACACTGGGGGCGGCAGCCAGAATTTCTGGGGTCACTCCGGCTGCGATTGTTGCCCTCCTGAAATATGTAAGACGTATGGATAGTTCTGATGTCGCCTGAAAATTTTAAGTCCGAAAATTTTAAGTCCGAGAAATTTGGATTTGAGGATTTTAAAAAGCTTGTTCCTGTTTCACGTGAAACAGAAGACAAGTTGAAATGTTATGCTGACCTGTTGGTAAAATGGAACAAAGCGATCAACCTTGTTGGCCGGGACACAATATCAGATCTCTGGCGTCGTCATTTTCTGGATTCAGCGCAGTTAGCACAGTATTTTCCTAAAATTTCATCTCAAGAGAATAACTCAAAGCCGGTAATTGTAGATTTTGGCAGTGGTGCTGGTTTTCCAGCAATAGTGTTGGCTATCCTTGGAGTAGGGGATGTCCATGCTATGGAATCTGATATTAAAAAATCTACTTTCCTCCGCGAAGTTTCACGTGAAACAAATACACCTCTAACAGTCCATAATCAGCGTATTGAAAAAATCACCCCGTTTGCGGTGAATTTTTTTACGGCGCGGGCTTTTGCATCACTTGATAAGATTATCGATTTTGCTCAACCCTTTATCGAGGTTTCTTCGCGTGAAACCCCTCCAGAATTCCTTTTGTTGAAGGGGAGGTCCGTGGATCAGGAATTGACCGAAGCGGAGAAAAAGTGGAGTATGTCTTTGTCGAGGTACAAATCTTTGTCTGATTCAGAAGCAACGATATTACGCCTCAAACTTCTATAAATTGGGGGGATTGACCGTGTCACTACTAGATATGGACTCAATTTCAGGACAGAAAATTACCAAAGCTAAAATCTGGGCCATTGCAAACCAGAAGGGTGGCGTGGGTAAAACCACGACGACCGTCAATCTGGCAACGGCTTTGGCTGCCTGTAAAAAGAAGGTCCTGATCATTGATCTCGACCCTCAGGGGAATGCCAGTACCGGGCTTGGCGTGAAGGTCGATGCGCGAAAGCAGAGCATCTATCAGGTCATGATTGAAGGTTTGCCGATACAGCAGGCGATACATTCAACGGATGTACCCAGGATGCATGTGATCACATCCGGGGTAGAACTTTCTGGCGCGGAGCTGGAGCTGGTCAATGCATCGGAGCGGGAGTTCCGCCTGGCCAATGCTATTGGTCCTCTTCTGGATATTTTTGACTATATCCTGATCGACTGTCCTCCAGCTCTTGGTTTGTTGACTCTGAATGCCCTGGTTGCTTCCGATGCTGTTCTGGTTCCCCTGCAGACCGAGTTTTATGCCCTCGAAGGTTTGTCTCATCTTCTCCGGACGATTGACCGGGTGAAGAGGGGGCTGAATCGTCGGTTGGAGATTCAAGGCGTTGTGTTGACTATGTATGATCGCCGCAACAATTTGTGTGAAATGGTCGCTGCTGATGTTCGTGCTTTTTTGGGTGAAAAGGTATTTACCACGGTGATTCCGCGGAACGTCCGGGTTTCTGAAGCACCATCTCACGGCAAACCGGTCTTGCTCTATGATGTTGCCTGTGCCGGTTCACAGGCCTATATCAAACTGGCAGGAGAAATTCTCAAAAAGGAACGGGCAGCTGAAGCTGCGGTTGCCTGATAGATTTTATGGTATTCAGTCGTTGTTTCCCTTTTATCGGGAGCCTGCAAGGCAGGTAAAAACACGATGGTGGTTATGAGAGGGTAGAGTCTTGGTGGATCAACAGGAAAAACGGACTAATCTTGGCCGCGGACTTGCTGCTCTTTTTGGTGATGAGACAGAAGATTACGCATCGCTTGATAAGGTACGTTCAACCAAACAGGTGCCGATTGAGCATATTCACCCCAATGCCAAGCAGCCGCGTCGCCATTTTGATGCGGATGCGCTGACGTCTCTGGCCGAATCCATTGCCCAATCGGGTTTGTTACAGCCGATTCTGGTGCGTCGGCACCCTGTCCATAATGCCGAATACGAAATTGTTGCGGGGGAGCGCCGCTGGCGGGCTTCACAGCAGGCTAAGCTGCATGAAGTTCCAGTGGTTATCCGGGATTTTAACGACGCGGAAGTTCTCCAGGTCGCGATTATCGAGAACGTTCAGCGCCAGGACCTTACACCGATAGAAGAAGCCACCAGCTATCGTCGTCTGATGGATGAGTTTGGTCATAAGCAGGATGATGTGGCCAAGATCATTGGCAAAAGCCGTAGTCATATTGCCAATATGCTTCGTTTGCTTACGCTTCCCGAAGATGTCCAGGAGCTGCTCGAGAAGGGAGATCTGAGTGCTGGCCATGCCAGAGCTCTCGTTGGCGCGGATGATCCGACCCATCTGGCGGAACAGATTACATCGCGTGGGCTTTCTGTCCGCGAGACCGAGCGTTTGGCCAGGGCGCTGAAAAAAGAGCTTTCTGGCCCCACAGCGGCTCCGGCGCAGAAAAGCATTGCCGGTTCGATCAAACCCCGTTCAGCGCCGGGGGCTGACAAGGATGCTGATACGTTGGCTCTGGAGAGGGATCTCTCCAATATGTTGGGTTTGACTGTTTCTATCGATTTCCACGGGCAGGGTGGCTCCCTGAAGATCGCCTATGACACCCTGGAGCAGCTTGATGATGTATTGCATCGCTTGACCCAGGCCTCAGCTGCAAAATAGCTTTCTGATCGAGCCGGGTCTCTTGCCTCGGTCTCCACAAGCAACTGGTTTTAGTTTTAACGGGTGCGGGCTGGTGACTTGGCTGTCAGTTCCAGCAGGGTGCGGGCACAGAGGGTTTCCGAGGGCGCACCGGTTTTTTTGCAGGCAGCTTCTGTTTCCATCAGCTGGGCCAGGGCTTTTGTCAGGGCGAGGAGCGACCATTTTCGGGCCTGCAGTTTAAACGCATCCGCAGCTTTCCAGAAGAGAGGCGGACGCAGGCTGCCGAGAGCCTTGTCGAGAGGGACAGACTGTGCCGTCAATCCCGAGACCAGATGCAGCCGTTGAAAATATCTTGAAACCGCTCTGAGAATGGTGATCGGATTCTGATGTTCCTGCTGGGCGCGCAGCAGTTGTTTTTCCAGCTCGTCGATTTTTCCCGAGGCAACGGCCGCGGCAAGATCATCCAGTGCAAGACCGGCGGTATCTCCGACACAAACAACAACATCTGCCAGGGTAATTTTCCCGGAATTTATTCCTTTGTAGAGACATAATTTCTGCACTTCTCGGCGCGTTAAACGTCGATCGGTACCAAGATTTTGCACGAGGAAGGCGAGAGCGTCGTTTTCAATAAATAATCCTTCATTTTCAATGATTTGGCGAATCACGCCAGGCAGGGTTTTTTCGTCATCCTTGTAGCAGGGCAGGGCGGCGGCCTGTTTGCTGTCTTCGAAAATTTTCCGCAGCTTGGAACGGGCAGGCAGATCCCCTCCCTCCACAACAATTAACGCATCCCCTGCCGGACTTTCAAAATAGTCCTTGAACAGATTTGCCAGCAGGTCCGTGGCGGACTTTACCCGGATTACTTTCCTCCCGCCCATCATAGAGAGCGCGGCTGCTTCATCTGCGAGCAGGGCAGGATCTTTTTTCAGTTGATCATTTTCAAGATCAACAACCCGAAAGGGATCTCGGGGATCTTCGACAACACTTTTGAGGAGGTTCAGGCAACGTTCCTGGACAAGCCCTTCATCGGGACCATAAACCAGAACGGCCCGACAAACCGGGTCCGGAGACCTAGAAAAAGCATCACCCCTGTTTGCCGCCACCTTCAATTTTTTGTCCCGCTTTATATCACCGACGTTTTTCTATACCCACCAGGATTATTGTGCCCGGTTCAGATAAGCCCCGACCTGCAAGGCCATGTCGTTTGAGATCTGCCGCAAGACACGCTTACGCGTTGTCTCTTCAGCAACNAGTGTGGCATAGGGATCATTGAGTTTGTCGTAACTTCCGGTTGATCGCGCTTTTGCACTGAGGACCGTTTTACCGCTGGTAATCTCGACCAGATAATATTGTACTTCGATCCCAAGATTGGTTCTGGAAGCCGTATTATCGAGCCGTACAGCAAGGTTTTTCTCTGTTTCGGTGATTGTGGCCTTGAGGCTGTAAAGCGGCTCTCTCGGTTGTCCTAAGGGATTGATCCGGTCTCTTAACAGATTATGAAGTATCTGTCCGGGCCGATCGGGAAGGGGATCAATCCGGACTGCGTGTAATTGCTGATAAGCAGATTCACCTGTCGTAGTATCCTTGCGGTAAACAGGCTGAAAGCCGCAAGCAGACAGCCAGAGCATCAGGCTGATAAGTCCAGAATATATCGGGGCGCTTTTCATTGTTGACCTTTGGCGGCAGGAAGACATCGGTTTATACGACAATATTGACGATCCGGTTTTTTACAATGATCACTTTGCGGACCTGTTTGTCCCCAATGGATCGGATGACAGCTTCTTCTGCCATAGCAACGGCCTTGATTGTGTCATCATCTGCGTCAGTTGCAATGTTAATTGTTGCTCTGAGCTTGCCGTTGACCTGTACTGGAAGATTGATGTTCTGGTCTTTGATCAGATTTTCGTCAAACTCTGGCCAGGCCTTGTCAACGATCATCTCGCTGTAGCCCAGCTGTTGCCAAAGTTCTTCCGCAAGGTGAGGCATCATCGGTGAAACAAGGCTTACAAGTGTTTCCAGAGCATCCCGCATCACCCATTTGTCGGAGCTGTCACTTGTCTTGAACTGGCCGATGCTATTGGTCAGTTCATAAATTTTTGCAACCGCTGCATTAAAGCGGAAAGATTCGATGTTCTCACTGATAGCAGCGATTGCCTTATGTACTGTCCGGTGCAGCTCCAGGGCATTGTCACTAAAGCTTACTGGCTTTGGCGTACCAGCAGGCGGCAGTTCGTCGATCTGACCCGTTACCAGGCGCCAGAGCCTTTGGGTAAAGCGCCAGGACCCCTCAATCCCGGATTCCGTCCATTCCATATCTCGATCAGGGGGACTGTCGGAAAGCATGAAAAACCGGGCTGTATCTGAACCATAACTGCTCAATATGTCGGCCGGATCAATCGTGTTCTTCTTGGACTTGCTCATCTTGATCGAGGGCCCGACCGTGACAGCTTTTCCATCAAGTGTCTCAAATTCGCCCTTATCGTTTTTCTCTATTTCCTCAGGCGACAGCCACTTTCCTTCAGCGTCCTGATAGGTTTCATGACAGATCATGCCTTGTGTAAAGAGACCTTTAAAGGGTTCCTTGACGCCGAGGTAACCACACTTGTTCAGCCCCCGGGTAAAAAAGCGGGAGTAGAGCAGATGAAGAACCGCATGTTCAATACCGCCGATGTATTGGTCAACAGGTAACCAGTAGTCGACTTCCTCCCGGGTGAAGGCATTCTCGTCCCGTGGTGAGCAGAAGCGGGCAAAATACCAGGAAGATTCCATAAAGGTATCAAAGGTATCAGTTTCCCGTTCGGCGGCCTTGCCACAGGAAGGGCAGGAGGTGTGTTTCCAGGTCGGGTGATGCGCAATGGGGTTGCCGGGTTTGTCGAAGGATACGTCCTCAGGGAGTTCGATTGGTAGGCTTTCTTCCGGTGCGGGAACCGCGCCACAGTCCTGACAATAGATAATAGGGATCGGACAGCCCCAATAGCGCTGTCGTGATACACCCCAGTCCCTGAGGCGGAACTGGACTGTTCCTTTGCCTTGGCCGCTTTTTTCCAGTTCAGCAATGGCGGCCAGTTTCGCCTCTTCTATTTCCTTGCCGTCCAGAAAGCGCGAATTGATAATTGTTCCGTTGCCTGTATAGGCTTCCCCAGTGATCTCAAAGGCTTCGATTGCCTGATCAGCAGGCAAGACAACCGGAGTAACCGATAGGCCATATTTCCGGGCAAAATCGAGGTCTCGCTGGTCGTGGGCCGGGCAGCCAAAAATCGCGCCAGTACCATAGTCCATCAGGACAAAGTTTGCGACATAAACCGGGAGTTCAATTGATGAATCAAAGGGATGCAGAACACGCAGTCCTGTATCAAAACCTTTCTTCTCGGCTTTCTCGACCGCTTCTTCACTGGTGCCCATCTTGTTACAGTCGGCAATAAACTGTTTTAGGGCCGGATTGTCGCTGGACAGTTGATCTGCGAGCGGATGATTGGGGGAGAGGGCACAGAAGGAAGCGCCAAAAAGGGTATCCGGACGGGTTGTATAGACTTCGATGGTTTCTTCCTGAGTGTCCTTGATCTTGAAAAAGACCCTGGCGCCTTCAGACCGGCCAATCCAGTTGCTCTGCATGGTCCTGACTTTTTCAGGCCAACGATCAAGCGTTTCAATTCCCTCAAGAAGATCATCAGCGAAATCTGTGATTTTGAAAAACCACTGGCTCAGTTTGCGCTTTTCAACTTCCGCACCAGAGCGCCAGCCCTTGCCATCGATCACCTGTTCGTTGGCGAGGACGGTTTGATCTACCGGGTCCCAATTGACCCAGGATTCCTTGCGTTCAACCAGGCCGACCTTGAGAAAATCGAGAAACATTTTCTGTTCATGTTTGTAGTATTGCGGGTGGCAGGTGGCAATTTCCCGATCCCAGTCAATAGACAAACCCATTGATTTCAGCTGTTCACGCATCACAGCTATATTTTCATAGGTCCACTTGCCGGGATGAACACCCCGGGCCATGGCGGCATTTTCTGCAGGTAAACCAAAAGCATCCCAGCCCATGGGATGGAGAACGTTGAATCCCTTTGCCTTTTTATAGCGGGCAATAACATCACCAATAGTATAATTCCGGACGTGTCCCATGTGGATTCGTCCCGATGGATAGGGAAACATTTCAAGTACATAGTACTTTGGCTTGTCGGTATTGGCTTCGACTGCAAAACAGTTCTTGTCGGTCCAGGCCTTTTGCCACTTTGTTTCTGTTTCCTTGGCGTTGTAACGGGTCATCATTCTCAAATTTTCTTTAAAGGCCCTGTAAAAGGGGATCGTGAATTAAAGAAGGCCACAGCTGGTGATGAAGATCAAACCAGTACCGTGGCCTTTCAAGCTTGGAAACTCTGGGCCTCGCGGGAAGGCAGGTAATTTGTCTTATTCGCTTGAGGCGATACGGAGCTGACGGGCGCGGGTCAGGATGGCATCTTCCAGCTCGCTTCCGGTTTTTGGGTCTACTTTGGCATCAATCCAGCCGCCTGTTACATCACGGCGCTGTTTGAAAACGGAAGCCCGTACACCATCAGCGCGCAGTTCCTGGCCAAGGATGAAGACGTTGACCTTGAAACGTTCTGCCTGTGACTCATCCGGGCTGTACCAATCTGTAATTATTACGCCGCCAAAAGGATCAGCAGAGGCCAGTGGCATAAAGGCAATAGTATCAAGGGAGGCGCGCCAGAGGAACGAGTTCACCCCGATTCCGGCACCGCTGTCTTGAGGTTTACTATCATCACCTCCAAGAATATTCAGGCCACCTTCACCACCAAGGAGCGACCCCCCTGTCTGTTTATAATATTTGTCTGATTCATGTTCAATTTTTTTATCCTGCCCCTGTAAGCCACAGGCGGAAATAGCAAAAAGTACAGGAAAAATGGCAAGATATCGAGAAGCAAAACTCTTGGATGACATGAACGTTTCTTCCGAAGCGATTTCAACAGGCACTATAGCTAACACAAAAAAACAGGCAAAAAAATACTGCCGAAGCTAAAATTAGCTCCGGCAGCATCTTTTTAAATATTCTTGTAGAGTTTCTAAAAATTAGAAGCTTACGAGAACACCAGTCTGTGCGGATGTAAAATCGCCAGAACCACCTTCGTAGTCACCAGTGATCGCAGAACCGTATACAGCAAGACCAGGAGCAACTTCGTACTGAACACCAGCAGAGATAGCCTGGTTTTCTACGTCAGTGCCACCAGAGTTGGCTTCTGTTTCAGACCAAACACCAGCAACTGCGAACAACCATGGGCCAGTTGTGTAGCTGATACCAGCGTCTACAGAGTTCTGGTTATCAAACAGTTTGTCGCCATCTTCGTAAGTGTAACCAGCACCAACTTTAAAGCCAGCATAACCAACATTGAAACCAACACCTGCGCCCCAGAACTGGCTATCGTTCTGTGTCAAGTTTGCTGTGTTTCCACCGTGATCAGCCCAAACGCCAGCTGCACCAACATCAAGAGTGAAGTCATTGAATGTACCAGAGTAGTTCAAACCAGCTTCAATTGACTGTTCAAAAGCGGCCTGGTCAACAGCAGCTGTTGTTACGCTGTTACCCTGATCTCCATCAGGAGCATAAGAAACAGCAGCTTTGAAGCCGTTGAAAGATGGTGTGTAGTAGGTGATTTTTGTTGCATCTGAAGTATCAGCGACATCAGCAGCTGTATCGGCGCCGGATCCATTAACAGCAGAACCGGTAGGGTTGTCGATCATGCCATATGTCAGGCCAACGTCAGCACCGCCAACGAAAAGGTTGTTTGCTGCACCGTCTTGGTCACCAAGTTCAACGCGACCAAATTCGCTTTCGAGCCAGATGTAGTTTTCATCAACGTTGTTAGTTGCACCCTGGTCAGTTTCCAGCTCGATAACCAAACCATACTTCAGGCCATTGTCTGCAGTGTTGGATGCAGAAACCTTGATTTCAGAGTTAGTGTTGAAATCATGGCCGTTGTTCGTTGGAGCATTGTCAGCATCTGTAGAAGAAGCGTGAAACTGTGTGAACACATTGAAGTTGATTGCGCCGTCTTCAGCAAAAGCTGGAGCGGATACTGCAGCAGCTGCAACGATGGCAGAGCTAGCGAGTAGAATTTTTTTCATTTCGATCTCCAAAAGATTAACTAAGGAGAGGAATTCCCCCCTCAAATTTAGTGTGCCCAGATAACACCCTTTTTTTATCTATTTCAAGCGCTCTTGATCAAGGTTTGTTGTTTTGGAGTATCACTGTGTCACTTATGCAACAATTTTATTGTGAAATACAGGATTTCTGCGGAAAGCTCAGCTGTTGCCTCAACAGAGGATAAACTGATAAGAATGCTTTATAACAGAATTTGGTTCGGAAACCCGTATAAATCAGCCGGGCTACTTTACCATAAAATACGAAAATAACCTTGCGGAGTTATATCCCTTATGCCCGGAATCTTGTGGTTAGCGTCTTACCCAAAATCAGGCAACACCTGGATGAGGACATTTTTGGCCAATCTTATCGCGGATTCCAAAGAACCCTTGCCTGTGAATAAAGTCAGTGAAATTTGTTCTGGCGAGGCTAATCCTATGTGGTATGGGCCAGCATTTAAAAAACCTCTTGATCAGGTGTCAAAGCAGGAAATAGCAGATGTAAGAGTGGAAATTCAGATAGAGCTTTCCAGAAGAAGTAAAAACGTACTGATCTTGAAGACACATAATTGTCTTGGGGAATATCTAGGCAAACCATTGATTGCAATGAACGCAACCGGGGCAGCAATTTACATTGTTCGCGACCCTAGGGATGTTGCTATTTCTGCTGCTGACCACTTTGGTGTCAGTATTGATGAGTCAATAGAAATTCTGGCTAAAGAAACTTCAAAATCTGATCGGGCTATATATGAAGTCTATAACAGCTGGTCCAATCATGTGAAATCCTGGACGCAGATTCCCCATAAAACGCTGATGGTTTATCGGTATGAAGACTTGCTGGAGAAACCGGAAGAAACCTTCGGGGCTATTTCTCGCAAGCTTGGTATTACCAAGGATGAGGCACGAATCCAGCGCGCGATTACCCATTCGTCTTTTAAAGTTCTACAAAAAATTGAAGAAGAAGAAGGTTTTACGGAGAAGTCTAGAAATAGTGAGCGATTTTTCCGTGCCGGGAAATCAGGTCAATGGCAATCAGTTCTGACAGATAAACAGGTCAAGCAGATTGAAAAAGACCATGGAGCGCAGATGAAGAAATTCGGTTACCTCTAAGGGCAATCGGCATGATTATTAAATCGGAACAGTGAGCAGGTAATGGTGTCTATCAAGGAAAACCTGAATAATATTGGAAAACAGGTTAAAGCAGCTCAAGAAGCATCCCTTATGAATAAGGGGCCTGTTACTCTTGTTGCTGTGAGCAAGACCAACCCTGCCGAAGCGGTGCTGGAGGCCTATGAGGCTGGACAGAGGGTTTTTGGAGAGAACAGGGTTCAGGAAGCGCTGGCCAAATTCAAGCCCTTGAAAGTAGAGAAGCCTGATATTGTCTTGCACCTTATCGGCCCGCTGCAAACCAATAAATGCAGTGAGGCTGTTGCCCTCTTTGATGTGATTCAGACAATAGACCGGATCAAGCTTGTGGATTCTCTGGTCAAGGAAATGTCAAAGCAGGATCGGTTTATCCCCTGTTATATCCAGGTTAATACAGGTGAGGAGAGTCAGAAAGCCGGGGTAATGCCTGCTGATTTAAAGGCATTGCTGGATCACTGCCGAACTGTAAAGCTGCCGGTTATCGGATTGATGTGTATCCCCCCTGTTGATGAAGAAGCTGCCTTGCACTTTTCCTTTCTCTACAAACTGGCTGAAGAATATGGTTTGTCCCGGTTGTCCATGGGCATGACTGGGGATTTTGAAACGGCAATTCGTTTCGGGGCGACGGATGTCCGGGTAGGATCTGGAATCTTTGGCGAACGGGATTACTCGGAACAGGCCTGAATTTCTGATAATTTGTATCTGACCGTTTAAGAATTGAGCGGAGATTATCAATACTCTGCTCTTCTTTCTCCTAAAGGCAGTCTTCGAGGTTACGGCAATTTTCAATCCTTTCAGGGTTGCGGACAGGCATCAGGTAACGCCCCATCAGGCCAACTGTTTCCCTGAATTTTTCACTGTCAGGCCTTTCCCATATGCGGGCCCGAATACTGGAAAGCCGGGTATTTCCTCTGCAGAAAGCAGCAATAACGACGCCTGTATGCTGTTCTGCCAGAGTTATTTCCCGGGCGTAATCAGGATAACAGAGTCTGTCTTCGTTTTTGTTTTCTGGTGAGTTGAGTACCCAGCGAAGCTCATAGCCCTCGTTTGCGACAAGATCGGGTGCTGCACTGTAGTGGGCAACAAACCACCGCGGACCATATTGCTCGAGTCCCGCGACGATTGCGGCAGCAGAGGCCGCTACCTGCTGATCTGTATCTCCCCCTGATGATGTCTGGGGCAACACGACGATTTTTATTGGTGAATTATTGGCAGCAAGAAGGGCGTCACCGGGCATATAAGCGGCATATTCTGGGGTTCTTATGTGGGTGAAGCCGGCAACTGAACTACAGGCTGATACCATCAATAAAAGAACAAATGCGATATTTAATCGGATAATCATGCCTTTAATCCTGCTGTACCCTGTCAATAACAACACGAAGAGATGAATTGTCAGTGATCAGGGGCAATAGCTCAAGCAGATGGTCGCGGGCAAGCGCAATACAGCCTTCGGTCAGGGTAAGACCCGGTTTTGCTATATGCAAAAAGATAGCTGAACCTTTGCCCTTTACCACGGGATCATCATTATATCCAAGAATGATGATGAGATCATAAACGTTTTCCTGGTCCCGCCAGAGCAATTCATGACCAGCATCGTAAGGGATAATGACGGGTTTGTTATAATAGGCGTCTTGTGGATCGTCACACCAGCCATCTCGCTGACTTAAGGGGGAACAGACGAGATTATCAATAAAACTGCTGCGTTCTTCCTGGGTGATACGATCGGCACGAAAGAGCAGAGATCTGACTTTCCAGCTTCCGACAGGTGTTTTTCCATCACCCTCAACTTTTTGGTCGGGATGAACAGTGCCGTTTTTGCCAATAGCACAAGGCCAGGAACGGTTGCCGCAATGAAGAGACCACGACTTGGCAGTCTGTTTTACAGTGATGTCCATTTTTACTCTTTAAGAACCTGGTTATCGTCCAGAATTATTCCGAGGAATATGGCGGAAAGATACAGATCCAGGTGAACTTGTCGAGCAGGATTTCAAGAGGGTATCTTTGCAGAGTACCTATTGGGATTTCATTTCCTGATATTTATCCAGCCCCTGCAGGATAGACTGGGCTATATCGGACTGTGCTGCAGTACTGATCTGGGCGGTTTCGTTAACTGTAGGCTTTTTCGGTTGTGGCAGGAATTGAGGTGCCGCTGTATCTATTGTTTCTGGTGTGGCCGGGACGACTGGTTTCGACCCTGTGTCTGCTGTCTTGCCTGAATAAGGCTGAATTTGTGGAGCAATAGCAACATTACCAGAGGTCAAAGAAAACCATTTACCGGGTTTTCCAGCTGAATTCTGAAGGGGTGGAGCCGTGTTGAGAGCAATTTGCGGTGCGGCAGAATCACTTGTTTCAGTTGAACTCGAATGTCCCTTTAGATCGTGGAAAATTGCTGATAATGCTGCTTTTCCTTCCAATTTTTCGCCGTTGTTAGTGTTTCCGGAAATGCTTGACGCGCCGTTGGGCAAGGGCGTGGGGGCAGGGGGAACAACTGCAGCCAGCTGAGTGAAAATCAGGGCTTCAGAACCTGTGAGTTTGGTTTCTGCAAGTGGGTTATTTGAGGTAAAGGATGCTGCATCGGCAGATGCGACCTGGGAAGAAGGTGTTTCTGTCTCGTCACCGATCAGAGAGGCTATAATGTTTTCTCCGATATCTTTGCCTGTTGTCTCTTCCGTCATGACATTGGCAATGGCCGAGACAAATCCCAGAGGGCCGCCATACATCATGCCACCAAATATACGGGCAGGAGCCTGAATTTCGTCGCCTGTAATTTCGCGGTATATGCTTGAAATCACAGGAATATGTTGTAGCGGGTTTATGATATCCAGGAAATCTAGAAACCCGAACTCGGGTTTTTCTTCTGTAACATCTTCGATAGCTTGGGGCTCATTGAGCGGGAGCAAGGCATCTTCCTGGGGGGAACTGAAAGCAGAGAGCTGGGTTGCGAAGTTATGATCGGAAGCTGGATTTTGTGTGAATTTGTCAGGAAGAGGCTTTCTGTTCGTTGATGTGGTAACAGCTTGCGCAGCAGCCGGGATTTCCCGAACTGATTTTGTCCCTTGCTGGGCGTAGAGCTGATCCATCATGGTATTGGCACTTTCGCGAACACAACAAACTGTCTTGTTGTCATCTACGCAATATTCAGGCCAGAACGTGAATTGAAGACGAAATGATTAAATGTGATTTATTTCAATTGGTTAGACTTGATCTGATTTGAGTTTTATAATCTGTCATTACGAAACAGAGGCAATAATTGCCGGAGTTTCTATTCAGAGAGAAATTCTCTGCCTATCAATTCTCTGCCTAACAGGGACGTTGACTGATCGATTTTACTCATCAAATTTTTGGTCAAATTTCTGGGTCAAATTTTGAGGTCAAATAGGACTGACCCAATGTGATTGTGAGTTTCTACAGAGTGTGACCAAAGCGCAGAGCTTTGGTTTTCAGATAAAAATCGTTATGACCGTTTGAAGGGAAGTGGTGAGGCACTGTCTCGACAACTTCTATTCCACTTTCGACCAGGGCTGTTACCTTTTCCGGGTTGTTGGTCAGAAGTCTGACCTCGTTAAACCCGAGCTGGCGTAACATTTCTGCTGCAGGCGTATAGATCCGTTCGTCAGGATCAAATCCGACCAGTTCATTGGCATCCGAGGTATCTGCACCTCTGTCTTGCAGTTCGTAGGCGCGCAGCTTGTTCATCAGGCCGATGCCGCGGCCTTCTTGTGAAAGGTACAGGAGGATACCTCCTCCCGTTTCGTCCATGAGTTTGATCGCGCCGCGCAGCTGATCTCCACAGTCACAGCGCAAACTGCCCAGTAAATCGCCGGTAAAACATTCTGAATGCAGGCGGACCAGTGCGGGTTTTCCAGCTTCAGGATCGCCGATGATAAGAGCGAGGTGTTCGACGCCTCCTTCGCGGGGGCGGAAGGCAACAACGGTGGTTTTTTCTGCAACTTCAAGCGGGATCCGTGCCGAGGCAACTTTTTTCAGGCTATAGGCTGCAGTACTGCGATAGCTGGCAATATCTTCGGCAGAAACCATGAGAAGATTGTGCTCTTTTGCGATTTGGTCACAGCTGTTGTCAGGCAGATTCACAAAAAGTGCTGCTGGCAGAAGACTGGAAAGCTTGGCCAGAGCCACAGCATTTCTGGCAAGGACTTCGGGTACATCTGTTGTGAGGAAGTTGTCATGGCGCAGATTGATGCCCAGAGGATCGTGGACCGGGTCTGCCAGATAACTCACAGCATCCGGCGACATGTCATCCAGAGCAAAAGCAATAACTTCGGTCGTATCAATAAGAGGTGCTGCTTCTTTGATGCCGATTGCCGCAGCACGTCTGGCCGTCAAAAGCAAACAGGGTTCAGCATTGCCGATGAGCCGCAGATTGCCCAGAGCCTGCGGTGAAGCGGTCTCTGATGCTTGTATCAGTGCTGCATGGCCTTCTCCGCGCTGGATAATAACAGCTGCTCCCCGCCGCAATTCTGCAATTGCACGCTCAACTGCGGGTAATATCCTTGCGGCATTGGTTTCTAACGCTGGCACTGCCTTACTTTCTTGTCGGACTCGTTTATTCGGGTTTGCGGATACCTGTCCGGATATCGCTTGCTGTATTTAGGTAATTGCTCATAAATATTCCAGTCAGAACTGGTCAGATATCTAAATACTTTCTGGTCCTTATAGCAAAGCCTTTGGGTAGGAAAGAGTGAAATTGCGAAGCAAGACACGGATTCTGCGACGATATCAGACTGCTTTTCGGCTATAGATGTTTATTATAATCTAGCACTCTCCAGTACCAGCTTATCCTGTCTTGCTGACAATTTGAAAAGCCTTGAAAGATTAGATATTTGTTGAAAAATCCGCAGTCTGAACCTGAAACTTCAAGAATAATATACCGTCATCTGGATCAGGCAGGTCTGGATTTTCAGATGGATTTACGAAATTACACCCCTGGCAGTGCAGTCTATACAGAAGGGTGGATCGCAAGGGGAAGGGAGTATATTCGTCAAAACCCTCCAGCAATTACATTCCGCTATGGTGCCAGCGAGCGTCAGTCTCTTGATCTTTATCTGCCTCGAGGGCAACAGCCGACCAAAGGCTTTCCTGCAGTAGTTTTCATTCACGGAGGCTACTGGAAGTCTTTTGAGAAAGAAGATTTTTCTTTTTTGGCTGAAGCATGCCTGAATCAGGGAATTGCCTTTATTTCAATTGATTATGACCTGGCACCAGCGGTGACAGTTGATGTGATTGTGTCACAGGTACGCAAGGCTCTGACCCGTTTTCTCGATCATGCAGAAAAATGGCAAATTGATCCCGGCAGGCTGTTGTTATCGGGACATTCTGCGGGCGGGCACCTGGCGTTGATGGCCCTGTTGCATGACTGGGGCACTCTGGGGTATTCCGCGACACCCTTTAAAGCTGTGTTGTCATTATCCGGTCTTTATGATCTGGAAGCTGCGCGGCTTTGTCTGCATCGGGATATTCTCGGTATTACGGCAGAAGTGGTTGATAGCTGCAGCCCGCTTCGGCAACTTCGGGCTAATCCTACACCCTTGTTTTGTTTTGTAGGAGAGGGGGAGCCCGAAGAGTTCAAACTTCAGCAGCAAGAACTGGCTACAGCCTGGGTTACTATGGGTAACAGTGGTGTGTTTCAGCAGGCCGAGGGCTATAATCATTTTACCATTCTTGATTTGCTCAAGGAACTGTCTTCACCCAGGTTTCAAGGCTTGTTCACGCAGTTATAATTTTACTTCCTCAAGACTTGTGGCAGCTTGTCTTGAATGAGGACATATCGAATGTTATCTAAAAGAGAAGACGCTGCGAAAAGTGCAAAGCTGCAAAAGCTACGGTTTTGGGAATGATGTCCAGAAGAACAACCAAGGGGCCCATGGGATGACAGCAGCAACAGGTCGTAAAATTCTGCTTGTAGATGATGATGATGCACTGCGTTCATCACTAAGCGAGCAGCTGCGTCTCCATGAAGAGTTTGAGACGACAGAGGCCGTAAATGGTATGGAGGGCCTTCAGAAGGCCAAGGATGACTACTATGATGCCATCTTGCTGGATGTGGGGTTGCCAGACATGGATGGCCGAGAAGTTTGCCGTCTTATGCGCCGCGCTGCAGTGAAAAGTCCCATCATCATGCTGACAGCGGCTGAATCCGATGCGGATACGATCCTTGGACTGGATGCCGGAGCCAACGACTATATTACCAAGCCTTTTCGCCTGGGTGTTCTTCTGGCCCGCCTGCGGGCACAGCTTCGCCAACATGAACAGAGCGAGGATGCTGTCTTTACCATCGGGCCTTATACCTTTCAACCAAGCGGCAAGATCCTGATCGAGGGCGAAAGTCAGAAAAAAATCCGCCTTACTGAAAAGGAAACCTCTATTCTCAAATTCCTCTATCGGAAAGGATCTCAAGTTGTTGGCAGAGATACACTTTTGAATGAGGTTTGGGGCTATAACGCTGGCGTAACCACGCATACGCTTGAGACTCATGTCTATAGATTGCGGCAAAAGATTGAAATTGATCCATCGAATGCTCAGTTATTAGTAACCGAAACAGGTGGCTATCGGTTGGTTCCCTAAATTTTACCTGTTTCAAGACCGTCTGGAACAACCAGATGCTTTAGATCGGGTGATCTTGGGAAGAAAGTTGTGGAGCAGGAGATGACACGGCTTGAGTGAAAAGAACAATTTTTCAGTGCGATTTTGGGGTGTCAGAGGCTCTATACCCTGTCCCGAGAGCAGTCATAGCCGCTATGGAGGAAATACCTCCTGCGTTGAGGTGACTTGCGGGGATCGGCACTTTATCTTTGATGCAGGTACTGGCATTCGTTCACTGGGTCATAATATCTGTTGCGGCGGAGATCGTCAGCAGATTGACGTGTTCTTTTCCCATACACATCATGACCATATTATGGGGATGCCGTTTTTTGGTCCGAATTTTTTTCCAAACAACAAAGTGCGTCTATGGGCTGGACATCTTCTGGATCAGGGCAGCAATCTTCATGAAATTCTCTGTCGCTATATGGCAGAGCCGTTATTTCCTGTCCCGCCCAAGATTTTTTCGGCAAATGTGACGTTTCACGATTTCCATGCGGGGGAAATACTAGAACCGTATCCCGGATTAAAAATCAGAACAGCTCCCTTGAACCATCCGAATGGTGCCACGGCATATCGTCTGGATTATGATGGTCGCTCGTTGTGTTATGTCACCGATACCGAACATGTTCCGGGTCGACCAGATCGCCAGATCCTGGAATTGGTTTCCGGAGCGGACTGTATGATTTACGACAGCAGCTACACCGATGAGGAATTCCCCCGCTTCAAGGACTGGGGACACTCTACCTGGCAGGAAGGTGTTCGTTTATGTGAGCTGGCTGGAGTGAAGCAGTTGGTCGCTTTCCATCATGATCCTTGCCATGATGATTCTTTTCTGGATGCGCAAGCAGAGAAAGCTGAATCGGTTCGTCCGGGTACTGTATTTGCCAGTGAGGGCCTGATCCTTAATCTTTAACAATAAATTCAACACTGCTTTGGCGGGCTGGTTGTTTCATTCTGTTCAAATTCTGATCACGGAAAACTGACAGTTGTTTTGGTATCAGAAGTGTAGACTTGAGCTGGCAAAACCTCTAGCTGAAGAACAGGTAATGTTGTGAGAGGTTCCGGATCGATGAAGTGGTTAGCTCCTGTCAATGAAGACGCTTTGCCAGAACGTGTCCTGACGGCAATCCATGAACAGGAAGATCAGACCGAACGGCTGATTGGCTGGATTCAGCTGGCAGTCGTATCAATTTTTGGCAGCCTTTATCTGGTTTCTCCGAAGACTTTCAATGCGGATGTTACCTTTGCGCCGGTGCCCTGGGCTCTGGGTATTTATCTTGGCTTGACTCTTATCCGTATCGTCTGGGCTTACAAGTATCACCTGCCAGACTGGTCGCTGGCTGTTTCTGCCTTTTTTGACATGACTTTATTGATGGTGCTGATCTGGAGTTTCCACATCCAGTATGCTCAGCCTCCCAGCTTTTATCTCAAGGCCCCAACTCTGCTTTATGTGTTTATTTTTATTGCGATACGGGCGTTACGATTTGAAGCGAAATTTGTAATAATTGCAGGGCTGCTGGCGGCAGCTGGCTGGGGGATTATGATCCTCTATGTCACCATGATTGATTCAATGGATTCGATGATCACGCGGGATTACGTTCACTACATGACGTCGAACTCTATTTTGCTGGGAGCAGAATTCGACAAGATTATCTCGATCCTGATTGTCACCTTTATCCTTGCCCTGGCTTTGACGAGAGCCCGGCGTCTGCTGATAAACTCTGTTGCGGAAAAACAGGCTGCAGCAGAGCTTTCGCGGTTTTTTTCTCCCGAAGTAGCTGCCCGGATTACCCACTCGGCTGACAAGATTGTGGTTGGAAGTGCCGAGCGCCGTGAGGCTGCAATCATGAATCTGGATATGCGGGGCTTTACCCGCCTTGCCGGGAAAGAATCTCCCGAGGTTGTTATGAGTACACTGGCGGAATACCAGCAGCTTTGTGTGCCGATTATTCAAAAACATGGCGGCAGTATCGACAAGTTTATGGGAGACGGCATCATGGCGACCTTTGGCGCCTCTGAAGCTTCAGAAACCTATGCAGCCGATGCTATGAGAGCGATGGATGAGGTGATGCAGGCGACTCTGCAGTGGCGTAAATCCGGGGCAAAGGGCGTTCCCCTGGTCAATGGCTCTGTTGCCGTTGGCACGGTTCTTTTTGGCGCAGTCGGGGATGATACACGACTGGAATATACCGTGATTGGTGATGCGGTAAATATTTCTGCGAAGCTTGAGAAGCACAACAAGGAAATCGGTGTCAGGGCACTGGCAGATCAAGGGGCCTTTGACCGGGCTTTGTCGCAGGGGTATCAACCACCTCTGGAACGACGGCAGCTCAGCCACAACGAGGTTGAAGGCCTTTCGCAAAACCTGTCTCTCGTTGTGTTGGCTGATTAGAACTCTTGCCCTGAAAGTCTTTATTTGTACGGGTCCGCAGCGTCGCGGAGGCCATCCCCAAGAAAATTATAACAAAGTACGACCAGTATCACGGGTTGAACTGGGAGTAACAGCCAGGGATAGAGAACGACCGAGTTAATGTTCTGGGCTTCGTTTAGCAGAACACCCCAGGAGGTAATCGGTGCGCGCAGCCCCAATCCAAGGAAGGAAAGGCTGGTTTCGCCGAGGATCATCATCGGAACTGCGAGTGTGGCCGAGGCAATCAGGTGGCTGCTGAACGAGGGCAGGAGGTGGCGACCGATTACGCGAGCATGAGAGGCTCCCATCAGCTGTGCAGCAGTAGTGAAGTCCTCTTCGCGGAGGCTGAGGAGCTTTGAACGAACCGCACGTGCCAGACCGGGCCAGTCAAGAAATCCCTGAATGATCGAGATACCAAAGAAAACGCCAAGTGGACTCCAGGTTACTGGCAAAAGAGCAGAAAGTGTCATGAAGAGCGGCAGACTGGGGAAGGATTTGAGGATCTCCACAGCACGCAAAACAAGATTGTCTACCATTCCGCCAAAATAACCTGCCAGGCCGCCAAAAAAAGTTCCCAGTACAAAGGAAATCGTGACACCGATCAAACCAATGGTCAGGGAAATTCTGGATCCGTAAATAATCCGGCTGAATACATCACGGCCCAGGCGGTCTGTGCCCCAGAGAAACAAGGTGCCGCCTTCATCTGGACAAATAAAATGGAAATTTCCCTGAATCAGACCCCAGAATTCATAATCCTGCTTGCTCTGGCAAAAGAACTGTAATTTCTGGATTTTAGCCGGATTGGGTGTGTACTCCCGCTTCAGATTATCCATATTGAGTTTGTAATCAAAACCATAAACAAACGGCCCGACAAAATCGCCTTCATGGAACAGATGAACAACCTGTGGCGGGGCATAGATGTGGTCAATTTCTCTGTTATGCAGGCTATAAGGGGCAACCAGCTCAGCCAGAAGAGCCACAATATACATGCAGAGCAGGATGATGCCGGAATAGAGCGCCAATTTGTGTTTGCGGAATTTCCACCACATTATCTGCCACTGCGATGCAGTGTAATAGCGCTCTTGCTGAGGGGTGAGCTTGCTGATGGTCTGAGGATCAAAAGCAGCAGAGCTTACAAAATGCTCCAGGTTGTTTTTTGGGTTACTGGTCATTTTACAGCTCCTCCTCCAAGCCTGATCCTCGGATCAATTGCTGCAAGTATCAGATCAGACAGGAATACACCAAGAACGACCAGACTGGATTCTATGATCAGAAAAGATCCAGCCAGATACATATCCTGAGAGAGCAGGGCGTTGACCAGCATGGGCCCCGTTGTCTCCAGGCCCATCACAACGGCAACAAGAACAGAACCGGATAACAGATCAGGCAGGATGGAGCCGATATCAGCAATAAAGGGATTGATTGCCAGTCTGAGGGGATATTTGATCAGGATTTTCAAAGGGGAAAGCCCTTTGGCTTTGGCTGTAATAACATATTGTTTCTGGAGTTCATCCAGCATGTTGGCCCGAAGTCGGCGGATCATTCCGGCTGTCCCTGAAGTTCCAATAACCACAACCGGTACCCAGAGATGTTCCAGTACAGAGAGGAACTTGTCCAGACTCCAGGGCTGGCCGATGTACTGGGGATCCATTAATCCCCCGATGGAGGTGCCGAACCAGACGTTGGCGAAGTAGAGCAGAATCAAAGCCAGGAGAAAGTTTGGGGTGGCGAGGCCGATAAAGCCGACAAAACTGAATACATAGTCGCCAAGAGAGTACTGTTTTACTGCGGTATAGATCCCTATGGGAAAGGACATGACATAGGTAAAGAGAGTTGCAGCAAAGGCGAGGATAATGGTCAGCGTTATCCGGTCTCCAATAACTTCGGTAACGGGCAATTCATGCTCGAAAGAGTACCCCAGATCGCCTTGTAATAATCCGGCAACCCAACTCAAGTACTGCAGGTATGCTGGTTTATCCAGGCCGTATTCCTGACGCAGGTATTCGATTTTTGCCTGATCGACATTCTCTCCCTGAGCCTGCATTTCAGCTATCTGGGTTTCCAGGAAATCCCCAGGTGGAAGCTGGATCAGGGTAAAGATAATCACGGAGATCACGAGCAGGGTCGGAATCATCGCCAGCAGGCGATTGATGATATAACCGAGCATTACACCATCTCCGTTTCTCTGTGAGATTGCAGCAGGCTTTCAGCCCCTTTGAATGCCCTGACATAATGGCCCTGGCCGAGATGGATCATTTCCATTTGGTTACTGTGACTCTCGGTATAGGGTTCAGGCCAGTCTGCTGGGTTGGAAGCTTTGCCTTCCATCAGGTCGCGCAGGTCCAGTGGATGATCAAGATCGGGCTCTGGTACAGCAGACAGCAGGGCGCGGGTATAGGGATGAACTGGATTTTTGAACAGCAGGTGCTTGGGGGCTGTTTCAACCAGCCTGCCCTGGCACATGACCATGATCCGGTCGGCCACGTAATCGATCACAGCCAGGTTATGGCTGATAAAGATGTAGGTCAGACCCAGAGCTTCCTTTAGATCCTTGAGCAGGTTGAGGACCTGGGCCTGAATCGAAACATCCAGAGCAGAAACCGGTTCGTCACAGATCAACAGATCGGGTTGCAGGGCCAATGCGCGCGCAATACCAATTCTCTGTCGTTGCCCGCCAGAGAAGGAATGAGGATATCTGTTGATGTGCATCGGAGCCAGGCCGACGACATCCATCAATTTTTCCACCATGTCCCGGCGCTGGGCCTTGTCTGTCATGCCGTGGATAAAGAGAGGCTCTCCGATAAGTTCCTGCACGGTCATCCGGGGATTGAGCGAGCTGTAAGGATCCTGAAACATAAACTGGACCCGTTCCCGGAACTTGAAGAGCGCATTTTTTTCGAGCGCTAAAACATCAGTAAGACTGTTGTCCTGTTCCCTGAAGGTGATCGATCCAGTATCTGGTTTCAGGGCGCGCATGATAATTTTTGACAGGGTTGTTTTGCCACAACCACTTTCCCCGACCAACCCCAGACATTCGCCGCGACGGACAAAAAAACTGATGTCATCAACTGCGAGGACCTTTTCTTCCGTGGTCCGGGAAAACATGCCTCCCTTTTTAATCGAAAAAGCCTTGCTGATGTTTTTCACTTCAAGCAGCGGTGGATCGTCATCGCAAATAACCCGCCGATCCCGCTTTGCCATGAGAATCGGGTTGTCTGGATGATGTTTAATCTCGCGGATGGGCTTCAGTCGCTCCCCTGGTTTCATATCAAACCGGGGGACAGCTTCGAGCAAGGCTTTGAGATAGGGATGTTTCGGGTTTCGGAAGATATCGTCTGCGGTACCGCTTTCCATGATCTCGCCGTGGTACATCACGACAACTTCATCGGCCATATTGGCAACGACACCCAGATCGTGGGTGATCATCAGGACAGACATTTCAAGCTCAAGCTGCAGGTCCTTGATCAGTTTCAGGATCTGCGCCTGTATCGTGACATCCAGGGCTGTGGTTGGTTCATCCGCGATCAGGAGAACGGGGTGACAGACGAGAGCCATGGCGATAACAGCCCGCTGACGCAGACCACCGGAAAGCTCAAAGGGAAAAGTTTTAGCCGCGCGTTCGGGGTTGGGAAAGCCAACCAGTTTCAGAATGTCAGTGGTAAGTGCCATTCCCTCCGCTTTGTTGACATCGCGGTGAAGTTCAAGCGCTTCACAGATCTGGTTGCCAACGGTATGAACCGGGGAAAGTGAGGTCATGGGTTCCTGGAAAACCATGGAGATCCGGCCCCCGCGGATTTGTCGCATCCGGGCACTGTCAGGATCAAGTTTGGCCAGGTCGATGATCGTGCCGGGAGTCTGCGGATCGGCAAAAAGGATTTCGCCGTCCGAGATCCGCGCTGCACGGGGAAGAATTCCCATGATGGCCTGGCTGACAACGGATTTGCCGGAACCAGATTCACCAACCAGTGCGACGGTTTTTCCCTTGGGGATGCGAAAGGACACTCCCCTGACAGCATTCAGCTCACCTTCGGGCAGCCTGAAGGAAACCCGAAGGTTCTTGATCTTAAGCAAATCACTCACGGTTTAAACTCTGGCCCCACTGTTCGTTCCCCGTATCCCCGAGCTTTATATGTTGCTGGCTTTGTTTTATTTCTGCCCGGGTTTTAAAAATCCGGACTCAAGTGAGTCCGGTTTTGGGCTATGTCCCTCTGGATCAAATCCCATATCTAGCATATTACCAACGGTGTGGGGGTCAAGCAGGGGTTTGTGATGTTTCATGATCTGTGTAGAGCACCAAACCAGATAGCGAAATCCACAGAGCCCTGAATCGCAGGAAATTTTTCCCTTTTTCCCTTTTAAAACAAGGCGGATGACCCCTTTTTCTTTCTGGGATGAGCTTTGATGCTTTTCCCGGTTTGTCCCGGAACTTTCCTCTCCCTTTTTTGAAGGGCGCCCGTAATAGCGCAGGTCAATTTCCTCAATGTCATCCCAGCGCAGTTTCTGGCGAGAGAAAGCGCGTATTTCCACTCCTTCCTGATCAAGCAGGATTCTGGTGATCTGCTGTTTGTAATTCTGTATCCCGTAAAATCCAAACAGCAGAAAAATGCTGCCGAAGAGGATTTGGGAAAACAGATTTTCAGCTCCATAAAACAAACCTGTTAAACCGATCAGCACCCCCGTAAGGGTTTTCAGGTAATCCCAGATAATATCAAAAAGAGGATAGCGAAGAGTTTGCGGGAAAACGGTTTCCATAATCAACCTTGTTTCTGGATCAGTGTTTCTGGATCAGTTGTTTGATGAAGGAAGTGGACTTTTCTGCGCCTTTCATATCCAGAGCGACATTCTGTCTGGTGCCGGTAAGACTGTGGTCAATAGCGGAGGCCAAAGCAGAGGGTGTCAAATCCTGTTCCATCAAAATTTGCAAGGCTCCGCGAGCTGCGAGTAATTCGGAACGCGCGGTCTGTTCACTTTGCCCCTCAGCAGAAAAAGGAACGACAATTGCCGGGGTTTCTGCGGCGAGGGTTTCAAGAATGGTGTTATAGCCAGCCTGGCTGATTGACAGCTGTGCCTGACCCAGAAGGGTCGGGAAATCCGGACGATTCCTTTCAACCGTCAATCCTTGTGGCGCCCGGCTGACCAAGTCGTGAAAATCGCTGTCTGGCAGGTTATCGCCCAGGAGCAACAACCAGGGAACATCGTTCAGACTGCAGAGCGGTTTTGCAGCGAGGACAGCTTCAGCAAGCGGCAGGGCGACAGCGCCACCACCTGCTGAAACCAGTACACCACTTCGCTGGGTGTTGTTATCCGGATTTTTTTTGCCTTTTGGCGAACTGAAATAAGAAAAATCAAGTACATAACCGGTGTAGACAATTTTATCCCTGATCTGGCTTGCCAGGGGGAAGCTGTCCTCGAGAGGAATAAACCGGGGGTCACCATGAACCAGGACGTGGTCAATATCGGCTTTGACACGCTCGATTATCCATTCGCTTTTCCCGGGGGTCTTGTGGGTGGTCAGGATATCCCGGACGGATGTAACGATCGGAACTGACATTTCCCGGGCCAGAGCGATAAGGGGATCAAGTTCAAAACGCATCTGACGCCGGCCAAAAGGAAACATTTCCAGCAGTAGTACTCTGGGTTTTGCCGCGCGGAAGGCCCTCAATAATATTTCAGACCGTGCGCTTTTCCATTTTTCGTCAACCGGGTGACCTGATTCATCTTGCAGAATCTTGAAGCTGTTATCTGCGGCGTGAAGGGCGGGGAGCTGAATTAATCTGGCGCCGGTCACGTTCAGGTGCGGTACGGGGCGGCCGCCGGAAACAAAAGTAACTGCCAGGCCTGCCTGATGAAAATCTCGAGCGAGAACAGAGGCTCTTTGAAGGTGCCCAATACCCAGCAGATGCTGAACATAAAGGAAAATATCACAGCTCATGAAAGCTCAGCCTTCTCGCTGGGGAGGGGAGCTCGTGTATCCGGGGAGGGGAAAGTCTGGTCAGGGTCCAGCAAAGAGAGATTCAGGGTAACAATGCGGGGGGTGCCATTTTCGGTTAAGTGAAACAGATGTGCGCAGTTATCCCGAAGTTTTATCTCGGGTTTATCGATCATGTTCCAGCCGCTGGCCAAGGCATAAAGCGCCCGCAATACCCCCTTATGTGCCACACAGACATGAGGGGCATTCTGTTTGGCCAGTCTTTGTAACAAAGGCCTGAGGCGGTCCTGGACCTGTCGCGGACTTTCACCGCCCGGGGGCTGCAAGTCGAGCCCCCTTTGTTCCTGTTCTGAAATCTGACTATCGGGATCTGCTCTGAGATCAGGCAAGCGCTTGCCTTCCCAGTCTCCCCAGGACATTTCAATCAACAGGGGTTCAGTGATTATGTTTTCTTGACCAAGAAGTTGTGCTGTTTCCCGGGCACGTTTGAGCGGGCTGACCAGCCATTCAACAGTGAGCCAGTCATCGGGCAGTTGCCAGCTGGAGACAAGATCTCTGCCAGGAGGAGAAAGCGCAATATCAGAGTGTCCCTGCAGGCGTTTCTCGCTGTTCCAGATTGTTGGTCCATGGCGCAGAATCAGAATTTCACTCATGCGACGAAGGTCAGCATTATGGTGTTTCCTCAAGCAGGGTTTTCAGCAGCGTCACCGTATTTTCTGCTCCAGTCGTATTCAGCTGTGAAGGTGATAACTGTTTTTGTCCGAGAGTCTGTTCCATGGCCGCGGCAAGGATTTCTCCGGTCAGGGTATCTTCATCAACAGCGGTAAGAGCATTTTTTTCCGACAGAAGCTGCGCCCGGAGTGTCTGTTCGGTCTCCAGCCCCCCTGAATAGGGCACGATAACCCGGGGGCAGCCGGCACGAAGCACTTCCATAACCGTGTTGTAGCCGCCCTGGCTGATGGAAAGGGCGCAGTTGGGCAGCAGGGAGGTGAAATCCGGCCGGGAGCGCTGGACGACCAGTTTGTCTTCTGCCTGTGCAGCATAACGAGCGAACTTTTCTTCAGGCAGGCTGTGTCCGACCAACAGACGCCAGACCTTGTTTTTCAGAGGACTTAATGCTCTTGCGGCAAGGGCGGCATCAAGCAGACGTTCACTGACTGCTCCGCCACCGGTAGAGACAAGGACCTCGTCTTTGCCATCAACAGGGTGCGGTGGACCGTCAACCTGCTCGTCGACCACATAGCCGCTGTAGTGAAGCTTGTCGGCAATGGTTCTGGCGGGCGCAAAGGTTCTGTCAAAAGGGATCAGGCCGGGATCGCCGTGAATAATAACCTGGTCAAAATATTGATTAACCCAGTCAAACATCTCGGCGATACGTTCTGGTTTTGGGGCCTTGACCAGTATATCGCGAACCGAGGATACAATTTTTGGCTGTTCGGCCATCGCGGCAGCGGCTTTGAGCAGGGGAACAAGCTCAAAGCGCATCTGGCGTCGGCCAAAGGGAAACATTTCCAGAAGAATCAGCCGGGGGCGGGTTTTGTTAAGTATGCCAAGAAGCTGTTCACTGCGGTGTTTCTTGAAGTCGGCTGTAATGGCCTTGCCATGCTGGTCCCGGAGCTCGGTGAAATAAATGCCATCAGCCTTGACCGGATCAAGCTGGTAAAAGTCGGCTGTTCCGGTGTCCAGCCCGGGCACTTCCATGCCACCAGAGACAAAGGCGACGGACAAACCCGCGCGTTCCATGGCCCGGGTGAGCGTTGCCGCGCGACGCTGGTGTCCGATTCCAAGCAGATGCTGGACATAAAACAGGATATCAATGCGTTTACTGTCGCTCATGATTCTTTGATGTTTCCTGTCCCGCTCTTTTGTTCCTGGCTGAAATCAAACAAGGGCAAGCCAGGCTGGATATAGCCTTTCTGACAGGTTTTCAGGATCGCTTCAAGCCGTTCTCCGGCTATGGCAAGGCTATGCATTCCTTCAACTTTTTCAGCGGCAGCCTGCCCCATGGCGCGACGACGAACCGGGGCTGTCATCAGGCATCTGAGCGCTGCAGCAAAGGCGACAGGATCACCCGGTGCGGTTAGAATACCGGTTTCACCATTGGCAACAACAGCCGGGACTCCACCGGTATTGCCTGCGATCACGGGAAGTCCACCGGCCTGGGCTTCAAGCAGGGACAGGCCGAAAGCCTCGTTGACTGCCGGCCAGACATAGATGTCACAGCCGGGAATCACCCGGGCCAGCTGTTCCCCGGTCAATTCACCCGCAAAGATAACTTTCTGTCCTGCTGCCCAGTTAAAGGCGGCCTGTACCTGTTCACGGGCCTTGCCATCTCCTATCACCAGCAGCTGCCATGAGAGATCAGGTAACCCGCGCAGAGCTTTCGCAAGTACCTGATAGGACGCCAGCTTGTCCCCCTGCCGCATCATGGCGATAGCTAGCAGCCACTGTTTGTTGGGATCCAGGGCATACTTTTTTATCAAGTCCTGGCGACAGACCGTCCTATTTACCAAAGCGGCGCTGATCTGGTTGGTCTCGATAAAGGGGGGCAAGTTCCAGCTTCTGACCGACTGCGGCAAACAATGGGTGTCGTGGGGGTTAAGACTGATGACACATTCTGCCTGGGAAAGGGCGGATAAAACGGCACGATGTCCCAGATCCCATGGCCCACCTGCCCGTTTGTTGGCGACAGAGGCTTCAACAACCACATAGGGGATATTCAGGGCTTTGCAGACTTTTGGGCCGATCCAGTCTGCTGCCTTGTAATAGAGATGATAGGTCAGCCAGAGTTCTGGTCTTTGTCCTGCGGGTCGGGCCAGAATCTTGCGGATATATCTTTGAGCGAGCTTGTCGCCGATCTGTTGCAAGCGCTGTTGCCGTTCAGAATTCCCCTGACCATCCCGACTGCGCAGGTGAGAGGCAATCTCGACGGCACATCCCCGGGATTCAAGAGCTTTGATCAATAGTCGGGCGATATGGCGATCACCGGATGGGGTGGGGTGCCGGGGCGATTTTAATGGAGCGTAGAAAGCAACCCTCATCCCGGTGGTTCCTTAGCCAGCCATAAAGCGGGTCATGAGCTGGTCGATGCCCCGTTTCATTGAAAAGTTTTCCCGAACCCTTTTTGCGCCGGCCTCACCAAGTTGCTGTCGCAATTGCGGGTTTGTAATCAGACGTTGCAGCGCTTGATTGAGCTCTTCTGGTGCCTGAGGAGGAACCAAAAGACCGGTTTCCTGATCGATAATCAATTCAGGTATGGCGGAAACGCGGGTCGAAAGACAGGCGAGGGACTGGCTTTGGGCTTCCATCAGAACGTTTGGCATGCCATCACGGTCTCCATCCTCGGTAATCCGGCTGGCGAGAACAAAAATATCCGCCTCGCGATATTGTTCCAGAACAACTTCCTGCGGTTGTGCACCCATCCAAGTGATATTCTCGGCGATGCCCAGCTTCTGTGCAAGTGACTTCAGGTTCTTGCTCAGGGTGCCTCCGCCAATGTGAATAAAGCGCCATTTCAACTCTTTGGGTAAGAGAGACAGGGCTTTGAGCAGATCATCATACCCTTTTTTGGCAACGGCCCGGCCGACTGAAATAAGCACAACCGGTTGGTCTGTCCGGGTCCCATTTCTGAGCAGAGCTTGATGATCTTTTACATCAAAGCGGGCAAAGTCGAGACCGTGGTAGACCAGATCCACCCGGTCATTATCGGGAGAAAGGCTGCGGAGATAATCGGCGTTCACATTGGTACAGGTTGCCAGCCATTTGATATCGGATAACTTTTCACGAAGCTCCCACTCTGGCGAGGTCCAGATGTCCTTGGCGTGGGCAGAGCCGCACCAGGGCAGCTGGCGCATAAAGGCGGTATAGCGTGTCACTGAAGAAGGTGTGTGCAGAAAATGGGCATAGAGCCAGTCAACCTGGTTCGGCAATTCTGCCGCCAGTACACAGGCCTGGGCAAAACGCCGGACCCTGTTGGGCGAAATATCCCGTTTCAGATCTCGAAAAAAAACTGACCTTGCTGTTTTATAACCAGGCATCTGACGAGCCTTCCACCAGGATTTGAGAACACGCAGTGGTTCCTGATAGACATATTCCGGTAAATAGCGAACAGGAGCTTTTATTTCCCGGTGAATCGGGTGAATGGATTTATCGGTTGGATGGCGTAGAGACACTAAAGAAAGCTCGAGGCCCCTTTGTTCCAGGGCCAGCAGTTCCTGGGCAATGAAAGTCTCGGAAAGCCGGGGGTATCCCTTGAGGATGACAGTTACTTTTTTACTCATTCCACCCTAATTTCCAGTCGAAACAGATGTGTAAGTCATTAGTGGAATCGCTCTAGGCACTGAAATTTCAGTTCGTAAATTGGCTTTGCTGTTGCTGTGCTGGGCATCTCGGGAGCTCAGGAAGGAGTCTCGTTCACCCGTTTTTTATCCGGAGTTTCAACGGTTTTGATATGATCAAGTTTGCTGCGGAACCACTTGTTGGCGAGCTTGATAACATTCTGCTGCCCGTCCAGTAGTCCCGGGACGATGACATCGGCAGGAAGTTTTTGCTGAGGCAGGTTGCGCAGGGCAGTTGCCATCTTGACCGGGTCGCGCTGGCCATCGTTCTCCAGCATCTGTACAAAACCGAGTTCCTGGGCACGGCTGGCACGGATATACTGCTCCATGCGAGGGATTGTACGGGGGATGATCAATGCCCTTTTGTTAAACGAGAGAATCTCGCAAAAGGTATTGTATCCGCCCATGCTGACAATACCGATAGCACCATCGACCAGACTTTCGAGCTGGGCATTGAAAGTAATCGCTTCAACCTTGTCCAGCTTGCTGGCACGAAGTTGAAAGTCGTGTTGCAGATCACTGTTCATAAAGGGGCCAAGGACGATCAGTGCAGGATGAGGCAAATCCGGGTCGGTTTCGTAAGCTGATAGGACCCAATCAATGATTTCTTCACCATCGCCACCACCGCCTACAGTGACCAGCAAATAAGGGGTGTTCTCGTCAATCTTTTCCAGTACGGGCAGCGGAATTCCAGTTTCACCTGAGCGTCGGAGATACCCCGTGTAGGTCATCTTGCGCCGGACTGAAGGGCTGATGTCGATCCCTGCGAGCGGGTCACAGATCTGTGGCAGACCGTAAACCCAGATATCATCATAATATTCGGCCAGAGCAGGGGCGGTGTTCTTTCTTTTCCATTCCGAAGCAAGCAGGGCGGGGTCGTCCATGACATCACGCAGGCCAAGAACGCAGGGCGTGCCGCGTTGCTTGAGCAGACGCAAAGTGTCTTCGACTTCTCCGCGCAATCCCAGGGGTTCCTTGTCAACGATAAAGAGGTCCGGGTCATAGAATTCAGCTGTGTGCATAATGATTGAAGAGCGGATGCTCAGGGTCTGCTCGATATCAATATGAAGATTAAGCGAGGTATAGTCGCCATTACGCAGCTTGATAACGCCGGGAATCCGGACAAAGTCGACCCTGGATCTGAACCCAAAAGAGCCAATGATTGGAGATCCCGAAAGGATCAGTACCGAGAGGTTGCTGTTTTCCTCAACCAAGGTGTGCGCGATTTCCCGGCAGCGTCTCAGGTGGCCGAGACCGAAGCTGTCGTGACTGTAGATAAGAACACGTTTGCCCTTGTTGTTCCGGCAATCGGTTATCTGTTCGCGGTCTTTTAGGATTGCTCTACTCCCCCCAGGTAATCGTGGCGACTATGCCACAAATTATCTGAAAGACCCAAGAAAGAATGCTGTGAACATTTCTTTTCGGAGCGTTTTTGCGGAGGTTGTTCTGTTGTCATTCTTGTCTGCTCTGCTCATGGGAGAAATATAACGCCGCTTGCCGATAATAGGTTGTTGCCCAGGAATTGAGCTGATGTATTGATTCCAGACATCCTGTGCGACTGACGACTGCAAGTGCCCTAATGACCTTTTTCCTAGGTTGGACTTAAAGATACCATGGGTAAGCTCGTATGGTGTTACACAAGTACTGACAAAGAGTTTATTGACTTTGGTTTACCTGGATAGTGACATCCATTAAGCTTGACAAGAGTGGTGAAAAAAACAGCAAATCTGGACCAGAAAGTATATAAATTTATACCTGACAACTATTGAAACAAGCGTCCTACATTTTAGTGATAATAAAGGTTTAGCTGGGGGATATTGAGCTTAAATGGAACCGGAACTTTTCAAATATATCTGGCGGCACAGTCGGAAAGACCAGATAGGTATTCTGATCCTTGTGCTGATCTCCATGCCCTTTTATTTTCTGTCCCTGGATCTGCCCAAAAGCATTATCAACAAGGCAGTCAGTTCAGAAGTTTTCTCGGACCCTGCCGCGACCTTGCCGTTTATGCAGTTTGAGCTTCCTTATGGCGAAGCAATTTTTGGTCATCCCGTCACACTCTTCGAAGGCTTTATGCTGACGCAGCTTCCCCTGTTGCTTGCGCTCTGTCTGTCATTTTTGTCTCTTGTTCTGATCAATGGCGTCTTCAAGTTTGTGATCAATACACTCAAGGGACGTTTGGGTGAGCGGATGTTGCGCCGGCTGCGCTATGAGCTGACAGATCGTATTCTTCGCTTTCCGGTTCTGCACAGCCGAAAAATAAAACAGGCCGAGATCGCGACCATGATCAAGGACGAGGTTGAACCGCTTGGCGGGTTTATCGGCGATGCCTTTGTTACCCCGGTTTTCCTGGGGGGGCAGGCCCTGACGGCGATGATCTTTATTATGGTACAAAGCTGGTGGCTCGGACTGGTGGCAATGTCGATTGTGCTGGTACAGGCTTTCCTTATTCCCCGTTTGCGGAAACGCATTCTTACTCTGGGCCGGCAGCGCCAGATGACGGCGCGGGCTTTGGCCGGGCGGGTTGCAGAGCTGGTTGAAGGGGCAATCGAGATCCAGTCCCACGATACAACCAATTATGAACGCGCCGAAATTTCCAGCCGCCTGGGCAAGATCTTTTCGATCCGTTACGAGATCTATCAACGCAAGTTTTTTGTGAAGTTTTTGAACAATCTACTGGCTCAGGTAACGCCCTTTATCTTTTATCTCGGAGGGGGGTATCTGGTCATTACAGGGCAGTTTGAAATCGGAACTCTGGTGGCGGTTCTCGCGGCTTACAAGGATTTGCCGCCTCCGGTGAAAGACCTGATCAACTGGGATCAGCAACGCAATGATGTTCAGATCAAATATGAGCAGGTCGCTGAGCAGTTCCAGCCCCATGGCCTGATCCTTTCCGAAATGCAGCAGGCTGAAAAAGAACGGGGTGACCCCCTTACGGGCAAGGTTGAAATCAGTAATCTGAGTCTGGTTGATGAAAATGAGAACCGGCTTCTTGACACGATCAATGTTTCTTTCGGCGTCGGGCAGAACGTCGCGATTGTTGGTAATGCTGGCAGTGGCAAGGAATATCTGGGCCTTATGCTGGCCAATCTGGTTCAGCCGAGCAATGGTTCGGTCAAGATTGGCGGCAAGCCTCTGGTAAAATTACCCTCGGCGATTACCGGACGTCGTTTGTCTTATGTGGGCCAGGATGCCTATCTTTTCCCGCTTTCGGTTCGGGATAATCTTTTTTATGGCCTGCGCAACTGGATGTTGAATGACAACACCGCTGAGCCGATAGACCCCAAAGAAATTGAACGGGAGCGATCAGAGGCACTTCGGACAGGCAATACCGTCCTCAGTCCAAATGGAGAGTGGATTGACTACAAGGTTGCAGGGATTGCGGACCAGACCCAATTGATCAGTCGCGTGGTTGATGTGCTCCAGAAGGTTGATCTGGAGGAGGACGTCTATCGCTTTGGGCTAAGCGGTACTGTCGATGCCGAGTATCGCCCCGAAATTGCCGAAAGTATTCTGGGTGCGCGGATTGCCTTGAAAGAACATCTCAAGGTAATCGGGGCGGAAGATCTGGTGATTGCCTTTGATCCGGAAAGTTATAACAAAAACGCAACCCTTCGGGAAAATTTGCTTTTTGGCACGCCGCGTAAAAACGACTATGCCGGGGATAACCTTCTCTCCATGCCGATTTTGAGAGAAGCTGTGCAAAAGGCCGAATTACGTGAACCTATTCTCAACATGGGTGTCTCAATCGCCCGGACCATGGTTGAGCTTTTTACGGGGCTTCCCCCGACACATCCGTTTTTCGAACAGTTCAGTTTTATTTCTGCCGATGATCTTCCCGATTTTGATAAAATTGTAAAACGTGTTGATAAATCAGGTCTTTCTGATCTGACAGAAGCAGACAGACAGGCTTTGATGTATCTGCCTTTTGATTATGTCGAGGCTCGCCATCGTCTTGGACTTGTGACAGAAGAGGTCGAGAGAAAAACACTGGCGGCGCGTGTAATTCTTGCCGAGAAGCTGGTGACGAAAGATCCTGATGCCGTGGAGTTTTATGATCCGGATCGCTTTAACTCTGCTGCCAGCTTGCAGGATAATATCCTCTTTGGCCGACTGGCCTATGGGCGCGCTGAGGCGGCAGAAACGATTGGAAGAGTGATTACCGAGCTGCTGGATGAACTTGGCTTGCGTTCCGATGTCATCGAGGTTGGACTGGATTACAACGTCGGCGTCGGGGGTAAAAGATTAAGTGGGGTACAGCGCCAGAAGCTTGCCATGGCCCGAAGCCTTATCAAGAATCCTGATTTGCTGATTTTTAATGAAGCTGCGGCCGTGCTGGATTCTCAAAGCCAGAACAGGCTGATACCTGCTGTTATCCAGTCACAGGGGGATCGGGGGCTGGTGTGGACCCTGCAAAGAGCAGAACTTGCTGCGCATTTCGATCAGGTCTTTGTGATGCAGAATGGCAGAATAGTTGAAAGTGGCGCCTATAGTGAATTGAGTACCAAAGGTAAAGTTCTGAAAAGCCTCATCGCTGCGGAATGATATAAGGAAAGACTGTTTTCAAATGTCGATTGAACAAGAAGTTGAAGCACTTAAGAATATCCCGCTTTTTGCCAACATAGAGCCTTCGCGTCTTAAGTTGATGGCTTTTGCCAGTGAGCGCCTGGTATTCAAGCAGGGACAGGAGCTGTTCCATCAAGGAGATGCCGGGGATGCTGCTTACATCCTTATCGATGGTGATGCTGATGTTAGTGTCGATACGGACGATGGGGCATTGGTTGTTGCGAACTTCGGTAAAAACGATTTTGTTGGCGAGATCGCGATTCTTTGTGATGTGCCCCGGACAGCGACAATTACCGCCAAGTCAGAATTGATTACCCTAAAGATCACCAAAGAGCTGTTTTTTAATATGGTGATGGACTTTCCCGAGATGGGCGTTGAGGTTATGCGCGTTCTGGCGCAGCGGCTGGAACATACAACGAGCCGCTTGACAGAAGCCCGGAATGCCCTGCGTGAGAAAGGCGCATCATAATTGGTATTTTTTTGGGTCTAGAGGTCGAGATCGACAAGATTCGGCACATGATCGGATGGCTTTTCCCAACTCCGTGTGTCCTTGACGACTTCAAAATGTTTAAGATGAGGGCGCAGGGCTTCGGTTGCCAGAATATGGTCCAGCCTCCAGCCGTAGTCCTTGGCAAAGGAAAGCTTGTAGCGGTAGCCCCACCAGCTGTAGAGAGGCTGGTCGGGAGGAACAAAATGTCGCCCAACATCGGTAAAGTCACCCGCAGACTTTAGGCGCGCCATCAGTTCACTCTCTCGCAGAGTGTGCCCCACGGATCTTAAAAGTTTCTTGTGGTTCCAGACATCCGTTTCCAGCGGAGCAACGTTCAGATCCCCAACCAGAATAATTTTTTCCTGGCGGATTGAGGGTTCTGCTGCCCAGGAAATCATTTCTTCAAGAAAAGAGAGCTTGTGGGCGAACTTGTCATTTTGTTCCGGATCCGGAACGGGTCCCCCTGATGGCACATAAAAGTTATGAACCTGTACGCCGTTGGGCAGAGTCACCATAAGGTGTCGGCGGTCATCCTTGTCACACCAGACTTTACGATCGCTCATAGCCACGCTGTTCCGGCAGAGAATTGCAACGCCGTTGTAGCTTTTCTGTCCGTGAAAAAGAACAGTGTTGTATCCCATTGATTTAATATCATCTTCGGGGAATTCGCTGTCTTGAACCTTGGTCTCCTGAAGACAGAGCACGTCTGGTTTATGGCTGTCGGTAAAGGCTTTCAGATGGTCAAGTCGCTGGCGGAGAGAGTTGACATTCCAAGTGGCAATACGTGTCGTCATAAAATGTTCCGTATGCGAAATTATATCATTTCATATTCGAAATGATTTTAAATTATTTGTTTCGGATGGAGAATGATACTGTTTTTGTGCTCGATAAAGCCAGATTATTAGTATGGACCTGTCTGATAAAAATAATATACCAAAGAGGGATCCAAAAGCAAAGAAAGGAACACCTGATTGGGGGGATAACCAGGTGTTCCCGCTTCTTCGCAGAGTTTCAAGGAACCAGAGGGGGGATTCCAGTTCCCGAATACGTCGCCAGGAGTGAGGTAGGAGGCGACGTCATTCTAAGATAAGCTATCCAGTGGGGATTTCAACGGAGCTGTGGATAAAATTTACGTGTTAGGATTATTATCTCATAATTATATGTAAAATAGGAAGGAATAACAATAATAAGGGCATGATTATCTGCTAATTAGTCATAAATTGTTCGAGACTCCAGAGAAAATATGACTTTCCAAGAAAGATTGTTTTTGTACCAAGCTTAAGGTCGTTGAGCTGAATGGTCTCTCACTGCATCACCAAAGGCTTTAAAGATTTTAGTAGAGACGGTATTTTCAAGCGATTTATATTCCGGATGCCACTGGACACCCAGGACGAAGGATTTCTGGTGTGGGAGAGAAATCGCTTCAACTGTTCCGTCAGCAGCTTGAGCGTCAATCACAAGGCCATCTCCCAGCTGATCAATTGCCTGATAGTGCAAAGAATTGACCTGGGCTTCACCGGCTTTGAGAATTGTCCTTAACAGACAGCCATCCTGGATAGTAATGTTATGGCTGGGGCCATAGTCCACTTCCATCTCGTTGGTGTTTGGGCTGCTGTGGTCCATCCGCCCTTCTATCTTGTTGATTTGCGGATGCAGACTCCCTCCCAGGGCGACATTAAGTTCCTGAAAGCCACGACAGATTGCGAGGAGAGGAACTTCCTGGCGCAGAGCTTCCTGGATCAGAAGCAATGTGGTTTCATCTCTTTGCAAATCGTATGGTTCAGCATCTTTGGTCGGTGTTTTGTTATAGCGCTCGGGAAAAACATTGCTGGCACTGCCCGTGAGCATAATTCCATCAAGTCTGGAGACCAGGCCTGATATATCAAGAAGCTCTCCCAGCGCGGGGATGACCAGAGGCATTGCTTCTACCGATAGGGAAACCGCCCTGAGATATTTGTCGTCCACCGCATGGAATGGTTTGGGGGTATCGCTTTTATGTACACAGGAAGAAACACCAACCAGAGGGAGGGGATATCGGGACATGTTTGCCTTGTCGAAGAGCTGTTCAGGAATAAACTGGAAAAGGATGTTAGAGCTTCTTTTTACGGACGCAAGCCTTCTTGATAAACACAGATAATTTAACGAAATTTACTTGCCTGTTTTCTGTAGCCTCGCGTTAATCCTGGATGAACTTTATAGTCAGGCGAAAAATGGCAGATATAACAGACTCAGAGCTCCTTATCAGGGCTGTCCTTGTATTCGGCTGGTTACTTCTGCTTTTTCTCGCAGAACGCTGTTGGCCCTACGCTGACAGAAGCAAGGAGCAAACTGCTCCTTCTGTTGGGAAGGCGTTCAGGGGGCAGATCTTTGCCCCGAGGATCGGACGGAATCTGGGTTTGTGGTTTTGCAATACGCTTCTTTCTCCGCTTGTTGTGTTACCTCTTACCTATTGGGCCACGGCTTTGCCCTGGGGCTGGCGTGAGGGGGGGGTAAGCGGTTCGGGAGGTTTGTTGTTTGATCTGGTGCTTCTCGATTTTCTGATTTACTGGTGGCATCGCCTTAATCATGAGCTGCCGTTCTTGTGGCGCTTCCACGAAGTCCACCATCTGGATAATACTCTCGACAGCACCTCGGCACTTCGATTTCATTTTGGCGAGGTTTTGCTTTCAGCGCTGATGCGGGTTGTTTTTATCATCCTGCTTGATATCCCGCTTTTTTCAGTTTTTCTGTTTGAGATCCTGCTTTTGCTCGCAACAATTTTTCATCATTCAAACTTGCGGCTTCCTTCGTTTCTGGAGCGCTATCTTTCCTGGATTATTGTCACTCCTTCAATCCACTGGGTGCATCATCATGCCCTTCGATCAGATACGGACAGCAACTACAGTACGATCTTAAGTCTCTGGGACAGGATCTTTGGTTCCAGAAGCGACACAGCCCGATTTACGGGCATGCCGATTGGGGTGGAAGGCTTCTCGGATAAAAGTCTGCCTGCACTTTTACTGCGGCCCTTTCGGGAAAAAGAAAAAGGCGGATAAATAATTATCCGCCTGCTGTCTTACCGGAGCGAGAAGAAAGAGTAACGCGGTTATTTAGCGTTATTTTTGCGTTTCATATCAAGATCGTCAGTTTTAAAAACGGTCTCATCAATCGGATTATCATAGACGGGGTCAATCAAGGAAACCTGTGTTGTAATACCTTGCGCGTCAAGTACTTCCCATTTACGTAAGGACAGGGGATTGTCACTGAAAAGCAGGGTCATCTGGGCTCCATCAGACTCGCCTTCTGCACGTAGTTCCAGCTGAACAGTACTGCTGGATTCCTGTGCCCGGAGAATCTGGATATCCTTGTGCAGCTCGACCTTTTCCCGGATCAGAAACCACAGGGGTGTCTTCCAGAGCGGCAGATAGGTTGCCTGCTTCAGCTTTTTGTCAAAATAAAGGAGGGTCACCCCATTGGCGATCATCACGATTGGCACGGGATCATCATATTCAAACCGCATGCGGCCGGGTCGTTCCAGAAACAGTTGTCCTTCAGCAAGACTGCCGGTGCTGGAAACCTGAAGAAAACGGGAAGAAACGGATTTGAGTTCGTTCAGATAGACTTCAACCCGACGGACGATCGCAACTTCATCCGGAGATAGCCCACTCAGGTTGGTTTTTTCTGCTGGCGGGGTGTCTATTGCTTCTGCCTGGACGTTGGTCGGGCTCAACAGCGTCAATAATGCCAGGGACAAAGACAGAATGGCCAAACCGTTCTGAAGGCTTTTGCAAAGTGCGCTTCCAGAAAAATTTAGGGGTGACATAAATTCGGCGCGCGAGGTCAAGCGAACTGGTGAAGTAAACAAAGTCTCTTCCTTATATTCTGTAGACTTCTTCATCATACGGTCCTTTGGGGCATGATAAAGGCAGACAGCAGTGTTTCTGTAACTGTGCGCTGGTTTGCAATACTACTCATCGCGGTCGGGGACAAGAACTTCACGTTTTCCGACATGGTTCGCCGAGGAAATCAGCCCCTCGTCTTCCATGCGTTCGATAATGGTCGCAGCACGGTTGTAGCCGATCTGCAGTTGTCGCTGGACAAAACTGGTTGAGGCTTTCCGGCTTTTGATCACCACGGCTACGGCGTTGTCATAGAGCTCGTCGCCCTTGTTGCCGTTACCGCCGCTATAGGATCCGGTATCACCATCAAAATCGCCGACATCCCCTTCTTCAGCGGTGACGGATTCAATATAGCTCGGGCGGGCCTGCTTTTTCAGCCAGCTGACAACCTCTTCGACCTCCTCATCCGTGACCAAGGGACCATGGACACGCTGGATTCTGCCACCCTGTCCCATATAGAGCATGTCACCTTGACCAAGCAGCTGTTCGGCGCCCTGTTCGCCGAGGATGGTTCGACTGTCAATTTTCGACGTAACGTGGAAACTCACCCGGGTCGGGAAGTTGGCCTTGATTGTTCCGGTAATAACGTCAACCGAAGGTCGCTGGGTTGCCATCATGATATGAATCCCGGCAGCACGGGCCATCTGTGCCAAGCGCTGGATGGCGCCTTCGATATCCTTGCCTGCAACCAGCATGAGATCGGCCATTTCGTCGACAACAACCACGATATAGGGCAGGGGATTCATGTCAAACGGCTGTTCTTCGTGAATCGGCTGCCCGGTTTCCGGATCAAACCCGGTCTGGACTTTCCGGGTCAGAACCTCGCCGTTTTTACGGGCCTCTGCCATACGGGCATTGTATCCATCAATGTTCCTGACCCCGAGGCGGGACATGGCACGATAGCGATCCTCCATTTCCCGAACTGTCCATTTCAGGGCAACAACGGCTTTTTTGGGTTCTGTCACCACCGGCGCCAGCAGGTGGGGAATATTGTCGTAGACCGACAGTTCCAGCATTTTCGGATCAATCATGATGAATTTGCATTCATCAGGCGTAAAACGGTAGAGCAGCGACAAAATCATGGCGTTCACGGCAACAGATTTACCTGACCCTGTGGTTCCTGCGATCAACAGATGGGGCATACGGGCCAGATCCACGATCGAAGGATTACCGCCGATATCCTTGCCGAGGATAATCGGCAGTTTGCTTTTGTCCTGTTCAAAATCTGTCGAGCCCATTAACTCCTGCAGGTATACGGTCTCCCTTTTGCTGTTGGGCAGCTCGATCCCGATTGTGCTGGAGCCAGGGACAACAGCGACCCTGACAGACAAAGCTGACATGGATCTGGCAATATCATCAGCCAGACCGACCACGCGGCTGGTTTTGGTTCCCGGAGCTGGCTCGAGTTCATAAAGGGTGACTACAGGGCCGGGCCGGATGGTGACAATCTCGCCACGAACGCCAAAATCCTCGAGCACGGTTTCCAGTAGGCGGGCATTCTTTTCCAATGCATCCTTGCCCAGCCGGTCTTTGCCGATGTTCTCGGGAGGCAGGTTGAGCATGGAGATGGGCGGGAGTTCATATTCGCCATCATTTTTACCAAGGTTGAGGCGGCCCTGCTCTTCAGCCTTGACCCGTTTGCTGGGCTGTGGCGTTTTCGAGGGGGTCTCTACCCGCGAAGGCGTCGGGGCTGATTTGCCCTCAAGGACGGGCTCGACCCGGTCCTGTTGCGCGCGCTTTTTGATCGCCTTGTCGCGTTTTCTGCGGATGGTCAGCTGCTGGTCATTTTCTGGGGTCGTCTCGTCTTCGTCCTTGCGCTGTACCAGATCCCGGACTTTGACAAGGGCGAGCAGCCCCAGGCCGAAGCTGCGAATAATCTGTTTCCACTCGGCACCTTTAAGGGCAGCGGCATAGGCAAAACAGGGGAGAGCCGGGACCAGAGCGATGAGGGCAAGAATTCCTGAGGGAAGTTTGCTCAGAGTTTCGATTTCTTTCAGGATTATGGCACCAAGCGTTCCGCCGAGGCTGGCAGTCTGGCCTTGGCCCAACCAGCCTGTCGCGCCGGGCAGTGCAGCGCAGCTGAGAGAGAGGCAAGCCAGAAGTAGTGGTATGAGAAGGATGCGCAGCCAGACTTTTTTCAGGCTGTGATCCTTGAAGCAGCGCCAGCACCAGGCGGCAAGAATCAAGGGCAGGACATAGACGGAAAGTCCTAGAAACGGGAGCAGAAAACTGGCGGTATTTGCCCCGGCCAATCCGAGGAGGTTAGAAACGGGTCCGTCAGAAGCCCGGTTAAAACCGGGGTCGTTCGCGTCATAGGATAAAAAGGCAAGGATCAGGGAAATTGCCAGAAGAAGGAAAGTTACGCCCGCCAGTTCGATCAGGCGGTGACGGAAAAACAGTCCCGTCCCATCCGGTAGCAGCTGTACCCTGCCGGTTTTGCTGGAGCGATTCATGAAAGGTTCCCCGCTATCATATCTGCAGGGGGCTTTTCAGCCTCTTTTCCTCTAGCCTCCTGATCGGGGACAAGAACATGGCGGATTGTCTCTAATGCCACTGCGGTCAAGGCGGGATCATATACCAGGGCCAGCCGAATATAGCGATCACCCGGATTGAAGCCATTTTCGCCCCGGTGGCTCATATAGGCGCCGGGCAGAACCCGGATACCGGCTTCACGCCAGAGTTTTTCTGCAGCAGCAACGCCATTGCCAACGTCAAGCCACAGGCAGAAGCCGCCAGCTGGAATCTCGACCTGGAAAACCGGTCCCAATATTTCCTCAGCAAGTCTGAAATTCTCCTGATAGAGCCCCCGGTTTTTCTCCACATGCTCTTCGTCTTGCCAGAGTCTGGTTCCTGCGGCCTGTATCGGCAGGGGAACGCCAGCTCCCCCGACCTGACAGGTTGTGTTGATCAGAGAAATCCATTTTTCATCCCCGGCAATAAAGCCGCAACGCAATCCGGCAGCGCTGGAGCGTTTGGACAGGGAATGGAAAACCAGGACATTGGACAGATCCCCGCCCATTTCAGCCAGAACTTCAAAAGCAGAAGAGGGAGCAGTATCACTGTAGATCTCGGCGTAACATTCATCAAAAGCGACGACAAAATCATATTTGCGGGCGAGGAGGATCAGCTCTTTGATTTTTTCGGGGCTGGCCACAGCCCCTTCCGGGTTTGACGGGCTACAGAGGACACAAAGCGCCGTGCGTTCAAGGATTTCTTCTGGAAGGCTGGCATAGTCCGGCAGATATCCGCTCTCTCTTGTTGCCACACTGGTGACAACCTCTGCACCCGCTGCAGCGGCGGCGCCGGTATAAACATGGTAACAGGGGTTCGGCATCAGAAATACCGGAGCTGGTTTGCCGGGTTTGGCTGTTGGGAGGATTGTTAGAGCCGTGAAAAACAGGCCTTCGCGGGTTCCTGGAACGGCCAAAAGGTGGCGAGAGGAGTCTAGCATACTGTCGGGTAAGCAGTAGCGTCTCTCCAGCCATTGTTTTGAGGCATTCAGATAGTCTTCACTACCCTTTGACAGCGGATAACGTGACCAGCCGGCAGAAGCCCTGGCGATCTCTTCGGCGACGAAAGCCGGAGGTTGTGTCTGGGGTTCACCGATAGAGAGGTTGATCGGCTTGCCGCCGGTCAAGGGCGATTGTCCTGCAGGATATTTGTCGAGAAGTGCGCGCAACCGGGTGAAGGGGTGAAACTCGTGGAGTTTCTGGCGATCAACAAAGTGCTGGGTAATCACGGCAGAAGTAACCTCTGGCTGGTGGATTCTTGTCATAAGAACGGCTGAAGCGAAAGGCGGCAGCCTTATTGGTCTATCTAGATAACAATTCGGGCTGGAACGTGGCTAGTGAAAAGAAATCTTTCTGTGGATAGCACACAAATAATTTACAGATCGATTGCACATAAAAAGACCGCCTGTTGCGCAGAGCAACAGGCGGCAAGTAAAGACCCTGCGGGGAAAGAGCTTCGGATTGCGGTCAGCAGGGTCTTGTGGGGAGAAACACCTTTGGTTAAATCCGGGGCAAGATGCCCGAAGAAGTAACTGACCGGTGTCTCTGGTGGTTTTTCCGCAAGCGGAGCCGCCACCAAAGAGGTAAATATCAGAGTAACTTTTGGGATCCGCGTCCAAACTCGGGATAGGCTTCCAGCCCGAGTTCGCTCAGATCAAGGCCATTGTATTCTTCTTCTTCCGTGACCCGAATACCGACAGTGTATTTCAGGGTGAGCCATACGGCTGAGCTGCAGACGATGGTGAATCCACCAATGGCAATAATGCCGGTGATTTGAGCGATAATGGTGCTTGAACCAAAGATGCCGACGGCAAGTGTTCCCCAAATGCCACCAAAAAGGTGAACAGGAATGGCTCCGACAACGTCGTCAATTTTAAGAGCGTCAAGCAAAGGTACGGTAAAGACAACGATCGCGCCACCGATGCCACCGATAATGATGGCTGTATAGGCATGAGCCACATCAGGCCCGGCAGTGATTGATACCAATCCGGCAAGAGCGCCGTTGAGGGCCATGGTCAGGTCGATTTTTTTGTAAAGCAGCTGGGTCAGGGCCATGGCAACCACGACACCTGCTGCAGCGGCGATGTTGGTGTTGACGAAGACAATTGCCATGGCTACGGCATCACTTGCTGAACCAAGGGCGAGCTGTGAGCCGCCGTTAAAGCCGAACCAGCCCATCCAGAGAATAAAGGTACCAAGTGTTGCAAGAGGCAGGTTTGAACCGGGGATTGGTTTGACGCGACCTTCGGCGGAGAACTTTCCTGTACGGGCACCCAGGATAATTGCACCTGTGAGTGCGGCCCAACCCCCAACAGAGTGAACAATACTTGAGCCGGCAAAATCACTGAAACCAAGTTCAGACAACCAGCCGCCACCCCAGCTCCAGGAAGCCTGGATCGGATAGATAACCGCAGTGAGCAGAGCGATGAAGGCCATGAAGGGCCAGAATTTGATACGTTCTGCCAGAGTGCCGGAAACGATTGAGGCGGTGGCTGCTACAAAAACCATCTGGAAGAACCAGTCAGACATGACCGAGTAACCGTTTGCGGTTACTGCCGCGATCATTTCCTCTGTTGTTTCCTCGGCTGAAAGCAGGGCGAATTCCTCGGCACTGGAATCATAGAACAATGAAAATGTTCCGAGAAGGCCATTTTCTCCAACGCCCACATAAAGAAGGTTGTACCCGACCAGATAAAACATCAGGCCGGCAATGGAATAGAGGGCGATATTTTTGAGACAGATCGCTGCAGTGTTTTTGCTGCGGACCAGCCCGGCCTCCAGCATGGCGAAACCGGCTGCCATCCACATGACGAGAGCACCATTCACCAAAAAGGAGAAGGTGTTGAATACAAAGGCAGTCTCTTCGCTTACAGCTGCCTGGGCGGGTATGCTGGATAGCAGCAGTGCTGCCAGGGGAAGCGTGAGGGCCGCAATTTTTTTGCAGGGAATTATTTTGCTGGTCATTGGTTTTTTCATCCTTAAGCGTTCTGGGCTTTGAGACTCTATAACCAAGAAACGTGCCAACTTTTATAAAGTCGATATAAATGTTTTATATCAATTAGATAATCGTATTTTTCTTCTTCAGCTTCTTGCTTCGATTTTGTGCGATGCACAATAATGTTGCCTAAAAAATAGGCCACAAAGATTATTTGATTAAAAATTATGCATACACTTTGATGCTGATAATATTGCTTCGATGTAAAAATGCGTGTTCTTGCATAACTATTTGAAGATAATTAATTATCTGCTTTATTCTGCTGATCCTGTCCAAATATATGAGTGTGTCTTGGGCGTAGCTGACAGTTTCCACTCTGAGGGTTTGCCATCAAAGGGATAACGTCGGTTTGAGAACAGCAGGCACCGAAAAGGGCGTAAGGGGAGCAGAACTTCTGGCAAAGTGTGCTTTTCATTTATTCGGGTGCATTTTATAGAGGAAGGGTCCATATCACTAGAGCCAGGATCGCTTGGTATAAACGTCGTGCTTTATGGGCTTTTGACAAAATCTGGGACGGGGTATGTCTGAAAAAGATCTGACAGTAGAAGTACTTGTTGTTGGAGGAGGCCTGGTTGGTCTCACGCTCGGGGTGGCATTGGCAAGTGCCGGGCTTGAGGTGGCGGTTATTGATCGGGAGCCACCGGGCAGCCAGAAAGCAGCTCCATTTGATGGTCGCTCCTCGGCCATTGCTCTCGGCTCCCAGCGGGTTTTTGAACAGATCGGTCTGTGGCAGGGGATGTCCTGGGCAGCAGAAGCAATTCAGCATATCGAGATCACGGACGGCCAGATAGATCGCGGAGCTTCATCCCTTTCCATGTCCTATGATTTTAGGGACGTTGGCAACGTTCCTATGGGCTGGATCGTCGAGAACCGGGCAATCCGTCTTGCAACCCACGAAAAAGCAGCCCGTCTGAGCAATCTTCATCATCTTGCTCCGCACAGCCTTGCCCGACTTGAGCGCAACAAACGTGGGGTGAACGCCCAGCTGGATGATGGCCGCAATCTGAGCGCTTCCCTTGTCATCGGGGCTGATGGGCGCAATTCGCAATTGCGGAAAGAGGCTGGCATAAAGGTAGCAGAGACTGATTATCACCAAAACGGTATCGTCTGCACGGTTGTGCATGAAAAGCCGCATAAGGGTGTGGCCTTTGAACATTTTCTGCCTTCCGGTCCTTTTGCGCTTCTGCCTCTGCCAGACAGTGAAGAGGGGGTTCACCGGTCATCACTGGTCTGGTCCGAGAAAAGAGAGCTGGCCGATGACTATCTTGCGCTGGATAACACAGGGTTCGCTGCTGAACTTCATCGGCGTTTTGGTCAGGCTCTGGGAGATTTCACAGTTACGGATATGCGCTGGTCCTACCCGCTGAGCTCCTTACATGCCGAGCGGTATACAGATCTGCGTCTTGCACTGGTTGGTGACTCGGCTCATGGTATGCACCCGATTGCCGGGCAAGGGCTGAATCTGGGGTTGCGGGATGTGGCAGCTTTGGCTGAGGTTATTGTTGATGCGCGCCGGGCGGGTCTGGATATCGGCTCCGTTCAGGTCCTGGAAGACTACGCCCGCTGGCGGCGTTTTGATAATGTGTTGCTGCTTGGGGCTATGGATGGTCTGGTCAAGCTTTTCTCCAACGATCTGGCGCCACTTCGCATCGCGCGTGATCTTGGGCTTGCAACTGTGGACAAGCTTCCACCAGTCAAGCGGTTCTTTATGAAGCACGCAATGGGGATTGTCGGGGATCTGCCACGTCTGATGCGGGGAGAAAGCCTCTAATTTGAGGGAAAGCCACAAATTTGCCTGAGTTGCTTTCTATGATCAAAGTGTTGATAGATTTGTCATGATACTTCCTGTTGGGAATAGATAGACCGCCTGTACAGGAAACATCAGGGCAAGAGGTGCCTTTTTCGGGTGGTGTGTAGTGGTTGGAGAGAAATCCATGCGACTTGGGTTCTTGTCGAAAATAAAGCTGTGGCGGCAATTCAGTGCAACTCTGTTGCTGGCCTTTATGCCTGTGGCTACCGTGCAGGCTGCGGGTGATTCCGTTATTGCCCAGGGCGGGGAGGGCGAGGTTTTTTTTGCAGCTTTACCCGAAGGCTGGCATGCCTTGCCGCGAGCAACTGAACAGCAGCAGACAACTGCAGAATGGTTACCGCCGGGCCAGCATGTCGAGAACTGGACCGATATGATCACTGTTCAGGTTTTTCCCGGATGGGCCGGGGGCAATGTCGATGATTTTCTCAATGAGCTTGCAGAGATTTACGGACAAAATTGTGAGGCCAGCGGGGCAACGCCGCCCCTGAAAGATCAGGTGAACGGCTTTCCTACCGGCTTCAGGTTAATTAACTGTACCCGTGATCTGACACGCAATACTGGTGAAGTCGCTTTGTTCCGGGCCACGGTTGGCCGTAATGCGCTCTATTTGATTCAACATGTATTTCGAGTGCCTGAATTTGAGGTCGGGGCGCAACCAGTTACTGAAAATGCCATGCGGGCTGCTTTTGAAGGTATCAGAACCGGATGGGCTTGCCACAAGGGATCTGCCCAACAGTCTTGTCCGCCTGAATGGCTTCCTGTGTTGTCTCAGCTCGACGGAAAACCTTCCGTCGTCGTGATTCGAGCCCCTCAATAGATGTAATTTCGACAAAAAGGCAGGATTAACGGGGGCCGCTTATCTGGCATGGTATATCTTGCGACTGTAAAATATTGTTATGGGTCTCGTGAAAGACCTTTTGTCGAGAGTGTATCCAGATATTTCTGCCAGAGTCCATTTTGATCTCGGGCCAGCTTGTAGAGGTATTGCCAGGAATAGATGCCACTGTCATGCAGGTCATCGAAGGTCAGCCTGACGGCATAATTTCCAACTTGTTCTATTTTTATAATCCCAACCATCCGGCGCCCGGAAAGAATTTGTTTCTGGCTGGGGTGGTGTCCCTGTACTTCGGCTGAAGGACTTTCTACCCTGAGAAATTCGGCAGGCAAGCTATAGCTTTCACCGTTATCAAAGGTGATATTCAGGGTCCGCTCATCTGATTTATAGCGGATGTCGGTCGGCCAGTGCTCAGTATCAAAAGACTGGGCGTTTTCTTCCTTGATCGAACGGTCCATGGACTGAAATTCTTCTTTGTTTTGCCTGTTGGCGTGCTTTCCGGTGAGCTTATGCTGATGCCTGATCCAGAGTGCGGGCTTCATCTGCAAGCATGATTGGAATGCCTTCACGAATTGGGTAGGCCAATTTAGCCTGCCGGGAAATCAGTTCATTTTTAGCGCTATCATACTCAAGAGGCCCTTTGGTGACTGGGCAAACAAGGATTTCTAACAGTTTTCTGTCAACACGCGGATCGTCGCTCATTCTGGGCTCCATTTATTCCTGAATTCAGATTGTCCTGTGAGTTCTCTACTCTGAAAGTCGAGATTACAGAAACATTATTGTGTCGCAAGATTCTGATTTTTCTGATGAATGGCCATATCCATAATCGTTTCCATAACTTCGGCGCGTTCAGACAGGGTCCGGGCTTCAAGTATGGCCTGCTTTTCTGCTGCGGAAAAAGGACAGATCATGGCCAGAGTATTGACCAGTCGGCTGTTTTCTGTGTGTTCAATCGCTTTCCAGTCAGCATTGATGTTGTTGATTTCAAAGTAACTTTCCAGACATTTTAGCAGACGGGTACGATCGACTGTTTCTGTTCCGCTTTCCTCGATATCACTGCGATAGCTGCTGTAGTCACAACGGGCCTGCCTGAATCCGAAGGGATGATTGCATTCTGTTGTCATCTTGAAGCGAATCAGTCCTTGGAGGGAAATAAGGTAGCGTCCATCATCGGTCTCCATAAAGGAGGTGATCCGTCCCAGACAGCCGATATTGTAAAGATTCGCGGTGCCTTCATCCTTACTTTCCTGGCAGGGTTGAATCATGCCGATGCAGCGTGCCTGGCTCAGGGCGTGGTCAACCATGGTAAGATAGCGGGGTTCAAAGACATTAAGGGGCAGGGTGCCACCAGGAAGCAACAGTGCTCCGGCGAGAGGAAAGAGCGGGATATCCTCTGGAAGCTTGCTGTACTTCGGGTCAAAAAAACCACGTGTCATATTTGATTCCCAATGATGACAGGCACGGCCTTGTAGCCCATGCCCTAGCTGAAGAGTATGGCTGCAAGCCGACTGCGGGCCTTAACAGTCATAGGATCCTTCATACCCCAGGCTTCGAAATACTTTAACAACTGGACCTTTGCCGCATCTTCATTCCAGCTGCGATCCGTCTTGATGATATAGAGAAGATGATCTGCAGCCTCCTCGCGGTTGTCTTCGGCCTGAAGAGCCTGTGCCAGTTCGTATCTTGTCTGGTGGTCAGAGGGGGTCTGTTCAATTTTTCTGCGCAACTCCAGAACGGCTGTACTATCAAGAGACTGAGCGGCAAGTTCAAGCTTGGTGATGATAGCAGAGAATTCAGGTTTGGTCCTAATTTCCTCGGGGAGTTGCTCAAAAAAGTCACGGGCTTCCTCAGTCATTTTAGCAGCAAGCTGGCTTTTGAGCAGTCCGACAAGTGCGGCTTCGTTTTCCGGGAAGTGCTCCAAAATCTGGCTATAGATTGAAATGGCTGCCAATGCATCATCGTTTTCCAGAGCCAGTGTAGCCTGCTCCAGTGCATCGGCGACAGGGTCAGCTTTTTCAGCGCCGGTTTTTTTGATCAGCTGTTCGATAAACTGTGTCAGCTGACTTGGCGGCAAGGCACCGTTAAAGCCATCAACAGGCTGACCCTGATAAAAGGCATAGACGGTTGGAACGGACTGGACACGAAGCTGGGAAGCGAGCATCTGGTTTTCGTCGATATTGATCTTGACCAGCTTCACAGCGCCTTTGGCGGCAAGAACGGCAGATTCAAGTGCTGGCATCATCTGTTTGCAAGGCCCGCACCAGGGGGCCCAGAAATCAACCAGAACCGGTTGATCCATTGATGCCTTTACAACGTCCTGAGCAAATTCCTGCTGATTGGAATCCTTGATAAGGTCAGCTTTTGGAGCGGGAGATTCGCCAATAAGTGTTTCCATGATGCCGTTGTCCGTGACTTCTGATGTGTTAAATCAAACTAAAGAGAATCTGCCTGCCAAGATGATGATTCGGCCTGTCTTCTGCAAGGAATAACAGCTCAGTCTGCATCACGGCATGATTCGTCCAGATTATCCATGTCCAGTAGTTCGGGACTATGGTCGATGCTTTCAAGGAAAAGAACAAGATTTTCCGGTGATAACGCTGTGGTCATGCTGTTGATCAGAGGGTGACAGTTGATCGGGGATTGCTGCATCATCTGTTTATCAAGAATAACCTTTACAGCAATATTGCGATCATTTACCGCGGCGAAAGCTGACACCGACCCGGGCTCGACCCCCAAAAATTCCATTAGCCTGTCTGAGCTGCCAAAAGAAAGTTTTCCGGCCCCGAGAGCCGTGCCTAGAGTTTTGATATCGATCTTTCTGTCTTCAAGGCAGACGAGAAGCCACATCTGTCCCTTTTTGTTGCGCAAGAACAGGTTTTTTGTATGAGCTCCGGGAAGATCGCCCCGCAATGCCTTGGATTCCTCGACAGTAAATACCGGGGCATGTGTTTTGGTCTCTGTCTGGATTCCCAGATCCTGCAGTTTTTGTAAAAGCTGCGGCGGTGTTAGGGGGGATAGAGGAGTGGTCATCAGTTTTCTGCCTTTAGCTGTCGCAGGTTATGAAGCTTGAATAGCGTAAGCGATACAGCTCTGCCTGTTTTTTTAGCTTTTGTACTCTCCTGGAGGCAAGGAAGAATATTATTTTGAAAAAAGCCCTTGCAAAGGTAAACACCGTGGAGTAAATACCCGTCACCAACACAGAGAGCGCGGGCGTAGCTCAGGGGTAGAGCGTCACCTTGCCAAGGTGAATGTCGTGAGTTCGAATCTCATCGCCCGCTCCAGTGTTGTTCGAAAATGACCCGGCTTTGGCCGGGTTTTTTCTTTTGTATATTTCTCGCCAATTCAAATTTTGTTTGATTATATTCTGCTTCTCGGCGTAGCCGACTGGCCGGCTTTTCTGACGTTTTGGAATTTTATGCCTAAAGTTGTATTTTCGTAGGTATTTGGAGAAAGAAATTAAAGACCCTTTAGTAAGCTTAAGTCTGACGGCTCTCTTGACACAAAGGTAATGTGAGAAGGCGGAGGAAGGCGATTTGGCTGTTTTTTACTTCTTCTTTCAGCTATCACTCAGCGGTAATATATCGTGAACTGTTATTCTGATCCTGTGAGGGTATTTGTCCGTTGGCCAAATCTTTATCGCTATATTTTCTGACATTTTTGTTCTTACTGGCCTATGTAACTCTTGTGGTCACGATCGGAACAGACTGGCTACCGGATTACTGGTACGTCCATCTTCTCTATTACCCTTTTGTCGGATTGGTCTGGATTTACCCGATAGCAAAACTTATGTTCTGGATGAAGCGGAAACGAGAGGAATCCGAACAATGAAGCTTTGGCTGAAAACCCTGCTGTTTGCAGGGGGGCTGTTTGTCGCGGGCAACACTGTTGTCTTGGCTGCAGGGGAGCTGAAACGGGATGAAACCTATAGCTTTTGTCTGGCGGAGCTGGGCAAGCGTATTGGTGCTGTTGAAGCGGCAAAGATGAAGCAACATTGTGACTGTGCGACGGAGGCTGTTTTGGCAAAGACACCGGAGAGCTTGAAGGTGCCTTTCAGCCGTCTGGTTCGTCGCCAGGGACTTCGCCCCGAAGATCAGGCAGCATTCAAGGCTGAAACCGGGAATTTTTTCCTCTATCTCGCGATGCTAGATAGCCAGTGTCCCAAAATATTGAAAGACCCTCAGCTTCAGAAGCTGCTTTTACCTGTGCCATAAAGTTGAACAGCAGCCAGAATCTCCCCCTTTGCATCAACAAGCTCGAGTTTAAGCTGTTTAAGTAACGCTTTCCGTATCAGCCATCGGCCAAAAGGTACGATCCAGTGAGGATCGATATCTGATTGCAGCATCAAACTGATACTTTTTTCCTTCTGGGATAAGAACGTGTCGTTGTCTGCGGCGGGCAGTGGCTCTGCTATTTCACAGGGGAGATACCCGCGCTTCTGCAGCAGATTGATGACAACATCAAGCGCTTGATCCCCCAAAGAAAATTCTATTCGGGCAAAGATCAGTGGGGCAGTTTTATCTGCTGGGCAGGCATAGAGGGGGCTGGACATGGTCAGATCTCGTTGGGCAAAGAAAGTAACAGGCAGGCGAAAGGCTCGGCATAAAAGCGCCGCTGGTCATTCGGGTGCCTGCACGCATTCGCACAGCTGTCGGGTTCAAGATCAGACTCATGCACATAGAATTATCCTTTTTGTTTAACGGGTGCAAGTTCTTCACCAATTCTTGTTGCCATGTTTATTTTGCCGGATTTTCCAAGACCGAAATCCATTTCGAAATCCAGCTCGAAACCCTTCTGGCCTGGGGCCGCCGATTACATCACCATCAAGTTACGCAGTAATTGCGCCGACCCTGTGCCGCCTCTGTGTTGGAAATTTGAAGAAATGAATTTTCCGGGTTTGGTATTTATTCCGGGCTTTGCCAGATGAGGTCATTTCGACTCTGTTGTCCGGGACAGGCAGGGTGACCTATTCAGGAAAATACATCGTAAAATAATCTTTTTACGGGTAAATTATAATTACACTTCAATAATAAAGCGTGGTTTGGCGATGAATTCCATCGTTTCTTGAGGGGTAGGAGAAATATCCTGATTACGGCACATTTTTTACTCACATTGCTTTCTAAATAGGTTAACTTGTGGGGGTCTTTCGTCCCTTGGGTCGGATCAGGGGCAAAGGCGTCGAATAGAGCAAAAAAACCTAATAACAAAGCGACAGCGGTCCGAGGGTAGAGCAATGGCCATTAATGGCGTCAACAGTATATCTGAGCGTATCGAAAAAGTATCGGAACTGGTGCACAAGAAACTGAGTGCGGACAAGGCACCAATGATCGAGCAGTTCGTGCGCACTTTCTATGATAACGTTCCTCCAGACGATTTGCGCGGAGAAACCGCCGACAATCTTTTCGGTTCATCCCTGGCTCTTTGGGGGCAATTGCAGCAACGCAGCCCTGGTGAGCCTAAAATCAGGGTTTATAATCCCCGCCCGGAAGAGCACGGCTGGAAATCATCGCACACCGTCATTGAAGTCATTAATGATGATATGCCGTTTCTGGTGGATTCTGTCACAGCAGCCCTCGAAAGACTGGAAGTTGAAGTACATCTGGTCATCCATCCGGTGATCAGCTGTCTCCGGGATGGCAAGGGCAAGCTCATTGCGATTAACACCAATGGCGGGGGTGCCGGACAGCTTACTGAATCTGTCATGCATATTGAGATCAGTGAACAGGTTCTGGAAAGCCACAGCCAGATCGCGCATGAACTCGCCGATGTTTTTGCGGATGTAAAAGCCGCGGTGGAAGACTGGCAGACCATGGTGGAAAAGCTGCAGGTGGTCGCGGATGAAGTGCAAAAATCCCCGCCTGCTGTTTCCAAAGGTGAAATCAGTGAGTCGATTGCTTTTCTGGACTGGCTCAAGCAGGATAACTTTACTTTCCTGGGGTACCGGGAATACCAGTTTGATGGTTCAGGAACGGATGCAACACTGAAAGTGGCACCCAATTCCCTGGGTGTTCTGCGCGATATCAATGTGCATGTTTTTGATGGTCTGCGCGATTTTGGCAGCTTGCCTGCTGAAGTTCGTTCCTTTATGACGCAGCCGGTTTTGATCCGGATTACCAAGGCCAATCGTCGCTCTACCGTGCATCGCTCGGTTCATCTCGATACGGTGGCGGTCAAACAGTTTGACAGCAAGGGCAAGGTTATCGGCGAGATTCTCTTTGCCGGGCTCTTTACCTCTACGGCCTATGCCCGTTCTCCAAGTGATATTCCTCTGCTGCGTCACAAGGTCAAGAAGGTGCTGGATCGTTCTGGCTTCAAATCGGCCAGTCACGACAGCAAGGCCTTGAGCCATATTCTTGAAACCTTTCCGCGGGACGAGCTGTTCCAGATTTCAGAAGATGAGCTGTTCAGCACATCTTTGGGGATTCTGCATCTGCAGGAGCGGCGCCGGATCGCAATTTTTGTGCGCAAGGACCCCTTTGAGCGCTTTATTTCCTGTCTGACCTATATCCCGCGTGATCGTTTCGATACGGCCCTGCGTCGCAAGGTATCTGATATTCTTTGCCAGGCCTATGACGGGCAGATCAGTGCCTTCTTTACCCACCTTTCTGATACCGCCCTGGCCAGAGTTCACTTTATCATCAAAACTACCCGGGGGCAGGTGCCGGCTGTTGATGTGCAGGAGCTGGAACAAAAGGTCGCGGAGGCTGGCCGTTCCTGGGCCGACCGTCTGGAAGAGGCGCTGGTGGAAGCCCGCGGTGAAGAGCAGGGGATCCGGGCGATGCGTCGTTTTGGGGCCTCTTTCCCGGTGAACTATCAGGAACACTTTAACGAGAACGATGCCGTTTTTGACCTTTCCCGGGCCGAAGAAGCTCTTGCCGGGGATGGTCTGGCGATGAATCTCTATCGCCCGCTCGGGGCTGATCCGGACCAGATCCGTTTCAAGATCTATCTCAAGGACAATCCGGTTCCACTTTCCGATGTCCTGCCGATGCTGGAGAACATGGGGCTGAAGGTGCTCAGTGAAATTCCCTATAACTTTCATTCGAAAGCGACAGGGGAATCCGTGTGGATGCATGATTTCAACATGGTCTTGGCGGGGGAGCTGGAAGTTTCTGTCAGCTCTGTCAGGGAAGGATTTCATGAAGCTTTTGCGGCGGTCTGGCATGGCCGGATGGAAAATGACGGGTTTAACCGCCTGGTCCTGCGTGCCGCGTTAAAAGTACGTGAAGTTACTATTCTGCGCGCCTATTGCAAATATCTGCTCCAGGCCCGGATACCTTTCTCCCAGTCCTATATGGAACAGACGCTGGCGCAGAACCCTGACCTGACCCGTTTGCTTGTGGATCTGTTTCTGGTCCGCTTTGCCGGAAAAGGCGATGAAGACAGGGCGACGGCGATCAATCAGGAAATCAACGGTCTGCTCGACAATGTCAGCAACCTTGATGAAGACCGTATTATCCGGCGCTTCCGCAATGTAATTGACTGTACGCTTCGGACCAACTTCCTGCAAAAAGCCGAAGACGGGAAATACAAACCCTATCTTTCCTTCAAGCTTGATTCGCGCAAGATTATTGATCTGCCATTGCCCAATCCCTTCCGCGAGATTTTTGTCTACAGTCCGGAAGTTGAAGGCATTCACCTGCGGTTTGGTTCTGTTGCCCGTGGAGGGCTGCGCTGGTCTGATCGCCGGGAGGATTTCCGCACAGAGGTTCTCGGGCTGGTCAAGGCACAGCAGGTCAAGAACTCGGTTATTGTTCCGGTTGGATCCAAAGGCGGATTTGTTGTCAAGAACCCGCCGCCTGCCAGTGCCGGGAGAGAGGCTTTCCTCGAGTCAGGTATCGGTTGCTATAAAACCTTTATCAGAGGTCTGCTCGATATCACCGACAACCTGGTCACGGGGGAGGTGGTACCTCCGATTGATGTGGTGCGTCGGGACAGTGATGATCCTTATCTGGTCGTTGCGGCGGACAAGGGCACGGCGACCTTCTCTGATATCGCCAACAGTGTCTCAGTCGAGTACGGGTTCTGGCTTGACGATGCCTTTGCCTCGGGCGGCTCTGCCGGTTATGACCACAAGAAAATGGGCATCACGGCCAAGGGTGCCTGGGAATCTGTCAAGCGGCACTTCCGCGAGTTGGGCAAGGACATCCAGCAGGAGCCTTTCACCGTAGTTGGGGTCGGGGATATGTCCGGCGATGTCTTTGGTAACGGGATGTTGCTCTCGCCCCAGATCAAACTGGTCGGTGCGTTCAACCATATGCATATCTTTGTTGATCCCGAGCCTGATGTCGCAAAAAGTTTTGCCGAACGTCAGCGCCTGTTCAACCTGCCGCGTTCCGCCTGGACTGACTATGAGGCCAAGCTGATCTCGCAGGGTGGTGGCGTGTTCGAGCGCAGTGCCAAATCGATCAAAATCAGCAAGGAGATGAAATCTCTGTTCGAGATTAGCGAAGATGAACTTGCGCCGATGGATCTCATGCGGGCCATGCTGAAGTCGAAGGCAGAGTTGCTCTGGTTCGGTGGTATTGGCACTTACATCAAACAGAGTGGCGAAAGCCATGCCGATGCGGGTGATCGTGCCAACGATGCCCTGCGCATCAATGCCAAACAGCTGCGCTGCAAGGTGGTTGGCGAGGGAGCCAACCTGGGCATGACTCATCCGGCCCGTGTTGAGTTTGCCCAGGCTGGTGGTCTGATCAACACCGACTTCCTTGACAACTCGGCCGGAGTGGACTGTTCGGACCACGAGGTCAACATCAAGATCCTGCTCGGCGCTGTTGAGGCAGAAGGTGATATCACCCGCAAACAGCGGGACAAGCTGCTGGAAAGCATGACTGATGAGGTCGGCGAACTGGTTCTGCGTGATAACTATCTGCAAAGTCAGGCAATTTCTGTTACCGCCAATATCGGTGGACGTTTGCTGGACCGCATTGCCCGCTATATGCGGTCGCTGGAAAAACAGGGATTGCTGAACCGGGCGATCGAGTTCCTTCCTGACGATGAAATGGTGCTGGAGCGGATGAAGCAGGGCACGGGCTTCGAGCGTCCGGAACTGGCGACCTTGATGTCCTACAGCAAGATCGCGCTCTATGACGAACTCTTGTCCTCCAATCTGCCGGACGACCCCTATATGGAAGGGCCATTGATCGACTATTTCCCGACGGCGCTGCGGAAAAAGTATGCCAAGCAGATCGGTTTGCACCGCCTGCGTCGCGAGATCATCGCCACCGTCATTACCAATGACATGGTCAACCGCGTCGGGATTACCTTTGTCTATGAAGTGAAGGAAAAAACCGGCCTGGCATCCTGTGATATCGCCCGGGCCTATACCATTGCCCGTGAGGTCTTTGGCATGCGCCAGCTGTTCGACATGATTGAGGAACTGGATAACAAGGCCCCTGCATCGCTCCAGTCCAGTCTGTTGGCTGAATGTGGTCGTTTGATCGAACAGGGCACGGTCTGGTTTCTGCGGAACGGGACTCATCCGCTGGATATCAATCAGGAAATCGCTTCCTATGCTTCGGAAGTCGAGATCATCGCCAAGCAGCTGGAAAAATTGGTGTCGAAAGACAACGCCAGCCTTCTGGCCAACCAGATCAAGAACTATGTCAAACAGGGTGTTCCGGCAGATATCGCCAAGCAGATCGCGGGCTTGCGTTTACTGACCCCGGCCTGTGACATTGTTCGTCTGGCCCAGCGGTTAAAAATGCCGGTGGACAAGGTCGGTAGCACCTACTTCTCCATTGGCGAGCGCTATGGCTTCGATTGGCTCCGTGGAGCGGCGGGTCGCCTGCCAAGCGAGTCAGCATGGGACAAACTGGCGGTTACCGCGATTGTTGATGATCTTTTTGGCCATCAGGGCGAGTTGACCGCCCGGGTGCTGGAGGCAGCAGGCAAGGTGGACCGGGTCGAGGCCGCGATCAAGGAATGGGCTGAGTCCAAAAAACCACTGGTTAACCGGACAGAGCAGATCCTTGCGGAGCTCAATGCAGCCGGGAAACCGGACTATGCCATGCTGGCGGTGGCCAATCGCCAGCTGAAGAACATGGTTTCTGCCTAGAAAGCTAAAGCCACCAGGCTTATTGCTTAAAACAGTAAGGCCACAGTGTCTCTTATAGGAGCGCTGTGGCCTTATCTTTTATACCAAGGAGCGATAATAGTTTTCTCGTTGTACAATTTCCATCTCATGTGTTTTCGGGAGGGTTTCTGTCGTTTGGAGACTGGCTCTGGCATGAAAAATCCACTATCTTGGAAAACCGTTCAAAGAAGCAGGAAGCTGAACCATCATGCCAACAAAGCGTAAAAGTGTGCCCCAGATCGGTGACAGGATTCGCGACCTGCGCAAGGAAAAGAGCCTTACTCTGGATCAACTGGCCGCTCTTTCAGGTGTGTCGAAATCCATGCTTTCGCAAATTGAGCGGGGGCAGGCCAATCCGACTTTTGCGACCCTGTGGAACCTGACCCAGAGTTTTGGCATGGATATCCATGAGCTGCTGGAGGGCACGCCCAGAGGGCCTGAGCCGGATGTGGTGCGGATCGAACTGGTGCCGGGTAACTTGACGCCGACCATGACCAGCCCGGATGGTTCCTGTATCATGCGTATCCTTTCACCGGTTGAAAATGCAGCGGTTTGTGAATGGTATGAACTGCGTTTTGAGCCCGGTGGAGCCCTGCGGTCGGCCCCGCATGCCCGGGGTACTCGCGAACATCTCACCGTCCTGACCGGCTCGATTGCGGTTGAATCTGCCGGAGCGCGGGATTCTGTGGCAACGGGCGGTACTGCCCGTTATCCGGCGGACTGTGATCATGCGCTGACTAACACTGGTGATAGCGAAGCCCTGGCTTTACTGGTGGTCGAGCGGTTGCAAGGACTGCAATAAAGACAAGGCCGATCTCCTCCTCAAAGAGTACTTGATTCCTGCCTGATGCAAGAGGGCAGGCGCGGCGTTTGTGTGGCTTGACCAGGTCAGAGCTCTGATTTCCAATATTACTCAGGTAAAGGTCGGCATTTCTTGTGCCGGCCTTTTTTGCTGTGGGCAGTTGAAGGGGCTACTTGCTTCTTCCATGTGAACTCCAGGCTGCGCTTTGCTGTCTTCTCTCTTTTCCGGGTCAAAAACAAGTTGAGCCCAGGGATTAGAAGATGGCTTTCTGCTATCTCAAATTGAGATATTTCCTGCGACTGACAGCGCTGACATTGGCTAGAGCAGCAGTCTCTGGAATCTCTTTGAAAAGTATGGTCCGGGTGCTCTCAGGCCTTGTTCCTTTCCCGAAACAAAATGAAAAAATTGCCGAATATAGGGCATTTTTATGCTTGTTATTTGGCATAAATACATATATTCATGTATATAATGACAAAAATATTGATATAGAACTCAGGGGTGTCTGGCATGTCTTTCAAAAAAGATCATCTTGTTGCAGCGGTTATTTATGACGGGCTCTGTACCTTTGAATATGGCCAGGTTGTTGAGGCTTTTGGCCTGCCGCGCCCAGAGTTCGACAACTGGTACCGCTTTGTCAGCTGTTCTGCAGATAGCGGTCCCTGCAAGGCTGTGGGCGGCTTGCAGGTCGTGGCAGATCACGGACTGGAGATTCTGAAAGAGGCTGACACCATTGTGATACCGGGCTGGCGTTCCGTCGATGAGCGCCCCCCGGAAGCTTTGCTTGAGGCGATCTGGGCGGCCTATTATCGCGGGGCGCGGATTGTCTCGGTCTGCTCGGGCGTCTTTGTTCTGGCGGCAGCCGGAATTCTGGGGAATCAACAGGTGACGACCCATTGGCGACACGCTGATATTCTGTCGAAAATGTACCCGGACCTGAAGGTTGATCCCAATGTGCTTTTTATTGACAGCGGGCGAATCATGACCTCGGCCGGATCAGCGGCAGGACTGGATCTTTGCCTTAATATTATCCGCAAGGATCACGGAGCGGCGATTGCCAACAAGGTGGCCAAACGTCTGGTACTTCCGGCTCAGCGCGACGGAGGGCAGGCCCAGTTTATCGATCGACCGCAGTTGCGGCACGAAAAGGCGATGCAGGAACTGTTACAGTGGGTACGCAAGCATCTGAAGCAGCAAATCCGGGTTGAAGATCTGGCTAAACGGGCGCATATGAGTCTGCGGACCTTTATTCGCCGTTTCAAGGAAGCCACAGGTCTTCCTCCGGCGCGCTGGATGATACAGGAACGTCTGGCCCTGGCCTGCACCTGTCTGGAAGAAACCCGAATGTCAGTCGAACAAATTGCTGATCACTGTGGTTTTGGTCTGGCCGATACCCTGCGGCATCACTTTCGCGACCAGATGGGAATCAGCCCGACCCGCTACCGTCAGAATTATCAGTTGGCGTAAGCGGCCAGACTCGTTGCCTGTTACAATTGAAGTCGTTCAAGATTCGATTCTCTGGAGGTGATCGGGGCTGAAAGTAAGAGCTGTGTGCGTGGCGTAATCTCAAATTCCTTTCAGTTGTGGTATATTCGCAAGTTACAATCTTGGTTTGTTTGACGGGATTGGTTCCTGTCTTGACAAATCCATTATACTGGATATTGTATCTTGCATATAAAACAAATGCAGAGGCAGGATTATGAGCCGATCCATTATCAAGCATCTTACCAATGAACTGGCAGAGCTGAAATCAGCCGGGTTGTACAAGGCTGAGCGGGTTATTACATCATCGCAGTCTCCGGCGATTGAGGTGGCGGGCCGGGGTGAGGTGTTGAACTTCTGTGCCAATAACTATCTTGGTCTTTCAAACAACCTCGCATTGGTTGCAGCGGCGCAGAAGGCTCTGGATGACTATGGCTTCGGACTTTCTTCGGTGCGTTTTATCTGCGGTACCCAGGATATTCACAAACAGCTGGAATCCCGTCTGTCCCGGTTTCTGGGCCAGGAAGACACGATCCTCTATTCCTCCTGTTTTGATGCCAACGCGGGGCTGTTTGAGACTCTGCTGGGGGAAGAAGACGCGGTAATCAGTGACGCGCTCAATCATGCCAGTATCATTGACGGTGTGCGCCTGTGCAAAGCGAAGCGTTATCGTTATGCCAATTCGGATATGGCCGAGCTGGAGCGTTGCCTGCAGGAATCACAGGATCAGCGCTTCCGCCTGATCGTCACCGATGGCGTCTTTTCCATGGACGGCTATATCGCCAATTTGACCCAGATCTGCGATCTGGCTGATAAATATGATGCGCTGGTTATGGTTGATGACAGCCATGCGGTCGGTTTTATGGGCTCCAATGGTGCAGGCACGCCGGATCACTGCGGTGTGCGTGATCGTGTGGATATCATCACTGGCACCTTGGGCAAGGCTCTGGGCGGGGCCTCTGGCGGGTACACTTCAGCCAAGCGAGAGGTCGTTGACTGGCTGCGGCAGCGTTCGCGCCCCTATCTCTTTTCCAATTCACTTGCGCCTGTAATCACGGCGACGTCGCTGGCGGTGCTGGATCTGGTGGAAAACGGCCAGGGTCTGCGCGCGCAACTGGTGGAAAATAGCAACTACTTCCGCGCAGGTATGGCGGCACTCGGCTTTGACCTGTTGCCGGGCGAACACCCAATTATTCCGGTAATGATCGGCGATGCGGCGCTGGCAACCAAACTGGCAGACAAGCTGCTGGAACGGGGCATTTATGTCATCGGTTTTTCCTTCCCCGTCGTGCCCAAAGGCAAGGCGCGTATTCGCACCCAGATGTCGGCGGCGCACACGCGCACGCAACTGGATCGTGCGATTGCTGCTTTTGGTGAAGCAGGTCGCGAACTCGGTATTATCTCTTAAGGCTCCCCCGACTGAAGGGACGAGAGCTGCCTGAATCCCTGCGCTGGAACAAGCGCAGGAGGATTGTTGGTGGAAAAATAGAAGTGGACTCACGGCAATGAAAACCCTGGCAAAACTGAAATCTGAACCCGGTATCTGGATGCGCGAAGAAGCCCGCCCGGAAATCGGTCCCAATGATGTGCTGATCAAGATCAGGAAATCCTCGATCTGTGGCACGGATGTGCATATCTACAACTGGGACGACTGGGCCAGGGCGACCATCCCTGTGGGCATGACCACGGGCCACGAATATGTTGGCACGATCGAGCAGGTCGGCAGTCAGGTCAGCCACCTGAAGGTTGGTCAGCGTGTCTCTGGAGAGGGGCATATCACCTGCGGTCACTGCCGCAACTGCCGTGCCGGGCGTCGTCATCTCTGCCGCAATACCGAAGGTGTCGGGGTCAATCGCACCGGGTCCTTTGCTGAATACCTCTCGCTTCCGGCCAGCAATGTTTTTGTTCTGCCCGATGAAATCACTGATGATATCGCTGCAATTCTTGATCCCTTTGGCAATGCCGCTCATACCGCGCTTTCCTTTGATGTGGTCGGCGAAGATGTCCTGATCACGGGGGCCGGGCCCATTGGTATTATGGCCGCCGCCATCTGTCGCCATATCGGTGCACGTCATGTGGTGATCACTGATATCAATCCCTATCGTCTTGACCTTGCGCGCAAGATGGGGATCAAACAGGCGATCAATGTTTCTGAAACCTCGATTGAATCCGTAATGAAAGACCTCGGCATGACCGAGGGCTTTGACGTCGGGTTGGAAATGTCCGGCAGCGAACCAGCTTTTAACTCTATGCTTTCGGCCATGAATCACGGTGGCAAAATTGCCATGCTCGGCATTCCCCCAGGCCGTATGGGGATCGACTGGAATCAGGTGATCTTTAAGGGGCTGGTCATCAAGGGAATCTATGGCCGGGAAATGTACGAAACCTGGTACAAGATGGCCGCCCTGATTCAAGGAGGGCTGGACCTGACCCCGATGATCACGCATCACTTCAGCATCGACGATTTCGAGCAGGGTTTCCAGATCATGCGCTCGGGTAATTCAGGTAAAGTCATCCTCGATTGGGGCGTAAACTAAACCCCGGTGTGATAAATTACCGAACCTCTCTCATATTTAAGTCGCAAGATGGGTGTCTTGACGATAAAATTCTGCTATTAATTCCTCATTGGCATAAATAATGGCTCCGCAATGGGAGTCGGGTGACAGGGGACGCAGATGGATAACCTTTCGGCGATGGGTATCTTTGTCAAGGTGGTCAAGGAAGGCAGCTTCTCGGCGGCGGCACGGGCTTCTGGTCTGACGCCTTCGGCTGTGAGCAAGCAGGTCGGGCGGCTTGAAGATCGTCTTGGGGCAAGGCTGTTCAACCGGACCACCCGTCATCTGAGTCTGACCGAAGTCGGGCGCGGCTTTTATGACCGCTGCTGCCAGATTCTGGCGGATGTGGAAGAGGCGGAAAATGCGGTGGCCAACCTGCATGCTGCGCCGCGTGGCACGCTGAAACTGAATGTGCCCGTAGCTTTTGGCCGCTTGTGGATTGCGGCCCTGATCCCCGAATTTATGGAGCTTTATCCGGAAATCAAGCTGGAGTTGAACCTGCAGGACCGCTTTGTTGACCTGCTCAGCGAAGGGTATGATCTGGCGGTGCGTATTGGAGACCTGGAAGATTCCAGCCTTATCGCCAAGAAACTGGCAGCCAACCGCCGGGTTGTCTGTGCCTCGCCGGGCTATCTGGAAAAACACGGCGTGCCGCACAGTCCGCGTGAGCTGGAACACCACCACTGCCTGATCTATACCTCGCGCGCCTTTCGCAACGACTGGCGCTTTACCAGCCAGGAAGGTGAGGAAACCGTGCATGTCGGTGGCGCGATTGAAGCAAACAACCCTGAAGTCATTATGGACCTGATCATGCGTGATGTCGGGGTTGCTCTCTTGCCGCTTTGGCTGGTGGGGCGGGCAATCCGCGAAGGACGCCTGCGCGAGATTTTGGTGGACTATCATGTACCCGACAGTGCGATCTATGCCATCTATCCACCGGGTCGGCACCTTTCACCCAAGGTCCGGGCCTTTGTCGACTTTATGGCGGAAAAGTTCCACCTGCCGGAAAACAATTTTGAGCGGGCCGGGTAAAATCAGAAATGTCAGCTAAACCGGATTCAGATAACCGGCCGGGTCATAGGGGCCCGAATCTTTCCTTTGGTCGTGAAAGTGCCTTGCTGGTGGTGGATGTGCAGCAGGCGATTGATGATCCACGCTGGGCAGAATTTGGCCCGCGAAACAACCCGGAGGCCGAGCAGGTCATGGCGGCGGTGCTGGCCGATTGGCGTGCACGGAGCTTGCGAGTGATTCATATCCGTCATGACAGCAGCCAAGTGGCTTCGACCTACTATCCGGGATCGCCCGGTCATGCTTTCAAGCCTGAAGTGGCACCCCGCGAAGGTGAGCTGGTTCTGGGCAAGCAGGTCAATTCGGCCTTTATTGGTACGGATCTGGACCAGATCCTGCGCGATCAGGGCATCACCCGGTTGCTGATTATGGGAGTGATCACCAACAATTCGGTCGAGGCCACGGTCCGTATGGCGGGTAATCTCGGCTATGACACACTGTTGCTGGCCGATGGCTGCTTTACCTTTGCCCGTCCTGACTATGCAGGGGTGCTGCGTTCTGCCGAAGAGGTGCATAATCTCTCCCTCGCCAATCTTGACGGCGAATACTGCCGGGTCGTGAACAGTCGTGATGTTATCGCAGACAGCAACTAGACCGTATTGATACTCCTGAACTGCCCAGCGGGCAAAGTTCAAGATGACAGCTGTGAACAAAGAGGAGAGGGGAACAGAATGTTTAGTCATGTGACGGTTGGCAGCAACGATCTGGAACAAGCCGGGGCTTTTTATGATGCGATCTTGCTTCCCCTTGGCCTGCGCCGCAGGAAGGTGACCGATGACGGCGGACCAAAGGCACTTTGCTGGGTTGCCCCGGATCAGATACTGCCCCGATTTTATGTCTACCAACCTTTTGATCGCCATGAAGCCTCGGCAGGCAATGGCGTGATGGTCGCCTTTCGGGCGCCAAATCCCGAGTCTGTCGACCTTGCCTGGAAAGCGGGGTTGGCCAGTGGCGGAAGAGATGAAGGTGCTGCCGGACCGCGGCCTCATTACGGGGAGGGGTATTACGGGGCCTATCTGCGCGATCCGGATGGCAACAAGGTTCATATTGTTTGCCGGGGGGATCTGGAATGATGCAGCAGGTGTACAGAGTTCAGACCGAATTGACCCTGATATGCAGAGCCGGGAGAGATCATGGATAAATATGTCATAAGCAAAGCCGAGATCGAGGCGATGGAAGGCCTCGAGAAAACCCACTTTCTCAATGATAATGCCAAACGCAACAACAAGTCCCTGGGCGATCTGACGGGCCTGACCGGGTTGGGTTTTCATATCATCGAGGTGCCGCCGGGATGTGAATCGACCGAATACCATGTGCACTACAACGAAGACGAATGCAGTTATGTGCTTTCAGGTCGGGGCAAGGTGGTTGTCGGTGAGGAAGAGCATGCCATCGGACCGGGAGATTTTATTGGTTATCGCGCCGGGGGACTGGCCCATACCATGATCAATGACGGGAGCGAACCGTTAAAGTGTATTGTCGTCGGACAACGCCTTGCCCACGACACTGCGGATTATCCCAAGCTTGGCAAGCGCATCTATCGCAGTAACGGCAAGCCCTGGGATCTGGTTAACCACGAACACATTGTCACGCCCAGCGGATCGGTGGGTAAAAAAAGCTGAGAAAGCTTTCAAGATTGTCGAACTTGACCAGTAAAGTAGAAAAGGCTGCCATTAGGCAGCCTTTTCTACAGGTGGGGTAATCATACTTAGTGGCGGAAGTGACGCATGCCGGTGAAGACCATCGCCAGGCCTGCTGCGTCGGCTGCAGCAATGACCTCGTCATCGCGCATGGAACCTCCGGGCTGGATCACGGCTGTTGCCCCTGCCTCTGCGGCGGCGAGAAGACCGTCAGCAAAGGGGAAGAAGGCATCAGAGGAAACCACTGAGCCAACAGTGACAGATTGGGCGAGACCAGCAGCCTCAGCAGCTTCCTTGCCTTTCCAGGCGGCAATGCGGGAAGAATCAACCCGGCTCATCTGTCCGGCGCCAATACCGACTGTGGCACCGTTCTTGACATAGACAATGGCGTTGGACTTGACGTGTTTACCCACGCGGAAGGCAAACAGCATATCTGCGAGTTCCTGCTCAGTCGGAGCGCGCTTGGTAACGACCTTGAGATCGGCGGCAGTAATGCGACCGTTATCACGGCCCTGCAGCAGGAAACCGCCAGAGATGGTCTTCATGGTCATGCCTCGATCAGCCGGGTTTGGCATGGCTCCGGTGACCAGTACACGCAGGTTTTTCTTGGCAGCAAAGATCGCGCGGGCCTCTTCATCCACAGACGGGGCGATGATGACCTCGGCAAAGAGATCAGCAACCTGTGTTGCCGTGGCTGCATCCATCGTCCGGTTGGTGGCAATAATGCCGCCAAAGGCGCTGACAGGGTCACAGGCAAGTGCGGCTTTGTAAGCATCGCTGAGGTTGTCGCCTGTTGCTACGCCACAGGGGTTGGCGTGCTTGATGATGGCAATGGTCGGGGCTTCAAATTCGGAAACCAGCTCAAAAGCGGCATCGGTATCATTGAGATTGTTGTAGCTCAGCTCCTTGCCCTGCAGCTGCTGGGCTGTGACCACACCGGGACGGGCGTCAATTGCGCTGTAGACTGCGGCGACCTGATGCGGGTTCTCGCCATAACGCAGGGACTGCTTGTGCTTGCCACCGAGGGTGGTTTCACGTGGGAAATCGACCCTGCATTCGCCCTGGAGCCAGCCGGAGATCATGGAATCATATCTGGCGGTGTGGCTATAGGCGCTGGCAGCCAGTTTGCGGCGGAGTTCGTCTGAAGTGCTGTTGCTGCGGGACTTCATCTCGTCAATCACCAGCTGATAATCGGCAGGATCGGTGATGATGGTGACAAAACCGTGGTTCTTGGCCGCAGCCCGGACCATGCCTGGACCGCCAATATCAATGTTTTCGACACAGGTTTCGTAATCTGCGCCGGAAGTCACAGTCGCTTCGAAGGGGTAGAGATTGACGATGACGAGATCAATCGGGGCGATATCGTGCTCAGCCATGGCACCGGTATGGGTTTTGAGATCGCGCCGGGCCAGAATACCGCCGTGGATTTTGGGATGCAGGGTCTTGACCCGCCCGTCCATGATTTCAGGAAAACCAGTATGCGCAGATACTTCCTTGACCGGAACACCGGCATCGCTCAAGGCTTTGGCCGAGCCACCGGTTGAGAGGATCTCGATCCCCTGATCAGCAAGAAACTTGCCGAATTCTACAAGCCCGGATTTATCGGAAACGGAAACGAGCGCACGACGGATGGTCTCAGACATAGCAGTTCCTTAGCAGCTGTCTTCTACCCCGGTTGCCCGCCGGAGCAGGAGGTGGGGCGGCTCCCTGTATCTTTTGACAAGGAAGAACGCCCGGTTGGCCGATTTTTCGAATGGCGCGCCACTAATAACCTGAAGTGCCGGATGATGCAATGCAGCGATTCTCGAGAAGACTGCTATAATCTCATTGATGAGAAACAGCTGCTTCGAGATCTCTGTCTTGGGGTTGTTGGCCATTATACTCTGGAACCAAACGACGCAACTGAGCAATCACCTCAGGGCGATTTCTTTGCTGGATCAATTGGGAAAGGTGATCAAGGTTCTGTATCATAAATTCAAGATCGGCTGTTCTGGGTGAAGCCAGTTTGAGGCTGTTATGGTTAGTTGCGAGGAGAGGTTCGCTTTCATGAAAGAGCTCTTCGTATAGCTTCTCACCCGGTCTTAAACCCGTGTATTCGATTTTTATATCTCGTTCGGGTTCAAATCCTCCCAGCCGGATTACCTGTTTGGCCAGATCAGCAATTTTTACCGGTTCTCCCATGTCCAGAACATAAATTTTCCCTGCATCGTGGCTGCCAAGCTCCGCGCCGAGGGTCATGGTTTGCAAGACGAGTTCAACAGCTTCCCGGATTGTCATAAAATAGCGGGTGATTTCAGGATGAGTAACTGTAAGTGGACCACCAGCCCGTAACTGGCGTTCGAAGAGTGGCACCACAGATCCGGTCGAACCGAGGACATTACCAAAACGTACTGTGACAAACCGGGTTTTGCCTTCATCTCTCCCGGCGATATCGAGTGCCTGGCAATAGCTTTCTGCCAACCGCTTGCTTGCTCCCATAACATTAGGAGGGTTGATCGCCTTGTCTGTCGAAATCAACACCATTATCTTAACGCCTGCCTTGCGACAGGCATCAGCTGTATTTCGGGTGCCCAATGTGTTGGTATGGACACCTTCAACAGGGTTAGCTTCAACAAGGGGAACATGTTTTAAGGCGGCGGCATGGAAGACCAGTTCAGGTTTGAAACGCTCAAAGACCTGGTCAAGTCGGGTACGATCACGGACGTCGCCGATGACAGCATCTCTTTTTAAATTTGGGAAGTTTTCATCAATTTCTAAATCAATCGAATAGAGATTATATTCAGAACTATCGAGCAAGATCAGGTGTGCTGGGCCAAAAGAAGCAATTTGTCGGGCCAATTCTGAGCCGATTGAACCACCACAACCTGTAATTAATACTCTGCGATTTGAAATGAGGCCTCGCATTCCCTGCCGATCTAAAGTGGCCTGTTTGCGGCCCAGGAGATCTTCAATAGCAATCGGCCGTACTTCAACATTTTCGCCATTGCTGCTTTTAAATTCGGTGGGGTTTGGTAATCGGTCCAGTATCAGGGCCTGTTTTTCAGCGATTGCATTGATAAATTGCATCGCTTTACGTTCTAACACTGTTGATATGACGAGCCTTTGTGGCGCCCTGTCAGTTGTGCTGCAGATCTTCAGTGCAGCTTCAAGTTTGTCGAGCGGTCCAGTAACAGGAATGTCATGTATTCGACGTCCTGTTTCTTTTCCGCTGGGGTCCAGAATGCCAACTACCTCGTAAAGGCTCCCGGGGGCACGGCTGATGTGACGAACAAAAGCTTCAGCGAGATCATCGGCACCAATCAGAAAGACAGGTATTCTTAGGTGGCTGTTTTTTTCCATTATCCGGCGAAAACCCTGATCCTTCCAAATGCGGTAGAGCATTCGGGGGGCGCCAAGCAGGAAAATCAGGATAAACCAGTTAATGATCAGCGAACTGCGTGGAATGTCCTCCAGCCTGTTCCAGAAAAACAATACAGGAACAAAGATCAACATGATCAGAGTTGCCGCCTTGATGATATTGAACAGATCGTTCATTGAGGCGTAACGCCAGATCCCTTTGTAAAAGCCAAGCAACCAAAAGGAAAAAGCACCGACAACGATAAAGAAGCCCCAGGCCGGAAGGAGATCGTTCGAAGGAAGCAAAACAGGATGTGTGACATCGGTGCGAAGAGCCAGAGCCAGGGCAAAAGAAACCGCGACCATGATCAAATCATGGACGAAAGCCACCAGAGACTTGAAACGGGGAGTGGCCTGAAGCCTCATTGGTGTATTTTCCTTTTACACAGCCTGATATAGTTTTTATGCCTCTCTGTGAGGCACAATAATGGTTACGGCTTTGGTTTACCAGAGACCTTTATGCTCTGTTTTCGAAGAAGAACAATCATAGTCAGGCTTACCAGAATGAGTGCTGAAGCCAGGCTTGGCCAGGGGTGGTTCTGACTGAACCATACAGCGATTCCAAGCAAACCGATATTACAGCCCAGAATCACCAGGGCGACCTGTTTATGGCTGGCGCCGTTTTGGACTGCCTTTTGATAACAGTGTTCCCGGTGAGCTTGCCAGATTTTTTGCTTTTTAAGCAGACGCTTTATCAAGGTGAAGGTCGCATCGCAGAGGTAATAAAGCGGCAGGATAAACGCGGCCGCCCAGAGTCCCTGGGAGATTAACAACAGGAAAAACCAGCCGAGAATGTACCCCAAAGGAATTGAACCGACATCGCCCAGAAAAATCGAGGCAGGTTCCCAGTTCCAGATCAGAAAGCCTGCTGTCGAAGCCATAACGATAAGGGGCAAAAACTGGAAGTCCGAGGGGAGGGGGAGTTGCCAGGCCAAGCAAATTAAACCAAAGGTTATCGAGATCGTCTGGATACCCGAAATTCCGTCGATCCCATCCATGAAGTTGTATAGATTGATCAACCAGATCCAGGCAAGACCCAAGATCAGGTGATCGAGCCAAAGGGGGATATATCCGTGAAACAACTGAACGGTCAATCCCGCACGATGCAGGCCCCAAAACCCCAGAACCACCGCGAGAACCTGTATCACGAGGCGCGTTTTTGCGGATAAGTTTTTTAAATCGTCAAACCATGAAATCGCCATCAGAGCCAGACTTCCTGTCATGATCTGCCAAAAACCTGGTAGGATTTCGTTTGCGGAAAGTCCATAGCCCAGCCAACCGGTAAGCAGAACGGCCATTAGCGCAATTCCTCCTCCTCTGGGAGTCGGGATTGTGTGACTGCTTCGTTCATTTGGCGTATCAAGGACACCTTTGCGCAGTAAAAATTTGCGTAACAGGCCCGTGGCAAGGCAGGAAGCAAGGCAGAAAAGGGCAAAAATTGTTAGAAGATCAAGCACAGAATTTACAGGTCCCACAGGTTGCTTTGGTCAGGTTCGTCATCTGTTTTTTTGTTGGTGACTCTGAGCAGGTTCCAGTCAACTTTTGTTTCATTACTGGTTGTTACACCGCTCATGATAACCTGTTGGCTTCTTCTGATATCACCAGCTTTGCCGAGGTATATGCTGGGTTCGAGTGAAAGATGCGCTCCCTGACAGGTAATCTGCCATCCTCCCCCCTTTTGCAGGCGTAGCAAAATGGCATCAGCACCATTGATCAGGGATGCCTGGACATCCGGGTGTAGGTGAAAGCGGACAGAAAAGTTGACTTTATCGGCTTGTGTCTTTGAACTGGGTGGAGAAAAGGTATCAATACCGACAAGCCCTTCACCCTTCGCCAGGACTGTGATCTGTCGATAGTGAACAAGCCCAAATTTTTCCAGATAGCCGTCATGGCTCATATCCAGAGAGACTTCGCCAGAGCGTTCGTCTCGTCTGCAGGTCACGTTATGGGGGCGGCGCGCCAGACCGTTGCTCGGGGTCAGATAAGCCGAGTTTGTTTCCGACAGGGTTGCTGTTGAATGAGCTGCTGTTGCTCTTGGTGCCCAACGCCATTGCGGATGATGGCGCTGGACACCACAATTGCTGATCAGGCGTTCACGTCCAATCGACATCTCGAAGCTGAGCGTGCCTGCATGAGCGCTGAGATCAAGGCCGGGCGGAGGGGGAGCACCCGCATCTGCGATCAGAAGTATTCGACCTGACTGAATGCGTTGAAAACCACTTTGCGGGGCGGACATAAGGGGTTGCTTTCTGCCTTCCGCTCTTTGCAACACCATATCGATCTGCCAGCCATGATCTTCGTTTGAGTCGTTGAACAGACAAAGTCCCCCGTCCCCGTGAAGGAAGAGGCGCAGGACCGGCGACATGCTCTCAATTGCGGTGATTATGTAACCTGGAACTTCCCTGCCCGAAGCATGCAGCGTGGCTCGAATATCGATCAGATGACGCAAAACTTCGAGATGGATATGCGGGCTGCGCTGTATGTGTCCACCATCAGGCAAAATCTGGCATGGTAATTCTCTGACCAGAAGTCTCAAGGCTCGCTGAAGCCAAGGTTCCCCGGCAGGCAGGCAGGTGCCAGCATAGAGAAGGCCTTTTATCGCTCTGATCAGTTCGACGCCAGTCAGACCAGCAGGGAGACAGTTGAAAAGGTATCGGGCCTGTTGGGCGACGGATTCCAATAATCTTTGTCGAACTTCTATATCGGCCGAGCTGCCAAAAAATTCATAGTGACCAAGCCAGTTGTAAAGACGGCATCCTGTCATGGAAGGCTCCCAGGAAAGGGGTCTCCAGCTGCTGTTGTCTTCTATCCAGAGGGTGACCATCTGGCGGGCGGATCTTCTTGCCTGATCGCCAGCAACAGCACGCAGGTCACGCAGCCACCCAAAACAATGTAGTTCCTTGACGAACTCCTGTTCGGCGCCAAGAGGGTTCCAGAGAGGGGCGGGGTTGTGGATAATCTGCCCTGCCAGTTCCATCTGTCCGGCAAGGATGTTTCGTCCTCGTGTTGTGTTGCCTAGCCACGGGTCTGAGGGGGCGAAGATGAGACTGGTGATCGGCCGTCGCATTACCTGTAGCGAGAACAGGGGGCTGATGTAGTAGAGATATTTTAATTTGAAACGAATTCTGGCAAGAGCAAGAGGGCCCGGTAGTCTGAAAAAGGCAGACAAACGTTCACTCAGGTTCGTCTTCCCCCGAACCCACCGATCTGAAACCCTGGTATTTTCTGGTGATTGGGACTGGCTGTGCCCTTCCATCTGTGTACTCTTACTGGCCCTTCATTTTGAGTATGTTGGCAGCGTAGTGATCTGGACCACCTTTGAAGGTTGCGGTTCCGGCGACGAGCAGATCTGCCCCGGCGGCAATGGCTTGAGGCGCTGTTTCAAAATTAATACCACCATCAACTTCCAGATCGATATCTTTTCCTGTCGCATNAATTTTCTGCCTCAGGGACGAAATTTTATCGAGCGCACCAGGAATGAAGCTCTGTCCACCAAATCCCGGGTTCACAGACATGACAAGCAAAAGGTCAAGGTCTTCTATGACATGGTCCACAATATCAATCGGGGTTCCTGGATTGAGAGCCAGACCAGCTTTAATACCCAGAGATTTTATCAGCTGAATGGTGCGATGAAAATGTGGGCCAGCTTCAGGGTGAATGGTGATGATATCGGCGCCTGCGTCGACAAATGCTTCAATGTAGAGATCCACAGGTGAAATCATCAAATGCACATCAAAAGGTTTGTCTGTGGCTGAACGGACAGACTTGGTAATCGCCGGCCCGAATGAAATGTTCGGAACAAAATGACCATCCATGATGTCCACATGAATGTAATCAGCGCCAGCTTGATCAAGACGCTGTATTTCCGTGCCGAGCTGGGAAAAATCAGCAGCGAGTATTGAGGGAGCTATGCGGATGGGTTTTTGCATTTTCCTGCTTCGTTCTGTCTGGGGCCTGTCAGCCAAAAATGAAAGAAATGTTCTTTGACTTTGGTAACAGCAACACCTGTTTTTCGCAAGATGATGGTTGTATGGCTGACATTGCTTCCCTGCAGTTGACCAAGCGTGGAAATCTTCTTTTCTGAATTGTGAAACGAGGCGTTAAGCAAGAATTAAATGTTTCAGCATACGATGGTATGTAAATGAGAGTGTTTTTTTGATTTTTTAGATAAAATTATACTTTAAGCCAGAAAATCAAAAGAAATAGGGCTGTAGGAGGACCTTTCGATGAAGAGATCCGGTATGGTTTCTAATTTAAAAATAGCGCAAAAACTGCCAATACTCTTTGTGGTTATTGCGATATTGTCAGTTGTTTCTGTCGGGGTGTTTTCTGTAATAAACACATCCAGCAATCTTTTAGACCAGCAACAACAAACGTTGCTTGCCCGTGCAGAGGCAAGAACGGCATCCTTGTCACAATATCTTCAGTCGATTGAAGAAGATATCACAATCACAGCGGCCAATGGTTACGTTCATAATGCTTTGTCTAATCTGGCCCTTGGGTTTCGGGATGAAAAAAGACTACATAGCGATCCGCTAAAATCCCTGCAGGGGGTTTATATTAACGAAAGCGGTACAACCGAAACCAATGCGGTCGGGAATAAAGAAAAGCTTGGCGAAAAGCATCTCTTTGACGGACCTGCACTTGATGATGCTTATCATATTGAACACAAAAGGTTTCATCCGTGGTTCCGTCAGATGCTGGATGGTCGTGGTTATTACGATATCTTTCTGGTCGATGCCGAAGGGAACGTTGTCTATACGGTTTTCAAGGAACTGGATTATGCTACCAACCTGCTGACAGGACTATATAAAGATACAGGTTTGGCTGAAGCGTTCAAAGGGGCACAAGCCAGTAAACAGGCTGGGCATATAACCTTTATCGATTTTGCGCCTTACAGTCCAAGCTATGGAGCGCCAGCAAGCTTCATGGCGACACCGATCATCACCTCTAACGGTTTTCAGGGCGCACTGGTCTTTCAGATGCCTATCGACCGTATCAACAGTATTCTGCAGTTGAGCACTGGTATGGGCCGCAGCGGGGAAACCTATGTTGTTGGTCAAGATTACCTGATGCGCAGTGATTCCAGGTTATCAAAAGAGCCTACCATCCTCAAAACAAAGGTTGATACCGAGACTGTTCGGTTAGCCCTTGACGGGAAAAGTGGTGTTAAAACAACCCCTGATTACCGTGGTGTTCCTGTTGAGTCGGCTTATGTACCGCTGAATTTTCAGGGTGTACGCTGGGCCATGATGGCCGAGATTGATGAAGAGGAAGTGTTGGAATCTTCACATGAAGCTGCCATCTATATTGTCTTGATAGGACTTGCTGTTCTGGTTCTTGTAGCTTTGTTGGGCTGGTATTTCGCCCGGTCAATCGTCCGTCCTATCCAGCAATCGACCAATGAAATGCTGAAACTTGCTGATGGCGACAAAACCTTCGAGGTTTCTGGCCGGGACCGGAGTGATGAAATCGGCGATATGGCCTCTGCTCTGCAAACCTTTAAGGAAAATGCGATCAGACAGGATGAAATGGCAGCAAAGGAACTGGAGATGGTTTCATTGCGCGAAGAACGGACAAAACGTATTGAGCAGCTGGTTGCTGCTTTTGAAAAAGATAGCAATGATATCCTGACGCAGGTTGGTTCGGCGGCTTCCCAGATGAAAAATACTTCTGGCGAGATGTCGTCTATTGCCCAAGATACAGCCATGCGGTCCAATACCGTTGCTGCCGCTGCTGAAGAGGCATCGGTTAACGTTCAGACTGTTGCAGCTGCAGCAGAGGAGCTCAGCTGCTCTATTGAAGAAATTAACCGTCAGGTTGGAGAGTCCAGCCAGATTGCCCGTGATGCTGTCTCCAAAGCGGATGCAAACATTGCAACAATCAGGGGGCTTGAGCAGGCTTCTAACCGGATTGGTGAGGTTGTCGGGCTTATTTCTGATATTGCCGAACAGACCAATCTTCTGGCTCTGAACGCGACAATTGAAGCGGCCCGGGCTGGCGAAGCAGGCAAAGGCTTTGCTGTTGTTGCCAGTGAGGTGAAAAATCTTGCCAATCAGACAGCCAAGGCAACTGATGAGATCAGTGGTCAGGTTAATGAGATGCAGGAAGTTACCAAGTCAGCTGTTGCTGCGATTGAAGCCATCGGGAAAACAATTGCGGCGATGAATGACATTTCCAACTCAATCTCTACTGCTATTGAAGAGCAGGGATCGGCAACACAGGAAATTTCCAGAAATGTTCAGGAAGCCTCTGCGGGGACTTCTGAAGTGACCTCGAACATGCAGGGTGTGAGTGAGGCCTCGTCTCAGACAGGGCATTCATCCCAGCAGGTTCTTGAAGCTTCCAATGAACTTGCGCGCCATTCGGAAGAAATGCGCAAGAATGTTGAGGCCTTTATCCAGGGTATCCGGGCAGCATAGCCCGGTATCCAGAGGTTTTTATCCAAGGGTTATCGAAACTCCTATATCCTCTTGAGGCGGCAGGCGTAAAAGCCATCTATGCCGCCTTCTTCTTTTTGGTGACAGGGGAGACAACGCAGGTCACCTTCAGGCGTTACAAGGGATGCAAGCCAGGGTTCAGGACCCAGGTCCCCCGCTTTGATGGGCAGTCGCTCGACCAGTGTTGGATTTTCCGCAAGAAGCTTTTCTATCTGCTCTACCCCTTCTTCCGGTTCCAGCGAGCAGGTCGCGTAGACGATAAGACCGCCGGGCTTCACCAGGGAAAGTGTGTTTTCCAGCAGCTTGCTCTGAATCTCGGAAAGCTGGTGGACATCAGCCTGGCGTTTGATCCGTCCCAGCTCCGGGTGCTTGCGCAAGGTACCTGTGGCAGAACAGGGAGCATCAAGCAAGACAGCATCAAAAGGCTGCTCTACCTGCCAGGTTGTTGCGTCTGTTGTCAAAATTTCTACGTCGAGATTCAGGCGTTTGATATTTTCTCTCAACCGCTTCAGCCGCTTGGCAGAAATATCAACAGCAGTTATGTTTGCGCCTGCTGCGGCAAGCTCAGCGGTTTTCCCGCCCGGCGCAGCACAGATATCTGCAACTTTCAGATTTTTTACAGGGCCGAGAAGCAGAGCTGGCAAACTTGCCGCAAAATCCTGAACCCACCACTCACCATCGTTGAAACCGGGCAGCTGGCTTGGATCCCCGGATCCTTGCGGCAGGCGAATCGAATTACCTGAGGTGACAGTACCGCCAAGCTTTTCTGCCCACTGTTCAGGAGCAGATTTGACGTTCAGATCAAGCGGTGGCTCTTCCAGGTGGGCAAGAGCGATGGCGCGGGTGGTCTCCTCACCATAGATCTTGTTCCATTTTTCCCACATCCACTTTGGCATGTTGTCGCGACTGTCATCCATTTCGGCCAACAGTTCTTCTGCCTCCCGAGAAATCCGCCTTAATACGGCGTTCATCAAGGGTTTGTGTCCGGCCAGACGCGGGCCACGGGCAAGATCAAGGGATGTACTGACTGCGGCGTGTGGCGGTGTGTCGAGGAACAGCAACTGAGCCGCGCCAAGACGCAAGATATCACGTACATCGATCATCTTGGCCGGGAGCTTGCGGCTCATACAGGCATTGATGGCTTTATCGATCTGCCCCAAGCGTCGCATCAACGTCGAGATCAGCAAACGGGTAAAGGCGCGATCCCGTTTTTCCATCGCCTCAAAGGCTGCCAGGTTGTTGCTCAGGGCCTCATCAAGAGTCTGCTGTTCCCGGAGAATACTTTTCAGGAGAAGTAAAACCAGTTGGCGCGGGTTTGCAGGCCGTCGGGGAGAAGACTCCCGACCTGAACTTGCTTTGCCGCCAGAACGGCTCTTGGAAGATTTTTTGCTGTTTTCTGTCATAAGCTACGGTTTATCACGTCTGGCAAAGGAGAAAAGCGATTTTTCAGCGCGGGTGCCATGCAAAGCTGGTTTTCTGTGTTTTTGAAGGCGTTTTGTCTCTGGAATTGTTTTTCGAACGGGGCTTGGCTTGTGACTTTTTACATGCCATATGAATAGGTATGACGAGAACATTTACGGCACATAAACCGGGAGGAAAGAGCCCGGTGGTTACTTCTTCCTCTTTGGAGGAAACCCCCGTTGTTGCCAATCGCAAGAAGATTATCGCTAAAGATCTCGAGCGTGCTCTTGAAGCCAGACTTCAGCGCGAAAAGGAGCTGATGGAAGGCCTGGAGCAGAAAAAAGAGATCGGTGGTCCGCAAGGACTGGAACCGACACGATACGGTGATTGGGAACGCAAGGGAATTTGTGTGGATTTCTAGGTGTCTGATAATTTCACCGCGGGCCAAATTGTAAAGACCAGATTCTAAGTACCGGAGTTACTTTCTTTATGGAGCTTCTAGCCCCTTATCGCCGACGGATTGATGATCTTGATGACCAGATCATGGAACTCTTTTCCCAGCGCTTCCAGGTTATTCGCGAAGTGGCTCAACTCAAGAGCCAGCACGGTGTGCCTGCCGTGCTTCAGGACCGGGTTGATGAAGTCCGGGAGCGCAATGCAGAGACAGGGAAGTTAAAAGGTGTTGATCCCGAATTTGTGCGACGTCTTTATACGCTGATCATCAACGAATCCTGCGAGCTTGAAGATCGGCTTATGGGCAAGCGTTAGGCTTTTGTGCCGAAAGACCTCCCGACCAGAGTTTTTTTCTTAACCAGGGCGACTGCGCAGCCCAAAGCGTTTGATCGGCTTCAGGTTAACCAAGGCAACACCCAGTACTGTCATGACCATACCGATAAGGGCTGTGGACTGGAAAACCTCGTCATAAAGTATCCAGGCCATCAGGGATGCTGTGGGAGGCACAAGAAAAAACAGGCTTGAGACTTTAGAAGCTGCGCCTTTGCGGATCAGAAGATACAGCAGGCTGATGGCCCCGACAGACAGGACAATGACCAGCCATGCCATGGCAAAAATCATTTCTCCGGTCCAGTTGATGACCATGGTCTCCGTGAAATAGGCTAAAACACCGGTGGGGACTGCTGCCGCCGTATACTGAATGACAGCGCCTGTCCTCAGATCCATTTCGCCACAGAAACGTTTTTGATATACAGTTCCGATAGAAATGCCGATCAGGGCGATAACGGCGATGGCGACACCGAGTTCGGTGCCCAGACCGTCTTCCAGTTTGGACCAGACCACGAGAACCACACCACTGACGCCCAGGACCAGTCCGGCCCACTGTTTGAGTGTTACCTTTTCCTTGAGAAATAGTCCGGCGACAAAAGCGACCAGCAGAGGTTGAATACCAACAATCAGGGCGGCAACACCGGCTTCAAGCCCTCGTTCAATGGCTGCGAAGACGCCCCCGAGGTAAGTTGCATGAAGCAGAATGCCCGCGATAGCGATATGTAAAGCCTGTGTCATGCTCTTGGGCCAGCGGGCTTTCCAAATCAGGGAAATAATCAGCATAAGAGCCACGGCAATGAGGAAACGGGTTGCCAGCAATGTCATGGTCTCGGCATAGGGCAACGCCATTTTTGCGAAAACAAAGCCTGAGCTCCAGAGAATGACAAAGCTGCCAGGAGCGAGGGTGGCGAGGAGGCCGGAAGACCCGTTGGTTTGCTGGGGCATTTATTTTCCTGTTGGCGTTGGCCGGCTGGATAAACTGGAGAGACCCTTCTTGCATAACAGCAGCAAAGGAAATTTGCAGTAACGATATTCGGAACGAAAAATTGTTCGGGTTCAATTTTACAACGGATTTTTTGACAACTTTTCATCGTTGCGGTGAAAGCGGGTTCATGAAAAATTGGTACCAATATACTCTTGTATTTTTCAAAATTTAGGAGCCAGCCTGATTTTGCCCAACTCTCCGAGATCACCCAATACACCTTTACTGGAAATCAGTTTGGTAAAAGAGGATGTCCTGCCTCTTCAGCGGCAACTCTATGTCCAGATCAGGGATCTGGTGCTCAAGGGGCGTCTTCTGCCAGGAGAGCGCTTGCCTTCAACCCGTTTTCTGGCCAAGGAGCTTTCCTGTTCCAGGAATACGGTTTTGGGCGCTTTTGACCTTTTGTTTGCTGAAGGGTATCTGGAGGGGCAAACAGGCTCGGGAACCTTTGTTTCCGGGGTGTTGCCTGAAGATCTGGGAACTATTACCCAGGTACTAGGGGAAAAGGAGCAGACAGGGGGAGTGAGATCTGGCCGTGGTTTGTCAAAGCGCGGGCTAGAACTTGCGGCCATGGAAAAAAGGGTGCACCGGAGTCACCGGGTTTTTGCCCCGGGCATGACCGACCTTGATTCCTTTCCCTTTCCACTTTGGGCGCGGTCTCTGGCGCGAACCTGGCGCTATCCCAAAGATGATGTTTTGCGCAACCCTGATCCCTGTGGTTATGCGCCCCTGCGCAAGACGATTGCCGATCACCTAAGAGCCGCGCGGGGACTGCAGTGTGACTGGCGGCAGATTATGATTACATCCGGGTCCCAACAGGCGGTTGATCTCATGGCGAGGGTTCTGCTTGATTCCGGGGATCAGGTCTGGTTTGAAGAACCGGGCTATCCGGGGTTGCGAGGGCCTCTTCACTCTGCGGGAGTTACAACAGTCCCCGTGCCTGTGGATGCAGAGGGGCTTTCAGTTAAAGAAGGCCGACGCCTGGCCCCCTCGGCCCGAATGGCGGTGGTCTCGCCCTCCCACCAATATCCGCTCGGGGTCGTGATGTCTTTGCGCCGTCGTCTGGAATTGCTTGATTGGGCGATGGAAAATGATTCCTGGGTGCTGGAAGACGACTATGACAGTGAATTTCGTTTTTCAGGGAATCCCCTGTCTTCTTTGCAAGGACTGGAAGCTGAACGTTTGCAAAGGGGCGGGCAGGCGGGCAGGGTGGTTTATCTCGGTTCTTTTTCCAAGGTCCTGTTTCATGTGTTGCGTCTGGGGTATGTGGTTGTGCCCGAGGATCTGGTTGATTCAGTGGCCGCAGCCAGAGCCCTGCTGGACGATCGCTCTTCCTTGCTGGCACAGCCTGCACTTGCTGATTTTATGGCTGAAGGTCATTTCTCGGCCCATATCCGCCGGATGCGTCGTCTTTATGCTGAGCGGCAGATTTGCATGCTCGAGAATATCAGGCATTTTTTACCGGAGTATCTGGAGGTTGAGCCCGATGAAGCCGGATTACATCTGACAGCATTTCTGAGCGATAAAGTTACGCAAAAAACGACCGATCGCGAAATCGTCAGACGCGCCGACCAAGAGGAGATCTCGCTTTCACCCCTGTCTTTGTTCTATGCCGTGCCGGAAAATGTTCAACAGGGATTGATGATGGGATACGGGGCCTGTAATCGTGAGGAAATCGAACAGGGCTGCCAAAGGTTGGCGGACATTTTTAAGAAGGCTGTAGCATGAAGGACGGGACCGGTAGTCCTTCAGGTTTTCGGAAAATCTTTTCTTTTGTCCTGGTAAACGTTAGGTAGAGTAAATCCTGGCGGGGAAATTCACTGGAACAGTTTCTTCCTCACCACTCGGTCTAGTGAAGTGGAATGGAATGCGCGATGAAGCCCCTGAACGATTTTCCCAAGTCTGTCTGTCGTAATATTCGTTTTGTTTTGACCGATATTGATGACACGGTCACCAGTGAAGGCCGCTTGACCGGGGAAAGTTATCTGGCGCTGGATCGCCTGCAGAAGGCGGGATTCCATGTTATTCCTATTACGGGGCGACCTGCTGGCTGGTGTGATCATATTGCCCGCATGTGGCCTGTTGATGCTGTTGTCGGCGAAAACGGCGCTTTCTATTTTCGCTATGATCACGGCAATCGTAAAATGACCTGCCGTTTCTGGAAAGAGGAGGCTGAACGGAAGCTTGATCGAGAGAAGATCGAACAGCTCCGGCAGTCAATCCCCCTGGCTGTTCCGGGGAGTGGAATTGCTTCGGACCAGGATTACAGGATTGCTGATCTGGCTGTTGATTTCTGCGAAGATGTTGCCGCTCTGCCACAGGAGAAGATTGACCGGATCGTCGAGCTTTTTAATGAAGCGGGAGCCAAGGCAAAGGTCAGCTCAATCCATGTAAACGGCTGGTTTGGTGATTATGACAAGCTGACCATGACAGAAATGCTGTTTCGGGAAGTCTATAATCTTGAGCTGGAAGATGTTCTTGATCAGGTTGTTTTTGCAGGGGATTCCCCGAACGATGCCCCGATGTTTGCCCGCTTCCCCCATTCGGTCGGTGTGGCGAATGTTGCTGATTTTGTCGGGCGTATATCCGATGAGCCAACCTGGATCACCGATAGCCGGAGCGGACAGGGGTTTGTCGAGCTGGCAAATCTCCTTATCGGATGACGAACCCGGGGCAACGGGGCAGAGGTTTTACTCTTCGGCTCTGGAATCATCGAATATTCCGGTTGGTAGTCCATCAATACTTCGGGTGTTTTTTCTCTTCCAGTATTTTTGCACACCTTCGGGGCCCATATCTTCGTAATAGGGAATGAGTTCCTTCTCTGCACGGCTTTCGACAAACTGCATGACGGGAACGCCTGTGCCGCAGGAAGTCTGGACCAGATCAATATTCATGATGAAGATCTGGCGGCTTCCGGCAATAGCGGGAAAGGCGGCCAATGACGTTTCCCATTCGGAATCTCTGGGGTGGAGAATTTTTGCCTGTCCATAAACCCGGAGTATCAGGGCTGAGCCCTCAAAGGCACAAAACATCAATGTCATGCGATTTTGGTCCTGCAAGTGAGCTGCAGTTTCGTTGCCACTTCCACTCAAATTAAGCCACATGATTGTCGTATCATCGATAATACGCAGGCTGTCCACGCCTTTGGGAGAGAGATTAACCCGGCCCTTGTGACCAGCAGTGGCCACAAAAAAAAGTGGTTGCTGTTCGATAAAGGAGCGATGTGTTTCCAGCAATTTAGATGTTGTTGCCATGATGTATCCTCATGAAATATGAAAACACATGAGAACATTTAGGGAACAAAAAATCAACAGAGATTCAATTTCAAATTTTTTCCTTTGATGACACTATAAGTAATACTAATGTTGCTAATTGTTGGCCAGGCGATCAGGTTAGCCTGCTTTTTTCCGGGTTCACAGGATAAGCCCAATGGCCAACAGAATGCCGATACTGGACAGTAGGTCTTTATTTCTAGGATAGTTTTTAGTGTCTCATCTCGATCTTGATCTGCGTGCGCTGGATGTTTTTGTTACGGTTGTTGAAGCAGGGGGAATGACAGCTGCATCACAACAAAAAGGAATTACGCAGTCAGCCGTTTCCCAGGCTGTTGGCGGGCTTGAGAAAAAGATGAACGTCAAGCTGATGGATCGTGCAGTACGACCGCCAGCTTTGACTCCTGCCGGGCGTACCCTGTTTGATCGGGCTAAATCCCTACTTGATACGGCTCGGGAAACATCTTTTATGGTCCGGGCTCACCAGCAAAGATCTTTGCCGAGGCTGAATGTCGGAATGGTTGACTCCTTCGGGATTACGGTTGGGCCACATCTGGTCAAAGAACTGATGGATGAGGCGCTGGAGTGGTCGGTCTGGTCCGGTCTGACCAAGCTACATGTGAAGCGGCTGTTCACCCGGGAAGTGGATGTCGTGATCACGGAAGGCAGCGTGGAGACGGAAGAGAGAATTATCTCTCATCGTCTGCTGCGCGAACCCTTTGTTCTGGCTTTGCCTGTGGGATACACAAAAAAAATAGAAAGCCTGAAAGCGCTGTCGGAAGATATTCCTCTGGTCCGTTACAGCTCGCGATCCCTGACCGGGATAAACATCGAGACACATCTGCGGCGTCTTGGGATTGAGGCGCGGCGCCGGTTTGAGTTCGATACGGCAGATGCGACGCTTGCGATGGTTGCTGTCGGGATTGGCTGGGCGATTACAACGCCGCTTTGTCTCTTGCAGGCAAAGACACATTTGCCGTCAATCCGTTGCGAGCCCCTGCCCGGGCCTGCTTTTTCGCGTAGTCTGATGCTGGCAACCCGCCGTCATGAACTGGAATCTCTGCAAAAAATGATCAGCAAGAAGTCCTGCGAGATTCTGGAACAACGCTGTTTGCCCGAAATTTCCCGTTTTGCACCCTGGGTTATAGAAAAAATGCATGTTGGCGAAAAAGCAGTTTAACTCGACAGGGCTGCTAGCTGCTTCTCGCGATAAATCAGGCTGGTTTGCGCAGGGATTTGACATAGCCCAGTGCATAGTCGAAGCCTGACCAGGCAGTGACAGCTGTGGCAATTGTCAACAACCAGAAAGAAACCTGGACGATATCCATGTACTGGCTGAAAAATCCGCTCAAGGCGTAGAGGCCGACTGTCCAGACCTGGGCACAGGCCTGAACAATGGCCTTGATCTTTCCGCTTGAGCGCGCGGCCATGGTAAAGCCCTGTTGCTGGGCGAAGATCCGCAGATAGGAAACCACGATATCCCGGGTGATAATAATCGCGACAAACCAGACGGGTATCCAGCCAATTCCGAGAAAACCGATAAACACCATGGCACGGTAAAGACTGTCGCTCATGGGATCGATAATCATTCCGAGCTTGGTGACCTGGCCATAGCGCCGGGCAATGTGGCCGTCTGCCATATCGGATATTTCGGCAATCATCATCACCACAATGGCTGTGATCAGAAAGGGTTGTGTACCCTGGGTGAGCAGGTAAATGACAATGAAGCCTGCGCCGCTTCTGAAAACACTGAGCCAGTTGGGTAGATTCATGCTTTCGTTACCCTTTGCATGTGATGATCACAAGGAACTGTGATGGTCTGTCACAGCCCGGAAAAGTGGATTTTTGTCCGTGGACTAACGATAATTTTGGTTTATAACAGTCACGGTATGTTGCCACAAGGATGATCAATTCCTATTTGAGAGATTCTAATATTTTATAGAGGGCGTTAATAGAAGAATAGATGAAGTCCTGGTTCAAGAACAAGATGCACGCCCGCAATAAGCAAGAACCGAGCGCAGGAATGCTTCGGTTACTTTATTTTCGTCTCGTGATTCCCGTACTCAGGTCTGTTGACCAACCGGAGATTGTTGCCCGGGGCGTTATGATGGGACTGGCGTTGGGTATGACGCCGACAGTTGGTGTCCAGCTCTATATGGTTTTTGTTGTCTGGTGGGTCTGCCGCTATGTATTGCACTGGCAGTTCAGCCTTATTATCGCGATGGCCTGGTCCTGGTTGTCTAACCCTCTGACGATGCTTCCGCTCTATTACCTTTATTATGTTACGGGACGGTTGTTGCTGCTCGATTTTGATCCGGAACAGGACTTTGAAAGCTTCTCCAGAACCATTGGTCAGCATCTGACTTTTGAGTCCGGCTTGTGGGGAACTGTGGTCGAGGTTTTCCACTTTATGCTGGAAAAGGCTGGAACTTCAATTTTGGTCGGATTTCTTCCCTATAGCATTGGTTTAGGGCTTATCGGCTATTGGGTGTCTTTCAAACTCGCAACACGGTATGCCGAAGCCCGAAAAAAACGCCTGGCGGGGCTTAATACAATCGACGGGGCGTCTTCCTGAAAAAGAAAAAACAGGGGCGCGAATAAACGCGCCCCTGTCATCAGTATGGTTAATTACAAACGCGTGGTTATGAAGCGGGTTTGATACCAGTAACCATGTTTTTCCCGTCTTGCTCATCAAAGGTCACAATGATCTCGGTCCCGGGAGCAAGGCCTTCTACCGTCTGGTTTTCTGGCAGCTGCAACACGGTTCCATCTTCCATTACAATTGTGTTGGAAGCCGGATCTGTTGTCATGACCCGACCGGCAACCTCTGCAGCATTGGCAAGGGAAGCCACGCCAAGAAAACCCAGAGCACAAGAAGCAAGAAGCAATTTATTCATTGTATAATTCCTTTATCGTTCTGTTGTTGCTGTCCTCAAAACATAGGGTGGGCAAGGGGGCAAAGTGAAGGGACAAGATCTGGTCAAACTTTGGCATCCTCTTTGTACATTTTTGTGTCAGAAAAAGGGTAAGTGACTGAATAAAGGCTGTAATTTGTCAGGCCTGCCATAGTATTTGGGCATCTGTGGCAAATGCGCCTCTTAAACCGCAAAGCTGTGGCATTTATCTGTTTGAGACAGCAGTCGGACGGGGGTTTCAAGATTCGTTCAGCAAGATCTGCGGGGGGAAATCTTATCTTGATTCGTCATATTCAAGTCACTTTTATTTTGCAAGTTTATGTGATTGTTTAAAACAAGTTCACTATGAGGAGTAGAAATATGAGTGATGTCCTGGCAGGAGGATGTTTTTGCGGCAAGGTCCGATATCAGACAAGTTGTCTTGATTCGCCTTTCAAGGTGAACTGCCATTGTCGCAATTGCCAGAAGCTGAGTGGTGCTGCTTATGTTTCTATAATGGCTGTTCCCGAAAGCAGTTTTACGGTGACAGGGGAAGTAACCTGCTTTGAAACGATAGGGGGTAGCGGTAAAAAAATGCGGGCATTTTGTTGTACTAGTTGCAACAGCCGTATTTATGGGAAATCAGAGAACTCTCCAGAGTTGGCCTTGATTATAGCTGCGACGCTCGACGAGCCTAGTCGCTTTAAACCTACTGCGGATATGTTTGTCAAAAATGCCCTGCCCTGGGATTCAATGGATGATAGCATCCCCAAGTTTGATGCTTTTCCGCCAAGAAGGAGTTGACTGATGAATTCCGGGTTTACCGGCTTTCCGAAAGCCGGGTTTGATTTTCTCGAGGAACTTAAAGAAAACAATACGCGGGACTGGTTTCAGGCGCATAAAAAAAGATATCGAGAAACGCTGCAGGACCCCTTGCTTGATTTTATTCAGGCCATGGTCGAGCCCCTGGCAGGGCTGACACCACATTTTGTTGCCGATGCCCGGCGCAATGGGGGATCAATGTTCCGTATTCACCGCGATGTCCGCTTTTCCAAAGACAAACGCCCCTACAAGGAACATGCAGCCTGCCACTTTCGTCATGGCCTGGGGCGGGATGTCCATGCCCCCGGTTTTTATGTTCATCTTGCCACTGATGAAGTGTTCTACGGGGCGGGGATCTGGTTGCCGCCCAGTGATGCACTATACAAAATTCGTCGGGCCATTGCGGATCGCCCGGAAGCCTGGAGCAGGGTCATTGAGGACAAGCAGTTGCAAAAGATGTTTGGGGGTGTTGGCGGTGATGGTTTGCTCCGACCGCCCAAGGGCTTTGCCGCTGACAGTCCCCATCTGGAGGATCTGAAACGCAAAACGCTATTCCTGATGCACCGCTCTTCCCCCGAAGCTGCACAAAAACCTGAATTTTTGCCGGATGTTGTGAAGGCTTATCAAGCGGCCATGCCGATGATGCATTTTCTCTGCAAGGCTGTTGATGTACCTTGTTAGAGGGGATCAATCCTGCAGTTTAAGAAGGGATTGGTCTGGCGGGATGGAATTTTCCACATGCTCAAGCCCCCAACTAAAGAGAGCAGCAAGAGCAGGTTGTAAATCCTTGCCTTTCGAGGTCAGGGAGTAGGTATATCTAACCGGGTTATGCTGATAGGCTTCTTTGCTGATGATGCCGACCTGCTCCAGCTTTTTCAGTCGATCTGCAAGGATGTTGGTGGAAATTCCTTCTGGCGAGGCCAGGAATTCCCCATATTGGTTTTTGCCGAAAAACATCAAGTCGCGAATGACAAGCAAGGTCCACCTGTCGCCAAGAATATCAAGTGACCGGGAAATGGGACAACTGGAGCGCATGACTGACCTTTAGCAGAGCGGTATTAATCCTGATGTCATAGTCTATCACAGAGCCCCTTTCAAAAATAAAGCAACAGAGTTTCCCCGGTTTTCCGATTTCTCCTTTTCCGGTTTCTCCTTTTCCGATTTCTCCTTTGCCGATTTCTGTGGGCTGCGGCTTTTTTGCAGCTTGTCCCCAGCTGTTGAGAGAGAGATAAAGGGAGCGAATTGTTGTAAGGAAAATTTGGATGTACCTCATTGCTGATGCTGCAGGCCCGATAGGCCGCTCTGTAACCGAACAGCTGGTCGGGCAAGGCCAATTGGTCAGAATTCTGACGGCGGATGCGAGCTGTCGAGATCTCTGGCGTGGGCGGGGAGCAGAGGTAAACGAAGGAGATCCCGCACATAAAGCGAGCTGGATAAAGGCACTGGATGGTGTCCAGCGGCTATTGCTTATATTACCTCCCTTCAGCCGGGATGATGGCTCCTTTACGTACCGGGAAAACTATTGCAAGGCTCTGTTTGAAGCTCTGGATGATGTGCCGGAAAAACCCGAAGTGATACTCCTTTCTGCCATGGGTGCAGGAGAAGCCACAGGTTGGGCCGATTTTTTCTCTGATGTCGAAAAGAAACTCATGGACCGCTGCAGAGATCTGATGGTGCTGAGGATCGCGTTCCTGATGGAAAACCTGGCGCCCGCCCTGACAATGGCAAAAAGCCATTCGGTGTTTCCTGTTTTCCTGGCTGATGGCCCCGCTTTCCCAATGGTGGCAAACAGGGATGTGGTGTCCTTGTTGCTGTCCGCGCTCCTTGACCCGGCAGCCGGGCAGCAGTTGCTGGAATTACACGGTCCCCGGGCTTTCAACCTTGACGATATTTCAGAAGCGGTTCGCAATGTTCTGAGCAAACATATTGCTGCGATTTCTCTTCCCGAAGACCAGTGGTCCCAGATTTTTCAGGATCAGGGTCTGTCCGCAGAAACAGCACAGCAATGGATCATTTATTATCAGGGATTGAACAGCGGCCTGGTTTGCGCCGATCCACAGGCGATACCTTTGGCCGGTGAAACCAGCCTTTCGGATGCCCTGTTTCAGATCTGGAAGGCTTTACAGCGAGACGAGCGCGCCGCGGTTGACCCGGAGCGAAAGATTTACGAAGGATTGGTCTAGAGGCGCTGCTGTGCTGGATGTTTTGATAACACAGGTGGAGTAGGCCCCTAAGCCCTTCCTCTTCTCTACGGGTTATCCTGTGATTATGAGGGGCGTGGATTCCTGAAGCGGTGTCATGACTTCTATTGCGAGGCTCTCCATCTCAGTGAGGGAAACGAGCTGTTTCAGAGAGGCCTTGCCTGCCATGAGATCATTGGAGGCATGAGCATTGGCTTCGGTATCCCAATAGTAAATGCCAATCCATTTTCCCTGTGACGTTTTGACCAGACTTTGGTGCAGGAAGCCTGGTAACTGCACCAAATCCGGGACCATTACACCGACAGCTTTGATCATTTGTTGATCCATTACACCCGGCTTTGCGTTCCAGCTGACAGTTTCAATTACATACATTTCAACTTCCTTGTTCGATATTGTTTAAAGCAGATACCACTTTATTGCTGGATAAAATGAAAACAATTGCTGTATTTTCGAAGTGAATGTTCTTGTAATGGAAATAATATGGATGATTTTGATCGTGGTCTGATGCTTCGGTTGGTTGTGGAGCAGGGAACCATGGCAGGAGCTGCGAGGGCGTTGCATGTCAGCCCTTCAGTGGTCAGTAAGCGGCTTGCCGAACTTGAGAACCTGCTCGGAGTTCAGCTGTTGCGACGAACCACACGCCGGATTTCACTAACAGAAGCCGGGGAGCATTTTTACAACAGGATGCGGTTTCTGGGAGGAGAATGGCAAACCCTGCTGGAAGAGACAGCCAGTCTTGGGCAGACCCCGCGTGGGAAATTGACAATTGCGGCTCCGGCACCTCTCTTAAACCGGTTTTTGGTACCTGCTATCGGTGAGTTTATGCGCCGTTATCCAGATATTGAAACCGAACTGCAGGCTGTCAATTATGACAAGCTGCCCCTGTCTCAGGTTGATGTATCCTTGGCACGTTGGATATCTGGCTTTGATTCGGGGGCGTTTGTCGGTGCGCGGATATGCCGATATCATAATTTCCTTTTTGCTGCTCCAAGCTATCTGGCTGAGCGGGGAGAGCCCGGACTCCTTTCAGATCTGTCTGCACATCAATGCCTCTGTTATGGGGTGGGGAAAGGGAGAACGGAGTGGCAGTTTCCGGGGCATGCTCCAGTGATGGTCGAAGGGAAACTGAGAAGTGACAATACTGACGCTATTATTGCCGCTGCGGTCGATGGTCAGGGGATTGCCTATATCCCGGCCCTAATTATCGAAAAGGAGTTGGCGCGAGGAGAATTGGCCCCTGTCCTGCAGGAGCTTTCCAGCGCCCCCTTCGAGATGTGGGCCTATTACCAGCAGCTGGATTACGTACCGCTAAAGCTCAGGGTTTTTCTGGATTTCCTGAAGCAGAAATGGAATTGATTTAAGATTTGGATAGAAAAGTAAAAGAGGCAAAGCGGACTGATGCTGCTTTGCCTCTTTTCTGTTTTGTAGTCTATCTGTTCATGCGGTTTTCGATGAGATCGTCAACTACACTTGGATCAGCAAGTGTCGAGGTATCGCCAAGGCTGCCGTAGTCATTCTCGGCAATCTTGCGCAGGATACGACGCATGATTTTACCAGAACGGGTTTTGGGCAGGCCGGGAGCCCACTGCAACAGATCTGGCGTTGCGATTGGTCCTATTTCCTTGCGTACCCAGGTCACAAGCTCCTTGCGCAGCTCATCGCTGGGTTCTTCTCCAAGATTGAGGGTGACGTAGGTGTAAATCCCCTGGCCCTTGATATCGTGGGGATAGCCAACGACAGCGGCTTCGGCGACCTTGGGGTGAGCGACAAGAGCGGATTCAACCTCAGCGGTTCCCATGCGGTGGCCGGAGACATTGATCACATCATCTACACGTCCGGTAATCCAGTAATAGCCGTCTTCATCGCGGCGACAGCCATCCCCGGTGAAGTAAAGGCCTTTGTAAGTCGAGAAGTAGGTCTGGATGAAACGTTCGTGATCGCCATAGACTGACCGCATCTGGCCGGGCCATGAGTCGGAGATGCAGAGGTTCCCCTCTGTCGCGCCATCTAGCGTGTTACCCTCATTATCAACCAGTAATGGCTTTACACCAAAGAAGGGGCGTGTAGCGGATCCCGGTTTGAGCGGCGTTGCCCCTGGCAGCGGTGTGATCAGAATTCCACCTGTCTCGGTCTGCCACCAGGTATCTACGATTGGACAGCGTCCTTCGCCAACAACTTCATGATACCACATCCAGGCTTCGGGGTTGATCGGTTCGCCAACCGACCCCAGCAAACGCAGGGAGGAACGGGAGGTTTTCTTCACTGCAGCAAGGCCTTCACGCATCAGAGCACGGATAGCGGTTGGGGCGGTATAGAAGATATTGACCTTGTGCTTGTCACATACTTCCCAGAACCGCGAGGCGCTGGGGTAGTTGGGGACACCTTCAAAAACAAGTGTGGTCGCCCCGTTGGTCAATGGACCATAAACGATATAGCTGTGTCCGGTAATCCAGCCCACATCGGCAGTACACCAGTATATATCGCCGTCGTGATAGTCGAAGACATATTTGTGGGTCATTGAAGCATAAACGAGATAACCGCCCGTGGTGTGCAAGACGCCTTTCGGTTGGCCCGTCGAACCGGAGGTGTAGAGAATGAACAGAGGATCTTCGGCATTCATCTCTTCTGCCGGGCAGCTGTTGTCAGCAGCTTCGCAGGCTTCATGCCACCAGACGTCCCGCTTGTCAGTCCAGCTGATCTTGCCGCCGGTGCGTTTGACAACAAATACCGTGTCGACATCAGGGCAGCTTTCAAGCGCCTTGTCCACGTTGGCTTTCAGTGGAATACTTTTCCCGCCACGAAGTCCTTCGTCAGCTGTGATGACACAGTTTGATTTACAGCCCTGAACACGCCCTGCGAGAGCATCGGGAGAAAATCCACCAAAAACAATTGAGTGCACAGCACCAATTCTGGCGCAGGCAAGCATGGCATAGGTGGCTTCAGGGATCATCGGCATGTAGATGGTGACCCGGTCCCCCTTCTTTACGCCACGCGCCTTTAACGCATTGGCAAAACGGCAAACGTGATCATAGAGCTGACCATAAGTGATATATTCATGTTCACTGGGATCATCGCCTTCCCAGATGATGGCGGTATCATCTTTTTTCGTGGGCAGATGGCGATCGATACAGTTGTAACAGACGTTGGTGGTACCGTCTTCATACCAGCGGATATGAACATCACCGGGTCCAAAGTTGATATCCTTAACTTTGGTAAAGGGTTTGAACCAGTGTATTCTTTTGCCATGTTTGGCCCAGAAAGCTTCAGGGTCCTCAATGGATTGTTGATACATTTGAAGGTAACGAGATTCATCTACCCAGGCTTTTTCCGCAAGATTTTCCGGGACTGGGAAAACAGTGGCGTCCGACATGCTTCGGTCTCCCTTATTTTTATTTATTGTTGCGCCACTTCTTTGAGCGGCGAGTTTTTCTTCGCAGGGATTATTTACGCAAAAAGATGCTTTCTCAAGATCTATCTGGAAATTTTCGATAAGTTATTGGTCTGATAATGAAAAATTATACCGCAATGCAGCAATATCTTTATTCTAAGGTTCTGAAATATTTTGAAATTTGGCCAGGTGATATGAGTTTAATGTCTCAGGACCATGTTTCTGAGCTCTGGCCGCGGCGAACAACGACTTTTGGTTTATCCGGCTCTTCAAATATCGTTATGTCATTACAGGGACGGCCAAAGTAATAGCCCTGTCCCAAATCGATAGAACAGTCAATCAGCATGTTGGTTGTGGCTTCATCCTCGACCATTTCCGCAACAGTTCTGATATTCAGCTTTTTACAAAGGTCCGCAATGGAGGAAAGGATGTGAGTCGAAGTCGTATCATCCAAGGCTTCCCTGACATAACTGCCGTCAATTTTGAGAACATCAATCTGGAACATTCGAAGATATTGCAAGGAAGCCTCGCCAACACCAAAATCATCCAGGCAGACCTTATGGCCGAGCTTGCGCAAGGTCTGCATGGATTGATTGGCCAGTATCGGGTCGGGAATCTTGGTGGATTCCGTAATTTCGAATAATAGTTTTTCAGGGGTATCTTTGAAGGGCGCAAGCATCGGGATCAGCTTTTCAATGAAATCCTGTTCTCCGATGGAGGCGGCAGAAAGGTTGACGGCCAGCTGTCGTCTGAAATTTTTACTTGGGTTATTTTCCAGCCACTTGATTGCTTTACGGCAGACAGCAAGATCAAACCCCTTGATCAGGTTAAGATCTTCGGCAGATCTGATGAAATCCTGGGGGGATCCTGTTTCGTCATTAATACGTGCGAGAACTTCGTAGTGGTGAATTGCACGAGTCTTCAGATCAATAATTGGCTGGAAAACAATCATGAAATCAGCACCATTGATCACGTTCTTGATCCGTGTTGCGGTCTTTTGTATCCGGACGAGAATCTCTGGCAAGGAATGAGCCAGCTCTTCCAGACTAAAAGCCTGATTATGGTCCTGGGCAAATTGCTGGATCATAAAGCTTAAAGCCTGGGCGGCATTCCCGCCAGAAATACCGCTGTCTGCAAGGGCGATGCTGGCTTTTTCAATTTTGAGACCAACCCCTGCGGGATCTGCGGCTTGAACCTGACGGGTGATTTCGTTGCTGAGGTGCTCGATGTCCAGATCCGGGCGACTGATCAATCCATAGCGTCCATTGCCAAAAGACGCTGCCGAGTTGGCTTCTGAAGAGCTGGCGCGAAGATAACTGTTAATGGTTTCGCTAAGCTCGGATCTGGTTTCTTTGGTTAAACGTTTGGCAAATTCATCATAATTTTCCAGCTCGATAAAGGTCAGTTTGTCTTCTGGATTGCTTTTCTGATGCTCAATCACAGCTTGGCCAAAACTGATTCTGTCGTGAACCTGTGGGGCTTCTATCGCATGAGGGGAAGGAATTTTGCAGGACAGAAAAAAGTGCTTTTCCAGATCTTCGACATAATATCCAGTGATTGAAAGGTCCCGCGGACCTTCTGATTTTTTAACAAAACGGATATTTATGGGATCGGGACGGTTTCCACCAATCATGCCATTGAGCAGCTGCTCTAGCACAGGAAGTTCCTGGCGAACAACGAGGTCAAATAATGACATGCCTGTCAATTCGTCTACTGTGCGACCAAAGAGACTCTGGGTCGCCCCGCTGATAAAGACAATTTTGTGGGTATCGGAAAGTTCAATCAGCAAATCTGCGCGGCAGAAAGCAAAAGCCAGGAAACGGTCACGGGCCTGGCGTAGAGAAGCGATTACCTCGTTTTCACTCATGGATGCTCCGACTGGCTTCACTGATCCATGCTGTTACCTTGGGGCATATCTGGAGATAACAAATGCAGGCACAGGGATCATTACTCAAAGTCCTATTCTAGAGAGCAGGAGTTAATAGAAAATAAATGAAATTCAAAAGAAACAAATCCGAGTATTTCCTATTTTTTATATTTAAAATTAACAGCTTATTCTGTTTTCTCCTGTTGTTACTTGGTTAAGAATTTTGCTTTAAACTGCAGGAAAGCCTTCTTGGTTCCAAATGTGTTATGATAGGCCAAGGACGTTGATCAAGTGTCGATAAGTGGAAGCGAACGTGCATATGCCGACGAACAATCTCAAATCCAAAGTACCGACACGGGGGGGGCCTGATCTCGAAGATATTGTGGCTTCAGCCGAATCTGCTCTGCAGGGAATGGAGCAGGAATACGAGGTCTGGGTTGCCGAAGATGTGGAGAAAATCTCGAAGTTGTTGGAAAAGGCCCGCGAAAGCAGTCCGGCTCCGGAAGCCCTGATTGATGAAATACAGGGGATCAGCCATGACATCAAAGGTCAGGCGGGGACCTTTAACTTTCCCCTGCTGACGGAAACAGGTAAATCCCTGTGTAAACTGATCCAGAAAGATATGGTTGCGGCCTGTCAGCGGCTGGATTTGATTGAAGCGCATGTTGATGCCATGCGGATCATCATCTCGCAGAGAATTAAAGGCAGTGGTGGTGCTGTTGGCAAGAGCTTGACATCTGCTCTGAACCAGGCTGTTGAAAAGGTTTTGTCCGAAGGCGGGAAAAAATAGAAATATTCGGTATTTTTTCCCTCGGATGGATTTAGGTATTCCCGGAGTATTTGGCTATACTTCCGGTGATGTCTGCCCTATTTTGCAAATGGTCTGCCATTCAGCTTTGGTAACAGGCATTACCGAAAGCCGGGACTGTTTTAACAAAGCCATTTCCTGAAGGTCTTTTTCTTCTTTGATTTCTGCAAGGCTTACTGGTCTGTTCAGGGCTTTGACAGTCCGAACATCGACCATGCCAAAACGGCCGCTCTCATCTGTATGATCCGGATAGTATTCGCGGGAAATTTCAACGATTCCTACGATGCTTTTCTCCTTCACGGAGTGATAAAAAAAGGCGCGATCCCCCACCTTCATGGCCTTCATGTAATTTGAAGCCTGGTAGTTGCGCACGCCGTTCCAGTGCTCGTTTCCTTTTTCGACCTGGTCCTGCCAGGACCAGCTGCCTGGTTCGGTTTTGATCAGCCAGTATGCCATAAAGCCTCTCCCTGTTTCCAACCAGCGCCAGCATAACATCGGGGATCGTTATGACAACTTTGTTGTCTATCGCTCCTGCTCTGTCACGGGCTGACTGGAAGGAAATCGGGAGTTGTTACGATCTATTTAGGCAAAACCTGTTTCCAGGGGGTAATGGTGACCTGTGCAAACAGTCCTGCCAGCTTGTAAGGATCGTTCTCGGCAAATTCCTGCGCAGCGGTAGCGTCGTCAAACTCCAGGATCAGCAAGCTTCCGGTCATGCTTTCCCCATCTGCGCCAAGGGTTGGGCCGGCAACAACGACCCGATCCATGAACTTGCCCAGGTATTCGAGATGAGCCGGGCGGTTTTCAGCACGGACGTGGGCATGGTCTTTTTTATCAACGCAAGAAAAGATAAATTTCATTGGTATTTTCCTGTTGTGGCAATCACCTGTTTTGGCAATCAAGGGTTAGAATTCTGCTTTTTGCGGACGGGCAAGCAGATCGGCGATGGTCTGATCGATGTCGACCTGGTGATGGAGGACGTCACAGATGGCATTGCAGATTGGCATGTCGATCTGGAGTTTTCGGGCAAGGGCCGAAACGGATTTGCTTGAGCCAAGACCCTCTGCCACGGTAATGCGCCCTTTGAGATAGTCTGCCAGCTTTTCGCCACTGCCCAAAGCCTTGCCCAAGGCATAGTTGCGCGATTGTGTTGCTGTGCAGGTCAGGGTCAGATCGCCCATACCTGCCAGTCCCATCAGGGTTTCCCGGCGGGCTCCCTTGGCAAGGCCAAGCTGCACGATTTCAGACAGACCCCTGGTGATAAGGGCGGCACGGGCGTTATCCCCCAACTGTCGGCCATCAACGATGCCGCAGGCGATGGCGATAACGTTCTTGACGGCCCCGCCAATCTCGGCGCCAACCGGATCGGTGGAATGATAGATTCTGAAAGCCCGGCTGCCGAGCGTGCTGGCCAGCTTTTGCCCCAGAACAGCATCTGCACAGGCCAGGGTAACAGCTGTCGGCAGGTCGCGGGCGACTTCGATGGCAAAGGTTGGACCTGAAAGTACGGCGAGAGGGTTCCCGGGAAGTATTTCTTGGAGCATCTCGGTCATAAGCAGGCCGCTGCTGATCTCGACACCCTTGGCACAGAGTACCAAAGGAACATCCGGACCAATTAACGACTTGATCGGGGTAATAACAGAGCGGAGATGCTGGGAAGGGGTAACCAGTAGCAACAGATCGGCATTTTTTAGATCTTCGGCGTTCGTGCTGGCGCGAATGGCGGGATCAAGCGCGGCACCTTTGAGATAGAGACTGTTTTCATGCTGGTTGTTGATATCATCGACAACTAGGGGATTTCTTGACCAAATGGTCACTTTGTTGCCTGCATTTGCGGCAACGGCAGCCAGAGCAGTTCCCCAGGCACCGGAACCTATAACGCCAACAGAAGCAAGGTGTGTGTCAGGCATCAGGTGCGATCCTTTACACCCGTGAGCTGGTCCAGTGGCCAGCGGGGTCGGGGAGCAAAATCAAGCGAGTCCGTCAGACCCAGCCGCAGCCGTTCAAGTCCGGCCCAGGCAATCATGACTCCGTTGTCTGTACAAAGTTTTACCGGAGGGGCGAGGAGGCGGGTTTGTCGCTGGTCTGTTAGCTCGGTAAGACGGCTGCGCAAGGCGAGATTTGCCGCGACACCGCCCGCAACAACCAGGGGTCCAGGGCGACCGTATCTGGCTGCGAAAAAATCCATTGCATGAGCACAGCGGTCAATCAGAACATCGCCAACGGCAGCCTGGAAAGAGGCTGCGAGGTCTGATCTATCCTGATCTGTAAGATTGGAGACTGCGCCATCTGCACCAGCCAGTTCGAGAATTTTTTTGCGCACTGCAGTCTTCAGTCCGGAAAAGGAAAAATCACAGCCTGGCCGCCCTTTCATTGGACGAGGGAGATCAAAACGGGTTGCATCTCCTGACTTGGCAATCTGTTCCATCAAAGGTCCGCCGGGATAGGGAAGGCCCATCATTTTTGCTGTCTTGTCAAAAGCTTCGCCGACGGCATCGTCAATAGTACCGCCAAGCCTACTGTAACAACCGACATCCTCCACGGCGAGCAGCTGGCAGTGGCCGCCTGATACCAACAGCAGAAGATAGGGAAAAGCCGCGGCTTCTCCTTCGGTCAAGCGGGCTGTCAGGGCGTGGCCTTCCAGGTGGTTTACAGCCAAAAACGGTAACTTTCGGGCAGCGGCAATTGCTTTTGCCGTCATGACTCCCACGAAAACACCGCCGATCAAACCTGGGCCTGCGGTTGCGGCAATCCCGTCGAGGTCTTCGAAACCAAGTTTGGCCTCATCGAGCGCTTCCCGGATCAACCGGTCGAGATGATCCATGTGACTGCGGGCTGCGATTTCCGGTACCACGCCCCCATAGGGTTCATGTTCTTCAAGCTGGGAAAGCACCCTGTTCGCCAGAATATTGTGATCGCTGTCGACAATTGCTGCGGCTGTCTCATCGCAGCTGGTTTCGATACCAAGTACCTTCATCGTTTCCATAAGTTCTAGTGGATAGTGAATCGTGTTCTGAAATCCAGAGACACCTGATTTGTTAACAGGTTCAGAAAATACTATCTGCCGCCCGTCGGCAAGGTATTCCCTTTTGTTTTCTGTCTTAGCAATGGCGCCAAGCTGGATAAAGCGTCGTTCTCTGGTGATAACCAAAAGTTGTTTTTACAGGAAAGATGAATGCAGGAGTATGGGGAGATGAGAAACTGGTTATTGCCGGGTAGTATGAAAAATCTTGAAATATATGCAGTCATCGGCGTTTTTGTACTGGGGCTGCTGGTCGCGACGGCTTCACAGGCGGGGGAAACGGCAAACGCTCGCGTCTTTTCCGGGCGGGTGGCAGGGGGTGCCTATCTTGTTGCTGCGCCTAAAAACATCCCTGAGAACAAAGCGTTGCCTATACTGTTTTATTACCACGGTTATGGGCAGTCAGCCCGGAATATTATCAATGATAAAAACCTTCGTGATCTGGCTTCGCGCAAAGGCGTCTTGCTGGTCGTGCCTGACGGACTGGATCAGAGCTGGTCCAACGTGGGTGCACCGAGTGAAAAGAGGGATGAGATTGCCTTTACCCAGGAGATACTGCGCGATGTGCGCTCCAGTTGGCGTGTTGACGATAAACGGATATGGGCGAGTGGTTTTTCGCAAGGAGGATCAATGGCCTGGGATGTTGCCTGCTATATGGGAGAGGAGTTTACCGCCTTTTTCCCCGTTGCAGGATCTTTCTGGCGTCCCCATCCCCCAAGTTGTCAAACCGCAGTTAACCTGAGGCATATTCATGGCCTTGCAGATACTGTGGTCCCGATGAAAGGGCGCCAGATCGGCAGTCGTTGGTATCAGGGTGATGTGCGGGAGGGTATCGGTATCTGGCAAGAAGCGAACGGTTGTAACGATGAGGTCGTTGAACAGATGGCAGAGGATCTGGACTGCCGGATCTGGAGCGGTTGCAAGTCGGGGAAGACTCTGGAGCTTTGTCTTCATCAGGGAGGACATAGCTTCAAAACCGAGTGGTTGGCGCAGGGGATCGAATGGGCAGAAAAACAAACTGTCCAATAAGAAGCATCGCTCTTTGACCTTCTTTGACCTTCTTTGATCTGCCAATGGTTTGATAAAGCAGTTGATGCTGATGGGAGAGCCGAATACAACATTACGCGTTTGGTTCTTTTTTTGTGACACGTAAATCCCGGATGAGAAATCCGGCATGATTGCGAGTCCTGCCCGGGTATTTTTTTATGGGACTTACAATCGCTGCGCTGGTTTTGTTATCAGCCTGTCTGCATCCGCTTTGGAATACCCTGATCAAGAAGGGGGAAAATCAGAGAATTGGATTTCTGGCGCTGACTTTGGGTATGATCAGCATTTCTCTTGGTCATAGCCTCTTGGCCGGGTTTGACCTGTTGGCTGCCTTTGAAGCCTGGGATCTGGTGATTTTTTCCTGGGTTGGCCAGATGTGTTATGGCAGTGGACTGGTCGCCGTGCTCAGGAGAGGGGATCTTTCGGCCTATTATCCGATTATCCGTTCGACCCCGTTGATTGTGATTACCTTTAACTTTCTTGTTTTGGGTCAATCCTATGATCTTCTTGTCATTCTTTTTGTGCTTCTCGTGCTCTTTGCTGCCTTTATGCTGCAGTACCGACGGGGCCACCGACTATTCGATGATCCGGTAACATTGGGTTTTGCGCTCTTGTCTTTGTTGGGGACCGGAATCTATACGCTGGCGGATGCTTCAGCCATGCAGGCGCTTGAACCGTCGGTTCTCAACTTTTGGGTCAACCTGTTTTGTTTCCCCAGTTACTGTCTGCTGTATTGGCTTATTGATCGTGATAATGTTGGGGTGCGCACTGTTAAGGCCTTTATTTCCCGTCCATTTCATTACTTTATGATCGGAGCGATTTGTTACAGTTCCTACTTTTTAATCCTCTATGTTTATAGCGAAGGTGCTGATGTCGCTGCTGTTGCGACAGTACGACAGGCCTCTATCCCCATTTCGGTGCTTATTGGGGGGCTTTATTTCAGGGAAGGGGCTGTTCTGCGTCGCTTGGTCGCGTCGCTGTTTCTGGCGATGGGAATTGTCGGAATCATCCTGAACGGGTAGAGTGCAGCAGAATCATCCGGAAAAGCCGGGCCCGAATAACACTCGAATAAAAGTTGAGTATGATGGCGTTACTGATGACTGATCTACCTGTTTTACGACTTGGAACACGGGGGAGCCCGCTTGCTCTGGCACAGGCCAACGAAGTGAAGAGATTGCTGGCTGAGGCACATGTGGAACTGGCACAGGATGGCGCCATAGAGATTGTGGTGATCAAGACCACCGGTGACATGATTCAGGACCGGGCGCTTTCGGCGATTGGCGGTAAGGGGCTTTTTACCAAGGAAATTGAAGAAGGTTTGCAGGACGAAAGCATTGATGTTGCTGTGCACTCAATGAAAGATGTTCCGACCTGGTTGCCAGAGGGACTTGAGATATCGACAGTTCTTGAACGTGAAGATCCCCGTGACGCCTGGTTCTCAAACAAGGCCGCATCACTGGATGCCTTGCCGCAGGGGGCTGTAGTCGGCACTGCATCCCTCCGACGCCAGGCACAGATCAAGGCCCGCCGCCCCGATCTTGAGGTGATCACCTTCAGGGGATCTGTACAAACCCGTTTGCGCAAACTCGAAGAAGGCCAGGTCGATGCAACGCTATTGGCCGTCGCCGGACTGAATCGTCTGAAACAGGCCGAACTGATTACCGCGGCGCTTTCTGTTGAGGAGATGCTGCCTGCGCCTGCCCAGGGGGCTGTTGGCCTCGAGATACGCAGCGACGATTCACGTGTGCGTGCTTATGTAGATGCCATACATCACCTGCCGACAATGCAGCGGATCTCGGCCGAACGCGCCTGTCTTGCAGAGCTTGATGGGTCCTGTCGAACACCAATTGCAGCGCTGGCCGAGATTGAAGGGGATCAGCTTTATCTGAGAACCCTTTTGGCGTCGACAGATGGCAGCCAGATTTTCCGGGCAGAAAGACGTGGCGCACTTTGTGATGCCGAGGAACTCGGGCGCTCTGCAGGTCAGGATCTCAAAGCACAGGCTGGTGAGACATTTTTTAAAGAACTGGAAGCTCAGCAATCCTGAAACTGCAATAGTCCAGTAAAAGGGGGGAAAGATGATTCTGCATCTTGTTACCCGGCCGACAGTTGATTGTGAGCCCCTGGTTTCCGACCTTCGTTCCATGGGGCGTACAGTCTTGTGTGATCCGGTGATTGAAATTGAGTATTATCCTGATAAAGATATTGATTTTACGGGCGTACAGGCTTTTGTCATTACCTCGGCCAATGGTGTACGTGCGTTAAGACAGTACCCGGTCTCTCGTGATGTTCCGGTTTACTGTGTCGGAGACGCTTCAGCGACGGAGGCCAGGAAATCCGGATTCGGAAAAGTATTTTCAGCTCAAGGCGATGTAGCCAATCTGGCTACCCTTGTATGCAAGCAGCTGAACCCGCATGCCGGTCTGTTATTTCACCCCGCTGCCTCGGAACTGGCAGGAGATCTCAAAGGAGATCTGGAACGATCCGGTTTTGATTATCAGCGCGAAATTCTCTATTCTGCTACTGCGTCCAGGGCACTGCTGACCACGACAATAAATCAGTTTAAAAGCCATAATATCAAAGAGATAAGCTTTTATTCTCCCAGATCTTCAAAAATATTTTCACAGCTTATAACCGCATCTGGACTAAACTTGACTTTGGCAGGTTGTCGCATTTTTTGTCTGAGTTCTGCTGTATCAGAGTCCTTGCGGGCATTTGATCAGGCAGAGATTTATACAGCAGCGGAACCGACAGGGGATGCAATGAAACAACTGATTATGAAAAATAGCTGAGAGTACGTACGTACTGGATTTTCCGTCTGGCCTGGCGCATAGTTGGGGAGAAATACCCTTTCGACGCGACAGAGGTTCAGGAATGGCAAGCAAACAGGGTGATAAACCCACATCCCCGGAAACCAAGACATCAGGGAAAGACCCGAAAGGGCCTGATGGCGTAGAAACCTCGAATAGCGGGGAAAGCCCTGCCCAGGAGATTATCACTGCTTTTGGCGGACTGCGTCCTTTGGCCAATCGTCTGGGGATTGCGGTGAGCACGGTTCAGGGCTGGAAGGAACGGGATTCCATACCGGCGGCGCGCCATGAAGAGATCCTACAAGCTGCTGTTAAAGCGAACGTAAAACTGGATGTTGCCAGGGTAAGGGAAAGTGATCAGTTGAATAACGAAACCGAAGATCAGACCAGTACCACTTCTGAGAAAAAAGCTGATGGTAAAGAACCGACAGCTAAGAATGTGACAGGTTCGGGTGAAACCCAGAGCGGTTCTGAGAGTAATAAAAACGGTGGATCTGTGCCAGTTTCTGGTGGGAAACCTTTAATCGGCAAGGAACCCGAAGTGGTGGGCAAGACAGCAAAAGATGATCTTCCCTCAGGTAAAAAGATAGACTTTGAAGATTCGGTCTCCCAGACAAAAAACTCTGGGTCAACACACGCACCACGGCGCAACGGGGGGATGAACTCCTTTCTCTTTGGCGTCGGTACCTGTGCTTTGGTTCTGGCGGCAGTGGTTTATACGCGCGGATATTGGCTTCCTATCGTCGAACGTCTGCCGGTTATCGGGGCAAGTGAAAACCAGATTTCGCTGGAGGGTTTGGAGGAGCGGATTGTCGGGCTTGAACAGCATGCCCTGAGTGATCAGGGACAGGGTGTTAACGAGAACCGCTTTCTTTCTTTGTCCGAGCAGGTCCGTACTCTCAAGCTTGCCCAGTCCGAGCTGGAACGCCAGCTCTCTAGTTTGACGGATGGCGGAGTTGTGGTGACCACGGCGAATGTGGACCGCGGACTTATGGATTCGCTGCGTAAGGAACTGACCGAGACCCGCAGTCGTCTACAAAGGCTTGAGCAGTCTGGAGGACAGGGGAACAGTGGTTCTATTGCTTCGTTTGATCCGCTACAGGCAAGCAGGCTGGAAGCTCTGCAAGCCGAGGTCGAGGCTTTGTCGTCCCGCTTCAATAATCTGGGGGCGGGGCAAAGCGCGCGTCCAGGACCGGCAACGAACGACGTTTATCTGGCGCTGGCGGTGCTGCAGCTGCGCGATGCTCTCCGCGGATCTGGACCCTTTATCCGTGAACTTGATCTGGTGCGGGCGGTTTCAAGCGAGAATGCAACCCTGCAGGATCTGGTTACTCCCCTTTCTTCCTTTGCTTCGGAAGGGCTACCAAGCATGACAGAATTACGGGCAGATTTTCCTGCTGCAGCAAGATCTGCCCTTTCTGCTGACAAGGTCGCCGGAGGGCAAACCTGGGTTGACAAGGCTCTTGGCCGTATCTCTAACGTAATAAGTATTCGTCCGGTCGATGTGCTTGATGGGCAAGGGACAGCTTCGGTTCTGGCGCGGGCAGAAAATTACCTGCTTGAAGGGGATTTGACCGGTGCTGTACGTGAGCTGGAGGGGCTAACCTCTGCGGCGCGTTCCGGGATGGAAAACTGGCTGTTGCAGGCCGGACATCGTCTTGAAGGTGAAAGAGTGAGCGGCAAGCTGGCTTTGCTGTTGATCGGGGTTACCGAGCAGGGCAGCGGCACAGGGGGAGCTCAGTAAATGAAACGGACCCTGTTCTACTTTCTCAAGTTGGCGCTGCTTCTGGCTGTTGTTATCTGGATCGCCAATCGCCCCGGGACTGTCGAGATTGAATGGATTGGTTACCGGCTGGAAACCTCGGTCGGAATTCTCTTCCTGGGCGTTGTTTTTATCGCGATGCTGGCAGCCTATCTTTATCGTTTATGGCGGGGTTTGATCAAGGCACCGGCCCTGTTTGGACAGGCACGTCAGGACAACCGGAAAAAGCGCGGTTATCAGGCCCTGACACAGGGAATGGTTGCCGTGGCCGCGGGAGATGCCCAGACAGCGACATTGATGGCCCGAAAGGCAGAAGCCCTGCTGGCAGACGAACCGCCCCTGACCATGCTGCTTTCAGCGCAATCTGCCCAGCTACAAGGGGATGAAGAAGCCGCGACTAACTATTTTACGGCTATGCTGGAAAGTAGTGAGACCCGGTTTCTTGGTCTGCGGGGGCTGTTGATCCAGGCTCAACGCCGGGGTGATCTGTCTCTGGCGCTTGAGTTGGCCAAGCAAGCTCATGCCATAAGCCCCAAAACCCCTTGGGTACTGGAAAGCCTTTTTGAACTGTCCGAGGCATCAGGAGATTTTGCCATTGCGGATCAAGCGCTGAAAGATGGGGCAAAAACCAAAAATCTGACCTCGGCTGAAGCCGCCCGCAAAAGGGCGGTTATCAAACTTGAACAGGCTTTGATCTCCCGGGATGACGGGCGTCATGATGAAGCACTCGTTCTGGCTCGTGAAGCTTACAAACTTGCTCCGGATCTGGTGCCCGCTGTGACTCTTCTGGCTGAAATGAATGCGCGGGCTGGAAAAATTCGTGCAGCAGCCAAGACCCTGAACAAAGCCTGGAAAGAGCAACCGCATCGTGAGCTGGCCCGAACCTACATGAGTCTGTGGCCTTCAGAGACCCCTGTTGAACGGGTAAAGCGGCTGGGGCAAATGGTTGCTTCAAATCCGGATCATTATGAAAGTCATATTGCCCTGGCAGAAGCGAACCTTCGGGCCAAACTCTGGGGCGAGGCACGACGCCACCTCAAGCTGGCACAGGAAGACAAAGGTGCCAGTCGGCTGGTTTGCCGCCTTATGGGGCAGCTGGAACAGGAAGAGCATGGCAATAGCAAAGCTGCGGCAACCTGGTTTGAAAAAGCAGAGACAGCGCTGGTTGCACACAACTGGATCTGTGATTCCTGTGGGGCAATTGCTGATCAATGGCAAGCTCATTGCGGGGATTGTGGCCGTTTTGACAGCCTGACCTGGAAGCGACCAACTCTTGTAAAGAGTCAGGGTATTTCCTCACAATCTCCAGGGCAGCAGGTTGCTTTGGGTACGGTTGTTGCTGATGAAACACCGGATGTTAAAAAATTGCCCGTGGTTTTTGAGCAGGAAAGCGGGAAGAAAACTCTTAAAGCTCCAGCAGCAGAAATTGAGGATGCGGCCCGGGACCTCGGCGCCTGAATAGATAAACTGTTAAGTAAGATAAGGGCTCCTCATTACGAATGAGGAGCCTTTATCTTTTCTCATTCGGAACTGGCGCTGCGGGTTAGAGATCCAGCGTAAGGCTCGGACTTTTTGCGCGGGAGCAACAGACCATGATGTGGCGGTTTTCGGCCTTTTCCTGATCACTCAGAACCATATCTCGATGATCGGCTTCGCCGTCAAGCAGGCCGGTTTCACAGGTGCCGCAGATTCCCTCGCAGCAGGCATTATCGACAAAAATACCATTTTCGGCCAGAACGGCGAGAATGCTTTTCCCAGCAGGAATGAGATAACATTTGCCTGTGCTGTTGATGATCACTTCAAAGCTGCCGTCATCCGCCCTAGGACCTGTGGTCTCATCGGCAGAAAAATGTTCAAAACGCACGGTTCCTGCTGGCCAGTTCTGAGTGACCTTTTTGACGGCATCCATAAGGCCGGTCGGGCCACAGCAGTAAATTTGAACATCTTTTTCCGGTTGACCAAACAGCGCCTGGGTTTTCAGGGGACCGTGCTGATCGTCGAAGGAATACAGCACATGGGCTGAAAGCCCTGAAGCGACCATCTCTTCGGTGAAAGCTGCCCGCTGTTTGTTGCGACAGGCATAATAAAGCTGAAACGGTTTCCCGAGGGATTTCAACCGACGGGCCATCGAGAGAATGGGGGTGATACCAATGCCACCAGCAATCAGTTTGTACCGTCCTGCAGTTTCATCCAGTTCAAAGTGATTCCGGGGATGAGAGATTTCGATCTGGCTCCCCGATTTCAGATTTTTATGAACATAGCTGGAACCGCCGCGCCCATTTTCCTCTTTCTGAACAGCGACGATGTATCTGTGACGTTCAGCAGGATTATTTGACAGGGAATATTGCCGGATCATATTGCCCGGGAGAAAAAAATCGATGTGTGAGCCAGCTGAAAAAGCTGGAAGATCTGATCCATCAACAGCCCGCAGTTCGTAGGAGCGTATACTTTCAGCTTCTTCGTTGATTGCTTCGATACGGACGATGAGCTTCGGCACCATTATTTTATGTCTCCCGGTACTGTCTTACTGGCTTTAGGGGGCACGGTTTATTGTTGGTTAAATTTGTACGCTTGTAAAAGGTCTGGATAACAGTGGCGTAATTTTTTATCAAATAAGGAACCATACTCCCCCTACCTTGGTTATCGTAAACGGTACCACGCAGCTTTGGATCTTGTGTAGCTCAGAAGGCTTTCGAAACACTTGTCTTTGGCATTGCCGGACTGTTTAAAGCCTCCAAAGGGCTGGGTCATATCCCCTTCATCATAGGAATTGACAAAAACGGTACCGCTCTCGACCTCCTTGACAAAGCGATGGGCCTTGTTGAGATCGTTAGTCCAGATCCCTGCGGCGAGGCCATAATCGCTGTCATTAGCAACAGCAAGGGCTTCATCTAGACCGTTTACCTTTATAACGGAGGCAACGGGCCCGAAGACTTCGTTCCGGGCAATGGACATATCGTTGTGCACCAGGGTAAAGAGGGTTGGATTGATATAGGCACCCGAGGACAAATCTCCCCCGGGGGCATCGCCGCCAAACTGAAGCTTTGCCCCTTCCAGGATGGCATTTTCAGCCATCTTTAACACCCGGGCCTGAGAGCCGTGGTCGACAAGGGGGCCCATGTTCGTTGCCGGGTCAAGCGGGTCGCCTGGTGTGAAGGCATCTTTGCCCTTCTGGATAAATCGCTCGACGAACTCTTCGTGAATTGTACTGTCAACAATGATACGAGAACCCGCACTACAGACTTCGCCCATATTGCTGTATATTGCCCCGCAAGCCGTTTCGACAGCTGCATCAAGATCGCCACCGCTGAGATCGCCCAGGAAAATATGAGGGCTCTTGCCACCACATTCGAGCGCGACTTTTTTCATGTTGCTCTGGCCCGCGTAAATCAGCATCAACTTGCCGACTTCAGTTGAACCGGTAAAGCTGACCTTGCCAACATCCATATGGAGAGCGAGAGCTTTTCCTGCGACTTCGCCCATACCATTGACCACATTTAAAACCCCTGCGGGTCCTCCGGCCTGGACAAAAAGTTCGGCAAGTTTCAGACAGCTTAGCGGAGATTGCTCGGCGGGTTTGAGGATAACACTGTTCCCGGCTGCGAGGGCAGGGGCAACTTTCCATGCAGCCATCAGCAGGGGATAATTCCAGGGCGAGATCGCGGCAACAACACCAATAGGTTCGCGCAGGACCATACTGAGAACATTATATTCTGTGGCGGTGACACTGCCTTCAATCTTGTCGATACATTCAGCAAAAAAGCGGAAGGTCTTGGCAACTTCGGGAACATCGACAGCAAGACAGTCTGCGATGGGTTTCCCCATATCCAGGGAGTCCATCAGAGCCAACTCAGCCCCGTTTTCCTCAATCAAATCTGCAAGACGATAGAGGACAGACATCCGATCCCTTGGGGCCATCCGCGACCAGCTACCTGAGCGAAAGGATTTCTGTGCCGCTGCAACGGCCTTGTCGATATCTGCCTCTGTCCCCAGGGCCAGTTCGGCAACAGGGTTGCCTGTTGCGGGATTGATGGACTGAAAGCTGCCTCCCCCGAGGGCCTGTTGATAAGAGCCGTCAATAAACAAGCCTGTTTCAGGACGGAAACGGGCGGCAAAATTTTGCCAGTCACTCTTGCTGTAATGTTCAACCTGATTGAGGTGCATTTCTTGTTTCTCCCGGCTTGGTTTTTGGCTCTGCTTGGTGTTCTGTATACTGGTTCAGCTTTTATTCGGCTGCCTTTGCCTGAGGGTGCTGCTGTACAACCAGGGCATCCAGGGCAATGCAGCCCTGAGGCAAGGCGAAAAGGGGGTTGATATCAAATTCACTGACCAGATCACCAAGCGCGTGGACCATACTGGCAAAGCGTGTGATGCAGTCGAGCAGGGCGTCCATGTCTGTTGGCCTTGCGCCGCGAACACCTTCCAGAAGTGCCTTTAATTTAAGGTTGTCGATCAAGCGCAAGGCAGTCGCTTTCCCAAAAGGAGGCAGGGCCACGGCTGTATCGGCGAGAATCTCGGCATGAATACCGCCAAATCCAACCATGACGACAGGGCCGAACTGAGGGTCATTCACCATCCCCAGAATCATCTCGACACCTTTCTCTCTGATCATGGAAGCGATCATGACTCTGGGACCAAGATTTTGGGAAAGCTGGTCGTATGCACTTGAAACCGCAGCGTCATTTGTCAGGTTGAGGAAAACGCCTCCGGCATCGGATTTGTGATTTATCCCGCTTTCAGCCGTTTTGACCACAACCGGATACCCGATCTTCCGGGCGGCGATTACAGTTTCAAAAGCAGAGTGAGCCAGTTGGGAAGCCGGGACGGTTATGCCAAAATCCTGGAGAAGCTGGTAGGCGGTACATTCATCCATCGGGGTTCCTCTGCCCAGATAGCTGCGCCATTTATGCACGACTTCCTCGGCGGGCTGTGGAATGCCGATTTCCTGTCGGGCCTGAAAATCCCGATAGTTGAGAAGGTGTTTTGCGGCCTTCAGAAAAGGAGCGATGCCGTCCAGTACCGGGATTCCGTTATGTGTTGCCTCGATAACACTGGGGCAGGTTCCTGTTCCCTGATGGTTGGCAACAACGCAGACTGGCTTTCCCGAGGCATCACGCGCGGCTTTTGCGAAGCGTATATATTCTGGGTAGATCTGCCCCCCGGGGCCCCGATCCCCCACAACAACACCAAGGGCAACCTGGGGATCTGTCATCAATTCAATCAGATTTTCGCCGTAACTTTCCTCATAATTATTGTATGAATGCCAGGCATCCAGAGGGTTTCCTGCTTTGAGGCCCGGCCCCAGTTTTGACTGGATACGCTGGCGGGTTTCAGTGGTCAGTTCGGCAAAGGGAATTTGCATCTGTTCGGCAAGATCGACCATCAACTCGCGTTCGCCCCCTGAATCATGGATCGCTGCAAGCCCACCGGGCCCAAGAGTTGATGACCGGGCGAAAAGCATCAGGGTGAAAACCAGCTCGTCGATGGTTTCAACACGCAGTACACCGTAGCGGTCAAAGAGGGCAGTGTAGGCCTGATCGTTGCCGACCAGAGCACCGCTGTGACTGGCGGCCAGCTGAGCTGATTTTTCTGTTCTGCCGACCTTGAGCGCCACAACCGGTATCTTGCGTTCTGCTGCCTTTGCCAGTGCCTGTGCGAAACCTATAGGATCTCGTGCTGTTTCCATAAACAAGCCGATGACCCGGGTCGAGTCCTGCTCCAGGGCGAAGTCCATGTAATCTGCAAGGCTCGTGGTTAACTCCTGCCCCGTAGAGACGACATAATTGTAGTCAAGCCGGGAGTCGGTATCAAGAATGGCGTTAAACAGTGACCCGGAGTGGGTCAGGAGTGTTATCCCTCCGGCACGATGATCATGACGGGTTGGAAAACCACAGGCCCAAAGGCCGGAACAGAAATTATAAAACCCGTTACAGTTCGCCCCAACGATCTGGATACCCGTTTCCTCGGCAATAGTGCGAACCGCCTGTTTCAGGCTGTCGGGATTGCTCCCTTCTGCATGAAGGGGCGAGAGAATGGTTGCAGCTTTTATGCCAAGAGCGGCACATTCCGAAAGGCGTTCTACGACATGGTGATCCCCAACACAGAGAATTGCGTGCTCCGGTACTTCGGGTAATGCGTCAAGGCTGGTGTAACAGCGAAAACCGTCTACCTCGACGTTGGTCGGGTGTATGGCAAAGACAGGTCCGGTAAAGCCGCCAAGACGGATGTGTTGCAACATGGTCTGGCTGACAGAGCCTGGTTTGGCACTGGCTCCGATCAGGGCAACGGATCGGGGGTTGAGCAGCGGGGATAAACGGTGACGCACAAATTGCTCCTAGAATCTTGCGGGGGGAGTCTGACGTTTTCTCGGGGGATTGAAGAAAGGGCGATCAACAATTTTTGCCCGGGCCATTACCCGGTCCCATTTGAGTTCCTTGTCGACGTAGATTTCGACCCAGAGATCCTCTGTAATATCCACGCCAAAGGGACGCTGAAGCAGCGCCATGGCGAGATTGTTTTTCATGGTCGGGGACCAGACGGCCGAGGTGATATGGCCGATTTCCTTTTTTTGTTTGTGATATACCAGTGCATTGTGAGCGGGCTTGTTGCCTTCAATTTCGAGGCCGACAAAACAGTAACGCGAGCTGTTGGCTTCTTTTTCCTTTAACAGGGCGCGCCGACCAGTGAAGTGCCCTTTGGTGAAGTCAACCTGCCAGTCGAGGCCAAGTTCGAAGGGTGACCGCCCTCGTGTGTGCCGTACCACATGTTCGGCATGCAGAAAATCGACGGCAGGCTGAATAAATCCGGCTTCAATCCGCGTCATGTCGAGAGCAAGAGATCCGACGGGGGATATTGTCCGGTCAGCGCCTGCTGCCATCAGAGCATCCCAGAGTTCAAGGGCTTTGCCCGGTTCAATCCAGAGTTCATAGCCCAGATCCCCGGTAAAGCCGGTCCGGGATATCATTAACTCGGTTCCGGCAAAGGAAAAATGCTGGAGATCAAAGGGTTTGAGTGTCTCGACGCCCTTCAGACCCATGGCTTCGAGAATGGCAAAGGTTGTTGGCCCTTGGAACTGAAGGGCAGCGATATCATCGGTCTCGTCCAGAATCTCGACATCAAATCCAAGGGCGGAGTCCATCAGCCAGGCGTATTGGCGTTCCTGGCTGCAGAGTCTGAAGTCGTCAGGGCCAAACCGGAATATCGTTCCGTCATCAAGAACATGACCATCGTCGTTACACCAGATGGCATAGGCAACCCGGCCGGGCTTGATCTTTCTTACATCTCGCGGGACAAAGCGGTTCATGAAGCGTTCTGCGTCCGGTCCCTTGATCCGATATTTACACATGGGTGAAATATCATAGAGAGTAGCGCCATTGCGGATGGAAAAGTACTCAAGCTCAACACTGGTATAGCTGTTGGGGATGCTGTACCCGGCCCAGAGTGTCCAATCGTTGGTTTCAGACTTTTCGACCTGTCTTGCGTGAAAAGGTGTCGGCTTGCGACCAGCATTGACACGCGGTCTGGCGGACAGAATTTCGGGTGTCTTGGGGGACAATGATTTGCTCATGGCTCAGCCTTTTCTGGACAGAATACGTTTGGCGGCATTCATACCGGGCGCACCAGTAACATTACCGCCCGGATGTGCGCCGGCACCACAAAGATAAAGCCCTGCTACGGGGGTTTCATACTGGGCTGTTCCGTGAAGCGGGCGCATCATCAACAGTTGATCGACCTGGATTTCAAGATGGTGCCAGTGGCCCCCTGTAACATTGAAAAGCTGTTCCAGATCTGCCGGGGTTAATACCTGCTGCGAGATGATCTGCTTGCGGATATTGGGGGCATAACCTTCCAGCTTACGAATGACCGCTTCTCCCAAAGCTGCCCGTTGTTCATCACTCCAGCCCGCTTTGAGCTGATGAGGGGCATATTGGGCGACAATGGAGAGAACATGCCTGCCTGTTCCGGCACTGCTCTGATCGACCACAGTCGGAAGGGTGACCTCCAGAGCAGGGTGTTCGCTGAACTCGCCGTATTTGGCGTGGTTGAAGGCTTTTTCTACATAATCAATGCTGGGGGCAATCACCAGTTTTGCAGCAAGATCCTGCTGGCTCAAGCCGGTAAATTCAGGCAAGCCATCCAGCACCAGATTTATCTTGGCAGCATCCCCACGGTTTCGAATTTTGCCAAGGCGCCGGGTAAAGCCTGCATCGAGGTGTTCTGCCCCGAGAAGGGACAGAAAGGTCCGCTGTGGGTCTGCACTGGAAGCGACGGAAGCAGCTAAAATCTTTTCACCGGATTCCAGCTCAACTCCAATCACCGTGTCATTTTCAACCAGCATGGACTTGACCGGGGTATTGGTCCGGATGGTTGCACCGGCCCTGGTTGCTGCCTGCTCAAGTGCTTCTGAGACTTTCCCGATGCCTCCTGCCGGAATACCGATGCCCCCCTGGGTTCCTTCTAGACTTCCGGCGAGTTTATACATCAGGCTGAGAACAGAACCGGGGGACCGGGGCGCAAGATGGGTCCCCCAGACGGCTTCCATGGCTGTTACACCCATCAGAAGGTCATTTTCCAGGTGGTCTTCCAGTTGATCTGCAATATTGAGCAGGGCGATTCGTAAAAATTCCTGCATGGATTTGCGGCCCATCATCCGGATCGAAAGGCCCAGTTTAAGCAGGGTTTTGGTGTCTTCCCAGTCCCGGTTTTTGAGATGGGGAGGCTTTTGCCCCAGTAAAGCGCCGAGGACACGGGCGAATTTTTTCAGGTCCCGCATGACCAGAACATAGTTTTCTGTGTCCTTGGCTGATAGATCAGCGCCATTCAAGGCAGTGACGGTCTCGCCCAGGATTTTGAGATGACGACCATCAGAGCCCAGGGCAATGGTCGGGAGGGAAGAGGCGGCCATTTTCACTTTCAGATCCAGGTCCCGAATAACATCAGGGTGAAGCTGGTACAGCAGATGGGCGCAGGTCGGGATCAAAACCCCGTCTGCGGCCTGTTCTGTAATGGCCATGCCACCAATCCGGTCATTTGCTTCAAGAACCAGAACTTTCTTGCCAGCTTTGGCAAGGTAGGCGGCACAGGTCAGGCCATTGTGCCCGGCCCCGATCACGATTGAATCATATCTTGTTGTCATTTTTAATACCCCCGAACCGTCTGGCGTGCACCAAGGTCCCGTAATACTTCACGCGCTGCATTTGCCCCCGGTGCTCCCATTACACCGCCGCCTGGATGGGTCGAGGAGCCACACATATAAAGGCCTTTGATGGGGGATCTGTATTGGGCGTAGCCCGGAACCGGACGGTTAAAGAGCAGCTGATCAAAAGTAAGCTCGCCCTGGAAAATGTTGCCTTCGGTAATACCTGCTTCCCTTTCGATATCGAGGGGTGTCCGGCATTCGTAGTGCAGAATCATGTCCTTGAAATTCGGGCTGTATTCCGAGATCTGGTTGAACACAGTCTGAGCAAAGGCATCCCGGTTGGCACCATCCCAGCTTTCGTTATTGGCAAGATGATAGGGGGCATATTGCACAAACACGGTCATGTAATGTTTGCCAGGAGGCGCCATGGTCGGGTCTATCCTGGTGGGCAGGAGCATGTCGAGATAGGGGTCTTTCGACCAGGTGCCATTTTTCCAGTCGTCATACCCGCGTTCCATCCGCTCGATGCTGTCGGTGAAATGCATGTCGCCGTTGAAGATCGGGGAATCTTTCGGGACCTGAGGGAACTCCGGCATGCCATCAAGAGCAATGTTCAGCTTCCCGGAAGAGCCTCTGATCTTGAAGCGCTCAACCTGTCGGACAAAATCTTCGGGGAGGTCGTCCCGCTCGACAATATCCAGGAAGGTGTGTTTGACATCCGCGTTGGAAATCACCGTGTTGGCGTAATAGTCGTCACCGTTCTTCAGAACAACGCCGACGGTACGGCCATTCTTGACCAGAACCTTGTCAACACCACAGCCGCTGCGGATTTCGCCGCCGTGATCTTCAAAACAAGCGGCCATGGCTTTGCTGATAGAACCCATTCCGCCCCGTGCAAAGCCCCAGGCCCCAATATTGCCATCAACCTCACCCATGTAGTGGTGGAGAAGGACATAGGCTGTGCCGGGAGACATGGGCCCCAGAGCGGTTCCGATGATTCCTGATCCGGCGTAATAGGCCTTGATCACATCTGATTCGAAATACTCGTCCAGAAATTCAGCCACGCTCATGGTCCAGAAGCGAAGGGTTTCAGCCATCTGGGCTTCGGAGAAATCAAGGAAACGCTTGCCGAGATAGGCGAGCTCCCCCAAATCCCTTGGTTTGAAAGAGGTTGGGTCCGGTGCCATGCGCATCAGGAGCGGTTTGATAAAGCGGCATTGCCGCATCAGATCGGTTGAATAGCGATCATAGGCTTCAGAGTCTTTTTTCGAATGACGGGCCAACTCAAGCCGATGGGCATCATGATCATTGTAGTTGCAGAGGTGGTCTCCGTTCTGCATGAAGACCCCGCCCCCGGAATAGGGGATGACCTGCAAACCATACTTGGGCAGGTTGAGGTCCCGGACAATTTCCGGCCGCAACAGGCTGCAGACGTAGGAACAGTTCGAATAGGTCCAGCCCGGGTGAAGCTCCAGACTGACTGCGGCACCGCCGAGATAATCGTTTTTTTCCAGCACCAGGACCTTGAGGCCAGCCTTTGCCATAAAACAGGCGGCCGTCAGGCCATTATGCCCGGCGCCGATGATGATGGCATCATAACGTGATTTATTCATTTTATCTGTGGCGAGCCGCTTGGCCTGCCTCCCCTGTAAAAAACGGATTAGGGCAGAAAGGCCGGATCAGGCGACTTTCAGCTGTTCGCAGGTCTGGTCGACGGCTTTTTCAAACTTGTTCAGTGTTTCAACCAGACAGCTCTTGTCGTGTGCTGCCGAGATAAACCAGGGTTCGCGACTGTCCGGTTCACAGAGGATGCCCAGTTCATGGAGATGCTGGGCCATGGTGTCATAGAAGGAGTAGTCGCTTTTTTTCCAGCTGCGGTAGTTCACTGGTGGATGTTCGTTGAAGAATAGTCCGCCCATGGAAGGGTGACCTGAGAAGGAGTGGGGGATATCACGGCTGTCGAGGATTTCGCTGATGCCCTTTTGCATGTCGAGACCGAAGCTGGCGATATCTTCAAGCGCACTGGTTTCATCCAGTATTTCCAAGGTTTTGTTTGCTGCTGCCAGCGATACCGAATGGGCGGTATAGGTGCCACCATGGGCGATTCCATTGCCGACCTTGCGCATGATTTCTTCGCGTCCGGCGACGATCGAGATCGGGTAACCATTGGCGACAGCCTTGGCAAAGGTACAGAGATCGGCTTTGACTCCATAGAGTTCCTGAACACCACCCTTTGCGACACGGAAGCCGGTTTTTACCTCGTCGATGATCATGATGACGCCGTAGCGATCGCAGAGTTCACGCACCTGGCGGATATATTCGGCGTTCGCGGCAATGCTGCAACAGTTGCCCATAATCGGCTCGATCAACAGGGCGCCAATATCAGCCCCGTGCTTTTTGAGTACCTCTTCGAGTTTGTTGGCATCGTTGAGCGGTACGGTGTGGATCAGTTTTTTCAGCATCTGGGGGACGCCGTCGCTATAGGGAACCAGTTCAGGATCACCCTGGCCTTCGACCCAATCTTCCATGGGGGTGTACCAAAGTGCCGCGTCAAACAGGCCGTGATATCCGCCTTCGATAATAATGTAGGAGTCTTTACCGGTATAACCACGGGCAATCCGCAGCGCCGCCATCACGGCTTCTGTCCCGGAGTTGGAAAAACGGACCAGCTCGGCGGCAGGTACCATCCGGGAAATGCGATTCGCGACGGTGTATTCCAGCTCGGTTGCAAGGGCAAAGACTCCACCAACCTTCATGCCCTCAATGGCAGCTGCATCAACGCGATCATCTGCATAACCGAGAATGCCGGGCCCATAGCCCATGCGGTAATCAATGTATTGATTGTCGTCCAGGTCCGAGAAGCGGGCCCCCTTTCCCTGTTTGACATAAATTGTCTTGTCATCGCCCCAGTAGCGAAAGTTGGAAGCGACGCCAAGAGGCAGCTTTTGGAGGGCTTTTTTGAACTGAGCGTTGCTTTTGGTAAGGGATCTCATGATTAGGACCTTTCAGACATTTTGTTGCTGCATTGTGATTTTGGAATTTGAAATTGTCCATAATAAACTGAGCGCTCATTCAATATTTGTATATAAAACATTGATATTATTAGTAATATATTTTATTATTGACGATATAAAAATATTAAACTAAAGCTTTTAGTCAATATGGAAATGAAAATGAAACAGACTCCTAGGCGCAGCAGAGCAGCGCAAAAAGTCTTCAGGAAGCAGCAGCTGATTGATGCGACGATCGACTGCATAGATCGACTGGGGTTTTCTGACACGACTCTGGCAAAGGTTGCTGATCGTGCAGGGGTGTCGCAGGGGATTGTGATTTTTCACTTCAAGAGCAAGGACATCCTTTTTCTTGAGACGCTCAGGTTTATGGCTGAGGAGTATCGTAATGCCTGGGCTACGGCGCTTGAAGAGGCTGGTGAGGATCCGGTTGAGCAGCTCTGTGCGGTTGTGAGGGCTGATTTCAATCGCTCGGTTTTTAACAGGAAGAAGATAGCTGTCTGGTATGCTTTTTGGGGAGAGTCAAAATCGCGCCCTACCTACATGAAGGAGTGCGGATCTCTGGATGAGTCCCATACAGAAGTTCTTTGTGATCTTTGTCGCAAGGTCTGTGGTGAGGGCGGAGCCATTGTGGATCCGCAGATTGCGGCTCTGGCTATTGAGGGTATGACAGACAGTTTGTGGCAGAGGTATCTGATTACGCCGAAGTCGATAAAGCAGCAGGAGGCGGCGAACGCTTCATTCGAATTGATGAAGGCACTTTTCCCTTCGAAAGCAACTCAGATCGAGAGCTTAAAACCTACTAAAAAATAATCGACCGGGCAGAACTGGTTGGTCAGCAATACAGGAGCAGGGTGATGGACTTTCGCTTGCCTGAAGAGGCGCGGGTTTGGGCTGGGAAAATGCGTGAATTTGTTGAGCACGATCTTATTCCTTTCGAAGTTGAGGCCGAGTTGAATGGTGGAGAACTGAAACCAGAGATCCGGCAGCGGCAACGGCAGAAAGCCCAGGATTTCAAGCTTTCTGGTATGGATGCACCAAAGCAGTACGGCGGACTGGAACTTAGTGTTGTCGAGCAGGTTGCGATCTACGAGCAACTGGGGCGGGTGACAAATGCTCTGGGCTGGTGTTTCAGCGAAGCTCATAAATGGATGTTTGAAGCCTGTAGTGAAGATCAAATCAATCGTTATGTTGTGCCGTTGCTCAAAGGGGAACGTCACGAATGTTATGCGATTACCGAAGCAGAATCAGGGTCTGATGTTGACGGCCTGAATGCCACAGCCCGTCTGGAAGATGACCATTATGTTCTGAACGGAGAAAAGTGGTTTGTTACTTCCGCCAACCTCGCTGATTTTGCGGTTTTTCAGGCTCGGCTTGAGGGGGGTGATCATGCGGGCGCACATGTCCTGTTTTTCGTCGATCTGGATTCTGATGGCATAGAAATAATTGATACACCGCTGTTTTCTCATACTTTTGAAGCACACCACCCTACCTATCGATTTACGGATGTGCGGGTCCCGGTGTCAAACCGGATTGGGGATGAAGGCAGTGGCATGGATTTTACCCGCGCCTGGTTCCGGCGCGAACGGTTGATGATTGCGGCACGGAGTTGCGGGGCGGCGGAGCGGCTTATCGAAGAGGCCGGTGCCTTTGCCAAGAGTCGTTTGGCAAATGGACAGCCGATTGCCCAATACCAGTTGATCCAGGCCATGCTGGCAGATAGTGCGACAGAACTCTGGGCAGCTCGGCTGATGACCTATGAAGCTGCCCAGGCTCATGACCGGGGCGAGGATCTGAAGCGGCTTCACGCGCGCTGTTCGATGGTCAAACTTTATGCTTCGGAAATGGTCGGACGGGTTGCCGATCGCTGTGTCCAGATTTTTGGCGGACGCGGCTACATGCGTGAAAATCCTGCCGAACGCTTCTATCGGGAAGTCAGGGTGGACCGGATCTGGGAAGGTACCAGTGAAATCCAGAGATTAATTATAGGAGGAATTTTTAATAAACGTGGGTTGGATGGTCTGATTGGATCAACGAACCCATGAGCTTGATGTTTAAGCGGGACTTCTATCCAGCACAAAAACAAGGCAGTACAAAAACAACAAGATCTGGTTGAGGTACCTTCTGATCAAATTGGGCATGCGCTGAAGAATATAAAAAAATCAGGGAGCGCGCGTGTCAATGAACTGGGAGATACTCATGAGTACAAGAAAAAAAATTGGGGCTGTATTGGGGCGCTTTTCCTCTGTTGCACTGCTGACAGGACCCGCTGTTTCTTTATGTTTGGCGGCATCAGCTGCTAAAGCCGAGGAACTGCATGTCTATAACTGGGTGGATTATATCGGTGAAAGTACAATTGCTGATTTTGAAGCTGAAACGGGGATCAAGGTCATTTATGACACCTACGATTCCAGCGAAACGGTTGATGCCAAGCTGATTACCGGGAGTTCCGGTTATGATGTTGTTTTACATGCAGGCTCGTTCATGCCGCGTCTTATCCAGGCGGGAGTGTTTGATGTTCTTGATAAAAGCAAACTCGATAATTATGCCAACCTGGATGTGGATATTCTGAAAGTTGTGGCAAACTGGGATGAGGACAACCGGTACGGAATACCTTACATGTGGGGTACTGTTGGCATCACCTACAATGTTGACATGATCAAGGAGCGGATGCCTGATGCGCCCATTGGCTCTTTCAGCATGATCCTGGATCCCTCCATTATTTCCAAGTTTGCGGACTGTGGTGTGTCTTTGCTGGATTCACCCGTAGATGTGATTCCGATGACGCTTTCCTATCTCGGCCTGGATCCCATGTCGACCAACCCGGAAGATTACGACAAGGTTGTCGAGGCCGTATCAGCGATCAGGGGCAGTGTCACGACGTTTGACAGCTCTAACTATCTGAACGCTTTACCGAACAAGGAACGCTGTATTGCCATGACCTGGTCCGGTGATTATGCCGTGGCAGCAGCACGGGCGGAAGAAGCTGGTGTGGAGATCAAGCTGAATTATTTTGTGCCGGAAGAAGGGGCCGGAGCCTGGTTTGATATGTGGGCGATCCCGAGTGATGCGCCGAACAAGGAAGCTGCCTACAAGTGGCTCAACTATATGATGCGCCCCGAAGTGATTGCGGCTGCAACCAACTATACCTGGTATGCGAATGCCAACAAGGCTGCAACCCCGTTGGTTGACGAAGAGATTCGGACCAATCCAGCAGTCTATCCTGATAGCAAGGCTATGGAGCGGATGTACCTTGCAAAAACATTGCCGCCAAAGGTAGAGCGTGTTCGGACGCGCAGCTGGAGCCGGATCAAGACTGGAAGTTAACTTCAGTGGGTAGCCCTGCTGAGAGATCAGGTGCAGGGTTACCCGTTCCCGCTTTAGGAGAAAGCGTGTGATGACCGAATTCAAAAAGCCGATTGTTGGGGATAGACCTGCTTTTGATTCCGAAGCAGAGCCCTTTATCGATATTCAGGGTGTCGGAAAGAAGTTTGGTGTTTTTACCGCAATCGACGACATCAGCCTGAAAATATACAAGGGCGAACTTTTCTCGCTTCTCGGTGGGTCTGGTTGTGGCAAAACCACACTGTTGCGTATTCTGGCTGGCTTTGAAAAGCCCAGCAAAGGCCGGGTGATTATTGACGGCATTGATGTGACGGATATGCCCCCCTACGAGCGCCCGGTAAATATGATGTTTCAATCCTATGCACTCTTCCCGCATATGACGGTGGAAAAAAACGTTGCTTATGGCTTGCGCCGGGATGGAGTCTCAAAGGCAGAAACCCGCGAACGGGTTGCGGATATGCTGGCACTGGTCGAGATGTCTGACTTTGCCAAACGTAAACCCAACCAACTGTCCGGGGGGCAGAAGCAACGGGTGGCTTTGGCGCGTTCCCTGGTGAAGCGTCCAAAAGTACTGCTTCTGGATGAACCGCTGGGTGCACTGGACAAAAGATTGCGGGAGCATACCCAGTTTGAACTGATGAACATTCAGGACAAGTTGGGCATTACCTTTATCGTGGTAACGCACGATCAGGAAGAAGCGATGACTTTGTCCAGCCGGATTGCGGTTATGGATAAAGGTAATGTGATCCAGGTTGGAACACCGTCGGATATTTACGAAAGTCCTGAAACGAAATTCACTGCTGAATTTATCGGCTCAATCAATATGTTTGATTGTCAGGTCAAGGAAAGCGGTCGGGATCATCTGGTGGCGCACTGTGGATCTCTTGGCCAGGATTTTCATCTCGATTGGGGGGTGGCGGTTAAGGAAGCCCGGCAGCTCTGGCTGGCAGTCCGGCCAGAAAAAATCCAGATTACACGTCAAGCTAAGGCGGGACAGGGCATAAACGAACTTCCTGCCTTCATTCACGATATCGCCTATATGGGGACTCATACAATTTACAGGATCCGTTTGGCCAATGGTCAGATTCTGCAAGCAACGACACCGAACCTGCGCCGCTCTTCGGAAGGGGAGCGTAACCTTACCTGGGAAGACGCAGTTTTTGTTTCGTGGGATCCCTCCAGTATGGTGGTGTTGATGAAATGAGCAGGGATGTCACAAATCACAAGCTTTCTACGCTATCCTCGGGTTCCCTTGTAAAGCTGGCAGGGGATGTGATTGGCAGGTTGATACAGCGGAACTGGAAGCGTCTTGTCCTCGCCGTACCGCTTGTCTGGCTGTTGATTTTTTTTATCGTTCCCTTTGTCATTGTTCTCAAGATCAGCCTGGCTGAAGGGATGATTGCCCGACCGCCGTTCACACCTTTGTTCGAATGGGCGGAAGATCTGAGTTTTACGATTTCAATCACCTTCGAGAGCTTCAGATTTCTAGTTACCGACGATCTCTATTACTCCTCCTATCTCAACTCTCTCCTGCTTGCGGGGAAATCGACAATCATCTGTCTGTTGATTGGCTATCCCATGGCCTATGGGATAGCCCGTTCTCGTTCTGATATCCGGGGCATACTGCTGCTGATGGTTGTTTTGCCCTTCTGGACATCGTTTCTCTTGCGGATCTATGCCTGGATGGGGTTGTTGAATAAAAACGGCATTATTAACGGGGCCTTGCTTTCAATGGGAATTATTGATGAGCCTCTGAACATGATGTTTACCGAAGGGGCGATCTATGTGGGGATTGTCTACTCCTATTTGCCTTTCATGATCTTGCCGCTCTACGCAACAATGGAAAAGCTGGACGAAAGTCTGAATGAGGCGGCGGCGGATCTGGGCGGCAAACCCTTCACGGTTTTTTACACAGTAACCTTGCCACTGACGCTGCCGGGGATTGTTGCCGGATCTCTGCTGGTCTTTATTCCGGCAACGGGTGAATACGTTATTCCAGCGCTGTTGGGCAATTATGACACCCTGATGATCGGACGTGTTTTGTTTGATGAGTTCTTCAGTAACCGGGACTGGCCTGTTGCTTCTGCTGTTGCTGTTGCTCTTCTGGCTTTTCTGGTGGTGCCGATCATGATGTACCAGCATTTCCAGGCAAAAGACGGGGAGCGGAGCTAGATCATGAAAAAACGCTCAACCTTTCTGCTTTCTGTGCTGGTTTTCGGTTTTGCCTTTCTCTATGTTCCGATCCTGTCCCTGATTTTCTATTCCTTTAACAGCTCTCGCCTTGCGACAATCTGGGGTGGTTTCTCGGTTAAATGGTATGGGGAGCTGTTCGAGAACGATCTGATTATCGATGCAGCTCTTCTCAGTTTTCGTATCGCTGCTGTGTCGGCAACCTTTTCCGTTATTCTTGGGGTGTTGGCAGGGCTTGCCTTATCGCGTTTTGGCCGATTTCGGGGGCGCTTGGCCTTTACCGGAATGATCACAGCGCCGCTTGTCATGCCGGAAGTGATCACGGGACTGTCTTTGCTGCTGCTGTTCGTTTCGATGGAAGATCTGGTTGGATGGCCAAATGGCCGTGGTGTTACAACAATAACCATCGCTCATATTACTTTCAGCATGGCGTATGTGGCGGTAATTGTTCAGTCCGCTCTTTCCGGGATGGAGGAGAATCTGGAGGAAGCTGCCATGGATCTTGGGGGCAAGCCTTTGCGCGTCCTCTGGGATATCACTCTTCCACTGTTAACGCCGGCCATGCTTGCAGGCTGGTTGCTTTCTTTCACGATGTCTCTGGATGATCTGGTTATTGCCAGTTTTGTCTCCGGACCGGGGAGCAGCACGTTGCCGATGGTGATTTTCTCGAAAGTGAAACTCGGGGTGACTCCTGATATTAATGCACTGGCGACATTGATTATTCTGGCTGTGGCTTTGGGGGTTATCTGCGCAGGCCTGATTATGAGGCATCAGGCACGACAGAAATATCGACTATAGCGGTTTGTCATCCGGGTTTAAGGCGTAGGAGAAATTCCTGTGTTCATAAGGCAGGAAAGGCGGTTCTTCAGGGTCGTCTTCCTGCCTTAATTTTTGGGGCTGAAGTAGCTAAGAATCTCTGGAGGTTCTATGATAGCTACGATGTACACCCGCAAAAGTCGGCTCACAGCCCGCCAGCAAAGTAGGCTGATCGAACACTTCGTTGTCGGCAGCACGGCTCGTGCCGCCGCCGAGATCGTGGGCGTTCAGGCCAACACGGCGATCCGCTTTTTCATGCGCCTGCGCCAGCTCATCGCCAGCAAGCTGCCGAGCTACCAACTGCATGGAGAAGTCGAGGCTGACGA